>CAVPUF010000001.1:0-2287811 GCA_963708885.1 uncultured Actinomycetota bacterium
GGGACGCCGAAGTGCTCGGCGACCACCTTGGCCTGGGTCCCCTTTCCGGCACCGGGCGGGCCCATCAGGATCATTCTCATGCTAGCGCAGGAACCCTTCGTAGTTGCGCTGCTGGAGCTGGCTCTCGATCTGCTTCACCGTGTCGAGCGCGACGCCGACCATGATCAGGATGGAGGTGCCGCCGAACGGGAAGTTCTGGTCGGCGCCGATGAGCACGAAGGCGATCAGTGGGATCAGGGCAATCAGACCGAGGTACAGCGCGCCCGGCAGCGTGATGCGGGACAGGACGTAGGACAGGTAGTCCTCGGTCGGCTTGCCCGCCCGGATCCCGGGGATGAAGCCGCCGTACTTCTTCATGTTGTCCGCCACCTCTTCAGGGTTGAAGGTGATCGACACGTAGAAGTAGGTGAAGAAGACGATGAGCGCGAAGAACGTGATCATGTAGAGCGGGTGGTCGCCGCGGACGAGGTACTTCTGGATCCACACCGACCAGCCGGCGTTGCCGTTCTGGTTGAACTGCGAGGCCATCGCCGGCAGGTAGAGCAGCGACGACGCGAAGATCACCGGGATCACGCCGGCCTGGTTGACCTTGAGCGGGATGTACGTCGAGGAGCCGCCGAACATCTTGCGGCCCACCATCCGGCGGGCGTACTGCACCGGGATCCGGCGTTGCGCCTGCTCGATGAAGATGACCGCGGCGATGATCACGAGGCCGATGGCGATCACGACCGCGAAGATCCACCAGCCCTTGGACTTGGCGACCGACCACAGCGAGGCTGGGGAAGCGCGCCACGACCTGGGTGAAGATCAGGATCGACATGCCGTTGCCGATGCCGCGGTCGGTGATCAGCTCGCCGAACCACATGATCACCGCGGTGCCGGCGGTCATGGTGATGACCATGATCAGGAAGGTCTGGGTGTTGTCGCTGTAGAGCAGCTGGCTCGTTGCAGCCGCTGCAGCAGGTTGCCCGAGCGCGCCAGCGCCACGATGCCGGTGGCCTGGAGCAGCGCCAGGCCCAGCGTCAGGTAGCGGGTGTACTGGGTGATCTTGGTCTGGCCGGCCTGGCCCTCCTTCTTGAGCGCCTCGAGCCGCGGGATCACCACGACGAGCAGCTGCAGGATGATGCTCGCGGTGATGTAGGGCATGATCCCCAGCGCGAAGATCGTCAGCTGGAGCAGCGCGCCGCCGGAGAAGACGTTGATCAGGTTGTAGACGCCGCCGGTTGCGACGCCCCTGATGCACGTGCTGGACGTTCGAGACGTTGACGCCCGGGGCGGGGATCTGGGAGCCGATCCGGAAGAGCACGATGATGATCAGGACGAACAACAGCTTCTTGCGCAGGTCCGGAGTACGGAACGCGTTCACGTAGGCGCCGAGCACTGCATCCTCTTTCTTTGGTCTCGCGCCACCGCGTCGACCTGTTGTGACACCGCCCGAGCGACGACATCGGGCCCTCGCACAGCCGTCCGCAGAGGCCGCCGGAAGCCTAACAGGGGGCTCACAGCGGGCGTATCGGAGGAACGTCGCGGAGAGGCGCGGGCCGGGGGCCTCGTGCCCGCCGGCCCGCGCCCTGCGCGAGTCGGTCAGACGACGGTGACCGAGCCGCCGGCCGCCTCGATCTTCTCCTTGGCCGAGCGCGGAGAACGCCTGGACGCTCACCTGGACGGCGACCGAGAGGTCGCCCTGGCCGAGGACCTTGACCGGCTGGCCCTTGCGGACGGCGCCCTTGGCCACGAGGTCGTCGACGGACACGGATGCCGCCCTCGGGGAACAGCTCGCCGAGCTTGTCGAGGTTCACGACCTGGAACTCGACCTTGAAGGGGTTCTTGAACCCCTTCAGCTTCGGCAGCCGCATGTGCAGCGGCATCTGGCCGCCCTCGAAGGAGCGCGGGCACCTGGTAGCGGGCCTTGGTGCCCTTGGTGCCACGACCGGCCGTCTTGCCCTTGGAGCCCTCACCGCGGCCCACTCGGGTCTTGGCGGTCTTGGCACCGGGCGCGGGGCGCAGGTGGTGCAGTTTCAACGTCATTGACTTACTCGACTTCCTCGACCGTCACCAGGTGACGGACGGTCTGGACCATGCCGCGGATCTCCGGGCGGTCCTCCTTCACGACCACGTCGCCGATCCGCTTGAGACCCGAGCGAGCGCAGGGTCTCGCGCTGGTTGACCTTGCAGCCGATGGAGCTCTTGCAGCTGCTTCACCTTCAGCTGTGCCATCAGTGGGTCACCTCCGCGAGCGGCCTCCGCCTGCGCCTTGAGCAGCGCCGCCGGGGCGACGTGCTCGACGGGGAGACCACGACGGGCCGCGACGGTCTGGGGCTGCTCGAGCATCCTCAGGGCCTCGACCGTGGCGTGCACGATGTTGATCTGGTTGGACGAGCCGAGCGACTTGCTCAGCACGTCGTGGATGCCGGCGCACTCGAGGACGGCGCGCACCGGGCCACCGGCGATCACGCCGGTACCGGGAGCGGCCGGACGCAGCATGACCACGCCGGCGGCCTTCTCGCCCTGCACCGGGTGCGGGATCGTGCCCTGGATGCGGGGGACCCGGAAGAAGTGCTTCTTGGCCTCCTCGACGCCCTTGGCGATCGCGGCCGGCACCTCCTTGGCCTTGCCGTAGCCGACGCCGACCATGCCGTCGCCGTCACCGACCACCACGAGGGCGGTGAAGCTGAAGCGACGACCGCCCTGGACGACCTTCGCGACCCGGTTGATCGCGACGACGCGCTCGACGTAGGCGCTCTTCTCAGCGCCGCCGCCGCGACGGTCGTCGCGACCCCGGCCCTGGCGATCGCCACCCCCGCGCTGTCCGCGCTGGGCTCCGCTCATGAGATGTCCTCTTCCTTGAAAGTCCGCTGTGCTCGCTCGATGCCATCAGAAGTTCAGACCGCCCTCACGAGCAGCGTCGGCGAGGGCCGCGATGCGGCCGTGGTACTTGTTGCCGGCACGGTCGAAGACGACGGACTCGATGCCCTGGGCTCTTCGCGCGCTCGGCCACCAGCTCGCCGACCTTCTTGGCCTTGGCGGTCTTGTCGCCCTCGAGGGCGCGCAGGTCGGCCTCCATGCGTGGAGGCAGAGACCAGCGTCTTGCCGACGAGGTCGTCGACCACCTGCACGCTGATGTGCTTGGACGACCGGGTCACGACCAGGCGCGGACGCTCGGCGGTGCCGGACGATCTTCTTGCGGCCCCGCACCTGACGGTGCAGGCGGGCCTTGGTACGAGCCGCGGTGTGCTTGTGCTTGGACAGGGAGATCGCCATGGTCACTTACCAGCCTTTCCGACCTTGCGGCGGATGTGCTCGCCGGCGTAGCGGACGCCCTTGCCCTTGTAGGGCTCGGGCTTGCGCAGCTTGCGGATGTTGGCGGCGACCTCGCCGACCAGCTGCTTGTCGATGCCCTGGACACCCGAGCCGGGTCGGCCCCTCCACGGTGAAGGTGATGCCCTCGGGAGCGTTGAAGGTGATCGGGTGGCTGTAGCCCAGCTGGAACTCCAGCTGGGTCGGGCCCTTGGACAGGACGCGGTAGCCGACGCCCACGATCTCGAGCTTCTTCTCGTAGCCCTCGGTGACACCGACGACCATGTTGTTGACGAGGGTGCGGGTCAGGCCGTGGCGGGCCCGGCTCTCACGCTCGTCGTCGGGGCGGGTCACGGTGAGGACGCCGTCGTTCTTCTCCACGGTGATCGGGGTGACCACGGTGTGGCTCAGGGTGCCCTTGGGACCCTTGACCGTCACCAGGGAGCCGTCGATGGCCACGTCGACACCCGAGGGCACGACGACGGGCATTCTTCCGATGCGCGACATGTCAGATTCTCCTTCGCGGGCTCTCGGGCTACCAGACGTAGGCGAGGACTTCCCCACCCACGCCCTTCTGGTTCGCCTGGCGGTCGGTCAGCAGACCCTGGCTGGTCGAGATGATCGCCACGCCCAGACCGCCGAGCACCTTGGGCAGCCCCGTGCTCTTGGCGTACACGCGCAGGCCGGGCTTGCTGATCGCGGCGTACGCCGGCGATCGAGCGCTCGCGGTTGCGGCCGTACTTGAGGGTGATGGTCAGGGTCTTGGCGACGCCACCGTCGGGAGCCTCGGCCACGTCGAAGGACGTGATGTAGCCCTCGGCCTTGAGGATCTCGGCGACGCCCGGCCTTCAGCTTGCTGTAGGGCATGGTCACCGAGTCGTGGTACGCCTGGTTGGCGTTGCGCAGACGGGTCAGCATGTCTGCGATCGGGTCGGTCATGGTCATGGTTGTGTCGTTCTCTCTCGTCTGTGGTTTCCGCCGCGAGTCGATCGCGGGGACCTTCAGCGGTTCAGGTAGGTGTGGGTCACCAGCTGGACTTGGTGACGCCGGGCAGCTCGCCGCGGTGCGCCATCTCGCGCAGGCAGATCCGGCACAGGCCGAACTTGCGGTAGACGGCCTTGGGGCGGCCGCAGCGCTGGCAGCGGGTGTAGCCACGGACGGCGAACTTGGGCTTGCGCGCCGCCTTCACCCTCAGTGCGGTCTTCGCCATGTCAGGCCTCCTTGAACGGGAAGCCGAGCTGCTTCAGCAGCGCGCGTCCCTGCTCGTCGTTCGTCGCGGTCGTGACGACCGTGATGTCCATGCCCCGCGGACGGTCGACCCGGTCCTGGTCGATCTCGTGGAACATGACCTGCTCGGTCAGACCGAAGGTGTAGTTGCCCCGGCCGTCGAACTGCTGCGGCGACGAGGCCGCGGAAGTCGCGGATCCGCGGCAGCGCGAGCGACAGCAGCCGGTCGAGGAACTCCCACATCCGGTCGCCGCGCAGCGTCACGTGGGCGCCGATCGGCATGCCCTCGCGCAGCTTGAACTGGGCGATGGACTTGCGGGCCCGGGTCACCATCGGCTTCTGGCCGGTGATGGCGGTGAGGTCGCGGATCGCGCCCTCGATCAGCTTGGAGTCGCGGGCCGCCTCGCCGACGCCCATGTTGACCACGATCTTGGTCAGGCCGGGCACCTGCATGACGTTGGCGATCTCGAACTCGCTGCGCAGCGCGGGGAGGATCTCCTCGCGGTAGCGGGTCTTGAGCCGGGGGTGACCTTCTCCTCGGTGGCAGGGGTCTCCGTCACGGTGTCGGTCATGTCAGATCTCCTTCCCGGTCCGGCGCGAGATGCGGACGCTGCGGGTGCCGGCGTACGTCGACCCGTCGGGCCGGCGCTTCTGGACCTCCTCGCGGCGGTAGCCCACGCGGGTCACGCCGTTGCCCTCGACCAGCATCACGTTGGACACGTGGATCGGGGCCTCGGTGGTGATGATCCCGCCGGTGGTGCCGGCGCGACCGCCCTGGTTGACGACCTTGGTGTGCTTCTTGACGCGGTTCACGCCCTCGACGATGACCCGCTGCTCCTCGCGGAGCACCAGGATCACCTTGCCCTCGGCGCCCTTGTCCTTGCCGGCGATCACCTTGACGGTGTCGCCCTTCTTGATCTTCATCGCGTGCTTCCCCATCTCAGAGCACCTCCGGTGCGAGCGAGATGATCTTCATGAACCGCTTGTCGCGCAGCTCGCGGCCCACCGGGCCGAAGATGCGCGTGCCGCGCGGCTCGCCGTCCTGCCGCAGGATGACCGCGGCGTTCTCGTCGAACTTGATGTACGAGCCGTCGGGCCGGCGGCGCTCCTTGGTGGTGCGCACGATCACGGCCTTGACGACGTCGCCCTTCTTGACGTTGCCGCCGGGGATGGCGTCCTTGACCGTGCAGACGATGACGTCACCGATGCCGGCGTAGCGCCGACCGGAGCCACCGAGCACGCGGATGCAGAGGACTTCCTTGGCACCGGTGTTGTCGGCGACCTTGAGCCTCGACTCCTGCTGGATCACTTCGCACGCTCCACGATCTCCACGACGCGCCAGCGCTTGGTGGCGGACAGCGGACGGGTCTCCATGATCTGGACCCGGTCGCCGATGCCGCAGTCGTTGGACTCGTCGTGGGCCTTGAGCCGCGACGTACGCCGCATGACCTTGCCGTAGAGCGCGTGCTTGACGCGGTCCTCGACCTCGACCACGACGGTCTTGTCCATCTTGTCGCTGACGACCAGGCCCTCACGCACCTTGCGCGTGTTGCGTTGCGGGTCGTTGCTTGCTCGCTCATGCGTCAGCGCTCTCCTTCTGGGTCTCCTCGTTCGCGCCCGGGGTCGACCGGATGCCGAGCTCGCGCTCGCGCACCACGGTGTAGATCCGGGCGATGTCCTTCTTGACCGTGCGGAGCCGTCCGTGGCTCTCCAGCTGGCCGGTGGCCGCCTGGAAGCGCAGGTTGAACAGCTCCTCCTTGGCCTCGCGCAAGCGGGCCTCGAGGTCGGTGTCGTTCATCTCGTCGAGCTCGTGGGCCTTCAGCGCTGGCCATCAGAATTCACCTGCTTCGCGGGAGATGAAACGGGTCTTGAGGGGGAGCTTGTGCTGCGCGCGGCGCATGGCCTCGCGCGCGATCGTCTCGTCGACACCGGAGAGCTCGAAGAGCACGCGACCGGGCTTGACGTTGGCGATCCACCACTCCGGGGAGCCCTTGCCGGAACCCATGCGGGTCTCGGCGGGCTTCTTGGTCAGCGGGCGGTCGGGGTAGATGTTGATCCACACCTTGCCGCCACGCTTGATGTGACGGGTCATCGCGATACGAGCCGACTCGATCTGCCGGTTGGTCACGTAGGACCCCTCGATCGCCTGGATCCCGAAGTCACCGAAGGCCAGGCGGGTGCCGCCCTTGGCCGCACCGGTCCGCTTGGGGTGGTGCTGCTTGCGGTGCTTGAGACGACGGGGCATCAACATGGCTCAGGCCTCCGTTCCGGTCGTCGCGCGGGGCGTCGCGGCCGGCGCCGCGGCCAGGCGGCCTCGGCGGCGGAGCGGCGTCGCGGTCGGCACGGGTCGGACGGGTGCCACGGCTCGGACGCTCACCGCCGCGCGACGGGACGGCCGCTGCGACCCGGTACGCCGGCACGCGCCGCGGCCTGCGCCTGACGCTCGGCGCGGGTGCCCGCGACCTCGCCCTTGTAGATCCAGACCTTCACGCCGATCCGGCCGAAGGTGGTCTTGGCCTCGTAGAAGCCGTAGTCGATGTCGGCACGCAGCGTGTGCAGCGGGACGCGGCCCTCGCGGTAGAACTCGGTGCGCGACATCTCGGCGCCGTTGAGGCGGCCCGAGCACTGGATCCGGATGCCCTTGGCACCCGAGCGCATGGTGGTCTGCATCGCCTTGCGCATCGCGCGACGGAACTGCACGCGACCGCTGAGCTGCTCGGCGACACCCTGGGCGACCAGCTGGGCGTCGACCTCGGGGTTCTTCACCTCGAGGATGTTGAGCTGGACCTGCTTGCCGGTGAGCTTCTCGAGGTCGCCGCGGATGCGGTCGGCCTCGGCGCCACGGCGACCGATCACGATGCCCGGACGGGCGGTGTGGATGTCCACCCGCACGCGGTCACGGGTGCGCTCGATCTCGACCTTGGCGATGCCGGCGCGCTCCATGCCCTTGGACAGGAGGCGGCGGATGGCGACGTCCTCGCCGACGTACGACTTGTAGAGCTTGTCGGCGTACCAGCGCGACTTGTGGTCGGTGGAGATGCCGAGGCGGAAGCCGTTCGGGTTGATCTTCTGGCCCATCAGGCCTTCCCCTTCTTCCGGTTCTTGGCTCGCCTGTTCTGCGGCGGGCCTGCTCTCCGTGTCGGGAGCGGGCGTCACCACGAGGGTGATGTGGCTGGTGCGCTTGAGGATCCGCGTGGCGCGGCCCTGGGCGCGCGGGCGCCAGCGCTTCATCGTCGGGCCCTCGTCGACCTGGCAGTTGCTGACGACCAGGTCGGCGCGGTCGAGGTCCTCGGTGGTCTCGGCGTTGGCGATCGCGCTCTCCAGCACCTTGTAGACCGTCGCGGCGGCGGACTGCGGCGCGAACTGCAGCAGGGCCAGGGCGTCGTCGACCGGGAGACCGTGGATCATCTGGGTCACCCGGCGGGCCTTCATCGGGGTGATCCGCACGTAGCGGGCGCTCGCGTAGGCCCCCGGCTGGTCGCCGAGCAGCGACTCGCGGCGGGCGCTGGTGCGCCGGCGCTCGGTCACAGGCATGGTCTCGATCTCCTCTTGCTGCCCCCGCGTCAGCGGCGGCGGCCCTTCCGGTCGTCCTTCACGTGCCCGCGGTAGGTGCGGGTCGGGGCGAACTCGCCGAGCTTGTGGCCGACCATCGAGTCGGTCACGAACACGGGAACGTGCTTGCGGCCGTCGTGCACGGCGATCGTGTGGCCGATCATGGCCGGCACGATCATCGAGCGACGCGACCAGGTCTTGATCACGTTGTGGGAGCCCTTGTCGTTCTCGGCGTCCACCTTCTTCATCAGGTGGCCGTCGACGAACGGGCCCTTCTTCAGGCTGCGCGGCATCGGTTCCTACTCCCTGCTCAGCGCTTCTTGCCGGTACGGCGACGACGGATGATCTGGGCGTCGCTGGCCTTGCCCTTGCGACGGGTGCGGCCCTCGGGCTTGCCCCACGGGCTGACCGGGTGGCGACCACCGGAGGTCTTGCCCTCGCCACCACCGTGCGGGTGGTCGACGGGGTTCATGACGACACCACGGACGGTCGGGCGCTTGCCCTTCCACCGCATGCGGCCGGCCTTGCCCCAGTTGATGTTGGACTGCTCGGCGTTGCCGACCTCACCGATCGAGGCGCGGCAGCGGACGTCGACGAAGCGCATCTCGCCGGACGGCATGCGCAGCGTGGCGCGCGAGCCCTCCTTGGCGACGAGCTGGGCGGAGTTGCCGGCGGAGCGGGCGATCTTGGCACCGCCGCCGGGACGCAGCTCGATGCAGTGGATCGTGGTACCGACCGGGATGTGGCGCAGCGGGCAGGTTGTTGCCCACCTTGATGTCGGCGTTGGGGCCGGACTCGAGCATCGCGCCCTGGCGCAGGTCCTTCGGCGCGACGATGTAGCGCTTCTCGCCGTCGGCGTAGTGGAGCAGCGCGATCCGGGCCGTGCGGTTGGGGTCGTACTCGATGTGCGCGACCTTCGCGGGCACGCCGTCCTTGTCGTAGCGACGGAAGTCGATGATCCGGTAGGCGCGCTTGTGGCCACCGCCCTGGTGACGGGTGGTGATCCGGCCCTGGTTGTTGCGGCCGCCCTTCTTGGGCAGCGGGCGGGTCAGCGACTTCTCCGGCGTGGTCCGGGTGATCTCGACGAAGTCGGCCACCGAGGAGCCGCGACGGCCCGGGGTGGTCGGCTTGTACTTGCGGATAGCCATGGTCTCGTTCCTCGTCAGGAGCCCGGTCAGGAGACCGGACCTCCGAAGATGTCGATGCGGTGACCCTCGGCCAGGCTGACGATGGCGCGCTTGGTGTCCTTGCGCTTGCCGAGCCCGTTGCGGGTACGACGGGTCTTGCCCTGCCGGTTGATCGTGTTGACCGAGGTGACCTTGACGCCGAAGACCTTCTCGACCGCGATCTTGATCTCGGTCTTGTTGGCGTCGGGGCGCCACCAGGAAGGTGTACTTGTTGGCGTCGAGGAGGCCGTAGCTCTTCTCCGACACCACCGGCGCGAGCAGGATGTCGCGGTGGTCCTTGTGCAGGGTGCTCACTGGTCGTCCTCCTCGTCGTCCGAGCGGCGCCGCCGGCGCGGGTGAACCCGGCAGCCTCGGCGTCCTCGGCGGTCTTGAAGTAGAACTCGGCGACGGTCTGGTCGTACCACTGGCCGTCGGGCTCGTGGTACAGACCGGAGTCGGCGTTGCCCTTGACCTCGTAGCCCTTGGGAGCGCCACCGCTCTTCAGCGGTGCCTTCGCGCCCTGGGGCAGCTCCGGCTTGGCGTCGTCGGCGACCGTCTCGGTCTCGGCCTCGGCCGGTGTCGGCCTCGGGCTCGGCCGTCGGCCGCGGGGGCCTCGCACGACCGTCGGCCGGCCGGGCGCTCGCCGAGGCGGTGCCGCCGACGAACGCGTCGTAGGCGCCGCGGGTGAAGACGATGTCGTCGCTGGCCAGCACGTCGTAGGTGTTGACCTGGTCGACGGCCACGATGTGCACCTCGGGCGCGTTGCGCAGCGACAGCCAGGTCATCGCGTCCGAGCGCTCGAGCACGACCAGGAAGTTGGCGCGGTCGGAGACGACGCCGCGCGAGGGCCGCGAGCGCGGCCTTGGTCGACGGGCTTGTCACCGGAGACCAGCGACTCGACGACGTGGATGCGACCGTCGCGCGCCCGGTCGGAGAGCGCCCCGCGCAGGGCGGCGGCGATCATCTTCTTGGGGGTGCGCTGGGCGTAGCTGCGCGGCTGCGGGCCGTGGACGACGCCACCGCCGGCGAACTGCGGAGCGCGGGTCGAGCCCTGACGGGCGCGGCCGGTGCCCTTCTGCTTGTAGGGCTTGCGGCCGCCACCGCGGACGTCGCCGCGGGTCTTGGTGGCGTGGGTGCCCTGGCGCGCCGCCGCCTGCTGGGCGACGACGACCTGGTGGATCAGCGGGATGTTGACCTCGACGTCGAAGATCTCCGCCGGGAGGTCGACCTTCACGACCGTGGCGCTCGCCGCGGGGGCTGCCTTCTTCTTCGTGGTGCTCGCCATGATCAGGCCTCCTTCGCGCGCTTCGCCGCCGAGCGGAGGACCAGGAGCCCGCCCTTGGGGCCGGGAACGGCGCCCTTGAGCAGGATCAGGCCCTTCTCGGCGTCGACCGCGTGCACGGTGACGTTCTGGGTGGTCACGGTGTCGTGACCCATGTGACCGGCCATCCGGACGCCCTTGAACACGCGACCGGGGGTCGCGCAGGCGCCGATGGAGCCCGGCTTGCGGTGGTTGCGGTGGGCACCGTGGGAGGCACCGACGCCGTGGAAGCCGTGACGCTTCATGATACCGGCGAAGCCCTTGCCCTTGGTCGTGCCGGTGACGTCGATCTCGTCGCCGGCGGCGAAGGTGTCGACGGCCAGCTCCTGGCCCGACGGTGTACGACGTGGCGTCGGCGGTGCGGATCTCGGCGACGTGGCGGCGCGGGGTGACCCCGGCCTTCGCGAACTGGCCCGGCCTCGGGCTTGGTCACCTTGCGGCCGTCGATCTCGCCGAACCCGACCTGGATGGCGTTGTAGCCGTCGCTCTCGGGCTTGCGGACCTGCGTCACGACGTTCGTGGACGCCGCGACGACGGTGACCGGGACGATCCGGTTGTTGTCGTCCCACATCTGGGTCATGCCGAGCTTGGTGCCCAGCAGGCCCTTCACGTTTCGTTCAACAGTCATGTCAGGAGCCTCAGAGCTTGATCTCGATGTCGACACCGGCAGGGAGGTCGAGGCGCATCAGGGAGTCGACGGTCTTCGGCGTGGGGTCGATGATGTCGATCAGCCGCTTGTGGGTGCGCATCTCGAAGTGCTCGCGCGAGTCCTTGTACTTGTGGGGCGAGCGGATGACGCAGTAGACGTTCTTCTCGGTCGGCAGCGGCACCGGGCCGGCGACCTTGGCACCCGTGCGGGTGACGGTGTCCACGATCTTGCGCGCCGAGGTGTCGATCACCTCGTGGTCATAGGCCTTGAGCCTGATGCGGATCTTCTGTCCCGCCATAGGTCTCTCTCGTCCTTCGTGTCGTGCTGCTGCGTCTGGTTCGCACGGCTCCGGGTCGGTGCCGTCCGTGGTGTCACCTGCTCACCCACACGACTCGGATCCCCGACCCCCGAGGTCGGGCGTGTCGCGGTGTTCGCGACACACGACTCCCCCTCGCGGTGGATCCTGCATCGTGTTGGTGGGCACCCGACCGTGAGGCCGGGCCATCGGGTCTCCGACCGACGTGTGTCGGTGTGGTGCGGCCGCACGTGACCACCGAACCAGCGGGAGACGCGATTCAACAGTCAAGTGCGGTGCCCCCGGCGACCCGCCGGAGCAACCGGACAATCCTGACAGATGTGCTCCGGCACGACAAATCGAGACCGGCGACTCCGGACGACAGGCGATCCGGCACCGTCACCGGGTCTCGAGACGCCCTCCCGCCGCTGACGGCATCCTCGCAAGCTCGGACGCCGGCGGCGCGAACCTGACAGGATGGGCGACCGCGGGCGTCCGGCACGGGACCGGCAGGCCCCCAGGACCAGGGAGACAGCCGTGTCGGGAGACCAGCCGCCGCCGCCCGGGGGCCCGCCCCCGGCTCCCTCGCCCGACGAGGGTCAGCCCCGGCCGATCCCCGGCTGGGGCACCTCGGCGCCCCCGCCGGGTTGGGCGCCCGCCGCACCGCAGCCCGGATGGGCGGCGCCGGGATCGGCGCCCGTGTCAGCCGGCGGCCCGGCCGGGTGGCAGACCGGGCCGGCGCCGTACCCGATCCCTCCGGTCGCCGCGCACAAGCCCGGCGCCATCCCGCTCCGACCGCTGGTGCTCGGCGACATCTTCGACGGCGCCTTCCGGATCATCCGCTACAACCCGAAGGCCACCATCGGCGCCGCCGTGCTGGTCTCGGCGGTCGCGATGGTGCTGCCGGTGGTGGTCGGGCTGGTCACCGGGTCGACCGGCGGCCTGCACCTCGACCGGGCCGGGAACGGTCTCAGCCACGGGCAGCTCGTGGGTCTCGTCGCGGCGTTCGGCTCGCTGTTCCTCGGCACCCAGCTGCAGGCCGTCGGCCTGCTCTTCGTGTCCGGGATGATCGCGCACGTCACCTCGGCGGCGGCCGTGGGCCGCAAGCTGACGATGGGCGAGGCCTGGGCGGCGACCGCGGGCAAGCGGTGGCGGTTGCTCGGGATGGCCGTGCTGCTCGGGGCGGCGGTGCTGCTCGCGTTCGCCGTGGTCGCGGGGATCCTGGTGGTGGGCGTCCTCGCGTTCCAGGCGCCGCTCGGCGCGACGGTGCTGGTCGGCGTGCTGCTCGCGTTGGCCTTGTTCGTCGGCTACGTGCTCTTCTGGGTCCGGGTCCGGGCCCTGGCGGTGCCCTCGCTGATGCTCGAGCCGGTCGGGATCTTCGGCGCCCTCGCCCGCGCCGTACGCCTGAGCCGCCAGCAGTTCTGGCGGCTGCTCGGGATCCTGCTGCTGGTCGGCCTGGTCGTCGGGGTCGCCGGCAGCATCCTGCGCCTGCCGTTCAGCATCGCGGGACAGCTCTTCCTCGTCGGATCCAGCGGGTACGGCCTCGCCGTGTACCTGCTGCTCACCGCGGCCGGGACCGTGGTCTCCTCCGCGGTCCTGCAGCCCTTCCAGGCCGCGGTCACCGCGCTTCTCTACGTCGACCAGCGCATCCGCAAGGAGGCGTACGACGTGGAGCTGCTCGGCCGGGCCGGGATCCTGCCCGACTGATGCTCGCCCCCGGCCCTCCCCTGGATCCCTCCGGCGCCGAGGGACGCCGTCTGCTGCGCGACGAGCTGCTGCGGAGCGAGTACCACCAGCAGCACGTGACGCAACGCCTGCTCGCGTGGCTCGAGCGTCTCTTCGAGAGGAGCGTGGGGGCCGCCTCCGGCAGCTCGGGCGTCACGGTGCTGGTGACCATGCTCCTCGCCGCGCTGCTCGCGGTCGGACTGGCGCTCGTGCTCTCCCGGCTCTCGCCGCGACCGGCGGGTCCGCGCCCGGCCGCGCGCGGTGCTGTCCGACGACCACCCCTCGGCCTCCGAGCTCCGCCGCCGGGCCGAGACGGCCCTCGCCGAGGGTCGACTACGGCGCGGCGGTCGTCGACGGCTTCCGGGCGCTGGCCGCGCGCCAGATCGAGCGCGGGCGGCTCGACGACCAGCCGGGCGCGACGGCGCACGAGGTCGCCGCGCGGCTGGCCGCGTCGTACCCCGGGGAGGGCCCCCGGGTCGGCCGGAGCGCCGACCTGTTCGACGCCACGATGTACGGCGACCGGCCGGCGTCCCACGACGACGCCGCGGGCGTGCTCGGCCTCGACGACGCGCTGGCGGGTGCCCGATGACGGTCACGACCCGGCTCGCCCGTCACCGCACCACGCTCCTGGTCGTGGCGGTGGCCGTCGTCGCCGTGCTGCTGACCGCCTGGGTCGCCCGCGGACGGCACTCCTACGCGGCCTCGCTCGACCCCGCCAACCCGGACGGCAACGGCGCCCAGGCACTCGCGCGGGTGCTGGACCGGGAGGGGGTCGCGGTCGACGTCGTCCGGTCCGCCCACGCGCTCGACCGGGCCGCTGCCGACGCGTCGACCACGATCGTGGTCACGTCCGCGGGCAACCTCGGGCGCTCGACGACCCGCGCGGCTGCTCGCGCACCAGGGGCGCGCCACGCTCGTCGTGGTCGCGCCGGGGCCGGAGCTCCTGCCCCGAGCTCGGGGTCACCTCCTACCCCGTCACCGTGACGCCGCCGCGGCCCCGTGCCCGCCGGCTGCCCGCCGTACGACGGGCTCTCGCTGCAGGTGAGCGCGGCGGAGGCCTTCGCGACGGCCGGCTGCTTCCGAGGCGCCGGGGGCGTCCTGCTGGCGAGACCACGCCGGGCCTGACCCTGCTCGGCGCCCCGCGGCGCTCTGACCAACGACCAGATCCTCGACGGCGACAACGCGGCGGTCGCGCTCCGGCTGCTCGGGCAGCGGCGACCGCCTGGTCTGGTACGTCCCCGTCGCTCGCCGACCTGGCGCGGCGCGACAGGGTCTCGCGTCCAGCCTGCTGCCCGACTGGCTCGGGCCCGGCTCTGTGGCTGCTCACCGCCACCGGCGTCGCGCTGGTGGTCTGGCGTGGCGCGCCGGCTCGGGCCGCTGGCGCGGGAGCCGCTGCCGGTCGAGGTCAAGGCGGTCGAGACGACCCGCAACCTCGGCCGGCTCTACCGCCGGGCCGGCGACCGCGCCCACGCGGCCGAGGCGCTGCGGTCGGCCGCGCGGGCCCGGCTGGCGACCGCCTCCGTCTCCCCCGCCAGATCGACCCGGGCAGATCGTCACGGCCGTGGTGGCGCAGCACACCGGCCGGGCGGTCGACGAGGTCGAGGCCCTGCTGCGGCCCGACGCGCCCGCACCGACGCACGACCGCGACCTGGCCGACCTGGCCGTTCAGCTGACCGAGCTCGACAGAGAGGTGTCACCCGCATCCGAGCGACGACCGAGCCGCACCGGCCGCCCGGCTCGCCGCCGTACGCGCCGAGGTGGCCAAGGCCGTGGTCGGCCAGGACGCCGCCGTCTCCGGACTCCTGGTCGCCCTGCTGTGCGGCGGACACGTGCTGATGGAAGGCGTGCCGGGCGTCGCGAAGACCCTGCTGGTGCGCAGCCTGGCCGCGGCGCTCTCGGTGCGGACCAGCCGCGTGCAGTTCACCCCGGACCTGATGCCGGGCGACATCACCGGCTCGATGGTGATCGACAGCAGCCGCGGCGAGCTGACCTTCCGCCAGGGTCCGGTCTTCACCCACCTGCTGCTGGCGGACGAGATCAACCGCACGCCGCCCAAGACGCAGTCGGCCCTGCTCGAGGCGATGGAGGAGGGGCAGGTGTCGGTGGACGGCGTCTCCCACGCCCTCCCCCAGCCGTTCCTGGTCGCGGCCACCCAGAACCCGATCGAGTACGAAGGCACCTACCCCCTGCCCGAGGCGCAGCTCGACCGCTTCCTGCTCAAGGTCGTGCTCCCGGTGCCGGAGCGCGCCGAGGAGCTCGAGATCGTGCGCCGGCACGCCGCCGGCTTCGACCCGCACGACGTCGTCGCCTCCGGTGTGGCCGCGGTGGCCGGTGCCGCCGACATCGAGGCCGGGCGACGCGCCGTACGCGACGTGCAGGCTGTCGCCCGAGGTCGCGGGATACGTCGTCGACGTCGCCCGGGCGACCCGCCAGGCGCCGTCCCTGGGTCTCGGGGCGAGCCCGCGTGGCGCCGTCGCGCTGATGCGGACGGCGCGGGCCTGGGCCTGGCTGTCGGGGCGCGACTTCGTCACGCCCGACGACGTCAAGGCGCTCGCGCAGGCGACGCTCGCCGCACCGGCTCTCGCTGCGGCCGGAGGCCGAGCTCGAGGGCGTCGACGTGAGCGCGGTGCTCGCCTCGGCTCTCGGCTCCGTGCCGGTCCCGCGCTAGGCGGCGTCGTGGCGATCACCGGTCGCGTCCCGCTCCTGATGCTCCTCGGGGTGGTGGCGGTCGTGCTGCGGCCCTCGGTGTCGACGATGTGGCTGTGGGTGCTGGTCGTCGCGGTGCTGGTCGGGGCCGACGTGGCGCTCGCGGCCTCGACCGGCGGGGTGTCCGTCGAGCGGCTGCCGACCGGCCGGGTGCGGGCGGGCCAGGACACCGCCAGCATCCTGGCGGTGGGGAGCTCCGGGCGGCGGCGGGTCTCGCTGCTGGTCCGGGACGCGTGGCAGCCGAGCGCCGGGGCGCGCGACAACCGGCACCGGGTCCGGCTGGCCCCCGGGGACCGGATCCTGCTGACCACACCGCTCCGGCCGGTGCGCCGCGGGGAGCTCCGGGCGATGGGGGTCACGGTGCGCAGCCACGGGCCGCTCGGCCTCGCGGCCCGGCAGTGGACCCGCGACGTCCCGGGCTCGCTGCGGTCCGTGCCGCCGTTCGAGTCGCGCAAGCACCTGCCGTCCCGGCTGGCGCGGCTGAGGGACCTCGACGGTCGGTCGGCCGTGCGCGTCCGCGGGCAGGGCACCGAGTTCGACTCGCTGCGGGAGTACGTGCGCGGTGACGACGTGCGCTCGATCGACTGGCGGGCCTCCGCCCGCAACCGGACCGTGGTCGTCCGCACCTGGCAGCCCGAGCGCGACCGGCGCGTCGTCCTCGTGCTCGACACGTCGCGGGTCTCGGCGGCCCGGGTCGACGACGTACCGCGGCTGGACTCGGCGATGGAGGCGGCGCTCCTGCTCACGGCCCTGGCGGCGCGCGCCGGGGACCGGGTGGACGTCGTCGCCGGCGACCGCCGGGTGCGGACGCGGCTCCGCCTCGCCGGCGCCCGCGACGCGACCAGCCGGCTCGAGGACGCCTTCGCCTCGCTGCAGCCGGAGATCGCGGAGGCGGACTGGACCGCGCTGGCGGGGGCGGTCCAGTCGCTGGGGCGCCAGCGGGCCCTGGTCTGCCTGCTGAGCCCCCTCGAGCCGTCCGCCGTCGAGGAGGGGCTGCTGCCGGTGCTGCCGGTCCTGGTCCGGCACCACCGGGTGGTGCTGGCCTCGGTACGTGATCCCGAGCTCGAGCGGATGGCGCAGACGCGGAGCGGCCTCGACGAGGTGTACGCCGCGGCGGCCGCCGAGCAGACGCTCGCCCGTCGCCGTCACACCGCCGACCTGCTCGGTGCCCTCGGCGTCGACGTGATCGACGTACCGGCCGACGCGCTGCCCCCCGCCCTGGCCGACCACTACCTCACCCTGAAGGCTCGCGGCCTCCTCTGACGTTGAGCCGCGGGTTACGGTCCGTTGAGCCGCGGGTTATGGCTCGACGAACCGCGGGAAATGGTCGCTCCCGCGCCGGCCTCTGCCATGGGGCGCGGGTCGACGAACCAAAACCCGCGGGTCAACGAACCACAAGGCGCGGCTCGACTGACAAACGCGGGTCAACGAACCACAAGGCGCGGGTCAACGGACCACAAGGCGCGGTTCGACTGACCACAAGGCGCGGGTCAACGGTCAGGATTGGGCGGCGACCTGGTCGTCGAGGAGTCGTGCGTCGAGGTCGCCGGTGTATCCGCGAGCGACGGCGCGACGGCCCAGGACGAACACGTAGGCGAGGAACGTCGCCTCGGCGAGGAGGCCTACGCCGATCCGCGCCCAGGTCGGCAGGCCGCTCGGCGTCACGAACGCCTCGATGCACCCGCTGACCGCGAGCACGCCCACCAGTCCGAGCGCGACCGTGGAGGCGGTCCGGCCCTCGTGGGCGAAGGACTGCGCCCGCGTGAGGTCGCCCGGTTCGACCCAGGACCAGAACAGCCGGAGACCGACCCCGCCGGCCACGAAGACAGCGGTGAGCTCGAGCATCCCGTGCGGGAGGATCAGGCCCCAGAACTCCGCTCCGCGACCGTGGCGGGTCATGATCGAGCCGATGATCGCGAGGTTGGCGACGTTCTGGAGGAGCAGGTACAGGACGGGGAGCCCGAGCGCACCGAAGGCCAGGCACAGGGCCGCCACCCACACGTTGTTCGTCCACACCTCCGCGGCGAAGTGGGAGGCGGCGTACTGGCTGTAGTAGCCGGAGAAGCGGTGGTTCACCAGCTGGTCGACGTCCCGCGGCGACAGCAGGCGCTGCTCGACGTCGGGGTGCGCGAGCAGCCACCACATCATCACGAAGGTCGCGACCACGTTGCCCGCGGCGGTACCGATCCACCACCAGCGCAGGCGGTAGAGCGCCGCCGGGAAACGGTCGGTGACGAAGGTGCGTACGCCGTACCAGGTGCTCGCGCGCACCCCGCCCGCGCGGTTGCGGGCACGGCTGAGCAGCAGCGACAGGTAGGTGATCACCGTGGCGTCGGGGGCGGCCGTGCGGATCACGGACAGGTGGGTGGCGACGCGCTGGTAGCGCTCCACGAGCTCGTCGCTCTCCCGACCGTCGAGGCGACGCTTGCGCGTCAGGTCCTCGAGCCGGGCCCACTCGGCGTGGTGTGCGAGCACATACGCGTCCAGGTCCACGACGGGGAGCCTATTCTGACGCCGATGTCCTCACCGGAGTTCGCGATGCTGACCGAGGACGACCTCGTCACCGGCGAGGCCGTCGCCCTCGACCTGCCCCCGGCGACGGTCGGGGCCCGGATGGCCTCCGGGATGATCGACGTCGCGACCCTCGCGCTGGTCGGGGCCTGCGTCCTCTTCCTCGCCCTGGTCGCCACGAGGAACGCCGACGGCGCGCTGCAGCACGTCGCCCTGGTGTGCTCGCTGATCGTGGTGTTCCTGGTCTACCCGACGACGATGGAGACCCTCACCCGCGGGAAGTCGCCCGGCAAGGCTCACCCTCGGGCTGCGCGTCGTCCGCGACGACGCCGGCGCGGTCACCGCCCAGCAGGCCTTCGTGCGCGCCCTCGTCGGGATCGTCGAGATCTACGCGCTCTGGGGCGGCCCCGCGTTCTTCTGCTGCCTGATCAGCGCTCGCGGGAAGCGGCTCGGCGACTTCGCCGCCGGGACGTACGTCGTGCGTGACCGGGTCAAGCTGGCCCTGCCGCCGCCGCCGGCCATGCCCGCCGGCCCTCGCCGGCTGGGCCGGGGCCGCCGATCTCGCGGCGCCCCCGGTCGGCCTCACGCTCGCCGTCCGTCAGTACCTCGCCCGCCTTCCCTCACTCGACCCGGCGACCCGCGAGCGGCTCGGGGAGATGCTGGCCGGGCGCATGGCGGCGTACGTCGCACCCCCACCGCCGCCGGGCACGACCTCCTGGGACTTCCTGGCCGCGGTCGGCGCCGCCCGTCGCGACCGCGACCTGGCCCGGCTGCACCGCGACGAGACCTTGCGGTCGCGGTTGACGCAGCGCCTCGGCTGAGCGCCGGCCACTGGCTCGCTCCGGCCTCGGGGCGCTCCGGGTCTTGTCCGGCTCGGATCGCGCGCCTAACGTCTGGACTATGCCGGGCGGCAGCTGGGGAGGTGTCCTCTACATCGCCGAGGTGACCGGGATCGGAGCCGCGGTCGTCTGGTGCGCGCTCAACCTCCACCGGCTGGGCGGCACCGCCCTCCGCGCGGGTCAGTCACTGCACCTGGTCGAGCGCCACGAGCCCCGGCCGAGCGGCATGCCCATCGAGAGGATCGCCGCCGACCTGCGGCGGATCCGGCCGCAGGCCCGTCACCAGGCCGCGGGCACGCCGATGGTCCGCCGGCGGGCGATCGTGGCGGCGTACGACGACGTGCTGCTCGACGCCTGCCGGGCCGTCGGGGTGCCCACCGAGCTGGACCGCCTCACCGACGCTCTCGAGCGCGAGAGCGAGCGGCTGCGCGCCGAGCACGAGCTGCAGAAGGCCGGCGTCGACCTCGGCTGAGCCGCGCAGGTCGGTTCAGGCGCGGCGGTGGTAGGTCAGGTCCGTGATCGCGCGCCCGGCCGCGAGACCCTTGCGCTCGAACTTGGTGACCGGCCGCTCGCTCCACCGGTCGACGACACCTCCCGAGAGCCCGGGCTCGGCGTCCAGCACCTCGACCATCTGATCCGCGTAGTCGGCCCAGTCCGTGGCCAGGCGCCACGTCCCGCCGGGGACCAGGCGGGTCGCCACCAGAGCCGCGAACGCCGGGCTGACCAGCCGCCTCTTGTGGTGCCGCTTCTTGGGCCAGGGGTCGGGGAAGAACGTCCACAGCTCGGTCAGACCGCCCGGCGTGACGAGGTTCTCCAGCGCCCAGACCGCGTCGACGGAGCAGAAGCGGACGTTGTCCGCGCCGGCCGCGGCCACCTCGGCCAGGGACGCGGCCACGCCGGGCCGCCACACCTCCAGTGCCAGCACGTCGTACGACGGGCGACGTGCGGCGAGCACCCCGGTCGCCTCCCCGACGCCCGAGCCGACCTCCACGATCAACGGCGCCTCGCGGCCGAACCAGTCGGAGAGCCGGAACCCGGGTTCGTCGACCGCGTCCTCCGGGATCACCCAGGCTTCGGCGTGACCGTCCCACGCCTGCTGCTGGCTGGGCGTGAACCGGCTGCCGCGACGCGAGTAGCTCAGCACCTCGCGCATCCGGCGACCGTCCTCGGTGAAGCGGTGGTGCGGCCGGGCGGGGGTGGTGCGGGGCTCCGGCATGCACACCATTCTGGCCGTCCGGGCGGCGGCGTGTCGCCCGGGCCCCTGGCCGTCGCGAGGGTGCCGCGGGCGTGGCAGGATACCCGCGTGATCGACCCCGCACCTCTGTGGGACTTCGACGACCCGAGCGGCTCCGCCGAGCGTTTCCTGGACGCCGCCGAGGACACCGACGAACCCGATCGGACCGCGTGGCTGACGCAGTACGTGCGCGCCCTGGGGCTCCAGGAGCAGTACGACGCGGCGACCAAGGTCCTCGACCGGCTCTCGTCCGACGACCCCCAGGCGGCGACGTACCTCGCGCTCGAGCGGGGTCGCGTGCTCCGGTCGTCGGGACGGGTCGAGGAGTCGCGGCCCCACTTCGAGACGGCGGCCGCGCTCGCCGGGGCCGCCGGGCTCGACGCACTGAGGATCGACGCCCTCCACATGGTGGCGCTGGCCGCGCCCGAGGAGGAGCAGCTCCGGCTCCAGGAGGAGGCGCTGGCCGCCGCCCGGGCCTCCTCCGACCAGCGGGCCCGCGACTGGGACGCCTCGCTGCTCAACAACATCGGCATGACGCACGCCGACGCCGGCGACTTCGAGGCGGCGCTGGCGTCCTTCGAGGAGGCCCTGGCCGCGCGCGAGCGGATCGGCGACCCGGCCCGGACCAGGGTGGCGCGCTGGATGGTGGGCTGGGCCCTGCGCAACCTGGGCCGGCGCGACGAGGCCCTCGCGGTGCAGCAGGGTCTCAAGGCCGAGCTGGACGCGGTCGGCGGCCGCGATCAGTACGTCGACGAGGAGCTCGCGCTGCTGGCGGAGTAGCGGGCCGTCAGGTCAGGACTCCGGCGGCGCGGGCGGGCGCGGCGTACGCCTCGGCCAGGGTGGCGATGGTCTCGTGGGCGTTGAGGCCGCTCGGGTTGGGCACCACCCACAGCTCGGCCGGGCCGATCGGGTCGGGCTGCCGCCCGAGCGCCGCGCGCGGACGCTCGAACGCCGTGCGGTACGCCGTGATGCCGAGGACGGCGACGACCCGCGGCGCGTGCTCGGCGATGAACGCCTCGAGCCGTCCGCGACCGGCGACCAGCTCGGCTCGGGTGAGCTCGTCGGCGCGGGCGGTGGCGCGGCGTACCAGGTTGGTGATCCCGATGCCCCGCGCGATCAGGGCGGCCCGGTCGGCGTCGGTCATCCCGGCGGACGGGTCGACCCGCTGCTCGACGATGCCGGCCGCGAGCAGGGCGGGGTAGAAACGGTTGACCGGGTGCGCGAAGTGGGTCTGCACGGCCGCCGTCCACAGGCCGGGGTTGATGCCGACGAACAGCAGCGCCATGCCGGGGCCGACGAGGTCGGGCACCTCGGTACCCCGGAACGTCTCCAGCTCGGCTCGGGTGAAGCGGGGCACCGGGTCACCCTCTCACGCAGTCACGCTGGATCCCGGACGCACCGGAGGGCGACCACGGACCGGCTCGTAGCGGTCGAAGTGCGCCTCGAGCACCCCCTCACCACCGGTCAGGTCGGGCAGCTGCCGCTGGAGCTCGTGGAGCCGCGCCGCCGGCAGCCGCGCTTCGAGGGTCGCGTCGTCGCCGCGCGACGTCTGGTCGGTCAGCTCGGCACCCCACCGGCCGAGGAGTCGCTGCAGGGCCGGCGTGGTCTCCGTCGGCACCTCCAGAGACACCCGGAGCACCGGCTCGCACACGCGGGTCCCGGCCCGGGCCAGCGCCCGCCGCAGCACGATCGGGGTCAGCTTGCGGTAGTCGAGGGCGGTCGGCAGGTCACCGCGGGTCGACGGCGGTCCGTCCCAGGAGGCGTACGCGACGTCGGTGAGCGTGACCCGGCAGTCGGTGACACCCCAGCCGGAGAGCCCCCGTTGGAGGGTCCGGGCGACGTGACGCTCCATGACGGCGGCGAAGGCCTCCGCGCTCTTGAAGAGGAACAGCGGGATCCCCCGCGCCGGCACGTCCAGGGTGAAGCTCAGCCCCGAGCCGGGGGCGGTCGGCGAGATGCGTAGGCCGATCGTGGCGCCGTAGGGATTGCTGTCGGTGTTGAGCACCTCGATCGCGCTCGCAGACCGGCGCGGGCGTTCGACGTGGAGGACGCTGGCGTCGGAGAACTCCGCCTCGACGCCGTACTCCTCCGCGAGGGTGGCCGCGAGGACCTCCTGCTGGACCCGGCCGTAGAGCGACACCACGACATGCCCGTCGTCGTCGCTCCGGGCGTCGATCAGCGGGTCCTGGTCGGCGAGCGCGGTCAGGGCCGCCCGCAGCAGCCGGACCCTGCTCGGGCCGGTCGGCCGCCACGGACGCCTCCAGGGTGGGGGGCGCGAAGTGGTGGTCGACGTCGCGGCGCCCGGCTCCGAACGCGTCGCCGACGCGCACCGCCACGAGCCCGTGCAGGCGCGCGATCCGTCCGGCCCCGGCCTCGGCGGCGCGGACCCAGTGTCCGGACTCGAACAGCTGGATGCCCGAGACCTTGCCGACACGTCCCTCGGGCAGGTCGAGGCGCTGGCGGACCCCGACCGAGCCGGTGAAGATCCGGACGTAGGCGACCTTCTCGCCGGCCGCACCGCGTTCGACCTTGAACACGCGCCCCGACGGGGTCGCGTCGGCGGCGGGTGTGCGGACGGGGAGCAGGTCCGCGATGCCGTGCATCAGCTCGCGGACCCCCGCACCGGTGGCCGCGGACCCGGCGTACACCGGATGGAGCCGTCCGGCCGCCGTCTGCGCGGCGATCGCCCGGCGCAGCAAGTCGGGGCGAGCAGCCGCGCCCGTCGACGTACGCGGCCAGGAGGGCGTCGTCGTGCTCGGCGAGTGCCTCCGTCTCGCGGTCGCGGAAGACGACGTCGTCCGGGCGGTACGCCGTGAACCCGGCCGCGCGGCTGCCCGCGTCGTGGACGTCGCCCATCGACAGGATGTCGGGGCTGAGCCGCTTCGCCACCGCCGCCCGGACCGCGTCGACGTCGGCGCCGGTCCGGTCGATCTTGTTGACGAACAGCAGGGTCGGGACGTGCAGGCGCTGCAGGGCGCGCATCAGGATCCGGGTCTGCGGCTGGACGCCCTCGACCGCCGACAGCACCAGGACGGCCCCGTCGAGCACGACGAGCGAGCGCTCGACCTCGGCGATGAAGTCCGGGTGGCCGGGGGTGTCGACGACGTTGACGGTCAGGTCGCCGAGCGGGAAGGCGACCACGGCCGCCCGGATCGTGATGCCGCGGCGGCGCTCGAGCGTCAGGGTGTCGGTCTGGGTGGTCCCGGAGTCCACGGACCCGGGGTGGTCGATGACTCCCGCGAGATGCAGGAGCCGCTCGGTCAGTGTGGTCTTACCGGCGTCGACGTGCGCCAGGATGCCGAGGTTGAGCGAACGTGCGGGCACGCGTGATCCCCTTCAGGTGGGCGGAGCAGAGCTGGGCGGTCACGTGCGCTCCTCGCATCTGCTTGCCTCCTTCGGGATCGTCGGCTCCGGGCCGGTCCGGCCGCCGCCACGCTACGACGCGTCGGCTCCGCGGCACCACGGGTTTTCCGAGCCTTCCGACCGCCGGTGCGCGAGCGGCCGCCTGCACGCCGGGATGGGATCGCCGTAGGGTGCGCGGCATGCAGGCTCGTCGGCGTAGCGGCACGCTGCCCGTGGCCGGACAGGTCACCTCGCTGGAGCTGTTCTTCGACCTCGTCTTCGTCTTCACCATCACCCAGCTCACCGCCACCGAGCTGCGCGGCGGGTGGGCGGTCACCGGTCGGTGCGCGCTGCTCCTGCTGATCCTGTGGTGGATGTACGGCGGCTACGCGTGGCTCACGAACGCCGCTCCCCCGGTCACGACGCGGCGCCAGGCACTGCTGGTGCTCGGCATGATCGGCAACTTCGTCACGGCGATGGCGATCCCGCATGCGTACGGCTCGGACCGCGTCGTGTTCGCCTGCGGGTACCTGATGGTGGTCGTCGTCCATGCCGGGATGTACGTCACCGAGGCTCGGCGGATCACCCGGGGGATGGTGGTGCAGCTGCTCGGCTGGAACATGCTCGGCGCGCTGCTCGGCCTGGTCGGGGCCCTGTTCTTCGAGGACATCCTCGTGTGGTGGTGGCTGGGCGCGTTCGTCGTGGCCGTGGTGCTGCCCCGGCTGGTGCGGATCACGTCGTTGGACCGGGTCGAGGACGACGGCGGGCCCTCGTTCGAGCTGGTGCCGGGTCACTTCGTGGAGCGGCACGGGCTGATGCTGCTGATCGCGCTCGGCGAGTCGGTGCTGGCCATCGGCGTCGGGCTCGGCACCGGCATCGAGGCCATCGGCTGGCAGCAGATCTCCTTCGCCGCGATCAGCCTGCTGCTCGCGACCACGCTCTACTGGGCCTACTTCGGCGTCGGCGAGGACCACCGCGCCGAGGCCGCCCTCGACGCCCTCCCCCCGGAGCGGGCGCAGGCGGCCGGGCTGGCGTCGTACGGCTATGCGTTCTTCGTGATCCTCTTCGGGATCGTGCTCACGGCCGCCGGGCTCCACCGCGCCCTCGTGCACCCGACGGAGGCGCTCACGTGGGAGTACGCCGGGCAGCTGTGCGTCGGTGTCGGTGGCTTCTGGGTCGGCCTCGGGCTGTTCCGGCTGGCGCTGTCGCTGTCCGGGGGGTGGCCGCGGATCGTCGGCGGGGTGGTGCTGAGCGGCCTGATCGTGGTCGGGGCGACCGTCTCCGGGCTGGCGGCGCTGCTCTGCCTGCTGCTCGGCTCCGCGGCGCTGGTGCTGCTGGAGCAGCGGCGGGCCTCGCTCCAGCCCGCGTGAGGCTGCCGCGCCGCCCCGTCGGGCAGTACGACGTACCGCCTCGAGCGTCTCTCTGGGTACTCCCGACGGTCCCGATCATCTCCGCTGGGAACCCAGCAGGATCGCGATCGTCTGGGGCGGACTCGGCTGGCAGCAAACGCACAGACGGAGAACGGCCCCGGACCGAGGTCCGGGGCCGTTCGACGTGGATCAGCTCGGCGGTCTCGCGACCACCGACGGGATCACTTGTTGATCTTGGTGACCCGGCCGGCGCCGACGGTACGGCCACCCTCACGGATCGCGAACCGCAGGCCCTCCTCCATGGCGATCGGCTGGATCAGCTCGACCGCCATCTCGGTGTTGTCGCCCGGCATGACCATCTCGGTGCCCTCGGGGAGGGTCACGACGCCGGTCACGTCGGTGGTACGGAAGTAGAACTGCGGGCGGTAGTTGTTGAAGAACGGCGTGTGACGGCCACCCTCCTCCTTCGACAGGATGTAGACGTTCGCGTCGAAGTTGGTGTGCGGGGTGGTCGTGCCGGGCTTGATCACGACCATGCCGCGCTCGACGTCCTCGCGCTTGGTGCCGCGGAGCAGCAGCCCGACGTTCTCGCCGGCCTGGCCCTCGTCGAGCAGCTTGCGGAACATCTCGACGCCGGTGACCGTCGACTTCTGCGACTTGTCGCGGATGCCGATGATCTCGACCTCCTCGTTCACCTTCACGATGCCGCGCTCGATGCGGCCGGTGATGACGGTGCCGCGACCGGTGATCGTGAAGACGTCCTCGACGGGCATGAGGAACGGCTTCTCGGTGTCCCGCTCGGGGGTCGGGATGGCGGTGTCGACGGCCTCCATGAGCTCGAGGACCGTCGCGCCCCACTTCTCGTCGCCGTTCAGCGCCGGGAAGGCAGCCACCTTGACCACGGGGATGTCGTCGCCCGGGAACTCGTACTCGGAGAGGAGCTCACGCACCTCCATCTCGACGAGCTCGATGAGCTCCTCGTCGTCGACCATGTCGCACTTGTTGAGCGCGACCACGATCGCCGGCACGCCGACCTGGCGGGCGAGCAGCACGTGCTCACGCGTCTGGGGCATCGGGCCGTCGGTGGCGGCGACCACGAGGATCGCGCCGTCCATCTGGGCCGCACCGGTGATCATGTTCTTGATGTAGTCGGCGTGACCCGGGCAGTCGACGTGGGCGTAGTGACGCGCCTCGGTCTGGTACTCGACGTGCGCGATCGAGATGGTGATACCGCGCTGACGCTCCTCGGGCGCCTTGTCGATCTCGTCGAAGGCGTGAACGGGTTCAGGTCGGGGTGCTGGTCGTGCAGGACCTTGGTGATCGCCGCGGTCAAGGTCGTCTTGCCGTGGTCGATGTGACCGATCGTGCCGATGTTGACGTGCGGCTTGGTCCGCTCGAACTTCGCCTTAGCCACTGTGGGCTCCTCCTGTTGTTGTCACTTGACTCGTTGATTCTGCTGCAATGCCGAGGTCCGGCCAAATGCGCCCCCGCCGGGCGGGGTCAGATGGTGGCGACTACTCGCCGCGAACCTTCTTGACGATCTCGTCGGCGATGCCACTCGGGACCTCGGCGTACGAGTCGAACTCCATCGAGTACGACGCCTGTCCGGAGGTCTTGGACCTCAGGTCACCGACGTACCCGAACATCTCGGACAGGGGCACGAGCGCGTTGATGACCATGTCACCGTGACGCTCCTCCTGCGACTGGATCTGACCGCGACGGCTGTTGATGTCGCCGATGACGGTGCCCAGGAAGGTCTCGGGCGTGATCACCTCGACGGCGAACATCGGCTCCAGCAGGACCGGCTTGGCCATCCGGGCGGCCTCCTTGAAGGCCTGGTTGCCGGCGATCTTGAACGCGAGCTCGGACGAGTCGACGTCGTGGTAGGCGCCGTCCTCGAGCGTGAACTTCACGTCGACCATCGGGTAGCCGGCGAGCACGCCGAACTCCATGGCGTCCTGTCCGCCCTGGTCGACCGACGGGATGTACTCGCGCGGGATGCGACCGCCGGAGACGTTGTTGACGAACTCGTAGCCGGCGCCCTGGCCGGTCTCGGGGTCGATGCTCGGCTCGAGCGTGACGACGACCTTCGCGAACTGGCCCGACCCACCGGTCTGCTTCTTGTGGGTGTAGCTGTGGTTCGCGACGACCTTGCGGAGCGTCTCGCGGTAGGCCACCTGCGGCTTGCCGACGGTCGCCTCGACCCGGAACTCGCGCTTCATCCGGTCGACCAGGATCTCGAGGTGGAGCTCGCCCATGCCGGCGATGATCGTCTGGCCGGTCTCCTCGTCGGTCTTGACCGTGAAGGTCGGGTCCTCGTCGGAGAGCCGCTGGATGGCGGTACCGAGCTTCTCCTGGTCGCTCTTGGTCTTGGGCTCGATCGCGACCTCGATCACCGGGGCCGGGAACGACATCGACTCCAGGACGACGGGGTGCTGGAGGTCGCAGAGCGTGTGACCGGTCTTGGTGTCCTTCAGCCCCATCACCGCCACGATCTGGCCGGCGCCGACGGAGGCGATCTCCTCACGCTTGTTCGCGTGCATCTGGTAGACCTTGCCGATCCGCTCCTTCTTCCCCGTCACGGAGTTGAGGACCGTCGCGCCGGCCTCCAGCTTGCCGGAGTAGACGCGGACGTAGATCAGCTTGCCGAGGTGGGGGTCGGAGGCGATCTTGTAGGCCAGGCCGGAGAACGGCTGGTCGTCGGCGGGCATCCGCTCGATCTTCTCGTCCTCGTCGCTCGGCTTGTGGCCGATGATCGCGTCGATGTCGAGGGGGCTCGGCAGGTACTTCACGACGGCGTCGAGCAGGGGCTGCACGCCCTTGTTCTTGAACGCCGTGCCGCACAGCACCGGGTTGACCTTGTCGGCCAGGGTGGCGCGGCGGATGCCGGCCTCGAGCTCCTCGACGGAGAGGTCCTCGCCCTCGAGGTACTTCTCCATGATGTCGTCGTCGGCCTCGGCGAGCGTCTCGAGGAACTTCTCGCGGTACTCCTCGGCCTGGGCGCGCATCGACTCCGGGATCTCCTCGACCTCGTAGTCCTCACCCATCGTGGTCTCGCCGCGCCAGGTGAGGGCACGCATGCCGACCAGGTCGACCACCCCGAGGAAGTCGGACTCGGCGCCGATGGGCAGCTGCAGCACCAGCGGGGTGGAGTTGAGCCGCTCGACCATCATGTCGACGCAGCGGAAGAAGTCCGCACCGGTGCGGTCGAGCTTGTTGACGAAGCACATCCGGGGGACGGAGTACTTGTTCGCCTGGCGCCAGACCGTCATCGTCTGCGGCTCGACACCGGCGACGCCGTCGAACACCGCGACCGCGCCGTCGAGGACGCGCAGCGAGCGCTCGACCTCGGCGGTGAAGTCCACGTGTCCGGGGGTGTCGATGATGTTGATCTGGTGGTCCTTCCACCAGCAGGTGGTCGCGGCGGACGTGATCGTGATGCCGCGCTCCTGCTCCTGCTCCATCCAGTCCATCGTGGCGGCACCCTCGTGGACCTCACCGATCTTGTAGGTGATGCCGGTGTAGAAGAGGATGCGCTCGGTGGTGGTGGTCTTGCCGGCATCGATGTGCGCCATGATGCCGATGTTGCGGACCTTCTTCAGGTCCGTGGTGATGTCGACGGCCACTGAGGGTTCGTTTCCTTAGGTAGAACGTGGGCCGGTGCTCGCGCCGTACGGGCTCCGGGGAGCTTGCGTACGGCGGGTGGTCACCAGCGGTAGTGGGCGAAGGCCTTGTTGGACTCGGCCATCTTGTGGGTGTCCTCGCGCTTCTTCACTGCGGCGCCGAGGCCGTTGGAGGCGTCGAGGATCTCGTTCATCAGGCGCTCGGACATGGTCTTCTCGCGACGGTCCGCGGCGTACCCGACCAACCAGCGCAACGCCAGCGTCGTGCCCCGTGTTCCCTTGACCTCGATCGGGACCTGGTAGGTCGCGCCACCGACCCGGCGGGACTTGACCTCGATGGCCGGCTTCACGTTGTCCATGGCGCGCTTGAGCGTGACCACGGGGTCGGTGCCGGTCTTCTCGCGGCAGCCTTCGAGCGCGGTGTAGACGATGCGCTGGGCGACCTGCTTCTTGCCGTCCTTGAGCACCTTGGAGACCAGCTGCGTCACCAGCTGCGACCCGAAGACGGGGTCGACGTCGAGCGGCCGCTTCGGTGCGGGACCCTTGCGCGGCATATCAGCTCTTCTCCTTCTTCGCGCCGTACCGGCTGCGAGCCTGCTTGCGGTTCTTCACGCCCTGGGTGTCGAGCGTGCCGCGGATGATCTTGTAGCGGACACCGGGGAGGTCCTTCACCCGGCCGCCGCGGACGAGCACGATCGAGTGCTCCTGGAGGTTGTGGCCCACGCCCGGGATGTACGCCGTGACCTCGACGCCGCTGGACAGGCGCACGCGGGCGACCTTCCGGAGGGCGGAGTTCGGCTTCTTCGGGGTGGTGGTGTAGACGCGGGTGCAGACGCCTCGGCGCTGCGGGCTGCCCTTGAGGGCCGGCGTCTTGGTCTTCGACGCCTTGTCGCGCCGGCCGTTGCGGACCAGCTGCTGAATGGTGGGCACTCGGTGGTTCCCCTTCTGTCCCTACTTCAGTGCCCGGCGCTCTGCCGGGCACGGTGATGATGCGTTGGATCGGTGTGCCTGAGATGTCGCGCGGCCCGGCTCGCCGTACGTCGGGACCCTGGGCACGCTCAACGGTCTGGACGTGCCAGACACGGTCTCCAAGGCTACTCGGGTCGCTCCCCCACGCCAAAACGAGATAGCGGGCGTCAGGCGGCCTGCGCGACCGCCTCCGGGGCCGCCTCCGCGTGCTCGCGCGCCGGGCGGGCGAACACGGCCACGGCGACCACCACCCCGAGGATGGTGAGCAGACCGCCCCCGAGCAACGTCCAGCGGGCACCGTACTGCTGCCCGATCCAGCCGATGACCGGCGAGCCGAGCGGCGTGCCACCCATCACGATGGTCATGTAGAGCGCCATCACCCGCCCGCGCAGCGCCGGCGCGGACTCGAGCTGCATGGTCGCGTTGGCGGAGTTCAGCATGGTCAGCGTGAACAGCCCGATGACCGGGCACATCAGCGCGAACAGGACGTAGGTCGGCATCAGGCCGGCCACGATCTCGGCGGCGCCGAACCCGACGGCGGCGCCCACGAGCAGCCGCAACCGGATGCGGACCCGGCGGGCCGCCAGCAGGGCCCCGGTCAGCGAGCCGACCGCCATCGCCGAGCCGAGGATCCCGAACTCACCGGCACCCTTGCCGAACACCTGGGTCGCCATCAGGGCGGAGGTGATCTGGAAGTTCATCCCGAAGGTGCCCGCGAAGAACACCATCACCAGGATCATCATCATCTTCGGCTGGCTGCGGACGTAGCGCACGCCCTCGATCAGCATGCCCGGCGTGCGGGCGACCGGCTTGGGCGTGTTCAGCAGGGCGGGGTCCATGTGCTGGAGCTGCCAGATCACCGCGCCGTAGGAGGCGGCGTTGATCAGGATCACCCAGCCGGTGGCCCAGGCGCCCCCGCCCAGGGCGCCGATCATCAGGCCGGCCAGCGCGGGGCCGATGATGCGGGCCATGTTGAAGGTCGCGGAGTTGAGGCCGACCGCGTTGGTCAGGTCGTCGGGACCGACCATCTCGGAGACGAACGACTGGCGGGCCGGGGCGTCGAAGGCCGACCCGATCCCGAACAGGAACGCGATCACGTAGACCTGCCAGACCACGGCGACGTGGGCGACGGCGAGGACACCGAGCACCAGGGAGGCGACGGCCATCGTCAGCTGCGTGAGCTGGAGGAGGCGGCGCTTCGGGAAGCGGTCGGCGACCACGCCGGCGTACGGCGACAGGAGCAGGACGGGCAGGAACTGCAGCCCCGTGGTGATGCCGAGGGCGGTGCCGCTGCCGTCGGTGAGCCGCAGCACCAGCCAGTCCTGCGCGACGCGCTGCATCCAGGTGCCCGTGTTGGACACCAGGCTGCCGAGTGCGTAGCGCCGGTAGTTGGGGTTGTGGAGTGCGCGGAAGGTGGGGCTCAAGGTCTGCTTTCAGTCCGAGGTGGCAAGTCGTTCGAGGATGGGTGCGGCGCGGCGCAGGGTGTCGCGCTCGGCGGGGGTGAGGTCGCGCAGGCGGCGGGCGAGCCAGGCGTCACGCCGGGCCCGGTCGGCGAGGACCATGGCGCGTCCGAGGTCGGAGATGACCACCACGACCTGGCGGCCGTCGCGCTCGTGGGCACGTCGTACGACGTAGCCACCCTCCTCCAGGGCGTTGACGATGCGCGTCATGCTCGGCGGCTGCACCCGCTCGCTGGAGGCGAGCTCGCCGACCGTGAGGTCGCCGTTGCGGAACAGGCAGCCGAGGACGGCCATCGCGCCCATGGTCAGCTCGTTGTCGGGATGACGCTCGCCGGCCAGGCGGCGACGCAGGCGCATGACGCTCAGCCTGAGCTCGCTCGCGAGCCCTGCGCCGGTGCTGCGGGTCATCTGGACGGTCGGCATATCGTTAGCATAACTCATTACTTACGCTAAGTATTCCGGCTCGAGGGTCCGAGCAGCGTCCAGGACCGGCCCGTCCGGCATAGGCTGGCGGCATGGAGCTGCGCGACGACGAGCCGATGAGTCACGAGATCGGCAACCGCACCTACATCGTCGCCGACGTGGAGCCGCTCGACGTGGACGGCGTCCGCACCGTCCAGGTGGGCGTCGCGCTGTGGGTGATCGGGTTCGTCGCGATGCTTCCGTTCTACGGCCGGCTCCGCGACGCCGGTCACGGGTGGATGCTCTGGACGTGCGCCGCGGGCTGCGGACTCGGCCTGCTGGGCCTCGAGTACTGCCGTCGCCGCAGGCGCGCCCGCGCCCTGCGCGGCGAGCCTCTGTAGACGGACCTCGGGCTAGGGAGACGCGCCCTAGAAGCGCTCGAGCTCGTCGCCGACGTCGTCCACGACCGGCTCGGGCAGGGGCACCGGCTCGTGCCGCTTGGCCAGCCGCACCTCGGAGTGGGCCCCGCACCCGTGCGTGAACGCGACGACCTTGCCGTCGTCGTTGGCGTCACCGTTCGCGCACACGCCGAACGACTCGGCGAGCGACCCGGACAGCCGCAGCAGGAAGCCACAGGTCGAGCACGGCTCGGGGGCCGACTGTGCGAGCGGCGCCTCGGGCCCGCCGTCACCGGAGTACCAGCGCTCGGCGGCGAGCTCGCGGCCCTCGGGTGAGAGCGTCCGGATGCGACCGAGGCCGAGGTCGGTGACGACCGCGCGGATCTGCGCCTTGGCGTCGGCGTCGAGCGGGTCGTCACCGAAGGAGTACGTCGGCACGAGGCGCGGGTCGTCGTCGGCGACCGGCAGCAGGTCGCCCGGCGAGAGGTCGCCCGGCTTGATCCGCTCGCGGTAGGGCACCCACTCCGGGGCCACGATCGCCTCGCCGCCCGGGATCAGCACGATCTCGTCGACCGTGACGGTCTTCTGCCGCGAGGCTCGCGCCACGGTCACCGACCAGCGCCACCCGACGTAGCCGGGTGTCAGGCAGTCGAAGAGGTGGGTCACGACACGCTCGCCCTCGGCCTCGGCGCCCAGGTGGTCGCCGACCGCGGACGGCGTCGACCTCGGCGAGCAGCGCCGTACGGGCCGGGTCGACGGCAGCCATCGCCACGGCATCGGCCTTCGGGGTCATGGCGTCATGATGGCCCATCCCACCGCGCCTGTCAGATCCGTTCCCGAACGGGGCGCGTCGTCCGTGCCGAGACCGGACCTCGAGCCCCCGACCCTCCGGCCGCTCGCGCCCTGCGTCAGGGGACTTTTCGTCCCCCTGGCGCGGGGCACTCGTGCAGGATGGAGCCATGACGACGCCCGGGGAGTCCGACCGCCACTCGCGGCTGGACTCCGGGGCCCGGGCGACCGGCCGAGGGCTGCGTTCCGTGGCACGCGGGACCGGCCGAGCGGGTCGCTACGCGGTCCGTACGGCGCGCCGCGCCGCCGCGGCGGAGGGTGCGGACACCAGCGGGCTCTCCCGGCTGATCGAGCTCGGGGCCCTCAACGCCGCCGGGGACGCGGCGGTGGCCATCTCGCTGGCGGGCACGCTGTTCTTCCAGATCCCCACCGGCGAGGCTCGCGGCCAGGTCGCGCTGTTCCTGGGCCTGACGATGCTGCCCTTCGCGATCGTGGCGCCGCTGATCGGGCCCATGCTCGACCGGTTCAGCCACGGCCGGCGGTGGGCCATCGGCGTCACGATGGCGGCGAGGGCCTTCTTCGCCTGGGTCCTGGCCGGGGCGGTGGTGACGAGGTCCGCCTGGCTGTTCCCCGCCGCCCTCGGCGTGCTGGTCGCCTCCAAGGCCTACAACGTGACCCGCGCCGCCGCGGTCCCCCGGCTGCTGCCCGAGGGGCTGACCCTGGTCACGGCCAACGCGCGGACGTCGATGGCCGGCCTGGTCGGGGTCGCCGTGTCGGCTCCCATCGCGGCACTCGCGGCGACGGTCGGCCCGGAGTGGTCCCTGCGCTACGCGGCCCTGGTCTTCGTGCTCGCCACGATCCTCGCGATCCGGCTGCCCTCACGGGTCGACTCCAACCAGGGCGAACAGTCCCTGGGCTTCCTCAGCGGCGCCCCGCCGGACCCCGGCGCCGACGCCGGGGAGACGGCCGCGGAGACCCCACCCACGCCGGCCCAGCGGGGCCCGGTCCGCATCCCGGGCTCGATGGCGTTCGCGCTGCGCGCGAACTGCGGTCCTCGCTGGCTCTCGGGCTTCCTCACGCTGTTCATGGCGTTCCTGCTCCGCTCACACCCCATCGAGGGGCACTCGCCGCAGTTCTCGCTCGCCGCCGTGATCGGTGCGGCCGGGGTGGGCAACTTCCTGGGCATCGTGGCCGGGTCGCTGCTCAAGAACGTCAACCCCAAGGTGGCGGTGGTGCTGACCCTGCTCGCCGACGCGGCAGCGGTGACCCTCGCCGCCCTCTTCTACGGTCTGCTGCCGCTCATGCTCCTCGGGTTCACCGCCGGCCTCACCCAGTGCCTGGCGAAGCTGTCGCTCGACTCCACGATCCAGCGGGACGTCCCCGAGCGGGTGCAGACCAGCGCCTTCGCGCGGAGCGACACCACGCTGCAGCTGGCGTGGGTCCTCGGCGGCTTCGTCGGGATCGCCCTGCCGCTCCAGCCCCGGCTCGGGCTGATCGTCGCCGCGGTGGTGCTGCTGGGGTGGTCGGTGTTCGTGCTGGCCAACCGTGGACGTCGTACCCCGGCGCCGGTCGCCGCCCCGGGGCATGCCTCGACCTGAGCCGCCCGCGGGCGGTGGTCTCGACTCCGCTCGACCACCGAGAGCTCCCGCTCGACCACCGAAAGCTGCCGCTCGACCACCGAAGGGTCCCGCTCGACCACCGAGTTCTCCGCCGCGGGCGTGGTCTCGACTCCGCTCGACCACCGAAAGGTCCCGCTCGACCACCGAACGGCCCGATCGCCGGGACGGGCTGCTGCCTCAGAGCTCGAGCTCGTCGGCCAGCGCCCGCAGCAGCTTGGCCGTCGGGCGCGCCTGGCGCGCGTCCGGGTGCCGCCCGTGCCGGTAGGCCTCGCCGACGCCGTCCAGCAGGCGGATCAGGTCCTCCACGATGGGGGCCATCTCCTCGGGCTTCTTGCGGCGAGCGTGCGACTGGTTGCGCACCACCGAGGTCGGTGCCTCCAGGATGCGCACCTGCAGGGCCTGGTCGCCGCGGCGACCCTGGGCGATGCCGAACTCCACCCGGGCGCCCGCCTTGAGCGTGGTGACGCCCTCGGGCAGGGCGTCGGTGCGCACGTAGACGTCGGGCCCGTCGTCCTGGGACAGGAACCCGAAGCCCTTCTCGGCGTCGAACCACTTCACCTTGCCACTGGGCACGTGTCTTCCCTCTTCTTGCGCAGCCTTCCGCCCGCTCGTCGGGGCGACGGCCCAGCCTAGGCGCGCGGGCAGCCGAGATTCCAACCCATTCGACCCGGACGCGGGACGGACCCCCGGAACCACCTCGCTGGAGCGCTCCGGGGCGGCTCCCGTGCGTGCGTGACCCGATCACGGGTACGTCGTTGGACGGACACCGGTCGCCTACCACGAGGACGTCCCCCATGCTCTTCTCGTCACGCCAGCGCCTGATCGGACTGGCCTCGGTCGCCGGCCTGGTGCTGGCCACGTTCGCCTTCAGCGGCCATGCCGCCGCCAGCAACCCGAACGAGGGCAGCGTCAGCGACACCTCGACCTCGGTCACCTGGACCGGCGGCCCCTTCGTCGTCCCGAACACGACGGGCACGGCGCTCGGCACCCCCGACTGCACGGCGCCCGCACGCCTGCGACGACTTCACGCTGCACGTGTCCACCCCGGCGGGCTACGACACGGGCCACTCCCTCAAGATCGACGTCAGCTGGCCCACCACCGCGGCCGACTTCGACCTCTACGTCCTCGACGCCGCCGGCAACACGGTCGGCACGTCGGCCTCGAGCGCCGACCCCGAGGAGGTCGTGATCCCGCCGACCACCGGCACCTACACCGTGCGGGTCGTGCCCTTCGCGCCGCTCGGCGACAGCTACACCGCCAAGGCGACCCTGGTCACCAAGCCGGCCCCTCCGCCGCCGGGCACGGCGACCCCGCCCGGCGTTCACGACGTACGCCGCGCCCGACGACGCTCCCCGACGCGCAACAACGCCGGTGAGCCGTCGATCGGCACCGACTGGAAGACCGGCGTCGACCCTGTACCAGTCGTACGCTGTCGACCTACAAGGTGCAGCTTCGACGACAGCACCTCGCCGGCCACGGCGACGTGGACAGGACGTCTCGGCCAACGCGGCCAACGGCTGCCCGCAGGGCAGCACCGGCGAGCCTCGACCCGATCCTGTTCACCGACCACACGACCGGCCGCACCTTCGAGTCCCAGCTCACCGGCGCAGGACTCCGCGACCTGCTACACCGACGACGACGGCACGACCTGGAACCCGAGCACCGGTGGCGGCATCCCCTCGGGCGTCGACCACCAGACGATCGGCGGCGGCGCCTACAGCGCCAACGGGCTGGGCGCGCTCCCACCGTCGACGTACCCGCACGCCGTCTACTACTGCAGCCAGGACATCGCGACGGCCTTCTGCGCCGCCTCCCACGACGGCGGTACGACGTTCGGTCCGGGCGTCCCGACGTACAGCCTGCTCGACTGCGGCGGGCTGCACGGACACGTCAAGGTCGCCCCCGACGGCACGGCGTACCTGCCCAACAAGGCCTGCGGCAGCAACGCAGGCCGTGGTCGTCTCGAAGGACGGCGGCACGTCCTGGACGGTGCACAAGGTGCCCGGCAGCCAGCCCGAGCGACGCCGACCCGTCGGTCGGCGTCGGCGCCAACGGCACCGTCTACTTCGGGTACGTCGGCTCCGACGGCAAGCCGGGCGTGGCGGTGAGCCACGACCAGGGCACGACCTGGTCGGACACCGCAGACCGTCGGCACGGAGTTCGGCGTCAAGAACGCCGTGTTCCCGGCCATGGTCGCCGGCGACGACGACCGCGCGACGATGGCGTTCATCGGCACCCCGACCGGCGGCAACTACCAGGACACGGCCAACTTCAAGGGCGTCTGGCACCTCTACGTCGCCACGACGTACGACGGCGGCAAGACCTGGGTGACCAGCGACGCCACCCCGAACGACCCGGTCCAGCGCGGCTCGATCTGCACCGGCGGCACCACCTGCGGCAACGACCGCAACCTGCTGGACTTCATCGACGTGACCGTCGACAAGCACGGGCCGGGTCGAGGCGGCTACGCCGACGGCTGCATCAAGACCTGCGTCACCGACACGTCGGAGACCAGCGGCGCCGGCCCGGCGGATGCACAGGCGGCTACGCCGACCATCGCCCGGCAGAGCAGCGGTCTGGGGCTGTTCTCGGCGTACGACCCCGCGGTGAACCTCCGGGTGCAGAAGCAGCACCTGCGGCGCAACGCCACCGGCCAGTGGGTCGACCGGGTGACCGTCCGCAACACCGGCACGCGGAAGGTGTCGGGCTTCGTCACCGAGGTCACCGACAACGGCCGGCGAGTCGGTCGTACCAGGGCGAGCCTGGGGCCGCACACCTCGAAGGTGCTGGTCTTCCGCTGGAGGGCCTCGCGCCGGCCCCAGACGATCACGGCGGTCACGGACCCGCGCGACCGGGTCCGCGGAGTCGGACGAGGGCGACAACAAGTTGGTCGCGCATCGGGGGACCCGATGAGGCGCCGGACGCCGGGCTGGTGGCGGCCGGTGCGCTGCTCCTGCTCGCCACCGGCTGCGGCGGGCGCTCCTCCGACCCCGACGCGGCGGCGGGGAGCTTCTCCGCGGCAGCGGACACGAGCACCTGCGTCACGGAGGCGACCCAGGTGTCGTCGACGCCGGCCGACTACCCGCAGGACTTCCCGATGCCCGCCGGGACCGTCCTGTACCACGTCGAGGACCGGGGCGCCGACGGGGTCATCGCCACGGGCGTCACCGCCACCCCCTTCAAACGGGTGCTGGCCGCGCTCAACGGCCCGGCCCAGGCCGCGGGGTACAAGGTCACCGACGGTGAGACCGAGGACCACGACGCCGAGGCCAACTGGAAGGGCAACGGCTACACCGGCCGCTGGGCGATCAGGGAGTCATCGACCTGCCGTGGCGAGACCGTGATCCAGATGTTGTCCAAGAAGGACTGACGCCCCCGTCAGGTCGTCGGCAGGAACGAAGGGGCCATACTTGGCGCGTGACCGACTCGCGGCGGAGCCTGCCATGGCCGTGAGCGGATCGGCGCCGGGCACCCCGGTGGACCGTCGCGCCGACTACGACACCCGGCTGCGCGCGGCCCTGCTCGCGGGCCGGTCGGCGGCGGCGCTGTCGCGCCGGCTGCGCGGCGGCTCCGGTCTGGTGATCGGCGGCCGGGTGCTGCTCAGGGGCGCTCCCGACGCCGCCGCGACGCTCAGCCGCGGGCGGTCGGTGACGCTCGTCAGCGGGACCAACGGCAAGACCACCACCACCGGTCTCATCGCCGCCGCCCTGGAGGGCGACGAGGCGGTCGGCACCAACCGCGAGGGCGCCAACACCTCCAACGGCATCGCCGGCACGCTGGCCTCGTCCGACGCCTCCCGGCTGGCCCTGGAGGTCGACGAGGGCTGGATGCCCTGGGCCATCCAGCAGACCCGGCCCGTGAGCGTCGTCCTGATGAACCTCTCGCGCGACCAGCTGTCGCGGCACCACGAGGTCGGCGCGATCTCCCGGACGTGGCGCCAGGCGATGGGAGCCGTCCCGCTCGTGGTCGCCAACGCCGACGACCCGGACGTCGTCTGGCCGGCCATGGCGGCCCGGACCCAGGTCTGGGTGGCCGCCCACCAGGGGTGGACGGAGGACTCGCTCGTCTGCCCGCGCTGCGGCGGCCTGTGCCGGCGTACGGACGAGCACTGGGCGTGCACGGCGTGCGACCTGGCCAGGCCAGAGCCCGACTGGTGGCTGGAGGGCACCACCCTGCACAGCCGCGACGAGAGCGTCGAGCTGGAGATCGACCTCCCCGGACGGTTCAACCTCTCCAACGCCGCCCTTGCGGTCGCGACCGCCCACGCCGACGGCGTTCCCGCGGCCGAGGCGGCCCGGCGACTGACCGCGCTGCGCTCGGTGGCGGGTCGGTTCGAGCGGCTCCAGCGCGACCCGCACGACCTGAGGATGATGCTCGCCAAGAACCCCGCCGGGTGGCTCGAGCTGCTCGCGCTGATGGCCCCGGACGACGGACCGGTGGTGCTGCTGTTCAACGCCGAAGGCGTCGACGGGCGCGACCCTTCCTGGCTCTACGACGTGTCGTTCACGGCCCTGCGCGGGCGCCGGGTCGTGGTCCAAGGACGCCGCGCGACCGATCTCCTCGCTCGCCTCGAGCTCGACGGGGTCGCGGCACAGCAGGTGCCGGGAGGGCTTGCGACCGCGCTGGCGACCCTGCCGCCGGGCCGGGTCGACGTGGTCGGCAACTACACCGCCTTCCAGCAGGCACGTGCGGAGCTCCGCCGTGGCTGACGCGCTCACCATCGTCCACGTCTATCCCGAGCTGCTCGGGACCTACGGCGACCGCGGCAACGCGCTCGCCCTCGCCCACCGGGCACGCGCCCGGGACCTGGCCGTCGAGGTGCTCGAGGTGGGCGTCGAGGACGCCCTGCCGACGCAGGGCGACATCTACGTGCTGGGTGGCGGCGAGGACTCGGCCCAGATCCTGGCCGCCCGGGCGCTCTTCTCCGACGACCGGGCGGCGTCCGTGCTGGGGTCGTCCCCCTGCTTCGCCGTGTGCGCGGGTCTGCAGCTGCTGTCGCGCACGTTCCACGACGCGGACGGCGCGCCCACCGCGGGTCTCGGGCTCCTGGACGTGGACTGCGAGCGCCTCCCGACGCGCGCCGTGGGCGAGGTCGTCATCGACCCGGTCGGGCTTCCCGGAGTCGTGACGCTCAGCGGCTTCGAGAACCACCGCGGCACCGCCCGCGTCGGCTCCGACGCCCGCCCGCTCGGCACCCTCGTCGCCGGGGTCGGCAACGGGGACGGCCTGACCGAGGGAGCCCAGCAGGGCAACGTCATCGCGACCTACCTGCACGGGCCGGCCCTCGTCCGGAACCCCTCCCTCGCCGACCTCCTGCTCACCCGCGCGGTCGGGGAGCTCGCGCCGTACGCGCACGACGCCGTCGAGCGGCTGCGGGAGGAGCGGCTCGACGCCGCCGACCCCCGCCGTCAGCGGCGCCGCACCCTCCGGCGCCGCTGAGACAGGTCGTCCGATCCCGCTCAGGGCAGCCGCGCGGCGACCACCCGGTCGAGCACGTCGAGGGGCAGCGAACCGCTGTCGAGCACCGCGGCGTGGAACTTCTTGATGTCGAAGCCGGAGCCCTGGCGCTCCTCGGCCTCGCGACGCATCCGCTGGATCTCCAGCCGCCCGATCATGTACGACGTGGCCTGGCCGGGGGTGCAGATGTAGCGGTCGACCTCGGGGCGGCACACGCCCTCGGTGAGCGGGGAGTTCGCCACCATGTAGTCGATCGCCTGCTGCCTGCTCCAGCCGAGGGCGTGGATGCCGGTGTCGACGACGAGCCGGCAGGCACGCATCGAGTCGGCGCTGTACATGCCCATCCGGTCGACCGCGGCGGAGTAGAGGCCCATCTCGTCGGAGAGCCGCTCGGTGTAGAGGCCCCAGCCCTCGGCGTACGCCGAGTTGTGGAGGTGCTTGCGGAAGTCCGGCATCGAGTCGGGCAGCTCGGCCGCGATCGCGAGCTGGAGGTGGTGGCCCGGCACGCCCTCGTGGAAGGCCATCGCCTCGAGCTCGAACCGGCCCCAGGACGAGGCCTCGACGGTGTTGACGAAGAACGTCCCCCCGCGGGAGCCGTCGGTGGCAGGCGGGAAGTAGAACGCCTTGGCGCCCACCTCGGTGCCCTCGACCGCGCAGGGCGCCTGCGGCACGACCTCGAACCAGTCGCCCATGGCCGCCTCGGCCCGGGCCAGCGCCACCTTGGACTGCTCGACCAGCTCGTCGCCGTGCTCGAAGTGGAGCTTGGGGTCGGTGCGCATCGCCTCGAAGATCTCCTGGAGGTCGTCGGTGCCGACGACCTCGGGCCCGAGCGCGCGGTACTCGTCGGCGAGCTTGGCCACCTGAGCCAGCCCGATCTCGTGGATCTCCTGGGCGGTCTTGTGCGTGGTCGTGTAGTAGCGGAGGGTGCGGTCGTAGGCGTCGTCACCGCCGGGCAGCCAGCTCAGCCCGCACTGCTCCTCGGAGCGGGCGAGCGGGAGGGCGTGCTCGCGGAGCGCGTCACGGAAGACCTCCATGCCGGGCCTGATCGACCGTTCGACCACGCCGCGCAGCAGGGTGCGCAGCGCCTCCGCGTCGACACCGTCGGACGTCTTCACGGCACCGACCAGCGGGTCCTGGTCGACCGGTCCGGCGAGCAGCGCGTCGATCTGGGAGATGGTCTCGGTCACCGCGAACGCGGGCGAGGCCCAGCCGCGGCCGGCACCCTCGCGCACCCGATCGGCCAGCTCGCGGAAGTAACGACCGACCTCGGCGTACTTCGCCGGCATCGCGTCGGCGACGTCCTGGTCGGGTACCGCGAGCAGCCCCATCACGAGCCCCAGCGTCGCCTGGGGACCGTGCACGGGGTCGGCCGCCAGCTCGGTGAGGGGAGCCTCCACCCGGTCGGCGAGGCTGCGGGCGGACGAGGCGATGACGCCGCGGGTCAGCGACTCCTGGTGGTCGAGCCCGGTCTCGCCGAACCGGTCGGCCCGGTCGGCGAAGTCGCGCAGCGTCGCGACGAACGAGGCCTCCGCCTCGCTCGAGGCGTGCTCGAAGGATCCGACGTCGGTGTAGTCGCCGAGCATGTGCCGCTCGGTCGGCGACTCATCGAGGATCGTCTGCCAGTAGTCGTCCGCCAGCTGCCGGAGTTCGTCGTTCAACGCACGGGGTCCTTCCGAGGATGGTGTCGGTCGCGACCAACCTAGCCCGCGTCGGCACCGCCCGGCCTCGCCATTTGCCTGGGTCGGGGCGGTGATCCCGGGTAGGACGGCTACGAGCTCGAGGGGCCGTGACCGGCGCCGGCGAGGCCGAGCCTGGCGGCGCTCTCCTCCCGCATCTGGACCTTGCGGATCTTCCCGGTCACGGTCATCGGGAACTCGTCGACCAGCATCACGTAGCGCGGGATCTTGTAGTGGGCGAGCCGGCCGTCGGCGAACGCCCGCACCGCATCGGCGTCGAGGGGCTCGGCACCGTCCCGCAGCTTGATCCAGGCGCACAGCTCCTCGCCGTACTTCTCGTCCGGGACGCCGATGACCTGCACGTCCTCGATGTCCGGATGGCTGTAGAGGAACTCCTCGATCTCGCGCGGGTAGATGTTCTCGCCGCCGCGGATCACCATGTCCTTGATCCGGCCGACGATGTTGCAGTAGCCGTCGTCGCGCATCTCGGCGAGGTCACCGGTGTGCATCCACCCGTCGGCGTCGATCGCCTCGGCGGTCTTCTCCGGGTCGTCCCAGTACCCGAGCATGACCGAGTAGCCGCGCGTGCAGAACTCCCCCGGCCGCCCGCGGTCGACGGTCTCGCCGGTGGCCGGGTCGACGATCTTGATCTCGACGTGCGGATGCACGCGCCCGATGGACGCCGTACGACGCTCGAAGTCGTCGTCCGCCCGCGTCTGGCAGGAGACGGGACTGGTCTCGGTCATGCCGTAGGCGATGGACGCCGCGCCCATGTTCATGTCGTTGACGCAGCGCTTCATCACCTCGACCGGGCAGATCGACCCGGCCATGATCCCGGTGCGCAGCGACGACAGGTCGTGGTCGGGGAAGGACGGGTGGTGCTGCATGGCGATGAACATCGTGGGGACGCCGTAGACGGCGGTGCACCGCTCGGCGGCGATCGCCCGCAGCGTGATCTCGGGGTCGAAGCCCGGCGCCGGGATCACCATCGTGGCACCGTGGCTGGTGCAGCCGAGGTTCGCCATCACCATCCCGAAGCAGTGGTAGAACGGCACCGGGATGCAGAGCCGGTCCGCGTCGGTCAGGTCGATCAGCTCGGTCGTGAAGTAGCCGTTGTTGAGGATGTTGCGGTGGCTGAGCGTCGCGCCCTTGGGATAGCCGGTCGTGCCCGAGGTGTACTGGATGTTGATCGGGTCGTCCGGACGGAGCGTCAGCATCCGCTCGTTGACGACGTCCGCGTCGGCCTGCTCGCCGGCGGCGACCACGTCGGCCCAGTCGTCGGTCCCGATGTAGACCACCCGCTCCAGCGGGCCGCCACCGGCCGTGCCCAGCCGTGGCCAGGTCTCCTCGATCATCGAGCGGTAGTCACTCGTCTTGAAGCTCTCCGCCGCGATCAGCAGACGCAGACCCGAGTGGCTCACGGCGTACGAGAACTCGTGGGTGCGGTACGACGGGTTGACGTTGACCAGGATCGCGCCGATCTTCGCCGACGCGTACTGGGCGATCGTCCACTCGGCGCAGTTCGGCGCCCACACCCCGACCCGGTCGCCCTTGGCGATCCCGCCCGCGATCAGGCCCCGGGCGAAGAGGTCCACCGCGTGGTTGAACTCGCGGTAGGTCCATCGTCGGCCGGTGGCGAACTCGACGAGTGCCTCGTGGTCGGGGTGGGCCGCGACCGTCCGGTCCAGGTTGACCCCGATGGTCTCCTCCAGCAGGGCGGGCTCGGTCTCACCCGCGGCGTAGGACTCCATGGGCCGGAACCTACTCCGCTCGCGGCAATCCGCCAGCGCGTCCTCCGCCGGCGGTCAGACCGTCGTGACCTGGATCGTCACCCCGTCGCCGAGGTCGACCATGGCGCCCGGGACCAGCGGGACCGCGACCCCCGGCTGGAGGTCCTCGGCCGGTAGTCCGGGTCTGATCAGCGTGGTGCCGTTCGTGGAACCGAGGTCGGTGACGACCGCGGCGCCCTCGTCGGACCCGGCCCCCGGCCGGATCTCGACGTGGGTCGAGGAGATCTCCTGGTTCGGGCTCGGCACCGTCAGGAGGCGGCCCCGTCCGTCGACGGCGAGCCGACCGGCGTCCGGCGAGCGCCCGATCAGGACGGGACGATCGACGTCCACGACATCGCCGCTGGAGAAGATCAGGCGTGCCACGGGCCGGGCGGCGAGCGGTGGTGACTGCGGGGTCCCCCCGGCGCCCGCGGGCGTCGACCCGGCGCCGGGCCCGGGAGGCGTCACCGCCGGCGCGGACGTGGGCACGGCGACCGGCACCGGAGGCACGTAGGCCGCCGGCGACCGGGGCCCGTCATCCGGGGCGGGCGGCTCGTCGGGCTCCGCGGGGGTGGCCGGGATCTGCTCGGTCAGGGCGGGGTCCTCGGCGCGCCGGTGGGACGGGGGCGGCCCGGCGGCCGCAGCCGGGAACACGGGGGGTGAGTCGGTCGGGACGCCCGCGGGTTCCTCGTCGACCGCCGGCGCCGTCGCCGGCTCCTCGACGACCTCCGCCTGCTCCGCCGATGGCTCCCCGACGACCGCCGCCTGGTCCGCCGACGACTGCTCGACGACCGCCACGCGCACGAGCCCTGCTCCGACGGTGTACGGCGCACCCGTCCCCTCGCCGACGCGCAGCCGCACCGTGCTGACCCCGGTGACGAGGCGCTCGACCCAGGTGGAGTCCTCGGTGCCGGAGACCGTGACCGGACCGTCGGCCGTGGTGAGCTCGGCCTCCCCGGCGCCGCGGATGACGACCTTGACGCCCTCGCCGTCCGTGCTGACCAGCAGGAAGCCGGGCAGCTCGCGCAGTCCGCCGCTGATCACGGCGTCGAGCACCTCGTCGAAGCCCGCGCCGTCGTCGACCCGCTCCCAGACCCCGGACACCCGGGACCTGGCCGCCGGCGGGAGGAGCACGACGACGTCGTCCCCGAGGATCCCGTACCACTCCCCAGGAGTCACGGAACGGCTCACGGTCGCGCTCATCGCGGGTCTCCCAGTCTCTCGGGTCGCGGGTCGGGATCCGTGTCCTCGTCGACCTGCCGCGTCACGTCGACCACGACCGCGGTCGCGTTGTCGAGACCGCCGGCGGCCAGCGCGGCCGCGACCAGCTGCGCGGCGGCTTCGCCCGGGTCCCCGTGAGCTGCCAGCACCTCGGCGACCTCGGCGTCGCCGATCATCCCGGTGATCCCGTCGGTGCAGAGCAGGATCCGCTCGGCGTCGGCCGGCGGCAGCACGAAGAAGTCGGGGTCGACCCCGTCGGGGCCGCCGAGCGCGCGGGTGATCACGTGACGCTCGGGGTGGAAGGCCGCGTCCTCCTCGGTGATCGTCCCGGCGTCGACGAGCTCCTGGACGACGCTGTGGTCGACGCTCACCCGGACGAGCTCACCGCCGGTGAACCGGTAGATCCGCGAGTCGCCCAGGTTGGCCAGCAGCCACTGCGCCGCCCCGTCGTCCTCCACGAGCAGGGCGACCACGGCCGTCGTCCCCCCGTGCCAGCGCCCGCCGTCGCTGCCGCGGTGGGTGTTGCCGTACTCGACGAGCCGACGCTGGCACCGACGCAGCGACTCGGTCACGGCCTGACGGCCGCTCCGGACGTCGTACCTCTCGTCGGCGAGGCGTGCGAACTCCTCGACCACGATCCGGCTCGCGACGTCGCCGCCGTCGTGTCCACCCATGCCGTCGGCGACCACGAACAGAGGCGGGGCCGCGAGGTAGGCGTCCTCGTTGACCAGGCGCACGAGCCCGACGTCGGTGGCGCAGCCGTGGCGCAGCGCGACCCGGTGGTCCCCCACGTCGACCCGGCTGGTCCCGGTCGGGTCGCGGTCGGCTCGAGCGTCGTCGTCGGGCGACTCCGGGGGGACGCTCATCGAGCGAGACCGGACGCGGGGGTGGGGTGGCCCGCTAGCGTGGGAACGATGGGCACCTCGTCCGCCCCGGGCAAGGGGCACCGTTCGCTGGCCGACCAGCTCAGGAGCTGGCCGGACGACCGGCTGACGGGGTTGCTCCGGGAACGCCCGGATCTCTCCATGCCCGCGCCGGCCGACTGCGCCCAGCTCGCCTCGCGCGCCGCGACCCGCTCCTCGCTCAACCGTGCTCTCGATCTGCTCACGCGTCCGGAGCTCTCCGTCCTTGATGCCCTCGTGGCGGCCGGCCACACCAGCGAGGCTGCTCTGGCCCACATCCTCTTCGCCGCGCCGCTCGCTGTCGAGGCCGCCGTAGGGCGGCTGGCCGATCTGGCCCTGGTGTGGGAGTCGGAAGCAGGGCTGCGGCCGCTGACCGGCGCCTCCGAGGCGCTCGGGTCCCTGGCCCAGCTCCATCCGCTGACGCCGGGGCGGTCCCCGGAGGACGCCGCGCGTCTCGTCGCCGAGCTCTCCCCCGCGGCCCGGGCGATGCTGGAGCACGTCGAGGCCGGCACCGGCGAGGCGGACGCCGGCTCGGCGCGGCACACGATCACGCCCGACCAGGCGACCGGCCCCGCGGAGGAGCTGCTGTCTCGCGGCCTGCTGGTCCCCGGTCGCCCCGGCCTGGTGCGGGTCCCCGGCGAGGTCCAGGTCGCCCTGCGCGGCGGCCACACGACCCGCGAGCCGGTCGACGTACCCCCGGAGGTGGCGACGACGGAGCGCTCCGGCGAGCTCGTCGACCGGGCCGCCGCGGGCGCGGCCTTCGACGCCGTACGCCGGGTGGAGCTGCTCGTCGACCACTGGGGCACCCGACCTCCGGTCGCCCTCCGCACCGGGGCCGTCTCGGTGCGGGACCTCAAGGCGGCGGCCGAGTTCGCCCAGCTCGACGAGCCCACGACCGCCCTGCTCGTCGAGGTCGCCGCCGCCGCGGGGCTGCTCGCCACCTGGCCGGACGCCGAGGGGAACCCGGCGTGGACCCCCACCGAGGCGTTCGACGTCTGGTGCGACGAGCCGGCCGCGGAACGCTGGGCCCGGCTGGCGTCGGCGTGGCTGGCCACCGAGCGGCTCCCGGCCCTGGTCGGCACGCGCGACGACGCCGGCAAGACACGCAACGCCCTCGACCCCGAGCTGACGAGCCGGGTCGCGCCCGAGAGCCGCGCGATGGCGCTGGCCGCGCTCGCCGAGCTCGCCCCGGGCGAGGTCCTCGCCGCCGGCACCGGACCCGCCTCCGTCGTCGCCCGGGTCACCTGGCTGCGTCCCCGTCGTCCCCCTTCGCGGGCGCACCAGGTCGTGACCGCCCTCGACGAGGCTGCCCACCTGGGGCTGACCGGCCTCGGCGGGCTCCCGTCGTACTCCCGGGCGCTGCTGGCCGGCGACGACCCGGCCGCGCTGCTCACGCCCCTGCTGCCGGCCGAGGTCGACCAGGTGCTGATCCAAGCCGACCTCACCGCGGTCGCCCCCGGGCCGCTGTCGCGCGAGCGGGCGCGCGACCTGCACCTGCTCGCCGACATCGAGTCACGCGGCCAGGCCACCGTCTACCGCTTCACCGCCGCGTCCGTACGACGTGCCTTCGATGCGGGGTGGGCGGCGCACGAGGTGCATGCGTTCCTGGCGTCCGTGTCGCGGACCCCGGTGCCCCAGCCCCTGGCCTACCTGGTCGACGACGCCGCGCGGACGTTCGGCACGATCCGGGTCGGGCACGCCGAGGCGTTCCTGCGCGCCGACGACGAGACCGCCCTGACCGAGCTCCTGCACCACCCGCGGGCCGGTGGCCTCGGGCTGCGGCAGATCGCGCCGACGGTGCTGGTCAGCACGACCCCGATCGACCTCCTCATCCCGAGGCTGCGCGAGCTCGGGGTGTCGCCGCTGGTCGAGAGCGTCGACGGCACCGTCCACGTCAGCCGCCCGGACCGGAACCGCGCCCGCCCGCGCGTCGCACGGCGGACGGCGGAGGCGCGGCTCGAGGCCCGGCTGGCGCAGGTCGTCACCGCGATCCGCGCGGGCGAGCGGGTCGCCGAGACCCGGCGCAGCGCCGCACCGGCCCTCACCCCGATCGGGTCGCTGGCCGCGCTCCGCGAGGCGGTCGAGCGCGGCCGGACCGTCCTGATCGGATACGTCGACAACCACGGGACCGCCACCGAGCGCCTCGTCGACCCGGTCCGGGTGGACGGCGGGTGGCTGACCGCACGGGACCACCGGGCCGACGACGTACGGCAGTTCGCGGTGCACCGCATCCGGACCGTCAACCCGGTGGACAGCGCTCCGTAGACTGGACGCGTGGATTTCGTCCGGTACGCCGAGTCGTCGGCAGCCCTGCTCAACGCGGAGCTGCCCGACCTCGACGCGCTCGTGACGTTCCTCCACAGGCGGGCCTGGCTGCAGCCGCAGGTGACCGACCGCGACGTGGTCGTGCTCCGGCGCTTCCAGCGCGACCTGCGACCGGTCTTCGAGGCGTCGGCGCGCGACAACCCCAAGGGCGTGGTCGACGGGCTGAACGCCCTGCTCGAGCGGCACCCGATCACGCCGCGCATCGCCGACCACAACCCGGCCAACCTGCACATCCACGTCGCCAACAAGGCCGCCAGCGTGGCCGACCTGCTGGTCGGCGAGGCCCTGCTCGGGCTCGCCAACCTGGTCTGTGACCTCGGGCCGACCCGCCTCGGCGTCTGCGCGGCCGCGCCCTGCACCAACGTCTACGTCGACACCTCGCCCAACCAGTCGCGGCGCTACTGCTCCGACCGCTGCTCCTCGCGGGCCAACGTGGCGGCGTACCGGGCCCGCCAGAAGGCCGCCGCCGGCTGAGGTTCGGCCCGTCGGCGGGCGGGGGTGCTTGTTGGCCCGAACTGGCGCTTGTTGGGGAAACTTCGGCCGACAAGCGCCAAAGCGCTCCGCACCCGGCCCCGGTGGGGGCTCAGCGCCCGTCTCGGTGGTCCAGGCCGACCTGCTCGATGATCCCGGCGCCCCGGTGCAGGCCGTCTCGAGCCCGGATGTCCGCGCCGATCGCCTCCATACGCGCCCGCAGACCGGCGTCGGCGAGGAGCCGGTCGACGGCCCCGAGCAGGTCCGCGTCGCGGAAGGCGTACGTCGACAGCCGGACTCCGTAGCCGAGCTCGTGGACCCGCTGGGCGTTGTCGTACTGGTCCCAGAAGAGCGGCAGCAGCACCATCGGCTTGCCGAAGTGCATCGCCTCGGTCGTGGTGTTGTTGCCGCCGTGGGTGATCACCAGGTCGACCTGCGGGATCACCTTGGTCTGCGGGACGGTCGCGGCGCCGGTCATGTTGTCGGCGAGCCGCAGCTCGTCGGCGCGCGGGCCCATGCTCACCACGACCCGGTGCCGCGAGGTGCCGAGCACGTCGATCAACCGTTGCATCAGCCCGACGTCCGCACCGCCGAGCGAGCCGAGCGACAGGTAGACGAGACCGCTGTCGGCAGGACGGTCGGCCAGCTCGGCGGGGAGGGCGTAGTCCTCGTCGGTCTCGCGGACACTCGAGTCGATGCGGTGCCAGGTCTCGTCGAGCGGGCGAGCGGCGGCGTAGTCGAGCTCGCGCGGGTAGACGTAGATGTTGGCGGTCGGCGAGGTGTGCATGAACTCGCGCGGCGGCAGCGGAGGGGCGCCCTGCTCCTGGCACCAGGCGTCCCACTCGGCCCAGGTGTCGGCGTGGACGCGGTCGAACTCCTCGAGGAAGTCGGACCACTCCGACCGGTCGTCCATCGGGTAGCCGGAGAAGGTCGGCGGGAGGTCGACCCCGCGGATCTCGAGCGGGTTGCACGACACGATCCGGACGAACGCCGCGTCGCCGGTCATCAGCGCGGGGAACGACACGACGTTGTCCTCGACGATCACGTCGGGCCGGTGCTCGGCGATGATCTGACGGAGGCGGGGTTCGGCGTAGCGCGCTCCGTCGACCAGCGCGGCGTACGTCGGGTGGACGAAGCCGGCGATCTGGGCGCGCGTCGGCTTGGCGAACTCCGGCGCGGTCTTGTTGACGAAGTCGATCCAGAACTGCCCCGCGGACCCCTCGGCCGCGTCGGGGTCGGGCTCGGCGAGGTCGACCAGCTCCTCGACGAACCCGAAGGGCTCGAGGCGCCCCGCCCACGAGGACTCCGCGGCGAACACCACCCGGTGTCCTCGCTCGACCAGGACCTTCCCCAGCCCGATGCACTGGTTGGTCGGCCCGTAGGCGGACTCCGGCATGAACATCACGGTCAGCGGACCACTCACGGGGGCACCGTATCGGCGCGACACCGCCCTCGTCCGTACGCTTGCCCGGTGGACACCCCCTGCGAGTGCGCACGCGGCGCCGAGCCCCCGCGGCCGACGCGATGAACGACGGACCCCTGATCGTCCAGAGCGACAAGACGCTGCTGCTCGAGGTGGACCACCCGGCCGCGGTCGACTGTCGCAAGGCGATCGCCCCGTTCGCCGAGCTGGAGCGCTCGCCGGAGCACATCCACACCTACCGCCTCACCCCGCTCGGTCTCTGGAACGCCCGCGCCGCCGGGCACGACGCCGAGCAGGTCGTCGACACGCTGCTGGAGTTCAGCCGGTACGCCGTCCCGCACGCCCTGCTCGTCGACGTGGCCGAGACCATGGCCCGCTACGGCCGGTTGCGCCTGGAGAAGCACCCCATCCACGGGCTGGTGCTCGTCTCGAACGACCGGCCGGTGCTCGAGGAGGTGCTCCGCGCCAAGAAGGTCGCCGGCATGCTGGGTGACCGTATCGACGACGACACCGTCGCCGTGCACCCCTCGGAGCGGGGCAACCTGAAGCAGGCGCTGCTCAAGCTGGGCTGGCCGGCCGAGGACTTCGCCGGGTACGTCGACGGCGAGGCGCACCCGATCGAGCTCGACGAGTCGGGCTGGACCCTGCGGCCCTACCAGAAGGAGGCCACCGAGTCGTTCTGGCACGGCGGCTCCGGTGTCGTCGTCCTCCCGTGCGGCGCCGGCAAGACACTGGTCGGGGCGGCCGCGATGGCCGAGGCCAAGGCGACCACGTTGATCCTGGTCACCAACACCGTGAGCGCCCGGCAGTGGAAGGACGAGCTGCTGCGCCGTACCTCCCTGACCGCGGACGAGATCGGCGAGTACAGCGGCTCGGTCAAGGAGATCCGGCCGGTGACGATCGCGACGTACCAGGTGATGACCACCCGCAGGAAGGGCGTCTACAGCCACCTCGAGCTGCTCGACGCCCGCGACTGGGGCCTCATCGTCTACGACGAGGTGCATCTGCTCCCGGCTCCCATCTTCCGGATGACCGCGGACCTGCAGGCCCGTCGGCGCCTCGGCCTGACGGCGACGCTGGTCCGCGAGGACGGCCGCGAGGGCGACGTGTTCTCGCTGATCGGGCCGAAGCGGTACGACGCGCCGTGGAAGGACATCGAGTCCCAGGGCTGGATCGCGCCGGCCGACTGCATCGAGGTGCGGGTGACCCTGCCGTCCTCGGAGCGGCTGGTCTATGCGACCGCCGAGCCGGAGGAGCGCTACCGGCTGGCGTCGTGCACCCACCACAAGGTCGACGTCGTCCGCCGGCTGGTGGAGGGGCATCGCGGCCAGCCGACGCTGGTGATCGGGCAGTACCTCGACCAGCTCGACGAGCTCGCCGCGGCCCTCGACGCGCCCCTGATCACCGGCGCCACCACGGTCAAGGAGCGGCAGCGGCTCTTCGAGGCGTTCCGGTCCGGCGAGGTGGAGCTGCTGGTGGTCTCGAAGGTCGCGAACTTCTCGATCGACCTGCCGACCGCCGAGGTGGCGATCCAGGTGTCGGGCTCGTTCGGCTCCCGCCAGGAGGAGGCGCAGCGTCTGGGCCGTCTGCTGCGGCCGAAGTCCGAGGGCAAGACCGCGCACTTCTACACGATCGTCTCCCGCGACACCGTCGACGCGGAGTTCGCCGCGAACCGTCAGCGGTTCCTGGCCGAGCAGGGGTACGCCTACTCCATCCGCGACGCGGAGGACTGACGCCGACACCGGTTCGGCGCGCCACGCGGCCGGTGGCACGTCGTAAATCCCGGTGCAACGCATTTCGCCTGCCGTAGCGTCGGCGGCCGGCCACCGTGGCCGGAACGGACCGGCGCACCAGGCGAGGACGATGGAGCAGCTGACCCCGAAGCTCATGAGCTGGGCTTCGATCCTCGAGGCGAACACCCGGGAGCAGGCGGAGACGACGGCGCGGATGCCGTTCATCCACCCGCACCTCGCGCTGATGCCGGACGCCCACCTGGGCCTGGGCGCGACCGTCGGGTCGGTGATCCCGACGCTCGGCGCGATCATCCCGGCCGCGGTCGGCGTCGACATCGGCTGCGGGATGATCGCCGTCCGCACGCCGTACACGCGCGACCAGCTGCCCGACGGATCGGCGTCGCGGTGCGGGAGGCGATCGAGCGGGCGGTCCCGCTGAGCGCCGGCGCCGAGCAACCGCACGGTCTCGCCGCGAGCACACCGAGCAGCGGCTCGAGGAGCTGCGCGGCGCTGGCCGAGGAGGCCGGCTTCGACCCCGCGTCGTACACGGGTCGCTGGGAGCTGCAGCTCGGCACGCTCGGCTCGGGCAACCACTTCATCGAGGTCACGCGTCGACGAGCTGGACCGGGTGTGGCTGTTCCTGCACTCCGGCTCCCGGGGCGTGGGCAACAAGATCGCCCAGAAGCACATCGCGCGTGCGCGCAGACGCTGTGCGAGCGGTGGTGGATCGAGCTGCCGGACCGCGACCTGGCCTACCTGGTCGAGGGCACGCCGGAGTTCTGGGCCTACATCCGCGAGATGCGGTGGGCGCAGACGCTACGCCCTGCTCAACCGCGAGGAGATGATGGACCGGGTGGTCCGGCAGTTCGCCGAGTGGGTCGGCGGGCGACGTCGAGCGGCTCGAGGAGATCAACTGCCACCACAACTACACCGAGCAGGAGCGCCACTTCGGCGAGGAGGTGTGGGTGTCGCGCAAGGGCGCGATCAACGCCGAGTCGGGTCGCGCCGGGCTGATCCCGGGCTCGATGGGGACGGCGTCGTACGTCGTGCGCGGCCAGGGCAACCCGGTCGCGCTGAACTCCGCGCCGCACGGTGCGGGGCGGGAGTACTCCCGGTCGCGGGCCCGGAAGACGTTCACCCGCGACGCAGCTGCGGGAGGCGATGGCCGGGATCGAGTACCGCGACACCGACGCGTTCATCGACGAGATCCCGGCGGCGTACAAGGACATCGACCAGGTGATGGCGGACGCCGCCGACCTGGTGGAGGTCCGGCACACGCTGCGCCAGATCGTCAACGTCAAGGGCGACTGAGCCGCCGTCCGGGGCACCGGACGGCGGGGAGGTTCCCGGCCGACACCTGAGGTTCCCGGCCGAAGTTTGGGCTGGGAACCTCAGGTTTCCCCGGTGAACCGGGGATTCCTGCACCCTCGTACGCTCGGCAGCGTGGAACGCATCCGTGAGCGGCTCAGCGCAGCGCTGTTCGCCCGGGTGGCGGGACCGGACGGGGAGCGGCACCGCGACCGCATCCACGGCACACCCGGGCCGCGCTGGTTCCCGCCCGGCAGCCCGATCACGCGGGTGCACGGGGACGCGTCGATGTACGTCGGCGGCATCCGGGCGGTGCTGCTCCAGACCCTCCAGCCGCAGGCGATGACCGCGGTCGCGGAGCACTCCGGCTACCGGGCGACATGTGGGGACGCCTGGCCCGCACCAGCCGCTTCATCGCGGTCACCACGTTCGGCACGGCCGACGACGCACAGGAGGCGGTGGACGTCGTCCGCGCCATCCACGACCGGGTCAACGGCACGATGCCGGACGGCTCGACGTACTCCGCCACGGACCCGCACCTCCTCGAGTGGGTCCACGTCGCGGAGACCGAGAGCTTCCTGCTCGCCCACCAGCGGTACGGCGCTCATCCGCTCGACCAGGCGGGGAGGGACGAGTACGTCGCGCAGGCCGCGGAGATCGCCCGCCGTCTCGGCGTCCCCGAGCCCGCCGACCACCGAGGCGGAGCTCGCCGCGTCCGTCGCGGGCTTCCGTGGGGAGCTGGTCGCGACCGACCACGCCCGCGACGCCGTCTCCTACCTGATCCGCCACCCGCAGCTCCCGCTCGCCGCGCGTCCCGCGTACGCCGCCCTGATGGCCGCCGCGATCGGCCTGATGCCCGACTGGACCCGCGACCAGCTGGGGCTGCCCACGCTGCCCGTCGTCCACGACCGCGTGGCCGCCGTGCTCGGGGTCGTCTCGACCCGGACGATCCGTTGGGCCACCTCGGGGCAGCGCGACCTCGCCGCCTCCCTCCGGGCCGCACGCGAGGGCCTCGCGGCGCGCTGGCCGCTGCCGGACCACCACGACGCCCGCGACGCCCTGCTCGCGGCGTACGGCGACCCGCACCGCGGCTACCACGACCTGCAGCACCTGACCGAGGTGCTCGACCGGCTCGACGAGCTGGGCGGCGCCGGGGCGCCGTTCGACCCCACCAGCACGCGCCTGGCCGCGTGGTTCCACGACGCGGTGTACGACGGGAAGCCCGACGCCGAGGACCGCAGCGCCGTCTGGGCCGAGCGGGCGCTCGCGGACACGTCGTACGCCGCGGAGGTCGCGCGGCTGGTCCGGGTCACCGAGGCCCACGAGCCCGACCCGGACGACGCCGACGGCCGGGCGCTGTGTGACGCCGACCTGGCGATCCTGGCGTCGGAGCGGCTGCGGTACGAGGAGTACGTCGCGGGGGTCCGCCGCGACTACGCCGAGGTGTCCGACGCCGACTTCGCCGCCGGCCGCGCGGCGGTCCTGCGCGACCTGGCCGCCCGCGATGCGCTGTTCCGCACGCCGTACGCCCGGGAGCGGTGGGAGCCCGCCGCGCGCGCCAACCTGGCCGACGAGCTGGCCCGGCTGACGTCCGGCCAGGACGTCGTACGAGATGGTCGCGCGGGCAGCCACGACGCATGACGTCCGGCCGGACGACGGCCTAGGTGTAGAGGCAGAACGGGTGGCCGGCCGGGTCGAGCAGCACCCGGACGTCGTCCTGCGGCTGGAAGTCGGCCAGGGTCGCGCCGAGCGAGATCGCCTGCTCGACCGAGGCAGCGAGGTCGGACGACCTCGACGTCGAGATGGAGCTGCATCCCCTGCCGGCCGGGTTCGGGCGGCCACACGGGAGGTTCGTAGACCTCGGCGCGCTGCACCGCCAGATAGGCCACGCCCTCACCGAAGTCGAGCGAGCCACCCGTCTCGTCCTCGTGGTGGATCGGCTTGTCGAGCACCTCTGCGTAGAAGTGGAGGAGCCGTCCCGGGTCGGGCGCCTCGAGCACGATCCCCCACCAGTCGCGCCGCTGCCAGCGGTCCGTCTCCGGGCCGGCGTCGTCTCGTCCTCGCATCAGTCCTCCTTCCCGGGCGGCGCCCCGTTTGCGCCGCCGCAACCCGGCCGCACGCAGCCGGACGATCAGCTCCCGCGAGCTCACGGGGTGGGCGCCCGCGGCAACCACCTCGTCGTACCACTCGGACGGTACGTCGTAGTGGTCCCGGTCGAAGCCCCGCTCGGGGAGCCCGACCCCGCGGGCGAAGTCGTGCAGCTCGAGGTACGACGTGTCGCTGGCCAGGTGCGACCAGAGCCGGCCGTGCGCCGGGCACGTTGGGAGGGTCGATCAGGATCATCGGTCCGCGTCGTCCACCAGCGTGCGCCACGACCGCACGAAGGTCGCGTCGACGTACGCCCTGGCGGAGCCGCCGGGCCGCACCTGGTCGCCGAGGTGGAGCTGGCGGACGCCGGCCTTGAGCAGCCACGGCACCTGCTCGGGGGCGAGCCCGCCACCCGGCATCACGAGGGGCGCGATCTCGGGCGTCACCGAGGCCAGCAGGTCGTCGTAGCCCACCGCCATGCCCTGCGGCGACCCGGCCGAGCGCACGGCGACGAGCCGGGGCAGCCCGCGGAGCCGGCGCCACGACCGCCGCGGGTCGAGCGAGGAGTCGATCGCCCGGGTGAAGGTCCAGGGCACGTTCGGGATCCGGTCCAGCAGCATCGAGCAGGTCTCGGTGTCGATCTCGAGGTCGGCGTCGAGGAAGCCGAACGCCACCCCCGTGGCGCCGCACGCGAGGTAGTCCTCCGCCAGCCCCACGAGCCGCGCGAACTCCCCACCGGTCGTGCTCCACGTGTCGTTCAGCCGCAGCAGCACGAAGAGAGGCAGCTCGCTCTCACGGCCGATGGCGCTGACCAGGGCGGGCTCGGGCGAGAGGCCGCAGACCGGCCCCGGCGTGGCCACGTGCAGCCGGTCGGCACCGCCCTCGGCCGCCCCCTGGACGTCGCGCGGGCCGGTCACCGCGACCTCCAGCAGGACGCCCGACGCCGACATGGGGTCAGCCTAGGGCGTGGCAGTCCGGCCCGCGGCGACCCGCGCAGGGGCACAATCGAGGTGTGGACGACACGCTGCTGCTGGCCGCACGGGCCCTCGTGCTGGCCGACCTCGTGGCCCGGCACCGCGCGACGCCCGACGCCGTCGACGCCCTCGAGGACGCGTGCGCCAACCGCGGCTGGTGGGCCGAGCAGTGGCCCGAGGGCGAGGTGTACGTCGCCGGGCTGGTCGCCCAGGACGTGCAGGACGCCCTGTTCGAGAGCATCGGTCGCTGGCCGCTGTGCGTGGCGTGCGACCCCGAGCTGCCCGAGCACTCGCTCTACATCGAGCCCGACATCGGCGGCCCGTCGCCGCAGTGGGTGTGCGAGGAGTCGGGCCGGACCATCGCGCCCCTGGGTCGGCTGGGCGACGTCACGGGGTGACGGTCAGCGGGAGCCACCAGGTGAAGCGCCCACCGGCGTACACCGAGCGCGACACCTCGATCACGATGTCGCCGACGACGCCCCGGCGTGAGTGCCGCAGCACCGGGTCGCCCACCTCGAGGTCGAGCAGGTCGGCGTCGATCTCGGTGGCGAGGTCGGCGGTCAGCTGGTCCTCGGCCGCCGTCGGCCGCAGCCCCCGGGCGGCGAGCAGGGAGTACAGGCTCTCCGGGAGCCCGGTCTGCAGGAAGCCGGGGAGCAGCACCTCGTTGAGGTAGACGTCCTGGAAGCAGAGGGGTACGTCGTCCAGGCAGCGCCGGCGCCGCCAGTGGATGACCGCGTCCCCGGGCGTGATGCCGAGCGCCTTCGCCACGCCCGGACCGGCCTGGCCCAGACCCCGACTGCAGGGTCTCGGTGGTGGTCTCCCAGCCGCGGGCGCGGGCGTCCTCGGCGAACGACAGCGGGCGGGACATCGGCCGCGGGTTCTTGCTGACGAACGTGCCGCGCGCCGGCGCGCGCTCGAGCAGGCCTTCGGTCACGAGGGCGTCGATCGCCTGCCGCACGGTCATCCGCGCGACACCGAAGTGCTGCATCAGACCGCGCTCGGACGGGGCCGGGGCACCCTCGGGGAGGTCCTGGATCAGACCCCGGACGTACTCGCGCACCTGGACGTGCTTGAGCGTCGGTACCGAGGGGCACGACCGCCTCATCCACGCCCGGATTCTAGGGGGTCGCCGGGGTCGGGACCCGGGAAACGGGCGGCTCGGCGCACCCCACGTGCATCCCCGCCCGGCGACCGCTCAGGTCGCCGAGATCGCGGTCAGCACGTCGAGACCCGCCGCGCGCCGTGCCGGCAGGACGGCGGCCAGCACCCCGATCACGACCGCGAGACCCAGGAAGACACCCAGCTGCCGCCAGGGGACGGCGATCACGTTCAGCCCCTGGTCGCGCACGGCGTACATCATCGCGATGCCGAAGCAGACGCCCAGGGCGACGCCCAGCACGGCCCCGAGCACCGCCATCACCACGGACTCCAACGTCACCATCAGGCGCAGCTGTCCGCGCCCGAGTCCGATCGCGCGCAGCAGCCCGATCTCGCGGGTGCGCTCGATGATCGACAGGGCGAGCGTGTTCACGATCCCCAGCACCGCGATCACCAGCGCGAGGCCGAGCAGGGCGTCGACCATCAGCACGAGCTGGTCGATGGGCGCGCGCTGCTGCTCGGCGAACTGGTGCTCGTCCTGGACCGTGACGACCGGGAGCTTCGCCACCTGGTCGCTGCAGCCGCCGGAGCAGGTCGCCGGCGTGGGGGTCGGTGAACACGATCAGGAAGTTGTCGCTGTCGGCGAACCCGGCCGCCTGCAGGTTGTGGACCGAGGTCACGAAGTCGAAGACGAGTGGGGTGTCCGCGAAGATCCCGCCGACCCGGAAGGCCCGCGCGCCCACCGGGAGCTTGCCGATCGTGACGGCGTCACCGACGGCCAGGTGGTGCTTCGCGGCGTAGAGCGAGTTGACCAGCATGGTCCGCCCACCGAGCCGACTGCTGCCCTGCTGCGAGCTGGAGCCCGAGGTCGTGCAGCTGGGAGGGCACGACGCCGGTGAGGGCGCTGCGCCGGCCGTCGGCCTCGATGAAGGCGAACCGTTGTCGGACCACCTGGGTGACGCCGGGGACGCGCGCGATGCGCTGGGCGATCGACGGCGAGAACGGCTGCCCGAAGGCGCTGCCCACGACGTAGCTGCCGATGAAGTTCTCGTTGATCGTGCGGTCGACGCTGGCCTTGGCCGACGAGCCGATGATCGACATGGTGCAGGCCAGGGCGAGGCCGATCATGAGGGCGGACGCGGTTGCCGTCGTACGACGCGGGTTGCGGAGGGCGTTCTGGCCGGCGAGGTTGCCGACGGCGCTGAACAGCGCGGCGTACGTCCATCGCGCGAGCGCCAGCAGGGGACGGCACACGATGGGCGCAGCAGCGGTCACGCCGAGCAGCACCGCGAGGATCCCGCCGCCGACCCAGTAGCCCGCGTGCGACACCGAGGAGAACAGCCCGGTCAGGGTGGCGGCCGCACCGGCGGCGACCATGAGCACCCCGAGCACGAACCGCCGGCGGATCGACGACTCGGGCAGCGCCACCACGTCGCCGAGGGCCTGGACCGGCATGATCCGCCCGGTCCGGCGGGCCGGGAGCCAGGCCGCGACCAGGGTGACCAGGACCCCCGTCGCGTAGCCCGCCCAGACGGCCTGGCCGGTGAGGCGCAGCGGCTCGCTGCCCAGGTCGAGCCCGATCAGCCCGATCAGCCACCGGATCGCGTAGGCGAGGCCCAGGCCGACGGCGAGGCCGACCGTCGAGCCGAGCAGTCCCAGCACCAGCGCCTCGAGCAGCACGCTGCGCGACACCTGCCGGCGCGAGGCGCCGATCGCGCGTAGCAGGGCGAGCTCGCGGCTGCGTTGGGCGACCAGGATGGAGAAGGTGTTGACGATCAGGTAGGCGCCGACGACCAGGGCCACGGCGGCGAAGATCAGCAGGAAGGTGCGCAGGAAGGTGACCCCCTTCAGCACCTGGCTGGCGGACTCGGCCGCCGCGTCGTCGCCGGTCAGGGCCTGGACGCGTGGCGGCAGCTCGGCGGCCACCGCGTCGCGCAGCTGCGTCTGCGAGACCCCGGGGTCGGCGGTGACCCAGATGTTGGTGAAGGCGTTCCGGCCGTGGAGGAAGAGCTTCTGCGCGGTGCGCACGTCGAAGACGGTCAGGGTGGCGCCCGCCAATGAGGTGTTGTCGGCGTACCCCACCAGGCCGACGAGCTTCTCGTTCAGGACCGCCCGGTGGGTCGCGGTGACGATGGGCACGTCCTCACCGAGGAAGTAGCCGGCCGTCTGCGCGGTCTGCTCGTCCAGCGCGACCTCGTGCGGCCCGTGCGGCGCGTGACCGTCCAGGAGCGTCAGCCCGGGTACGCCGTGTCCGGCGGGAGCGTCGGAGTAGCTGATGCCGTACGTCGGGGCGCCCAGGCCGCCGACGACCCGGCGGTTCTTGCCGACCACGAAGACCCCGAGCGCCTGCACGTTGCCGTCGGCGCGGGCCGCACCCGGGACCCGGGCGAGCTGCGGCACCAGCGACGCGGGAACGGTGCGGGTCGAGGGGTCGCCGTTCAGCGTCGTGCTGCCCTGGGGGCGGACGACCACGTCGCCGACCGAGGCGCCGAAGAGTCGGTTGAACCCGGCGCTCAGCGCGGACGAGAAGACCAGCGACCCGACCACGAACGCCACCCCCAGAGAGATGGCGAAGGCGCTCATCAGCAGGCGCACCTTGCGCGCCAGCAGGCTCTTCCAGGCGGCCCGGACCATGTCAGTCGGCGACCGGCTCGGCCGCCGCCATCCGGGCCATGATCTGCTCGCGCTCGGGGTCTCGCAGCTCGTCGACGATCCGGCCGTCCGAGAGGAAGACGACGCGGTCGGTGTACGCCGCCGCGATCGGGTCGTGGGTGACCATGACCACCGTCTGCCCGTGGTCGTCGACGCTGCGCCGCAGCAGCTCCAGGATCTCGGCGCCCGAGCGGCTGTCGAGGTTGCCGGTCGGCTCGTCGGCGAAGACGATCTGCGGCCGCCCCACCAGGGCGCGGGCCACGGCCACCCGTTGCTGCTGGCCGCCGGACAGCTCGTGGGGGCGGTGTGAGAGTCGGTCGCGGAGGCCCACGGTGTCGACCACCTCGTCGTACCACTGCTGGTCGGGCTTCCGGTGGGCGATCGCCTGCGGGAGCCGGATGTTCTCCTCCGCGTTCAGGGTCGGGATCAGGTTGTAGGCCTGGAAGACGAACCCGATCCGGTCGCGTCGTAGTCGGGTCAGCGCCCGGTCGCCCAGCCGCGAGAGCTCCTGGTCGCCGAGGTGCACGGTGCCGGAGTCGGCACGGTCGAGGGCGGCGGCGCAGTGCATCAGCGTCGACTTGCCGGAGCCGCTCGGGCCCATGATCGCGGTGAACCGCCCCGCCTCCAGATCGAGGCTCACCCCGTCGAGGGCGCGGACCAGGGCGTCGCCCGACCCGTAGGTCTTGACCAGGTCGCGGATCCTGGCCGCGGGCTCGCTCACGGTCCCAGCCTGCCAATGACCCCCAAGGTCGGCCACCGGGGGTCCACGCCGGCTGCGGGCGGCACGGTCTACGGCGAGATCGAACATCTGTTCGATCCGGTGCTACGCTGGCAGGCGTGGATTTCCAGGGCACCCTCTTCGAGACGCCCGCCCCCGGGCTCGGGACGCTGGCCTGCGCGGTCCGACACCCCCTGACCCGCGGCGCCTGGGTCGACGTACGCCGCGACTGGGTGTCGGGCGCCGATGAGGTGCTCGCCGGGCTCGTGGCCGACGTGCCGTGGCGGGCCGAGCGGCGGCAGATGTATGACCGGGTCGTCGACGTACCGCGGCTCGTCCACACCTACGGCGACGGCGAGCCGCTCCCTCACCCGCTGCTCGTGCAGGCGCGCGAAGAGCTGAGCGCCCACTACCTCCCCGAGCTCGGCGAGCCGTTCGTGACGGCCGGCTGCTGCTACTACCGCGACGGCCGTGACAGCGTCGCGTGGCACGGCGACACGATCGGGCGCGGCCGCATGGAGGACACCATGGTCGCGATCGCGTCGTTCGGCGACCCGAGGCGTCTGATGCTCCGGCCACGTGGGGGTGGCGAGTCGCTCGTCTTCGAGCTGGGTCACGGCGACCTGCTGGTGATGGGCGGTTCGTGTCAGCGCACCTGGGAGCACGCCGTACCGAAGGTGGCTCACGCCGGACCGCGGATCTCGGTGCAGTTCCGGCCGCGCGGGGTCTTCTGACCGGCGCGCTATTCGAGCCGGTGTCTTTGTCGGATCCATGCGGGTGGACACCGGGTTTGGGTGGTGCCCTGAATTCGGGTCGCTTGTCGTGGGGGTTGAGCCTGATCTGCCAGGGCGAGCTGATGGATGACCCGGTGGTGGTGCCCGCAGAGCAGGGCGAGGTTGTCGAGCGCCGTTCGTTCCGCCGTCGGCCCAGTGGGGAGGTGGTGGGCGTGGCACATCACCGGGGGTCGGGTGCAGCCGGGGAAGGTGCAGTGCCGGTCCCTGCAGCACCAGGGCGGTCCAGAGGACGGCGGTGACGAGGCGTCGGGTGCGGCCGATGTCGAGGACCTCGCCGCGGGTGCCGAGGACGGCGGGGATGATCTCGGCGTCGCAGGCCAACCGCCGCAGCGTCGCGGGGGAGAGTTCGGCGCCGTCCTCGGTGGTGCCGATCCCGCGGGCGCCGAGCTCGCCCTTCAAGGTGTCGTGGTCGAGGGTGACCAGGAGCCGGGGTGGGGTGGCGTGGGTCTCCGGCGGCAGGCTCGTGGTGAGGGCGTGGTGGGCGGTGGCGATCAGGGCGTCCCACATCCGGGCGCCGTGGTCCCGGGGATCCCGGGCGAGCTCACCCGAGCCGTCCTCGTCATCGGTGGTGGGGGTCGGGCAGGTCAGCGGCAGCAGGGCGGCCTTGAGGAGGGCGGCGTCCTCGGTGCTGCCGTAGCCCTTGATCCGGACCCCGCCGGCCCGGTCCTCGGTGATCGCCAGGTACCGGTTCAGGTGGGCGGCCCGGTCCTCCCGCTCGAGCTGGGCCTCGAGGCGGCGGTCCACTTGGTCGGGGTCGACCACGTGGGCCAGGTGCCGGCCCAGCCGGGCCAGCTCGGTGGCGTCCAGCGACTTGGCGTGTTCGAGCATGGCCTGCTCCCCGCGGGCCCGGACCAGCTCGCCGGACGGGAGGCCGTGGACGGCGTCGATGATCGGGTCGACCTGGGTCGCCGACACCTCCCCCGCCACCAACGCCTGCCGGGTGCGGGTCAGGGGTCCGGTCAGGGCGTGGGCCCGGACCACCCGCCGCTTCCCCTCGCCCCGGCGGAGGCCGCCGGTGTGGGTGAGCCAGTCCCCGGTCGAGCCGTAGTGCAGCTTGTCTTTCGCCAGCCCCCTCAGGTCGGCCTCGGCGACCGCACCGGCTTCGACCGCGGCCAGCACCGACGACAGCCGCTGGGCCTGCTCCACCACCGCGATCAGGCTCGTCGTCGGACTGCGCAGACCAGAGCGTCTCCGCCATCTGCTGGAGCATCGCGACCGCGTCGGCCAGCACCGCCGGCGGTGCGGCGTCGGGGTGGTGGGGGTGGATCGACATAGCGAATATCGAATCAGCGACCACCGACAATCGGGTGGGTTATCCACAGGGTTTATCCCAGGATCCGAGACATTCCGCAGAAGATTCTTGAAAATACTTTCTGCTGACCTGGGGGAGCCAAGAAACCGCAACCCAAGCGAGTAGCCCAACCCACGGCGAACCGGAAAGCAAACGGTGAGAGGCACCGCAACCAAACGCAAACCGCAACCAGCGTGAATCAATAAAAGGAAACCGCAACCAAAAGCACGCAGCGAGGCCCGCGCAGACTTCGGTGGTGGTCTCGACTTCGCTCGACCACCGAAGGGCAGCTCGACCACCGAAGAGCTGCTTGGTCTCGACAAGCTCGACCAGCGGGCGCGGCTCAACCAACCACAAGGCGCGGCTCGACCAACCACAGGCGCGGCTCAACCAACCACAAGGCGCGGCTCAACCAACCACAAGGCGCGGCTCGACGGACCACAAGGCGCGGCTCAACGGACCGGGGTGGGGCGATAACCCGGGTGCGGGGTGTCGGTGGGGCCTGATTGGGTTGACGCGATGTCCGAGACCGCAACTCCTCCTGCCCTCTCCTCGTTCTGGCACGACCTGCCGCGCGAGGGCAAGCTCCTGCTGTCCGTGGTCGCGTTCGAGTTCGTGGGCACGGGGTTGGTGCTGCCGTTCCTGGTGGTCTACCTCCACGAGATCCGGGGCTTCTCGCTCAGCGAGGTCGGCTGGCTGATCGGCCTGTCACCGCTCGTCGGGTTCCTCGTCGTCGGCCCCGGGGGCGCGGCCATCGACAAGTACGGCGCCCGCGTCGTCGTGCTGACTGCCAACGCGGTGCTCGTCGTCGCCGATGTCGTGCTCGCCTTCGCCGGCACCCTCGGACAGGCCGCCCTCGCCGTCTCGCTCCAGGGGCTCGCGTTCGGGGTCACCTGGCCCGCCTCGCAGAGCCTGATCGCCGCCGCCGTGCCCAGTGGGCTGCGCCAGCGTTACTTCGGGGTCAACTTCACCCTGCTCAACCTCGGCATCGGCGTGGGCGGCATCGTCGGGGGGATCTTCGTCGACGTCCACCGTCCTGCGACGTTCCAGCTGATCTACCTGGCCGACGCGCTCAGCTTCCTGCCCGCGATCTACCTGCTGCTCGTCCCCCTGCGCCACCTCGCCGGCCGGCCCGGTCCACGGGGACGAGCCACCCGCGACGGAGACCTACCTCCAGGTGCTCCGGAGGCCCGCGGTCGCGTCGGTCATGCTGCTCAGCTTCGTCTCGTCCTACGTCGGCTACTCGCAGCTCAACGCCGGCACGCAGGCCTTCGCGCGCGACGTCGGCGAGATCTCGACGCAGGGTCTCGGCTTCGCCTACGCGTGCAACACGCTGGTCATCGTGCTGCTCCAGCTGGTGGTGCTGCGCAGGATCGAGGGCCGTCGACGCACCCGCGTGATCATGGTGATGGCGCTGATCTGGTCGGTGTCGTGGGTCCTGCTCGGCGCCTCGGGCCTGGTCCCCGGCACGCTGGGCGCCACCCTGCTCGTCGCCGCGTGCACCTCGGTCTTCGCGCTCGGCGAGACCCTGATGCAGCCGACCATCCCGGCCCTGGTCAACGATCTCGCGCCCGACCACCTGCGCGGCCGCTACAACGCGCTCAGCGCCGGCGCCTTCTCGCTGGCGGCGATCGTCGCGCCGGCGATCGCCGGCTGGCTGATCGGGCACGCACTCGGCTCGCTCTACATCGCGATGCTCGTCGGCGGTTGCGCCGTCGTCGCCTGGGTCGCGTTCGCCCTCGAGGGCCGGCTCCCCCCGGGAGTGAACGGCGTGGTGCCGCAGCGCGAGGAGCAGCCGATCAGCGGGTGACGATCCACACGATCACCCCGACGACGACCACGGCACCGACGGCCTGCTTCCAGTAGGACTTCGCCAGGATCGGCAGGACCGTCCTCCCGAGGTCCAGGGCGTCGTCGGAGCTCGCGTCGGCGGACTCGCTCCTGGTGTCGGCCGACGGTGCAGGAGCGAGGCGCGGGGTCGCCGTGGGAGCGGGTGCGGGGGTCGCGGACGCATCCGCCGCCCCGGCCTCGGCTGCCGGCGCGGCAGCGGGCGCCTCCTCCGGCGGCGGGGCCGTGGTCACGGCCTCAGCCGGCGTCTCCGTCGTCGCCGCGGCCGCCGGTGCCTGACCCTCGCCGAGACGTTGCTCGAGGCAGGCGACGAACTGGCCGAGCAGCTTGTCCGAGACGTCCTGCATGACACCACGCCCGAACTGCGCGGGCTTGCCGGTGATGGCCAGGTCGGTGTGCACCGTCACGTCGGTCGCGTCGCCGGCGGCGTTCATGGTCAGGGTGACCGTGGCGCCCGCCGTCCCGTTGCCGCGCTTGTCCTTGCCCTTGGCGTCGACGACGAAGCGGTGCGCGGCCTCGTCCCGCTCGGTGAACGTGCCGCTGCCGTTGTAGACGAGCGCGATCGGACCGAGCTTGACCTTGACCGAGCCCTGGAACGTCGCGTCCTCGACTCCGGTCACCTGTGCCCCGGGGAAGCACTCGGCGATCGACGCGATGTCCTGGAAGTGCTCCCAGGCGTCGTCGACGGTGACCGGGACGGTGAATTCGTGTGTGAGCTCCACGAGCGATGTTCTCCTCAGGATGTCGCCAGGAACGAGCCTAGCCTCCGGGCGCTCCCCGGAGGCCGGGCGACAGGGGTCGGCCGGAACGGCTGAGGCGGTCCCCTAGGCGCCTGCCGCCTTCAGCACGGCCCGACGCGTGAGCACGGTGGCGAGGTGCTTGCGGTAGTCGGCGTCGCCGTTCAGGTCGCTGGGCGGGTTCGTGCCGTCGGCGGCCTGGTTGGCGGCCGCGAGGACCCCGTCCTCGGTGGCCGGGGCGCCGGCGAGGGCGGACTCGGTCGCGGTCGCCCGCAACGGCGTCGAGCCCATGTTGGTCAGCCCGACCTTCGCCTCGCTGATGGTGCCCCCGTCCGCCTTGACCGTGGCCGCAACGGCGACGATCGGCCACTGGTGGGCCACCCGCACGAACTTCTCGTAGTGCGCGCCCCATCCGGTGTGCTTGGGGATGCGCACCTCGGTGAGGATCTCGTCCTCGCCGATGGCGGTCTCGAACAGGTCGACGAAGAAGTCGTTCGCACCGACCGTCCGGGTGCCACCGGTTCCGGCGATCACGAACTCGCCGCCGAGCGCCAGCACCGCCGCTCCCATGTCACCGGCGGGGTCGGCGTGGGCCAGCGCCCCGCCGAACGTGCCCCGGTGCCGGATCTGGTTGTCGGCCACCTCCGCGGCGGCCTTCGACAGCAGCAGTGCGTGCTGGTGGATGAGGTCGTCGGTGACGACCTCGGAGTGGATGGTGAGCGCGCCGATGACGATCGCGTCGCCGTCCTCGCGTACGCCGCGCAGGCTGTCGATGCGTCCGAGGTCGATGACGACCTCGGGCGCGTTCAGCCGCATCCGCAGCACGGGGAGCAGGCTCTGGCCGCCGGCCATGAGCTTGGCGTCGTCGCCGTGCTCGGCCAGGGCGCTGAGCGCGTCCTCGACGCTGGTCGGTGCCAGGTAGTCGAACTTCGCGGGGATCATGCGCCTGCTCCTTCCGTGCTGCTGGTGCCGGACTCGTCCGCGTCGAAGTGCGGCATGGCGGCGCCCTCGGTGCCTCCACCCGACGTCGAGGACGTGTTGATGGCTCGCCACACGCGTTCGGGCGTGCACGGCATCTGGATGTCGTTGACGCCGAGATGGCGGACCGCGTCCACGATCGCGTTCACCACCGCGGGCGTCGAGGCGATCGTGCCTGCCTCGCCGACGCCCTTGGTGCCGAGCGAGTTGGTGGTCGACGGGCTCGTGGTGTGGTCGATGTCGAACGAGATGGTGTCGGCCGACGTGGGCAGCAGGTAGTCGACGAAGGAGCCGCTGACCAGCGTCCCGGAGTCGTCGTACACCGCCTCCTCCCACAACGCCTGCGCGATCCCCTGGACCAGGCCGCCGTGCACCTGCCCGCTCACGATCAGCGGGTTGATGATGTTGCCGATGTCGTCGCAGCAGACGTACTTGCGCATCGTCGCCTGACCGGTCTCGGTGTCGACCTCCATCGCGCACAGATGCGTGCCGTGCGGGAAGTTGAAGTTCACCGGGTCGTAGGTCGCCTCGGCGTCGATGTTCGGCTCGATGCCCTCCGGGTAGTTGTGCGCCGCGAACGCCGCCAGGGCGATCTCGGTGAGCGCCATCCCCTGGTCGGTGCCCCTGACCGAGTAGCGCCCGCCGGAGAACTCGAGGTCGTCGACGCTCGCCTCCATCAGGTGGGCCGCGATCGGCTTGGCCTTCTCGATCACCTTGTCGGCGGCCCGCACCAGCGCCTCGCCCCCCACGACCAGCGACCGGGAGCCGTAGGTGTCGAGCCCCTTGTGCGCGATGGCGGTGTCGCCGTGCAGGACCTCGACGTCCTCGAACGGCACCCCGAGCCGGTCCGCCACGATCTGGCTGAACGCCGTCTCGTGACCCTGGCCGTGGGCGCTCGCGCCGGTGACGACCTCGACCTTGCCGGTGGCCAGCATCCGTACGCTCGCGTGCTCCCAGCCGCCCGCGCCGTAGTCCAGGCTGCCGAGCACCCGGCTGGGCGCCAGGCCGCACATCTCGGTGAACGTCGAGATGCCGATGCCGAGCTGGACCCGGTCGCCGGAGTCGCGACGTTGCTTCTGCTCCGCCCGCAGCTCGTCGTAGCCGAACATCTCCTTGGCGCGCGCGGTCGCCGCCTCGTAGTTGCCGGAGTCGTACTCGAGCCCCGCCACCGTGGTGAACGGGAACTCCTCGTGCTTGATCCAGTTCTTCTCCCGGATCGCCAGCGGGTCGACGCCGACCTCCGCGGCCAGCTCGTCCATCATCCGCTCGACGGCGTACGTCGCCTCCGGCCGGCCGGCGCCGCGGTAGGCGTCGGTCCAGGTCTTGTTCGTGAAGACCGTCTGGACGCTGAACCGGTACGCCGGGAACTTGTAGATGGCGTTGAACATGAATGCGCCGAGGACCGGTACGCCGCCGCCGACGAGCGACACGTAGGAGCCGAGGTCGGCGAGCAGGTCGACCTTGAACCCGGTGACCGTGCCGTCCTTCTCGGCCGAGAGCGTCAGCCGCTGCCACTGGTCGCGGCCGTGGTGGGCGCTGACCAGGCTCTCGGAGCGGGTCTCGGTGTACTTGACCGGCTTGCCGACGCGCCGCGCCAGGGCGACCGCGATCCACTCCTCGGGGGTCGTCTGCAGCTTGCCGCCGAACCCGCCGCCCACGTCAGGGGCGATCACCCGGATCTTCGCCTCGGAGATCCCGGTCGTCGCGGCCAGGGCGAAACGCAGGATGTGCGGGATCTGGGTCGCCGACCAGACCGTCATCTGCTCCCCGGTGGGGTCGACCACCACGGAGCGCGGCTCCATGAAGGCCGGGATCAGCCGCTGCTGGCGGTACTCCCGCTCGATCACGATGCCGTCGCCACGGGCCTTCTCGATCGCCTCGTCGACGTTGCCGCCGGTGCCGGCCTCGCCGGAGTCGAACCGCCAGACGGCGCTCTTGTTGGTGCCGAGGTCCGGGTGGGCGAGCACCGTGTCGGCCGCCGCCTCCTTGAGGTCGAGCGCGGCCGGCAGCTCGTCGTACTCCACGTCGACGAGCTCGGCGGCGTCGCGGGCCTCCGCGGCGCTGCGCGCCACCACGACCGCGACGATCTCGCCCGCGAACGTCACCCGGTCGACCGCGACCGGGGTGTGCGTGGGCGCCTTCTGGTCGGGGCTGATCGGCCACGCGTTGATCAGGATGCCCTGGTCGTCCGCGACGTCCTTGCCGGTGAACACCCCGACGACGTTGGGCGCGGAGGTGGCGGCGGAGGTGTCGATGCTCGCGATGGTGGCGTGGGCGAAGGGGCTGCGCACCATGGCCAGGTGCAGCATCCCGGGGAGGGTGAGGTTGTCGGTCCAGCGGGTGCGGCCGGTGATCAGCCGCTGGTCCTCCTTGCGGCGGCGCTCCTGCCCGATCTCCGGCTTGACCGGAGCCTCGGCGGTGGCGGTCATGACGGCGCCCCGACGGTGGCCGCGTCCGTCGCGCCGGCCGAGGCGTGGTCCGCGGCGTAGAGGACGCTCCTGACGATGTTGTGGTAGCCGGTGCAGCGGCAGAGGTTGCCCTCGAGCCCGACCCGGACCTCTTCCTCGGTCGGATGCGGGTTGTCGTTGAGCAGGTCGACCGACTGCATGATCATCCCGGGGGTGCAGAAGCCGCACTGGAGACCGTGGCACTCGCGGAAGGCCTCCTGCACGGGGTGCAGCTCGCCGTTGCTGGCCAGGCCCTCGATCGTCGTCACCTCGTGACCGTCGGCCTGCACGGCGAGCACGTTGCAGCTCTTCACGCTGCGACCGTCGAGATGCACGGTGCAGGCTCCGCAGTTGCTCGTGTCGCAGCCGATCACGGTGCCGGTCTTGCCCAGCTTCTCGCGGAGGTACTGCACGAGGAGCATCCGGGGTTCGACGTCGTCGGAGACCTGGGCCCCGTCGACGGTGAGACTGATCTTGGCCATCGAGCGCCTGCCTTTCGCGCACAGCGGATCTGTGGTTCCCCTCACGCTACGGCGCGGCGGTTGGCGAAAGGTTGCCCGGAGGTCAGCGGTGCGCGGCCAGCAGCAGGAACATCGGTCGGTCCCGCTCAGAGGCCAGATCGGGGTCGTCGGCGAGCTGCTCCAGGGTGGGGCTCCACTCCACGACGCGATCCAGGACGAAGCCGGAGTCGATGAGGGTGTTGAGGGTGGTCCCCAGCGTGCGGTGATGCTTCCGAACGCCCGGGGCCAGCCAGTCGGTGACCCGCGGCCCCTCGTCGGCGTAACGGTCCAACGGCCAGACGCGTCGGCCGCCGACCGTCACCCACTCCGGCGCGGTCGGAGCCATGAAGACCGGGTGCTCGGTGGTGATCACGAGGGTCCCGCCCGGTCGTAGGGCGGCGTGGACCTGTTGCACCAGGCGTCCGAGATCCGCGAGGTAGTGGATCGCGAGCGCGCTGTACGCCAGGTCGTACGACGCCGCCGGCAGCTCGACCTCGGCCAGGTCCGCCTGCGTCCACCGGATCGCCGGAGCAGGGCCGGTGAGCTCGCGGGCGCGTTCGAGCATGCTCGTCGACAGGTCGAGGGCGTCGACCCGAGACGCACCCTGGTCGGCCGCCCAGCGGGCGAAGGCGCCGTACCCGCAGCCGAGGTCGACGACGTCACGACCGGCGAGGTCGGGCACGAGCGACCGCACCACCGGCCACTCCGGAGCGCCGGCCAGGCCGTGCTCGGACCTCGGCAGCTCGCGATAGGCGGCCTGGAACTCGGGGTCGTCGTACACGTTCTGGCTCACTCCCGCAGTATCGCCGCACCGCCCGTGGCCCGTCCTAGAGTGAACCCGTGGAGGGGTGGGCGACGGTGTCCGCGGGGCACACCGACGCGGTGGTCCGACGCTCGCCCGACGGACGCCGGTACGCCAAGACCGCCACGGGCCCCGCCCGCGACGAGCTCGTCGACGAGCGCGACCGCCTGGAGTGGCTCTCCACGACCGACCTGCCCGCACCGGCGGTGCTCGACTGGCACGACGACGGCACCACCGCCACCCTCGTCACCGCGGCGCTGCCCGGCGTACCGCTGAGTGAGCTGCCTGCGACCGCGGCCCCCGGCGCCGTCACCGGGCTCGGCGCCTTCCTCGGGCGCCTGCACGCCCTCGAGCCCGACGGCTGCCCGTTCCAGCGGTGGCTCGCGGTGAGCGTCCCGCTGGCGCGGGTGCGGGTGGACCGGGGCCTCGTGGACGAGGACGACTTCGACGAGGAGCGCCGGGGCCGCTCGGCGGCCGACCTGCTGCAGGAGGTGCTCGACCAGCGCCCGGTCGCCGAACGCTGGAGCTGGGCGACCTGGTCGTCTGCCACGGCGACGCGTGCCTGCCCAACTTCCTCGCCGACCCCACGACCCTCGAGATCACCGGCATGGTCGACGTCGGCCGACTGGGCCTCGCCGACCGTCACCTCGACCTGGCGCTCGCGTCGCGGTCGATGGCCGCGGTGGACCTCAACCCGGCCTACGCGTACGCCGAGGCAGAGGCCCTGCTCGCGGCGTACGGACGCCCCGCGGACCCGGGCCGGATCGCCTTCTACCGGCTGCTGGACGAGCTCTTCTGAGCGGGTCCCTCTGTCGGCCCGCGGCCCGAGGCACTCTCTCCCCGCGCGCTCAGGCGTTGCTCCGGCGCCGGTAGTGATCGCGCCAGACCAGCCGGTGGAGGGGAATCCAGCGCGGGAGGTCACGCAGCCCGGGGATCCACGGGATCAGCATCAGCGCCAGGGTCAGCGCCATCATCAGGCCCCAGACCTGCGCGTCGGCGTTGTCGGAGGTGGAGAACGGCTTCACCTGGTACCAGAACGTGTAGAGCCACATCCACGGCTGACCCGGGTAGTTGCCGATCTCGTTCGTCATCCCCCACTGGTCCCCGCCCAGGTGGTCGGCGACGGCGGTGTTCTCCAGGTACGCCCCGTCGGACAGCAGCAGCATGCTCCGGGTCGCATCGCCGCCGTAGAACGTCCCGGCCGATGTCAGCGAGCCCTCGAGACCACCGGACTTGGCCAGCGTCAGGAAGTCACGGGTCAGGGCCGGCACCGGGCCGTAGTGGCCGGGGGCCACGGACGCGGGGTCACCGTTCGGGGCCTTCGCGAGCGCGTCCGCGTAGGCCGTGGCCATGGCGGTCTGGGTCGCCGCGGGCAGCGCGTCCCAGGCGGCGAGCGCCAGGCTCAGCGAGGGGTTGTCCCTGACGTCCCGGAGCGGTTGGAGCACCAGGTCCGCCGAGTCGATCGGAATGCCGACACCGCCCCACTTCTGGAGCGGCATCCCGAGCAGCTTCTGTCCCTCGGCGTTGTGGTTGTACGGCGGGCCGTACGTCGCGCTGGTGGTGGTCCCGGCGAGCTCGCCGGCCGCGGTGGCGGTGACGTCCGCCGGTGCCGCCGTGGCCCAGCCGGACATCGAGATCGACGGGTCGTCCGGCGAGGAGAAGATCGCCGCGAACAGCAACGAGAGCACCGTCATCACACCGAGGGCGATGGTGAACTCCTTGACCAGGTCGTAGCGGCGGGTCGGGTAGTCGTGGGAGTCGGGCGTGCGGCGCCTGCGTCGACGCGACTGCACGTCGGTCATCACGACGCCTCCTCGTCACCCAGCGGCGGCACGACGCCGTGACGCCGGACCATGATGATGTGCAGCACCGTGATCACCCCGACCGCCAACGGCAGCAGCACGATGTGCCACATCAGCATCTGGGCCGGGTTGAGCACGTTGAAGAACGTGCCCACGCCGATCGAGTTGATGCCGTCCTTGGCCTGGCCGCTGATCCACTGCGAGGAGAAGTTGCTGGTGCTGAGGTAGCCGGTGAACGCCGTCCCGATCGAGGCCACGAACAGCAGGACGCCGGTCACCCAGGTGAGCCCGCGATGGCCGCGCCACGCGGCCATCCAGTACTTGCCCCACAGGTGGATGACCATGGTGGCGAAGAACAGCTCGACGCTCCACAGGTGGACCGAGTTCACGAAGTGGCCGACCGAGGAGGTGTGCCACCAGACGGCGCCGCCGATCGCGAGCACGATCCCGGAGCCGATCACGACGACCAGCGCCGCCAGGGTCAGGACGCCGAAGACGTAGATCCAGGACGAGACGTACTGTGGCTGGCGGTCGGGCAGCGCCTGTCCGGGAGGCACGGTCCTGCTCAGCCGGTCACGTACGGCGGACGTCCAGGTGCCACCGCCCTCGGTGGTGGGCACGGGGTTCATGAGTCGCTCTCGTCCGTGGAGCCGCCCGCGTCGTGCGGGAAGGGGATCACCAGCGCCAGCACGAACACCACGATCATGATCAGGACGATGACGAGGTTCGTGACACTGACACTCACCGGTCCCCACGTCAGGTACTTGCCGGCCGCGAACACGATGTCCATGGAGCCGATCTCCTTCCAGCGGCGCGCACCACTACGCAAGGAGCGTGTCGCCCCGAGGTGACCCGGCGGCAGGGCAGCAATTCCCTCGTTTCGGGACCTTGGTCCCCTCTTGGTCGCCGAGCTAGGTGCCGGCGACGGCGAGGCGGCCCTTGAGCAAGGGCTTGGCGGGGTGCGGCCGGTCGCCCAGCGCGGCGAGGCACACCTCGAGAATCTCGGTGTCGTACGGCGCCAGCTCGCTGTAGCGGATCACGGCGTGCGGCTCGGGGTTGGCCAGCAGGGCCTCGCGCATGGCGACCGCGACGTACTCCCCCAGCTCGACCAGCGCCGGCGACTCGGTGCCGGGGAGGAGGTCGCCCCCGTAGCTCGCGATCGCGCCCGCGGCGTCGCCGCGTCGCAGGGCGTCGAGCACGTCGTCGATGTCCGTGGCGACCGGCAGCGTCAGCCGGTAGGGCCGCGAGGCGAGCTGGCCGCCGAGGGAGGCGCGCAGGTGCGACACCTCGGCCTTGAGCGTCGAGAGCGTCACCGCCTGGTCGCCGTAGACCAGGGCGTGCAGCCGGTCGAGGGAGAGACCGTCGGGGTGCAAGGCGAGGATCGCGAGGATCTCGGTCTGGCGGCGGTTGAGCAGCAGCCGGCTGCCGTCGAGCGTCGCCTCGGCGTTGCCGAGCAGGCGGAGCGCGAGGCCGGTCGGGCCGTCCGGCTCGGGCGCCACCGGATGCATCGTCGACAGCGGCATCGCGGTCTCGATCAGCCGTGCCAGCACGCGGGCGGTGGCCAGCCCGATCGGGTGGGTGCGGTCCCAGGTGGTCGAGAGGTCGATGACCCCGAGCTGAGCGCCGGTCAGCGGGTCGTGCACCGGCGCGGCCCAGCACACCCAGTTGTGCACGATCGGGGCGTAGTGCTCGGCGCTGAACACCATGCTCGGCCGCGCCAGCCGGTTGGCCAGGTCGAGGGCGTTGGTGCCGACCGACTCGTCGTCCCACCGGGCGGCGGGGACGAAGTTCACCGACTCGGCCTTCCGGCGCATGACCCGCCCGCCGTACGTCCAGAGGATGCGGGTCTGCGCGTCGGTCACCGCCAGGACCAGGTCGCCGTCCTCCGCCGTACGACGGAGGTCGGCCTCGACGTTGCTCACGGCCGTCTGCAGCGGTGAGTCGTGCCAGAAGGCGCGCGCCTCCGACTCGTCGTCCAGGGGCGCCTGCTCCACGTCGCGCGAGACCCGCGGCTGCGAGCGCCGCCAGCTGCGCAGGATCTCGGGCCGCACCAGCGCCTCGGCCCGGTCACCGTGCTCGATGAAGGCGGTCCACGCGCGCAGCGCGTCGAGACGGCGGCTCTGCAGGTCGATCGACGACGTCATGGGTGTCCCAGGGTCTCGGGGTGACGCTGGTCACGGTAGCGCGGCGGCCCACCAGGGTCACCCTGCGGCGTCGGTCAGTCGTGGTGGATCCGGCCGACGCCGGTGGCCAGGCGCGTCCCGGAGCCGCCCCACCGGCCCGCGATGATCTCGGCGGCGATCGAGACCGCGGTCTCCTCGGGCGTCCGCGCTCCGAGGTCCAGGCCGATCGGGCTCGACAGGCGATCCAGCTCGGTGTCGGAGAGACCCGCCTCGCGCAGCCGGGCCTCGCGGTCCTCGTGGGTACGACGCGAGCCCATCGCGCCGACGTAGGCGACCTCGGGAAGGCGCAGCGCCACCTCGAGCAGCGGGACGTCGAACTTCGGGTCGTGGGTGAGCACCGTGATCACGGTGCGCCCGTCGAGCGCTCCGGCGTCGCGTTGCTTCTCCAGGTAGCGGTGCGGCCACTCCACGACGACCTCGTCGGCCTCGGGGAAGCGGGTGTTGGTGGCGAACACCGGCCGGGCGTCGCAGACCGTGACGTGGTAGCCGAGGAAGCTGCCGACCCGGGCGACCGCGGCCGCGAAGTCGATGGCACCGAAGACCAGCATCCGCGGCTTCGGGGCGAACGCCCACACGAACACCCGCATCCCCTCGCCGCGCCGCTCGCCGTCCGGGCCGTAGCTGAGCGTGGCGTTGGTGCCGCTCGCGAGGAGGCCCAGCGCGTCGTCGCGCACCGCGTCGTCCGCCCGGGTCGAGCCGAGCGAGCCGGACAGCTCGGCCGTGTGCCCGTCGGGGTGGATGATCACCCGGCGGCCGAGCCAGTGCGGGTCGGGGTGCTCGATCACGGTCGCCACCGCGACCGGGCGACCGGCCTCGAGGTCGGCGGCGAGGTCCTCGAGCTCGGGGAACGTCTCCCGCGAGACCTTCTCGACGTACACGTCGAGGATGCCGCCGCAGGTGAGCCCGACGGCGAACGCGTCGTCGTCGGAGATGCCGTAGCGCTGGAGCACCGGGGCTCCGGAGGCCACGACCTCCTGACCGAGCTCGTAGACGGCGCCCTCGACGCAGCCGCCGGACACCGAGCCGACGGCCGTCTCGTCGGGACCGACCAGCATCGAGGCGCCGGGCGGGCGGGGCGCCGAGCGGAAGGTGGCCACGACGGTGCCCACGCCGATCTCCTCGCCGGCGCGCCACCAGGCCAGCAGCTCGGGCAGGACCTCACGCATCGGCGATCACCTCGACCAGCTCGGCGTACGTCGCGAGCGAGTGCCCGGCGACGAAGTCGTCCAGATACGGGAGTGCGGCCACGACACCCTGCTGGACGGCCTCGTAGCCCTCCTTGCCGCGGTGCGGGTTGACCCACACGACCCGGTGCGCGATCCGCCGGAGCCGAGCCATCTGCTCGCCCAGCATCGCCGCGTCTCCTCGTTCCCAACCATCACTGAACACAACGACGACGGCGCCCCTCGCCATTCCGCGCTGGCCCCAGCGGTCGAGGAAGAACCGCAGGGTCTCGCCGAGCCTGGTGCCCCCGGACCAGTCCGGCACGGTCTCGCCGGCGGCCACCAGGGCACGCTCGGGGTCGCGGATGCGCATCGCCCGGGTCACGTGGGTGACGCGGGTGCCGATGGTGAACGTCTCGACGGTGCCGACGCCCTGCGTGATCCGGTGGGCCAGGCGCAGCAGCGCATCGGCGTACGCGCTCATCGACCCGCTCACGTCGACCAGGAGCACGACGCGGCGCGGGCGGCGTCCCCGTCGGCGCCACTCGATGGCGGCCGGCTCGCCGAGCCGGCGCAGGCTGGACCGCAGCGTGCGGGACGCGTCGACCTGGCCGCGCCGCCAGCGCTCGTGCCGAGCCGTACGACGCATCGGTGGCCGCGGGCGCAACGTCGCGAACATCGCGGCGAGCCGGTGCTTCTCGGCGGCCGTCATCGTCGCGACGTCGCGGTGCCGCAGCACCTCCGTGGCGCTGGCGGCGGCCCGCACCACCTCGTCCGCCTGCTCGCCCTCACCGTCGGCCTCCTCGAGCGGCAGCTGCGAGAGGCTCGGCTCGGGTGGGGCGGCCGGGCGGGGCCGCGGGAGCCCGTCGCGGGAGTTGAAGAACGCCTCGAAGACCTGGTCGAACCGCGCCAGGTCGTCGGGGCTCGCGCACAGCGTGGTGCGGCCCGCCGCACGGACCGCGACCGCCGTGTCGGCTCCGAGGACGGCCGCGGCCGCCAGGAAGCCGTGGGCGCGGTCCTGGGTGACGGGCACCCCTCCGGCCCGCAGCGCGCGGGCGAAGGCGAGCAGGATCTCGTCCCCGCCCCGACCTGTGGCCGGTGGGCCGCTCATGCGCGGAGCAGCTGGTCCAGCGCGTGCTTCACGCGGTCGGAGTCCTCGCGGTACTTCACCAGCGCCCCGAGGGTCCGCGACGCCGACTCGAGGTCGAGCTCGGCCGTCCCGAGGTGGTGGAGCGCCCGCGCCCAGTCGATGGTCTCGGCCACGCCGGGCGGCTTCTGCAGGTCGCGGCCCCGCAGCTGCTGGACGGCCGAGACGACCTGGTGGGCCAGGGCGTCCGACACCTCCGGGGCGCGGGAGCGGACGATCTGGAGCTCCCGCTCCAGCCCCGGGTGGTCGATCCAGTGGTAGAGGCACCGGCGTTTGAGGGCGTCGTGCAGCTCCCGGGTGCGGTTGGAGGTGAGGACGACCACCGGCGGCGTCGCCGCCTTGACGGTGCCGAGCTCGGGGATCGAGACCTGCCAGGTCGAGAGCACCTCGAGCAGGAACGCCTCGAACTCGTCGTCCGCGCGGTCGACCTCGTCGACCAGCAGCAGGGCGGGGCTCTGCTGGAGGGCGGCCAGGACCGGCCGGGCGAGCAGGAACCGCTCGTCGTACAGGCTCTTCTCGGCCTCCTCGACGTCGGCGCCGCCGCCCGCCTCGAGGGCCCGCAGGTGGAGGATCTGGCGCGGGAAGTCCCAGTCGTAGAGCGCCTGGGTGGCGTCGATGCCCTCGTAGCACTGCAGACGCACCAGCGGCAGCTCGAGCGCCTCGGCGAGCGCCTCGGCCAGCGCGGTCTTGCCCGTGCCCGGCTCGCCCTCGAGCAGCAGCGGGCGCTGCATCGTGAGCATCAGGTAGGTGACGGTGGCGAGCTCGTCGTCGCAGAGGTAGCCGGTCCGGCCCAGCAGACCGGCCACGTCGGCGGCAGACGTCGGCTCCATGTCCTCCAGGCTACTTGTGCCACCGTTGGCCGACGGTTGGATCGCCTCTCGTCCGCTTGTCCACAGGGAGCGAGGGGGAGGCGGCCGGGTCAGGGACGGGAGTCGAGGTCCTGACCGGTGGCGAGATCGCCGCACTCGACCAGGGCGACCTCGCGCCCGGCGAGGTAGTCGCGGGCCCCCCGGTCGCCGACCGCGGTCTCGATGACCCCGGACCAGTGGTCGCGGCCGAGGAGGACCGGGTGGCCCGGCGTCCCGTCGTACGACGCCCGCGCGAGCGAGGCGGGACCGTCGGCCGTCGCGATCACCCGCGCCACGACCTCCGGGACCAGGTCCGGGAGGTCCACCAGCGAGACGACCGCCCCGTCGTCAGCGGACTCGGCGAGCGATCGGAGGCCGGCGCGCAACGAGGCGCCCATGCCCTCGTCCCAGTCCTCCGCGACGACGATGAGGGGTGGCGGGACCCGCGCCGGCAGGGCCGCTGACGACGGCCCGGGCCCGCTCCGCCTCGGCGCCCAGCACCACGCTCACGCGGGCGCAGCCACCGTCGTACAGGCAGGTGATGCCCCGCAGGAGCCACGACCCGGCGTCGTCGGAGACCAGCGCCTTCGGGGTGCCCATCCGGCGCCCGGCGCCGGCCGCGAGCAGCAGTCCCTCCACGCGGCCAGCCTCTCAGACTCACCCGACGGTGATCAGGACGATCCCGAGCACCACCACGGCGGCGCCCACGAGGCGGCGCGCCGGGTGGGGCTCGTGCAGCACGAGCCACCCGAAGAGGGCACCCACCACGATGCTCGACTCCCGCGCCGGCGCCACGAGTGCGACGGGCGCGAGCTGGAGGGCGCGCAGCACCAGGATGTAGGCGAGCGGGGAGAGCACGCCGACGGTCAGGATCGGCCTCCTTGCCGCACGCCAGACGTGGCCGAGCGTCTGGGGCGCGCGCCGCTGCGTGAGGAGCACCGCGAGCCACGGGAGCTGGAGCACGGTGCCGAGCACGAAGTACGGCAGTGGCGGCACGGACAGCCGGGTGACGGAGAAGGCGTCCCAGAGCGTGTACGACGCGATCGTGGCGCCGGTCAGCAGGCCCCAGGTCACGCCGGGTCGCACCGCTCCTCGGCCGCGACCGAGCGCGATCAGCAGTACGCCGGTGACGATCGCCAGGACACCGGCCGCCGCGACCGCCCCCGGTCGTTGGCCGAGGACCCCCACCGCGACCAGGAAGGTCAGCAACGGGCCCGATCCACGCGCCAGGGGGTAGACGAGGTTGAGGTCGCCCTCGGCGTACCCGCGTTGCAGCACCAGCTGGTAGCCGATGTGGAGCACGGCGGTGACCGCCGCCCCGAGCAGCCAGGGCCAGCCCGGGCGCTCGCCGGTGGCGACGACCCAGACGATCGCCACGGGCACCCAGAGGGCGACGCTGGTCACGACGTACAGCCAGATGAAGGCGACGCGGTCGCCCGTCACACCCTTCGCAGCCAGGTTCCAGGTCGCATGCAGCAGCGCCGCCGTCAGCACGAGCGCCAGGGCTGTCGCACTCACCTCGCGACGCGCGCTCGCGACATCCGCAGCTCGGTGGTGCCGCTCGACGCGTGGGTGGCGCGGCCGCCGTCCTCGGCGAACCCGTGGCGGCGGTAGAAGGCCGCCGCCCGAGCGTTGCCCTCCGCGATCCAGAGGTACGCCGCGCGGTCGCCGATGGCGCGGTCGAGCAGCGCGTCGCCGATGCCGGTGCCGTAGACGCGAGCCAGGACGTTGATCGCGTAGAGCTGCCAGCCGGTGGGAGCGTCCTCGTCGCGGGCCGGACCACTGCTGGTCATCCCGCAGATCCCGTCGGCGTCGCGGGCGATCCAGGTCCGGACGTCCGGCACCGGGTCGGCCAGACGCTCGCGCCAGGACGCCGCCGCGGCCACCGGGTCGAGGGACGCCAGGAAGGCGGCCGGCATCAGCGCGGCGTACGCCTCGCGCCACACCGCGACGTGCACGCGAGCGAGCTCGGCGGCGTCGTCGGTCGTCGGCTCCTCGATCACCCAGCTCACGCGGTCACGCTCTCACACGGGTCAGCGGCCGAACGTCAGGTTGTCGGCCGGCGCCCCGACGACGTCATGCGCACTGGTCGTCCTGGCGATCACGACGTACGACGTCCCGGAACGCGTGAAATGCAGCGTGGCCCCGGGCGGACCCGGGGCCACGCTGTGTGACTGTGTCTGCTGAACGGATTCGGTCGCTCCCGGCTTCGCCGGGGCTCCCTCGTCGCTCTGGACTCAGAAGTCCATCTCTATCGGACTTCTTCGCCCGCCACTCCTCGGTCGCTCCCGGCTTCGCCGGGGCTCCCTCGTCGCTCTGGACTCAGAAGTCCATGCCACCCATGCCGCCGGACGGGTCTCCACCCATCGGGGCAGCCTTCTCGGGCTTGTCCGCGATGACCGCCTCGGTCGTCAGGAACAGCGCCGCGATGGAGGCGGCGTTCTGCAGAGCGGAGCGGACGACCTTGGTCGGGTCGGGCACGCCCGCGGCCAGCATGTCGCCGTACTCGCCGGTGGCCGCGTTGAGACCGTGGCCGTCGGGCAGGCCGGCGACCTTCTCGGCCACGACGCCACCCTCGAGTCCGGCGTTCAGCGCGATCTGGCGGACGGGAGCGCTCACCGCGACCCGGACGATGTTGGCACCGGTGGCCTCGTCGTCGGTCAGGTCGAGCTTCTCGAACGCACGGGCGCCGGCCTGGAGCAGCGCGACGCCGCCACCGGCGACGATGCCCTCCTCGACCGAGGCCTTGGCGGCCCGGACGGCGTCCTCGATGCGGTGCTTGCGCTCCTTGAGCTCGACCTCGGTGGCCGCGCCGACCTTGATCACCGCGACGCCGCCGGCCAGCTTGGCCAGCCGCTCCTGCAGCTTCTCGCGGTCGTAGTCGGAGTCGCTCTTCTCGATCTCGGCGCGGATCTGGTTGACCCGACCCTCGATCTGGGCGGAGTCGCCGCCACCCTCGACGATGGTGGTCTCGTCCTTGGTGATGACGACCTTGCGCGCCTGGCCGAGCAGCTCGAGGCCGGTCGACTCCAGCTTGAGGCCGACCTCCTCGGAGATGACCTGGCCACCGGTCAGGATCGCGATGTCCTGCAGCATGGCCTTGCGGCGGTCACCGAAGCCCGGGGCCTTGACGGCGACGGACTTGAACGTGCCGCGGATCTTGTTGACGACCAGGGTCGACAGGGCCTCGCCGTCGGTGTCCTCGGCGATGATCAGCAGCGGCTTGCCCGACTGCATGACCTTCTCGAGGATCGGCAGGAGGTCCTTGACCGACGAGATCTTCTGGTTGGCCACGAGGATGTAGGGGTCCTCGAGGACGGCCTCCATGCGCTCCATGTCGGTGGCGAAGTACGCCGAGATGTAGCCCTTGTCGAACCGCATGCCCTCGGTCAGCTCGAGGTCGATGCCGAACGTGTTCGACTCCTCGACGGTGATGACGCCTTCCTTGCCGACCTTGTCCATGGCCTCGGCGATGATGTCGCCGACGCTCTGGTCGCCACCGGCGGAGATGGCCGCCACCGAGGCGATCTGCTCCTTGGTCTCGACGTCCTTGGACGCGGCGTGGAGCTGCTCGGTCACGGCCTCGACGGCCTTCTCGATGCCCCGCTTGATGCTCATCGGGTTGGAGCCGGCGGCGACGTTGCGCAGGCCCTCGCGGACCATCGCCTGGGCCAGCACCGTGGCCGTCGTCGTGCCGTCACCGGCGACGTCGTCGGTCTTCTTGGCGACCTCCTTGACGAGCTCGGCCCCGATCTTCTCGTAGGGGTCCTCCAGCTCGATCTCCTTGGCGATGCTCACACCATCGTTGGTGATGGTGGGCGCTCCCCACTTCTTCTCGAGCACGACGTTGCGGCCCTTGGGACCGAGCGTGACCTTGACCGCGTCGGCGAGTTGGTTCATCCCTCGCTCGAGCCCGCGGCGGGCCTCCTCGTTGAAAGCAATCAGCTTGGCCATGTTCTCCGCGATTCCTTTGGCGTGATTCAGCGTCTGGCGGCCGGATCGCTGCCCGCGACGGACGGCCAGGCTGCTCGGCGGACCCTTCCCGCCGACGCTTCTGACCTCAACTCACCGGTCCGAATGTGTTGTCACTCTCAGCCCGAGAGTGCCAGCGTCATGTTTAGCACTCGCACCCCCCGAGTGCAAACGTGCCCGCCCGCTCCCCGAGCCTGCGAGGGGAGCGACCAGGCGGGCAGGTTGAGGAGCGTCGGCGCAGGCCCGAGGCACGCGAGGGATGCGCGACGCGTCTCGAAACCCCGCCCGGTCCCCGAGCCTGCGAGGGGAGCGATCCGGGCGGCCGTGCCCGGGAGGCCCCGGGGCCGGTAGGTTCCCCGGGATGAGCCGCTCAGCCGACGCGCGTCGCGGGATCCGCCTCCCCGAGCTGGCGAGCACGGACCGCGCCGCGCTCGACCGGCTGCTCGACGGCGCCCTGGTCGGTCACTTCGCCCTCGTCGCCGAGGACGGCACCCCGGCGGTCATCCCGACGGCCGTGATCCGCGACGGCGACCGGGTCCTCGCCCACGGCTCGACCGGGTCGCGCTGGATGCGACGCCTCGCGAGCGGCGTGCCCACGGCGCTCGCCGTCACGTCGTACGACGGGCTCCTCGTGGCCCGCAGCGCCTTCGAGTCCTCCATCCACTACCGCTCGGCGGTCGTCTACGGGCGGTGCACGCCCCTCACCGACGACAAGCCACGCGCCCTCGACCTGATCACCGAGCGGCTGCTGCCGGGCCGGGTGGCGGAGGTACGCCGGCCCACCCAGGCCGAGCTGGCTGCCACCCTGGTGCTGGCGCTCCCGATCGAGGACTGGTCGCTGAGGATCTCCGACGGCTGGCCCGAGGACGGGCCGGACGACGTGGCCGGACCCGCCTGGGCGGGCGTCGTCCCCCTGCGCCAGGTGTACGACGCGCCGCTCGCGGCCCCCGACCTCACCGACGGCATCGAGGTCCCCCCGTCCGTCGCGGGCCTGCGCGACCGCTGATCCCGGCACCGGTCGGACCGTCCCGGGCACCACCGGATTCCCCGGATCGCGGACTCCCCGATTCACGCGAAAAGCACCCGATCCGACGGGTGGTCCCGTGGCTGCGCGCGACACAGGATGAAAGTCCGTGCACTTCTACGTCGAGCGCGAGGCGGATGGACATGACGAGCGTCGCTGATCCGGGCACACAGGCAGGCGGAGCCGCGGGCGGCGAGGCGGACGAAGGCGTCGTGCACGTCCTCTGGATGAACGGCGGCCTGAGCTGCGACGGCGACTCCGTCGCGCTCACCGCGGCCACCCAGCCCAGCATCGAGGAGATCGTGCTCGGCGCCCTGCCCGGGCTGCCCAAGATCGCCGTCCACTGGCCCCTCATCGACTACGAGTGCGGTCCCGAGCAGGGTGCGGACAACTTCATCGCCTGGTGGCACCGGGCGGACCGCGGCGAGCTCGAGCCGTTCGTGCTGATCGTCGAGGGCTCGATCCCCAACGAGGCGATCAAGAACGAGGGCTACTGGGCGGCGTTCGGCAACAACCCGGACACGGGGCAGCCGATGCCGACCTCCGAGTGGCTCGACCGGCTCGCCCCGAAGGCGACGGCCGTGGTGGCGGTCGGGACCTGCGCGACGTACGGCGGCATCCACGCGATGGCCGGCAACCCCACCGGCGCGATGGGCGTGCCCGACTACCTGGGCTGGGACTGGAAGTCCAAGGCGGGGCTGCCCATCGTGTGCGTGCCGGGCTGCCCGATCCATCCGGACAACCTCTCGGAGACCCTGGTCTACCTGCTGTACCAGGTGGCCGGGCAGGCGCCCATGATCCCGCTCGACGAGGCGCTCCGGCCGCGCTGGCTGTTCGGGGCCACCGTGCACGAGGGCTGCGACCGGGCCGGCTACTACGAGCAGGGCGACTTCGCCAAGGAGTACGGCTCGCCGAAGTGCATCGTCAAGCTCGGCTGCTGGGGTCCGGTGGTGAAGTGCAACGTCCCCAAGCGCGGCTGGATCAACGGCGTCGGCGGCTGCCCCAACGTGGGCGGCATCTGCATCGGCTGCACGATGCCGGGGTTCCCCGACAAGTTCATGCCGTTCATGGACGAGCCACCCGGCGCGAAGATCTCCTCGCGAGGCAGCGCCCTCTACGGGAAGGCCATCCGCCGGCTGAGGCAAGTCACCGAGGACACCCTGGACAAGGAGCCGAGCTGGCGCCACAAGGGCGGCGAGCTCACGACCGGCTACAAGCGCAACTGGTGAGGGCGGGGCCAACGAGATGACCACCACGAAGGACAACACCGACGTCGTCGAGATGTCGTGGGACCCGATCACCAGGATCGTCGGCAGCCTCGGCATCTACGCCAGCATCGACTTCAAGCAGAAGGAGGTGCGCGAGTGCCACAGCACGTCGTCGATCTTCCGCGGCTACAGCCTGTTCATGAAGGGCAAGGACCCGCGCGACGCGCACTTCATCACCAGCCGCATCTGCGGCATCTGCGGCGACAACCACGCGACCTGCTCGGTCTACAACCAGAACATGGCGTACGGCGTCGCCCCGCCGCACCTCGGTGAGTGGATCATCAACCTCGGTGAGGCGGCCGAGTACATGTTCGACCACAACATCTTCCAGGAGAACCTGGTCGGGGTGGACTACTGCGAGCGGATGGTGAAGGAGACCAACCCCGGCGTCCTGGAGAGGGCGAACAACACCGAGGCACCCCACGCCGCCGACCACGGGTACCGCACGATCGGCGACATCATGCGGTCGCTCAACCCGATCGAGGGTGAGTTCTACCGCGAGGCCCTGCAGGTCAGTCGCTACACCCGCGAGATGTTCTGCCTGATGGAGGGACGCCACGTCCACCCGTCGACGTTGTACCCCGGCGGCGTCGGCACCGTCCCGACGATCCAGCTGATGACCGACTACCTGACCCGGCTGATGCGCTACGTCGAGTTCATGAAGCGGGTCGTGCCCGTGCACGACGACCTCTTCGACTTCTTCTACGAGGCGCTGCCGGGCTACGAGCACGTCGGCGAGCGTCGGATCCTGCTGGGCTGCTGGGGGGCTTTCAACGACCCCCAGCACTGCGACTTCCGCTACGACCACATGACCGACTGGGGCCGCAAGATGTTCGTCACCCCGGGCGTGGTGGTCGACGGCAACCTGGTCACCAACGACCTGGTCGAGATCAACCTGGGGATGCGCATCCTGCTGGGCCACTCCTACTACGAGGACTGGGCGGAGTCGAACCGCGAGGTCTTCGTCGAGCGCGACCCGCTGGGCCACCCGGTCGACCGTCGCCACCCGTGGAACCAGCACACGATCCCCAAGCCGGGCAAGCGCGACTTCAACGCCAACTACAGCTGGACGATGTCGCCGCGCTGGTTCGACGGCACGGACCACCTCGCCCTGGACACCGGCGGCGGACCGATCGCACGGCTCTGGTCGACGGCGCTGTCGGGACTGGTCGACGTCGGCTACGTCAAGGCGACCGGGACCAGTGTGGTGATCAACCTGCCCCGGACGGCCCTCAAGCCCGAGGTGACGTTCGAGTGGAAGATCCCGCGGTGGAGCAACGCGCTGGAGCGCAACCGGGCACGCACGTACTTCCAGGCGTACGCCGCCGCCCAGGCGCTCTTCTTCTGTGAGAAGGCGCTCGAGGAGATCCGGGCCGGACGCACGAAGACCTGGACACCCTTCGAGGTCCCCGACGAGGCGGTCAGTGTCGGCTTCACCGAGGCCGTCCGCGGGGTGCTCAGCCACCACATGGTGATCAAGGGCGGGAAGATCGCGAACTACCACCCCTACCCGCCGACCCCGTGGAACGGCAGCGTCCGCGACGGTTACGGCACGCCCGGCCCCTACGAGGACGCGGTGCAGAACACCCCGATCTTCGAGGAGAACCCGCCCGACAGCTTCAAGGGCATCGACATCATGCGGGCGGTCCGCAGCTTCGACCCGTGCCTGCCGTGCGGCGTCCACATGTACACCGGTGGTGGCCGCGTGGTCGAGCAGCAGCACGCCCCCCAGATGCCCGTGAAGCCGTACTGACGCATGCACGAGCTCGCGATCACGCAGAGCGTCGTCGACCTGGTGCTCGCACGGACCGGCGGCCGGCAGGTGGTCGCGGTGCGCGTCCGCGTCGGCGCGCTCTCGGGGTTCGTGCCCGAGTCCATGGAGCTGTGCTTCGAGCTGGCCGTGGTCGGCACCGCCGCCGAGGGGGCCCGGCTGGTGGTCGAGCAGACGCCCGGCCGGATCTGCTGCCGGTCCTGCGGCACCGTGCAGCCGGTCCCGGACCGCATCCTGCTCTGTGCCTGCGGCAGCGCCGATGTCGAGGTGGTGGCCGGCGACGAGCTCAGCGTGGTCTCGGTCGAGCTCGCGAGGGAGCCGTCATGTGCCTGACCTGCGGGTGCGGCCGGCCCGACGAGGCCGGCGGCGTCCGCATCACCCCGCTCGGCGCCACGCCTCCTCACCCGCACGACGACGCCGGCGACGAGCACGCGCACGACCACCCGGCCGTCGACACGCTCGTGCTGGAGGAGCGGGTCCTGGCCCGCAACGACCACCTCGCCGAGCACGTGCGCGCCTGGCTCGCCGTACGCCGCATCGACGCCGTCAACCTGATGAGCTCCCCCGGCGCCGGCAAGACGTCCCTCCTCGAGCTCACCGTCGCGCACGTCTCTCCCACCCGGGAGGTGTGCGTCGTCGAGGGCGACCAGGAGACCACCCTCGACGCCGAGCGGATCCAGCGCGCCGGGGCACGCGCCGTCCAGGTCAACACCGGCTCCGGCTGCCACCTCGACGCGGGGATGGTCGAGGGAGCCCTCCACGCCCTGGCCCCCGCGGAGGGCTCCCTGGTCTTCGTCGAGAACGTCGGCAACCTGGTGTGCCCGGCCCTCTTCGACATCGGCGAGCGGGCCAAGGTCGTGGTCATCTCGGTGACGGAGGGTGACGACAAGCCCCTGAAGTACCCCCACATGTTCGCCACGGCCGACCTCGTCGTGGTCAACAAGACCGACCTCCTGCCGTACGTCGACTTCGACGTCGAAGCGCTGACCGATCGGGCCCGCTCGCTGAACCCCGGCGTCGCGGTGCTGCCGCTGTCGGTGAGGACCGGGGAGGGGACCGACCCCTGGTACGCCTGGCTCGACCGGCTCGGCAGCCCCCACGACACATCCCGACAAGGAGCCGTGCATGGAGCAGCCGTCCGTCCGTGAGTCCAGTGCCCGCATCGACGAGCTGCTGGACGACCTCGAGCAGAGCGCCGTACCCGCGGTCATGGAGCGCGTCCAGGAGCTCCTGGCCTGCGTGATGGCGCTGTACGGCGCCGGGCTTGACCGCACCATCGAGACCCTGCTGGACGCGGGCGCCGCCGACCTCGCCCGGCGCCTGGCCGACGACGAGATCGTGGGCAACCTGCTGGTGCTGCACGGCCTGCATCCCGACGACGTCCTCACCCGGGTCAACGGCGCGCTGGAGCGGGTCCGTCCCTATCTCGGTTCGCACGCCGGCGGCGTCGAGCTGCTCGGTGTCGACGACGAAGGCGTCGTGCACCTGCGGCTCCAGGGCAGCTGCGACGGCTGCCCGTCATCCGCCCTCACCGTGGCCAGCGCCATCGAGGACGCCATCCTGCTGGCGGCGCCCGACGTCGTCGCGGTCGAGGCCGAGGGCATGGTCGAGAGCTCCCCGGCCCTCCTGCAGATCACCCCCTTCCGGGCCCGGGACGAGGGGACGCCCCCGACCGCCGGCCCCTGGCACCCGGTCGAGCTCGACGTCCCGCCGCGCACCACGCGCCGCGTGGCGGTCGGCGACGAGCAGCTGCTGGTGGCCAACCTCGACGGGACCCTGGTCGCCTACCTCGACCACTGCCCCTCCTGCCGGGCCCGGCTCTCGGACGGGTCCCTCGACGGTGACGTCCTCGCCTGCGCCGGCTGCGCCACGGCGTACGACGTGCGCCTGGCGGGGCGGGCGACCGCGACCGACCTGCAGCTCACCCCCGTGCCCCTCCTCCCCGAGCGCGGCGCCTGGAAGGTGGCGCTGCCGATGCGGGCGCCCGCATGACCGCCCAGGGCACGGGGCTCGGCCGGCTCCGCCGGATGGCGAGTGCGCCCGCGCCCGATCAGCCCGACGAGGTCTGCGAGTTCTGCGCCGTCGACATCGGCGAGCGGCACGGTCACGTCGCCGACGTGGCCGAGCACCGGCTGCTCTGCGTGTGCCGCCCCTGCTACCTGCTCTTCGCGCCGGAGGGCTCCGGCGGTGCCCGGTTCCGTGCCGTCGGGGAGGACGTCCGGCGCGTCACCGGGCTCGAGCTCGACGACGCGACCTGGGACTCCCTCCGGGTCCCGGTCGACCTGGTGTTCTTCTTCCGCCAGTCCGGCGCCGCGGACGAGGAGCCCCGGCTGCTCGCGTTCTACCCCGGGCCCGGCGGCGCCACCGAGTCCGAGCTCGACCTGCACGCGTGGTCGGCCATCGTGGCCGACAACCCGGCGCTGGACGAGACGCTCCCGGACGTGGAGGCGGTGCTGCTGCGGCGCCACGACGGGTCGTTCAGTGCGCACCTGGTGCCGATCGACCGCTGTTACGAGCTGGTGGGAGTCGTGCGCTCGTGGTGGAAGGGACTGGGCGGTGGGCCGGAGGTCTGGGAGCGGATGTCGGAGTTCTTCGACGACCTCGACCGCCGGGGCCGGGAGATCCCCCGTTCGGGCGCGGCATGAACACCGCGGCGGACGGCCTCGCGGCGGTACCGGACCTCGACTTCGCGTGTCGCGAGGTCGTGGCCGATCCCTTCGCGGCCGGGCCCACCGTGGTGTTCCGGATGACGGCGGCCGAGCACTCCGGGGTGCGCGTCCATGCCGTGGCCCTGCGCTGCCAGGTGCGGGTCGAGCCCATCCACCGCGCCTACAGCGACCGCGAGGCGGCCCAGGTGGTCGACCTGTTCGGCGACCGGTCCCGGTGGGGCCAGACGCTGCAGCCGATGCAGCTGGCGTTCCTGACCCAGGTGCTGCCGACCTTCACCGGGTCGTGCGACTTCGACCTGACGATGCCGTGCAGCTACGACATCGACGTCGCCGCCCACAAGTACCTCACCGCCCTCGACGACGGCGACGTCCCGCTCCTCCTGCTCTTCAGCGGCACCGTCTTCAGCGGCGCACCCGGCTCGATCCAGGTGATGCCCGTGCCGTGGCACAAGGAGACCCAGGTCCGGATGCCGGTGGCGGTCTGGCGGGCCGCGATGGACGCCCACTTCCCGGGCCAGCGGTGGATCCGGGTCGCCGGCGACACCTACGACCGGCTGGCGGCCTACCGCGGCCGACACGGGCTGACGGGCTGGGAGACCACCTTCGACCGGTTGCTCGAGGGGGATCGGTGACGCGCACGACCACGTCCGGGCTCGAGGCAGCTCGAGCGGTCGCGGACGCCGTGCTCTACGAGGGCTACGTGCTGTACCCCTATCGGGCGAGCTCGGCGAAGAACCAGGTGCGGTTCCAGTGGGGTGTCCTCATGCCCGTGGACGTCGTGGAGCAGGACGCCTCCGAACGGTCCGCGAACCACACCGAGGTGCTGGTCGACGGCCGCGGCGACCTGACCGTCACGGTGCGCTTCCTCCAGGTCCAGCACCGCACCGTCGAACGGCGCGTCGGCCCGCGGTTCGAACCCGTCGACCGCCTCGAGGTGGGCGACGCGACGTACACCGGATTCGACGAGGCCACCGCCCGCGAGTACGACGTGCCGGTCACCGAAGCGGGGGGCGGTGCCGTGATCGACGTCGATGGCGGCACGGAGGTGGAGGAGCTCCGGGGCGACGACGACCGGGTGTGCGGACGCCTCGTGCGCGTGCGGGAGCCCCTGCGCCTCGGCGTCGTGACCCACGTCGAGCGGCCCGACTCGCCGTACGCCGTGCGGGTGCTGTCGGTGAGCGTCGACAACCGCACGCCCGCGGCGTCGGACGACGCGGAGGACGGTGGTCCCGCGCGTCCGACCTGGCTCCGACGCGCGCTGGTCGCCACCCACCTGCTGCTCCGCGTCGACGGCGGGCGCTTCCTGTCGCTCACCGACCCGCCCGAGTGGGCCCGCCCCCTCGCCGAGGCCCGGCGCCACGAGGGCGTCTTCCCCGTCCTCGGCCCGGGCGACGACGACGCGGTGATGCTGGCGTCGCCGATCATCCTCTACGACCGTGCCACGCTGGCGCCCGAGAGCGAGACCGCCTTCTTCGACGCCCTCGAGGTCGACGAGCTGCTCAGCCTGCGCACGATGACGCTGTCCGAGCAGGAGAAGCGCGAGATGCGCGGCACCGACCCCCGCACCGCGGCCCTGCTCGGCGAGGTCGACGCGATGCCGCCCGACCTCTGGGACCGGCTGCACGGGACGGTGCGCTACCTGGAGCAGATGTCGGGCGGCCGCATCGACGAGGACCGCGCGACCGAGCTGCCTCCGCTCGAGACCCCCTGGTGGGACCCGGGGTCGGACGCCTCGGTGGACCCGGAGCGCGACACCGTCCGGATCGGGGCCACCGAGGTGGGTCGAGGGACGCGCGTCATCCTCCGGCCGGGCGTGCGGCGCGCCGACGCCTACGACCTGTTCCTCGCCGGGCGCACCGCGACCGTGGCCGCCGTGCTCCGCGACGTGGACCAGGGCACCCACCTGGCGGTGACGGTCGACGACGACCCGGGCTCCGACCTCAAGGACAGCCACGGCCGCTACCTCTACTTCGCCCCCGACGAGGTCGAGCCGCTCGCGGGCGGGAGCACCCGATGACGACGACGCGCGAGGCCGTGCAGGGACCGCGGATCCTCGTCGCCTGCGTCGGCAACATCTTCCGGGCCGACGACGGCTTCGGGGTCGCGGTCGCCGCACACCTGGTGCGCGAGCCGCTGCCCGACGGGGTGCGGGTCGTCGACTTCGGGATCCGCAGCGTCCACCTGGTCTACGAGCTGCTGAGCGGGTACGACGTGCTGGTCCTGGTCGACACGGTGTCCCAGCAGGCGGGGCCACCCGGGTCCCTCTACGTGATCGAGCCGGACCTTCCGCCCCGGGACCTCGGGGGCGACCTGCCCGCGGTGGTGATGGACGCCCACGACCTGTCCCCCGGCGGGGTCATGGCCCTCGTCCCGGTGCTCGGCGGCCACGTCGACCGGATCCTGGTGGTCGGGTGTCAGCCCGAGAGCCTGGACGACGGGATCGGTCTCACCGACGCCGTCGCGGGCGCGGTCGGACCCGCCGCGGCGATGGTGCTCGACGTCGTACGCCGGGAGCTGTCCCGGCCGTGGCCCGTGGCGGCCCGGCGCGAACCCGCTCGCGAGGGTGGTTGAGAGGACCCGGGCGGATCAGGCGTCACCCGGATACTGGGGAGGAGGAGGTGGACGAGATGAGGAAGCTGTTCGTGCTGCTGACCGCGGCGGTGATGGCCGGGGTCGCGGTCGCGTCGCTGCCCGACATCAAGCGCTACCTGGAGATCCGCAAGATGTAGGTCCCCGCCCGGCAGGGGCCGATCAGTCGGCTCGCCTCCGGAACGACGGCACCGGGCCCAGGATCCAGGGGCCGCTCGGGCGCTCGGACGCTCCGGGAGGCGGCGCAGCCGGTGCCTCGGACGGCACCGACCGCGGCTGGAACGAGGCGGCGTCGGCCCCGGCCATGACGCGCCCGAGCACCGGCCAGGTGCCGCCGTCCGGCTCCCAGCGCAGCGGGTCGGAGGTCAGCCCGACCAGGTAGGTGAGCGTGCAGTCGAGCGCGTGCGCGAGCTCGGGCAGCTTGCAGACGTCGAGCCCCGCTCCGTGCTCGAGGCTCGAGAGCGCCTTGTTGGTCGTGTCCACCCCGAGCCGCCGGAGCCGCGCCACGACCTCCTTCTGGGTCAGGCCCAGCTGCCGACGGCGGAGCCGCAGGCGCTCGCTGACCAGCAGGTGCCGGTGCAGGCCGAGCTCGCGGGTGTCGTCGGCGGACACCGCCATCACGCGACCCACCTCCTGCCGGGTGCTCATGAGGGCCCTCCGGACATGTCCGCCAGGGGATGGATCGTGTAGCGGGCGAAGTTGAAGACCGGCGCCACGGCCAGCAGCCGCTCGAACTCCTCGTGGGAGTCCACCTCGTAGATCCACGCCCCGCCGTGGGCCCCCACGATGTGGTAGCGGGCGAGCACCTTGCCCTCCCGCTCCAGGCGCTCGCCGTACTCCGGCATCCGCGCGATCGCGCCGACCATCGCCTCGGAGAGCAGCGACAGCTCGATGTTCCACAACGCCAGGAACTTCATGGCTCAGCAGATCCTGGGGAGCTGCTCGCCGATGGGCAGGTCGACCACCCGCTCGGCCCCGAACCCGGTGCGCTCGGAGACCATGCCGGGGTGGTCGGCGACGCACTCACCGACGACCACGGCACCCGCACCCGCGGGGTGCGCCCGCATCGCCTCGAGCACCTCGTCCGCGTGCTCGGGCGGCACGAACGCGACCAGCTTCCCCTCGTTGGCCACCTGGAGCGGGTCGAGGCCGAGGAGGGAGCAGGCGTCCGCCACCACCTCGGGGATCGGGAGGCGGCGCTCGTCGAGGGTGATCCCGACGCCGGACGCGGAGGCGATCTCGTTGAGCGAGGTCGCCAGGCCCCCGCGGGTGGGATCGCGCAGGACGTGCAGGTCGTGCGTCACCGCGAGCATCGCCGCGACGAGCCCGTGGAGCGGTTGGCTGTCGCTGCGCAGCTCGGTCCCGAACTCGAGCCCCTCGCGGACGCTCATGATCGCGACCCCGTGGACGCCGAGGTCGCCGCTGACGATCACCCGGTCGCCCGGCCGTGCCCGGTCGGGCCGGACGTCGACCCCGTCGGGGATCACGCCGATGCCGGCGGTGTTCACGTAGACCCCGTCGCCGTGTCCCGACTCGACCACCTTGGTGTCGCCCGTCACCACCCGGACCCCGGCGCGTTCGGCGGCCTCGCCGAGCCGCTGCGCGACCGCGCCCACCCGGGCGATCTCGACCCCCTCCTCGAGGATGAAACCGGCCGACAGGAACATGGGGGTCGCCCCGCTCATGGCCAGATCGTTGACGGTGCCGTTGACGGCGAGGTCGCCGATGCTGCCTCCGGGGAAGAACAGCGGCCGCACCACGAACGAGTCCGTGGAGAACGCCAGGCGGCTCTGCCCGACCTCGAGGACCGCGGAGTCACCCAGCTGGGCGAGGGCGCCGTTGGCGAACGCTGGGAGGAAGACGTGCTCGACCAGCTCCGCCGACATCGCGCCCCCTCCCCCGTGGCCCATCACCACGTTCGGGCTGTCGCGCAGCGGCAGCGGGCACGTCCACCCCTCGAAGCTCGCGACGGGCTCGATGGTGACCGGCTCGGAGACCATCAGCGGGCCCCGTCCGTGCTGGCGGCGCCGACGGGCACCGGCTCCGATGCCGGCGGCACCTGCATCCGCCGGTAGAGGTAGTACGCCGCGCACGCGCCCTCGCTGGACACCATGGTGGCTCCGAGCGGGTTCCGCGGCGTGCACTCCTTGCCGAAGGCGGCGCACTCGTGCGGCTTGATCAGCCCCTGGAGCACCTCGCCGCTGCGGCAGATCGACGACTCCTGGGTGTGGATGTCCCCGACCTGGAAGCGCGCCTCGGCGTCCCAGTCGCGGTAGCGGTCGGACAGCCGCCACCCGCTCTGCGGGATCATCCCGATGCCCCGCCAGGACCGGTCGACGACCTCGAACACGTCCTCGAGCATCTCGATCGCGATCGGGTTGCCCTCCGGGGACACGACCCGGGCATAGGCGTTCTCGACCTCGTGCCGGCCCTCCTCGAGCTGGTGCACGGCCCGGCGGATGCCCTCGAGGATGTCGAGCGGTTCGAACCCGGTCACCACGATGGGGACCTCGAAGCGCTCGGCCAGGGCGGGGTACTCCGACGTACCCATGACCGTGCAGACGTGGCCCGCCGCCAGGAAGGCCTGCACCCGACACTCCGGTGAGGTCATGATCGCCTCGATGGCCGGTGGCACCCGGACGTGGCTGACCAGCAGGCTGAAGTTGGGGATGCCGAGCTTCCGCGCCTGGTAGACGGTCATCGCGTTCGGCGGCGCGGTCGTCTCGAAGCCGATCCCGAAGAACACGACCTGGCGATCGGGGTTCTTCCGGGCGATCGCGAGCGCGTCCATCGGCGAGTAGACGACGCGGACGTCGCCGCCGGCGCTCTTGACCCGGAACAGGTCCTTGTCGCTCCCGGGCACCCGCAGCATGTCGCCGAACGAGCAGAAGATGACCCCGGGGCGCCCCGCGATCTCCAGCGCCTTGTCGATCACCTCGAGCGGCGTCACGCACACCGGGCACCCGGGTCCGTGGATCAGCTCGATGCCTTCGGGAAGCAGCTGGTCGAGCCCGTGCCGGATGATCGAGTGCGTCTGGCCGCCACAGACCTCCATCATCGCCCACGGCCGGGTCGCGGTCGCGTGGATGTCGTCGAGCAGGCGCCTGGCCAGCTCCGGGTCCTGGAACTCCTCGAGGTACTTCATGCCACGCCTCCTGTCCGATCGGGCCGGGGCATCCCGGCCTGCTCCGCCGCGCGACCCCACTGGTCGCCGAACTCCGCGTCGAGCTCGCCCATCTGCCGGAAGATCGCCAGCGTCTCGAGCGCCGACTTCTCGTCGAGGCGCTGCAGGGCGAAGCCGACGTGGACGATCGTGTACTCACCGACCTTGATGTCGGGGACGTAGGCCAGGCACACGTCCTTGGTCACGTTGCCGAAGCTGACCCGCCCCATCGGGTTCCCGTCGTCCTCCCAGATCTCGGTGATCCGGCCCGGCACGGCTAGACACATGGTGACTCCTCTTCCGGCGACGTCGGTCGCCTGTGTGGGACGGAGGGGGTGCCTCCGGAGGTGGGCGAGTGCGCGAGCACCGCGACCTGCCCGAGGGCGAGTCCGGCGTCGCTGGGCGGGACCCGGTGGTGGCGCAGCACGTCGAAGCCCGCCGCGCCGAGCTCGCGGACACATCCGGCGGTGACGAAGGCGTTGAGGAAGACGCCGCCGCTCAGGGTCACCCGGGTGAGGCCGGTCCGGTGACGCAGCCCGGCGGCAGCTGCCACCACGAGGTCGACCACGCCCTGCTGGAAGCGGGCGGCGACCATGGCAGCCGGGACACCCGCGCGCACGTCGTGCGTGACCGCCCGCACCACGGGCGCCGGGTCGTACACGACCGGCCCGCCTCCCGCGTCGGCCCGGAGCTCGAACGGGTACCCGGCGACCTCACCGGCCCCGCGGGCGACGGCCTCGAGCTCCATCGCAGCCTGCGCGTCGTAGCCGGCCCGGTGACAGATGCCGGCCAGGGAGGCGACGGCGTCGAACAGCCGGCCCATGCTCGACGTGGGCACGCAGCCGAGCCGCCGCTCGAGCTGCCGCCGCAGCAGCCGGAGCTCGTCGTCCCGGCAGGCCTGCACGCTGGGCAGGTCGTCGGTCCACTCGACCCCCGCGCTGCGCAGGTGCGAGAGCGCCATCCGGCACGGGTTGCGGACGGCGGCATCGCCGCCCGGGAGGTCGACGTACGCCAGGTGCCCGGCGCGGGTGTAGCCGGCGTACGACGCGACCAGCAGCTCCCCTCCCCAGGCCGCGCCGTCGTCGCCGTAGCCGGTGCCGTCGAAGGCGACGCCCAGCACCCGTTCGTGGCCGGGGACGCCGTGCTCGGCCATCGTCGAGGCGACGTGGGCGTGGTGGTGCTGGACCTGGAGGACCGGTCGGCCGGCCGCGTGCTCGAGAGCCCAGCGCCGGGAGCGGTACGACGGGTGCCGGTCGGCGACCAGGGCGCGCGGCCGGACGCCGGTCAGCCGCTCGAGGTGGGACTCCGCGGTGTCGAACGCCCGGAGCGTCGCCAGGTCGTCCATGTCACCGACGTGTGCGGAGAGCCAGGCGAGCCGGCCGTCGGCGACGCAGAAGGTGTTCTTGAGGTCGCCTCCCACCGCGAGGGCCGGGGGCGCCTCGAAGGGCAGCGTGAGGGGGAGCGGCGCCTCGCCGCGCGAGCGACGCACGGGAGCCTCGGCACCGGCCACGACGCGGGTCACCGAGTCGTCGCACGGCACGTGGATCGGGCGGTCGTGCAGCAGCCAGGCATCGACGAGACCGGCCAACCGGGTCAGCGCCTCGTCGTCCCCGGTCACGATCGGCTCGCCGGCCAGGTTGCCGCTCGTCATCACCAGGACCCGCGGCCCCGGGCGGTCGCCCGGGAGCCCGAGCAGCAGGTGGTGGAGCGGCGAGTAGGCCAGCATGACGCCGACATCGGCGTTGCCCGGCGCCACGGAGGGCGCGAGGCGAGGGGCAGCCTCGGTCGGGCGGGACCTGGCGAGCACCACCGGGCGGGTGCGCGCGGACAGCAGGGCGACCTCGGCGTCGTCGAGGTGGACGAGTCCCGCAGCGGTCTCCCGGTCGGCGACCATCACCGCGAACGGCTTGTCACCGCGTTGCTTGCGCTTGCGCAGGGTGGCCACGGCCTCCTCGCTGGTCGCGTCGCAGGCGAGGTGGAAGCCCCCGATGCCCTTCACCGCCACGACCGCGCCGGCGGAGAGCAGGCTGCGCGCCTCGCCCAGGGCGGCCTCGTCGTACGACGGTTCCCGGTGGGGACCCGCGAGCCGGAGGCGAGGGCCGCAGTCGGGGCAGCACACGGTCTGGGCGTGGAACCGGCGGTCGGCCGGATCGGCGTACTCGCGAGCGCAGGCGGCGCACATCGGGAAGCCGGCCATCGTGGTCGCCGGCCGGTCGTAGGGGAGCCCGACCGTGATCGTGAACCGGGGACCGCAGTTGGTGCAGGTGATGAACGGGTGCCGGAAGCGACGGTCGGCCGGGTCCGTGAGCTCCCGCAGGCAGTCGTCGCAGATGGTCACGTCGGGCGAGACGAAGGTGCGGCCTCCGCCCGGTCGCGACGCCCGGATCGCGAACTCCGTGCCACCTCTGGACGGCACGTCGACCCAGGTGAGGCTCTCGACGACGGCGAGGGGTGGCGGCCGGGCGGCGAGCTCGCGGCAGAACGCCTCGACACCCGCCGGGTCGCCCTCGACCTCGGCGACCAGACCCCCCGGGGTGTTCCACACCTCGCCCGCCAGGCCGTGGGCACGGGCCAGCGCGTAGACGTGGGGTCGGAAGCCCACGCCCTGCACGACGCCCCGTGCCTCGAGGCGGCGTCGAGCCCGGGTCGTGGCCCCGGACGTGCTCCCAGCGGGTGGTTCCATGGCATCCCGTGCGTGCCTGGCTGTCAGGCGGTCCGGCAAGGTCCTGGCCGGGCCGACGGGGCAGTCGTGCTGCAGTGTCGGCTGTCGTGACGGTCGTCTCTCTGTCGGCGAATCTACGACTCGCGGACAAACCACGCCACCCCTCTCGCGTCCTCGCCGGAGCGTGGTGCGGGAGCCTGTCGATTTCGGGGATCCGCGCGCGTCATCCGGGTGTCAGACTCACCATCGAGCGATCGAGAGGAACCGCCATGCCCAAGTACATCGTCCTGATCCCCGGCGACGAGAGCGCGTTCGCCGCTCTCCCTCAGGAGGAGAAGGAGCGGGTGTTCGGCGCGCACACGGAGTTCGCGAAGCTGCTGGCCGAGCGCGGCCACACGTTCGTCGAGGGCGCGGAGCTCGTGGCCTCGGACCAGGCACGGATCGTGTCCGGCTCGGTGGACGACGTGACCGTGACCGACGGGCCGTACGCCGAGACGGCCGAGCAGCTCACCGGGTTCTACGTGATCGACACCGACGACCTCGACGACCTCCTGCAGTGCGTCGGCCGCATCTGCTCGGAGGAGGGGCGCATCGAGGTGCGTGCCTACGCCCCGGGCATGGGCTGAGCCGCGGCGCCGGGGTCCCTCGGCGCAGATGCCGCTCCGGGTGTCGATCGGACCAGGGCCGGAACGTCATCGCGGTGACAGACTCCCCGGAGAGAGGACGTGCGCGCGATGAGGTTCCTGGTGCTGATGGCCGGCGAGGAGGGCGGTTGGGACACCGCGTCCGCCGAGGAACGCCAGCGCGTGATGGACGCGCACGCCGCGTTCCACGAGGCGGTGACCACGCGGGCCCGACTGGTCGCCGGCGAGGCCCTGGCGGGGTCGTCGCAGGGCCGGACGCTGCGCCACGTGGGCGGCTCGCCGGTCGTCACCGAGGGGCCGTACGCCGAGGGCGTCGAGCAGCTGGGCGGCTTCTACCTGGTCGAGGCCGACTCCGCCGAGCTGGTCCTGGAGCTGTGCCGGATCCTGCCCTCGTCCTACACGGTCGAGGTGCGTCCCGCGATCGAGATCGAGGGTCATGAGGGCCACCGCGACTGGGAGTGACCCGGCCGACGCCGGAGCCCTGGAGGCCGCGTGGCGCGACCACTGGGGACGACTGTCGGCCCTGCTGGTCGCCCAGTTCCGACGTCTCGACCTGGCCGAGGACGGGCTGGCCGACGCGTTCGAGTCGGCGGCCCGCACCTGGCCGCGCGACGGCGTACCGACGAACCCCCCGGCCTGGCTGCTCACGGCGGCCCGGCGCCGGATCCTCGACCGACTCCGGGCCGAGGCCGTGGCCGCCCGGGCGATGCCGCGGCTGGCGGTGGAGGTCGACCTCCAGGAGGAGGCGCAGCGGATGATGGCCGACGCGGGGGAGCCCGTGCGCGACGAGCGGCTGCGGCTCGTCATGCTGTGCGCGCACCCGGCGCTCACGCGGGAGAACGCGGCGGCCCTCACGCTCCGCCTCGTGCTCGGTGTGAGCACCGCGGACATCGCCCACCTGTTCCTGGTCCCCACCCCGACGATGGCCGCCCGCCTCACCCGGGCCCGCAAGAGCCTGGCCGACGAGCAGTTCGACATCCCGTCCGGCCCGGACCTCGAACGACGCGTGGTGCGGGCCGCGGACGTCGCGTACCTGACGTTCACCGCCGGCTACGCGCCTCCGTCGGGGCCGGAGCTGGTCCGGGGTGAGCTGGCGGGCGAGGGGATCCGGCTCGCCCGGCTGCTGCGCGACCTGTTGCCGGGCCGGGTCGACCTCGACGGGCTGCTGGCCCTCATGCTGCTGCAGCACTCCCGTCGCGACGCGCGGGTCCGGGACGGTCGGCTCGTGCTGCTGCCCGACCAGGACCGCTCCCGGTGGCACGACGGCGAGATCACGGAGGCGCTCGCGCTGCTCACCCCGCACGCCACGGCGCCCGGAACGCCGTACCTCCTCCAGGCCCTGATCGCGGCCGAGCACGCGATCGCTCCGCACCCCGACGCGACCGACTGGCCGCGGATCGTCGCCCGGTACGACGAGCTGGTGGCGGTGGCCGACTCCCCCGTCGTCCGGCTCAACCGGGCCGTGGCCCTGGCGGAGGCCGACGGCCCGTTGGCGGGTCTGCGGGCGCTCGACGGCCTCCGGTTGCCCGGGCACCGGCTGCCCGCGGTGCGCGGCGAGCTGCTCGCTCGCGTCGAGCGCGTGGACGAGGCGCGCGAGGAGCTGCAGCGGGCCGTCGCGCTGTGCGACAACGAACCGGAGCGCGCCCACCTGTCCACCCGGCTGGCCTCGCTCCGCTGACTCCCGGGCGGGCACCCCTCGGGCGGCTCACCGGAGCGGCGATGTCGGAGGGTTCGCCTACTGTGACGGCGTGGCCACCCCGCTCCTCACGAACGGCCTGTCCCGGCTGGGCGAGCGACCCGCCTCCCAGTTCTTCGTCGCCCTCACCCGGTCGGTGCCCGGCCTGGCGACGGCGTGGTGGCTGCTCCTGCTGGTCCGCTCGCTGGTCCCGGCCGGTCTGGCGGTCGCGACCGGGCTCCTCGTCGGCCGCGTCGAGGCCGGCGGCGACCTCACCGGACCTCTGGTCCTCTTCGGCGTCGTGTTCGTGGCCTCGCAGGTCGCGCCCCCCGTCCACCAGATCGTCGGCACCCTGCTCGGTCACCACTTCAGCTCCGTGCTCAACGAGCGCCTGATGGCCGCGACCCTCGGCCCCGACGGCATCGGCCACCTGGAGCGCGGCGACCTGACCAACGACCTCACCACGGCCCGCGACTTCGACCTCGGCCAGACCGGCCCCCCGATGTTCATGAACATGGACTTCATCGCCCAGGGCCTCGCCACCCTGCTCGGCGGCATCGCGTCGGCGCTGGTGCTGTTCGGGTTCGCCTGGTGGGCGCCCCCGCTGCTGCTGGCCGCCTGGGGATCGACCCACCTGCTGCTGCGCGAGAGCGGCGTGTGGCGCGACCGCAACACCGACGAGGTCAAGGCCGCCCGCAGGCACACCAACTACGCCTACGACCTGGCCACCGAGCCGGCGACGGCGAAGGAGGTCAGGCTGTTCGGGCTCGCACCGTGGCTGCTCGACCGGTTCACCGGGCACCGGCTGCACCTCCACGAGCTCCAGTACCACGCCACCCGCCTGCGCGAGCGCCCGCTCGCGGGGGCGCTGCTCATGGTGCTCGCCGTCAACGTGCTGCTCCTCGGTGTGCTGGCGGTGCAGGGCTACGACGGGCGGCTCGGGCTGCAGTCCGTGGTCACCTACGCCGGTGCGGCCTTCGGCGCGAGCTCGATCGCCTTCGGAGGTCTGAGCTGGGCGCTCGACGGTGCCGCGGCCCCGGTCGTGGCGATCCGGTCACTGGAGCGGGAGATGGCGATCGCCGGGGCGCTCAGCCCGCGCCGACCGGGCGCTCGCACGACTCCCGCCACCCCGTCGCGGGCACCCGAGATCCGGTTCCGCGACGTCACCTTCACCTACCCCACGGGGAGCCGACCGGTCCTGGACGGCTTCGACCTCACCGTCCCGGCCGGCGCCTCGTTGGCGATCGTCGGGCAGAACGGCGCGGGCAAGACCACCATCGCGAAGCTGTTGTGCCGTCTCTACGACCCCGACTCGGGGTCGATCGAGGTCGACGGCGTGGACCTCCGCGAGCTCGACCTGGAGGCGTGGCGACGGCACGTGGCGGCCGTCTTCCAGGACTTCGTCCGCTACGAGCTGCCGCTGAGGGACAACGTCGCCCCCCTGGGCGCCGAGACCGCGACCCTGGAGTCGGCCCTCGACCGGGCCGGGGCGCTCGGCCTCGCCGACCTCGACGCCCCCATGGCCAAGGGCTATCCCGGCGGCGTCGACCTGTCAGGCGGTCAGTGGCAGCGGGTCGCGCTCGCCCGCGCGATCGCGGCGGTCCGGGCCGGCGCGGACCTCGTGCTCCTGGACGAGCCCACCGCCATGCTCGACGTCCGTGGCGAGTCCGAGATCTTCCGGCGGGTGCTGGCGGCGACGTCGGACACGACCACGATCCTCGTCTCCCACCGCTTCTCGACCGTCCGGCAGGCCGGGCTCATCTGCGTGGTCGAGCACGGCCGGGCGATCGAGCTCGGGAGCCATGAGGAGCTGATGGCGCTCCGCGGCCGCTACCACACGATGTACGACCTCCAGGCCAGTCGCTTCGTCGAGCTCGACGAGCACGGGGAGGAGGTCGTCCATGAGTCGCTCTGACCCCACCGCGGTCCCCGACGACACCGCCGGCCCGATGCCCGCCGCCCTGCCGTCGATGGTGCGCGTGGTCAAGCTGGGCTACCGCGCCGAGCCGCGCCTGCTCGTCGCCTCGCTGGCGATGACGCTGCTGCAGGCACTCCCCGACGTCCTGGTCGCGCTCTGGCTGGCCCTGATCACCAACGGGATGGTCCACCACGAACGCACCCGGCTGCTCGTCGGGGCCTTCGGACTGGCCGCCTCCGCCACCATGATCTGGGCCCTGCAGGTCACCCTCTCGCGGACGATCCGTCGTCTGGGCGACCGCCTCAACATCATGTTCCAGGGGCACGTCGCCCGACTCCAGGCCGAGGTCGCCACCGTCGAGCACCACGAGCGGCCGGTCTACCTCGACCGGATCGCGGTGCTCCGCAACGGCGTCTTCGCCCTGGATCACCTGTTCGCCTCGATGTTCACGATGCTCGGCTGGCTGGTCCGGCTCGCGTTCGTGTCCGTCCTGCTGGCCGCGATCAGCCCCTGGCTGCTGCTTCTCCTGGTCGGTGCCGCGCCGCTGCTGGGGGTCGCGGTCTGGCGACCCAAGGTCGAGAAGCGCACCGAGGAGCGGGTCGCCGCCCACGGCCGGCTCGGCCGGCATCTGTTCTCCCTGGCCACCTCGCCCCCGCCCGGCAAGGAGATCCGGGTCAGCGGCAACCAGGACGACCTCGTCCGCCGCCGGCGTACCGCCTGGGAGAAGTGGTTCGGCGGCCTCCGCACCACCCAGCTCGCGAGCGCGGCCTGGCTCACGGTGGCGTGGACGACGTTCTCGCTGGCGTTCGTGGTGGCCGTCGCCTGGACGGCCCTGGGCCTCCACGCGAGCCCGGGCGAGGTGGTGCTCGTCCTCACCGCGGGCGGCCGCCTGTCGGCGTACGTCGGATCGGCGGTCGGCGAGCTCGGGTTCCTGCGCGGCATCTGGCTGGACTCCGCTCAGCGGCTCGCCTGGCTCGAGGACTTCGCCGCCTCCGCCAACCAGCACACCGACCACCGGGCCCCCGACCGGCTGGAGCGCGGCGTCGCGTTCGAGGGGGTCTCGTTCGTCTACCCCGGCACGACGAGGCCGGTGCTCGAGGAGGTCGACCTGCTGCTCCCGGCCGGCAGCGTGGTGGCGATCGTGGGCGAGAACGGCGCGGGCAAGTCCACCCTGGTCAAGCTGCTGGCCCGGATGTACGCGCCCACCTCGGGACGGGTGACCGCCGACGGGGTCGACATCGCTCGCATCGACGTCTCGGAGTGGCGGAGCCGTCTGGCCGGCGCCTTCCAGGACTTCGCGCGGCTCGAGTTCGTGGCCGCCACCACCGTCGGGTTGGGCGACGAGCCTCGGCGCGACGACCGCTCCGCGGTCGGCTCCGCGGTCGACCGGGCGGGTGCCACCGCCCTGGTGGGCGACCTGCGCGACGGCCTCGACACCCAGCTCGGACCCTCGTGGGAGGAGGGGGTCGACGTCAGCTTCGGCCAGTGGCAGAAGCTCGCGCTGGCGCGGGGCTACATGCGGCCGGAGCCGCTCCTGCTGGTGCTCGACGAACCCACCGCCGCCCTCGACGCCGAGACCGAGCACGCCCTGTTCGAGCGGTTCGCCGCCGGCGCGCGGGAGGCCGGCCACCGGGGTCGGGTCACCGTCCTGGTGTCCCATCGGTTCTCCACCGTGCGGATGGCCGACCTGATCGTGGTGCTCGACGGGGCACGGGTCGTCGAGGTCGGCAGCCATGCCGAGCTGATGGCACGCCGGGGCACCTACGCCGAGCTCTACGCGATGCAGGCGAGCTCCTATGCCTGACGTGAGCGAGGATGGGCCCGTGCTCACCGACGAGGAGATCTCCGGGCTGGCGCCGGCCCAGCGTCGGGAGCTGATCGCCCGGCTGGCCCGGCCGATGAAGGAGGTCGTCGACGACGCGTCGACCCTGCGGCAGCAGCGCCGCCTGCGCCTCGGCGTCGCCGCCGCCGCCGCGGTCCTCCTGGTCCCCTGGATCCTCTATCTCGCGTTCGCCCTCCCGCGGGTTCACCGGGTGCGCGACTGGGACCTGCTCTGGGTCGGCTTCGACGGCATCGAGCTCGTGCTGTTCGCGCTCACCTTCTGGCTCAGCCGCCAGCGCCGGGTGATCGCCGTGCTCACCGGCTTCGCGACCGGCGTCGTGCTGTTGTGCGACGCCTGGTTCGACCTGATGACGTCGGGGCCGGGCGAGCTGTGGCAAGCGGTGTTGGCTGCGCTCCTCATCGAGATCCCGCTCGCAGTCCTCCTCATGTCCGGCGCGTTCCGGGCACTCCGCGTGGTCTCCGCCCTGCTCTGGTTCTCCGATCCCGACGCCCGGAGCTGGGAGATCCGGGTGCCCCGGATGCGTGGCCGCGGCGTGCGGGCCGACGTGGATCCCTGAGCGCGCCGCTCGGCAACCACCCCGGTCCAGCCTGCTCCAGTGGACTCGACCGAACCTACGGAGCCGTCCCGACGTAGGTTCGTCATGTGCGGCCGATCCACCGCTGGAGTCTCGTCGCGCTCGCCTGCGCCCTGATCGTCGTCGTGCCGATGGCCGTCCGTGCCCTCCCGGTGCCCGACCGCCCGATGCGTGCCACCACCCTGCTCGCGCGGATCCGCGGGTCGGAGGGGACGGCGTACTCCGGGACCGTCGAGAGCACGGGCCGGCTCGGGCTGCCGGTGTCCGACCACTTCACCGACGTCGCCGACCTGCTCGGCGGTGACACCCGGCTGCAGGTGTGGTGGCGCAGTCCGGTGGACTGGCGGGTCGACAAGCTGCTCGCCACCGGCGAGGTGGACCTGTTCCACCACGGAGACACCACGGTCCAGTGGGACTACGAGCGCGCGGAGGCACGCAGCAGCGTCGATCCCACGGTCCGCCTGCCGCGGGCCGCGGACCTCCTGCCACCCGTGCTCGCCCGCCGCGCCCTCAGCGGCGCGGCCGCGGCGGACGTCACCCGGCTGCCGGCCCGCAGGATCGCCGGGCACGACGCCCTCGGCCTGCGGGTGACGCCGAGCGACCCGCGGACCAGCATCGACCACGTCGACCTCTGGGCCGACCCGGGCACCGGCCTGGTGCTCGCCCTGGCCGCCTACGGCGCCGCGCCGCAGCCGGCTCTCAGCACGGCGTTCACCAGCGTCTCCCTGGGGACACCGTCGGCGGGGTCCACGGCCTTCCACGCCGCCCCGGGGGTCCACGTCAACAGGGACGACGTCCTCGACATCGCCGACGCGGCCAACCAGTACGCCCCCGTGCTCCCGCCCGCGCGGGTGGCGGGCCTCGACAAGTCGCGGGCGTCCCGCGGCGCGGTGGGCATCTACGGCACCGGACTCACCCAGGTGATGGCCCTGCCACTTCAGGCTCGCGATGCCGACTACCTGGCCCTGCAGCTGCGGATGTCGGGAGCGCGCACGGTCCGCCGACAGCCCCTGCTCCGCGTGGGGCCGCTCGGCGTCTATCTCGCCTTCTCCCACGACCCCTTCGACTTCGCGTGGCTGCTGACCGGCACGGTCACCGACACCACGCTGGTCAGGGCAGCAGCCGACCTGGTGGCGGGAGCCAGGTTCCGATGATCCGGACCGTGGGTCTGACCAAGAGGTACGGCGCGGTGCGCGCCGTCGAGGACCTGGCGCTGGACGTCGCCGAGGGCGACGTCTACGGCTTCCTGGGGCCGAACGGCTCCGGCAAGACGACCACGGTCCGGATGCTGCTCGGTCTCGTGCTCGCGACGTCCGGGTCCATCGAGCTCATGGGGCAGCCGATGCCGGCCCGGGCCCGCGCCGTCCTCCCGTCGGTCGGGGCCCTCGTGGAGGGCCCGGCCGCGTACCCCGGGCTGTCCGGGCGGGCCAACCTGGCCCTGCTCGACGCGATGGGTCCGGCCGGACCGCGGGCGAGCCGCGCCGGGCGGATCGACGACGCCCTCGACGAGGTCGGGCTGGGCGGCGTCGACCGGCGCCCGGTGCGGGCCTACTCGCTGGGCATGCGCCAGCGGCTCGGCCTGGCGGCGACGCTGCTGCGTTCGCCGCGGCTGCTCGTCCTCGACGAGCCGACCAACGGCCTGGATCCTCAGGGGATCCGCGAGGTCCGCGACCTGCTGCTCCGGCTCAACGCCGCGGGCACCACGATCTTCCTGTCTTCGCACCTGCTCGCGGAGGTGGAGCAGATGTGCGACCGGGTCGGCGTGATCGACCGGGGCCGGCTGGTGCTCCAGGAGCGCCTCGACGTGCTCCAGCGGCCCACGGGGCGGCTGCTGGTCCGGACGCCCGACGTGGCGCGGGCGCGAGCGCTCCTCGACGGGCAGGTCGAGGAGTACGACACCGAGGGGCTGCTGATCCGGTATGCCGATCCGGCCGAACTGAACAGCGTCCTGGTGCGGGCGGGGGTCCGCGTGGAGATGCTCGCGCCGGAGCGCCGCTCGCTGGAGGACGTGGTGCTCGAGGCGACGCAGGCCGGCTCGGACCGGGTGGTGCGGCGGTGATCGGCGTCGAGCTGGCGAAGATGCTGCGGAGCCGGCGTACATGGGTGACGATCGCCGTGATCGACGCGCTGCCGACCCTGGTCGCCGTGCTCCTCTCGCTCACCCATCTCGGGCCGCGGCCGGGCACCGGGCCGGCGTTCCTCTCCGCGGTGCTGGCGGACGGCGCGCTCTATCCCCTGGCCGCGATCGCGATCGTGCTGCCGCTCTTCCTGCCGGCCGCGGTCGCGATCACGGCGGGCGAGACGATCGCCGGGGAGGCCCAGCAGGGCACCCTGCGCTACGTCCTGATCCGGCCCGTCGGACGCACCCGCCTGCTGGTCGCCAAGCTGGCGGCGGTGATGGGGTTCGTGCTGCTCGCGCTGGTGGTGGTCGCGGTGACGTCGTACGTCGTCGGCATGGTGCTGCTGGGCCACCAGCACACCACGGTGACCACCACGTTCTCCGGCACCCAGCTGACCACGCCGCAGCTGGTCGCGCGCACCGGGCTGGCGCTCGCCTACGCGCTGCTTTCGATGCTGGGGGTGGCCGCGGTCGCGCTCTTCCTGTCGACGATGGTGCGCTCGCCACTGGCCGCGGCCATGGGCACGCTGGCGCTGCTGATCGGGTCGACCATCCTGCTCACCCTCGACGCCGCCCACGGGCTGCGGCCGTATCTCGTGACGCGTTACTGGTTGTCGTTCGTGGACCTCTTCCGAGACCCGATCCTGTGGCACGACGTCGTGCACGGCGTGATCCTGCAGGCGGGGTACGTGCTGGTCTTCCTCGGGGCGGCGTGGGCGAACTTCGTCACCAAGGACATCACCGACTGATCGGTCATCAGGGGCGCGAGCAGACCGAGGCGGACGGTACCGCCGGGGGCGTCCGCCGCAGCTCGGCCAGCACCATGGCGATCACGGCCGGGTCGGTCGGCAGCTGACCGTGGGTCACCGCTCGCGCGGGGCAGACGGACTGGACCGAGAAGTCGAGGGCCCCGGCCAGCACCGCGGTCTCCGGCGGCGTCGAGATCCGGTCGTCGGTCGTCCAGATCGAGACCCAGTCCGGGCCGGGCGGGCTCTCGTCGCCGGAGTTGAGCGAGCGAAGCAGATCGCTGCCCGTGGCGAGCTGTCGACAGGCTGCGGGACACGAGTCGGGGGCGATGTCCGAGGCCAGCGCGGCCAGGTCGGTGCCGTGCTGGGGGGAGCCGAGCGTGACGACCCGTCGGGCGACCGACCCCCCGTCGTACGCCCGGAACCAGAGGCGGGCGGTCACGCCACCGGCCGAGTAGCCGACCACGTCGACGGACGGCGCGCCTCCGCGCAGGGCCGCTCGCACGGCCTTCTGCAGGACGCCGGCCTGGACGTTGAGGTCACCCGTGCCGTCGCCGGCGAGGTGGACGACCGTCGCGGCGCGTCCCGCCGCTCGCAGCGCGGCCGCGAGCGGTTCCAGGTCGCCGGTGGCTCCGCCGTACCCCGGCACCAGCAGGACCGGCGGCTGCGCGTCCTGCGCCACCGGGGCGACCGTGGCGTCGTGCCCGCGGACCGCGTGGACGACGGCGGACGTGCCGGCCACCACGACCGCGAGGAGCACCAGTCCGAGCACGCCGAGGACCAGCCGACGGCGGGCCGGGGCCAAGGAGCTCAGCACCCACCCAGTCTCCCCTCACCCAGCAAAGGGGGTCCGTTGAGCCGCGCCTTGTGGCCCGTTGAGCCGCGCCTTGTGGTCCGTCGAGCCGCGCCTTGTGGTCCGTCGAACCGCGCCTTGTGGTCCATCGAGCCGCGCCTTGTGGCCCGTCGAGCCGCGCCTTGTGGCCCTGTGAGCCGCCGTAACGAGCGCTTCCGGCCAACCACTTCCCGCCGTTCAACGGACCATTTCCCGCCGTTCAACGGACCATTACCCGCGGCTCAACGGACCATTACCCGCGGCTCAACGGGTGGTCAGCCGCCTGCGACTGCGGGGATCACCGAGATCTGGGTGCCGTCGGGCGTGGCCGTCTTCAGGTTGTCGAGGAAGCGGACGTCGTCGTTGCCGACGTAGACGTTGACGAAGCGGCGCAGCTCGCCCTTCTCGTCGACGATGCGGCCCTTGATCCCGGAGTAGTTGCTGTCCAGGTCGTCCAGGATCTCGGTCAGCGTCGCACCGTCGGCGGACACCTCGGACTCGCCGCCGGTGTAGGTGCGCAGGATCGTCGGAATGCGGACGGACACGCTCATGGGTTCTCCTCACTGGCGGGCGTTGCGGCGGTCAGGCGATGCCGGTGGCGACAAAGGCAGCGTACGACGGGTCGATGGTGGCTGCCGCTCCGACCGAGTCGGCGACGGCGTCGAGCGTCTTCAGGCCCATCCCGGTGTTGATGACCACGGTCTCCAGCGACGGGTCGAGCTGGCCCGACTCCACCAGCTTCTTCAGGCAGCCGACCGTGGTGCCGCCGGCGGTCTCGGTGAAGATCCCCTCGGTGCGGGCCAGCAGCAGGATCCCCTGACGCACCTCGTCGTCGCTGACGTCTTCGACGGCCCCGCCGCTGCGGCGGCAGATGTCGAGCACATACACCCCGTCCGCGGGGTTGCCGATCGCCAGGCTCTTCGCGATGGTGTCGGGCTTCACCGGGCGGATGGCGTCGGTGCCGCCCTTGTACGCCGTACTGACCGGGGAGCAGCCGGTCGCCTGCGCCCCGAACACCCGATAGGGCTTGTCCTCGACCAGGCCCAGCGCGATCAGCTCGCGGAAGGCCTTGTCGACCTTGGTCAGCTGCGACCCGGACGCCACCGGGATCACGATCTGGTCGGGCAGCCGCCACCCCAGCTGCTCGGCGATCTCGAAGCCGAGCGTCTTGGAGCCCTCGGCGTAGAAGGGACGGACGTTGACGTTCACGAACGCCCAGCCCTCCTCCTCACCGGCGATCTCGGAGGCGAGGCGGTTGACGTCGTCGTAGGTGCCGTTCACGGCGACCAGGTTCTCGGTGTAGACCGCGGAGTTGACCTGCTTGGGCCGCTCGAGGTCGGAGGGGATGAAGACCACGGTCTTGATGCCCGCGCGGGCACCCGCGGCGGCCACCGCGTTGGCCAGGTTGCCCGTGCTCGGGCAGGCGAACACCGTGGCACCGAGCTCGCGGGCAGCGCTCAGCGCGCAGGCCACGACGCGGTCCTTGAAGGAGTTGGTGGGGTTCGTCGAGTCGTCCTTCACCCACAGCTTCTCGAGGCCGAGCTCGCGGGCGAGGTTGTCGGCGCGCAGCAGCCGGGTGTAGCCGGGCTCGGTGTTGGGGCTCTCGGCGATGTCGGTCGGCACCGGCAGCAGGGGCTGGTAGCGCCAGATGTTGCGGGGTCCCGCCTCGATCTGGGCGCGGGTCACGGGGCCGAAGTCGTAGGCGACCTCGAGCGGGCCGAAGCACTCCGGACACGCGTAGTGCGGACCCAGCTCGACCTCGTGACCGCACTCACGACAGGTCAGCGCCCGGGCACTGCCGAACGCGCCCTCCCGGTGCCGCTGCCGCTTCGACTGGGTGGAATCGGTGACCAGGGTGCTCATGAAGGACCTCCTTCTCATCTTCCCCGGGGCGGCTCTCGCCACGGGACGGAATTGGCACCTGGTTCCGCGACCGTCTGCAGCAGACGGGAGGCTCGCGGCGGTTGCCGGGACGTCAACGGGCCGTTCCCTCAGTCCCTCTCGATGAGCTGCCTTCACCCTACGGAAGTCGTCTCAGCATCCGTACGTCGCATCCACATGCTGGATGCGACCCCAGAGCGGCCGCCAGCCAGAACGTCGGGGACTACCCCGCAGCGCGGGCGTCGGCGGTGAGGCGGCGGAGGAGGTCGAGGACGCCGTCCGGGCCCGGTACGACGACGTCGGCGAGCTCGAGGAGGGTGCTCTCCTCCTGGGACGCCGAGCACACCAGCAGGGTGGGAAGGCCCTCCTCGCGCAGCTCGCCGACGGCCTCGAAGGCCTCGACGTCGCCGAGGTCGTCGCCGGCGAACAGGAACCCCCCGGCCTCCGACTCCTTGGCCAGGTTGCGCACCACGACCCCCTTGTCCATGCCGGGCGAGCGCACCTCGATCACGTTGCGACCGGGCTCGACGACCAGGCCGTAGCGATCGGCGAGGGTGCGCAGCGCCGGCTCCAGCCGCTCGTAGGCGCCGGAGGGGTCGTCGAGGCGGCGGGTGTGCGTCGCGATCGCCAGGCCCTTGTCCTCGACGAAGGCGTCGGCGGCGTCGGCCTCGCGCAGGACACGGGGCAGGTCGCGCAGGAACCCCGACAGCCCGTGCGGTGGACGCGGGGAGACCACCCGCCGCTGGGTGGAGCTCCAGCGCTCGTAGCCGTACTGGCCGAAGACGAAGAGCTCGCGCCCGCTGTCGCCGATCTGCTGGCCGACCTCGTCGAGCCCGCCCAGCGCGAGCGCCTTGCGGGCCGGGCGCCCGGTGATCACCGCGACGGCGCGGACCACGCCGGCCAGGTCGAGCAGCACGTCGGGGGCGTCCGGGTGGATGTGCGCGATCTCCGGGTCGTCGACGATCGGGGCGAGCGTCCCGTCGTAGTCGAGGCCGACCACGGTCGACGACGCGACCGCGACCAGCGCGTCGTACCGTTCCTCGGCCTCGGGAGAGGTGAACCGCACGAGGTTCACCCAATCATGGGCGCCGACCGCGCCGACGGGCGGTGGTCCCGACGGCGAGGACCGCCGGGGGAGTCAGTGCCCGGGAGCGCCCAGCGGGCCGGTGAGGATCACCGTCAGCCGGTCGAGCCGCATCGGCGCCACCGCCGACATCGTGCGCCGGATGCCGAGGTCGAGCGCGAGCAGGTGCCCGGCCGCCCTCAGCCGCGGCGGGAAGTAGACGGTCGAGGCCGGGATCGTGCCGTACCAGTTGTCCGACCCGACCACCTGCCACCCGGCGTGCGCCGCCCGCGCGGCCACCTGTCCCGCGAGACCGCTGACGTGGGAGTTGTTGAAGACCTCGACGACCACCTTCGACCGGTCGACGGCCGGCTTCCGCGGCGTCGTGCGACGGGGCTTCGCCTTCGGCTTGTGGTACGTCGAGTGAGGCGCGCTCGGGCTGTGCTGGGAGGTCGGCGTGACCAGGCGCTCGTCGGACCCCGAGTGACGGGTCGCGACCCACGCGACCCCGGCCATCGCGACCGCCAGGATGCTCAGGATCACCACGGGGGACGGGAAGACCACGCCCCGCTGGTCGCGCCGGTGCATCAGACCTCGAACCCGAGACGGCGCGCCGAGCGGGCCCGCTGCCGATCGGCCCGCATCCGGCGCAGGCGGCGCACCAGCAGCGGGTCGGCGACCAGCGCCTCGGGCCGGTCGATCAACGCGTTGAGCACCTGGTAGTAGCGGGTCGCGGACATGTCGAAGGACTCGCGGATCGCGGTCTCCTTGGCGCCGGCGTACTTCCACCACTGCCGCTCGAACTCCAGGATGTCGCGGTCACGCGCGCCCAGGCCCGGGCCGGGCTCGCGTTCGCGGCTCGGCTGTGCGTGCGCGGCGTCCATCCGGGTCTCCCCCTGTGCTCTGCTGCCTGTGCTCGGGTGCTCGACAGCGGCGAGTCTACGCGAGGAATCACAGCCATGTCATTCGCTTGCGGCGCGTCGCGGAATCCGGCTGACTGGGCCCATGGCCACTCGCTGGGGCATCCTCGCCACCGGGCGCATCGCCCGGGACTTCGCCACCAACCTGCACGCCGTTCCCGACGCCAGGCTAGCGGCCGTCGGCTCGCGGTCACTCGCCCCCGCCGAGGCCTTCGCCCGGGAGTACGGCGACGAGCGCACCCGCGCCCACGGGTCGTACGACGCGCTGGTGGCGGACCCGGACGTCGACGTCGTCTACGTCGCCAGCCCCCACGCGCTCCACCTCGAGCACGCGCGGCTCGCCTTCGCGGCCGGGAGGCCGGTGCTCTGCGAGAAGCCGCTCACGCTCAACCGCGAGGACGGCGAGGCACTGTTCGACGCGGCGGGCGAGCTGTTCTGCATGGAGGCCATGTGGATGGCGTGCCACCCGCTGGTGCGGGAGGTGCAGCGGCGCCTTGCGGCCGGCGATTTCGGGACGCCCCGGCAGGTGCACGCCGACCTGGGGTTCGTGGTGCCGCGCACCGCCACCGCCCGGATGGTCCAGCGCGAGCTCGGCGCCGGCGCGCTGCTCGACATGGGGATCTACCCCCTGACCTTCGCGCGGATGATGCTCGGCCCGTTCGCCGGGGTCGCCGCGACCGCCGTGCTGGCCGAGAGCGGCATCGACGTCGACGTGGCCGTCGCGGGGCGGCACGCCGGCGGCTCTGTGTCCGCCCTCACCACCTCGATGACGTCGACCAGCCCGCGGACGGCCACCGTCGCCACCGACCTCGGACGCCTCGACTTCCCCGCCGACTTCCACCACCCGGCGTACGTCGTGTGGACGCCGGCGGACGGCGAGGCACAGCGGATCGAGACTCCGGCCCCGGTCCTCGGCACCGGCCTGGGCAACGAGGCCGCCCACGTCCAGGAGTGCCTGCGCGACGGCCTGTCGGAGAGCCCCCTCGTCCCCCGGGCCCAGACCCTCGAGCTGCTCGGGGTGATGGACCAGATCCGCCGCCAGGTCGGAGTCCGCTACGACGCCGACCGCGACGGGCGACCCTCCTCTGGGTGAAGAGGTGATGACGCCCGCTCGGTAAGGTCCAGGCGTGTCCCAGAACGGTTCGGCCGACCTCGTCATCGTGGCGAACCGTCTGCCCGTCGACCGGGTGACCCAGTCGGACGGCACCCCCGGCTGGCGCGTCTCCCCCGGCGGTCTGGTCACCGCGATCGAGCCGATCATGCGCGCCAACGGCGGCATCTGGGTGGGCTGGCCCGGCGGCACCGAGACCGGCCTCGAGCCCTTCGAGTACGACGGGATGACGCTCGACCCGATCTCGCTCAGCGAGGCCGAGATCGCCGGCTTCTACGAGGGCTTCAGCAACGGCACCCTGTGGCCGCTCTACCACGACCTGGTGGCCAAGCCGGAGTTCCACCGCGAGTGGTGGGACGCCTACGTCGCGGTCAACCAGCGCTTCGCCGAGCACGCCGCGTCGCGCGCGTCCAAGGACGCCACCGTCTGGGTGCACGACTATCAGCTGCAGCTGGTGCCCCAGCTGCTCCGCGAGCTCCGCCCCGACGTCCGTATCGGCTTCTACCTGCACATCCCCTTCCCTCCCGCGGAGCTGTTCCAGCAGCTGCCCTGGCGCCGCCAGGTCCTCGAGGGCCTGCTCGGCGCCGACCTCGTCGGCTTCCAGCTCCCCGGCGGCGCGGCCAACTTCGTGCGGCTGGTGCGCCAGCGCGTGGGCCACAAGACCCACCGCGACCTCGTCTACCTGCCCGACGGCCGCTCCGTGCGCGCCGCGGCCTTCCCGATCTCCATCGACTACCGGGGCTTCGAGGACCTGGCGAAGTCCGAGGGCGTGCGCAGCCGGTCCGCCGAGATCCGCAAGGCCCTCGGCAACCCGACCAAGGTGTTCCTCGGCATCGACCGGCTCGACTACACCAAGGGCATCTACGCGCGGCTCCGCGCCTTCTCCGAGCTCATCCGCGACGGCGAGTTCGACGTCGAGGACGCGACGTTCGTCCAGGTGGCGACCCCGTCGCGCGAGCAGGTCGAGGAGTATCGGGTCCTGCGCGACGAGATCGACCGCCTGGTCGGCCACATCAACGGCGACCTGGGCCGGATCGGACGCCCGGCGATCAGCTACCTGCACTCGTCGTACCCCCGCGAGGAGATGGCCGCGCTGTACGGCGCCGCGGACGTCATGGTGGTCACCCCCTACCGCGACGGCATGAACCTCGTCGCCAAGGAGTACGTCGCCTGCCGGCACGACGAGGACGGCGCGCTCGTGCTGTCGGAGTTCGCCGGGGCGGCCGCCGAGCTCCGCCAGGCCTGGCAGGTCAACCCCTACGACATGAACGGCATGAAGGCCGCCCTCCTCGACGCCTACCGGGCGGACAAGAAGGACCGGCAGCGCCGGATGCGGGCCATGCGCCGCACCGTCGCGCAGTACGACGTCGCCGCGTGGGCCAAGAGCTTCCTCGACGAGCTGGACGAGGTGCGGCCGCCCCACGGCAAGCGGCTCAAGCCGACCCCGACGTCCTGACCATCACGCGGAGGCGACGCGGCCGTCGAGGTGTTCTCCGGCTCGTGAGCCCGTAACCCCGGGTCGGTCGGCCTCGTTGAACCTCGAGTGGCGCGCGAACGCCATGAGAGCCGGCGCGGGTCGGGGCATCTTCACCGCGCCGGCTCGTTCGTGCGGGGGCCGCCTCCCTGGCGAACCCGTCCGTCCGGAGCCCCGGCCAGCGGGTAGTTTCGGGTCATGGACCTGATCCCGAAGCCCGATCAGGTCGTCTCCGCCGCCGGGAACGTCGCCCACCGCGTCGTGTACGGCGGCCTGGCCGACCTGCGGCCGATGCCACGCACCCTCATCGACGAGGGCACGCTGCGCGAGGTCTACCACTACCGCCCGGCCGCGGGCGCCCACGAGCGCGGCGAGCCCGTGCTGCTGGTGACCCCGCTGGCCGCGCCGGCCCTCTGCTACGACCTCCGCCGTGGCTGCTCGCTCGTCGAGCATCTCGTCGACGCCGGCCGGCCGACGTACCTCGTCGAGTACGGCGCGGTGTCGTTCCGCGACCGCAACCTCGGCATGGAGCACTGGATCGAGGAGGTCGTCCCGACCGCGATCCGCGAGGCGTCCGCGCACGCCGGCGGCCGGCCCGTCCACGTGGTCGGCTGGTCGCTCGGCGGCGTCTTCGCGCTGCTCGCCGCGGCCGCCGACACGGGGCTTCCGATCGGCTCGGTGACCGTGCTCGGCTCGCCGTTCGACGTGCGTCAGGTGCCCCTGGTGGCGCCGCTGCGGCCGCTGCTCAGCCTCACCGACGGGCGTGGGGCGGTCACCCGGCTCTACCAGGCCGCCGGTGGGGCACCCCGGCCGCTGGTCCGGTGGGCGTTCCAGCTCTCGTCGTTCCAGAAGCTGGTGACCAAGCCGTTGGCGATCGCGCGCAACCTGGACGACGCCGACTACCTCGCGCAGCTCGAGGCCGTCGACCGCTTCACCGCCAACATGATCGCCTATCCGGGCCGCACGTTCGGCCAGCTGTACCACCGTCTGCTCAAGGGCAACGCCCTGGTCGGCGGCACCTTCGAGCTGGACGACCGGACGCTCTCGATCGCCGACATCACCGCTCCGGTACTCGTCTTCGCCGGCGCGTCCGACGGGATCGCGCCGGTCGGCTCGGTGAAGGCGTCCGTGCCCCTGATGACCGGCGCCCGCGAGGCGCGGTTCGAGATCGTGCCCGGCGGGCACCTGGGCATGCTCACCGGCAGGAGGGCGCGGACCAGCACCTGGCCGGTCCTGGACGGGTGGATCGATGAGTGGTCGCGGATCGAGCAGCCGGTCCCGTCCACCGCGACCGGCCGGCGTACGACGGACCGGGGCGCCGCTGCACCCGAGGACCACACCGGCGACGCGCCGACGACCGGGTCCGGCCCCGCGGATGATCCCCCGGCCGTGATCGGGACCAACCCGTCGCGCCGGTACGGGTCCTCGGGCTCCCGGGCCCTGGGCCGCTGATCAGGCCGCCGCCGACAGCGGTGCCCGGATTCGATGCGGCGAGGTGTCCTCCCGGCCCCCGCACGGTTCGTCCCCCGGGTGACGGCGCCGGCCGGCGCTGCTCCCCCACCGACCTCAGGAGGTTGTCATGAAGTACCTGCTGCTCCACGCCCTCGACCACACGATCCCCAACAACCCCGAGTGCGACTCTCCGGACGAGCTCCAGGGGTGGATCGACGAGATGACCGCGCGGGGTGTGGTGCTCGAGGGTGCGCGCCTGCGCCCCGGCTCCGACGCGACCACGGTGCGCGCCCCCGGCGGACGACCCGTGGTGACCGACGGTCCTTTCGCGGAGACCAAGGAGCAGGTCGCCGGGTACGACGTCATCGACTGCCCCGACCTCGACTCCGCGGTGGCCGTGGCCTCCGCACACCCCACCACCCGCGCGGGCTGCATCGAGGTGCGTGCCTTCGCCGAGGGCATGCCCGACCCCGTCGTGCCCGAGACCGTTCCGGACGGGAAGCTGCGCTACCTGATGCTGGTCTGTGCGGACATGCGCCGCGCGATGGAGGCGGCCCAGCGGGAGGAGCGGTCCACGAACGATCCCGAGGAGAGCGACGACCACGACGAGGTGGACGACTGGGTCGACAGCGTCGCCGGGACCCGCCTCTACGGGTGGCCGCTGGAGTTCCCCGACCGAGCCGTGACCGTGCGGCGGGTCGACGGCAAGGTCGTCACCACCGACGGGCCCTTCGCCGAGACGAAGGAGCAGATCGCGGGCTACGACCTGCTCGAGTGCGCGGACCTCGACGAGGCCCTCGCGGCCGCGTCGTCCCACCCGGTCGCCGCCGGCGGCGCCATCGAGATCCGGCCGCTCTGGCCGTGACCCACCCGGTCCGCGACGCGGTCGCCCTCAGCTTCGCGGAGAGCTGGGGGCGGCTCGTCGCGGGCCTGATCGCCTGGTGCGGCGACTGGGACCTCGCGGAGGAGTGTGCCCAGGAGGCCTTCGCGGTCGCGGTCGTGGCCTGGGAGCGCGACGGGCTGCCGGCGTCCCGGCTCGCGTGGCTGACGACGGTGGCGCGCAACCGGGCACGCGACCGGATCAGGCGACGGACCACCGAGAGCGCGAAGCTCGGGCTGTCGGCCGCCGACGAGTCCGACGAGGTCGCACCCCTCGACGAGGAGGACATCCCCGACGAGCGGCTCCGGCTGATCTTCACCTGCTGCCACCCGGCGCTGCCGGTGCCGGCCCGGGTCGCGCTGACCCTGCGGACGCTGTGCGGGCTCACCAGTGCCGAGATCGCGCGGGCCTTCCTGGTCACCGAGTCGACGATGGACAAGCGGCTCGTCCGGGCGCGCGCCAAGATCAAGCACGCCGGGATCCCCTACCGGGTGCCGCCCCCGGAGCTGTGGCCCGAGCGGGTCGAGGGGGTGCTGGGGGTCCTCTACCTGATGTTCAACGAGGGGTACGCCGCCTCGTCGGGCGAGTCGCTGCTCCGGATCGACGTGTCCGCCGAGGCGATCCGGCTGACCCGCTCGCTGGCCGAGCTGGTGCCCGGCGAGGACGAGGTCGGGGCCCTGCTCGCGCTGATGCTGCTCACCGACGCCCGGCGGCCGGCTCGGGTGCGGGACGGACGCGTCGTACCGCTGTCCGAGCAGGACCGGACCGCCTGGAACGGCGACCAGATCGCCGAGGGCGCCGCCCTGCTCGCGGGACGGGAGCCGCCGTGGGGGTCGTACGCCGTCCAGGCCCGGATCGCGCTCTGCCACGACGCGGCCCCGCGGGCCGAGGACACCGACTGGGCCGCGATCGGCCGGCTCTACACGATGCTCCCGGCGACCCCGGTGACCGAGCTCAACCGGGCGGTGGCGGTCTCGATGACGCACGGGCCGGCCGTGGCGCTGGAGCTGGTCGACTCGCTGGCCGGCGAGCTCGGGGGCTACTACCTGCACGCTGCGACCAGGGCCGACCTCCAGGCGCGGCTGGGCCTGGTCGAGGACGCGGCCGCATCCCTCCGCGTGGCGATCGAGCAAGCCCCGACGGGCGCCGAGCGAAGGCTGCTCCGCGAACGGCTCGAGGCGCTGGGCCCGGCTCAGGGCTGAGTACCGCCCAGGTGGTGCTCGGCCAGCCATCGGCGCGCCGCGGCCGGCGAGGCTCTCGCCAGCCACGCGTCGTGGACGACCTCGGCGAGCTCCTCGCGGCTCAGCTCACCGACCCGCGAGGTGCGCAGGAGCACCGACGGGTGGCCGTCGAAGTGTGGCGTGGTGAAGAACGGCGTGGACTCGTCCGCCACCAGTGCCTCCTTGTCGATCTCGGAGGCGACCCAGAACACCACGACGTCGTGGTAGCGCTCGCCGGTGTGCGGGTCCACCGCATCGGGCCGCGGGTTGCGGAAGAAGACGAAGCTGCGGTGGCTCACCTGGTAGACGGCGTTGCCGGTGGTGCCGCCCTCGACGCTGACGCCCGGCATCGAGCCGGCGAGCTCGTGGATGTCGGCGACGGTCGCGCGGCGGGATCCCGGCATCTCTCGAGCGTGCCACATGACGCGGGCCACAGGGCGTGCCTTCGTGCGAACCCGCTCGTTGGTGGGGACATGGACCTCCTCGGAAGCCGTCTGTCCCGTCGTACCCTCCTCGGCGGCCTCGCCCTGGGCGGCGCCGCGATGTCGCCCGGGATCGGGCCGATGGGCGAGGCCGAGGCGCTGGGTCGGCAGGGTGCGCTGCCCCGCGCCGTCGACGTGGTCGTGGTCGGCGGCGGGATCTCGGGGCTGGTGGCCGCGCACCGCCTCGCCGGCCGCGGACGCGACGTCCTCGTGGCCGAGGCGCGTGACCGGGTCGGCGGACGGGTCCTCAACCACCATCTCCCGGGCGGTACGACGATCGAGTCCGGCGGCGCGTTCATCGGCCCCACCCAGACCCACATCGCGGCGCTGGCCCGGGACCTGGGGGTCCACACGTTCCTGGAGTACGACCGTGGCCAGAGCGTGTACGTCTCCTCCACCACCGGCCGGCAGACCTACCAGGGCACCGTGCCGCCGGACCCGACGATCCTGCCCGACGCGGCGTTGCTCCAGACCCGCATCGACCAGTACGCCTCCGAGCTCGACGTCGCCGCCCCCTGGAAGCACCCGATGGCGGCGCAGTGGGACCGGATGACCCTCGCGGAGTACATCCAGCAGAACTGTGTGAACGCCGACGGGATCAACCGGATCATCCGCTGCTGGACCCAGCCGGGCTTCGGCGCCGACCCCGAGGAGCTCTCGTTCCTCTACGTCGTCTGGTACTGCGCGTGCTCCGGCGACCGCCTGCACGCGGGCACGTTCGAGCGCAACAGCGACACCGCCGACGGCGCCCAGAAGCGGCGCTTCGTGGGCGGCTCCCAGCTGGTCCCCCTGCGGCTGGCGAAGCGGCTCGGCGACGTGGTCGCGCTCGGCGCACCCGTGCACCGCATCGAGCAGCACTCCGGCCACGCGGTCGTGCACACGGGTCGTGGGCCCGTCCGCGCCCGCAAGGTCGTCGTCGCGGTGCCGCCGCCGATGGTGCTCGGGATCGACTGGCAGCCGCACCTGCCGGTCGGCCGTCGGGCGCTGATGCGACGGCTCGACATGGGAGAGCTGATGAAGTGCGACGCCGTCTACCGCACGCCGTTCTGGCGCAAGGCCGGCCTCAACGGCTTCGGGATCTCCGACTCCGGCGCCGTGCGCGCGGCGTTCGACAACTGCCCGAAGGACGGCGACCCGGGCGTGCTCCTGGCCTTCGTCGGCGGGGGCACCTGGCGCACCTACGGGCTCCGCACCCGCGCCCACCGGCGGAAGGCCGTGCTGGAGGGTTTCGCCAGCATGTTCGGCGACCAGGCACTGCACCCGGTCGACTACGTCGAGCACGACTGGACCCACGAACGCTGGACCGCCGGGGGTCCGGTCGCGAACTACGCACCCGAGGTGATGACGTCGGTCGGTCACACCATCCGGACGCCGTTCCGCCACGTGCACTGGGCCGGCACCGAGACCTCGACGTACTGGACCGGGTACATGGACGGCGCCGTCCGGGCCGGGCAGCGGGCCGCGGCGGAGGTGCTGGCGGCGCGGTGACCCGTGCCGGCCCGCGGCGACGGGGTCTGTGGCTGGCCGCTACGGTGGCCGGCGTGGGTGCGCTGAGCGGACTGGTCGACCGCGGGCTGATGGCCCCCGACTGGGCCGAGGCGCTGGCGCCGGTCGACGGGCGGATCGCCGCGATGGGCGGCTTCCTGCGGGCCGAGCTCGCCGCGGGACGCGCCTACCTCCCCGACGGCCACGACGTGTTCAAGGCCTTCCGGAGACCACTCGCCGACGTGCGGGTGCTGATCGTGGGGCAGGACCCGTACCCCACGCCCGGGCACCCGATCGGGCTGTCGTTCGCCGTCGCGCCCGACGTACGCCCGCTGCCCGGCTCGCTGCGCAACATCTACCAGGAGCTGTCGGTCGACCTCGGCATCCCGCCCGCGCCGCACGGCGACCTGACGGCGTGGGCGGACCGCGGCGTGATGCTGCTCAACCGCGTCCTCACCGTGCGCCCCGGCGAGGCCGCTTCGCACCGAGGCCGCGGCTGGGAGGAGGTGACGTCGTGCGCGATCGACGCGCTGGTACGACGTGGTGGCCCGGCCGCGGCGATCCTGTGGGGGCGTGACGCCCAGTCGCTGAGACCCGCTCTCGGCGAGATCCCGTGGGTGGAGTCGGCGCACCCGTCCCCGCTGTCGGCGTCGCGCGGCTTCTTCGGCTCGCGGCCCTTCTCCCGGGTCAACCGGCTGCTGGTCGAGCAGGGCGGCCGGCCGGTCGACTGGTCCCTGCCGGCGTGATCCGGATGCCGCCGAGACCGCGCACTGTCGGAATAAAGTTGAATGTGCAATCATTTGCCTGACATGAACGATCGGATGCCCGCCCTCTACATCGGCCACGGTGCGCCGCCGCTGCTCGACGACCCGCTGTGGTCGAGCCAGCTCGCCGGTCTGGCCGCGGACCTGCCGCGCCCGAAGGCGATCCTCATCGTCAGCGCGCACTGGGAGTCCGCCCCGGTGATGCTCAGCGCCGACGGGGCTCCGCTCGTCTACGACTTCGGTGGCTTCGAGGAGCGGTACTACCGGATGACCTACCGCACTCCGCCTGCCACCGCGCTGGCGCAGCGGGTGGCGGCGATGATGCCGGCCAACGAGCCGGTCCACCAGCACGCGAGCCGCGGCCTCGACCACGGGGCGTGGGTGCCGCTGAAGATCATGTATCCCGACGGCGACATCCCCGTGCTGCAGATGTCGCTGCCCACGGACGACCCGACCCGTCTGCTCGCGCTCGGCGAGCGGCTCCGGCCGCTGCGCGACGAGGGCGTCCTGATCATCGGCTCGGGGTTCCTGACGCACGGGCTGCCGTTCCTCACCGAGTTCCGGATCGACGCGGCCGCACCGGGGTGGTCGACGGACTTCGACACCTGGGCGGGCGAGGCGCTGGCCCGGGGCGACGTCGACGCGCTCGCGTCGTACAAGTCGCAGGCGCCGGGCATGCCCTTCGCGCACCCGACCGTGGAGCACTACACGCCGCTGTTCGTCACCCTGGGCGCCTCGAGCGACCCGGAGACGCCCGGCCAGCAGCTGTTCGAGGGCTTCTGGATGGGTCTGTCGAAGCGGTCCCTCCAGGTCGCCTGACCGGAGGGTCCTCGGTCTCGACAGGCTCGACCAGCGGGCTACGCGCGTCGTCGGTGGTCGAGCGAGTCTGTCGGTGGTCGAGCGAATCCTCCGAGCGCTCTCGGTGGTCGAGCGAATCTCTCGGTGGTCGAGCGAAGTCGAGACCACCCTCACCCGATCATGCGGGGTCCTCGGTCTCGACAGGCTCGACCAGCGGGCCACGCGCGTCTGTCGGTGGTCGAGCGCGCCAGTCGGTGGTCGAGCGAAGTCGAGACCACCCCTCACCCCGATCATCCGGCCGGGCCTCGGTCTCGACAGGCTCGACCAGCGGACCACGCGCCCACGCGCGTCTGTCGGTGGTCGAGCGCGTCTGTCGGTGGTCGAGCGAAGTCGAGACCACCCCTCACCCCGAGCATGCGGCGAGGCCCCGGTCTCGACAGGCTCGACCAGCGGGCTCAGCCGGTGGTGACCTCGTCGAGCTCCACCAGGTCGGCCTCGGTCGGCTCCCAGCGGAGGGCGGCGGCGTTCGCCCGCACCTGCTCGCCCCGCGTGGCACCGGCGATGACGGACACGACCGCGGGTTGGGCGGCGAGGCCGGCGATGGCCACGTCGAGGATCGAGACGTCGCGCTGCTCGGCGTACTTCTGCAGCGCCTCGATGCGGTCCCAGTCGGCGTTCTCGAGCCAGGGCGCCTGCGCGCTGCCGGCGCGTGAGCCGGCCGGGGGCGCCTCGCCCCGGCGGTACTTGCCGGTGAGCAGCCCGTACTCGAGCGGGAAGTAGGGCAGGATCCCGAGCCCGAACTGCTCGCACGCCGGCACGACCTCCTGCTCGACCGTGCGGTCGAGCAGGGAGTAGCGGTTCTGCACGGAGACGAAGCGCTCGTAGCCGGTGCTGCGCGCGGTCCAGTCGGCGTCGGCGACCTGCCACCCGGCGAAGTTGGAGCAGCCGACGTAGCGCACCTTGCCCTCGCGGACGAGGTCGGTGAGCGCGGCGAGCGTCTCCTCGATCGGCGTGGTCTCGTCGGGCTCGTGGAGCTGGTAGAGGTCGATGTGGTCGACCTGCAGCCGCGAGAGCGAGGCCTCGACCGCGCGACGGATGTAGTGGCGCGAGCCGCGCACGCCGTGGTCGGCGCCGTTGGCACCCTGCATGTCCATGCCGAACTTCGTCGCCACGACGAACTCGTCGCGGCGCCCGCGGAGCGCCTCGCCGAGCATCGTCTCGCTCGCGCCGTTCCCGCCGTACACGTCGGCGGTGTCGAGCAGGGTGACGCCGACGTCCTGCGCGGCGTCGAGGATCTCCTTCACCGCGTCCGGCTCGACCCGTCGGCCGAACGCGTTGCAGCCGATGCCGACCGCGCTCACCATCAGGCCCGAGTCACCGAGCGGGCGGTAGGTCATGTCGCTCATGGCTCGACCCTAGCCAGCAGGCTCGGCGGCCAGCCGATCGAGATCGCGCACGCAGAAGCCGTGGTGGGCCCACTCCTCGTTGAGCACGGTCCGCAGACACCCGGCGACGCTCCGCCCCCGCGCGTAGGGAGGCCAGCCGGGGCCCTCAGGGATCGGCGCGGGCTGCTGGAGGTCGTCGGCCGAGATCATGGCGAGCCAGGCCCCCAGCTCGGCCGCCTGCTCCTCCCGCACCGCCCGGACCTCGGCCAGGCTCGGCGCTGCCGACCGGTCCAGACCCTGCGCCTCCTGATCGGGCACGAAGTCGGTGGCCAGGCCCATCGGCGTGAACAGGTCGGTGCGCCCGAGGCAGCAGCGGCGGAACCAGGAGTCGTGGACGAAGACCAGGTGGCGCAGCGTCTCCACCGCGGACCACTCGTCGTCCACCCGCACGTGGGCGCTGCCGTCGGGCATCGCCTCGAGTCGTGCGTACGTCGCCTCCCAGTCGGCGCGCAGCCCCTGCCACCCCTCTCGCAGGTCGACGGGGTCGTCGGAGCGGATCAGCACCCGGACCGGGTGGCGACGGTCGAGCTCGCCCTCGACGTAGGCGGTCACGTCGACGTCGTTGACGACGAGGTTGGTCACCAGCCCGTCGATGACGACGTCCTGCATGACGACGCCGATCAGCCGCGCCCCGGTCAGGTCGCACTCGCGGAACTCGGCACCGGTCAGGTCCTGGTCGACGAATCGCTGCATGCGGCCAGGCTAGAGGGTGCCGATGACAGGATGACGGGATGCGTTTCCTGTCGATCCAGTCGTCGGTCGCGTACGGCCACGTGGGCAACTCGGCCGCGACCTTCCCGCTCCAACGGCTCGGTCACGAGGTCTGGCCGGTGTCCACGGTGGTGTTCTCGAACCACACCGGGTACGGCGCCTGGCGCGGACCGCTGCTCCCGCCCGACGACGTGCGCGCGGTCGTCACCGGCATCGCCGAGCGCGGAGTGCTGCCCACCTGCGACGGGGTGCTGTCCGGCTATCTCGGTGGTCCCGGCATCTGCGAGGTGGTGGTCGACGCCGTGGCGCAGGTGAAGGCGGCCAACCCGCGGGCGACGTACACCTGCGACCCGGTGATGGGGAACGCCACCAGCGGCTGCTTCGTCGATCCGGCGATCCCGCCGATCATCCGAGAGCGGGTCGTGCCGGTCGCCGACGTCATCACGCCCAACCAGTTCGAGCTCGGCTTCCTCACGGGCACCTCCCCCGACACGCTGGAGTCCACGCTCGACTCCGCCGACGCCGCCATGGCCCTCGGCCCGTCGACCGTCCTGGTGACGTCCGTGCTTCGGCCCGACCGGCCCGAGGACACGATCGAGATGCTCGCGGTGACCGCCGACGGCGCCTGGGGCGTGCGCACGCCGCGACTGCCCCTCAAGGCCAACGGCTCGGGCGACCTGACCGCCGCACTCTTCACCGCTCACCTGAAGGAGACGGGATCACCCGCGGCCGCCCTCGCGCGGACCGCGTCGTCGGTGTACGCAGTCCTGTCTGCCACCCTCGACTCCGGCGAGCGCGAGCTGCGGATCGTGGCCGCCCAGGACGCGATCGCAGCACCGGACTGCCGGTTCGAGGTCGAGCAGGTGCGCTGAGCGGTCGTGTGCCCGAGGACGCGCTCCGGCGCGACGAGAGGCACACGACCCGATCGAGGGCGGAGCCGGTGACAGGAATCGAACCCGCGACATCCTCTTTACAAGAGAGGCGCTCTACCGTCTGAGCTACACCGGCGCGCCGCCCGCGGCGGCGGCCACATGCTAGTCGCGGGCCTGCTCGATCACGCAGCCAGGAAGGCGTCGACCGAGCGCCGGATCCCCGCGGCGTCCAGCCCGTGGGCGCGCTGGTGTTCGGCCGGCGAGCCGTAGTGCCGCAGCTCGGTACGACGCGTGCCCAGCGCCAACAACCGGTGCGGCACGTCCACCAGCGCGTCCGCCACGCACCGTGCGGAGGTGCCGGCGAGCCAGGGCTCGACGAGCACCACGTCGGGCGTGGCCAGCACCGACCGCAGCGCGGCCGCGTCGAACGGCCTGACCGTGTGGGCGTACAGCACCGTCACGTCGCGACCCGACGTCGCCTCGAGCACCTCGTCGAGCACCGGCCCGAGCGCGACCACGGTGGCACCCGACCCCCGCCGTACGACGTGCACGCCGGCGCCCGCGAACGACTGGGCGTTGGTCTGCTCGACGATCCGCACGTAGTGCAGCCCGTCGCCGGCGACCGCGCGGCGGAGCACCTCCTCGGTCTCCTCGGCGGTCCCCGGTGCGTGGATCGAGATGTCCGGCAGGGTGTCCATCAGTGCCACGTCTCCCGGGGCCTGATGGGTGCGTCCCGCGCTCGAGGCGTCGAACGACCCGCCCCCACCGACGAGGACACCGCCGACGCCCTGATGGCCGAAGCCGAGCTTCACCTGCTCGAAGGCGCGCTCCACCAGGAAGGTGCCGAAGGTGTGCACGATCGGTCGGAGCCCGGTCAGGGCCAGCCCTGCGCCGACGTTGACGAGCAGCTGCTCGCGGATCCCGACGTTGATCGCCCGCCCGGGGTGCCGGCGTACGGCGTCGACGAAGAAGCGGTAGGAGATCTCGGCCAGGACCAGCGCCGTCGACAGGTCCTCGTCGAGCAGCTCGCTCGCGGTCTGGGCGAAGCGTGTCCGCGGGTCTCGGGTCCGGGTGCTCATGCCGCCACCTCCTCGTCGGTCCGCCCCGAGGCCGTCGCACGGTCGACCACGGTCGCGACCACGGCGTTCGGTACGCCGACCCCGCGTTCCGAGAGCGCCTTCTCCAGGGCCTCGTGGTCGCGACCGTCGACCGTCGCGACGTGCCAGCCCTCCGTGACGAACCGCTCGGCGATCCGCCCGGGAACGGCGTAGCTCGTGCTCCGGTTGTCGACCACCACGACCGTCAGGGAGTCGAGGTCGAGCGCGGCCGCGAGCTCCAGAGCCTCGTGGTTGGAGCCCTCGTCGAGCTCGGCGTCGCCGACCAGGACCACGACGCGCGACCCGATGCCCTGGACCCGTAGACCGAGGGCCGTCCCGACGGCGAGCGGCAGACCGTGTCCGAGCGATCCCGACGAGATCTCGACGCCGGGCACCAGGTTCCGGTCGGGGTGATGACCGAGCGGCGAGTCGAACGAGCCCCAGGTCGGCAGCCATGCCTCGGGGAAGAACCCGCGGTCGCAGAGGACGGCGTAGTAGGCCATCGGCCCGTGCCCCTTGGACAGCAGGAACCGATCGCGGCGGGGGTCGTCGACCGTTTCCGGCGACACGTCGAGCACGCGCTCGTAGAGCACGCGGATCACGTCGAGGGTCGAGAGCGAGGCGAGGGAGTGCTTCTCGTCCCCCGTCATCAGGGTCAGCAGCCGGTCGATGTTGTCCACACCACCATTCCACAAGTTGAAGTGAACTTGAGGTCAAGCCAGAATGGCCGACATGACCGAGCTCACGATCGGCGAGCTGTCGGCGCGGTCCGGTGTGGCGGCCAGCGCCATCCGCTACTACGAGGACCGCGGTCTCGTCTCGTCGCGACGTACGACGGGCAACCAGCGCCGCTACCCACGCGTGACGCTGCGCCGGCTGGCGTTCATCCGCACGGCGCAACGCGTCGGCCTGGGCCTCGACGAGATCGAGGCCGCCCTCGCGACCCTGCCCAGCAACCGGACTCCGACCAAGGCCGACTGGACCCGGCTGAGCCGGTCGTGGCGACCGCGGCTGGACGCGCAGATCCGGCAGCTGGAGCGGCTGCGCGACACCCTCGACTCCTGCATCGGCTGCGGCTGCCTGAGCCTCAGGCGGTGCGCGCTGAGCAACCCCGACGACGCCGTGGCCGAGCGCGGGCCGGGAGCCGTCTTCCTGGAAGGGCGCTGAGCGCGACCCGCCGGCCGGCCGGCCCCGGCACTAGCCTGACGGCATGGCCTTGCGGATCGTCGCCAGCCGGCCTGATCCGGCGATCGTCGGCCTCCCCTGGTCGACGCCGCTCGAGCACTGGTCCGAGGACTACGTCGTCCCCCTGCCCCGCGGCCTGAGCCGGCACATCGTGCGGATCGTGCGGCTCGGCGCTCGGACCTACGCCATCAAGGAGACGCAGGAGGACATCGCGTTCCGGGAGTACCGCCTGCTCCGCGACCTGCAGCGGCTCGGCCTTCCGGCCGTGACCGCCCAGGGGGTGGTGACCGGCCGGGTCGACGAGTCCGGAGGGGATCTGCCGGCGGCCCTGCTCACCCAGCACCTCGCGTTCTCGCTCCCCTACCGGTCGCTGTTCGCCCACGGCATGTCCGCGGAGAGCCTGCCCAGCCTGATCGACGCGCTCGTCGTCCTTCTCGTGCGGCTGCACCTCGCCGACTTCTACTGGGGCGACGTGTCCCTCTCGAACGTCCTGTTCCGACGCAGCGCCGGCGGCTTCGCGGCGTACCTCGTGGACGCCGAGACCGGCGAGCTGCGCCCGACGCTGTCGCGACAGATGCGCGAGTACGACGTCCAGGTCGGCTGTGAGAACGTCTTCGCCGAGCTGCTCGACCTCCAGGCCGGCGGGGCGATCGGCGCGCAGGTGCAGGGCCACGAGATCGTGACTCAGATCCAGAAGCGGTACGACGAGCTGTGGACCGAGCTGACCTCGGAGGAGGAGTTCGACGCCGACGAGCTGTGGCGGATCCAGGAGCGGATCGAGCGGCTCAACGATCTCGGCTTCGACGTCGACGAGCTCGACATCGTCACCGACTTCGACGGCGACCGGATCCAGATCCAGCCCAAGGTCGTCGAGCTCGGACATCACCGCCGCGAGCTGCAGGCACTGACCGGGCTGGACGTGGAGGACGCCCAGGCGCGCCGGCTGCTCAACGACATCGCCGCCTACATCGCCCACTACGACCTGGGCCGCGAGGACCGCGGCCTCGCCGCCAACCGGTGGCTGACCACGATCTTCGAGCCGATCATGGCGCTGGTGCCACCGGAGGCGCGCGGCAAGCTCGAGCCGGCCGAGATCTTCCACGAGATCCTGGTGCACCGGTGGTACCTGTCCGAACGCGCGGGTCACGAGGTGGGGATCTTCGACACCGCGCGGGACTACATCGACAACGTGCTCACCACGAAGCCCGACGAGCTGGTCACCGCCGACGAGGAGGAGGGCGGCACCCTCCCCGAGGACGACCCGGACGCCTCAGTGCTGTGACCCCGGCATAGGTTTCACCGGAGCAGGTCGCGCCCGATCACCATCCGCTGGATCTGGTTGGTGCCCTCGAAGATCTGGGTGACCTTGGCGTCGCGGAAGAGACGCTCGACGGGGTACTCCCGCGTGTAGCCGTTGCCCCCGAGCACCTGCACCGCGTCGGTGGCCACCCGCATCGCCGCGTCGGTGGCCGTCAGCTTGGCGATGCTGGCCTGACGGGAGAACGGACGGCCGGCGTCCTTGAGCCGCGCGGCGTGGAGGTACGTCGCACGGGCCCGCTCGACGTCCGCGGCCATGTCGGCGAGCAGGAACTGCAGCCCCTGCAGCTCGCCGATCGGCCTGCCGAACTGCCGGCGCTCCGCGGCGTACGCGACCGCATGGGCGAGGGCCGCCTGCGCGATGCCCGTCGCCACGGCGGCGATGCCGAGCCGGCCGGCGTCGAGCGCCGACAGCGCGACCTTCATGCCACCGCCCTCGTCGCCGACGAGCTGGGCTCCCGGGATGCGGACCCCGTCGAAGATCACCTGCGTCGTGACGTCGCAGGCGAGCCCCATCTTCTTCTCCGGCGCGCCGAAGCTCATGCCGGGTGCGGTTCCGGGCACCACGAAGGCGGAGAGGCCGCGCTTGGGGTCGTCGGAGGTGCGGGCGAAGAGGATGTAGTAGTCGGCGCACGAACCGTTGCTGATCCACTGCTTGGTGCCGGTCACGACGTACTCGTCCGCCGCCTGTCCCGAGCCCGTCGAAGGGTCCGGCACGGCGCGCGTCCGGATGCCGCTCACGTCGGAGCCGGCCTGGGGCTCGGAGAGGCAGTAGGCGCCGAGCCAGTCGCCGCTCAGCATCCGCGGCAGCCACTCGGCGCGCAGCTCGTCGCTGCCGTTGGTGTCGACGACGTTGGCGGTGAGGGTGTGCACGCTGACCCCCACGCCGACGCTGGGCCACGCGGTCGCGATCTCCTCGACGACCTGGAGGTAGACCTCGTACGGCTGCGCGCCACCGCCGTGCTCCTCGGGGAACGGCAGGCTCAGCAGGCCGGACTTCCCCAGCAGCCGGTACGCCGCCTCCGGGAACTCACCCCGCTCCTCGGCCTCGTGGACCTGCGGTGCCAGCTCCTTGGTCGCGATCTCGCGGGTGAGCTCGAGCAGCGCCTCGCCGACTCCGTCGTCGTCCCTCGGCAGCAGCCGGTCCACCGTCGTACCCATTCCCCGATTATGCCGAGCCGCCACACACCACCCCCACCCACCCGTTGACCCGCGCCTTGTGGTCCGTCGAGCCGCGCCTTATGGTCCCTCGAACCGCGCCTTATGGCTCGCCGAGCCGCGCCTTATGGCTCAACCACCCACGTGCCCCATCAGTCTCGACCGGCGGCCGCGGCTCAACCAACCACAACCCGCGGCTCAACCAACCACAACCCGCGGCTCAACAGACCACAACCCGCGGCTCAACGGACCACAACCCGCGGGTCAACGGTGCTGGGAGAGGGCGTAGAGCGCGATCGACGCCGCGACCCCGGCGTTGAGCGACTCCAGCGAGGACGCCATCGGGATCGACATCAGCCGGTCGCAGGTCTCGCCGACGAGGCGGGAGAGTCCGTCGCCCTCGGAGCCGACCACCACGACGAGGGGCCCCGTGGCGAGGTCGGGATCGGCGAGCAGCTCGGGCAGCGACAGGTCACCGGAGGCCGCCAGGCCGATGACCGTGCAGCCGGCCTCCTGGTAGTCCTTGAGCGTCCGCACCAGGTTCGTGGCATGGGCGACCGGCAGCCTCGCCGCCGCTCCCGCCGACGACTTCCAGGCCGCAGCCGTCATCCGGGCGGCCCGCCGCTCGGGTACGACGACGCCGTGGGCGCCGAACCCGGCCGCGGACCGTACGACGGCCCCGAGGTTGCGCGGGTCGGTGACGGAGTCGAGCGCGACGATCAGCGGTGACTCACCGCGCTCGGCTGCCGCGTCGAGCAGGTCGGAGGGATGGGCGTACTCGTACGCCGGGATCCGCGCCGCCAGCCCCTGATGCACCGCGCCGTCCGTCCGCCGGTCCAGCTCGGCACGAGTCACCTCGAGGAGCGAGATCCCGTGCTCGGCGGACAGCTTGAAGGCCTCGCGCAGACGCGCATCGCGCTCCGTGCCCTCCGCGACGTAGACCCCGCTCACGGGCACTCCCGCCCGCAGTGCCTCGACCACGGCGTTGCGCCCCGCGATCCACTCGTCGTCGCCGCTGCTGCGTCGTTTCGGACGCGACGAGGTGGCCTTCTCGGCCCTGGCCTTGAACTTGTGCGCCTTGTGGTTGGGCCGGTCGGTCGCCTTCGGCGTCGGGCCACGGCCCTCCAGCCCCTGCCGGACCCGGCCCCCCGAGCCGGCGGTCGGCCGCTTCGACGACTTGCGGATCGCGCCCTTGCGCTTGGAGTTGCCGGGCATCAGCGCACCGTCCACTTCGGGCCGTCGGGAGTGTCCTCGACGTCGATCCCAGCGGCCGCGATCCGGTCGCGGATCTCGTCCGCGCGGGCCCAGTCCTTCTCGGCGCGGGCCGCGGCGCGCTCCTCGAGGAGCACCGCCACCAGCGCGTCGACCGCCGCGGTGAGCTTCCCGTCGTCCGAGGCGCCGACGGTCTCCCAGCTCGGGTCGTGCGGGTCCAGGCCGAGGACCCGCAGCATGGCCAGGACCGAGGCAAGGCTCCCCCGGACCGCCGTCAGGTTGCCGGCCGTCAGCTGCTTGTTGCCCTCCGTGACGACCTCGTGGATCGCCGCGATCGCCGCCGGAGTGCCGAGGTCGTCGTCCATCGCCGTCACGAAGTCGGCGCACATCACACCGTCGTCCGGTACCTCGCCGACTGCGCCCTCCCCTCGGTCGCAGGAAGGACTCGATCCGCCGGAACGACTTCGCGGAGTCGTCGAGCGCCTCGAAGGAGAACTCCACGTGCGACCGGTAGTGCGCGGAGACCATGTAGTAGCGCAGCTCGATCCCGCGCACCCGCTTGAGCACCTCGGGGATCAGCAGGGAGTTGCCCAGCGACTTCGACATCTTCTCGCCGGCCGTCGTGATCCAGGCGTTGTGCAGCCAGTACGACGCGAACGGCTGGCCCGCGGCGCGCGACTGGGCCAGCTCGTTCTCGTGATGGGGGAAGCGCAGGTCGACTCCACCGCCGTGGATGTCGAAGGCCGGCCCGAGATACTTGGCGGCCATCGCGGAGCACTCGATGTGCCACCCGGGACGCCCCGGACCGTACGGCGACGGCCAGGCCGCGGTCTCCGGTTCCAGGGCCTTCTTCCAGCCCTTCCACAGCGCGAAGTCGCGGGGGTCGCGCTTGCCCCGGGGGTCGGCGTCCTCCGCGGCCTCCATGTCGTCGATGTTCTGCCGGGTCAGCTCGCCGTACGACGGCCAGGAGCGCACGTCGAAGTAGACGTCCCCGGAGCCGTCGCCGGCGGGGTAGGCGTGACCGCGGGAGACCAGCTGACCGATCAGCTCCAGGATCTCGGGCACGTGGCCGGTCGCGGCCGGCTCGTAGGTCGGCGGCAGCACGTTGATGGCGTCGAGCGCCCGGTCGAGCTCACGCCCCATCAGGTAGGCGATGTTGAACCACGGACGCCCCTGCGCCTCGCCCTTGGCCAGGATCTTGTCGTCGATGTCGGTGACGTTGCGGATGAAGGTGACGTCGTAGCCCGAGGCCATCAGCCAGCGGCGCAGCACGTCGAAGTTCACCGCGGACCGGACGTGCCCCACGTGGGGCTCGCTCTGCACGGTCAGCCCGCACACGTAGATCCCCGCCTTCCCCTCCTCGAGGGGGACGAAGTCGCGGACGTCGCGCGTCGCGGTGTCGTGCAGCCTCAGGGTCACCCGGCGAGTCTATTGATGTCGGCCGCGCACGAAGAATCTCGTTTACCGTCGTTCCCGTGCCACGTGAGATCGCGTTCGTCCGCTGGGAGAGCGCCGACGACTGGCGCTCGGGACGTCGCCGGGGCACCGCGGTCACCGACGCGGGTCTGGTGACCACGCGCCCTACGGGCACGCGCGAGCGCGGCCGCCGCACCCTGGAGTACGCCGGGTGGACGTCGGCGTGGGTCACCTCGGCGTTCCCCGTCGAGGACCTCGTGGCGTCGTGGTCGGTCACCACACCACCGGGCAGCCTCGTCGAGATCCACGTCCGCGGCCGTGCAGGCGGATGGGACTGTCTCGGTCGCTGGAGCTCGGCCGGGACGGTCCGCACCAGCGTCGCCGGTCAGGAGCGGGTGGACGTCGACACCTGGCACCCGCGCGGGACCGACGCGTGGCAGGTGCGGCTCACCCTCCTGAGAGCACCCGGGACCACCGGCCCGACCGTGCGGGCGTTGTCGGCCGTCGCGTCGGCCGGTGCCGTCAGATCGACGACGTCCGAGCCCGGGCCGCACGTCGGTCGCGTGCTCGACGTGCCGCGGCTGTCACAGATGACCCATCGCGACGTCGGCGGGGCCGGGTGGTGCTCGCCGACGTCGGTCTCGATGGTGCTGGCCCATGCCGGCAGCCTGCCAGCGGGCACCGACATCCCCGCCGCGGCCCGCGCGACGTACGACGCGGCGTACGCCGGCACCGGCAACTGGTCCTTCAACGCGGCCTGGGCCGCCGGCCTGACCGGTCACGCGTTCGTCACCCGGCTCCACGACCTGCGCGACGCCGAGCGCTTCATCGAGGCCGGCATCCCCCTGGTCGCGTCGGTCGCCTACCCCGTCGGCGCCCTGAAGGGTGCCCCCACCCGCGGCACCGACGGCCACCTCGTCGTCGTCCGCGGCTTCACCGGGACCGGCGACGTGGTCACGAACGACCCCGCCGCGCCGACCGAGCGGAGCGTGCGGCGTACCTACGACCGGGGCGAGTTCGAGCGCGCCTGGCTCGGCGGCTCCGGCGGCGCGGTCTACGTGATCCACGACGAGGCTCACCCGCTCCCGTCGCGCGGACGTCACCGGTGCTGGTGATCAGCCCACGCTGAACGAGACCGTGTGCCAGCCGGAGGCGCCGTTCGGCGCGGGGGCTGCCTGCACGCTCGTCTGCACCTGCCCCTGGTCGTTGATCGCCCGCACCCGCAGCTGGTGGTTCCCGGGGTTCACGGGGAGGGTCGCCTCCCACTGCACCCAGGCGTCCGTGAGCACCCGGCGGGCCAGCGTCGCGGGCTGCCAGCCGCCGGCGTCCAGCTGCACCTCCACGGCCTTGATGCCGACGTCCTGCTGCCAGGCGACCCCGCCGGCCTTGACGGTGCCCGCCGTGCCGCCGCGGTGCACGGTGTCGATGCGCGAGGCCAGCTTGACCGGCCCCATCTCGGACCAGCCGCGCGAGGTCCAGTACGCCGTGAACGTGCTGAACGTCGTCACCTCCAGGTCACGCACCCACTTGCACGCCGAGACGTACCCGTACAGGCCGGGCACGATCGTGCGCACCGGGAAGCCGTGCTCGATCGGCAGCGGCTGGCCGTTCATGGCCAGCGCCAGCATCGCGTCGCGGCCGTCGGTCAGCGCCGACAGCGGAGTCCCGCACGTCCAGCCGTCGTCCGAGGTCTGCTTCACCGCGTCGGCGCCGGGTTGGACGCCGGCCTCGCGCAGCAGGTCGTCCAGCCGTACGCCGCTCCACCAGGCGTTGCTGATCAGCGGGCCGCCGACGGTGTTGGACACGCAGTTGAGGGTGACCCAGGCCTCCGTCCGCTTGCGCGACATGAGGTCGGCGTACGTCAGGGTCATCGGGTGGTCGACCATGCCGTGGATCCGGATGGACCAGTCGTCGGGGGCGATCGCCGGCGGGCTGAGCGTCGTGTCGATGCGGTAGAAGCTGTGGGCCGACGTCTGCCAAGGAGCGATGCCGTTCACGCCCACCTCGACCCCGCGCGGGATCGGGGGGTTGGTGACGCCCGGGATGCGGAGAGCACTGCGGGCCTGGTCGACGGCTCGCAGCCGGCCGCCCACCTTCCAGCCGAGCAGCCCGACGACCAGGCTGCCCAGCGTGACCAGCCCGGCGGTGAGGACGAACCGGCGTCCGGTGTCGCCCTCCACGAACGGCCGCGGCCGGAGCTGGCCGGCCAGCAGCGACAGCACGAGCGCCCAGGTGACCACACCGACGACCACCGGCAGGATCCCGGCGACCGGCGCCTCGTACTGCGACTGCTGGGCGATCAGGCCCACCACCCCGAGCAGGATGAAGAGCCCGACGCCGCGGTCGGTGGACTTCCGCGCGACCAGACCGATCCCGGCGAAGATCAGCAGCAGCGCGATCAGCACGCCCGTCACGAGCAGGGGCTTGTCCTTGTGGCCCACCGCCTGGATCGCCGCCTCGGCGACCTTGCCCGGGGTGATCCTGATGATCAGCTCGGCCACCTGTGTGACCGGGTTGCCGCGGAGGTTCAGCCAGGTCGAGGCCAGATAGCTCGTCGCCAGGCCCGCCAGCCCGGACAACAGTCCCGCCAGCGCCCAGGCCCATCGGGATGTCCGCACACCACGATTGTGACTCGGGCATGATCAGGCCGTGTCCACAAGTCCCCTCGGCCCTCGAACCGGCATCGGCATCGACGTCCATCGGCTGACCGACGGCGTGCCGATGCACCTCGCCGGTCTGCACTGGCCGGACGAGCCCCAGGGGCTCGCGGGACACTCGGACGGCGACGTCTGCGCCCACGCCATGTGCGACGCGCTGCTCTCCGCCGCAGGCCTCGGCGACCTCGGCACGAACTTCGGGACGGCCGAGCCGGAGTGGTCCGGCGCCTCGGGCGTCTCGCTGCTCCGGGAGACCGCCGCCCGGGTGCGGGGCGCCGGTCTCGAGATCGGCAACGTCGCGGTCCAGGTGATCGGCAACCGACCCCGGCTCGGGTCCCGGCGCGACGAGGCGGTGGCGACCCTGTCCGAGGCGATCGGGGCACCGGTCTCCCTCGCCGCCACGACCACCGACGGGCTCGGGCTCACCGGCCGTGGAGAGGGCCTCGCGGCGATCGCGACCGCCCTGGTGCACTGATGAGGGCTGCGGTCGTCGTCCTGGCCGCGGGCTCGGGCACCCGGGTCGGCGCGGAGGTGAACAAGGTGCTCCTGCCCCTGGGCGGCGTCCCGGTCGTCGCTCGCTCCGTGCGTACGGCGCGTGCCGTGCCGGGGGTACGACGCGTGGTCGTGGTCGTCCGCGACGGCGAGCAGGATGCGGTCCAGCGTGCCGTCGAGCCCTACCTCGGCCTGCCACCAGGCTCCGGGCCCTCCGAGGAGGCGCCGGAGGTGGTGATGGTGGCCGGGGGCGACACCCGGCACGCGTCGGAGTGGCAGGCGCTGTCCCTCCTCGCCGCCGAGATCGAGGCCGGGGAGCTCGAGGTCGTCGCGATGCACGACGCGGCCCGGCCGCTGGCGCGGGTCGACCTCTACGAACGGGTGCTCGCCGCCGCGGCGGAGTGCGGCGGCGCCATCCCGGTCGCGCCGCTCGACGACCTCGTGGCCGTCGACGGGCACGCCCTGCCCGACCGGCTCGTGGGCGTGCAGACGCCGCAGGCCTTCCGGGCGCCCGCGCTGCTGGCGGCGCACCGCGCGGCCGCCCGGGACGGGTTCGAGGCGACCGACACCGCGGGCTGTCTGGCCGCCTACGGCGACCTGACCGTGGCGGCGGTCGAGTCGGACGAGGGCAACCTCAAGCTGACGGTCGCGGCCGACCTCCGCGTGGCCGCCGCGCTCACGGGCGGGTGAGCGCCTCGAGCCGGGCCAGGTCCTGGCGCCCGGTGACCCGGGCGGCCTGTGCGGGCGCCTCGAGCAGCTCCACCTCCGCGACCCGACGCAGGGCGGCCAGGGCCGACCGGAAGTCGGTGGACGGCCAGGCGTCCACCGCGGCCACGACGAGGGGTGGGATCACGATCGGCGAGGCCAGCCGCCTCAGACCGTCGCGGTCGAGCGTCTCGCCCACCACGGCGCCGGCGGGCGCCTGAACGATCTTCTTGACGGTGTCGGTGACCGCCAGCACGCCGGCCACCACCACGCCCGCCTCGACCGCACGACGTACACAGGCCTGGATGAAGCCCGGGGGCACCATCGGGCAGAGCGCGTCGTGCCAGACCAGAGGCGCGCCGGCGTCACGCACGTCGTCCCAGGCCGTCCGCAGATCGAGCAGCTGCACCCCCGCCTGCCCCATCGCCCAGGCCGCACACGCCACCAGTGGCTCGCCGTGGAGCAGCGCGAACGGCAGCGACCCGCGGTCGGCCTCGACCACGACGCCGAGCGGGATCGGGGCGTCGTCGTCGAAGTCGTGCATGGTGCCCGGATCGTACGACGCCGCGCTCACCACCGCGCCGGGAGCCGCGGGACGTGCAAGAGCCCCGCGGCACCGAGGTGCGCGGGGCCCTTGTCGAACGGAATCAGGAAGCGAGGACCTCGTCGAGGATGGCCTCGGCCTTGTCCTCGTTGGTGTTCTCGGCCAGGGCCAGCTCGGAGACCAGGATCTGGCGCGCCTTGGCGAGCATCCGCTTCTCGCCGGCGGACAGACCGCGGTCACGCTCACGGCGCCACAGGTCGCGGACGACCTCCGACACCTTCATCACGTCGCCGCTGTGCAGCTTCTCGAGGTTCGCCTTGTAGCGGCGCGACCAGTTGGTCGGCTCCTCGACGTGCGCCGCACGCAGGATGTCGAAGACCCGGTCCAGCCCTTCCTTGTCGACCACGTCGCGTACGCCGACCAGGTCGAGGTTGCACGCCGGCACGCGGACCACGAGGTCCTGCTGTGCCACGATCCGAAGGACGAGGTACTGCTTGTCCTCACCCTTGATCTTCCGCATCTCGATGTCTTCGATGACAGCGGCCCCGTGATTGGGATACACGACCGTTTCGCCCACGGTGAAAGACATGTTCTTCAGTACCACCCTTCTTAGGTGACCATTCTAACACGGGCGCGGACCTGCCCCGTTCACGTCTGTGCAGGTCAGAGGCCCTTTCAGGGCTTGACAGAACCCGGATGGATGTGCGTCCGGGAGCGGGGCCGCCGACGGCGTGTCGTGGTCGGCGCTCTCCCCGTGCGGCGGGCGATGACGGATACTGCGGAGCATGTCCGCGTCACCGACCCCGGCCGCGCCGGAGGAGGCCTCCTCGGGTCCGCGGCGACGCTCCCTCTCGGAGCTGACCCTCGTCCTGCTGACGCGGGCCGCCCACCCGCGCCAGGCACTGTTCACCGCGGTGGGCCTGGCCGTGGCCGCCGCCGTTTCGGGCCGGTCCGCCAAGGAGGTCGGCCTCGTCCTGGTCACGGTCCTGGTCGGACAGGCGGTGCTGGGCTGGGACAACGACCTCGTCGACGCGAGCCGGGACCGCGCCTCGGACCGCTCCGACAAGCCCCTGGCGACCGGCCTCCTCGACCGGGGGACCGCCGGGTTCGCGCTGGCCTGCGCGGTGCTGCTCCTGATCCCCCTCTCGCTGTCCAGCGGCATCACCGCGGGCCTGTGCTACCTGCTCTCCGTGGTGGTCGGCGTCGCCGGCAACCGATGGCTCCGTGCGGGGGTCCTCTCGTGGCTGCCGTGGGCGATCGCCTTCGCGCTGTACCCGGCGTACCTCTCGTACGGCGGGTGGGGCGGCAGCGCGACCGGGCATCCCCCCACCGTGGCGATGACGGTGGCGGCCGCCGCCCTCGGCGTGGGGGTGCATGTCCTGACCTCCCTGCGCGGCCTGGTGGACGACAACCGCGCCGGGCGCCGCCACCTCCCCCTGAGGCTCGCGCTGAGGGTCGGGGCGCCTCGGCTGCTGGTCCTCGCGATCGTCTACTGCGCGCTCGTCCTGGGGGCCATCGCGGTCATCGGCAGCACCGTCGGGCTGTCTCAGTAGCCCCGGCGGACGCCCGCTAGTCTGTCGCCCGTGAACCTGCGACGGACTCTCGCGACCGGCACAGTGGCCCTGGCGACCACCGCCGCCCTCACCGCCTGCGGATTCAACTATCCGACCGACAAGATCTACACGCCGGCCGACGGGGTCAACTACCGCTCCGGCACGATGAACGTCCTCAACGCGGCCGTCGTGAGCGCCCAGGACAACGCCGGCACGATCATCGCGACGTTCGTGAACAACAGCCAGCGGAGGCAGATCAGCCTGGCCTCGGTCGCCGGCGACGGCAAGGAGATCGGCCAGGTGAACGTCCAGCCGTTCCCGGTCCGACCCAACGGCCTGGTCAACCTCGCCCTGCAGGGCGGCATCCCGGTCACCGGCACCTTCAAGGCGGGTGACTACGTGCGGCTCACGTTCACCTTCGACGACGGGGAGACCGAGACCCTCGACGTCCCGGTCGTCGTCGACTCCGGGCAGTGGGCCGGTCTCGACACGTCGTCGTCCTCCTCCGCCTCGCCGTCGTCGTCCGCGTCGCCCTCGTCGACGTCCTCGCCCTCGGCCACGACCTCGTCGTCCCCGACGGGGTCCCCGACCTCCTCGCCGAGCTGACCATGACCTACACCCTGGTCCTCCTCCGGCACGGCGAGAGCGAGTGGAACGCCGAGAACCTCTTCACCGGCTGGGTCGACGTCGCGCTCTCCGACAAGGGGCGGGCCGAGGCGGTGCGCGGCGGCGAGCAGCTGCGGGACGCCGGCATCGAGCCGGACGTCGTCCACACCTCGCTCCTGCGTCGCGCGATCAGCACGGCCGTGCTGAGCCTCGACGTCGCCGACCGGCACTGGATCCCGGTCCGCCGCAGCTGGCGGCTCAACGAGCGTCACTACGGAGCGCTCCAGGGCAAGGACAAGAAGCAGACGCTCGACCAGTACGGCGAGGAGCAGTTCATGCTGTGGCGCCGCTCCTTCGACGTACCCCCGCCGCCGCTGGACGACGACAGCGAGTTCTCCCAGGCCCGCGACGTGCGCTACGCCGACCTCGGTGACGAGCTGCCCCGTACGGAGTGCCTGAAGGACGTCATCGCGCGGCTGCTGCCCTACTGGGACGGCCCGATCGCCGACGACCTCCGCGCCGACCGGACGGTGCTCGTCGCCGCGCACGGCAACAGCCTGCGCGGCATCGTCAAGCACCTGGACGGGATCAGCGACGAGGACATCGCCGCGCTGAACATCCCGACCGGCATGCCGCTGGTCTACGAGCTGGACGACGACCTGCGACCCACGGTGATCGGCGGGCGCTACCTCGACCCCGACGCGGCCGCCGAGGCCGCCGCCGCCGTCGCCAACCAGGGTCGCTGAGCAGGAGCGCGCGAGGAACGAGCGCGCTCCGTGGGCGAAGCGAGGTCGAGCGAGCCCCACGCCCGAGCTCGCGAGGGCGTGAACGGGCGTGTCGAGACCCGGAGGAGCAGGAGCGCGAGGAACGAGCGCGCTCCGTGGGCGAAGCGAGGTCGAGCGAGCCCCACGCCCGAGCTCGCGAGGGCGTGAACGGGCGTGTCGAGACCCGGACCGCACGCCGGTCGAGCCCGTCGAGACCAACGCGGCTCGAGGTGACTCCAGACCGACTGGGTTTCGACTCGCCCGTCGCGACCTCGCAGGCTCGGTCGCGGGCTCGCTCAACCTTCGCTCGCCCACGCAGCGTCCTCGTCCCTCGGACGCTGCTGCTCGCTCAGGCCTCGGAGGCGACCGGGAACTGGCCGGTCACCACGAACACCACCCGGTTGGCCACGGACACCGCGTGATCGGCGATGCGCTCGTAGTAGCGACCCAGCAGGGCGATGTCGACCGCCGACTCCACGCCGTGCTGCCAGTCGTCGCTGAGCAGCTGGGTGAACGACGTACGACGGAGCTGGTCCATCTCCTCGTCGTCCCGGCCGAGCTCGATGGCGTCCTCGACGTCGCGCTCGGTGATCACCGCGGCCACCCGCCGGACCATGTCCTCGGCGACCGCACCCATCCGGGCGACGGTCGGCCGCGCGTCCTCGGGGACGGCGATCTCGGGCACCCGGAGACGGGCGATCTTGGCGACGTGCACGGACAGGTCGCCCATCCGCTCCAGCTCGCTGACCATGCGCAGTGCGGACACCACGACCCGGAGGTCGCCGGCCACGGGCTGCTGCAGCGAGAGCAGGTTGAAGGCGCTGTCCTCGACCCGCTCGCGGGCGCGGTCGATCTTCTCGTCGGCCGCGATGACGGCCTCGGCCACCTCGGCGTCCCCGTTGAGGAGGGCCTGGGTGGCGTGACGGACCGACAGCTCGACCTCCTGACAGATCTCGGCCAGGTCGTGGAAGATCGAGTCGAGCTGCTCGTGGAAGGCTTCGCGCATGGCCCCCACAGTATGCGCCGAAGGTGACGAGTTGGGGCCGGGCGGTGAACGAGGCGTGAACAGTGGGCGAGGACGCCTCGCGATGGCGAACGGCGGGTGACGCGCGCCGTACCATCAGCGTGTGAGCCCGACGACGCAGGCCTTCCTGGCCGCGCTCATCGGAGCGGTCGTCGCCGGAGGCGCCGTCCTCGCCTGGCACGTCAGCCAGCGGCAGCAGGCTGCCGTGGTGCCCGCCGAGGAGCCGGTCCTGCCCGCCGGCGTCGGCACCGTCCTCTCGGTGCTGCGCAGCAGCGCCGTCGTCGTCGATGACGAGGACGAGGTCGTGAAGGCCTCGGCGCCCGCCCTGGCGCTGGGGCTGGTCCGCGGTCACCGGCTCGCCTCGACCGACCTGGCGGAGCTCATCCGGCAGGTCCGGCGGGACGGCCAGATCCGCGAGGCCGACCTCGTGCTCCCCCGGCGCAGCGGGCCTCCCCGCACGGTGACCGCGCGGGTGGCGCCGCTCAGCTCGCGGCTCGTGCTGGCCCTCGTGGAGGACCGCACCAGGGAGCGTCGCGTCGAGGCCGTACGACGTGACTTCGTCGCCAACGTCTCCCACGAGCTGAAGACCCCCGTCGGCGCGATCAAGCTCCTCGCGGAGGCGGTCGCCGACGCCTCGGGCGACCCCGACGCCGTCATCCGGTTCGCCGGCCGGATGCAGACCGAGAGCGACCGGCTCTCCCGCCTCGTGCAGCAGATCATCGAGCTCTCGCGCCTGCAGGGCGACGAGCCGCTCGAGGCGCCGGCCGTGGTCGACGTCGACGACGTGGTCAAGCGCTCGGTGGACATCACGGTGATGGACGCGGCCAGCCGGAACATCAACGTCGTCACCGGCGGCACCCAGGGCCTGCAGATCTTCGGCAACGAGGAGCAGGTCTCGGCGGCGATCACCAACCTGGTCGCCAACGCGGTGACCTACTCGGGCCCCGATGCGACGGTCCTGGTCTCCACGAAGGCGGTCGACGACATGGTCGAGATCTCCGTCGTCGACCAGGGGATCGGCATCCCGAACAGCGAGCTCGACCGCATCTTCGAGCGCTTCTACCGGATCGACCCCGCACGCCACCGGTCCACCGGTGGCACCGGTCTCGGACTCTCGATCGTCAAGCACGTCGCGGCCACCCACGGTGGCGACGTACGGGTCTGGTCCCTCGAGGGCCAGGGCTCGACGTTCACCCTGGCGCTTCCGCGCTCCCGACAAGAGGAGTTCGCATGACCCGAGTCCTGGTGGTCGAGGACGAGGAGAGCTACGCCGACGCGCTCTCCTACATGCTCCGCAAGGAGGGGTACGACGTCTCGCTGGCCGCCACCGGCCCCGATGCGCTCACCGAGTTCGACCGCAACGGCGCCGACATCGTGCTGCTCGACCTCATGCTGCCGGGCCTGCCGGGCACCGAGGTGTGCCGCCAGATCCGGGCCGTGTCCAGCGTGCCGGTGATCATGGTGAGCGCGAAGGACGACGAGGTGGACAAGATCGTGGGCCTCGAGCTCGGCGCCGACGACTACGTCACCAAGCCCTACTCCCCGCGCGAGCTGGTGGCCCGCATCCGCGCCGTGCTCCGACGGGGCACCGAGCCGGACCTCGCCCCGATGACGCTCGAGGCCGGTCCCGTGCGGATGGATGTCGAGCGCCACGTGGTCACGGTCGACGGCGAGCCGCAGCGACTGCCGCTGAAGGAGTTCGAGCTCCTCGAGATGTTCCTGCGCAACCCCGGCCGGGTGCTCACGCGCGGGCAGCTGATCGACCGCGTCTGGGGCTCCGACTACGTCGGTGACACCAAGACCCTCGATGTCCACGTGAAGCGCCTGCGGGCGAAGCTGGAGCCCGACCCCTCGCACCCGAAGCTGCTCGTGACCGTCCGCGGGCTGGGCTACAAGCTCGACCTCTGAACGGTCGGTGGTCTCGACGTCGCTCGACCACCGAGGCCCGCTCGACCACCGAGCCCGCTCGACCACCGACCCGGCCCGGCCACCGGAGCGCCAGCGCGGCCGCTGCGGGAGGCGTCCTGGGGGTCCCCCACGCTAGCCTCGGGACCGACACGGGGAGGGGTGGCGGTCATGCGTCGACTGGCCGAGGTGGTGCTGCGGCACCGGTTGCTGATCGTGGTCGCCTGGATCGTGGTCGCCGTCGCGGGGGGCGCGGTCGCCAGCACCGTCACCAACCGGATGACCGTGAACTTCTCGTTGCCCGGGCAGCCCGGCGACACGGCCGCGAACAAGATCATCGCGGCGTTCCACAACGGCGGGAACACCTCACCGCTGCTCGCCACGGTGACCCTGCCGCAGGGCCAGACCATCACCGGACATGAGCAGCAGGTGGCCCGGGCGTTCTCGTCGCTGGCGTCGGCCCCGGTCCCCCTGCGCGTCGTCGACGAGGCGAACACCGGTGACAAGGCGTTCCGCACGTCCGACGACCGGACGGCGTACGCGATGGTGTTCTACCCCTTCCCGCGCAGCGCCACCGAGAAGCTCCCCACCGACCTCGTGAAGACCACGGTCGGCTCGGCGGCGCCCGCCGGCGCGGTCGTCGGTGTCACCGGGATGGATGCCCTGGCCGTGGGCGACAGCTCCGGTGGGAACGGCGTCCTCACCGAGACCCTCCTGGGAGCGCTCGGCGCGCTCGCCGTGCTGCTGTTCGTGTTCGCGTCGGCGCTGGCGTTCATGCCGCTGGTGGTGGCGGCGGTCTCGATCCTGACCACGTTCCTGCTGCTGCTCCCGCTGACCTACTTCATGGACGTCTCGTTCATCGTCCAGTTCCTGGTGGCGCTGGTCGGGCTCGGGGTCGCGATCGACTACTCCCTCCTCTTCGTCACCCGATGGCGCGAGGAACGCGACCACGGCCGCGACAACCACGACGCCGTGGTCGCGGCCATGGAGACGGCCGGGCACGCCGTGCTCTTCAGCGGGGCGACCGTCGCCATCGGCCTGCTGGCCCTGGTCGTGCTCCCGGTGCCGTTCATGCGGAGCATCGGCGTCGCCGGAGCCCTGATCCCGCTGACCAGCGTCCTGGTCACGCTGACCCTCACTCCGGCGATCCTGGGCAGCATCGGGCCGCGCGTGGACTGGCCCAAGATCCGGCACGAGGCCAAGCCGAGCCGCGGCTGGACCGCGTGGGCCCGCATGATCGTGCGGCACCGGTGGGCGGCGGCCCTGTGCGCCATCGCCGCGATCGGCCTGCTCTTCGCCTCGTTCCTCGGCATCAAGATCGGGGCCGCCGACTCCTCGTCGCTGGCCCACAGCGGTGCGGCGTACGACACCCTGCAGGTGCTCAAGGACGGCGGGGTGACGACTGGTTCCCTGACCCCGATCGAGGTGCTCACGGAGACCCCGAAGGCCGACTCGGTCGCCGCGACCCTCGGAGCCGTCAAGGGCGTCACCAGCGCCGCGGTCCCCACGGGTCCGGGGGCATCGGTCAACGGCCAGACGGTCGTCGTGCTCATCCCCGACGAGGAGACGGTCAACTCCAGCAGCGTGGCGGTGGTACGCCGGGTCACCGACGTGGCGAACCACACCGACGGCGTCGTCGGCGTGACCGGCCTCGGCAACGCGCAGGTGGACTTCCTGCACGCCGTCTACGGCAACTTCCCCCTGATGCTCACGATCATCGCGCTCCTGACCTATGTCCTGCTGGTGAGGGCGTTCCGGTCGCTGCTGCTCCCGTTCAAGGCGGTGGTCCTCAACCTGGTGTCCCTCACTGCGGTCTACGGGTTGATGGTGCTGTTCTGGCAGGAGGGCTACGGCTCCGACGCCGTCTTCGGGATCGCGAAGACCGGCGCCGTCACCTTCTGGATCCCGCTGATGGTCTTCGCGTTCCTCTTCGGGCTCTCCATGGACTACGAGGTGTTCATCCTCTCCCGCATCCGGGAGGAGTACGACGCCGGCGCGTCCACCGACGAGGCCGTGATCCTGGGCATCGGACGGACCGGGCGGCTGGTCACCAGCGCCGCGCTGATCCTGTTCCTCGCCTTCGCCGCGCTGGCGTCCGGACCGGGCACGGATCTCAAGGTGCTCGCCACGGGGCTCGGCTTCGGCATCCTGCTGGACGCCACCATCGTCCGGTCCGTGCTGGTGCCGTCACTGGTGTCGCTGTTCGGCGACTGGAACTGGAAGCTCCCCGACCGCGTGGCCCGGCTGCTCCGGGTGAAGCCGTCCGCGCCCCACGTGGAGCCCGCTCCCTCGGTCGTCGGCGACCGAGGCTGACCGAGCAGAAGCCGGTCGCTACCTGATTGAGGTCATGACAGTCCGGGCACCGGCCAGCAGGGTGGTCGGAGGGGTCTGCGATGAACCGTCGCGCGCTGCCTCGCTCGGGCGATGTATCCGGTCGCGTGGGCGGTACTCCTCATCTTCATCAGAGCTCGCCTGAAGGAAGGTTCACGCCGTGCATACTCACCGGCTCCACCACACCACTACCAGGCGCGTACGGGGCATGGGCCTCGTGGGCGCCTGCGCCACGCTGGCACTCATCGGCTCGGCCCTCGTCGGGGTCGCGGCCGCTGCCTCGGCGCGAACGGTCTCCGACGCGCGGTGCGCGTCGCCCGCCGTCACCGGGCCCACCCGGATCGGCCACCTCGGCGGCCTGGTCCGCCCGACCACCACCCACGCGGCGAGATGCTCCGCGGGCAAGGTGAGGGGCTTCGAGCTGCCCTACCAGGGCACGCCGCCGCTGCTCTTCCACCACGGCCAGGTCATGAGCACCAGGGCGACCAACGACCAGGTGGTCGTGACGCCGATCTTCTGGGCGCCCAGCGGGTTCTCGTTCACCGCCAGCTACGAGAACACGATCACCCAGTACCTGCACGACCTGGCCGCCGCCAGCGGCAAGCTGACCAACGTCTTCGCGAGCCTGTACCAGTACCACGGCACCAACGGGGGCATCAACTACCGCATGCAGGTCGCAGCCCCGATCGTCGACACCACGGCCTTCCCGACCAGCGGGTGCACGGTGGCGTCCAACGACACCACCAACATCTACGCGGACAACTCGGGCTACACCAACTGCCTCGACGACGACCAGATCAACGGCGAGGCGAGCAACGTGGTGTCGGCACACGGACTGACCTCGGACCTCGGACACATGTACATCGTGTTCCTGCCCAAGCACGTCGAGTCGTGCTTCGCCGCCGGGGCCACGAACACCGCGGCCAACGCCTGCACCATCAACAACAACCCGAGCGCGGCCTTCTGCGCCTACCACAGCATCGTCCCGACCTCGCACCTCGTGTACGCGAACATGCCCTTCCCGATCTACTTGTCGGCGAACAGCGCTGGCTTCTCCTGCACGAACGAGAACCTCGGGTCGGCGGGTGTCGTCCAGTCACCGAACGGTGACACGGATGCAGACGTCGAGATCAGCCCGCTGAGTCACGAGATGTCCGAGGCGATCACCGACCCGGACGTCAGCACCGGCTGGTACGACTCGACCGGCAACGAGAACGGCGACGACTGCGCCTACATCTACGGCACCCTGCACGGGACCTCCGGCACGTTCTTCAACCAGACGATCAACGGCCACCACTACCTGACCCAGGAGGAGTTCAGCAACAAGGACTTCGTCGTGAACACCAGTGGTTGCATCCCGGGGATCAAGGCGGTCAAGCCGAGCGTCAGCTCGCTCTCACCGAAGAAGGGCTCGCGCCACGGTGGCAACCACGTCACCATCACGGGCAAGGGCTTCCCCGGCGCTTCGAAGGTCCGCTTCGGCACCAAGTCGGCGCACTTCACGGTGCTCGACGCGACGCACATCGACGCGAAGGTGCCGGCGGGTACGGGCAAGGTCGACGTGACCGTGTCGACCAGCGCAGGTACCAGCGCCAAGAAGACGGCCGACCGTTACACCTACATCAAGTAGCTCCGGCTGCTCCACGGACGTCATACGGATCGGGCGCCCTAGCGCTCGGTTCGTATGACGTCCTGCTCTGCCCCCGCGCGTCAGACCAGCAGGCTGGCGATGGCGATGTCCTCGATGCCCAGCCCGGTGGAGCGGAAGTAGCGTCGGCCGTCCCGCAGCGGGGGTGTCGGTGAGGCGGTGACGAGCTCAGGCAGGTCGGCGACGATGGCGTCCGCGGACCACCCCGAGCGCTGGGCGATGATCATCTCGGCGGCGGTGACGGGTGCGGTGGCGCGGTAGTCGCAGTAGACGTGCAGGTCCACCAGCCGCGCCGGGTCGACCTCGTGGGCGCCCGCGCCGCTGGTGTCGACGGACGTGACGGTGACGTCGGCTCGAAGGGTGCCGACGTCGATGACCGGGGCGGCCGAGGTGGTGCAGAGCATCACGACGTCGGCCTCGACGGTCGCCTCGCCCACGGTCTCGACGACGCGCGCGGCCACGCCCGTGGCGTCCACCTGGCCCTGCTTCCTCGCCCGCACCGAGGCGTCCGCGACACTCGGGGACCAGACCCGGACATCGGACCACGGGTGCTGCGCCACGACGTACTCGAGATGGGCCAGTGCCACCGGCCCGGTGCCGATCACGGCGAGGCCGCGGGCGTCCGGCCGCGTGAGGTGGTCGAGGGCGAGTGCGGTGGTCGCGGCCGTCCGCGCGGTGGTCAGCGCCTGGGAGTCGCACAGCAGAACCGGCTCACCCGTGGTGCTGGACAGGAGCAGCGTGTACGCCGTGAGCGGCGACTTCCCGAGACGGCCGCGCTCGGGGAGGTACGGCGAGATCTTCATGCCGACCAGCCCGGCGTCGTGCAGGAGCCCCGCGTAGAAGATGCAGTCGCCGGCCCCGTCCGGGAAGCCGATCATGGTCTCGGGCGGCTGCACGTTGCCGCCGTCGTGCAGGCCGGCGAAGGCGCGGCGGAGGACGCCCTTGACCGCGTCCGGTCGCAGCGCGGCGGAGGCCTGGTCCGCGTCGAGGGTCGGGACGTCGAGGCTCACGTGGGCTGCTGCTCCCCGGCGCCGCGGGGACCCCTCATGGTCATCCGGCCACTGTGTCAGCCCGTGCTCGGCGCTGGCAACGGAAGCCTTCCCCCCGGTCACTCCCGCTCCTGCAGGGCGACGCCAACGGTCAGCCGACGACGAGGACGTGGAGGTTCCGCGGTCCGTGGACGCCCTCGACCCGGTCGAGCTCGATGTCGCTGGTCGCGCTCGGTCCGCTGATCCACGTGAGGGGTCGCGACGCGTCGAGCACGGCGAACGCGTCCGGGACGTCCGCGACGACCTGGCTCGCGTCGACGATGCACACGTGACGGTCGGGGACGAGCGTGATCGCCCGTCGGCCCTGGCCGCGCCCGTGGTCGAGCACGATGGTGCCGGTCTCGGCGATGCCGAGGCGGGCCCGGGTCACCACCACGTCGACCGCGTCGAGCGCGGCCGCGGACAGCCCGTCGACCTCCCCGGAGCCCGTCGCCTCGTCGACGACGGCGCCCGACACGGCCAGGCCGAGCCCGCGAGGTACGACGACGCGCGCGTCGTCCGGGATCGCGGCGGCAACCCGCGCCTCGAGCTCCTCCGGAGCGCACCTCTCGACGACCGCCCGGTAGTCGGCGACCCGCTCGACGAACCGCGCGACGACGTCGACCGACGGGTCCGGCGTACGTCGTGGCGGCCGGGCGAGCGGTGGCTCGGGCGCGCCCTCGAGCGCCGATCGCACCCGGCCGAGGATCTCGTCCCGCGCGCTCACGGCCGGCTCCGTCGCCACCAGGACCGGAACGACTCGCGCGGAGGCGCGGGCAGGTCGCGCGCCCCGCTCCACGCGGACCCTGGTCCGGGGATCCGCCCGATCGCCCGGCGGCCGCCCGGGAGCGTCGTACGCCCCAGCCGGCCCCAGAGCCTGCCGACCAGACCGGACAGCCGCTCCGCACCACCGAGGCGCCGCGCGTCCGCGAACGTCCACGCCGCGCCCTTCATCGCGAGCGCCTCGGCCTTGGGCCGCCGGTCGCCCCGATGCGCGTCGACGACGCGGGAGCGCAGGTCGACCAGCACCGAAGGGATGTCGATCCGCACCGGACACACCTCGTAGCAGGCGCCGCACAGCGTCGAGGCGTACGGCAGCGAGTCCACCTGCGGGTCGGAGCCGACCCCACGCATCAGCGGGTTGAGGATGGCCCCGATCGGCCCCGGGTAGACCGAGCCGTAGGCATGTCCGCCGACCCGCTCGTAGACCGGGCACACGTTGAGGCAGGCCGAGCACCGGATGCAGCGCAGGGCCTGCCGGCCGACCTCGTCGGCGAGCGCCCGGGTCCGCCCGTTGTCGAGGAGGACGACGTGCACCTCCTGAGGGCCGTCCCCGGGAGTGACACCCTGCCACATCGAGGTGTAGGGGTTCATCCGCTCGCCCGTGGACGAACGCGGCAGCAGCCGCAGCATGACGTCGAGGTCGGCGAAGGTCGGCACCACCTTCTCGATGCCGACGACCGTGACGAGCACGTCCGGCAGCGTGAGGCACATCCGGCCGTTGCCCTCCGACTCGACGACGACCAGCGTGCCGGTCTCGGCGACCGCGAAGTTGGCGCCCGAGACCCCCACCGTGGCGCGCAGGAACTTCTCGCGCAGGTGGAGCCGGGCGGCGTTCGCGAGCTCGGCGGGATCGTCGGAGAGGTCGTCGGGCGCCGGGCGGCCCGCCCCGGCCATCCGGGTCCGGAAGATCTCCCGCACCTCGGCCCGGTTGCGGTGGATCGCGGGCACCAGGATGTGCGACGGGAGGTCGTCGGCCAGCTGCACGATCAGCTCGGCGAGGTCGGTCTCCCAGGCGGCGATGCCCTCGGCCGCGAGGGCCTCGTTGAGCCCGATCTCCTGGGTCGCCATCGACTTGACCTTGACCACCTCGTCGGCACCGTGCGCCCGCGCGACCTCGGCCACGACCCGGCAGGCCTCGGCGGCGTCCCGGGCCCAGTGCACCTGGGCGCCCCGCGCGGTCAAGGCCGCCTCGAGGCTTCTCGAGGTGCCGATCGAGCCCGAGCAGGGCCGCGTCCTTGATGTCCGCTCCGGCGACCCTCAGCTCCTCCCAGTCGGGCACCTCGGCGACGACCCGGGCGCGCTTGTCGCGGATCGTGCGGGTCGCGTGCGCCAGGTTGTGTCGCAGCTGGGTGTCGGCCAGGGCAGCGCGCGCCGCGACCGGGAACGCCGGCATCCCCACGAAGGTGCTCATGCGACGCCCGCAGCTCCGACCGACGGCTCGCCGTCGGTCGCGGCGAGCACCTCGGCCAGGTGCATCACGCGGACGCCGGACCGCTGTCGTGACAGGAGACCACCGATGTGCATGAGGCAGGAGTTGTCCCCGGCGACCAGCACCTCGGCGTCCGTCTCGCGGACGCGGCGGGCCTTGTCGGAGCCCATCGCCACCGAGACGTCGGCGTTCTTGACCGCGAACGTGCCGCCGAAGCCGCAGCACTCGTCCGCGCCCGGGAGGTCGACCAGCGTCAGGCCACGCACCGCCTCGAGCAGTCGGCGCGGCCGGTCGCCGACCCCGAGCAGCCGCAGCGAGTGGCAGGTCGGGTGGTAGGTCACCCGGTGCGGGAACGAGGCGCCGACGTCGGTCACGCCGAGCACGTCGACCAGGAACTCACTGAGCTCGTAGACCTTCGGCGACACCTCGCTCACGGCCGCCGACAGAGCGGGGTCGTCCGCGCGGTCGGCGACGAGCCGGTGCTGGTGTCGGGCCGAACCGGCGCAGGAGCCCGACGGGGTGACGATGGCGTCGTAGCCGGTGAACGCGTCCACGAAGGTGCGGACGACCGGCACGGCCTCGTCCAGGTACCCGGTGTTGACCATCGGCTGGGCACAGCACGTCTGGGCCTCGGGGAACTCCACGTCGACGCCGAGCCGGGTGAGCAGCTCGACCACCGCGCGGCCGGTGTCGGGGAACATCGCGTCGTTCACGCAGGTGACCATCAAGGCGACGCGCATGCCGCCCATCATGCCTCCCGGGCGACGGCCAGCCGTTCCTCCGCCGACCCCCAGTCGAGGCCCAGGTCGGGATCGTGACGGCGTACGTCGTGGGTCTGCCGCACCAGGGAGCGCATCGCCGCGAGGTCCGGGAGGTCTGCCCCCAGCGCCCTGGCCTGGACGAGCACGTTGCCGAGCGCCGCGGCCTCCGTCGGGCCGGCGAGCACCGGGAGCCCGCAGGCATCGGCGGTGAGTCGGCAGAGCAGCTCGTTCTGCGCGCCTCCGCCGACCACGTGCACGACCGCGACGTCGCGACCGGCCAGGCGGCAGGCGGTCCGCACCTGGCGGCGGTACGCGATCGCGAGGCTGTCGAGGACGCACCGGGTCATCTCGACCGGGGAGTCGGGCACCGGCTGCCCCGTCTCGCGGGCCAGCTCGGCGAGCCGACCGGGCATGTTCCCGGGCGGCAGCAGCCGCGGGTCGTCGATGTCGACGACGGTACGGAGCGGGGTCGCCTCGACCGCGGCGGCGAGGAGCACCTGGAGGTCCGCCGACCACGCGCGGACACACTCGGACAGCACCCACAGGCCCATCACGTTGCGCAGGAAGCGGATCGTCCCGTCGACCCCGGTCTCGTTGGTGAAGTCGGCGAGCCGGGCCTCGTCGGTGAGGACCGGAGCGTCGAGCTCCAGGCCGACCAGCGACCAGGTGCCCGAGGAGATGTAGGCGAACGGCTCGTCGCCGGCCGGCACGGCGACCACGGCGGACGCGGTGTCGTGGGAGCCGACGGCGACCACGGGTACGCCGTCCAGGGCCGCCGAGGCCGTGGTCAGGACCGGTCCGATCACCGAGCCCGGGTCGCGGAGGGGTGGCAGGAGGCTCAGGGGGATCCCGACTCTCTCGGCCAGAGCGGCTGCCCACGCGCCCGACCGCACGTCGTACAGACCGGTCGTGGACGCGTTCGTGCGCTCGGCTCCGACCTCCCCGGTGAGCCAGTAGCCCAGGAGGTCGGGGATCAGCAGCATCGTCCGGGCGGCGCCGAGCTGCGGCGTCCCGAGGGCCGCCACCAGCTGGTAGACGGTGTTGAACGGCAGCTGCTGGAGCCCGTTGACGGCGTACAGCTCGGCGGCGCCGACGTCGGCGACGACCTTCTCGCCCACCCCGTCGGTGCGCGGGTCGCGGTGGCTGAACGGGTTGCCGAGCAGCGACCCGTCCGCCGCGAGCAGCCCGTAGTCGACGGCCCACGAGTCGATCCCGATGCCGTCCAGCGGGCCCGTGTGCGCGATCGCCTCGAGCCCGGTGAGCATCCCCCGATGGAGCCCGAGCACGTCCCACAGCAGACCGTCGGGCGTCCGGACGGCCGCGTTCGGGAAACGGTGGACCTCGCGAAGCTCCAGGGTCCCGGACGCGACCTCCGCCGCCATCACCCGGCCGCTGGTGGCGCCCAGGTCGACGGCGGCGAGACGCAGGGAGGTCATCGCAGGAACGCCGCCGCGACACCCGCGTCGACGGGCACGTGCAACCCGGTGGTGTGGGTCAGGTCGGGACCGCAGAGGGCGAACACGGCGTTGGCGCAGTGCTCGGGGAGCACCTCGCGCTTGAGCAGGGTGCGCTGCGCGTAGAACGCACCCAGCTCCTCCTCGGGTACGCCGTAGACCGCGGCGCGGGAGGCGCCCCACCCGCCCGCGAAGATCCCCGAGCCACGGACCACGCCGTCCGGGTTCACGCCGTTGACCTTGACGCCGTGCTCGCCGAGCTCGGCGGCCAGCAGCCGCACCTGGTGGGCCTGGTCGGCCTTCACCGCGGAGTAGGCGATGTTGTTCGGGCCGGCGAACACGGAGTTCTTCGAGGAGATGTAGACGATGTCGCCGCCCAGCTTCTGCTCGATGAGGACCTTGGCGGCGGCCCGGGCGACCAGGAACGAGCCCTTGGCCATCACGTCGTGCTGGAGGTCCCAGTCCGCCGTGGTGGTCTCGAGCAGCGGCTTCGAGAGCGAGAGGCCTGCGTTGTTGACCACCAGGTCGAGCCCGCCGAAGGCGAGCACGGACGCGTCGACCATGGCCTGCACCGCGTCCTCGTCACTGACGTCCACCTGCACCCCGACGGCGACGTCGCTGCCGCCGATCTCGGCCGCCGCCTCCTGCGCCTTCTCCAGCGACAGGTCGGCGATGACGACACACGCCCCCTCGTGCGCGAGCTTGGTGGCGATCGCCTTGCCGATGCCCGAGGCGGCGCCGGTGACCAGGGCGATGCGGGTCGCCAGCGGCTTCGGTGCGGGCATCCGCTGGAGCTTGGCCTCCTCCAGCGCCCAGTACTCGATCCGGAACTTCTCCGACTCGTCGATCGGGGCGTACGTCGACACACCCTCCGCGCCACGCATCACGTTGATGGCGTTGACGTAGAACTCCCCCGCCACGCGGGCGGTCTGCTTGTCCTTGCCGTAGGAGAACATCCCGACGCCGGGGACCAGGATGATCAGCGGGTCGGCGCCCCGGATCGCCGGCGAGGCCGCGGTCGCGTGCCGGTCGTAGTAGGCCTGGTAGTCGGCCCGGTACTGCTCGTGCAGCTCCGCGACCCGGGTGGTGACCTTGGCCAGCGACGCCTCGGCGGGCAGGTCGACGACCATCGGCTTGACCTTGGTACGCAGGAAGTGGTCGGGGCAGCTGGTCCCGAGCTCGGCCAGGCGCGGATGGTTCCGCGACGCCAGGAAGTCCAGCACCACGGGGTCGTCGGTGAAGTGCCCGACCATGGGCCTGTCGTGGGAGGCGACCCCCCTCAGCAGCGGCGCCAGCTCGGCGGCACGTCGGCGGCGGCGTGCGGCGGGCAGGGGTGCGAACCTCTTCACCGGCGCCCCGAACGGGTTCTTCTTGGAGTGCTTCCTGAGGTAGCGCTCCGCGGTGCGGATCACCCACAGGGAGTTCCGCTCGCACCTCTCCGAGGTCTCGCCCCAGGTGGTGATCCCGTGGCCCCCGAGGATGCACCCGATCGCCTTCGGGTTCGCCTCCTTGATCGCCGCGATGTCGAGGCCGAGCTGGAAGCCGGGCCGACGCCACGGCACCCACACGACCCGGTCGCCGAAGATCTCCTTCGTCAACGCCTCCCCGTCCGCGGCCGTGGCGATCGCGATGCCGGAGTCGGGGTGGAGGTGGTCGACGTGCGGTGCGTCCACGAGCCCGTGCATGGCGGTGTCGATCGACGGTGCGGCCCCACCCTTGCCGTGCAGGCAGTAGTCGAACGCCGCGACCATCTCGTCCTCGCGATCGACACCGGGATAGACGTCGACCAGCGCGCGCATCCGGTCCAGCCGCAGGACCGCGAGGCCGGACTCGGCCAGCGTGCCCAGGTCACCGCCCGAGCCCTTGACCCACAGCAGCTCGACGTCCTGGCCGGTGACCGGATCGGTCTCCGTACCCGTGGCCGAGGTGTTGCCGCCGGCGTAGTTGGTGTTCTTGGGGTCGGAGCCGAGGCGGTTGGACCGCGCGACGAGCTCCGCTGCTGCTGAGGACATGACGCCTTTCTCTCTAGTTCCACCCCGCCTGGGTGCCACCCACGCGGTCGTGCTCGATCTGGTCCTGGTAGCCGTCGGCGAGGTACGCCGCGGTCGGGTCGGCGGGCAGTCCGCGGCTCTCGCGCCAGGCGGCGAGGTCGGCACGCACGTCGGTGTAGAACGCGTCCATGTAGATCTCGTTGGCCGCGAGCACGTCGCCCTCCAGCTGTGCGGTGCCCAGCGCGGCGGTGTCGACGAGCAGAGCGCGGGCCGTCATCTCCTGCACGTTGAGCACCGAGCGGATCTGCCCGGGGATCTTCTTCTCGATGTTGTGGCACTGGTCGAGCATGAACGCGACGTCGCTGTGGCCGCTCTCGGCGGCCGGCCCGTAGCCGCCGCCGCGCACCACCTCGACCAGGATCCGGAAGAGCTGGAACGGGTCCGCCGCCCCCACGATCAGGTCGTCGTCGGCGTAGAACCGGCTGTTGAAGTCGAACGCGCCCAGCTTGCCGAGGCGCAGCAGCTGCATCACGATGAACTCGATGTTGGTGCCCGGCGCGTGGTGGCCGGTGTCGAGGCAGACCACGGCCCGGTCGCCCAGCGCCAGGCACTGGACGTACGACGTACCCCAGTCCGGGACGTCGGTGTGGTAGAACGCCGGCTCGAAGAACTTGTACTCGAGCACCAGGCGCTGGTGCTCGCCGAGGCGCTCGTAGATGGTCTGCAGCGAGTCCGCGAGCCGGTCCTGGCGGCCCCTCAGGTCATCCTGGCCGGGGTAGTTCGTGCCGTCGGCCAGCCAGACCTTGAGGTCCCGCGAGCCGGTCGCATCCATCACGTCGATGCAGGCCAGGTTGTGGTCGATGGCCTTCCGACGCACCGCCGGGTCGCGGTGGGTGAGGCTGCCGAGCTTGTAGTCGTCGTCCTGGAAGGTGTTGCTGTTGATGGTCCCGAGCCGGATGCCCAGGCCCTCGGCGTACTCGCGCAGGGCGCAGTAGTCGTCGACCCGGTCCCACGGGATGTGGAGCGCGACCGAGGGAGCGAGGCCCGTGAAGCGGTGCACCGTGGCCGCGTCCGCGATCTTCTCCTCGATGCTGCGGGGGGTGCCGGCGCTGCCGAACACCTTGAACCGGGTGCCGGAGTTGCCGTAGGCCCACGAGGGGACCTCGATCGCCTGCCCCTCCAGGAGGGGAGCGATCTCGCCGAAGCTGGTCATGGTCTCTCTTCTTCCTCTGTCGCCGCGTCGGCCGTGGCTCCCGCGGTCAGCTGATCCTCCAGATGGAAGATCTCCTCGAGGACCAGGAAGCCCTCGTCCGGCGCGCGTCCCTCGAGGTCCTCGAAGAACTCCGCCATCTCGGCCTGCCACCGCACGTTCACCTCGGTCGCCGCCATGCCCGCCTGCGCGTCGGCGAGCGACGGCGTCTCGAAGTAGCCGGTCAGCTGTCCGTCGTCACGCAGGAACAGGGAGTAGTTGTGCCACCCGGTCGCGGCGAGCGCCCGGAGCATCTCCGGCCAGACGGCGGCGTGGCGCCGGCGGTACTCGTCGACCCGGTCGGGCTTGACCTGGAGCTGGAAGCAGACGCGCACGATTCACCTCCGAACCGGTGGGGAGCGGATGGGCGGGGTGGCCGGCCGGCGGTACGCAGCGACCGCCGGCCGGCCGGTCCGTCTCGGTCAGAAGTGGAACTGGTCGATGTTCGACTTGTCGAAGACGTAGGGCTTGCCCAGCAGCACGGTCGAGCCGGAGCCGACGGTGTACTTGCCGAGCTTGCCTGCGGTGAACGCGTCACCCTGCTTGCCGGTGATCGTCCCGTCGGCCAGCGCCTTCGCGGCGTACGCCGCCAGGTAGCCGAGGTCCTCGGGGTTCCACAGCGCGAACTGCTTGACGGTCCCGTCCTTGACGAACTGCCGCATCTGGTTGGGCGTGCCGAGACCCGTCAGCTGCACCTTGCCCTTGTACTGCGAGCTCGACAGGTAACGCGCGGCTGCCGCGATGCCGACCGTCGTGGGCGAGATGATGCCCTTGAGGTGCGGGTACTGCTGCAGCAGGGCTGAGGTCTTGTCGAACGACGTCTGGTCGTCGTCGTTGCCGTAGACCACCCCGTCGAGCTTGATGTTCGGGTGGTTGGCCGCGAGGTCCTTCTTCATCAGCGCGATCCAGGCATTCTGGTTGGTCGCATTGGCGCTCGCGGACAGGATCGCGATCTCGCCGGAGTCGCCGATCTGCTTGGCGATCATGTCCACCTCGACCTTGGCGATGCCATCGGCGGTCGCCTGGTTGACGAACACGCTGCGGCAGTCCGGGTTGGTGTCCGCGTCGAAGGTGACCACCTTGGTGCCGGCCGACATGGCCTGCTTGAGCGCGTCGCAGGGAGCGCTCGGGTCGTCGGCGGAGATCACGATCGCCTTGGTGCCCTGCTGTGCGGCGGTGTTGATGAACGGCACCTGGCCGTCCGGCGTGGCCTGCTGCGGCCCGACCTGGGAGTAGGTGCCGCCGTACTCGCCGACCGCCTTCTTGCCACCGTTGTCACTGGTGTCGAAGTAGGGGTTGCCGAGGTTCTTCGGGATGAACGTGACCGTGAGGTTGCCACCGCTGCCGGAGCTGCCCCCACTCGATGCCGCGGTGCTGCTGGATCCGTTGCCACAGCCGGCGAGAGCCAGGCTCGCCGACACCGCCAGGGCAGCGGTCGCGGCGAACCGCTTGGACTTCCACTTCATGACATCACCTTTCGTGACTCGTCGCCGACTTCCGGCGCCGGTTCGGACCGCTCGGTCCTTCTGGTCCGGACCCGCAGAGCGCGGAGCCGGGCCAACAGCTGGGTCGAGATCACCGAGAGCACGAGCAGGACGCCGATGACGATCTCGATGACATCGGAGCCGGTCTGCTGCAGCCGTAGGGCACTGTTCAGCACACCGATGAGGAGGACGCCGCAGATCACCCCGAGGAGGTTGCCGCGGCCGCCGAAGATGGAGACGCCGCCGAGCAGCACCGCCGCGATCACCTGCAGCTCGAGGCCGGTCCCGGTGTCGGTGTTGGCGCTGTCGAAGCGCAGGAGGTAGAAGACGCCCGCGAAGGCGGAGATCACGCCGCTGAGCATGTAGAGCAGCAGCTTGGTCCGGCGTACGTCGACCCCGCTGAAGTGGGCGGTCTCGGCGTTGAGCCCGATCTCGTAGACACCCCTCCCGAACGGCGTGAAGTGCAGCAGCAGGGCGAAGACCACGGCGAGAACGAGGATCGGGATCACGATGACCGGGTAGCGGGTGCTCCCGATGTGCTGGTTCGCGAGGTCCTGCCAGTACGTGGGGAGGGCGCTGAGCGCCTTCGTCCCGATCAGCCCCACCGCGATCCCGCGGTAGAGGGCGAGCGTCCCGATGGTCACCGCGAGCGACGGCAGCCCGACGTAGGCGACCAGCACGCCGTTCAGGGCACCGGCGAGCAGCCCGACGACGAGGGCGACCAGTGCGGCGGTCGGGACCGACATCCCGTGGTCCTTGACCAGGAGCCCGGTGACCACGGCACTGAGCCCCAAGGTGCTGGCGACCGAGAGGTCGATCTCGCCGGTGATGATGATCAGCGTCATCGGCAGCGCCATCAGCAGGATCGGCGCCATGTCGAGCAGCAGGAAGTAGAGGGTGAGCTGGCCGCTGAAGAACTGCACCTGGTTCTCGGCGTACACGAACGCCACCACGAGCAGGGTGACCATCGCCGCGGTGCGGGTCAGGAGGAGCCGCTGCCAGAGCGGGCGGGCGTAGGCCGGGTACGTCGTGCTCATGCGGCATCCCTCGACTCGATCAGGCGGTGGGCCCGGCGCAGGGCCAGCAGGCGGTCGAGGCAGATCGAGGTCAGGATCAGCGCACCGACGACGGCGTTCTGCCAGAACTCCGGGATCCCCAGGATCGGCAGCGCGCTGTTGATGGTGATCAGGAGGAAGGCGCCGATCGCCGCGCCCCACACCGACCCGCTGCCGCCGAAGATCGCGACGCCGCCGATCACCACGGCCGCGATCGCCTGGAGCTCCAGGCCCTGACCGGTGGCCGACGTGGCCGTGGAGTAGCGGGCCGCCTGGACGACACCGGCCAGGCCGGCCAGCGCTCCACAGAGCACGAAGGCCCCGAAGACGCGGCGCTGCACCGGGAGGCCGTAGAGCACCGCGGCGTCCGGGTCGGACCCGATCGCATAGAGCTCGCGCCCGCCGCGGGCGGTCCGGAGGTAGTAGCCGACGAGGGCCAGGACGACGAGCCCGAGGATGGTGAGCACGGGGATCGTCAGCACCTGCTGCGTGCCGAGCTTCTGGAACGAGCTGGGCAGGTTGTAGGCGTAGATCTGCTTGCTGCCGGCCCAGTGGACCAGGATCCCGCGGTAGATGTACATGGTGCCGAGCGTGATCACCAGTGCCGGCACCCGGAACGCGGTGACGAGCAGCCCGTTGATGCACCCGAGGAGCGCCCCGAAGAGCAGCCCGACCACGAAGACGGCCACGATCGGTATTCCCGGGTGGTCGATGAAGAGGCGACCGGTGGCGTACGCCGAGAGGCCGAGCACCGAGCCGACGGAGAGGTCGACGTTGCGGGTGACGATCACGACCATCTCGCCGATGGCGAGCAGGAGGAGCAGCGACGGGGAGAGCAGGAGGTCGCGCCAGCCGTCGTGGCTGAAGACGAACGACGAGCTCTTGGCGGTCGTCGCGATCAGGAGCACCACCAGCACCCCGGCGATGGCCAGCTCGCGGGACCGCAGGGCGCCGGTGACGGCGCGCTGGACCGGGCTCAGCCTGCTCGGCTCCACCAGCAGCTCGGTCGTGCTCATACGGGGTCCCCGCGGAAGCGCGAGCGAAGCGAGTGGTTTCGTGGGGTGTTCATGCCGCTGGCTCGTTGTCCTCGGTGGACCGGGTGGCGGCGGTCATCACCGACTCCGGGGTGGCCTCGTCGCGGGTCAGGTCGGCGGTGATCGAGCCCTCGCGGACGACGAGCACCCGGTCGGCCATGCCGAGCACCTCGGGCAGCTCGGAGGAGATCATCAGGATCGCGAGGCCCTGGCCCGCCAGCTCCGAGAGCAGCCGGTGGACCTCCGCCTTGGTCCCCACGTCGATGCCGCGGGTGGGTTCGTCGATGATCAGCAGCCGGGGCTCGGTCGCGAGCCACTTGGCGATGACGACCTTCTGCTGGTTGCCGCCGCTCATCGTGGTCGCGTGCATGTCGAGTGCACCGGTCTTCACCGCCAGGCGGGCGGCCCACGGCGCCGCGGCGGCGTTCTCGGCCGACGACGTCAGCAGGCCGGCGCGAGTCAGCCCCGAGCGGATGACGCCGGTGACGTTGCGGGCCACCGAGCCCTCGGTGACGAGTCCCTGCTGGCGCCGGTCCTCGGGCACGAAGGCCATGCCCGCCCGGATCGATGCGCGCGGCTGGTGCCGCGGGACCTCGCGCCCGAGGAGCCGCACCGAGCCCGCGTCGTAGGGGTCGACCCCGAAGACGGCCCGGGCGATCTCGCTCCGGCCGGCACCCACGAGGCCGGCGAGCCCCAGGATCTCGCCCGACCTGACCTGGAAGCTCACGTCGTGGAAGACGCCGGCGGTGCTCAGGCCCTCCACGTCGAGGACGACGTCGCCGACGACCGCCGCCGTCTTCGGGAAGAGCTCGGCCACCTCGCGTCCCACCATCCGCGAGACGATCTCGGAGACCGACGTGTCCTCGATGCGGTCCGTGGAGATGTAGGCGCCGTCGCGCATCACGGTCACGGTGTCGCAGAGGGCGAAGACCTCGTCGAAGCGGTGGGAGATGAAGACGAGGGCGCGACCTTCGTCGCGCAGCGAGCGGGCGACCGCGAACAGCCGCTCCACCTCGTTGCCCGACAGGGCGGCGGTCGGCTCGTCCATGATCAGCAGGGCGGCGTCGAGCGAGATGGCCTTGGCGATCTCGATGATCTGCTGGTCGGCGATGGAGAGGCCGAGCGCCGGCCGACGGGGGTCGAGGTGGACGCCGAGCCGGGCGAACAGCTGCTCGGCCTCGGCATACATGGCGGTGCGGTCGATGCGACGTCCGCGCGTCAGCGGCTGGCGCCCCATGAAGATGTTCTCGGTGACCGACAGGTCGGGGAAGAGCGTCGGCTCCTGGTAGATCACCGCGATGCCGGCGTCCTTCGCCGCGGCCGTGGTGGCGAAGTCCGAGTCCTCGCCCTGGAAGCGGAAGGTGCCCGCGTCGCGCTGGTGGACGCCCGCGACGATCTTGACCAGGGTCGACTTCCCGGCGCCGTTCTCACCCACCAAGGCGTGGATCGAGCCGGCGTCCACGACCAGGGTCCCGGCCCGGAGCGCGGCGACGGATCCGAAGGACTTCGCGACATCGCGAAGCTCCAGCGTCGGTGTCGCACCTGCTTCGGCCACGATCTTCATCCTCTGGATTGAAAGGTTTCAACGGACAGTAATGCACGTCACAATCGGCGTCAAGAGCCTATTTCACGAATGTTTCACCGATCTTTCCCGGCCACGAGCGCGGCCCGCGTGATCCTGGGGCTAGGGTGTGCTGCACACGTTTCAAGGGAGACCAGATGACGCCACGCCAGCCCAGCCTGCGGCGCGGAGCCTCGGTCAAGGACGTCGCGGTGACCGCCGGCGTCTCGCTCGGCACCGTCTCCAACGTGCTCAACCGGCCCGAACGGGTCCGGCCCGCCACGCGGCAGCGCGTCGAGCAGGCGATGGCCGAGCTGGGCTTCGTGCGCAACGAGGGCGCGCGCCAGCTCCGGGCCGGGCGCAGCAGCGCGCTCGCCTACGTGATGCTGGACGCGCGCAACCCGTTCTTCACCGACGTCGCCCAGGGCATCGAGGACGCGGCCATGGCCGAGGAGCTGTCCCTGTTCATCTGCAACAGTGCCGGCGGTGCCGACCGGGAGCGGGCACACCTCGAGCACCTGCAGCAGCAGCGGGTGCAGGGCATCCTGATCACACCGGTGGATCCGGAGGCGGAGATCCTCGGCGACATCGTGCGCCGTGGGACCCCCGTGGTGATCGTCGACCGCACCCGCGGAGCGGGGACCTTCTGCACGGTGGCGGTCGACGACGTGCTCGGCGGCCGGCTGGCCGTGGAGCACCTGATCGACCGTGGGCACACGCTGGTGGCCTTCGTCGGCGGCCCCGCCACCCTCGGTCAGATCCAGGACCGGTGGGCCGGGGCCCAGGCGGCCTGGTCGGACGCCGGGCTGCCGCCCGACCAGCTCACCCTGCTCGGCACCGAGGAGCTGACGGTCGCCGCCGGGCGCGAGGCCGGCGAGCGGCTGCTCGGCCTCCCGACCCGCCGCCGCCCGACCGCCGCCTTCTGTGCCAACGACATCACCGCCCTCGGACTCCTCCAGCAGTGCATCGGCGCGGGCAGGAGCGTGCCCGGGGACATCGCGATCGTCGGGTACGACGACATCGAGTTCGCCGGTGCGGCCGCCGTACCGCTGACGTCCGTCCGCCAGCCGCGCCAGGAGCTCGGGATCACCGCCGCCCGGCTCGTGGTGGACGAGTCCTTCGAGGGACACGAGCACGAGCAGGTCGTCTTCGTCCCCGAGCTCGTGGCCCGCGCCTCCACCCTCGGGTGACTCTCAGCGGGGTGCTGCGCCGAGCCGATGCCGTGTCCGGAATCCGCGTGAACACCGTCGGTGGCAGTCCGTAGTCTGACCGGATGACCCCTCATGAGCCGCGTACCCCCTGGCTGCCGGTGGCGGCGGTCGCCGTCACCCTGCTGCTGTGGGCGTCGGCGTTCGTGGCGATCCGCCACCTCGGTCACGACTTCTCCGCCGGCGCACTGTCCCTCGGCCGGCTGGTGGTCGGCGCGATCGCGCTCGGGGTCGTCGCGCTCCCCCGGGGCCTGCCCCGACCGAGCGGCCGTGACTGGCTCGGCCTGGTGGTGATCGGGGTGCTCTGGTTCGGCGTCTACAACCTCGCGCTCAACCAGGGCGAGCGGCACGTCGACGCCGGCACGGCCGCGATGCTGATCCAGATCTCGCCGGTCCTGATCGCCCTGCTGGCCACGCTGTTCCTCGGCGAGCGGTTCACCGGCTGGCTCGCTCTCGGGCTGCTGCTCGCGTTCTCCGGCGTGGTGATCATCGCGGTCTCCCAGCCCGGCGGCCACAACGACGTGGTCGGGGTGGTGCTCTGCCTGGTCGCGGCGCTCGCCTACTCCATCTCGCTGGTGGTGCAGAAGCCGCTGGTCTCCCGGCTCTCGGCCCTCCACGTCACCTGGCTGGCGTGCACGATCGGCGCGGTGGTCTGCCTGCCCTTCGCCGGCCAGCTCGCCCATGACACCGCCCACGCTTCGGCCTCCGACGTGTGGTGGGTGGTCTACCTGGGGGTGTTCCCGACCGCGATCGCCTTCACGACGTACGCCTTCGCGCTGCGGCACATGACCGCAAGCAGTCTCGGCATCACGACCTACCTCGTGCCGCCGCTCACGATCCTGATGGGCTGGCTGTTCCTCGGCGAGGTGCCGCCCACCATGGCCTACGTCGGTGGCGCCCTCGCCCTGATCGGCGTGGCCGTCGCGCGTCGCAAGCCGCGATCCCGGACGATGGAGCCGCAGCCGGTGTGAGCAGCGCACCTTCCCCTCGCGGGCCTGTCATGCTGCGACGGTGAAGGTCCTCGCTGATGTGCTGGTCGGAGTGGTGGCGCTGCTCCATCTCTACTTCCTGGTCCTGGAGATGTTCCTCTGGACCACCCCGACCGGGAGGCGCGTGTTCGGTCTCGAGGAGGGTTTCGCGGAGGAGTCGAAGGTGCTGGCGGCCAACCAGGGCCTCTACAACGGCTTCCTCGCCGCCGGGCTCGCCTGGGGTCTCGCGGCGGACCTCGACGACGTCAAGATCTTCTTCCTGCTGTGCGTCGTGGTGGCCGGTGTCTACGGCGCGGCCACGGTCAACCGCCGGATCCTCGTCGTCCAGGCGTTCCCCGCGCTGCTCGCCCTGGCGGCGGTGTTCGTCAGCCGCTGAGGCCGAACCACGGCAGGCAGGCCTCGATCCCGCGGACCCGAGCGGGAGCACGTCCCGTCTCCCCTGCGTGCCACGCCTCGCGCGTGAGCCTGACGTGCTGCAGGTCGGTCACCCCGGTGGGGGTGTTGGTGCGGCTGAGGCCGTTGTCGGCATACCCGAGCCGCCGGGAGACCGCCAACGACGGCGCGTTGTCGGTGCGGGCGGAGGAGACGGCCAGGTCGGCCCGCAGGTGTTCGAACGCGAGCGTCAGGACCCCGGTCCGCATCGCGGTCGCAAGCCCCCGCCCGCGGACGTCGGCCGCCAGCCAGGAGAACGAGTCGACGGTCCGGAGCCGCGGGAAGTCGTCGCCCTCCAGTGCCTGGACGCCCACCACCCGGCCGTCCACCTCGACCGCGAGGTCGAGGCACCAGGACGCCGGCGACCAGGTGCCGCGGTGCCTCCAGATCTCCGCCACCAGGATCCGTCGGCGGTCCGCCTCGTCGCCGAGCTCGGCGAACCGCTCCGAGCCCGGGTCCGTCTCCAGGTCGTCGGGCAGCGCGGCGAGCAGCGGTTCGAGGTCGTCGTCCGTCGTACCGCGGAGCAGCACCTCGCCGCAGGCGATCCGGAGGTCGAAGAAGGGCCACTCCACGCGTCGACCCTACGACCGACTGCCGGACCGTCACCGGGATTCCGGCGCAGAAAGCCCGCGCCCCGGGCTCAGGGAGCCGGGTCCGACCCCGACTCGAGCCAGCCACGGAAGGCCTGGAGGTTGGCCGTCGACTCACCCCGGAGGTTGCGCCACTCCCACTCCTTGCGGATCGACGACGCGAAGCCGAGCTCGAGGATCGTGTTGAAGGACCCGTCCGCGTGCATCAGCACCGAGCCGAGCAGGCGGTCGATCTCCTCCGGGGTCACCAGCGCGAGGGGGAGCCGCGCGTCGAGGTAGATGTCGCCGAGGTGGTCCACGGCGTAGGAGACGGCGTACGTCTTGAGGTTGCGCTCCAGGAGCCAGCGGTACACGCGCTCGTGGTTCTCGTCGGGGTTGCGGCACACGAAGGCGTGGACGCCGAGTGCGTGCGGCCCGAGGTCGATCCGGACCGGGGTCTGGAGCTTGCGCTCCCCCGGCAGCGCGAAGCTGAAGATGCCGTCGCGCTCGGTGTACTCGAGGTCGTTGTCGGCGAGATAGTCGCGCAGCACCTGCGCCGGGTCGTGACCCTCGGTCACACCGGCTCCCGGAGAGCGGCGCGGGCGCGTGCGTAGACATCGAGAGTCCGCTCGGCCGTGGTCTCCCACGAGAACAGGCCGGCCCGCGCCCGGGCACCCTCCGACAGCCGCGCCCGGAGACGGTCGTCGAGGAGCACGCGGCGCAGCGCCGCCGCCCACTCCGACGGCTCATGGGTGTCGAGGAGCAGCCCGCTCACGCCGTCGGCGACGACCGTGGTGAGCCCGCCGACCGCGGCGGCCACGACCGGGGTGCCGGCGGCCTGGGCCTCGGCGGCCACCAGGCCGAACGACTCGTTGTACGACGGCACCGCGACCACGGAGGCGGCGGCGTCCCACAGCGCGAGGTCGTGCGGCGCCACCGGAGGGACGAACCGTACGACGTCGTCGATGCCGAGCTCGCCTGCGAGCTCCGCCAGCGACTCGGGGTGCTCGAGACCCGTGCCCGACGGCCCGCCGACGACCGGGACCACGAGACGCGACCGGAGCTCCGGGGACTCCGCGAGCAGGAGGGCCACCGCGCGCAGCAGCACGTCGGGCGCCTTGAGCGGCTGCAGTCGTCCGGCGAAGAGGACGACGAAGGCATCCTGGGGCAGCCCGAGCCGCTCCCGCGCCGCGTGGGTGTCGCGCGGGCGGAAGACGGCGAGGTCGACGCCGGGATGCACGACCTCCACGCGGGTCGGGTCGGCGTCATACAGGTTGATCAGCTGCTTCGCCTCGATGTCGGTGCTCGCGATCAGCATGTCGGCGGCCTCCACCACCTGCTCCTCCCCGATGATCCGCGCGGGCGGCTCCGGCAGGTCCCCGGTCGCGAGGGCGTCGTTCTTCACCTTGGCCATGGTGTGCATGGTGTGGACGAGCGGCACGCCCCACCGGTCGCGGGCCAGGGCCCCGACCTGACCGGAGAGCCAGTAGTGGGAGTGCACGAGGTCGTAGTGCCCGAGCGGCTTGGCCGCCTCGGTGCGCAGCACCTCGCGAGCGAACACGCACAGCTGCGCCGGTAGCTCGCCCTTGGTCAGCCCCTCGAACGGCCCGGCGTGGATGTTGTGGACGCTGATGCCGTCGCCGGCCGGCACGACCGGGTCGTGACGCGACGACGTGGCCCGCGTGAAGATGTCGACCTCGATGCCGGCCGCGGCCAGCCGGCGGGAGAGCTCGATCACGTAGACGTTCAGCCCTCCCGCGTCACCGGTGCCCGGTTGGTCCAGCGGCGACGTGTGCACGCTGACCATCGCCACGCGCCGCACGGCGTCGGCCTCGGTCAGCTCCACGTCGTACCTCCTCGTCCCGCGACCCGGATCTCCACCGGGTCCGGGCACGTCCACCCCATCCAACCTCACGGACGGGGCGTGGATTCCCGCGTCCGGTCCCGGGACCTCAGGAAGGCGTCAGAGCGGCTCGAGCGGCTCGGTCGGCTCGTGTCGACGACGGGTGAGCTGGATGCCGGAGATCAGGCCCAGGATCGCGCCGAACACGGCCTCCACGAGGGGACGGTCGGAGGCACCGTCGAGGACCAGGGCGACCACGCCCCAGACCAGGGTCGGGAGCGCGATCGCCACGAACACCCGGAGCAGCAGGAAGTCACTCTTGACCAGCATCAGCCCGAGGCCGAACAGCGCGACCGTGAGCAGCAGCCCGCCGACCCACAGCAGGGCGTCCGCGGCGGTGCCGCCGCTGGAGAGGAAGTAGGCGGCCACCCAGGCGATCCCGCCCACCAGACCCGACAGCTGGGCGACCCGGCGTAGGTCCAGCGCAGGGTCGGCGGCGTCGACGTGTCGTCCCATCGGGCCCACAGTGTGCCATCCGGCGCGGCCGAGCGACACCCGCCCGGGCAGAATCGTGGCCATGAGCCGTCGTATCGCCGTCGTCACCGGGGCCAGCAGCGGGATCGGAGCGGCGACCGCCCGCGCCCTCGCCGCCGAGGGGTACGCCGTCGTGTGCGCCGCCCGGCGCACGGACCGGATCGAGGCCCTCGCCGGGGAGATCGACGGCACCGCGGTGCGCTGCGACGTGACGTCGCCGGAGTCCGTGGCCGAGCTCGCCCGGGCCGTCGGCGGCACCCTCCACGTCCTCGTCAACAACGCCGGCGGGGCCTTCGGGATGTCGCCGGTCGCGGACGCCGACCCGGAGCAGTGGCGGCAGATGTACGAGGTGAACGTGCTCGGCCTGCTGAACGTCACCCAGGCACTCCTGCCGGCGCTGCGGGCGAGCGGCGACGGGCTGATCGTGAACGTGGGGTCGACGGCCGGCCGGATCGCCTACGAGGGGGGCGCGGGCTACACGGCGGCCAAGCACGGCACCCAGGTCGTCACCGAGACCCTGCGGCTCGAGCTCGTCGGTGAACCCATCCGGATCAGCGAGATCGCCCCGGGGATGGTGCGGACCGACGAGTTCGCGAAGGTGAGGTTCGACGGTGACGAGGAGCGCGCCGAGGCCGTGTACGCCGGCGTACCCGACCCGCTCGTGGCCGAGGACGTGGCCGACGCGATCGCCTGGATCGCCACGCGTCCCTCCCACGTGAACATCGACGAGCTGGTGATCAAGCCGCGCGCCCAGGCGGCCCAGCACAAGGTGCACCGGGTCTGATCGGTGGGACGGCTGTCGCGTCCAGCCGCGGCGGGAGAGACTGCAGCCCATGCAGACGATCGGGCTGATCGGCGGGATGAGCTGGGAGAGCAGCGAGGTCTACTACCGCGACCTCAACCTCGGGGTGCGTGACCGCCTCGGCGGCCTGTCCTCACCCAGGCTGGTGCTCAGCACGGTCGACTTCGCCGAGGTCACCGCGCTCGAGGACGAGGCGCGGTGGCAGCAGATCGGGGAGCTGCTCGCGGACGCGGCCCGCGGCGTCGAGCGCGCCGGCGCGGACTTCCTGCTGCTCTGCACCACGACGTTCCACAAGGTCGCCGACCAGGTCGAGGAGGCCGTCTCCATCCCGCTGCTCCACCTCGCGGACGTCGTCGCCGAGGAGGTGCGCGCCCACGGCGTGACCACTGTGGGATTCGTCGGCACCACCGTGGCGATGTCCGACGGGTTCTTCACCGACCGGCTGGCCCGGCACGGCCTCGACACGGTCGTGCCCGACCCGCGTCACCACGAGTGGATCAACAGCGCCATCTACGACGAGCTCGTGCACGGCCGCGTCGTCGACGCCACCCGGCGCCGGGTGCTGTCGGTGATCGAGGAGCTCTGGGACGCCGGCGCCGGCGGCGTCCTGCTCGGCTGCACGGAGCTCGAGCTGCTGATCACCCAGGCCGACTGCGAGCTCCCGGTCTATCCGGGGACGACGCTCCACGTGGCGGCCGCTCTCGACCGGGCCCTGAGCGACTGAGGATCACTCCTCGCCGGGCTCGGGCGCCAGCAGCAGGTCGGCCAGCGCGCGCTGGTCGTCGCTGAGCTGGTGCTGGGGCACCGTGACCGAGTGCTCGCCCACCTCGAAGGTGTAGCTGAACGCGTCGGGGAACGACGCCTCCGCCTTCTCCTGGGCGGCGAGGTCGAGCCGCTCGACGAGACCGCGGGCCGCCGACGACCGCGGACTGTCCGAAGCCAGGTCGACCGAACCCTCGACGGTGCGCCCGGCCAGGCCGCCGGTCCGGCGGACGCGCACGACGCGTGACGGGCCACCGGCCGTGGTCGCGCCGCCGCGCGCGGGGGACGACGCACCCGCGGTGACGCCCACCTGGGTCCACGCCTGCCGGACCACGTCGGCGTGGGCTCCGGCAGCGGCGACGGTCGCTGCGGCGAAGCCGGCGAAGTCGGTGTCGGCGGTGACCTGTCCCCCGGTCAGCGCGGCGTACCAGATCTGGCCGGCGCCGTCCCAGGTGTCTCCGCCGATCGCCGTCGCCGCGAGGTAGAAGGCGCGGTTGGGGATGCCGGAGTTGGTGTGGACGCCGCCGTTGTCGTCGGTGGTGTCGACGTAGTCCTTCATGTCGCCGACCTGGGGGTCCTTGCCGAGCGTGGGGTCGTCGTACGCCGTGCCGGGGTGGGCCATGTCGCGCAGGGCGCGGGCGTGGATGCCGGGCAGGAAGATGCCCTCGCCGATCAGCCAGTCGGCGGTCGCCGCGGTCTGGCCGAGCGCTCGCTGCTTGACGCAGCTGCCGAAGCAGTCGGAGACGGACTCGTTGAGCGCGCCGGACTGGCCCTGGTAGTTCAGGCCGGCGGTGAACTGGGTGACCGCGTGGGTGAACTCGTGGCCCAGCACGTCGATCGGCTTGGTGAACGAGCCGAAGATCTTGCCGTCGCCGTCGCCGAAGACCAGCTGGGTGCCGTTCCAGAACGCGTTGTCGTAGTTCTGCTCGTAGTGCACGGTCAGGATGACCTCGGCGCCCTGGGCGTCGTAGGACGAGCGGTGGTAGATGTCGGCGTAGAGGCTCAGGGTGGCGGTGATCCCGTCGGCCGCCTCGTCGACCGCAGCGTCGCCGGAGGCCGGCTGCCCGGCGGATCGGACCAACGACCCGGGCAGGGTCGAGCCGTGGGCCGCGGTGTGGACCGCCCACGCCTCCTTCGCCGCCCCGGGCGTCGGCGTGCTCGACGGCGGGGCCGACGTCGCGGCGGCCTCGCGCCCGGCGCGGAACCGGTGGTCGCGCGCCAGCGTGGTGCGGCAGTGCTCGGCCGCCTCCGAGTCGGACGCCGCGATCTGCTCGAGGAGGAAGGGGGGCACGAAGCCGCAGCAGGTTCCGAGAGTCATGCCACCTTCCTACGCCGCGGCACCGACATCTCCAAGGGCTCCTCCCCGCTGGTCGAGCCCGTCGAGACCGAGGCCCCCGCTGGTCGAGCCCGTCGAGACCGAGGGCCCCCGCTGGTCGAGCCCGTCGAGACCGAGGGCCCCCGCTGGTCGAGCCCGTCGAGACCGAGGCCCCCGCTGGTCGAGCCCGTCGAGACCGAGCTCGGCGACGCCCGCTGGTCGAGCCCGTCGAGACCGAGGGCCCCGCTGGTCGAGCCCGTCGAGACCGAGGCCCCCGCTGGTCGAGCCCGTCGAGACCGAGGCCCGCTGGTCGGGAGCCGAACGTGTCGGTCCGGAAGGCGGCCTTGGTCTCGACAGGCTCGACCAGCGGCCTGCGGCTCGGCGGCAGGCGGGCTTGCGGCTCGAGGCCGGCGGGCCTGCGGCTCGACCAGCGGGCTGCTCGACCGCGGGCTGCGGCTCGACCAGCGGGCCTGCGCTCGACCAGCGGGCCTGCGGCTCGGCCGGCGGGCTTGCGGCTCGACCAGCAGGCCCGGCGGGGTAGGAGGGCGCAACTAGACTCTCGTCGGCCCGCTCGGGGCCGTGACCAGAGAGGTACGTCGCCGCCACATGACAGCCAGCCGGGAGCCCACACCGGGGTGGATCCGCAGGCTGAGCGGTCAGGTCTGGAAGCACCGTCGCGACGTGCTGATCGCCTTCGGCGCGTCGATCCTCGGCAGCGCCGGCCAGGCGATGGTCCCGCTGATCGCTCGCCAGATCGTCGACGACGTGATCGGCGACCCGAGCAAGCCCCTGTGGCCCTGGCTGGTCCTGCTGGTGGTCATCGCCCTCGTGGTCTTCGCGATGGCCTACCTGCGGCGGTTCCACAACGGTCGGTCGTCGCTCGCCGTGCAGTACGACCTGCGCAACCAGCTGCACGACCACCTGCTCACGCTCGACCACGGCACCCTGTCGCAGCTGTCGACCGGACAGCTCGTGGCGCGGGCCAGCAGCGACACCACGCTGATCCTCGGCCTGCTCAACTTCCTGCCGCTGATGTTCGGCAACCTGCTGCTGATGCTGATGTCGCTCGGCATCATGTTCTGGCTCTCGCCCCTGCTGGCCTGCGTCGGGCTGGTCATCGCACCGGCGCTGTTCGTCGTGTCCTACCGGCTCCGCATCCGGGTGTTCCCGGCGAGCTGGGACGGCCAGCAGCGCGAGGGCGAGGTCGCCGAGATCGTCGACGAGGACGTGAACGGCGTCCGGGTGGTCAAGGCCTTCGGCCAGGAGGAGCGCGAGCTGCTCCGGATGGTCGACGTCGTCCAGACGCTCTACGGCGCCCGGATGCGCGCCACCCGGCTCCAGGCCCGCTACCAGCCGCTCCTCGAGGCGATCCCGACGCTGGCCCAGGTCGCGGTCCTCGCCCTCGGCGGCTGGCTGGTGATGCAGGGGAACATCACCCTCGGCACCTTCCTGGCGTTCTCGACGTACGTCACCCAGTTCGTCGCCCCCGCCCGGCAGCTCGCCGGCGTGCTCACCATCGGTCAGCAGGCGCGTGCGGGGGTGGAGCGGATCTTCCAGGTGCTCGACCTCGAGAACGCGATCGCCGACTCACCCGACGCCCTCGAGCTGCCGGAGCTCCGCGGCGAGATCGAGCTGCGCGACGTGCACTTCGCCTACGACGACGAACCGGTCCTCCGCGGCGTCGACCTGCACGTCCACCCCGGCGAACGGGTCGCCATCGTCGGCTCCAGCGGCAGCGGCAAGTCGACGGTCGTGGGGCTGGTGAACCGGCTCATCGACGCCGACGAGGGCCAGGTGCTCGTCGACGGGTACGACGTACGCGACGTGCGGCTGCACTCGCTCCGCCGACAGGTGGCGGCGGCGTTCGAGGAGAGCTTCCTGTTCTCCGACACGATCGCCGCCAACATCGCCTACGGCCGCCCGGGCGCCACCCGCGACGAGGTCGAGGCCGCGGCACGGGTGGCCTGCGCCGACGACTTCATCCGCGAGCTCCCGGACGGCTACGACACCCGCGTCGGCGAGCGGGGGCTCAGCCTCTCCGGTGGCCAGCGGCAGCGGGTCGCCCTGGCGCGGGCGATCCTGACCGATCCTCGGGTGCTGGTCCTCGACGACGCCACCAGCGCCGTCGACGCGAGCACCGAGGAGACGATCTTCTCCGGGCTGCGCGACGTCCTCGCCGGCCGTACGTCGCTGATCGTGGCCCACCGCGTCTCCACGCTGCACCTCGCCGACCGCGTCGTGCTGCTCGCGGACGGGCGCGTCGCCGACGACGGCACCCACGACGAGCTGATGGAGCGGAACGCCGCGTACCGCGAGCTGCTGACGGGTCTCGACGAGGACGCGGCCGCTTCCGTCGGCGACTCCATCGAGACCCTCACCGAGCTCGAGATCACCCCCGAGGCGTGGCGCGCGGGCGGCCGGGCGGACGCCGTACGCGCGGCCGGGGAGCGCGCCTCGTCGCGCCTGCCCCCGGCCGCCAGCCTCGGGCCCGGACTGGGCGGTGGAGGCTGGCGGCTGGCGCTCGCGCCCACCCCCGAGCTCCTCGCGCGCGTCGAGGCGCTGCCGCCGGTGCGCGACCGGATCGACCTGGACCTCGAGAAGGAGACGGCGCCCGATCCGGAGTTCTCCATGCGAGGGCTGGTGTCGGAGTTCCGCTGGCCGTTCGCGCTCGGACTGCTGCTCGTCGTGATCGACGCCGTGGCCGCGCTGCTCGGGCCGTGGCTGGTCCGCAAGGGCATCGACGACGGCGTCGCGGTGAACTCCACCCAGGTCCTCTTCTGGGCGTCCGCCGCGTTCCTCGTCGTCGTCCTCGTCGACCTCGTCGACCAGGTGGCGGAGACGTTCGTGACCGGACGCACCAGCGAGCGGATCATGGCCGGGCTGCGCATCCGCATCTGGGCCCAGCTGCAACGGCTCTCGCTCGACTACTACGAGCGCGAGATGGCCGGCCGGATCATGACCCGGATGACCACCGACGTCGACCAGTTCGAGACCCTGATCGAGAACGGCCTGCTCGCCGCCCTCGTCTCACTCGTCACCTTCGTCGGGGTCGGCGTCGCGCTCCTGCTGCTCGACGTCGAGCTGGCGCTGTGGACGCTGATCGTGGTGATCCCGCTCGTGGTCGCGACCGTGATCTTCCGGCGGATCACCAACCGGCTGTACGACGCGGTGCGCGAGTCGCTCGCGGTCGTGAACGCCGACTTCCAGGAGTCGCTGTCCGGCATCCGCGAGGCGCAGGCGTTCGTGCACGAGGCGCCGACCATCGAGCGGTTCCACCAGCTCGGCCGGCGCTACTTCGACGCGCGGTTGAAGGCGCAGCGCACGATCGCGACGTACTTCCCGTTCGTCCTGTTCCTCTCCGCGATCGCGGACGTGATCGTGCTCGGTGTCGGTGCCCACCTGATCGAGGAGGGGCGACTGACGACCGGTGTGCTGATCGCGTTCATCCTCTACCTGACGATGTTCTTCTCCCCGATCCAGCAGCTGTCGCAGGTCTTCGACTCCTGGCAGCAGACCCGGGTCTCGGTCGACCGGATCTCCGAGCTGATGCGGCTGACGACGTTGACCCCGGAGCCGGAGCGGCCGACGCCGCTGGGCGAGGTGCGGGGCGAGCTGGCCCTGGTCGACGTGCACTTCCGCTACCCGTCGGCGCCCGACGGCCCGTCGTTCGCACCGCGTGGTCCGGCCGACGCGGCGCTCCCCCAGGAGGCGGCCGTGCGTCGCAAGCCCCCGGAGGCGCTGCGCGGGCTGGAGCTCCGGGTCGGTTCGCGCGAGACCGTCGCGCTGGTCGGCGAGACGGGTGCCGGGAAGTCGACGGTGCTCAAGCTCCTCGCGCGCTTCTACGACCCCGACTCCGGCGCGGTGACCATCGACGGCCACGACCTGCGCACGCTGGGGATCGACGACTTCCGGAGCCGGCTGGGCTACGTGCCGCAGGAGTCGTTCCTGTTCACCGGGACCGTCCGCGACAACATCGCCTACGGTCGCGCCGATGCGGCCGACGCGGAGGTCGAGGCCGCCGCGCGGGCGGTGGGTGCCCACGACTTCATCGCGTCGCTCCACGACGGCTACCACCATCCGATCACCGAACGCGGCACGTCGCTGTCGTCGGGGCAGCGGCAGCTGATCGCGCTCGCCCGGGCCGAGCTGGTGGACCCCGCGGTGCTGCTGCTCGACGAGGCCACGGCCAACCTCGACCTCGCCACCGAGGCGAAGGTGTCGGCCGCGATGGCGGCCGTCGCGGGGCGTCGTACCACGATCCTGATCGCGCACCGGCTCCAGACCGCACGGACCGCGGACCGGATCGTCGTCCTCGGCCAGGGAGAGGTGATCGAGCAGGGCACCCACGACGAGCTGGTGGCCCAGGGTGGCCGCTACGCCGCGATGTGGCGGGCCTTCGAGCTGGTCTCCGCGTCCTGAGACCGCCGCCGGTTCCCGATCGTGGGGGGTGCCAATTTCCCCGCTCAGCGGGGAATTTGGCGCTTGTCGGCCGAAGTTTCCCCCCACAAGCGCCAGTTTGGGCCAACAAGCACCCCCGTACGCCGACCAGCCGGCCGCACGCGGGCCCGGGCAGCAGCCCACCCACGTCCCCGGCCGCACGTTTCCCGGATGCGGGCCAGGAACCCCCCGGCCGATACGATCAGGGGTCAATCCCCGCCTGCGAAAGCGACGTCGTACCGCCATGCCTGCCACCCGTTCCGAGATCCGCAACGTCGCGATCGTCGCGCACGTCGACCACGGCAAGACCACGCTCGTCGACGCGATGCTCCACCAGGCGGGGGCCTTCACGGCGCACCAGGAGGAGACCGGCGTCGCCGACCGGATCATGGACTCCGGCGACCTGGAGCGCGAGAAGGGCATCACGATCCTCGCGAAGAACACCGCCGTGCACTACACGGGCGCCAGCGCGCCCGAGGGCATGACGATCAACATCATCGACACCCCCGGCCACGCCGACTTCGGCGGCGAGGTCGAGCGCGGTCTGTCGATGGTGGACGGCATCGTCCTCCTGGTCGACGCCAGCGAGGGCCCGCTCCCCCAGACCCGCTTCGTCCTCCGCAAGGCGCTCAACGCCGACCTCCCGGTGGTGCTGGTCGTCAACAAGGTCGACCGCTCCGACGCCCGCATCGCCGAGGTCGTCGACGAGACCTACGAGCTCTTCCTCGACCTCCTCGACGAGCACCACAGCCAGGACGCGCTCGACTTCCCGGTCGTCTACGCCAGCGCCAAGGCCGGCCGCGCCGCGCTCGCGCAGCCGGAGAACGGCGGCTTCCCGGACTCCCCCGACCTCGAGCCCCTCTTCCGCACGATCCTCGACACGATCCCGGCGCCGACGTACGACGAGGGCGCGCCGCTGCAGGCCCACGTCACCAACCTCGACGCCTCGCCGTTCCTCGGCCGGCTCGCCCTGGTCCGGGTCCACCAGGGCACCCTCCGCAAGGGGCAGAACGTCGCCTGGCTGCAGCGCGACGGCTCGCAGAAGACGGTCAAGATCACCGAGCTGCTGATGACCGAGGGCCTGGAGCGCCTCCCCGCCGACGAGGCCGGGCCGGGCGACATCGCGGCGATCGCGGGCATCCCCGACATCACCATCGGCGAGACCCTGGCCGACCCGGACAACCCGATCGCGCTGCCGCTGATCACCGTCGACGAGCCGGCGATCTCGATGACGATCGGCACCAACACCTCGCCGCTGGTCGGCAAGGTGAAGGGCCACAAGGTCACCGCCCGCCTGGTGAAGGACCGCCTCGACCGCGAGCTGGTCGGCAACGTCTCGCTGCGGGTCCTCCCGACCGAGCGTCCCGACGCCTGGGAGGTGCAGGGCCGCGGCGAGCTGGCGCTGGCGATCCTGGTCGAGCAGATGCGCCGCGAGGGCTACGAGCTGACCGTGGGCAAGCCGCAGGTGGTCACCCGCGAGATCGACGGCAAGGTGCACGAGCCGGTGGAGCGGCTCACCATCGACGCGCCGGAGGAGTACCTCGGCACGATCACCGAGCTGATGGCCACCCGCAAGGGCCGCATGGAGCAGATGACCAACCACGGCACCGGCTGGGTGCGGATGGAGTTCCTGGTGCCGGCCCGGGGCCTGATCGGCTTCCGGACCGAGTTCCTCACCGAGACCCGGGGCACCGGCATCGCCCACCACGTGTTCGAGAAGTACGAGCCGTGGGCCGGCGAGATCCGCTCCCGCGCTTCCGGCTCGCTCGTCGCCGACCGCTCCGGCGCCGCCACGGCGTACGCGATGACCAACCTGCAGGAGCGCGGCGTCCTCTTCGTCGAGCCCACCACCGAGGTCTACGAGGGCATGATCGTCGGGGAGAACTCCCGCGCCGACGACATGGACGTCAACATCACCAAGGAGAAGCAGCAGACCAACATCCGCTCCTCCACCTCCGACAACTTCGAGAAGCTGGTGCCGCCGCGGAGGCTGTCGCTCGAGCAGTGCCTGGAGTTCTGCCGCGAGGACGAGTGCGTCGAGGTCACCCCGCAGACGGTGCGGATCCGCAAGGTCTCACTCGACCAGAACGATCGCGCCAAGATGGCCGCCCGCGTCCGCAAGGGCGCCGCGGCCCGCTGACCCGCGGGACGTCGAAAGGGGCCGTCGCCCCTCGGAGGACGTCCTCAGGGGTCCTCAGCGGTGCAGGTGGTCCTGCCAGTCGTCGGGTACGGCGCCGGCCGGGCCCGGGACCGGCTGGTCCGACGGATGGCTCTGCGGGTCGGCCAGGGGCGGGCCGTCGTAGGCCTGCTCGTCGCGGAAGTCCCAGAACCAGTCCTCGGCCGGCTCGAAGCTGACCATCAGGGGGTGACCCGTCTCGCGCCAGTGCGCCGTCGCGTGCTGCCCGGGCGAGGTGTCGCAGCACCCGACGTGACCACAGGCGGCACACCGGCGCAGGTGGAACCACCAGCCACCGGCGTCCAGGCACTCCGCGCAACCGGTCCCCGACGGCGGGACGGACGTGTTGATCGCGTCGAGACTCATGCCCACCAGCCTGCCACGCGCGGGATACTCCCCGACCTTTTGGTTGTGGAAACAGCGCCATTTGCAGCCAGAACGTCGGGGAGTATGCGGCAATGGGAGGTAGGCGAGGGCGGATCGGGAGTGTCAGCCGGCGCGCAACCGCAGCCGAAGGAGGCGCTCGCGCTGGTCGTCGTCGAGAGCCCGGCGCTGTTCGACCGTGAACGTCGGGATCCACCAACGCGGCAGCTCGATCGTCCACAGGCGATCCGACGCCGGCACCCGTGCCGCTCTCGCATAGGCCTCGAGAAGCCGAGCGACGAAGGCGCTCGGCTCGCGCGCGTCCGCCGCCAACATCGTGACGTACTCCAGACCCACACGCCGGAAGAGCGCTTCACGGCGTACGTCGCGTGCTCGCTGGGCCCTTTCCAGGTGGAGGCTGCCGTCGTAGTCCCCGGCCACCCCGGCGATCGGATCGAGCAGATCGGGAGCCCCGATCAGCTGTCCGGCGAGGTCGAAGACGGGGTGGTTGCAGAGCGGGCGCGGCAGGCCGGCGAGGTGGCGCCACACCTGGCGCATCCGCGTCTCGGCAGGCGACCAGGCGTTCTCGTCCATGTCGGGGAGCGCATCACGCATCCGGCCGATCCCGGTCCATCCCGGGTTGGCCAGGGCAAACCCAACGGCCTCGGCCTGACTCACCAGGTCGGAGTACGCCGCCATGTCGGCGCAGACCACGGCCGAAGTCCGGCCGGGCGCGTACCGCATCTCGAAGAACAGCGAGCGAACCGCGGTCGTGGTCACGAGGCCGGCATGCGTGGTGAGCTCGGTCGGATCGAGCCGCTCCTCACTGACCTTGATCCCCAGCCGCCTGCGGATGGAGCTGTCGGCCGTGGCGAGGACAACCGGTCGTTCGGTCCGGCCGCCTTCGGCCAGCCCGTCGAACCACACTCCGCCCAGCCAGCGAAGACCAGCCCAACCCGTGATGCCGCCGTAGGTCGGCAGCACGGCGGCGGCCTCGACGATCCGCTGCTCGACCGACCTGGGCGCCTCCACCGGCACGTAGAGGCCGCAGCTGACCCGTCGCCAACGAGGACCACGCGCCTGGGCCCTCGTCGGGCCCGTCCGCCCGCTGGGATCGACGCGCAGCGGCCACGCGAGCCCCGGCGGGAGCCCGACTGGTCCCGATGACGGCGGGACGGTTGCCATCGCTCGATGGTGCCCCCAGCCCTGTGTCTTTCGCCGACCCTCTCCACAGGAAGGTGCCTGCCGGGTTAGTCCCCGACATTTTGGTTGTGGAAAGTGCCGCTTTCGCAACCAAAACGTCGGGGACTACCGAGAGGCGGGGCCTACCGCGAGACGAACCACCGCGCCAGGAGGGTGTCGTCCTCCTCGATGAGGGTGTGCAGGCTGAGCGGTACGTCGACGGGCGGGCCGTCGGAGATGCGCGGGTGATGACCCCCGATCGCGCGGGGGACGACGGTCAGGTCGATCTCGTCGGCGGCGCCCTCGTCGAGCAGGTCGCGCATGAGGTGCGGGCCGCCCTCGCACAGCTGGTTGCCCCAGCCCCGCGCCGCGAGCCGTGCCTTGAGCTCGGCCAGGTCGACGCGCTGCTGCCCGGCGACGATCACGGCGTCGGCACCGAGCACCGACCGGGCCGACGCCAGCCCCGGCGACCCGGCGTACGTCGCCAGGAACACGTCTCCCTCGGGCGGCGTCCCGCAGCCCGGCCGGCACCTCGGCCGACCGGGAGACCACGACCAGCGGCTTCCCGATGTCGCGGTACCCCTCGATCCGCGCCGTGCCGGCCCCGATCACGACCACGTCGCACTGGTCGCGGAGCAGCCGGAAGACCCGCTGGTCGACCTCGTTGTTGATCGAGCCGCTCCGCCCGTCCGACCCGGTGGCGGCGCCGTCGACGGTCGCCACGAAGTTCACGCGCAGCCACGGCGTCCGCGGCACGGCGTACAGCCCGGCCAGGTCGTCGCCCTCTCCGACGAGCACTCTCACCGCTCCACCTCCTGGGTCGACCGCGCCGGCTCGCCCCGCAGCGCCACCGCCGGCGGACGGTCACCCCGGATCGAGGCGACCATGTCGAGTGTCTCCCGGGTCGCCCGCACGTCGTGCGTCCGGAACACCACGGCGCCCAGCCACGCCGACACGGCGGTCGCCGCCAGGGTTCCGTAGAGCCGGTCGGCGGCCGGCAGGTCGAGCGTCTCACCCACGAAGTCCTTGCGCGAGATCGCCTGCAGGACCGGGAAGCCCAGCGCCACGACGTCCGCCGTACGCCGGACCAGGGTGAGCGAGTGCCGCGTCGTCTTCCCGAAGTCGAGCGTCGGGTCGAGCAGGATCCGCTCCCGCGGGATCCCCTCCGCGAGGGCGCGCTCCGCCGCCGCGCCCAGGCGGCGTACGACGTCGGCCACGACCCCGTCGGGCTCCGGCGGGTAGCTCACGTCGAGCGGGTCGGTCCGCGGCGGCAGTCCTCCGGTGTGGGAGCACACCAGCCCCAGCCCGGCTTTGGCGGCCTCGGCCGTGAGCGCCGGGTCGTGCCCGGCCCAGGTGTCGTTCACCAGGTCGACGTCGAGAGGTACGACGGCCCGCACCACCTCCGAGCGCCAGGTGTCCACCGAGATGACCAGGTCGGGGTGACGTCGCCGCGCCTCGACGAGGAACGGCGTCAGGCGCTCGATCTCCATCTCGGCGGTGACCCGCTCGCCCTCCTGGCCCGCCCGTACGGCGCCCACGTCGACCAGGTCGGCGCCCTCGGCCACCGCGGCGTCCAGCGCGTCGAGGGCGGCGTCGACCTCCTCGTAGCGCGCGGGGGCGTAGAACGAGTCGCGGGTGCGGTTGATGATCGCCATCACCGCCGGGTGCGCCGCGTCGAAGGTGCGCCCGCGCAGCGTCAGCGGCGCGCTCGGGCCAGGACCTGACATGCGACCTCAGCCCAGGTGCCCGCGCACGGACGCGTGCCCGGAGAGCAGGTTGCGGGCGATGGTGCGCCGCTGGATCTCGTCGGTGCCCTCGTAGATGCGCAGCAGCCGGAGCTCGCGGTACCACCGCTCGACCGGCAGCTCGCGGGTGTAGCCCATGCCGCCGTGGATCTGCAGCACCCGGTCGACGATCTGGTTGGCCTGCACGCCGCCGTACAGCTTGGCCATCGACTGCGCCTGCCGCGAGTCGATGGCGTGGTCGACCTGCCAGGCCGCGGTGATCACCAGCCACCGCAGGGCCTCGATCTCGACCGCCGAGTCGGCGATCATCCACTGGATGGCCTGCCGGTTGGCGATCGGCTCCCCGAAGGTGACGCGGTTCTTGGCCTGCTCCATGGCCATCTCGACCAGCCGCTCGCAGGCACCCAGCGCGCGCGCGGGCAGCATGAAGCGGCCCTTGCCGATCCACTTCATGGCCGAGCGCGAAGCCGCGACCCTCCTCGCCCAGGATCGCCGAGTGCGGCACGCGCACGTCCTGGAACGACAGCGACGCGGGTCCCCACTCGCCCATGGTCGGGATGGACGCCGACGTCCAGCCGGCCTCCCGGTCGACCAGGAAGCAGGTCACGCCGCCGTCGGCGCCCTTCTCCTTGTCGGTGACCGCGAACACCATGCAGAAGTCCGCGATGTCGCCGCCGGTGATGAAGGTCTTCTCGCCGTTGATCACCCACTCGTCGCCGTCGCGCACGGCGGAGGTGCGGATGTTGCGGGCGTCCGACCCGGCGCCCGGCTCGGTGATCGCGAAGCAGCTGTACCGCTCCCCGCTGATGGTCGGCTCGAGGTAGCGCTTCTTCTGCTCGTCGTTGGCGTGGAACAGGATGTTGTCCGCGTCGCCGCCGAACTTGAACTGGACGAAGGTCCGGCCCAGCTCGATCTCGATCAGGGCCGCCATCAGCGAGCCGAGACCCATACCGCCGTACTCCTCGGGCGTCAGGACGCCGAAGAACCCGGACTGCTTGGCCTTCGCCTGCAGCTCGCGCAGCTCCTCGAGGGTGAACCCGCGCTCGCCCTTGCGTTCGCGCTCCAGGACCTGGGGCTCGAGCGGCATCAGCTCCTTGGCGACGAACGTGCGCACCCAGTCACGGATCTCGCGTTCCTCGTCGGTGAGGGTCAGGTCCATGTCTCTCCAGATCCGTGGGTCGATGAGGCTGCGGAGCATCCGTCTCGCAATCTACCCAGCGCCCCGCGCGTCGCCGTCCCGGGGCGTCAGCGCAGGAACGTGCGTACGGCGTGCGCCAGCCCGCGCGCGTACGTCGCACGCCCCGACCTCGAGGTCATCCGTCGAGCGTCGGCCGGGTCGCGCATGTTGCCCAGCTCGACCAGCACGGTCGGGATGTTCGAGAGGTTGAGCGTGGCGAGGTCGGAGCGGAAGTCGATCCCGTCGCCGCCGCCGACGTAGTTCGCCACGTGGAGCCCGACGCCCCGCAGCGCGGCTCGCGTGTCGATGGCCATCCGGCGCGAGGTCCGGTAGATGTCGCTGGTCCACGGCTTCCGGTCGGTCGGCGCGATCACGTCGAACCCGTGGGCGCCCGCCGTGTCGTTGCCGTCGCCGTGGATGCTGATCTTGAGGTCGGCCGGGAGCTTGTTGCCGGCCCGGCCACGGACGTCGACGCAGGGGCCGTAGAGGCGCTCACTGTTCGAGTGCCGGGTCAGCAGGACGGTCGCTCCCAGGCCTTCGAGCCGGCTCTTGAGCAGCTGCGCGACCCGCCAGTTGAAGGTGGCCTCGGGGAATCCGCCGTTGGTCGCGGTGCCGGTGGTCTGGCAGGGCTTCCGGAAGCCACCGGCCGGCACCAGCCGGTTGATCTTGCGGGGGAAGTTGTGGGCCCCCAGCTGATGGCCGGGGTCGATCACCACGGTCCGCCCGTTGAGAGGCTGGGCGTCCCGCACCTCGCCGTTCGCCGAGACCCTGAAGTCGTGGCTGGCGGCGGCCGGCCCGGCGAGCGCCATCGTCGCCGTCACCATCGCGGCGGCGACGGGTACGGCGTACCGGCCGAGGATCACTCGTAGCCCAGCACTTCCTGGCGCCGGTCGCCCCACGCGAGCGCCGAGGCGATGGCCTCGTCGACGGACAGCTCGGTGCGCCAGTCCAGCAGCTCGACGGCCCGGTCGACGTTGGCGAACGCACCCACGGCGTCGCCGGGGCGTGGCGGGGCCGTGGTGACCGGCACCTCGCGACCGATGACCCGCTCGAACGCCGCCACCAGCTCGCGCACCGTGACCCCGTCGCCGCGGCCGACGTTGATGACCACGCTGGGGCTGCCCGCCACCTGGATCACCTCGTCGAAACGCTCCAGGGCGCGCACGTGGGCCCGCGCGAGGTCCCACACGTGGATGTAGTCGCGGATGCCGGTGCCGTCGCGCGTCGGCAGATCGGTCCCGGTGATGGTGAAGGAGTCCTTCTGCCCGCGGGCGGCCATCACCAGCTGCCCGAGCACGTGCGACGGCTCCTTGGCGTAGACGCCCGACTCGAGGTCGGGCTCGGCGCCGATCGGGTTGAAGTAGCGCAGGATGACGGCGCGCAGGTCGGTCGCCACCGCCATGTCCTCGAGGACCTGCTCGATCATCCGCTTGGTGCGGGCGTACGGCGACGGGGGCTCGAGCGGGTCCTCCTCGCCGACCTCGAAGTCGTCCTTGATCGCGTAGAGCGACGCCGAGGACGAGAACACCACCCGCGGCTTGCCCAGCGCCACCAGCTGGTCGAAGAGCTCGAGCGACTTGGCGACGTTGTCGCGGTAGTACTCGTAGGGCTTCTCCACCGACTCCGGGACGACGATGCGCGCGGCCATGTGGATGGTCGCGTCGATGTCGGGGTGCTCGTCGACGATCCGGCGGACCAGGTCGCGGTCGGCGATGTCGCCCTCGTAGAAGATCCGGTCGCGCACGAAGGCGAGCGGCCCGGTGACCAGGGAGTCCAGCACGACGGGGACGTGACCGGCCTCCTCGAGGGCCTTGGCCGTCGTCGAACCGATGTAGCCGGCTCCGCCGGTGACCAGGACCTTCATGCCAGCAGCGTAACGAAGCCGTCGCAGCCGCCGGGCATTGCGGAGCAGCCGCAGGCTAGCGTCGGGTGCCGGTCCGCCCCGAGGGCAGCCTCACGCCGTTGCGGTGCGCCGCCTCGTCGGCATGCACCCGGGGAGCGTGAGTGCGCGCCGCCCGGTCCGGCAGGTGCGCCGGGTCGCGTCGCGGCTCCAGGTCTGCCTGCGGGTCGTCGGCGGGCTGCTCCTTCTTCCGCCGGCCCTTGCCGTCGGAGAGGGGCTCGTACCCGTAGCCGTAGCCATAGCCGTACCCGTAGCCGTGGACGCGGCCCCGACGCGGCGTGGGCGTCATGTTCATGACGATGCCGACGCAGCGGCCGTCGACCGCCTCGACCCGCTCGAGGGAGTGCCGCAGGTGGTCGCGCGTGGTCTCGCCGTGCCGCACCACCATCAGCAGCCCGTCCGCCTGGGCGGCGAGCAGGGCGCCGTCGGTGACCGGCAGCAGCGGCGGGGCGTCGATCAGGACGACGTCGAACCTGGCGTGCAGGTCGCGGATGAGGTCGCCCATCGCCTTCGACTGCAGGAGCTCGGAGGGGTTGGGGGGCCGGCGGCCGCAGGTGAGCACCTGGAGACCGGTCTCGGCGTACGGCTGGAGCGCCTCGTCGAGCCCGACCTTGCCGATGAGCACCGTCGTGGTCCCGACGGCGTCGTCGAGCCCCAGCTGCTCCGCGACCCGCGGGCGGCGCAGGTCGCAGTCGATCAGGGCGACGCTCTGGCCCGAGTGGGCCATCGTGATGGCGAGGTTGACGGCCACGGTCGTCTTGCCTTCGCCGGGCACGGAGCTCGAGACCACGAAGACGCGCTTGTGGGAGTCGACCTCCACGAACTGCATGTTGGTGCGCAGGATGCGGAAGGACTCGGCCCACGGCGTCGGCTCCCGCAGGGCCACCGCGCTCCAGCTCTTGATGGCGTCGGTGTCCTCGTTGATGCTGCCCAGCAGCGCCGTCGGCGTGACCGCCGCGAGGTCGTCCTCGGAGGAGATCGAGGTGTCCAGCAGGTCGCGGGCCACCGCGATGCCGACGCCGAGCAGGAGCCCGAGGACCAGGCCCAGGCCGAGGTCGAGCTTCTTCCGCGGGCTCACCGGGGCGGTGGGCACGGCCGCCTTGTCGACGACGGACATCCGGATCGGGGCGGGACTGCCGTTGGCGGGCGCCTCGATCTTGCTGACCTCGCGGGTGAGCGCCTCGGCGTACGCCTCGGCGATGTTGCGGGCGGCGACCGGGCTGGGATCCTTCGCGGTCAGGGTGAGGTTGACCGTCTGGGGCACGACGCTGGCCGAGACGGCCTTCTGCAGGCTGTCAGCGGTCGTGGTGCCCCCGAGCTGGTGCCGGACCTGCTGGGCGAGCTCGTGCGAGCCCACGAGGTTGGCGTAGGACTGGACGCGAGCGGCCGCGAGGGTGTTGCCGTTGTTGAACTCGATGAGGTCGTTGCTCGTGCCCGACGTGGACACGAAGAGCTTGGCGCTCGAGGCGTAGATCGGGGTGGCCTGGATCGTGAAGATCGCGGCAGCGGCCACGGCGGCGACCACGCACGCCACGACGACGCGCCACCGGCGCCGAAGGATCCGCAAGTAGTCGCTGAGCTCCACGGGCTTCCCGTCTGACATGGGCTGGGTGCAGCCCGTGAGGGGTCCACCCTAAGGTGCCACCCCCTAGACCACGAAACCGGTGCCGGCACGGGTCGGGTAGGCTGCGGCCCGCACGCGGGCCTAGCGCTCGGGAACCAGTCGGCTCGAGGGGCAAAGATTTGACGTTCGGTTCACGGCCTCGTGCGACCCGCCTTAGACTCGGGCCCGCTGACAGGAGCGCCGGGGGGCGCTCACGAGCGCACCTGGTGCGCTCCCTGTCGCCCGGGGGAAGTTAGGTCTTGACGCATGGGCATCATGCCTGAACGCACTGCTCTGCCGACGATTCCATCGTTGCGGCTGCACAGTCGCGCGCTCCGCGCGCTGCCGCTCACCGCGCTCCTCCTCGACCTCGGCGTGATCCTGACGACGGTCGTCCTGGCCGCCTACGGCCGCAGTCACATGTTCCTGTTCGGCTCCAACGCCGCCGTCACCGAGTCGGTCTCCCTGGTCGGACTCCCGCTCGTCGCCTGCTGGCTCCTGGTGATCGCGATCCGCGGCGGCTACGACACCGGCGTCTTCGGGGCCGGCGCCGACGAGTACAAGGTCGTGGTGGGATCCACCTTCTTCACCGCCGCCTTCCTCGGGATCGGCTGCTACCTCACCAAGTTCCAGCTCTCGCGCGGCTTCTTCATGTTCGTCTTCCTGCTCGGGCCGGCCCTCCTGGTGCTCGGGCGCTACGTGCTGCGCCAGTCGCTGCACAAGGCGCGCTCGATGGGCTCCATGGGCCACCGCACCGTCATCGTCGGCAGCGCCGAACCACGTCGACGCCGTGGCAGACGTGCTGGCGCGCGAGTCGTGGCTGGGCTACCGCGTCGCCGGCGCGCTCACCCCGGCGCACCACGTCGACGTCGAGACCGAGGGTGGCGTCCGGATGCTCGGCAACGTCGACGAGGCCGCCTCCCTGGTCCGTGCGTACGACGCCGAGGTGGTCTTCGTGGTCGGTGGCGCCTTCGGCGACCCCCACGCGATGCGCAACCTGGTCTGGGACCTCGAGTCCGACAACGTGCAGGTGATCATGGCGCCCGGCGTGACCGACGTGTCGAGCGAACGCATCCGGGTCCGCCCCGTGGCCGGCCTGCCGCTGCTGCACCTCGACCGTCCCCGGTCGCAGGAGGCGCTGCGCTGGGCCAAGCGGGCCTTCGACGTCGTCGGCTCCGCCACGCTCCTCGCCCTGGCCTCACCGCTGCTGCTGTGGACCGCGTGGCAGATCAAGCGGCACGACGGCGGCCCGATCCTCTTCAAGCAGATCCGGGTCGGCCGCGACGGCGACTACTTCACCTGCCTGAAGTTCCGCAGCATGGTGGTGGACGCCGAGTCGGTGCTGGCCGACCTGCACTCCGAGGTGGGCTACCACGAGGGCATGTTCAAGATGCCCCGTGACCCGCGCGTCACCAGGCCGGGCCAGTGGATCCGCCGCTACTCCATCGACGAGCTGCCGCAGCTGGTGAACGTGCTGCGCGGTGACATGAGCCTGGTCGGCCCGCGTCCCCCGCTGCCGATCGAGGTCGACCGCTACACGACGACCCAGTCGCGCCGGCTCCGGGTCCGCCCCGGCCTGACCGGCCTGTGGCAGGTGTCCGGCCGCTCGGACCTGTCCTGGACCGAGTCCATCCGGCTCGACCTCTACTACGTCGACAACTGGTCGATGATCCAGGACGTCGTCATCCTGGGCCGCACGGTCGGCGCCGTCCTCAGCTCCCGCGGCGCCTACTGAGCCTGACGCTGCTCCTCGAGCAGCGACCGCAGGTACGCGCCGTAGCCGCTCTTGGTGAGGACGTCGGCCCGCTGGGCCAGGCCCTCGTCGTCGAGGAAGCCCATCCGCCAGGCGACCTCCTCGGGGCACCCGATCTTCAGCCCCTGCCGCTCCTCGATCGCCTGCACGAAGTTGCCGGCCGCGATCAGTGACTCCACGGTGCCGGTGTCGAGCCACGCCGTCCCCCGGGGCATCACCTCGACGAACAGGCGGCCCGCCTCGAGATAGATCCGGTTGAGGTCGGTGATCTCCAGCTCGCCCCGCGCCGACGGCCGCAGCCCGCGCGCGTGCTCCACCACGTCGTTGCTGTAGAAGTACAGGCCGGGGACCGCGAAGTTGCTGCGCGGGCGTGCGGGCTTCTCCTCCAGCGAGGTCGCCCGCCCCTCCGCGTCGAAGTCCACGACGCCGTACGCCGTCGGGTCGGCCACCCGGTAGCCGAAGATCGCGGCGCCGTCGACGTCGGCGAAGCGGCGCAGCTGGGTGCCGAGGGTCGGCCCGTAGAAGATGTTGTCGCCCAGCACGAGCGCGACCTGCTCGTCGCCGATGTGCTCCTCACCGATCAGGAACGCCTGGGCGAGGCCGTCGGGCGACGGCTGCACGGCGTACGTGATCTCGACGCCGTACGCCGACCCGTCGCCGAGCAGGCGCCGGAACGCCTCCGCCTCGTGCGGCGTGGTGATGATCAGGACCTCGCGGATGCCGGCGAGCATCAGCGTGCTCAGCGGGTAGTAGATCATCGGCTTGTCGTACACCGGGACCAGCTGCTTGCTGACCGCCAGCGTGATCGGGTGCAGCCGCGAACCGGTGCCGCCCGCCAAGATGATCCCCCGCATGCGCCACATCCTAGGGTTCGCTGCTCCCGGCACGTGCCTCCTAGGATCACGCACATGGATCGCCTCCTCGTGACCGGTGGCGCCGGGTTCATCGGCTCCAACTTCGTCCGCCACGTCGTCGAGCACACCGACGCCTTCGTGACGGTCCTCGACAAGCTGACGTACGCCGCCAGCCCGGAGGCCCTCGCCGGGCTGCCCGACGACCGGGTACGGCTGGTGGTCGGCGACATCGCCGACGCCGCCACCACGGAACCGCTGGTCGCCGACCACGACACCGTCGTCCACCTCGCGGCGGAGTCGCACAACGACAACTCGCTGGACGACCCGGCACCGTTCGTGCGCACCAACCTGGTCGGCACGTTCGTGATCCTCGAGGCCGTGCGCAAGGCCGGGGCCCGGCTGCACCACGTCTCCACCGACGAGGTGTACGGCGACCTCGAGCTCGACGACCCGAAGCGGTTCACCGAGGACACGCCGTACCGCCCGAGCAGCCCCTACTCCGCCTCCAAGGCCGGCTCGGACCATCTGGTCCGGGCCTGGGTGCGCAGCTTCGGCGTGCGCGCCACGCTGTCCAACTGCTCCAACAACTACGGTCCCTGGCAGCACGTCGAGAAGTTCATCCCCCGGCAGATCACCGAGGTGCTCGAGGGCCGGCGCCCCCGCGTGTACGGCGACGGCCGGCAGGTGCGCGACTGGATCCACGCCGACGACCACAGCGCCGCCCTGCTCACGATCCTCGACCGTGGCCGGATCGGGGAGACCTACCTCGTGGGCGCCGACGGCGAGCGCAGCAACCTCGAGGTGGTCCGGCTCATCCTGGGCCTGATGGGGCGCCCCGACGACGACTACGAGCTGGTCGCGGACCGCAGCGGTCACGACACCCGCTACGCGATCGAGTCCGGCAAGCTGCGCACCGAGCTCGGGTGGCAGCCGCGCTTCCAGGACTTCGAGCAGGGCCTCGCCGACGCCGTCGAGTGGTACACCACGCATCGCGCCTGGTGGGAGCCGCACAAGCAGGCCACCGAGGCGGCGTACGCCGCCAAGGGCCAGTGATGGGCGATCTCTGCCTCGAACGGACGCCGATCCCCGGTCTGCTGGTGCTCCGGCTCGACGTGCGGACCGACGAGCGGGGGTGGTTCGTCGAGTCCTGGCAGCGGGCCAAGATGACGGCGCTCGGGCTCCCCGACTTCGGCCCGGTCCAGGCGAACATCGCCTGGAACGCCCACCGCGGCACGACCCGCGGCCTGCACGCCGAGCCCTGGGACAAGCTGGTCACGGTGGCCTCAGGACGCGCGTACGGCGCCTGGGTCGACCTGCGCGCGGGCGAGACCTTCGGTACGACGTACACCGTCGACCTCGAGCCCGGCGTGGCGGTGTTCGTCCCCCGGGGCGTCGGCAACGGCTACCAGACCCTGGCCGACGCCACGGCGTACGGCTACCTGGTCAACGACCACTGGCGGACCGACCACGCCTACCTGGCGGTCGACCACGCCGACCCCGCCCTCGGCATCCCCTGGCCGGTGCCGCGCGAGGAGCGGTCGCTGTCCGCCAAGGACCGCTCCGCCCCGGCGCTCGCGGACGTCACGGCCGTTCCGGCACCGCCGCCGCTCGTGCTCGGCGCGGGCGGCCAGCTCGGCCGCGCGCTCACCGCCGCGTTCCCCACGGCTCACGCTGCAGGGCGCGCCGAGCTCGACCTGGCCGACGGTGGTCAGGTCGACCGCTGGCCGTGGACCGAGCACGAGGTGGTGCTCAACGCCTCGGGCTACACCGACGTGGACCGCGCCGAGACCGCCGAGGGCCGACGGGCCGCCTGGACCGTCAACGCCGAGGCGCCGGCCAGGCTGGCCCGGCTGGCGGTGCGGCACGGCTTCACGCTCGTCCACTACTCCACCGACTACGTCTTCGACGGGTCGCGCGCGGAGCACGACGAGGACGAGCCCCTCTCGCCGCTGGGTGTCTACGGCCAGTCGAAGGCGGCGGGCGAGGTGGCCGTGACGACCGCTCCCCGCCACTACCTGCTCCGCACCTCGTGGGTCGTGGGCGACGGCCCCAACTTCGTGCGCACGATGGCGCGACTCGCCGACGAGGGCGCGAGCCCGGCCGTGGTCGCCGACCAGATCGGACGCCTCACCTTCACCGACGAGCTCGCCCGGGCCACGCGTCACCTGCTCGACCGGCAGGCGCCGTACGGCGTCTACCACGTCAGCAACGGCGGTCCGCCGATGTCGTGGGCCGACGTCGCGCGCGAGGTCTTCCGCCTGCGAGGTCGCGACCCGGGTGACGTCCGGGGCATCACGACCGAGGAGTACGCCGCCGGCCGGGCCATCGCCCCCCGGCCACGGGGCAGCGTCCTGGCGTTGGACCGCATCGAGGCGACCGGCTTCGAGCCGACCGACGCCAGGGAAGCCCTCCGCGCCTACCTCGCCTCGACCCTCCCCTAACCCCTCGTTGAGCCGCGCCTTGTGGTCCGTTGAGCCGCGCCTTGTGGTCCGTTGAGCCGCGCCTTGGGGTTCGATGACCCGCGCCTTGTGGTCCGATGACCCGCGCCTTGTGGTCCGATGACCCGCGCCGCATGGTCCGTTCACCCGCGCCGCCCGGTGGTCCGGTTGGCTCAACCGACCATTTCCCGCGGCTCAACGAGCCATAAGGCGCGGCTCGACACCATTTCCCGCGGCTCAACCAACCATTTCCCGCGGCTCAACGAGCCATAAGGCGCGGCTCAACGGACCATTTCCCGCGGCTCAACCGGCGGGGTCAGCGGTAGACGCGCACCGGCGCCTGGGTGACCACGATCCGCGCCCCCGCGTGCGTGCCCTGCACGCTCCCGAGCATCCGCTGGAGGTGGCGCGACCCCTGGGGCACCCGCACCCGGGCGGTCCCCTTCGTGGTCCAGTAGACCCAGCTGGCCTTCCCGGCCCGCACCAGCTTGCAGGCGTAGACAGCCGTCCCGGGCTGCCGCGCGCACGAGCGCACGGTCTGGCCGACCATCCACCGGCTCACCATCGCGTAGGCCTGGCCAGCCGGCGTGGGTGTCACCTGGTCCGGCTTCACCATCTGGATCGCCACCTCGTCGATGCGCGCCCAGCCGAGCCAGTACACCCGCTTCACGCCGTTGGCCGCGTCGAGCAGGTAGGTCCTCACGACGTACGACGCCTGCTTGCGCGCCGTGAACGACGGGACGGATGCGTGCGCGCCCGCGACCCCGTAGTTGATCTCGACGTTCCACAACGGCGCCCTCACCTTGTTCGCGACGAGGATCCGGTGACCGGCCCTGATCAGGGCCGCGGAGTCCTCGGGCGTGCCGTGCTCCAAGGGGTAGGCGTCGACGGCGACCGCATTGACATAGCGACCGACCCGGATACCGCCGACCCGGGTCGCGAAGAACGTGCTCATCGCATGCTGCTGGTAGGTCCGGCGCAGCACCATCGCGGGAGACACCACGACGGCCGCGCGTGACTTCTGGTGGATGATCCTGGCGGCCGCGACGACGAGCCGGGCCAGCTGGGCCTGGGTACCGCTCCAGTTCTGGGTGATGTTCGCCTCGGGCCAGATCTGGTAGTCGATCCGGGCCCGGTAGCGCCCCACCACGTGACGCACGTACGCGCGCCACGCGGTCATCGTGGGAACCGTGGCGGCGACCACCGGATCGTGCGGCTTGGTCGAGTGGAAGGCGGGCGTCTGACCCAGCACGAGCAACGGCTGGGCGCCGTGGGCGTGTGCCTGTGCGACCAGGGCATCGAGCCGTGACCAGTCGAAGTGGCCGTTGGCGGTCTCGATCTCCGGCCAGTACACGCCGTCGGTGGTCAGGTTGAAGGCACCCACCGGCACCTTCGGGAAGGCCGAGGCCAGGCCCGGGTCGTGCATCCCGAAGTACCTGGCTGGTGACATGGGTGCTCGCCGCGGCGGGGCCGCAGGCCTGCACGGTCAGGGCCAGCGCCACGACGCTCGCCGCCAGTCCCCCTCGGCCGGCCCATCGTCGTACCGCGCGCCAGATCGTCATCACAGTCCCCGTCTTTTCCGAGATATCCCAAGACACCGGCGCGACGTTACCCCGACGGGGTCCTTGCGTCCGAGCCAGGTCGCGCTACTGCGCCTCGAGCCGGCCGTAGTCGTCCTCGAGCCGCACGATGTCGTCCTCGCCGAGGTAGTCACCGCGCTGCACCTCGATCACGACGAGGTCCTCGTCGTGGAGGTTGGAGATCCGGTGCGCCGCACCGACCGCGACGTCGAGCGCGCCACCGCACGGGATCTCGACGGTCTCGCCGTCCACCAGGCACGTGGCCGTGCCGCGGACGACCGTCCAGTGCTCCGAACGCCGTGCGTGGGTCTGGTAGGACAGGCGTTCGTGCGGTCGCACCTCGATGCGCTTGACCTTGTAGCCCGCCCCTCGTCGAGGACGTGCCACGACCCCCACGGCCGCTCGGCACTCGTCTGACCCATCACCGGCCCCTTCCCGGACGCGCTCACTCGCGCGACTGCGACACAGTGTCCCCCATGGAGCTGGCAGCCACGTCATAGACGTCGCCGTACCGACGTTCGGCACACGCGCCCGCGAGCGCGGCGACCACGTCGGCCGCACGGCCCGAGGTCGCCATCGTGCTGGCCACCTCCGGATCGATGGCCGCGACGGGCACGTGGGAGACCAGCGGGTGCCAGGGACGTACGTCGCGTGGCTCGTGGTCGCCGAAGAGCTCCTCGTGGAGCTTCTCGCCGGTCCGCAGCCCGGTGAACTCGATGTTGACGGGCCGGCTGTCGAGCCGGATCAGGTGGCGCGCCACGTCGAGGATCTTGACCGGCTCGCCCATGTCGAGCACCAGCGCCTCGCCGGGGCGACCGATCGCGCCGGCCTGCACCACCAGCTGGCACGGCCTCCTCGATCGTCATGAAGTAGCGGGTGACGTCGGGGTCGGTGACGGTGATCGGGCCGCCGTCGGAGATCTGCTGGGCGAACGCCGTGAGCACGGAGCCGCGGCTGCCGAGCACGTTGCCGAAACGGACCGACAGGTAGTTGCCCGACGAGCTGCGGGCGTACGCCGCGGTGATCCGCTCGGCCACCCGCTTGGAGTAGCCGAGGACGCTGCTGGGGTTGGCCGCCTTGTCGGTGGAGATGTTGACGAGCAGCTCGACGTCCGCACGCGGCCGCCGCGGCCAGCACGTTGCTGGTGCCGATCACGTTGGTCTTGACGGCCTCGGCGGGATACTGCTCGAGCATCGGCAGGTGCTTGAGCGCCGCGGCGTGGAAGACCACGTCGGGGCGTCGGCTCAGGAAGATCTGGTTGAGCGCGTCCGCGTCGCGGATGTCGCAGAGCACCACGTCACGACCGTCGAGCAGGGCGCGACCCGTCAGGGACAGCTGCACCGCGTGGAGCGCCGACTCGTCGCGGTCGAGCATGATCAGCTCGGCCGGACCGAAGGTCGAGATCTGCCGGCAGAGCTCGGAACCGATCGAGCCGCCCGCGCCGGTCACCAGGACGCGCCGCCCGGTCAGATAGCCGGCGATCGAGGCGACGTCGGTGTCGACCTGCTTGCGGCCGAGCACGTCGCCCAGGTTGATGTCGCGGAGATCGCGGATCCCGACGCTGTCGCGAAGCAGCTCCGACGTCGACGGGAGCACCTTCACGTCGACCCCCGCGGAGCGGCCGGCCTCCGCGATCCGGGCGATCATCTCGGACGGGGCGTTCGGGATCGCCACGACGAGGGCGTCCGCGTCGGTCTCCCGGACGAGCTCGCCGATCGCGGCGGTGTTGCCCAGCACCGGTACGCCGCGGATGCGGAGGTGGCGCTCGGGTCCGGTCGTCCTCGATCAGACCGACCGGGTGCCACTCGCTCATCGGGTCGCGCAGCATCGACCCGATCAGCTCGCGCGCGGCCTCCCCTGCTCCGACGACGAGGACCCGCGTGGACGACGTCGATCCGACGCCGGCGGAGAGCGGGCGTTCGGTGTTGGTGCGCCACATCGCCCGTCCGAGCGCTGCCGCCACGACGAAACAGATGGTGGCCCCGACCGGCACCGAGCGAGGCACGAAGACGTGGGTCAGGTTGGCGGCGAAGACGAAGACGCCCGCGGACGTGGCGACACAGCCCACCAGCAGCATGTCCTCCAGGCTGCCGGTCTGGGCCCGGCCCTGGTGGAGCCGCACCAGGATCCCGACCAGGAAGTACGTCGCGCCGAGCGCGAGCGCCAGGTAGACCGTGGCCTCCCACGGCACGTCGTCGGGCCGTTGGAAGCGCAGCACCGTGGCCACTGCGGTGGCGGCCACCCACGCGGCGGAGTCGTACGCGATCTTCAGGGGAACCCTGAACCGTCGCATCCGCATCGCGACACTCATACCCGAAACACCCCTCTAGAGTTCGAGTGACACTGCCACTCGTCGATCCCGTGCCCGCGCCGGCCTGGAAGATGCAGCCCTACGGACTGCTCGGCTGCCTGTCCGATGTTCCGGCGCTCACAAAAGTTCAGTGGTACACCCGTACCGGCGAGGTGGTGGCCACGAAGCGCTTCCCCGTGCTGGTGCGCGCCACGCCGCCTTGCAGCCGCTCGAGGTGTCCGGCTCCCTTCGGCGCCCGGACGGTCGCCGTGCCGGCGGTGGTCCAATACACCCAGGTGGTGCGGCCCGCCCTCGTCAGCTTGCAGGTGAACAGCTGCGTACCTCTCGTCCGCGTGCACGAGGACACGGTCTGGCCGAGCATCCATCGCTCGCACGGTCGCGAACGCCTTGCCTGCGGCCGTCGGCGTGATCTGGTCCGACTGGACCATCTGGATGCCCACCTCGTCGATGTGGGCCCAGCCCAGCCAGTACACCCGCCCCACGCCGTTGGCCGCGTTGAGCAGATAGGTCCGCGCGACGTACGACGCCTGCTTGCTCCCGGACATCGGCTGGGTGACCGGGCGGTGGCTGCCGAGGACGCCGTAGTTGATCTCCACGTTCCACAGCGGTGCCGTCACCTTGTCCGCCGCGAGGATGCCCTGGGCGGCCCGGATGATCTTGACGGAGTCCTCGGGGTCGCCGTTCGGGAGCGGGTAGGCGTCGATGCCGACCGCATTGACGACGCTGCCGACGGGGACTCCGTTGACCTTGCGGGCGAAGAAGGTCTTCATCTGGGCCGGCTGGAAGGACTTGCGCAGCACCATGGCGGGGGACACGACGAGCGCCGTGGGCGCGGTCGTGTGGATGATCTGAGCCGCGGTGACCACCAGCTGCGCCAGCTGGGTCGGCGTACCGCTCCAGTTCTCGGCGATGTTGGCCTCGGGCCAGATCTCGTAGTCGATCCCGCTTCCGTACTGGTCGACGACGGCTTGGACGTAGGCCTGCCACGCCGCGAGGTCCGGAACGCTCGCTGCGACGTTCGGCGTCGACGACGTCGCCGAGGGGGTCGACGAGTGGAACCACGGAGTCCGGCCCAGGACGAGCAACGGCTGAGCATGGTTGAGATGCGCCTGGCTGACCAGCCCGTCGAGCCGGCCGAAGTCGAAGACGCCCGGCGACGTCTCCAGCTGGGGCCAGTACACGCCGTCCGTGGTCAGGTTGACGGAGCCGACCGGGGCCAGGGGGAACGCCGTGGCGAGGGAGGGCACGTGCATCCCGAAGTACCTGCTCGTGACCCGCATGCTCGCCGAGGCTGAGCCGCCCGTCTGAGCCGCGAGGGTCAGCGCCACGGCAGCAGCCAGCAGCCCGCGGGCGACCCATGCGCGGGGCGCGCGACGGAACCCCATGTCATTCCCCGTTTTCGTCGAGACCACCAAGAACGTCGCGGTGACGTTACCTGACGTTTGCCGAATCGTCCGACTTATGCCGACGCCGCTGGTCGAGGCCGGTGGCCGGTGGGTCGAGCCCGACGCCGCGCCGGCCGCTGGTCGAGCTTGTCGAGACCAAGGCCGCCTCACGCTCGAGCGCCGACGCCGCTGGTCGAGCTTGTCGAGACCAAGGCCGCCTCGACGCCGCACGTCGAGCCCCGACGCCGCTGGTCGAGCTTGTCGAGACCAAGGCCGGCTCGACGCCGCACGTCGAGCCCCGACGCCGCAGGTCGAGCCCCGACGCCGCTGGTCGAGCTCGTCGAGACCAAGGCCGGCTCGACGCCGCACGTCGAGCCCCGACGCCGCTGGTCGAGCTTGTCGAGACCAAGGCCGGCCCACGCCGCACGTCGAGCCCCGACCCCGCTGGTCGAGCTTGTCGAGACCAAGGCCGCCTCGACGCCGCACGTCGAGCCCCGACCGCCGGCGCGTCGAGCCCCGACACCGCTGGTCGAGCTTGTCGAGACCAAGGCCGGCTCGTCGACGACCGCACGTCGAGCCCCGACACCGCTGGTCGAGCCCCGACGCCGCTGGTCGAGCTTGTCGAGACCAAGGCCGGCTCGACGCCCTGCCGCGGGTCGGGTGGCCGTGGTCTCGACCAGCTCGACCGACGGCGGTCGCCAGGTTCGCCACAAGGCGCGGTTGAACGGACCACAAGGCGCGGTCGACGGACCACAAGGCGCGGCTCAACGGACCACAAGGCGCGGCTCAACGGGTGGGGACAGGAACGGGCCCCGGGAGCACATACCTCCCGGGGCCCGTTCTCGGCGATGGAGCTGAGGGTCAGTCGCCCAGCGTCAGTCGCCCAGCGTCAGTCGCCCAGCGTCAGTCGCCCAGCGTCAGTCGCCCAGCGTCAGTCGCCGCGTAGCCCCAGCGTCAGTCGCCGACCTTCGCGGCGGCGTCGGTGGCGGCCTGCGTCGCGTTGCTGGCCGTCTTGGCGGCCGCGGTGGTGGTCGCCTTGGCGCTGCTGCGCGCCGGGCTCTTCTTCGCGTTGGTCGCGGTCTTCTTGGCCGTCTTCTTGGCGGTGGTGGCCGACGAGGAGGCGGTCTTGCTCGCCTGGGTCTTCGTGGTCTTCGCCTTGGCCTTGGTGGTCTTGGCCGAGGACGCCGTGGCCTGCGAGGACTGCTGGCGGCGGATCCGCGCGACGAGGGTCTCGCCCTGCTTGACGAGGTCCGCGTAGGTGTCACCGGCGGTCGAGACCTGACCGTCGACCAGGTGCTGCAGGCGCGTCGGGAGCGACTTCGCCTCGGCCTGGAGACCGGCCACGGCCTGCTCGACGGCACGACGACGCGTCTGGGCGTCCTTGTTGAGGGTCTCGACGCTCGCGGTCACGACCTTCGAGGCCTGCTCGCGGAGTGCCTGCGGCTGGTAGTCGAAGCCGGAGACCGTCTTCCTCGCGCCGGCCACGCGCTCGCGCAGAGCCTTCACGAAGAGGTCGGTGGCGCCGACACCGGCGTACAGCGGGCGCGTCGCACCCGCGGGGATCTGGGTGGGAATGTCGAACTTGGCCTTGGCCATGTCTGCTCCTTCGGGTGGTGGTGGATCCGGCATCGGTGCCGGGTGGTTCAGGAGGCGTCCGCACCTCGGTTGAGCGCGAGGAAGGACGCGTACACGTCGAGCAGGGTCTGCTTCTGGCGTTCGCTCAGGGCCGGGTCGCCCAGTACGGCGAGCTCGACCGAGCCGCCGACCCCGTCGTCCGGGCTGACCAGGCCGGCCCGGAGGTAGAGCTGCTCCGCGGAGATCCGCAGGGCCTTCGCGAGCTGCTGGAGCACCTCGGCCGAGGGACGCCGCAGACCACGCTCGATCTGGCTCAGGTAGGGGTTGGAGACCCCGGTCTGCTCGGCGAGCTGCCGCAACGAGAGGCGGGCGGAGACCCGCTGCTCGCGCAGGTAGTCACCGAGCGTCTCGACGGTCTTGCCGACCTTGCTCCTGGGCACGCCTCCACCTTGCTAGCACGTGTTAGCGAATTGCAAACCCAGGACGGTGACGACCGTCACAACCATCGGTGAACTGCCGTCAAACACAGGGGTTTCTCAGTTCACGTGGTTGCTAGCGGCAGCATGCAGTCCCGTGCTCAGGGCTGGTAACAGGCCCGGATCTCCCCCACCGGTCGGCCGCCACCGAACAGCTCGACCGTGCCCGTCCGGACCACGGCGTCGGCGTCGACGTCCGCGTCGTCGAGCACCCCCGAGCGGCGCAGCGCCTCGGCCATCAGCACCGGGCGCACCCGTGGCGCACCGTCGTCGGCCTTGAGCGCGAACGCCCGCCCGTCCGGCAGCGCCACGGCGTAGCAGCACTCGGCGCCGGCCTTGCCGATCGCGCCCGGGATCGCGGCGAGCAGGGCGCGCTCGTCGCGCGTCGTGCCCGAGACGTACGCCGGGTGGGCGCGGATCGCCTCCGCGACCCGGACCGCATCGGCATCGGGTTCTCCCGCCCCGTCCCGGCCGAGGGCGAGGCGTCGGAACGCGGTGGCGAGTCCGACCAGGGACGCGGAGAGCAGCGGTGCACCGCACCCGTCGACCGCGGTGACCACGACCGGCTCGCCGGTCAGCTCGGAGAAGGTGGCGGCGATCGCCCGCTGGAGCGGATGGTCGGGGTCGAGGTAGGTCTTGGTGGGCCAGCCGTTGGCCACGCAGGTGGCCAGCATGGCTGCGTGCTTGCCCGAGCAGTTCATCAGCACCGGGGCCTTGCTCCCGCCGTCGCGGATCACCTGCTCGCGGGCTGCGTCGTCGAGGGGGTAGTCCGGCGGGGTCTGCAGGTCCTCCTCGGTGAGACCCGCGGAGGCGAGGATCCGGCGTACTCCCTCGACGTGGAACGGCTCGCCCGAGTGCGACGCGCAGGCCAGCGCGAGCAGCTCCGCGGGCAGGTCCAGCCCGGCGCGCACCATCCCGAGCGCCTGCAGGGGCTTGTTGCACGACCGCGGCAGCACCGGTACGACGACGTCGCCGACCGACCAGGCGACCGCGCCGTCCGCGTCGAGCGCGACCACCGACCCGTAGTGATGCCCCTCGATGAAACCGTTGCGCACGATCTCGGCGACCGGGACGACCGGGCTCATGCGCGAACCGCCTTCAGGGTCTGCGTGAGGGCCGGGATCGGGTGGGGGTCGGCAGGCACCCGGTCAGGGTAGCGACGCTGGCAGGATGGTCCCGTGCCGACGCCCCAACACTGCCCGACCGCCCGGGAGCTGGCCGACCTCGAGCTGCTGACCATCGGGGCGCTGGCGCCGGTCACGGCCTTCAACGAGCCCGGGTCGCCGGTCACGTTGGAGCTCCCGAGCGAGCTCGCGGGCCAGGAGGTCGAGCTGGTCGACCCCGAGGGCCTGCCCCTGGCGCGCCTCTCCCCGAGCGGCGCCGTGCAGCCGCTCACGCACGCCCAGCACGGGCCGTTCCGCCGGCTCCACCTGACCCCCGCGCGGGTACGGCAGCAGCACGCCGGCGCGACGTTCGTCCCGGTCGTGGACGCGCTGACCGAGCCCGAGATCGAGCGGCTGAGAGCCCTGGGCACTCCCGTCGTCCTCCTCGCCCTCACCGGCCCCGGCACCCCGGAGCTCTCCCCGGTCGCGCTGCTGCGGGCCACCCTTGCCGCGGCCGAGAAGCTCCCCGCGGCGTCCGTGGTCGCCGTACCCCTCGCCTCGCACGGCGACCCGTCCGTCGACCACGAGCTGGGCGTCCGGGTGGTGGCTGCCTACGCCGGCGCGGATCCGGTGCTGGCTCTCGGCGACGCCGACGGCGACTACCCCGACGACGTGGCCGCGATCGTGGCCTCCGACCGGCCCGGACCGGAGGAGCAGGGCCTCGTGCTGTTCTTCACCGGGCTGTCCGGGAGCGGGAAGTCGACGGTGGCGCAGGCCGTGATCGACTCGCTGCTCGAGGCCGGCGAGCGCACGGTCACCAGCCTCGACGGCGACGTCGTACGCCGGAACCTCTCGGCCGGCCTCACCTTCAGCCGCGAGGACCGGGAGACCAACATCCGCCGGATCGGCTGGGTGGCGGCCGAGATCTCCCGGCACGGCGGCGTGGCCGTGTGCAGCCCGATCGCCCCGTTCGACGGCACCCGCCAGGACGTCCGGGCGATGACCGACGCGGCCGGCGGTGCGTTCTTCCTCGTCCACGTGGCGACCCCGCTCGAGGAGTGCGAGCGGCGCGACCGCAAGGGTCTCTACGCCAAGGCGCGCCGCGGGGAGATCCCCGACTTCACCGGCATCTCGTCGCCCTACGAGGTGCCGGACGACGCCGACCTCCGGATCGACACCACCGGACGATCGATCGAGGACTGCCGCGACGAGGTGCTCACCGCCCTCGCCAAGGCCGGCTTCCTGGCCCGCCCAGCGGCTCGGGGGCCGGCGCGAGTCGGCGGACCCTCGGGGTCGGCGGACCCTCGGGGGTCGGCGGACCCTCGGTGGTCGAGCGACGTCGAGACCACCACCCCCTCCGCGGAGACACCCCCGGACGACGAGCCGATCCGCGTGCTCTTCGTCTGTACGGCGAACATCTGCCGCTCGCCGTACCTCGAGCTCCGCACCCGCCAGCTGCTCGGCCCGGACTCCGGCATCGAGGTGAGCAGCGCCGGCACCCGGGGCTTCACCGACGAACCGGTCAGCGACACCATGGCGGCCGAGTTCGCGCGCTGGGGCACCGAGGTCGACGGCTTCCGCAGCCGAGCCGCGACCGGGGAGATGGTCGACGCGGCCGACCTCGTCCTGACGGCGCAGGCCGTCCACCGCACCCAGCTGCTCGAGGACCGGCCGGCCGCCTTCCGCAAGGTCTTCACGCTCGGCCAGTTCGTGGCCAGCGCGCAGGCGGCCGATCCCTCGCTGCACGGTCGGGAGCTGATCGCGTCGCTGGAGAACCGGCGGGTCCCGGCCTCGCCGGAGCACGACATCGACGACCCCTACCGGCGTGGCCCCGAGGCCGCGCGGCGGTCAGCGGCCACCATGGAGGCGCTCCTCGAGGTGCTCGTGGAGCGGCTCCGGGTTTGAACCCGACCATTTTGGACAATATCTGGTCAATCGGTAGACTTACCCGTCTTGCCCTACCTTCCCAGGAAGGACCGCGCCCATGGGTAGCTGGCTCACCTCTGAGTTCTTCTCGATCATCGCCGCCGCGTTCTTCGTCGGCACCATCGTCGGCCTGACCGGCATGGGAGGCGGCGCCCTGATGACGCCCGCCCTCATCTTCCTCGGCGTCGGCAACGCCTCGACGGTGGTGACCGCGGACCTGACGGCCGCGGCCATCTACAAGACCGGCGGCGCGATCACGCACGCCCGGGAGGGGAAGCCGAACTGGCCCCTGGCCCGGTGGCTGATCCTCGGATCCGTGCCGTTCGCGCTGCTGGGGCCCTGGCTGATCCACCAGGTCGCCGGGTCCGCCGACCAGCTCGACACCCTGCTCAAGGAGTGCATCGGGTTCGCGCTGCTCCTCGCCGCCGCGACGTACGCGCTCCGGCTCTACGTCAACCTGCGCCGCGTGCGCGGTGGCGGCCCGCCGGCCGACCCGGACCCGCACATCCGGCCGCTGGTGACCATCGCCGTGGGCGCGCTGGGCGGTCTGCTCGTGGGCGTCACCAGCGTGGGCTCCGGCTCGGTGATCATGATCGCCCTGGTCATGCTCTACCCCGGCCTCTCCGCGCTGCGCCTGGTCGGCACCGACCTGGTCCAGGCCGTCCCGCTGGTGATGGCGGCCGCGATCTCCAACATCATCCTGAACGGCCTCGACTGGCACATCCTGGTCCCGCTCGTGATCGGCTCCGTGCCGGGCACCATCCTCGGCAGCCACATCGCTCCGCGGGTGCCGCAGTCGTTCATCCGCCGCGGGATCGTGGTCGTGCTGACCATGTCCGGTCTCGCGCTGCTCGACAAGGCCGGCTGGGCCCCGCTCGGCGCCGGTGAGAACCAGACCCACCCGGTCTTCATCGCGCTGGTCGGCGTGGCCATGATCGTGGTCATGCCGTTCGTGTGGGGCCTGATCCGCCGCACCCAGGGGCTGCCGATGTTCGGGGCACCGACGGTGGCCGAGCTGGAGGCGACCCGCGTGGGCCCGCTGCACGACCGGTCAGACGTCGCCGTGGCCGCCGACGATCAGTCCCAGGTCCCGTAGCCGGTCGACGAAGTCGCGCACGTCCTGCCGAGACCACCTCGACCGGCACGCCGTACGCCTCGGCGAGGTCGGTCACGATCTCGGCCTCCGAGCGCTCACCGTCCAGGCAGGCCCAGACCTGGGCCGCGGAGCCCTCGAAGACGTACGGCGGGAGGTCGAGGTGGTCGAGGTCGACGACGACCACGCGGTCCGGCGACTCGACGTACGCCGTGCTGCTGGCGCGCCGCCATACGCTCGATCCCACACGGGCCGGCTCCGCCGGCCCGGGATCCGCGTCCGCCCTCTCGGTCACGCGCCGAGTTTAGGGGTGGGCGTTCCGGCCGATACCATGTTCGCTGCTGTCCCGAGGAGAGGCCCCCGCATCCGATGAGTGCACCACCGACCCATGCCGACTATCAGCTGAGCCAGCTCGACCAGCTCGAGGCGGAGTCGATCCACATCTTCCGTGAGGTCGCCGCCGAGTTCGAGAAGCCGGCCCTGATGTTCTCCGGCGGGAAGGACTCCATCGTCATGCTCCGGCTGGCGGAGAAGGCGTTCTACCCCGCGAAGATCCCCTTCCCCCTGGTGCAGATCGACACCGGCTACGACTTCCCCGAGGTGCTGGAGACCCGTGACAACTGGGTCAACCGGCTCGGGGTGCGCCTGGTCGTCGCGAGCGTCGAGGAGGCGATCGCCAGCGGCGTCGTCACGGACGACGGCAAGACCAGCCGCAACCGGCTGCAGACCGGCACCCTCCTGAACTGCATCGAGGAGAACGGCTTCACCGCGATGTTCGGTGGCGGCCGCCGCGACGAGGAGAAGGCCCGCGCCAAGGAGCGCGTCTACTCCCACCGCGACGACTTCGGCCAGTGGGACCCGAAGATGCAGCGCCCCGAGCTGTGGAGCCTCTACAACGGCCGCATCCACGGCGGCGAGCACATGCGGATCTTCCCGCTGTCCAACTGGACCGAGCTCGACATCTGGCACTACCTCGGCCAGGAGCAGGTCGAGATCCCCTCGATCTACTTCTCCCACCAGCGCCGCGTCTTCAACCGCGACGGCATGTGGCTCACCGAGAGCGACCACAACCCCTGCCGACCGGGCGAGACCGTCGAGGAGCGGACCGTGCGGTTCCGCACGGTCGGCGACCTCACCCTCACCGGCGCGGTCGAGTCCGAGGCCGACACCATCCCCAAGATCATCGACGAGATCGCCATCGCCCGCGTCACCGAGCGCGGCGCGACCCGTGGCGACGACCGGTTCTCCGAGGCAGCCATGGAGGACCGGAAGAAGGAGGGCTACTTCTGATGGATCTGCTCCGATTCGCCACCGCCGGCTCGGTCGACGACGGGAAGTCCACCCTGATCGGTCGGCTGCTGCTCGACTCCAAGTCGATCTTCGAGGACCAGCTGGAGGCCGTCGAGGCCACCAGCCACTCGCGCGGCTACGACTACACCGACCTCGCGCTGCTGACCGACGGCCTGCGCTCCGAGCGTGAGCAGGGCATCACCATCGACGTGGCCTACCGCTACTTCGCGACGCCCGCCCGCAAGTTCATCATCGCCGACACCCCCGGCCACATCCAGTACACCCGCAACATGGTCACCGGTGCCTCCACCGCCGACCTCGGGCTGGTGCTGGTCGACGCGCGTCAGGGCCTCACCGAGCAGAGCCGCCGCCACGCCGTGCTGCTCTCGCTGCTCCGGGTGCCCCACCTCGTGCTGGCGATCAACAAGATGGACCTCGTCGACTGGTCGCAGGAGATCTACGACCGGATCCACGACGAGTTCACGCAGTTCGCCACCAAGCTGTCGATCCCCGACCTCGCGGTCGTCCCGATCTCGGCGCTCAAGGGCGACAACGTCGTGACCAGGTCCGAGAACACGCCCTGGTACGACGGCCCGACGCTCATGCACCACCTCGAGCACGTCCACGTCGCCTCCGACCGCGACCTGGTCGACACCCGCTTCCCGGTGCAGTACGTCGTACGCCCGAAGTCCGACCAGCACCACGACTACCGCGGGTACGCCGGACAGGTCGCCGGCGGCGTCCTGAAGCCGGGCGACGAGGTCGTCGTGCTGCCCAGCGGCATGACCTCCACGATCCAGGGGATCGACCTGTTCGACAAGGAGATCGGCGAGGCCTTCCCGCCGATGTCGGTCACGGTCCGGCTCGACGACGACGTCGACGTGAGCCGCGGCGACATGATCGCCCGGGTCAAGAACGCGCCGAAGCCGAGCCAGGACATCGACGCGATGGTCTGCTGGATGACCAACGAGCCGCTGCGCCCGCGCCAGAAGCTCGCGATCAAGCACACCACGCGGATGGGCCGGACGATGGTCAAGGAGATCCAGTACCGCCTCGACGTCAACACCCTGCACCGCGACCAGGAGACCAAGGAGCTCGGCCTGAACGAGATCGGCCGCGTCTCGCTCCGCACCACGGTGCCCCTGCTGTGCGACCCCTACTCGAAGAACCGCACCACGGGGTCGTTCATCCTCATCGACGAGGCCACCGGGGTCACGGTCGGTGCCGGGATGATCAACTCCGGTTCCTGACTTGCCGACCCGCATCGTGGACTCGGCCGACGTGGCCGACACCGCCATCGTCGGCGAGGGGTCGTCGATCTGGCACCTCGCGCAGATCCGGGAAGGTGCTCGCCTCGGCCGGTCGTGCATCGTCGGGCGGGGCGCCTACATCGGGCCCGGCGTGGTCATGGGCGACAACTGCAAGATCCAGAACTATGCCCTCGTCTACGAGCCCGCCCGCCTCGGCGACGGGGTGTTCGTCGGCCCCGCCGTGGTGTTGACCAACGACACCTATCCCCGCGCGGTCAACGCCGACTCACCCTGAAGTCCGCGGACGACTGGGAGCCGGTGGGCGTCATCGTCGGCGACGGCGCCTCGATCGGCGCGCGGAGCGTGTGCGTGGCCCCGGTGACGATCGGCGCCTGGGCCCTGGTCGCCGCAGGGTCGGTCGTGACCCGCGACGTCCCCGACCACGCGCTCGTGGCCGGCGTACCCGCGCGGCGGATCGGGTGGGTCGGGCGCACCGGGCGCCGGCTCACGCCGAGCGGTCCCGACACCTTCACCTGTCCCGACACCGGCGCGGTCTACGACCTCGTCGACGAAGACACTCTCGTCGAAAGGCCCAGCTGCTCCATGAGCGACTTCATCCCTGCTGCCCGCCCGATCATCGGCGAGGAGGAGCGCGCGGCGGTCGACCGCGTCATGCGCAGCGGCATGCTCGCGCAGGGCCCCGAGGTCGCCGCGTTCGAGACAGGAGTTCGCCGAGCACTTCGGGCTCGGCCGCGCCTGCGTCGCGGTCAACTCCGGGACCTCGGCCTGCACCTCGGCCTGCTCGCCGCCGGCGTCAGGGCCGGCGACGAGGTCATCGTCCCGTCGTTCACCTTCGCCGCGACCGCGAACGCCGTCGCGCTCGCGGGCGCCACGCCGGTCTTCGCCGACATCGACCCGGAGACCTTCTGCCTCGACCCGGCCGCCGTGGAGGCGGTCGATCACCGACCGGACCGTCGGCGATCATGCCGGTTCACCTCTACGGTCATCCGGCCGACATGCACGGGCTCGGCGGACATCGCCGAGCCGGCACGGACTGCGGCTCTTCGAGGACGCCGCGCAGGCCCACGGCGCCTCGTTCGACGGACGACCGGTCGGCACCTTCGGCGACTTCGCCATGTTCTCGCTCTACCCGACCAAGAACATGACGTCGGGCGAGGGAGGCATGGTGTCGGTGGCGGACCCCGAGCTCGAGCGACGCCTGCGCCTGTACCGCAACCAGGGCATGCTGCGGCGTACGAGAACGAGGTGGTGGGTCTCAACAACCGCATGACCGACATCCACGCGGCCATCGGCCGGGTGCAGCTCACGAAGGTGGACGCCTGGACCCAGCGGCGACAGGAGAACGCCGCGTTCCTGAGCGAGCACCTGGACGGGGTCACGGTACCCCGCGTCGTCGAGGGTGCCACCCACGTCTACCACCAGTACACGGTGCGGGTGCCCGAGGACCGCGACGATCTCGCCGCGACCCTGCGCGACGAGCACGCGATCGGGTCGGGCATGTTCTACCCGACGCCCGATCCACCGTCTGGCGCCCTTCGCGACCGGCGACGACCTGCCCGAGACCGAGGCGGCCGCGCGCGAGTGCCTGTCGCTCCCGGTCCACCCGTCCGTGAGCGCCGCCGACCTCGAGCGCATCGTGACCGCGGTCAACACGTGGGCGAGGGCCGGCGCATGAGTGCCGCACCGCTCCGCGTCGGCCTGATCGGCATCGGGATGATGGGTCGGAACCACGCGCGGGTCCTGGGCTCCCTCGACGGGGTCAGCCTCGTGGCGGTCGCCGACCCCGCGGGAGACCCCCACCGGGCCGCCGGCACGGCCCGGGTCGTCGGGACCGTCGACGGAGCTGATCGCAGCACGGGGTCGACCTGGCGGTCGTGTCGACGCCCACCATGTTCCACCTCGATGCCGGTCTCGACCTCGCGGCCGCCGGCGTCCCCACCCTCATCGAGAAGCCACTGGCCACCGACCTCGAGGAGGCGCTGCAGCTCGTCGACGCGTTCGAGGGCGCCGGACTGGTCAACGCGGTCGGGCACATCGAGCGCTGCAACCCGGCGCTCCTGGCTCTGCGCGAGCCGTCTCGAGGCCGGCGAGCTCGGGGAGATCTACCAGGTCGCGACGCGCCGACAGGGCCCGTTCCCGAACCGCATCGCCGACGTCGGCGTGGTCAAGGACCTCGCCACGCACGACATCGACCTCACCGCCTGGGTGATCCAGTCGCCGTACCGCACGGTCTCGGCCCACACGGCTCACAAGTCCGGTCGTGAGCACGAGGACCTGATCGCGATCACCGCCCAGATGGACGACGGGACCGTGGCCAGCCACCTGGTGAACTGGCTGTCACCGCTCAAGGAGCGGGTGACGGTCGTGACCGGCGAGCGGGGCGCCTTCGTCGCCGACACCCTGCACGGCGACCTCACCTTCCACGAGAACGGCCTGATCCAGACCGAGTGGGACCAGGTGTCGACCTTCCGCGGCGTCACCGAGGGCAACATCACCCGCTTCGCGATCCCGAAGCCCGAGCCCCTGCGCGTCCAGCACGAGAACTTCCGCGACGCCGTCCTCGGCCTGCCGAGCGACATCGTGACGATGCGCGAGGGCCTGCGCACGGTCGCGGTCGCCGACGCGTGCATCCAGTCGCGCGAACGAGGGACGCACCGTCGAGATCCCGAGCGTCGAGGTGACGGTCGTGAAGATCGCCGTCATCGGCCTGGGCAAGATCGGCCTGCCGCTCGCGGCCCAGTACGCCGACCGCGGTCACCACGTCGTCGGCGTCGACATCAACGCCGACCTGGTCGAGGCATCAACGCCGGACGCGAGCCCTTCCCCGGCGAGGCCCACCTGGCCGAGCACCTGGCCCGGCTGGTCCCGGCCGGGCAGCTGGACGGCCACCACCGACTACGCCGACGCCGTTCCGGACGCGGACGTGGTCGTGGTCGTGGTGCCGCTCTTGGTCGACGACGAGGGCCGACCCAGACTTCGCGGCGATGGACTCGGCCACGACCGACATCGGCCGTCACCTGACCGCCGGCACGCTGGTGATCTACGAGACCACGCTGCCGGTCGGTACGACGCGGACCCGATGGCGGCCGGCCCTCGAGGAGACCAGCGGGCTCGTCGGAGGGACGCGACTTCCACGTGGTCTTCTCGCCCGAGCGGGTGCTCACCGGGCGCGTCTTCGCCGACCTGCGCAAGTACCCCAAGCTGATCGGCGCCCTGAGCGACGAGGGCGCCCGAGCGGCGCAGCGCGTTCTACGAGGCGGTCCTCGAGTTCGACGACGCGCCCCGACCTGCCCCGGGACAACGGCGTGTGGGACCTCGGGACCGCCGGAGGCCGCCGAGCTGGCCAAGCTGGCCGAGACGACCTACCGCGACGTCAACATCGGCCTGGCCAACCAGTTCGCGGTGTTCGCCGAGACCGCCGGGCATCGACATCTACCGCGTCATCGAGGCGTCCAACAGCCAGCCCTACAGCCACATCCACCAGCCCGGGATCGCCGTGGGCGGACACTGCATCCCGGTCTACCCGCGGCTCTACCTGCACACCGATCCCGACGCCTCCATCGTCCGGACCGCCCGCGAGTTCAACACGACGATGCCGGAGCACGCGGTGGGCCTGCTGGCCGAGGCGTACGGCGACCTGTCGGAGGCACGCGTCGTCGTGCTGGGAGCGGCGTACCGCGGCGGCGTCAAGGAGACGGCCTTCTCGGGCGTCTTCGCCACCGTCGAGGCCCTGCAGCAAGCACGGTGCCGTCCCGCTGGTCCACGACCCGCTGTTCGACGACGAGGAGCTTCGCGACCTGGGGTTCACGCCGTACCACTGGGGTGAGCCGGTGGACGCCGCCATCCTGCAGGCCGACCATGCCGAGTACCTCGACCTGTCCCCGGAGCACCTGCCCGGTCTCCGCGTGTTCGTCAACGGCCGGGGGAACTTCCCGGTGCCCACGAGCGCCTGGCCGACCACGGTGACCATCGGCGTCCCGCGCGACCGGTCGCGTTGATGCGAACTGGGCTGATGCCCTCCCGTTCGGCCCGCGGCGTGGCCGCCATCGCCAGCGGCACAGCCCTCGGGCAGCTGGCCGGGGTGCTGGCCGCTCCGTTGCTGTCGCGCTTCTTCCTGCCGAGCCAGTTCGGCGTCTTCACCATCGTGTCCGCCGTGGCGATGATCCTGGCTCCTGCCATGGCGTTGCGCTACGAGCAGGCGGTGCCCCTCCCGGCGGACGACGACGACGCCCGGGGGCTGGTCGCCCTGGGTTTCGCGGTCTCGCTCGCGACCCTCGTCCTGTTGACCGCCGTGGCCCTGCTGGTGAGCGAACCGCTGGCGCGGGCCTTCGGTACGCCGTCGTCCGCCCCGTGGCTGTGCGTCGCCCCTCTCCTGGCCGCCACCCTTGCGTGGTTCACCCTGCTCAACCAGTGGGCGCTGAGGTTGCAGCGGTACGCCGCGACCGGCCGGCGCAACGTCATCCAGGGCATCTCGACGGTCGTCCTGCAGGTCGTGGCCGGGGCTGCCGGCGCGGGCGGCGGCGGCCTGGTGGCGGGCTACGCCGGCGGCCAGCTCCTGGGAGCGCTCGCGCTGCTCCCGGGGTCCCGCCTCGCGGGCGCGGGTCGCGACCGGATGCGCCGGATGGCGTACCGCTATCGGCGGTTCCCCCTGTTCCTCGCTCCGGCCGGCGTGATCAACGTGGCCGGGATCTACCTCCCGCCGCTGCTCGTCGCCGCGTTGTTCGGCACCGAGGCGGCCGGTTGGCTCGGCTTCACCCAGCGCATCCTCGCCCTCCCGCTCACCTTGATCGGGCAGGCGGTCGCCCAGGTGTACCTGAGCGAGCTGGCGAAGACCCGTCGCGACGCCACGGCCCGCGAGCAGCGGCTCTTCTCCATGGCCACGAGGCGCCTGGCCGTGGTCGGGGGCGCCGGGGCGCTGTTCCTGCTCGCGACCGGGCCCGAGCTGTTCCGCGTCGTGTTCGGGGCGAACTGGGTGACCAGCGGCGAGCTGGCGCAGGCCCTGGCCATCTCGCTCGCCGCCCAGTTCGTGGCGTCGCCGCTCTCCCAGACCCTGATCGTGTTCGAGCGGACCGGGACCCAGCTCACGTGGGACGTGTCGAGACTGGCGGCGGTGACCGCTGCGGTCCTGGTGCCGTGGTCCCTCGGGTTCGGCCTGGTGCCCTGCGTGTGGTCCCTGTCGCTGGTCTCCGCCGCGATGTACGGCGTGTCCTGGTGGCTGTCCCGCCGTGCCCTCCGGGCCGGGGTCAGCGCCGACTGAGCAGGACCTCGGCGACCCGCTGCGCCGCCCGGCCGTCCCCGTAGGGGGACGCCGAGGGGTCCGGGGAGGCCTCGCGGAGGACGAGCGCGGCCAGGTCGTCGCCGTCCGGGCAGATCACGTTCATCCCGCCCTCGAGCGTCTCCGGCCACTCCGTCTCCGTGCGCAGCGTCACCGTGGGCGTGCCCAGCAGGTACGCCTCCTTCTGGAGCCCACCGGAGTCGGTCACCAGGGCGCGGGCCGCCACCAGCGCGGCCACCATGTCCGGGTAGGCGAGCGGGTCGACGGGGACCAGCGAGCCGGCATCGAGCCGCAGCCCGGCCGCCGCCGCCTTGTCCCGCAGCCTGGGGTGGACCGCGAGCACGACCGGCAGTGGCAGTGCGGCCATCCGCGACAGCAGCAGGTCGAGCCGCGCCGGGTCGTCGGTGTTCTCCGCGCGGTGCAGGGTCGCCAGCACGAACTCCTCGCCCGCGGCCACGCCGTCGACGGAGCGGTCGGAGCCTCGCACGAGGTCGCGGGTCATCAGGCACACGTCGGTCATCACGTCGCCGACCAACGTCGAACGCTCGGCGAGGCCCTCCGTCGCGAGGTTGCGCATCGCCAGGTCGGTCGGCGCGAGACACAGGTCCGCGGCGTGATCCGTCAGCACCCGGTTGATCTCCTCCGGCATGCGCCGGTTGTAGGAGCGCAGGCCGGCCTCGAGATGCGCCACGGGGACGTCCAGCTTGACCGCCGACACGGCGCCCGCCAGCGTCGAGTTGGTGTCGCCGTACACCAGGACCCAGTCGGGGTCGTGCGTGACGAGGACGTCGTCCAGGGCGGCCAGCATCGCTCCGGTCTGCACCCCGTGGCTGCCGGACCCGACCCCGAGGTCGACGTCCGCCGCCGGGATCTCGAGGTCGGAGAAGAACGCCTCGGACATGCGCTGGTCGTAGTGCTGTCCCGTGTGCACGATGACGTGCTCGATCTGCGCCTCGGCGAACGCCCGGGCCACCGGGGCCAGCTTCACGAACTGAGGGCGCGCGCCCACGATGCTCAGCACTCTCATCGGGACTCCACCGCCGTCATCGCCGCCACGAGCTTCGTCGGCCTCGCTGTCCCAGTTGTAGCGCTCCAGGAACGCCCTCCTGGCCCGCTCGCCCATCTCCGACACGTCGTCCGGATGCTCGGCCAACCACGTGAAGGCGCGCGCCACATCGGCCGAGTCCTCGAAGTCCGCGGTGATCCCGACCTTCTCGGCATCGAGGATCGACACGATCTCCGGCGAGTACGACGGGGCCAGCACGGCCAGGCCACACGCCATGTACTCGAACAGGCGGTTGGGAAGGCTGTCGACCCCGAGGTCACGCTGGTAGGCGACCATCCCGACGTCCTGCGACGCCAGCAGCGCCGGCATCTGGTGGTGCGGGACCCCGGGCTCCCGCACCACGACCTCCGGATGAGTCAGCTCTCCCAGACGTTCGTCCAGCTCGCGGGTGAAGGCGGCTCCGACTGGAACCTGCGTCAGGTGAACCCGGATGCGAGCAGCATTGTCAGGCATCCAGCATCGAAACCGCCTCGACCACGCGCAGGGTGCCATTGATCTCGACCGCCTTGCCGTGCATGATCCGGACGACTCCGTCGTCGCTCTCGGTGGTGGTCGATCTCGCTCGGCGAAGAACCGCGGCGCACAGTTGCGGGTGATCACCCGCGTCGCTCCGGGTTCGAGGTACGGGATCCAGGACGGAGTCGCTCACCCCTGTCACCAGGTCGACCTGACGACACGTGCGGGCGATGCGGCGTCGTACCAGCTCCCGCACCGGGCCCGGTGCGCGCCGGGGAACCAGCGGTCGAGCAGGCCCTCGTGGAACACCTCGTGGATGTCGAACACCACCTTGCCCCCCTGCCGGCGGGCAGTGCGGACGGCCACGATGGCGGCGTCGGGGTCCGGGGCGTACCACCAGTCGACGTCGGCGCCTCGCGAGCCGCGCGTGCGGCTGCCCTGCTGGCCCCGAGCCGGCGGCGACGACCGACGTTGGGCCGGAAGAGGTGGTAGTCGATCTCCGGTTCGGGCCGGACCTCCTCGGCGAAGGTGGCGCTCCCCGGTCCGACCCAGCTGACGCGGTAGCCCGCCTGCCGGAAGGCCGTCGCCATCCGGCTGTTGACTCGCATGTCATCGGTCGGGTGCGCGGTGGTCAGGATGCAGACGTGACCATGGGGCGTACCACTCTTCACGCGGTGTTCCTCTCATCGGGAGTACCCGGGTCGGTGATGACCGAGCCTCCGGGGACGGCGGCCTCTTCGACAGTCCGGTGCTGGGGGGCAGGGTGGTCGCGGGGTGCGAATGCCAGAACAACGATCGTCAGGATGAAGCCCTGCGTCAGCATCGCGGTGAAGACATTGGAGTTGGTGAGCTCGAATGCCGGCCCCAGCACGATCGGGAGCACGAGGCGGGCCCGCAGTCCGCGGGACGCCCGATCGAGGACGAGCAGCAGCAGCACGAGCAGCAGGCACTCGAGGGCGATGCCGACGTATCGCGCGTTCTCGTAGCCGTCACCGAACAGGTTGACGTTGGCGTTGTTGTCGTGGCTGCCGCTGAGGAAGTAGCCCACGATGAAGTCGGGGGCTTCGGGTAGGGGTAGTGCACGAACCGTGCCATGAACGCCTGGCCCCAGTACAAGGGGTCGACCTTGGAGAACAGCGCCACGTGCCGGCGGCGACATTGCCGGGGACGATCATCGTGCGGGTGGTGAAGTAGGTGGCGGGTGCGGTCAGCCCGGCGACCAGGAACGCCCCCAGGGCTACCGCCATCCCGAGCACCACGGTGACCAGTGCCACGGTGGCCGGAGAGTCTCGTCGACGCGCTCGAGCCAGCCACGCGAGAGCCACCACGAGGACCGACTCACGATCACGGTCTTGTAGCCGGTGACCGAGTAGTTCAGCACCTGACCGGCGGCACCGATCAGGACCAGGCCACCAGCGCCGACGCATCCAGCCGTACGCGATCAGTGCGGGGTTGGTGACGAACACGGCGTGGGAGCACGTAGGGGACGACGGCGGGGACGGAGGCGATCACGTGCCGGTAGTGGAGCGCTCACGTCCGCCCGTGACCGAACGACACGATCGGATGACTCATCCCGGGGAGCAAGAGGGTGAGCAGATCTGCCGCCACGGAGATCGTGAGCAGTCCGGCGAGCCACAGCCCGCCCGACACCTTGGTCCTCAGCGCGCCCGTGAACTGGGGCAGCGGGCAGGTCCACGACTTGCCGCCATCGCAGCGGCAGCAGCACGCCGAGCCAGGCCACCTCCACGGCCACGCCGAATCGGACTGCGAGGCCGCGAGGCAGGAACGGCGTGATCTGCGCATCAACATCGTCGGCGCCATGGCGAGCAGGAAGTGCAGCCAGGAGCCACGGCGTCGGAGGGCTTGCTGACCTGGCCGGGTGCAGAGCAGGCCGAGTCCGACCACCCCAGCCGCCAGCAGGACGTAGCCCCACCAGCACGGGCGACCGATAGCCCATGTCGAGGTAGCCGAAGGACGGGGCGACGAACGAGTGTAGGTCCACTGGAGGAGCGCGACGTAGAGGTGAGCGCCAGGAGCCGGATCCCACCCAGGCCACGCACCCGTCGAGGCGGCACGACCGACACCGATACGCTCGGCAGCGAGCGTCACCTGCGCTGCTCTTCGGATGCCGGCCCAGGCGTGGTGCCGGCCCGCCGTCGAGACGATGAACCGGACGACGCGGTTGCTGGTGTCCGCGATCTCGTAGCCCGCCGGCATCGAGGTGGTGACCGGGCCGTCGGTCATGGCGATCTCCACGGCCCGGAGCACGTCGGCGCGGTCGAGGCCGGTCATCATGATCGTGCCCGCGTCCAGGGCCTCGGGTCGCTCGATCGAGTCCCGCAGGGTGACGGCCGGGAAGCCGAGGATCGCGGACTCCTCGGAGATGGTGCCGCTGTCGGAGAGCACGCAGGCGGCGCCGAGCTGGAGACGGTTGTAGTCGTGGAAGCCGAAGGGCTCCAGGAACCGGACCGCCTCACCCGAGGTGTCGACCCCGAGCGCCTCCAGCCGCTTGCGGGTGCGCGGGTGGGTGGACACGACCACCGGCAGGCTCCACCGGTCGCGCACCCCCTCGAGGCAGTCCAGCAGCATCCGCAGCCGGTCGGGGTCGTCGACGTTCTCCTCGCGGTGCGCCGACACCAGGAAGTAGCCACCCTGGGCGACCCCCAGGCGGCCGAGCGCCTCGGAGGCGTCGATCTGCGGGCGGTAGTGCTCGAGCACCTCACGCATCGGCGACCCGGTCACGATGACGCGGCGAGCGTGCAGGCCCTCGGCGAGGAGGTTCCGTCGTGCGTGCTCGGTGTAGGCGAGGTTGAAGTCCGCGACGTGGTCGACCAGCCGCCGGTTGGTCTCCTCCGGGACGTTCTCGTCGAAGCAGCGGTTGCCCGCCTCCATGTGGTAGACGGGGACCCGCATCCGCTTCGCCATCACCGCGGCGATGCAGGAGTTCGTGTCGCCCAGCACGAGCACCGCGTCCGGTCGCTCCTCGGCGATGACCCGCTCCACGCCCTGGAGCGTCCCGCCCAGCACGGACCCGAGCGACGAGGTGTCGACCGCCAGGTAGTGGTCCGGCTGACGCAGCTCCAGGTCGTCGAAGAAGACCTGGCTCAGGCCGTGGTCGTAGTTCTGCCCGGTGTGCACGAGCACGTGGTCCAGGGTGCGATCGAGCCGGTCGATGACCCGCGAGAGCCGGATGATCTCGGGACGCGTCCCGACGATCGTCATCACCTTCATGGGGTCACCTTCTCGGGGTACTGGTCGGGTCGTTCGGCGTCGAGCAGCTGGTCCGCCCAGAAGAGCGTCACGAGATCAGTGGTGCCGACGTTGCGGAGGTTGTGGACCCACATCGTCGGCATGTCCACGAACGACGGCTGCTCGCCCGAGAGCCGGAACGTCACGACGTCGTCGTGCAGGAGGCGTCGGAGCGAGATCTCGGCCTCACCCGAGACCACGAAGAACCGCTCCACCTTGTGGAGATGGTAGTGGTCTCCGCGCGTCTGGCCGGGCCGCGTCGTCGACACGAAGACCTGGCCGGAGCCGCCGTGACTCCGCGCCGCTTCGAAGAGGTCGCCACGCGGATCGCGGTGCACCGACGGGGAGATCGGGAACTGCTGCGGGAAGAGGTAGGACCGGTAGGTGTTGAACAGGTCCACCGCGAACGGGGTCGTGAGGTCGGGGATCTCGCCCCGCTCGGCGTACCGCGCATGGAAGCCCGCGAGCGTCTCCAGCACCTCCGAGATGCCGTGCATCGCGCCCTCGGCGCGCACGACACGATCTCCCGGCTCCAGCGCGGCCGCGATCAGAGCCGCCGCCGCGTCCTGGGCGTGCAGCAGCGGGATGGGTCGGTCGCCGGTGACCTCGGGGCGTCGGCCGTGGGCGACCTCGTGGCAGAAGGTCGCCACGAAGGAGTTGTACGCCGGTCGCCCGTGCTCGCCGAAGAGGTTCGGGAGTACGACGTCCGCCAGCGTCCCCGGCTGCTCCGCCGAGGAGCTCCGCGGCTCGTCGCTTGCCGCGCCCGTAGGGGTTGTCGAGGTCCCGCTGCACCGAGTCGGCGTACGCGAGGTGCACCGGACGGCCGTCGAGGGCCGTGCGCAGTGCCTCGGCGAGCCGGACGTTGCCGCGCTCGACCTCGGCGTCCGAGTCGGCCCGGTTGACGCCCGCCAGATGGATCACGGTGTCGACGCCTCGGAGGGTCTCGCGGAGCGTGTCGGGGTCGGCGAACGCCTCGCGTCCCAGCCGGACGGGCTCGATGCCGTGCACGGCGCGGAGCCGGCAGGCGGTGTGCCACCCGAGGAAGCCGAAGCCGCCGGTGAGCGCGATCCGACGTGGCTCGCTCATGCCCTCAGCTCCTTCCAACCCTCGGGACCGACCGGGGCCGACCAGCGCCCGTCGAGCCAGCTCCGGGCCTGCTCCTGGCCGAACCACATCATCTCCAGCCGACGCGAGAAGCCGGCCACGGGCCCGGACCAGCGCCCGGCCGCCGCACCCGTCGCGACGACGGCCCTCGCCACGGCGGTCGGGAGGTGCCGGGGCTCACGGTGACCGAGCACCCTCACGAGCTCGCGAGACGGTCAGGTTCTCGGACGGCTGCAGGACGATCCGCGGCGGGCGTTCGGTGGACAGGGTCACGAAGGCGATCGCGTCGGCGACGTTCTGGACCAGCACCTGGGGTGTGGTCCCGTCTCCGCGCCCGGCGACGGAGGCGCCCGGGGAGGACAGCACCCTGACCAAGGTGCGGGTCACCTCGCGCCTCGGTCCGTGCACGGAGGTGGGCCGGAACACGACCACGTCGGGGCACGCTGCAAGGACCTGCTCACCCAGCGCCTTGGACGCGGAGTAGGGACTGAACGGCGCCTGGCGCGGGGACTCGTCGAGGACGCACCCACGCCCCTGGACGGCGACCGAGCTGACGTGCACCAGCCTCGACCCTGCCGGCCTGGCCCGGGCGACGACCAGCGGGAGCAGGGCGTTGGCGCCGACCATCTCGGCGTCCCACGCGCTCGTCGCGCGGGCCACTCCCGCCGCGTTCACCACCGCGTCGCACCCGTGCAGCGCGTCCCGCAGTACGGCGAGGGCGGCACGGGCACCCTCCGTCTCCAGCTCATCTGCCAGCGAGGCCGATGACCCGGCGGTGCTCCTCAGCCTCGGGGTTGGCACGGCGGTCACGGAGGCTCCCCGTGCGCGGAGGGCCTCGACCACGCCGTTGCCGATGAACCCCGACGCACCCAGGACGGCGACGCGCGTCATCGGGGCCTCCTGGACACGGTCGCCATCAGCAGCTCCTCGAGGGCGGCAGCACCGGAGTCCTCGCCCAGCTCCGAGACGTACGTCGCGCGGGCTCGCGAGCCCATGGCCGCGAGGTCCGCGGGGCTCGCGTCGGCCAGCCCTCGGAACGCCTCGGCCAAGGACTGCGGGTCCTCGGGGACGGCGGTGAAGCCGCACCCCGAGCGTCGTACGAGCTCCGCGGCGTCGCCCGCCACCGAGCAGACGATCGGAGCACCGCAGGCCATCGAGGCCTGCAGCTTGCTGGGGATCGTCCCGCGGAAGAGCGGAAGGTCCTTCAGGGAGACGAGCTGGGCATCGGCCTCGGCGATCAGGGCCGGCATCTGCGCCATCGGGAAGCCGCCCAGGAACCGGACCCGGTCACCGAGCCGGAGCTCGTCCGCCAGCCGCTGCAGACGAGGGACGTCGACGCCGACCCCGACCAGTGCCAGGCCGAGGTCCGGTCGGTCGTCGAGCAGCGCAAGAGCCCGCAGCGCGGTGTCGAGGGCCTGCACCTCGCCGATGCCGCCGGCGTACATGACCCACCGCCGGTCGTCGAGGTGCGGTCGCCCGTCGCGCGGCACCGGGCCGAAGACCTGCTCGTCGACCCAGTTCGGGATCGACACCGGCTGCACCCGCGCTCCCCGACCGGCCAGCGTGTCGGCCATCGTCGGGCTGATCGCGGCGATGCCGTCCGCGCCGGCATACAGCCGACCCAGCCACCGGTTCAGGACGCTCTCGACCCGAGCGTTCGCCCCGGCGTTGCCGATGAACCCGCTGGCGGTGACGGTCTCGGGCCAGAGGTCCTGGACGTAGAGCGTGTAGGGGATCCCCCAGAGGCGCCGCAGGGTCATGGCGGCGAGCCCCACCGTGGCGGGCGTCAGGTAGGTGAGGCACACGTCGGCATCGCGCAGCCAGCCCACCTGAGCCGTCGCCGAGCCGGCGAACGACGTCAGGCTCATCGCGCGCCGGAGGGCGGACCGGTCGTGGCTCGGCGCATCGGGCACCCGGAGGACGGAGATGCCGTCCCGGGTCTCGTGCGTCCGGACCCGCATCCGGTACCCGTCGTAGACCCGTCCGTGCGGATAGCTGGGGAAGCCGGTGAGGACCTTGACCTCGTGGCCCCGGGCCGCGAGCGCGCGGGCGATCGCCGTGGGGTGGGCGGCCGAGCCGGTCTCCGGCTCGTACCACTGGCTGATCATGCCGATCCTCACGAGGCGACCCCCGGATGCCGGGTGCCCAGCAGGTGCGGGAGCGCGAGGTACGTCGCGCCGACCACCACCGCGACGAGGATCGCCGCCGCCGTCGGCAGCACCAGGGTGGCCACGCAGATCACCACGCCCGCCAGCACCACGACGGCGGTGGCGGCGAGGTGCGAGAAACCGAGGTCGAGCAGCCGCTGGTAGACGTGGGACCGATGGGCCTCCAGCAGGGGCTCGCCGCGGAGGGCCCGCCGCACGAGCGTCCCGCTGGTGTCGACCAGATAGATCACCAGCGGTGCGAGCGCCACCCAGACGTCGTGCTCGCGCAGGGCGGTCAGCAGCGCCAGCATCCCGATCAGGGCGCCGATGCCGTAGCTTCCGACGTCGCCGAGGAACACCCGGGCGCGGGGCGCGTTCCAGGGCAGGAACCCGAGCGCGGCGCCGGCGAGGGCCCAGGACGCGGCGTACACGAGCGGGTCGGAGTCGTGCGCTGCCAGCCCTCCGAACCAGCAGGCGGCGAGCAGGGCGCTCATCGCGGAGATGGCGTTGATGCCGTCCATGAAGTTGAAGGCGTTGACGTAGGAGACCAGCCAGAGCGAGCCGACCACGGCCACCGCGAGGCCTCCCCACCACGTGGACGTGTCCGCGACCGCGATCGTCACGGCAACGGCGGCGGCGATCCCGGCCTGGAACATCAGGCGCACGCCCGCCGGCACACGTCGTACGTCGTCGACCAGCCCCAGGACGGCGAACAGCAGCACCCCGAGGGTCACCGCGGCCACCACCGAGCGGTGCGGGGGTGCGGTGCTGCCGGGTTCGACGACCAGCGCGGACAGGGCGCCGACCGCAACCCCGACCAGGACTGCGATCCCGCCCCCGCGCGGGACGACGGCCGCGTGGGAGGAGCGGACGTTGGGGACGTCCATCACCTGATGTCGTCGCAGCAGCGCCAGCAGCGGCACCATCACCACCCCGGTGGTGATGAACGCGATCGAGAGCTCGACCACGTCTATCGCGCTGCCAGTGCCCGGAACTCCGGCAGCGACTGCAGCAGCGTCGACGACCTGGGGGACGCCGAGACGTTCGGTGTTGTGGGAGTGGTAGTCGTCGAGCTGGGTCTCGCCGAGGTCGCCCTCGTCGAAGTACTCGGAGTAGTTGAGGTCGCGCGCGTCCACCGCGACCCGGTAGTAGTCGCCCTGGTCCTCGGCCCGGCTGAGCTCCTCGCGGGTCGCCAGGGTCTCGTACAGCTTCTCCCCGTGCCGGGTGCCGATCACCTTCAGCTCGGCCTCGCGACCCATCGCGGTCGCGACCGCCGTCGCCAGGTCGCCCACCGTGCTGGCCGGCGCCTTGCGGACGTAGAGGTCGCCCGGCCGCGCCTTCCCGAACGCGTACTCGACGAGATGGACGGCCTCGTCGAGCGACATCAGGAAGCGCGTCATCCCGGGGTCGGTCACCGTCATCGGGACGCCCGCCCGGACCTGCTCCACGAACATCGGGATCACCGAGCCGCGCGACATCATCACGTTGCCGTAGCGCACCGTGGAGACGACCGTGCGGGCCGTGGGGTTGTTGCGGGCGAACGCCTGGGCGACCTTCTCCATCATCGCCTTGGACATGCCCATCGCGTTGACGGGGTAGGCCGCCTTGTCGGTGCCGAGGCAGACGACGCGACCGGACGCCGTTGGCGTTGCTCGCCTCGATCACGTTCGCGCTGCCGAGCACGTTGGTGCGGACGGCCTCGAGCGGGAAGAACTCACAGCTCGGGACCTGCTTGAGGGCGGCGGCGTGGAAGACGAAGTCGACGCCGCGCGTGGCCCGGTCGACGCTGTCGTAGTCGCGTACGTCGCCGATGTAGAACCGCACCCGGGCATCGCCGAGGTCGCGGCGCATGTCGTCCTGCTTGAGCTCGTCGCGGGAGAGGATGCGTACTTCGGCGACGTCGCCGGCCAGCAGCCTGCGGACCATGGTGCCGCCGAACGACCCCGTCCCCCCGGTGACGAGCACGGTCGCTCCGGCCGTCGCCGGCGCCTCGGTCATCTCGCTGCCCTCATCTGGTCGATCACGGGGGCGCCCGAGGAAGGATGGAGCGCCGGCCGTCGAGTCTAGGCGAACCGGCCGCGGAGCCGACATTCCGGGGCGATCCCGGGGATCTCCGACCAGGGGACAGCCACAAGCGCGTCGACTGTCGGCCCGCTAAGTGCCGGGCGGCGGGAGCATGCCTCGTCGACACCACGCGGTGGGATTCGTGCGGCGCGCATGATCAACTCGACGTCCCGATCGACGCCCGACATGTTTGGCAGCCCGATACTGGCCGCGCAGGATCGGCTTGGAACGTCGGGCTCGACCCGCTCGTCACTGATCTCCGACCGGGGACATCTCAGCGCGGGACCGTTGACATTGACGGGTCAACGCTGCCGCAGAAGTCCGGGAGCACCTCGATCACATCGGGAGCGACTGTCGTCAAGCGCAGGTGAAACTTGATCTCGGCTTGACTTCGGCCTATGAAGTGTCCAGGGTGCAGCACCATCGTTATCGCGTTCAACGCGGTTGAGCAGGGCGGACGGACCTTACGGCTGTGGAGAACGCCACGCCGTGATTGGCCGAACTGGCCCGTCATGTTGGTGCAAACGTCGGGGAGGTATCGCACCGATCGGAGGCGTCCGGCGGCGTCGTCGGACGTGACTTTTCCTGGCCTGCTGAGCGAATCGATCGGCAATCCAACCTGGGGTTTAGCGAACGCGAAGGTTGTCGGCGGCTCAGCACGGCCTGCCCGTGAGAGCTGGTCGTTTTACCGTCGCATTGTTCAGCAGGTCTGGGGGAAGGCCACCGCGAAGCCGAGCTGCCAAGCTGCTGGAAAACACTTACCGTCAGGTCAACATCGCCTGGTCAACGCACTGGCTAAGTTCTCCCACGAACTCGGAATCGACGTCTGGGACGTGGTGCGGTGCGCGTCCACAAATACCCTTCGGGTTCGAAGCGTTTCGGCCAGGTCCCGGAGTCGGACGGGCATCGCATTCCGATCGACCCGCCGATCTCAGCCATCGGGTGCAGGCACGCCTGGGCTACCAGTTCCGTTTTGTGGCTGGCTCACGAGGTGAACCGCTCCATGCCTCAGTACGTCGCTGCACGTGCTCAGGACCTCTTGAACGAACTCCGTCTTCCGGTGAAGGGGAGCCGCGTGCTGATCCTTGGAGTCACTTACAAGCCGGGCATCGCTGATCAACGCGAGTCGCCCGCCCAGCCCTTGGGATTGCGCCTGCTGCAGATGGGTGCCTCGTTGAACTTCTACGATCCGTTCGTCCGCGAGTGGGATCTCGGTGGACTGACGTTGCAACGTGTTGCAACTCTTCCGACTCGCGGCCTCCGAGGCTGACCTCGTCATCCACCTTCAACCGCACTCCGATCACACAGAAGCTATCGGTGAGGCACGCCTGGTGCTTGACACCTCAGGACGGCTTGACGGCCCGAATGTGACCCGGCTTTAGTCGGGCAGTCCGCACGTCATGGCCAATGAGGCGCGACGCACGCTGTCTGATCGGCGAAGTCCGGGCGGAATGCTTAGCCGACCTCGCGCAGGTGGCCGGAGTGGCTGCGGTACCACTCCACCGTGTCCGCGATGCCGTCCCGCAGCGACGTTCGCGCACTCCAGCCCAGGTCGTTCAGGCGGCTGACGTCGAGGAGCTTGCGCGGCGTCCCATCGGGCTTGGACGTGTCCCAGACCGTCTTGCCCTCATAGCCGACCGCATCCGCCACCATGCCGGCGATCTCGCGGATCGTGGCGTCCTGGCCCGTCCCCACATTGATGTGCACGGCGTCGTCGTAGTGCTCGAGCAGGTGGAGGCACGCATCGGCGAGGTCGTCGACGTGTAGGAACTCCCGCCGAGGAGAGCCGCTCCCCCAGTTGGTCACCGTCGGGGAGCCCTCGGCGCGCGCCTCGTCGTACCGGCGGATGAGCGCCGGCAGCACGTGGCTGCCGCTGGGTGAGTAGTTGTCGCCCGGGCCGTAGAGGTTGGTCGGCATGGCCGAGATCCACGGCAGGCCGTACTGCCGCCGCACGGCCTGCACGCCGAGGATGCCGGCGATCTTGGCGATCGCGTACGCGTCGTTGGTGGGCTCCAGCAGGCCGGTGAGCAGCGAGTCCTCACGGATCGGCTGAGGTGCCAGCCGCGGGTAGATGCACGAGGAGCCGAGGAACAGCAGCCGCTCCACCCGCTGCGCCAGGGCGCCGTCCATGACGTTGGTCTGGATCCGCAGGTTGTCGGAGAGGAAGTCGACCGGCTGGCTGTCGTTGGCGAGGATGCCTCCGACCTTCGCGGCCGCCAGCACGACGTAGCGCGGCTGGATCTCGGCAAGGTAGTCGAGCACCGCGTCGCGGTCGCGCAGGTCGAGGTCGGTCGACGACACACCCCGCAGGTCGGTGAACCCTGCGGCCTCCAATCGGCGCCAGATCGCGGAGCCGACCATGCCGCGATGCCCGGCGACGTACGTCGTGGCGCTGCGGTCCAGCGACCCCGGCGTGAATTCCGTCGTCATGGCAGCTGGGGCCAGTCGGAGAGCACGGGGCGGTCGATCCACGGCCGGCCCTCGTGCTCGAGCGCTTCGATGTCGGCGTCGACCATGATCTGAGCCAGCCGCTTTCCCTCGATCGTCGGGCGCCACCCGAGCACGCGCTCGGCCTTGCTGGGGTCGCCGCGCAGGGCGTCCACCTCGGAGGGACGGAGGTAGCGCTCGTCGAAGCGCACGTGCTCCTCCCAGTCGAGCCCGACGTGGCTGAAGGAGGCCTCGAGGAAGTCGCGGACCGTCATGGAGCTGCCGGTGGCGAGCACGTAGTCGTCGGGCTCGTCGGCCTGCAACATCCGCCACATGCCCTCGACGTACTCGGGGGCGTAGCCCCAGTCGCGCTCGGCGTCGAGGTTGCCCATGTAGACGTGCTGGTCGAGACCCGCCTTGATCCGCGCGACCGCACGGGTGATCTTCCGGGTCACGAACGTCTCACCACGGCGAGGCGACTCGTGGTTGAACAGGACGCCGTTGACGGCGAAGAGCCCGTAGGCCTCGCGGTAGTTCCGGGTCGCCCAGTACGCGTACACCTTCGCGACACCGTACGGCGAGCGCGGATGGAACGGCGTCGACTCGTCCTGCGGCGGCGGCGCCGCACCGAACATCTCCGAGCTGGAGGCCTGGTAGTAGCGGCAATGGAGCCCCGCCATGCGTACGGCCTCGAGGAGCCTCATCGAGCCGAGGGCGGTGCTGTTCCCGGTGTGCTCCGGCTCGTCGAACGAGACCCTGACATGGGACTGCGCGGCGAGGTTGTAGACCTCGTTGGGGTCGATGTCGCGCATCAGGCCGACCAGACGGGCGCCGTCGGTGAGGTCGCCGTAGTGCAGGAACATCCGGGCGTTCTCGTCGTGCGGGTCGCGGTAGAGGTGCTCGATGCGACCCGTGTTGAACATCGACGCGCGCCGGATCAGACCGTGCACCTCGTAGCCCTTGCCGAGCAGGAGCTCCGCGAGATACGAGCCGTCCTGGCCGGTCACGCCTGTGATCAGGGCTCGCCGCACACTGACTCCGTTCCGAGAGTTGGGGACGCCCTGCGGTCAGGGCGGTTCAGCGGCCCGAGCATAACGAACCGTCGCGGCCGTCGATGCGGCGGCGTGCACGACTCGGTGCCGGTGCCGGACATTGGCGAAGAGTCGGCGGTGTCGCCATGCCTATGGCAAGGTTACCCAGTGACTGAGATCCGCGAAGCGTCCGTGACGACGTATTCGGTCTGCTCGGTGCCGATCACGGCCATCGACTCCTCCGGGGCAGCCTCCCGGATCGTGGACGCCGCCGTCTCGGGCAGGTCGTGCCAGGTGCACCTGTGCAACGCCTTCACCCTCTCGCTCGTCGACCTGGACGAGGAGCTCGCGGGCGGCGCTCCGGGACGGTGACCTCAACCTCGCCGACGGCACGCCCGTTGCCTGGCTCGGCCGCAACGTGGGCATGGACGGCCCGGTGCGTGGCGCGGACCTGGTCGGTCAGGTCGCCAGGCTGGGCGGCGCAGGCCTTCGTCACTACCTGTACGGCGGCAAGGAAGGCGTGGCGGATCTGATGGCCGCCGAGCTCCAGAGCGCGATCCCGGGCGTCTCGGTCGTGGGGGCGGAATGTCCCCCCTTTCGACCCCTGACCGACATCGACGTCAAGGAGCTGGCGGAGCGGGTCATCGAGTCGGGCGCGAACATCGTGTGGATCGGGCTCGGCACGCCACGTCAGGACTACCTCGTGCACCAGCTGGCGCCGCTGCTGCCCATGCCGATCGTCCCGGTCGGCGCGGCCTTCGACTTCTGGTCCGGAGCGGTCAAGGAGGCGCCCCGGGTGCTGCACGGCAGCGGCCTGGAGTGGATCTACCGTCTCGCCGTCGAGCCTGGTCGTCTCTGGCGGCGCTACCTGATCGGCAACCCGCAATTCGTGATCTCCGCCTGGCGTCACCGACGATAGGCGCCATGCGAGTCCTGGTCGCGCACAACTTCTACCGATCAGCGGCACCCAGCGGAGAGAACCAGCTGGTGCGCGCCGAGATCGAGCTTCTCCGCGACGGCGGCGTCGAGGTCGTGGAACTCCTCACGGACAGCAACAGCATCCCTGACGGACCCCGGGGAGTCCTGGAGGCGGCTCCAGGCCCCGTGTACTCCCCCGCAGGCGTGCGGCGGTTCACGCGACTGCTGCGCGAGACCCGCCCAGACGTCGTGCACCTGCACAACGTCTATCCTCTGATCTCGCCCTGGGTCGTCCGCGTGGCCGGGCGTCACGGCGTGCCGGTGGTGCAGACCGTCCACAACTACCGCCACGGCTGCGTCAACGCCCTCCACCTCAGGGACGGCCACACGTGCACCGACTGCCTCGGTACCCGACTCGGACTGCCGGCCGTGCGGCACGGGTGCTACCGGGGTTCGAGGCTCCAGACCGTCCCGATGGCCGTGGGGCAGGTCGTGCATCGCGGGACGTGGCGTGACGGGGTAGCCCGCTACCTCGCGCTCACGCCGTTCATGAGGGACCAGCTCGTGGCAACGGGGGTCGACGAGCACCGCATCACGATCCGACCGACCTGGGTTCCTGACCCGGGGGCTCGCTTCCGGGGACGGTCGCGACGTGCTTTACGTCGGCAGGTTGGATCAGGCGAAGGGCGTCGATCGGCTTCTAGACGCGTGGGCCCGAGTCGGGAGAACGACGGGTCGTGCTCTCACGATCGCCGGCGACGGGCCGCTCGCGCACGAGTGGAGGCCGTCCAGCGAACCGATCCCGACCGTCCGATGGCTCGGCCAGATCTCGCACAGGCGGTTGCCGATGCGATGGGGCGCGGCAGTACGTCGTGGTGCCGTCTCGTTTCTTCGAGGGATATCCGCTCGTGGTCGCCGAGGCATTCGCACGGGGTCGACCCGCGCTGACGGTCTCGGGCGGCAGCGTGGGAACAATCGTCGACGCCGCTACCGGATGGGTCGTAGAGCCAGCAGTCGACGCGCTGGCACAGGCTCTCGGCGGCATAACAGATCAAGAAGCGTGGGCGAAGGCACCAGCTGCACGCGCACGCTACGAGGCCGAGAATACGCCGATCGTCGCACTGGCAACGCTCAAATCGGTTTACGACGATGTCGCAGGCAGAGGTCCAGGCCATGGCGCAGGCTAGGTTCTCCAGGATGTCGGACGTCGCCATCCAGGTGTGCTCTCGGATGGTCAGGAGCCACTCTTGAGCGCGCGGGTCATCATCGTCCAGGACTTCCTCACGGAGTACCGCGTCCCCTTCTTCGAGCAGCTGCGCGTCCGGCTCGATCGGGACGACATCGACCTGCGGTTGCTCTACGGCCGCAGAACCTCGGCCGAATCGACCCCCATCGACGGGCGAAGCCTCAGCTGGACCCATGAGATGCGAGTGCTCCGCCCTCCTCTGCCACGGGGGCGAGTCGCGACATGGCAGCCGGTCATCCAGCACGCCCGCGGCGCAGACCTCGTGATCGTCGAACATGCTGCCCAACATTTGGTCAACGTTCCACTGCTCGCAGGCCAATCGCGAAGGTGGGTCCAAGGCTTGCCTTTTGGGGACACGGAGCAAACCTCCAGGCCGCCCACGGCAAGGGCCGCGTCGAACGGGCGAAGAATTGGGCCGCGAGACGTGCGCACTGGTGGTTCGCCTACACGCAGGGGTCGGCCGATCGTGTGGCGGCCACAGGGTTCCCGGTATCAAGGATCACGGTGGTCAACAACACGGTCGCGGTGGCACCGCTTTCCCAGGCTCCGACCCGACAAGATCTGACGTGCGTCTATGTGGGTGCCATGTACGCGCACAAGCGAATCCCATACCTGCTTGAGGTGGGCGCCCACCTGGCTGACTTGGTCCCCGAGTTCCGTCTGGTGGTGTTGGGTGGAGGAGCCGACCGTGGGCTTGTGGAGGCGGCCGCAGAGACTGCTCCTTGGCTCGACTATCGGGGCACCACGTTCGGGGAGGACATGGCCTCCGCTCTCGCCAGTTCGTCCCTCATGCTCCTGCCAGGAGCGGTCGGCCTTGCCATTGTTGATGCCTTTGCGTACGGCTGTCCGCTCGTCACGACGGCCGACGCCTTTCATGGGCCAGAGGTGGAATATCTCCGAGACGGAGTCAATGGCGTGCTGCTCCCAGCGACGACTACGGCTCACAGCTACGCCGAGTCGGTCGCCGAGCTTCTGCAGGACCCTCACCGTTTGGCCGTACTGCGGGCCGGATGTGCAGATTCCGCAGCTGAGCTCTCGATGACTGCGATGGTCGAGCGCTACGCGACCGGCATCCGCGAGGCGTTGTCGGCCCCCACGGCGGGATAGCGTCAGCCGAAGCGAGTGGCAAGCAACTCCATAAGCACGCGATTCTGAACAGAGATCTCCCATTCGGCCTTGACCCAACGGCGACCGGCCGCTCCCATAGCGTCGAGCCGGGCGTGGTCGTCGAGCAACGCTGCAACCGCCGCCACCATTTTGCCCCACTCTCCCGCTGAAATGAGCATCCCTGTCTCGCCGTCGCGCACGGTCTCCGACAAACCTCCGGTCGCGAACGCGACGACAGGTCGGCCCACCGCTTGTGCTTCTAGGGATGTCAGGCCGAGGCCCTCGCTGATGCCTGACGCGCGCTTGACGCTGGGACAGCACACCACAGAGCAAGCTGCCATGCGTTCGCCGACGAGCTCTGGCGCCACGAACCCCACCACGTCCACGAGCACGCGATGACGCCGGAGGGACTCGGCCAGCTCCTCGAGTGCTTTCCGTTCACTTCCGTCGCCGACCACTAGCACTCGGAGGTCCTGTTCGCCAGTTCGGAAAAGGTCGCGGTGCTCACCAATGGCCCGAACCAACTCGAATGCGCCCTTGTTTGGTTCAAGGCGGCCAAAGTACCCGATGTCGTAGGCGCAACTCCCGGTCCGCGGAATCTCTGCCGGAACCTCAACGCCGAGGTAGTGGCGCACGATCTTCGACTCCGGAACTCCCCGCTCGCGCAACCTACTCCGCACATGATCAGAGACCGGCAGGAAGAGCGCGACTGAGGCAATGAGCTCCGGCCAGTGCCTGCGTAGTTGTCGAGCGCTGAGCCCAAGCGAGCCGGCCGCGGCGTTCGACACGAGAACATCGCTACCGTGAATGACTGCCACCAAAGGCACGCCTAGGCCACCCACGATGCGTTCGATACGCCAGGCATCTTGAGCGAAGTGCGCAAGCACTACATCCGGAGCGAAGTCGCGAAGTGCACGACGAAGCTTGGGGCTCCGCCGGGTGAGCTGGAATGCCACAGTGTCCGCGCGCCCCGCACCAGACTTGTTCGCCAGCGACCACACGTCCACGCGAGGGAGGTGCGACGACGAGATGGTGAAGAGGGCGACGTCCGGCCCCAACCCCCGGATTTGGCGAGCGATGAACGGCTCCTGGGTTGGCGACGCGGCATGCCTGAAGACCGCGATCTTCATGCCGCCCCGACCGGGGACGATACGCCTGCTCCGCGCTCCATCCGGCGGAGCTCCCGCAGCGTGTATATGCCTAGCGGTGCGGCTAGGCCGACGATGACGGCGGCCGTTGTCCCCAGAGCAGGGCCCTCAACGCCGAGCCACAGTGTGAGGACAACCGAAAGCACAAGGTTGACCGCGCACATCGCGGTGGCAGTCGTGGCGATCACTGTCTTCTGCCCTCGCGCGTTCACGAACATCGAAACGGGTAGTTGCACGGCCTGAACTCCCACATTGAGTGCCACCGCACCGCACAGCGCAGCACTGACCGCCTGCGCATGGTCCGACCAAAGCCGCAACAATGGTGGACCCAACACCGTTGCGAAGATCAGGAAAACGACAGCGGCGGCGGTTACCCGCACCGTGGTGGAATAGAGGAGGCGACGAATAATGCCGACCTGGCGGGTGTTAATAAGCCGTGCGAACTCGGGCCAAAGCGGCGTGATGAAAACAGCGCTGAGACTGAAGAAAATCACCCCGAGACGCATGGCCAGGCCGTAGGACGCCACGGCATTCTCGTCGAGGAGGTGAGAGACAATCAGAAGGTCGCTCTGCATGCTAATGGCGACGGCGATACCTGCGTAGGCAAGGGTCATTCCCAACGCCAGCTGACGACGGAGGACTGCTTTCGACACGAACGCGACGCTGGGCCGCAGATGCGTCCAGCGGAAACAAAACACGACCACGGATGCCACGCTGGCCGTCACCACCGGGGACCAGACGGTGCTTGCAATGAAGTACTCGACCGGAGCCTTCACGATGAGCCCGCCCGCAGCGAGGCAAATCGACACGACTGCCGAGCAACAGTCGATGCCAAAGAACCATCCCACGCGACCGAGTGAGAAAAGGGTCTTGCCGGCCACAGATACTGGGCCGCCGACGGCGACACCCACCACAACGATGAGCGCGGCGGATGCAGCCGACGAGTCGGTGCCTACACCCAATACGCCGCGCCAGCTCACCCATGGGGTGATGAGCACCACCGTCGTCACTGCGACTACCGCCACAAGAGCGAGGGTCGCGAAGCTCGTGCTCACTACCCGGCGGGCTGCCGCCAAGTCGTCGGCGACCTTCGGAAGTTGCGTGACCAGGGCCAAGCCGAGGCCCAGATCCGAGAACGGCAGGAGGGCCACGATCGAGGTTGCGACCGCGTACAGCGCGGATCCACCGGAGTGGCCCGTCCGGTACACGCACGCCACGACAAAGGGGAAGCAGCATGGACAGGAGGCGAGCACTGACGCCGGTCATGGAAGTGGCGGACGGTCGCCATCGCTCAGACAGTCGGGTGGTCGTCACCGTCGCCCTCCCGCGATGTCTCATGCACGTACAGGGCGAGCGCAACCAGAACACCGAGCAGCATCTCGTAGTGACCGCCCCAAGGTGAGAAGAAGCAGTCCCAGAAATTATGGGCGTGCCAAGAGCGAGCACTGCATTGGCTCTTCGACCGATTGTGAGCGAACTTCCCACAATGTGCTACGGCGTATACCCGGAGAAGGCACGGCTACAGACTCCAGCGCTGACCCAAGCATTGGGAGGAGGCGGTGGGAGCTCCTGACCAGAAGCGGCCGGAATTGGTCTTCGGTGGACAACGCGATTCGTTCTGCATTCGCGCGAGTCAGGATCGCCTCTATGTCAGCCGAAGTCAGAACGCGGTGCGACCCCAGACCAAGCCAAGGGTACCCGCTCGATGACGGTCGAACTGACGAGGATCTCGGGACGACCCTGCATGACGTACTGTTTCGGACTCGTCGGCGCAGTGAGCGTCGGATGCTGACGTTTATAGGCCTCGGACGTGTAGCCGTGCTGGACGGCGTACATGAGCAGCGGGACCGATACCAGAGCCGCAATGAGGGCGCCAAGAATTACCCTGGCACGTGCCTTACTGCTGGCCCCCCTCGCCAGCATGATGACCGCCGCGATGAATAGTTCTCCCGCAAGCGATCGGTAATCGACGACGAAGTTTACCGTCGCGGCAACAAGAAACACGAACGCTATCGACAAGCGACGCCCCGGGACATACCGCTCAAGGAGCGCGGCGCCCACGAGGCAAACAGGCACCCCCCAGATGTATTTCCAGGGGTTGGTAAACGTGTCCTGGAAGCGCGCCATGTACGAAAAAGATGGGTTGCGTCACCATTGCAGCGACGATGACGGGCAGCACAGAGCCGACCCGGTGGTAGCACCACAGGAAGAAGCCCACGCTGATGACCGCGACCGCGGGTTGCCGACTCCCCAGAATGCTTCCTCGAATCGTGTAGCCATGAGCAAGGTTCGAGATCACCTGTGCAATCGCCCAAACCAGCCCCCAACCCGCAAGCTTTCTGAAGCGAGAGTTGCCCCAGCTCACGGGCAGCCATGTGGGTGCCGCGACGGCTGCGAGCACGATGAACAAGCTGATCACGCTCCCGTGCGGCGTGACCAGCGAGGCGCTACAGGACTACGAAGACCCACAGAGCGCTGTGCTTGTCGCCCTGTGCCCGGCCGATCACTCGCGCGCCTGCTGTACGTGCGGTCAGACGTCAGTCCCCACGGCGCTTCACGACCCGTGCCGGATTTCCAGCAACGACGGACCCAGGAGGGACATCGCGCGTCAAGACCGAGCCTGCGCCAACGACACAGCCGGTGCCGATCGTCACGCCCGGCAGGATGATGACCCGCGCGCCGATCCACACGTCGTCGCCGATCACAACCCTTCGCTGAGTCGCGTGGCCCTGTTCGATCATCGGGAGCTTCGTGTCGGCGAAGTCGTGGTTCGCGGTGTAGATGATGGTTTCGGGACCCATCATGACGTCATTCCCGATGATGACCTCGCCATGCAGTTGACACCGGACCCCGATGCCGGAGCGCGCCCCGACCGAAACTTGACGCCCGCTGCCGGAACCAGGCTCCCGATTCGATGTTTAGTGCAGGGCCTGAACTGCGGAAGACCCCGCGGCACATCGCTCGCCGCGCCGCTCGAAAGTACTTCCCCCCGGAGCAGTCGACGCGGGTAAATGTCTGCCCACACCGTAATAGAGCAAGAGCCCTATGGCTCTGCGTACGCGCTCAACCACAAAAGGTCGCTTCGTCACGACGAGGGTCGGCCATCTGCAGTCGGGCGAGGACCTTGCTGAAGATACTGAGCGGCTCCGACAGGTCTGCGGTTTTCGCGGAGAGTGGAGAGAGGTAGATCCGACGGACGTCTCTGGCCTCGGATCCAGGTCGTGGATTGGTACTGGTGAGCGACGTGGGATGCACCCGGAACGCAGATACAACCCCGGGAACGTAGACAAAGGGACCCCAGCGGAGAAGACGTAGAAACAGGTCGAGATCCATAGGGTTACGAAGGTCCGGATCGAGGAGTCCCACCTCGTCCAAGGCCTCGCGGCGGATCAAGCACCCGGGTTGAGGAAGCAGTTGCGAATTGAACCTCATGAGGGGGATCACGATTCGCCCCGGCCGGATCGTCCACAACCTGCGACCATCGCCGTCGATGATCCGGCACTGGCCCGTACGCCATGCTTGCGTCGGGCCGAGCCGCCAATGCCTCCGCCGTCAGCGTCAGGCTGCCCGCGGACAATAGGTCATCGTCACCGAGCCACGAGACAAAGGGCGTGTCCGCCGCTCCAGTACCTGATTGACCGCGTTGGCCATGCCTCGCTGACGCTCCGGCATGGACTCCGCACCATGCTCCTCGCGAACCGTCTCCAAAGCGTCCGATTCGGGCCCGACCACGACGCAGCGACGACGTCCCCATCGTCGATGATCGACTGGATGCAGAGCCGCAGCCATCCCTCTCGTTCGCCGAGGGTCGGTACCACGACCGTGACTCGTGGCGATACCGACGCACGCTCACCAGATGCCTGGCCGGAGGGGGCCGAGGGCCTCACTCACTCGACGCTCCCGCGTTGTAATGTCATTCGATCTCCGTGCTCTGGCCAGTGCAACGGCCCATAGTACGTGCAGCGCCAGACGCTCACGGTGGTTCGGTCCGGTTCCCTGGTTCCGTGCAGCTGTTGGTGCCGAGTTGGCCACACACGCGCCTACTCTCGGCTGGCCCGGCGCCGTCGAATGCCCGTCACGCCCCGCGTGGCTTCGCCTGCGCTGGCAGATCTTGTCGCGATCACCGCATGGGGTACGGCTCCCAGTCCGCGGCGCAAGCGTCGGGCTCGTGCGCGCACAAGTGAGAAGGAGCCACCCTGGAGCCCAGGATTCGCGAGCCGCAGCTCGGTCTCGGACAGCCAGGCGGCGTACCACAGGTAGTTGAGCCAGGAGCTGATCGGCCGACGGCGGAGTTCCTGGAGCCAGCTGACCGCAGTCATGTCGGCCGGCTGTGTGCGGAGCCGCCAGGCCCGCAGGTCGTCCTTGTCGGTGCGACCCGTTCCGAGAAGCGGCGCGCCGACCCGCTCGAGGAAGGGAGTCGCGGTGTCGGCCGCCCCCAGGTCATGCGCCAGCTCGGCGAGGTCCCGGAGCCCCGAGCTGCCCAGCAGCGCGGGCAGGCGGTCGACCAGGTCGTCGAGGTCGGCGGCCTTGGCCCGGTCGTGGGGGTCCCGGAGGGAGTGCAGTGCCAGGATCAGCGCCTGGCCAGCGGGATCGGGGCACGAGACTTCGCACGCGGCGACGGTGACCGTCGTGCGGCGCGCCCAGAGCGTCTCGAACACGAGCTGGCGGTCGGCGAAGAAGCCCGGGAAGCGGTCGTGCAGGTCGAGCTCGCAGGGCCAGGAGGACTTGCGGTGCGTGAGCGAGTGGTGGGGCAGCACCGTGGGTGAGGTGTAGGGGTTCTCGTCCACCCAGCCGAGCTCTGTGAGGGCCGCCGCCAGGACGTGCCGGCGAGCGGGATCGACCAGCGCGTCCACGTCGACCGAGGGGCGCACCGATCGCAGGCCCTGGCGGGCCGCGACCGGACCCTTGATGAAGAGCACCCGGACGTCGTGGAGCTCGGCGGTGCGCGCGACCACCGCGTGGGCCAACGGGACCGCTTCGGTGAGGGCGAGCTCCGCGATCGACATGGCGCGGTTCAGGCCGTCACGGCGCCGCTGACCGCGGCGACGATGCGCCGTAGCCAGGGAAGCACGCGCGCGGGGGTCCGCAGGTCGTGCAGGCTCGCCTGCCACACCAGCGCACCCACCCGGCGTGCCACGCGCAGCGGCGTCAGTACCCGAGCGCTGCGCGACCGGCGTACGCCGAGCGCGGCACGCGAAGCTCGGGGTGCACAGCGAGAAGTGCTCACTTCGCGTCGGCTCCGGGCCAAGGCGATCCGGTCACTGCTGTGATCGCGTACTGCCGACGCGTCGGCCGGGCAGGGACGGGTCAGCCCTGCGGACTCTTCGATACGACGGAGCGAACCGTCGGCATCACGCGCTCGGTCACCGGCCGCCGACGAGTTGCGACGCGCACATGCGCTGTGCGCGAGGCAGTGCTGTCCCCGCGCGGGCCTGCGCCCGGCGGAGCCCCCCAGCTTCAGGTGCATCGCGAGGCTCGTCAATCAGCTCGTGGTGATGTTGAAGGTCGCCAAGGCACCATTGGTGGTCTTGAAGGTGATCTTGATGACCTGCGTGCCCGCGTCGTGGAGGGTGAACGAGACCAGGTAGGTCGAGCACGAGTTCTTGGCGATCTGCCCATCCGTCGGGGCCGAGACCGAGAGCGACGTGGCCCCCTTCGAGTTCGTGGCACCGGGCCAGCTGCCGACGGTGAAGCCCGTGAGCTTGTGCGATCCGCCACCCGCGGTGGCGGACAGCCCGGCCGTCGCGCTCGTGCCCGTGTTGCAGACCTGGACCTGAAACGTCACGGTCTGCTCCGACTGGCCCTGGCTGTGAGGGACCACGACGGCGGTCAGGGTGGTGGTTCCCCCCGACGCCGTCACCGCCTGCGCGGGCGCGGCCATGGCGATCACGGGCACCGCCCAGGCGGCCGTGGCGCCGACACGGACGACCGTGCGACGGGTGGGACGGCTGTTTTTGCCGTCGTCGAAAGTGGCGTTGTTGTCACGCACGAGCGTGTGATCCCCCTGCATAGGGAGAGACGCCCGATCGCCCCCCAGCGAAGTTCCACCCCCCGGTGGAATGCCAGAAGCGTGGCGTACCCCGGTCGGCGGCGTAGGGAGAATCGCCGAACTTTGCCGACCATCTTGGGTAGTCCCCCCGGACCACGGGTGATGACCCGGACGGGCCATGGAGGGGTGGTGGTCTCGACTTCGCTCGACCACCGAGGGGGCCTTGGTCTCGACAAGCTCGACCAGCGAGGGGCCTTGGTCTCGACAGGCTCGACCAGCGAGGGGGCCTTGGTCTCGACAGGCTCGACCAGCGAAGGGCCTGGTCTCGACACGCTCGACCACCGAGGGGGCCTTGGTCTCGACAGGCTCGACCAGCGAGGGAGGCTCGACCGGGGCTTGGTCTCGACAGGCTCGACCAGCGAGGGGCCTTGGTCTCGACAGGCTCGACCAGCGAGGGGCCCGTGGTCTCGACAGGCTCGACCAGCGAGGGGGCTTGGTCTCGACAGGCTCGACCAGCGAGGGGCCTGTGGTCTCGACTTCGCTCGACCAGCGAGGGGCCCGTGGTCTCGACTTCGCTCGACCAGCGAGGGGGCTCGTGGTCTCGACAGGCTCGACCAGCGAAGGGGCCCTGTCAGCCCTCGTCGACCTCGACCAGCTCGTTGTCCGCCAGGGTGCGCAAGGCGGTCTCGGTCGCTCCCAGAGCGTCGCCGCCCTCGGGCGAACCGAACACCTGCACCAGCTCGTCGGAGATCTGCTCCGCGCTCGTCCAGCTTTCGCCGAGGGCGGACCACGCCACGCTGGCCAGCTCCGACAGCACCACGACCATGCCGCCCATCGTGAAGAGGGCGACCCGGTCGTCCTCGACGTACTCGTCGACCACCTCGAGGCGGCGCGCGCGCATCAGGCGTCCCCGTCGAGGAGCGCACCCACGAGCGGGCGGAGCTGGCACGGCCTCGGCGTAGGTGACCCGCCGTACGCCGCCGGCCTCGCGCGCCAGGCCCGCGAGCCGGTGGAGCGGACGGTCCATGGCCCGGGTGTACGACGTCTGGCCGACCAGCTCGGGCAGCGCGTCGATCGTCAGCAGTCGCTCGAGGACCGCGTCACCGACGTGTGCCGGGTCGCGCCGCAGCTGGACCAGGGCCCGCAATCGGAAGGGACCCGGGGCCGGCCCCAGGAGGCCGATGCGCCCCGGCGACACCTGCTCCTTCAAGGGGTCGTCGGGCGCGAGGAGGATCGACAGTGGCTTGGGGTAGGGCACCAGAAGGAAGTCGGAGGTGACCGCGGCGGTCTCGTCGGTGAGGTAGACGAAGTCGGTGCCCAGGGCGCGCGCAAGGGTGGTCTTGCCCGTGCCGGACGGGCCGTACAGCACCGCGGCGTCGCCGGTCGCCGGGTCCGCGACCGCGCAGGCGTGGAACATCGTCAGGTCCCGTGCGCGTTCGCTCACGGCCAGCCGCGTGATCAGCGGGCTCAGCCGGTCCATGACGGTGGGCAGGTCGGAGCCGAACAGGTCGGCGGCGCCGGCCTCGGCGGCCAGGGTCTCCGGATCGTCCTCGAGCAGCACCCTCAACCGCTGGACCGGCGGCTGGTCCCCGTCGACGAGGCAGCGGTCCCAGGCCGCCTCGATCGCGTGCGCCAGTTCGGAGCGTCCGGAACCGACGCAGGAGATCTCGAAGCCAACTTTCAAAGCTTCCAGACGCACCCGCGGCGGATCACCTACGCTGGGGCCTCGCACCCGGGGGAGTGTAGGACCCGCGGCTACCGCGGCGAGGAGTCGGTCATGGAATTCAAGGACTACGTGCGGATCGTGCTCGCCCATTGGGTGGGCGTCGTGGTCCTGGCGGCACTCGGGGTGCTCGCCGCCGCGGGATACAGCTACGAGCAGCCGAAGGTCTACCAGGCGTCGGCCACCGGCTTCGTCACCACGGGCAAGACTCACAACGCCACCGATGCGTCCGTCGGTGACTCGCTCGCGAAGTCCCGCGTCACGTCGTACGTCGCGATCGCCACCAGCGTCCGCACCGCCGCAGAGGGTCATCGACAACCTCCACCTGTCCACGTCGCCCGGTGCCTTGGTCGGCAGCATCTCGGTGAGCCAGCCGCTCGACACCGTGCTCATCGACATCAGCGCGCGCGCCGCCACGCCGCTGAAGGCCCAGCAGCTGGCCGACGCCTGGGTGAAGGCGCTGTCGCAGCAGGTGGCCCAGATCGAGGGCAAGCCGGCGCCGGGCCAGAGCGGCCTCCGGATGCTCCCCTACACGTCCGCGCAGCTGCCCGGTGCCCCGGTCCTGCCCCGCACGAAGCTCAACCTGGTGATCGGGCTGCTCCTGGGGCTGATGATCGGGTTCGCGTACGCGATGATCCGCCACCAGTTCGACCGCCGCCTCAGGTCCGCGGAGGAGGTCGAGAAGGCGTACGGCGTCACGGTGATCGGCCAGGTGCCGAAGTCGCCCCACGTGCGTCACGCCGACGGCAAGCAGCTCGCCCTCGCGGTCTCGGCGCCGACGGACAGCAACTCTGCGAGCGTGGCCGAGGCGTTCCGCAAGCTGCGGACCAACCTGGCCTACATGGACGTCGACAACCCGCCGCGCGTCATCGTGGTGACCAGCCCCAAGCAGTCGGAGGGCAAGTCCACGATCGCCGCCAACCTGGCCGCCGCCATCGCGATCGGCGGCCAGCCGGTCACCCTGATCGACGGCGACCTGCGTCGTCCCACCGTCGCGAACTCGCTCGGCATGGTCGACGGCGCCGGCCTGACCGACGTGCTGGTCGGCCGGGTGACCGCCGAGGAGGTCATGCAGGACCACCCCGACGTCCCCGGGCTCCGGGTGCTCGCGTCCGGTGCGATCCCGCCGAACCCGAGCGAGCTCCTCGGCTCGCAGGCGATGCGCACCCTGATGGCCGAGCTGGCCCAGGACGCGATGGTCATCGTCGACGCGCCGCCGCTGCTGCCCGTCACCGACGCGGCGGTGCTGACCCGGTCGGCCGACGGCGCCATCGTGGTGATCACCCACGGCGGCACGCTCGACACCGAGCTCACGGTGGCGCTCAACCACATCTCGAACGTGCACGGGCGCACGCTCGGTCTCGTGTTCAACCGGATGCGCCGGAGCGCGTCGGGTGGCTACAGCGGTGGCGACTACTACCGCTACGAGTACAAGTCCGACAAGGCCCGCCGCCAGGACGAAGCCGTCCCGGAGCGCGGAGGGACGGCGCCCAAGGAACCGGCCGCGAGCTGAGTCAGCCGCGTACGCCGATCAGCTCGCGCGCCTCGGCGGGAGTCATCGGGCGTCCGCTGAGCCAGCGCACCGACCGCGACCGCGCGCTCGACGAGCTGGGCGTTGGACTCGACGGGTACGCCGCGGCTGATCGTGAGCACGTCCTCCATGCCGACCCGCAGGTGGCCGCCCTTGGACAGGCTGGCGAGCATCACGGCCAGGGTGGAGCGGCCGATGCCGGTGGCCGACCAGCTGGTGGTCTCGGCGGGCAGGTCGCGTACGGCGGCGACGAGGGCGTCCGTCGTACCGTTCATGCCGCCGGGCACCCCCATCACGAGGTCGACGTGCACCTTGCCGCCGGCGGGCAGCCCGTAGCGGTCGAGCAGGCGACGCAGCGCGTGCACCTGGCCGAGGTCGAACAGCTCGAACTCCGGGACCACGCCGCGCTCCTGGGCGAGCTGGTAGAGCTCGCAGACGAACGGCCAGGGGTTGGAGAACACGTCGTCGCCGAAGTTGGTCGTGCCCATGGTCAGGCTGCACGAGTCGGGCTCGGCGTCGAGCACCTTGAGCCGCTGGTCGAGCGGGTCGTGGACGCTGCCGCCCGTCGAGAGCTGGACGATCAGGTCGGTCGCCTCGTGGAGCGCCTGCGACGGTGTCGGTGAGCAGCGCTGGAGATCGAGCGTGGGCCGGTGGTCGTCGTCGCGGATGTGGACGTGGATCATCGCGGCGCCGGCGCGCTCGCAGTCCTGCGCGGTCTGCGACGAGCTCCTCGAGGGTGGTGGGGAGCTGGGGGCAGTCGTCCTTGGTCGTCTCGGCCCCCGTCGGTGCCACGGTGATCAGCAGCGGGTCGGTCATGGGGTCATCGTGTCAGAGGGGTCCGATCGCACGGCGCTCGACCGGCGATGATGAGCGCATGCGTGCCGTCGTCCAACGCGTCGCCTCGGCGTCCGTGCGTCGTCGACGGCGCCGTCGTCGGCGCCCTCGACGTCGCCCGGTCTGCTGGTCTACCTCGGTGTCACCCACGCCGACACCGCCGCCGAGGTCGACTGGATGGCGCGCAAGGTCTGGGGTCTGCGGATCCTCGCCGACGAGCAGTCGGCCTCCGACCTCGGCGCACCGGTCCTGGTCGTCTCGCAGTTCACGCTGTACGGCGACGCCCGCAAGGGCCGGCGCCCCACCTGGGAGGCCGCCGCGCCCGGCCCGGTCTCCGAGCCGCTGTACGACGCGTTCTGCGCCGCACTGGCTGCCCTCGGCGCCCGGGTCGAACGCGGCGTCTTCGGCGCTCACATGCTGGTCGAGTCGGTGAACGACGGCCCGTTCACCGTCCTCCTCGAACGCTGAGTCGATGCACGAGGACATTAAATGTACGCCGAGTCGTCACTAGCCGACTCGGCGATCCTCATCGCTACATGGCGGCGGTGTCCGAGCCGGCCAACAGCTCGTCGGTCTCCGCGAGGGCCGGCTGGTAGCCCATCGACTCGAAGAGCTCACGCGCCACCTGCAGTGGCCCCTCCGCCTCAGGGTCGCCGATGGCGTTCAGGCATCGTCCCGTGGCCGAGGAGGGCGTAGGCGCGCTCGGGGACGTTGCCGAACCGACCCCAGCGCTCGGCCGCCTCGGCGTAGAGCGCTGACCGCCTCGGCGTGGTGACCGTCGGCCTCGGCGAGCTGGGCGCGCGCGGCCGCAAGCGCATGCTCGAAGAGCGGCGAGACCGGTTCGACCCCGTCCACCAGCCGTGCGGCCAGCCCCGGGTCCCCGAGTGCGAGCGCAGTCCGGACCACCGCGGGCAAAGACTCGGCGTAGTAGGCCTCCGCGAAGACCTCCGGCAGCTGCGTGACCTCGACCAGCAGGTCGCTCGCCTGCCTCCGGTGACCTTGGGCCAGCAGCAGGCGTGCCGCGGCCGTGAACGCGTGGGCGTACACCTGCGGACTGTCGCTGTCGCGCGCCGTCGCCACGAACTCGTCCACACCAGCGACACCCTCGTGCTGACCACGCTCGACGAGCTGGCGAAGCACCGTCGAACGCGGCTCGGTGAAGAAGATGTCGCCGGACGCTTCCAGACGTTCCGCTACCGGCTCGGCGACGGCCAGTGCCTCCTCCGGTAGGCCGAGCGCTGCGAGCATGGTCGCGCTCATGCCCGTGATGCTGAGTCCGTACTCGACGATCCCCCGTCGCTCGCAGAAGTCGATCCCTTCCCGACAGGCGGCCAACGCCGCCGCGGGACCCTCGAACTGCCACGTGGAATCCGCCAGGTTGTTGTGCAGTTGGGCTGCCGTGCGCCCCTGTCCCTGGTCGACGGCGAGCGCGAGCGCTGAACGCATGTCCTCGAGTCCCTCCCGCTCACCCAACGTGCAGCGGGCTCCCCCGCGGAAGCCGAGTGCCGCCACGGGCTCGGGCAGGCCGAGCTCTGCGGCCAAGGCAAGGGCCTGCTCGGCGGCCACGATCGCCTCCGACGGTCTGCCCACGACGTAGTGCTTTCCCGCCTGGCTGACGTACGCGGCCACGAGCTCGGGGCCGGGCGGTTGCGCCTCGAGCAGGGCCAGGCCCTCATCCAGGAGCTCTTGGTCGGTATGGCGGAGGCTCATCCGGCCGGCCACGACGGACAACAGCGTCAGCACGCGCCCTGCGGCAACGCTCTCGTGCTGTTCGCGGTACAGGGTCAGCGCCTCCTCGTACGCGTCGCGTGTCTCTTGGAGGCGGTTCTGCTGTTGGGCGGCGTGCGCCCATCGTTCGAGGAGCCACGCGCGCTCGGGATGCCCGGCGGGGGCGAGCGCCAGCGCCTTGGCCAGGCTGGCCTCGGCCCGCGTCACGTCAAGCGCCAATGCCCGCTCTGCGGCCATGGCCAGGTATCGGATCGCGCTCGCTTCGATCCGCGTCGCCTGGTCAGGGTCGGTTGCGGCGCCGCCGAGCTCGAGGGCGCTGAGGTAGTGGTAGGCGAGGACGTCCGCGAGGTCCTCGGCCCGGTCACCGGCCTTGTGCTCGAGCCAGGCGGCGGCGACACGGTGGCGGGCAGCGCGCCCTGCGCGAGGGATCTGCCCGTAGCAGACGTCCCTGACCAGAAGGTGCCAGAAGCCGTACTCGGCCTCGCCCGCCATCGAGCTCGTGCGAGCGGGGCGCACCAGCTCCTTGCGGGCCAGCTCGTGCAGAGCGAGCTCGACCTCGCGCGGGTCGCGATCACCCATGTCCGCAAGGGCCCCCGCCCAGAAGAGCTTCCCCATCACGGAGGCGTCCTGGAGCAGGCTCTTCCGGTCCGGGGTCAGCGTGTCCAGCCGGGCCGCGATCAGGGCCTGCACCGAGTCGGGCAGCTGGACACCCTCGAGGCCCCCCGACCGGAAGTCTTGGTCGGCGAGCAGCCGCACGAACTCCTCGGCGTACAGAGGAGTTCCCGCCGGCCCGCTCGAGCAGGGCCTGCTGGGTGTCTGCTGGCAGGACCGCGCGCTGGAGGAGCGAGGAGAGCAGGCGCGCGGTCTCCTCGTCGGTGAGCGGGGCAAGGTTGACCGTGGTCGCGTTCCGCAGCCCGGCTGCCCAGGTCGGATGCTGCTCGTGCAGCTCGGGGCGGGCCGTGCAGAGGATGAGGAGCGGCACGCCCTCCGACCAGTCGGCCAGGTGCTCCAGGAAGGCGAGCAGGGCATCATCTGCCCAGTGCAGATCCTCGAAGACCAGCACCGTCGGACCCTGGTGGCCGCCAGCGCCTCCAGGAAGCGCCGCCAGGCGGTGAACGACTCCTCCTGCGAGGCAGACCTCGGAGGGCACGCCCACGAGCGGGGCCAGGCGGGCCTTGAGCCAGACCGAATCCTGCTCGTCGACGGGCAGAGCGCGCTCCGAGCTTGGCCTCGGCCTCGGCCGGCGAGTCGGAGTCGAGGATGCCGCACTCGGCCTTCACGATCTCCCCGAGCGCCCAGAACGCGATCCCCTCGCCGTACGGGAAGGCAGCGACCCTGGCGCCAGGTCACCAGGTCCGGGCGCTCGTCGATGTGTTGGAAGAGCTCCGCGGCCAGCCGGCTCTTGCCGACACCTGGCTCGCCCACGATCGTGACCAGCTGGCAGGTGCGCTGTTGGGCGGAGCGCTCGAAGGTGCCGACCAGCAGCGTCTTCTCGAGCTCTCGGCCGACGAGCGGGGTCGCATGTGTCCGGGTCACGTCCGAGCCGAAGCGAGCGCGCGCGGCGAGCGGGCGGTAGAGCGCGAGCGGCTCCGCCTTGCCCTTCACCCGTACCGGCGCGAGCGTCTCGTAGTCGAAGATCCGCTCCGTCTGTCGGTACGTCGCCTCGGAGACCGCGATCCCGTCCACGGGCGCCGCACCCTGCAGGCGAGAAGCGGTGTTCACGACGTCGCCCGTGACGAACCCCTCACCCTCCTCGGGGCGGGCACCCAGCGCGACGACGGCCTCGCCGGTGTTGATGCCGATCCGCACCTGGAGCGCGAGCGCAGCGTCCTGGTCGTTCAGGTCGTCGATCGCCTCGAGGAGGCGGAGTGCGGCACGGATGGCGCGCTCGGCGTCGTCCTCGTGCGCGATCGGCGCGCCGAAGACCGCCATCACCGCGTCACCGATGAACTTCTCCACGGTGCCGCCGTACCGCTCGATCTCCTGCCGCAGGCGCGCGTGGTAGGGCCGGATCCGGGCGCGGACGTCTTCCGGGTCGGCCGCGTCCGAGGCCGCCGTGAAGCCGACGAGGTCGCAGAAGAGCACGGTGACGACCTTGCGCTCCTCGAGCGCCGCGGCCGCCGGCTGCGCGGTCAGCGGGAGCCGCACAGAACGGGCAGAACGGAAAGTCCCCCGGGAGCTCCTGACCGCACGCAGGGCAGGTCGGCACGCGCGGAGTCTAGCGGGGGCTCGCCGGGGGTGCTACGACGTACGAACGCCGAGTCGTCACGTGACGACTCGGCGTTCTTTCCGTGTCTGTTTGCGCCGACTCGGCGTCAGAGGGTGATCGTCACCTCGGCGACGGAGCCGACGGCGGCGTTGACCTTCTGGTCGACGGTCTCCGCCTGCGGGGCGCCAGCGTGCGCAGCGTCCACTCGCCGTTGCCGGCGAAGAAGCGGAAGTGCCCGGTCGCCGAGGTCGGCACCTCGGCGGTGAACTCACCGGTCCGGTCGAGCAGCCGCACGTAGGCGTTGGGCACGGGCTGGCCGTCGCGGACGACCTGCCCCTGCACCACCGCCTCCTTGGCCACGTCGACGCCGTCGAGCGACAGGCCGCCCTCGGTCGCGCCGCACATCAGGCGTCCGCCGAGCCGGCGCTCGTCGCCGACCACCACGGGTACGCCGACCAGCGAGCCGTACTCGGTCCACGAGCCGTCGTAGTTCTTCACGTTCTGCTGGCCGAGCAGCTCCTTGAGCACGAACCACGTGTGCGACGACCGCTCGCCGATCCGGCAGTAGGCGATGGTGTCCTTGCCCCAGTCGACTCCGGCGTCGGTGTAGAGCTCCTTGAGCTCGTCGTCGGACTTGAACGTCCCGTCGTCGTTGGCCGCCTTGCTCCACGGCACGTTCGCGGCGGTCGGGATGTGGCCGGCGCGCTGCGCCTGCTCCTGCGGCAGGTGGGCCGGGGCGAGCAGCCGACCGGCGTACTCGTCGGGCGAGCGCACGTCGACCAGGTTCTGCGCGCCGATCGACTGCACGACCTCGTCGCGGAAGGCGCGGATCGAGTGGTCCTGCTCCTGCGCGGTGTACGACGTCGCGTCGCGCTGGGGCAGCTCGTCGGTCAGCTCGCGGCTGTCGAGCTCCCACTTCTTGCGGCCGCCGTCGAGCAGCTTGACGTCGTCGTGGCCGTAGAGCTTGAAGTACCAGTAGGCGTAGGCCGCGAACCAGTTGTTGTTGCCGCCGTACAGCACCACCGTGTCGTCGTTGGCGACGCCGCGCGAGGACAGCAGCTTCTCGAACTGCGCCTTGTTGACGAAGTCGCGCCGCACCTGGTCCTGCAGGTCGGTGGTCCAGTCGAGCTTGATCGCGCCCTGGATGTGGCCCTTGTCGTAGGCGGCGGTGTCCTCGTCGACCTCGACGAGGACGACCTTCGGGTCGTCGAGATGGTCCTCCACCCACTGGGCGGAGACGAGAGCGGTGTCGCGGCTCATTGATTTACCTTTCTGTACGCCGGTGCCCGGCGCGGGGTCGTGGTCAGCGAGCGGTCGCCCGCCGGAGGAGCAGATAGATCTCGCAGCCCAGGCAGAAGCCGAAGACGGCGTTGAGCAGGGCCGCGGCGAACGCCAGGCCGGTGGCGACCAGCCCGAGCGCCGTGACGCCGGCCAGGAAGCCGATCAGCCCGACGACCGCGAAGCCCAGGCCGACGGCCTGCGCGAACCGCGGCGGCCGCGGGTCCTCGAGGTGGTCGGGCGCCGAGAGCCGCGGGCGGAGGAGGGTGCGGAACAGCCAGGAGTACGGCGTGTGCTGGACGCCGCGGACCGCGCCGATCGCGAAGACGACGGTCTGCACCGCCAGCAGCACCGTCGCCGCGGGCTGTGGCGTCACCAGGACGGCGGCCAGGACGAGCGGAGGTCAGCGCGGCGGCGACCCGTGGCCCTCGCGGGTCGATGCCGGTGCCAACAGCGGGGACGGGGCCGGCAACGGTGGACATGACGCTCCTGACGACGGGGACTGGGGAGAAGAGGAGCCCGGTGAAAGTCTACTGAGAAAGTAGAAAATGGCGCGACGGGCTCACGTCAGGTCAGGCGACACAGCGACGAGCGGACGCGGCAGTGGTCGACGGCGCGCCGGCGCGTCAGATGCGTCGTGGACATGCCCGGAACTGTAGGCGCGTGCCGACCCGCCCAACCACCGAGCGTCCCGTCAGGTGAGACTCCGATCCAGATGTTGGACATCAGACCAGGCCTCCCTCGAGCGCGTCGAGAACGTGCGCCGCTCGTGGCGCCCCGGTCGCCCGGGTCAGCTCGCGTCCGGAGCCGTCGAGGACCAGCGTGGTCGGGGTGCGCAGGATCCCGAGCCGGCGGACCAGGTCGAGGTGCTCCTCCGCGTCGATCTCGACGTGCGTCACCCCCGGTACGGCACGGGCCACGTCTGCGAGGGTCCGCCGGGTCGCCCGGCACGGGGCACAGAACGCCGAGGAGAACTGCAGCAGCGTCGCGCGCTCCCCCCGCTGACCGTCGTACGCCGTCCCCGCCAGCACGCTCTGCTCGTCGCCGTTGGGGCGCGCCCTCGGTGTCGAGCGTCGCCCTCGGTGGTCGAGCGTCGCTCCTCGGTGGTCGAGCGTCGCTCCTCGGTGGTCGAGCGTCGCTCCTCGGTGGTCGAGCGAAGTCGAGACCACCACGGTCCCCGTCGGTCGAGCCGCCGCCGTCGGACCAGCCGCCGCCGTCGGTCGAGCCCGTCGAGACCACGGCGCCCTCACGCCGGCGTACCCGGTGCGTCCCGCGGAACCGCCCGTCGCGACACCGCCCGCCAGCCACCGAACGCCACGGCCGCCGCGACGGCGACGAGCAACACCCATCGGCCGAGGTCCATATCCGCCCAACCCGGCGGACGGCCACGGCATTCCGCTCCCTAGGGTGGCGACGTGCGGGTCGTGGTGATGGGAGCGGGCGGGATCGGCGGGACGATCGGTGGCCGGCTGTCACCAGGCCGGGTACGACGTCGCGCTGATCGCCCGCGGCGCGCACGGGGACGCCATCAGGTCGACGGGCCTGGTGCTGGCCACACCCGAGGAGCGGGTCACGCTGCGGATCCCGGCGTACGCCCGCGCCTCGGAGCTCACCTGGACCCCCGACGACGTGGTCGTCCTCGCCGTGAAGAGCCAGGACACGGAGTCCGCGGCGCGCGACCTCGTGGCCGCCGCGGGGCCGGAGGTGCCCGTGGTGTCGGCGCAGAACGGCGTCGCCAACGAGCGGACGCTGGCGCGCTGGTTCGAGCGCGTGCACGGCATCTGCGTGATGTGCCCGACCGAGCACCTGGAGCCCGGCGTCGTGATCGCGCACTCCGCGCCGACGAGCGGGATCCTCGACCTGGGACGGTTCCCCGACGGTGCCGACGCGCTCGACGAGGAGCTGGCCGCGGCCCTGCGCGCCTCGCGCTTCGAGTCGGTGGCGCGGGCGGACATCATGCGCTGGAAGTACCGGAAGCTCGTCAACAACCTCGGGAACGCCGTCCAGGCGCTCTGCGGCGCCGACCTCGACTCGGCCGACGCGTGGCGGGCGCTCGAGCTGCTGACCGCGGAGGCGGACCGCGTCTTCGCGGCCGCCGGGATCGACCCGGTCACCCAGGCGGAGGACGACGAGCGCCGCGGCGACCACCTGAGGATGGGTCAGGTGGCCGGCGCCGAGCGCGGCGGAGGGTCGACGTGGCAGAGCCTGGCGCGCGGCGCCGGGATCGAGACCGACTTCCTCAACGGCGAGATCGCGCTGCTCGGCCGGCTCCACGGCGTACCGACCCCGGCGAACGCCCGGATCCAGGCGTTGATGTCCGCCGCGGCCGCCCGGGGCGCCCGGCCGGGTGAGATGTCAGGCCCCGACCTCCTCGCCGCGCTGGGTGGGTAGGGCAGGCGGTCACGGCGGCCCGCCCGGCGCGCCCATCGAGTCACTCCCGTCACACGTGGTGGCCTTTCCTGGCGCTTGGTGGGGGAAGTTTCGGCCAACAAGCGCCCATTTCCCCGCTCAGGCGGGGAAATGGACAGCAGCCCCCGCCCGACCCGACACGACCCCCGAGTCGTCGGGAGAGGCGAGGAGACCCTGGGCGGCCGGGACCGCGATCCAGGCCTCCGCGCCGTCGTCCACGTTGCGCACGCCGGCCGCGCCGCCGTTCGCCGCGGCGATCGCGGCCACGATCGCGAGCCCCAGTCCGGCTCCGCCCGTGGCCCGGTCCCGCACGAACCGTTCCATCCCGTGCTCCAGCATCTCCGGGGTGAAGCCGTCCCCGCCGTCCCCCACCACCAGCGCCACGCGACCGTCCCCGGGTCGCGCGTCGAGCCGCACGGTCGAGCCGCCGTGCTCGAACGCGTTGGCCACGAGGTTGGTCAGCGCCTGGAGGAGCTGGCCGCGGTCGACCCGGACGGCGCCCGCCTGGCTCCCGATCTCGAGCAGCCGGCCGGACTCGGCGACCGCCCCGGCGAACCGCGCCCGGACGTCCGCGAAGAGCTCCGCCACGGCGACGTCCTCGAGCTGGACGGCGAGCTCCCCGTCGCCCGCCTGGGCGAGCAGCAGCAGGTCCTCGGCGAGGCGCTGTAGCCGGTCGACCTCCACCTCGGCCGACCTGATCGCCTCGACCAGCTCGACCGCGGGGCGCGGACGGCGGACGGCCAGCTCCAGCTGGGTCCGCAGCAGCGCGAGCGGTGTGCGGAGCTCGTGGCTGGCGTGCGCGACGAACGCCCGCTCCCGCTCGAGGGTCTCCTCGACCCTGGCCAGCAGCGCGTTCAGGGTGAGGCCGAGGCGCGCGATCTCGTCGGCGGCCGGCGGGATCGGCAGCCGGAGCGCCGGATCGCCCGCGGTCAGCTCGGACGCCCGGCGGCGCATCGCCTCCACCGGACGCAGCGCCGCCCCGGCGACGGCGTACGCGCCGAGGAAGGTGAGCAGCACGAGCACGGGCAGCCCGATCAGGAGCTGGTCCCGGACCCCACGCAGCACCTCGAGCCCGTTCTCCCGGGTGTCGCCGACGACGAGCACGAACGTCCTCCCCTCACGCGTGAACGGCGTCGCGAGGAGCCGGGCTGGCTCGTTCAGCCCCGGCGCGCTGCCGCGGTCGATGGTGATCGTGCCCCTGGCGGCGCGAGCGGTCTGCGCCGGTGACAGCAGCGGCCGGTCGTGCAGCGTGCGAGTGGACTGCACCAGCCGCCCCGACGGGGTCATCACCTCCGCGAAGCTCTCGCCGTGCTCCACGAAGCCGGTGGCCGCCACGCTGCCGAGCGAAGCCCCCGGCCGACTGACCGGCCCGATCAGGTCCTGAGCCCGCTGCCGCAGCTCGAGGTCGAGGTCGTGGGACTGGCCGCTCGACAGCCGCAGGTAGCCGAACCCGCCGACCGCGGTCAGCAGCACCGCGGCCGCGGCGGCGAAGAAGAGCGCCAGCCGCAGCCGGATCGGCACGCGGCTCACGACGGGTCCTCCGCGAGGCGGTAGCCCACACCACGGACCGTCTGCAGCGAGTGCCGCCCGAACGGTCGGTCGATGCGGTCGCGCAGGCCCTTGACGCACACGTCGACGACGTTGGACCGGGCCTCGTACGCGATGTCCCACGCCAGGTGCACGAGCTGCTCACGGGTCAGCGCCTCCCCCTTGCGGCGAGCCATCGCCTCGAGAAGGGCGAACTCCTGCGCCGTCAGCTGCACCTCGGCCTCGCCCCTGGTCGCCCGGCGCGCGGTCAGGTCCAGGCACAGATCCCCGACCCGCAGCTCGGACGACCTCGCCACCCCGCCCCGGCGTGCGAGAGCCCGCAGCCGGGCGAGGAGCTCGTCGAAGGCGAACGGCTTCACGAGGTAGTCGTCCGCCCCGGCGTCGAGCCCGGCGACCCGGTCGTGCACGGACCCGACTGCGGTGAGCATCAGCACCGGCGTCCGGTCGTCGACGGCGCGGAGCCGCCGGCACACCTCCCGCCCGTCGAGGTCGGGCAGCATCACGTCGAGCACCACGACGTCGTACGGCCGCTCGGTGGCCATCCACAGGCCGTCGGCACCGGTCGCGGCGACGTCCGCGGTGATCTGCTCCTCGCGCAGGCCCTGCTGGAGGAGGCGGGCCAGCTTGGCCTGGTCCTCGACGAGCAGGATCCGCATGGACCCAGTGTGCTCCCGCGGATGAGCCGCGGATGAGCGCTCCTCGCCGCTCATCGACGGCTCACCTCGGCTGCCTAGCGTCGGGCCACCGACACCCCCAGGAGGAGACATGAAGGGACGTTCCGAGAGCCGGGCCCGGCTGACCCTGGTCGGGCTGGCCACCGCCGGGCTGTTCGCGGCGGCGACCACCACCCCGCCGCAGTCACAGGCCGCTTCCCCGGCCCCCGCCGCGCAGCGGATCCATCCCTCGCCGTCGCACTTCACCCGCGGGCGCGTGGACAACCCGTGGTTCCCGCTGAAGCCCGGGACGAAGTACGTCTACCGGGGAACAGAGAGCCGCGACCGGCTCCGCGACGTGCTGATCGCGACGTACCGGACCCGGGTGATCCAGGGCGTCACCTGCCGGGTCGTGTTCGACCGGGTGTGGCGCAACGGGATCCTCGACGAGCGCACCCACGACTTCTACGCCCAGACCAGGCGCGGCACCGTGTGGTACTTCGGGGAGCGCACCGCGACGCTCGACCGCCAAGGCCACGTGATCAGCCGGGAGGGGTCGTTCCTGTCCGGCCGCGACGGCGCGGAGGCCGGCATCTTCATGACCGCACACCCGCGCCCGGGGCCGTCGTACCACCAGGAGGACTACCCCGGGCACGCGGAAGACGTCTTCACCGTCGTACGCCGCGGGGCCCACGTAGTCGTCCCGCTGATGGACACGCACCAGGCGCTGCTCACCCGGGAGACGACCGTGCTCGAGCCAGGTGTGGTGGACCACAAGTACTACGTCCGCGACATCGGCACCGTGCGCGAGGTGACCGTGAAGGGTGGATCCGAGAGCCTGCGGCTGTTCGCGGTCAGTCATCTGCCGCGGCCCTGAGGGGCGGCGTGCACTCGATCAGCCGCCGGCGAAGGGGGGCAGGAACTCGACGGTCTCCCCCGGGCCGACCAGGACGGCGTCGGGCTCCCGCGAGGCGACCGGCCGATCGCCGACCAGCACCGAGCACGCCTCGAGTACCTGGGGCAGCCGCGAGCCGGGGTGCAGCGCCGCGGCGCGTCGTACGACGTCGGTCAGGGTGACCGGTCCGGACACCGCCAGCGCGTCGGTCGCCACGCCCGCCGCGGCCTTGGCGGAGGCCCAGTAGCGCACCGTGATCGCGCCGGTCTCACCTCCGGCGACGTCGTCGTGGCCGCTGTCCATGCCCGTTATCCTTGCGCATCGGGTTTCGACGGGCTCGACTGCCGGAGGCAGGAGGTGGGCGCATGAGCACGCTGCTGCTGCTCACCAGCGCGCTCCAGCCGAGCGCCGAGGTGCTCCCCGCGCTGGCCCTGCTCGGCCACCAGGTCAAGATCCTGCCCGCGGAGGGCAGCGCCCTGATCGACGCCCCCGACGCCGACCTGATCCTCGTCGACGGCCGCCAGGAGCTCGCCCACGCACGCGACCTGTGCCGCCTCCTGCGCACCACCGGGACCGACTGCCCGGTGCTCCTCGTGGCGACCGAGGGCGGCCTCGCCGTCGTCGCCCACGACTGGGGCATGGACGACGTCGTGATCCACACGCTCGGGCCCGCGGAGCTCGAGGCGCGGATCCGGCTGTCGATCGGGCGCCTCCACGCGCAGCGCGACGACGGTGACGGGGACGACCACGTGATCCGGTCGGGAGAGGTGGTCGTCGACGACGCGACGTACACCGCCCACATCGGGCAGCGCGCGCTCGACCTGACGTTCAAGGAGTTCGAGCTGCTGAAGTACCTCGCCCAGCACCCCGGCCGCGTCTTCACCCGCGACCAGCTGCTGCAGGAGGTCTGGGGCTACGACTACTTCGGCGGCACCCGCACCGTCGACGTCCACGTCCGCCGGCTGCGGGCCAAGCTCGGCCCCGAGCACGAGACGCTGATCGGCACGGTGCGCAACGTCGGCTACCGGTTCGTGCTGCCGACCAAGGAACCCGCCGAGTCGGCGCCCTCGGCGCCGGCCCCCGAGCGGGCGGAGCGCCGCAGCTGAGCGCCGTACGCGTCGATGCCGACGACGCACGGGCCGCGCTGACGGTCGTGGACGCCGTACGACGGGACAGCGAGGCCGCCGACGGCAGCGACCCGCTCGACGAGGCCGCCCGGATGTCGCTGGCCCACGACGGACTGGCCGGCGCGGCCCTGTGGGTGGACGAACGGGGCGGGTTCGCCCTGCTCCGCGGCCACGGGCTGGACCTCGCGGTCTCGCCGGCCGCGCGCGGCGCCGGCATCGGTACGGCGCTCGCGCGCGCCGCGCTCGACGAGGCGCCCGACGACGTGACCGCGTGGTCGCACGTCGACGACCCGGCGGCGGCCGCGATCGCGGCCCACCTGGGCTTCACCGCGTCGCGCCGGCTGTGGGTGATGCGCCGCGAAGCCGCGGCCGTCGACGTACCGCCCGTCGAAGGCGTCACCATCCGTGGCTACCGACCCGACGACGCCGACGAGGTGCTCCGCGTCAACGCGACGGCGTTCGCCCACCACCCCGAACAGGGCTCGATGGACGCGGACAACCTGGCGGCCCGGATGGCCGAGCCGTGGTTCGACCCGGCCGGGCTCCTGGTGGCCGACGCCGGCGACGGGCTGCTCGGCTTCCACTGGACCAAGCAGCACTCCCCCGAGCTCGGGGAGGTGTACGTCGTCGCGGTCGACCCGGCGGGCCAGGGGCGAGGGCTCGGCCACGCCCTCACCGCCGCCGGGCTCGACCACCTGGCCGGGCTCGGCGTACGCGAGATCCTGCTGTACGTCGAGTCCGACAACGCGCCCGCGATCGCGACGTACTCCCGCCTCGGGTTCGCCCACACGCAGACGCACGTCCAGTACTCCCGCCGGACCGGGTAGCCCCCTCCTGCCCTGTGGATAGAGCGTGGCTGGCGGGGTAGTCCGTGACGAAACGCACCTTCGGGACGCCGGAAAGGAGCATTTTCGTCACGGACTACCCCGACAAGGCCCCCGCCCTGTGGATAAAGGGGTCGGGTGGGAAGGCCCGCCTCAGAAGAGGGATCAGCCGAGCCGGGGGCGGACGTGCAGACCGACCTCGGGGTCGACCAGCACCTCCTGCGCGGCCGGGAGACCGTCGACCTCGAGCTGGGTGTCCAGGGGCACGTTGCGCTTCACCAGCGCCAGGGCGATCGGTCCGAGCTCGTGGTGGCGGGCGGACGTCCCGACCGTCCCCACGACCTTCTCGCCCGACCGCAGCTCGGACCCGATCGGCGGCAGCCGGTTCTCCGAGCCGTCGAGGTGGAGCAGGGTGAGCCGGCGCGGCGGCCGCCCCAGGTTGTGGACCCGCGCCACGGTCTCCTGCCCGCGGTAGCAGCCCTTGTCGAGGTGGACGGCGGAGCCCAGCCAGCCGACCTCGTTGGGGATCGTCCGGTGGTCGGTGTCCAGGCCGAACCTGGCCTCCCCGCGCGCGATCCGGAGCGCCTCGTACGCCCACAGCCCACAGGCCGGGCCGGCGGCTTCGGCGTACGCCGTCAGCCGGTCGCGCGGGACCAGCTCGTGCCCGGCGGACGGCCGGTAGGCCAGTGCCAGCTCGGCAGTCACCTCGGTGACCTCGACCCGGCTCATGAAGCGCATCGAGTCGAGGAACGCGACGAGAGCCGCGGCCCGGCCGGGCTCGGTCGCGGCGACGAACGCCTCGCCGTCGTCGATGCCGGCGAACTCGTGCTCGACGTGCCCCTGGGGGCTGAGGATCAGCGCCTGGGTCCAGGTGCGCGGGGGCAGGTCGAGGAAGTACTGCGTGGTCAGGTCGTGCAGCCACTGCAGCCGGTCGGCACCCGAGATCCGGACGACGTCGTGGTGGGAGAGGTCGACGAACCCGTTGCCCGCCTCGAGGACGGTCTGCTCGCCGTACAGCGACCCGTAGTGCGACGCCACCGGCGCGTCGATCCCGTCACCCGCGACCGCGCCGGGCAGGGAGAGCAGGGGCGAGCTCACGAGCAGTCACCGCAACGGCCGAAGACGGTCAGGTGTCCGACGTCGACCGTGAAGCTGTGGTCGGCGGAGAGGCGTTCGGCCAGGGGAGTCAGCACATCAGGGTCAACCGAGATCACCCGGTGGCAATTCCGGCAGACCAGGTGGAAGTGCTCGTGCTCGGTCACCGAGTGGTACGTCGGGGCCCGGTCGCTGAGGTGAGCATGACGCACCAGTCCGAGCTCCTCGAGCACCTCGAGCGTGCGGTAGACGGTGGAGGAGTTCACGGCCGTGGAGTGCGTACGCACCTCGGCCAGCACCTCGTCGGGAGTCGCGTGCCCGAGCCGCTCGACCGCGCCCAGGATCAGCTCGCGCTGGGGCGTCAGCCGGTAGCCCCGCTCCCGGAGCCGTTCGCGCCAGTCGGACTCGGCGGACATCGCGCTACTGCCTCACCAGCTGGGCGTGGGTGTGCGGCTGGAGCTCGTGGCCCAGCGCCGCCATGTCGAACGCGTACAGCAGGTCGCCGTTGACGTAGCCGTAGAGCCGCTTGCCCGCCGTGTACGCCTTGGCCGTCGCGGTCCGGGCCACCGCGTCGGTCACGATCTCGAACCGCGGCTGCTCCGGATGGATCTCGCCGTCCCAGATCTCGACGAAGCCGAGGTTGTGGGACATCACCATCTCGAGCCGGCCGTCCTCCTGCGGGCGCAGGAAGCCCGTCTCCTGCGCGGCCTCGCGCACGTGGTTGCCGTCGGCGTCGATGATCCACGCCCGGCTGAAGTAGTGGATGAACGGGCGGCCGTCCTGCTGGAAGACGACCTCCTGGCCGAACTCGAACGGCTCGATCCCCGGATACTCGCCGTGCCCGTTCCCCGCCCACGTCCCGATCAGCCACGCGAGGCGCGCGCAGCTCGGGTGGATGTTCTCGGGGATCTCGAACGGCATGCTCGGAAGTCTAGGGCGGGCCGGCGCCCGCTCTAGGCTGGGCGCATGCCCCGGCCCCTCGTCGTGAAGGTGACCGCCGGCGCCGACGACCCCGAGCGCTGCAACCAGGGGTTCACCGTCGCCGCCACCGCGGTCGCGGCCGGCGCGCACGTCTCGCTGTGGCTGACCGGCGAGGCCGCCTGGTTCGGCGTACCCGGCCGGGCCGAGGAGTTCTCGCTCCCGCACGCCTCGCCGCTGGCCGACCTGCTGACCGCCGTCGTCGCGGGCGGTCGGGTCACCGTCTGCAGCCAGTGCGCCGTACGCCGCGGGATCGGCGAGGCGGACCTGCGCGACGGCGTCCGGCTGGCGGGCTCGCCGTCGTACGTCGAGGAAGTCCTGGCCGAGGACGCGCAGGCCCTCGTCTACTGACCCTCGAGGCCGGCCCGCAGCCGGGCGGCCACCTCGGCGGTCGCCGCGCGGGCGGTACGGCCCGCGCCGACCACGTTGGCGAACCCGTGGATCTGGTCGGGGAAGCGCCGCAGCTGCACCGGCACCCCGGCGTCGGCGAGCTTGCGGGCGTACGCCTCCCCTTCGTCGCGGAGCGGGTCGAAGCCGGCGGTCGCGACGTACGCCGGCGCCAGGCCCGCGGGCACCTCGCCCAGCAGCGGGCTGACGTCGGGATGCGACCACCGGGCCCGGTCGGGCACGTACCGCTCCTTCACCAGGTCCATGAAGTCGCCGGTGAGGTAGAAGCCGCGCTCGAACAGCTGCCGGCTCGTGGTGACCCTCGTCATGTCGGTGCCGGGGTAGATCAGCAGCTGGAACGCCAGCGGCAGGCCCTCGCGCGCCGCGGCCACCGCGGTGGTGGCGGCCAGCGTGCCGCCCGCGGAGTCCCCGCCGACGGCCAAGCGCGTCGGGTCGGCGCCGAACGCGTCCGGGTGCGCGGTGATCCAGCGGTAGGCCGCCACCGCGTCGTCGTACGCCGCCGGGAACGGGTGCTCGGGCGCCAACCGGTAGTCCACGGACAGCACCCGGACGCCGCTCCGCTCGGCCAGGAAGCGGCAGAGCGCGTCGTGGCTGTCGAGGTCGCCGTAGACCCAGCCGCCGCCGTGGAAGAACACGAGCAGCGGCCCGGTCGGCGGGGCGTCGGTGGGCACGAACAGTCGGCCCGGGCGCTCACCCACCGGTAGGTCACGCACCGCGCCGATCGGCTGTGCGCCCCCGGCGATCGTGGCCTGGCGGACCAGCGCCCGGCGTCCGGCCGGTACCGGCAAGGACTCGACCGCGGGCTCGCGGGCGAGCTTCTCGAGCCGCAGCATCAGCTGCGTGTCGGTGGCCAGGGTCTGGCCGTCGATGGTGATCCGACGGCCGGCGAGCGCGCGCTGTACCGGCTCGGGCAGGGCGAGGGCCGTACGTAGCCCCAGCGACTGGGCGCGGAGGGCGGCGGCGAGCAGACGCGTCGAACCGGGAGCCACCGGAGCAACCTAGCGCCCTCGGTCTCGACAGGCTCGACCAGCGGGCGCGTTCGGTGGTCGAGCGAAGTCGAGACCACCAGCGGCGCGTTCGGTGGTCGAGCGAAGTCGAGACCACCAGGCCCTCGGTCTCGACAAGCTCGACCAGCGGGGTCGGGCTCGACCAGCGGCGCGTTCGGTGGTCGAGCGAAGTCGAGACCACCAGGCCCTCGGTCTCGACAAGCTCGACCAGCGGGGTCGGGCTCGACCAGCGGCTCGTTCGGTGGTCGAGCGAAGTCGAGACCACCAGGCCCTCGGTCTCGACAAGCTCGACCAGCGGGGTCGGGCTCGACCAGCGGGGTCGGGCTCGACCAGCGGGGCCGGGCTCGACCAGCGGGCCGCAAAGCGTCTGCTCGGCAGACCGATACCCGCTGTTCACGCAGCGGTGCCACACTGATCCGCATGGTCCAGCTCGCATCCGTCGATCCCTCTCGCGACTCGGACACGCCCGCCGACGAGACCTTCGACGTCGAGCCGCCGTACGTCCCCGACGAGGAGGCCCTGGCCGCGCTGGCGGCGTACGACGACCGCTTCCTCGACCGTGAGCTGTCCTGGCTGGCCTACAGCCGCCGGGTGCTCGGCCAGGCCGAGGACGAGTCGCTCCCCCTGCTGGAGCGGGTGCGCTTCGCCGCGATCTTCTCGAGCAACCTCGACGAGTTCTTCATGGTCCGGGTGGCCGGCCTCAAGCGCCGGATCGCGGCCGACGTCGCGGTGCGGGCGGCGTCGGGGCTGATGCCCCGCGAGGTGCTGGAGCGGATCTGGGCCGAGACCCGGATCCAGATGGAGCGGCACGCCCGGCTGTTCCGCGACGACCTGGTGCCCGCGCTGGAGAAGGAGGGCATCGAGCTGGTCCGCTGGGCCGACCTCGACCGCGAGGAGCAGAAGCACTGCAAGCGGCTCTTCCGCGACCGCGTCTTCCCGGTGCTGACGCCGCTCGCCGTCGACCCGGCGCACCCGTTCCCCTACATCTCCGGCCTCTCGCTCAACCTCGCGGTGCTCGTGCGCAACCCCAAGACCGGCAAGGAGCACTTCGCGCGGGTCAAGGTGCCGCCGATCTTCAGCCGCTTCGTGCCGCTGGGCAACCAGCGCTTCGTCCCGCTCGAGGACGTCATCGGCGAGCACCTCAAGAGGCTCTTCCCCGGCATGGACGTGCTCGAGGTCCACACCTTCCGGGTCACCCGCAACGAGGACCTCGAGGTCGAGGAGGACGACGCCGAGAACCTCCTCAAGGCCCTGGAGAAGGAGCTGCTGCGGCGACGCTTCGGCCCGCCGGTGCGGCTCGAGGTGGAGGAGTCGATCGCGCCGCAGGTGCTCGAGCTGCTGGTCGAGGAGCTCGGCATCTCGGAGGACGAGGTGTTCCGGGTCGACGGGCTGCTCGACCTGGTCGGCCTGCACAGCATCGCCGACCTGCCGCGGGAGGACCTCAAGTACCCCGCCTTCGTCCCCACGACCCACCCGCAGCTGGCGGAGGTCGAGACCGCCAAGCCGGTCGACGTGTTCAAGGCGACGTCGCGGTACGACGTACTGCTCCACCACCCCTACGACTCGTTCGCCACGTCGGTGCAGCGCTTCCTCGAGCAGGCCGCCGCCGACCCGCACGTGCTGGCGATCAAGCAGACGCTCTACCGCACCTCCGGCGACTCGCCGATCATCGACGCCCTCATCGACGCGGCCGAGGCGGGCAAGCAGGTGCTGGTGATCGTCGAGATCAAGGCCCGGTTCGACGAGGAGGCCAACATCCGGTGGGCCCGCAAGCTGGAGCAGTCCGGATGCCACGTCGTCTACGGGCTGGTCGGTCTCAAGACCCACTGCAAGCTGGCGATGGTCGTCCGCGACGAGCCGGAGGGCATCCGCCGCTACACCCACATCGGCACCGGGAACTACAACGGCAAGACCGCCCGGCTCTACGAGGACCTCGGGCTGATCACCACCAACGAGGTGATCGGCGAGGACGTCGCCCACCTGTTCAACAACCTGAGCGGCTACTCCCGCAACCCGTCGTACGACCGGCTCCTGGTCGCGCCCGACTCGGTGCGCACGGGGCTGGTCGAGCGGATCCACCGCGAGATCGACCATCACCGCAACGGCCGCCCCGCCGGGATCCGGATCAAGGCCAACTCCGTGGTGGACGAGGCCTCGATCGACGCGCTCTACCTGGCCTCCCAGGCCGGCGTACCGGTCGAGATGCTGGTGCGCGGCATCTGCGCGCTGCGACCCGGCGTACCCGGGCTGTCGGAGAACGTCTCGGTCCGGTCGATCGTCGGCCGCTTCCTCGAGCACAGCCGGATCTACTGGTTCCAGAACGGCGGCGACCCGAGCGTCTGGATCGGCTCCGCCGATCTCATGCACCGCAACCTCGACCGCCGGGTCGAGGTGCTGGTGCAGGTGCCCAGCGAGGAGAACTCCGCGCAGGTCGGAGCGCTGCTCGACCTGGCGTTCGCGCCGGATACGTCGGCGTGGCTGCTCGGCAGCGACGGCGACTGGACGCCCAACGACGGACCGAACCACCTCCAGGAGATGTTGATCGAGCAGCAGCGCCGCCGCCGCGCGACCTGAGGCCGGCTCCCAGGCCCGGCATCGGGCTGACCCCGGGTCGGTCCCGGTGCTGCCGGGGGATTGCGCGTCCGCGAGGGCGCGCCCGTAGCATGTCGCCGTTCCCCTCCCCCTGACGAGGAGTACGTCGTGGCGTTGCGCCTGCGTCCCACCGATACGTCGTTCTACGACCTGTTCACCACCTCCGCCCGGCACATCGTGACGGGCGCCGGTCTGCTCGCCGAGATGATCGCCGAGGGTGCCGACCGCGAGGACGTCGCTAGGCGGATGCGCGAGGCGGAGCACATCACCGACGAGAACACCCACGCGATCGTGCGGCGGGTGAACAGCAGCTTCGTGACGCCGTTCGACCGCGAGGACATCTACTCCCTCGCCAGCGGGCTCGACGACGTCATGGACATGCTCGACGAGGTCGTGGACCTGATCCTGCTGTACGAGGTCAAGGTGCTGCCCGCGGAGTTCCTCACCCAGGTGGAGGTGATCCAGCGCTGCGCCGAGATCACCGCCGAGGCGATGCCGAAGCTGCGCACGATGGGCGACCTCGACGAGTACTGGATCGAGATCAACCGGCTCGAGAACGCCGGCGACAAGAGCTACCGGCGTACCCTCGCGAAGCTCTTCAGCGGCGACTTCAAGGCGATCGAGGTGCTCAAGCTCAAGGACATCGTGGAGTCCCTCGAGGGCGCCATCGACGCCTTCGAGAAGGTCGCCAACATCGTGGAGCAGATCACCGTCAAGGAGTCGTGAACGACCTGTGGACCTCGCGATCGTCGTCACGGTCGTCCTCGTCGCCCTCGCGTTCGACTACACGAACGGCTTCCACGACGCGGCCAACGCCATCGCCACGTCGGTGTCGACGCGTGCGCTGACCCCGCGGGTGGCGCTGATCCTGGCCGCGATCATGAACTTCGTCGGCGCGTTCCTGGGCCAGAAGGTGGCCCAGACCGTCTCGGAGGTGATCGTGCCGCCGTCCGGCCGCGAGGGGCTCGTGGTCGTCCTGGCCGGGCTGCTCGGCGCGATCATCTGGAACCTGATCACGTGGTACTTCGGCCTGCCGTCGTCGTCCTCGCAGGCCCTGATCGGCGGCCTGGTCGGCGCCGCGCTGGCCGCCGGTACGACGGTGCACTGGAACACGATCATCGACAAGGTCGTCATCCCGATGCTGGTCTCGCCGTTCGTCGGCTTCGCGCTGGCCTTCCTGGTGATGCTGGCGATCCTCTGGATCTTCCGGCGCCGGAACGCCGGCCGCGTCACCCGCGGCTTCCGACTGGCCCAGACGGTCTCGGCGTCCGCGATGGCGCTCGGCCACGGCCTCCAGGACGCGCAGAAGACGATGGGCGTGATCTTCCTGGCGCTGATCACCGGCGGCTACCTGTCGGCCGACACCACGCAGCTGCCGCTGTGGGTGGTCGCGGCGTCCGCGGGCGCGATCTCGCTCGGCACCTACTCCGGCGGCTGGCGGATCATGCGCACCCTCGGCCGCAAGATCATCCACCTCGACCCCCCGCACGCCTTCGCCGCCGAGTCGGTGGGGGCGACGGTGCTCTACGTGACCGCGTTCGTCTACCAGGCCCCCGTCTCGACGACCCACGTGATCACCTCGGCGATCATGGGCTCCGGCGCCACCCGCCGGCTGTCCGCCGTCCGGTGGGGCATGGCCGGGTCGATCGTGACCGCCTGGATCCTCACCTTCCCGGCCGCGGGCTCCGCCGCCGCCCTCTGCTTCCTGGTCCTGCACCCGTTCCTCGGCTGAGCCTGCTTCTTCCCCTGCTTCACGCAGCTGTGCCGGGCTGCTGGGCGGGCCGATTGGCGGGCCTTGCCGGGCTGCTGGGCGGGCCTTGCCGGGCTGCTGGGCGGGCCTTGCCGGGTAGCTGGGCGGGCCTTGCCGGGGTAGTCCGTGACGAAAGTGCTCGTTCGCAGGCGGATTTGCGACAGTTTCGTCACGGACTACCCCGGCCACCCGCTCCAGCAGCCGGGTATCTGTGGAAAAGTCAGCCGGCGCGGCCGCGGAGCCAGAGCCTCCGCTGGTCGTCGTCGAGCGCGCGGCGTTGGGCCACGGTCTGGGTGGGGACCCACCAGCTCGGCTGCTCGAGGGTCCAGTCCCGTCGTTGCGGTGCCAGGAACTTGGCGCGCTGGCGGGCGCGGGCCATCCGCGCCGGGACGACGCCGGGCTCGGCCCAGTTGGCGGCGACCACGGTGAAGTACACGAGCCCCACCGACTCGAAGGACTCCTCGCGGGCGAGGTCTCGGGCTCGCTGATGACCGGCCAGGTGCATCGACCCGTCGTACTCGCCCGCGACGCCGGCCACCGGGTCGAGGAGGTCAGGTGTCCCGACGTGACGCCCCGCGCGGTCGAAGACGGGGACGTTGCACAGCGGCCGCGGGAAGCCCGCCTCGAGCTGCCAGCACAGTCGCATCCTCACCTCCTGGGGCGACCAGCTGTTCTCGTCGACGAACCCGAGGGCCTCATGGCACTGCGGGTTCCCGGTCCAGCCGCGGTGGGTCACGGCGTACGCGATGAGCTCGCTGGTCGAGACCAGGTCGGCGTGCATGGCCATGTCGGCGATCACGACGGCATCGCGCAGGGAGGCGGCGTACCGCATCTCGAAGATCACCGATCTCACGGCCGTCGTGACCCGTAGCCCGTCGTGCGCGGTGAGGTCTTCGCGACCCAGGCGCTCGGCACTGATGCAGATCCCCGGCTGGCTGCGCACGTCGTCGCCGGCGGTGACGAGCCAGACGGGACGGAGCAGGTGCCCGTCCACCGTCCCGTCGAACCAGGACCCACCCATCCACCTCAGCGCGGCCCAACCCGTCACCCCGCCGTACGCCGGCAGCACCGCGGCCGCCTCGACGATGCGCTGCTCGGGGACCGTGCCGTCGACGTGCGTGGGGACGTAGAAGCCCTGGCTGGTACGCCGCCACCGCGGGCCGCGGGCCTGACCGGTGGTCGGTCCGAGAACACCACTCTCATCCAGCCGGACCGGGTCGACCAGTCCCGGCCGGCCCGTTCGCGACCCGCGCGGCTCGAACGCGTTCGTCCCCATCTGCTGAGGATGCGCCGGCCCGCCGACCCGAGGTGCCGGTTTTCCACAGGGGCGGGAGTTGTCGGGGTAGTCCGTGACGAAACTGCTGGTTTCGGTGCCTCAGAACGACAGTTTCGTCACGGACTACCCCAGCAAAAGAGACCACGGACCACGCCGCAGAGAAAGGCTCACGGCCAGAGCGGGTCAGCCGAAAGCGGCCGGAGGGATCAGCCGAAGCGGCCGGAGATGTAGGCCTCGGTGGAGGGCTCGTCGGGGGTGGAGAACATCTTCTTGGTCGGGTTGAACTCCACGAGGTGCCCGGGCTGACCGGTGGCCTTGAGGTTGAAGAACGCGGTGTCGTCGGAGACCCGGGCGGCCTGCTGCATGTTGTGGGTCACGATCACGATCGTGTACTCCGACTTCAGCTCGTGGATCAGGTCCTCGATCGCCGACGTCGAGATCGGGTCGAGCGCCGAGCAGGGCTCGTCCATCAGCAGCACCTCGGGGTTGACCGCGATCGCGCGGGCGATGCAGAGGCGCTGCTGCTGCCCACCGGACAGCCCCATGCCGGGCTTGTTCAGCCGGTCCTTGACCTCGGTCCAGAGGTTGGCGTGCTTGAGCGACTTCTCCACGATGGCGTCGGCCTCGGGTCGCTTCAACCTCTTGGCGTTGAGCCGGTTGCCGGCCAGCACGTTGTCGTAGATCGACATCGTCGGGAACGGGTTGGGGCGCTGGAAGACCATGCCGATCTGACGGCGTACGGCGACCGGGTCGACGCTGGCGTCGTAGAGCGACTGGCCGTCGACGACGACCTTGCCCTCGACCCGGGCCCCCGGGATCACCTCGTGCATCCGGTTCAGGGAACGCAGCATGGTCGACTTGCCGCAGCCGGACGGGCCGATGAACGCCGTCACCGACTTCGACTTCACGGTCATGTTGACCCCCTCCACCGCGAGGAAGTCCCCGTAGTAGATGTTGAGGTCAGAGACATCGATGCTCTTGGCCATGGTTTCCTTCGTTCTCCTTGCGGCGTCCCGGTCAGTTTCCCTTGGCCGGGGCGAAATAGCGTCCGATGAGGCGCGCGGTGAGGTTCAGGACCATCACCAGCGCGATCAGCACCAGCGCTCCGCCCCATGCACGCTCGTAGCCGACCGGGGTCGACGTGGCGTACTGGGAGAAGATGAAAACGGGCAGTGTGGTCATTCTGCCGTTGAACAGGTTGGCGTTGATCCCGTCGGTAGCACCCGCCACGACCAGCAGCGGGGCGGTCTCGCCGATGACGCGCGAGATCGCCAGCACCACACCGGTCACGATGCCGGTCACCGACGTCGGGAGCACCACCTTCACGATGGTGCGCCACTTCGGCACCCCGAGGGCGTACGACGCCTCGCGCAGGTCGTCGGGTACGAGCCGGAACATCTCCTCCGAGGAGCGCACCACCGTCGGGATCATCAGCAGCGACAAGGCGATCGAGCCGCCGAAGCCCATCCGGAAGGCCGGACCGAAGATCAGGACCACGAGCGCGAGCGCGAACAGTCCGGCCACGATCGACGGGATGCCGGTCATCACGTCGACGAGGAAGGTGATCACCCGTGCGATGCGCGAGCGCCGGCCGTACTCGACGAGGTAGATCGCGGTGAGGATGCCGATCGGCACCGAGAGCGCGGTCGCGGCCAGCGTGATCAGCAGCGTGCCGATGAGGGCGTGCAGGATGCCGCCCTGCTCGTCGCCGACGACGTTCATCATCGAGTAGCTGAGGAACTTGAAGTTGATGGCGGGCAGCCCGTTGCTGAGCACCACCCACAGCAGCCAGACCAACGGTGCCAGCGCGATCACGAAGGCGGTCCAGATCAGCGCGGTGACCAGCCGGTCGACCGCGGCGCGACGGCCCTCGACGAGCCGCGACCACAGGGGCAGTCCGATCAGGAAGACCAGCAGGGCCGCCGCGAGCCAGGACACGATGTTCCACCCCGCCAGCAGCGCGGGCAGACCGGCCACCGCCAGCGCCATCGCGCCGACGAGGGCGGGCGCCCAGCGCGGCAGCCGGGCCTGGGAGATCAGCATCGGGGAGCTGGTCATCGGGGCCCCCGCGGAAGTGCGAGCGCAGCGAGCGGTCTCGTGGGGTGGATCATCTCGCCATCCTGCGCTCGCTGCGCCCGGCCACCCACCGGGCGGTGAAGTTGACGAGGAACGTGACCACGAAGAGCACCAGACCGGTCGCGATCAGGAGCGACTGCCGCTCGGGCGTGGCCTCCTTGTAGTTGAGGGCGATGTTCGCCGCGATCGTCGGCGGGCTCGCCGTCCCGATCACGTTGAGGGTGGTCAGGGGCGTGGTCGCGAGGACCATCGCCACGGCCATGGTCTCGCCGAGCGCCCGACCGAGGCCGAGCATCACGCCGGACACCATCCCCGAGCGCGCGTAGGGGAAGACGGCGTACCGCACCATCTCCCACCGGGTCGCCCCCAGGGCGAGCGCCGCCTCCTCGTGGAGCCGCGGCGTCTGCATGAACACCTCGCGGGAGATCGCGGTGATGATCGGCAGGATCATGATCGCCAGCACGATCCCGGAGGTGAACAGCGAGCGCCCGTTCGGCGACGGCGGCCCCGGGCCGAAGAACGGCAGGAAGCCGAAGTGGGTGTGCAGCCAGACGTGCACCGGCTGGAGGTAGGCCGCGAGGTAGCGGCCGCCCCACAGGCCGAAGACCACGGACGGCACCGCCGCCAGGAGGTCGATCAGGTAGGCGAGCACCGCCGCGAGCCGGCGCGGGGCGTAGTGCGAGGTGAAGAGCGCGATCGCGATCGCGAAGGGCACCGCCACGATGACCGCGATGGCCGCGGCGAGCAGCGTGCTGACCACCAGCGGGGTGATGTAGGTGAGGAACGAGGTGAAGGGGGCATACGTCGCGGGCACGGACGTGAGCCCGGCCCAGCCCTCGATCGCCAGGAAGACGAAGACGGCCACCAGGGTGACGAGGATCGCGAGCGCGGCGATCCGCGTGAGGGCGGCAAACACGCGATCACCGCGCCGGCTGGGTCGCGGCGCGGTGGGTGGCGGCTCCGGGCCTGCCCTCTCCGGGGAGACGGTGGCGGTCACGGGTGCTCCTTGCGAAGGTGGCGCGGTACGGCGGCAGCGCTGGAGCCGCCGCCGTACCCGCCGTGGTTCGGTCAGCCGGCGGAGATCTGGGAGACGATCCCCGAGGCCTTCTGGGACAGCGCCGGGTCGAGCGGAGCCGAGCCCGCAGCCGCCGCAGCGGCCTGCTGGCCCTTGCTCGACACAACGTAGCCGAGGTAGCCCTTGATCGCGTCCGCCGTCTTGGCGTCGGAGTAGGTCGGGCAGGCCAGCAGGTACGACGCCAGCATCAGCGGGTAGTCACCCGGCGCGGTGGCGGTCCGGTCGATGTCCGTGGCCATCGAGGTCGAGGGCTGGCCGGGCGCCGCCGGCGATGCGGCGAGCACCTTGGCGGCACCGGTCGCGGTCGGCGGGTTGTAGGCGCTGCCGACCTTGATCGACACCACGCCGAGGGTCTTCGCGGCCGTCACCGCGGAGTTGTCGGCGTACCCGATGGAGTTCGGAGTGCTCGTGAGACCGCCGATGACGCCGGAGGTGCCGCTCAAGCCCTGGCCGCCGGAGAGGTTGGCGGGCCAGACCGTGTTGGCCGTGTCGCTCCAGGCGCCGCCGCCGGCCTTGTTCAGGTAGTCGGTGAAGTTGAACGTGGTGCCCGACTCGTCGGAGCGGTGCATCGTGGCGATCGTGGCGCTCGGGAGGTTCACGCCCTTGTTCTGGGCCGCGATGGCGGGGTCGTTCCACTTGGTGATCTTGCCGTTGAAGATGTCGGCGATCGTCTTGGCATCCATATTGAGCGACTTCACGCCGCTCAGGTTGAACGCGACCGCGATCGGGCTGACGTAGGCGGGCACCTCGATCACGTCGGCGCCGCAGGTCTTCTTGGCGGCGGCCAGCTGGGAGGCGGTCAGGTAGGCGTCCGTGCCGGCGAAGCTGTACGCCTTGCTCGTGAAGTTCGTGACGCCGGTGCCGGAACCGACCTCCTCGTAGTTGATCGTGGTCCCGCTGTGGGCCTTCTGGTAGTCGGCTCGCCAGGTCGTCTGGGCGTTCGTCTGTGAGGTGGCACCACCACCGCTGATGGTGTCGCCGCTGCTGCCGTTGTTGCCGCAGGCGCTCAGCGTCAGGCCGAGCGTCATGACCGCGACAGCCGGGAGGGCCGCTCGGCGCAGGTGAGAGCTGTTCACGTCAGTGCTCCTGGTTCGTGTCGGTGGGACAGCTCGGAAGTTAGGCGGGGGAGGTGGACGGCCGTGGCGGTGTCGGTGAACGGCGGGTGAACTCGGAACGCCCAATCGGCCACGTGCCGCCTGCCGTGCGACGACCGTCACATGAACGCCGGTCGTCCGGCCGCCCGAGCCCGACCCGAGGTCAGCCGGGGTGGCGCTCGACCGCGCGCACTCGCCCGTGCCGGTGGTGGACCACGATCATCTCGCCGGTGGCGTGGTGCTCGCGAGGGATGCCCGAGGGCGTCGTAGACGGCCGGCAGCACGGGCCGGTGGGTGCACAGCACGGCGTCCTCGCCGGAGCTCACGAGGTCGTCGACCACCTCGAGCACCGAGGCGTCCGTCGCGTCCTCCTCCGAGAGCCCGTCCAGGGCTGCGACCGGCCAGCCGCTGTGCTCGGCGAAGGCACGGAGCGTGTCCAGGCAGCGGGTGCTCGAGGAGCTGACGGCCCGGGTCACGCCGTACGCCTCGAGCAGCGGGACGAGGCTCCGCGCCTGTGCGGTCCCCTCGTCCACGAGGGGCCGCCGCCGGTCGTCGCCGCTCCACGCCTTGCGTCCGACCGCCTGCCCGTGCCGGAGCACGACCAGGGCCCGGGTCGCCTTGCCGGTGTGGAGCGCCTCCCGCAGCGTGCGCCGGTCGTGGGGGTAGGTCAGGCGCTTCTCGGCCTTCTCGACCGGCACCCAGGTGACCTCGTCGATCTCGGAGTTGACCCGGTAGGTCGACACGTCGTGGTCGCCCACGACCCGCCCCACCCAGTAGTCGACGACCTTGGTCCGGGACCCGCTCGGGTAGGACTGGCGGCCGAGCGGGATCCCGAGCCGCACCTGTAGCCCGGTCTCCTCGCCCACCTCGCGGACCGCGGCGACAGCGGAGAGCTCACCCGGGTCGAGCTTGCCCTTGGGGAACGACCAGTCGTCGTACGCCGGCCGGTGGACCAGCAGGACCCGACCCTTGCGGAGGGCCACGGCACCGGCCGCCCGGACGTCGCCGGGCGTGGACGTCGAGGGCATGCGGCTAGTCTCACATCACCCGCGCCAGCGGTCACGGAGGGTGCCCGGTCACCGAGTCACGAATGGAGAGCGTGTGCCGAGACGACTGTGGATCGGCGTGGCGGCGATCGTCGTGGTGCTGGCCCTCGTGGTCGGCGGAGCGCTCTGGTGGCGCGGCGGCGACCGGTCGTCGTTCGCGTGGGCCGTCGGTCACGCGCCGTCCGGCACCCAGCGGCTGTCCTGGACCGACTGGGCCGCGGTCCGTGCTCACGAGGGGGCGGACCTGTCGGCCCGCTCGCCCGAGGCCGAGGTCCGCCGCTTCATGAACCGGGCCTTCGACGACGACCTCAGCTCGGCCTCGGCGCTGGTGACCTCCACGCCGGTGCTCCAGCAGCGCTACGGGTTCTCGCCGGCCAGTGTCGACTGGGAGCTGTTCAGCCAGTCCTACCAGGGCGCGGTGGTGATGCTGCACCTGCCGTCGTCGGGCGCCGTCGGCGACGTCGCGACCCACCTGAAGGAGCTGGGGTACGCGCAGCCGGCCGACCCGACAGGGGTCTGGCAGGGCGGCTCGGACCTGGTCGCGCGGATCTCGCCGTCGCTGACGCCGGAGCTGTCCTACGTCGCCCTGGACGCGCACGACTCGCTGGTCCTCACCTCCGACACCTCCGCCTTCCTGACGGTCGCCATGCAGGCGGTCGCCGCGAACGGCGCCCGGGTGACCGGGCTCGGCCCGGTGGTCGACAACGCCGGCGAGCCGCTGGCCGCGGAGGTCTACGCCGGCGACTACGCGTGCTCGGCGTTGGCCATGGCGCATGCCGGCGCCGCCGACCAGGCGCAGGGCAGACAGCTCCTGGCGCAGGCCGGTCCGGTGAACCCCTACACCGGCTTCGCGATGTCCGACCAGCCGGACGGCTCGGTGCGGGTGGCGTTCGAGTTCGAGGACGCGTCCGCCGCGCGGACCAACGCGGACACCCGCGCGAAGCTGGCCCGAGGTCCGGCGCCCGGACAGGGCGGCACGTTCGGGCAGCGGTTCACCCTCGACTCGGTGACCGCGCACGGGTCCTTGGTCGTCATGCAGCTGACGCCGCGGAAGGGCGCCTACGTGCTGTCCGACCTCAGCTCGGGGCCGCTGCTCTTCGCGACCTGCTGAGCCGGCGTACGACGGGCCGGTCAGCCGCCCGGGTGCAGCACCCCGAGGATCTCGTCGATCTCGGCGTCGCTCAGGTGCTCGTCGGTCTCGCTCGCGGCGATGATGAGATTCGTCGTGAGCTCGACCTCGCCCAGGAGGTCGCTGTCCTCGAGGGACACGTCGAACTGGTCGGGCACGAACGACACCTCTCCTGAACCGTTCCGGTCATGCGGGGTCAAAGAGAGATCCTTCCCCGCACCCGCAACCCTGAAACACAAAAATACCGGGCCCCTGGGCAAACGGAAAGGGACCCCACCCGAGGGTGGGGTCCCTTCTGTCACTGGCCGGGCAGCTGGTGCCCGGTCGCACGCTCAGAGCGCGCGGACGTTCTCCGCCTGGGGGCCCTTGGGGCCCTGGGTGACGTCGAACTCGACCTTCTGGTTCTCGTCGAGGGACTTGTAGCCCTGCGACTGGATGGCCGAGTAGTGCACGAAAACGTCGTCGCCGCCGTCCTCCTGCGCGATGAAGCCGAAACCCTTCTCGGCGTTGAACCACTTCACGGTGCCTTGAGCCATTTTGCTCGTTACTCCTGTAATCGGAACGTAGGGCCGTCACCTCGACGACCCCGCACCAGGATGCGGTGACACGTCGCTCCGACTTGCATGGGTGGCACCCACGAAGAGAACGCCGTTGGATCACAAACTCCGCGGGCGTCAAACCTGCTGGAACCTGCACCTGTTGCAGGGATGACCATACCAACCGCATCCCCCAGGTACACCACCCGCGCGGAGGCGTTTGTCTACGGGGCCGTCGTACGCCGTCGTGGGACGTCATCCGCTTCGGGGGAGGTTGCCGCCCGGCCGGGCCACGAGGATGCCCGCATGCTCCACGAGCAAGGGTCGTCGACAGGCCGGCCCAGGGGGATCCACGTCGAGCGGCCGGCCACCGGGTGAGCGGGCGATCGTGACGCTGCGGCCGTCCTGGGCCACGGTCTTCGGGCTCCGCCAGCACGTGCGGCAGAGCCTCTGGGCCATGCCGCTCCTGGGCACCGCGCTGGGCGCGGCTCTCGCCCTCGTCGACCTGCAGCTGGAAGGAAAGGTGCCGCTGCCCTCGGGGTGGTCCTACTCCGAGGCGACCGCGACCGCGCTGCTGTCGGCGGTGGCCGGCGCCATGGTGGGACTCGTCGGTCTCGTCGTCACGATCGGCGTCCTCGTCGTCCAGATGGCGACCGGGACCCTGTCCCCCCGGTTCATGCGCCTGTGGTACCGCGACCGCCTGCAGAAGATCGTGCTCGCGTCGTTCACCTCGACGTTCGCCTTCGCGTATGTCCTGCTCAGCGAGGTCGGGGCCTCGGGCGTCCCGAACCTCGGCGTCACGGTCGCGGGGATCGCGGTGACCGCGGACCTCTTCCTCCTGCTGCTCTACCTCGACCGGTTCGTGCACGCCCTGAGACCGGTCGCGGTGGCGGCCGCCATGGCCCGGTCCGGTCTCCAGGTCGTCGCCCAGGCGACCCGGGCCGGGAGCCCGGTCCCACCTGACGATCGCGGGCCTACGGTCTCGCTGCCCGCCCACCAGGTCCTGGCGGACCGGTCCGGTGCCATCCAGGCGATCCACATCGAGGGCCTCGTCGCGCTCGCCTCCCGGCGCCGGCTGGTCTGCGAGATGCGTCGTCCGGTCGGGGACTTCGTGATCTCCGGGACCGTGCTGGCCGACCTCCGCGGCGAGGCCGACAGCGACGACGCGCACCGGGTCCGCGGGATGATCGCGCTGGGCCACGAGCGGACCCTCGAGCAGGACCCGGCCTTCGCGCTGCGGATCATGGTGGACATCGGGATCCGGGCCCTTTCTCCCGCGGTCAACGACCCCACCACGGCGACCCAGATGATCAACCACATCGGGTCCCTCCTGCTCGCGGTGGGCCGCGTGGACGCTCGGGACCTCGGCGTCCACCGCGACCGGGAGGGAGCGGTGCGCCTGACGCTGCCCACCCGGAGCTGGGCGGACTACCTGGCGCTCGGGTTGACCGAGATGCGGTTGTACGGCGGCACGTCGCTGCAGACCTGCCGGCGGCTCCGCGCCCTGCTCGTCGACCTCCTCGCGAACGTCCGGCCCGAGAACCGTGCGGCGGTCACCGAACAGCTCGCGCTGCTGGACACCAAGGTGCGGGAGTCGTTCACGGATCTCGACGAGAGGCGCTTCGCCCTGCTGGAGGACCGGCAGGGCATCGGCGGCGTGTCCTCCGCGGCGAGGGGGGCCGATGTCCACGCTCGACCGTAGGCTGGTCGCCCACTCGCGCACCGCCCGCGGCTTCGTCCTGCTGACCGTCGTCCTGGGGATCGTCACCGCATCGCTGCTGGTCGCGCAGGCGTGGCTCATCGCCTACGTCGTGGCCACCGCGGTCGAGCGGCACGACCCACCCCACCTCCTCAGCGGTGCGCTCCTGGCTCTCCTCGTCGTGGTCCTGGCCCGAGCCGCGACCGCGTGGTCGGTCGAGAGCTCCGCCGAACGGGCGGCGGCCACCGTCACCTCGCAGCTGCGACGCGACTTCCTGCGACACGTCGTCCGGCTCGGCCCGACGTGGCTGGCCTCCCAGCGCACCTCACGGATGGAGTCCCTGGCAACCCGGGGCCTGGATCCCCTGGAGACCTACTTCGGCCGCTACCTCCCGCAGGTCGTCCTCGCCTCCGTCGTTCCACTCCTGGTGCTCGCCGCGGTCGCGGCGCGCGACCTCGTCGCGGCCGCGATCATGGCGGTGACCCTGCCCCTGATCCCGGTCTTCATGGCGGTGGTCGGCAGCAGCACCCGGGCCCGCTCGTCCCAGCGCCTGACGGCGCTGCAGCACCTGGCCGGCCAGTTCCTCGACACCGTCGCAGGAACCAGCACCCTGAAGATCTTCGGCGACGGGTCCGGGCTACGGCGGGTCCGGGCCGCCGCGGACGAGCTCCGACGGGAGACCATCGGCACGCTGCGGCTCGCGTTCCTGTCGTCGCTGGTGCTGGAGCTGGCTGCCTCGCTGTCGGTCGCACTGGTGGCCGTGGCCGTGGGGCTGCGTCTCGTGGACGGCTCGCTCGGGCTGCAGACGGGGCTCTACGTCCTGATCCTCGCGCCCGAGGCGTACCAGCCGCTGCGAGCCCTGGCCGCGCACTACCACGACAGCGCCGACGGGCTCGCCGCCGCCGACGAGGTCTTCGCCGTGCTCGACGCGCCGGCGCGCGAGCTCCCGGCGTATGACGTGATGACCGATCTCTCGACCGACGAGCTCGTCATCGACCACGCCACGGTGCGCTACGGCGGCCAGCGCGTCCCTGCCCTCTCCGATCTCTGCCTCACGGTCGCGCCCGGGCAGGTGGTCGCGCTCACCGGACCCAGTGGGTCGGGGAAGTCGACGGCCCTCGGGCTGCTCCTGGGACTCGTCACCCCTGAGTCCGGACGGGTGCGGGTCGGGGCCTGGGACCTCGCGGAGCTGGACCCGGCGGCCTGGCGGGACCTGATCGCGTGGGTGCCGCAGGCGCCGTACCTGCTGGCGCGGTCGCTGGAGGAGAACATCACGCTCGGGCGGCCGGCGGCGAGCGGCGACCAGGTGGCGCAGGCGGTCGAGGACGCCGGCCTCGTCGACGTCGCGCGGCGGCTCCCGGCCGGACTGGCCACGCCCCTCGGGTCCGGTGGACACGGGCTCTCGGCCGGCGAGCGGCAGCGCGTGGCGCTCGCGCGCGCCTTCCTCCGCGGGGCGCCGCTGGTGCTGCTCGACGAACCCACCTCGAGCCTCGACGGGGAGACCGAGCGCCTCGTCCTGGACGCGGTCAGAAGGCTCGCGGTGGGACGCACCGTGGTCCTGGCCGCCCACCGGTACTCGCTCCTCGACGTCGCGGACCGCGTCGTCGACCTCGGAAGCCGAGTCGCGGGGAGCCCGGCATGAGGCGCCTCTCTCCCACGCCGCCCCGGGTGCTCGCGGCTGCCGCCCTCGGGACGCTCGCCGCCCTGGCCGGCATCGGGCTGACGTCGACGGCGGCCTGGCTGGTCTCGCGGGCCGCCGAGCACCCCAACGTCGCCGCGCTCTCGGTCGCGATCGTCGGCGTGCGGTTCTTCGGGGTCGCGCGCGGCGTGCTCCGCTACCTGGACCGGGTGACCGGCCACGACGCGGCGTTGCGCACGCTGGCCGAGACGCGGGTGAGCGTCTACGCCAAGCTGGAGCGGCTCGCCCCGGCGGGTCTCCCGGCGTTCCGCCGCGGTGATCTCCTGGTCCGGATCGTCGACGACGTCGACAGCCAGCTCACGGTCCTGCTGCAGGTGGTGCCGCCGTACGTCGTCGGGCCTGGCCGCGGGTGCCGTGACGACCGGCCTGCTCGCGCTGCTCCTGCCTGCGGCCGCCCTCTTCTTCCTGTGCGCGCTGCTGCTCTCTGCTCTCGGCGTGGCGGCACTCTGCGCCTGGCTGGTGCAGCGGACCGAAGCACGACGCGCTCAGGACCGAGGCGCGCTGTCCACGGTGGTCGTCGACCTGCTCGAGGGCGCCCCCGACCTCGTCGTGTACGGCGCGGCGCCGGAGCAGCTGCAGCAGGCGGAGCGACTCGACCAGCAGCTGTCCCGGCACGTGCGGACCGCCGCCCGCACCTCGGGCGCGGGCCAGGGACTCACCCTCGCGCTGGGGGGCCTCGCGTGCTGGGCGGCGCTCTGGGCCGGCGTGGCCGCGGTCGGCGACGGACGTCTCCGCACCGTGCTGCTCGCCGTGGTCGTGCTGATGCCGCTGAGCGCGACCGACCTGCTCCCCGGGCTCCCCCGGGCGGCCGCCGCCCTGCGCCGCGAGCGCCAGAGCCGGGACCGACTCGACGAGGTGATGGCGGCTCCCGACCCGGTCGTGGAGCCGCACCGTCCCGCTGCCTGTCCGGCACCGCCGTACACGCTCCGTCTCCGCGACGTCCGGGCGCGCTACCCGGGCGCGACGGGGTACGCGCTGGACGGGGTCGATCTCGACCTCTCACCGGGGCGCTCCGTGGCCGTCGTCGGGCCGAGCGGTGCGGGGAAGTCCACGCTCGCGGCGGTCCTCGTGCGGTTCCTCGACCTCGCCTCGGGCGAGGCGACGCTGAACGGCGTACCGCTCGCGGCGCTTCCCGGCGACGCGGTACGCCGGATGGTCGGGCTGTGCGAGCAGGGCGCCCACGTCTTCGACACGACCGTCGCGGAGAACCTCCGCATCGCGCGTCCGGATGCCTCCGAGGGTGAGCTCCGCGAGGCGCTGGCCAGGGTCGCGCTCCTCGCTCGCGTGGGCGAGCTGCCCCGCGGGCTCGACACGGAGGTCGGCGAGCACGGCTCCCGGCTGTCCGGCGGCGAGCGCCAGCGGCTCGTCGTGGCCCGGAGCCTGTTGGCGGGGTTCCCGGTGCTGCTCCTCGACGAGCCGACCGAGCACCTGGACCCGGTCGCCGCGGACACCCTGACCACCGAGCTGCTGCGGGTGCCGGCGGACCGGTCGGTGCTGCTGGTCACGCACCGGCTGGCCGGACTCGCCGAGGTCGACGAGATCCTGGTCATGGACCGGGGTCGTGTGATCGAGCGCGGGTGTCACCCGGACCTGGTCGGCCTGGACGGCTGGTACGCACGCCAGTGGCGTCGCGAGGTGGACTGCGGGCTGTCGACGCCGCACCCCCCGTCGCGCGAGATCCCGGTGCCGACGGGCTCGACGGACGATTTCATCCTTCCCGGATGACGAGCCTCCCAGGGGTATCGATCACGCTCGAAGCCACGGCCGTACCGGAGCACGGGAGAGGATCACGGTGGACGCAGTCGACCTCGCTCGCCTGCAGTTCGCCTCGACGAGCATCTACCACTTCCTCTTCGTCCCGGTCACGATCGGGCTCTCCTTCCTGGTCGCCCTGCTGCACACGCACTGGTACCGGTCGGGAGACGAGGGGCACCGGCGGCTGACCCGGTTCTTCGGCACGTTGCTGCTGATCAACATCGCGGTCGGGGTGGTCACCGGCCTCGTGCAGGAGTTCCAGTTCGGCATGAGCTGGTCGGCGTACTCCCGCTTCGTCGGTGACGTGTTCGGCGCCCCGCTGGCCATGGAGGGCCTGGCCGCGTTCTTCCTCGAGTCCACGTTCCTGGGGCTGTGGGTCTTCGGCTGGAACGTCCTGCCCCGCGGGGTCCATCTGCTGAGCGTGTGGCTGGTCTTCCTCGGGTCGGCGCTGTCGGGGGCGTTCATCATGGCCGCGAACTCGTGGATGCAGCACCCGGTCGGCTACACCACCAACCCCACGACGGGCCGTCCGCAGCTCTCCTCGATCGGGGAGGTGTTCACGAACCCGGTGTTCGTCTGGGGGTACTTCCACGTCGTCCTCGCGGCACTCGTGACCGGTGCCCTGGTCATGCTCTCGGTCTCGGCGTGGCAGCTCCGCCACGGCAACCTGCTCTTCAAGACCTCCGCGGTGACGTCCATCGTGGTGCTGGTGCCCACCGCGGCGCTGGCCCTGGCGGTCGGCAGCCACCTCGGGGTCATCGAGACGACGTACCAGCCGATGAAGATCGCGGCTGCCGAGGCCCAGTGGACCACCTGCCAGCCCTGCTCGTTCTCGCTCTTCCAGATCGGGGGCGGGAACGGCGACCACACCCCGACCAAGATCATCGCGGTTCCCCATCTGCTGTCGTTGCTCAGCACCGGCACCTGGAACGGCAAGGTCGAGGGGCTCAACACCCTCCAGTCGCAAGAGCAGCAGAAGTACGGCCCGGGGAACTACGTGCCCGACGTCTTCGTGCAGTACTGGGGGATGCGGGTGATGGCCTATCTGGGCAGTCTGGTGTCGCTGCTGTCGCTGTGGGGCGCGTGGCTGGTGTTCCGCCGCGGCCTCGAGCGATCGCGAGTGTTCCTCACGGTTGCCACCTGGGCGGTGATCGCACCGTTCATCATGAACACCGCGGGCTGGTTGCTGACAGAGAGCGGCCGCCAGCCCTGGCTGGTGCAGGGGCTGATGAAGACCGCGGACGGGATCTCGCCGTCGGTGAGCACGACGCAGGTGGTGATCAGCCTCGTGGTCTTCTACCTGTTGTACGCCCTGCTCGGGGCGGTGAACGTGTTCCTGATGCTGCGCTACGGCCGCCGGGGTCTCGAGCTCGAGGAGCCGGAGCACGAGCCCTCCGACAACGAGCCCCGTACGCCGGCGCTCACCTACTAGGACGGACGTCGCGATGAACCTGCCCGACCTCTGGTTCTGGGTGATCGCCGTGTTCTGGGCCGGGTTCTTCGTGCTCGAGGGGTTCGACTTCGGGGTCGGCATGCTGCACGCCGTCTTGGGGCGCTCCGACCAGGAGCGGCGGATCGCGATCAACACGATCGGGCCGTTCTGGGACGGCAACGAGGTGTGGCTCATCGTCGGAGGCGCGGCCATCTTCGCGGCGTTCCCGTCGTGGTACGCGACGTGGATGTCCGCCGGCTACCTGGCGATCGTCCTCATGCTCGTCGCCCTGATCGTCCGCGGCGTCTCCTTCGAGTTCCGCGGCAAGCTCGACCCCGAGCACTGGCGGCGCACCTGGACGGGCACCCTGACCGTCGGCAGCCTGGTCGCCCCGCTGGTGCTCGGGATCGCGCTCGGTGACCTCGTGGCCGGCCTGCCCATCGACTCGCACCAGGAGTTCACCGGCACCTTCTGGGACCTCTTCACCGGCTACGGCGTGTACACCGGCCTCATGCTGGTGGTCCTCTGCCTCACCCACGGGGCCGTCTTCCTGGCGCTCCGCACCACGGGCGACCTGCGCGACCGGGCGCACGCCCTCGGCGGGCGGCTCGCCTGGCTCGCGCTCGTCGCGGTGATCGGCTTCGCCGCCTGGACCCTCGCGATCGCCGACGTGGGCACCCTCACGTCGGTAGCGCTCGCGCTGCCGGCGGTCGCCGTCGTCGTGGCCGTGGTCTTCCTGCGCGGCGGGCGGGAGGGCCGGGCCTTCGCCGCCACCGCGGTGGCGATGGGGGCGACGGTGCTGACCCTGTTCGGCAGCCTCTACCCCGACGTGATGGTGTCGAGCACGAGCGCTTCGTACAACCTGACGGTCGCGAACACCGCGTCCGCCCACTACGCGCTCTCGGTGATGACGGTCGTGGCGGCGATCTTCTTCCCCCTCGTGCTGCTCTACCAGGGGTACACCTACGTCGTCTTCCGCCACCGGGTCGGCGGCCCCCCCAGCGCGGGCGCCGAGACCCCGGCCCCCCGGCACCGCTCGACGCCCCCCGCGACGGGGATCAGGGTCGTCCCACCCCCCGGAGGCTGAGTCTCAAGCCCCTCGGTGGTCGAGCCCCGAGCTCGGACCGACCCCCTCGGTGGTCGAGCGGAGTCGAGACCAACCCCCGCCCGGTGGTCGAGCGGGTCGAGCTGTCGAGACCAAGGCCCCGCTCGGTGGTCGAGCCCCGCCGGTCGAGCCTGTCGAGACCAAGGCCCCGCTCGGTGGTCGAGCCCCGCCGGTCGAGCCTGTCGAGACCAAGGCCCCCGCTCGGTGGTCGAGCCCGCCGGTCGAGCCTGTCGAGACCAAGGCCCCGCTCGGTGGTCGAGCGAAGTCGAGACCACCCACCTCCGCCGGTCGAGCCGGGCCACCTCGGGGCAGACCTCACCCTCGGTGGATGATGGCGCCGCACCGCGCCGTCGTGACGATGGGCAGATGACCAACGACCAACACTTCGACGTCGCGATCATCGGCACCGGTGCGGGCGGCGGGACCCTCGGACATCGGCTGGCGACGAACGGGAAACGGGTGCTCTGGCTCGAGCGAGGCCCGTTCCTGCCGCGGGAGCTCGACAACTGGGACTCGGGCGCGGTGTTCGTGCGGGGGAAGTACCTCGCGCACGAGCAGTGGTACGACGGCCACGGGCGCGAGTTCCAGCCCGAGGTCAACTACTACGTCGGCGGGAACACCAAGTTCTACGGCGCGGCGCTGTTCCGGCTGCGCCCGTCGGACTTCGGTGAGATCACCCACCACGGCGGCATCTCGCCCGCCTGGCCCATCGACTACGACGACCTCGAGCCCTACTACACGCAGGCCGAGCACCTCTACAAGGTGCACGGACGGCACGGGGACGACATCACCGAGGGCGCCTTCAGCGAGCAGTACGCCTACGAGCCGGTGTCCCACGAGCCTCGGATCCAGCAGCTCAGCGACGACCTGGAGAAGGCCGGGCTGCACCCGTTCCACCTGCCCATCGGGGTGGACCTGCACGAGGACGAAGCCCGGCACGCCGGCCCGGCAGAGCGCCTGCATCCGCTGCAGCAAGGTCGACGGCTTCCCGTGCCTGCTCGGCGCCAAGAGCGACTCCCAGGCGATCTGCGTCGAGCCGGTGCTCGACCGCGACAACGTCACCCTGGTCACCGAGGCCAACGTCCTGCGTCTCGAGACCGACGCGACCGGGCGCTCGGTCACCCGGATCGTCACCGAGCTCGCCGACGGTGAGCAGACGTCGTACTCCGCGGACGTCGTCGTGGTGGCCTGCGGCGCGGTGAACTCCGCCGCGCTGCTGCTGAGGTCGGTGTCCGACACGCATCCCGACGGGCTGGCCAACCGGTCCGGGGTCGTCGGGCGGCACTACATGCGCCACAACAACGTCGCGCTGATGGCGGTGTCCAAGGAGCCCAACCCGACCACGTTCCAGAAGACGCTCGCGATGAACGACTGGTACTCCGGGTCGGACGACTGGGACTACCCGCTGGGCGGCATCCAGATGCTCGGCAAGTCCGACGACGTGATGATCCACGCCCAGGCGCCCACGGTGGGCCGGCAAGCTCTCGCCGAACATGCCGTTCGAGGTGATGGCGCACCACGCCGTCGACTTCTGGCTGTGCGGCGAGGACCTTCCGCGTCCCGGACAGCCGGGTGACCCTGGACAAGGACGGCGCCGTCCACCTCGACATCGACGAGCAGCAACAACATCGAGGGCGTGAAGCGGCTGCGGCACAAGCTCGACGGCATGCTCGGCCAGCTGGGCATGCATCCCGACCACCTGCTCGACCACAGCCTCTACCTGCACAAGTCGATGCCGATCGGCGCGACCGCCCACCAGGCCGGCACCGTGCGCTTCGGCACGGACCCGCTGGACAGCGCGCTCGACCCGAGCTGCAGGGCGCACGACGTGGACAACCTGTACGTCGTCGACACCAGCTTCTTCCCGAGCATCGGAGCCGTGAACCCGTCGCTGACCGCGATGGCGAACGCGCTGCGCGTGGGCGACCACCTGCTCGAGCGTCTCGGCTGAGGACGCGGCCATGACCAGCCAGGTGGTCATCATCGGTGGAGGCTTCGCCGGGCTGTTCGCGGTCCGCGGCCTGCGCGGTGCGGACGTCGAGGTGACGGTCGTCGACCGGGCCGCCCACCACCTCTTCCAGCCGCTGCTCTACCAGGTCGCCACCGGGCGTGCTGTCCGAGGGACAGATCGCGGTGCCGTTGCGCGACCTGATGAAGCGCCATCGCGACGTGGACTGTCATCGTCGGGAACGTCACGGCGGTGGACGCCGAGCGACGCATCGTGCGCGCCGAGCGACCGGGCGGCGACGGGGTCGACCTCCAGTACGACCACCTGGTGGTCGCCGCCGGGGTGCGGCAGTCCTACTTCGGCCACGACGAGTTCGCCGAGCACGCCCCCGGCATGAAGACCCTCGCGGACGCGCTGCTGATCCGGCGGAGGCTCTTCGGCGCGTTCGAGATGGCGCAGAGCTCGAACGACCCGATCGACCGGCGGCGGTGGCTCACGTTCGCGCTGGTGGGAGCCGGGCCGACCGGGGTCGAGCTGGCCGGGCAGATCCGGGAGCTCGCGACGCACACGCTGCGACGTGAGTTCGGCCGGATCGACCCCGGCGAGGCCCGGGTGCTGCTCTTCGACGGGGGCGACAGCCCGCTGGCGGTGTTCGGCCCGCGACTGGCACGCAACGCGACGGCGGCCCTGACCGCGCTCGGCGTGGAGCTGCACATGCACTCGGTGGTCACGGAGGTCGACGAGCAGGGGCTCGCGGTGCGCGACCAGTCCGGGGCGACCACCCGGTACGAGGCCGGGACCGTGCTCTGGACCGCCGGGTGTGGCCGCCCCGTCGGTGGCCGACGTCGTGGCGCGCGCGTTCGGGGCCGAGCAGGACCGGGCCGGCCGGATCAAGGTCGGCCGCGACCTGACGCTGCCGGGGCACCCCGAGGTCTCGGCGGTCGGGGACGTGATGAGCCTCGACCAGCTCCCCGGCGTCGCCGAGGTCGCCATGCAGGCCGGCTTCTACGCCGGCCGGCGGATCCGCGCGCTCGAGGAGGATCGCGTCTGGACCAAGCCGTTCCGCTACCACGACCTCGGCTCCGCGGCGTACATCTCGCGCGGCAACGCGGTGGTCTCGTTCAAGGGCGTGCACCTCGCGGGACGCCTCGGCTGGGTCGCCTGGCTCGGCATCCACCTGATGTTCCTGACCAGCTTCCGCAACCGCCTCGGAGCGTTGATCACGTGGGCGCTGACGTTCAGCCGGGAGTCGCGGCGTGAGCGCGCGTTCAGCATGCAGGCGCTGATGCCGGGCAAGGACATCTACGAGATCCCCGGTCCGCCGGCCGGGCCGGCGGGCCAGCACCGGAGCCCGGACCCGTCAGCTCCGGCCAGGCCCAACCGGGGCTGACGGGTTCCTCCGACTTGCCGGGAGGCGCGTGTCGATGAGCCTGCAGACGGGTCTCAACACCCTGCTGGTGATGACGGGCGTCGCTGCCCTGGCGCCGTTCATCTGCGCCCTGCTCGCTCGCATCCGGCTCCCGCAGGTCGTCGTCTTCATCGTCGGAGGCGTGATCATCGGCCCCGACGTGCTCGGCTGGGCGGATCCCAACGCGGTGACGCTGTTCAGCAACGTCGGCCTCGGCTTCCTGTTCCTGCTCGCGGGCTACGAGCTGGACCTGGACCTGTTCCGCGAGCACGTCGGTCGCCGGGCCCTGGTGGCGTGGTTCGTGACCGCGGGCCTGGCGGTCGCCGTCACCGGGGTGCTCAGCGCCGTCGGCTTCGTCCGCGCGTTCGTCCCGGTCGCGATCGGCCTGACCACCACCGCGCTCGGCGCGCTGCTCCCGATCCTGCGCGACAACGACATGCTCGGCGGCTCGTTCGGGCGCTTCATCCTCCCGGCGGGAGCGGCGGGCGAGTTCCTGCCCATCGTCGCCATCGCCATCTTCCTCTCCTCGAGAGGACAGCTGGTCGGGCTGATCTCCCTGCTGCTGATGTTCCTGGTGGCGGTGCTCCTGGCGGTGCTGCCGCGTTGGACGACCAGGCCGGGCTTTGTCAGGGTGTCGCGGGCCGGTGAGCACGCGACGTCGCAGACGACGCTTCGGCTCACCATCGCGATGCTGTTCGGGCTGCTGGCCGTGGCCGAGCGCTTCGGGCTCGACATCGTCCTGGGAGCCTTCCTGGCGGGCATCATCCTGCGGCGCTGGGCACCCGGCGACGTGGACTCGCTCGAGTCGAAGCTGGACGCGATCGGCTACGGGTTCTTCATCCCGGTCTTCTTCATCACCTCCGGCATGAACCTCGACCTGAACTCGATCGCGGACGCGCCACAGAGGCTGATCGTCTTCTTCCTGCTGCTGGTGGCGGTCCGCGGTCTGCCGGCGATGTTCCTCTACCGGCACGACCTCGTCGTCGTCCAGCGCATCCAGATGATGCTGCTGACCGCCACCGCGCTGCCGCTCCTGGTGGCCCTCGCGGAGATCGGCCTGAGCACGGGGAACATGCTCCCGGAGAACGCGGCGGCCCTCGTGGGTGCCGGCGTGCTGTCGGTCATCCTGCTGCCGGGCATCGCCGTCGCGCTGAACAGGCGGGTCCCGGAGGACGCCCCGGCCCAGCTCGCGGCAGTCCCCGACCTGACCGAGTCCCGGGACCGGCAGGGCGGAGGCCCAGCGGGCGACTGATCGCTGCCTCATCGGTGAGGACGAGTCTCCGCCGCGCGGCCCGGCAGGCCATCATGTGCTCATGCCACCGGCTCCGAGAACGCCGGATCCCGCACGAGGCGTGTTCGACACCCTCCTCGTCCAGCACGGCCGGCCGATCCAGGTCGACGCCCACGTCGCCCGGCTGACCGCGAGCGCCGAGGAGCTGTTCGGGATCGTCCTCGACCCGTCGGAGCTGTGCGCCAGGGTCGACGCCGAGGCACGGAGAGGGCCGGCATTGCAGCGTCTGCGGCTGACCGTCGTACCCGGTGGCACCCGGGCCCGGGTCACGGGCGAGCCACTGGCCGAGCGCCCCACCACGCCGTGGTCGCTGCACGCGGGCGTATCGCCGGGGCTCGGACGCCACAAGTGGGTCGACCGGACGCCGCTCGACGCCCTGCCGGGCGCTCCGTGGGGGCCTGCCACCGACCCGTTGCTGGTCGACGGGCACGGGATGGTGCTGGAGGCGGGGCGAGGCAACGTCTTCGTGGTCCACGACGGAGCCGTGACCACGCCGCCCCTCGACGGTCGGATCCTGCCCGGCATCGTGCGCGCGCAGGTGGTGGGCCTCCTCGGCGTTCTGCAGGTCGAGGTCCGCGAGGCCGCGGTGTCGTCGGCCGCCCTGGCCGAGGCCGACGAGGTCTTCGTGACGAGCTCCATCGGAGGCGTGCGTCCCGCGGTGTCGTGCGCGGGGATCGGCTCGTGGACACCCGGACCGGTGACCGAGCACGTGCGGCTCCGGCTCGAGCGCGCGTGGTCGCTCGAGTCCCCATGAGCGTCCCGGACGTGGTCATCGTCGACCACTACGACTCCTACACCTGGAACCTCGCCCACCTGGTCGCCTCCGTGACGGGAACGCTCCCCGAGGTCTGCCAGCACGACCAGGTCACCGCCCTGGAGGTCCTGGCTCACGACTTCGTGATCCTCTCCCCCGGTCCCGGTCACCCCGGCAGCGCCCGCGACTTCGCGGTCGGCCGGGAGGTCATCCGGTCCGGGGCGGTCCCCGTGCTCGGCGTGTGTCTGGGGATGCAAGGTCTGGTCACCGGCTTCGGCGGTCACGTCGTACGGTCCGAGCCGGCGCACGGCGAGGTGACGACCGTGCGGCACGACGGCCGTGGCGTCTTCCACGGTCTGCCGCAGGACCTGCGGGTCGTGCGCTACCACTCCCTCGCGGCCTCGGACGTGGGACCTGACCTCGTGGTGACGGCCCGGTCGGCGGACGGCGCGATCATGGGAGTGCGACACCCGTCGTTGCCCCTCGAGGGCGTGCAGTTCCATCCCGAGTCGGTGCTCAGCGAGCACGGCCACGCGATGATGGTCAGCTTCCTCGCCCAGGAGGACCGCGGATGACGGACGCCGCCGCGGTCTACCGGGCGGTCTCCTCGACGCACCGGCGCTGCTTCTGGCTCGACCGCCTGGACCCGCGCGGCTGGTCGATGAGCGGCTCGATGATCGGCTGGCTCGACGAGGACGACGTGTCTCTCACCTACGACGCCGCGTCGGGAACGGTGACCCGGCACACCGAGCGCTCGGCGCAGGTGATCGGCACCGACATCTTCCGGGCGCTGGAGGACGAGATCGCCACCGGGCCGAGCGATGCCCTGTGGGTCGGCTACCTGGGGTACGCCTCCCGCACCGACCTGCCCGCCCGGACCGGGGGGCACCTGCCGGACGCCGTCTGGATGGGTGCCCGGCATCTGACGCGGGTCGACGGGGCGACGACGACGGGCCGTTCGCCCGACGGCGAGCACGACGAGGTGGACCCGGACGTCGTCGACGAAGCGGAGTACGCCGCGGCGTTCGACCGCGTCCAGGAGCACCTCCGGGCCGGTAACAGCTACGAGGTCAACCTCACCTACCGCACCGATCGCCGGTGCGGCACGACACCGACGGAGGTGTACCTCGCCCTCCGCCGGCTCAGCCCCGCGCCGTACAGCGGGGTGCTCCAGCACGACGTCGCGTCGGCACGGACCTGGCTGCTCAGCTCGAGCCCGGAGCGTTTCGCCCGGGTGGACGAGCACCGGGTCCTCGAGACGCGTCCGATCAAGGGCACCACGCCCCGCGGGCCTACCGAGGCCGAGGACGCGGCCCAGGCGCACCGACTGGCGACCGATCCGAAGTTCCGCGCCGAGAACCTGATGATCGTCGACCTGATGCGCAACGACGTGGGCCGGGTCTGCGAGCCGGGCTCCGTCACCGTCCCGGGGCTGATGGAGGTGGAGTCGTACGCCAACGTGCACCAGCTGGTGTCGACGGTGCGCGGCGTGCTCCGCCCCGAGGTGACCACGCTCGCGGCCCTGCACTCCTTGTTCCCGCCGGGCTCCATGACCGGAGCGCCCAAGCTCCGCACGATGCAGATCATCGAGGAGGTGGAGGACTCGCCGCGGGGTCCGTACGCCGGCGCGTTCGGCTGGATCTCGCCGGACGGTACGGCGGACCTGGGCGTCGTCATCCGCTCCCTGTTCACCGACGGCGCCGGCACCTGGACCCTGGGCACCGGAGGCGGGATCCTGGCCCGCTCCGAGATGGCCGACGAGCTGGACGAGTCGCGGTTGAAGGCGTCGCGGCTGCTGGCGAGCCTCGCGCCGGAACGGTAGGAGCGCACGGCTTCTCGTCCGGGGCTCGGGCACCTGTCTCCGGACAAACCCACCGATGCGCGCTCGGAGCGATCAGTGGCAGTGTGGCGACCGGCACCCGCGCCGTACCGACAAGGAGACCCTCGTGAACATCGTGGTCGGCTACATCCCCACCGAAGAAGGTCTCGCCGCCGTCGAGTACGCCACCGCGCTGGCGGAGCGGGAGTCCGCGACGCTGGTGATCGTGAACTCCGGCGTCCGCGGCAACGACGCCGATCCCTCGTTCGCCCAGGCGACCGAGCTCGACGCGATGTCCGACCGGCTGACCCGGCGCGGCGTGGCGCACGAGGTCCGGCAGCCGGTCCAGGCGGAGTCGCCGGCGGACGAGGTGCTCAACGCGGCCACCGAGGTGAGCGCGGACATGATCGTGATCGGCCTCCGCCGCCGATCCCTGGTCGGCAAGCTGTTCCTGGGCAGCACCGCCCAGCAGATCATCATCGACGCCGAGTGCCCCGTGGTGTCGGTCAAGCGCCCCGCCTGACGCCTCCGCTCGCCCCTCGTCCGCTCCGGGACGGGCCGGTCCGACGCGCCGGTTTTCCACAGGTGACCCGGGCTCTCGGGGTGCAAGGACCCGGACATCACCACGTGACATGACCGGGGTGGTGAACCGACGCACGACCACCCCTCGGTGATACTGCTCGAATGGCGGAGACGCGTTGCTACCGGAAGGGCGTCCTCTGCGAGCAGGGCTTCTCCGTCGACCAGGTCGACGAGCACCTCGCTCACCAGGACGCGGTCGTCTGGGTGGATCTCCTCCGGCCCGGTCTGGATGAGCTCCAGCTCCTCGCCGACGAGCTCGGGCTGCACTCGTTGGCCGTCGAGGACGCCGCCACCGAGCGGCAGCGGCCCAAGTTCGACCGCTACGACCAGCACGACTTCCTCGCGGCGTACGCCGTGCGCCTCGACGTCCACAGTGGCGAGCTGGTCACCGGCGAGGTCGCTGCCTTCGTCACCCCGAACGCGCTGGTCACGGTTCGCAAGGACGACGAGTTCCCCATCGACGACCTGATCGCTCATCTCGACGAGAACGCGACGCTCACCGTCAACGGCGTCGGCGCGCTCCTCTACGGGCTGCTCGACTTCGTGGTCGACGGACAGTTCGACGCCGTCCAGGCGCTCGACGACCAGATCGAGAGCCTGGAGGACCTGCTCTTCGACGATCGGCCGCGCGACAAGGACGTGCAGCGCCGCAGCTACGCCCTCCGCAAGAGCCTGGTCCGGCTGCGGCGGGTCGTGCTCCCCATGCGCGAGGTGGTCAACACCCTGATGCGACGCGACGTCGGCCTGGTCCCGGCCCCGATGGCGCCGTACTACCAGGATCTCTACGACCACGTCCTGCGCGCGACCGAGTGGACCGAGAGCCTGCGCGACCTCGTGTCCACCATCGTGGAGACCAACCTGACCATCCAGGGAAACCGGCTCAACATCATCACCAAGAAGGTGACCGGCTGGGCGGCCATCATCGCGGTGCCGACCGCGATCACCGGCTTCTACGGACAGAACCTGCCCTACCCCGGCTTCGGCCACAACTCGGGGTTCATCACCTCCACCGCCCTCATGGTCGTGCTCTCCGTGGCCCTCTACATCACGTTCCGTCGCAACGACTGGATCTGAGGTCCTCGTTGGAGTTCATCCGGCCCTGTCGTAACAGCGCTCAGGAACGTACGACGTCCGCAGGACGGGCGCGGTCGTCAGCGTCTGCGAGTGGGCAGGTGAGCGGCGGCCACGTTGACGACGACGTTCCGGGCGCCGCACCCTGAGCCGGTGGGCGAGCACGTCGCGATCGTCGGGGCCGGACCCGCCGGTCTCGCGGCCGCGGGCGAGCTGTCGCGGCTCGGGATCGACGCCTTGGTCGTCGAGCGGGCGCACGCCGTGGCGGCGGCCTGGCGCACCAGACACGATCATCTGCGCCTGAACACGCATCGCGCGCTGTCACATCAGCCGGGCATGCGCATCCCCCGCAGCTGCGGTCCCTATCCCACGCGCGACGACTACGTCGCGTACCTGGAGCGCTACGCCTCGCGCTTACGCATCCGGTTCGACACCACCGTGTCGCGGGTCGACACGTCTCCAGACGGCTGGAGGCTGTCCTTGTCGGACCAGGCCTCGCTGGGCGCGACCCACGTCGTCGTGGCGACGGGACCGGACGCGACGCCCGTCGTACCGAGCTGGCGCGGGCTGCCCAGCTACACCGGGGACTTCCTCCACGCCGGCGCGTTCCGCAACGTCTCGGACATGGCCGGGAAGGACGTGCTCGTCGTCGGTGCGGGCAACTCCGGCGTGGATCTTCTCAACCACCTCGTCGGGAGCTCCGCCCGCAGATTGTGGCTCTCGACCCGGTCCGGCACGAACCTGGCGCCGAAGACGTTCGGTGGAGTGCCGACCCATCTCACCTCCGTGGCCGGACGGCGACTCCCCACCCGCACCCAGGACAACCTGCTGCGCGCGATCCAGGCCGTCGCATTCGGCGACCTGGCCGGCTACGGCCTGCCACGGGCCGAGCGCGGCGCCTTCAGCCGCGCGCTCAGCGACGGGGTGACCGTGGCGGTCGACGACGGTTTCGCGAAGGCCCTCAAGCGTGGCCGCGTCAGCATGAAGCCGGCGATCGGGTGCTTCGACGGCCCCCACGTGTCCTTCAGTGACGGGACCAGGTGCACGCCCGATGTCGTCATCTGCGCCACCGGCTACCGACCGGACCTCTCACCCCTGGTCGGGCACCTGGTGGATCTGGATGAGCTGGGCATGCCGCCCTTCGTCGGCGCGACGGCCTCTCCCGACCTGCCCGGACTCTGGTTCTTCGGGTTGGACCGCAGCATCTACGGCAACATGTTCGTCCGCCGCCGCCAGGCTCGTGACCTGGCCCGCCTGATCGCTGGCCGGCCGTCGCCGGGATGACCCGCTCGTCGTGTCGCTCGGCGAGCGAACCTCGGGTTGGGCCATGATCCAGGCCATGGAGATCCGGGAAGCGTCGGTGGTCGACGTCGAGGAGGTGTCGGCGTTCGTCCGCGGGCGCGTGCCCCTGCTCGACGCCGGGGTGGTGCGCAGCACGATCGACCCGAAGGCGACCGAGCACCTGCGGCTGTGGGAGACCCGTGACCCGCACGGCGCGCTCGCGGGGGCCGGGGTGTCCTGCCGGACCCTGTCGAGCCCCGAGTCGTGGCGCTTCGTGTACGTCGTGACCCGGCAGGACCTGGGTGGCCGCGGCCTGGGGACCCGGCTGTGGTCGGCGGTCCGCTCCGGGCTGGATGCCGGCGCCGAGCTGTTGACGACGGTCGTCCTCGACGATGACGAGCCGGCCGCGGCCGCCGCCCGGGCCTGGGGCTTCTCCGTCCTCCAGCACTCGGTCACCAGCGAGCTCGACCTGACCACGGTCCCCGCGGTCCGGGCCGACGGTGGGGACGGGGTGACCTTCCACGCCTGCGACGACCTGAGGTTCGACGACGAAGGGGCCGTGACCGCGATGGTGACGGCCAGCCAGACCAACCCGGAGGCCGAGGCGGGTCTGATCGGGACCCTCGAGGGGTGGCGCAGCAGCGCGGGCGAGGGACAGCGGCTCGTCGCGGTCCTCGCCCGCGTCGACGGCCGGCCGGCCGCGATCTCGGTCGCGGTGGCGGACGGCGACGAGATGCACGTCCACTACACCGGGGTCGACCGCACCCTGCGCGGCGCCGCACTCGGGCGGCGTACCAAGGAGTTCCTGCACAGCCACGCGGCCAGCCAGGGCGTCAGGCTCGCGATCACCGACAACGAGGACGGCAACGCCGGCATCCGGCGTGTGAACGAGCAGCTCGGCTACACCCCGCGCAGTGGCTCGTCGTGGATGACGGCCCCCGCGCCGGCCGCGCCGTGACCCGGGCCGAACCTACGCAGGAGCGAGACCTCATCTCGCCTGCTCGGCCAGGCTCAGGTCGACCAGCCACTCCACGGGAGCCCGGTCGTCGGTGAAGACCTGGCCGCCGGTCAGCGCCGGTGCGATCCGACCCGCGGCGGCGGACACCACCGGGGCCAGGTCCGCCGGCAGACGGGCCACCGCCGCACGAAGCCGCCCGGCGGGGTCGCCCGCGGTGGAGCCGATGAGCATGGTGTTGATGGGCTGGGAGGGGTCGCGCCAGACCGCGCCGTAGCCGAAGGCCGCGCGCATCGTGGCACTCAGCACCTTCTCCAGGGACGTGTCGCCCTGAGGCTGCGCGACGTTGACGACGACGACGCCACCCGGCGCGAGCCGGTCCCGGACGAGGGTGAAGAACTCCCGGGTCGTGAGGTAGAACGGGATGTACGGCTGGCGATAGGCGTCGACCAGGATGACGTCGAACCGGCGGGTCGTGGCGTAGAGCCACGGGCGCGCGTCCGCGGTGTGCGTGTGGAGGTTCGGCCCGCCGCAGGTCGAAGAGCTCACGGCCCACCTGCGTCAGCGCTCCGTCGAGCTCCACGGCGTCGACCCGCGTCTGCGGGAAGTAGTGGCCGAGCTGCCGGGCCGTGGTGCCGGCCGCGTCGCCGAGGATCGCCACCGACCGGGGCGGTGCGTGCGCACCCGCGAGCGACAGGGCGAGCATCTCGTCCCAGTAGTTGCCGGTGAGCCAGTGGCCCGGGCGATACACGGAGTGGGCGGCATAGCCTTCATCGAGCTCGAGGGTGCGCTCGCCGTCGGGCGCCTGGAGGACCCGCGCGTACTGGTACTGCGTCTCCGCCTCCCAGATCACCCGGTCTCCGCCGGTGTCGGCGGTCTTGATCGTGCCGGTCGGCAGGGCGACGAGGGCCAGGATCGCGGCCGGTACGACGGCAGCGCGGACCCGCCAGCGGGCGCAGTGCGGCACCGCCGCCAGGGCCATCGCGGCCGCGAAGATCAGGAAGGTACGCCGCGTCCCGACGAACGGGATGAGCAGCAGAGCCGCCAGGAACGTGCCGACCAGCGACCCCACCGTCGAGATCGCGTACAGGCGACCCGCCGTCCGTCCGGTGGCGTCGACGGTGTCCACGGCCAGACGGAGCGCGTACGGCGAGACCATCCCGAGCAGGAGCAGCGGGATGGCGATCAGCACGCCGACCCCGACCAGTGACCCGACGAAGATCGCCGCACTGAGCTGGTCGACGGCCGTGGCTGCGAGCTGGAGGAAGGGGCCGCTCACGAACGGCACGATCGCCAGCAGCACCGACGCCAGCAGCACGATCCGGGCCAAGCCCGCGGGTCGCGGATCCTTGTCGGCCAGGCGCCCGCCGATCGCGTAGCCCGCCGACAACGACACCAGCACGATCGCGATCGTGTTGGCCCACACGATCGTGCTCGCCCCGAACCACGGCGCCATCAACCTCGCCGCCGCGATCTCCGCCCCCAGCGCCCCGGCGCCGACCGTGAACACCAGCACCTCGAGTGAGCGTGACCGGATGCCCATGCTCGCAACCTACGCGCCGGCCAGTCGACGCCGTAGCGTCCGCCGGCCCGTGGCAGAGACCAGCTCGACGGGCTCGTTCACCCGACCGCCGAAGGTAGGCTGAGCCGGCGTGCCGACTCGTGCCGCGCGGGCTCGCCACTCAGCTGCGGGCCCCGCGATGGGCGGTGGCCCGACGAAGGACCCGGCTCCCGATCTCGGGTCGCTCGGTCCGAGTCCGTCCCGACGTGGTCATCGAGTGGCTGAAGGAGGGAACAGCTGATGAAGACGCCTCCCGTCGTCTCCGCGCAGGAGTGGGAAGAGGCCCGAGAGCTGCTGCTGGTGAAGGAGAAGGAGCTCACCCGGGCGCGCGACGCCCTGGCGGCGCAGCGCCGACGTATGCCCTGGATGGCCGTGGAGAAGGACTACCGCTTCGAAGGGCCGAGCGGTCCGGCAAGCCTGGTCGACCTGTTCGAGGGCCGCCGCCAGCTGATCGTCTATCGGGCCTTCTACGCTCCCGACATCACCACCTTCGCCGAGGGCGGCTCGTACCCCGAACGGGCGTGCGTCGGCTGCTCGCTGGTCGCCGACCAGGTCGCGCACCCGGCACACCTCCATGCCCGTGACACCTCGCTGGCGTTCGTGTCGCGTGCCCCGCAGGCCGACATCGCGGGCCTCCAGGCGCGGATGGGGTGGGAGGCGATCCCGTGGTACACGCTCACGGACGATTTCGACGCCGACTTCGGGGTCGACGAGTGGCACGGCACCAACGCGTTCATCCGCGACGGGGACCGCGTGTTCCGCACCTACTTCATCAACACCCGAGGGGACGAGGCGATGGGAAGCACCTGGAGCTATCTCGACCTCACCGCACTCGGTCGTCAGGAGGAGTGGGAGGACTCACCCGAGGGCTACCCCCAGACCCCGCCGTACCAATGGTGGAACTATCACGACGCGTACGGGGCGGGCGTCTGAACGGCACTTCGGAGCCGGCGGGTGACCGGGCTACGACGGCGGCATCAGCTTGCCGCTCTTGGCGAGCTCCGGGTCGGTACAGGAGGAGAGGTCGAAGCAGCAGGGCCGCCGCTTGCCGCTGTCCATCTTCGAGATGCTCACGTCCACCCGGCGTTGGCGCGTGTCGGGATTCTTCGTCGCCTGCACCCAGCGAACCCATTCCCAGCGAGCCATGGGGGTGATGTCCTGCCAGGTCTGCTGGACCTGCGCCGGGGCTGCGGCCAGCGCCCGCGCCAGGTCCTGCGGCAGCTCGGGCTCCGGCCAGTCCCCGGCGACCTCGAGGGTGAGCTTCGCGGTGTCACCCACGTCGAGGCCGGTGGCCCGTTGGAGCGCTGGGTCGATCCGGATCCAGTGTCCGCCGCGGCCGTCCGGCTCCACGACGGTCCGGAGCTCGTGACCGTTGATCGCCCCGCGCACCGCCACCTGTCCGCGTGAGGGCAGCTGTTCGCTCGCCTCGCCCGGCAGCTGCAGGAGCGTGGTCGCCTCGATGCTGAGCAGCTGAGCGGCGAACCGAACAGGCGAGTCGGTGCGTCGAGACGCAGCAGCCATGTCGTCGTGCCTCCAGCATTCGGTTCGGCCTCGGCCCGCGGCGCGACCGAGCATCCCCTCGATAGGCGATCGACGCTACTACGCGGCTGCGCGTCGACGGGACCCGTGATTGGGTGGCCAGGGTGGAGATCCGGGCGCGCGGCACCGCGGTCCGCTTCGTGGAGCACGGAGCGGGTCGCCCGGTGCTCGTGCTGCACGGCGCCGGCGTCGACCATCGCGAGCCCGAGGCCTGCTTCGAACCGGTCTTCGACGGCGTTGCGGGGTTCCGGCGGATCTATCCCGACCTGCCCGGCATGGGCAGCACGGTGGCCGGTGACGAGCTGCGGAGTGCCGAGGACGTCCTCGACACGCTGCTCGACTTCGCCGGGAAGGTCACCGACGGGGCCCCGTACCTCCTGATCGGCCACTCCGCCGGTGGCTACTACGCCCAGGCGATGGCCGCCAGGAGCTCGCGCCAGGTTGCCGGCCTCGCACTGGTGTGTCCGCTGCTGCCAGGCGTGCGCGACGTACCGGAGCACCGCGTCGTGGCCGGGCACGAGGAGATCGGCGACGACGCCTTCCGGAGCTACTTCGTGGTGCACACCCCGGAGATGCTCGAGCGCTACGAACGGTACGTCGCCCCTGCCGTGGCGCTCGCCGACCAGGCGGCCCTCGAGAGGATCGGCGAGCGCTGGGAGCTCCCGCCCGATCGCGGGCCGGCGTACGCGGGACCGACGCTGGTGATGGCGGGGCGGCTCGACTCGGTGGTCGGTCATGCGGCCGCGGCAGATCTCGCGGACCGCTACCCGCACGCCTCGCTCGCGGTGGTCGATGACGCCGGCCACGCCCTGCCGCACGAGCAGCCTGACCTCCTGCGCGCGCTCGTCGGCGACTGGCTCACGCGTGTCGAGCGCTCGGCCTGACTCGCGGCGCCGATTCCGACACGGCAACGAGCGAGCGGCCCTAGGAGCTGGTCACGTTGGCGCGGAGCGCTCCGAGCAGCTGTCTGGCCGCCTCGACCTCGGCGGCGCTGAGTCCGCGGCGTAGCCGCTTGTCGAAGTCGATCGCGGCCTCGCGGAGCCGCAGGAAGGTTGCCTCGCCGGCGTCCGGTGAGCTCGACGCGCTGGATCCGCCGGTTGCCCTCGTCCCGGGTCCTCCGCGCCAGGCCGTGACGTTCCAGGTTGTCCAGGTGATGGGTCAAGGTGGCCCCACCGATGCCGACCGCCTCGGCCAGCTCTCGCTGGTTCTCGATCGTCCGCGTCTTGAGGGTGAGCAGGATCAGCCAGGTGGGCATCGATCCCCCGGCCGCCGACAGAGCCTCGTCGAACGCCCGGCTGACCGCCTTCGCCGTGTGGGCGAGCACGAGACCGAGTGGGGGCCGGTGGGGCGACCCATCGGGAGCAGGCATGGGCGCATCCTATCGAACTCTTCGCCGTAGAACTGTTTGATATCGAAGGGTTAGTCGTCGTATGGTCGTGGGAGGACGCCACTCGTCTCCAGCGCCCCGAAGGGAGTCCACCGTGACCACCTCGACCCAGCGCCCGCCGGGAAGGCAGCGCCAGGCCCGCATCTTCCGGATCGTCAACGTCCCGATGCGCGCCCTCCTGTCCCTGCCCTTCCCCACTCCTCTGAGCAAGACGCTGATGCTGCTCCACCACACGGGCCGGGTGACGGGGCGGCACTACCGGCAGCCGATCAGCTTCGTGCGCGACGGCGACACCTTGCTCACCCCGGGCGGCGGTCGTTGGACCCGCAACCTGCGGAGCGGCGAACCGGTCAGGCTCCGGCTCCGTGGGCGGACCGTCCTGGCGACGCCCGAGCTGGTCAGCGATCCCACGCAGGTCGACGAGCTGCTGGCGGTCATGACCGAGCGGAACCCGACCCTGAAGCGCTTCGTGAAGATCCCGACCGGACCCGACGGTCACCGCGATCCCCAGGCTCTCGCCGCGGCCACCGCCTCCGGCTTCCGGATCGTCCGTTGGCGCCTCGTCGCCGGCTGAAGGCTCCGGCTACCCACCTCGACCACCACTCCGAGCCGAAGGCCACCACCATGCCCGCCCTGACCGACCGAGTCGCTGTCATCACCGGCAGCTCCCGCGGCATCGGCGCCGCCATCGCCGCTCTCTTCGCTGCCGAAGGCGCCCACGTCGTCGTCCACGGCCGCGACCCCGCCGCCCTCGAAGCCGTCCGCGCCGACATCGCGGCCGGCGGCGGCGACGTCCTGGCCGTCACCGCCGACCTCACGAACCTCGACGAGATCGAAGCCATGCGCGCGTCGGTCGAGGACCGGTTCGGGCCAGCCGACATCCTCGTCGCCAACGCCGGCGGCAGCCCCGTTCGGCCGGGACCCGTCGAGGACATCTCCGAAGCGGAGTGGCGTACGTCGGTCGAGGCCAACCTCACCGCCACGTTCCTCACCATCAAGGCCTTCCTCCCCGGCATGAAGCGACTCGGCCGCGGCTGCATCATCACGATGTCCTCCGCCGCCGCCCGCCGGCCGACGGTCAACAGCCCGGTCGGCTACCTCGCCGCCAAGTCGGGCATCCAGGCACTCACCCAGGCCGTCGCGCTGCAGGCCGGTCCCGCCGGTGTGCGCGCGAACTGCCTGGCGCCGGAGACGATCATGACCGAGCGCAACGAGCAACAGATCCCCGCGTCGATCCGCGACAGCCTGATCGCCACGCACCCGGTACGCCGCCTCGGGACACCTGCCGACGTCGCCCACGCGGCGCTGTTCCTCGCTGCCGACACCAGCGGCTGGATCAGCGGCACGACGCTCGACATCGCCGGCGGCTCGGTCCTCGCCTGACTTCCACGATTCGAGGGATCGGGACCGCCGACACGGCGCTAGGATCGCGCCATGAGTCGGGACACCGGTCCGACCTCGCGGGTCTGGGCCGCGCTGGCGGCCACGGCCTGCGCCGCGGTCGTCGTGCTGGCGCCGTCACTGCTCGTCACCGCGGCGGCCGAGTCCACTCCGCTCACCCTCGCGCTCATGACGGTGGCCCTCGCGGCGCTGGTCCGTCTCGACCTGCGCTCCGTGGCCCTCGCCCGGTCCGGCGTGGTCCGTACGACCCGCCCGACCGGCGAACGAACACCCCTGGTCCTGACAGGTCGGGTCACCGACCCCGTCCACCATCCGCTCCGCCCTCGTGCTCCTGGAACGGCCTGACGCTCGCCTCGTGCGAGCCACGTCGCCCATCCGTCCCTTCCTCCTCCAGGAGCACGTCCATGTCCGTTCTCACTCCGCTGTCCCATGCCCTCGCCGCCGTCGTCGCGGCGTCCCATGCCGGTGTCACGTCCCTCGGGGCCGACCCGTCGTCCGGCGCGACCTGGTTGCTCTCGATCGCGGCGGTGGTGGTCGTCGTCCGAGTCGCGCTGCTGCCGCTGGCGGTCCACGGCGTTCGCGTCGCCCACGCCTCCGCGCGGGCCCGGCCACAGCTCCGGGAGCTCAGCGAGCGCTACCGCTCCCGTACGGGCTCCGGCGACCTGCGCGCGTTCGCCGACGAACGACGTCGCATCGCAGCCGAGCACCACCTCCCCCGGTGGGGAGCATTGCCCCTCGCTGGCCCAGGTGCCGATCTGGCTGGCCCTCTACCACCTGTTGGCCAGCGTCGCGGCCGGGGTGCCGGTGGGCGCGATGAGCTCCGGACTGGTGGCGTCCCTGGGTGCGGCGACCCTGCTGGGGGTCCCGTTGGCCGAGCGGGGCTACCTCGGCGGGGGTTGGGCCCATCTGGCCGTGGTCGCCGGGCTCGCGGCGACGGCCGCGACGTTGTCCTACGTCACCCAGAAGTACCTGGTCGCGCCCAACGCGGTCGTCGACGGCGTTCCCGAGGCGCTCTCGCGGGTCCAGCACCTGGTGCCGATCGCCTCGGCCGCGGGCCTGGTCGTGGCCGGAGGCGTGGTTCCGGTGGCGCTGCTCGTGTACTGGGTGTGCAACGCGGTGTGGACGCTCGGCCAGTCGGCGGTCGTGTGGCGCTGGTTCCCCACGCCGGGCTCCCCCGCCGCCGGCCGGGCCGCCGGTTCCTGACGCACCACGAGGTCCGTCCCGGCCGTGGGTGAGGGGTCCTGGGTCCGACGCCGTCGGGTCGCCCCCAGGACGGACCGTTCCGCCACCTCGACCCTTCCACCCCGCGTCGGGGGCGACCTAGAATCAAGGCGGGCCGTGGCGGCCGGCCGGGCCCGGGTGTGGGGAACGGCGGCCGATGAGCAGCAACGGGGACACGATCTACGTGCAGGTCCCGGCCTATCGCGACAGCGAGCTGGCTCCGACCTTGATCGACCTCTACGCCAAGGCGCGCCGACCCGACCGCCTGCGCACCTGCGTGGTCTGGCAGCACGCCCCGGACGAGCAGCTGCCGGCCACCGTGTGGGATCTGCCCGGCCTGGACGTCGTCGACGTCCCAGCCGCGGACAGCCTCGGCTGCAACTGGGCGCGACGCATCGCCCAGGAACGCTGGGACGGCGAGCCCCTCACGCTGCTCCTCGACTCCCATCACCGCTTCGTCGACGGGTGGGACACGCTCGTGCGGGGGATGTACGCCGGGCTCCTGGCCGCGGGTGTGTCCAGGCCCCTCCTCACCGGCTACCTGCCGGCGTACGACCCGGACCTGGAACCGCTCGGGCGGGGCACCGCGCCGTACCGCATGTTCCCGCTGGCACGCGAGGACGGCGTGCTCACCCAGCTGACCAGCCGGCCCATCCCCTGGTGGACGATCCTGGACGCGCCGGTGTCGGCGGACTTCCTGTCCTTGCACTTCGTCTTCACCGAAGGAGCCTTCAACACCGAGGTGCCCTTCGACCCCGAGCTCTACTTCTTCGGCGACGAGGTGGTGCTGGGCTTGCGCGCGTTCACCAGCGGCTACGACCTCTTCCACCCACACCGGATCGTCGGATGGCACGCCTACAGCCGCAACCAGCGCATCCCACACTGGGACGACCACGCCGACTGGTACGAGCGGCACCGGGCGGCCCTGGGGTGGATGCGCGAGGTCTTCACCGGGCTCCGGCCGCTCCCCGGCGACTCACGGACCGTGACCGACTACGAGCGCCGCATCATGACCAAGCTGGTGGCGGCGTGAGCCCGGCCGGCCCGGCCCTGTGCGTGGTCGACGACTTCCTCGACGAGGCCACCGCGATGCAGATCGCGACGGAGCTGGGGTTCGCCTGGTGGCAGGAGAGCCGGGTGATCAACCGCGACGGACTGGGCGACGTGGTCACCTTCAGGAGCACCAGTCGTCACAGCGAGACCGCTCAGCAGGAGTTCTTCCCCGAAGAGCTCCACGATCTGCTCGCGACCATCGAGCATCGGCTCCTGGACGAGCATGCTCTCGACCCCTCGCGCCTCGAGTGGTGGCAGGCGGTCCGCTACCCCTCGGGCGGCCACTTCGACCTGCACCACGACGGGGGACTGTTCGGGCACGAGCCGGCCGGCGAGCGCCGGAGAACCGTGCTGATCTACCTGTCGACGCCCACCGAGGGAGGCGAGACGGTGTTCCCGCACCTCGGGCGCATCGTCGAGGCCCGGGCGGGACGGCTGGTGTTCTGGGACAACCTGGACGCAGACGGCGTACCCGACACAAGGCTGCAGCACCGGGCGATGCCGGTGCTGTCTGGGCACAAGACCGTGCTCACCACCTGGGAGCGCGAGCGGCCGGTCCGCACCGGCGTGCTCGCCCCCGCTGTCACAGGAGAAGTGTCATGACCCGCGAAGACGACATCATCACCCTGGTGCGCGACCGCTACGGATCGGTCATCGACCTGGAGGAGCGGCCGGAGATCCTGATCGAGATCATCCAGCGCTTCGGCGCGGACGATCCCGACGGTGGCCTGCCCCCGGGCGGTACGCCGAACCCGCCCCCCGGACCGACGAGCATGCAGCAGGGGCCGGACCTGGGTGACCTCATGAAGGAGATCCTCAAGATCTCGCGGCAGGTCACCCTGTTGTCCGAGCGCCTGGGGGCCGCCGAAGGCTGATCACGCTCCAGCAGGGGGTGGGTCGGCCATGCCCGTGTCAGGATCGACCCATGGATGACGACCAGCCGAGCTACGCCGAGGCGGCGGCGTTCTGGAACTCCCTGAACCGGGAGTGCCGCGAGACGCTGCTCAGCGGCTACGACGGAGTGCATCCGTGGTCCCTGGCGGTTCAGCTCGAGGAGGCAGGCATGCTGCTCGAGCGTGTTCCCACGCCTGGCGACCGCGTGGTGTCCATCGCCGAGGAGAGTGCCGGCGGGCAAGGGGCGGCTCCGTCGACCGAGGGAGTGCAGCTGGTGCTCGCGCGCGAGCTGGCGTCGATCGTGGACCGCGGAGACCTCGGGGACGTGAACCCCGAGGGATGAGCCTCGCTCCGTGCTGGATCAGCGCGGTGCGGGGCGCGGCACGGCTGGCCATTCCCGCCGGACGCCCTCCCGCGTGCACGGCCGCATGGGCGCCGAATGGTCAGAAACCGCACAGATCCGACGGTCGAGCGTGCGGTTCTTGACCAAACGGTGCACCTTCGTCGGACTCGGTCGCGACCAGCCTGACGGTCCGTTCATGCCCTGCGCCCATGAAGGTCCAGAGGCTCCATGCCCTCGGCCGGGGACTCCAGCTCCGATGAGCTCGAGCCGCCGGAGGACGACGAGCTCTCGTCCACAGCGGCCGTGTAACGGTCCGGCACCGGGCCGATGACAAATCTGGGACGTGGGTCTGGGTCACGCAAGACGCTTCAGGTTCCCTGACACGTGAAGACGCAACCCCGGAGATCGCTCGATTCACACATCCCCTGATGCCAGAGCGTCGGTCGCGGTGGGGGCGAATCCGCGGGCGATCAGCCAGATGGCGAAGGTCAGCTCGAACAGTCCACCGGGGACTGCGGCCACGATCCCGGCGCCCGCGACGCCGGACAGCTCCAGCAGGTTCCCCGCGGCGAAGCACGCGTAGCCGATGAAACCCCAGCCGGCCAGCCAACGCGGAACGAGTCCGGTGCGGAAGAGCAGGGCACAGAAGAAAAGGCTTCCGATCCCGAGCGCGGTCTCGGCGATGCTGTAGCAGACGCCGTTCGCGCGGATGGCAGATGAGCCGGTGAGGACGATGAGGCTGACCACACCGATGGCCAGGACGACGCCCTCGAAGATCCGCGTGCCTAGGTAGCTCGCAGCGATGGCCTTGTTGTGGGCACGCAGGATCGGGGACAACAGGACAGCGATGCCGATCACGAAGGCCGAGTTGAGCAGCATCAGCGCAGCGCCGGTGGCGAACAGCGCGGTGGAGCCGCTGCGGTCAGCGGAGCGGACCACGGAGGTCGCCAGGAGGCTGCCTACGCCGTATGCCACGTAGCCCGCTAGGAAGAGGGCCCCGACGATCCGGGCGGTCCGACGCACGCGGGGGTCCGGGGGAACGACTGGCGGGGAGGTCGAGTGGTGGGAGGCGAGCCCTCGGACGAGGCGGCCGGTGGTGGCGGTGGTGGTCATGGCTTGTCCTTTCAGAAGTTCGCGTTGGGCCGCTCCCGGAAAGCGTTTCTAACGCTGTTAGATTAGAACTTCGACGGTATCCTAACTACGTTAGATTGTCCATGGGGGCCACCCTGATGGGGGGCAGACGAGAGGACCAGGTGTGGGGCGAAGGACGGAAGAGGTGGCGACTCGGGCTCCGGTCAACCGGGACCTGGCGGTGGAGCGTGCCGTCGCGGTGGCGGACGGTGAGGGCATCGAGGCGGTCACGATGCGCCGTTTGGCGCGTGAGCTGGGGGTCGAGGCCGCCTCGCTGTATCACCACGTCAGCGGCAAGGACGAGATTCTCGACGGGCTGGTCGACAGGGTATCGGCGGAGATCGAGCTCCCCCCACGCACCGAGGGATGGCGGAACCCCGTAAGCCAGCGGGCGCACAACACGCGGGCCGTCCTGCGCCGACACCCGTGGGCGGTGGCCCTGATGGCGTCGCGGGCGGCGCCGGGGCCGGCCACGTTGCGGCTGTTGGAGGCCGGAATCCGGTACTTCCGGGAAGGCGGCTTCTCGGTTCAGGAGGCGGCTCATGCGATCTCGACTGTCGACAGCTACGTGCACGGATTCGTGCTGCAGGAGGTGAACCTGCCCTTCCGCGACGAGTCCCAGCTGGCGGCGATGACCGGCGCGATCATGGATCAGTTCCCGAGGGCGGACTTCCCGTATCTGTTCGAGCTGACAACCGAGCACGTCCTGCAGCCGGGCTACAACTACGGCAACGAGTTCGACGTCGGTCTCGAGGCCGTGCTCGATGGGGTCGATGCCCTCCTGCGCCGCGATCGCAGATGACCCAGGGCCCGGGGCAGTCCTCGCCGGTCGAGCCCTCGCCGGATCCCGGCGGAATGGGTCACCACCTCGTCGCGGTACACCGGTGACGCGATTCGTCCTGATGGGCGTGGGCGCGGCTGAGGAGAATGCCTGTGTGCCAGGCTGCTGTGGTCGCGGCCTGACGTGGTGGGTGGTCCATGTGTGATCGCTCTGTGGCGGATCGTCCGAGTGGAGGTCACGTGGCACCCTCATGAGTGCACCCGGGCTCAACCTTGATGTTGCGGGTACGCCGGGGATCCCGTTCGGACGCTTGTTCGTCGTCGAGCTCCGCAAGAGTGCGGATACTCGCTCGGGCCTCTGGCTGATCGGGGTCACCGGCGCCCTGGCTCTGGTGGCCAACGTGATCTTCCTGATCGTGGCGGCGACGCAGCCTCACAACGAGGCGTCGTTCGGCGACTTCGTCGCGGTGTCGGCGTTCGTCTCCTCGGTCTTCCTGCCGGTGGTGGGCATCATGCTGGTCACCAGCGAGTGGAGCCAGCGCACCGCGATGACGACGTTCGTCCTCGAGCCGCGTCGGATGCGGATCGTGCTGGCCAAGATGTTCGCCGGAGTCGCCCTGACCGCGTTCGTCATCGTCTTCGCCCTGGTCGTGGGCGTGATCTGCAACATGCTTCTCGGCCTGATGCTCGACGCGGGTACCTCCGGAACCCAGGCCAAGCTCGGCGCTTGGACGTTCGGGTGGTCGCGTTTCTTCGGGTTCGTCGTCAACCAGACCTTTGCCATGCTCGGCGGGTTCGCGTTGGCCTGTCTGCTGCTCAACACTCCCGCTGCGATCGTCGGGTTCTTCGCCTACCGGTATGTGCTGCCCGGGCTGCTCGCCATCGGCTCGGCGCTCATGGTGTGGTTCTCTCAGCTTGCGCCGTGGCTCGACTTCCAGTCCGCGCAGGCCCAGCTCTACGACATGCCGCTGACCGGCACCCAGTGGGCGCACCTCGCGGTGAGCGGGTTCATCTGGCTCGTGATACCTCTGGCCATCGGGCTGTGGCGGATCCGGCGCGCCGAGGTGAAGTAGATCGGGCGAGCGTCGCCGGATCGAGCGCCTCGAAGCAGCGCCAGGACGCCAGCAATATGACGCTGTGCGTCCGGCGACCTCGGCTGGAACAAGGCGATGGACGTGGGAACTCTATCTATGTAGAGTTAATCGGGTGACCCGGCCCCGTGCACACTCACCTCAGACCGTCATCGTCTTGTGCGCACTCGCGGCGGAGCCGTCGACCTGGCGACACGGCTACGACCTGTGTGCGGAGTTGGGCCTCAAGTCCGGCTCGTTGTACCCGATCCTGATGCGGCTCTGCGACCGCGGCTTGATGGAGTCCACGTGGGAGTCGCCGGGGGCGGCGGGACGACCACCCCGGCACCTGTACCGGCTCACTGCAGACGGGCTGCGCGAGGCGGCGGTACTGGGTCGGGCGCCTGCTCGGGAGCCGCACGGGCGGGTTCGGCTGGGTACGGCGTGAGCACGCAGCCAGTGATCCGGTTGTGCGCCTGGCTCGTGGGCCGTCCGGAATGGGGGCGGGCGATGCTCGCCGAGGTCGAAGAGATCTCCGACCCTCCTGCTCGTCGGCGGTTCGCTGTGGGCTGTCTGCGCGCCCTTGCTCTGAGCGTTCCGGACATGGTCTCGGGATTCTTGGCGGCGGCCCTGCTCAGCGTCGCTGTCGTGGTGGCAGCGCTGATCCGCTACCCGGGTCTGGTCAAGGGTGTGGGCACCTGGCTCGCGATCGGGTTCTTCCTCGCCGTCATCGTCAGCTATGTCGTTGCCGCGGCCGGTCTGGCCGCCCGGCTGGCCCCCATGAAGTCGACCGCCCTTGTGCTGGTGGCCGGAGCCGCCATCGCCGGCTCGTGGATGGCCGTAGGGCTGTCCGCATCGACCGCGCCGTCAGTCGTTCCGATGGCGCTGCTCGTGCTCGCCCCGGCCGTGGCACTGAGCCTCGGGTGGAGAACAACAAGGCGGTCGTCGTCGCCTTCGGTCGGCCTTCAGCACGTGGGTCTCGCTGCGCTGATATCGGGCTTCGGACTCTTCCTGCTCTGGGCCGGCGAGACCGTGCTCTTTGCCGGGCGGCCCTATGACGCAGGGATGGTGCGCGACTTCCGGGCCAGCGCAGCGCCCGACCTGGCGACGTACGCCGTGAGCGACAGCCTCGGCTCCGGCATGATGCTGCTCCTGCTCGTACCCCTGGTCTCCCTGGCCGCGGGCGCGACCGGCGCACTGGCGGCCACCCGTTGGCACAGACAAGATCACACCCAGGTCTAGCTGTGATGTCCTGGGACGTTGTTTCGTTACACGGCCCTGATCTGTTGGGGAATGAAGGCCTCCGTGGTGAAAGTGGAACTGTCTAAGAACCTCTTCTCACCCAGGAGGCCTTCGTGTCCCACGCTAACGCTGCTTTGACCCCGAAAGCCCGTCTGCGGCTCGCCAGGCTGAACGTCGATGAGGGCTGGAAGCCGTCGGTGGCGCCAAGATGTTCATGCTCTCGACCGTGACTGCCCGTAAGTGGGCGGCGCGGCTGAGGACCGAGGGGCCGGCCCAACCCCCACCACCGACCGGTGGTCGGGTCCTGGTGGTCTGTGCAGGCACGTCAGACCTCCCCGTGGCTCGCGAGGCCCTCCTGGTCACGCGACACCTGGGCCGGACACGCCGACCTGGTCGTCGACGTCGGCGTGGCCGGACTCCATCGGGTGCTGGGACACCTCGAACAGCTCCGCTCAGCCCGCGCCGTCGTCGTGGTCGCCGGCATGGACGGCGCCCTGCTCAGTGTCGTTGCCGGCCTGGTCACCGCGCCCGTGGTGGCCGTCCCGACCTCGGTGGGCTATGGGGCGGCCTTCGAGGGACTGGCCGCGCTCCTGACGATGCTGAACAGCTGTGCGCCCGGTGTCGCCGTCGTCAACATCGACAACGGGTACGGCGCCGGCCATCTGGCCGCGCAGATCGCGGCCGACGTCTGCTTCGCGATCCGGATGCTGGGGGTGCGATACGACCTCCAAGCGCCAAAGCCAAGAGAGACCGGGCCAGAGGCATGATGGGGAAATGGAAGGCGACGCTGTGGAGACCGTTCTAGGAGGGCTCGGCGCGGTCCGGCCCTGGCAGGAAGACGTCTACCGGGACCTGCACGCCCATCCCGAGCTGCCGCACCAAGAGCACCGAACGGCCGGCAACGTGGCCGCCCGGCTGCGCGACATCAACTTCGAGGTGCACGAAGGCATCGGAGGCACCGGCGTCGTGGGCGTATTGCATAACGGCGACGGCCCGACCGTGCTGCTGCGCGCCGACATGGACGCCCTCCCGGTCCTCGAGGCCACCGGCCTGCCGTACGCCAGCGCCCAGACTTCCGACGATGGCACCCCGGTGATGCATGCCTGCGGACACGACGTGCACGTCACCTGTCTGCTGGGCGCCGCCGCACTGATGGCACAGTCCCGGCAACAGTGGGCGGGCACTCTGGTCGCCTTGTTCCAACCGGCGGAGGAGGCCGCCGACGGGGCCCGAGCCATGGTGGAGGACGGCCTGGTCGCAGTCTTGGATCACGTCGATGTCGTGATGGCCCAACACGTCCTGCCGTTCCCGGCCGGGACCGTCGGCACGCGTCCCGGACCGACACTCTCGGCTGCCGACAGCATGCGGATCACCATTCATGGCCGAGGAGCTCACGGGTCGATGCCGCAGGCGGCAGTGGACCCGGTGGTCTTGGCGGCGATGATCGTGGTCCGTCTGCAGACCGTCGTGGCCCGTGAGGTCGCGCCCGGTGACACCGCCGTGGTGACGGTCGGGAGCATCCAGGCGGGCACGAAGAGCAACGTCATCCCCGACCGCGCCGTGCTCCTGCTCAACGTGCGCACCTACGACGAGAACATCCGGACAGCGGTCCTGGCCGCCATCGAGCGCATCGTCCGCGCTGAATGTGACGCATCAGGATCGCCGGAGGGGCCCGAGTTCGAGCTCTTCGACCGCTACCCCGTCACCGACAACGACGCAGACGTCACCGAGCGGGTCGCAGCGGCGTTCGCCGAGGTCTTCGCGAACGGTGCTGTCCGGCTGCCGCAGCAGAGCGCGAGCGAGGACTTTAGCGACATCCCCACCGCGCTCGGCGCGCCGTACACCTATTGGGGCATCGGCGGCGTCGACCCGGCCACCTATCGCGCTGCCGAAGAATTGGGACGGATCGCACAAGACATTCCCGTCAACCACGCCGCCACGTTCGCCCCCGTCATCCAGCCCACCCTCGATACCGGCACGCAGGCGCTGGTCACCGCAGCATTCGCATGGCTGCGCCGCCCCTGAGCCCTGTAGACGAACCCAACTAGGGCACTTCCGGCGGTATGACGCGAGCTGTCGTAGGGGAATGTCCCGCCGTCAGTGAGTCCCGGGCCTCCTGGGGCCGAGCGTTGACCCGTCTCGGCCTCGCGGTGCCGCCCGCTGCGCGAACGGCGACACCGGCCCGGTCCTCCACCTTGAGGACTGAGCCGGTGCGCGTTCTTGCGGGGCGGGGTGGGCCCAGGTGCCGTTTGGCCCCCCGCGCGGCGGGCGACGGGTGGGCCTCGCCGCTCCAGTGGCGTCATGCGACCAGCCGGTCCGCCTGCTTGCCGACTTGGCGCAGGGTGAAGCCGGCGAAGATCTCGTTCACCCCGCGGCAGATGGCCCACACTCCGACCAGGGTCACCAGCGTTACCAGCGAGTGCTCCCAGGAGCGGGCCGCCCACACCCCCAGCACCAGCTCGGAGATGCCGAGCAGCAGCCCGGTCCACCACCACGACAGCTTGGGGCCGGCCAGCGCGTTGACGATGTGGATGGTGCCGAAGACGATCAGGTACCAGGCCACCAGGATCGAGACGGCGTACAGGGTGATGTCTGGCCAGACGAAGCGTGGCGATGCCGGCGGCGATGCCCAGGATTCCGCCGATGATGGACAGCCAGCGCATCCGGGGCACGCGGCTGGCCACCACGAGCTGCGTGATGCCGCCGAACAGGAAGGCAGTGCCGACGAAGGTCGCCACCGCGACGAGGCTGCCCACCTGGTACGACAGCACGAACATGCCGAACCAGATCCACAGTGCCCCGAGGGCCACGAGCCACCACCAGGCGGCGACGCGTCCCGGGCGCCGTCTCGGATCGTGTCGCGCAGCGGGTCCGGGGTCTTCACATCATTAGTCATTGCAAATCTCCTTGGGTTGTGCCGCGGCGGCAGGGCGTCCACACTGCCTGCCGCCGCGGCGCGAGTGTTGTCGGGTGAACTGGCGCCTCGTTGGCCACCAGTCCGATCGGGGACTACGAGTTGGCTGCGGCCTTGGCGAGCTTGTCGGCGTGGGCGCGGGCGTGGATGGCGTCGAGCATCGTCAGCTGTGCGTTCTCGACCGCCCAGTCGGCGAAGTCGAGGGCATCGGCCGCGTCGGCTTCTGCCCAGTCCGCATCGTTGGCGGCGGCCTTGGCGTCCACCTGGCGGGTCCGCTTGTCGACGTTGGCCTTGACGTCGCTCATCTTGGCCGCGGCGTCAGCCTTCAGCTGCGCCCACTTCGCCCGAGCGCTGTCGGCGGCCTGCGAGACCTCCTGCCGTGCGTTCTCGACTGACTGGTCCAGGTCGGCCTGAGCCCGATCGATTCGCTGCCTGAGCTGCGCGTCGGACTCGGCGGCGGCAGCCTGCACCGCCGACCTGGCCGTCGCGACCCGCTGCTGCAGATCGTCCAGCCGCGTGTAGAAGTCGGTGTGCTGCGTCATGAGTTACCACCTTCGTTGGGTTGTGTGGCCCAGTTTGAACCACATGATGTTTTCTGCAGTTCTGACGATATCGTCAGTTATGCATTGAGGTCAACTTCTGGAGTGAGGTTCTGACGAAATCCACCGCTGTCTGCGTGGACCTGCAGCGTCGTGGGATGGAGAGGGAGTCACCGGGTGACGCGCCTGGCCAGGCTCGGGCGTGGTCCGGGAGCTGCGGGATCGGCACTTCGCCGCCGTGGCCGTGCCGCCTCAGCGGGCGGGCGTGTTCGCGCCCGAAGGCGCCTCGGACCTGGCCAGCCCGCTGGTGACCAGACCTGGCCGAGGATGGCCACGACAGGTACAGCCCGCGCGCTGTGAGTCGTCAGCCGGGTGATGTGGAGTCGTCGCGTGGCCGCGAGGTCAGGAACCGCGGAGACGAGCGGGCCGAGCTCGTCGGCGGAGGTGAGCAGCCCGAGGTGGCCGTCGTCGAAGACGTGCAGCGTGGCGTGGGGCAGCAGCGTGCGCATGATCCGCGCGTTCACCAGCGGGATGATCGGGTCGTCGTTCCCGGCGAGGACGAGGGTGGGCTGCCGGATGAGCGGCAGGGCGGGGAGGCTCGTCCAGCCGACCCCGGCGAGGAGCTGGAGGAAGTAGCCGACTCTGGGTCCGAGGCGCTCCTGTTCGTACACCACGTGCCTGACCTCGTCGGGCCGCGCGCGCATCCGGCCGCCGTACAGCTCGGGTGCGATCGACTTGGCGTACGTCGGGTCGCGGTAGCGCCTGCGGGGTGAGCATCTTGCTGAGCACGCTGAGCCGGGCGGGCACCATCAACATGCCGGTTCCGGTGCTGACCAGCACCAGCCGTCGGCAGCGACGCGGGTACTGGAACGCCAGCTGTTGGGCCAGGCCGCCGCCCCAGGAGATGCCGAGGGCGTCGAACTGGTCGTAGCCGAGCTCGTCGAGGAGTCGCCCGACGAAGCATGCCAGCAGTCGCGAAGTTGTAGGGCACCTTGGGCGCGGGGGAACCCCCCACGCCGGGTACGTCGAACCGGACCACCTCGATCCGTGGGTCGACCTCGTCGACGAACGGCTGGAGCAGGTCGAGGCTGGCTCCGATGCCGTTGCAGAGCACCAGCGGCGGCCCGGGTGCCGTGCCCGGCCGGACGGCAACCCGGACGTCGTGGCCGAGCACACGGACCCGGAGGAACTTGGTCACTTGTCGAAGACGTAGGTGCCGGGCGCCTCCGCGAGCACGCTCAGGCGGTGCGACCCGAGCGTCTTGGGCGCCGGACGCTGCGCGCCGCTGCGTTCGTCGAGCCACAGGCCGAGGTCGGTCCACCAGGTGCCCTGGTGGACGTCGGAGCCCGTGAGCCAGACCTTGGCGTCGGACGTCAGGTCGTCGCCGGTGTGGAAGGACGCCTTGGGGTTTCCCGGCGGGTTGACCAGGGCGGCGATGTGACCACTGGTGGACAGCACGAAGCGGGTCGTGCCGCCGAAGAGCTGGGCGCTGCGGTAGCAGTTCTCCCACGGGGTGATGTGGTCGGTGATGCCGGCCACCACGTAGGAGTCCACGGTGATCTTGCCGAGGTCGATCGGCACGCCGAGGACGGTGAGGGCTCCGGGCCGGGTCAGCGAGTTCTGCATCGCCAGGTCGACGAAGTCGGCGTGCAGTGCGGCGGTCATCCGGGTGGTGTCGGAGTTCCAGAACAGGATGTCGAACGCCGGTGGCCGCTTGCCGAGCAGGTAGTTGTTGACCCAGTAGTTCCACACCAGGTCGCCGGGCCGCAGCCACGCGAACACCTCGGCCAGCGTCCGGCCGTCGAGGTAGCCCTTGCGTGCCGACTTCGCCTTGGCCCGGCCCGCCATCCGCTCGTCGACGAGGGCCGCCGCCGTCCCGGCATCGTGGTTGTCGATGACGGTCACCGCCAGGCAGAGCGCGGCCAGCCGGTCCTGCCGGCCGATCCCGGCCAGGTACGCCGCCGCCATGCTTGCCAGGATGCCGCCGGAGCACACGCCACCGAGCACCGTCCGCGTGCTGCCCGTGATCTCCTCCACGGCGTCGAGGGCGTCCAGGACGGCGCGCACGTAGGTGTCGAGGTTCCAGGAGGCGTGTCGCGCGTCCGGGTTGCGCCAGGAGATGACGAACATCTGCCTGCCCTGCCGGACGCCGAACTCGACCAGGCTTCGTTCCGGGGCGAGGTCGATCGCGTAGAACTTGTTGATCGTGGGCGGGACCACCAGGGCCGGCACCTCGTAGACCTCGTCGGTCTGCGGCGCGTACTGGATCAGCTCCAGCACCTCGTTGCGAAACACGACCGCCCCGGGCGTCGCGGCGATGTTCTCGCCCACGACGAAGCCGCTGCCGTCGACCATCTCGCGGAATGCGCGGTGCCGAGGCCAGGTCCTTGACCAGCTGCTTGCCCCCGCGCACCAGGCTCAGCCCCGCGGTGTCGATCACCGCCTTGGCAGAGGCCGGGTTGACCAGCGGGACGTTGCTGGGAGCGGTCGCCTCGATGAGGTTCTCCAGGAAGAACTGCACGCGCTTGCGGTCGCGAGGGTCGAGGTCGGCGTCGATCAGCAGCTGCTCGACGGTCTGTCCGCCCGCCAGGTAGAGCTGCACCAGCCGCCTCAGCAGCGGGTTCTCGCTCCAGGCGACATCGGTGAACCGGCGGTCCCCGCGGTGGGGTGCCACGGTCGAGGTGCCGGTGAGGATGCGGCCGGCCTCGGCGCCCAGCCCGCCCAGCCGCCGCGCGGTGATGTCTGGCTTGCGCGCGAGGGAGACCGCCCACTTCGCCGTCGACATGTCGGGGACGAACCGGCGCAACGGGCCGAGCGCGGCGTCAACCAGGAGCACGTCGAGGGGAGCGGAGCCCTGGGCGGCGGGCACGGAGGTGGTGGTGGCGGTGGTCATCGAAAGATCTCCTCATGGGTCACAAGTGGCGACCTCGGCAGGTCGGGGCTCCCAGGTGGCAGCCAGATGATCTGAAGGATACCTCGCCAATGACGATTTCGTCATTACTGGCGTTTGCGCACTGGAGGAGCGGAACGAGGATTGCGGCATGCGGGCGACCGGCAGGCAGGGGCCAAGGCCGGCGCGCCGCAGCCAGGCATCGTCGGAGGCGACACCGCGGAGGTCATCGCACACAGGGGAGTCCCGGGACGAGAACCTAGAGGGCAGGGCCGAAGTCGAGTCCGAATGCGCGGGTTCGCGTCAGCGCATCGAGAGGCCCGGACCAGCACTCGCCGCACCTGGTCGGACTGGTCGAGCCGCGCCAGCGCGGTGCCGGCCAGAACCCGGGTGTCGCGATTCCAGGTGCGCGGGTGCCCGGGCGGCTCGGCTGGCGCGCCTCAGGCCGCCGAGCCATCGCCTCGCACGGCGTCGATGTCCGGCAGCGGCAGTGAGCAGATCCGCTGTGCCTGCCGTCGTGGGACGCCGAACATGCGCAGCAGGTCCTCGGTCACCCGGTCCGTGGTCTGCTCGACGTCTCGCTCCGGCTGGTCGTGCAGCAGCTGGCCGAGGGCGAGCAGGGCGCCGGCGGTCATCGTGACCGCGACGTCGAGATCCTCGACCTCGAAGCGGCCGGCATCCATGGCGGCCGCGATGTCACGCCGGGCGCGTGGGGCCAGGCCGTTGTCGGCGCTGAGCAGCCGGAGCACGTTGTTGAGCAGGACCCGGCTCAGCTCCGGCTCCCTGCGGTGGAGCCGTCCGGTGAGCCGGAAGCTGCAGGCGAACACCTCCGCCGGGTCCTCGATGTCCCCGGTCAGGTCGTCGAGCAGCTGACCGTAGCCGTCCATCACCGCCTCGACAGCAGCCTCGAACAGCTGCTCCTTGGTCTCGAAGTGGTTGTAGAAGGAGCCCATCCCGACGTCAGCGGCCTGGGTGATCTCCAGGATCGGCACGTTCGTCCTGCCCTCGGCGATGAGCGTCTGCGCAGCCCGGATGAGTGCGGCCCGGGTCCGGGCCTTGCGACGGTCCAGCCGGTTGGACTGCTGCGACGGTGCCTTGCTCATGACGGCTCCTCGGCCTCTCCTCGGCGGGTGTGTCTCACGCATCCTAGCGCGGACCAGTCAGGAATGACGATTTCCTCAAAAACTCTTGACTGATGATATGTTCGTGAGTGACGATATACGTCAGTAACTGTAGAGGAGGATCAGATGACCAGTCACCACGGGACACACAATGACCTGCACAGCGACCAGGGTGCGCTGCGCGACGAGCACCCCGGACGCGCGAAGAACCCCGTCGTCAAGGTGCACGACCTGGCCTGGCTCGAGTTCTGCAAGCCCGACCTGGCTGCCTCGGAGCGGTTCGCGCACGCGTTCGGGTTCACCACCGTGAGCCGAGGGGCGGACGAGCTCCAGCTGCGCGGGACTGACGCCGGCGCGCCCTGCGTGGTCGTGCGCCGCGGGCCGCGCTCGAGGTACCTCGGTGCCGCCTTCCGGGCGGCGGACTCCACCGACGTAGTACGGCTCGCCGACGCCACCGGGGCGAAGGTCGACAAGCTGCCGGAGAGCATCGGCGGGCTCACCGTGGACCTGACCGACCCGAGCGGGGGGCTGGTGCGGGTTGTCGCCGACACACATGAGCTCGCGGGTCTGCCGGGCCAGCCGACCCAGCCGTTCAACTTCGGTCACGAAGCTCTCCGAACCAACGACACGCAGCGTCCGCCGCGCGAGCCGGCGAAGGTTCAGCGCCTGGGTCATGTCGTGCTGCAGACCACCCAGTACCTCGAGACCCTGAACTGGTACCTGGAGCACCTCGGACTCATCGTCAGCGACTTCAAGTACTACGCCGGGCAGCGCGAGCGTGGCCCCACCATGAGCTTCATCCGCTGCGACCGTGGCACGGTTCCCACCGACCACCACACGTTGGCGATGATGCTCGGCCCCAGCAACCGGTACGTGCACTCGGCGTACCAGGTCGCGGACCTCGACGCGCTGGCCGCGGGCGGGGAGTACCTCCGCGAGCGGGGATTTCACCGCTCGTGGGGCATCGGCCGGCACATCGAGGGCAGCCAGATCTTCGACTACTGGCGCGACCCGGACGGACTCCTGGTCGAGCACTTCACCGACGGTGACCTCTTCGACTGCACCCTGGCGCCGGGCTGGTCGCCGATGACGGCCTCCGGGCTGGCTCAGTGGGGACCTCCGGTCACCAGGGACTTCCTGGGTCTCACCCCGGGAGGAGAGGCGTTGCGCGAGCTGATGTCGATGGCTCGTTCGCTGCGCCACGACAACGAGTTCGATCTGACCCGCCTCCGCGGCCTCCTGAAAGTGACGAGTTCATGACCATCACCATCCTTCGCACGCCCGACGCCTGGTGGGTCCGCACCCCCGATGTCCACCGTCACGGCCACCGCGCCGGCGGTGCCGCCCGGATCGACACCGACGCCACGACCACCGGTGAGCTGCTCGCCGCGCGCGCCCAGATCGAGGCCGCCCGGGCGAGCACGCAGACCGTCGACCCGGCCACCCTCGACCTGGTGTCCCCCGTGACGGCCCCCTGCCGGGTGGTGGCGCAGATGACCAACTTCGCCAGCCACGTCAAGGACGCGGGTCTCAACCCGGACGCCATCCCGATGACCTTCTTCCGGAAGACGTCTGGCTCGATCAGCGGCCCGTTCGACGACGTCATCCGGCCCGATCACGTGCAATGCCTGGACTACGAGGTCGAGATCGGCCTGGTGATCGGCCGGCAGATGCCGGTGGGCACACAGGTCACCGAGGACAACTGGACCTCGTTCGTGGCCGGCCTGGTGGTGACCAACGACGTCTCGGCCCGCGACGTGCAGCTGCCCAAGACACAGTTCTTCGAGTCAAAGTCCTACCCCACCTTCACGCCCGTGGGTCCCTCACTGGTCCTGTTCGACGACGACGAGCTCGAGCGGTTCGGCGACCTTCGCCTGCGCCTGTGGGTCAACGGCGAGCTGCGCCAGGACTCGGTGGCCGACGGCGACATGATCTACCCCCCGCACGAGGCGCTGCAGGTGCTGAGCCGTTTCCAGCATCTGGAACCCGGTGACCTGCTCCTCACCGGGACCCCGGAAGGCACCGCTTTGAGCGCACCGCCGAAGCCCGTCGAGTTCATCGCCAGGTTCCTCCCGCCCGCGCTGAAGTGGAAGCTCTTCTTCCAGCGCCAGGCCCAGAACCCCAAGTACCTCAACCACGGCGACGTCGTCGAGGTCACCGTCGGCACCGACGACGGCGCTATCGACCTCGGCCGGCAGCGCACTGTCGTGAGGAGCGCGTGATGGGCGACCTCCTCTGGCCAACGTACGACGGGCCCGCCGACCTCGCCGCGATCGAGGCTGTGCCGTTGGCCGACCGTGGCCTGCCCGGCACGACCTACGAGCTCCTCGTCCGGGCCGCCGGCCTGTGGCCAGAGCGTGTCGCGCTGTCCGTGCTCCCGGACGGCGCACGGTGGGAGCACCCGGCCGAGCGCACCTACGCCGACCTCCTCAAGGACGTGCATCGCTACGCCAACCTGTTCCACGCCTTCGGGGTGCGCCGGACCGACGGGGTCGCCCTCCTCGCCCCGAACTGTGACGAGCTCGTCACCGCCACCCTGGCTGCCGAGCTCGCCGGCATCGCGACGCCGATCAACAGCGGCCTCTCCCGGCAGCACATCGCCGAGCTGCTGCGCAGGTCAGGGGCCCGGGTCCTCGTGGCCGCGGGTCCCGGCCTTGCTCCCGGCGTGTGGGAGAGCGCGCGCGAGCTCGCCGCGGACGCCGGACTGGAAGCCTTGCTCGCGCTGGACCCGACGACAGACGGTCGGGCAGGACTACCGCTGGTCCCGGTCGACGGCGTCCGGGTCGGCCACCTCGCCGCGCTCGCAGCAGAGCAGCCGCACGACGCCTTCGCAGGCCAGGCGCCCTCGCCCACCGACCTCGCCGCTCTCTTCCACACCGGCGGCACGACGGGCATGCCGAAGTTGGCCGCCCACACCCACGCCAACGAGGTCAGCGACGCCTGGATGATCGCCGTCAACGGGCTGCTGCGCGACGACGCGGTGGTCTTCGCGGCGCTGCCCCTCTTCCACGTCAACGCACTCCTGGTCACCGTGCTGGCCCCGCTGTTCAGAGGCCTCCGGGTCATCTGGGCGGGCCCGCAGGGCTACCGCGACCAGACGCTCTATGCGCATTTCTGGAAGCTCGTGGAACGCTACGGAGTCACCACGATGAGTGCCGTGCCGACCGTGTACTCCGTCCTCGCTGCCCTGCCTGTCGACGCCGACATCAGCAGCCTCCGTTACGCCGTCGTCGGGGCCTCACCCCTGCCGCAGGCGGTTCGAGACGGCTTCGAGTCCGCCACCGGCATCCGGCTGGTCGAGGGCTACGGTCTCACCGAGGCCACTTGCGTCAGCGCACTGAGCTTCCCCCACCATCCGCGGCCCGGTTCGGTCGGCCAGCGCCTGCCCTACCAGCAGGTGAAGGCCGTGCAGATCACCTCTGACGGCGAGTGGGTCGACCTGCCCCTGGGTCAGGTCGGTGTGCTCGCCATCACCGGACCAACGGTCTTTCCCGGATACGTCACCGACCGGCGTCCTGACGGGCCCGTGCTGGACGGGCTGGGCACGCTGCGCGACGGCTGGCTGGACACCGGCGACCGGGCCTGGGTGGTCGAGGACGGCTTCATCCACCTCGCCGGCCGAGCCAAGGACATCATCATCCGCGGTGGGCACAACATCGACCCCGCGGTCATCGAGACCGTGCTGCTGGCACACCCGGCGATCACCGCCGCGCAGGCGGTGGGTCGTCCGGACGTACACGCAGGTGAAGTGCCGGTCGCGTTCGTCACGCTCGCCCCGGGCGCCAACACCACCTCCGAGGACCTGTGCGCCTGGGCCTCCGACCACGTCCCCGAGCAGGCCGCGGCCCCCAAAGCCGTCACCGTGCTCGACGCACTCCCCGTCACCGCGGTCGGCAAACCGTTCAAACCCGCCCTCCGCGCCGAGGCCACCCGAGAGGCGGTCACAGACGCGATCGGAGGCATGGCCACGGTCACTGGCATCCGCGGAGACCTCGTGGACGGGGCGGTCCTCGCCGTCATCAGCCTGGCTCCAGGCGCCGACGAGACACCGGTCAAGGAAGTCCTCGAACGCTTCGCGATCAACTGGAGATTGGAACACTCATGAACACAACAACAACAATTCTGGCCGCCCTCATGGTCGTCGCCTTCGCCGCAGCCGGCTCGGCCAAGCTCGCCGCCGTTCCGGCCATGCGCACCAGGGCCGAACATGTGGGCTTCAGCGTCGCGGCGTACCGGCGCATCGGAGCCCTGGAGGTACTGGCGGTCCTCGGGCTGCTCGTAGGGGCGTTCGTGCCCCTGGTCGGTGCCCTGGCTGCCGGTGGGCTGCTGCTCCTGCTTGGTGGGGCGGTCCTCGCCCACGTCCGCAACGGTGACGGTGTGCGCGAGATCGCCCCGGCCGTCTTCCTAGGTGCGGTGACCCTCACCTTCGTCCTCCTGGTCGTTGCAGAGCTCCGATGAACGCCTCCCAGCGCACGCCCGTCGAGCCAGTCCCTGTCGTCATCGTGGGGGCCGGCCCGGTCGGCGTCACCGCCGCCACCCTGCTTGGGCAGTACGGCGTCGAGTGCCTCGTCCTGGACCGGTGGGACGGCGTCTACCCTCAACCGCGGGCCGTGCACCTCGACGACGAGATCTACCGGGTCCTGGTGCGGCTCGGCATCGCCGAGCAGTTCGCCGCCGTGTCCCGGCCCACGCAAGGGCTGCAGTTGATCGACCGCAGCCACCGGGTGTTCGCGGTGTTCGACCGAGCCGCAGACCGTGGCCGGCACGGGCACCCGCAGGCCAACCTGTTCGACCAGCCCGAGCTCGAGCACCTGCTGCGCACCAATCTCAAGGACCAATCCACGGTCACCCTGCGCGGGAACGTCGAGGTCTGCGACGTCGCCCAAGACGGCCAGGACCGGGTTCGGGTCGACTTCACCGACCGGCTCACGGGCCAACATGAGTCCGTGCTGGCCACCTACGTCCTGGGCTGCGACGGAGCCAACAGCGTGGTGCGCACCGCGGTCGGCGCCACCATGGAGGACCTCGAGTTCGAGCAGCGCTGGCTGGTGGTCGACGTGGCCAGCGTGGTCGAGCTCGACCAGTGGGACGGCGTGCACCAGGTCTGCGACCCCGGGCGCGCCGCGACGTACATGCGGATCGGGGAGACCCGCTACCGTTGGGAGTTCCGACTGCTCGAGGGCGAGACCGCCGCCGACTTCGAGTCCATCGAAGCCCTCCAGCCCCTCATCGGGCCGTGGGTCGAGGGCATTCGATGCGACCAGCTGCAGCTGGTGCGCGTCGCGGAGTACCACTTCCGGGCTCAGCTGGCCGACCGCTGGCGAGACCGCCATGTCTTCCTCCTCGGTGACGCCGCCCACCTGACACCGCCGTTCATCGGCCAAGGGCTCTGCGCCGGTGTCCGCGACTCCATGAACCTCAGCTGGAAGATCGCCGGGGTGCTCTCGGGTGACCTGCCCGACTCTGTGCTCGACACCTATGAAGTGGAGCGCAAGCCCCACGCCCGAGCCATGATCCAGCTGGCCAGGCTCATGGGCCTGTCCATGACCCGCGGAGGCCGCGCCGGTGACGTGCTGAGGAAGCTCGTTGCACCGCGACTGCACTGGATTCCCGGTCTGCGCGACCGCCTCCTCGACAGCGAGACACCACCGCTGCCCCCGTCCGCCATGGTCGAAGGACGCGGACGTCGCAAGTCCCTCGCCGGACGCCTGTGCCCAAACGCACTCCTGGCAGACGGCCGCAGATACGACGACGTGACCCGAGGCGGCTTCGTGTTCGTGACCGGCGTCCCGCTCTCGCCGCAACAGCAGGCGGTGCTGGCCGGCCGTGGCACCGAGGTGCTCGAGGTGCAACCGGACTCGCCACTCCACACGTGGTTGGCAGATGGCAAAGCAGCGGCCGCACTCGTGCGACCGGACTTCACGGTGCTGCGCACCGCCCGCAACGTCTCAGCACTATGCGACGCGGCACCGACATTCCTGGTTTCCTAGCGGCGCGTGTGCCAATGGCCGTTACGACGACTGAACGCTGTCTGACCCATCAACGCGGTCCCGCCATTCACTGAACTGACCACTGACCGCGGCCAAGCGCCGCCCGTTCGCGGTGAGGCTACGCAGGTGCGTGGCCGGCGGTGGAAGCCTACGCGGGTTGTCGCCGCCCTTCCCGGCACGGGCCAACTGCTCTACGCCAACGCACCACGTGCCGGGCATGGAGCGTGGACTGCCCCGGCTGGACGACCGAGTTTCCCGATCAGAGGAAGCAGTGTCCATTCGGGGGCGGGTCTCGTGAGAGCTGAGGGCGCTTCCGCGAGACTCCACAGACGGAGCCAGCGCTGCGGGCTGTTGACCTCCCCTCGCACTGAACACCAGCTATCAGGGCCGGGGGTAGACGGGCGTCATTCTGGGCTATGACGCGCCCCGAACCGCCTGCCCGTGTATGGAGTGGCGAGCTTGGGGCGGGACGGTTCGATGAGCCATTGAGTCGGCCACGGTTCGTGTACGAGCGTCCGCTTGTTTGCACTCCCCCTTTTGAGCGTTGGCGGGGCAAAACAGGGGAGAAAGGGGACGCAACTGCCGGGTCCACCGACCGGCTTCTCGGCCGGCGGCGGGGATCAGTCGGCGCAGTGGGGCAGCGCTAGCAGGTTGTTGGGTTCGAAGTCGTCGGCGACGGTCTTGAGGTAATCCCATCCGGTCTGCGACCGCTCGATCACGATGTCGGCTCGGCGTCCGTCTTCGGTGGTGTAGAAGGTGCAGGACCCATTTCGGACCAGATCTACGATCGTCGCCTCGGTGTATAGCCATCGGGTTCCATCGGGCTTCGGGCCGCCCACGATGCCGATGAACGGGTGCCCGTTGTGCGCCCACACCTCAACGCAGTCGATCCGGTAGTCCCCAGGCGGGAGGGCTGGTGGTGGGGGCGGCGGCGGAGTCGGGATGATGCACCCGTCGTCGCGGGCCGAGAAGTAGGAGGTTGCCAGCACGCCGTTGACGTAGGCGGCGCTGGCGCAGACGTCGCCGATTTCGTTCCAGTTGGTGGCGTTGCGTGGGTTGATCTGGAATCCGTCGCCATAGGGGTCGGTCATCGCCTCGACCAGCTCGTGACTGAAGCACCGCGTCATCTGGTCCAAGGTGCCGAACCTCACCCACGCGTACGGCCTGGATTCGGTGCCGGAGGGGAAGTCGTAGTCGGAGGCGACGGCGTGCTCACCGCACAGGTTGTTGTTGGTCGGGTTGACACCCGGAGGCATGAACACCACGTAGAGGTTCGGGAACTGCGAATCCCCGGGGTCTGGGAAGTGGCCCTCGTCGATCAGGTCCCAGATCTTGTTGGCCACGTCGTCGGGGCTGAAGGGGTTGGGTGGTTCCGGTGAGGTGATGGTCAGGGCTTGGCCGGTGATGCCTGCGCCGGCGATCAGGCCGTATTGGGTCAGCCCCTGCAGGTACAGCCCGTACATCGGGTGGAGCAGTCTGTTTATCGCGTCCAGCAGTTGCCCGGCCGACGGGCTCGTGGCTGGGTTGGTCCAGGCGTTGCCCCAGAAGACGACCGAGAAGATCGCGACGCCGAGCTTCGGGCCACCGCCATCAGACACGGTGAGTCCTGGTGGGGCATCACCGGCGCCGCGGTAGACATCATCGGCACCGGCCGACCCTGTTCCAGTAGCCACGGGTACGTCGCGAACCACCCCGGACCCGCCACCACCAGACGATGCTCGCCGATTCGGTGCCCCGACCTGCTTGGGCTCCATCCGGGAGAAAAAGGCACTCCGATGCTCTTCGGGAACTTCCACAGCCGCCTCCCCCTCACTCCAGGACACCGGCACGCAGGGAGCAACCGGCGCCGCAGATCGATGCTTGAAACGTACGCTCGGCATGCCCAAGAGCAACACCCCTGTGCCCCAGCTACCGGCGAATCGAGGAGTGACCGAGAACTCAGCCCTTCGGGCCCTCGCGGCCGGATGAGGGTGGCGGATCACCCGACGCGTTTGGCATCCGGCTCCCGCAGACCTGGGGCGCTGCTGATCAGGGTGCTCGTTGATGGTGTAGGCCTTGGTGAAGATTTGTGGGCCTGGAGTGGGCCGAGGTTTCCGTCGGCGGCGCGGTGCCGGGTTCGACCCCGTCCTTCTGGACCTGCCATTTCTTGACCTCGTCGCGGGTCATGTCCAGGACCACCCCGTCGCGCATCGCCCTCGCCGTAGTCCCGATCGGGACGGGGTAGTCGTAGCCGGCGTGAATGCTGAGGTCGCTATAGCGCCAGGTGGTGCCGAGTTGCATGTGCTTCGGAAGCAGTGGGGTAGCCATACACTCCGACCGGATGGTCGGCTACTCGATCGACTCACGAATGAAGTCGCGCCTGGCGTTCGCGGCGCTGGACCACGCCGTCGCCCGACGCGGTGACGTGGCCGGCTGTGTCCTGCACACCGACCGCGGGTCGCAGTTCCGAAGCCGCGAGTTTGTCCACGCGATCAACCGCCACTCGATGGTCGGGTCGATGGACCGCGTCGGGGCCGCGGGCGACGGCGGGGAGATCCCCCGAGATCTGGAACGGACCGCCTCATGGATCGGAACGTCCCCCGCTCGTCCCACGGCGCAACCAGGCTTCTCGTCAGGAGTGGCGCCCGGTTCGGTGGAACTCAACCGCTGCTCGGGCCAGACGCAGGTGGTGGGGCCGGTGCGGCTTCGTCCACTCCTACGCGGCGACCGCGTCCGTACGTTTGGCCCGTTCCCTCAGCAGGCGACGTATAGCTGGAAGGACTCGTCGGCGGCAGTGAAGACTCCGCCGCTTTCGTGGCTGGTGTTGACGTCGAGGGTGCTTCCGCCCCAGGCGCCGACGGCTTGAACGTCGCGTGCGTCGTTGCTGGAGGTCAGGATGTTGCAACCGTCCAGGGAACGATCGAACGTGAGTTGGTAGGACCCTGAGTTCGCGGTGTGGGTCAGGCTGAGGAGGTGCTCGGTGCCGTACCAGACCGTCCCGTCCGCCAGGATGATCAGGTGGGCCTGGGTGTTGTAGTACCCGGTGACGTCGACGGTGACGTCGGTGGCCGAGCCGTGCGCCCTGACGCTCACTTCGGGGAGTTGGCCCGGGCTGCTCAAGCCGATGGTCGCCTCGCCGGTGGTCTGGGTGTGCGCGGCGAAGCTGGCCACGAGCGCGGCGGGTTCTGGCCTGCCACCGGCCCACGCTTTCAAGGTCCCCTTCCTGGCGTGGTTGAGGGTCGTGATCTCGGCGGTGACCGCGGTAGCCGACGCGGGGATCCCGCAGCCGGTCGGTGAACCGCCCTGGCTGGCCAGGCTGGCGGTGCCTCGGACCACGAAGCCCCGGGTGACACCATTCGGAATCGGATGGTGCGATGCCACCGTGTTGACCACCCGACACGGCGTGATCGGCACGTAGACCGACTGCGCGGGCGACGGCACGAAGGTGGGCGTGATCGCGAGGGCCGAGGTCGTCGGTCCCGGTTTCACGGCCGCCGACGGGTCGCTACGACCGGCGGCCCCGGTTCCGGCCATGGCCTGTTCGGTGATCACCACACCCCCCAGCACCACCAGCGATGCGGTTACAACAACGACGGTGCTACGAACCCGCTTCATGGCTGCCCCCTACTTCGCCTCGGGCCAGGCGTTGTCAGCGTGCACCCGCGACCGACACGGACACAATCCCTCCTGCCACCAAATCCCCACTCGCCCTGACCACGGAAACCGCGACCTGCCCACCACGCAGATTCACAAGTGCCACCTCTCGTCCGCACATGCCGCTCTGCGGTCCACGCTCGTGCGGACGTGGGGGCGACTCCCACGCAGGCAAGTGCGTGTGATGATCCGGTCATGCCGATCGCTCTGCTTCGATTCGCGGCACTCTGCGTAGCCGTGCTCTGCATCCTGGGCGTCGTTGTGAGCGTCTTTCTGAACCGCAGGAGGAAGCGTCACCGATCTCCTGGCTGTCCTAGCTGTAGCCGCGCTCGTGGTGGCCCGGCGACTCCATACCCGGGTGCAGCACGAAACAGTCTCGGACTGAACGCACACAAGCCCCGATGATCGCGGGATCGTGAGCTGCTCATGCCACGCCATAGCCGGGCGGATGTGGTGCGGGAATCTCCGGGCCCCAGCTCCCGGGTCAGGCTGCCGCCCTGTCACCAACGGCGCAGAGTGCGCGATCGACTGCTGGCGGTTCGGGTCTGGCGTCGCCGTGCCAAGGGGTTCCCCGTGGGCCGAACTGCTTATGGACACGTGGAATCTCGCGGGTCTATAACGAGGAGGTCACGGAAGCGCCTTGCCTCCGTTGCCGAGTTCGGCCGGCGCTCTTTCGTCGATATCTTCCGAGCTCGTCGCGCACTGCTCCGCGGCTCCTCGGGGTGTCGCCCAGCCTTCACCCCGAGCGAAGAAGGTTCGATGGCAACGAGATATCGCCCCGCGAGGAAGACCCTGCGGGCCCTGGCAGTACTCACGGCAGCGGCCCTGCCGACCGCCCTGGTGGTGCATACCGCCTCGGCCCAGCCGAGCGCGAGCCGCTCGTCGATCCCCGGTACGGCGGCGTCATGGACCTCGCACGCCCGGGTGGTCGGTTCCCCCCGGCCCGCCCAGGCCATCGACTTCAACGTGGTGCTCAAACTTCACCACGCGGCGCAGGCCGAGGCGCTGGCACGCGCGGTGTCCAACCCCAAGAGCACGCGGTACGGCCACTACCTGTCCGCGGCCCGCTTCAACAGCAGGTTCGCCCCCAGGGGCACCCAGGTCCGTGCCGTGGAGTCGTTCCTGCGCGGCCAGGGCATCGCCGTCGACCGGGTCGCCCAGGGCAACCGCTGGGTCTCGGCAACAGGCAGCGTGGCCCAGATCCAACGCGCCTTCGCGACCACCCTGCGCACCTACGCCTACCACGGTCGCACCCTGCGGGGCTCGACAGGTCCGCTGTCGGTGCCGACCGGCCTGCGCTCCTCGGTACTCGGCGTCATCGGTGTGACCCAGACGGCGTCCCTGCGCAAGCCCGCCGCGGTCTTGCCTCCACGACAACAGTGCTCGTCGTTCTGGGACCAGTTCGAGCAGGTCGGACCCCCGGCGTACGGGAAGACCTCGTTCCCGACGAACAACTGTGGCTACACCGCGGCACAGCTGCGTGGCGCCTACGGGTTGCAGCAGTCGGAGAACCACGGCACCACCGGGAAGGGCGTGACGGTCGCCATCATCGACGCCTACGCGTCCCCGACGATCCTCAGCGACGCGAACACCCTGTCCGCGTCCCAAGGTGAGCCGCAGTTTGCAGCCGGTCAATACACCGAGACCGCCTTCGCGCCGTTCAGTCTCCAGAACGCGTGCGGCGGCGAGGCGGGCTGGAACGAGGAGGAGTCGCTCGACGTCGAGGCCGTGCACGCGATGGCCCCCGGCGCCAACATCCACTACATCGGGGCGAGCGACTGCGACACCGGCATCGACACCGCGGTCAACTACGTGATCCAGAACCACCTCGCCGACCTGGTCAGCAACTCCTACGGCTTCCTGGGCGAGGACGGTCTGGGCTCCGAGGTGGCGCTGGAGGACTCGATGTTCCTGCAGGCCGCCGCCGAGGGCATCGGCTTCTACTTCTCCACCGGCGACAACGGGGACAACACCTCGGTCGGGACACCCCACCCGGAGCCGGACTTCCCGGCCACCGACCCGTGGGTCACCGCGGTGGGTGGTACGTCACTGGCGGTCACGCCGACCAATGGGTACGACTTCGAGACGTCGTGGGGCGACTTCCTCGACTCGGTCAACTTCGCGACCGACCCGTCGACGTACTCCGCGCCCGTGCCGGGTTCGTTCCTCTTCGGAGGAGGCGGCGGGGTCAGCGCGCTGTTCAACGAGCCGGGCTACCAGAAGCTGGACGTGCCCAAGAGCCTGGCGACCCTGAACGGCGCCACTCCGATGCGGGTGGTGCCTGACATCGCGGCCGACGCGGACCCGGAGACGGGCTTCGCGATCGAGTTCCAAGGAACACCAACCACGATCGGCGGAACGAGTCTCGCCTGTCCCCTGATCGCCGGGATCCAGGCGCTGGCCAGCCAGGGCCGCAGGCACGCGCTCGGCTTCGTGAACCCCTCGCTGTACGGTCTGGGTCTGGTCAAGGGCGTCTTCCACGACGTCCAGGCCCCCGCCAGCCCCCAGGCGATGATGACGCAATCGGGACGGAGCCTCCTCACCATGGGGCTCGACTCCTCCCTCACGTCAACGAAGGGGTACGACGACACCACCGGGCTCGGCACCCCGAACGGCGGGGCCTACCTGCTGGGTGAGCACCTGATCGGCTGACACCTCCGTGGTGCCCCGCCCCGTCGAGGCGGGGCACCACGAGCCGAGCCGAAAAGCCCGCAGACGCCGCTGTCCCAGTTCACGCTCATGCCGATGTGAGGATGCCACACCAACTGCCTCCACGATCGGCGCTCCGCGGTAGTCCTGATGTGCATGCCCCCTGGCCGACGCCTGTTCGACCAAATGGTGGCCGAGTGCGTCAGACTCCCTTCCGTGGGACGCCCAAAGGACAAACCGGAGTGAGTGGGGCTGGGTGGGCGCCGCGGCAGAGGTTGACCCCCAATGTGGACGACACCTCGTGGAATGCCACACGCGACCTGGCGCGTGCCGCACTGACCCGGGATCGAGAGGCGCTCAAGCATTCTGTGGATGCGGCACTCTCGCTCAGCCCGTACTCGCCGGTGGGCGTGTTGTACGATGTCGGCGATCAGCTCGGGCTCTGGTGCGCCATGACGGCGGCGTCACGGGGACCGACCTGCGCGAGGAGTGCTTGGCTGGGCGGCGGAGAGGTCCTTCTCGCAGACCGGATCGTTCAAGCAGCAGGTGATGACGCTGAGCGCCCCCGGGGGAGGTCGTCTCGCGAGCGGCTGCGTGAGCCAGGCCGCGCACACCGTCAACGCTGGTCAGGACTACGGTCGCACCCGCATCCGAGTCCGATCAGCGCGCCGATGGCGGCGGTGGCACCTTCGGCCTGAACGTCTGCGAATTGCACCGGCACCTGGCAACGAGCTTGATGAGACTCTTGGATCTCGCTCTGCCAGCACTCGAAGGGCGATGTGGCGGCCGATCCTGCTGCAGCCCTCGATCGCCCAGACCCGGTACGGCCACCGCCTAGGTAGTCCAGCATCGACTGGTAGACGGCGACGTCGATGCTGAACCTTACACGACGACAGACGTGCTCGCGGAGTCCATCCCGGTTACCTATCGCGTCCAGGAGCCGCACTCACATGCCGCTGTCCGGTGCGATCCGAGACCAAGTCGCCGAGCCGCGACCGTGCGCGATCATGCCGATGAGCGATCGAGTTTGTCGCCGAGCCGCCGGTACAGCTCTTCGTCAAGGGGCGGAGGATCACCCGCCATGCTGCTCACTCACCTCGATGATGTGGTGGTGCTCGGCGAGCCCGTCGGCAGCCCAGAGCTGGACTTTGATCCGTCCGCGCCACCTCGGTTCGTCGATGATCGGCTGAACGATAGCCCCGACCTCGGCCAGGTTCACCAGGCGATGCGAACCGTCCGCGGTCAGCTCGGCGAGCATCCGCCGAGCCTCGGCGTACGCGACATCGGGGTTGTCAAAGCTCGCGGAGCTGTTGGCCTGAACGGTGATGGCCGCGCCATTGTTCGTCACCTCCCAACCGTTGTTGATGTCGTCGGGGTCGGCGAGGGTCCCGAGGGTTTGTACGAGGTTGTCCATGCGGCCACCGTAAGGGTGGCGACCGACCGAGGGTTCGGGTGCACCTGGCTTGTTGCACTCTCCCTCTTGAACGTTGGCGGGCGATCTGTACCCGGGCCAGTTCAGGCGCGAACTAGCACATGTCCGCCGTTGGCGCGAGCGGGGCATTCATGCGGTTGCACAAGCGCCCACCAGACCTGGTGCACTGGCGGCGAAAAGACTCACTTCGCCGCTAGCCTCGTATCCCTTGCCGACCAACAGATTCCCGACCTCATCCGCGTGGAGTTTGAGGACTTGAACACGGGACCGCGCGTTGACTCGCCAATATCGGGATGGACAACGGCACCCAGTTCACTGCACCCGCGATGGGGGGCTCGCGGCGCATCTCGTTGCCGAAACCGCGTTCATAGAATCCTGCTCGGTTGTCGGAACGGCTTCTGCGAGTTCTTGGACCGCGGCTTCAGTCCCCCACCCGGCCGGTGTCGTAGGCCCACATGGCGATCTCGACCCGGTTGCGGGCGCCGATCTTGGTGAGCAGGTTCGCGACGTGGGTCTTGGCGGTCGTCAGGCCGATGAAGAGGTCGGCGGCGATCTCGGCGTTTGTGCGGCCCCGGGCGACCAGCGCGAGCACCTCCTCCTCGCGGTCGGTGAGCGGTTCGATTGGTTGGGCACGTCGTTTGGACGGTTCCCTGGCGGCCAGACTGGACAGGAGTCGCCGGGTGATGTTCGGTGCGATCAGGGCGTCGCCGACGGCGGCGGCGTGCACGGCCTGGACGAGCAGCTCCGGCCCGGCGTCCTTGAGCAGGAAGCCTCGGGCGCCGGCCCGGAGGGCGCCGTGGACGTACTCGTCGAGGTCGAAGGTCGTGATCACCACCACCGCGATCGGGTCCGGGACGCCCCGCCCGGCGAGGAGCTCGGTCACCTCGATGCCGTCGAGCCCGGGCATCCGGATGTCGACCAGGCACACGTCGGGGTGGAGCCGACGCGCCAACTCGACCGCGACGTGGCCGTCGGCGGCCTGACCGACGACCTCGATGTCGGGCTGGGCGTCCAGGATCATGGAGAGGCCGGTTCGCACCAGGTCCTGATCGTCGGCCACCAGTACGCGCACCGTCATCTGCCTACCTCCGTCGGCAGCTCGGCGTCCACCGTCCACCCGCCCTCGGGCGCCGGCCCGGCACGCAGCGTGCCGCCTAGCAGCTGCACGCGCTCGGTCATCCCTAGCAGCCCGAAGCCGCGGCCCGCTGGCCGGACCGGGTCGATCCGACCGTCGTCGGTCACGCGTAGCCGCAGCCTTCCTCCACCCTCGACGACCCGGATCTCCACACGCGAGGCGTTGCGGGCGTGCCGCAGGGCGTTGGTCAGCGCCTCTTGCGCCAGCCGGTAGACCGCCGTGTCGACCTGGAGCGGAAGTTCGTCCAGGTCATCCGGCAGCTCCACGTCGACGACCGGCACCGGGTCGCGGCGGGCGAGAGACACCAGGTCGGCAACGCCGGGCTGGGGGGCGTACTCCGTCGGCGCTCCCTCGCGCAGCACCCGGACCATCGCCCGCATCTCTGCGAGCGTCCGCGATGCTTCCCCTTCGATGGCCGCCAGCGCCTCGAGCCCCGCCTCGGGTCGCTGCCTGGCCATCGCCCGGCCCGCCTGCGCCTGCACCGCGATCGCCGAGACGTGATGGGCGACTATGTCGTGCAGCTCACGGGCGAGGCCGACCCGCTCCTGGCTGCGAATCTGGTCCGACGCCCGGCGACGGCTCTCGGCGCGGTAGCGGAACGCCGCTCCACCCGCCGCCGCCGCCACCAGAACGCCGAACCCGCCGAAAAGCTCGGCCGGCCCGGTGTAGTCGGTCGCAATGCTGATTGCCGCAGCGACCAGCACCACCGCCAGCCCGATCATGATCTGACGCCCTGAGCCCCAGCGGACCAGCGCGTAGACGAGCACCAGGACATAGATCATCGTGTTGAGGCCAACACCCGGGATCCCGGCCAGCTGGCTCGCCAGTCCCAACGCCATGCCGGTGCTGAAGCCCACGACGACGCAGACCAACGGGTGGGTACGCCGCCACAGCAGCACCGGCGCGAGCCCGACCGTCACGAACGTCACTAACGGCCGCCAGGCGACGTTGTCCCGGAAGACTCCCTCCAGCAGCGCCGTCACCATCAACACCCCGACCAGCACCCAGTCGCGCGATACCCGTTCGGGAACGTCGGCTGCGCGAGGCTCGGCCCACAGCGAGCGCAGAGCGTTGGTGATCACACACCCAGCCTAGGGACCGCCGAGGCCCCGGGGACCGACCGAAAGAACGAGACCCCGCTCCACCCAACGGCCGACGCGGGTCCGGCCCCGACGCCGATGTGCGCACGCCACGACGCCGCGAGGGTTGTCTCATGATCACTGTTGAGTCTCTGACCCGGAAGTACGCCGGATTCACCGCCGTCGACAACGTCTCCTTCACCGCTCTGCCCGGTCGCGTCACCGGCTTTCTCGGTCCGAATGGCGCCGGCAAGTCCACCACGATGCGCGTCATGGTCGGGCTGACCGTCCCCACGTCCGGCACCGCGACCATCAACGGAGAACGGTTCGCCGACCTCCCCAACCCCGGCCTCGAGGTGGGCGTCCTCCTGGACGCCTCCGCGCAGCACGCCGGCCGCACCGGCCGCGAGATCCTCACGATCGCCGCCGACACCATGGGCCTGCCCCGCACCCGGGTCGACGAGATGATCGAGCTCGTCAGTCTGACCCCCACCGAGGCCAAGCGCCGGGTGCGCAACTACTCCCTCGGGATGCGTCAACGCCTCGGCATCGCCACCGCACTCCTCGGAGACCCCAAGGTGCTGATCCTCGACGAACCCGCCAACGGGCTCGACCCCGCGGGGATCCGGTGGATGCGCGACCTGCTGACGGACTTCGCCAACCAGGGCGGCACCGTCCTGTTGTCCTCACACCTGCTCCACGAGATCGAGGTCATCGCCGATGACCTGGTCGTGATCGGCAACGGAAAGATCGTCGCGGCCGGCACCAAGGAAGAGCTCCTCGCCGCGGCCGGGACGCTCGCCAGGTCGACGTCACCGCGCGACCTCGCGCACGCCCTCGAACGGGCCGGGATCCCCAGCACGCTCGCAGGGGACGGCTCGGTACGCACGGACGCCGACCCTGCCCGGGTCGGGGCCGTGGCCCTGACAGCTGGCATCGCCCTCACCGAGCTCCGGTCCGCCGAGCGCACCGGGCTCGAAGACATGTTCTTGTCGCTCACTGCCGACACCCAACGCGAAGGAGTTGCGGCATGACCGCCACGATCGTCCCTCCCGACACCATCGAGGCCGAGCCGGCCCGACGGACCGCCCAGCCCATCCCGACCAGCCGACTCGTCAAGGTCGAGCTGCGCAAGATGTTCAAAACCCGCTCGGGATTCTGGATGCTCATCAGCATCGGCGTCCTGTCGCCCATCTCGGCCGGGTCGCTCCTCGTCTTCGGCCTTAACAGCGACGTCACCTACCAGAACTTCGTGAGGGCGAGCGGGTTCCCGATGTCGGTGATCTTGCCGATGATCGCGATCCTGGCCGTCACGGGTGAGTGGAGCCAGCGAAGTGCGCTCACCACGTTCACGCTGGTGCCGAGCCGTGGCCGCGTGATCGGCGCCAAGGCGACCGCGAGCCTCCTGGTGGGCCTCGTCTCCGTCTCCGTCGCCTTTGCGGTTGGCGCCCTCGGCAACGTGGCGGGGTCCGCACTCGCAGGCGTCGACACCGTGTGGGACATTTCGTTGTCCATGGCACTCCAGATGGTGCTCTACAACCTGGTTGGCATGGCCTTCGGCTTCGCCCTCGGTGTCGTGCTGCGCAACTCCGCGGCCGCGATCGTGGGCTACTTCGTGGCTTCACTGGTCATGCCGGGCATGCTCGCGCTCCTGGCTCAGGTGCGTTCGTGGTTCGAGGACCTGCAGCCGTGGATCGACTGGCACTACACGCAGGTGGCGCTCCTCGATGGCGCCACGAACACTGTCAAGGAGTGGGCGATGCTCGGCTCGACCACGATGATCTGGATCATCCTTCCCCTAGTCGTCGGGCTTCTGTCCCTGCGCCGTTCCGAGGTCAAGTAGTCACACATGGGCGGCGCTGTCCGGAACTCATCTGTGCGTTCCGGACAGCGCCGTTTCGTGGTGGATGGGCTTAGCGCTGCGGCCATGACATCGCCTGGCGACGAGAAAGGAGACCACAACCATGACCACCAACACCCCACCATCTGAACCAGGCCGCACCGCTTCACGCAGGAACCGCCCCGTCCCCTGGTCATCGGCATCCTGCTCGCCCTCGTGGGCCTCCCGCTGCTGCTCGGGGGCCTCGGCTGGGCGATGGCCACCCAGCGCGATGGCGACGGGTTCTTCAGCACCCCGAGATCTGGAGTGGTAAGAGGTCCGGTCTCCTGTTCGCCTGGCCAGCGACGCCCGTCCAGGCGCACATCGAGATCGGTGCCGGGGCCGACGAGTCCTTCCAGCTATACGTCGCCTGCTGAGGATGTGGAAGCCAGACGTACGGACGCGGTCGCCGCGTAGGAGTGGACGAAGCCGCACCGGCCCCACCACCTGCGTCGGCCCCAGCAGCGGTTGAGTTCCGGCCCGAAGCCACAGCCGGGCTCGATCCAGGACCACCGGAAGCGACCGGGGCCGAGTGACGGGAACTCGCCCCTGACCGGCACCGGGCCGGGTGGTCGTCGCGCAGCACTCAACCGGTCACCCCGATGGGCTCGGTGCGGCCCGACTGCCGCGGGCCGCTTCACCCGGAACAGGCGAAGTGACGGGTGCCAGGCATCTGGATCCTGGGGCGTGGGCCCTGCCGACGAGACTCCACGGTCGGCGCTCGGGCAGCCGTCGACGGGACGAGGAAGGACTGGCGATGGCGGGACGAGAGGTGTCCTCCTCCGGGACCGCCGCGGGCGCTGCGGGGTTGGTCCTGGTCACCTTGGCGTCCGCGCAGTTCCTGATGACGCTCGACAGCTCGGTGATGAACGTCTCGATCGCCCAGGTGGCGAAGGACGTCGGCACGACCGTGACCGGCGTCCAGACGGCGATCACGCTGTACACGCTGGTGATGGCGACTCTGATGATCACGGGCGGCAAGGTCGGCACGATGATCGGTCGGCGCCGGGCCTTCTCGATCGGCTGCGTCATCTACGGCGCCGGCTCCTTCACCACCGCCTTGGCGCCGAACCTCACGGTGCTGATCGTGGGCTGGTCGTTCCTCGAGGGCGTCGGTGCGGCCCTGATCATGCCTGCGATCGTTGCTCTGGTCGCCTCGAACTTCGCCGCCCGCGAACGGCCCCGCGCCTACGGGCTCGTGGCCTCTGCGGGGGCGATCGCGGTGGCCGCCGGCCCGCTCATCGGCGGGGCCTGCACCACCTACCTGACCTGGCGGATCGTGTTCGCCGGCGAGGTGATCGTGGTCGCGGTCATCCTGGCGCTCAGCCGGAGGATCCACGACGCCGCGGACCCGGTGAAGGCCCGCCTCGACATCGTGGGCGTGGTCCTCTCGGCCACCGGTCTCGGTCTGGCGGTCTTCGGTGTCCTGCGCTCGGGTGAGTGGGGCTGGGTCCTGCCGAGGCCGTCCGCTCCCTCCCTCGTCGGCCTCTCCTACACCCTGTGGCTGATCCTGGCGGGCGTCGGGACCATCTGGGTCTTCGTGTGGTGGGAACACCGGATGACCGCACGCGGACGAGAGGTGCTCGTCGACCTCACGATGTTCGGGAACTCCCGCCTTGTCGGCGGTCTCACGATGTTCTTCTTCCAGTACCTGATCCAGGCCGGGCTCTTCTTCACCGTCCCGCTCTTCCTCTCGATCGCCCTCGGGCTCAGCGCCGTCCAGACCGGTGCGCGCCTGCTCCCGCTGTCCGTCACCCTCCTCCTGTCCGCCGTGGGTGTGCCGAAGCTGTGGCCGCAGGCATCACCGCGCCGAGTCGTCAACGGGGGCCTCGCCGCACTCCTCGCCGGGATCATCTCCCTGATCGCGGCGCTCGACGCCGGCGCAGGCGCCGAGATCGTCACCGTCCCGCTGCTGTTCGCCGGCCTCGGCGTCGGCGCCCTGGCCTCGCAGCTGGGGGCTGTGACCGTCTCGGCGGTCCCCGACGAGCTCAGCGGAGAGGTCGGCGGTCTGCAGAACACGGCGACCAACCTGGGCGCGTCACTCGGGACCGCGCTCGCGGGATCGGTCCTCATCGCCGCGTTGACCTCCACCTTCCTGCAGGGGCTCCAGGACAACCCGAAGGTCCCGGCCGAGGTGTCCAGCTCCGCGCGCGTGGAGCTGGCCGGGGGCATCCCCTTCGTCTCCGACTCCGATCTCGATGCGGCCCTCAGCGAGGCGGGCGTCCCCGCCGAGCAGGCCGACGCCATCGTCGACGAGAACTCCTCGGCGCGCCTCGCCGGGCTGCGGCTCAGCCTCGCGGTCCTCGCGCTGATCACCGCGGCAGCGCTCTTCTTCACACGGATGATCCCGACCGAGCCGGTGGGCGGCGGTGCCGGTCGAGTCGATCCCGGCCCCGATCCAGCCGCCCCCGACGCAGGTCCGCCCCGGGCGGCCTGAGTGCTGGTGCGCCCGGGTCTGAGCGGGCGTCAGCGGTCGTGGGTGAATCGGGCCAGCGTGGACGGCTGTCGACCCCTGGGCGCCGTGGAGGGTGGTGGCACAGGCGAGCTCCACAAACCTGCAAGTGGCCAGTATCGCGAACGGCCGCTCGCGGAATGGTGGACCGGTGCCCGTCGGATGCCGGGGTCAGGACAGCTGGTCGCAGATGTTGACGATCTTTCCGCTGCCGGTCCAGTCCGAGAAGGTGTTCGTGTCCGGGTAGTAGAAGCGACTCCAGGTGCCGATCAGCTGTTGGTCGAAGAGCGGCGTGTAGTTCACGCCGTTCGAGGTCTGCAGAACGCTGCCGTCCGGCTGATCCTTGAAGGAGATGGTCCCGTCGCCGTGAGGCGTCCACGTCTTGCCGGTGTCCAGGTTGGTGAGGGTCAGGTGCCAGTCCGGACTCATGGAGAGGAACGAAGGTGGCCGGTCGATGCCGAGTCCTCTGGTAGTCACGTCCCACTGGACCGGGAAGGAGCAGGCCGCTCCGTCGGCTGGTCCAATGACGAAGATGTCGTGCTCGAGGGGTGAGACCGGTGAGTCGGCGTGCGCTGGTGTCGCCGCGAGACCGAGCAACGCGGCGGCACAGAACGAGGTCGCTGCTGCGGCCGGGGCGAGGCACTTCTTGAGGTTACGACGTGCGGTGGGGCTGAACGTGTGCATCGTTGCTCTCCTGTCGTCGAACGAGGGGTGGTACGTCGTCACCTGCACATCGCCTGGCATGCCCCTGCGGGTTTACCTCCCGTCGAAGGCTCTCGATGTCGCGACGACGGTGGACGCTGGAGCGTCCGCTTCGCTCCGAGACACCGGGTTTCGTTCCGTGGTAAACCCGAAGGACCCTCTGGAACGACTACTCATGTGACGAATCCCCCACGCAGGCGAGGCCGCGACATCCTCGACCTCGTCGAGGAGCCCACTCGCGCCACCGGGCCTTACGTCACGGGGGCGACGGAGTCGGGGGTGGAGTCGTTCGAGGACTTCTACCGCCGTCAGTTCCCTGACCTCCTGCTGCTCGCACGAGCACTCGCCGGCGACCTGGCCGCCGAGGACGTGGCCCAGGAGTCGATGGTCGTCACGTACCGCGACTGGTCACGGATCTGTGCGATGAGGAGCCCGGTCGGCTATGTCCGCAGGATCTGCGCCCACAAGGCCGTCTCGGTGACCCGACGGCGCCTGGCGGAACGCCGGGCCCTGCGGAAGGTGGCACCCCCCGTGGTGGCCACGGTGGAGCAGGTGGCGGACGACAGTGCACGCTTCTGGGCCGAGGTACGCCGACTGCCACGACGCCAGGCTCAGGCGGTTGCCCTGTTCTACGGGCTCGACCTACCGGTCGCCGACGTCGCCGAGACCCTCGGCTGTGCCGAGGGCACCGTCAAGGTCCACCTGTCCCGTGCCCGCACGGAGCTGGCATCACGACTCGGCACCACGGAGGAGCTGTCATGATCGAGCAGCTCGCCCGCGCCGCCGCCACGGACTTCCGGGCCGCGACCACCTGCGACGTCGAGGCAGGGCTCGCGGACCTCCACGTCCGTCGCGTCCAGCACCAGCGGCGCACCAGGCTCGGGCTCGTCGCCGCCGTGGTCCTGGCACTCGGACTCGGCGGGATCGGCGGAGCCGTCCTGGCCCATCGAGACGACAAGTACGTGCCCCCCACGCACCCGGCGCCGCACCGGAACCACGCCCAGCCGTACTGCCCGCCGGACGTGCGGGTCACCTGCCTGGGTCACAACACCTACCGCTACCCGCTGGTGCGCCCCGTGGACTGGAAGATCCCGACCAACTTCGGTGTCGGCTCATCCACTGTCACCCCGTTCGCAGTCGAGAGCTACCGCGACGACGGACACCCAGGACAGTCGGGCGTCACGGTGATGGAACGCGCCCGTGCCTGGTCACCCGACGGCAAAGGCCCGGCGGCCGGCGTGGCCGACACCCCACAGGCCCTCGTGCACTGGGTCGCGAGCAGGCCCTTCCTCACCACGGGTCCGGTCCGGACCACCACCCTCGACGGCCACCGGGCCTGGCAGGTGCGGGCCACCCTCGCCCCCCACGTGCCACCAGGGCCTGCGAATTGGAACGGGCCGAGGTGCTACGCGGTCGTCTCACAGCCCGTTTCCGAACGGGACATGTCCTGCCTTCATGGCGACTTCGTGTCCGAGTACACCGCGATCCGGTTGCCCCGCGCCGGCACCACATTGGTGTGGTCGTGGAGCGTCGGCCCGAACCCCCGCCTGGGCCAGCTCGCCAAGCTGTTCCAGGGCCTGTCCTGGCCGACCCACTGACCACACCCCCTCCCAGCCGTAACCCACCCAGTTCCCGACTCCCGAGACCAGAATCCGCCGAGTGCTCAGCACCGCGGATGCGCACGACGGTCTCCAGGCACGAGCCGACGCACTCTCATGCCGCTGTCCGCGCTCGCACATGCTGTCCGGTGGTCGCTCACGCCGATGGGCGGTCGCGCCCCCATGTCACTCGGCCCTAGCGTGGCGGCATGCTCGTCGGGTTCCACCACATCACTATTCGCGTCAACGACCTGGCCCGATCGCGGGCCTTCTACTCGGCACTTCCTGGATTCGACGTCGACCAAGACTTTCCGGATCTCGGCAAGCTGCGCTACCGGATCGGGCAGACACAGGCACGTCTGGTTCTGTGTGCACCTCTGCCCGGCTCCGCGGGAGATCGGTTCGACGAGCACCGGATCGGGCTGGATCACATCGCAGTCGGCGTGACCGGTGGTCGCGCGGCACTCCAGGAGCTCGAATCGAGTCTGCGCGCATCCGGTGCGGAGACCGAAGGAGTCCACCTGGATCGCGCCGGGCAGCTGGCGATGATCACGTTCCGAGACCCCGACAACATCCAATGGGAGTTCTTCGAAGAAGGTTGAGTGCACTCTCATGCCGCTGACCGATCACCCACAGCCGATGGGCGGTTCGGAGCCACGGCCTCTTCCGTAACGCGGAGGGTGGCGAGAAAGTGGTGCCAGGTTTGTCAACCCGAGGACGGCTGATGCGTCTGATCCCTCAAGCGGTTGCCGTGGGAGGGAGCTAGGGATGAGCGGTGCGGAGAGGTCGCCAAGGCGGATCTCGGTGTCGGCGCGTTCCGCGGTGACCGAGCTGTTTCATCTGCACTATCGGCGTCTGGTGGGGCTGGCGGCCCTGCTGGTCGATGACCGTGAGACCGCCGAGGATGTCGTGCAGGAGTCGTTCGAGGCGCTCTATCGGCGTTGGCGCCGGCTGCGTGACCCCCAGGCTGCGGTGGCCTACCTGAATCGCAGTGTGGTCAACGGGTCGCGGTCAAGGTTGCGGCGCAGGGCCACCGAGCGAGCCCACGTGCTGCATGAAGCCGGACCGGCGGCATCCGCCGAGTCCGCCGGTGTTGATCACGGCGCTCACGAGGCGCTGATCGAGGCAATGCGGTCCCTGTCCGGTCGGCAGCGTGAGGTCGTCGTACTGCGCTACTACCTGGACCTGTCCGAGGAGCAGATCGCCGAGTGGCTCGGCGTCACCAAGGGATCGGTGAAGCAGCATGCGTCGCGAGCCACCGCCACCCTTCACTCGAGGATGGAGGCATGGTCGTGAACGACTTCGAGTCAACCCTGATCACCGCACTGCAGGACGAAGCGGACCAGAAGACCCGGACCCTGGACACCGTCACCGCCGCCCGACGGCTCGAGGCCCGCTTCGAGCGCATCGACCGCAACCGGCACCTCCAGACGTGGGGAACCGCCGTCACGGCCGTCGCTGCGGCCGTTCTGGTGCTCGCGATCGCACTGATCGTCAACCCGACCCCCAACGCCCGAGTCGAGCCGGCCGGTATCCCCGGCGAGGTCTTTGCTCCTGACCCGTTCCTGTCCAACCACCAGGCCTCCGTGTGGGCGCCACGGATCCGCTTGATCAACACCACGCCACCCCGACTCGACCAGTGCCTCCCCGACCCCCGCACCTGGGGTGCACTCAAGACGCAGGCAGCGACCTACCACGACCCGCACCCCGATCGAGTCATTCGTGATACCCGGATGAACGAGTACCTGCTGCAGTACGCCGATGCGTCCGAGCGCACACCGAGCCTTCCTCCAGGTGTTCCGGCAGGCCAAGGTCTGCGCTCACGGTGACTTCATGCCCATCCAACGCCCCGGCGGCGGCGGCTGGGTGCGCGATTCAACCGCGGCCTATGGAATCCGCGCTATGCGGTACGACGAGGGCTTCCCGGCGCAGTGGGGAGACACAGTCGTGCGCGTCGCCCGCGCCGGCAACGTCCTCGTCGTCATCGAAGACGCGACCATGTTCGACAAGTACTACAACTGGCTCTCCCAAGCCGTCCACCAGGCGCTACCCCAATACAGATGGCATCCAGCGCCTCGCCTAACAGCATCCGAGACACCAAGCCCCGGCACCTCGTGACGAAGCAGGCCCGACGGCGCAGACCCGAACGTCTCCCCGAGTGGTTCCCGCCAGCAGCCGATAGACCCGATCCGCGCGGGTGGTACCGCCAGTGACGCGCAGCGACCACGCGCTGGCTGGAAGAGGCAGAGCACAGGAGACCGGGATGCGAACGGTGGCAGCCGTGCTCCTACCGATCATCCTGGCGGCATGTACCGCGGGAACCGCGGACAGCACCGGCGCCCGGCGCACTACGGTGCACGGCGACTCGCCCGCTGCCCCGCCGCAACTCACGGTGCACCCAGTGCCCGCCGACTGGGCTCGCGCGGACGAGAACGGGATCTCGGTGCGTCACCCGGCCAGCTGGCGAGTCTCCACGTTCGCGGGCACCGCATCCGAGGAGGCTCCATTGCTGTTCATGTCCAACCGGGCCGTGCTCCCGCCGCCGTGCACCACCACCACCCCCGGCACAGATCACACCAGCGTCACGTGTCGAACCCTCCCGAGGACCCACCTGCGCGATGGCGACGTCCTGATCGCCTGGTTCGTCATCAACAAGCTCGGAGGGGCCGCGCACCCCCTGGCTCACATCCCAGGTGCCGTCACCACCGTCGACGGTCACGGTGCGAAGGTTCAGGAGACCAGTCCGATCGGACAATGCAAGTCCATGGGCGGCACCCGGCAGCTCAACGCGCTGATCGTGCGCGACCCCGGAACCGCAGGCGTCCTCTACATGACCGCGTGCCTCTCGAACCCCACACCAGAAGTCCGTCGACAAGTTCTCACCAGCCTTGGATCCCTGCGAGACGACGGCTCCTGAACGCACTCTCATCCCTGTCCGTGCTCGCTCATACCGGTATTTGGGTCTCTTAGTGACGGCTTTGGGCAAACTACGGGGGTGAGCAAACAGTCGGCTGTGCTACTCACCGGGATCTATGGCTCGGGGAAGAGCACCGTGGTCGCAGACATGGGTGCGCTGCTGCAGAGACGTGGCCGGTCGTTCGGTCTCCTGGATGTCGACTGGTTGGGATGGTTCGACGTTCCCGGCGAGCCGGAGGTCAACCAGAGAGTGACTCTGTCCAACCTCAGGTCCATCTGTTCTGCCTACCTCGATGTCGGCGTCCGGCACCTGGTCGTGGCTTGGTCGATAAGGGACCAAGCCCACCTGGACGCGACCCGGGCAGCGGTTGGTGTCCCCACGACGGTGGTGCGTTTGGAAGTCGACGAGGCCACCGTCCGAGCCCGTCTCGGGGTGGATCCCACGGAGGAGCGACGGACGGACGATCTGGCTGTCGCGTTGGCGTGGTTGTCTCACGGTCAGGGCGTCGGCCTGGAGGACCTGGTGGTCTCCGGCACCTCGCCGGTGCGCGAGATCAGCAACGAGATCTGTCAGCATCTGGGCTGGGGTTGACCGGCATGACCATGGTCGCCCGCGTCTCGCGCGTCCGGCAGGCGAGGACTAGCGTCTTCGGTCCAGGTGACAGCCCGTGCGACCGCTCCGGGTCGGGCCGGAGGCGCGGCCGGCGGATCAGCCGACTGGGGTGACAACTCGGAACCTCCCCGGACTCGAACTCATCTCCAGGCGGGCGACGCCCGGCTGCTGGTGGCACGAGGGCGTGCCCCGCGGTGGGCTACAGGCCGGTCTCGGCGATGAGCCGACCTGAGTCGACGGCGTCGACCAGGGCTTGGTAGTCGCGCTCGTTCTGGTCGGCGTAGGCGGTGGCGAAGTCGGCGATCGCCTGGTCGAACGTGTCGCCGGTGCCCAGGTAGGACGCGATCGCGATCCGGTCGCCGGAGCGTGCATGGGCGCGAGCAAGGGTGGCGCCGCAGACCCGTGCGTAGACCGACATCGCGTTGGCGGCCATGTTGTCGACGTCGGCGGACCCCTTCCAGTCGCGCAGTTGCCGCACGTAGAAGTCCCGGATCTGGCCGTCGACGCCGGTGAGGCGTTGCCAGCCGAGGAAGATGTCGCTGGCGGCCTGCATGAGTCGTTGGCCCGCGACCACGCGCTGGCCACAGTTGCGGTACTGACTCTTGCCCACGAACCGCTCCAGGACCGACTCCTGGGCCTCCTTGGCCTGCAGGAACAATGGGTCCTGTTCGTCTCGGCCCTGCAGCAGCAGGATCCACGCGCGCGTGCCGACGCTGCCGACCCCGACCACCTTGCGTGCGGCATGGACGTACTCGAAGTCTTCGAGCAGCACCCGCCGGTCGGTCTCCAGGGTGCGGCGGTAGGACCTGATCAGAGCGCGCAGCTCTGCTTCCAACGTCTCGCCGCCGGCCCCGGACACGAGGTCCTCGATCGGGGTGATCAGCGGGGGGTCGGCGATGATCCGGCGCCGCCCGTCGACCTCGTGGGTGAGCTTGGAGAACGCCTGCATGCTGTCGCGGGTCCGGGCCTTGGCGATGTTGGCCTTGGCCTTGGCCCGTTGCTTGGCGGTACCTCGGCCCTTGGTCAGCTTGAGGAGCTGCTCGATCTCGATGTGGGCGTACCAGACGTCGAGGTTGCGGGCCGCGGCAGCCTGGCGCATCCGGGTCCGATACTCGTCGACCCCGGCGACCACGATCTCGCGGCGGTCCGCGCGGCCAAAACCGCGGTCGCGGCCGGCGATCTCGAAGCTGGCTGCGAGCCGTTTGACGTCCCACTCCCAGGGGCCGGGGAGCGTTTCGTCGAAGTCGTTGATGTCGAACATGAGCTGGCGCTCGGGCGAGGCGAAGACTCCGAAGTTCGACAGATGGGCGTCACCACAGATCTGGGCAGTCAGCCCGGATCGGGGAGTCGCCGCGAGATCGGAGGCCATGATCAGCGCGGCACCGCGATAGAAGGTGAACGGCGAGACCATCATCCGGCCATAGCGGATCGGCACCAGCTCGGGCACTCGACTGGTCGCCTGCTCCTCGAGCAGAACGACCGGGTCCCTCGTAGCCGGTTCCCAACGACCATGGCTGCGACGCGGGGTCTCGTTGCGTGACGCCTTCCCCCGAGCCGCACGTTCCTGCGCAGATGGGTGCGCGAGCTTCCTGGGAGGTGCTTGCTCAGTGGTCACAGAACTCTCCTGACCTTCGACGACGAGACGTGAAGGCGGCGCCGCATCTCCCAAGACCGTCCCACGTCGAGTTCCCTGACAACAAGGCCATTCGCCCCGAATCTGCGACCGCCGGGGAACCGGCGAACCGATCACTGCAAAGGACTTCGCCTCGCGGTGAAGCGATTCCGAACTGTTGTAGACCGGGCCCCGCCATCGCTCCCCGAGGCGCACGATCCGGCCGGACGCCAACGAGGCGTTCGTGTTCTTCTACGCCACCCCCAACGAGGCCAGAGACCTCCTCCGCGAACTCACCGGCGAACTCCTCCAATTCCACGAACTCCCCGACGCAATCGAGTTCCATCAAAGCCAGGCGACATCAAGACATCGCGCTGATTCGACACCAGCAACGCAATGACGCTCCATGGCAGACAGGGGCTCGCGGGCTCGCACGCCCGGGCCGGCCGGCTAGGCCACTTCGCGGGGGCGGACCCATCGGCGCGCATGCAAACGCGGCGGAGTGACGCAGGTTGCAGACTCTGCGCCGACGGCCGGCGGAAGGACGCAACTTTTCGGGCTCGCGTCGGGCGAGGTCGACTCGCGCGCGCCAACTCGTCGGGCTTTGGTGGCTGGGCGGACGTCGTATGACTTGTTGCGGCGGTGGCGGTCAACCTTCTGTGTCGGGAGTCTCGGGGGCGACGTGCACGGCTCGGACCGCCGGCTTCTGTTGGCGGTCGACCACCAGCGTGAAGATGTCGGGTCGGCTGTAGTGGCCGGAGGCGTCGAAGTCGTAGCGGCCTCGGGTCACCTGGTCGAGGTCCAGGTCGGCGACCAACAGTCCCTCACCCTCGGTAAGAGGCCCGGCGAGCACCTCCCCGAAGGGGTTCACGATGACGCTGGCGCCACGGCAGACCACCTGGTCGGGGTCGTCGTAGGTGGTGGCGAATGCTGGTGACAGGTCTCTTGGTCTGCGCGAACTGGTTGGCCGCCAGCACGAAGCAGCGGCCCTCGATCGCGATGTGGCGCATCGTGGCGAGCTGGACGTCGCGTGCGTCGGCCGTGGGTGCGCACCAGATGTCGACGCCCTCGGCGTAGAGGCTCAGGCGCAGGGCGGGCATCAGGTTCTCCCAGCAGATCGCGGTGGCGAGCCGACCGAGTCGCGAGCGCGGGACCGTCAGCGTCGAGCCGTCCCCCTGAGCCCAGACCAGCCGTTCGGATCCGGTCGGCATGACCTTGCGGCGGCTCCCGATCACGGTGCCGGCATCGTCCAGGGTGACGGTCGAGCAGTAGAGACTGCTGCCAGCCCGTTCGATGAAGCCGATCACCATGTGCAGTCCATGCCGGGCCGCGCACGAGGCGACCTCGTCGAGCTCGGGGCCCGGGAGGGTCACGGCTTGTCGGGTGTAGGCGAGGAACTCGTCGCGACCCGCGGCGGATCGTTCGCCGATCACCGCCCCGAACGTCGCTCCGCGCGGGTAGCCGCCCAGCAGCGCCTCGGGGAACACCACCAGCTCGACGTGCTGCCCTGCGGCGTCCCGCGCCACCTCGTCGATGCGTTTGATGGCGTCGTCGGTCGACTGTGGCGATCGGACCTGCGCAACGGCTGCTCGGACGGAGGTCATCGTGGTCTCCACCTGGTCGCGGGCGCGAACGAGCGCATCGACCTGTGCGACCAGCGCTGCGGTTGCTGGGGTCTCGATGCCGTGGTGTCGACCGCCCCGCAGGATCGGGCCGGCGATCGCGTCCAGCTCGAGGACATGACCGGCGGCCAGGTCGCGCTGCATCGAGCTACGCATCTGGTCCGACGCTGCAGCCGACAGTTGGGCGAGCGCCTCCTCGTCGATCTGCGGCTCCCTCTGCCACCGCCACCGCAACGGTCTCCTGCTGCGCCTGCTGGTAGAGCTCCGTGTCGCGGATCGCGCCAAGCGGCGCCTCCGCGGCCGTCGTCGCCAGCGCGAGGGGGGCCAAGAAGGCCAGCTTCTGCCAGAGCAGTGTCACCTCGTCGTCGACCGACCGGCAGTCGATCCCAGTGGCGGCCACGTCATGGGCGATGTCCGGCTCACCGACGATGTCGATGCGGACGAACGGGGATCGCTGCACGATCCGACCGTCGCCGACGCGTTCGGTCTCCGCTCGCAGTGCTGCGGCCACCACCTTGGGGTAGAGCCTGCGCAAGACGGCCAGATGGTCGACGCCGTTGAGCAGGGGGATAACCGTGGCGCCATCGACACGATCAGGTGACGCGAGGTCGAGGGCCGCGACGAGGCTGGTCGACTTGGCGGTCACCCAGAGCACGTCCACGTCTTGATCCAGCTGCGAGGAGGCAGGAACGTCTGCGGTGAAGGAGCCGAGCACCTTGCTCTCCACCACGAAGCGCCCGGGGTAACGCGACAACGTCGGCTCGCGCATCAGCGCAACAACCTCGCACCCGGAGCGAGACAGAGCGGCCGACAGCAGCCCCCCGACGCCCCCAACGCCCAGAACGGCATGACGCATGCGACCTCCCAGGCCGCTCGAATCCGACGGCGACGAGAGTACTCCAGCCCGGCCCTCGACGGGCCCTGCAACGAGGACAGCATCCCGCCTGCTCGAGGCCAAACGAACACAGGAAGCAAGACGAAAACAGCTACCCGACGCAGGCTCAACGCCTGATCCCGACGGTATGACTCACGCTCTGGGATGGTGCGCCTCACCCGAAACCTCGCCCACGGTGCCGGCAGGGGTCAGGAGTGTTCTTTGATGGTGTAGGCCTTGGTGAAGAGCTTGTGACCCTGGAGTTGGTGGCCCAGTCCCGGACCGCGGCGGCCTCGGATGATGGCCGAGCTCGCCAAGATGGCGCGAGCCTGCTCAGGCATCGTACGGTGAGAGTGCCGGGGGAGAACAGGAGCTGTTCTCATGAAGCATCGCCGTGAACCAAGCCGCTTACGCATCCGAGTCGGGTTGATCGCCACAGCTGCGACCGTGCTGGTGGTCGGTGGTGCGGTCAGTGCCGCTGCCCTGCTCCCTGGGGACGGCACGACCCAGACCGCCACCTGTACCCGCCATCCGACGCTGTCGCCGGGATTCGATGGTTCGTCCTTCCAGATCACCTGCACGGTGCCCAACCCGCCGGCCTCGACGGTCACTTCTACGGTCACCACCACGGCTACAGCCACTCAGACGGCTAGCGCGACGGCCACGGCGACCGTGACCAACCCGCCCCCACCGACCACACCACCGACCACACCACCGACCACGCTGCCGACCAGTGCCAGCACCTCGACGGGGTCCTGGGAGTGCTCGGTGCCCATCGGTGGTGCCTGCGGTGCCTACGCCTACCCGGGCATCCCGATGTCGAACGCCTACAACACCTACGTGTCCAACCAGGCGATCAACGTGCACGGTACGGAGACGGTCAACGCCAACGGCCCCGACGACTGGCAGGTGGTTGCCAACCTGAACGACTGCGGGGGGTGTGTGCAGACCTTCCCCGACGTGCAGCAGCTCACCAACGACTGGAACGGCAGTGGCTGGGGCTCGGGCAGCCAGGACACTCCGCTAGCGTCGCTGTCCACGTTGCAGATCACCTACTCGGAGACCTCGCCGTCCAGTGATGCCAGCTACGAGTTCGCACCCGACATCTGGCAGGACAACTACAACTCGGACGTGATGTTCTGGGTGGACACCCAGGGTCGCTGCAACACCGGGGCCTTCGGTGACACCGTGCTTGGCCATGCTGTCCTGGGCGGGCAGAACTGGACAGTGCACCGCTACGGCGGCGCGGGAGCGGAGATCATCTTCGTCCTCGACGGAGCCAACGGTCCAGGCACCTGCGCTCAGCAGGCCTCTGGCACGGTCGACATCAAGGCCGGTCTGGAGTGGCTGGTCGCCAACGGGTTCGAATCAGGTCCGATCGTGCTGTCCCAGATCAACACCGGCTGGGAGATCACCCAGGCCGACAACGCCACGTTCACCGTGCACGGCTACTCCATCACCGCCAACTGACCCGGTCTAGCGATCCCCAGGGGTGACAATCCTGAGAGCGCGCACGCCGAACGGAGTGCCAGAGGCACATGGATCATCGTGGGGCCCTCAGCCTTGGGGTGATCGGATAAGGAGTCCGAACGACGAGCACCTAGCGCTTGCACTCGCCGGGCTGACCGTGACGTCTCCGGACAGACGCATGGCGCCTCAGAAGGGTGGATACGAACCCGGCGGTTTGACGCACCGCTGACAGCGGCGTGAGCGTGCGGTCGGCCACTAGCTCTGCGACGGGCCGACGGGTGGCTTCTGCCCGTGACAGGGTGCGCCAACCCCGACCTTCACCCGTCGCATGCTGGTGGACGTGCTGACGATGAGGGAGACACACGAGGCTCGGTCGATGTAGAAGCCGCCGATGAAGGCCACCCATCTGGAGGTCGAGCTGGATCGGCAGTCGTGGACGACCAGGGAACGAGTAGGTGACGGCTCACCAGCCTCGTGTGGGTTCCACGAGAACGACAGGCTGCTGGGAGAGCCGGGCGCAGCCTGGAGCCGGAACGACGATCCCGACCTCACCACCAACGCCGACTTGGCGAACAGTCGCGGCAGGGCTGAGTCCCCCAGGCGTCCAGTCCCGAGCGCTGCGGACGTGGGGCTGATCGGGAGCGCCACGACGCCGAGCACTGGCTGGATGCCGAGAGCCCGGAGACTGGTGCCCAACCCGTTCACACAGGCCAGTGACACAGACCCTGGCGAGGGCTCTGGTTGCCCTGTGGGCGCTGGAAGGCCGTGATCCGACCCGGATGTACACCCAGTCAGCCCGATCGCCGCGGCAACCAGTGTGAATGCCGCCCAGCGCCTCATGCTGGCAACCTAGCCCGCATTGCCGACGTGAGGCGACCGGGAGCTCGGCCCTCCCATGCGTGGGCGTCCCCGGTTGCACGCACGCTCATCGGCATGAGCGAGCGCGGACAGCGGCATGTGAGTGCTCAGGCAGACCGGTCGGATCAGCGGACTGATGGTGCCGTCGAGCGCATCAGAGAGCGTATGGAAACTATCTGCCGAGGGCGAGAGCGAGGAGGGTGTTGACCGCCGTTTCAAACGGACGGATGTCCCGTTGAACCTGAGCGAGGAGGAGCCCTCCTTCGAGCGTGGCGAGCAGAGTCGTGGCGAGGTCGTCCGGGTCGATGCCGGATGGGAGTTTCCCCCCTGTGTGGAGGGGTCTGAGTCCATCGCTGAGGGCGGATGCCCACTGCTCGAACCCGGCCGCGATGAGCGCTCGGGCCTCGGGGTCGGTCTCGGCGAGTTGACCACCAAGCGAACCGAGCTGGCAGCCGCCCTTTGCTTGCGTGCGCCTCGCCGCAGTGATCACCATCTTCCGCCAGGCTTCGACGCCGTTGGAGCTGGCCAGTGCTTGCGTGTTGCGTTTGACGATGTTGTCGGCTTGGTAGTCGATGACCGCCTGCAGGAGGTCGTTCTTGTCGGGGAAGTAGTGGTACATCTGTGAGCCGCTGACTTCTGCCGCCACCTTGACGTCTTCCAAGGTGGTGCCTGCCACGCCGCGCTCATGGATCAGGGCGGCGGCCTCCTCCACTATCCGCGCCCGGGTGCGCGCTCCTTTGGGGGTCAGCCGCCTTGGCCGGTCACTCGTCTCGTTGGCCATCCCCCCAGGTTAACAGGATTGTGGGTTCGACAACCCAGTGCGCCAGGGCTAAAGTGAGTCATATAACCCAGTTTTAGGAGAGTCGAGACGCGCATGACTGACCCAGAGGGCAAGACGGCGCTGATCACCGGCGCGAACGGCGGGATCGGCAAGGAGGTGGCCCGGCAGCTGGCCTTAAGGCCTGAGATGAGCCGGGTCTACCTGGCGTGCCGGAACCAGGACCGGGCGGCGACGGCCAAGGCCGAGCTTGAAGCGGAGACCGGCCGGCGCATCTTCGACATCGTCGTCATGGACGTCGCCGACCTGGGTTCGGTCCGCTCCGGCCTGGCGGGCATCGACGGATGCATCGACGCGCTGGTCATGAACGCTGGCGTCATCGGCCCGCAGTCGATGGACGTGACTCCCTATGGGGTCACCACAGTGTTCGCGACGAACGTCCTTGGCCACGCCGTCCTCCTCGAAGGACTCCTGGCCGACGGGAGACTGGGAGAGGTCGCGGTCTTCGCCGGAAGTGAGGCAGTCCGCGGAGTTCCGAAGTTGCGAATGAAGGGACCATCGTTCGTCTCAACCTCGACCGATGAACTCGCCACTGTCATCGACGGCAGCTACTTCGCCAACACGAAGCCTGACTTCAACCTGGCGTTCGCGCAGGCCAAGTACATCGGAGCCCTCTGGATGGGGTACCTGGCCCGCCAACACCCCAACCGCCGATTCATCACCGTGAGCCCCGGGAACACCACCGGCACCCAGGCCCCCAGCGACCTTCCCTTACCGATGCGGGTAGCCGCCAAGTACGTCATGCCCGCCCTTGGACTCGCCCACAAGCTCGACGTAGGAGCCAAGCGGCTCGTCGACGGCGTCACCGACCCGACCCTGACCAGCGGGGCGTTCTACGCCAGCGGGGCCAACGCCCTTACGGGTCCGCTGGTCAACCAAGCCGACTTCCTGCCCGATCTGACCAACCCGTCGTTCCAAGATCATGCCAACGAGGCCATCCACCGCTTCACCACCTAGATATCCGCCAACTTGCTCGCCGACCGGTTCCACAAACGCCAGGTCGACATCGAGGAGCAAGCCCGCAGGCATGAGAGGGCTACGGATGCGCGCCGGCTCCCGGCGGAGTGACGCGTCTTCCCCCGGGCTGCCGTGGTGGGCTGCGCGGCTCTTCTGCCTGGCCGCTGACGACTTGTTGTCTAGGTGCTGCTACCCGCGCCGGTTCCAGTTGCGGCGGCGGTCGCCTTCTGCGACGAAGGAGGTACGTGGCTAGACGGTGTCAGGCGGGCCGACTCGCGGATGGCCGAGCCGTGCTCGGCGATGAGGCCCGGGCAGCGAAGGTGCGAGCACCCGGGCCATGACCGCCGGCCGCGCGAGCGAGCTGGGCGGCGCGACGAGGTTGAGCACGAGATTGAACGACTTGGCCACCTGGACCGAGGTGTGGCTGGCCTTGGCGATCCGCATGACGTAGGCGTTTATCTGGTCGGTCCCCCGGGGCTTCGGGCCTGTCGTCATCGGATGCAGGAAGTCCCCGCCGACGGCGATTGCCCAGGGAGCTTCGACGATCTTCGAGGCTCTGCGATGGAAAAGCATGGGCAGGTCTTCCGACCGCGCTCCCACCTCTCGTACCGTTTCGCCGAGTGCGCGGGCCTGCTGCGCCGCACATGACATGCCTTGCCCGTAGACGGGGTTGAAGCTGCACGCCGCGTCGCCAAGGGTGACGAACCCCGGTAGCAACCGGCGTACCTTCTCGTAGTGGCGGCGCTGGCTGCACGGGAAGCGGTAGGACGCCACCGAGGACAGCGGACCCGCATGCTGGAGGAGTTGGGCCACCGCCGGCGACAACAGACTGCGTGCGAACGCGAGGACCTCCTCCTCGGTCGTGCCCGGGATGTCGCCGTGCACCCCGGCGAACGTCACCATCCAGCGATCGCCCTCGACGGGTAGCACGGCCGCGCCGCGGAACGACGTAGGCGGTGAGGTGCCGCAGAACAGGAAGCTGCCGTCGAAGTCGGCCGCCGAGCGCGGGAGGAAGCCGCTGGTGTAGGCGCAGTCGATGTTCACTCGGCTGACCGGCGGCGCGAGGATCGCCGAGGAGTCCAGTTGGTGCGCGATGCGTGAGGCGCGACCCGAACAGTCGACGACGAGCTCGGTCCGACGCTGCTGTCCGTCGACCACAACCCCCGACACCCGTCCTTCGGAGAGGTCGACCCGCTCGACGACGACACCGTCCTCGAGCGTCACGTTGTCCAGGGCCGACACGCGGCGACGAACCACTTGCTCGAGCAGCGGCCGCGTCATGCTCAGCACCTTGGTCCCCCAGTCACCCTGGGCTCGGTATCCGCCGGCCTGGTAGACCCAGGCGCGGGTGCCGTCGACCCAGACGGCGCCCTCCTGCTGCAGTTCGTCGTCGATCCCGGGGAACCAGCTGGCCAGCAGGTCCAGGCCGGCGGCAAGCAGCAGGTGCACGTGCTTGCCTTGAGGCACGTGCCCCCGCGGCGTGGGTACGTCGATGAGCCGCTCCCGCTCGATGACTCCGACCTCGTCGACGAGGTCGGACAGCACCCGAGCCGTCACTAGCCCAGCGACGCTGGCACCGACCACGGTCGTGGACGTCATCCTGAGATTCTGACCCATGCCACCGGTCGGGAGAAGGTCAGCAATCAACGACTCGGCGGCGAAACCCGGCTGAGCCGACCCGTCACCGCCGTTACCACCCGCTTCCGGACACGTGACCCGAGCCTGTCGTCGAAGACAGGCAGGCACGACAACGCGACCCAGTCGACGGCCGTTCGAAGACCCGCTCCGACCCTGGGTAGGCAATCGGGCTCTCTCACGTCGTGCCCCGCGTGACATCCCGGCCAGGGCTGCCGTGCAGCATTGGCGAGTCGAAGCCGTGTCTATCTGGGCTACTAGATGTGATGCCCAGGGACGTTGGTCGAGAAGGTGTGACGACACGATCTGAGGTCGTGGATGGGTGAAGACCTCCCGGTGTGGAGTGGAGCTGTCTAAGTAACCGCTCCAACCAGGAGGTCTTCGTGTCCCACGCTACCCACGCCAACGCGGCCCTGACGCCTCGTGCTCGGCTTCGTCTGGCTCGCCTGATCGTCGAGGATGGTTGGTCGATCCCGCGCGCTGCGGAGCGCTATGACGTGTCCTGGCGGACCGCGAAGAAGTGGGCCGACCGTTATCGAGCTGAGGGCCGAGCCGGGATGTGTGACCGATCCTCGCGTCCCCACAGCCAGCCCCATCGGACGCCGCAGCCACTGGTGCGCAAGATCGTGCACCTGCGTTGGAAGCAGCGGCTTGGCCCGATCCAGATCGGTGACCGGCTCGGGATGCCGGCCTCGACCGTGCATGCGGTGTTGGTGCGCTGTGGACTCAACCGGCTCTCCCATGTCGATCGCGCCACCGGCGAGCCGATCCGCCGCTACGAACACGCCCACCCCGGCGACCTGCTCCACATGGACGTCAAGACGCTCGGCCGGGTGCCCGACCAGGGCGGATGGCGCTTCGTGGGCCGCCAGCAGGGCTTTCGGAACCGATCCCGGACCGCAGCCCGCACCGGCGCGCCCAAGAGTAAGCACCACAAGCCGTTGATCGGCACCTGCTACCTGCACACCGTCATCGACGACCACTCCCGCGTCGCCTACGTCGAAGCTCGAGACGACGAGACGAAGGAGACTGCCGCCGCGGTGCTGCGCAACGCCGTCGCCTGGTTCGCCGACCGGGGAGTCAGCGTCCAGCGTGTCCTGACCGACAACGGCGGCTGTTACCGATCGTTCCTGTGGCGCGAGACCTGCGCCGAGCTGGGGGTGGCTCACAAGCGGACCCGGCCCTACCGGCCGCACCACGAAGCGCCATCCGCCCTGGTCGGGCACCCGGCCGAGCGTCTTGACGTCCATGTGGAGCAGGTCGCCGGGGTGGGCGTGTTCGTAGCGGCGGATGGCCGCCGGTGGCGCGATCGACATGGGAGAGCCGGTTGAGTCCACAGCGCACCAACACCGCATGCACGGTCGAGGCCGGCATCCCGAGCCGGTCACCGATCTGGATCGGGCCAAGCCGCTGCTTCCAACGCAGGTGCACGATCTTGCGCACCAGTGGCTGCGGCGTCCGATACGGGGCTGGCTGTGGGGACGCGAGGATCGGTCACACATCCCGGCTGGGCCTCAGCTCGATAACGGTCGAACGCTTCCACCGCACCCTGGTCGAAGGCTGGGCGTTCAAGAAGTTCTGACAACTCCGAATCGAGCACGCCTCGCCGCCCTGCCAGGACGGTTGGCTCCACGACTACAACCGGGACCACCCGGCCCCGACTCAGCAATCGGCAAGGCCGCACCCATCACCAGACTGACCAACCTGCCTGGACATCACAACTAGAGACTCCACGCAGGATCGGTGTCTGGCCAGACTCGATCCAGGTGTTCGGCGGCTTGGCTCTCTATTGGGCTGCCCACCCGTGTACGGGTGTGGCTCACTATCGGTCTGCAGGCCGCCGGGCACCGTTGACGAGGCGTGGCTCTAGAGGGGACTGCCCTGCTCGTAGTAGCACTGCCCACCTCGCCGTCCCTTTCAGCACCACCACACAGGCGGGAGCAGTACATGAGCCACGACGGGGAGCAGGTCATCATCGGGGTCGACCCCCACAAGTTGTCCGCGACGATCGAGGTCGTCGACGCCCACGAGAGACTTCTGGGATCGGGCCGGTTCACCACCGACCAGGCTGGCTAGGCGGCGATGCGGCGGTACGCCAAGACATGGCCGGATCGGGTCTGGGCGGTCGAAGGCGCGAACGGTGTTGGACGCCCCCTGGCCCAGCGACTCCTCGAGGCCGGCGAGCAGGTGATCGACGTCCCGGCCAAGCTTGCTGCCCGGGTCCGGCTGTTCGACACCGGCCACAACCGCAAGACCGATGCTCTGGACGCACATTCGATCGCCGTGGTCGCGGTTCGCACGCCCACACTTCGGGTGCTCCAGGTCGACGGTGAGCTCGAAGCGTTGCGGATCCTCACCGACCGCCGCGAGGCGCTGACCCGGCGCCGGGTTCAGATCGTCGACAGACTCCAAGCCTTGCTGGCTGAACTCCTGCCTGGGCAGGCCAAACGCGACATCACCACCGGCCAGGCCAAGACGATGCTCGCCAGCGTCCGTCCGCGCGACATTGCTGGGAGGACCCGCCGGCGGATCGCGGCCGAAGAGCTGGCAGAGCTGGTTGCGGTCGAGGCCAAGATGAAGAAGGCCACCGCCGAACTCAAAGCGTTGGTCCTGGCCCGCGGTTCCACGCTGATGGACCTCCACGGTGTCGGGCCCGTGGTGGCAGCCCGGATCCTGGCCGATGTCGGCGACGTGGCCCGGTTCGCCGACCGCAACCGGTTCGCCTCCTGGACCGGCACCGCGCCCTTGGACGCCTCCTCCGGTGAGCAGAACCGGCACCGTCTCTCACGGGCCGGCAACCGGCGGATGAACCACATGATCCACATCGCTGCGGTCACCCAGCTGCGCCTGGACACCGACGGCCGGGCCTACTACCGACACAAACGAGCCGCCGGCAAGAAACCCCTCGAAGCGATGCGCTGCCTCAAACGCCGCATCTCAGACGCCGTCTACCGCCAGCTTCTGGCCGACGCAGAACGACTGGGCGCGAGCCCGGGAGGGCACTGCGGGGCGTCACTCAACTCCAGCGCGGTCGACTCTCACCCGCCCATCGACACTTCGGATCAGCCACTTCCCGGACCCGCGAACCCGACGCTACAACCGGCCGCGAGGAGCCGAAAGACCCGAACAGAACAGGCACTCTCACCAGCCTCTTGACGACAGAGGGGAGCCGGTTTGACGCGGCAACCCAGGGGCTCGCAGGGGAAGGGTTGCCGTCCTCGCGGTGGGAGGGACGGTGGCGGTTGTGCCTGCTCCTCCTCCAGATAGTGTGAGCCCCCGGATCGGCTGCGAGGCGGGAACTACACGGGCGTTATCCAGAGGTTTCTCCCGACTAAACTCCTGATCCCCCGGGCCCTTAGCTCAATTGGCAGAGCGGTGGACTTTTAATCCATGGGTTGTGGGTTCGAGTCCCACAGGGCCCACGTGAGCAACGCCTTCCTCTACGCCGGGGTCCGGACCCCCTTCGGCCGTTACGCCGGCGCGCTGGCCGGCACCAGACCTGACGACCTCGCGGCGCACGTCGTTCGCGGGCTGCTCGAACGGGTCCCGGCCCTCGACCCGGCGCGGATCGACGACGTCGTGTTCGGCTGCGCCAACGGCGCGGGCGAGGACAACCGCAACGTCGGCCGGATGGCGGTCCTGCTGGCCGGCCTGCCGGTGACGGTGCCGGGGGTCACGGTCAACCGCCTCTGCGGCAGCAGTCTCCAGGCCGCGATGGACGCGACGCGGCTGATCGAGACCGGAGACGCCGAGATCGTCGTCGCGGGTGGCGTGGAGTCGATGAGCCGCGCTCCGTGGGTGCTGCCGAAGCCGTCGCGTGCCTTCCCGGCCGGCAACGAGACGCTGGTCTCGACGACCCTCGGCTGGCGCCTCGTCAACCCGCAGATGCCCGAGGAGTGGACCGCCTCGCTCGGCGAGTGCAACGAACAGCTCGCCGACGCGCTGGCGATCGGCCGCGACCGACAGGACGAGTTCGCGGTGGCCTCGCACCACCGGGCCGCCGCGGCCTGGGACGACGGCTTCTACGACGACCTGGTCCTGCCCGTGGCAGGCCTGGACCGCGACGAGTGCATCCGCCCCGACGCGACGCCCGGCTCGCTGGGAGGCCTGAAGCCTGCCTTCCGGCCGGACGGCACGATCACGGCCGGCAACGCGTCACCGCTCAACGACGGAGCCGCGGCCCTGCTGGTCGCCGACGAGAAGGCCGAGCTCGGCACCGGTCCCCTCGCTCGCTTCGCGGGCCGCGGCGCGGCCGCGCTCGAGCCTCAGCGTTTCGGGATCGCGCCGGTCGAGGCGGCGGAGCGTGCCCTGGCGGCCGCGGGGATCGGCTGGTCCGACGTCGGTGCGGTCGAGCTCAACGAGGCCTTCGCGGTGCAGTCACTCGCGTGCCTGGACGCCTGGAAGATCGATCCCGAGATCGTGAACACGCGAGGCGGGGCCATCGCGATCGGTCACCCCCTGGGGGCGTCCGGGGCGCGGGTGCTCAGCACGCTCGCGGCTGTCCTCGCCGAACGGGGCGAACGCTGGGGCCTGGCCGCGATCTGCATCGGGGTGGGGCAGGGACTCGCCGTGGTCCTGGAGAACGTCTCCTAGAACCATCCGGCCCTCACCGCCGCTCGAGCCGGTCGAGAGCCGAGGGATTCCGGATCTCAGCGGACCGGCTGTCCGCGCTCGCCGGAGTCGGTGAACCGGATCTCGGCGAGAGCCCGCTCCTCGAGCTCCGCCCGGCGTTGGGCGGCGATCGAGGCCGGCGCGGCGTCGTACTCGCCGGGGTCGGAGACGAGATCGGCGGCGCCGCGATCGAGCCGCTTGAGGGCGGTGCGGCCGAAGATCTGCTGCTCGGTCGCCGTCCGCTCGGACCGTCCGCGGCCGACGAAGGAGACGGCCCAGTGCAGCAGGGCGGTCACCCGGTTCTTGAAGCCGGTCAGGTACATCAGGTGGACGGCGAGCCACAGCAGCCACGCGACGAAGCCGGTCAGCCGGAGCTTGCCGATCATCGCGACCGCGCGGAAGCGGCTGATGGTGGCCATCGAGCCCTTGTCGAAGTAGTGGAACGCCTTCTGCGGCGGCTTCCCGGCGAGGCGCCGGCTGATCTCCCTGGCGGCGTACTTCGCGCCCTGGATCGCGACCTGGGCCACCCCCGGGAGGTGCTCGAGGTCGATCATGTCGCCGACGACGAAAACCTCGGGGTATCCCGGGAGGGTGAGATCGGGGTTCACGGCGATCCGGCCGGACCGGTCGAGCGGGGCGCCGGTCTGCTCCGAGAGCGTGCGGGTCAAGGACGACGCCTGGACACCGGCGGCCCAGACCTTGGTGACGGCGGCGATCCTCTCGACGCGGCCGTCCTTGTACTGCACCTCGATGCCGCGTTCGTCGAGGTCGGTGACCATCGCACCGAGCAGGACCTCGATCCCGAGTCGCTCGAGCTCGGTCTTGGTCTTCGCGCCGAGCGTGGCGCCGAACGGCGGCAGCACCTGCCCGGCGGCGTCGACCAGGAGCACCCGCGCGTGCTTGGTGTTGATCGCCCGGAAGTCGCGCTCGAGGGTGCGGTGGGCGAGCTCGGCGATCTGCCCCGCCATCTCGACCCCGGTCGCACCGGCGCCCACCACCACGAACGTCAGCAGGTGGTCGACCACGTCGCCGCGGCTCGCGCCGAGCTCCGCCAGCTCGAAGGCGCCGAAGATGCGGGCGCGGAGCTCGAGCGCGTCGTCGATGCTCTTCATGCCCGGCGCGAACTCCGCGAACCGGTCGTTGCCGAAGTACGACTGGCCCGATCCGGCGGCGACGATCAGCGAGTCGTACGGCGTGACCGTCGCGCGGCCCAGCACCTGAGACGTGACCGTGCGCGCCGCGAGGTCGATCTCCGTCACCTCGCCGAGCAGCACCCGGGCATTGCGCTGCCTGGCCAGCACCTCGCGGGTCGAGGGCGCGATCTCACCCTCGCTCAGGATCCCGGTGGCGACCTGGTAGAGCAATGGCTGGAACAGGTGGTGACTGGTCCGCGCGATCACCGTGACGTCCACGTCGGCGCGCCGGAGGGCCTTGGTGCCGAACAGTCCCCCGAACCCCGACCCGATCACGACGACCTGGTGCCGACCGCTGTGTGCGACCTCTGCCATGACTCCACGATGCCCCTCCGAGGCGTCCGTGCGACAATCGGGGTCCGCGTCTGGTTGCTCACACGATGCGGTGGGACTCCTGGAGACCAGTGAGCGACCTGAGGTTTCAAGCCTCCTCCAGCCGGGTACACGAGCGGTGACTGGCGCGGTCAGCGCGCCTGACGACGGGGAGTTCTCCGTGCCGCTGAACCGACCGGCCGAGCCGCTCGCCCCGGGGCCCCGGGGCGCGATGCAGGCACGCCGGTGGGTCGCAGACGTGTGCGAGAAGATCGGCCGTCCGGACGTCCGCGAGAGCGCCGAGCTCGCGATGTCGGAGGTGGTCACCAACGCGATCCTGCACGGCAAGCCTCCCGTGACCGTGCGCCTCCGCGGCACCTCGCGGCACCCGCGCGTCGAGGTGCGCGACCGGTCGTCGGCCCCACCGGCGTTCCCGCCCCTCGAGGTCGGCCAGGAGTTCCTCGACGAGCTGCCCACGTTCGGCCGTGGCCTCTCGATCGTCGCCAGCTCCAGCGAGGCCTGGGGCGCCGAGCGCGAGGAGGACGGCAAGCTCGTGTGGTTCGTCCCCAGCCCCACGCCTCCGTCGGCACCGGTGGCCGGCGTCCTCCTGGGCTGGGACGGCGAGCCCGACCCACCGCTGCTCCCGGAGGAGGGGTCGCTCACGATCCACCTCTTGCACGTACCGACCGATGCGCTCCAGGGCGCCCTGGCCCACGGCTCCGAGCTGAGGCGCGAGCTGCGGCTGCTGGCGCTCGCCCACCAGGACACCTACCCCGTCGCGTCGGACCTGTCGGCGTTCTTCTCGGACATCTCCCGAGACGTCCGCGGCCAGCTGGGCGGGGAGAAGCTGCTGGACGCCCTCCGGGCCGGCCGGACGCACCTCGACCTGGAGGTCGAGGCCCCCGATGACTCCGCGAAGCGGTTCAGCAGGCTGGTCGAGCTGATGGAGCTGGCGGATGCGTTCTGCCGCAACGAGCGGCTGCTCACCCTGGCGCGGACCGACGAGCAGGTCGTCTTCCAGAACTGGATGTTCGGGGAGTTCGTGCGTCAGGGGAACGGCGAGGAGCCGGTGCCCTGGGTCGACGGGGCCGAGCCCTGGCCCTCTCGAGCTCAGCCGTAGCCGAGCTCGTGCAGACGGGCGTCGTCGATCCCGAAGTGGTGGGCGATCTCGTGCACGACCGTGATCCGCACCTGCCGGACCAGCTCGTCCGGGGTGTCGCACAGCTCCAGCAGCGGCCCGCGGAAGATCGTGATCCGGTCGGGGAGCCCCGTGTGGGCCGAGGTCCGCTCGGTGAGGGAGACGCCTTCGTACAGGCCCAGGAGGTCGGGCTCGTCGGGCGCCGGCTCGTCCTCCACGAGGACCACGACGTTGCGCACCTGACGCGCGATCTCCTCGGGGATCTCGTCGAGGGCCTGGTCCACGAGCGCCTCGAAGTGCGCCCGGTCGAGCTCCATGCGGTGACCCTAGCCGCGACCGCGCAACCAGAGCCGGCGCCGGCGCGGCCGGCCGTGGGGACACGACAGCCGGCCCAGATCAGGTCTGGACCGGCTGTTTCTGGAGCGACCCCGACGGGACTCGAACCCGCGGCCTCCGCCGTGACAGGGCGGCGCGCTAACCAACTGCGCTACGGGGCCTGGTGTGCTCGATGAGCGGATGGAACTCTAACCCATCGCCGCGAGCCTCTCACAATCGGCAGAGCGGCCGAATCCGCCCCCATCGGGACATTCGGTGACACACTCGCCCGCGTGAACGAGGTCGTGCCCTGGAGCGCCCGAGCGCGCGAGGTCACGACGCAGCGGGTGGAGCGGATCGGGGTCGCCCTGGCGCGGGCCTGGGACTGGTTCACCGACCTCGGTCCGGGATCCTGGCTGCTCGTCGGCGCCCTCGTGGTGGCGACCGCCCTCGGCGTGGCCGTCTACGAGGGTCAGCACGATCGAGGAGCAACCCCGTGCCTCCGGGCTGCTCCTCTGCAGGGTCGGATGGAGGCCCTCGCCGAGGACTCCGCTCCCCTCACCGCCCAGCAGGCCGACACGTTGCACCAGGTCTCGACCGAGCTCACCGCCATCGCCGGCACCGCGTTCGGCAGCGAGGCGGACGCACTGCACGGCCTGGCCCGAGCGGCCGGCCGCGCCCGGGTCGGTCACGTCTTCCACGACGATGCGGCGCAGACGTCGTACGACGCGGTCTGCTTCTTCCGTCACTGAGCCGTAGGCGCCCCGCTCGCACCTGAGCATCGGGCCGCGTCGGGTGTGGTCGCGCCCCGTCGGCTGCGCGAGCCGCGGGGCGCTGGGCTTCGGAGAAGGGCGTACCCGGTCTCCGGAGTCTGGGCGGTGACGCTAGTCGGACCGACCCGGCGGGCGGACCACCCCTAGGCAGGTGTTGTCGCTCGCGCCCCGCCCCGGAGCGGCGGCCTAAGAACGCGTCCCTTGGGGTGTACCACCCGCATCCGCCAGGCCCCGATCCTCGGCACTGTGACACGGACGAGCGAGCCTCACGACGACAGCCAGATGCTCGTGAACATCGGGAGCGGTCCCGTCGCGTTCTCGGTCTCGAACGCCCAGCCGGGGAACGTGCCGTCTCCCTCGGTCGGGTGGCTGGAGGCTCGCGCGATCGGCTGGGGCGAGTGGACGGTCTCCGCCGTGGTCCGGGGCGCGGCGACGATCACCGAGGTGCTCGCGTTCGCCACGTGGGCCGAACGGGCCGCCGAGGAGCTGGTCGGGGTCGAGATCCCGGTCGAGCTCGGGTGGGTCCCGGGCGGTCGCAACGGGGACTGGATGCGCTTCCCGCTCCCCGACGACCTGGTCCCTCCCTCGAGCCACGGCGAGCCCGAGGCCGGGTGACCGGGACCGCGTTCGCGGGACGGGGTCACCGGGCGGCGCCATCAGGGTGCGCGCCAGGATGGGGACATGAGGTCTGCCCGGTCCAGGACGCCGTGGGTCCACGCCGTCGCTCTCCTGGTCACCGCCGTGGCCCTCTCGGGCTGCGGAGCGAGCTCACCCTCGTCGGCCGCTCCTGACGCCGGGGTCGGAACCGCCCTGGACCGGACGCTCCCGGCGGCGATCGAGTCCCTGCCGCTGCGGGACTCGTCCGGACACCCCATCACCCTCCGGTCCTACCGCGGCCGGACCGTGGTCATCTCGGACTCCATGACGTTGTGCAGCGAGGACTGCCCGCTCGACACCGCCAACATCGTCGCCGCGGCCCGAACGGCGGACGCGGCCGGGCTGACCAAGAAGGTCGAGTTCCTCACCGTCACCGTCGACCCGCAGCGCGACGACTCCCGCCACCTGACGGCGTACCGCAAGCTCTACGACCCCGCCCACCGGCTCCCGAACTGGCAACTCCTCACCGGTTCCCAGGCGCAGATCACCCGGCTCTGGAAGTACTTCGGCGTCTACTGGCACCGGGTGCCGCAGGGGAACCCGCCGCCTCGCGACTGGCTGACCGGCCGGCCGCTGACGTACGACGTGCAGCACGCCGACGAGGTCCTGCTCGTGGACCCGAGCGGGCACTGGCGGTTCGTCATCTCCGGCCACGCCCACGTGCCGGTCGCTCGCGCGGTGCCGGCCCGGATGCGCGGCTTCCTGAGCGTCCAGGGCCACCAGCACCTCAACCGCCCCGGGGCCGCCACCTGGACACCCGGTGACGTCGAACGCGCGGTGGGCTGGGTGGCCGGGGTGCGGCTCCCGTCGTCCTGAGTCAGACGCTCCGGTCGGGTCGGCCGAGCCTCCGCAGCATGTCGTTGTAGGCGTCCAGTGCGTTGTCGTCGTCGTCGATGGTGGCGGTCCGCTCGCCCGTCACCTGGCCACCGGACCGCTCCACGTGCTCGACCATGGTGCTGGTGCGGATGGACTCCAGCCAGCCCCCGAGCACCCGGTCCCGGGTCCGCCCGGTCATCAGGGTGATCACGAGACCCACGCACAGGCACATCATCAGGCCGTCCCCGACCGACCACATGAGCGAGCCGCCGATGTCCAGGTCGTCGAGCGGTGCCTCGGCCCAGGGGGGTCGCATCGCCATGTACGCCGGGAACGGGTCCTTCTGGGTCTGCAACAGGATGATCCCGACGAAGGTGTCGGGGACCATCGCGACGACCAGGAGAGCCAGCCGCAGCAGGTACGGCGTCTGCCACCTGATCGGCTCCTCTCCGATCAGCGGCAGCAGCATCAGCCACCCCGCGAACACGTAGGCGAACTGCTCGGCGGCCATCAGGTGGGAGTCGTGCGCCATCCGGTCCATGAAGGGCGTCAGGTGGGTGTAGAAGACGACGACCGCGTACACGGTCATGCCGACGAACGGATGCGTCAGCACGGAGACCGGCGGGCTGTGCATCACCGAGTCGAACCGTTCCTGCCAGCGGTCTCCCCCCGCGGCCCGCAGGACGGTGAGCGGGTGGCCGAGCACGAGCAGCGCCGGGACCAGCATGATCAGGGTGAGGTGCTCGATCATGTGCATCCAGAACAGCGCCATCGCGTAGCCGTCCACGGACGAGCACAGGCACACGGCCAGGGCGACCACCCCGCCACACGAAGCTCAGGACGCGTACGGGGCCGACGGGCCGACGGCCCCCACGCATCGCCGCGCGCAGGCAGACCAGGTAGCCGACGAGCAGCGCCGCACACACCAGCAGCCAGCCGACGTTGAGGTGCCAGGTGGTGAAGAACGCGTGCCACCCCAGCGGCGGCAGCATCGAGGCCGGGCTCACCTCGGGCATCCCGGCGGCGGCGTTCCTGCGGACAGCGGACTTCTCCTTCGCGTGGCGGGGCCTGGTGGCCCACCGCCCAGGCTACGGCGCGGCACCTCGTCGACGGCGATCGGCCGGTGCCCCTCCGACGGCGGCACTGGGTCGCGACCTGCCGCCGCCTCGGCGTACGGCGCAGGTGCTCAGGTGACGGCCACCGGCACGGTGACCGAGGTCTCGTCGAAGGCGTCGCTGCGGACGACCACGTTCAGCGTCCACGAGCCGACGAAGTCCAGCGACACGGGTCGGCTGAGGTACTCGCCTCGACCGGTCCGGCGGAGGCCGAGGGTGATCGGCCCGATGTTCTCGGCGTCCTGGGTGAGCGTCGCGGTCAGCTGGGCGGGAGTGAACGGCGTGCCCTGGGCGTCGCGCACGGTGATCCGGACCCGGTTGGGGCCCAGGCGTGCGGGCGACACCGTGACGTCCACGGTTCCGGAGCGGGTGCCGGTGTCGAACGGACGGGTCGCGCTGGCCGGCGGATGGTAGGACTCCGCCGCGGTGGGCGTCTGCACCAGCACCGCGGTCACCCCGAGCAGCACGACCGCGACCACCACCTCGACGGCCACGCCCCGCCGCAGCCGGACGACGTCCACGGAGGACGCCGGGTCGCGTCGCTGGAACGGCGCGGCGCCGAGGGCCCGCCGCGCCCGATAGCCCAGGACCACCACCAGGATCAACAGGGACGCCTTGCCGCACACCAGCAGCCCGTACCGCGTGTCGAAGAGTGCCGGCCAGGCGCGCGTGTTGCGCCAGGCCTGGAACGTGCCGGTCACCGCGATCAGCAGCACCGACCAGCCGGCGAGTCGCGAGAACCTTCCGGCCGCGCTCACCCGCTCGTCCAGAGGAGGCGCGCCGTCCCCGAAGAGGACGAGCCCGGCCAGCATCGCCAGTCCGCCGAGCCAGACGGCTCCCGCGACCAGGTGCGCCAGGTCGGCGACGACCGCGAGCCCCGACCAGGAGCCGCTGACGGCGTGGCCGGAGGCCGACCACGTGACCGCCAGCAGGCCGGTGGCCAGCACATACAGCATCCCCAGGGATCGACCGCTACTGCGCCGGTCTCGATCGGGCACCAGGAGGAGGAGCGCGAGAACCGCGAGGAACACCAGCCCCACCGCGCGCACGAGCAACGCGGTGCCCACGTGGGTTCCCACGGTGCCGCCCACGAGGTGCGGGTCGACCATCCCACCCAGCGAACGTCCCGCGGCGACGGCGGCCTGGAGCGGCAGCTGGAGGACGGTCGAGAGGAATGCGATCAGCCAGGCCGCCGCCAGCCACCCACGAGTCTCCCGGTACGTCGTACCCGCGGGCCAGCACAGCGCCAGGAACACCAGGCCGCCCGCGAAACCCATGAAGCCGGCGTACCCCAGGAAGCGGTCGACGGCGTAGACGCGGGAGACGGTCGCGCTCCCCTGCGTCAGCACGGATGCGCCGGGGACGTGGCGGCTGGGATGCCCGATCGAGAACGTGAACGCCCCCTCGGCCGGGTGGGAGTCCGCGGAGACGACGTGCCAGGCGACGGTGTAGGTGCCGTCCGGCTGCCGGGCGGCCAGCGAGACCTCGATCGTGTCCGGACCTGCCCCGGCGTGGGTGCCGCCGACGTCGACCCGGCGCCCGTCCGGGGCGAAGACACGGAGACTGTCGGCGCTCACCCCGACGGACTCGTCGAAGGTGGCGCTGACCGTCCGAACCGCGCCGTGCACGACCGATCCGGCCGCCGGGGCGGTGGACACCAGCGTGGCGTGTGCGGCCGCGGGCGACGCCGGCAGGAGGACGGCGACGAGCAGCGTCAGCAGCCCGACCGCGGCCCCCGCGAGGCCGGGGCCGTGCCGGTCAGCCGCGGCGTCGCGCCGCGACGAACGTCCCGCCCGCGAGGAGCAGCGCGATGATCGAGACCCCCAACGCAACCCAGCCCACCCCCTCGCCGCCGGAACCGTCCGAGGTCTGCGACACACTGCCGCTGCTGGTCATGCCCGGCATCGAGGACGGGTCCGCGGCGGCCTGCGCGACGATCAGCACGGGGGCCGGGTGCTCGGGTTCGGGCTGTTCGTTCTGCGGTACGTCGATCCAGCGCACCACGTCGCCGTTGCTGTAGCCCTGCAGGGTCTTGAACACCAGCGTGGTGGGCGTGTCCGGCAACGGGTCTGCGGACAGGGAGAAGTCCTGGTACTGACCCGGCCCGATCCGACCGCCCGACCAGGTCACCTGCGAGACGACGGAGTGGAACGTCCCGTCGTCGGTGACCAGCGGCTGGGCCAGGTGCTTGCTCCGGATCGTGACCTTCCATCCCGGAACGGGCTTGGCGAGCAGCTGCGCGATCGGGTGAGCGGTCGGGATCAGGACCGAGACCCGTGTCGTCGCCGCGTGCGCCTCCTCGTTGGGCACCCGGAGGGTGAGCTCCGCGGTGCTGCCGGTCTCGGCCGTGGACGGGGTGATCGTGATGTGCGCGAGGGCGCTCGGCACGGTGAGCGCCAGCAGCCCGAGGACGCCGCCGGCCAGCGCGGCCAGGCGTGCTGCGGCTCGCCGCAGCGGGCGCCGTTCGTCGTCGTACCTGGTGGCCATCGCGGTCCCTTCTGTCCCTGTCGCGGATCCCGGGCCGAGCGGGCGACCGTCACCGCGCGGGTTTCGGATCCGAGCGGCGTCCGGTGTCCGCAGGGTAGACGACATCGACAGGTGGGACGACGACAGGAGCGGGGGAAGTCCGACAGACTTTCCGCCGGTCGAAGCCGACCAGAGCACGGGAGCGGCACGCGGACGAACGAGTGCCGGTCACGCATCTGTGTACAAGCGAGGCTCTTCGGGTTTCAATTTCACATGGTCTCGAGCACGCGGGGCTCCTTCCAGGCGCGACGGATTGCCGTGAACGTCACGGTGACCCCGCCGCCGTCCCGCCCCGTGCCCGCGTTTGCTCGATGGGTCGCCGAGTCGACACCGGAAGACGCCGCCGTCCTCAACATCGGGGGCGGCTGCAACGCCTCCGGCCACTTCCCCGCGATCGCGTGTCGGGCGCACACCATGGTGGTGGTGGATCCGAGCGCACGGGTCTTGGGCAACAGCGACGCGGACGAGCGCTACCAAGTGGCCCTCGAGGACTTCTCTCGCGACCATCGCTGCCGTTTCGACGTCGCATTCGCGGTCTACGTGATGGAGCACGTCACCGACCCGTCGGCGTTCACCGGCGCGGCCGCGAGAGTGCTGAAGCCCGGCGGTGTGTTCATGGCCATCACCCTCAATCAGTGGCACTACTTCGGCCTCACGACCTGGGCCACATCCCGTCTGGGCCTCAACGAATGGTTGCTGCGCCGGGTGCGTCAACCCCGCTATGTCGACGACCGCCACTTCCGGACCGAGTACCGCATCAACACCATCCGATCAACCGCCAGACATCTCGAGCGAGCCGGGTTCTCCGAGGTCGAGTTCCGCATGTGGGACCTCCCCAGGATGTACAAGCCCTACCTACCCAGCCGGGCGAAGGGATTCGCCACGGCATGGAACAAGGCCGCCTACGGCCTCCGCAGCCCCAATCTCATGGGACATCTGACCTTCAAGGCCACCGTCTGAGCACCGACCGCCGGGGCATCACCGGCCGAGCTGGTCCCCGGCAGCCGGCAGATCTCCACCGCGACGACTCGATAGCGTGCGACGCATGCCCATCAGACTCGAGAACGTGGGGATCGCGGTCCGCGACCTCGAAGCGACGATCGCCTTCTTCACCGACCTCGGGCTCACCGTCCTGGGCCGTGACACGGTCAGTGGAGAGTGGACCGACACAGCCGTCGGCCTCGACGGCAACCACGCCCACATCGCCATGCTCCAGACGCCGGACGGCAACGGTCGCCTGGAGCTCTTCGAGTACATCCACCCCGACGCGATCGAGACGGAGCCCACCCGGCCCAACGAGATCGGCATGCACCGCGTGGCCTTCTCGGTCGACGACATCGAGGAGGCCCTGGAGATCGCCGCGAGGCACGACTGCCGCCCGCTCCGCGGCGTGGCGACCTATGAGGACGTGTACAAGCTCGCCTATGTCCGCGGTCCGAGCGGGATCATCGTCATGCTTGCTGAGGAGCTGAGGTGACCCGGAGTTGATCCCCATCGCCGCGAGGCGCAGACAGCCCGTTCCGGCGGCCACGGATGACTGGCAGGAGGTTCAGCCCCACCAGTGCAGGCTGCGGCCGTGCTGGTGCGTGTGACCGACGGCTTGTCCGTCGACGCCGAGGACGTAACGTCCGGGGGGCGGCTCGGGTCCGGTCGCCGTGACCGCCGGGAGCGCGCGCGGGCGCTCGTTGCTGACCCAGTGCAGTCGCGGATCGGTCAGGAGATCCCGCATCAGCGCCGCGAACCGCTCACGCCCGGTCACGTCGAGGTAGGCGATCACGGCGGAGTGGAACACGAGCAGCCTGCCATCGTCGGGCAACGCGTCCAGCGCCTCGACGACCAGGCCGGGCAGCTCCTGCAGGAGGTCGCCCCGCCGGAGGTCGGGCGGCTCCCGACGCGCGATGTCCAACGCCTCCTCGAGCCGCGCCCGGCGGTCCTCGTGCTCCGGCCAGACCAGCGTCAGCAGCCAGCGGCAGGTCTCGGGGTCGGTGGCGTCGAGGGGGTTCAGGTCGATGCCGCCTCGCCACACGACCTCGGGGACCTCATCCGGGAGCGCTGCCGGACCGGAGACGTCCGCGCGAAGCGTCGGGGCCGCTGAGCCGACCGCCACGGTGCCGTGGTCGGTGGTCCACGCGTAGGACCACCGGTCCGGATACAGGCAGAGTCCCGCGCTCGCGCCGACCTCGAGCAGGCCGACCGGACCGCCACCCGGCAGGCTTGCGAAGGCCGGCACCAGCGTCGCCAGCCTGCCCACCTCATTGGTCTGCGTGGCGCGCTCCAGGATCGTGGCGCGGATCCGGCCGGTGTCACCCAACACGGCCTCGCGGAGGTCGCCGTACGGCGCCGGGGCGGCGAGGCCGTGCCAGCGGGCGGCGGCGAAGACGAGGTTCGGCTGGCGCTTCGGCTCCGGGAGCCGGGCCAGCCAGCGCTGCACCTCACGGTCCTCGGCGATGCCGAGTGCCCACTCCTCGAAGCAGGGGGAGTTGCCCGCCGCGTAGACCGCGAAGTTGCGATAGGTCGTCTGTACGTCGCCGAGCACCTGCACGGGGGCAGTCAAGCAGTCCACCCGCTCGTCAAGCACGCGACCACAGAGCCGCGCGGAAAAGTGGGGTAGTTCCCCGCCTGACTGCCCGCGCCCCGGCGGCGACGCTGGACACATGTTGCTCATCCGACCCGTAGACACGAAGACCGACCGCGCAAGCGCCGTGCGGCTTCGTCCGCTCCAGCGCGGTGACCGCGCCTCCCTGCTCGAGATCTTCGCCGGGCTCGGCGCACGCTCACGCGAACAGCGCTTCCTGACGCCGAAGACGCGGCTCACCGAGGCCGAGCTCCGGCACCTGACCGCCGTCGACCATCACGACCACGTCGCCGTCCTGGCCGTCACAGCCGAGGACGAGCGCCCCGTCGGCATCGCCCGGTTCATCCGCGACTCCCGACACCGGGACTCCGCGGACGTGGCGGTGGCGGTCGTGGACGCCTGGCAGGCCCGCGGCATCGGCACGCTGCTCACCGACGACCTCGCGCGCCGTGCGGTCGAGGTCGGCATCCGACGGTTCACGCTGCTGACGGCGTACGACAACCAAGCGGTACGACGACTGGCCGACCACGGCAGGCAGGTCACCCTGGTCGACCTGTACTCGGGCACCGCGGAGCTCGCCGTCGCCCTGCACGACGGATAGCTCCCTTCCGGACCGGCTTCGTCGCGTAGCCGCGAAAGTGCCGCGAGCCGTGGCATCATCGCCGGACCATCTGGTGAAACGGGGAACTGTGAGCGCAGAAGACGCCTACCCGCCGGGACCGCCCGGAACCACGCCCTCGCCGTCGGACAGGTACTTCTCGGGGCTGACCTACAGTCGCGCGAAGAATGCGTTCTGGCTCGGGGTGTTCTCGCTGTTCTGCTTCGGACCGTTCACCGGCATCCCCGCCGTCTACGTCGGCGCCCGGGCCCTCAGTGACATCGAGGCATCGCGGGGCCGGCTCAAGGGTCGCGCCACCGCCTGGGAGGGCATCGTCCTCGGCACCATCGGGTCGGTCACCGGCGTCGGTCTCTACTGGCACTTCCTCGGATAGCCGGGGCCGAGACGCCAAGACTCGCGGCGGAGGCCGGTACCCGGGCGCCGTTCGGGGTACGGAAGGTCGTGACGAACAGTAGTGATCTCGTGGCCGTCATGGCCGAGCTGCACGCCGCCCTGGCGCCGGGCGACCTGGCGGAGACGCTGCGCCGGGTGACGGATGCCGCCGTCGAGCTGCTGCCGGACGTCGACGGAGCGACGATCACCGTCGAGCACGAAGACCATCGCCTCGAGACGGCCGCGGCGACCGGGCCCGTCGACTCCGGACCGGGGGTGGCCGGGGACGCGGACGCTGCAGCACCCGACCTGTCCCCGGACACCGCCTCACACCTGGACCACCTGCAGCAAGCGCTCAACGAAGGACCGGCCGTCGACGTCGTCGACTCGTCACGAGGGATGGACGCGTTCCCCGGCGACGAGCCGGGTGCCACGGGGGCTTCCGCGGAGGGTGCTCCGGAGCCCGGCGCACCGCGAGAGGGCGAGCCGGGCCAGGCACCCGCGGTCAGGTCCTCCGACCTGGCTCGCGACGACCGCTACCCGACGTACGGCGTCGTCGCGGCGAACTCGGGAGTCCGCGCGCAAGTGTCCGTGGTGCTGTTCGACACCGGCCGGGCACGGGGGGTGCTCACCCTGTACTCGAACCGGCCGGGCGCGTTCGACGACACCGCCGTGCTCACCGACCTGTTCGCGCAGCACTCCGCCACAGCTCTGGCCTACGCGGCCGAGTACGACGACCGCGCGACCTCCGCTCCCGGGCTGAACGCGGTCGGTCAGGCACTGGGGATCGTGATGGAACGCTTCCATCTCCCCGAGACCAAGGCGTTCGCGCTGCTGCAACAGACCGCCGAGCGCCGCCGGGTCAGCGTGCGACTGGTCGCCCAAGAGCTCCTGGCCCACACCGAGGAGGCCGGGTCGCACGTGTGACCGCGGCCAGGTCACCACGCCGTCACGTTGTCGGAGTGACGATCTGGAGGAGGTTTCCGCAGGTGTCGTCGAACACCGCGGTCGTGACCGGCCCCATGTTCGCGGGCTCCTGAGTGAAACGCACTCCCAGGCCGGTCAGCCGGTCGTACTCGGCCTGCACGTCATCGACGGTGAACTGGGCACAGGGGATGCCGTCCGCGACCAGCGCGTCCCGGTACGGTCCGACGGCCGGATGGCCGGCCGGCTCCAGGAGCAGCTCGGCACCCTCGGGATTCTCCGGTGAGATCACCGTCAGCCACTTGTGCTCGCCCACCGGCACGTTGTGCTTGACGACGAACCCGAGCACCTCGGTGTAGAAGCGCTCGGCCCGGTCCTGATCGTCGACGAACACGTTCGTCAAGGTGATCCTCATGTCGGTCTCCTGCCTTCGTCGGACCTCGTCAGCCATCGGTCCACGATCGGCTCCAACGGCCCGGTGTCGATGTGATGGAACTTGTAGCGGCCGTCGCGTCTGGTGGTGACGAGTCCCGCGGCCTCGAGGACGTCGAGGTGCTGGGAGATCGCCTGCCGTGTCGAGCTCAGCCCGTGCCTGGACGCCAAGCGACCGCAGATCTCGAAGAGCGTCTGACCGTCACGCTCGGTCAGCTCGTCGAGGATCTTGCGCCGGGTCGAGTCCGCCAGGGCCTTGAACACATCGGCCACACCACCACCATACGCAAGTAACCACTTGCCTGTCGAGCAGTTCGCCCACCCCCGTTGAGCCGCGCCTTATGGTCCGTTGAGCCGCGCCTTGTGGTCGGTTGAGCCGCGCCTTGTGGTCGGTTGAGCCGCGCCTTGTGGTCCGCTGAGCCGCGCCTCATGGTCGGTCGCACGAACCACAACCCGCGGCTCGCGTGACCACAACCCGCGGCTCAACGGTCGGGGATCCCTGTGTGAAGTTGCCGTGGATGGAGAGGTTGGCCACGGCCTCGCGAGGGTAGGACACAGTGTCAGGTGAGCAAGAGAGGACGATGGTGGAGCAACATTTGCAGGGCATGGTCACGGGCGTGGCCACATGCACCATGGCAGCGGCACATCGACGGGATCACGAGCACGGTGTCGACGCCGGCGCCTGTCACCCCCACGTGGTCGAGGTCGTGCACCTGGGACGTACGGCGGTGTGCGTGTGCCACGACTGCCGTCTTGATACGGGGTTCCTCCCGCGTCGTGAGGCCGAGGCGTTGGCCGCCAGCCATCGGGAGCTGACGCGGGACGTCTGCGTCACACTCCTCAGCGCCTGAGCTGGATCAACGATCGCAGCTACGGCGCGACCAGGCCGAGGTCGGTCGGCTCGGGAGGCCCGACGCTGGTCCCACCGGTGCCTCTCCGCACGTACTCGCGACCCTGAGGCCAGAGTGCCGTGAACTGGTCACCCGTCGCGTCGTCGTAGCGCAGGTACGACGCGGAGTCGACGTCGACCGAGAACAGGTGAACCCGGCCCACATCGGGCCGCCACCCGAGCGCGGCCGAGACCGCATCGGCGTACCGCTCCTGCACGGCCGGGTCCTCTTCTGGCACGCAGCGCCCGCGCACCTTGAACTCGCCCGCTCCACCGTCGCGGCCGGTCACGATGCTGTGCACGAGCACGCGCGGGTCGCGGAGCAGGTCCACCGCCTTGTGCGATCCCCAGAGCATGGAGAGCCACAGCTCCCCGCCGAGGACGAACGGCTCGACCGGACTGATCCGCGGACTGCCATCGCGCCGGATCGTGCCGACCAGCACCACTCCCGGAACCAACAGCCTCTCTCGTCCCACCTCCGCGAGTCTCGGCGCGTCGACCTCGAAGTCGGCCCATCGCATCGCCATCACCTCCATGGAGTCGCCTGAGAGGTCCAGTCCAACGGTCACCGCCGACATGCCGTCCTCGGCACCCCTTTCTGGACGTCAGGGGACGGAGGTCGTCAATGCCGCGAAGTACGACCCCCGACGGAACAGCGGGAAGGTGAGGTGTCCGTCCGGTCCGGTCAGGATGGTCCCGGTGGGCTTCAGGCCGTGGGAAGCCACGGTCCGAGGGGCAGCCCACGATCCGGACGCTGGATGCCGGGCCACGCGATACCGCACGGAGCACGAGTGCCCCCGGGTGCCGCACACGTCCATATGGAACAACATCCACGCCCCACCTGACTTCGGGAAGGCCACCGAGGAGCAGCCGGGATCTTTCGCGGCGAACGAGGTGACGGCGCCGAGGTGCCCGGTAGCGTTGCGGTACGCCGCGTGCACGCCGTGGACGCCGTGCCCGCTGGGCCAGGCGAACACGGCACGACCGTCGCCGGCCAGGGCCGTGCAAGAGTCCGGCTTGGACGCGGCAGCCAGGCTCGAGGGGTATTCGATGATCGGTTCGGGGGCTGAGAGATCACCGGAGTCCGACAGCGTCGAGGTCCACACGGTGACGCCGCTGCCGCCCCACGTCCTCCAGACGAGCTCCACGTCGCCGGTCTTGTCCGTCCCGAGCGACGGCAAGCCGAGACGTTCGGCGCTGTTGGTGGGGAACGGCCACGTCTGGCTCGTGAAGTCCGGTGAGACACGTTCGATCTGGAGGAACTTCTGACCCCCGTTCCAGGCCCACCTGACGACCACGGCGCGGCCACGGGAGTCCAAGGCCGAGGCTCCGGAGAGGAACGAGCCGTACCCGGTCTCGGTGTCCGTTCCGTTCGTATCCCACTGCCCGTGGGTGAAGAAGTTGACCCCCTGCGAGGAGACCAGGGCCGCGTCCCCGACGGTGTTCGAGATCAGGTCATAGGTGTCGTACGGCTCCTCGGCGACGAGGGTGTGAGGGTGCGACCATCCGCGGGCGGTACGCGTGGAGGAGCGCACGTAGACGGCACAGGTTTCTTCGCCGCTCGCGCAGCGGGGTGTGATGGTCTCAGACGTCCACACCACCAGCGGGGAACCGTCGACGAACGTCGCCTGCTGTTGCTGGAGACCGTCGCCGGCCGCGAACCTGACGACATGGCTCCATCGACCGTGGCGACCGCGCCATCGGACGGAGGTCGTCTTGCCGGTGCTCCACGCGGCCACGAACCTGCCGTTCCCGTCACCGGACAGGACACCGTCGACCAGTGCTCGGTTCCTCGGCGGCACCAGGTAGGTGACCCGGCCGCCCAGGTCCCGATCGTGCCCGCCCGGGCGAGTAGCCGCAGACGAAGCCGCGGGCAGTGCCGTCACCGAGAGGGCCACTGAGACGAGAAGGGCAGCACACATGCGGTTCACGACAGCCTCCAGGGACGACGTACTCGGTACCGGGTCAGAGACCCCGGCTCCCGGGGAAGTTCGGTTCGCATCGGTAAAGCCTGCGTGTGCCCCGTCGGGACACCCCTGATCGATCGTCACATCACCCACATCTTCCCCAGGCTCGGCGAGACCGGAACGACCAGCGACATCCTCCAGCTCTCTCTGACCCCAAGTGTGCGCGGAACGCGCAGGTGAGCCGTGCGGGGCGGTCATCTCGGCTGGGCGACAGCCACGCCCGAATGTGCAGGTTTCTGTCGTGTAGGCCTCTACACAGAGTGGGTCGGACCGGACGCCCAGTACGCGCGCGGACCGAGCAATCTGCGGTAGCGGCGCAGCGAGGGTGTGAGGATGTGCCGCGTGCGCGGTGAGTGGAAGACCTCCGACGGCGAGGACGCGCGTCTGTGGAGCCTCGACGGTCTCCTCGTCCAGACGTGCGTCGTGGTCGCAGTGGCCGTGACCGCCTTCGTGGCGACGTCGTTGACCGGCGGAGCCTTGAGCGTGGTGTTCGGGGTCATCACTCTGGTCACCGGCCTGTACGGCGCCTACCTGCTGTGTCTGCTGGCGGCGCCGTTCGTCTTCATTTGGTTCTTCGAGAACGTGCTGCACGTGGGGATGGAGGGCCGTCGGCCGGCCACTCGGCGTGCCTCCGCTCGGCTTCCGCGGTTCATCTGGGTCGGGGTTCCCGTGTTGGCGGCGCTGTGGGCGGTGGGGGCATGGCTGTACGGGTACGACGCCGCGCAGTGGCTCTCGACCGGAGTCTCCTTCGCCGCAGGCACGGTCATCGTCGTGGTCGCGTTCGCCCGCCCGCGACGCGGCGCTGCGCCGGATGGGCCGGGTCACCGGAGACGGCCGGAGCGTTGAGTTCGAGCCGAACGGCTAGTGCCCGACGACATGGATGGCAACGGTGCTTCCCGCCGGTACCACGAGCCCGGCCGCGGGAGAGGTCCCCATGGGACTGCGGCACGTCCCCGCCACGGGGCACGTCCGCGGGTGAATGACGACAGTGAACCCGGCGGACTCCAGCGCCGCTCGGACCTCGGCGACCGATGACCCTGGTGTCACGAACGGGACGGCGGCCTGCTTGCTGGGAAGCACCGTGAGCGAGTTCCGGATGGCGTTGATGCGGGTGACGGCGCCGCCCTTGACCCATGTCGGGATGGTGACGGTGAAGTAGGCGTGCAGGTCCGGGATGCCAAAGGCCTGCCAACACGACTCATCGAGACCGACCGGGCAGGTGACGCTGTCGGCGACCACCCGGTGGCCGGCGACGCTCCCGGCGGGCTTGAGTGCCCCCGAGGGCTCGGTGTTGGTTTCGAAGGACGGGCGGGATGTGATGTCCACCGACGAGACCGGCCGTGCTGGACCGATGCATTGCTGGGGGAAGGCGAAGTACGTGGTGTCGGTGAACGGGGCGTTGCAGGTCGCCGCATTCAGGGCCCAGCTGGTCGGCACGGCCACAGCGACCCGTCCCATCCCGACCAGGCGAGTACCGGCCGCTGGTATGGCGAGTCCGGGGTGGTTCGCCGGATGCGAGAGCACTCCCGTGGTGGCGAAGGCTCCCGCCACGATCGCGGCGGCCATGGCGGCGCCGAGCCTCACCCGGCGTCGTCGGTTCGCAGCGTGCCCGCGGGCCAGGAGCTCTTCGACGGGGGCCGGCCCGGTGGGGATGGCGTCCCAGAGCTCATCGAGCGACGCGGGAGTCTTCTGCGACATCACGATGTCCCTTCGGTGAGGTCGGTCAGGTGTGTGTTCGTGGCGAGCTGGGTCAGCGCTCGCGACAGCCGGCTCTTGACCGTGCCGGGGGCGATGCCGAGAACCTCGGCCGTCTGCAGCTCGCTGAGGTGGGCGTAGTAGCGCAGGACGACCACCTCTCGGTTGACCCTGCTCAACTCGCCAAGCGCACGGTTCACAACGTCGACGGTCGCCACCTCCTCGGTCATGTCCTCCACCGGGGCGGGCATCGTGGCCAGATCGGTGAGTTGCTCGCCCCACCAGCGTCGGCGTCGACTGTCGCGTAGACAGTTCAGCAGCATCCGGTAGACGTAGGCGTCACGGTTGTCTGCCCTCTCGACTCTGCGCCAGGAGGTGTAGCACCGGACCAGGGTGGTCTGGGCCAGGTCCTGGGCCTCCTCGGGGCTGCAGCCCAGGAACACGGCTGATCGGACGAGCGCGGCCCAGCGCGCGGCCGCAAAGGCGGAGAAGTCCCCGTCCCGGTCCATGGGCGCTCCCTCGGTCAGCCGGCTACTTGTCCGACGAGGTGAGTGTGCCGCCGGGTTCCATCCGACGATCACGAATCGCTGTGTGTTCGTCGGCGGCCTCGTCGTGCTCATGGCCACGACGGCCTACGCGGCTTGGGTTCGGAAGGGACCAGCGGACGCGAACTGCGCCGCTCCGAATCTCGCCGACGTCTCGATTCGGTCACGCCGCTGGTGGAGACGGTTGGCCGTCCGCACACTGAGCCATGGCCTCCGGACCCACGCCCAGCGGCTTGGGCCCCTGGCCGGGCGATGGCGATGTCGCCGAGTAGTCGCCGCCACTCGGTCGCGGCGACCGCCGCAGCGGTCGCGGCGGTGCTCCTGATCGTGTGGGGGACCTGGTTCGCTGCGGCGCACTCCGCCCGCTCCGGTCCGGGCGCTCCAGCCCGGGGCGCGCCGCGCAGAGACTCGTCGTCGTGGCCGTTCTCGGTGGACTCGTCGTTCTCGCCCCCGATCACCATCGCCACCGGTCCCGACCTGGACCTGCACGGTGCACCGACCACGACGTACGGGGAACTCTCGACCGCGGGCGCCATCGCCGCCACCCTGGCCGGGTTCCCGACCGGGACGTTCGAGGACCTCACGCTGGCCCCGACCCACTTCGAACGGAGGGTCGAGAACCGGTACCAGATGACCGCCGTCGTCAACGTGGCTTCGTCGTCGGGGGCCGCCCTCATGCGCGCGTCCTGGGAGGGATGCCTGGCCGACGGCGCCATGTCCGAGCACCTGGTCCGCGACTCCAGCAACCTCGGCACCGCGATACAGGGCCTGGTGTACGCACGGCTTCCCGACGGGTCGAGGGAGGAAGCAGGCGGATGTGGGAGCGACGTCGCGGCCGGTCAGCTGTTCGGTGCGCAGGCGGACCGCTCCACCGACGACCAGATCGTGGCGTCGGTCAAGCAGACTCTCGGCGACCTCGGCGTGCACGTTGATCGGGTCGAGGTTCTCCGCCCACTCGGGCCGGCGGTCGACGTCACCGTCACCGTCCCCGACGTCCAGGACGCACACAGCGTCGGCGACCGCGTGTTTGCCGCCCTGCACGCGAAGCCCTCCCTGTACGAGGGCGTCTTCATCGAGGTCGACGGCCCGGACGGTTCCCCGGTGAACGCCGGGGGCGACGCCACCCGCGGCGGAGTCGGTGGTGAGTGGGACTCTCAGGGCGGGAACCCGATTCCTCCGCCCTGACCGGGACCGGCTCGCTGGGCTCGAGACAGGGCCACTTGTGCGAAACGGCCCAGTGGCCGCTTGGGTGGTGTCACAGTGCGCACGTGCTGATTCCATCTCGGAGGGTCCGTCCGACCGCTGTCGCCGGCATCGCGTTGCTGGCCTCGACGCTGGTGCTGGCAGCCGGCGGTCCCGGTGTCGCCGACACGACACCCCCAGCGGTTCACGCCCGTTCGGCTGCGGCGCTGCCGGTCCTGCACCGGGTGGTGTGGGACCGCGAAACCGCCCGAAGCCACGGCATTCACCTCTACTCCGCGAACGTCGACGGGTCCGGCGTGCGCCGCATCTACGCCGCCCGCCGCGGGTTCGTCTTGGACTTGATCCTGGACCGGCGGGGCCGCCGGGTCGCGTTCGCGCCCTGTTGCCAGAAGCAGGCGCCGCTGCTGGTCGTCGTCCCGGTCCTCGGCGGCCGGGCCCGCCGGCCGCTCGCGGATCACCCGGAGTTCTACTTCGTGGGCGGCATCGGCTGGTCGCCCTCGGGACGCCGCCTGGTCTTCGAAGGCAACACCCGCACCGGCACCCACCTCCACTCCGCCCTGTGGACCGTCGGCGTTGACGGGACGGGTCTGCGGCGGCTCCTGAGACTGCCGCCACCGCGGTCCGTCAACGGCGGCTACGTCAATCCCGCGCTGGCCTGGACCCGGTCCGGAGTCTTGTACAGCGACGGCGACGACCTCCGCATCGCCAGCCATCAGACCTCACACCTGGTGCTTCGGCACGTGGAGTCGGTGCGCATCTCCGGCAACGGCCGCCACGTCCTGACCATCCACGTCGGTGAACTTCCGCGACGTCGCTCTGGTACGGGAACACAGACGGCACCGACCAACACCGCCTCTACCTGTACCCGAAGGACAACGCCACCACCTACGCGGACGCCACCCCGAACTTCGGCGGCAGTCGCATCCTGGCCTGGCGGGAACAGTCCACCCCTGATGGCACCCAGGACGACGTCGTCTGGTGGAACCAGACGGCCGACCCCGCAACCGCAACCACCATTCCGGTCGCCGGCTCCAACGTGACCGTGACGTGGAACTGATCCGGCTCGCCCAGGCCGCCCGGGTCAGGACGTCGGCCACCTGCGGAGCACCGGCACCCACAGGTCGAGGGCCACGTCGTCGCTGATCGGGCGGGGCAGATGGTGGCTGGGCAGCGCGTAGGTGAACCGGACACTCGTGAGACGCACCATGCCGGGGCGGGTCGGGAGGATGGTGGCCAACACGTACTGGTGCGCGAACGGGTGCCCGTGGTAGGTCATGGTCGTACCCGATGTCAGCGGCGTCACCGAGGAGCAGTACCGCCGCAGACTGCCGTAGACGGCGCCCGCGATCTCTCCGGGACGGCGCACGCAGATCTCGAAGGTCACGTGCGCGGCTGCGGTGTTGACCGAGAGACTGGCGGTGGCGCTGTGGAAGGTCACCCTGGTCGGGTCGCCGGGGCCATCCCACGTCACGGGGTAGGACACGGCGGCCCTGGCGACCGGTCGGGGACCCATCACCTCACCGACGCCGTTGGCGTCCGGAAAGACGTCTGGATGGGTCCACGCGTGCCACGCCACCAGGACTCCGGCCACGAGCGATGCCGCAACGAGGACCCCGACAGCCGTCAACACGAACGTTCGGCGACTCGGGTTGCGCCATGAACCGTGCGACGTCGTCGTCCCTTCGACCGGGTCGGCGTGGCCCGGCGACCCCGAGTGCGCATTCACGGGCTCATCGTGCACGAATGCTCCCCCGCGTGCTGCCACACCGGGGCATCCTGACGCGTTCGGTTCGTGAGGGGCCGCTCCTGGGCTGACTCCCGTCTGGCATGACCGGCTGCCCCAAACCGACGTCGAGCGCGATGGCGAGCAGGCCCCGGCCAGCGTGTCAGCTGGTCGCGATCCCTTTTCGGCTTTGCACCCCCAACGGGATTCGAACCCGTGCTACCGCCGTGAAAGGGCGACGTCCTAGGCCACTAGACGATGGGGGCTTGCTCATGCATCTGGGCGACGGTCAGCATACGGCGCACCGTCGTACGGCGACCAAACACCGCGGCTCGCCGGACCCGGTCGCCGGTTTCGGACGGGACCCGGCGCTCCGGTAAGGTGCTCTCGCGCTCCGCGGTACGGGGGCGCGACCCAGGCCAGGTAGCTCAGTTGGTACGAGCGTCCGACTGAAAATCGGAAGGTCGGCGGTTCGACCCCGCCCCTGGCCACCCCCCTCGAACGCGCCGGTCACCCTCTTCCCACCCGGGTGGCCGTATGCCCGGCACGTCTCGACGGGCGATCGCGGTTGCCTGGCGGTTGAGTCCGCGTACTCAGAGCCTCTGAGCACCGCGACGCTGGGGCGTCGTACGTCCGCGGTGAGGTACTTCGACCATGACGACGTACGCCGATCCCACGCGCTGCCCGGACTGCACCGCGCTGCTCCCGCGGTCGCCCCAGACCTGCCCGGTCTGTGCCCTGCCGCTGACCGGCCCGACGGCAGTCGACCTGTTCGCGGTGCTGCAGCAGGCCGACCGCCTGCTCGCCCGGTTGCGCGAGTCCGCGGCGACGACGCCCGCGGTCGTGGGGGCGGTACCGAGCGCGGGCTCCGTCGCCACGGCACCCGATCGCCGAGGCCGAACCCGAGGCCCCGCGGCTCCCCGCCTGCGGGGTTCGTCGGTCCCCCGCATCCTGCTCACGCTCGGCGCGCTCTGCTTGCTCGTCGCGGCGGTCATCTTCCTGGCGGTGGCCTGGAGCTGGCTCGGCGTCGGCGGCCGGACGGTGGTCCTGGTCGGGGTGACGGTGACCGCGCTCGGCCTGGCCGGCGTCCTCCACGGGCGCAGGCTGCGGCTGGCGAGCGAGGCACTGTCCGTCGTCGGTCTGGGACTGCTCGCGCTCGACGTGATCGGCGCTCGTCACGCCGGGTGGCTCGGGCAGATCGGCGACGACCACCTGGTCATGCTCACCGGCGCGGTCGTCGCCACCGGCTCGCTCGCCCTGCTCCTCGCGACGACCTCGCGGCCGCTCGTCGCACCCGCCGTCCTCGCACCGGTGGCTGTCCTCGTCGCGGGTGCGGGCGCCCAGTGGCACGTCGGGTCGCCGACCCCGATGCTGGTGACAACGGCCGCGCTGCTGCTGCTCGGCCGGGTCGGGACGGCCCTGCCGAGCACCGCTCTCCGCGCCACGTCGTTGACCGCCGGCGCCCTGGCCTGGTGCTACGTCGTGGCGTCCGGACTCGACCTCGCCACCGACGACCCGACGGCGGCCCACCTCTGGGGACACCTCGCCGCCTGGCCGCTCCTGGCCGCCACACTCGCGGCAGCCGCCGTCGGCCCGGTCGTCGGACTCCGCCGCACGGGCACGCTGGTCGGGTACGGCACCGCCGCGCTCCTCGGCAGCTACGTCGTCGTGCTGGCCGCGCTGGACAACTCGTGGACCGTGGCGGTCCTGAGCGTCCTCCCCTTCGCCATCCTCTGGACCGTCGCGGCGATCACGGCGCCCGGCCGACTCCGCGCCAGCGGCCGCGATCCCGCTGGCCGGCACCGTCGTGCTGCCCCTCGTCACGGCCCTCGACCTGATGGCCACCGCCCACGGGGCCGTCCTCGGCGTCGGAGCCCCCTTCACCCAGCCGTTCGGCGTACTGGTCGCCGCCACGACACCGTGGTGCGCGCCCTGGCTCCTGGTGCCGTGCTCGGTCGTCGTGGCGGGTGCCGGGTGCGCGTTGGCGAACCTCGTGCAACCGGTCGGGCGCCGCGTGTGGGGGGTCGTGATCGGAGGTGCCGCGATCGCCGGAGGCGTCGGCACCCTTCCTCTGTACGACGTCCCGCTGGCCGCGGTGGTGGCGGTGCTGACCCTCGGCGGGGTCGCCGCCCTGGTGTACGCCGAGCGAGTGGCGGGTGCGTCGGCCCACGCGCTGCGCGGGCTGGGAGCGGCCCTGCTCGCGCTGTCGACCGTCGCCGCGCTGCCGAACAACCTGCTCACCGCGCTGGTTCTCGGCGTGGCCACCGCGGCCGCTGCCGTACTCATGGCTCGCACGGACCTCACGGGGAGGATCGCGGCCGGCGCGTTCCCAGCGGCGTTCGGGGGCCTGGTCTGGGCGGCCGCCGACGTGGCCGGCGTGCCGGCGTACGACCGGGCCGTCCCGGTGCTGCTCGTGCTCGGCGCGCTGGCGATCTGGCGACCGCGGCCGGCGTTCGAGGTGTCTGCGGCGGCCGTCGCCGTGCTCGTCTCCGTCGCGGCCGTCCTCGACGCGGACGACCTGCTCCGCGCCACGGCCGTCCACCTGACGGTCGCCGGGGCGCTGGTCACCGCGTCGTCGCTGATCCACCCCTCGCGCCGCGCGCTGGCCTGGCCGGGCGGCCTCCTGCTGGCGGCCGCCACGTGGGTCCGTCTCGTCGAGCTCGGCGTGCACACCCCCGAGGCCTACACGCTCCCCTCGGCGGTGGCCCTGACCGCCGTCGGTGCGTGGCGGCTGCGCCGCGAGGACGCCAGCGCCAGCATCACTCTCCTCGCGCCCGGGCTGACGCTCGCCACGGTGCCGTCGCTGCTCGCGACGCTGGACGACCCGGCCTCGTGGCGGGCGCTGATCCTCGGGATCGGCTGCCTTGCGCTGGTGTTCGCAGGGGTCCGGCTGCGGTGGAGCGCGCCGCTCGTGGTCGGATCGGTCGTCGGGACCCTCCTGGTGCTGCGCGAGCTCGCGCCGTACGCCGCCGCGGTGCCGTCGTGGCTGCTGATCGGCGTGTCCGGCCTGCTGCTGACGCTGGCCGGCGTGACCTGGGAGAGCCGGATGCAGGACCTGCGCACCGCGTCGAGGTACGTCGCCCGGCTCCGCTGACGGTGAGCCGCGCCGGTCGCGTCAGCGGGTGAGCAGGGGCTGCATGATCTGGCGGGCGGAGTGGATGCGCGACTTCACCGTGCCGACCGGGATGTCCAGCAGGTCGGCGATGTCGGCGTACTCGAGCTCCTGGAGATCGCGCAGCAGCAACGGCTCGACCAGCGCCGGGTGGTCGACGCCGAGGGTCTCGAGGGCCTCGAGGAAGTCGAGCCGGCTGCCCGCGATCACGCTCGTGGTGCGCGGGTCGGCCGCCGTCGGAAGCTCGTCGGTGGGCAGCTCGAGGGAGCGGCGCTTGAGGCTGCGGTACGTCGCGCGGGCGCTGTTGGCGGCGACCGCGTGCAGCCAGGTGGTGAACCGGCTGCGTCCCGCGAAGGTGTGGATCCGCGTCGAGACCAGCAGCATCGCGTCCTGGGCGGCCTCCTCGGCGTCCTCGGGGTACAGCAGCATCCGGCCGCAGATGCGGCGTACCCGGGGCTGGATCTCGACCAGCAGCGCCTCCAGCGCCCGGCGGTCGCCCGCCGCGGCCTGCGTGGCCAGGACCTCCAGGTCATGAGACTGCTCGGTGTCGTCCACGCTGCGTGCCCTCCGAGTCCACTCGCTGTCCGGCACAATACCGAGAGTGTCCCTCCCTTCTCGGCTCGGTCGGTTGCGGCAGGTCGAGCGGCTGGGAGTCGGCGGCTTCGCCTCGGTGTGGCTCTACCGCGACGACGAGCTCCAGTCCGACGTCGCGGTCAAGGCGCTGGCGGACAACTGGGCCCAGCGTCTCGACATCCGCGACCGCTTCCTGCAGGAGGCGCGGATCCTGCGGCGAGCCGACTCCGACCACGTGGTCCGGGTGTACGACGTCGGCGAGGCCGACGGGACGCCGTACTTCGTGATGTCGTACGCCGACCGCGGGACCGTGGCCAACCTGCTCGAGCGCGAGCACTCGATCTCGCTCGACCGCACCCTCGATCTCATCTCGCAGGCCGGGGCCGGGCTCACCGTGCTCCACGCCCAGGGGTCGATCCACCGCGACATCAAGCCCGCCAACCTCCTGCTGCGCAGCGACGGGTCGGGGCAGCGGGTGATGGTGGCCGACCTCGGCGTGGCGAAGGCGATCCAGCACGCGAGCGGCCTGACCCACGTGGTCGGGACGCCGGCGTACATGGCACCCGAACAGGCGATCGGCGGGGGCGTCGACGAGCGGGCGGACGTGTACGCGCTCGCGGCGGTGACCTACCAGCTGCTCACCGGCCGCCTCGCCCATGCGGGGACGATCGCCGAGCTGGCTCAGCTGGAGCTGCCGCAGCCGCCCTCGGAGCTGGCCGGACTGCCCGAGGGCGTCGACGAGGTGGTGCTCCGAGGACTCGCCCCGGACCGCGAGGACCGCTGGCCGACCGTGCGCGCGTTCGTCAACTCGTTCCAGGCGCTGGCCCCGGCGGGGCAGACCCTCCTGGTGAGCCCACCCGAGCTCGTCCGGCCGTCGCACGACTCGGACGCCGTACCCCGGTCAGAGGGCTCGAGGATGCTGCTCGCCCTCGTCTGCCTCGCGGTCTTCCTGGCCTGTTTCGGCGGGGCACTGGCGCTGACGCGCCAGCTGGGCTGAGACCGCGGGGTCGATTCCCGCCGCGCCCGGTCCGCGCACTATCGTTGCGAGGTGGGTCACACCACCCCTCGTGGCCCGTCCGTACGTTCGCCACCCACCCGCGTGGCGCGATGCGAAAGTAGGCACCCCTCATGTCTGCCGATCACTCCGTACCCGCTCCCGTCGACGGCGTCGACGTGTTCGAGCTGGGCGCCGAGCACGAGCAGGTCGTCTTCTGCAACGACCGCGCCACCGGCCTCCGGGCCATCGTCGCGATCCACTCCACCGCGCTGGGCCCGGCCCTGGGCGGCACCCGCTTCTACCCCTATGCGACGACGGCGGACGCCGTCCGCGACGTCCTGAACCTCTCCCGCGGCATGTCCTACAAGGCGGCGCTCGCAGGGCTCGACCTCGGCGGCGGCAAGGCCGTGATCATCGGCGACCCGATGACGACGAAGACCGAGGCACTGCTGCGGGCCTACGGGCGCTTCGTGCAGTCGCTCGGGGGTCGCTACCTCACGGCGTGCGACGTGGGCACCTACTCCGCGGACATGGACGTCGTGGCCCGCGAGTGCTCCTACGTGACGGGCCGGACCGTCGCCCACGGCGGCGCCGGCGACTCGTCGGTGCTGACGGCGTACGGCGTCTACGAGGGCATGCGGGCGAGCGCCGAGGCGGTCTGGGGCTCGCCGAGCCTGGCCGGCCGCACCGTGGGGATCGCGGGCGTCGGCAAGGTCGGCCACCATCTCGTGAAGCACCTCGTCGAGGACGGCGCGCGGGTCCTCGTGACCGACGTCTACCAGCCCGCGATCGACCAGGTCGTGGCGGAGTACGGCGCCACCGCGGTCGACTCGGCCGACGCCCTGGTGCGCTCGGAGATCGACGTGTACGCACCGTGTGCCATGGGCGGGGCGCTGACCGACGAGGTCGTCGACGTACTCACCGCCAAGATCGTGTGCGGTGCGGCCAACAACCAGCTGGCGCACCCGGGCATCGAGAAGGCCCTGGCGGACCGCGGGATCCTCTACGCGCCCGACTTCTGCGTGAACTCCGGCGGCCTGATCCAGGTGGCCGACGAGCTGGAGGGCTTCAGCTTCGAGCGGGCCGAGCAGCGCGCGGCGGGCATCTTCGAGACCACCCGCGCGGTGTTCGAGCTGGCCCGGACCGACTCCGTCACGCCGGCCGAGGCCGCGGACCTGCTCGCCGAGCGTCGGATGCGCGACGTCGGCCGCCTCCGCGGGGTCTGGCTCCCCTGACCGTTGACCCGCGGGTTGTGGTCACGTGAGCCGCGGGTTGTGGTCACGCGAGCCGCGGGTTGTGGTCACGCGAACCGCGGGTTGTGGTCACGCGAACCGCGGGTTGTGGTTCGTGACCGACCGACCACAAGGCGCGGCTCACCGGGCCACAAGGCGCGGTTCACCGCACCATAAGGCGCGGCTCAACGGGGACGGAGGAGCCGGGAGGGGTTGACGGGTCAGTCGCGGGACGGTTCGGCGTAGCCGGACCACTCGTCGTACTCGTCCACCGACTCGTCGGGCTCCTCGAGCTCGTCGCTCGCAGGATCGTTGTCGCTTTCACCGCCATGCAGCTCGCGTGCCAGCGCCCCGAAGTCCGTCTCGTGAGTGCGGTACTTCAGGTCGCGGGCGACCTTCGTCTGCTTGGCCTTCGCTCGGCCGCGCCCCATTGGGTCGACCCCCTCGCACGCTGGGCCGGCGCCAGGGAGCAACTCACCGTGGCGTCCGGTCTGATTGTCGGTTTGTCGTGGGCCCAACGCTACCCAATGGGTGGCTGTTCCCGCACACCCCATCCCGAATTGGGACGACTTTTGGCGGATCTGGGTACTTCCACACCGCTCGGGCGTGCTGTCAGGCACCCCATCCGGGGTACTGACCCGTCAGCGTGACCTCGCCGCCACGATGTCCGTCGAGGGCCACCTCTCCCGCCGGCCAGGCGGGTACCCCGAAGCGGCCCAGGGTCGCGACCGCCCGGTCGACATCGTCCGGCGGCAGCAGGGCCACCATCCCGACCCCGCAGTTCAGCGTCGCCTCCAGGTCGTCCTGGGACACCGCCCCCACGCGTCGTACGACGTCGAAGATCGGGGCCGGAGACCAGGTGGCGCGGTCGATCGTCGCCGACAGCTCCTCGGGCATCACCCGCGCCAGGTTGGCCGCCAGACCGCCACCGGTGATGTGGGCCATCGCGTGGACGCCGGACTCGGCCGCCAGCGCGAGGCACGCCTTCGTGTAGATCCTGGTCGGCTCGAGCAGCTCCTCGCCGAGCGGCCGGCCGAGCTCCGGCACGTCGCGGTCGAGCGCCCACCCGGCCTGCTCGAGCAGCACGTGACGAACCAGCGAGTAGCCGTTGGAGTGGAGCCCGCTGGACGCCATGGCGAGGACCACGTCGCCCGGGCGGACCCGGCCCGGTCCGAGCAGCCGCGACGCCTCGACCACGCCGGTGGCCGCACCCGCGACGTCGTACGCGTCGGGCTCCATGAGGCCCGGGTGCTCCGCCGTCTCGCCGCCGATCAGCGCGCAGCCCGCCGCGAGGCAGGCCTCGGCGATCCCCTTGACGATGGCCGCGATGCGTTCGGGTACGACGCGCCCGCAGGCGATGTAGTCGGTCATGAAGAGGGGCTCGGCGCCGCAGACGACGAGGTCGTCGACCACCATCCCGACCAGGTCGAACCCGATCGTGTCGTGGACGTCCATCGCCTGGGCGATCGCGACCTTGGTGCCGGCCCCGTCGGTCGAGGTGGCCAGGATCGGCTGGGAGTAGCGGGTCAGCGCGGAGGCGTCGTACAGCCCGGCGAAGCCGCCGAGCGACCCGATCACCTCGGGGCCCGCCGTCTTCTCCACCCACCCCTTCATCAGCGTGATGGCGGTGTCGGCGGCCTCGATGTCGACGCCGGCGGCGGCGTAGGCGCTGGCGCCCGAGGGGGGCGATGGCTCGGTCACGGCGACTTCCTGGGGTGTCAGGGGTTGTTGAGCACGGGGAGCTCCCGGGCGGCGTGCGGGGACGCGAGGGTGGCCTCGAGCAGGTGCTTGCCGAGCAGGCTCTCGTCGGGCAGCTCGATCGGGTAGCTGCCGGTGAAGCACGCCAGGCAGAGGTCGCCCGGCTCCCGCCCCGTGGCCTCGGTCATGCCCGCGAGGGAGATGTAGCCGAGGCTGTCCGCGCCGACGCTCGCCGCGATCTCGTCGACGTCGAGGCCGTTCGCGATCAGCTCGGCGCGCGTCGCGAAGTCGATGCCGTAGAAGCAGGGCCACTTCACCGGCGGGCTGCTGATGCGCACGTGCACCTCGGCGGCGCCCGCCTCGCGCAGCATCCGGATCTGCGCGCGCTGGGTGTTGCCGCGCACGATCGAGTCGTCGACGACGACCAACCGGCGGCCGCGGACCATGTGCTCGAGCGCGTTCAGCTTGAGCCGGATGCCCAGCTGGCGCAGGGTCTGGCTGGGCTGGATGAAGGTGCGGCCGACGTAGGCGTTCTTCACGAAGCCCTGGCCGAACGGGATGCCGCTCTCCTCGGCGTACCCGGCCGCGGCCGGGGTCCCCGACTCGGGGACCGGCATCACCAGGTCGGCCTCGACCGGGAACTCCCGGGCCAGCTGCCTGCCCATCTCGACCCGGGCCTGGTGGACGCTGCGGCCGGCGATGGTGGCGTCGGGGCGGGCGAGGTAGACGTACTCGAAGACGCAGCCCTTGGGTGCCGGGTCCGCGAACCGGTGCGAGCGCAGGCCGTTCTCGTCGATCACGAGGAGCTCACCCGGCTCCACCTCGCGGACGACGCTCGCGCCGATCGTCGCCAGCGCCGCGTCCTCGCTGGCCACGACCCAGCCGCGGTCGAGGCGACCCAGGACCAGCGGCCGGATGCCCTGCGGGTCGCGGGCGGCGTACAAGGTGTTCTCGGTCATCCACACGAAGGAGTACGCCCCGCGCAGCAGCGGCAGCACCTCGATCGCACGCTGCTCGAGCGAGGTGTCGGGGTGGTACGCGAGCAGTGCCGTGACCAGGGACGTGTCGTTGGTGGCCGACTCGATGGTCCGGCTGTGCAGGTCGAGCTCACCCGGGAGGCTGGGCAGGGCGGCGACCATCTCGCGCAGCTCGTGGGTGTTGATCAGGTTGCCGTTGTGACCGAGGGCGATCGAGCCGTCGTCGGTCGGGCGGAACGTCGGCTGGGCGTTCTGCCACGTGCTCGCGCCGGTCGTCGAGTAGCGCGAGTGGCCGATCGCCAGGTGGCCCTTGAGCGACTCGAGCGTCGAGTCGTCGAAGACCTGCGAGACGAGGCCCATGTCCTTGTAGACGAGGATCTGGCGGCCGTTGCCGACCGCGATGCCGGCGGACTCCTGGCCGCGGTGCTGCAGCGCGTACAGGCCGAAGTAGGCGAGCTTGGAGACCTCCTCACCGGGGGCCCAGACCCCGAAGACGCCGCAGGCGTCCTGGGGACCCTGGTCCATCGGGTCGAGCGCCGCCGTGAGCCGACCGTCGCCGCCACGGCGGCTGGTGGGAGGGGTCACGGGTGCGAGTCTAGGTGAGGGACGACGGCGCCTCGGCATCGGCGCACCCGTCCGGCGTGCCCGCCGCCGCGTCCGAAAACCGCCAGAAGTCGGCGGTCCACTCGGGAAGTCTTGACCCATGACCACCATCACCAGTCGGCTCACCGTTCACGCCATCGCCCCCGCTCGGCTGGAGGCCGTGCGCAGGGCGGGGGAGGACACGGCGGGCAACCCGTTCACGCCGTACGCCGCCACCGGCGCGGGCGAGCCGCTGCGCTGCTGCCTCCGGTTCGCGCGGGCCGGCGAGCCGATCGCGCTGATCTCCCACGCCCCGTTCGAGGTCCGGTCCCCCTGGCGCGAGGTCGGGCCGGTCTACGTCCACGCCGAGCGCTGCGAGGGCTACGACGGCGAGGCCGGTCCGCCCGCCGCGCTGCGCCGGGGACCGCTGGTGCTGCGCACCTATCGCGCCGACGGCACCATGAACTACGACCACAACACCCTGGTCGGCGACGAGGACATCGAGGACACCCTCGACGCCCTGCTGGCACTGCCGGACGTCGCGACGGTGCATGTGCGGACCGTGCTGCCGCAGTGCTTCCTCTACGCGGTCACCGGCTAGCCGCGAGGTTGCGCAGGAGCAGTGCCTCGGCGAGCACCACCCGCTCGAACTCGGCGAGGTGCAGGCCCTCGTTGGCGCCGTGGGCGCGGGTGTCCGGGTCCTCGACGCCGGTGACGAGCACGCTGGCCTCCGGGAACGCGTCGAGGAACTCGGCGATGAACGGGATCGAGCCCCCCACGCCCATGTCGATCGGGTCGGTGCCGTCCCACGCCTCGGCGAAGGCCGCCCGTGCGGCGTCGTACGCCGGCCCGGTCGCGTCGATCCGGGTGGGCTCGCCGAAGTCGACGGGCGTGATCGTGAGCTCGGCGCCCCACGGCACGTGGGACTCGAGGTGGCGTTCCAGGCAGGCGCGGGCGCCGGCGACGGTGTCGCCCGGGGCGATCCGGAGGCTCAGGCGGGCTCGGGCGGCCGGCACCAGCGTGTTGCTCGAGCCGGCGACCTTGGGGGCGTCGAGCCCGATCACCGAGAGGGACGGCTTCGTCCAGAGACGCTCGACGCTCGACCCGCTGCCGATCCAGTCGATCCCCGGTACGGCTCCGGACTCGGCGCGCAGCCGCTCCTCCGGGTAGTCCACGTCGGCCGCCGGCCCGGCGACCAGGCCCTCGACGTCGACGCTGCCGGCGTCGTCGTACAGCGAGGAGATCAGGCGGGAGAGGGTCATCAGCGCGTCGGGCACGAGGCCGCCCCACATCCCGGAGTGGACCGCGTGGGTGAGCGTACGGACCTCGACGTCGACGCGGACCAGGCCGCGCAGGCTGGTGGTGAGTGCGGGGACGCCGATGTCCCAGTTGCCGCTGTCGGCGATCACGATGACGTCGGCGCGCAGCTCGTCGAGGTGCTGCGCGAGGAGCGCGGACAGGCTGTCGGAGCCCACCTCCTCCTCTCCTTCGACGAACATCACGACGTTGACCGGGAGGTCGTCGCCGAACACCCGGAGGGCGCCGAGGTGGGCCGCGATGCCGGCCTTGTCGTCGGCCGCGCCGCGCCCGTAGAGGCGCCCGTCCCGCTCGGTCGGCTCGAAGGGCGGGGAGTCCCAGTCGGCGTGGTCGTTCTCGGGCTGCACGTCGTGGTGGGCGTAGAGCAGCACCGTCGGCGCTCCCTCGCGGGACGCCTGCTTGTGGGCGATCACGGCGGGACGACCGCCGTCCGCGCTGGTGATCGTCGCGGCGAAGCCCTCGGCGGCGAAGAGGTCGCGGACGGCCTCGGCGCTGCGCTGCACCTCGCCGGCCCGCTCCGGGTCGGCGCTCACGGACTCGATCCGGACCAGCGCCTCGAGGTCGCGTCGTACGCCGGGCAGCACGTCGTTCACGCGGGCCCGGAGATCGTCGGAGTGGTCGTCCCTCATGGCGGCCACCCTAGGACCCGGCCGTGGACGGCTCGGCGGGGAGTGTGCCCAGAATTGTCTGACAATCTTTTGCTTTCCCGGCCGGGGTGCGAGACGATGGGGGCCTTCCCCGCCCACGCACCCACGGCCCGAAGGCACTGCCATGACCGACACCGCTCACCACATCGAGCTGACCGAGACCTACGCCGCCCACAACTACCACCCGCTGCCGGTCGTGCTCGCCTCCGGCGAGGGCGCCTGGGTGACCGATGTCGACGGCAAGCGCTACCTCGACTGCCTCGCCGGCTACTCCGCGCTCAACTTCGGCCACGGCCACCCGCGGCTCGTCGAGGTGGCCCGGGAGCAGCTCGGCACGCTGACCCTGACCAGCCGCGCGTTCTACAACGACCAGCTCGGGCCGTTCTCGCAGGCCCTGGCCGAGCTCACCGGCAAGGACATGGTCCTGCCGATGAACTCCGGTGCGGAGGCCGTGGAGACCGCGATCAAGGTGAGCCGCAAGTGGGGCTACCAGGTCAAGGGCGTGCCCGAGCACCGCGCCACGATCGTGGCGATGGAGGGCAACTTCCACGGCCGCACCACGACGATCGTGTCGTTCTCGACCGATCCCGACGCGACCGTCGGGTACGCGCCGTACACCCCGGGGTTCCGGCTGGTCCCCTACGGCGACTACGAGGCGCTCGAGGCCGCGATCGACGACACCACCGTCGCCGTGCTCCTCGAGCCGGTGCAGGGCGAGGCCGGTGTGGTCATCCCGCCGGAGGGCTACCTCCAGCAGGTGCGCACGATGTGCCGCGACCGCAACGTGCTCATGGTCGCCGACGAGATCCAGTCGGGTCTGGCGCGGACCGGGCGCACGTTCGCGTGCGACCACGAGGACGTCGTCCCCGACATGTACATCCTCGGCAAGGCGCTGGGCGGCGGGCTCTACCCGGTGTCCGCGGTGGCCGCCAACCGCGACGTGCTCGGCGTGATCACGCCCGGCACGCACGGCTCGACGTTCGGCGGCAACCCGCTGGCGGCGGCGATCGGCCGCGAGGTCGTGGCGATGCTGCAGACCGGGGAGTTCCAGGAGCGGGCGGCCAAGCTCGGCGAGCAGCTGTACGACGGCCTCACCGGCCTGGTCGGCCATGGCATCGACGCCGTCCGGGCCCGGGGCCTGTGGGCGGGCATCGACATCGCCCCCGACAAGATGACGGGCCGCGACTTCACCGAGGCGCTGCTCGCCAAGGGCGTCCTGGCGAAGGAGGCGCACGGCCAGACGGTCCGGCTCGCGCCGCCGATCGTCTCCAGCGACGCGGACATCGACCTGCTGGTCGCGGCCTTCCGCGACGTCATCACGGCCTGACGCCCGGCGGCTGACGCCGGGTCGGCGTCAGCCGGAGACGACGTTGCGAGCCGGCTCTCCGTCGCGCAGCCGCTCCAGCTGGTCGCGGACGAGAGCCGCGATCCGCGGCAGCATCGCGGTCGTCCCGCCGGCGATGTGGGGCGTGATCAACACCCCCGGCGCGGTCCAGAGCGGGTGGTCCGGCGGCAACGGCTCGGGGTCGGTGACGTCGAGCGCGAACCGCAGCCGTCCGGCCTCGGCGAGCACCGCGTCGGTGTCGAGCAGCGGACCGCGGCCGACGTTCACCACGAGGGCGTCGTCGGAGAGCCGGGCCAGGAAGGCGGCGTCGACGACGTGCCGGGTCGCGTCGCTCAGGGGCAGGACGGCGACCACGACGTGCTGCGCGGACCAGTCGACGTCGTCGAGGGTCAGCACCCGGCCGACCAGGTCGTCGTCGCGCTGGGTCGACGCGACCCCCGTGACGCGGGCCCGGCACGCCAGCATCCGCTCCGCGACCGCGCGCCCGATCGATCCGTAGCCCAGGACCACGACGTTGCTGTCGGCCAGGCTCCGGCGGGTGGTGTCCTGCCGCCACGCCCCGGCCTCGCGCACCGCGACGTCGATGCCGCGGAGCGACGCGATGGTGAGCCCGAGCGCGAGCTCGGCCGTCGCGTCGTCGTGGACGCCGCGCGCGTTGGCCAGCACGACGGACGGCGGCACCAGGTCGAGCACCCCGTCGTAGCCGGCCGTCTGCAGCTGTACTACGCGCAGGCGTGGCAGCTGGTCGAGACTCGCGAGGGCCCGTCGTCCACGGCCGTAGTCCGGCACCAGGAGCTCGATCTCGGCGGCCCGCTCCGGAAGCGCGGACGCGCCGTCCCAGACCACGACCTCGACGCCGTCGACCTCGCCGAGCGCCCGGGCCAGGGAGCGGGTCGGCACGGACGCGACGATCACGGCGCCACCAGCGGGAGCCATCCCGAGAGGTCCGCGCGCTCGCCGCTCGCGCGCACGCGCCCCCCGGCGTCGGCCTCCGCCCAGGAGACGTCGCCGACCGCCAACCCGATCCAGGTGTCGGCGTCGAGCTCGACGACCGCGGGCGGAGTGCCCCGGGTGTGCCGGACGCCCGCGACCGCCTGCACCGCGGCGTACGGCGGCACCCGGACCTCGACGGACGCACCCGGTGCGCGTTCGGCGAGCACCGCCAGGAAGTGCTTGACCAGCAGCCTCGTCTGGTCGGGCGTGCGCCGCTCGGCGGTCAGCGCGGCCGACACCTCATCGGGGGCGGCGGGCCGGAGTCGCGCGGGCACGACTCCATGGAATCACGAGTCCTTCCCGTCCTCGGGATAGGGCTGGACCATCGAGTAGAAGACGTAGGTACGCCGCTCGAGCGAGCGCCCGCGAGTCCGGTCGGCCCACGTCTTGAGCACCTCGTCGATCTCGCCCATGAACTCCGAGGCCTCGTCCTTGGTCAGCTTCATGGTCTGGTCGACGATCGCGCTGAAGGTGTCCTTCTTCTGCTTGAACGAGAACACCTCGTCCACGAGCCGGTGCGCCCAGGCCGCCTTGTTCCGCTGGAAGACCGAGAGGGCGGCCCTGCCGCCGGGCTCGGCCTCGATGTCCTTCACGTCGAGCCTGAAGCCCCGCTCGTCGGGCAGCCGCCAGACGCGGTCGCGCTTGTCGCGGGCGGCCTCGGGCGCGGGCACGATCACGCCGTACTTGGCCAGCTGCCGCAGGTGGAAGCTCGCCTGGTTGGGCGGGATGCCGAGCGCCTCGCCCAGGTCCGCCGCTCGCATCGGTCCGGTCGCGCCGAGCTCGTCGAGGATCCGGCCGCGCGTCGGATGGGCGATGGCCCGCAGCACGCGGGGGTCGGACATCGGCCGGGGATCGTATGCCATGAGGGGATCCTAGCAAGTTTCGCAAGAAGTCTTGCGCACTTCTCATTGCGCAACATATGGTGCGGGATATGACCAGCTACCGGGAGCTCGCCCGCAACCGCGACTTCACCATCCTCTGGACCGGCGAGACCATCAGCGAGCTCGGCTCGACGATGTCGCTCTTCGTGTTCCCGCTGATCGGCTACCACCTGACCGGCTCGACGCTCGTCTCGGCGCTGCTGGAGGCTGCGGGACTGCTCGGTCTGTGCGCGATGCTGCTGCCCGCCGGCGTCCTGGCCGACCGGTACGACCGTCGTACGCTGATGCTCGCCGCGAGCGCCAGCGGTGCCGTGCTCTACGGCAGCCTCGCGGTCGCCGGCTACCTCGGAGTCCTCACCGTCCCCCACCTGGCCGTGGTCGCGCTGCTCGGCGGGGTGGCGGCCGGCGTGTTCCAGCCCGCCCAGCTCGCCGCGATCCGCACGGTCGTCTCCACCGAGGACCTGACGACGGCGTACAGCCAGAACCAGGCGCGGCAGCACATCGCCTCGCTGCTCGGCGGCCCTCTCGGCGGCCTGCTGTACGCCGTCCGCACCTGGGCGCCGTTCCTCTTCGACGCCGCGTCGTACGCCGTCTCCTGCTTCACCGTCAGCCGGCTCCGCACGGACCTCCGCCCGAAGCCGCGCGAGGGCGCCGCCGGGTCACCGCTCGAGCAGGTCCGGGAGGGGTTCCGCTTCGTGTGGCGGCAGCCGTTCTTCCGCACCCTGCTGGTGTGGTCCGGGACCAGCAACCTCCTCGTCAACGCCTGCTTCTTCGTGGTGACCATGCGGCTGATCCGCGAGGGCTACCCGGCTGCGCAGATCGGGCTGGTGTCCACGGCGGCCGGCATCGGCGGCATCCTCGGCGCCCTCGTCGCGCCCTCGGTGATCGACCGGACCCGTACCGGCGTCCTCACCGTCGCCGTCGCCTGGATGTGCGTCCTCCCCCTGCTGCCGCTGGTGTGGTGGTCCACGCCGCTGGCCGCGTGCACCTCGGTGTTCTTCCTGCTGCTCCTCAACCCGGCCGGCAACGCGGGCATCGGCGCGTACCGCGCGGCGATGACCCCCGACGATCTGCAGGGACGCGTGGGCTCCGCCATGGCCTTCGTGTCGATGGGCGTCATGCCGCTCGCTCCGCTGCTCGGCGGCTGGATGCTGACCGGGCTCGGTGGCGGCCGGGCGGTCGCGCTGCTCGTCCTCGCCACCGCGCTCGGCGCGCTGATCCCGACCCTGAGCCGCACCATCCGGTCGGTGCCGCGGCCCGCCCAGTGGAGCGCGGAGGTCGAGGCCGAGGCGGTCCCGGACCTGGCCTCCCAGCCGGTCTGACGAGCGCCGACCCGGCTCCCGGCGCCCGCGCGTCCCGCCCCGAGATCGATCGCCCTTTTTCCACAGGCCGGGAGGCCCGGCGGGGTAGTCCGTGACGAAAATGCTCTCCCGGGACCCGATTCACCTGCGTTTCGTCACGGACTACCCCGGGCCGCCGGCATCATCCACAGGCCCAAACGCACGGCATGCGCCGGATCAGGTGTCAGTCCCAGCGGCCGGCGCGGGACTGCTTGGTCTGGGAACGACGCTTCTTCTCATCCAACCGGCGCTGCTTCGCGGCCCGGCTCGGCTTGGTGGGACGGCGCTTGCGGGGTGGCGGGGCGGCCGCCTCGGTGAGGACCCCGGCCAGCCGATCGCGGGCCGCCCGGCGGTTGGCCAGCTGGGTGCGGTGCTCGGAGGCCGCGACCGTCAGCACGCCGTCGACCAGGCGACCCTCGAGGCGGGCCAGCATCCGGCTCCTCGTGGCGGCGGGCAGCACGGGCGAGCGCGCCACGTCGAACGACAGCTCGACGCGGGAGTCCGCGGTGTTGACCCCCTGGCCGCCCGGTCCCGACGAGCGGGAGAAGCGCTCGGACAGCTCTCGCTCCGGTACGACGATCGCGCGGCCGATGCGCAGACCCTCGGCGTCCATGGTGGTCAGAGCCCCTCGAGGATCGTCAGGGTCCGCTGCCAGACGTCCGACGACGGGTCGATGACGACGAAGTGGTCGCCGTCGACCACGGTCAGCTCCGCAGTCGCGCCAGCGGCGCGGGCCGCCGCGACGTACTCCTGCGACTGGCGCAGCGGCACGACATCGTCGAGGGAGCCGTGGATGCAGTGGACGGGCACGTCGAGCGGTACCTGTCGGATCGGGTCGAACCGGGCGTCGTCCGGTCCGGGAGGATGACCCAGGAACGCCTCGACGGCCCCGCCTCCCAGGTGCTGCTCGTACGCCGCCCCGAGGTCCAGGACCCCGGCCTGGGAGACGACGCCGGTGAGGGCGACCTCGGTCCGCCAGTGCGGGAAGCGCCCACGCGAGGCCGCCCAGGTCGCGAGGTGCCCGCCGGCGGAGTGGCCGAGCGCGAGCACGCGAGAGAGGTCGAGGTCCTGGTGCCGCAGCGTGTCGATCGCGGCGGCGACGTCGTCGCACGTGGGCGACGCGCCACCGCCGTCCCCGACGCGGCGGTACTCGATGTTCCACGCCGCCCAGCCGTGCTCGGCGAGGCTCGCCGCGAGGGGGCGGCCCAGGGAGAGGTCGTACGCCGCCTTCCAGAACCCGCCGTGGATGACGACCACCACGCCCTTCGGGTCGCCGGCCGGCAGCGTCAGCTCGCCGAACTGGCTCGGGTCGTCGCCGTACCCGATCCGCCGCGCGGCCGCGGGCCGGCGTCCGTGAGTCACCCGGGAATCCTCGCACCCGCCGAGCAGGCCGGTCGTCAGCGGCGCGAGCCCGGCGGCGAGCCCGCCACGGAGGAGCCGCCGTCGGTCGGTCCGGTGCATCGTGCCGCCTCCGATCGCCTGAGGTTCCCAGCCGTGACCTGCACCCGTGCTTCGGCGCCGGATCGCAGATCGGTGGGGCCGGTCAGCCCGCGAAGGCGGCGGGCAGGGTGCGGCGCCAGGCGGTGCCGAGCTCGTCGAGCGGGATGTCGAACCGGTCGGTGACGATCAGCGAGGACCCGCCGGTACGGCCGACCTCGCCGGCGGGGACCCCGAGGCTCGCGGCCATGGTCAGGAACGGGTCCAACCGGTCGGGAAGCACGGTGACGACGGCACGCGCCGCCGACTCCGAGAACAGCCCGACGAACGGGTCGCCGAGGAGCGACACGGTGGCGCCGATGCCGTGGCGCAGGCACGACTCGACCAGCGCCTGCGCGAGGCCGCCCTCGGACATGTCGTGGGCGCTGGTCAGCAGCCCGACGCTGGCCGCCTCGACGAGCAGCCGGGCGAGGTTGGCCTCGTCGCGCAGGTCGACCTTCGGGGGCCGGCCGCCCAGGTGCCCGTGCACCACATGGGCCCACTCGGAGCCGGACAGCTCCTCGCGGGTCTGACCCAGGTGCACGATCACCTCGTCGGCGGCCACGAACCCGGTCGGCGTGCGACGGCGTACGTCGTCGATCACGCCGAGCACCGCCACCACCGGGGTGGGCAGGATCGCCGTCGTCCCGGTCTGGTTGTAGAGGGAGACGTTGCCGCCGGTGACCGGGACGCCGAGGCTCGCGCACGCGTCGCGCAGGCCGCGGCACGCCTCGCTGAACTGCCACATCACGTCGGGGTCCTCGGGCGAACCGAAGTTGAGGCAGTCGGAGATCGCCAGCGGCGTCGCGCCGCCGCAGGCGACGTTGCGGTAGGCCTCGGCGAGCGCCAGCTGCGCCCCGGCGTAGGGGTCCAGCTTGACGAAACGACCGTTGCCGTCGGTCGCGACGGCCACGCCGAGATGGGTGTCCTCGTCGACCCGGACCATCCCCGCGTCGGAGGGCTGGGCGAGCACGGTGTTGCCCTGGACGTAGCGGTCGTACTGGTCGGTGATCCACGACTTGTCACACAGGTTCGGCGAGCCGGCGAGCCGCAGCACGGTGTCGCGGAGCTCGCCGTCGGACCCCGGCCGCGGGAGCGACTCGGCGCCGGCGGCCTGGAGGTCGTCCTGCCACCCGGGTCGGGCGAAGGGACGCTCGTACGTCGGTCCGTCGTGCGCCACCGAGCGCGGCGGTACGTCGACGACGGTCTCGCCGTGCCAGCCGATCTCGAGCCGCCCGGTCTCGGTCACCTCGCCGATGTCGACGGCCTCGACGTCCCACTTCGCACAGATCGCGAGGAAACGGGCGACGTCACCGGGCTCGACGACCGCCATCATCCGCTCCTGCGACTCGCTCATGAGGATCTCCTCGGGCGCGAGCGAGGAGTCCCGCAGGGGCACCAGGTCGAGGTCGACGCGCATCCCGCCGTCACCGGCGCTGGCCAGCTCGGACGTCGCGCACGAGAGCCCGGCACCACCGAGGTCCTGGATCCCCGCGACCACGCCGGCCGCGAACAGCTCGAGGGTGCACTCGATGAGCAGCTTCTCCATGAACGGGTCGCCGACCTGCACGCTCGGCCGCTTGGTCGGCCCCGAGTCGGTGAACGTCTCCGAGGCGAGCACGCTGACCCCGCCGATGCCGTCGCCTCCGGTGCGCGCGCCGTACAGGATCACCCGGTTGCCGACGCCGGACGCCTTCGCCAGGTGCAGGTCCTCGTGCCGGAGGACCCCGACGCAGAGGGCGTTGACGAGCGGGTTGCCGGCGTACGACGCGTCGAACACCGCCTCGCCGCCGATGTTGGGCAGACCCAGGCAGTTGCCGTAGCCGCCGACCCCCGCGACGATCCCGGGCAGCACCCGGTGGGTGTCGTCGGCGTCGAGCGGGCCGAACCGCAGGGGATCCATCACCGCGACCGGTCGGGCCCCCATCGCCAGGATGTCGCGGACGATGCCACCGACGCCGGTCGCGGCACCCTGGTAGGGCTCGACGTACGACGGGTGGTTGTGGGACTCGATCTTGAACGTGACGGCGTACCCCTGGCCGATGTCGATCACGCCGGCGTTCTCGCCGATGCCGGCCAGCATCTTGCCGACGTGCGTCTCCTGCGCGAGCTCACCGAACTGCTTCAGGTGCACCTTGGACGACTTGTAGGAGCAGTGCTCGCTCCACATCACCGAGTACATCGCGAGCTCCGACGAGGTCGGCCGTCGACCGAGGATCTCGCGGATCCGGGCGTACTCGTCCGGCTTCAGCCCCAGCTCGGCCCACGGCTGCGCGCGGTCGGGATCTGCGGCGGCGACGGCGACGGTGTCGAGGGGCTGCGGCACGTCGTCAATCTACCGGCGGAACGGCCGCTGACCTGGGCAGGCTCGGCGGCGGGGCCCGAGGGATCGACCTCGTTGACCCGCGCCTTGTGGTCCGTCGAGCCGCGCCTTGTGGTCCGTCGAGCCGCGCCTTGTGGTCCGACGAGCCGCGCCTTGTGGTCCGTCGAGCCGCGCCTTGTGGTCCGACGAGCCGCGCCGTGTGGTCAGTGAGTCACCCTTTCCCGCGGGTCAACACGCCACAACCCGCGGCTCGCGTGACCATTGCCCGCGGTACGCGCCACGCGGTCAACGCGCCATCACCCGCGGCTCGCGTCACCATTACCCGCGGTTCAACGCGCCATAACCCGCGGGTCAACGGAACGGGTCAGACCAGCATGCCGTCGGCGATGACCTCGAGCAGGGGGCGTACGGCGGCGCGGTCGAGGTCGGCGTTGTCGGCCACCGTGGCCACCCCGCCGACGAGGCGGGCCATCTGGACGGCCTCCACGTGGTCGCGCAGGGCGTGCTCCTCCTCGAGACGCTCGACGATCCGGTTGGTGGCGGCGGTGAGGGTCTGGCACTTGGTGACGATCGGCGACGTCTCGTCGCCCATGGCCTGGGTGATCTTGGCCGGTCCGCCCTTGTGCAGGCTGATCAGCGCGACGTACGCCTCGAACCAGGCGAGCAGCAGGTCGCGCGGCGAGCCCTCGTGGACCAGCACCTTGTCGGCGGTGTCGTTCACCCGGTCGACCCAGCTCTGCATGATCGCGTCGAGGAGCACCTCGCGGCTCGGGAAGTGGCGGTAGAGGGTGCCGGCACCCACGCCCGCACGCTTGGCGACCTCGTCGAGCGAGGCGTCGTAGCCCTGCTCGCGGAACACCTCGCGGGCGACCTCGATCAACCGGTCCCGGTTGCGCTGCGCATCGGCGCGCATCTTCCACCTCACTTGCCAAACGGAGACTGTCTCCGTATATTGTTCTCCAACCGGAGAACTTCTCCGCCTAGAGTACCTCGGCCCGGGCCTCCGGGCCAGAACAGGAACCATCCCGTGTCTCTGTCTCAGAACACAGCACCCTCCACCCGTCCATCCCACGACCTCCCGACGGACCTGCCCGTGCACGCCGGCCGCGCTGCGACCGGGATCGCGATCGTGCTGGTGGCCCAGCTGATGCTGGTGCTGGACGCCACCGTGGTGAACGTGGCACTTCCCCGGATCGACACCGACCTCGGTTTCGGGCCGGCCTCGCTCTCCTGGGTCCTCAACGCCTACACGCTCGCCTTCGGCGGGCTGCTCCTCCTCGGCGGACGCCTCGGCGACGTCCGCGGCCGGCTGCGTCTCTTCGAGATCGGCCTGAGCCTCTTCACGCTCTCCTCGATGCTCGGCGGCCTGGCGCAGACCCCCACGCAGCTGGTCCTCGCCCGCGCCGCCCAGGGCGTCGGTGCGGCGATGGCCGCGCCCAGCGTCCTGGCCCTGCTGACCACCAGCGCCCCCGACGAGGCCGCCCGCAACCGCGCGCTCGCCCTGTTCGGAGCCGTCTCGTCCGGCGGGGCCTCGATCGGCCTGCTCCTCGGCGGACTGGTCACCGACCTGGGCTCCTGGCGCTGGACCCTCTTCATCAACGTGCCGATCGGCATCGCCGTCCTGCTGCTGGCTCGTCGCTTCGTCACCGAGACCCCGCGTCGTCCCGGTCGCTTCGACCTCGTCGGCGCCGTCACCGCGACGCTCGGAGCGGTCGCGATCGTCTGGTCGTTGATCGGTACGCCGGAGCACGGCTGGCTCTCGGTGCGCACCCTCGGTGGGTTCGCGATCGGGGCCGTCCTGCTCGCCGTCCTGGCCCGCACCGAGGTCCGGCACCCGCACCCGATGATCCAGCCCCACCTCGTGCGCAACCGGCAACGCGTCGCCGCGCTCGCCGCGATGGCGCTGGTGATCGGCGCGAACCTGTCGATGTTCTTCCTCGTCGTCCAGTACGACGAGCGGGTCCTCGGCTTCGGTCCGTTCACGACCGGTCTGGCCTTCCTGCCCTTCAGCCTGGGGGTCTTCGCGATGTCGCGCGTCACGCCTCGGCTGATCGCGTGGGTGGGCCCCCGCGCGATGATCCTGGTGGGCACGCTCGCCCTCGTGGCCGGGTACGCCTGGCTCAGCGGGATCACCGCGACCGACTCGTACTTCGGAGCCGTGTTCGGACCGGTCCTGATCGCCGGGCTGTCCACGGGCCTGGTGTTCATGCCGATCACCGCGACGGTGCTCGGCGGGGTGGAGCCGGAGCACGCCGGCTCGGCGTCCGGACTGCTGCAGACCACGCAGCAGCTCGGCAGCGCCGTCGGCGTCGCCGCGATCGTGTCGGTCTACGCGACCGGCGCGGTGCCCGGGCAGTTCGTCCCGGGCGTGCGCGCCGCCTTCCTCACCTCCGCGGCGTTCTCCCTCGCGGCCTTCGTGGTGACCGCCGTGGCGCTACGACCCCGGCGGCTCGCGTCGGAGCCGGTCCGCGAGGAGCTCGAGCCGGACCTGGTCGAGGCCGCCTGACGCCGAGCCGGCTCGATGCTGAGAAATCGCCGTGGGACCCGGAAGGAAGTACCCAGAAACCTGGGACCGGGTCCCACGGCGATTTAGCGTGACGAAGTGCCCGTCCTGACCGGACGCCCCTTGTTCGTGATCGTCGTGGCCGCCGCACTGCTCGCCCTGGCGGCGGTCACCTGGCTCGTGGTCGGCCGCCCCGGCGGAAGCAGGCGGCGATCCGTGCTGGTGCGTGGCGGTGCCGCCGTGGTGCTGGTGCTGGTCGCGCAGGGGCTCGCCGTCGTCGCCGTGGGCCTCAAGGTCAACGACAGCTACGGGTTCTACGCCAGCTGGAACGACCTCCTCGGCCGCACCAGCACGGCCGGGACCACGATCCACGTGGGAAACCTCCTCGTTCCGGGACAGGGCCGCGCCGTGGCCCGCACGGTGCCGGCGCGCCGGGCGGGCCGGCTCGACCAGGTGCTGGTCTGGCTGCCACCGCAGTACGACGAGGCGACGTACCGCCACCAGCGCCTCCCGGTCGTGATGTTCCTCCCGGGTCATCCCAGCTCACCGCCGGTCGCGTTCTCGCACTTCCACTTCGGCTCCGTCGCCAGCCGGGCGATCGCGACCGGGTCCGTGCCGCCGTTCATCGGTGTCTTCCCGACCCTCACGGTCTCGCCCCCGCGCGACACCCAGTGCACCAACGTGCCCGGTGGACCGCAGGTGGAGACCTGGCTCGCCCGCGACGTGCCGAGGTACGTGGATCGCCACTTCCGCGCGGCCGCGCCGGGCCGGAACTGGTCGGTGATGGGCTTCAGCGCCGGTGGCTTCTGCGCGGCCAAGCTCCTGCTCGCCCACGAGCGGCGCTTCTCGTCGGCCGCCAGCATCGCGGGCTACTTCCGACCGTTCGAGGACGGCAGCACGGGGCACCTGTTCGGCGGCAGCAGGCGCCTGCGCCGGCACAACTCCCCGACCTGGCTCTACCGGAGGCACGGTCTGCCCCGGGACCGACTGCTGGCGATCTCCAGTCGCCAGGACATCCAGTCGTGGCCGGAGACCCGGCGGTTCCTGGCCATCGCGCGGTCGGATCGGCACGTCGCCTCCCTGCTCCCTCCCCGGGGCGGGCACAACTACACGGTGTACCGCTCGCTGCTGCCCCTCGTGCTGCGATGGACGGCCCAGGGCTGGACTCCGCGCACGATCGGCGTCGTGCACACCGCTGCCTAGGGTGGTCGCCGTGACCTCTGCCCACCGGCGCCCGGTGCACGCCACCGTCGCGCTGGTGGCGACGCTGGCCCTCGCGCTCCTGCTCGCGGCGTGTGACGCATCGGGCGGCCGGCCGGCGACCGGGGCGAGCGCCGCCGCGAGCTCGGGGGCCGGCTCGGCGGGCGCCGCGCCGCTGCACCTCGTCGGGCTGGGTGACTCCGTGATGGCCGGCACCCACTGTGCGTGCGCCGGAATCCCCGCGGAGTACGCCGAGGCCCTGGCGCGCCGCACGGGACGGCGGGTGCTCTCCACGAACATCGGGGCCAACGGGCTCGTGACCGGAGACGTCCTCGGCGCCCTTCGTCACGACGCCCACACCCGGGCCCTGGTCCGGTCGGCCGACCTCGTGCTGCTGGACATCGGGGCCAACGACCTCGAGCCGCAGCTGCGCCGATGGACCACGGCCTCGTGCCCGGCGACCTGCTTCCGCGCCCCCGCCGAACGCATGGGCGACCGGGTCAGGCAGATCCTCCGGGTGATGGCGACCCTGCGCGCCGCCAGGCCGGACACGGTGCTGGTGCTGGACTACTGGAACGTCTTCAAGGACGGGGTTGTCGCCCGGCACCAGGGCGGCCGGCGGCAGCTCGACTGGAGCGCCGTGGTCACGGCCACCGCGAACGCCGCGATCTGCCGGGCCGCCGCGGCGACCGGCGCCCGGTGCGTCGACACGGTCGCGCCGTTCAAGGGCGACGGCAGTGCCGACCCGACCCACCTGCTCGCCGCCGACGGCGACCATCCCAACGCGGCCGGCGTACGCCGCATCGTGGCGTCGCTGGTGGCCGCCACCCCGGGGCGGGTGCTGAGCGGGCAGGCGCCCTGAGCCGCGCCGGCGCAGCCAAGCCGGGCGCCCAGGCGGGCCTCCGGGAACTACAGACCTGTAGTTCGAGCGAACCACTGTGACAGGTGTGACTGTTGTGTTTAAGGTGGCGCGTCCCCGTGGATCTCAGCGACGGCCGAGCCCCCCACCACGGGGACGCAGACCACCGACCCGGGAGTCCCGATGTTCCTCCGTCCCCTGCTCGGCGCAGCGGCCCTGGCCCTGCTCGCGAGTACGACGACCCTGGCACCGTCCGCCGACTCGGTGACCGCGAACGTCGCGACCCCGGGCAGCTTCCGCGGCTACGGCTTCGACCAGTGCCAGGCACCTAGCGCAGAGGACGATGAACGCCTGGCTGCGGCACTCGCCGTACCTCGCCGTCGGCATCTACATCGCCGGCGCCTCCCGGGCCTGTCGGGTCCAGCCCAACCTGACGCCGACCTGGGTCAGCACCCAGCTGGCCAACGGCTGGAAGCTCCTCCCGATCACCCTCGGCCCGCAGGCGCCGTGCAACCCGCGGTTCCCCCGCTACGGCGGCGACCGGGTGATCGACAACGACCCGGGCACGGGCGGGGCCTACGCGAAGGCGCGGAAGCAGGGCAGCGCCGAGGCCGACAAGACGGTCGTCGCGGCCCAGGCGCTGGGTCTCTCCGCGGGCAGCACGATGTGGTACGACCTCGAGGGCTTCGACGCGAACAAGGTGCGCTGCCGCGACGCGTCGATGGCCTTCCTCAGCGGGTGGACGCGCGAGATCCATGCCCAGCACTACCTCTCGGGGGTCTACTCCAGCGCCGGGTCGGGCATCTGGATGCTCGACCAGGCGCGGATCGACGAGCCGACGGCGTACCACCTCCCCGACCAGATCTGGATCGCCCGCTGGGACGGCGCGGCGAACACGTCCACGACGTACATCAGCAACAGCGGGTGGCGGCCGGGCGGCCGGATGAAGCAGTACGTCGGGGGCCACAACGAGACCTGGGGCGGGGTCACGATCAACATCGACCGCGACTACCTCGACCTGGGCAAGCCCACCGCCCCGGTGGAGACACACTGCGGCGGCGTGCCGGTCGACTTCACCGACTACCCACGGGTGAAGGGGACCTCGGACCCGGCACTGATCGAGGCGCTGCAGTGCCTGCTCACCGAGCAGAAGGCGTACGCCGGGCCACTCGACGGCCACTACACGCCCGCCACGGTCTCCGCCGTCCACGCCTGGCAGCAGGCCCACGCCCAGCCGGTCCGCGGCGTCTGGAGCCGCCGGAGCTGGATGTCCCTCCTGGCCGCGGGCCGGCAGCCGGTGCTCAAGCTGGGCTCGACCGGGCCGGCGGTCCGGGACCTGCAGCGCGCCCTGAACGCCGCCACGTCGGGCACGAACCTCGCGGTGACCGGGCTGTTCGACGTCCGCACCGACGTCGCGTTCCGCACCTGGCAGACGGCGGTCGGCCGCGCCTCGTCCGGGATCGCGAACCCCGACAACTGGGCGGCCCTGGTGAGCGGGCTGCGCCCCTCAGCCCACTGACAATGCGGTCAGCCCGGCGAAGAAGCCCAGCCCGTCGGTGCCGGCCCCGGTCAGGTCCTCGACCGCGTGCTCGGGGTGGGGCATCAGGCCGACGACGTTGCCGCGCTCGTTGGTGATGCCGGCGATGTCGTGCAGGGAGCCGTTGGGGTTCCCGTCGAGATAGCGCGCCACGACCCGGCCCTCGCCCTCGAGGCGCTCGAGGGTGTCGGCGTCCGCCACGAAGCCTCCCTCGCCGTTCTTGAGGACGATGGTCACCTCGGCGTTCGCGTCGTACGCCCAGGTCCAGGGGGTGCGCGTGTTCTCGATGCGGAGGCGCTGGTCGCGACAGACGAACGTGCGGTGGTCGTTCCGGATCAGCGCACCGGGCAGGAGATGGGACTCGCAGAGGATCTGGAACCCGTTGCAGATGCCGAGCACGGGCAGCCCACGGTCGGCCGCGGAGACCACCTCGGTCATCACGGGTGCGAAGCGCGAGATCGCGCCGCAGCGCAGGTAGTCGCCGTAGGAGAATCCGCCGGGCAGGACGACCGCGTCGACGCCGCGCAGGTCGGCGTCGCCGTGCCACAGGGCCACGGCCTCCCCGCCCGCGAGCCGGATCGCCCTCGCTGCGTCGCCGTCGTCCAGCGAGCCCGGGAAGGTGACGACGCCGATCCTCATACCCGGAACCCGTCGTCGGTCGGGGGCCGGTCGGGCTCCTCCTCGGCGGGCACGGGGTCGATCTCCGACGTGTCCTGGCGCGACGGCGGCTCGGCGGGCTCGGTCTCGGCCTCGGTCTCGGGCCCGTCGGCCCACGGCGCGGCTTCCGCGTCGGGGGTCACCGGGGCGGCGGCGTCCTCGGCCTCGGGTTCGGGTGGGTTGGTGTCGGCGGGCTCCTCCGGCTCGGCGGCCTCCGGGGAGGCGTCGGCGGGGCTCTCGTCCTCGGGGTCCGTCTCGCCCGGTCGGCGATGAGACGGCTCGCCCGCCACCGGCGGCTCCTCCGCGGTCACGACGAAGTCCTCGATCACGGGGTTGGCGAGCAGCGTCTCGGCCATCCGGCGTACCGCGGCGAGACGATCCTCGTCGGCCTCGCCGTCCACCTCGACCTCGAACCGCTTGCCCTGCCGCACCTCCGTGACGCCCTCGAAGCCGAGCCGCGGGAGGGCTCCGAGCACCGCCTTGCCCTGGGGGTCGAGGATCTCGCGCTTGGGCATCACGTCGACGACGTATCGGGCCACGGGTCGCGCCTTTCGCGGGTCGGTGCTGACGGTCGCCAGTCTAGGGAGCACGGGGCTCCCCACGGGGGACCGGCACCCGGAGCGGGCACACTGGTCCCATGGCATCGAACAATCCCCTCGCCGGCCCGGGTCAGCGCCTGCAGGGCGCACGCCTCCTGCAGCTGGACTTCCCCCAGTCGCTGGCGGTGTACGACGACTACGCGGCCGCCCAGAAGGCGGTCGACTTCCTGTCCGACCAGGAGTTCCCGGTCCAGAACTGCATGATCGTCGGGACCGACCTCAAGCAGGTCGAGCGGATCACCGGCCGGATCACCACCGGGAAGGTCGCCCTCGGCGGCGCCCTGTCGGGGCTGTGGCTCGGCGTGTTCGTCGGCCTGGTCTTCGCGCTCTTCGACAGTGGCAGCACGATCGCGACCGTGCTCTCGACCGCCCTGTTCGGGCTGCTGTTCGGCCTGGTCTGGGCGCTCGTGGGATACGCCGCCACCCGCGGCCAGCGCGACTTCTCGTCCGTTCGCCTCGTCGTGGCGACCCGCTACGAGGTGCTCGTGGAGCACAAGTACCTCCAGCGCGCCCAGGAGCTGCTCGCCCAGCTGCCCGGCGGACGCCCCAACCCCTTCGCCTGACGGGCACCACGTCTGGCCGGTCGTCCGCCCGACAGGCCGTTTCAGCGGCACGCGGACGGCGCGGGGATCGGGTGCGCTACGGACGCTGGGTCAGCACCTCGGACGCGCGGAGCAGGTCCTTGCGGATCGTCTCGGGGGCCCAGCGCCCGCTGACGGCGGCCGCGAGGGCGAACGGGCCGTGCCCGATGAGCCGGCCCTCGGCGGTGATGCGGGTCCCCTGCTGGGTCTTCAGGAAGCGCATGGTGAGGATGCCGTCGACACCGTGCCAGTTCCCGGTCTCGCCGATCAGCCGGTAGGGCACCAGGTCCGTCAGCTCCATCCAGGGCTTGATGCCGACCTTGGTGACGTCGCGCCACTGCATCCCCGGATGCGGTTCCCCGTGGTCGACGTCGGTGACGGCGCGCAGCGAGGCCTGCCACAGCGGCCGGTTGCGCGGCTCGGCCAGGAAGCGGAACAGGTCAGGCGGCGGGTGCGGCAGGTCGAGGCTGACCGTGAAGTCACTCACCACCGGCCTCCCGCGGGGAAGCAGCGCGGTTCACCAGGTCTCACCGGTCAGGGTCTCGTAGGCCTCGAGGTAGCGGGCACGCGTCAGCTCGGCGACCTCGTCGGGGAGCGGCGGCGGCGCCTCGCCCGTCGTACGGTCCCACCCGGACTCGGGCGAGAGCAGCCAGTTGCGCACGATCTGCTTGTCGTACGACGGCTGGGCGCGGCCGGGCTGCCACTGGTCCGCGGGCCAGAAGCGGGAGGAGTCCGGGGTCAGCACCTCGTCGGCCAGCACCGTGGTGCCGTCGGGGCGACGGCCGAACTCGAGCTTGGTGTCGGCCAGGATGATGCCGCGGTCGCGGGCGATCCCCTCGGCCTTCGCGTAGACCGCCAGGGTGAGGGTGCGGAGGTCCTCCGCCGCGTCGTCGCCGATGGTCTGCACCACGGCGTCGAAGGAGACGTTCTCGTCGTGCTCGCCCAGCTCTGCCTTGGTGGCCGGCGTGAACACCGGCTCGGGCAGCCGGCTGCCGTCCTGCAGCCCGGCCGGGAGCGGGATCCCGCACACCTCGCCCGAGCGCTCGTAGTCGAGCAGCCCGGACCCGGTCAGGTATCCCCGGGCGACGCACTCGACCGGGAACATGTCGAGCCGCTCGCAGATCACGGCCCGACCACGGACCGCAGGCGGGACGTCGGTCGACAGCACGTGGTGCGGCACCAGACCGCTGAGCTGGTCGAACCACCACAGCGACATCCGGGTCAGGATCTCGCCCTTGTCCGGGATCGGCGTCTCGAGGATGAAGTCGAACGCGGAGATGCGGTCGCTGGCGACCATCAGGAGCCGGCCGTCGGACAGCTCGTAGAGGTCGCGGACCTTGCCGGAATGGAGATGCGTGGCGCCGTCGATGGTCGGGGCGACGGAGGGCGTCATGCAGCGAAGGCTACCGACCCGGGGTGGGGCCCCGGATCAGTACCTGACGCCGAAGTCGTCCGCCCCGGTCGGCGGCGCGTCCCTGACCGCGACGTCGCGCACCGCGGCGTACGACGGTCCGTGCCGGCACCAGGCGACCATCGCGTCGACCGCGTCGTCGGGTCCTTCGAAGTGGCCAGCCACGGACTCGTCGGGCTCGTTGCCGATCCAGCCCCGGACCCCGAGCCGGTCGGCCTGCTGGACGGCGTACCACCGGAAGGAGACGCCCTGGACGCGTCCGGTGATCCGCACCGACACCGCCTTCGACATGCGCCCCAGCCTAGGTAGTGGCGGGAGGATGAAGCCATGTGGAACGACCTCGTGCACCTCGGCGTCTCCGTCCCGGACAAGCTGATCCGGACCGTGGTGGTCTACCTCGCCCTCATCGTGCTCCTGCGACTGGCCGGCAAGCGCGACCTGGCCCAGCTCAACTCCTTCGACCTGATCGTCGTGCTGCTGCTCTCGAACGTGGTGCAGAACGCGGTGATCGGTCCCGACAACTCGCTGCTCGGCGGGCTGATCGGTGCCGCTGCGCTGATCGCGGCGAACGCGTTCCTGGTGCGGGTCGTCCGGCCGCACAACCGGATCGCGGCGCTGATGGAGGGCACGACGACGGTGCTGCGCCAGGTCGGGCCGGTGGATCCCCGAGGCGCTGCGCCACGAGGGCGTCCGCCAGACCGACATGGAGGCCGCGTTGCGCCGCCAGAACGCCTACAAGGTCTCCGACGTCGACCAGGTCAAGCTCGAGCCCGGCGGCACGATCGTGGTCGACCTGCTGCCGGACCTGGAATCGGCCACCAAGGCCGACATCAAGCGGCTCGAGGCCAAGCTGGACCGGCTGCTGGGGGCCTGACGGCCCGGGTCGTCCGCGCGCTGCTGGAACAGCACGTCAGGGGACGACTGGACGAGCGCGGGGTCAGAGGATGGCGCCGGGGGTGTACGCCGCGGCCTCGGGGTGGCGCGCCACCACCTGTTCCACGCGTCGTACGACGGCCGCGGTCTGCGAGCGGGCCGCCCCCGTGAACTCGATCGGGTCGCGGACCAGAGCCGCGATCGCGGCCCGGTCGAGCCCGAGCCGCCGGTCCGCGGCCAGCCGGTCGAACAGGTCGTTGTGCGCCCGGCCCTCGCGCAGCTCGAGCGCGACGGCGACCGCGTGCTCCTTGATCGCCTCGTGCGCCTCCTCGCGCCCCACCCCGGCCCGGACCGCGGCCATCAGCACCTTGGTGGAGACCAGGAACGGCAGGTAGCGGTCGAGCTCGCGCTGGATCACCGCCGGGAAGGCCCCGAACTCGTCCAGCACGGTCAGGAAGGTCTGGAACAGCCCGTCGGTGGCGAAGAACGCGTCGGGCAGCGCGACCCGGCGTACGACGGAGCAGGAGACGTCCCCCTCGTTCCACTGGTCACCGGCCAGCTCCGAGACCATCGAGAGGTGCCCGCGGAGCACCACCGCGAGGCCGTTGACCCGCTCGCAGGAACGGGTGTTCATCTTGTGCGGCATCGCGCTCGAGCCGACCTGCCCCTCACGGAAACCCTCGGTGACGAGCTCGTGGCCGGCCATCAGCCGGATGGTCGTGGCCAGGTTGGAGGGCGCCGACACGAGCTGGACCAGGGCGGAGACGACGTCGAAGTCCAGCGAGCGCGGGTACACCTGGCCGACGCTGTCGAGGACGCGCTCGAAGCCCAGATGGGCGGCGACGCGCCGCTCGAGCTCGGCCAGCCGCGACTCGTCGCCGCCCAGGAGGTCGAGCACGTCCTGCGAGGTGCCCATCGGTCCCTTGATCCCGCGGAGGGGATACCGCGCGAGGAGCTCCTCGACGCGCTCGAGCGCGACCAGCAGCTCGTCGGCGACCGTCGCGAACCGCTTCCCGAGCGTCGTCGCCTGCGCCGCGACGTTGTGGGAGCGGCCGGCCATCACGGTGGACCCGTGCTCCGTCGCCAGCCGGGCCAGCCGGGCGAGGGCCGCGACGGCGCGGTCGCGCACCAGCTGGAGCGACTGCCGCACCTGGAGCTGCTCGACGTTCTCCGTCAGGTCGCGGCTGGTCATGCCCTTGTGGATGTGCTCGTGGCCCGCCAGGGCGGAGAACTCCTCGATCCGCGCCTTCACGTCGTGCCGGGTCACCCGCTCGCGCGCCGCGATGGACGCCAGGTCCACCCGGTCGACGACCTTCTCGTAGGCCTCGACCACGCCGTCCGGTACGTCGACCCCCAGGTCGCGCTGGGCGGTCAGGACGGCGATCCACAGTCGGCGCTCGAGCACGACCTTGTGCTCGGGCGACCAGATCGCGGCGAGGTCGGGCGCGGCGTACCGGCTGGCGAGGACGTTCGGCACGGTCACGACGGCAAGGCTATCGAGGCGGGGATCGCGAGCGGGTCGTCGCCTCCCGGGGGCGGCCGCCAGTCCTCCCAGCCCTCGTCGAGTGGCCAGGCCCGCGGCTCGATCAGCTCGGCCCGCGCCTGCTCGGCGATCTCGTGGATGACCGCGGCCTGCGCGCGCGTGTACCAGCCGGCCGCGACCCCCGCGTCGAGCTCGTCGGCGTCCTTCAGCCAGGTCTGTCCGTCCTCCACCCACAGGTCGAGGGTGAGATCGCGGGTGTGGATGCGCGGGCCGCCGTCCGCCGGTCGCTCGTGCACGAGCTCGAGGTTGATGTAGTGCCCGGCGAACGCGCCGTCGTCCTCGACGAAGTACCACAGCGACCACGGCACTCCCGTGGGCGCGATCCGGAGCAGCCCCGGCCCGCGCCACCGGCGCGCGACCAGGTCGTAGTCGCCGGCCACGGCGAGAGCCGCCCGCTCGGCCAGGGAGCGCTCGCGCACGCCTCGGCCGTCGCGGGGCACGGGCACGAGCCGCTCGGAGTCCCGGGGCAGCCAGGCGACGAGTCCGCGCTCGTCGTCCCGGACGACCCGGAGCACGTCGAGGCTGTGCCCGTAGTGCCAGGTGATGACCTCACCCGCGTCGAAGAACGGCGGGTCGCCCGAGGGCCGGAGCGGTCCCGGCACGCGGACACGTCGAAGGGGCTCGAGCTGGGCCAGGTCTGGTCGGACCTCGCCGACCGGTGTGGTGACCGGCACCATCGTGCCGCCGCTGTCCGAACGGCGTACGTCACTCACCGGCCGGCCGCGATGTCGCGGCGCCACTGAGCGCCCGGGAACGAGATCATCGCGACGCCTTCGTAGGCGCGGGCGCGCGCGTCGGCCACATCGGCACCGACCGCGGTGACGCCCAGGACACGGCCTCCGGCGGTGACCAGCCGGCCGTCGACGGTCGCGGTGCCCGCGTGGAGGGCGGCGACGTGGGGGTCGGCGGCGAGGGTCTCGGTGCCGACGATGACGTCGCCGTTCGACGAGGTCTCGGGATACCCCCGCGACGCCATCACGACGGTGACGGCGGCGCCGGGCTTCCAGGAGGGTGGGGGCACGTCGGCGAGCGCGCCGGTCGCGGCGCCGAGGAGGAGCGGGGAGAGCGCCGAGTCGAGCAGCGCCAGGATCGGCTGGGTCTCCGGGTCGCCGAACCGGGCGTTGAACTCCACCACGCGGAGGCCGCGCGCGGTCAGCGCCAACCCGGCGTACACCAGGCCCTGGAAGGGCGTGCCCCGCCGGCCGAGCTCGTCGACCGTCGGCTGGATCACGGTCCTCACGACCTCGTCGACGAGGCCCTCGGGAGCCCACGGCACTGGGGTGTAGGCCCCCATGCCACCGGTGTTGGGGCCTTCGTCGCCGTCGAAGAGCCGCTTGAAGTCCTGGGCCGGCTGGAGCGGATAGACCGTGTGGCCGTCGGTGATCGCGAACAGGCTGACCTCGGGACCGTCGAGGTACTCCTCGACGATTGCGCTCCCACACGCGACGGCGTGGTCGAGCGCGGCCTGCCGGTCGTCGGTGACGACGACCCCCTTGCCGGCGGCCAGGCCGTCGTCCTTGACGACGTACGGCGGACCGAACTCGTCGAGTGCCCGAGCGGCCTCCTCGGCGTTGGTGCAGACGCGGGCGGCCGCCGTGGGCACCCCCGCGGCGGCCATGATCTCCTTGGCGAACGCCTTCGAGCCCTCGAGCCTGGCGGCCTCGGCGGACGGGCCGAAGCACGGGATGCCGGCCGCGGTGACGGCGTCTGCCACGCCCGCCACGAGCGGTGCCTCCGGTCCGACCACGACCAGACCCGCGTCCAGCTCGCGGGCCAGGGCGGCCACGGCTGCACCGTCCATCGGGTCGACCGGGTGGAGGGTGGCCGCCTCGGCCATCCCCGGGTTGCCGGGGGCCGCGTGCACCTCGGTGACGCCGGGGTCGCGGGCGAGAGCCAGGACCAGCGCGTGTTCCCGCCCACCGGTACCGATCACGAGCGCCTTCATCGCGGCTCACCCTAGCCACCCCTCCCCGTTGACCCGCGCCTTGTGGTCCGTCGACCCGCGCCTTATGGCTCGTCGAGCCGCGCCTCGTGGTCCGTTCGAGCCGCGCCTTGTGGTCCGTCGAGCCGCGCCTTGTGGTCCGTCGAGCCGCGCCCTGTGGCTCCCATGGATCGCAGGAGCCCTCGCCACAACCATTTCCCGCGGCTCACCGCACCATTTCCCGCGGCTCAACGGACCATTTCCCGCGGCTCAACGGACCATTTCCCGCGGCTCAACGGACCATAAGGCGCGGCTCAACGGGTGAGGGTGAGCCGGGCCCAGCGGAGGGCGATGCCGACCAGGAAGACCGCGACGCCGGTGAGTACCGCCTGCCAGGGGAGGGTGACCACGAGGACGAGGCAGCCGGCGCAGCCGAGGACCTGCAGCCAGCGTGGGAACCGGCGCGCCGCGCGTCCCTGGGCGTACGCCGACGCGTTGGCGACGAAGTAGTAGAGCAGCACCCCGAACGACGAGAACCCGATCGCGCCCCGGAGATCGGTGGTCAGCACCAGGACGACCACGACCGCGGCGACGCCGAGCTCGGCGCGGTGGGGCACGTGGAACCGAGGGTGTACGGCGTCGAGCCAGCCGGGCAGGTCGCGCTCGCGCGCCATCGCCAGCCCGGTCCGACCCAGCCCGGCGATCAGGGCGAGCAGTGCGCCGGCCGAGGCCAGCGCCGCTCCCACCCGGACGACGCCGACCACCCACGGCGCGGAGGTCACCCGAACGGCGTCCGCCACCGGCGCCGACGAGGCGGCGGTGCCCGACGGGCCCAGCACGGACAGCACGGCGACCGCGACCACGGCGTACACCACGACCGCCCCGGCCAGCGCCAGGACGATCGCCCGCGGGATGACCCGTTCGGGCTCGCGCACCTCCTCGCCGAGCGTCGCGATCCGCGCATAGCCGGCGAAGGCGAAGAAGAGGAGTCCGGCCGCCTGCAGCACGCCGTAGAGCCCCCGGTCCGGCGACGCCCAGCCCGACAGGTGTGAGGCGGAGCCTCCCGAGAAGCAGGCGACCGCCGCAACGACCAGAGCGACCAGCACCAGGGACACGAGCACGCGGGTCAGCAGTGCCGTGCGGGTGATCCCGGCACAGTTGACCAGCGCCAGGACGACGACCACGAGCGCCGCGACGGGGCGTTGCCCACCGGCCGGCGCGACGTACGCCGCGAACGTCAGGGCCATCGCCGCACAGCTCGCGGTCTTGCCGACCATGAAGCCCCACCCGGCGAGGTAGCCCCACCAGTCGCCGAGCACCTCCCGGCCGTAGAGATACGTGCCACCCGCGCGTGGGTACGCCGCGGCGAGCTGCGCCGACGACGTGGCGTTGCAGTAGGCGACCACGGCCGCCACGGCCAGGCCCACCAGCAGACCAGAGCCCGCCGCCTGCGCGGCCGGGGCGTACGCCGCGAACACCCCGGCGCCGATCATCGACCCCAGTCCGATGAACACCGCGTCACCGAGCCCGAGGCGGCGGTCCAGCTCGGCCGAGGTGGTCACAGCGGCCATCGAACTACACCATCGCGGCGGCGATGCGCCGACCCACCTCGGCGATCTGCTCCTCGGTCGCGGGGGGCATCACGTCCTCCCACGCCATCAGCAGGTGACCGTTCATGTCGAGCCGCCCCAGGGGCCGGGGCACGAACCAGACGTGGAAGTGCGCCCCGCCGTCACCCCAGCGGTAGAGGTGCACCCGGCCGACGTCCCCGAGGGCGAGCACGGCACGCTCGACCCGGCCGCAGACGCCGCCGAAGGTGGCGGCCACCTCGGCCGGCATGTCCGCGAACGAGTCGAAGTGCGCGCGCGAGGCCAGCCACACCGAGCCGGGGAGCGCGGTCTGCCCGGGGTTGTGCAACGTCCAGGTGTCGTCGGACCAGATCAGGTTGGAGTCGCCCTCGGCGCTGCAGGGGAAGCACGGCTCCCCGCCGGGCTCGCCGCGCCGCGGCGGCTCGGGCACGACGAGGTCGGCCGCGTCCTTCAGGGTCAGGGGTTCTGCGTACGGAAGTGTCATGGGTCGAGCATCGGCCGATGCTCGCGCCCGCGCTTGACCGCCGTTGCCGAGCCGCGGTCAGGAGGTACGGCGCTCGATCGACTCGGAGTACGCCGACGGGCGGTAGCGCAGGATCGGGTCGTCGGACAGCTCGATCCCGTCGACCACCCGCGTCGGGTCGAACACCACCGGGCCACCCGACTTCTCGGGATCGTCGATCCCGGCAGTGACGGTGATGACGCCCGCACTGAACTCGCGCTCGCCCTTCCAGACGGAGGTCGGGTCGTGCGGGTCGTCCCGCGGGCCGGCGACCGTCACCCGTACGTCGAACCGCACGGGACCCCGCTCCAGGCGGGCCGCCATCTCGTCCTTGAGCCGCTCGCGCCCCCCGAAGTCGCCGGGCCGCTCAGCGCGGTCCGCGAGGGGACGGAACACGTAGCGCACCCAGCTCCGCGCACCGTCGGCCGCGAGCCAGCCGTAGGCGTGGATCGGGTAGAAGGTCACCTCCGCGTAGGAGTACGGCGGTGCCAGCGCCTTCGCCCGCGAACCCGCGATCAGGGCGGGCGCCGCCGAAGGATGCTTGAGCACCCAGAGCGGGAAGGTCGCCGGCTTCTTCGACGCCTCCGTCATCGAGACGAAGTCCTCGGGTCTCCGCACGGGGAACCTGGGCGACGTCTGACCCAGCAGGTCGGCGTCGCCGCCCGGCGCCTGGAACTTCACGGCCATGCCGCGGATGTCCTGCACGCCGTCGGGCCGCTTCGGGTTGCCGGTGCCGTTGGACCACCGCACCAGGACCGGTACGGCGTTCCCCGAGAACGGCTCGGCCCGGCACAGCGCGGTCGCCTCGGGCGTGGCCGTGAACGTCCCGGTGTAGAAGGAACCACGGGCATGCAGGGCACGAAACCCCGGATGCTTCCCGTAGACCCTGTTGATGCGGTCGATCGCCTCGCGCGGATCCAGCATGGCGGGACAGTACCGCCCGCCGCGGGTCAGGGTACGACGAGCGTCTGTTCCCGACCCGGACCGACGCCGACACCCCAGATCCGGCTGCCCGACATCTGCTCGAGGGCACGCACGTAGGCCTGCGCGTTGGCCGGCAGGTCCGCGAACGCCCGGCAGCCGGAGATGTCCTCCCACCAGCCGTCGAGGTACTCGTAGACCGGCTTCGCGTGGTGGAACTCGGTCTGCGTCATCGGCATCTCGTCGTGGCGGGTCCCGTCGACGTCGTACGCCACGCAGACCGGCACCCGCTCCCAGCTCGAGAGCACGTCGAGCTTGGTCAGGAAGAGATCGGTCAGCCCGTTGACGCGGGTGGCGTAGCGGGCGATCACGGCGTCGTACCAGCCACAGCGGCGGTCGCGGCCGGTCGAGACGCCGACCTCGCCGCCGATCTTCCAGAGCTTCTCGCCGTCGGCGTCGAAGAGCTCGGTCGGGAAGGGCCCCGAGCCGACCCGGGTCGTGTAGGCCTTGATCACGCCGATCACCCGGTCGATGCGGGTCGGTCCGACCCCGGCGCCGGTGCACACACCGCCGGCCACCGGGGACGACGACGTGACGAACGGGTAGGTGCCGTGGTCGACGTCGAGCATGGTCGCCTGGGCACCCTCGAACAGCACGGTCTCGCCCTGGTCGAGGGCCCGGTTGAGCAGCAGCGACGTGTCGGCCACCATCGGCCGCAACCGCTCGGCGTACGCCGTGAGCTCCTCGACGACCGCGTCGACCTCGACCGCGCGGCGGTTGTAGACCTTGGCCAGCAGCTGGTTCTTCACGTCGAGGCTGGCCTCGACCTTCTCGCGCAGGATCCCCTCGTCGAAGAGGTCCGCGACGCGGATGCCGACCCGCGCGACCTTGTCGGAGTACGCCGGCCCGATGCCGCGGCCGGTGGTGCCGACCTTGTTCTTGCCGAGGAACCGCTCGGTGACCTTGTCGATCGTCGAGTGGTACGACGCGATCACGTGCGCGTTGGCGCTCACCACGAGCCGGGACACGTCGACACCGCGCGCCGCCAGTGCGTCGAGCTCGCGGAAGAGCGCCTCGGGCGAGACCACGACGCCGTTCGCGATCACCGCGGTGCAGCCCGGGGTGAGGATGCCGCTCGGCAGCAGGTGGGTCGCGAACTTCTCGCCGTTCACCACGATCGTGTGGCCGGCGTTGTGACCACCGCTGGTGCGGACCACGTAGTCGATCGACTCGGTCGTGGCCAGCAGGTCGGTGGCCTTCCCCTTGCCCTCGTCGCCCCACTGGGCGCCGAGGACCACGATCGCGGGCATCGGACCTCCACCGGCTCCCAGAAACGGATCGGCCCCGCTCGCGCCATCGGCGCCGGGCAGGGCCTCGTGCGGACGCGACCCTACCCCACGGGCGGTGCCGGGGCGGGCCTCGTCGGCTAGGGTCCGCCCCGTGGACCCGCTGCTCGTGATCACCAACGACGACGCGGGCACCGACGACGACGAGAGCCTCCAGTCCGCCCTGGCGATCCTCCGCGAACGGTGCTCCGTGGAGGTCCAGTCGACCTCCCGGCCGGGCGAGCTGGACGGCGTGCTGCAGCGCGCCGCGTCCCGCCGGATCGTGGTCGCGGGCGGCGACGGCAGCCTCCACGCCGTGATCTCGGCCCTCTACCGGCGTCACGACCTCCAGCACGCTGTGGTCGGGCTGCTGCCGATGGGGACCGGCAACGACTTCGCCCGCACCCTCGGCATCCCGCTCGACGTGGAGGAGGCGGCCGAGGTCGTCGTCTCCGGGGAGGTGCGGCCGATGGACCTGATCGTCGACGAGCTCGGCGAGATCGTGGTCAACAACGTCCACGTCGGGGCCGGCGCCCAGGCCTCACGCCGAGGTGCTCGGTGGAAGGACCGTCTCCACGCGCTCGGCGTCGGGAAGCTCAACCTGGGCAAGCTGGGGTATCCGCTCGGTGCGCTCCAGGCGGCGTTCGAGCCTCCGAGCGTGCACCTGCACGTCGAGGTCGACGGCGAGGTCGTCACCGATCTGGACCGGCCCGTGCTGATGGTCGCGGTCGGCAACGGCGCCAACGTCGGCGGCGGTACGGAGCTCGTGCCCGAGGCCGACCCGGAGGACGGTCGTGTGGACGTGATGATCTCCCACGCCACGGGAGCCATGGCCAAGATCGCCTACGGGATCCGGCTCTCCCGCGGCGAACACCACCGCCACGGCGACGTGCAGTACCTCCGCGGCTCCCAGGTGTCGATCTCGGGCGACTCGTTCTGGATCAGCGCGGACGGGGAGATCAGCGGGCCCGAGCGCCACCGCAGCTGGCGGGTGGAGCCGGGCGCCTACTCGTTCATCCTCCCGCGATAGGCCCTACGCAGCCCGCTCGTACCTCGCGGTCCAGCACGCCCAGGCAACCTCACCGGGTCTCGACACGCGGCCACGACCTCGCAGGCTCGGTCGTGCGCTCGCTCGACCTGCCCGAGCCCACGCAGCCCGCTCGTACCTCGCGCTCCAGCACGCCCAGGCAACCTCACCGGGTCTCGACACGCGGCCACGACCTCGCAGGCTCGGTCGTGCGCTCGCTCGACCTGCCCGAGCCCACGCAGCCCGCTCGTACCTCGCGGCCCAGCACGCCCAGGCAACCTCACCGGGTCTCGACACGCGGCCACGACCTCGCAGGCTCGGTCGTGCGCTCGCTCGACCTGCCCGAGCCCACGCAGCCCGCTCGTACCTCGCGGTCTGCTGCTCGGTCACAGCCATCCGCGTCGGACGGCCTCGGCACCGGCCTGGAAGCGCGTGTCGACGCCCAGCTCGATCATCAGGTCGGACACGCGACGTCGTACGGTCCGCAGGCTCAGCCCCAGGGTGCGGGCGATCTGCTCGTCCTTCGCCCCCGATGCCAGCTGACGCACCAGGAACACCCGCTCGTCGAGCCGGGCGCCCCCGAGTCCGGGCACCTCGACCGACCGGTCCCAGTAGAGCTCGAAGAGCAACGTGAGGGCCTCGACGAGCGCTCCCTGCCGGACCAGGAGGCGCGGCTCGTCGGCGAAGCCCAGCGGCTCGGGAACGATCGCGTGCGTGCCGCTGATCACGAACAGCCGCGTCGGCATGTCGTCGACGATGCGCACCTCCTCCCCCTCGTCGAGCCGGGTGCGCAGGACGTCGGGCACCTCGCGGAGGGCCCGGATCGGGTAGATCGCCCGGGACCGTCGCCCGGACGCCACGGCGCGGCCCACCACCCGCGCCATCGCGGACTCGCGGGGCATCTGCCAGGTGTCGGGCCGCAGGAAGAGGAGGTCCCCCTTGCTCGACTCGATCAGCGCGGTGAGCAGGGCCAGCGGGTTGCCGCCGGCACTCACCTCGCCGTCGATGCCGCCCAGCTCCTCGACCTCCCCGGGACCGGGGCGCGAGCCGGCGGCGGTCAGGAACGAGATCGATCTCGCCAGGTCGTCCAGGCGGTCGCGGACCCGGACGGCGGCCGCGGCCTCGGCGGCGATGGCCGCGGACACCACCTCGGCCAGCGGCAGGACCCGGAGGCGGCTGCCCTCGATGACCGCGATGCCCCGGTCGAGCAGCCCACCGAGCGGCTCGGACAGCCGGTCGGCCGGGACGCCGAGGGCGGTGGCGACCGCCGCGACCGGCGCGCCCGACAGCGGCAGCACCTGCTGGTAGTGACGTTCGTCCTCCTCGCTGACGCCCAGGGCGGACAGGACGGACACCGGGCGTCGTCGAGGCACGGATGGCATCTTAGTGCCAACGGCAGCGCCGACCCGGTTGGCCGGGACCGGTCACGGCGAGAATGAGGTGACGTCGACCCAGCGCGGGGGATTGGGTTGGCGTCTCGGAAAGGGCGCTCGGTGGAAACCGGCGCTCTTTTCTGCATCTCGTGAGCGGTCCCACCCGATCCTCGGCAGGTGCGCCTCCGGTAGCCTTCGGCACTCCACCCGACCACCAGGAGTCGCAGCGCCATGGCCACCGCAGACCCCGTCGACTGGGTCACCCGCGCGGCCGACGACGCGGTCCGGCACCACGAGCGCTCCGGGGCCGACGGCCCGGTGACCTGCTCGTCGGGCGTGTCCCCGTCCGGGCCGGTCCACCTCGGCAACCTGCGCGAGCTCCTGATGCCGCACTTCGTCGCCGACGAGCTGCGGCGTCGCGGCGTACCCGTGCGCCACCTGCACGTCTGGGACGACTACGACCGGTTCCGTCGGGTGCCGGCGGGCGTTCCTGCGTCGTGGTCGGAGCACATCGGCCGCCCGCTGTCCGCGGTGCCGGACCCCTGGGGGTGCCACACGTCCTGGGCCGAGCACTTCAAGGAGCCCGTGCTGACGGCTCTCGCGGAGCTCGGCGTCGAGATCGAGCAGATCTCGCAGACCGAGCGCTACCGGTCCGGCCTCTATCGCGACGAGGTGCTGCGCGCCGTCCGGCACCGGCACGAGATCGACGCCGTCCTCGCCAAGTACCGCACCAAGAAGGCCGACCCACCGGCCACCTCGGCCGATGCCGCAGAGTCGATGGACGACCAGGAGGCGGCGGCCCTGGCCGACTCGGTCGCCCAGGACGACGAGGTCGAGGGCACGACCGAGCTGGGACGGTTCCCGTTCAAGCCCTACTGCCGCGAGTGCGGGCGCGACACGACCACGATCACGTCGTACGACGACGACACGACGGACCTGACCTACGTCTGCGCGGTGTGCGACTACCACGGCACCACCAACCTCGCCACGCAGGACGAGGGCAAGCTGGTCTGGAAGGTCGACTGGCCGATGCGCTGGGCCTTCGAGCACGTCGACTTCGAGCCGGCCGGCATGGACCACGCGACGCCGGGGTCGTCGTTCACGGTCGGCCACGAGCTCGTCGAGGCGATCTGGGACACCCCGCGCCCGGCGTGGTTCGGCTACGGCTTCGTGGGCTTCGCCGGCGCCCAGAAGATGTCGTCGTCCGCCGGCCATGCGCCGACCGCCGCCGATGCCCTCCGGGTGCTGGAGCCGGCGATCCTGCGCTGGCTCTACGTCCGACGGCAGCCCCGGCAGACGTTCGACATCGACTTCGGCCCCGAGGTCGTGCGGCTGTACGACGAGTGGGACGCGCTCGGCCGGAAGGCGGCCACCAAGCGGGACGCCCAGGTGCTCGCCTACGAACGCGCGGCGGCGACCCAGTCCTACGGGCCGCTGCCGACCGCCGAGGTCGTCGTCCCCTTCCGCGTGCTCGCGTCGGTGGCCGACGTGACGGCGGGCTCCGCCGACCAGATCAGCCGGATCGTCTCCCACATGGGACACGCCCACGACTCGGTCGAGTCCCTGGAGCCACGTCTGTCGCGGGCCATGGCGTGGACCGCCGAGTTCGTCCCCGAGTCGGACCGCACGACCGTGCGCACCGAGCCCGACACCACCCGGCTCGCGGCCCTCTCGGAGCGGGAGCGACGGTGGCTCGACCTCCTCCTCGGGGGGCTGACCGACGAGGAGCTCGACCTCGAGCCGGTGACGGCCCTCGTGTACGGCGTGCCCAAGCTGGCCCGCGGCCTGGCCGTGGACGCCGCACCCGACGACGCGGTGAAGGCGGACCAGAAGGAGTTCTTCACCCTGCTCTACCGGCTGCTCGTCGACGCCGACCGCGGCCCGCGGCTGCCCACCCTCATCGTCGCCCTGGGCGCCGACCGGGTCCGCTCGCTCCTCGGCGCTCCCGCCCCGCTGTAACGCGCAGTTACTCGCGGTCCCGCGTCGCTGGAGCGGCGCACCTGTGCACGTAACAGCGCGTTACAAGCGGTCAGGCGCGGAGCAGCGTGTCGGCCGCGGTCGGGCTCGAGTCGCGCAGGAACGACGAGCAGCGCTGCCACTCCTCGTCCTCGCCGATCGCCCGCGCGGCGAGGGCGAGCGTGCCCAGGCAGCGCAGGAACCCCCGGTTCGGCTCGTGCTCCCACGGCACCGGCCCGTGTCCCTTCCAGCCGTTGCGGCGCAGGAGGTCGAGGCTGCGGTGGTAGCCGACGCGGGCGTAGGCATAGACGGTCACGTCGTCGGCACCCTCCTCACGGGCCCGGTCGGCGAGCGCGGCCCAGGCGGCGGGCGAGGCCGGGTGACGGCGTACGACGGCCGCGGGCTGGTCTCCCCCGCCCAGCTCGGCGTCGGCCGGGTCCGCGGGCAGCAGGGTGGGGGGAGGACCGGCCATCAGGTCGAGGTGACTCATGGCCCCACCCTGCCAGACCCTCGTCCGCGCGAAATCGGTGGAATCAATGTCGGCGGCCGGGTGTTCACTGATGTCATGGCCCAACAGACGACCACGCGTGACTCGATCCCCGCCGAGGTGAGGCCGTGGCCGGCGCTGTTCGCGCTCTGCCTCGGGTTCTTCATGATCCTGGTCGACACCACGATCGTCACGGTGGCGACGCCGGCGATCATCGCCGACCTCCACGCCAGCGTGAACAGCGTGGTCTGGGTGACCAGCGCCTACCTCCTGGCCTACGCGGTGCCCGTGCTCATCACCGGGCGGCTCGGCGACCGGTTCGGGCCGAAGAACATCTACCTGATCGGCCTCACGATCTTCACGCTGGCGTCGCTGTGGTGCGGGCTGACCACCAGCATCGAGATGCTCATCGTGGCCCGGGTGGTGCAGGGCCTCGGTGCGGCGCTGCTGACGCCGCAGACGATGTCGGTGATCACCCGGATCTTCCCCTCCGACAAGCGCGGCCAGGCGATGGCGCTGTGGGGCGCCACGGCCGGCGTGGCCACCCTGGTCGGCCCGATCCTCGGCGGCATCCTCGTCGACGCGTTCGGCTGGCAGTGGATCTTCTTCATCAACATCCCGGTCGGCGTGATCGGCTTCGTGCTGGCGATGCGGCTGGTGCCGCGCCTGCCGACCCACATGCACCGCTTCGACTGGCTCGGCGTCGCGCTCAGCGGGGTCGGCATGTTCCTGCTGGTGTTCGGCATCCAGCAGGGCCACAAGTACCACTGGAACGCCTGGGTGATGGGCTCGATCATCGGCGGCCTGGCGGTCTTCGCCCTCTTCATCCTGTGGCAGGCACGCAACCGCGAGGAGCCGCTGGTTCCGCTCAGCCTCTTCCGCGACCGCAACTACTCGATCTCCAACTTCGCGATCTCGACGATGTCGTTCACGGCGACGGCGATGGGCTTCCCGATCATGCTCTACGCCCAGCTCGTGCGCGGCTACTCACCGCTCCAGTCGGCGCTGCTGTTCGTACCGATGGCGGTGATGTCGATCGTTCTCGCGCCCGTCGTCGGCCGCTTCACCGACCGGGTCCATCCACGCGCGCTCACCGGTGCCGGCTTCGCCGTCACGGCGGTCGCCATCTTCCTGATCTCGCGCTCGCTGACCGCCAGTGGACCGGTCTGGCACATCCTGGCGCCGATGGCCCTGCTCGGCATCGGCATGGCCGGTGTCTGGGCGCCGCTCGCGGCGACGGCCACCCGCAACCTGCCGATGCAGATGGCGGGGGCCGGGTCCGGCGTCTACAACGCGACCCGGCAGGTCGGGGCGGTGCTGGGCTCGGCCGCGATCGCCGTGCTCCTCGACAGCCGGATCGCCGCCCACGGCCTCTCGGGCGGCGCCGAGCCCGAACGGCGCGCTGCAACAGCTGCCCGTCTTCGTGCGGGTCCCCTTCAGCGCGGCGATGTCCGACACGATGCTGCTGCCCGTGGGCGTGCTCCTGTTGGGTCTGGTGTCGGTGATGTTCTTCGAGCTGCCGCGCCACCTGGTCGCGCGCCGCGAGGGACGCGACGCCGCGACCGAGCCGGTGGCCGCGGAGCCCGCGGCCTGAGACCGGCGGCGGATCGCCCGCGAGAGAGGGCGGTCAGCCCAGGCTGTGCCCGGTGGCGCTGAGGTTGGCGCAGGCCTCGACGACGCGTGCCGACATCCCGGCCTCGGCCGCCTTCCCCCACGCCCGGGGGTCGTAGGACTTCTTGTTGCCGACCTCGCCGTCCACCTTCAGCACTCCGTCGTAGTTGCGGAGCATGTGGTCGGCCACCGGGCGGGTGTAGGCGTACTGGGTGTCGGTGTCGACGTTCATCTTGACCACGCCGTACTTCACGGCGGCCGCGATGTCCTCCTCGGACGACCCCGAGCCGCCGTGGAAGACGAGGTCGAGGGGCAGTGAGCCGGGTCCGAAGCCGGCGTCCGCGCCGAACTTCTCGATGATCGCGTCCTGGGCGTTCTTGAGGATCTCGGGACGGAGCTTGACGTTGCCCGGCTTGTAGACGCCGTGCACGTTGCCGAAGGTCAGCGCGGTCAGGTAGCGCCCCTTGTCACCGAGGCCGAGCGCGTTCACGGTGTCGAGGGCGTCCTGCGGCGTCGTGTAGAGCTTCTCGTCGATGGCACCCTCGACGCCGTCCTCCTCGCCTCCGACGACCCCGATCTCCACCTCGAGGATGATGTGCGCCGCGGCGCACCGGGCCAGCAGGTCCTCGGCGATCCGGAGGTTCTCGTCCAGCGGTACGGCGGAGCCGTCCCACATGTGCGACTGGAACAGCGGCGCCTCGCCCCGGGCCACCCGCTCGGCGCTGATGTCGAGCAACGGCCGGACGAACCCGTCCAGCTTGTCCTTCGGGCAGTGGTCGGTGTGCAGCGCGACGTGGACCGGGTAGTTCTTCGCGACCTCGGCCGCGTACGCCGCGAAGGCGACCGACCCGCTCACCATGTTCTTCACCGCGGGGCCCGAGAGGTACTCCGCCCCGCCGGTCGACACCTGGATGATCCCGTCGGACCCCGCGTCCGCGAAGCCCTTGAGCGCGGCGTTGAGGGTCTGCGAGGACGACACGTTGATCGCCGGGAACGCGAACCCCTTGTCCTTGGCGGTGTCGAGCATCTGCGCGTAGATCTCGGGTGTGGCGACGGGCATCGTGACTCCTCATGACCTGCAGGTGGCGGTGTCGCCCACATTAGTGGCACTCGAAACGGCCACGGATGGCGTCCACGAGGACGCGGAGCCGTGGCAGGCTGATCCGGTCGCGGCTGCAGCACTCGGCGCAGCCGGCCGTCCACGAGGGGACGAGGACATGCCATCGAGACGCTGGACCGCCGGCCTGCTCAGTGCCGGACTGCTCACCGCAGGCGCCTCCACCGGGCTGTCCCCGGCCGGGGCCTCCCCCGCGGCGGCGGGCACCCGGCCCACCGTCGGGGAGTGCCGCCAGCTCACCGCCACCCAGGTCGCGGCGCCCACCGACACCTCCGGCCCGATCCCCTGCTCGACGGCTCACGACGACCGCGTGATCGGCGTCCCGAACCTGCCCACGGGGGTGACCTGGGCCGACCTGGACACGTCGACCAAGGTCGTCCACATGGGGGTCACTCTCTGCACGCCGCCGTGGCGATCGGCACTCGGTCAGAGCGACCGGCTCCGCGACCGGACGGCGTACTCGTTCGTCTTCTTCCGACCCACCCGGAAGCAGCAGGCGTCGGGCGCCCGCTGGCTGCGGTGCGATCTGGTCCTCCTGCACGGGCCAGTCGCTGGCGCCGCTGCCCACCGACCGCGAGCCGGCGCTGCCCGGCACCACGATCCCGAGGACGGTCCGGCGCTGCCTCGGCGGCAAGCAGCTCCTCACGACCGCCTGCACCTACCCGCACCGCTACCGGGCCACCGGATCGTTCGTCGTCGGGAGCAAGACGTTCCCGGGGCGGAAGGCGATGCGGCGGATCAGCCGGACCCGGTGTCCGGCGTACGTGCGGACGCCTCACGACTTCTGGTTCACCTACCACGGCGCCTTCGAGTGGAACCACCTCCACGAGCGCGCGGTGGTCTGCTACACCCGGACGACCTCCTGAGGCTGCGTGCCGGGCTCACCCACCCCGCTCACCCACCCGGGCTCACCCACGCCAGGCCGCCTCGTCGCCGAGGTCGGCGTGGGCGCGGATCCAGGTGTGCATCGCGATCGCCGCGGCTGCCGAGGCGTTGATCGACCGGGTCGAGCCGAACTGGGCGATGGAGAACGTGCCGTCGCACACGTCGCGCGCCGCCTCGGAGAGCCCCGGGCCCTCCTGGCCGAACAGGAAGCACACGCGCCGCGGCATCTCCATCGTCTCCACGTGGGCAGAGCCCGGCAGGTTGTCGATGCCGAGGAGGCGCACCTCCCGCTGCCGGAGGTACGACGCCAGGTCGGCCGCCGTGGCGTGGTGCCGCAGGTGCTGGTAGCGGTCGGTGACCATCGCGCCGCGACGGTTCCACCGCCGGTTGCCCACGATGTGCACCTCCGCGGCGAGGAAGGCGTTCGCGGTGCGGACGATGGTGCCGATGTTGAAGTCGTGCTGCCAGTTCTCGATCGCGACGTGGAAGTCGTGCCGCCGGGTGTCGAGATCGGCCACGATCGCCTCGAGCCGCCAGTAGCGGTAGCGGTCGACGACGTTGCGCCGGTCGCCCTCGGCGAGCAACCGCTCGTCGTACTGCTCCCCGGTCGGCCACGCGCCCACCCACGGGCCGACGCCGACCTCGACCGGCCCGTGCGGCATCGGGTCGTACGGTGCCCGCTCGTCGTCGGGCATCAGAAGGCCGAGATCGAGTCCGGCGCGCGCTGCGGCCGGCTCAACGCGCGCACCAGGGCAGCCTGGCCGTGCCGCCGCAGCGACAACCCGGTGAGCAGGTCCAGCACCGGCGCGAGCACCGTCGTCGGGGAACTCCGCGGGGGGCAGGCCCACGCTCGAGGTGAGGTCGTCGGCGTGCACGACCATCTCCATCATCCGGGTGACCAGGAAGTCATGAGCGGTCAGCGACCAGCCCTGCCACGGGATCAGCACGGAGTCGTCGGACTCGGCCGCGGCGAGCACGCCCGGGAGCTCCTCGAGGCGGTCGGAGACCAGGGCCGCGAGCGCGCGCGGCGCCGGCGGCCGCCTGGTCCTCGCTCCCGTCGCGGATGCCGGCGTTGGCCTCGCCGTCCGGACCCTCGCGCACCCAGGCCGCCCGGGCGTAGTGCTCGGCGAGCCGGATCGGCGGCTGGTCGGACGGTCCCGCGCCCACCAGCCTGACCGCGGTGTCCAGCTGGGAGGCGAGGTGGCAGGCCAGCGCTCCGACGCTCATCCCCGCACACGCGCTCTCCGCGCTCCACCGGGCCGCCACCTCGGGCCGCGTGGCCAGGTCACCGGCGACGCGAGCGCCGGCCAGGAACCGGTCGCGCTCGCTCTGCTCCATGGCGAGGACCGTAGCCGAGGCCGCCCCCGGCACCCCGAGGAAGCGGCCCCCGCCGCGGGCCGACAGGATACGGACAGGTTGGCTGGGTAGGCTCGCCGCGTGACCGGCCTGCACACTTTTCTTCTCGGCATCCCCTGGATGGATCCGAACTGGCTGCTCGACCACTTCCACACGGAGTTCGTCTGGGTGAGCCTGGTGATCATCTTCATCGAGTGCGGGCTGCTCTTCCCGTTCCTGCCCGGTGACACCCTGCTGTTCGCGTTGGGGCTGTTCATCGCCACCGACAAGCTCAACCTCACGAGCGGGGCGAACATCGTGGGCCTCCTGCTCGGCATCCTCATGTTCAGCGTCGCCGCGTTCCTCGGCAACGTCACGGGCTACGAGATCGGGCGAGCCGTCGGGCCACCCATCCGTCGTCACGACGGGCGGATCGTGAAGAAGAAGTACCTCGACCAGACCGTCGAGTTCTTCGAGAAGCACGGCAGCCAGGCCCTCGTGATCGGGCGGTTCGTGCCGTTCGTCCGTACCTACGTCACCCTGGTCGCCGGCGTCAGCGAGATGCCGCGCCTGCGGTTCTGGCTCTGGAGCGCCATCGGGGCGGTCCTCTGGGTCGGCTCGGTCACCTGCCTCGGCTACTTCCTGGGCAGCGCCTTCCCGGGCATCGGGTCCCGGCTGGACGTGGTGATCCTGGCCCTGCTGGCGCTGTCGGTGATCCCGGTCGCGTACGAGTGGTGGCGGCACCGCCGCGAAGAGGCCACCAGCTGAGCTGAGCGAGGACGGCGTGACCCGGCGTGCCGGGGCGCGGCACCGCAGCGAGCGGCGAAGCGCGCTCGCGCGCGAGCCGAGCCGGTCAGCCGCGTACGGCGTCCAGGTCGGCCTTGGTGAGGACGGACCGGACCTGCAGGCCGACGTCGGCCAGGGGGTTGTCGTCGCCCGGTGACCGGTCGATCGCACAGACCACCGTCTCGACGTGGGCTCCGGCCTCCCGCAGCGCCCGCGTCGCGTCGCGCACGGCGCCGCCGGTGGTGATCACGTCCTCGATCAGGGTCACCCGGCGACCGCGCACGTCCGGCCCCTCGGCCAGCTTGCAGGTGCCGTAGGTCTTGGCCTGCTTGCGCACGAAGAGCGCCGGGATCCCGGACTGGGCGCTGACCACCGTGGCGATCGGGATGCCACCCATCTCGAGCCCCCCGAGCAGGTCGGTCTCGGCAGGGAGCAGCGGCACCATGGCGGCCGCGACGCGGGCCAGCAGGACGGGGTCGGTCTCGAAGAGGTACTTGTCGAAGTACTCGCTCGCCGTCTGGCCGGAACGCAGCGTGAACTCGCCGGTCAGCCGGCAGCGGGCGTCGATGTCTCCAGCGAGGGCCTCGTCCATATGGCCTACTCTCCCAGCATGCGGATCCTGATCATCGGCGGCACGAGGTTCGTCGGCCATGCGATGGCGGAGGCGGCGCTCACCGCGGGTCACGACGTCACCCTCCTGCACCGTCACGCGACCGACGAGCTCCCCGGGGCGACCCACCTCCTCGCCGACCGGGACGGCGACCTGTCGGTCCTCGCGGACGCCTCGTGGGACGCCACGATCGACGTCTGCGCCTACGTCCCCCGGCAGGTGCGCCACCTGCACGAGGCGCTGGGCGACCGCGGCGGCCACCACGTCTTCATCTCGACCGTGTCGGTCTACCAGGAGCCGGCACGCGCGGGCGCCGACGAGGACTCCCCGCTGCTCGACGAGCCCGCCGCGGACGTCGAGGAGGTCACGAACGAGACCTACGGGCCGCTGAAGGTCGCCTGCGAGCGGGCGGCCCGGGAGGCCTACGGCGCCACCGGCCTCGCGATCGTCCGGCCGACGTACGTCGTGGGGCCACGCGACGCCACCGCCCGCTACCCCTACTGGGTGCTGCGCGCCGAGCGCGGTGGCCGGATGCTCGCGCCGGGACCCTCCGACGCCCCGATGCAGTGCATCGACGCCCGCGACATGGGCGCATGGACCGTCCGGCTGGCCGAGGGCCGCGTGAGCGGCGCCTTCACCGCCGCCCGGCCCGCCACGACGTTCGGCGAGCTCCTCGGTGAGACCGTCTCGGCCCTCGGCACGGACGCGGACCTGGTGGAGGTCGACGGCAGCTGGCTGGTCGAGCAGGGTGTCGACGGAGCCCAGCTGCCGCTGTGGTCGGAGGGGAGCCCCGAGCAGGCGCTGGCCATGGGCACCGCCCGCGCCGAGGAGGCCGGGCTGACGCACCGGCCCATGGCCGACGTGGTCAGAGACACCCTGGCCTGGGCCCGGGAGCATCCGGAGCAGGCGACGAACCCGCGGCTGGGCCTCTCTCCCGAGCGGGAGCAGGAGCTGCTCTCGGCGTGGGCGGCCGCGCGCGGAGCCTGACCGTCATGCCCCTCGCCCATCGCCTCGACGGGATCCCCCCGACGATCTTCACGACCATGTCGGCGCTCGCCGTGCGCACCGGCGCGGTCAACCTCGGGCAGGGCTTCCCGGACGCCGACGGTCCGGCCTCGGTGCTGGAGGCGGCCCGGGACGCCATCTCCTCGGGCGCCAACCAGTACGCGCCGGGCATCGGCGTCCCCGTCCTGCGGGAGGCGATCGCGCGGCACCAGCGGCGCCACTACGGTCTCGAGCTCGACCCGGACACCCAGGTGCTGGTCACGACCGGATGCACGGAGGGGATCGCGGCAGCGCTCCTCGGGCTCGTGGACCCGGGTGACGAGGTGGTCGTGCTGGAGCCCTACTACGACTCCTACGTCGCGATGATCCAGATGGCCGGCGGCGTACGCCGTCCGGTCACCCTGCACGCCCCCGACTTCCGGCTGGACGTCGATGCGCTCCGGTCCGCGGTCGGTCCGCGCACCCGCTTCGTGCTCCTCAACTCGCCCCACAACCCGACCGGCACCGTGCTGACCAGCGCCGAGCTCCAGGCGGTCGCCGACCTCGCGATCGAGCACGACCTCATCGTCATCACCGACGAGGTCTACGAGCACCTGACCTTCGACGACCACGAGCACGTCCCGATCGCGACGCTGCCGGGCATGTTCGAGCGCACGCTGACGCTCTCCAGTGCCGGGAAGTCCTACAGCGTCACGGGCTGGAAGGTCGGCTGGGCGACCGGTCCGGCGGCGCTGGTGTCGGCGGCGCTGGCGGCCACGCAGTGGCTGACCTTCACGTCCGGTGCGCCGCTGCAGCCGGCCGTCGCGCACGGCCTCGATCACGAGGGACAGTGGCCGCGACTGCTCGCCCGGGACCTCCAGGCCCGTCGCGACCTGCTGTGCGACGGCCTGGAGAAGGTCGGCCTCGACGTACGCCGGCCCGAGGGCACCTACTTCGTGCTCACCGACATCTCGTCGCTGGGCTGGCGGGACGGGATGGAGTTCTGTCTCGCGCTGCCCGAGCGGGCCGGGGTGGTGGCCATCCCGACGCAGCCGTTCCACGACACCGCTGCGGGCGACCAGCTCGTGCGGTGGGCGTTCTGCAAGGAGGCAGCCGTGATCGAGGAGGGGCTCCGCCGGCTCGCCACCGCCGACCTGGGCCACTGACCGGCGGCCGGTCGACGAGGATCAGCCGAACCAGCCGCGGACCTCGGAGCGGACCAGAAGGCTGATCGTCGCCAACGAGGCCACCAGCGGCACGAGCACGAGCAGCGACCCGATGGCCCCGAGCAGGCAGACGACGGCGACGGCGGCCGTCGACGCCGTCAGCGCGTACCACGCGAGGCGCCGTCGCCGGAACGCCAGCGCCGCGAACACCGCCGCGGCCAGCGACCACAGCACGAAGGTCCCGCAGGTGACGAACGCGACCACCACGATCAGGTGGTCGCTCACCCCCTGCGAGGCGAGGTCCGGGTTCTGCTGATGCATCTTGTCGAGGACGAGGTGCTGGTTCCCGGCGAGCACCGCGATCGAGGCCGTGAGCACGAGCACGGCCACACCGGCGAAGGCCCAGGTCAGCAGGCAGGCCCAGAGGAGGGCCGCCGGCCGCTGGGCGGTCCGGTCGTCGGTCCGGCGTACGTCGTACACCGAGGTCGGCGGGGGTGCCCAGGCGGCCGGTGAGGTGCCGCCCTCACCGCTCGGCCGGACCGGGTCCGCGCCGGGCGGGAGCGGCGGGGTCCAGGGGGGCGGGGCCCCCTGCGAGCGCCCGAACACCTGTTCCGCGTGGGCGGACGGCGTACGACCCGAGCCGCCGTCGAACCACACCCGCGCGGGGCGGAGCCACAGCGTCGCGACCGCGGCCGCCACGCCGGACGACACGAAGCCGCCGGTGACCAGGCCGGAGAAGAAGAGCGGGACGGCGAGGAGCGTGAGCGCGAGGCGGGCGCCCCGGCTGCGCCGGAGCGTCTGGTAGCCGAGGATCACCATCGCCGTGGCGCACCCGGCGGCGACCATCGAGACGGTCTTGACGGCGATCATCAGGTCGGTGACCTGCAGGCCGAGAGGTTTCACCCCCGGGTCGTCGAGGACGGCCTGCAGTGCCTTGCGCGAGTCGAGCGAGTGGAGCCCGGCGATCCGGTCCCAGACCATCAGCACGACGAAGACGGAGCCGACCATGATCAGCCACGCGGCCACCGTCACCTGGGGTGGTCGCGCCGGTCTGGTGGTCGGCTCGCTCACGCCCTCCATTGCACCATGCACGCGAGGCGCTGCACGCATCGGCGGGGCGTGCGGCCCGGCCCCCGGCAGCCCCAGCAGGACCGGCGCGGCAGGATGGAGGGATGACCTACGAGGCAGCCGACACCCGGTACGACGACGCGGACTTCCGCTTCTGCGGACGCAGCGGGCTCCAGCTGCCACCGCTGTCGCTGGGGCTGTGGCAGAACTTCGGCGACGACCGGCCCGACGCCACCCAGCGGGCGATCCTGCGGCGGGCGTTCGACCGAGGGGTCACCCACTTCGACCTGGCCAACAACTACGGGCCTCCGTACGGCCGGGCCGAGGAGAACTTCGGACGTTGGATGCGCGACGACTTCGCGCCGTACCGCGACGAGCTGGTGATCTCGACCAAGGCGGGTTACGACATGTGGCCGGGACCCTACGGCCAGGGCGGCGGCTCCCGGAAGTACGTGCTGGCGTCGCTCGACCAGTCTCTGGCTCGGATGGGGCTCGAGTACGTCGACATCTTCTACAGCCACCGCTTCGACCCGGACACGCCGCTCGAGGAGACGATGGCGGCGCTCGACACCGCGGTGCGGTCGGGACGTGCGCTCTACGCCGGCATCTCGTCGTACTCCGCCGGGGAGACCAAGGAAGCGGCGACCATCGCGCGCGAGCTGGGCACGCCGCTGCTGATCCACCAGCCGTCGTACTCGATGCTCAACCGCTGGATCGAGGGCGACCTGCTCGACGAGCTCGAGGAGCAGGGCATGGGCTGCATCGTGTTCACGGCGCTCGCCCAGGGCCTGCTCACCGACCGCTACCTCGACGGGGTGCCCGAGGACTCGCGCGCCGCCCGGGACGACTCCACGATCGCGGGCCTCGACGACGACGTCCTGCGACGGGTGCGGGCGCTCAACGAGATCGCCGAGCGGCGCGGCCAGAAGCTCGCCCAGCTCGCCCTGCAGTGGGCGCTGCGCGACCCGCGGGTGACGTCGGCGGTCATCGGCGCCTCGAGCGTCGAGCAGCTCGACACGAACCTCGACGCGCTCGACGGCGCCCCGCTGACCGACGAGGAGCTGGCCGACATCGACCGGTACGCCGTCGACTCCGGCGTCAACCTCTGGGCGAGGTCCAGCGAGGACTGACGCTCGACGTCCGACCGCCCGCCCCGCTGGGTCGAGCCTCGCCCGCTGGGTGAGTCTCATCCGCTGGTCGAGCTTGTCGAGACCAAGGTCCCGCGGTGGTGGTCTCGACTTCGCTCGACCACCGAAACAACCCCCGGCCCGCTGGGTGAGCCTCGCCCGCTGGTCGAGCCTGTCGAGACCAAGGTCCCGCGGTGGTGGTCTCGACTTCGCTCGACCACCGACAACACCTCGCCCGCCCCGCTGGGTGAGCCTCGCCCGCTGGTCGAGCCTGTCGAGACCAAGGTCCCGCGGTGGTGGTCTCGACTTCGCTCGACCACCGAAACAACCCGCCCCCGGTCACGCCCGCCCGCTGGGTGAGAGCCTCGCCCGCTGGTCGAGCTTGTCGAGACCAAGGGCGCCCTCGGTGGGCTCAGACCGCCCAGGGCGGGGTCCCGATGGTGGCACCGTCCTGCGTCGTCGCGGTGAACCCCGCGGGGATCGACACGATCAGCTCGGCCTCCCCGTCGCCGGCGTTGGCGAGCTGGATCGGGGTGCCGGCCGGGACGACCGACGCGTCACCCGCAGCGATCACGTCCCCGTCGGCCTCGAGGCGGACGGCCCCGCGAGTCACCACGAACACCTCGTCACGATCGAGCAGGTGTGCGTCCGGTGAGGCGAACGCGGGTTGCACGGTCAGCCGCCACGTGCACAGGTCGGCCGAGCCTCGACTCGGCGAGGCGAGCCCGGCGAACTCGAGGCCGGGGAGCTGGAAGCGCGGCGCCCCTTGGGCGCGGATGATGGTGGTCATATAGACAAGGTAACTTGTCCAAGTCTGCTTGTCTATATGATCGAACCATGACCAGTCCCGACCTCGGCGTCCTGCTGGCGCTCGCCTACCAGGAGTTCGTGCGCCAGCTGCACGAGGATCTCGCCACGCACGGGTACGACGACCTCGGCCGCTCGGACGGCTACGTCTTCCGGACCCTGGCGGCCGGACCGCTCACCACCAGCGGACTCGCCAGCAGACTCGGGATCACGAAGCAGGGCGCGGGGCAGATCGTCGACGACATGACGTCGCGCGGCTACCTCGAGAGCCGACCCGATCCGAGCGACGCCCGAGCCCGGCTCCTCGTGCTCTCCACCCGCGGCCGGGGTGCCCTCGAGGCCGCCCACGACTTCCACCGGCGCTACGAGCGTCGCCTGGCCCGTCGGCACGGCCGTCCGGCCGTCGACGCCGTCCGAGCGGTCCTCGCCGAGATGGCCCCCGAGGGCGCCGACGACGTGGACCCGAGGCTCCGCGCGATGCAGCTCTGACCACGGCGACCCCCGGGAGCCACAGGTCGGATCAGCGCGGCTCGAGCGCCAGCTCGCCGTCGTGGACGTCGACGGTGACCTTGCCGCCGTCGGTGACCTCGCCGCCGATCAGCAGCCGCGCCAGCTGGTCGCCGATCGCGCTCTGGATGAGGCGACGCAGCGGCCGAGCGCCGTACGCCGGGTCGTAGCCGGTGTCGGCCAACCAGGCCCGCGCAGCGTCCGTGACGTCGATCGTGATCCGGCGTACGGCCAGCCGCTTCTCCAGCAGCGAGAGCTGGAGGTCGACGATGTGCGCCAGCTCGTCCCGCGTCAAGGCGTCGAAGACCACGATCTCGTCGAGCCGGTTGAGGAACTCCGGCTTGAAGCTCGCCCGGACCAGCGACATCACCGACTGCTTCCTCTGCTCCGGCTCGAGGGTCGGGTCGACCAGGAAGTTGGAGCCGAGGTTGGAGGTCAGCACCAGCAAGGTGTTCCGGAAGTCCACGGTGCGGCCCTGCCCGTCGGTGAGGCGCCCGTCGTCGAGCACCTGCAACAGGATGTCGAAGACCTCGGGGTGGGCCTTCTCGACCTCGTCGAGGAGCACCACGGAGTAGGGACGACGCCGGACGGCCTCGGTGAGCTGACCGCCCTCGTCGTAGCCGACGTAACCCGGGGGCGCCCCGACCAGCCGCGAGACCGAGTGCTTCTCGGAGTACTCGCTCATGTCGATCCGGACGATCGCCCGCTCGTCGTCGAACAGGAACTCCGCCAGCGACTTGGCCAGCTCCGTCTTGCCGGTGCCGGTCGGACCGAGGAACAGGAACGACCCGGTCGGCCGGTTGGGATCGGAGATCCCCGCGCGCGACCGGCGTACGGCGTCGCTGACGGCGCGGACCGCGTCCCGCTGGCCGATCAGCCGCTGGCCGATCACCGACTCCATGTCGAGCAGCTTGGCGGTCTCGCCCTGCAGGAGCTTGCCGGTCGGGATGCCGGTCCAGGCCTCGACCACCTCGGCGATCTGCTCGGCCCCCACCTCCTCGCCGACGAGCGGCTCGGTGTCCTCCGTCTCGGTCTTCTCGACCGCCGCGAGCCTCTTCTCCAGCTCGGGGATGGACTCGTAGCGGATCCGCGAGGCGCCCTCGAGGTTGCCCTCGCGCAGCAGGCGGTCGGCCTCGATCCGCAGCTGGTCGAGCTGCCGGCGGATGTCGCCCTCGCCCTCGAGCGACGCCTTCTCGCGCTCCCAGCGTGCCTCCAGCGCGCGCAGCTGCTCCTCGTGGTCGGCCAGGTCGGCACGAAGCCGGGCCAGCCGCTCCACGGAGGCGGGGTCGGTCTCCTTCGCGAGCGCGAACTCCTCCATCTTGAGCCGGTCGACGGTGCGGCGGAGCTGGTCGATCTCCTCGGGCGAGGACTCGATCTCCATCCGCAGCCGCGAGGCCGACTCGTCGATGAGGTCGATCGCCTTGTCCGGCAGCTGGCGACCGGTGATGTAGCGGTCGCTCAGCGTGGCCGCGGCGACGAGCGCGGCGTCGGTGATCCGTACGCCGTGGTGCGCCTCGTACTTCTCCTGGATCCCGCGCAGGATCTGGATGGTGTCCTCGACACTGGGCTCGCCGACGAAGACCTGCTGGAAGCGGCGCTCCAGCGCGGGGTCCTTCTCGATCCGCTCGCGGTACTCGTCGAGCGTCGTGGCGCCGATCATCCGCAGCTCGCCGCGGGCGAGCATCGGCTTGAGCATGTTGCCGGCGTCCATCGCGGAGTCGCCGCCCGCGCCGGCGCCGACCACGGTGTGCAGCTCGTCGATGAACGTGATCACCTGGCCGCCGGAGTCCTTGATCTCCTCCAGCACCGCCTTGAGGCGCTCCTCGAACTCGCCCCGGTACTTCGCACCCGCCACCATCGCGGCCAGGTCGAGGCTGAGCAGCCGGCGACCCTTGAGGGAGTCCGGGACGTCGCCTTCGACGATCCGCTGCGCGAGACCCTCGACGACCGCGGTCTTGCCGACGCCCGGGTCGCCGATCAGGACCGGGTTGTTCTTGGTACGACGCGAGAGCACCTGGATCACCCGGCGGATCTCCGCGTCACGACCGATCACCGGGTCGAGCCGCCCCTCCTCGGCCTCCCGGGTGAGGTCGACGGAGTACTTCTCGAGGCTCTCGTACGTCGACTCCGCCTCCGGGCTCGTGACCCGCCGGTTGCCCCGCAGCGCGGTGAGACCCTCGCGGAGACCGTCCGCGGTCAGACCGGCGTCGGTCAGCAGCTTCTGGGCGCTCGACTCGACGGTGGCCAGGCTGATCAGCAGGTGCTCGGTGGCGACGTAGTCGTCCTTCATCGAGGCCGCGAGGTCGAGGGCCCCGGCGAGCACGCGGGTCAGCGACGCGCGAGGCCGACGGCTGCTGGACGGTCGCGCCGCTGGCCTTGGGCAGCGCCTGCAGCGCGGCCTCGGCCTGGGCGGTGAGGGCCGAGGCGTCGGCACCGGCCTTGCCGACCAGCTGCCGCGCCGTACCGTCGGCGTCGCGCAGCAGGGCCACCAGCAGGTGGATCGGCTCGGTCTGGGTGTGTCCCGCCGTGGTTGCCGCGAGCTGGGCGGTCTCGATGGCCTCACGACTGCGCGTGGTGAACTTCTCGGCCGCGAACTGGCTCATCTCTGCGTCGGTCTCCCTGATCTCGGTGGCGCCACCCAGTGTGGCTGCCTGTGGGTGCAACCAGCCAGAAGTTGAGTCGATTCCCCTCAACTCTGGTGAATTCTCGGGGACTGCCAGGATGACCCCATGGCGACCCGGCAGCCCCCGTCACTGACGGCCGACTGCGACAACTGCTTCGCGCTGTGCTGTGTGCTGCTGCCGTTCGCGGCGGTGTCGGGCTTCGGGATGGACAAGCCCGGAGGTACGCCGTGCCCCCACCTCGCCGACGACGACCGGTGCGGCATCCACGCCACCCTGCGCGAGGACGGGTGGCCGGGGTGCGTGGTCTTCGAGTGCTTCGGCGCCGGGCAGCAGGTCTCGCAGGTCACCTACCAGGGCGTGTCGTGGCGCGAGCACGACAACCTGGGCGAGATGGCGGCGGTGCTCTCGGTCATGCGGCGGCTCCACGAGATGCTGTCGCACCTGACCGAGGTCGGAGTCCGCAGCCCCGACGCGACCGCGGCGGCGCTCGCCGACGAGATCGTCGGGCTCACCGGGGCCACCCCGACGGAGCTGCTCGCGGTCGACCTCGACGACGTGCAGGACCGCGTCGGCGGCGTCCTCGAGTCGGTCAGCGCGCGGATCCGCACCGGAGCCGACCTGCGTGGCCGCGATCTGGCGGGAGAGGACCTCCGCGCCCGCGACCTCCACGATGCCGATCTCAGGGGCGCCCTGCTGATCCGGGCCGACCTCCGTGGTCTTCCTCTGGGATGCGCCGACCTGCTGGGGGCCGACCTGCGCGACGCGGACGTGCGCGGCGCCGACCTGGCGGAGGCGCTGTTCCTGAGCCAGAGCCAGGTCAACGCAGCGCGTGGGGACACCCGTACGACGCTCCCCCCACGACTCGCGCGGCCCTCCCACTGGCGCTGACCCGCTCGGGCGCCCGGCCGGCGCACTGCGACCTGCCCGCGCTGTGGCGCGGTCACTGACCGCGGCGTCGCCAGACGACCACGGAGCCGTCCGGGTCGGGCCGGCGGAGGACCGGCAGCTTGTTGGGGTCGGTACGCCGGGTGGTCAGCGCCTGCCTCAGCGCGTCCCGGGTCGCCGTCAGCTCGGCGGCCAGCTCCTGGTTGCGGGACCGGAGGGCGCTCACCTGGTGCTCGAGCTCGAGGATCCGGCGTACGCCTTCGATCCCCACGCCACCGGCGGTCAACGAGGCGATCTCGCGGAGCAGCTCGATGTCGCGGTGGCTGTAGCGGCGGCCGCCGCCGCCGGTCCGGCCGGGCATGATCAGGCCCATCCGCTCGTAGGCCCGCAGCGTCTGGGGATGGAGACCGGAGAGCTCGGCGGCCACGCTGATCACGTAGACAGCCGTGTCGGGGGTCACCTCCGACCGGTCTCGCCGGCTCACGACGACTGCTCGAAGAGGTTGGCACGCAGGGTGCCGTCCACCCCCGCCGCGCGATAGGCGGCCAGCGCCTCGCGGGCGGCGTCGTTCAGCCGCGCCGGGACCTGCACCTGGACGGTTGCCAGCAGGTCGCCCTTCGTGCCGTCGGACTTCTGGGCACCGCGTCCGCGCACCCGGAACGTCCGGCCGTTGGGGGTGCCGGCCGGGATCTTGAGGGTGACCGGCTTGCCGCCCAGGGTCGGGATCTTGATGTCCGCACCCAGGGCGGCCTCGTCGAAGGACACCGGGACGTCGAGCGTCAGGTTGTCCGCGCTGCGCGCGAAGAGACGGTGCGGCGTGACCTTCACGGTCACGAAGAGGTCACCCGGCGGACCGCCGTTCTCACCCGGACCGCCCTTGCCACGGAGGCGGATGCGCTGACCGTCCTTGACCCCCGCGGGGATGCGCGCCTGGATGCTGCGCGCCGAGGTGCCTCGCCCGGACCCGTGGCAGGTCGGGCAGGGCTCGTCGTAGACCAGCTGACGCCCGCCACAGCGCGGGCAGGTCTCGTTGATCGAGAAGGCACCGCCCATCGAGCTCACCACGAAGCCCGCACCCTCGCACTCGGGGCAGATCTTCGGCGTGGTGCCCGGCTTGCCGCCGGTCCCGTGGCACTCCGGGCAGGCAGCGTCGGAGGTGAGCCGCAGGCTGATCGTGACGCCGTCCATGGCGTCCATGAAGCTGATCGTCGCGTTGGTCTCGACGTCGGCGCCCCGCGCGGCCCGCGTCCGGGTCTGCTGCCGGCCACGGCCGCCGAAGATGTCGCCGAACAGGTCGCCGAACCCGCCGCCACCCGTCCGGTCGCGGAGCAGGTCGTTGATGTCGAACCCGCCGGCGCCGCCGGTCGTGCCCCCCGGGAACCCCCCGCGCAGTCCTCCGCCGGCGTAGAGGCTCACGCAGCTCGTCGTACTTCTTGCGCTTCTCGTCGTCGCCGATCACGTCGTAGGCCTCGGCGACCGCCTTGAACTTCTCGTGCTTGGCCGTGTCGCCGGGGTTGGAGTCGGGGTGGTTGGCGCGCGCCAGCTTGCGGTAGGCCTTCTTGATCTCGTCGTGGGTGGCCTGCTTGGTCACGCCCAGGACGCCGTAGAAGTCCTTGTTCGCCCAGTCGGTGCGGATGCCGTCGGTGCTCACGTCCCCTCCTCCTCTCCGGTCTCATCGGTCCGGCTTCGCTTCGTTCGATCTCTGTGTGGCGGCCGCTGGTCGAGCCGGTCGCGACCGGGTCACCGGCCGGGGCCCGCTCAGGCTCCGGCGGGGTCGACGACCAGCACCTGAGCGGCCCGCACGACGCGGTCGCCGATGCGGTAGCCGGCCTTGGCGACCACCTTGCAGGTGGTGACCTCGACGTCGGGATCCTCCCCGATGTGGCTCAGCGCCTCGTGGAGCTGCGGGTCGAAGGCGTCACCCGGTTCGCCGTACTTCACGAGCCCGGCCTGGGTCACGACCCGCTCGAGCTGGTCGGCGACCGTCTGGAAGCCGGGGTCGAGCTCCGCGTGCTCGCGCGCCCGGTCGATCGTGTCCAGCACGTCGACGATCGGGGCGAGCGCCGCGAACGTCGCGTTCTCGCGCACCAGCTCGCGGTCGCGGTCGACCCGCCGCTTGTAGTTGAGGTACTCCGCCTGCAGCCGCTGGAGGTCCGCGGTCCGTTCGGCCAGCTGCTGCGTGGCCACCGCCAGCCCTGCCCGGACGTCCTCGACCGGCGCGGCGCCGACGGCGTCGTCGAGGTCGAGGTCGACCGGCTCGAGCGGCGCACCCTCCTCGAGCATGTTGTCGATCCCGCTGATGTCGTCCGCCTCCTGGACTGCCTGCTTCCGGTCCGGTCGTGCCACCACCGGCTCCTCCACCTCGGTCTCGTTCGCCATCTCGGCGGCCGCGTCGCCGAACGACCCGGCCGGAGGGAGGGTCCCCGTGCGGGGCTCCCCCTCCGGCTGGGGTCGGTCGGTCACTTCTGCTCGCCCTCGTTGCTGCCCGGCTCCTCGTCGACGATCTCGGCGTCGACGACGTCGTCGTCGGCAGCACCCGTGGAGGCGTCCGTCCCGCCGGCCGCGGCCTGGTCGGCCTCGGCGGCGGCGTACATCGCGGCGCCCATCTTCTGGCTGGACTCACCGAGCTTGGTGACGCCCGTCCGGATCTCGTCCGAGCTCGCCTCGGCGTTCTCGAGCGTGGCCTTGAGGGCGTCGAGGTCGGCCTGCACCTCGGTCTTGACGTCCTCCGGGATCTTCTCGGCGTTGTCGCCCAGGAACTTCTCGGTCGAGTAGACCAGCGAGTCGGCCTGGTTGCGGGTCTCGACGGCCTCGCGCCGCGCCGCGTCCTCCGCGGCGTACTGCTCGGCCTCCTTGACCATGCGGTCGATCTCGTCCTTGCCGAGGGCGCTGCCGCCGGAGATCGTCATCGACTGCTCGCGGCCGGACGCCTGGTCCTTGGCGGAGACGTGCACGATGCCGTTGGCGTCGATGTCGAAGGTGACCTCGATCTTCGGGATGCCACGGGGAGCCGGCGGGAGCCCGGTCAGCTCGAAGTTGCCGAGCGGCTGGTTCTGCGCCCACATCTGACGCTCGCCCTGCGCGACCTTGATCTCCACGCTCGGCTGGTTGTCGTCGGCCGTGGTGAAGATCTCCGACCGCTTGGTCGGGATCGTGGTGTTCCGCTCGATCAGGGAGGTCATCACCCCGCCCTTGGTCTCGATGCCGAGGCTCAGCGGCGTGACGTCGAGCAGGAGCACGTCCTTGACCTCGCCCTTGAGCACGCCGGCCTGGAGCGCGGCGCCGACCGCGACGACCTCGTCGGGGTTGACGCCCTTGTTGGGCTCCTTGCCGCCGAGCAGCTGCTTGACGAGGTCGGTGACCGCCGGCATCCGGGTGGAGCCGCCGACCAGGACGACGTGGTCGATCTTGTTCACGTCGACGCCACCGTCCTTGAGCACCGACTGGAACGGCGCCTTGGTGCGGTCGAGCAGGTCGGAGGTCATCTTCTGGAACTCCGCGCGGGTCAGCTTCTCCTCGAAGTGGAGCGGGCCGGACTCACCGTGGGTGATGTAGGGCAGGTGGATCGTGGTCTCGCTGGACGACGACAGCTCGATCTTGGCCTTCTCGGCGGCCTCCTGGAGTCGCTGCATCGCGATCTTGTCCTGCGCCAGGTCGACGCCGTTGTTGTCCTTGAACTTCTTGACCATCCACTCGACGACGCGGGTGTCCCAGTCGTCGCCACCGAGGTGGTTGTCACCGCTGGTGGCCTTGACCTCGACGACGCCCTCGCCGATCTCGAGGAGGGACACGTCGAACGTGCCGCCGCCGAGGTCGAAGACGAGGATCGTCTGGTCGTCGCCCTTGTCGAGCCCGTAGGCGAGCGCGGCCGCGGTCGGCTCGTTGACGATCCGGCTCACGGTGAGCCCGGCGATCTCGCCCGCCTCCTTGGTGGCCTGGCGCTGGGCGTCGGAGAAGTACGCCGGGACGGTGATCACGGCGTCGGTCACGGTCTCACCGAGGTAGGCCTCGGCGTCGCGCTTGAGCTTCTGGAGCACGAACGCGCTGATCTGCTGCGCCGTGAAGTCCTTGTCGTCGATCTTCTGGTGCCAGTCGGTGCCCATGTGGCGCTTGACCGACCGGATGGTCCGGTCGACGTTGGTGACGGCCTGCCGCTTGGCGACCTCACCGACGAGGACCTCGCCGGACTTGGCGAACGCGACCACGGACGGCGTGGTGCGGGCGCCTTCTGCGTTGGGGATGACGGTGGGTTCGCCACCTTCGAGGACGGCGACGACGCTGTTCGTCGTACCGAGGTCGATGCCGACGGCACGAGCCATGGTGTGTTACCTCCGGGTCGTCCGACCGGTCGGTCCGGTCGGTCTTCTGGGTCTCGGCCCCATCCTGACGGTGGGTGCCGTGGTGACAAAATTCTTGAGCCTCTTCGACTCAACTTCGTACACCTGCCCAACGAACCCCGAGCCGCGGGTTTGTTCCCGCTCGCCCTGACAATTTCCCGGCCACGAAAGAAGGGGAACGACGAAGGGCACGAACCCCACCGTGGTGAGGCCGGCCCTGTCGGCGGTGCGAGGTCAGCAGCCGCGGATCTGGCCGGCGGTGAAGGTCCCGCCGTTGCCCGATGTTGTCCGTGCCGATGCCCGCGTTGAGGCTGTACGCCGTGCCCCGCGGGAGCTTCGGACGCTCCCGACCGCGGAGACGTGACCCTTGGCGACCCACCCGCTCTTCCAGGTCTGCTTCGTGGGCTTGGTGCCCTGGTACACGTACGCCGATCCGTTGACCCGGGTGGTGGCCGTGCGTCGCGTCGACGCGGAGCTTGACCTTCCACGGACCGGTCGCGGTGGTGGCGACCTTGCAGGCCTGCACCTTGCCGCCGGCCGAGGTCGAGAGCGTCTTCCAGCTGTTGCCCGGCTGCCTGGGCCCCGACGGCGGAGGCGCTCAGGGCGACGGTCAGGGCAGCGGTGGCGACGGCCCGAGAGGTGAGGCGTCATGGAGTTCCTTTGCTGGGTAGGGACGGCGACCGTAACCCGGGGCTCCCGACGGCGTGGCCGCTTTGCGGAGATCCACCGGAACGACCGGAGACCGGACCTCGGTGCCGCGCTACGGTTCGCCGTGGCGCGCCACCGGGTCCTGGTCTCCGCCCACCGCTGCGGGTTCGCCGAGATCGAGGTCCCGGCCGCGGGCCGAGGACCCTCTCGCCGGCATCGCCCACGCCGCCGCGGTCGGCGCCGACTACTGCGAGTTCGACGTACGCCGCTGCTCGGACGGCACGTTCGTGATCTCCCACGACCCCGACGTCGGCGTCGGCGGACCCGGTCGTGATCGCCCGGCTCAGCTGGCCCGAGGTCCGCGAGCGGGCTCCCGACGTCCTGCACCCTCGAGCAGCTCCTCGACGCCCTCGGCCCGACCGGGCTCGGCGCCCACGTCGACATGAAGTTCGAGACCGCCGGAGCGGCCCGACGTACCGGGCGAGTCGTGGGAGGACGACCTGCTCTCGACGCTGGTGGCCGCCCTCGACCCGGCGCGCATCGTGTTGACGACCGGGCGGCGCTCCGCCACCACGCGCGCTGCGCGCGTGGGCCGACGAGCACGGGCTGCCGCTGCTGGTCGGGCTGAGCATCGGCTCGCAGCGTGCGCGGCATGACCTGGCGCGAGGCCGTGCGGCGGCTCTGGAGCGAGGTGTTCCCGCGCCGACCGCTTCGAGGACTCGCACGCCGACGCGGTGGCCGCGCACTACGCGCTGGCCATGCTCCGGCTGTCGCGCTGGACCACGCGGATCGGCGTACCGCTCCTGGTCTGGACCGTCGACCGCCCGCGGCTGCAACGGCGGTTCCTCCACGACCGCGCGGATCTGGATGATCACGACCAACCACCCGGCCCGGGCCGTCGCGCTCCGCGACGGCCGCGCTCGCTAGCGTGGTCACGTGCGTCCCTCCGATGCCGAGATCACCCGGCACCACCATGACAACCGGCCCGACAGCGACGCCTGGGTCGAGGGCTACGTCCAGACGCCCTTCCGCGATCGTCGTGCGGAGTACGACGAGCGCTGGCCGGCCGACTTCGACCGCGTCGCCACCGCGATCCGCGACGCGATCGGCGACCGGGCTCTCGAGCTCCACCACGTCGGGTCGACGTCCGTCGAGGGTCTGCCGGCCAAGCCGGTGATCGACGTCGACCTGGTGGTCGCGGACCCCGCGGACGAGCCGTCGTACGTCCCGGCCCTGGTGGCGGCCGGCTTCGTGCACGTGATCCGCGAGCCGTGGTGGCACGAGCACCGCGCTGCTGAGGGACGCCGACCCGGTCGCCCACGTGCACGTCTTCGGCCCCGACTGCCCCGAGGTGGTCCGGCACCTGATGTTCCAGACTGGCTGCGCGAGCACCCCGACGACCTCGCGAGGTACGCCGACGCGAAGCGCGCCGCGGCGGCCGAGATGAACGCCCGCCCCGGCGGCGGCACCGGCATGGACTACAACCGCCACAAGGAGCCGGTGGTGCTGGCGATCTACGAGCGGATGTTCCGCGCCCACGGGATGCTGCCGTGACGCTCGTGCGGGCGGCGACGGACGACGACGTCGCCGACATCGCCGCGATCTACGACGAGCAGGTGCGGCACCGGCATCTCGACCTTCGACCTCGACCCGCCACCCGCGACGTACTGGCGCCACCTGCTGCTGAGCACCCGGCCCGGCGACCACTTCCTGGTCGCGGACGACGACGGCCGGGTCGTCGGCTTCGCCTACTCCGCGGACGTACCGCCCGCGGCCGGGCTACCGGCTCACCCGCGAGACATCGGTCTACCTGGCCGAGGGAGCGCGCGGACAGCGGCCTCGGCCGCCGGCTGTACGACGAGCTGGTGTCGCGCCTGCGCACCGACGGCATGCACGTGGCCCTGGCCCTCGTCGCGCTGCCGAACCCGGCGAGCGTCCGGTTGCACGAGGCGTGCGGCTTCGAGCACCTCGGCACCATGCGTGAGGTGGGCCGCAAGTTCGACCGGTGGCTCGACACCGCGTGGTTCCAGCTCATCCTCTGAGCGGGGTGGCGCCTGCCATCAGCCCCGACCGGGGCCCGGCCGCTCGGACCTCCGGGGAGCGCCTGACGTGGGAACGGAATGTCTGCGAGGATTCGGGGATGACCGCGATGCAGGACGGTCCCGAGGAAGGCGTCCCCGCAGCAGAGGGCACCGAGCGCGCTGCGGGGCTGCTGCGTCACGCCCAACGGGTGGCCGACGAGCTGCATGCGCGGGCCCAGGAGGACGCCCGGGCTGCCACCGAGCAGGCTCACGCCCTGCGCGCGGAGGCCGAACAGCTCCACGCCGAGGCGGTGCGCGCCCGCGACCTCGCGAAGACGCTCCTCGACGACACCTCCCAGGACGCCCACCAGATCGTCACCGACGCGGGGGACCAGGCCCGGGTCCTCATGCAGGCGGCGCAGAGTCACCACGACCAGATCCTGGCCGAGGCCGAGAGCGCCGCGGCCGAGCGCATCCAGGCGGCGGAGCGGGCCGAGCAGGAGACCCGGGCCGAGGCCGACCGCGTCCGCACCGAGGCGCAGCAGCAGGCCGAGGACCTGGTCACCGCTGCGCGTGCCCGCGCCGACCAGCACGACTCGCAGACCCGCGACCTGGTCGAGAGCCGGACCGCGGAGGCGAACGCGCGGGCCGAGCAGCTGCTGGCCGCCGCCGAGGCCGAGGCCACCACGCTCCGGGACCGGGTCACCAGCGAGACCGAGGAGCTCCGGGCGTCCGCGGCCGCCGACGCCGACGCGACCCGTCACGAGGCCGAGGAGGTCCTGCTCCGCGCCCAGGCTCAGGCGACGGAGGTGGTCGCCGCGGCCGAGACCGAGGCCCAGCGCGAGCTGGCCGCCGTCGCGGAGCAGACGGCCTGGACCCAGGACATGGTCCGGTCGCTGCTCGAGACCGCCGAGCTCGAGGCCGGCCGGATCCGTCAGCTCGGTCATCGTGAGGCCGTCGAGGTCGTCGCGCGGGCCCGTCGCAGCGTCGAGGGCACCGCGGGCCGGATGCGCCGCAAGCTCGCGGAGGAGACCGACGCCTCCCGTCGTCAGGCCGACGAGCTCCAGCGGGCCGCGGGCGACGAACGCGGTCGTGCGGCCCAGGAGGCCGCGGACGCGCGAGCCGCCGGCGAACGTGACGCCGCCCGGATCCGCGAGGACGCGATCGCCGCCGCCGCCCAGGTCGAGGAGCGCGCCCGGCATCGGCTCGACGAGGCCGAGCACGGCGCCCGCACCCTCCGCGAGCAGGTCGCCGAGGAGGTGGTGCGCACGGAGCGCACCGCCGACGACGAGCTGCGACGCGCCCGCGCGGAGGGCGCCGCCCTGGTCGCCGCCGCCCGCGAGGAGGCGGACGAGCTGCGGACGCAGGCGCGCCGTATGCTCGACGACGCCCGAGCCGAGGTCGCCCTGCTCGCGCGTCGGCGCGACGGCATCACCGCGGAGCTCGGGCAGCTCTCCGGAGTCATCCAGGCACTCGCCGTACCCACCACCCAACCCCCCTCCCCTGAGGATCCGGAACAGTGACCGAATCAAGCGACACCTTCAGAACCGTCCTGCGCGGCTACGACCCGACGGAGGTCGACCGCAAGCTCGCCGAGCTGGGGGCGGCGGTGACCGCCCTGACGCAGCAGCGCGACGGGCTGTCCGCGCGCGTCCAGGAGCTGATGGACGCGGCGTCGTCCCCCGCCGAAGCGCCCGGGTACGAACACTTGGGAGCCCGGGTCGGCCAGATCCTCGAGCTGGCGCACAGCGAGGCGAGCGAGCTGCGCAGCGGCGCCCAGGAGGAGGCCGACGCCCACCGGGCCAAGGCTCACGACGAGGCCGGCCAGGTCCGCGAGGAGGCCGACCGGTACGCCGCGCGCACCCACAGCGACGCGGAGTCGCAGGCCGCCCGCATCGTGGAGGAGGCCCGCAAGGCCGCCGACGAGCATCGCGACAGCGCCGAACGGGACGCCTCCGTCCGGCTGCAGGAGGCCGAGGCGGTCTACGAGGAGCAGCGCGCTCGGGCGGCCAAGGCCGCCGCGGACTTCGAGACCACGCTGGCCGGTCGCCGGCGGGCCGCCGAGGAGGAGTTCACGCACCAGATGGCCGAGTCCCAGGCCCGGCTGGACGAGGCGACCCAGCTCGCCGACCGGACGCGGACCGAGGCGGAGGACGCGCGAGCCCAGGCCACCAAGGAAGCGGCGCGCCTCGTCGAGGACGCCCGCGGCGAGGCTGCACAGATCGTCAGCGAGGCGAAGGCGACGGCCGAGCGGATCCGTGCCGACTCCGAGCGGGAGCTCACCGCGGCCAGTCAGCGTCGCGACAGCATCAACGCTCAGCTCTCGAACGTCCGTCAGATGCTGGCGACGCTCACCGGCACCGCTTCGATGCCGTTCGGTCTCGCGTCGGACGACGACACGGACGACGAAGCGGCGGCCGGTCCCGCGGGCGAGACGGCGACGGCCGATCCCGTGACCGGAGACGAGCAGTCCGAAGGTTCGGACGACGAGACGGACGGCGTGCGGACGGACGCCGCCGAGGTCGAGACCGAGCAGCCGGAGGCTGCCGAGCACGAGCGCGAGGCGGACGTGGAGCAGCCGGCGGCCCACGGCCACGGCTGACCGATCCCCGTCCGGGCGTCACCGGCTGCCCCGGTGACCCGTCGCCGGCCCGGACCGGGCGACGCGTCACACCCCCACATCGGTGGACTCATTCCCCGAGCATCACGTGGCCGCCACTGGTGGTGGCAGCGGAACCGGTGGAGACCGGCGGCGTGAAGCCCCCGTTGCCGGACTGCGAGTCGGAGCCGCTCTGGACGGCGTAGGCGATCCCGGCCAGGGCGATGACCGCGGCCGCGGCGGCACCCGCGGCGAACGACAAGCGGTGGTGGTGCTCGGAGGCGATGGTGGTACTCATGATGGTTCCCCTGTTCCTCGGCCGGGACGTCCGGCCCTCGTGACCACCACGTTCGTGCTAAGACCTCGCCTCGGCATCGGGAGAATGCCTGATCCTGACCGGCCGGCGCCCGTCGGATCCTGGGTAGCGTCGCCCTCATGCACGACCGCCGCCGCGAGATCGAGGGACGACTGCAGCGCGTGCTCGCGCGAGCGGTTGCGCCCGGCGATCCACACCACCCTGGCCCCGCTCGACGTCGAGGTGTGGCACGTGCCGCCTGCGCCGGACGGCGCCGTCGGCGAGCCCGGTCGACGTTCGCCGCAGCGCGCGAGGCGACGTACGTGCCCGTTCCCGGTCGGCGGACGCTGGGGGCCGGCCTGGGGCACGACGTGGTTCCGGCTGACCGGCGACGTTCCCGCGGACGCCGGCACGACCGAGGCGGTGCTCGACCTCGGATGGACCCAGGTGCACGGCCGGCTTCCAGGCCGAGGGCCTCGTCCGCCGGCCCGACGGCACGCTCGTCAAGGGCCTCAACCCCCGCAACGACTGGATCCCGCCCGGCCGGGCGAGCGCGTCGAGTGGTACGTCGAGGCCGCGGCCAACCCGACCGTGCTCACCGGCTTCCGAGCCGACCACGCTCGGCGACCGGCTGACCGCCGTCCCGCGAGCCGCTCTACACGCTCACGCGCGCCGACCTGTGTCGACTGGAGACCGAGGTGCACGAGCTGGTCGGCGACCTCGAGGTCGCCGGCGGGCTCCGGCGTCGCTCCCCGAGCACGACGCAGCGCGGCTGGGAGCTCCTCGACGCGATCGAGCGCGCCCTGGACGCCTCGACCTCGGACGACGTGACCGGCACCGCGGCGGCCGCGCGGGCCGAGCTCGCAGCGTGCCCTCGCCGTGCCTGCCGCCCCGGGCGGCCACCTGATCTCGGCCGTCGGGCCACGCGCACATCGACTCGGCCTGGCTGTGGCCGGTGCGGGAGACGGTGCGCAAGGTCGCCCGCACCGTCGCCAACGTCGTCCAGCTGATGGACACCGACGACTCGCTGGTCTACGCGATGTCGAGCGCCCAGCAGTGGGCCTGGCTCGAGGACGTCACACCCCGACCTGTTCGCGCGCGTCACGGGAGTACGTCGATGCCGGGCGCTTCGTCCCGGTCGGCGGGATGTGGGTCGAGTCCGACACCAACCTGGTCGGCGGCGAGGCGATGGCCCGCCAGTTCGTGGTCGGCAAGCGCTGGTTCATCGAGCATCTCGGCGTCGAGCCGCGGGAGGTCTGGCTGCCCGGACTCGTTCGGCTACACCGCGGCGCTGCCCCAGATCGTGAGCGCTCGCCGGGATGCGCTGGTTCCTGACCCAGAAGATCTCGTGGAACACCACCAACCCGTTCCCCCACCACACGTTCTGGTGGGAGGGCATCGACGGCACCCGCGTCTTCACCCACTTCCCGCCCGGTCGACACCTACAACTGCCGAGCTCACCGGCTCCGAGCTGGCCCACTCCGCGGCCAACTTCCGCGACAAGGGCGGCGCGACGCCGCGCGCTGGCGCCGTTCGGGTACGGCGACGGCGGCGGCGGCCCGACCCGCGAGATGCTCGGCCGGGCCCGGCGTACCGCCGACCTCGCCGGCTCGCCGCGGGTCCGGGTCGAGACGCCGGCGGTCGTTCTTCACCGCGGCCGAGGAGGAGTACGCCGACCGGGCGCCGGTGTGGGCCGGCGAGCTCTACCTCGAGATCCACCGCGGCACCTACACCTCGCAGGCCGCGATGAAGCAGGGCAACCGACGCTGCGAGCACCTGCTCCGCGAGGCCGAGCTGTGGTCGGCGACGGCGGCGGTCCGGGGGCTGCTCGACTACCCGTACGACGCGCTGCGGCGCGGCCTGGGAGACGGTGCTGCTGCACCAGTTCCACGACATCCTGCCGGGCTCGTCGATCGCCTGGGTGCACCGCGAGGCGCGGGCGACGTACGCCCGGACGATCGCCGACCTGGAGGCCCTCGTCGAGCACGCCCTCGACGCGCTGGCCGGAGGGCGGCGCCGAGCAGGTCGCCTTCAACGCCGCGCCGGTCGCCCGGCTCGGCGTGCCCGCGCTCGGCGCCGCGGTCCCCGACGACACGACGGCTCGTCTCGCCACCGCCGTCGCCGGCCGCCGACGGCGGGGCGGTGCTCGAGAGCGACGCCCTCCGGGTCGACGCTCGACGCCGACGGCGTGATCCGCTCGATCGTCGACCGGGCCAGCGACCGCGAGGTGCTGCCCCCCGACGGGTCGGCCAACCTCCTCGAGCTGCACCCGGACCACCCGGTGCGCTGGGACGCCTGGGACCTCGACGCGTCCTACCGCCACCGCGTCACGCGGCTGACCGAGGCCGACGAGGTCCGGGTCGAGGGCAGCGCGGTCGTGGTGGCCCGCTCCTTCGGTGCGTCGCGGGTGGAGCAGCGGATCTCGCTCCACGTCGGCCGCGTCGAGATCGACACCGAGGTGGAGTGGCACGAGCGGGAGAAGGTGCTCAAGCTCGCCGTCGACTGCGACGTCCACACCGACCAGGCGCGCTACGAGACCCAGTTCGGGCACGTGGTCCGGCCGACGCACGAGAACACCAGCTGGGACGCGGCCCGGTTCGAGGTGTGCGCGCACCGCTGGGTGCTGGTCGCGGAGCCCGGGTACGGCGTCGCGCTCGCCAACGCCACGACGTACGGCCACGACGTGACGCGCCACCCCCGACCGGGCGGCGGGACCTGGTCGCGGGTCCGGGCCAGCCTGCTCCGCGCGCCGCGGTTGCCCGACCCGGACACCGACCAGGGACGGCACGTCTTCCGGCACGCCATCGTCCCCGGCGCCGGCGTCGCCGAGGCCGCACGGGCCGGCTACGGCCTCAACCTCCCGATGCGTCGGCGCACCGGGCGCGCCTGTCGAGCCGTTGGTCCGCGTCGAGGGCGGTACGGCGTACGTCGAGGCGGTCAAGCTGGCCGAGGACGGCTCGGGCGACGTCGTCGTGCGCCTCTACGAGCCGCTCGGCGCGCGAGCCCGGGTCCGGGTGACACCGACGTTCGCGTCCGCGGAGGCGGTCGTGGTCGACCTGCTCGAGCGGCCGATCCGGGGCGACGGCTGGGACGGCGGCGAGCTCTCGCTGCGCCCCTTCCAGATCGTCACGCTCCGGTTCCCCCGGGCCTGACCAGCCCGCGACTCCCGGAGCGGCCATCCCTAAGACCACCGGGCGGTCCCGCCCGGAGCACCCCCTCGTCGCGTCGTGACATCTGAGACCCGATCTACGTCAGATGCCTGATCCGCCGCGGGCGTCTTAGCAGCACCGTGGAGGTCATCGAGCAACGCAGCCGAAGACCCAGGAGCAAGCCATGAACACCTTCGTCAACAGCCCCGACCTGGCGATGAGCGTCGCCCACCGCAGGATCGCCGACCACGTTCACGAGGCGCAGGAGCGGGCCCAGGCCCGTGCCGCGCGAGCCGAGCGCCGTGCCGAGCGCAGCGCAGCGCGGCGCGCGGTCCGCGAGACGCCGAGGCTGCACGCCTCTCCGACCGGTCAGTTCCACCTGCCCTGGTGGGCCTTCCGGTTCGCCCGTCCGGTCCACTGACCTTCGGCCCGCTCACCCGGCGCGGCGTGCTCCCTGCACCTCGCCGACCGAGCGGCCCTCGATGGCTCACGCCGGCGCCCACCACCCGGGTGCCGGCGTGAGTCTGGTGTGGCCCGGTCCCCACCGGGTGCCGCTTCTCTTTCGAGCGTGCGGGGGGCAGGCTGGAGGCATGCCTCTCGAGCCCACCACGGTCGTCCTGTTCGGCGCCACCGGTGACCTGTCCCGTCGCAAGCTGCTGCCGGGCATGCTCCACCTCTTCCAGACCGGCCTGATGCGCGACATCAGGGTCGTCGGCACGTCCCTCGACGAGCACGACCGCGACTCGTTCATCGAGTTCGCGCACCAGGCGGTGCTGGAGTTCGGCGGCGACGACGGCGACACCGACGGCTGGTCGGAGTTCGCCAAGCTCCTCTACTGGGCACCCGGCGACACCGGGCCGCACGGGCTCCGCCAGACGATCGAGGAGGCCGAGGGCGAGCGGGCCGGCGAGTTCGAGCGGCTGCACTACCTGAGCGTGCCGCCCAAGGCCGCGCTCGCCGTCGTGCACGAGCTGAAGGAGGCCGGACTGGTCAAGCGCAGCCGCATCATCATGGAGAAGCCGTTCGGCACCGACCTGGCCAGCGCCCAGAAGCTGAACTCCGAGCTGCACCAGGTGTTCAAGGAGGAGCAGATCTTCCGGATCGACCACTTCCTGGGCAAGGAGGCGGCCCAGAACATCCTGGCCTTCCGCTTCGCGAACGGGCTGTTCGAGCCGATCTGGCACCGCAACCACATCGACCACATCCAGATCGACGTCCCGGAGGAGCTCGGCCTCGAGCAGCGGGCGTCGTTCTACGAGAGCACCGGCGCCTACCGCGACATGGTGGTGACCCACCTGTTCCAGGTGCTCGCGTTCACGGCGATGGAGCCGCCGACCGCCCTCGAGCCGATGGCGATCAGCGAGGAGAAGAACAAGGTCTTCCGGTCGATGACCACCATCGAGCCGGCGGACGTCGTCCGCGGGCAGTACGTCGGCTACCGCGACATCGACGGCGTCGCGCACGACTCCGAGACCGAGACGTTCGTCGCCCTCAAGTGCTACGTCGACAACTGGCGCTGGGCGGGCGTGCCGTTCTACCTGCGTACGGGCAAGCGGCTCGCGGAGGGCGCCCGCATCATCTCGATCGCGTTCCGGGAGCCGCCCCGGTCGATGTTCCCCACGAACTCCGGCGTGGGCGACCACGGCCCCGACCACCTGACCTTCGACCTCGCCGACCAGGCGAAGATGTCGCTGTCGTTCTACGGCAAGCGGCCCGGGCCGGGCATGAAGCTCGACAAGCTCTCGATGCAGTTCGCGATGCACGACACGGGGTGGGCGGGGGCGGTGCTCGAGGCCTACGAGCGGCTCATCTACGACGCGGCGCGCGGCGACCGCACCCTCTTCACGAGTGCGGAGGGCATCGAGCGGCTCTGGGAGCTGTCGATGCCGCTGCTCGACAACCCGCCCGTCGTACGCCCCTACGCGCAGGGCTCGTGGGGCCCCAACCAGATCCACCAGCTGATCGCGCCGTTCACCTGGCGGCTGCCGTTCGAGCGGCAGTGGCGCGACCCCAACGAGCTCGGCGGCTGAGGGGACTACGACTGGGTCAGCTGGGTGGCGAGCCGCGTCGCCTGTGCCTTGTCGTAGTTGCCGGTGATCGCCAGCCGGGTGGCGTCGAACGACGAGTCGATGATCACCGAGGTCAGCACCTTGCCGCGGAAGGCGAAGGCCAGCTCGGTGCCGGTCATGCTCTTCGCCGCCGTCCCGAGGGTGCTCGCGGCCGACGGGTCGAGCGTGAGCTGGACGAACCAGAGCTTCCCGTGGCCGATCTGCTTGGCCGTGGCCGTGGCCACGCCACCGGTCACGATCGGGTTCTTCATCAAGTAGACCGTCCGACCCGCGTCACAGGCGAGCAGCATGCCCTGCACCGTCCTGGCCTTCGCCGGGCACTTCACGCTGGACATCGTGCTCACGAGGTTCTTGGGGATCTGCGGACCGAACGGAACACCGGGGGCGTAGCGCGCGTAGACGGGTCGCAGCTCGAGGCTCGAGGAGGCGCCCGAAGACGTGGAGCCGCCCGCGCCCTGCGAGCTCGAGCCGGAGCCACAAGCGGTGACGAGGGCCGCGATGAGGGCCAGCGGGACCAGGGATCGCAGGAGACGCACGGCCCCCATCTAACAGGGTGGCCCCAACGCATCCCCGCCTGAGCACCCCTCCCCCGGAATAAGTTGCGCAATCGTGTTGTCGGCCCTGTATGACCTCTTCGACGATTCCCGTCCCGACCGTCACCCTGAACGACGACCGCCGGATCCCCCAGCTCGGCTTCGGCGTCTTCCAGGTACCGCCGGAGCAGACCCAGGAGACCGTCGAGCGCGCCCTCGAGGTGGGCTACCGCCACATCGACACGGCGCAGATGTACGGCAACGAGTCCGGCGTCGGCGCCGCGATCAAGGCAGCCGGGATCCCCCGCGACGAGCTGTGGATCACGACCAAGCTCGACAACGGCTTCCACCACCCCGAGGACGCGCGACGCGCCTTCGGCGAGTCGCTGGACCGCCTCGGCCTCGACCGGGTCGACCTGTTCCTCATCCACTGGCCGCTGCCCACGCGCTACGACGGCGACTACGTCTCGACCTGGCAGACCCTCGCGGAGCTCCACGAGGACGGGCGCGCCGGTTCGATCGGGGTCTCGAACTTCGAGCCCGACCACCTGCAGCGGATCATCGACGAGACCGGCGTCGTGCCCGCCGTCAACCAGGTCGAGGTGCATCCCTTCTTCGGCAACGAGGCGACCCGCGCCGCCGACGCGCGGCACGGGATCGCGACCGAGGCCTGGGCGCCGATCGCCAAGGGCGGCGTGAACTCCGACGCGACCATCCGGGCGATCGCCGACCGGGTCGGGCGCACCCCCGCCCAGGTGGCCCTGCGGTGGCACCTCCAGCGCGGCGACATCGTCTTCCCGAAGTCGATGCACCAGGAGCGGATGCGGGAGAACTTCGCGATCTTCGACTTCGAGCTCAGCGGCGAGGACCTCGCCACGATCAGCGACCTCGACCGCGGCGAGGACGGCCGGACGGGGCCGAACCCGAACACGTTCGACATGATCCGCTGACGCGTCGTCCTCACGCGTCGAGCTGCTGACCCCAGCGTCGTAGCAGGCCCGCCAGCTGGGTCTGCTCGCGCGGGGTCAGCCCGGCGACGAGACGCTGCTCGTTCGCGACGTGCTGCTCGATCAGCCGGTCGATCACCTCGAGGCCGCGGCCGGTCAGGCGGATCTGTCGGGACCGCGCGTCCTCCGCGCAGATCGAGCGGGTGACCAGGCCGGCACGCTCGAGACGGTCGATCCGCTTGGTGACCGCGGACGACGTGACCATCGTGGTGGCGCCCAGCTCGCCGGGAGTCAGCTCGTAGGGCGCGCCCGAGCGTCGGAGGGAGGCGAGCACGTCGAAGTCCCCGTCGCCCAGGCCCCCGGACGCGAAGACCGGCCTCAGCTCGGCCTCCAGGACCGCCGCCAGGCGGTGCAGGCGCCCGATCAGCCCCATCGGTGAGGCGTCGAGATCGGGACGCTCACGGGCCCATTGCTCGAGGATCGCGTCGACATGGTCCGGCTCCATGTCTTCACTATATCTTCCTTGGAAGGTATATTAGTTTCCATGGAAACTTTCTCCTGGCGCGCCGCGCTCCTCACCGCGTTCGCCCCGGCCGCGTGGGGCACGACGTACCTCGTCACCGAGCAGCTGCTGCCCCCGGACCGGCCGCTGTTCTCCGCGGCGCTCCGGGCACTCCCCACGGGTCTCGTCCTGCTCGCCGTCACCCGGCGGCTGCCGCCACGAGGCTGGTGGGGGCGCGCCGTCCTGCTCGGCCTGTGCAACATCGGACTCTTCTTCCCGCTGCTGTTCCTGGCGGCGTACCGCCTGCCCGGCGGACTCGCCTCGACCCTCCAGGCGACCTCGCCGCTGGCGGTGATGGCACTGGCCGCACTGGTCATCGGGGAGCGGGCCGGGACCGCGCGGATCGTGGCCGCGGGCGTCGGCGTGGTCGGGGTCGCGCTGCTCGTCCTGCGCTCCCCCGGACACCTCGACGCCCTGGGGCTGGTCGGCGCGTTCGGCTCGGTGATCGTCTCCGCGCTCGGTTTCGTGCTCATCAAGCGGTGGACCCCGCCGGTCGACCTGCTCACCCTGGTCTCGTGGCAGCTGGTGGTCGGGGGCCTGGCGCTGGTCCCGGTGGCGTTCCTGGTCGAGGGTGCACCCCCGCACCTCGGGACGCCCGCCGCCGCGGGCTACCTCTGGCTGATGGTCGCCGGCACCGGCCTGGCGTACTGGTGCTGGTTCACCGGGCTGCGCGCCATGCCCGCCGGCGCGGTGTCCCTGATCGGGCTGATCAACCCGGTGATCGGGACCGGGCTCGGCGTCCTGGTCGCGGGCGAGGCGTTCGGCTGGCCGCAGGCCGCCGGCATGCTGCTGGTCCTGGGTGGCGTGGTCGCCGGGCAGCCGGGCGTGGCCGCAGGAGTACGCCGCGCGGTCGCCGCGCGCGGGCGTCGTCCCGCCCCGCAGCTGGTCGACGAGGCCGGGTCGGCGGCTGACCGGTCCGTTGAGCCGCGCCTCGTGGCCCGTTGAGCCGCGCCTCGTGGTCCGTTCAGCCGCGCCTCGTGGTCCGTTCAGCCGCGCCTCGTGGTCCGCTGAGCCGCGCCTCGTGGTCCGTCAGCGCACCCTGACGCGCACCTCGTTCGAGGCGAGCTTGGTGTCCGAGTCGATGACCCGGAAACGGTTGACCCCCGGGATCCCGGTCTGGATGTACGTCGAGAAGGTCGCGTTGGAGACCGTCGCGGAGACGCCGTAGAAGTCCTGCCAGCTGCCGTTGCTGAACTTCTGGATGTTGAGGACGGCGCCCTCACCCCCCGGGTAGGTGCCGGTCAGGTCGATCCGGCCCATCGGCGCCACGGTGGTCTGCCCGGCCTGCAGCGAGATCTGCTTGTGCGGCTTGTGGATCGTGGGGTGCGCCTGCTTGGTCGCGCTGCTCTGGGTGGGTGAGGTCCCGAGCGTGATCGACGGGCCGCCGTTGGCGGGCGTCTTCTGCGGCGTGGGCAGGTAGAGCGTGGCCCCGGTGTCGCCCGCGATCGCGGCGTGCCCCCCGCCGAGTCCGAGCACGTGGGCGCCGGCCATCACCGACAGCGCGGTCACCAGGCCGACCGCGACCGCCACGCCCGCCAGGGCCAGCAGTCCGGTGAGCACCGGGCGCTCCTCGTCCGCACGCACGTGCGACCACCTCCTCGTGGGCCATTCTCCCGGTACGTGCAAACCCTGGCGCTGCTGGGTCGGCTCCCGTGTCGCGGACGAGGGAGACCGGGTGTCGCGTCAGCTCGCGGGCTGCCGGGCCTGCCGCTGGGCCAGCGCATGCTCGTCGGTCCGCTCGTCGTACGCCCAGAAGTCGTGCAGCCACATCGCGGTGATCCCGACGCCGGCGACGCAGCTGAGGCCGCCGCTGACGATCGCTCCGCGGACGGTCCACCGGTCCGCCACGACGCCGGCCCGGACCTGGCCGGCGAGCGGGCCGATGGAGTAGCTCAGCATCTCGATCCCGGCCAGCCGGCCGCGCAGGTTGTCCGGGATCGTCTGGTTCCAGATGGTGCCGCGGAACACCGCGGAGATCATGTCCGCGGCGCCCGCGAGGGCGAAGAAGAGCAGCGCCACCCAGATGCTGCGAGCCGTGCCTGCCATCGCGATGCACGCGCCGTAGGCCATCGCGGCGAGCACGATCGCGCGTCCGTGCCGGTGCACCCGGGAGGTCCAGCCCGACAGGGCGGTCGCGACCAGCGCGCCCACCGTCTCGGCCGAGTAGAGGAAGCCGAGCAGGTGCGGGTCGTCGAACACGCGCTCGGCGAGCGCGGGGAACAGCACGATCGGCATCGCCAGGAGCATCGCGATGAGATCGATGACGTAGGTGCCGAGCAGGTCACGGCGGCTCACGGCGTAGCGAAGGCCCTTGGCGATGCCGTTCAGGCTGGGCGGCTCGGTCTCGCCCACGTGGGGGTAGCGCCGCATGGCGGCGTAGAGCATCGAGGCCACGAAGAGGCCCACGATGTCGACCAGGAAGCACCAGCCCGGGCCGAACGACGCCACCAGGACGCCCCCGATCGCCGGGCCCACGAGCACGCCGGACTGCATGCCCAGGCTGCTCAGGGCGTTCGCGGCCGTGATCTCGTCGTGCCGCACGGTGCGCGGCAGGAGCGCCTCGCGCGAGGGCCGCTGCAGCGCCGAGGCGGAGGCCAGCAGGCCGGAGACCAGGAAGATCTCCCAGAGCCGCGGGTGCGACGAGAAGGCGTTGATCGCGAGCCAGGCGGTGAAGGCGGCCTGCGCGATCCCGGTCCAGATGAGCAGCAGGCGCCGGTCGACGTGGTCCGCGAGGGCGCCGCCGTAGAGCCCGAAGACGATGAGCGGGACGAGCTCGACGAGTCCGACGGCACCGACCGCGAAGTTCGAGTGTGTGAGCTGGTAGATCTGGTAGGGGATGGCGACGTACGTCATCATCCCGCCGAGGTAGAAGATCGTCCCGGCGATCAGGAGCAGGCGGAAGTCACGGTGCTCGCGGAAGGGACGGAGGTCCATCCGGAGCGCGCGAAGACGTGCCCCCCAAACCATGATGGGGTCATTGTGACGGCCTCGGGTGCCGGTCGCCGCCTAATTGGCCAAGTCGTGATCAGCCCACGCGCACCCGTGCGCCGCGCCTCGGAACGCTGGTGATGTTGCGCACCTTCGGCCGATCTGCGCCCACCGAGGTGACGTCGTACGCCGTGAGGACCTCGCGCAGGACCGCCACCCCTTCCATCAGTGAGAAGCCCGCCCCGATGCACCGTCGGACGCCACCTCCGAAGGGGATCCAGGTGTTGACCGGCGGGTTGTGACCCACGAAACGCGTGGGGTCGAAGCGCCCCGGGTCGGGGTGGTTGTCGTCGCGGCTGTGGGTGACCAGGATCGACGGCCCGACGGTCGCGCCGGCCGGAAGGTCCCACCCACCGATCGTGGCGGGCGCCATCAGGGTGCGGACGACCATCGGGATCACCGGGTGGAGCCGCATCGACTCCTTCATCACGGCCTCGAGCCAGCCGTCGTCGCCGGTCCGGGCCGCCTCGCGGGCCCGGGCCAGCTGCTCGGGGTCGAGCCCCAGCTCGTGGAGCGCCCAGGCCAGGGCGGTCGCGGTGGTCTCGTGGCCGGCCAGGAGCAGGGTGACGAGCTGGTCGCGCAGCTCCTCGTCGGTGAGCCGGTCTCCCCCGTCGTCCACGAGGATCAGCCGGGAGAGCACGTCGGTGCGCTCGGCCAGGTCGGAGGCCTGCCGGCGCTCGCGGATCTCGGCGTAGATCAGCTCGTCGAGGCGGTAGGCGTTGTCGACGGTCCGCTTCCAGGGACCGAACCGCTGCAGGGCCGGGTAGCCCCAGCCGAGCAGGACGGCCGGGCTGATGTTGACCGTGCGGTTGACGCACGGACGGAGCCGGGCCAGCCGGGTCTCGTCGGTCACGCCGAAGACGACCCGGAGGATCACCTCGAGCGTCAGCGCGTTCATCCGGTCGAGGCTCCGGAACTCCTGCCCGGGCCGCCAGCGCGCCACCTCGGCGCGGGCCACCTCCTCCACCAGGGAGCGGTAGCCACGCAGCGCGTGCCCGTTGAACGCCGGCATCAGCAGCGCGCGAGCGCGCTTGTGCTCGGAGCTGTCCTGGAGGAGGAGCGAGTGCTCGCCCATGATCGGCCCGAGGATCGCGTTGCCCTTGCCGGCGTGGAAGATCTCGGGGTCGCCGGCGAAGATCTCCTTGGCGTGCTCGGGCCGGGTGAACAGCACCAGCGGGCGGCCACCGGGGACGATCCGGAGGGTGAAGACGTCGCCGTACGTGCGCCACATGTGCGGGACGAACCAGTGGCGGAACCGGAGCAGGCCCGCACTCTGGGCCCAGACGGGCCAGCGCGGGCCCGGCGGGAGACCCGTGGCATCCACGCGAGGTGCGCGCTCCCCACCGAACGGTCGCATCCGCTCGAAGCGTCGTGCGGTGAGGTCGGCGGTGTCGGTCTGGTCCAGCGCGGTCATGGGCGGCTCCGTTCCTGCCGCCATACTACGAGTACGTGAACGCGGGTGGCGGTGTGACGGCCGTCACCGGGTCAGCCCAGCAGGCCCTCACGGCGTGCGATCGCCGCGGCCTCGGTGCGGCCGCCCGCGCCGAGCTTGCCCAGGATGTTGGAGACGTGCACGGACACGGTCTTGGTGCTGATGAACAGCTGGCGCCCGATCTCGCCGTTGCTCCGGCCCTCGGCCACGAGGGCCAGGATCTCGGACTCGCGCGGGGTCAGGGTCTGCCGTGGCCCCACGGGGGCCACCGCCGCAGCCGCCGGCGCGCCGATCATCGCCAGCAGCGGGGCGACGCCCAGCCGCCGGGACGCCTCGGCCGCCTCGTCGCCCTGCACCCGGGCGCCCTCCGCGTCACCGGTGGCGGCGAGCAGGGACGCGAACCGGGCACGCACGCTGGCCAGCTCGTAGGGCGCTCCGTAGGTCTCGAAACGGGCGACCGCCTCGCGCCAGGCGTCGAGCAGCTCCTCCTGCTCCGGCGGGTCGACGTCGGCGGCCCACCGCCAGCGGAGGAGCTCGGCGGTCAGACGCGCCTCCCACGCGCGGGCCTCGGGGCCCCACTCGACCAGCGCCTTGCCCCGGCGGTCGAGCACCCCGCGCGCGTCGGCCGCCAGACCGGCCACCACGGCCGCGTCTTCCGCCCGCTCGGTCGCGCTCCGATGCGCGGCGCCCGTGGCGAAGGCGGCGAGGGCGATGGTGGCCAGCCGCACCCGCGCCTGGAACTGGGGGTGCCAGATGCCGGTGAGGGTCTCCACGATGAGGCGGTACGTCGCGAGGGCGGCCGCCTGGTCGCCGGCCTGCTCGTGGAGGGCCAGCTCGGCCGCGCCACCCGTGATCGCGATCAGGCCCTCGAGCCGCCAGAAATCATGGAGCCCGCGTGCCTGCACGCCCGCTCCGGGCTCACCCCGGGCTGCCAGGATCTCCACGCGGGTGGCGGTCAGCAGGGCGCGGTAGATCGGGGGTACGACCTCTCGCTCGATGTCGAGAATCTGCAGCGACTCGTCCCACCTCCCCTGGAACTTCAGCGACACCGCGTGGGCCCACCGTGCCTCGGCGGCGTAGGGCACCCACGGGGTGCCGGCCGCCCGGCCGCGGATCACGCCCCGCCCGAACGCCTCGTCGGCCTCACGGAACTCCCCACGGTCGAGGTGGTGGTGGCCCAGGAGGAGCAGGGCACGCATCTCGGCGTTGGCGGCACCGGCCGCGGCCGCGTCGTCGATCGCGGCCCTCAGGGCACCGACGATGGACTCGGGCGAGACGCTGCGGTCGAGGCCGACCAGCGTGGTGCGGATGTCGCTCGCCAGCCGGGGCATGTCGAGTCGCTCGGCCAGGGCCAGCGCGGTCATCGCCACCGCCCGGCCCTCCTCGTACTGGTGGGTGCGCTGCAGCGCACGCGCATGGATGGCGAGGACCTTGGCGCGCGCGCTCGACGGCTCGTCGGGGACGAGCGTGACGGCCTCGCGGGTCAGCTCGGTCGGGTCGTCCTGGGTCTCGGTCATCGCGAGCGCACCGGCGAGCACGCCCAGCAGCTGGCCGCGGACGGCGTCCTCGGTGTCGGGCGGGAGGTGGGAGAGCTGCTCCCGGACCACACCCAGCGCCCGGGACGGGTGCCCGGCCGCGATCAGCGCGTCGGAGACGAGGCCGACCAGACGCGGGTAGTCGAGGCCGGCGTCTGCGGGAAGCCGGGTGTCGTGCCAGAGCTCGAGGGCCTGGAGGTAGTGGAAGGCCGCCTCCTCGGCACCGCCCACCCCGCGGGCGTCGTCACCCGCGCGCAGGCTCGCGGTCACCGCGGTCGCGTAGTCCTTGGCGAGCCGGGCGTGCCGGGCGAGCTCGGCGGCGGTGCCGCTGGCGCGCCCCTCGAGGAGGGCCCGGGCGTAGGACGCGTGGAGGGCGGTGCGCTCGCCGGGGAGCAGGTCGTCGTAGACCGCCTCGGCGAGGAGCGCGTGACGGAACTGGTAGAAGTCGTCGCGGCTGGGGACCAGCACGTGTCCCTCGACGGCGTCGCGCACCGCGCTGTCGAGCTCGGGGGACGGCAGCTCGAGCACGGCGCTCAACGCGGCGTGGGACACGCGCCGGCCGGCCACGGCGGCGGCCCGGACGACCGTGACCGCGGAGTGGTCGAGCCCCTCGAGGCGGACCAGCAGCACGTCGGCGAGGTCTTCGGGGATGCGCCCGCTGCGGGCCCAGGACGCTCCGACGAGCTCCTCCACGAAGAAGGCGTTGCCCTCGGCGCGCGTCACGATGTCGCTCACCTGCTCCTCGGGCAGTGGCTCGGGGTGGAGCTGGGCGACCAGGCGGCGTACGTCGGTCGCGGCCAGCGGCTCGACCTGGATGCGCTCGACCATGGTCATCCGGGCCCATTCCGCGACCTGACGACGGAGGGGGTGGCGGCGGTGGAGGTCGTCGGAGCGGTAGGAGGCCACGAGGGCGACCGGGGCGTCGAAGCCGCGGATGAAGAGGAAGCTCATGAGGTCACGCGTCGACTGGTCGGCCCAGTGGAGGTCCTCGACGACGAGGAGCAGGGGCCGCTCGGAGCCGACGGCCTCGGCGAGCGCGTGCACGGAGTCGAACAGGGCGCCCTGGTCGGCCGGGACGGACTCGGGGTCGGTGGCCTGGCTCAACATCCGCTGGCCGGGCAGCAGACGGAGCAACGCGGGGTGGCGGTCGGCGACGTCGTCGAAGGCGGCGGGGAGCTCGCGGGCGATCCGGCCGCTGATCTCCGAGAAGGGAAGGTAGGGCAGCGCGCTGTCGGCGAAGTCGAGGCAGTGGCCGGCGAGCACCTGCCAGCCCTCGTCGACGGCCCGGTCGCGCAGCTCGGTGAGGAGGCGGGTCTTGCCGACGCCCGCGTCTCCGGCGAGGAGGACGGCGGGACGACCACCGTGGAAGTGGGAGGAGGACATGGAGATGCCGAGCGTGGAGCAGAGGTGCTCCAGCTCGGCATCTCGTCCGACCAGCTCCGATGTCATGTGGTCCATGATGTCCTGCACCACGGACAACACCTCAGCTGATCCAGTTCTTCTCGTCGGTCACTGCCTGCGGACCGTCGAAGTCGAGACGACGACGCCACTTGCGGTAGCGCACCGCCTTGAGCTGCCGACGGGCGCGCTCGGTGTGGTAGTGATACTCCGGCTCGAGGAGGAAAAGGTCGTTCATGGTTCTCATCCCTTCGTGTCTGACTGACACGTAGAGACTCCGCCGATGAGGTAGGCCCGGACATCGGCACCGTGCCCTATTCACGCGGGGGCCCTACCTCAGATCGGCGGGGCGGGAGCAGCTGCTACCTCAGACGGGGCGCCCGGCGACCCAGGTCGCGGCCACCAGGGGGACCCCGGGGCGGTAGGCGAGGTGCACGTGGCTGGGCGCGTCCAGCAGCACGAGGTCGGCCCGCCTGCCGGGTACCAGGACGCCGACGTCATCGCGATCCAGGGCCTGCGCGCCGCCTGCGGTAGCGGCGTGGACGGCCTCCGCCGGGGTCATGCCCATCTCGCGTACGGCGAGCGCCACGCACAGCGGGAGGGAGCTGGTGAAGCAGGAGCCGGGGTTGCAGTCGGAGGCCAGCGCGACCCGGACACCCGCGTCCAGGAGCCGCCGTGCGTCCGGATAGGGCTGGCGGGTCGAGAACTCCACCCCGGGAAGCAGGGTGGCGATGGTGCCGGAGTCGGCCAGCGCCGCCACGTCGTCGTCGGTGAGGTAGGTGCAGTGGTCGACGGCGGTCAGGCCGAGCTCGGCCGCCAGGCGTACGCCGGGTCCCGGGCCGAGCTGGTTGGCGTGCAGCCGCCCGCTCAGGCCGGCGGCGCGACCGGCGTCGAGCACCGCCCGCGCCTGGTCGACGTCGAAGGCGCCCACCTCGCAGAAGACGTCGATCCAGCGGGCGTGCGGAGCGCAGGCCTCGAGCATCGGCCCGGTGACCAGCCCGACGTACTCCTCGGGCGTGGTGCCGTCGGGGACGACGTGCGCTCCGAGGAACGTGGTCTCCTCGGTGAACTGCCGCGCGACGGCCAGGCTGCGCGCCTCGTCGTGCACGGTCAGGCCGTAGCCGCTCTTGATCTCGACCGTGGTGGTGCCCTGTCTCCGCATCTCCAGGACGAGCCGGCCGACGTGGCTCGTCAGCTGCTCGTCCGTCGCGGCGCGGGTCGCCGCGACCGTGGTGCGGATCCCTCCGGCGGCGTACGACTCCCCCGCCATCCGGGCCGCGAACTCCGCGGCCCGGTCGCCGGCGAAGACCAGGTGGGAGTGGGAGTCCACGAACCCCGGCATCACGACGCGCCCGCCGGCGTCCACCTGCTCGTCGGCGGCCGGCGCCTCCGCGGCGGGACCGACCCACGCCACCGTGGATCCCTCGACGACGAGGGCGGCGTCGGTGACGGTGCCGAGCAGGTCGCGGCCGTCGGGGGCGTTGGTGACGAGCTCGCCGATCCCGGTGATCACCGTCGAGGTCATGTCCGCTCCCACAGGTGCTGGATCACGTCGGAGAGGTCGCGGCCCAGCTGCTCCCGGTCACCCTCGCGGAAGACGACGGTCCCGTCGACCACCACGTGCGTGACGTCCTCCGCCGCCGCGGCGAAGACGGCCGTCTGCTCGTCGGCCCCGGTGCCGGCGGTGCGCACGCGGTCGGTGCCGATGGTGACCAGGTCCGCCCGGCGGCCCACCTCGATCCGGCCCACGTCGTCCCAGCCGAGCGAGTCGTGCCGGGTGGCGGCCTCCAGCAGCTCGGCCGCCGTCCAGTGCCCGCGCTGCTGCGTGGCGAGCCGCTCGTCGAGCTCGACCGCCCGCATCTCCTCGAACAGGTCGATCACGGCATGGCTGTCGCTGCCGAGCGTGAGCGGGCTGCCGGCGTCGCGGAGCGCGCGGCTCGGCCCGATGCCGTCGCCCAGGTCGCGCTCGGTGGTCGGACAGAAGCAGGAGTGGGTGCCGGCCTCACCGATCCGCTTGATGTCGTCGTCGGTCAGATGCGTCGCGTGGACCAGCGTGTTGTGGTGGTTGAGGTGGCCGGCCTCGGCGAAGACCTGCGTCGGGGTGAGGCCGTACGCCGCGAGGCACTCGTCGTTCTCCGCCACCTGTTCCGAGAGGTGGATGTGCAGGGGCGACGTCGTGCGGGTGCGCATCTGGTCCCGCGGCACGGCCCGCACCGAGTGGTAGGCGCCGGCGACCCGCGACCGGTCGTCGCCGGTCAGCTCGGCGACGCGTTCGCCCCACCCGTCGACGTCGCCGTCGCTGAACCGGCGCTGCACGCCCTCGGCCGGCCGCCCGATCCCGGCCGTGAGGTAGCAGGTGTCGAGGAGGGTGATCCGGATCCCGGCCGCCCGGGCGGCCTCGAGGAGGGCGCGGCCCATGGCGTTGGGGTCGTCGTACGGCGTGCCGTCGGGCTGGTGGTGGAGGTAGTGGAACTCCCCGACGGTGGTGATCCCGGCCGCGACCATCTCCCGGAAGGTGACCGTCGCGAGGGCGAGGTAGGAGTCCGGGTCGAGCCGGCCGGCGACGTCGTACATCTGCTCGCGCCAGGTCCAGAAGGTGCCCTGCCCGCGTTGGGTGCGCCCCCTGAGCGCGCGGTGGAACGCGTGGCTGTGGCAGTTCGCCAGCCCGGGGATCGTGAGGCCGGAGAGGGTGCTGGTTTCACCGGTGGACCGGTGAAACCTGAGCTTTCGGCCGGGAACCTCCACCCGGGTGAAGCGTCCGTCCTCGATCTCCACCACCACGTCGTCGTGGACGGCGCCGTCGACCCAGGCGCGTTCGAGGAGGTACGACGCGGGGCGGCTCACCGCGCCAGCCGCTCGAGCGTCTCGGCGAGCGCGTCGACCCCGGCCAGGCAGTCGGCGGTCTCGGCGTGCTCCTCCGGCGAGTGCGAGACACCGGTGGGGTTGCGCACGAAGAGCATCGCGCTCGGGATCCCCTGCGCGGACAGGATCCCCGCGTCGTGGCCGGCCTGGGTCGGGATCACCGGCCAGTCGGGGCCTTCGTGGTCGCCGGCGATCCGGGCGGCCAGTCCGGGGTCGAACTCGGTCGCGCCCGACACCGACTCGGCGGTGACGGTGAGCGAGGTTCCGTCGCGCTCCGCCCGCTCCTCGGCCTGCCGGGTGATCGTGCCGACGAGCTCCGCCAGCTGCTCGTCGGTCTCGCACCGGGCGTCCATCCACGCGGTGACCGAGGACGGCACGGAGTTGGTGGAGTTCGGCGTCGTCTCCACCCGTCCGAACGTGGCTCGCTGGCCCGTCACCCGCGCCTGCTTGTTGGCGGCCAGCGCCGTCATCGCGTAGGTGAGCATCGGGTCGTGCCGGTCCTCCATCCGCGTCGTGCCGGCGTGGTTCGGCGTACCGCCGATGTCGACGCGGTAGCGGCCGTGCGGCCAGATCCGGCTCGCGACGCCGATCGCCTGTCCCCGGTCCACGAGGTCGCGCCCCTGCTCCACGTGCAGCTCGACGAAGCATCCGACGTCGTCGAGCAGGTCGGAACCGTCGCCGGCCACCACGTCGCCGTACGCCGTGCCGTCGCGGTCGCGCAGCTCGCGGGCCGTCTCCCAGTCGATCGCCCCGGACGCGAGGCGTGACCCGAGGCAGGCCAGCCCGAACCGCGAGCCCTCCTCCTCGCAGAACGCCGCCACCCCGATCGGCCGCGCCGGCACGAAGCCGCGCTCCCGGAGCCGGTCGAGGGCCGCGAACGAGGACACCACGCCCAGCGGTCCGTCGAACGCTCCGCCGTCGAGCACCGAGTCGAGGTGGGACCCGATGAGCAGCCGGGATACTCCCCGACGTTTTGGTTGCGTTTCGGCCGGATTTCCAACCGAAACGTCGGGGACTACCGGGAGGTCCCACCACGCCACCAGGTTGCCGAAGCCGTCCTGGTCGACCCGGAGGCCGCGTGCGGAGGCCTGCTCACCGAACCACTCCCGGAGCTCCTGCTCGGCCTCGGTGAAGGGCTGCCGGAAGTAGCCGCCGCTGCGCCCGGACCGGCCGACCGGAGCCAGCGCGGACCACATCTGTTCGAAATGGTCAGGCATAGTCGGGTCCATGGAGTTCCAAGACGTCGTCCGCCGTCGCCGGATGATCCGTGAGTACGCCGATGCCCCCGTCGACCCGGCCGTCATCGACCGCGCCCTCGCCAACGCCGTGCGCGCACCGAGCGCCGGCTTCAGCCAGGGCTGGGCGTTCCTGGTGCTCGACCAGCGCGCGGACGTGGAGCGGTTCTGGGAGGTCACCACCGAGCCGGGCGAGCTGCCCGACAGCTGGCTCGCCGGCATGCGGACCGCGCCGGTCGTGATCGTCCCCTGCTCCAGCAAGGCGGTGTACCTGAGCCGGTACGCCGAGTCCGACAAGGGCTGGACCGACGAGGACGAGGCCCGGTGGCCGGTGCCCTTCTGGCACATGGACGCCGCGATGGCCGCGCTGCTGATCCTGCTGACGGCGGTCGACGAGGGGCTCGGCGCCTGCTTCTTCGGCATCCCGCCCGTGCACGACCGGGCGGTCCGCGACGCGTTCCGCATCCCCTCCGAGTTCGACCCGGTGGGCGCGATCACCCTCGGCCACCGGGCCGAGCAGGAGGCGCCGTCGGGCTCGCCGACCGCTCGGAGGCGCAGACCCCTGACGGACGTCGTACACCGCGGCTCCTGGGGCTGACACGGGTCCAGTCCACCGGTCCGGGGGCGGGCGGTCAACGCACCGCACCCGGGCGCGCGTCTCGGATCCGAGAGCAGAGTGCCGCGGACGCGCCGCGGTCGTGTGCCTCACAACGCGCCGGGGCGCGTCCTCGGGCACACGACCCGGCTAGTTTGCTCGCATGACCGACCGCGCCGTGGCGAAGCTGCAGGCCCTGGTCCGGATCCCGACCGTGTCGGACCGCGATCCCGAGCGGGTCGACGGGGCCACCTTCGAGCGGCTGCACGACGAGCTCCGGACCCAGTTCCCGCGGCTGCACGAGGCGCTGGAGCTCACCCGCGTCGGCACCCACGGGCTCCTCTTCCGATGGCCGGGACTCAGCGACGACCGCCCGGTCGTGCTGATGGCGCACCTCGACGTCGTACCCGTCGACGAGGCAGCGCCCTGGCAGCACCCGCCCTTCTCCGCGGCCGTCGCGGACGGAGCGGTCTGGGGCCGCGGGACCCTGGACGACAAGGGCTGCCTCACCGCGATCTGCGAGGCCGTCGAACGACTCCTGGAGGCCGGGCACCAGCCGGCCCAGGACGTCTGGCTCTCCTTCGGCGGCGACGAGGAGGTGTCGGGCACCGCCGCCGAGGCCGCGGTCGCCGAGCTCGTACGCCGCGGGGTGCGCCCGTGGTTCGTCCTCGACGAGGGCGGCGCGATCGCCCATGACGCCTTCCCCGGAGTCAACCGGCCGGTCGCGGCCATCGGCGTGACCGAGAAGGGCACCACCAGCGTCGAGCTCCGGGTCGAGGGGCGCGGCGGCCACGCGTCGACGCCGGAACGCAACGGTCCGACCGCCCGGTTGGCCCGGGCGATCCTGAAGGTCGACCGCTCGCCGATGCCGCCCCGGCTCCCGGACACCACCGTCGAGCTCGTGCAGCGGCTGGCGCCGTACGTCCCGATCCCCTTGCGCCCCGTGCTCGGCCGCGTCGACCGGATGCGACCGGTGCTGACCCGGGCCCTCATCGCCGCCGGCGCCGAGGCGGCCGCGATGGCCCGCACCACCTTCGCCGTCACGACGCTCGAGGGGAGCCCGGCCCTCAACGTGATCGCCTCGTCGGCCACGGCCGGCGTCAACATCCGGGTCATGCCCGGCGACACCGTCGACGACGCCCTGGCCCACCTCCGCCGGGTGATCGACGACGACGGCGTCGATCTCCGGGTCGTCGAGCGCGGCGAGGCGAGTCCGGTCTCGAAGGTCGACGGCGCCTTCGAGCTCGTCGCGTCGACGATCGCCGAGCTGTTCCCCGACGCGGTCACCGCGCCGTACGTCGTCGCCGGCGCCACCGACTCACGGCACTTCACGCGGATCTGCGAGCGGGTCTACCGCTTCGCGCCGTTCCGGATGACCCGGGCCCAGCGCCGGGCCATCCACTCCTACGACGAGCACCTCGGCGTGGACGCCTTCGTCGCCGGCATCGACTGGTACCAGCGCCTGATCGAGAGGCTGCCCCAGGGTGACGACTGACGGCCCGGGGGTCTCGACAGGCTCGACCGCCGGGCACGGCTCGACCGCCGGGGTCCGGCTCGATCCAGGACCCGGTGAAGGGCCAGGCCCCCCTGCACGGCTACCTCGTGGTCTGGTCGGTCTGCGCGGCCGCCGCGCTGCTCGCCGCGCTGGCCCTGCTGCTCTCCCCGCGGGTCCCGGCCGGTTCGGACGCCGGACGTGGCGCTCCTGCGCCGGCGTGAGAAAATGCGGTCATGGGTGAGTCGGAGTCCCCAGACCGCACGCCGGAGCGCGACGAGCGCACGGGCCGCGCCGCCGCGGCTCAGCGGATGGCCCAGAAGAACCAATGGGTCGACCTGCAGATCCAGCAGGCGATGCAGCGCGGCGAGTTCGACAACCTGCCCGGCGCCGGCAAGCCGATCCAGGGCCTCGGGGAGCAGCACGATCCCGACTGGTGGCTCAAGAAGCTGGTCGAGCGGGAGAAGATCAGCGTCCTGCCCCCGGCCCTGCAGCTGCGCAAGGACGATGCGGAGCTGGACGCGAGGCTCGACCGGCACACCGCCGAGTCGGAGGTACGCCGCGAGCTCGAGGAGTTCAACGCCCGCGTGATGCGGGCGCGCTACACACCGATCGACGGGCCGCCGCTGGTGACCATGCCGCGCGACGTCGACGGCGAGATCGACGCGTGGCGCGAGCGCCGGCTCGCACGTCGTCGGGCTGCGGAGGCCGAACGACGGGCGACGTCCGGCGGCGCCGCCGAGCGGTCGGGTGCGGAGCGCCCGAAACGGCGCTGGTTCCGCCGCGGCCGCTGACCCGTCGTACGTCTGTCGGCGACGCCCCTTCCACCTCGCAGGGGGTGGAAGCTCCCGGCATCCCGCACCTTCACCCCACCTTCTCCCAGACCGACACGTGCTGCTCGCTGGCTGCGGTGAAGGGGCTGCGGTCCCAGTCCCCCCAGCGGTCGCGCAGGCGCATCCCGGCGATCCGCGCCATCAGGTCGAGCTCGGCCGGCCAGACATAGCGGTAGGGCGCCGAGTGCACCTCGAACGTCCCGTCGTCGTGGTGCCAGTAGTGGTGCGAGTGGAGGATCTGGGTCACGACGTCGTACTCGTCGAACGAGTGCCGCACACCGTCGTGGACGAACGTCCGGAACACCTCGCCCGGCGGCAGCCTCTGCAGGATCGGCACGAACACCTCCATCACGAAGAGGCCGCCCGGCTCCAGATGCCGGGAGACGTTCTCGAAGCAGGCGATCTGCTCGTCCTGGGACGTCAGGTTGGTGATGGTGTTGAAGACCAGGTAGGCCAACCCGAAGGAGCCCGGCACGCGGGTCGTCGCGAAGTCACCCTCGACAACCTCGATGTCCGCCGCGTCGGGCTTGCCCCGCAGACGCGCGAGCATGTGCGGCGAGAGGTCGATCCCCGACACCGCGACCCCCCGGGCCGCGAGCGGGATGGCCACGCGCCCGGTTCCGATCCCCAGCTCGAGCGCGCGCCCGTCACCGGCGAGGGAGGCCAGGAGGTCGACGGTCGGGCCGAGCACCTCGGGGGCGAACCGCTCGGCCGTCGTGACGTCGTACCTCGCGGCGGTCTGCTCGTCGAAATGCATCTCCGGCATGCCGCGACCCTGGCACCGGCCCGGCGCCCGCAGCCACCGAATTCTCAGGGCTGGTACGGCGGAGCCACTCCCCAGCCCCACCGCGGCACCGGCGCGTGCTCGACCACGTCGGCGTCGGGCTGGGAGTTGTGCAGGGCTATCCGGGTGCCCCACTCGAGGTAGCCCACGAGAGCGGCCCGGAACTCGGGGTCGTCCGGCAGGCCGGCGTCGTCCGCGGCCAGGGCCATCAGGGAGGCGAAGCGGACGCGCTGCTCGGGCGTGATCCCCAGGCCTCGGTGGTGCGCCAGCATCGACTCGTAGCCGCCGAGCTCCGCCGTGTACGTCGCCGGGCCCCCGAAGACCTCGACCCACCACGCCGTCACGTGGGCACGGTGCTCCTCGCCCACACCGCCGGGGAAGAACGGTGCGAGCAGGTCGTCGCCCTCGACCCGGTCGTAGAACGCGTCGATCAGCCGGCGGAACGCGGGCTCGCCGCCGGCCCAGTCGAACAGGGACGGGACGGTCTCGTCGGGCACGGCGCCAGCGTAGCCACGGGTCCCGGACGAGCCGTCCGGCCGCCGCCCGGGCCTACGATGACGTCCATGTACGCCGTGCAGCTGGCCTTCTCCGACGATCCCTCCCGGCTCGAGCTCCGGCCGGCCCACCGCGAACGCCTGGCTCAGCTGCTGGCGGAGGGACGCCTCCTCGCGGCCGGACCGTGGTCCGACGACTCGGGCGCCCTGCTGGTGTTCCTCGTCGACACCCGCGAGGAGCTCGACACGATCCTCGCGGCCGACCCCTACTACACGGCCGACGGTGTGACCGTCGCCGGTGTGCACGAGTGGTCGCCGGTCACCCGCCACGAGGCGCTCGCCGCGCTGTGAGCACGCAGTCCGGCAGCTCACCGGAGCAGATGATGTCGGCGGTCACCGCCTCGATGAAGGAGCGCACCGGACGCGACCTGGACGAGTGGGTCGCCCTCGTCGAGACCGAGGGCCCCGACCCCCTGGACCAGAAGGCGGTCCGAGCCTGGCTCAAGGACGCCCACGGCGTCCTGCAGAACACGCAGTGGGCGGTCGCGTTCGAGGTCGCCCGGCGTGCGGGCTGGGTGGAGCCCGACGTCGAGGGCTACGTCGACCAGCAGTACGCCGGTCCCAAGGCGTCGCTGCGTCCCCTCTTCGACGCGGTCCGCGCGATGCTCGAAGGCCTCGGCGACGACGTCACGCCGGAGGGTCGCGGCGGCTACATCCCGTTCGTACGCCGCCGCCAGTTCGCGGCCGTCGCCTGCACCCGGACCCGGGTGGACCTCGGTCTGCGGTTCACCGACGCCCCCGCCTCGGCCCTGCTGGTCCCGAGCAAGGGGCCAGGCCAATCCACCCACAAGGTCGGGCTCACCTCGCCCGACGACCTCACCGCCGAGGTCCGCGAACTCGCCCGAGCCGCGTACCAGCAGAACGGCTGACCCTTCCCAGGACGCCGAGTCCGTGACTAGGGTCGAAGAAGGCCACGGAAGCAACTATCTCGGAGGTTGCCATGTCCCAGCACTCGCCCGCGCCCACGCGAAGGACCTCGACGGCGTTGTGGGTGGTGATCGTCCTGGTCCTGATCCCGCCGGTCGTGCTTCCGCTGTGGGTGCCGCTCTACAACAAGACGGACCCGACCTTGTGGGGCTTCCCCTTCTTCTTCTGGTTCCAGTTCTCGCTGATCCTCTTCGCGGCGGTGTGCACGCTCCTCGCGTTCCTCCTCGCGACCCACGCGGACCGACGTGATCGGGGCACCCGGACGGAGGCCGGCCGATGAACGCCGTGGCGGTCAGCGTCTTCGTCTTCCTGTTCCTGGTCGTCGCCGTGCTGGGGTTCGCCGCGGCCCGGTGGCGCAGGGCCGACCTCGACAGTCTCGACGAGTGGGGGTTGGGCGGCCGCGGCTTCGGCACGTTCATCGCGTGGTTCCTGATCGGCGGCGACCTCTACACGGCGTACACGTTCATCGCGGTGCCCGCGACGCTCTACGCCGGCAGCGCGGTCGGCTTCTTCGCCGTGCCCTACACGATCGTCGTGTACCCGCTGATCTTCCTGTTCCTGCCTCGGCTGTGGTCGGTCTCGCACCGGCACGGCTACGTGACACCCGCCGACTTCGTCGAGGGACGCTACGGCTCGAAGTCGCTCAGCCTGGCGGTCGCCCTGACCGGCATCCTGGCGACGATGCCGTACATCGCGCTGCAGCTGGTCGGCATCCAGGTGGTGCTGCAGGTCGCCGGCTTCAGTGGCAGCGGCGGCTGGTTCGTCAAGGACCTGCCGCTGTTCATCGCGTTCGCGGTGCTGGCGGCGTACACCTACTCGTCCGGGCTCCGAGCCCCGGCGCTGATCGCCTTCGTCAAGGACATCCTGATCTACGTCGTGATCATCGTCGCGGTGATCTACCTGCCTCACAAGCTCGGGGGCTGGGACCACATCTTCCACGCCGCGAACGCCTCGTTCACGAAGTTCAACAGCGACAACGCGAGCGCGATCGCGTCCGGCGCCGCGACCCCCAAGGCGATGATGCCCCCGGCGACGGCCCAGTGGGCCTACGCGTCGCTGGCCCTCGGCTCGGCGCTCGCCCTGTTCATGTATCCGCACTCGGTCACCGGCGTGCTCTCCACGCGCAACCGGGGCGTGATCCGCCGGAACGCCGCGCTGCTGCCGGCGTACTCCTTCCTGCTCGGCCTGCTCGCGCTGCTCGGCTTCGTCGCGATCGCCGCGGGCGTGACCGTCGCGGGCAACCCTCCGAACCCGCAGCTCGCGGTGCCGCAGCTGTTCGAGAACGAGTTCCCGCCGTGGTTCGCGGGCGTGGGGTACGCCGCGATCGCGATCGGTGCGCTGGTGCCGGCGGCGATCATGTCGATCGCCGCCGCGAACCTGTTCACCCGCAACATCTACCGCGCCTTCCTGCGGCCCGACGCCACGCCGGCCGAGGAGGCGCGGGTGAGCAAGATCGTGTCCCTCCTCGTGAAGGTCGGCGCGCTGGTGTTCGTGCTCGCGCTCTCGAAGTCGTTCGCGATCAACCTGCAGCTGCTCGGCGGGGTCTGGATCCTGCAGACGTTCCCGGCGATCGTGGTCGGCCTCTACACGCGCTGGTTCCACCGATGGGCGGTACTCGCCGGGTGGGCCGCCGGGATGGCCTACGGCACCTGGCTCGCGTACGGCGTGGCCTCGCCGACCCAGTCGCACTTCGGCGGCCCGCTGGTCGAGTTCCCGGGGACCACCACGAAGGTCTACATCGCCGCCTTGGCCTTCGGGCTGAACGTGATCGTCACCGTCGTGCTCACCGTCGTGCTCCGGGCGCTCAAGGTGGACCCGGGTGTCGACCAGACCTCACCGGACGACTACACCGCCGACCTCGGAGACTCCGACGTCGGGGCCGAGATCGACCCCCGGGCACCCGCCCACGCCTGACACCTCGGCGGGGCGTCTCGGGACGTCATGCGTCGTGGTCGTCGGAGCGACCAGGGCGTATGACGTCGTTCGAGATGGCCGAGTGGAGTGCGTCATACCGGCACCGGCGGCGGCGCGGTAGTTTCCGCCCCATGCCCAGTAGTGTGCGCAGCGCCAGGGACTTCTTCCGGCCGCTCGCGGTCGGCGCCCCGGAGCCGCTGCGGGAGATCCCGGCGACGCCCAGCCGAGCCATCCATTTCTTCGACCCGTCCAACCAGAAGATGGCCGCCAAGGTGCCGCAGATGGTAGGCACCGTCGACGTCCTCCTCGGCAACCTCGAGGACGCGGTCAAGGCCGACAGCAAGGAGGCCGCCCGGCACGGGCTGGTGAAGATCGCGCAGGCCACGCCCGATCTCGGAGGCGGTGCCGGCACCACCCAGCTCTGGACCCGCGTCAACTCCCTCGACAGCCCGTGGGTCCTCGACGACCTGACGACGCTGGTCACCGAGATCGGCGACCGGCTCGACGTGATCATGGTGCCGAAGGTCCAGGGTGCCGAGGACATCGCGTACGTCGACCGGTTGCTCGCCCAGCTGGAGGCGCGGGCCGGCCTGACCAGACCCCTGCTCGTCCACGCGATCCTCGAGACGGCTCGCGGGGTTGCCAACGTCGAGGAGATCTGCGGCGCGAGCCCGCGCATGCAGGGGCTCAGCCTCGGGCCGGCCGACCTCGCCGCGGACCGCCGGATGAAGACGACACGCGTCGGCGGCGGGCATCCCGGCTATCTCGTCCGGGCGGACCCCGCGAAGACCTCGGACGGCGTCGACGTCGAGGGCGAGCGTGCGACGTACCAGCAGGACCTCTGGCACTACACGATCGCGCGGATGGTCGACGCCTGCGCCGCGCACGGGATCTATCCCTACTACGGCCCGTTCGGCGACATCGCCGACACGGTGGCGTGCGAGGACCAGTTCCGCAACGCCTACCTGCTCGGCTGCGTCGGGGCGTGGAGCCTGCACCCCAAGCAGATCGAGATCGCCCACCGGGTCTTCTCGCCCAGCGTGGAGGACATCACCCACGCCCGCCGCGTCGTGGCGGCCATGGGCGACGGGACCGGGGCGGTGATGCTCGACGGCAAGATGGAGGACGACGCCTCGCTCAAGCAGTGTCTCGTCCTGGTCGAGCTCGCCGAACGGCTGGCCGAGCGCGACCCGGAGCTCGAGAAGCTGTACGACGCGATCCCCGAGGAGACCGGGGCGTGAGTCCGGCGGACGGCGATGCTCAGCCCGCGTTCCGCCCGCGTCGCTCGGTGCTCTACATGCCGGCGTCCAACGAGCGGGCGCTGGAGAAGGCGAAGTCGCTGCCCTGCGACGCGCTGATCCTCGACCTGGAGGACGCCGTCGCCCCCGAGGCCAAGCCGGCGGCCCGCGAGGCGGCGTGTGCGGCCGCGGCCGGCGGCGGCTACGGGCCGCGTGAGGTGACCATCCGCGTCAACGGCGCCGACACGCAGTGGCATCGCGACGATCTCGCCGCCGCGTGCGCCGCAGGGCCGGACGCGATCGTCGTACCCAAGGTGAACAGCGCCGACGCCGTCCTCGCGCTCGTGGAGGCGATGACGGGGTTCGACGCGCCGGAGCGGACCCGGCTCTGGGCGATGGTCGAGACGCCGACCGCCATGCTCCACGCCGAGGAGATCGCCTCGGCCAGCGACCGGCTCACCGTGCTGGTGATGGGCACCAACGACCTGGCCAAGGAGCTGTACGCCGAGCACGTCCCCGGCCGACAGCCCCTCTTGGCCGGGCTCGGTCTGGCGCTGCTGGCCGCACGCGCGACCGGACGCGCGATCCTCGACGGCGTCTACAACGACGTGAAGGACCTCGACGGCTTCCTCGCCGAGTGCCGGCAGGGCCGCGAGCTGGGGTTCGACGGCAAGACCCTCATCCACCCCGGCCAGGTCGCGGGCGCCAACGAGACCTTCGCGCCCGGCCAGGAGGCGGTGGACGACGCCCGCGGCATCCTGCAGGCGTGGGAGGACGGGGCCGGGTCCGGGGTCGTCACCTACCGCGGCCGGATGATCGAGAACCTCCACGTCGAGTCCGCACGACGCACGCTCCAGATGGACGCGGCCATCCGCCGGCTTGCCGGCTGACCCGCCCCGGACTCGTCCCCACGACGAGTCCGGGCGGACCGTCAGCCGTGCTCGGGACGCTAGGGCTTGGCCGGGTGGCTCGGCTTGGCCGGCTTGGTCGGCTTCGTCGGCTTCGTCGGGTGGGCCGGCTTCGTCGGGTGGGCCGGCTTGGTCGGGTGGGTCGTCTTCACCGGGTGCGCGGGATGGGTGGGGTGCGCCGGGTGTGTCGGATGCACCGGGTGCGTCGGGTGCGTCGGGTGCACGGGGTGCGTCGGCGCCGCGGCGTCGGTCGACGAGGTGGCCTCCGTCGGCTGCGAGGCCGCGAGGCCGGCGCAGTAGGCCGCGACGTTGTCGGTTCCACCGGCCGCGGTGACCAGGGCGACGAAGGCGGGGCTCTGGAGCGCCTTCCCGTGCACGGACTTGTTGCCCGAGACGTAGGCCCGGCACAGCCCCTTGAAGCCGTGCGGGTTCGGGCCACCCGGGCTACCGCTGTCCGTGGGCTCGCCGGTGGCTGTCGGAGCCGGGTGCGTGGGGTGCGACGGGTGCGCCGGGTGGGAGTCGCTGGCGGCGGCCGAAGCCGCGGGCGCCTGCGACCACGGGGCGTGGCCCGAGGCGGCGAAGGCCACGCCTCCGGAGAGCAGGAGGACGGCGCCGGCGCTCGCGGCCATCGCCTTGAGTCCGGTACGGGCGGAGGGGGTGGGGGGCATGACGTCTCGTCTCGATGAGGCTGCACGGTCGAGATGAGCACGGTGGAACTGGGTGACCGCGCTGTCCTCGCGAGCCAGCTCGCGCGCAGCTCCGGGGGCCCGGGCCGCGTCCAGCAGTCGCTGGACGCCCGCGGTCGTCGAGGCGTCCTCGGGGATGTGAACGTCCCGACGACCACGGACCCTGCGCCACCTGTTCATCTCACTCCCTCAGCGCCCAGGTGCCCGAAAATGTCACTCAGCCCTTCCAGCAAGGAGTCGGGACGCCCCTCGAGACGCCGCGCCAGCCCGGTCAACCCTCGTTGCGCGGCCATCCGCACGGCTCCGGGCCGCTTGCCGAGCACCGCACCGGCGGTCTTCGCGTCCAGGCCCATGACCGCACGGAGCACCACGGCCTCCGCCTGGTCGCGCGGGAGACTGGCGATCAGCGCGAACGCGGCCTCGGTGGTGAAGGACTCGAAGACGCACGCCTCCAGGTCGGTGGCATCGCGGAGCTCGAGACCGGTCAGGTCCCGGTCGACGCGCACCCGGCGGGACTGCCGTCGTAGATGGTCGAGGGCCCGGTGGCGTCCGATCGTCGTCACCCAGCCGCGGAAGCCGTCGGCGTCCCCCTCGAAGCGGTCCAGGTCGCGGCACGCCTGGGCCCACGTCTCGGAGGCGACGTCCTCGGCCTCGTCCCGGCCGACCAACATCCCGAGATACCGCAGGAGTGGGGGATGCACGGCTCGGTAGACGACTCGGAAGGCGTCGCCGTCGCCGCAACACATGCGCTGGACCTCGACGTCCAGGGGTCCTGGGGGGGACACCGGCTCATCGTGGCACGACGGCGTACCCGATGTGAGGAGCTTCGGGATTCCCACCCGGTCCGTTGAGCCGCGCCTTGTGGCTCGTTGAGCCGCGCCTTGTGGTTGGTTGAGCCGCGCCTCGTGGTTCGGTTGAGCCGCGCCTCGTGGTTCGGTTGAGCCGCGCCCGCTGGTCGAGCCTGTCGAGACCAAGGGCCATGTCGGGACCGAGCTGCCTTCGGTGGTCGAGCGGAGTCGAGACCACCTGACCCCCGCTGGTCGAGCTTGTCGAGACCAAGGGCCGCTCTTCGGTGGTCGAGCGGAGTCGAGACCACCACCGAGGTCTGCTCGGGCCTCGCTGCGTGCTTTTGGTTGCGGTTTCCTTTTATTGATTCACGCTGGTTGCGGTTTGCGTTTGGTTGCGGTGCCCTCACCGTTTGCTTTCCGGGTACGCCGTTGGTTTGGGCTACTCGCTTCGGTTGCGGTTTCTTGGCTCCCCCAGGTCATCTGAAAGTATTTTCAAGAATCTTCTGCGAAATGTCTCGGATCCGTGGGATAAACCCTGTGGATAACCCACCCGATTGTCGGTGGTCGCTGATTCGATATTCCTATGTCGATCCACCCCCACCACCCCGACGCCGCGCCGCCGGCGGTGCTGGCCGAGGCGGTCGCGATGCTCCGCGGTATGGCGGAGACGCTGTGGTCGGCGCAGCTCCGACGACGAGCTGATCTCGGTGGTGGAGCAGGCCCAGCGGCTGGCCTCGGTGCTGGCCGCGGTCGAAGCCGGTGCGGTCGCGGAGGCCGACCTGCGGGGTCTGGCGAAGGACAGGCTGCACTACGGCTCGACCGGGGACTGGCTCACCCACACCGGCGGCCTCCGCCGCGGGCGAGGGGAAGCGGCGGGTGGTCCGGGCCCACGCCCTCACCGGACCCCTCACCCGCACCCGGCACGCGCTGGTGGCGGGGGAGGTGTCGGCGACCCAGGTCGACCCGATCGTCGACGCCGTCCACGGCCTCCCGTCCGGGGAGCTGGTCCGGGCCCGCGGGGAGCAGGCCATGCTCGAACACGCGCCAGTGCCTGGATGCCACCGAGCTGGCCCGGCTGGGCCGGCACCTGGCCCACGTGGTCGACCCCGACACCAGCGACCGCAAGCTCGAGGCCGCGCTGGAGCGGGAGGACCGGGCCGCCCACGCCGGCCGGTTCCTGGCGATCACCGAGGACCGGGCCGGCGGGGTCCGGATCAAGGGCTACGGCAGCACCGAGGACGCCGCCCTCCTCAAGGCCGCCCTGCTCCCGCTCACCTGTCCGACCCCGGCGGTCGACGACGAGGACGGCTCGGGTGAACCGGCCCGGGATCCCCGGGACCACGGCGCCCGGCTCTGGGACGCCCTGATCAGCCACCGCCCGCCACGCCCTCACCACCGCACCTGCCGCCGGAGACCCACGCCACCCCACCCCGACTCCTGGTCACCCTCGACCACCAGACCCTCCTCGACCAGCTCGGCGCCCGCGGGATCGGCACCACCGAGGACGGCGCCGAACTCTCCACCCGCGACGCGTGCGCAGGTTGGCCTGCGACGCCGAGATCATCCCCGCCGTCCTCGGCGGCCGCGGCGAGGTCCTCGACATCGGCCGCACCCGACGCCCGGTCACCGCCATCCTCTGGACCGCCCTCGTGCTCAGGGACCGGCACTGCACCTTCCCCGGCTGCACCCGACCCCCGGTGATGTGCCACGCCCACCACCTCACCCACTGGGCCGACGGCGGCGAGCACCGCGCTCGACAACCTCGCCCTGCTCTGCGGCCACCACCACCGGGTCATCCACCACTCGCCCTGGCAGATCCGGCTCAACCCCCACGACAAACGACCCGAATTCAAACCACCACCCAAACCCGGTGTCGCACCCGCATGGATCCGACATCGACCACGACTCAATACCTGACGGCTGCGACCCGTGCCCTTGGTCTCGACAAGCTCGACCAGCGGGCCCGGCTCGACCAGCCGGCTCGGGCTCGACCAGCGGGCACGGCCCGGGCAGCGGGCTCGGCTCGACCAGCGGGCTCGGGCTCGACCAGCGGGCCCGGCTCGACCAGCGGGCTCGGCTCGACCAGCGGGCCCAGCTCGACCAGCGCGGCCTGCTCGACCAGCGGGCTCGGCTCGACCAGCGGGCTCGGTTCGACCAGCGGGCTCGGCTCGATCAGTGGGCTCGGCCCGACCAGCGGGCTCCCGTTCGACCGGCGGGCACGACCCGACCAGCGAGACGGGTTGGTGCTTCGGAGGATCGAGGTGTCAGGCCTCGGACATCGGCACCCGGACGCCGCGTTCCGCGGCCACCTCGACGGCGCGGTCGTAGCCCGCGTCGACGTGACGGATCACGCCCATCCCGGGGTCGTTGGTCAGCACCCGTTCGATCTTGGCCGCAGCGAGGTCGGTGCCGTCGGCGACGCAGACCTGTCCCGCGTGCAGCGATCGACCCATGCCCACACCTCCGCCGTGGTGGAACGACACCCAGGTCGCGCCGGACGCGGTGTTGACGAGGGCGTTGAGGATCGCCCAGTCGGCGATCGCGTCCGACCCGTCGAGCATCCCCTCGGTCTCGCGGTACGGCGAGGCCACCGACCCACAGTCGAGGTGGTCGCGGCCGATCACGACCGGGGCCTTCAGCTCACCCGACGCCACCATCTCGTTGAACTTCAGGCCGGCCAGGTGCCGTTCGCCGTACCCGAGCCAGCAGATCCGCGCCGGCAGCCCCTGGTAGTGCACGCGCTCCTGGGCCATGGTGATCCACTTGCGGAGCCGCTCGTTGTCGGGGAACAGCTCGAGGATCGCGCGGTCCGTCGCCGCGATGTCGGCCGGGTCGCCCGAGAGAGCCGCCCAGCGGAACGGCCCCTTGCCTTCGCAGAACAGTGGACGGATGTACGCCGGCACGAAGCCGGGGAACTCGAACGCCCGGTCGTAGCCGCCCTTGCGGGCCTCGTCGCGGATCGAGTTGCCGTAGTCGAACACCTCGGCACCGGCGTCCTGGAACTCCACCATCGCCCGGACGTGCGCGGCCATCGACGCCTGCGCGTCCTTGGTGAACCCCGCGGGATCGCGGTCAGCCGCGTCGTGCCAGTCCTCGAACGAGACGCCGACGGGAAGGTACGACAGAGGGTCGTGGGCCGACGTCTGGTCGGTGACGATGTCGACCGGCGCGCCCATCTCCAGCAGCTGCGGCACCAGCTCGGCCGCATTGCCGAGGACGCCGATCGAGAGCGGACGGCGCTCGTCGCGGGCCGCCACCGCCCGCGCCACCGCGTCCTCGAGCGAGTCGGCCTGCTCGTCGAGATAGCGGTGCTCGATGCGTCGGGTGATGCGGGACTGGTCGACGTCGATGCAGATCGCGACGCCGTCGTTCATGGTCACGGCGAGCGGCTGCGCACCGCCCATCCCCCCGAGGCCGGCGGTCACCGTGATGGTGCCGGCCAAGGTGCCGCCGAACCGCTTGTCCGCCACCGCGGCGAAGGTCTCGAAGGTGCCCTGCAGGATGCCCTGGGTGCCGATGTAGATCCACGACCCGGCCGTCATCTGGCCGTACATGATCAGGCCCATCTCGTCGAGCTTGCGGAACTCCTCCCAGTTCGCCCAGTCGCCCACCAGGTTCGAGTTGGCGATCAGGACGCGCGGCGCCCACTCATGGGTCCGCATCACCCCGACCGGCTTGCCCGACTGGACCAGCAGTGTCTCGTCGGAGTCGAGGTCGCGCAGGGACGCCAGCAGGGCGTCGTACGCCGGCCAGGTGCGCGCGGCCTTCCCGGTCCCGCCGTACACGACCAGGTCCTCGGGGCGTTCCGCGACCTCGGGGTCCAGGTTGTTCATCAGCATCCGCAGCGGCGCCTCGGTCTGCCAGCTCTTCGCCGACAGCCCGGTGCCGTGCGGTGCGTGGATCGGGAGGCGCGGGTTGTCCTCGTGGGTCGAGCGGCCATCGCCGCTGGTCGAGCTTGTCGAGACCATCAGTTCAGCACTCCAATCTGATCTTCGACGGCGGACAGGACGGCCCCGGACGAGACCAGCTCCACGGCGGCCTCGATCTCGGGGGACAGGAAGCGATCGGGGCCGGGCCCGCCGACGCCGTGCTCGTGGAGCAGACGTACGACGGCACCAGTGCCGGGCGCGGGCCGGGTCCCGCTGGTCGGGCCGGTGGTGACCCGCAGGTCGAGCCCGCGGGCGGCGGTCAGCAGCTCGATGGCGACCACCCGGGTGAGGCCGTCGACCGACCGCCGCAGCTTGCGGGCGGCGGACCACCCCATCGACACGTGGTCCTCCTGCATCGCGCTGGAGGGGATCGAGTCGACGCTCGCGGGGACCGCCAGGCGCTTGAGCTCGGAGACGATCGCGGCCTGGGTGTACTGCGCGATCATCAGCCCGCTGTCGACGCCGGGGTCGTCGGCGAGGAAGGGCGGCAGGTCGTGGTTGCGCGCGCGGTCGAGGAAGCGGTCACTCCGACGCTCCGAGATCGAGGCGACGTCGGCCGCGACGATCGCCAGGAAGTCCAGGACGTAGGCCACCGGGGCTCCGTGGAAGTTGCCGTTGGACTCCACCCGGCCCGGCCCGTCCTCCGGGACCAGCACCACCGGGTTGTCCACGGCGCTCGCGAGCTCACGTCCGGCGATCGTGGCGGCGTGCTCGACGGTGTCGCGGGCCGCCCCGTGCACCTGGGGTGAGCAGCGCAGCGAGTAGGCGTCCTGGACGCGGTGGAAGCGGTCCTCGCGGTGGCTCGCCATCACCCCGGAGCCGGCCAGCAGCGCGGTCAGGTTCGCGGCCGAGAGCGCCTGCCCGACCTGCGGCCGCAGCGCCTGGAGCTCGGGGGCGAAGACGCGGTCGGTCGCCATCTGCGCCTCGACGCTCATGGCGGCCGCGATGTCGGCCGTGCGCAGCAGGCGCCGCAGGTCGGTGATCGCGAGCACCAGCATCCCGAGCATGCCGTCGGTGCCGTTGATGAGGGCGAGGCCCTCCTTCGCCTTGAGCTCGACGGGGGCCAGCCCGGCCGCCGCGAGAGCCTCGGCGGCCGGCATCAGGGTCCCGGACGCGTCGCGCACCTCACCCTCGCCCATCAGCGCCAAGGCGCAGTGCGCGAGCGGCGCGAGGTCGCCGGAGCAGCCCAGCGAGCCGTACTCCCGCACCACCGGCGTGATCCCCGCCGAGAGCAGTGCGGCCAGCAGCTGCGCGGTCTCCCGTCGTACGCCGGTGTGCCCGGTCGCCAGCGTCGACAGCCGGAGCAGCATCAGTCCGCGGACCACCTCGCGCTCGACCTCGGGTCCGGAGCCCGCCGCGTGCGACCGGATCAGCGACCGCTGGAGCTGCTCGCGCAGCTCCGTGGGGATGTGCCGGGTGGCGAGGGCGCCGAAGCCCGTCGAGATGCCGTACGCCGGCGTGGGAGCCGCTGCCAGCTCCTCCACCACCGCGCGGGCGCGGTCGACCGCCGCCAGCGCGTCGTCGGTCAGCTCGACGGCCGCGCCACCGCGGGTCACCGCCACCACGTCGTCGAACGACACCGCGCCCCTGCCCACACGCACCGTCACCATGCAGCCATCAAACTCCGGCGCCGAGCCCCGGCGCCAGCGCCGTCGCCGCGGATGAGTCTGAGATCCGAGACCGTGACCAACACCGAGTGGCCGTCGTTGGGTGCTCTGACAGGATGCGCCCCGATCCGGGACCGCCGACGTCCCTCCACCCCCCCGTAAGGATCTCCATGAAGCGCCACGCCCCCCTTGCCCTGCTCCTCGCGCTCGCCGCGGGGCTCGTGCTGCCGTCCGCCGCGAGCGCGGCACCCACGAGCGCCGCGCGCGTGCGCGGCTCCGACTTCGCCCTGTCCGGGAGCGGGTTCGGGTCCCATGCGGTCGGCGGCCAGGTCCCGGTCGGGTCGGGCCGAACGGCGTACCAGGTGATCGGCTGCACCAACCGGACCGGACTGAGCCACACCAACGACGTCGCCCGGGTGAAGGTGCCCGGCTTCGGGACCATCAGCGACCTGACGACCCGGGTCTGGACGACCCAGAGCCACGGCGTCGTCGCGTCGCACGCCCGCCACACGATCGGCTCGGTCGCCCTCGCGAGCACCCCGCTCGGGACCCTCTCCCTGTCCGGGATCGTGTCCGCGGTCCGGACCTCCCACGACTCCACGGGCTTCCACGCCACCACGACGACCGACGTCGGCGCGATCACCCTGACCCCCACGACCGGCCCGTCGCAGACGTTCCCGGCCCCGTCCCCGGGCACGCCGGTGACGATCCCGGGTGTCGCCACGGTGTACGCCGGCCCCACGGTCACCCGGACCTCCTCGACCGCGGCGTTCGCCGACGCGTTCGGGCTCCGGGTGGTCTCGCAGGCCTCGGGAACGCGGGTGAGCCTGGCCCACGCCCGGTCGAGCATCGGCGGCGGCGTGGTGACGGGGATCTTCCACGGGCACTCGGACGCCACCCGGGTCACCGCCGTGCAGGGGAACCTCAGGAGCGGCCCGAACCCGCTCACCCTGATGCCCTGCCAGGGCACGCACGGCACGCTGCGTCGCTCCTCCGTCGCCCGTGTCGACCTCGGCGGCCAGCTCGTCCTCAGCGGGCTGAGCTCCGAGGAGCGCGGGGCGCAGACCGCCTCGCGCGCCCACGGGTTCGAGCGCGCCCGGGTCGGGCGGATCGACCTCGGCGGCGGGCAGCTGGTCGTCGACGGCATCATCGGGCGGGCCGCGGTCATCCGCACCGCCCACGGCGTCGTCCGCACGGCGAAGGGCACCCAGATCGGGACCATCACCGCGAACGGCCAGGTGCAGACCTTCCCGCCGACCGGGGCGCTGGAGATCCCCGGCGTCGCGAAGCTGCAGCGACACCTGGTGCACAAGACCGCGTCGGGTCTGACGGTGACCGCGCTGCGCATCACCTTGCTGGACGGGAGCGGCGCGGTGATCAACCTCGGTGAGGCACAGCTCCGGATCGCCCGGCCGTTCCACTGAGTCAGGTAAAAACTTCCGGCCCGTCGTGACCCCTCTGTGTCGGGGTCGTTAGGCGGGCATACCTCGGAGCAGGACCGATCGTCCCCCGGGGCAGCGGGGTCGCCGCCTCCCCCCTTGCGACCCCGCTGCCCATCCGGTCCTCCCCGACGCCCGGCGAAACGGGTTCGAGTGCGCTCACCCGTTCGGGGGAAGGACGAGCGCCCCGCGGCGGTCTACTGTCGAGGCGATCCCGGGGCGTCCGGGCGCACGGAGGGAGCACGCCATGCCGACATGGCTCATCTGGGTCATCGTGATCGTGGTCGTCCTCGTGGCGATCGGCGCGATCGTGTCGATGATGAACAAGCGCCGGACCGAGCAGCGCCGGGTCCGTGCCGAGGAGCTGCGCTCCGAGGCCACGACGCAGGCCGGCGGCCTCACGGAGTCCGAACGCGCGGCCGAGGAGGCGCGGGCCAAGGCGGAGCTCGCCCGGGCCGAGGCCCAGCGCGCGCAGGAGAGCGCGGCCGCGGCCGAGCAGAGCCACCAGGTCGAGCAGGCCAGCTACGAGGACAAGCTGCGCGAGGCCGACAAGGTCGACCCCGACGTGAACACACGGTCCTCCGACTACGAGCCCAGCGTCTGGAACGACGAGAGCACGGCCTCCGGTACGACGACGGGAGCCGGCGGGGCTGCGGCGTCCACGTCGGAGCCGGGGACCGCATCCACGGCCGCGCCCAGCACGTCCGAGAGCGGAGCTCACCGGGCGAAGCCCGCGGACTCCGAGACCACCGACCCGGCCACGACCGAAGGCGAGACCCGGTCGCGTACCGAGTGACCTGACCCGGCCGGGCCTGCGCCACCGCGTGGGACGATCGCGCCATGGGCCAGGTTCCGGCGGCGACCAGGGCGTTGCGGGTGCTCCGGTTCCTGGCGAGCCAGCCCGACCCCGTGCCGCTCGACCGGATCACGCGGGCGTGCGGGCTGCCGCGCTCCACGGCGTACCACCTCCTGACCGCGATGATCGAGGAGGGCTTCGTCGTCCACCTGCCCGAGGAGCACCGCTACGGCCTCGGGGTGGCGGCCTTCGAGGTCGGCAGCGGCTACAGCCGGCAGGAGCCGTTGCAGCGGATCAGCCGACGGCTGCTCGCCGACCTGGTCGACCGCACCGGGCACACCGCGCACCTCGCGGTGCTGCACGGTCGCGATGTGCTCTACGTCGTGGAGGAGCGCGCCCTGGGGCGGCAGCCCCTGGTGACCGACGTCGGCGTCCGGCTGCCCGCACACCTCACGGCGAGCGGTCGGGCGATCCTCTCCGCCCTGCCGCCGGCGCAGGTCCGCGCGCTCTATCCGGACCCGTCCGCCTTCGTCGACCGACACGGCACCGGACCGCGCACGCTCGGCGCCCTTCGCGCGGTGCTCTCGGAGACCCGGCGGCGCGGCTACGCGACCGAGGAGGGCGAGGTGACCCCCGGGCTCGCCAGCGTCGCCGCCCCGGTCCTCGACCACAACGAGCACCCCGTGGCGGGACTCGCCGTCACCTTCGCCGACGACGCCGCGGAGGGACTGGCCGAGGAGGTACGACGGTCGGCCGCGGCGCTCACCCGCAGGCTCGGCGGACCCGCCTGAGACGTCCGCCACTGCGCGGCGATCTCGAAGTTACCTACCGGTAGTATCCCGGGGTCGCACCGCGACACTCTCGGGCTCCGATAGCCCGTAGTGTCGGCGCCGACCCGTGCATGACGTCTTCGGAAGAACTCGGAGTGACTGTGACCGCCGTACTGATCCTCGGGCTGCTGCTCAACCTGATCGCGCTGCCGATCGCCGGGCGACGGGTCTGGTTCCTCTACCGGCTGATCACCAGCGGGCAGCCCGCACCGGACCGGATCGAGGGCGTGACGGGACGGCTCGGCGCGGCGGTGCGGACGCAGCTGGTCGAGGTGCTCGGCCAGAAGAAGCTGCTCAAGTGGTCGGTGCCGGGCGCCGCTCACTTCTTCGTGTTCTGGGCGTTCGTGATCCTGGCGACGGTCTACCTCGAGGCCTACGGCTCGCTGCTGTCGCTGCTGTTCGGCAGCGGCGCGCTCGACTGGTCGATCCCGCTCGTGGGGCACTGGCCGGTGCTCGGGTTCCTGCAGGACTTCATCGCGATGATGGCGTTCTTCGGGATCCTCACCTTCGTCTGGATCCGGCTGCGCAACGCCCCCAAGGACCTCGGCCGGCGGTCGCGCTTCTTCGGCTCCCACCTCCGCGGCGCGTGGATCACGCTGTTCATGATCTTCAACGTCATCTGGACGATGTTCCTGTTCCGCGGCGCCTCGTCCGCGCTCGGCAACCTGCCCTACACGAGTGGGGCGTTCATCTCCATCGGCGTCGGCAACGCGCTCGGCGGCCTGTCCCACGGAGCCCTGGAGGTCCTCGAGGGCATCGGGCTGCTGCTGCACATCGGCGTGATGCTCACGTTCCTGATCTTCGTGCTCAACTCCAAGCACCTGCACATCTTCGTGGCCCCCTTGAACGTGCTGTTCGGCCGGCGACCGGTGGCGCTGGGCGCGGTCAAGCCGCTGATCTCGGCGGGGAAGCCCGTCACGCTCGACGACATCGAGGACCTCGACGAGGACGCCACGCTCGGGGTCGGGTCGATCGGCGACTTCTCCTGGAAGGGTCTGCTCGACTTCACGACCTGCACCGAGTGCGGTCGCTGCCAGTCGCAGTGCCCGGCCTGGAACACCGAGAAGCCGCTGTCTCCCAAGCTGCTGATCATGAACCTGCGCGACCACGCCCTGGCTTCGGCGCCCGCACTGCTGTCCTCCGACGGGTCCGGCGTCTCCGAGGAGGCGCAGAAGGAGCACGACCGGCCGCTGATCGGGGACGAGTCGATGTACGGCGTGATCGACCCCGACGTGCTGTGGTCGTGCACGACCTGCGGCGCCTGCGTCAACCAGTGCCCGGTCGACATCGAGCACGTCGACCACATCGTCGACATGCGCCGCTACCAGGTGCTCGTCGAGAACAACTTCCCCGCGGAGCTCAACCAGCTGTTCAAGGGCCTCGAGGGCAAGGGGAACCCGTGGAACATGTCGGCCTCGGCCCGCATGGACTGGGCCAAGGGTCTCGACTTCGACGTCCCGGTCGTGGGCGAGGACCTCGAGTCGCTGGAGTCGGTCGACTGGCTCTTCTGGGTCGGCTGCGCCGGCGCCTACGAGGACCGTGCGAAGAAGACCACCCGCGCGGTGGCCGAGCTGCTCCACCTCGCCGGCATCTCGTTCGGCGTGCTCGGCAACGGCGAGACCTGCACCGGGGACCCGGCCCGGCGCGCCGGCAACGAGTTCATCTACCAGGGCCTCGCGCAGCAGAACATCGAGACCCTCACCGAGCACCGGGTCAAGCAGGTCGTCACGACGTGCGCCCACTGCTTCAACACCCTGAAGAACGAGTACCGCGACCTCGGCCTCGAGCTCGAGGTCGTCCACCACACCCAGCTGCTCAACCGGCTCGTGCGCGAGGGGAAGCTGACCCCCGTCGCGGACGGCGCCGGTGCCGCGAAGCGCACGATCACCTACCACGACCCGTGCTACCTGGGTCGCCACAACCAGGTCTACACGCCTCCCCGCGAGCTCCTGCAGGTGCTGCCCGGAGCGTCGTACGTCGAGATGGAGCGCAGCGCCGAGCGCTCGTTCTGCTGCGGCGCGGGCGGTGCGCGGATGTGGATGGAGGAGAACCTCGGCGAGCGGATCAACGTCAACCGCACCCAGGAGGCCGTCGCCACCGGTGCCGAGCAGATCGCGGTGGGCTGCCCGTTCTGCCGGGTCATGCTCTCCGACGGGCTCGCCGCCGAGCAGGCCGACGGGCGGGCCGGCGAGGAGGTCGAGGTCCTCGACGTCGCCCAGATGCTGCTCGCGTCGGTGAAGGGCGAGTCCGCCACCCGGGCCCGGTCGTCCGCCGAGCCGGCCGAGCGCCGCTCCGAGCCGGAGCCCGCCGCCGGTCGAGCGGAATCCCCCGGTGAGCCGGCAGAGACCCCCGGGTCCCTCGATGGTCGAGCGGAGTCCCTCGGTGGTCGAGCGGAGTCCCTCGGTGGTCGAGCGGAGTCGAGACCACCCACGGACGAGCCCACGCCGGCGGCAGCCGCCGCGGCCGGTGGCGGGTCGTCGCTGTTCGACCTCGGCGCCGACGACTCCGCACCGGAGCCCGAACCGGATGCGAAGCCGGCTACCTCCGCGGCCGGTGGCAGCGGGTCGCTCTTCGACCTCGGCTCCGAGGACTCCGCACCGGAGCCCGCGGCTGAAGTCCGAGCCCGCCACCGACGAAGGAGGATCACCGGCACCCGCTGCCGACGAACCTCCTCCGTCCGCCGAGGTCGGCGCGGAGGTCCCCGAGGAAGGCTCGCTCTTCGACATCGCCGCCCCCCAGGAGACCCCGCCCGCAGCGAAGCCGGCGGCGACCGAACCGGAGCCCACCGTCCAGGCGGACGAGTCCGACGAGACCGCACCCGACACCTCCGGTGCTCCAGCGGACACCTCCGGTGTCAGCGGACACCTCCGGTGGTCGAGCGGAGTCGAGACCACCCGCCGCCGAGGCGAAGCCCGTGGCCGCCCCTGCCGACGCCATCCCCGACGAGGGGTCGCTCTTCGACATCGCCGCCCCCCAGGAGACCGCACCCGCCGCGGCGCCGGCGGCCGAGCCGGAGCCCACCGTCCAGGCGGACGAGTCCGACGAGACCGCACCGGACACCTCCGGTGGTCGACCGGACACCTCCGGTGGTCGAGCGGAGTCGAGACCACCCGCGGACGAGCAGCGGGCCGAGGAAGCGCCGGAACCGGACGCGTCGCCCCAGGACAACCGCCCTACCGGCGCGGACGTCAGTCGGCTCGCGACCGAGGCCGCCGCGGAGACCGAAGCAGAGGCCGACCCGAGTGAGGCCGAGGCGCGTCCGGCGGCCGCCGCGGACGACGGCGACACCGACCTGAGCACCGGTGACGACGCCGACGAGGCCACGGCACCGGAACGGGAGCAGGAGTCGGCCCCGCACCAGCCCGACGAGGCCGCGCACGAGCCCCGGACGGATGTGGAGATCACCGAGAGGCGGCTCGCTCTTCGACCTCTGACCTGGGCAAACGCCGATCCTGGGCACCATGACATCTCGATGACATCATTTGGTGTCAGAGAATGCTTGACATGACGTCACAGTGATGTCAGGATGATGCACATGGACATCACGCCCTACGTCGAAAGCCTCCGGAGCTCCCTGGTCTCCGCCGCCGACTCCGCCGGCGACGAGACCCGGCAGGCCGCCGAGCGCCTCGGCTTCGCCCTCGACTCCAGCGCCCGGCTGGCCATCATGGAGGCCGTCTCCCAGGCTGCCGCCGAGATCACCGCCGAGATGCCCAACGGTGGCGTCGACGTACGGCTCAACGGTCGCGAGCTCGACTTCCTGGTGCACGTGGCCACCCCGACCCCGCCGGCCGCCCCGCCGCCTCCGGCTCCCGAGGAGATCGAGGACGGCAACCTCTCCCGGATCACCCTGCGGATCCCGGAGTCGGTCAAGGCCAAGGCGGAGGAGCGGGCGGCCGAGGCCGGCCAGTCGCTCAACACCTGGCTGGTCAACATCGTCCGGGCGGCGACCCGTGACGGTGCGATCAACATCGACCTCGATCTCTCGAGCATCCCGTTCGTCGGCTACGACCCGTTCGGCGAGAAGAAGGGCCGCGGCGGCAAGCGCATGACCGGCTGGCTCTGAGCCCGCACCACCACCGACCACATCCCGCGAGGGGACGGCATCGAGGCCGCTCCCCCGGCAGACCACACCCTGGAGGAACCATGAATCGCCAGTTCGAGACCCACCAGCCGATCGACCTGGTCGTCGAGATCGGCAGGGGCCGCGTCCGGATCGTCGCCGTCGACACGTCCGAGACCACCGTCGACCTGGAAGGTCCCGACGCCGAGGAGGTGACGGTCACCTTCGAGGACAACCTGCTCCGCGTGATCGGGCCCAAGCACAACGGTGGCTTCTTCGGCAGGGAGCGGGGCGTCGAGGTGACCGTCACCCTCCCGACCGACAGCAACATCGCCGTCAAGACCGGCAGCGCCGACATCGAGATCGGCGGCCAGGTCCACGACGTCCGGCTCAAGAGCGGCTCGGGCGACGTCACCTGCGACACGTTCTCCGGCGCCGGGTCGATCGACACCGGATCCGGCGACATCGAGGTCTCCGAGGCCCACGCCGAGCTGCAGGTCAAGAGCGGGTCCGGTGACGTCTCCGTCGGCACCTGCGTCCGCGAGCTGAACATCTCCACCGGCTCGGGCGACGTCGAGGTCGGCACCTCCAACGCCCGCACGGTCGTGAAGACCGGCTCCGGCGACCTGCGCGTCGTCACCGCCAACGCCGACGTCTCGCTGTCCACCGGCAGCGGCGACCTGACCATCGGTACGGCGCGCCGGGGCAAGGTCAGCGCGAAGGGGGCGAGCAGCGACGTCCACATCGGCATCCCGGCCGGTACGCCGGTCTGGGCCGACATCAACACCGTCACCGGCTCGATCCGCTCCCGCGTCGAGAGCGTCGGGGCCCCCGAGGAGGGGCAGGACCACATCGAGCTCCAGGCCCGGACCGTCAGCGGCGACATCGTCCTGGACCAGGTCTGACCACCACCAACACCGAGAGGAGCACCGCCATGAACCCCACCGTGATCGAGGAGCAGGCCCGCTACCTGATCGAGGACCGCATCCACCCGACCCATCGGACGAAGCCCACGAGCGTGCGCCGTCGGCACCGGAAGGTCCGCAGGCTGAGCTGGCTGTGACCCTTTCCGGCAGCCGGCCCAGGGAAGCCGATCGCAGAGATCCTGCGGTCGGCTTCCTGCTGTGTCGGTGCCGGAAAAGCAGGGCCGCCCTCAGATGTCGGTGATCCTGACTCCGGCGTGTGCGCGGTACCGGCGGTTGACGCTGATCAGGTTGGCCGTGAGGGCCTCCACCTGGTGGGCGTTGCGCAGCCGACCGCCGTACACCCCGCGCATGCCGGGGACGGCGTCGGCCAGGGCGGCCACCAGGTCGGTCGCCTCACGGTCGTCGCCCAGCACCAGCACGTCGGTGTCGACCGACGTGACCTCGGGATCGTCGAGCAGCACGGCACTGACGTGGTGGAACGCCGCGACCACGGTCGAGTCGGGGAGCAGGGCGGCGGCCTGCTGGGCGGCGGACCCCTCGTCGACCGGGAGCGAGAACGCGCCCTGCTTGTCGAAGCCCAGCGGGTTGACGCAGTCGACGACGACCTTCCCGGCGAGCGCCGCCCGGAGCGAGCCCAGCAGCTCGGCGTGACCGTCGTAGGGGACGGCGACCACCACCAGGTCGGCCGCGGCCGCGGTCTCCTCGTTGCCGAGGCCGCGCAGGTCGCCCCCGGTCGCCTCGGCGAGCTCGGCAGCGGTCTCCGCGGCGCGCTCGGCGGACCGGCTGCCGATCACGACCGCTACTCCCGCGGTCGCCCACCGGCGGGCCAGGCCGCGGCCCTGCGGACCCGTGCCCCCGAGGACACCTACGGTGACCCCGGCCAGCGAGGCGGGCATCAGATGGAGGTCCGGTGGAAGTTCTGGAACGAGCGCGACGGGGTGGGCCCCCGCTGGCCCTGGTAGCGGGAGCCGTACTTCTCCGAGCCGTAGGGGTGCTCCGACGGCGAGGACAGCCGGAAGAAGCAGAACTGCCCGATCTTCATGCCGGGGTAGAGCTTGATCGGCAGGGTCGCGACGTTGGCGAGCTCGAGCGTGACGTGGCCGGAGAACCCGGGGTCGACGAAGCCGGCGGTCGCGTGCGTGAGCAGTCCGAGGCGTCCCAGCGACGACTTGCCCTCGACGCGTGCGGCCACGTCGTCCGGCAGCGTGACCATCTCGTACGTCGACCCGAGCACGAACTCGCCCGGGTGCAGGATGAACGGCTCCTCGCCCTCGGGCTCCACCAGGCGCGTCAGGTCGGACTGGTCGGCGGCCGGGTCGATGTGCGGGTAGCGGTGGTTCTCGAAGACCCGGAAGTAGCGGTCGAGCCGGACGTCGATGGAGGACGGCTGCATCATCGACGGCTCCCACGGCTCCATCACGATCCGGCCGGCGTCGATGTCGGCCAGGATGTCGCGGTCGCTCAGCAGCACGGGTCGCAGGCTACCCGGTCCCCGACGTACCGCCCGGTGGCGCTCGTGGAGAATGACACGACGTGACCGCTCCCGTCTTCCACCGCTATGTCGCCCTCGGCGACTCCTTCACCGAGGGTGTCGGCGACCCCGACCCGGCCCGGCCCAACGGCGTCCGCGGCTGGGCCGACCGGGTCGCCGAGGTCCTGGCCACGCGCACCGACGACTTCGGCTACGCCAACCTGGCGATCCGCGGCCGCCTCCTCCGCCGGATCCTGGACGAGCAGCTGGAGCCGGCGCTCGCGCTGCGGCCGGACCTGGTCACGATCTACGCCGGCGGCAACGACCTGCTCCGCCCCCGCATCGACATCGACGCGCTCGGCGAGGTGTACGACGACGCGGTCGGTCGCCTCAGCGCCGACGGTGCGACCGTCGGGCTGTTCACGGCGTTCGATCCCGGGACCGGTGGGCCCTTCGGCCGGCTGCGTGGACGGTTCGCGGTCTACAACGAGCGCGTCCGCGAGATCGCCGACCGGCACGGTGCGGTCGTCCTCGACTCCTGGCGGATGCGGCCGGAACGGCCCGAGACCGTCTGGTCGGAGGATCGGCTGCACCTCGGCCCGATCGGGCACCAGGCCGTGGCGATCGAGGTGCTCGAGACCCTCGGCGTCCCCCACGACCTCGTGCCCGCCGACCCGACCGCGGCGATCGGCGACACCCCGTTCCGGGCCGGGCGTCGGGCCGACCTCGCCTGGGTGGTCACCCACGCCGCCCCCTGGATCCGGCGCCGCCTCACCGGTCGGTCCTCCGGGGACGGGGTGCTCCCGAAGCGGCCGGGCCTCGAGGCCATCTGAGGGAGCTGCGGTCCGCTACGGCGTGCCCTTGGTCTCGACAGGCTCGACCAGCGGGGCAACGGCCCGCTACGGCGTGCCCTTCGTCTCGACAGGCTCGACCAGCGGGGCAACGGCCTGCGACGGCGTGCCCTTGGTCTCGACAGGCTCGACCAGCGGGGCAACGGCCCGCGACGGCGTGCCCTTGGTCTCGACAGGCTCGACCAGCGGGGCAACGGCCCGCGACGGCGTGCCCTTGGTCTCGACAGGCTCGACCAGCGGGCGCGACGAGTTCGGGTGATGTTCCGAGTCACAGCCGGAGCTTGCTCCGTCGGATTCGTCTCGGAGCGGATGACGAGGCTCGAACTCGCGACATCGACCTTGGGAAGGTCGCGCTCTACCAACTGAGCTACATCCGCATGCCGGTCGAGACCGACGGCAGGGATCGTACCCGACGCCACCGCCTCTTCCAGACCCTGGACCGACCTTGACGTTCCTGGGGTCATTGGGGACAGTGGGATGGATGTGACTCCTGAAGTCTCGAGGTCTTCCCCATGTCGCGCGCTCGCTGGATCAGTCTCGGTGTCCTCCTGTTCCTGCTGGCCCTCGTGCCGTTCGTCCCGCACGGCGGAGCCGGCGACGGCCGCCTCCGCACGGCCGGCGACGCCGCCGGTCCGGCGGCGCGCCGCCGCTGACCGCGGGCTACGGCCGGCTCACGCCCGCCTTCCAGCGGACGATCGACCAGGTGGTCGCGGCCGGCGCGACCGCGACCGCCAGGGGCGTCACCCCCACGACCTCGCCGCGAGCCCTGGTCGACGACCTGGTCCGGTGCGCGGTCTTCGAGGGCCAGCGCTACTGCCTCGGCGTCGGCTGGACCGACCGCACCCAGGCGCAGGTCCGCGCGTCGATGACCACCGTCGCGACGCGTCAGGCGAGCCGGGCCACCCCGGTGGCCCAGAGGACCGGCGCGATGTCGCCGTACGACGCGCTCCGGCAGACCGCGCGCCTCAGCCCACTGGCCCGGGCGGACGCCCAGCGGGCCGAGCTCACCGAGGCGGCGCGCTCCGTCGCGAAGGTCTGGCTGCTGCGCCATCAGGTCCAGGGCGTGCCGCTGCCACCGCACTTCTTCGCGCTCCACCCCGAGGTGAGCCGGTCGAGCGCGACCGCCGGTCACGCCGCCTCGGTGCGCGCGCCCTCCCCCCAGGCGGGTCACCACCACGCCACGAGCTGGCTCGACTACCCGAAGAAGGCCTCCGTGCTCGACAGCTCGGACGTCGTCCAGCAACGACGCACCTACTGGTGCGGCCCCGCGTCGATGCAGATGATCACGTGGGGCTGGTCCGGGCACCGCCGCACCCAGAAGCTCTGGGCCCGCCGGCTCGGGACGACGACCTCCGGCACCTCCACCGGCCAGATGGTGCACGCGGTGAACCGCTACACCGGCTGGGACAAGCCGTCGTACGCCGGCCCCTACGTCGTGCTCGACATCCACGACTGGTCGTTCCACGACTGGGTGCTGCTGATGATGCGGCACACCGTCGACTACCGCGCCCCGGTGATCCTCAACCCGCTCCTGAGCACGCAGTTCTTCCCCTACCTCGACCACAGCGGGTCCGGTCACTTCCAGGTCGGGCGTGGCTACAAGAGGCGCACCGACAAGCGGCCGGTGCTGGGCTACTTCGAGCCGTGGAACCAGCAGCGCTTCCACCCCGACGAGCCGTACATCCCCCGCGTGCAGTGGCACGACGCCTACCAGTCGTACCGCGCCGACAAGGCCAACTTCGCGCAGGACGTCGGCGTGTGACCACCGTGCGTGGTGGCGCACGGCGGTGGCGCCCGGTCGCGCTCGCAGCCTGCCTGCCGCTCCTGGTCGCGGCCTGCGGGTCCGGCGGGTCCTCGAGCGCGCACGGGACGACCTCACCCTCGACCGCGCCGCCCAGCACGTCCAGTGGTTCGCCGACCGCGGGCAGCAGCGGCCACCCGGTCGCCGTCGCACCGCGGTCCGACCTCCTGCCCTGGCACGCGGTACCGGGCTCCACCCGTGACCTGGTCACCGTCGGGCACGGGTGGCGGCTGACGGTGGCCGCCGACGGGAGCCGTGCCCGCCTCGACGGACCGCACCCCCGGACCGTCCAGGCCGGGCCGCACTCCTCGATCAGCGACGCGTTCCTCGACGGCGCGCACGCGCTGGTCGTCAGCGAGGACAAGCTCGCGCGGCAGCCCGACGTGGCGACCCTGATCGACCTCGGCTCGGGTCGCACGACCACCCTCGACCACACGTCCTCGCCGCCGACCAGCGTCGGAGGCACCTGGGCTCTCGGTCCGGACTCGCTGGTCCACGCCACCGTCGGGCCCCACCATGCCTACTGCCTTGCGACGGTCGGCCTGGCGACCGGCCGGGGGTCCACCGGGTGGTGCGCCCAGCCCCGCCACGGCTTCAGCCGTGCCGCCATCACCCCGGACGGCACCACCCTGATGACCTTCGACGCCCACCGTCCGTCGTGCCGGACCCTGGTCACCGTGCAGGGAGCCGCCATCGCTCCACTCCCCGGCGTCACGGCCTGCCAGGGCTGGGACTCGTCCGCCGTCGCAGGCGGTGTGGTCTGGTCGGTCGTGCCCCGCCCGCAGCGGATCGAGGTGGCGCACTTCTATGCCCGGACGCCCGGAGGCTGGTACGACCTCGGACGGGGTACGTCGGGCTCGCTCGTGACGTGTGCCGGCTCGGCGTACTTCGTGCGCGATCCGGCGACCCGGACCGCGCCCGCCGTCCTGCTGCGCTGGTCGCCGAGCGACGCCACCCTGTCGACGGTCTTCGCCTCCCGCGGGCACGGCAACGCGTTCCTGTCGCCTCCCCGGTGCGGCGGCGACCACCTCACGGTGACGGCGTACTCCTCGGCGGGCGACCAGCAGGTGACCGCCGCGCTGCACTGAGCGCGCCGTAGGCTTGCCGCATGCCGGCTGACTTCACGGGATTCCCCAGCCAGGCCCTGGACTTCTACGAGGACCTCGAGGTCGACAACACCCGGTCGTTCTGGGAGAAGAACAAGGGCACCTACGACTACTCCGTGAGGCGGCCGATGGTCGCCCTGTGCGGCGCCCTGGAGCCCGAGTTCGGCGAGGCCAAGGTCTTCCGTCCGTTCCGTGACGTCCGCTTCGCGAAGGACAAGACGCCGTACAAGACCGCGCAGGGCGCGTTCGTCGGCGTCGGACCGGCCACCGGGTGGTACGTCGAGGTCTCGGCGCGCGGGGTCCGCACCGGTGCGGGTTTCTACGACGCCTCGGGGCCGCGCATCGCGGCGATCCGCGCCAGGATCGACGACGAGCGCAGCGGGACCGAGCTCGCCCAGCTGCTCACCCGGCTCGAGGGCGGCGGGTGGCGGATCGGCGGCCACGTGCTCAAGACCTCCCCGCGGGGATACGACGTGAGCCACCCCCGCATCGACCTGCTGCGGCACAAGTCGCTCACCATCGGCCACGACTACGGCTTCGAGCCGATCATCCACACGCCGGAGCTGCTCGAGGCGGTGCGCGACGACTGGCGCACGCTCAAGCCGTTCGTCGACTGGGTCGCCGCCGTCGCCTGAGTCCCGACGGGCTCGACCACCGTCTCCACGGCTCGACCCGGGCTACCGACCGCCGGACCGAGCTGGCGTCAGTGCGGCTGCCAGGCGTCGTCGTCCTCGGTCAGCGCCGCGACCACGGGCGGGAGCGCGCCTGCGGCGAGGTCGGCCACGGTGACCTGCTCGAAGACGTCGCGCAGCGAGTGCCGGGCCGCGATCCAGACGCGCTGCAGCGTCTCGGCGCGCTCGTTGTAGGACACCGCCTCGGGGCGCAGACCGTAGACCGAGACCAGAGGCCCGTCCACGGCCCGGATCACGTCCGCGACCGACACGTCGGAGGCGGGCTTCGCGAGCCGCCAGCCGCCGGCCTGCCCGCGCTGCGCGAGCACGATGCCCGACTTGCGCAGGTCGGCCAGGATCGCCTGGAGGAAGTTGTGCGGGATGTCCTGCAGGCGTCCGAGCTCCTCGGCGCTCACCGGACGGCCCACCTGGTCGCCCTCGGTGCGCGCCGCCATCTCGATGAGGGCACGGAGCGCGTAGTCGGCCTTGGCGGAGACTCGCATGCGAGCAGTCTCCCAGAAGCGCTTCCGGATCCGCGCACCCGCGCGTGGGGTCGGTCACATCCGACGCTCACGCGGCCGGGTGAGATCGACCGAGGTGGTTGCCTGCACGTGACCCGCACGGCAGAATTAAGTTACTGGTGAGTAGCACTCATCCGGTCCGCGGCCCCCGAGCCGCGGCCGACGCCGATCGACGTGAACAGGTAGGGACCATGGGCCACTACAAGAGCAACCTCCGCGACATCGAGTTCAACCTCTTCGAGGTCCTGGGCAGGGACGACGTCCTGGGCACCGGACCCTTCGCGGAGATCGACGGCGAGACCGCCCGCGAGATCCTGGCCGAGGTCGACCGGATCGCTCGCGAGGACCTCGCCGCGTCGTTCGAGGAGAGCGACCGGACCCCGCCCGTCTTCGACCCCGAGACCCACACCGCGCCGGTGCCGGACGCGTTCAAGAAGAGCTACCGCGCATGGATGGACGCGGAGTACTGGCGCCTGGGCACCCTCGGCGAGCTCGGTGGCACGCCCGCGCCGTCCTCCGTCGAGTGGGCCATCGGCGAGATGGTCCTGGGCGCCAACCCCGCGATCTGGATGTACGGCGCCGGCCCGATGTTCGCGAGCGTCGTGTACCGCAACGGCAACGAGCGGGACAAGAAGATCGCGCAGCACATCGTGGACAACCAGTGGCTGACCACCATGGTGCTGACCGAGCCCGACGCCGGGTCCGATGTGGGCGCCGGCCGCACGAAGGCGACCCCCAACGAGGACGGCACCTGGAACATCGAGGGCGTCAAGCGCTTCATCACCTCGGCCGAGGGCGACCTCTCCGACAACATCATCCACCTCGTGCTCGCGCGCCCCTCGGGCGTGGAGGGCGCGGGCGGGCCGGGCACCAAGGGTCTCAGCCTCTTCGTGGTGCCGAAGTTCCACTTCGACCCCGAGACCGGCGAGCCGACCGGTGAGCGCAACGGCGTCTACGTCACGAACGTCGAGCACAAGATGGGGATCAAGGTCTCCAACACCTGCGAGCTGACCTTCGGCGACCCGGGTGTCGGCGGCGGCGAGCCGGCCCGCGGCTGGCTGCTGGGCGAGGTGCACGACGGCATCGCCCAGATGTTCCAGGTGATCGAGAACGCCCGGATGATGGTCGGCACCAAGGCGATCGCGACCCTGTCGACCGGCTACCTGAACGCGCTCGACTTCGCCAAGGAGCGGGTGCAGGGCGCCGACCTCACCGAGGCCGCGGACAAGACCGCGCCGCGGGTGACCATCACGCACCACCCCGACGTGCGTCGTTCGCTGATGACGCAGAAGTCGTTCGCCGAGGCCATGCGCTCGCTGGTGCTCTACACCGCGTCGTGGCAGGACCGGGTGATGGTGGCCGAGCACGCCGGCGAGAAGGACGAGCTGGCGATGGCGGTCAACGACCTGCTGCTGCCGGTCGTGAAGGGCTACGGCTCCGAGCGTTCCTGGGTCCTGCTCGGCACCGAGTCGCTGCAGACCTTCGGCGGCTCGGGCTTCCTGCAGGACTATCCGGTCGAGCAGTACGTCCGCGACGCCAAGATCGACACTCTCTACGAGGGCACGACCGCGATCCAGGGCCAGGACCTCTTCTTCCGCAAGATCGTCAAGGACCAGGGGCAGGCCCTCGGGCACCTCGCGCAGGAGATCCAGACGTTCCTGGAGAGCGAGGGCGGCAACGGCCGCCTCAAGGTCGAGCGTGGCCTGCTGGCCGCCGCCCTCGAGGACGCGCAGGCGATCGTCGGCGCGATGATCAACGACCTGATGAGCGCCGACGCCTCCGCCGACGGCGGCGACATCCGCAACATCTACAAGGTGGGCCTCAACACCAGCCGCCTGCTGATGGCGCTCGGTGACGTGGTCTGCTCCTGGCTGCTCCTGCGGGGCGCCGAGGTCGCGCTCGGCAAGCTCGCCGGCGAGGTGTCGGCGAAGGACAAGGCGTTCTACGAGGGCAAGGTCGCGGCCGCGCAGTTCTTCGCGCAGACCAACCTGCCCCGGGTGGCCGCCGAGCGAGCGATCGCGGAGCACACCGACCTCTCGCTGATGGACCTCGACGAGTCGGCGTTCTGACGCGCGCGTGAGCTGACGGAGCCGGTGGTGTCCGCGAGGACGCCACCGGCTCTGTCACGTGCGGATCGGGCTACGGCGCCTCGAACGGCGCCAGGCCGTTCGGGGTTCCCCAGCCGGTGGGTCCGTCGTACCCGGCGACCCCCGTGCACAGGTAGTTGCCCTGGCAGAACCCGTTGGAGCCACGAACCACGTCGTTGAAGTCGCCCGGGTGGCCGTACAGGTCCGCCGGCTTGAGCCCGCCGGCGTTCGCCGCACCGATCAGGCCGGCGACGAACGGCGACGAGGCGCTGGTGCCGTCCACCGTGAGCCAGCCCCGGTATCCACGCGGCAGTGAGGTGTTGTAGATCGCCAGACCCTGCGCGATCGCGGACACGTCGGCGTCGGTACGCCCGTGGCAGGACGGGTCGGTCTGGAACCCCGGCTTGGCGAAGTACGCCGAGCAACCGGATCCGGCGAAGCTCCACACCTTCTCGATCCAGCCGCGAGGTGCGGTCGCCGAGCGGGCGAGCGTCGTACCGCCGACGGCGACGACCTGGGGCGAGCTGGCCGGGAAGCTGGCGGGTCCGTAGCCGAAGTCGCCCGTGGACGAGACCGCGGTGACGCCGGGCTGGTCGTACGGCCCGTCCTGGAGCTCCGTGCCGGTCAGCTCGATCCGCCCGTAGGAGTGGTTGGTGACCTTGGCGCCGGCATGGATCGCGGCCATGGTGGCCTTGCCGAGCGACTCGTCGTCCGGCGTGCGGGCCTCCGCCAGGACGATGTGGCAGGTGGGACACGCGGCCGAGATCATCTGCAGATCCAGCGAGGCCTCGACGCCCCAGCCGTAGTCCTGGAACGGGTAGGGGCCCTGCTTCCCGTTCTGGTTGATCTTGGTGAAGCACCCGCTCGCGCTGGTGCACGCCGGAAGACCGAACTGGGCACGGTAGTGGTTCATGTCCGCCTCGGCCGAGGGGTAGTCGAACGGCACGACCACCGCAACGGTCTGCGTCGAGCTCGTGACCGGGACGTCATAGGCGTCCCGCAGCGCCGGTGCCCCCCAGCCGGCGGGATCAGGCGTCGACCTGCCGGCCGAGAGCGTCCGCCCGTCCAGCTTCACGTAGCAGGTGACCTGATGGACGCCGGCGGTCCGGCAGAGCCTGCTCGCCCGGAACCGGTTGCGGTGCGTCGGGGTGGTCGCCGCGTGATGCGCGACCGGCCTCCCGGTCGGCAGCAGGTAGGCGTTGTCGACCTGCTCGGCCACGGCGCGGCCCGCCACATCGGAGGCGAAGACACGAAGGCTCAGGAACGGGTGCGTCGGGGTGCCGGTCGGATCGGGGTAGGACACCCGGAACGTGTTGCGGTCCTTCCGCGTCAGCCGCGCCCCGTGCCACGTCCTGCCGTTGGTCGAGTACTGCACCTGGGCCGACCTCACGCGGGCGTCGACGGGGCCGAGGTTGTCGAAGGTGATCGGGAACGACACCTGGCCGACCGGCCCGCGGCTGGCGAGGTTCGTGGGCGGCACGTAGTCCGCTCGCAGGATCGGGAGGACCCCGTTCTGGGCAGGAACGGCGACGCTCCACCGGTCGAGCACCTTGGACGAGAGCTGCCACCCCGCGGCCTCACGACCGGTCTGAGCGGTCAGGACCACCTGCTGGCCGGGCAGGACGCCCTTGACGACCGGACTGATCTGTCCGTGGCCGCGATCGAGCCTGCTGCCGTTCTTCCGGTAGAGCGCCCACGAGCCCGTCGAGGCGAAGCCTCGCTGATCGGTCCCCGCGGAGCTCATCATCGACAAGAAGCCGTGCACGACGCCGTCGGTGACGCACAGGGAGCAGAAGGGACCGGAGTATCCGGACTCGTCGCCCCGGTCGGCGACCGGAGTCACCGGCGCGCGGAAGAACGCGACGGTGGTGTGGTCGCCGGGGTGGTGGCGATGGATGTCGTCGAGCTCGGTGAAGTTGCGGAACGACGTCGAGGCGCTGGTGTTGCTGAGCCAGGAGATGTCCCGGTCGCCGGCGAACTGGGCGTGCACGACACCCGGTCGCAGCGTCGGCAGCGTCGTGAGCAGCAGCACCTGGTCCCGGGGCGAGAAACCGGCCCAGCCGTCGAAGGCGCGAGTCTTCCGGCCGGTCGCGGAGTGGCGGATGGTGGCCGAGCCGAAGTCCGACGGCCGGAAGCGGAAGTCCAGCCGGCTCGGGATCCCGTCACGGACCACCTTGGCGTTGGCGACGTAGGTCAGCGGGTGCGTGACGATCCCGTGCGGCGTGAACACGTACGGCGTGTAGTGCGGCTTCGACCACTGGTTGCCCACCTCGGTCGCCAGGCTGCCGACGGTGGCCGCGGCGACGGGGTTGAGCTTCGGGAGCGGGCCGCCGCCGAACCCGAAGTCGAAGCTGGCGATGCCTGCGGCGTCGGTGCCCACCAGGTCGAGCGAGGCACCGAGCGACCGATGGTCGGGGAAGGTCGACCGCGGCTTCACCGTGGCGGCGGCCATCGACACGGAGTCGGTCGCGTCCGCGCTGCCCACGACGGGCTGCGACACGACCAGGCGGTCGAAGTCGGAGACGAGCACGAGGTAGTGACCTGACGGGACCGACACCTTCCACTGACCGTCGATGATCCCGCCGAAGGCGCCGAACAGGCGCCCGTCGTCGGTGTTCATGACGAAGACGTCCGCACCCGGCAGGGGGCTCCCGGACGCGGTGGTGCCGTTGATCGTCAGGGTGTGCAGCTCGTAGCCCGGAGCCGCGGTCACCGCAGGGACCCCGCGCAGGGAGATCCGCGACACCGACCCGAGCGAGCGCATCAGCGACGCGGGCAACGGCCGGCGCGCGTCGTACGACGCCTCGGCAGACGTGCGTCCCCGGCCCGCCGACCGGGCGGTGCCGGTGCGGACGCTGATCCCGGGCAGGCTGCGCGGGCTCGTCCCCGCCTTGAAGGTCACCCGGAGCGGCACCTGTGAGCTCCGGGAGAGCGCGGCGACGTCGAACACCGAGGGGTCGAGCTTGCCGCGGACCGACGGCGACAGCTCGGGCACGATCCAGGTGTGCCCCGGCAGGGCGGCCGACTCGACCCGGTGGCCGAAGTCGGGAGACCCGGGGGTCAACGACGCGGCGACCCGCCCGGCTGCGTCGGTGCGCACGACGACCCGGTCCCCGGTCAGCAGGGTGACCAGGTGGACGCCGGGCGTCGACACCGCGCCGAGGCCGGCGCTCGTGGCGGAGGCATGCGCCGGCTGGGTCAGGGCGGGCGCGGCGATGAGGGCCGCTGCCATCGCCGCCGCGGTCGACACGGACCAGGTGGTCGTGCGAGCGCGCGTGCGAGCGCTGAAGGACATGTGGGGGCCTTCCCAAGACGTGGGCGTAGTGCTGCACGGGCATTCAACACGGTGAGATGGCGCCCCGGGGTGGATCAGGGACGAAAGGCCGCATCGGGTGGCATTTCGTGACCTTCGAGGACTTCCTGGTCGTCGCGCCGGCGAAGGGCGGGCCGGTCCCCGGCCGGGATGGAATCGACGGCAGGGGGTACGGACAGCACGGAAGAAGGAGCGCAACCCATGGGTATCGGCATCTCCGTCGTGCTGCTCGTCGTCGGCCTGATCCTCCTCACCGGAGCGGTCACCCTGCCGGTGAGCGTGTCCGACCACATCGCGACGAACACCGTCGGCTGGATCTGCGTCGGCGTCGCGATCCTCGGTTTCGCCCTGGCGCTGATGGCCGGGCGCCGGCGAGACCCGCGCGTGTAGGGGTCGTCGAGGCCTCTAGCGTGAGGGCGTGCTCGACGCCCTGGTCGCCGGTCTGCTGACGGGCCTGTCGCTGATCGTGGCGATCGGCGCGCAGAACGCGTTCGTGCTGCGCCAGGGCCTGGCCCGGGAGTACGTGGGCCCGGTGGTGGCGATCTGCGCGGTCAGCGACCTGGTGCTGATCGCCGCCGGCGTCGCCGGCATCGGCGCGATCGTGCAGCACGCCCCGACCGCGCTGACCGTGGTCCGCTGGCTCGGCGTCGGCTTCCTGACGGCGTACGGCGTGCGGTCGCTGTGGCGAGCCCGCCACGCCGCCGCCCTCAACGCCGCCGCGCGGGACGAACCCCGGTTGCGCGGCGCGGTGCTGCAGGCCACCGCCCTCACCTGGCTGAACCCGCACGTCTACCTCGACACCGTGCTGCTGCTCGGCTCGATCGCGGCCCACCACGGGCCGACCGGCAAGTGGTGGTTCGCGGTCGGAGCGGGTGCGGGCAGCGTGCTGTGGTTCAGCGGGCTCGGCTACGGCGCGCGACTGCTCAGCCCCGTGCTCGCACGCCCGAGAGCCTGGCAGGTCCTCGACGTGCTGATCGGGCTCACGATGCTGACGATCGCCTACTCGCTCGCCCGTGGGTGATCAGCGGGCCGCGGCCGGCCGCTTCGCGCCGTACGTCTTGCCCTTGCCGTACGACGGCGTTCCGGCGCGGCGCGGACCGTGGTCGGACCCGCCCTGGCCGCGGTACGGCTTGCGGCCGCCCTGGCCGCCCTTGTAACCGCCCTTGAAGCCACCCTGGTGCCCGCTGGACTTCTTCCCGGCGTACGAGGTGCTCGCCGGTGCGGCGGAGCCGTGCTTGGCGAGGGCCTTGGCCGACAGGTGGTCCGGCGCGGTCTTGATGTCGTGGTGGAGCACCTCGACGCCCGCGCTCTTCTGGAGCCGCACGACCTGCTGCACGAACTTCGGCGTGGTGATGGTGATGACCGCACCCTCACGCCCGGCACGCGCCGTACGACCGCTGCGGTGCAGGTAGGCCTTGGCGTCGCTGGCCGCGTCGAAGTGGATCACCAGGTCGACGGCGTCGACGTGGATGCCGCGTGCCGCCACATCCGTCGCGACGACGGCCCTGGCCTGGCCGGAGGAGAAGCGGTGGAGGTTGCGCTCGCGCACCCGCTGGCTCAGGTTGCCGTGCAGGTCGACCGCGTCGACGCCCTGGCCGGTGAGGGCCTCGGCGAGCTCGACGGCACCCTCACGCGTCCGCGTGAAGATGATCGTGCGCCCGTTGGCCTCGACCAGCCGGACGGCGGCGTCGACCTTCTCCCGGAAGCCGCCCACGGTCAACGTGTGGTGGGTCATGGTGGTGACCGAACCGGCGTTGGGGTCGAGCTCGTGGAGCCTCGGGTCGCGCAGGTGGGTGCGGACCAGCTTGTCGACGTCGCCGTCGAGGGTGGCGCTCAGCAGCATCCGCTGGGAGCCGGCGGGGGTCATCGCGACCAGCTTGTCGACCGCCGGGTAGAAGCCCAGGTCGCACAGGTGGTCGGCCTCGTCGAGGACGGTCAGCTGGATGTCGTCGAAGAAGCAGTAGCCGTTCTCCAGCAGGTCCTCGAGCCGGCCCGGGGTCGCGACGACGATGTCGGCGCGCTGACGGAGCTGACGGGTCTGCTTGTCGTACGGCGTGCCGCCGTAGACCGTGGTCAGCTTCAGGTTCATCGCGTGGGCGAGGGGCTGGATCGCGCTGGCCACCTGGTTGGCGAGCTCACGCGTCGGCACGATCATGACCGCGCGCGGGTGGCAGGGGCGGCTGCGGCTGCCGGCGAGCTTGGCCAGGGCCGGGATGCCGAAGGCGAGCGTCTTGCCCGACCCGGTCTGGGCGCGGCCCAGCACGTCGTGACCGGCCATGGCGTCGGGGATGACCGACTCCTGGACGGCGGTGGGCGTGACGATGCCCTGCACGCGCAGGGCCTCGATCAGCTCCGGCGGCAGGCCCGTGAACACGTTGGTCACGGTCTCGGTGGTGTCGGTGGCGTCGGTGGTCTCGGCCGCCGGGTCGGTGACGTCGGTCGTCTCGGGGGACTCGTGCTCGATGAAGTCGGGCGCAGACATGCGTCGTCCTTGCTTTCGCTGGATCGGGTGCGTCCGGCGCGAAGCCACGGGTGTGGATCCGGTGAGCCTGCAAGACGCGGTCTTGCTCCACCCGATCACTGGTCTCCGCGCAGCTGAGTAGGACTGCGCCACCACACCGGGCCAAAGCTTTCGAAGAAGTGGGCCTCACCCTCATGACGAGTCCCACCGGCTGTACACGATGGTACGGGCGCGACTCACCCGGACCCGAATCCCCGCGACGGTGACCTGCGGCACCTCCCGGGCCGATGGCCACCGCCCCGCTCCCGCACGGGCACGGCCACCACCCGAGGGTGCGTGACCCTTCCCACTCCGCAGTCCGCGCGTCCTCGTCGCGGCCTAGTCTCCTCACCATGACCGACCAGGAGCGGCTCTCGGGTTACGTCGACGTCTGGTGGGAGGCGATCGACGAGTTCACCAGGCTCCTGGAGAGCCTGCCCCCGGAGGAGTGGTCGACGCCCACCGACCTGGCCGGGTGGGACGTCCATGCCTGCGCCGCGCACACCGCGCACCTCGAGGCGGTGCTGTCGGGAGCGCCCGAGGAGACGCTCGCGCTGGACGCCGGGCCGCACATCGTGACGCCGGCCCAGGCCTACACCGAGCAGGGCGTGGTCGCGCGGTGCGGCGCGACGCCCGACGAGCTCATCAACGAGATCCGCGAGAGCGCGACCAAGCGGCGTACCTTCCTGCTGACCGACCCGCCGGTCGACGCCACCGAGATGCCACCCAGGACGCCGGGCGACGTTCCCTGGAACTGGCAGACCCTGCTACGCAACCGGCCCCTGGACGTGTGGATGCACGAGCAGGACGTTCGCCGCGCGGTCGGCCGCCCGGGCAACCTGGACTCCACACCGGCCCGGCACACGGCCGACTACCTGCTCGAGGGCATGGCGATGGTGCTGGCCAGGCGGGCCGGTGCCGCACCCGGCTCGACCCTCGTGGTCGAGGTCGACGGGAGTGCGCCGGCGGCCTTCGGCGTCTCGGACTCCGGGCGGGGCGGAGCACTGCCGGAGCTGCCGGACGAGCCGACGGCCCGGCTGGCGATGGATCGCGAGACCTTCGTGCTGCTGGCCGGTGGTCGCCGTACCCCCGACCGGGTGTCGGTGACGGTCACCGGCGACCCGGACCTGGCCGCGCGGATCCTCGGCGCGATGGCGATCACCCCATGACCTGGACCGTCGCGGACATCCCGGACCAGTCCGGTCGCACGGCCCTCGTCACCGGAGTCAGCGTCGGCGGGCTGGGTCATCACGACGCGCTGGAGCTCGCGCGGAAGGGTGCCCGGGTGGTGCTGGCCGGGCGCAACCCCACCAAGCTGGGAGAGACCGAGCAGACGATCCGCACGGAGGTCCCGGACGCGGCGCTCGAACGGCTCGTGGTCGACCTCGCCGACCAGTCGTCGGTCCGGGCGGCAGCGGCGGAGGCCGCCCGGTTCGGCTCGCTCGACCTGCTGGTCAACAACGCGGGGATCATGGCGCCGCCGTACGCCCGGACCGTCGACGGCTTCGAGAGCCAGCTCGGGACCAACCACCTCGGGCCGTTCCTGCTCACCGGGCTGCTGCTCCCGCAGCTCACCGAGGGCGCGCGGGTGGTCACCGTCTCGAGCCAGATGCACCGGGTCGCCACCAAGGCGCCGCTCGGCGACCCCGCGGTGAAGCCGCGCCTCTACCTGCGCTGGGTCGCCTACGGGCAGACCAAGCTGGCCAACCTGCTCTTCACCTTCGAGCTCGACCGGCGGCTGCGGGAGTCCGGCGCGACCGTGAAGGCGCTGGCCGCGCACCCCGGGTACGCCGGCACGCACCTGGTCGCGAACGGCCGCTTCGGGCGTTCCGCCGGCGGTCTCGCGTCGGCGTTCGACCGGGCCAACCGGGCCGTCTCGCAGTCCGCGGCGGCCGGGGCCTGGCCGACCCTGATGGCGGCGACCGCCGACCTGCCCGGATCGACGTACTGCGGCCCGTCCGGGCCCGGGGAAGCGGCCGGCCCTCCCCGCATCGTCGGCTGCTCGCGCCTCGCCCGCGACACCGACGCCCAGCGTCGCCTGTGGGAGATCTCCGAGAAGGCGACCGGGGTCAGCTACCCGTAGCCTGCGCGGCCGACTGGTCGGCGACCCAGAGCCCGGTCAGGCCGCGGAAGTGGGCCAGGAACTGCTCGTGCTCCTGGACCGGGTACGTCGCCTGCACGGTCTCGACCAGCAGCCGGTCGAAGTCGGCCGAGTCGACCCACTGCGCCACGAGCTCGTCGAGGTGCCCGAGGTTGGTCGCACACCAGTCGCGGTAGCGCTCGGTCTCGAAGTACTCGTCGGCGAGCGCGAGGTAGGCGTCGAGCTTCTCGTCGTAGGAGCGGTCCGAGTCGGCGATCGCGAAGTAGCGGTGCATCTCGAGGTCGAGCCGGGGCTGCCGACCGGTCACCAGGCAGTAGACGGACCAGCGCACGAGCGCGCTGATCGCCCACGGGAAGTAGTAGTGCAGCGAGGTGAGCGCCACGTCCGGGCACGCGTTGGCGTAGTCGATCGGGTAGACCTCGTCGCCGTCGACGAGCATCTCGGCGGAGTTGAACTCCCAGCCGAAGAACGCGTTCACGATGCGCGAGACGGCGACGGCCTGGTGGCCGGCCGACGGGCTGAGGAAGTCGTGGGTCACGGCGTACCGGTTGTGCATCGGCTGCTCGGGCCGGAAGTCCATCACCATCGTCTCGGGGCCGATCGACAGGGCGCGGGCGAAGTGCTCGTAGTCGACGGTGGCCTGCAGGTGCATGAGCATCTCGCCCGAGTCGTCGTACGCCTGATGGAGGTCGCTCTTGTCGTCGACCCGCGAGACGCCGCGCCAGCCGCCGCCGTCGAACGGCTTCATGTAGAGCGGGTAGCCGACCTCGCCGGCGATCACGTCGAGGTCGAACGGCTTGTTGTACTTCGCCGACGTGTAGGTCCAGCGGTGGTTGTCGACGGGGTTCTTGTAGGGCACCAGGATCGTCTTCGGCACCTTGAGGCCCAGGCGGAGCATCGCGCAGTACGCCGAGTGCTTCTCCATCGACTGGAACGTGAACGGGCTGTTGAGCAGGTAGGTGCCGTTGACCAGCGCGGCCTTCTTCAGCCACTCGCGCGGGTGGTAGTACCAGTGGGCGAGCCGGTCGATGACGAGCCCGGTGCGGACGGGGTCGGTGAGGTCGAACGGCTCGATGGTCAGCCGCTCGCTCCCGATGATGTGCCGGGTGCCGTCGACCTCGAGGGGGCCGACGAAGCGCAGGATCTGTTCGAAGGCCTGCGGCCAGTCCTCCTCCGCGCCGAGCAGGAGTCCGATCAGGTGGTCCTTGGTCGCCATGTCCTCGACCCTAGCCATTTCCCGGCGGCCGTCGAGCCCGCGGGGCTTTCCCCTTGTCACGCGCAGTCAGCTGCGCAGGTGCCCCGTTGCCGCGGCGCGGGAGTGCACGTCACTGCGCGTGACAAGGGCCGAGTCAGCAGAAGCGCGGCAGGTGGTGCGCGATCTGCTTGCGCCACCAGGGCCAGTCGTGCGAGACGTCGTGGCCCCAGACGTCGAGGTCGTGGGAGATCTGCTTCTCGGCGAGCAGGTGGCCCATCTGCCGGGCGCTCGGCAGCGAGCCGGTCGGATGGGTCTCCCAGGCGCCCTCGCCGACGGTCAGGACGACGTGGAGCCGCGACCGCAGCCAGTCGAGATGGTCGCCGTGCAGGTGGGGGACGTAGTCCATGGGGTTGGTGAAGTACGCCGCGTCGCCGCGCTCGCCCCAGCCGTGCCAGGCGGACGGGTCGTAGTTGCCCGACTGGCAGATCGCGACCGGGAAGAGGTCGGCGCGGGTCAGCGCCATCTGGAGCGCGTGGTAGGCGCCCATCGAGCAGCCGGTCACGATCGCCTCGCTGGCCCCCGGGCTGTCGCCGCCGACGTACGACGCGACCGGGCCGGTGATCCAGGCCTGGTACGCCTGGTGGCGCCGGGCACGTTCCTCCAGCGGGAGCCCGCGGTCGGACCAGCTGGCGTGGTCGAAGGAGTCGACGCAGTACAGCTTGACGCGGCCGTCGTCGATCAGGGCGGCCACGGCGTCGACCATGCCGTTGCTCTCGTAGTCCCAGGCGCGGCCCTGCTCGCTCGGGAAGACGATGACCGGCCGCCCGAAGTGGCCGTAGCGGATGACGGTGCCGGGACGGTCGAGGCCGTCGGCGTGGAGCTCGAGCTGGTCGCGTTGCATCAGGTCCACACTCGCAGAAGCAGGTCGGTCAGGTACGGGTCGAGGGTGTCACGCCAGCAGGTCCAGGTGTGACCGTCCCGCACCTCGCCCCAGCGCCGTCTCGACCCCGACCCGGCACAGCTGGTCGCGCATCGCCCGGTTGTTGGCGTCGTTCTCCTCGGCGCTGCCGCAGGTGAGCGTCGATCGGAGGGGCACCGGGCGCGGCCTGGGTCGCCGCGTGCACGGTCGCGACGAAGCCGGTCACCTGCGGCCAGAACTCGAACCCCGACTCCTGCGGGTCCAGCTCCCGGGTGAAGAACGAACCGCTCTGCAGGAACAGCCCGGCGAACGTGCCCGGGCTCGTCCAGGCCGCGTGCAGCGCGGCGAGCGCACCGAGGCTCTGGCCCATGAGCACGGGCCTGCCGGCCGTCGGTACGGCCTCGAGGAGGGCGGGGACGAGGCGGGTGGTCGAGGGCCCGCGCGTACGCCGGGTTGGCGGCGTACCTCTTGTTGCGCGGGCCGGCGGCGACCAGGGCGACCCGCATCCGGGGGAGGGTGCGGGCGGCGAGCATCGACCCGACGTACGCCGTGAGACCGCCGTAGGCGTCCATCTCGGGGCCGTCGTGGCTGATCAGCAGCGGGAGCCGCTCGTCCGTCGCCGCGTCGACCGGCGACCAGATCTCGGTGTCGAGCCGGCCGACCGCCGTCCGCGACAACGTCAGCGGTGCGCGCTCGCCGGTGACTGCCTCACGGGCGAGCCAGTCCGGCTCGCGGTAGGCCGGCAGCGGGATCCAGGAGTGGTCGCCGAAGGGCCCCGGGACGATGCGGGGGTTGCCCGGGTCGGGCCGCAGCTCCCCGTCGACGTCGAGGAGGTACTCCAGCCGGTCGACCGGCAGGTCGCCGAGCCGCACCTCCCAGCCGTCCCGGACCTTGCTCATCCGCGAGTCGCCGAGGTGCAGATGTGCCCACACGCTGACCTGCCCGGCGCGATGGTCGGGGTCGGCGTACCGGACGACGACGTCCTCGCCGTCCACGGTCGTCACGAACTCGGACACCCGGCCGACGCTATCGGTGCCGGCCCGACCGGCGGAAAACGCGGAACGGATCGGCGCTCGAGGCCCGGGCGGGTCGATCCGTTCCGCGTCTTCCCGTGACTTCACGCCCACGGACACACGTTGGTCCCTCGAGGACGCGGTCTGGAGCAGGGTCGCCGGGCCAACGTGTGTCCGTCGGAAGGGCAGGACAGATCGGGTCCCTCGACCGGGGTACGTCGCACGGGCCAGGATGGGCGCATGGCCGACCCGCGCGCAGGAACTCCCGCCCAGCCCTCGGACCTCGTGGATGTCGCGCACCTGGTGACGGCGTACTACACCCTCGAGCCCGACCCGGACGACGTCGACCAGCAGGTCGCGTTCGGGACCAGCGGCCACCGCGGGACCAGTCTCAGGACCGCATTCAACGAGGTGCACATCGCGGCGACGACGCAGGCGATCTGCGACTACCGCCAGGAGCAGGGGTACGACGGCCCGCTGTTCCTCGGCCGCGACACCCACGGGCTGTCGGAGCCCGCGTGGGCGACCGCGATCGAGGTGCTGATCGCCAACGACGTGACCGTGCTGGTCGACTCGGCCGACGGCTACACGCCGACCCCGGCCGTGTCTCACGCGATCATCCGCGCCAACGAGGGGCGGACGACGGGCACGGGGCTGGCCGACGGCATCGTCGTCACCCCCTCGCACAACCCGCCCAGCGACGGCGGCTTCAAGTACAACCCGCCCCACGGCGGCCCCGCCGACACGGACGCGACGAAGGTCATCGCGGCCCGCGCCAACGAGCTGATCCGGGCCAACCTCGAGGGCGTCCACCGCACCGCGTTCTCCCGCGCCCGCGCCGCCTGCGCGGCGTACGACTTCATGGGCACGTACGTCGACGACCTGCCCAGCGTCGTCGACCTCGAGGCGATCAAGCGGGCCGGCATCCGGATCGGGGCGGACCCGCTCGGCGGCGCGAGCGTCGACTACTGGGGGGCCATCGCCGAGCGGCACGGCCTCGACCTGACGGTGGTCAACCCGCTGGTCGACCCGACATGGCGGTTCATGACCCTCGACTGGGACGGCAAGATCCGGATGGACTGCTCGTCGCCCAGTGCGATGGCCTCGCTGATCGGCCGCAAGGACGAGTACCAGATCGCCACGGGCAACGACGCCGACGCCGACCGCCACGGGGTCGTCACCCCGGACGCGGGCCTGATGAACCCCAACCACTTCCTCGCCGTCGCCATCGGCTACCTGTTCGGCGGCGCGCGCCCGGACTGGCCGGGCTCCGCGCGGATCGGCAAGACGTTGGTCTCGAGCTCGATGATCGACCGGGTCGCCGCCGACCTCGGCAAGGAGATGGTCGAGGTGCCGGTCGGGTTCAAGTGGTTCGTGCCCGGGCTGATCGACGGCTCCTTCGGATTCGGTGGCGAGGAGTCGGCCGGCGCGTCGTTCCTGCGGCGCGACGGCGAGACCTGGACGACCGACAAGGACGGCCTCCTCCTGTGCCTGCTGGCCTCGGAGATCCTGGCGACGACCGGGAGGACCCCGAGCGAGCACTACGCCGAGCTGGTGGCGGCGCACGGCGATCCGGCGTACGCGCGGGTCGACGCCCCGGCCGACCGCGCCGAGAAGGCCAAGCTCGGTGCGCTCTCCCCCGACGACGTGACCGCCACCGAGCTCGCGGGCGAGCCGATCACCGCCAAGCTGACCGAGGCGCCCGGGAACGGCGCCAAGATCGGCGGCCTCAAGGTGACCACCGAGAGCGCCTGGTTCGCGGCTCGCCCGAGCGGCACCGAGGACGTCTACAAGATCTACGCCGAGTCGTTCCGGGGCCCGGACCACCTCGCCGAGGTGCAGGAGGCGGCCCGCGAGGTCGTCTCGGCGGCTCTGGCGTGACACACGCCGGGCCGAGGTCGGGTCAGGCTCCTCGGCGTCCGGTGGCACGAGGGCTGCGCCCCTGAGCTACCGCAAGGAGAGCCGCAGGACCACCTCGCCGGACTCGTCGACCTCGCCGGTCGGGACGAAGCACCGGGGTCAGACGTCGACGGTCAGCCGGATGTCCACGACGTCACCGAGGTCGATCCCCTCGGCGCGCCGGACGTCGAGCCTCAGCGGCACGAGGTAGCCGCCGTCCTTGGGCCACAGCGACGTCGTCCACTCGGAGTCTCCGATCCGCACCGTCACGGGGATCATCCCCCAGCCGTAGGTCACCGCTGCGGCCGTCTCCGCGAGCACCTCGCACTCGTCCTCCGGCACCGAGACGAAGTGGTGCGGCGCCGGGCCCTTCCACTGGAACACGTCACCGCTGAACTCCAGGATCACGAGCTCAGGGTACGGAAGCACCCTGCCCCGGCGTCACGCCGAGGGCGGACCCTCCATGCCGGAACTCCTGCTGGTGACCTCACCGGCCGAAGCACCTCGACGACGGCTCCTGACGAGCGAATTGCAACCTCGCGGCACGCGACCGCGTCTTGGTCGCACACACCGAGCTTCGAGGGAGCAACCACCATGAACATCAACCCCGTCCGCGTCAGACGACCCGGGGTCGTGGCTGGGCTGGCACTGGCCGCCGTCGCCACGACCGGACTGGCGATCACCGGATCGGCCCACGCCGCCTCCACCGCGCACAACGACCAGGTGGTGCTGGCCAACGTCACCAACGCCCAGGCCGACGCCAAGAGCGCCATCAACGGGACGGCCCAGGTCTCGTCGTACGACGGCAGGTCCGTGGTCTTCTCGACCGCGGCCGCGCTCGTCCCGCAGGACCGCAACCAGACCGACGACGTCTACCTGCGCGACACCGCCGACGGGATCACCATCCTGGTCAGCCGGAAGGGGAGCAGGCCCGGCAACGACGCCAGCTTCGAGCCGACGATCTCGGACGACGGCCGGTACGTCGCGTTCACGACCATGGCCACCAACCTGTTCGACGACCGGAACGGCGGCGCGCTCGACGTGGCCGTGAAGGACATGTACACGGGCAGGATCCAGAAGGTGTCCGTGGGCACCGACGGCAGGCAGTACAAGCAGAACAGCTTCTTCGCCGTTCTCTCGGGCAACGGCAAGCGCGTCGCGTTCCAGTCGTTCGCGCCTTTCGGCGTCAAGGACCAGGACCGGCGCGAGGACGTCTACGTCCGCGACCTCGTCCACCACTGGACCCGGCAGGTCTCGCTGACCCCGGCGGGTCGCGACGTGAAGCCGTCCATCCTCGACGGCGACATCTCGGACAACGGCAACCTGGTCACGTTCGGCGACGCCAACGATCTCTGGGTCCGCAACATCGCGACCGGCCGGACGACCCGGTTCTGGCACGAGCCCGACTCGCCGCCCTGCCAGGCCTTCCCCGCCGGCAGTGCGGGTCGCCCGGTGATCTCGGGCAACGGCAGGTACGTCGCGTTCTCGTCGTGCGCCACGAAGCTGCCGGGCTCCTCGAGCGGTCGCGGGCAGATCTACCGGATGAACCTGGCCACCCGCGCGATCACCCTGGTCAGCCGGGCCGGGACGACGCCGGGTGACGCCGAGTCGTTCCTGCCCAGCCTGTCGCGCTCCGGGCGGTACGTCGGCTTCGGCAGCGACGCGTCGAACCTCGCCGGCGTCGACTCGGGCACCAACCCCGATGCGTTCGTCGCCGACCTGGGGACGGGTTCGATCGTGCGGGCGTCCCAGGCGTCCGACGGCACGGAGGGCAACAGCTGGAGCGCCAGTACCGGGGCCGCCATCAGCGGCGACGGCCGGACCCTGGTCTACGAGTCGTACGCCGACAACCTGGTCGCCGGCGACCAGTACAACTGGGAAGAGGTCCTCGCCTGGCGGCGCTGATGCCCGAGCGGGGTCGTTCGCTCGTCGACCGCCCACTCGGTGGTCGAGCGAAGTCGAGACCACCACCCACTCGGTGGTCGAGCCCCCGCTCGGTGGTCGAGCGAAGTCGAGACCACCACCCGCTCGGTGGTCGAGCGAAGTCGAGCCACCCCACTCGGTGGTCGAGCCCCCGCTCGGTGGTCGAGCGAAGTCGAGACCACCCCCCGCTCGGTGGTCGAGCGAAGTCGAGACCACCCGACCCCTCCCCGGACCGCGTCCCCCTCGCCGCTCCCCGTGCGGCGGCGGGGACGCGGTGCGCCATTTCCTGGACGGATCCGCGGAAATCGTGTGAACCTGCCCTCATGACTGGTGGCGCGAACCACGAGCAGCAGCCCCGCTTCGAGTCCGTCCGGATGAAGGAGGCGCTCTTCCGCGACGTCGACCTGCGCGGGGCACGCTTCGAGCACGCCGATCTCAGCGGGGTCACGATGCGCGGGGTCGAGCTGGTGAACACCCGCATCGACGGCGAGATCTGGAACCTCACCATCAACGGCGTGGACGTCGCCCCGCTGGTGAACGCCGAGCTCGACCGGCTCGACCCCGACCGGGCGAAGATGCGGCCGACGGACCCGGCCGGGTTCCGCGAGGCGTGGGACGTCGTCGAGCGCCTGTGGGACGCGACCGTCGAGCGCGCGAGCGGCTTCGACCCGGAGCTGCTGCACGCCAGCGTCGACGGCGAGTGGTCGTTCATCGAGACCCTGCGCCACCTCGTCTTCGCCAGCGACGCCTGGATCCGGCGCGCGATCATGGGCGACCCGCAGCCGTGGGACCCGCTGGACCTGCCCTGGGACCAGATGCCCGACACCCCCGGCGTACCCCGCGACCGTGAGGTGCGCCCGTCGCTGGACGAGGTGATGGTGCTGCGGAAGGACCGGATGCTGACGATGCGGCAGCTGGTGGACGACCTCACCGACGAGGAGCTCGGATCGCAGACCGATCCCGTCGAGGGGCCGGGCTGGCCGCAGCCGCGCAGCTACCCGGTCCGTGAGTGCCTGCTGGTGGTCCTCAACGAGGAGTGGCACCACCGGCTGTTCGCCGAGCGCGACCTCGACGCGCTGGAGTCACAGACCGCGGAGCCCGGCGAGGACGGCTGACGCGTCCCCCCATCGGCCGGTGAGGGTCTGGTCGACCCGGGGCTCGGTGCCGACGACCCGGACGACGACCAGCTCGACGTCACCGCTGCGCACCACCGTGGTCCCGCCCTCGTCGTGGTAGGCCTCGATGTCCCCGGCCTGCGGCGGCACGGCGCCCGGCGTTCCGCTCCCTCGGACCGTCATCCGGGGCTCGAACACCGTGCGCCGACCGTCGGTCTCGGCGTACACCTCGGCCTGCGTGCCGCCCGTGGCGATCGCCGTCGCCAGCGCCGCTGCCCACACCGGGTCGCCGCACGCGTCGTACACCCAGCGCTGCCCCAGCACGGAGTGCTCGGCCGTGCCGAGGAGGTGCTCCTCCGCCCCCTCCAGGGGGGCCGAGCGGTAGGAGAGCGGGACGTGCACGACATTGCCGGCGGGGTCGGAGAGGAGGATGCCCTCGAGCCCGACCTCACCGGCCGGGTCGTCGAAGCGGTAGGACCCCACCGGTTTCTGCTCACCGGTCCCCTCGGCCCATGCCCGGGACGGCAGCCAGCCGACGATGAGCTCGCGCTTGGTGGGGGTCAGGGTCGCGTCGTGCACCAGGGCCATGCGTCGACCCTAGGGCCGCCCGCCCCCGGAGCCGAGCCCTTGGTGGAAGCGGTGTCCTCGCGGTAGAACGACCAGGTGGTCAGGGGCACCGAGAGCGGCGAGGGGCGCGAGCGCCCGGACCTCGCCGACCTCCTGCCCCGGATCCGGAGGGCGACCTGGCACGCACTGCTGGCCGCAGCGCTCACCCTCCTGCTGGCCATCGCGGTGCTCCGGAACAGCGACCAGCATCTCCCCGTGTGGCTCCTGCTGGCTCCGCCGGCTCTGCTCGTGGTCGGGGCCGCCTACCTGTGGGTGCTGGGCCGGTATCTCACCCGTCGGGCCGGCGACCCGCCGCAGCCGCGGACCTGAAGGACCGGGGTGTGCGCGCGACTCAGGGCAGCAGGACGGAGCGGGCGCCGGCGTCACCAGAGGCCTGGCGCTCCCAGGCCGCGGCGACCTGCGCGAGGGGCCGTACGTCGTACGCCATCCGGATGTGACCCGCGGCCGCCTGCGCGAAGACCGCCGTCACCGCCTCCCGGCGCTGCGCGGGCGTGAGCGCGTTGTTGGTGTAGCCCAGGACGGCCGCGGAGCGGCTCCGCAGCACCGACGACTGCAGCGCCGCCTCGTCGCCGGACGCGCCGCCGAGATTGACCAGCCGACCCCCCGGCGCGAGCACGCGCGAGGCGGCCGTGGCAGCGATCCCCCAGACGGGGTCGAGCACGACGTCGAACGGCCCGGCCGGCTCCAAGGTGGCGGCGAGGGCATCGGCGTCCGCGCCGAGGGGTACCACCAGATCCGCACCGGCGGCTCGGGCCCGGTCCACCGGAGTCCGGCCGCGCCACGGCGACGACGGTCGAGCCGCCGAGCACCCGGGCCGCCCCGATCCCGGTCTGGCCCACCGCCCCGCCACCGCCGAGCACGAGCACCCGTTCGCCAGGCTGGAGCCGGGCCCGCCACGACAGCGCCATCCACGCCGCGACCCCGGACAGCCCGAGTGCAGCCGCCGCCTCGTCCGGCAGGTCGGACTCGAGCGGTACGACGTCCCCATCGGGAACCGCGCACGACTCGGCCAGGCTCCCGTCGCCGGGCGCCATCCCGGCTGCGGTGGAGAACCACACGCGCGCCCCGACCGGGTGCGCGTCCGACGACTCGACGTGGCCGACCCCCTGGCCGCCGGGGACGTACGGCGTCGCCGGAACCCCGAAGTACGACGTGCCCGACGCGCACAGCAGGTCGAGCGGCACGACCGGGGCCGCCGTCACCCGGACCACGGTCGACCCCGGCGCGGGCGCCGGCGCCGGATGCTCGCCGTACGACGGGAGCGAGCCGGGCGTGTGCACGACTGCGGCGTGCATGTCAGGTGGCGATGTCGGGATAGGGCAGCGAGAGGTGCTTCATCGCCCGGCCGTAGGCGATCTGGTACTCGAGCGGGCCGTGGTCGCGCTCGAACATCGCGATGAAGAGCGTCAGCGTGAGGAACGGATGGGCGCCCATCCCGAACAGCGTGACGTGGTCCTGCTCGACGAGTGCGCGCCGTTCGTCGTCGGTGAACGCGAGCCAGGTCGACCGCTCGCCGGTGTGGCAGTTGAGGATCCGGTTGGCCACCTCGGCCTCCCACCAGTCCACGGTCCCCGCGGGGTCCGACCGGTAGCGCTCGACCAGGTCGGGGTCGCGGTCGACGGTGTAGAGGAACTTGTCCAGGAGGTACTTGCTCACGACCCCTCCCCCGCCCGCTCGTCGAGCGCCGACCCCTCGTCGAGCCCCGACCGCTCGTCGAGACCAGACCTCTGATCGAGCGCCGACCGCTGGTCGAGACCAGACCTCTGATCGAGCGCCGACCGCTGGTCGAGCTTGTCGAGACCACCCTCCGGGTACCACGTGAAGTACGCCTCCATCGTGTGGAAGAGGTCGAGCGAGTCGCTGTAGTCGGCCTTCACGCCCTCCCCGGCGACCCCCATCATCAGCATGAAGTCCATGAACCCGTGGGTGGCGTTGCCGGGCAGGTGCAGGCTGTCGAGCGTCACCTCGCCGCAGCAGCCCTCGATGTCGCCGCGGGCGATCCAGTCGACGGCCTTGCGGTCGAACTCCGGGTCGGGCCCGTGCTCGCCGAACTGGCGCGGCCCGCCGAGCTCGAGCGAGAGGTGGCCGGTGCCGATGATGGCGACCCGCTGCTCCGACGGCCACGACTCGACCATCTCGCGGATCGCCTTGCCCAGCTGGACGAACCGCTTCGGCTGCGGCAGTGGCGGCGCGAAGATGTTGGTGTAGATCGGCACGATAGGAAGGTCGGCCTGCGGTCGCAGGGTGATGATCGGGCAGGTGATGCTGTGGTCGATCCGCAGCTCGTTGCTGAACGCCAGGTCGAAGTCCATGTCCAGGCCGTTGCGGAGGAGGTGGCTCGACAGGTCCTCCTGCCCCCTCAGCGTCATCCGCGGGAGGCCGAACTCGCGCTCCTCGTTGTACCAGTTCGCGTCGAAGTACGGCGCCTTGCCGACCAGGAACTGCGGCATGTTGTCCAGCCACAGCTGGTGGAAGTGGTCGCTGCCGACCATCACCAGCACGTCGGGCTCGGCGCGCGTCAGCGTCTCGCGGAAGGTCTCGATCTTGGCCTGCCACTCGTCGGCGAACGGCGGCCGCTCCGCGCCGGTGGCCGTCGTGGCCTTCAGGTAGAAGGGGTGGTGCGTCGAGGCGATGACCGCGGCGACGGTGGCCATGCTCGCTCCTCTCGTGCTAGTCGGCGGGGTCCTGGGTCGGGTCGACGTAGACGGCGTTGCGGTCCACGGTCAGGTAGGCGTCCATCCCGATCGGGCGCCGGCGTTCCTCGGCGATCTGGCCGAGCAGGCCGGCCGCGCGGGCCAGCAGCGCGAAGCCGCGCAGCAGCTCGACCGGCAGCCCGAGGTCGGCGAGGGCGGCGCCGCAGACGCCGGCGCCGTTGAGCGGCAGCCGCCGGCCGAGCACCTGCTCGTGCACCCGCCCGATCGCCTCGAAGAGCCGCAGGTGCGGTCCGTGCAGTCCCTCCTCGTCGGCGATCGCGATCAGCCGGGGGGTCCGCGGGTCCTCGACCTTGTGGACCGGGTGGCCGAGGCCGGGGACGTACCTGCCCTCCTCACGGGTACGACGTACGGCCGCGAGCGCGAGCGCGTCCCATCCGGCGTCATCGGTGGGCAGGTCACCGTCCTGCGCGTCGAGCACGTCGTGCAGGTAGGCGCCGCAGTCCTCGGTCACACCGAGGAAGCGCGAGCCGCCACCGAGGAGCCCGGCGGCGAGGGCCCCCTGCAGCGAGTCCGGGGCCGACAAGTAGGTGAGCCGGGCCGCGATCGCCGTCGGGGTGAAGCCGTGGTCGGCCAGGGCTACCAGCACCGCCTCGAAGACGCGGGCCTCCTGCGGGGTCGGGCGCCGCAGCGCGACCAGCCAGAACGCGAGCTCACCGAAACCCACCTCGCCCATCAGGTCGGTGAGGTCCTCGCCCATCAGCCGGATCTCGTCGGCCGTCGACGTCCCCAGCGACGTCGGGAAGCTCAGGTCCTCCGTCATGCCCCGCCGCTCCGCTGTCCGCGCCGTCCCGCCGCCGCCGCGTCCCCGCTGGTCGAGCCGACCCGCTGGTCGAGCCGACCCCGCTGGTCCGAGCCGCGCCCGCTGGTCGAGCTTGTCGAGACCAAGGGCCCGACCGTCGAGCCCACCGGCTCCGCCAACCACCGCCGGATCTCCTCGCCGTGCTCGTCGAGCCCCGGGGGCGGCAGCCGGTAGTCGACCGGGGTCTCGGAGAACGTGATCGGGTTGCGCACCGACGGCACCATCGCCTCGCCCTCGCCGACCTCGACCACCGGGTCGAGCCCGATCTCGGAGGCGAACGCGACCCCCCCGTCGATGGTGTTGATCGGCCCGCACGGCACCCCGGCACCGATGATCTCGCGGAACCAGTCCATCTTCGACCGCGTGGCGAGCCGCTCGACCAGCAAGGGCCGCAGCTCGTCGCGGTTCGCCGTACGGTCCTCGTTGCGCGCGAAGCGCGGGTCGTCGGCGAGCCCGGGGACGCCGAGCACCTCGACCAGCCTGCGGAACTGCCCGTTGTTGCCGGCGGTGATGATCAGGTCGCCGTCCGCACACGGCAACGGCTCGTACGGGAACAGGCTGGGGTGGCTGTTGCCCATCCGCATCGGGACGACCCCGCCGGCGACGTACGCACTGGACTGGTTGACGAGCCCGGACAGCGCCGACGACATGAGGTTGACCTCGACGTGCTGGCCACGGCCGGTCCCGTTCCGGGCGTGCAGCGCGGAGAGGATCCCGATCGTGGCGTGCAGGCCGGCCATCACGTCGAAGACCGAGATGCCGGCCCGGTAGGGCTCGCCGTCGGGACTCCCGGTGAGGCTCATCAGCCCGGACATGGCCTGGACGATCAGGTCGTAGCCGGGCAGGACCCGCCCCTGCTCGGTCGTACCGAAGCCGCTGATCGAGGCGTAGACGACGCCCGGGTTGCCGGCGGCCACCGTGTCGTAGTCGAGGCCGAAGCGCGCCAGCCCGCCGGGCCGGAAGTTCTCCAGCACGATGTCCGCACGTCGGGCCAGCTCCTGGGCCCGCGCGACGTCGCCGGTGTCCTTGAGGTCGAGGGCGACCGAGCGCTTGTTGCGGTTGACGCCGAGGTAGTACGTCGCCACACCGTCGCGGACCGGCGGCTGCCAGGAACGGGTGTCGTCGCCCGACGGCGACTCGACCTTGACCACCTCGGCACCCAGGTCGGCGAGCAGCATCGACGCGTACGGCCCGGCCAGGATCCGGGAGAAGTCGGCGACCAGCAGCCCGGCGAGGGGTCCGGTGGGTGTCTCCGCCACGCACGATCCTTCACTCGTAAACGGACAACTGTCCGTTGCAGTCTTCGAGCGCCACAGGCGCCTGTCAAGGTCTTGACAGGGCCACGAACACGGGTCGAGGGTGACGAAAACGGACACTCGTACGCCCGACCCCGGCGCACCCGCCGGTCCGGCCCGTCGCCGACCGAGCCTGTCGAGACCGGGGGCACTGGGCGGTCCGAGGAGTCGAGACCAAGAGGGCAGACGGGGGTCGAGCGAAGTCGAGACGAAGGCACTCGGTGGTCGAGCGAAGTCGAGACCACCACACACGACCAGCACCAGCGAAGGGGGAAGGACATGACCGACTCGATCGTCCTGCGCGGAGGCACCGTGCTCACGATGGACGACACCCACACCGTCCACGAGACCGGTGACGTGCTGGTCGTCGACGACCGGATCGAAGCGGTCGGCCCCCACCTCGACGTGCCGCAGGGCACGCAGGAGGTCGACGCCTCCGGGGGCATCGTGATGCCCGGGATGATCGACACGCATCGGCACATGTGGCAGACGGCGATGCGGGCGTACGGCGCGGACTGGACGCTGACGCAGTACTTCGTCTGGTACTACCTCGAGCACGGCAAGCAGTTCCGCCCCGAGGACATCCACGCAGGCAACCTGCTCTCGGCGTGGGAGTCGTTGGAGGCCGGCGTCACCACCACCGTCGACTGGTCGCACGGTCTGCAGACGGTCGACCACGCCGACGCGGCGGTCGACGCGCTGCAGGCGGTGCCGGGCCGGTTCGTGCTGGCCTACGGCAACATCCAGGCCGGCCCGTGGGAGTGGACCGCCGACCCCGCCGTGCGCGACTTCTTCGAGCGTCGGCGTACCGGCGCGGGCGACATGCTCGGCTTCCAGCTCGCGTTCGACGTCACCGGCGACCCGTCGTTCCCGGAGAAGGCGGCCTTCGAGGTGGCGCGCGAGCTCGGCCTCGCGGTCACCACGCATGCGGGGGTCTGGGGCGCGACGAACGACGACGGCATCCGGCTCATCCACGAGAACGGCTTCGCCTCGCCCGAGAACATCTACGTGCACGCCGCGACGCTGAGCACCGACTCCTACCAGCGGATCGCGGCGAGCGGCGGCTCGGTGTCGGTCTCGACGGAGTCCGAGCAGAGCGCCGGCCAGGGCTACCCGCCGACCTGGCAGGTGCGGCAGTACGACATCCCGGTGTCGCTGTCGCAGGACACCAGCGTGTGGTGGAGCGGCGACCTCTTCTCGGCGATGCGGACCACCCTCGGCGCCGACCGGTCGCGCGAGCACCTCGAGGCGCACGTCAAGGGCGACACCGTCACGGCCCTGTCGCTGCGCGCCGAGCATGTCGTGGACTGGGCGACCCGCGGCGGCGCGCATGCGCTCGGCCGCTCGGACCTCGGCAGCCTCGAGCGGGGCAAGAAGGCCGACGTGGTGCTGATCAAGAACGACCACTCGCCGGTGTCCTTCCCGCTCCTGAACCCCTACGGCCAGGTCGCCTTCCAGGCGCAACGGGGAGACGTGCACACCGTGCTGGTGGACGGGAAGGTCGTGAAGAGCAAGGGCAGGCTGGTCGGCTTCGACGCGGCCGCGGTACGGCGTTCGATCGAGGGGACGGTCTCCTACCTGCAGAGCGCGATGGGCGACGACGTCTGGAACGCGGGCATGCACCCGGAGATGCCGGAGGGCGGCAAGGTGCTCGACAACCCGTACCAGTACACCGACTACCAGTCCGAGGCCACCCACGGCGCGCGCGGCACCATGTTCGGCGAGCCGGACGCCGGCTCCTAGGCTGCCGCGCATGGCAGGTCGTGGCGAGGGAGCGGACTTCGTCGAGTCGCTGGCGCGGGGGCTCGACGTGCTCCGCTCCTTCGACGAGCGGCGACGCGCGATGTCGCTGGCCGAGGTGGCCACCGCCACGGGCCTGGCCCGCCCCACCGCTCGACGGCTGCTGCTGACCCTGGAGGAGCTCGGCTATGTCCGCTCCTGCGACGGGGCGTTCGCCCTGACGCCGAAGGTGATCACGCTCGGCACGGCGTACGTCGCCTCCCTCGGCCTCTGGGAGGTCGCGCGGCCCCACCTCGAGGCGCTGGTCCGACAGACCGGCGAGTCGTCGTCGATGGCCCAGCTCGACGGCAGCGACATCATCTACGTCGCCCGCGTCTCGGTGCCGAAGATCATCGCCCTCCGCGTCGACATCGGCACACTGTTCCCGGCTCCCGTGACCTCGCAGGGCAAGGTGCTTCTCGCGGCCCTGTCACCGGACGCGCTCGATGCGGTGCTCGAGATCCCCTCCCGCTCCGGAATCAGCGTCCCGGCTCGCCCGCCGGTCGATCAAGCGCCCTCGTCGGTCGAGCAAACGGCCACACCGGTCGAGCAAACGTCCACGCCGGTCGAGCGAACGGCCACGCCGGTCGAGCGAACGGCCACGCCGGTCGAGCGAACGTCCTCGTTGGTCGAGCCTGTCGAGACCACGCGGCAGAGGCTCGACAGGGAGCTCACCCAGGTCCGGGCCCGAGGCTGGGCGCTCGCCGACGAGGAGCTCGCCCCCGGGGTCCGCTCCATCGCCGTCCCGGTCCGCGACGGCACCGGTGCCGTGCGGGCGGCCATGAACGTCACCGTCCACGCCGCCGAGACCTCGACCGAGAAGCTCCTCGACGAACACCTCCCGAAGCTCCTCCGCGCCGCGGGCGACGTCTCCGCCGACTGGGCGCAGTGGCAGTCCCGCCCCCACCAGGAAGCCTCCCCGGTCGAGAAAGCTTGATCGACCTCGGACGGCGTCGTCGGTTCGGCGGACCACAACGCGCGGCTCAACGGACCACAAGGCGCGGTTCGGCGGACCACAAGCCGCGGCTCAACGGACCACAAGGCGCGGCTCAACAGTTGCGCGCATCACCCAGCGCCACTTGGCGATGCGCCGGTCGCGGACGAAGCCGAACTCCTCGAACAGGGTTTCCGGGCCGGTATGGAGGTAGGCCCCTCGCTGCGGTCCGCGGCCGTCCAGCTGCTCGGGGTAGGCCTCGACCGTGCCGCCACCCGCCCGACCGATGGCGTCGAGCACGGCGGCGAGTCCGGCACGCGCCACGCCGCTCTGCCGGTGCCGGCTCCCGGTGAAGACGCAGCCGATCCGCCAGTCGGGGAGGTCGACGAGATCCTTCTCGTAGGCCTGGGGGTTCTTGATGGTGGCCACTTCGGCGGGCGGTCCGTACTGGATCCAGCCCACGCACTCGTCGTCGGCATACACGAGCATCTGATGGACGGTCCCGTTGTCGACGTGGGCACGCTTCGCCTCGCGGTTGCCCGCTGCCGTGCTGTCCTTGGTGATCCCCTCGGGGTGGAACCCGATGCACCAGCAACCGCCCCAGACGCCGTTGTTCGCCTCCACGAGGGCGGCGAAGTCAGCCCACGTCTCGGGCGTGAGCGGCTTGGTCGCGTACGGCTCGTCCTGGGATGGCGACGTCACGACCCCACCCTGCCTCAACCCGGAGCGGTGGCCAAGCAGCCGTCAGAGGCCCTCCTGCTCCGCGTCGCCGGTGGATTCCAGGGCCCTCTTGAGGGTCGCCAGCTCGGTCTCGAGCGAGCCGAGCAGCGCCTCGAAGACCTCGTCGCTCACGCCCGGGGGCTGGGTCACGGTGATCAGGAAGTCCGCCCCGCGCCCGTTCGCCACCACCCTGGCCGGCACGGTCGCGACCTCGTTGCTCTCGTCCCTGAAGTCGTGGTCGACGATGCCCGTCACGGCGTCGGCACGGATACGGAACTCCGCCGGCCCGTCGGGGGTGCTCATCCTCCACCAGCCAGGCTCGTTGCCTGGTTCGACGGCCAGGACGTTGACGATGGCCCAGCGCGGCCAGTTGGCTGCGTCGGCGAGGAACGCGTGCACGTCCGCCGCGGACCGGTCGATGGTCACGGACGTGGTGACGGATCGGGCGGGGGGTGTGTCCACTCGACCGAGGGTAGAGGGCAGCGGGCAGCTAGGTTGGTCGTGATGAACGCGTCCGATGACTACTGCGAGCTGTGTGATCTGCCGAAGTCGCAGTGCGTGCACGGCCAGCCACCGCCGACGCCCAAGAAGGCCACCGAGGCGCCGCCCAGACCCAGGAAGCGATCGACCACCTCGACACGCTCGTCCGCGGCCCCGGAGAAGCGAGTCACGCTGCGCTGGACGCCTCCCGAGGCGTTCAAGCCCCTCATCATCACCGTGCTGGAGCAGGCAGGAGGCGAGCTGGAGGCCGACGAGCTGTTCCTGGAGCTCGAGATCCTGGCGGAGCACCGCCTGCTGCCCGAGGACAGCGAGACGACTCCCGAGGGCGAGTTGCGCTGGCGGTACGCCGCCCGGCGCGCGCGGGTGGCGCTCATCGATGAAGGGCTGATGACCAAGACCAGACCGGGCGTCTGGCAGCTCGCTCGACCCGACCGGCACGCGGGCTGAGCCGCGCTCGCCGAGGCGACCTGTCGGCTGCCGCACGTGCGGAGGGTGGCCGAGTCGACGTCACCGCGCTGCACGGGCGTGCGAGGCTAGCGGCCGTGACGGATGAGGCGACCGCGAACTCGGTCGGTGATCGCCTCGAACGCGCGATCGAACGCCACGCCGACACCGCCGGCGAGATCCGCCGCGGCGAACGGGAGAAGCCCCGATCACTGCGGCGCAACGTGCTCTGGCTGGCGGTCACCCTGGTGTCGCTGTACCTGGTGTTTCCCAGCCTGGTGGACACCTTCTCGTCATGGCGCCAGCTCACGCGCTTCTCCCCTGCGTCGCTGCTGGTCATGTTCGCTCCTGCAGGTCGGGGTGTGCGCATGCCTGTGGGATCTGCAGCGGGTGGCGTTGCGCGGAGCCCGGTGGCGGCCGGTGATCGCGGCGCAGCTCGCATCCAACGCGCTGTCGAACGTCGCGCCCGGTGGCGGGCCCGTCGGAGCGGCCCTGCAGTACCGGATCTTCGTGGCCGCAGGCCTGGACGGCCCGACCGTGGTGAGCTCGCTGACCGCGGTGAACCTCCTGGTGTTCGCGGTCGTGCTGGGTCTGCCGGTGCTGGCCATCCCCGGGGTGTTGCGCGGCTCGGTGAACCGCAACCTGCTCGAGGCCGCCGCCGCAGGTCTGGTCGCCTTCGCGGTGATCGTGGCCGTGGGTGCGCTCCTGCTGCGCACCGACCGTCCCCTGGCCTGGGTAGGGCGTGCCGCGCAGGCGATCCGGAACCGGATACGCCGGCACGCGACTCCGCTGACGGAACTGCCGCACCGGCTGCTCACGGAGCGCAACCAGATCACCGCGGTCCTGGGACCACGGTGGAAGCATGCGCTGGCCGCGGCGGTCGGCCGCTGGCTGCTGGACTTCATGACCCTGTTGGCGGCGTTGGCCGCGATCGGATCACATCCTCGGCCGAGCCTGGTGCTGTTGGCGTTCTGCGGGGCCAAGGCCCTGGGCAACATCCCCGCCACGCCGGGCGGCCTGGGCTTCGTCGAGGCAGGCATGACGGCGCTGCTCACCCTCGCCGACGTCGACCCGGGTGCTGCGGTCATCGCCACCTTCGCCTACCGGCTCTTCAGCTACTGGCTGCCGCTGCCGTTCGGGCTGCTGGGGATGGCGCTGGCACCCCGGCGTCCCGGGCCACCGGCGGCCCCGGACAGCCCTGCGGGTCGCTGAACTCAGAGCCGCCGGGCAGGTCGCCCCATGTGCTTCACTGACGGTGTGTGGCGGCTTCTGGAACCGCTGCGGGCCGGCGAGCGCGAGGCGTTCCTCGCCTTGGCCCGACCTCGGACGTTCGCCCGCAACGAGGTGATCTGCCACGAGGGTGACCCGGCCGACTCACTGCACCTGGTGGAACGCGGCCATCTGGCCGTCCACGCCGGGCTGGCGTCAGGTGCCACTGCCACCTTCACGATCCTGTCGTCGGGCGAGTACTTCGGGGAGCTCGCGCTGCTCCGTGCGGACCACCGGCGTACGGCGACGGTCACCGCGCTCGAGGCGAGCCGCACGCTGACGGTCGCGGCCACGGCGTTCGACGGGCTGTGCCGCCGCAGCCCGGGCACCGAGCGGATCGTCTCGGCCCTGCTGGCGGACCGGATCGACATCTTGAGCAGGCGTCTCCTGGAGACCATGTACGAGAGCCTGGATCGCCGCGTGTACCGACGTCTCCTCGAGCTCGGCCGTTCCTACGGCAGCTCGGACGGCACCGTCACGATCCCGTTGAGCCAGACCCAGCTCGCCGACCTCGTGGGGGCGACCCGGCCGTCGGTCAACCAGGTCCTCCAACGGCTCGCGGAGCTCCACGTCGTCCGGCTGGGCCGGTCGCGCATCGAGGTCCTGGACCTCGCGGCTCTCGAAAGGCGCTGCCCCGGATAGCCCTGGTGCCCCGGTACGGCGAACGTCGGGCACCGGTCGCGCGGAGTGTCAGCGAGCGAACAGAAGGTTCGCCGTCATCGGCGCAGGATCGATTCACCACACCGACACGATCCGAGACCAGGAGCCCGCCATGTTCAGCGTCGACCCGCACGCCCTCGCCCGAGTGGCCATGGAGGACCGCCTCCGCGAGGCGAACCACCTCCGGCTGGCCCGCGAGCTCCGGCGGGGCGAGCGGTCCGCCGTCGCCCCGACCGCTCCCCGGGAGCCGCGACACCGTTCCCGACTTCGCAGCCTCGTCCGCTTCGGCCACGCCTACGGCTGAGCCTGGATCGGGCTCCGCGGCCCGGGCAGACCAGTCCCGGCACGGCTCGTCGAGATCACCGGTGCCGGAGTCACGCTCATCCGATCCGAACGTTGGGAGAAAGCCATGTCCGCATCCATCGCCACCGCTTCCGCACAACTGCGCGAGGCCCTGAGCAACGAGCTGTTGCGGCTGGCCCGGCAGGAGGAGAACGTCGCCGCCGACGAGGCGGAGCAGGTTCACTACTGGGAGCCCACGCCCGTCACCGTCGCCGTCCATCGCCGGTGCGCTGCTGCTCTGCGCGCCGCGGCCGACGAGCTCCTCGCCCCCAGCCATGCGGAGGCCTGAACGGCTCTCCCGGCGGGGGCGCCCTTCGACGAGCGGTGGACCGCTCGAGGCGAGTCTGTATGTCGCCGGGCGCGGGGCGATGCCCGCCGGTGCTGCTGGTGACACCGGCGGGCATCCGTGCCCCCGGCCCGAGAGGGGGGATCAAGGGCCAAGGCACCCGAGCGCCGAGCATGGGGCAGGACGCCACCTCCAGAGACGCCGGGAACTCGCGCTCATGACGTGGATCGCACCCGGCGGCAAGGGGCCCGTGGGCGTCCTGATGGCAGCGGAGGTTGTCGGGCCCCCGGGCGCGCCCCTGGCTCAGTCGTGCCATGGACGGCTCGGGTGGATCGCTTTACGTTGTCCGCATTGGCCCTACGGGCTCTGGGGGGTGTCCAGGGGCAGCAAGGGTGAAGTCCGTCGGCGGAGGCCGGCGGACTTTGCTTTTCCATCGGAAGAACGAGGCGAAGCGCCCGGGCGGCACCCATTTTCCCCAATTCGGTTGTCACGGGCAACGACCATCGCGCCTAGCATCGGACGCAGCGCGCGCCCCTACTCCCTCCCCCGTTGGTGATAGGGGCGCGCGCCTCACCGCTGAGGAGTGACGTCAGTGACTCCGGTCCCCCCACCGCCACGACGGAGGTGACCCCGGCGGTCCCTTCGGTTTCAGACTGAGCTCGGTCCGCCCGCCTTGGTCGTTGTTGATGGACATGTGGCCCGCCTCGTAGAGCCCAGGGCGGAAGTGACCGGCTGGCCCTGGATCCCGGTGATGCCCGATCGCGCGGATGTGGGCCTTCACCAGCGGGGAGCGGACCGCCCACCAGACGAAGCCCAGGAAAACGAGTCCCAGAAAGGTGTAGAAGACCATGACGACCCCCGGCGCCTGAGAAGGTGAGAACAAGGCTAACCACGAAGAGCGCCCGTCGCCAGACTCGATATCTGGTTACCAGGTGCGCCCTCACTCATCACCTGATCGTGCCGACCCGCTCGACCGGGCCGGGTCCTGGACCTCTCAGGATCGGCGAGGCCACCAGATCACCGCGAGCACGAGGATCTCCAGACCGAGCAGCGTGAGCAGCTCGGTCCTCCCGTCATCCTTGAGCCCCACGATGCTGAAGATGCCGTCGACCACGGCGAGACCCACGGTCGCCAGAATGCTCTGCCACAGGCGCATGAACAGGTGGAGGGGCATGGGTCAGAACCGACCTGCTCGCCGGTCGGCTAGGGCGGACCCTCGTGCGCGCGAAGGCTCGAGGCGGTGAGCCCTTGGTCCGAGGCCGTGGCCGTCTTCCTGCGGGAGTCGCACGATTGTCGGCGAGCGGATCACCCGCGAAACAAGCTTCGATAACGCGAGTCCGACGACTGCGGAGAAGACCATCGTGGCCCCCGACGTTGAAGAAGTGGATCAACGATATGCGCGCTCCTGGCGGACGCACAACGGCACCGGCGCGTATTCCCGGGGGCGTGTCCTTTCCGCAGGAATTGAGTCCCTCGACGCACGGTGGCTCGTCGTGGAAAGGACGCAGGTGGCGAGGCGATCACAGGGTCTGGGCCTCCTCCTCGGTGAGCGAGGAGGTGACGAGGTCGGCGATGGCCTGCATCTGCTGGGGACTCAAGGGCCCGTACTGGAGGGCGCCGACGTTCTCGCGCACCTGGGCCACGGTCTTGAAGCCGGGGATGGGCAGGCAGCGCTCGCTGCGCGCCCACAGCGCACCGAGGGCTGCCTGCGCCGGGGTCCGGCCGTCGCTCGTCAGGATCTCGCGCAGCTGCTCGACCACCTGACGGCCCTTGGCGACGGACCCTTCCTGGACGTTCCAGCCACGTTGCCGGCGCAGATCGCCTTCACCGAAACGGGTCCCCTGATCGAACTTGCCCGTGAGCAGTCCCTTGCCCAGCGGACCGTTGATGATCGCCACGAGATCCGCCGCGTCGCAGAACGAGAGCATCCGGTCGGCCTCACCGAAGCACATGGTCAGCATGTTCAAGCCGAACTGCACGGCGGGGCAGTGCCCGCGCGCGACGAAGCGGCTCACACCCTCCGGCTCGGTACCCCAGGCGTAGTAGCGGATCTTGCCCTCGGCCACCAGCTCGTCCAAGGCATCGAGGAGAGGATCAACGGTGGCCGGGTCATGGTCGCCCAGGTGGAACTGGTAGAGGTCGATGTGGTCGGTGCCCAGACGACGCAGGCTCGCCTCGCAGGCCTGCTTCACGTACGTCGGGCTGGCGTCTCGGCCGGTCATGTTGCCGGAGTACTCGTCGAACGTCAGTCCGAACTTGGTCGCGACGAGCACGCGATCGCGACGGCCGACGAGCGCCTGGCCCACGATGCGCTCGCTCCGTCCGGTGCCGTAGATGTCGGCCGTGTCGAGGAAGGTGATCCCGCCGTCGAGTGCGACCTGGATGGCCCGTACCGCCTCGTCCTCGTCGATCTGCCCCCAGCCGAAGTGACTTCCGCGGAACTGGGTCGGGCCGCCGATGGCCCAGCAGCCCAGACCCAACGGGCTGACCTCCAGATCCGTCCAGCCAAGCCTGCGAGCCTGCATCTGTCGTGCCCTCGTGTGTCAGACGTCGAGCCGCGCCACGTCGTACGCCGGGTGGTGGCTCCCCACCTTGCGGGCAGCAGCGAGGTGGCCGCCCAGGTAGGCGGCGACCCCCGAGACGGCCGCCCCGGCCAGCGCGAGCCGTGCCCCGGCGCCGTGCCGTCCCCGCCTGCGGGCGATCCACGACGCGGTGTAGACGCCGATGGCCACGCCGTTGGTGACGGCGTGGACGAGGCCTACGCGCTTGTCGCGCGGCGCGGCCGCAGACCACTCCGCCCACCCGGTCCAGGCCGTCGGCCCGACCGCGAGCAGACCGGTGCCGATGAGCCGCTGGGCCGAGGCGGTGGAGTCGCTCCCGCCGAACAGGTCGAGCAGGCTGGCGGATCCCCACGTGCCGAGCACCACGTCGGTCAGTATCGGGTGGACCGCGTGCCCGAGCCACTCGCCCCGGAGCACCGCGCCACGTGCCCCCGTGCCGAACAGTGCCCCGACCGCAGGCTCCAGCGCCTGCACCGGAGCGTCGAGCTCCGTGGCCTCCTCCAGCCGCCGCGTCCAGCTCACGATCGAAGGTTCGGTGCCGTTCATCTCGCGTCTCCTCGGGTGCGCACGTCCGCATCGGGTTCCACGGTACGTCGGAGGATCCATGCGGTGGTCTCGACTACGCTCGACCACCGAGCGCGGCCCCGTCCGGCGGCGCGGTCTCGACCTCGCTCGACCACCGAGCGCGGCCCACCGGCGCCTTGGTCTCGACAGGCTCGACCAGCGGCAGGCTCGACCAGCAGCCTTGACCAGCGGCAGTGTCCACCGGCGGCGCGAGGGGGTCAGGCCGTGCGCTTCTTCAGCAGCGGCTTGCCGACGCCGGTGGCGATGAGGCTGGGCAGGCTGTCCTCGACGAAGAACGTCCATGCGTTCCGGCACACGTCGTAGCACTCGTAGGCGGGCACCAGGCCGAGATGGCTGAAGCGGATCTCGGCGCCGTCGTCGGTCGCCGAGACCTCGAAGACGATCCGGGTGTCCCTCCACTCGCTCTGGTCCTCCACGAAGCTCATCCAGTTGTCGAGGACGTGCCAGACGACGCGCTCGCCCGGAACGAGGTCGATCACCCGGATCACCGAGCGATGCACGTCCTCGCCGTAGTAGGTGAACTCGTCCCCGACGGTGTCGGTGCTGCCCTCGACGTCGTGCCCCCACCAGCCGCGGACGTCGTTGATCGCGGCGAAGGCCTCGAGAGGGGTTGCCTTCACGGAGATGGTGGTGCCGAACCCGTGCTCGTTCATGGTCGTTCTCGCTTCCGTAGGAGGGGTCCGTGACCCCGTGGTCATGTGCAACTCCATAGTTGCATGTGTACCCACCAGATGCAACCCCACGGTTGCACATGAGGCAGGGCCTCCGCCCGAAGCGGTCGCCCTCGCGATCCACGGACCGATGTATGCCGGCGACCTGGGAGCCGCGACCGCTCGCCCATCACCGCGGAAGCCGATCGCGTCGTCGCTCAGAGACGGAGCTCCCATCCCGGAAGCTGCTGGGTGACCGTGAAACCGATGGCGGCCCAGGCAGCCAGGGTCTCGGGTGACTCGCCCCAGGTGTCGAGGTCGACCGGCCCCGCACCGAGCAGGGCGCACGCGGCGCCGAGGAGTCTCACGGCGGGTTCCGGCCCGCGCCGCTCGGGGACGATTCCCGGTTGGTCGACGAGCCGTTCCTCGGTCCAGACCCGGCACAGGCCGACGGGCACACCGTTCTCTTCGAGGCAGAGGACGATCGACCCGTCGGTGGGCAACCGCCGGGTCGGGTCCACCCACTTGTGTCCCCACTGGCCGAGATACGCCCTCGCCAGCAAGGGCCCGTACGCGTCGTCCCTCATGGTCGCCAACGGCTCTCCCGCCACCGGACGCTCCGCGCGCAGGTGCGCGTAGCCCGGCATCGGGACGAAGCCCGCCGGCTCCGGGTCACCGCCGTGCGCCCAGACCAGGGCCGCGCCCTGCTCCCGTGCGTGGTCCACGATCTCGGCCACGGTCATGGCGGTGGCGTCCAGGTCGACCTCGGCGACCCGCCTGCCGTCGGTGGCCCTGCCGATCAGTACGTCGTCCATGGCGGGTCAACGTAGTCACGTCCGACCCGTCCCGCGAGGTGGCCGACGCCGCCGGACGCCCCGGTCATCCGTACCCGGGGGCGTCCTATCGTGGCGTCATGGCCGACACCTCCTCCGCTCCGCTGATCCCCGATGCCTCCGCCCGCTTGACCCACGGCACCATGCCGCTGCTGGGCTTCGGCACGTGGCAGATCAAGGGGGCCGAGGCCACCGACGCCACCGCCGTCGCGCTCGAGTCCGGCTACCGGCACCTGGACACGGCGACCGTCTACCGCAACGAGGGGGAGGTCGGCCGCGGTCTCGAGCGCAGCGGCGTCGCCCGCGGCGACGTCTTCGTCACCACCAAGTGCCCGCCGGACCGCGCGGGCACGGCCGTGGACACCCTGCGGCAGAGTCTCGAGCTGCTCGGCACGGACTACGTCGACCTCTGGCTCATCCACTGGCCGGGCAGCGACTCCCCGGTCGACCAGTGGCGGTCGTTCATCGAGGCACGTGACCTGGGACTGGCCCGCGACATCGGCGTCAGCAACTTCGACGCCGCCATGATCGACGAGCTGATCTCGGCGACGGGGTCGGCGCCGGCCGTGAACCAGATCGAATGGAGCCCACTGCTCTTCGACGCGTCGGTGCTCGAGGCGCACCGCGAGCGCGGCATCACGCTCGAGGGGTACAGCGCCCTGCGCGGAGGCACGCTCGAGCACCCTGCGATCGTGTCGATCGCGGAGCGGCTCGGCCGCACCCCCGCTCAGGTGATCATCCGGTGGCACCTGCAGCACGGCGTCGTCGTGATCCCGAAGTCCCGCAAGGCGGACCGGATCCGGAGCAACGCCGACGTGGCCGGCTTCGAGCTCTCCGCCGACGACATGGCGTCGCTGGACGCCCTGGGTGGCGGGGCCTGAGGGCCGAGCCATGGGCACGGGAGCACCCCTCACGTTGGCCACCTGGCCGACCCCCGTCGAGCCGGCACCCCGGCTGTCGCAGACCATCGGGCTGGACGCCGACGACCTGTGGGTGAAGCGCGACGACCTGGTCGGACTGGGCGGCGGCGGCAACAAGGTGCGCAAGCTCCAGCACACGTGTGCGGCCGCGCTGGCGGCCGGCGCCCGCACCCTGGTGACCACCGGCGCCGCCCAGAGCAACCACGCCCGTCTCACCGCGGCCGCCGGCGCACATCTCGGACTGGACGTCGAGCTGGTCCTGGCGGGTACGGCACCTTCGCCGGACGCCGACCCCACGGGCAACCTGCTGCTGGACCGGCTCTTCGGCGCGCGGCTCATCTGGGCCGGGGAGGTCGCGCACGAGGACCTCGAGCGCGTGGCGTCGGACCGAGTCGCCGAGCTCGTGGCAGCGGGGACGCCCGCCGCACAGATCCCGTACGGCGGCTCGAGTGCCACCGGCGCCCGGGCCTACGTCGAGGCGGGTCACGAGCTGCTCGAGCAGGTGCCCGACCTGACCCACGTGGTCGTGGCCGTGGGATCCGCGGGCACCGCGGCCGGGCTGGTCGTCGCCCTCGGCGCCGCCAGGGTCCTGGGCGTCGACACCGGCGCGACCTCCGACCCACGAGAGCGCGTGGCGGCCCTGGTCGTCGAGCTCGGAGGCGACCCGAGCGGCGTACGCGTGCGGGGCGACCAGGTCGGCGACGGCTATGGCAGCCTCACCGGCGCCGTCGGCGAGGCCCTTCTCCTGGCCGCCCGCACGGAGGGCCTGGTCCTCGACCCGATCTACACCGGACGCGCGCTCGCCGGCCTGGTCGCGGCGGTCCGGGACGGCGACGTACGTCCGGGCGAGCGGACCGTGCTGCTCCACACCGGCGGCCTGCCCGGGCTGTTCGGCTCCGCCGAGACCGCCCGCTTCGTCGGCTCGCTCGCGTGAGCCGGTCGCGCCCCTCGGTGGTGCTGGTGACGGCCGCACTCTTCCCCGACGGCGAGATCGGCGGCGACCTCGTGGCCGCGCTCGACCGCGCCGACATCGGCGCCCGGTGGGAGATCTGGGACGACGAGGGCGCCGACTGGCAGGGCGACCTGATCGCCGTGCGTTCTGCCTGGGACTACCACCGCCGATGCCCGGAGTTCCTCGGCTGGGCACGGCGGGTCGAGCGGATCTCGCCACTGCTGAACGGCTCAGAGGTCTTCGCCTGGAACGCCGACAAGGCCTACCTGGTCGAGCTGGCCGAGCACGTGCCGGTGGTGCCCACCCGACTGATGGACGACGCATCGCTGGTCAGCGGTCTGGCCTCCGGCCTCGACGAGTTCGGCGCCGTCGTGGTGAAGCCGCGGATCGGGGCGAGCGGCGTCGGGCTCATCGTGGTCGAGGAGCCTCTCGATGCTCGGCTCCAGGGGCTGGTCGCCGCGCCGTGGGTCGTGCAACCGCTGGTGGACTCGGTGCGCACCCGCGGCGAGACGTCCGTGTACGTGTTCGCCGGCCGCGCGGTCTCGCAGGTCGACAAGCGCCCGGGCTCGCAGGAGATCCGCGTGCACGAGCTGTACGGCGGCAGCTCGCGCGCGGTCCCGCTGGACCCTCGTGCCGCCGCCCTGGCAGAGGAGGCGGTACGGGCCGCGGAGCGGCTTCTGGACGCGGACCTCGCGTACGCCCGGGTCGACCTGATGATCTGGAACGACGCGTGGACCGTCAGTGAGCTCGAGCTGATCGAGCCCGGCCTCTACCTCGACGTGGACCCGGCCAACGCCGACCGTTTCGCGTCACTCGTCGCCGAGCTGCTCTGACCACGACGGCCGGGCGGTCGGGTGGCGCGTCGCTCAGAGGCGGTGGCGCGTGGGTTGAGCGCGCAGCGTCCGCACGAGGAGCCAGGCCCCCACCAGAGCGATGATCGGCCCCAGCACGACCCACAGCGACTTCCCGCTCATCCCGGAGCCGCCGAGGACGTTGAGACCTTGCAGGGTGAACACGACGCCCATCACGACCAGGATGGCGCCGACCACCAGCTTCACGACCCGGGTCATGCTCCCAAACTACTGCCACCCGTCAATGGGCTCGTTCCGCACGATGGCCCGTGGTCTCCTCAGGGCTCGGCCGGCGGTCGCGGGTCACCCGGCCCGACGGCGTACCAACCAGATCGTGGCCCCGAGCAGGAGCACCGAGAGGAGCGCCAGCCAGCCGAACTCGATCCACTGGAACGGCCAGTAGCGACTGTCGGGCTGGTAGCTCGTCCACTGGATGAACCCGTGCTGGATCAGGTAGTGGACCGGATCGACCGTGGAGCTCCCGGGTCCAGCCTTGAAGTTCCCACCACCCGTGCTCTGCACGCCGATGCCCTGCAGGGTCCGGTTGATCTGGCTCCCGCTCGCGGTCACGCCGCCGTGGGTCCACCACTGACGGACCGACAGGTCGCTGCCCGAGAACCGCAGCCCCCGGGTGACGAGGGGTGCCTCGTAGTGGGCACGGAACCTCTCCGCGGTGAGGAACGCGATGCCCGTCCAGAGCGCCAGGGTGACGGCGAGCGCGGCCACCACACGCCGCGACACCAGGCCGACCAGGACTCCGACGGAGAAGGCCAGGAGCGCCCAGCCCACGACCGCCACTCCCGTGATCGGGAACTCGCTGGTGTGGAGCCTCGGCTCGATGCCGCTGGCGACCAGGGGGTGGTCGTACCAGGTCATCAGCGCCCCGAACGCCGCGCTGAGGACAGCCACGCCGAGCGCACCGGCCACCAGGTGGGCGACCACCCAGCGCATCCGACCCGCACCTTGGGTCCAGGCGTAGCGGAACGTCCCGGTCTCGAGCTCGCGGGCCAGCAGCGGAGCGCCCGCGAACGCCCCGATCACCGCCGGCGTCCAGACCAGCAACCCGCCCAGGAAGCCGACATTCGCGTAGATGGTGTGGAAGTTGTCGAAGGCGAACCGGCAGCTCGGGGCCGACTGCGGGCGACAAGCGACCGCTGCGGCGTACGCCGTCCGCATCTCGTGCCCGCGGATCACCAGGTAGGCGGCCTCGACGCCGAGGAGCACGGCCACGCCGGCCACGGTGGTCCGGTAACGGCGCCACGCGACCCAGGCGAGACGGCGCCACGGGACCGGTCGTCGTGCGTAGGTGGGCGTGGCTGCCAGCGTCGCCGCGGTCATCGGACTGCCTCCAGGACGAGGTCGGAGGGGAGCGAAGACTCGCGCAGATAGGCCAGCGAGATCTCCTCGACGCCGGCAGCGCGCGCCTCCCACCCGTCCGGTACGCCGCCGGTGGGTGCGTCGAGCCGGACCAGCAGGTGCTGCTGGGATCCGGCCACGGTGGACTCCACAACCTGCCAGCGGGGATCCCGCGTCTGCCCGGCCGGCCCGGTCACGAGTCGGTGGCCCGCCACGACGTCCTCGACCGGACCCTCCAGCCGGACGACGCCGCGGGCGATCAGGACGAGATGGTCGGCCACGCGCTCGAGCTCGGCCAGGGCATGCGAGGAGAGGATCACCGAGAGGCCGTCCGCCGCCATCGCGGCCATCACCGTGGCCATGAAGTCGTGGCGTGCCAACGGATCGAGCCGCGCGGTCGGCTCGTCGAGCACGAGGAGCTGGGGGTGTCGGGCCAGCGCGAGGGTCAGGGCCAGCTGCGCCTGCTGTCCTCCCGACAGCTTCCCTGCCCTGTGCTTCTCGGCGATCCCGAGGTCACCGAGCCGCCTGCGCGCGAAGGCGCCGTCGAAGTCGTGGTTGAGGTTGCGCGTCAGGTGCAGCATGTCGGCCACCGTCAGGTGCCGGTAGAGCGGCATGTCCTGGGCGACGAACGCGATGCCGTCGAGGGCGGCGGGAGATCCGACGGGAATGCCGCCGAGGACGCTGACGGCGCCGGTGGTCGGCGCCGTCAGCCCGACCACGATGTTGAGCAGGGTGGTCTTGCCGGCGCCGTTGGGGCCGACCAGGGCGACCAGCTGGCCCTCCGGGATCGCCAGCGTGCAGTCACGCAGCGCCCAGGTGCCGCCGTACCGCCGGCTGAGCGCCTGGGTCTCGAGGATGTTCATGCGACACCTCCGACGGCCCGGCCGTGTGTCTGCGCGCCGCGGGGTGACTCGACCTCGCGGCGCTCAGTGAAATCCCGCAGCGTGCTTGCGAAGACGGCGGCCACCCCGTTCGCGTCGAGCCCCGCGGCCTCGGCCTTGGTGAGCCAGGTCAGCAGGGACCGGCGGAGGTTCGCGAGCTCGGGCAGGGTCGCCTGGCTCAGACCGGACTCGACGAAGGTGCCTTGGCCGGGACGTCCGGACGCGAGTCCCTTGTGCTCCAGCTCGCGGTAGGCCTTCAGCACCGTGTTCGGGTTGATCGCCAGGTCCGCCACGACCTCGCGGACCTTCGGCAGCTGATCGCCGGGCTCGAGGTAGCCCAGGACGAGCGCGTGCTCCACCTGCTGCACCAGCTGGAGGTACGTCGGCACCCCCGAGGCAGGGTCGAGACGGAACGCGATCGGCGAGGTGGCCGAGGCGGCCGGTACCGCTCCGTTCACTGCTTTATCTACTTCCATAGGACAAGAGTAGAACTTCGCGCGTCCCTGTCAAGGGGTCGCCGGCCGGAACGCCGGTGCGAGCGTCATCGGCCCGCGCGTAAAGTGGCGGGACACGTGGGAAGGAGGAGGCCCCATGTCCTCTGACAGCAAGGTCGAGCTGCCCGACGCGATCGACGGCGCAGTCCTGAAGATCGCGGGCGTGGTCGTGATGGGCGCGATCATGTCGATCCTGGACATCACGGTCGTCAACGTCGCGCTCCCGACGTTCCAGACGGCGTTCGGCTCGGTGGGCCATCCGATCGCCTACTCCACGGTCGCGTGGTCGGTCACCGGTTACACGCTCGCGCTGGCCACCGTGATCCCGATGACCGGGTGGGCCGCGGACCGGTTCGGCACCAAACGGCTCTACATGACGGCCATCTTCCTCTTCGTGTTCGGCTCGGTGCTCTGTGCCACGGCATGGAGCATCGGCGCCCTGATCGCCTTCCGGGTCCTGCAGGGGCTCGGTGGCGGCATGCTGATGCCGCTCGGCATGACGATCATGACCCGGGCGGCTGGACCCCACCGGATCGGCCGGCTGATGGCGATCCTCGGGGTCCCGATGCTGCTCGGCCCGATCCTCGGCCCGATCATCGGCGGCTACCTCATCCAGGTCGCGAGCTGGCACTGGATCTTCCTGATCAACGCACCGATCGGGCTGGTCGCGTTCATCTACGCCTGGCGGGTCCTTCCGCGGGACACCCCCGAGCCCTCGGAGTCGTTCGACTTCCTCGGCATGGCGCTGATGTCACCAGGGCTGGCCCTGTTCCTGTTCGGCGTGTCATCGATCCCGGCGGAAGGCACGGCGACCGCTCCGCGGGTCTGGGTCTCGATGCTGCTCGGCGCCACGCTGATGGTGCTCTTCGTCGTCCACTCGTTCCGCCCGGAGCACCCGCTGCTCGACCTGCGCCTGTTCAAGAACCGCAACCTCACGGTCTCGATCATCACCATGTTCCTGTTCGCGGCGGCGTTCTTCGGCGGCCTCCTCCTGGTGCCGACGTACTTCCAGGAGGTGCGCGGGGAGTCGACGCTCCAGGCCGGCCTGCTCGTGGCACCCCAGGGCATCGGCGCGATGATCACGATGCCCCTCGCGGGGTCGCAGGTGGACAAGCGTCCGGTCGGCCTGATCGTGCCGTTCGGCTTGGTGGGCATCCTGATCGGCATGTTCGGCCTGACCCAGCTGACCGCGACCACGCCGTACCCGATGATCATCGCCGAGCTGTTCGTCATGGGTCTCGGCATGGGAGCGACGATGATGCCGCTGTTCACGTCGGCACTGAAGACGCTCCGGGCTCACGAGGTGGCTCGCGGCTCGACCCTGCTGAACATCACCCAGCAGATCGCCAGCTCGGTCGGCGTCGCGACCATGTCCGTGATCCTGACCAACCACCTCCAGGCGTCCAAGCTCGCGGGTCCGGCGATGGCCTCCCTGCACAGCCCGGCCCTGGCCGCGAAGATCCCGGCCGCTGCGATCACGAAGGGACTGGAGGACGCCGCGAGCGCCTTCGCCAACACCTACTGGGTGGCGTGGGCGCTGGTGCTGCTGACCGTGGTGCCGGCGGCGTTCCTGCCGCGCAAGCGGGAGGAGACCCACCTGCTCGACCAGGAAGGCATCCCTCCGGCCGTCGTGCACTGACCCCTCGTCTGCCGTCGAAGCCGTGTGAGTCGGGGCCAGCGACGGGGGCGACGCGGAAAACCCGTGTCGCCCGGGCACCCGAGCGGCCTAGCCTCGTATGTCGTGGACATCCGCGTACTCGACGAGCCGGCCCTGGCCGACGACGCGGTGATGCGCGACTTCTACGACGTGACCCGGCGCGCCGTGCTCCTCGGCCGGCCGAACGCTCCGTTCTGGGAGTTCCGTGAGTTCCTGGGGGCGTCTCGCTCCACCGACAGCGGAGAGCGGCAGGAGCTCTTCGCGGCGTACGACGGGGATCGGATGGTCGCGACCGCGGTGCTGTGGTCGTTCGTCCTCGACAACACGGACAAGGCCGCCTTCCGTCTCTGCGTCGACGTACCCGAGCGGCGCCGCGGCATCGGTCGGGCCGTGGCCGAGCGGCTGGAGCAGGCCGTCAAGGACGACGGCCGGTCGTTGGTCATGACCAACACCGTCCTCCCCTTCGACGACCGGGAGGGCCACGCCTACCGACGTTTCGCCGAGGCGTGCGGCTACGAGTTCTCCGACTACGAGGTGGTCCGCCACCTTCCACTGCCGGTCCCCGACGAGCAGATCCAGCAGTGGATCGATGAGGCGGCGCCGCACCACCCGGGCTACGCGATCGAGACGCACGTCGGCGCGGTGCCGGACGAGCTCGTGGAGTCGCTGTGCGTGCTGTTCGGCCAGCTCGCCGTCGACGCCCCGACGGGTGTCGTGGACTTCGAGGAGGAGTCGGTCACGGCGCAGCGATATGCGGAGATGGTGTCCAGCGCGGCGGCCATGGGCCGCGTCCGTTACGAGACGGTCGCGCTGACGCCTCAGCGCCAGGTGGTGGCGCAGTCCACGCTCCTCCTGTCGCTGGAGGAGAGCACCACGGTGTTCCAGTGGGGCACGTTCGTGCATCGCGAGCACCGCGGCCACCGGCTCGGGCTGGCCACGAAGGCGGTCAACCTCCGCGCCGTCCAGGCCGCGCGCGACGACCTGACCCTGGTCACGACCGAGAACGGCGAGACCAACCGCTACATGGTCTCCATCAACGAGCGGATGGGGTTCCGGCCGATCGAGGTCTCCGCCGAGTTCGTCAAGCACCTCTGATCCCCCGGCCGCCGGTCGAGCCGTGGCCCGTCGGTCGAGCCGTGGCCCGCTGGTCGAACCGTGGCCCGTCGGTGGTAGCCATGCCCCGCCGGTCGAGCCGTGGCCCGCTGGTCGAGCCGGTGGCCCGCTGGTCGAGCCGTGGCCCGCTGGTCGAGCCTGTCGAGACCAAGGGCCCTTTCGGCTGGACAGCGGTACGCCGGTGTCAGCACGTGGCACCGACGTACCGCACTGTTCGCTGCACACGGACCGCGGCTGCGGGGTGCATGAAGGTCAGAGCTGTTGCGCCAACCCGACCACGTGCCCCTGCGGGTCGGCGATCAGCGCGAACGAGACACCGGGGACGGTGACCGGCTCCTGGACGACGCGGCCACCGAGCCGGGTGGTGTCCGCGATGGTGGTCGCCATGTCGTCGACACCGACGAAGAACGTGACCAGGTCGCTGTCCCCCTGCAGCGGGCTGATCGCCGTGTACAGGGCTCCGGGCACACCGGTCTCGACGAAGGTGTAACCGGGGAACGCGCCTTCGTTGGGGTAGCTCCAGCCGAACAGGTCGCCGAAGAAGGCCCGGGTTGCGTCCGGGTCGCTCGAGCGGATCTCGGCGTGCACGATGGGGTGGCTCATGATGACCTCCGTTCTGGGGGCCACCGGGTGGCGGCCTCGCCCAGATGACGGATGGGCACGCTCCGGATCGACAGCCGCCGTACGCCGTCTCAGTCCGACGACGCCTCGAGCGCGTCGGCCAGGTCGGTGGAGGCGTCGCGCCGCCTGCTTCGGTGCGGTCGGAACGGCCGGCCGAGCGACAGGTGGCCGCGGTTGGCATCGCGCTCGAGATCGCGGCACGCATGGCTCGGTAGGGTCGAGGCGTCGGGCTCCGCGACCGGGCCGGAGCGCGTTGATCGACACCCATCGAGGGAGAGGCTGCTCCGTGACCACGACGCCGTCCCGCCAGACCTTGCTGCCGACGTCGCTGGTGGGTAGCTATGCCCAGCCGGACTGGCTGATCGACCGCGCCAAGCTGGCGGGACGCTTCCCGCCGCGGGTCCGCGCGAAGGAGCTCTGGCGGGTCGACCCCGAGCATCTCGAGCAGGCGCAGGACGACGCCACGGTGCTGGCGATCCGGGCCCAGGAGGAGGCCGGGCTCGACATCATCACCGATGGCGAGATGCGCCGCGAGTCCTACTCCAACCACTTCGCCACCGCCCTGGACGGTGTCGACATCGACCATCCCGGCACGGCTCTCGACCGCTCCGGCCACCCCAACCCGGTGCCGCGGATCGCCGGCCCGATCGTGCGACCGCGGCCGATCGAGGTCGACGACGTGAGGTTCCTGCGGGCGCACACGGACCACCGGATCAAGATGACCGTGCCCGGACCGTTCACCATGTCGCAGCAGGCCCAGAACGACCACTACCCCGACCTCGAGTCGGCCGCGATGGCCTACGCCGCCGCCGTCAACGCCGAGATCAAGGACCTGCACGCCGCCGGCGCCGACCTCGTCCAGATCGACGAGCCCTACATGCAGGCCCGCCCCGACGACGCCCGCGCCTACGGCCTCGCGGCGCTGCAGGCGGCCCTGGACGGAGTCACCGGGACCACCGCCGTACACATCTGCTTCGGCTACGCCGCGATCATCCACGAGCGACCTGCGGGCTACTCGTTCCTGCCCGAGCTGGCCGGCTGCTCGGCCGACCAGATCTCGATCGAGACCGCGCAGTCGAGGCTCGACCTCGGGGTGCTGACCGACCTGGCCGACAAGACGATCATCCTCGGCGTGATCGACCTGTCCGACCACGAGGTCGAGACACCGGAGGTCGTCGCCGACCGGGTGCGCCGCGCCTTCCCCTACGTCGCCGCGGAGCGGATCACGATCGCCACCGACTGCGGGATGAAGTACCTCCCGCGCGCCAGCGCGGAGGGCAAGATGCGCGCCATGTCAGCCGCCGCCGCGATCCTGCGGGACGAGCTCTAGCCGGACGGCGCCCGCCATCCTTCGACCTCGGCGGAGCCGGTGGTCTCGACAGGCTCGACCAGCGGCTCCGCGAGCTCCGACCGTCAGTCGGCGACGTAGAACATCCGCTTGTTCACGAACTCGTCCATGCCGAGCGGGCCGAGCTCACGGCCGAACCCGCTGCGCTTGACCCCGCCGAACGGCACCTCCGCGCCCTCGCCGGCCGGCGTGTTGACGTTGGACATCCCGACCTCGAGGCGCAGGGCGATCCGGGTGGCCCGCTCGGGGTCGGTACTGAACACCGCACCACCCAGGCCGTACGACGTGTCGTTGGCGAGGGCGAGTGCCTCGTCGTCGTCGGACACCGCGTAGACCACCGCGACCGGGCCGAACAGCTCCTCGCGGTAGGCCCGCATCTCGGGGGTGACGCCGGTGAGCACCGCCGGCGAGTAGTACGCCGCCGGGCCGTCGCCGAGGACACCACCCGCATGCAGGGTCGCGCCCTTGCTCACGGCGTCCTGCACCTGCTCGGCCAACGTCTCGGCGGCCTTGCGCGACGACAGCGGGGCGAAGGTGCCGTCCTCTGCGGCCGCCGGGTCTCCTGGTCGGAGGTCCTGGGCGTGCTCGGTCAGGCGTGCGACGAATCCGTCGAAGACGTCGTCCATCACGATCATCCGCTTGTTGGAGTTGCACGCCTGGCCGGTGTTGCTGATGCGGGTCTCCCACGCCACGTCCGCCGCGGCCGCGACGTCGTCGGTGTCGAGGATGACGTAGGGGTCGGAGCCGCCGAGCTCGAGGACGCACTTCTTGAGGTTCTTGCCCGCGATCGCCGCGACCACGGCGCCGGCCCGCTCCGAGCCGGTGAGCGAGACACCGACGACGCGCGGGTCACCGATCATCCGCTCGATCTGCTCGTGCGAGGCGAAGACGTTGACGTAGGCGCCGTCCGGCAGCCCGGCGTCCTTCATGATCTGCTCCACGGCGAGCGCGCTGCCCGGTACCGACTCGGCGTGCTTGAGCAGGATGGTGTTGCCCAGCATCAGGTTCGGCGCCGCGAAGCGGGCGATCTGATAGAAGGGGTAGTTCCAGGGCATGATGCCCAGCAGCGGCCCGATCGGGAGCTTCTGCACCACCGCCTTGCCGCCGGAGAAGGTCTTGATCGGCTGGTCGGCCGCGAGCTCGGGACCCTCGGTCACGAAGTAGTCGAAGATCTCGCCGCAGAACTTCGCCTCGCCCCGGGACTCCGGCAACGGCTTGCCCATCTCGCGGGTGGCGATGGCGGCCAGCTCGGCGCGCCGCTCCACGAACAGCTCCCCGATGCGCTTGACGACCTTGGCCCGCTCCTCGATCGGGACGTCCTTCCACACGGCGTACGCCGCGTGCGAGGCAGCCAGCGCCGCCTCGATCTCGGCGTCCGTCGCGGTGTCGAAGCTCTGCTCCACCTCGCCGGTCGCCGGGTTGACGATCTGGTAGGCCGGTGACGACGTCTGGGTCTGGGTCATGGCACCTCTCCCTGCTCGACTGCTCGCTCATGCGTCGGCGCCCCCTCGGCACCTGACACCTCCGAACCTAGACGCTCGTGCGCGAGCGCGGCTCCCCGGGCAGGGAGGATTTCGCCCGCGCGACCCGCTCGACCCCCGGGGCGACCGCGTCGGGCGACTGTGGATGGCCGGGCGGCCGCCCCTCTCTCCGCCGGGATCTGTGGACAAGTCAGCTCTCCCGTCCGGGTGGTCTCGACTTCGCTCGACCACCGAGCACGCCGCACGTCCATCGAGTTCTCTCGACCATCGAGCGCGATCCATCGAGTTCTCCGCTCGACCATCGAGTTCTCCGCTCGACCTGCGACGCGTCTGCGAGAACGACCGCTGGGCCGACGGGCCGGACCGGGCCGGGCGGGGCGGGTCAGCCGATCCCCAGGGTGACGCCCGCGGCGGCGGGGTCGACGGACGCGCCGGTCGCCCGGCGGGACCTGCGGAGGACGAGGCCGGTGATGCCGATCACCACGATCGTGATCGCCAGCATGATCGTCGCCAGCGCGTTGACCGCGGGCGTGATCCCGAACCGGACCGCGGAGTAGAGCACGATCGGCCAGGTGTTGGTGGTCCCGTTGGTGAACGCCGGCAGCACGTAGTCGTCGAAGGAGAACGTGAACGACAGCAGGGCAGCGGCGACGATCGCCGGCAGCAGTCTCGGCAGCGTGATCTGCCGGAAGGTGGACAGCCGGCCCGATCCGAGGTCGTAGCCCGCCTCCTCGAGCGTGTCGCCCATGCCGACGAACCTGGCCCGGATGATCAGCATCGCCAGCGAGGCGCCGAAGACCACCTGCCCGAAGAAGATCGTCCAGGCCCCGAGGGGCGGGAAGAACGGGACGTAGCGCGGGAGCTGGACGAAGAAGATCAGGGAGGCCACCGCGATCACGATCTCCGGGACGACGAGCGTCAGGTAGACCAGCGAGTCGAACGGCACCCGCACGAACTTGTTCATCCGTGCCAGGGCCAGCGCGGCCCCGAGTCCGAGCAGCGTCGAGACGATGGCTGCGCCGGCGGCGATCTTGGCGCTGGTCGCGATGGCCGGGATGTACGTCGGGTCGTGCAGGCCGACCTTGAACCAGCAGGTGGTGAAGCCGTTCCACACCGTGAGGTTGCCCAGCTGGGTCGGCGGGATGTCGCAGACGTTGGACCCGTGGAAGCCCTGGAGCGCCGCCGCCGACGGCTTGTTGAACGCGAAGAGCGCCATCACCCCGATCGGCAGGTAGAGGAACACGAAGACGCAGACCGCCCACAGGGTGAAGCCGCGCTTGGCCGTGAGGATCCTAGGCACCGAACCGCTCCTCCTTCGTCGCGAAGAGGATGTAGAGGGCCACGAACCCCGACAGCGCGATCATCAGGCTGATCGACAGGGCGGACCCGAACGGCTGGTTCTGCGCGGAGGCGAACTGGTCGCCGATCACGTTGCCGACGAACTCGTAGTTACCGCCGCTGAGGATGTTGGGGATGATGTACTCCCCCGACATCGGGATGAAGACCAGCAGCGCGCCGGTCACCACGCCCGGCAACGTGAGCTTCAAGGTGATCTGGCGGAACGCGTTGAACGGCGTCGCCCCGAGGTCGGTGGCCGCCTCCACCAGCGACCAGTCCATCCGCTCCAGCGACGCGAACACCGGGATGATGAACAGCGGCAGGTAGTTGTAGACGAGCCCCACCGCGACGGCGTACTTGGTGTACATGATGTTGATCCCGAGGTCCTTCGCGAGGTACCCGTGGGAGTCGAGGATGATCTTCAGCGCGTAGGTGCGGATCAGGAACGACGTCCAGAACGGCACCAGCACGAGGAGCAGCGCCAGCATCTTGTACGTCGACAGGTAGCGCGCCATCCAGTACGCGATCGGGTAGCCGACGAGCATGGTGAGGATCGACCCGACCGTCGCCATCAGCAGCGTGCGTTCGAAGATCCGCAGGTAGAGCGAGCCGGTGACCAGGTGGTACTGGCTGGTGTCGAACCCGTAGCTGATCGCGTTGAAGCCGGTCTGGGTGGCCAGCGAGAACGCGACCAGGATCGCCAGCGGGCCGAGGAAGAAGATGCCGTAGTACAGCAGCGACGGAGACGTGAGCCAGCCCGGGTAGCGCGGGTTGAAGGACCGGCGTCGACGCCGTCCGGCCTCGGGCAGTGCTTCGTCGGCTGCTGCCATCAGCCCGCGCGGAACTGGGTGTAGATCTCCGTGCGCTTCTGCACGACCTGGGGGCTCACGTTGAGGATGTACTTGTAGTTGTCGGTGTAGCTCTTGGGCACGTTGAAGAGCGGGTCCTTGCTCAGCGACGTCGGCAGCTGCGCGAGGGCCTGGGGGATCGGGATGCCGTAGTTGTGGTACTCCATCTCGGTCACCGCCGTCGACGGCGTGAGCAGCCAGTTGATCCACGCGTGCGCCGCGACCGGGTGCGGCGCGGTCGACGGGATGCACCAGTTGTCGGCCCAGATCTCCGAGGCGTCGTTGAGCAGGACCCCGGTGATGTCGCCCTGCTTCTTGCGCCCTTGCACGATCCTGCGGACGTCGCCGTTCCAGCCCTGTCCGAGGATGATCTTCCCGGCGATCGCGTCGTCGATGTAGGACGACGAGGTGATCGTGGTGACGCCCTTGCGGAACGACATCAGGTAGTCGGTCACCTTGGTGAAGTCCGAGGAGCTGGAGGTGTTCGGGTCGAGGCCGAGCGCCATCAGGGCCAGCGGCACGACCTCCTCGGCACCGTCGAGGAGGTTGGTGCGCCCCTTGCTGACGTACTTCGGGAGCAGGGCGTAGAAGTCGTGCATCGTCTGCGGATGCTCGGTGACGACCTTGTTGTCGTAGAAGATCATCGTGATCCCGTAGTCCTTGATCACGTGGTACTTCCCCGTGGGGTCGTAGGACGGCTTCAGGAACTTGGGGTCGAGGTTCTTCAGGTTGGGGAGCAGCGCCGGGTCCAGCGCCAGCAGCTTGTTCTCCTGGATCAGCTGGGCGACGGCGTTCTGGCTCGGCGCGATGATGTCGTACGTCGTCCCGCCGGCGTTGAGCTTGGCCAGCAGCTCGTCGTTGGACGAGTAGTAGGTCTCGTGGAGGGTCAGCCCGGCCTTGGCCACCGCCGGGAGCTTCTTGAACTTCGTGTACGTCGACGGGTCGTCGTACTCCGACCAGTTGAAGATCTCCAGGTGGTTCTCCATCGGCTTGCCGGTCAGGCTGTTGGCGGACGAGCCGGAGCCGGGGTTGGCGGTGGTGCCCGTCGAGGTGCTGCCGCAGGCCGAGAGCAGCATCAGCCCGCCGAGCCCGAGCGCCGACCGGCGCGACATCGGGTGGCCCGCCGCTCGCTCGACCTGCCGGTGGAGCTGGTCGAGCTTCGGCTTGGTCTCGCGCGGGGCGAGGATGTTGAGCTGGTCGGGCTGTTCACTCATCGGGGTGCCTCCGTCGGTGGCTGGTCAGGCGATTCGGCCAGCAGGACCGGGGCGGTCCGGTCCCACTGGAGGGTGATGGGGTCGCCGGGGCGGATCGCGTCGTGCGAGTCGTCCGTGCCGGCGCGCTGCTGGCGGATGAGCATCCGCGTGCCGCCGTCGAGGGTGGCGACGACCTGCACCTCGTCCCCGAGGTACATCTTGGTGTCGACCACGGCCTTCGCCGTGTTCACGTCCCCGCCCGAGCTCACGGCGCCGATGCGCATCCGGGCGGGGCGGATGCCCACCCTGGCGGGCTGCCCCTGCCGCGCGTCGCCACGCGCCTGCACGACCACCCCGGTGCCGGTCTCGAGGTCGAACTCGCCGCCGGAGGACCGGGTGACCCTGCCCTCCAGGAAGTTCATCTCGCCGATGAAGTCGGCCACGAAAGCGGTCAGCGGCCGGTCGTAGATCTCGCTCGGGGTGTCGAGCTGCTCGATCACCCCGTTGGACATCACCGCGATCCGGTCGGACATCGAGAGCGCCTCACCCTGGTCGTGGGTGACGTAGATGAAGGTGATGCCCACGGTCTGCTGGATGCGGGTCAGCTCGATCTGCATCTCCTTGCGGAGCTTGAGGTCCAGCGCTCCCAGCGGCTCGTCGAGCAGCAGGACGCGGGGCCGGTTCACCAGCGCCCTCGCCAGTGCCACGCGCTGCTGCTGGCCGCCGGACAGCATGGTGGGGCGGTGCTTCTCGCGTCCCGTCAGCTGGACCAGCTCGAGGGCCTCGCGCGCCCGCGCGTAGCGCTCGGACCTGGCGACCCGCTTCTGCTTCAGCCCGTAGGCGACGTTGTCGAGGATCGACATGTGGGGGAACAGTGCGTACGCCTGGAAGACGGTGTTGACGTCGCGGCGGTAGGGCGGCGTCCCGACCGCGTCGACCCCGCCGATCAGGATCTCGCCCTCGTCGGGCTGCTCGAAGCCGGCGATCATCCGCAGGGAGGTGGTCTTGCCGCAGCCGGAAGGACCGAGCAGCGACAGGAACTCGCCCTTGCGGACCTGGAGCGAGACGGCGTTCACCGCGGTCAGGTCGCCGAACCGCTTGGTGACCGCACGGAACTCGACGTCGCACGCCGACCCCGGCCCCTCGGAGCTCACGCCAGACGCCTCCTACCGGTGATCACGCGCAGGCGCCGGCACCCGGCGCCCTGATGACCCGGGCGATCGCCGCGTCGTCCCCCGACGGAGTCCCGCGACCACCCTCTTCCTGCTGCGGTAACGTATCTCGGAGGAAAACATGCGTCAATCCCCGGAATTCGAAGCAAGAGCCCTCTCGGAAGACGGAATTCGCACATGGACATCGACCAGACCTCGCGGCGCATCATCGCGATCCTGCAGCGCGACGGCCGCTGCCCCAACACCGAGATCGCGCGCGCCGTGGGCGTCTCGGAGGCCTCGGTCCGGGCTCGGATCCAGGCGCTCACCGCTGCCGGAGTCCTCCAGATCGTGGGGCTGACGGATCCCGGGAACATGGGCTTCGGGGTGATGGCCATGATCGGCGTCCAGGCCTCGAACGACCTCAACCGGATCGCCGAGCTGGTGTCGACCTGGCAGGAGACGACGTACGTCGTGATCAGTGCCGGCAGCTACGACCTCCTCATCGAGCTGGTGTGCACCGACAACAACGACCTCCTCCGCGTGGTGGAGCGGCTGCGCGCGGTCGAGGGGGTGCGGTCGACCGAGTCGTTCATCTACATCTCGCGGCACAAGCTCAACTACGCCTGGGCCTCGGAGACCGACGACGTGGTGGCCGGGACGACGACGTAGCGCTCGCACCCGCGCTGCGGACGTGGGTCGTGTGCCCGCCGACGTCGGTCGTGTGCCCGAGGACGCGCTATCGCGCGTCCTGCGGCACACGAGGGGGCAGGGCCGGAGCCAGGACGAGGTCGAAGCCGATCCTCGACCAGGGGCCGCTGAGCTCGCGGCCGTCCGGGGCCGGGGCGCCGGCCGGCTGCCGCTCGACGTCGACGACGAGTGAGTCGCGGACCCCGAAGACGCTGTCGGAGTCGAGGTAGGCGTCGCCACGGGGGAAGACGTGGGTGACCAGGCGGCGGTAGCCGTCGGCCTCGACCATCAGGTGGAGGTGCGAGGCCCGCATCGGGGAGCGCCCGGTGGCTCGGAGGAGCCGGCCGACCGGGCCGTCGTCGGGGATCGGGTACGGCGTCGGGGTGACGCCCCAGAACCGGTAACGGCCGTCGGCGTCCGTGTGGAGGTGACCGCGGCCGGTGACCCGGTCGTCGCCGTACTGCACGTCGTACCGCCCGTCGGCGTCCGCCTCCCAGACCTCGATCCGGGCACCCGCGACCGGTCGACCGTCGGTGCCGGTGACCCTGCCCTCGACCCAGCACGGCTCGCCGGCCGCGCCGCCGGCGACGTCGCCGCCGAGCCCGACGTCGGGCGAGCCCTCGACGAAGAACGGTCCGAAGACGGTCGCCTCGGTCGCGTTCGCGTACGCCTCGTTGTTGATCGTGATCGTCTGCATCGACGCGCCGAGCACGTCGGACAGGAGGATGAACTCCTGGCGCCGGTCGTCGGTGAGGTGGCCGACGTCGGTGAGGAACCCGATGGCCTGCTGCCACTCCTCCTCGGTCAGGCGCGTCTCCCGCAGGAAGGCGTGCAGGTGGCGGGTCAACGCCTCGACCAGCTCCTTCGTCCGCGCGTCCGACGTCGCGGCGAACGACGCCACGACCCGCTCGACGAGATCGGCCTCCCGGGCTCCCTGCTCGCCGGAGAGCGGTCCGTCGGTCCCCATGGCTGGCTCCTTCCCGGCCTCGCGCTGCCCGGTCATCTTTGCGGGCCCGGATCGGCTCCGAGCCAGGCGGCGCGGAGCAGGGCTTCGATACGCTCGGAGGTCACCGGGACCGGGTTGCTCGGCGGTGCCGCCTCGAGGATCGGTCCGACGGCCGCCGGGATGTCCGACTCGCGGAGCCCGAGGTCGGCCAGCGACCGCGGGCCGTCGACCACCCGCCTCAGCGCCAGCAGGCCGCCGAGCGCCGAGTCGGCGGAGAAGGCCGACGCCATCCGGGCGTCGAGCTCGGGCACGGCCGGGGCGTTCAGCGCGAGGACGTGAGGAAGGACGACGGCATGGGTCCCGGCGTGGGGAAGGTCGAACATGCCGCCCAGCACGTGGCAGATCTTGTGATGGAGCCCGGAGCCCGCTGAGGCGAACGCGATGGCGGCCAGGTACGCGCCGTACAGCGTCCGCTCGCGGGCGGCCAGCTGGGCAGGACCGGCGACCACGCGGGGCAGGCCGTCGGCCAGCGCCCGGATGCCCTCCAGCGCGAGGGCCTGGTCGATCGGGTCGGTGCTCGGAGCCCACATCGAGTCGATGCAGTGTGCCAGGGCGTTGAGGCCCGAGGCCGTGCTCGTCGGTACCGGCAGCGACAGCATCAGGCTCGCGTCGTACACCACCGCGCGGGGCAGGACCACCGGGTCGGTGCCGGTCGTCTTGCGTCCGCTGTCGGTCAGACCCCAGACGGCGGTGGCCTCCGAGCCGGCGTACGTCGTGGGGACGGCGACGATGGGGAGCCCGGTCGTCAGCGCGACGGCCTTGGCCAGCCCGGTGGTCGAGCCTCCGCCGATGCAGACCAGCAGGTCCGCGTCGTGCTCGGCGGCGACCGCCCGGGCCCGTTCGGCCACCTCGACCGGGACGTGCATGACGACCTCGGTGTGGAGGACGACGGTCGGCACGCCGGACAGCACCGGCCGGGCACGCGGAGCGTCGGAGGCGATCGCCATCACCCGCGACCCGTCCAGGCGGCGTACCTCGTCGGCCACCGCGACCGCCGCCTCGCCGGACGCGAAGCGGACCCGCTGCGGCAGCGTCTCGTGGGCGAAGCGGAGCCCATCGGACGAGGTCACCTGAGCCATCATCGACGGCGAGAGGTCCGGCGGCCAGACCGCCCCCACCCAGAGGCGGCGTCGCTCCGCCCTTGACCCGTCACCCGGCGCAGGGAGAGAGTCACGTGACAGCGACGATCGCTGCCCACACGAGGGGGACCCATGGCTACCCGCGAAGACGCGACCCTGATGATGCAGATCCTGCAGTGGAGCACGCAGGCCGGTGCGATGGACGCGATGCTCAACCTGATGGACGCGGGGTTCGACGCGGACTCCGCCAAGGCCACCGACCACGACGTGTTCGTCAACCTCATGCTCGGCGAGACGGTGGGGACCTTCGTCAAGCAGAACCTGCTGGACAGCAACCTGGTCAACGACCTGTGGGCGCCCGGGCTGCTCTGGGCCCGGGTCGGCCCCGCCGCTCTCCGCCAGCGCGAGGAGTACGGCGTGCCGGAGCTGTGGGAGAACTTCGAGCTGCTGGCGAAGGGCTGAGCCGACCGCTCGTCAGTCGGCCGCGGTCACAGGACCTGGGTGCCGTACATCTCGCCGAGGGGGTCGGCGAGCAGCTCGAGACGGGCGCCGTCGGGGTCGCGGAAGTAGATCGAGGCCCCGCTCTCGACCATGTACTCGACGCCGGCGGCGTCCAGCTTGCCGCGCAGGTGGTCCCACCTGTCCTTGGTCACCGAGATCGCCAGGTGGTGCAGCCCGCCGAGCACCTCGGCGTACGGACCGAGGTCGAGGCCGGGGAGGTCGAAGAACGCGAGCAGGTTCCCGTGGCCGATGTCGAAGAAGAAGTGGTTGGAGCCGGCGTAGTCGCGGTTCTCGAAGATCTCGGTGAGCGGGAACTCCAGGACGCCCTGGTAGAACTCGATGGTCTGGCGTACATCGGAGCACAGCAACGCGAAGTGGTGCAGCCCTCGGGCGCTGCTCTCGGGCCGGTCGGGTGGCTCCTGCAGGAAGTCCGCCCGGATCCGCTCGCGCTCGGCCTCGATGGCCGCCAGGTCGATCGTCATGTGCCTCTCCCCTCGGTCAGGGACCCATCATCGAGCGCGCTGGGATCGTGCGCCAGACCCCGGGACGCGTGGCCCGGTCGGACCATGGCGGGCGGGCGTCGCCGGAGGTACCGTCCCGCCACTTGAACGACCCGGCGACGCCGGTCCGCGACGTCACCGGAACGACGCAACGGGGGGTTGCTCATGTTCACGTCCACCTTCACCAGCCGGGCCCGTGCTCGAGCAGCGGCGACGGGCGCGGTGGGGGCCGCGCTCGTCGTGGGCGGCCTCGCCGCCATGCCGGCCCACGCCCAGGGCAGCGGCGCCCAGGCACCGTCCGTGAACGCGGTGTCGGTCTCCACCGCGAGCACCAAGGTCACCTCCTCGACGGGGCACCACCTGACCATCTCGGTGTACGCCTTCTCGCAGAAGGGCGGCCATCCGTCGATCAGCGTCTCGTTGCGCACGACCCAGGAGTCGCACGGGTGGAGCTTCACCGGGCCGCGCACGGCGGTCGCCGTCGACAGCACCGGCAAGGGCTCGATCACCCTCTCGGGCACGCAGATGGGCGGCTACGGACACCTCAAGCTCCACCTCAAGCCCGTCGGGAAGGCACGGACCCAGAAGTGCGGCGGGGAGCCGCAGTCCAAGACCCGCCCGGTCACGGTGTCCGGGACGATGTTCTTCAACACCAAGTCCACCGGTACCCACAAATGGGGAACTGTGGGCAGCAATCGGAAGACGTTCACGTTCGCCAGGACCGACTCGGTGACGTGGACGTACAACACCACGCACAGCTGCCCGAGCCCGCCGCCGACCTGCTACACGAGCCGGAGCTGGAGCCGCAGCGTCTCCACCCTGAAGACCTACACGTACCTGTCGGGGGGCGTCGCGGGCAGGGCCGGGTATGTCAGCGCCTTCCGCAGCACCCAGCTGAGCAAGCCGAAGGGCGCGTCCCGCTACGACTCCATGAGTCTCAAGGCCAAGCCTTCGAGTCTCACCGTGGCGAACGACGGCAGTGCCGTCATGAAGGTCTTCCTCGGCACCGGGTCCGCCACGCTCAAGGCACCTCCGGGGTCGACGTTCGACCAGCCGTGCGGGACGGGGACCAAGCAGGAGCACACCACGAGCTGGTCGGGCTCCTACCAGAACGGCCCGAAGCAGCTGCGCGCGCCGGCCCAGATCTTCGGCTCCATCGCGCTGCCGAACAGCTCCGACGGCGGCTTCTTCAGCAGGTCGACGATCATCGGCTGACGCCGAGGCCCGCCCGCCCCCGATCGGCTCGGGCCGGTCGGGGTTCCGGCGGCGGCACGCGTGCCGCCGGATCTTCGGAGAAGACGCGGAACAGATCGGTGACACTCCCGACGAAGCCGCTCACCTGTTCCGCGTTCTCCTCCGCATGCAGACCCGAGCACCGGACCACGCCGACGGGTCGGGATCCGCGCCACGCCGCTGGTCGAGCTCGTCGAGCACAGCGGCTGTCGATGCCTCAGGCCGGGGGGAACACGACCACGGCGCGGCCGCCCTCGCCGCGGGCCATCCGCTCGAACGCGGACGGTACGCCGGCCAGGTCGACGCGATCGGTGACCATGGCCGACAGGTCCAGCCGGCCGGAGCGCAGATGCTCGACGAGTACCGGGATGTCCACGGCGGGGTCGCTGTTGCCGTAGATGCTGCTCACCAGCGTCCGCGAGAAGTGGAAGAGCTCCAGCGGGTTGAACGACACCTGCTGGTCCTTCGGGCCGAGGCCGACGACGACGCACGTGCCGCCTCGTCGTACCGACGTCCAGGCCTGTCGGATCGTGGCCGCCGAGCCCACGCACTCGAGCGCCCGGTCGACGCCGCGGCCCTCGGTCATGGCGCGGAGCTGCTTGCCGAGGGTGGGGTCGGCGAGCAGGAAATCGGTGGCGCCGGCCGCGCGGGCGAGCGGCTCCTTCGCCTCGGACGTGTCGACGGCCACGATCCGGGAGGCTCCGGCGATCCGGGCGCCGGCCACGGCGGCGAGACCGATCCCGCCCTGACCGAGCACGAGCACGGACTCGCCCGGCTGGACGTGGGCCGCGTTGAGTGCGGCCCCCACGCCGGTGAGGATGGCGCAGCCGAGGAGCGCCGCCTCCTCCAGCGGGACGTCGTCGGGGATCGGCACCACCGCATCGGCAGGGACGACGACCTCCTCGGCCATCGCTCCGAGCCCGAGGCAGGCCTCGAACGGCGTACCGTCCGCCAGCGTCCCGCCCGGCGTCCCGGTGATCCCCTCGATCGTCGAGCACAGCCAGGGCTCTCCGTGCGCACAGAACCAGCAGCGGCGACACGGCACGGCCCAGTTCAGGACGACGTGATCGCCCACCCGGACCTCGGACACCTCACCGCCCACCTCGGCCACCACGCCCGCGGCCTCGTGCCCGAGCACCAAGGGGTACGACGGCGCCAGGGTGCCGTTGACCATCGACAGGTCGGAGTGGCACACCCCGACGCCCGCGATCCGGACCCGGACGTCCGTGGCGGAGACCGGCCGGAGCTCGACGTCCATCACCTCGAGGGGTTCGCCCGCTCCGGTCGCGACGAGTGCCTGGGTCATGGAGCTCCTTCGGTCGAGGCCGGGACCGCTCGATCGTACGAGGCGCGCCGCCCGGCGCGGGACCGGGTGAGCCGCCTCAGGCCAGGAACCGGACCGGATGCTGGAGCAGGCTGACCAGGGCCGCGAGCCAGCGCGCGGCGAGCACGGCGTCGATCCGGTGCTCGTTCACCGAGAGCGTCACGGTCAGGACCTTCCCGGCCACGACCGCCCCGGCCTCCACGACCGGTTCGTCACGCACCGCCCCGACCGCGAGCACCGCCGTGCGGGACGAGGTGACCTCGACGGTGGCCTCGGCGACGCCGTACGTCCCGAGGTCCACGACCGTGATCGCGGCTCCCTGGAGCTCCTCGGGCTGAAGGCCACCCTGGCGAGCCCCCGCCGCCAGGGCGTCCAACGTCTCGGTCAACGCGGTCACCGTCAGCGCGCCCACGTCGCCCACCACGGGGGCCGCCATGCCGGCGTCCGTGGACATCGCGACGGCCACGTCGACGCCCGCGTCGGAGTCGTCCAGCGGCACCCGGCGGTACGTCGAGGCCACGGCCTTGACGACGAGGGCCGTCAGCGACACCTCGTCGGCGTCGGCGTTGATCTCGGCGTGGAGGGCGAGCAGCGGCTCGACGCGGACCGTCGCGCGGAGGTGGAGCTGGGCCACGGACGCGATGGAGACCGTCGCGGGTGCGTCCGAAGGCTGCTCGGCCGGTCGCTCGTCCAGGCCGGGAAGGTCGACGGCCTCGTCGGCCGGCTCGACGGGGACCACGACCTGGCCGACCTCCTGGATCAGCGAACGCGTGGCATCGCTCGCGTAGGACGGCGCCGCGTGCTGCTCCCACGGGTTGCTCACGTCGCGCGGAGCCACCCGGTGGGCGGTCGGGGGCGGCTCCGCGCTCGTGGGCGTCAGGCCGAGGATGTCGGCGACGCTGCGGGTCCGGAGCTCGGTGATCCGCGGGTCCTCCGGCTTCCAGGGTTCGCCCGGCGTGGCGCCGAGGTGGCGCGGCGCCACCGGAGCGACGTCGGCCGGCGCCGCGTCCTCGACGGGTGCGGCGCGGGACGTCGCCGTCTCGGGGAGTCCGAGGTCGGCCAGCAGGCTGTCGAGGTCGGCCACCGTCTCGCCGGGTTCCCCGAGCACGGCCAGCGCCGTGCCCCGGTCGACGTGGGCGCCCGCCGGGACCAGAGTCTTGAGCAGGACACCCGGCTCGGCGACCTCCACGCTTACCAGCAGCTTCGCGGTCTCCACCGTGGCGAGGCTCTGCGCGCCGAGGAAGGCCGCAGACTCGGCGACCAGCCACTCGGACAGAACGGCTTCGGTCGGATCTTCTGCGACCTCCGGCATGCGCAGCACTCGTGCCACGTGTGCACCTCATGACATCGGGAGGCGCCGAGACTGTGCCGCCCCCCTGGACGGTCCCGGCACGTTCGAGAACGAGGCTGATGGTAGGGGATGCGAGGGCGTGCAACCACCCGCATTCGGAGGATCTTGCGCCTCCAGCGTCCGGCGGCCCCGGGCGCGGGGGTGGGGAGCAGCGCCCGGACCGGCTTCCAGCCACCCGTCCGCGGTGCGACGATGGCGTCCCAGGGACCGACGCTCGGGCGCAGCCGAACGAGGTGCCGACATGCCCGACGTACGCACCGATCTCCGCATCCACTACCGCGACCTGGGTGAGGGGCCGCCCGTCCTGTGGCACACCGGCGGCTGCGGCGACGGCAGGATGTGGGAGCTGGCCGGGTACGTCGACGCGCTGCCCGGCCACCGCCACCTCCTGATGGACCACCGCGGCCACGGCCGGAGCGAGTCACCCGCGGATCTGGCCGGTCATCAGCTGTCGCGCTACGTCGCGGACGTGCTCGCCGTGCTCGACGACGCCGGCACCGAGCGGACGGCCTTCGTGGGCTACTCGTTCGGCGCGCGGGTCGGGTACGCCGTGGCCCGTTCGGCCCCCGAGCGGTTCACGTCGCTGGTCGCTCTCGACATGGTGCCCGACCCGGCGATCGGGCCGGACGAGCTGCGCGCCGACGCCCGGGAGGTGCTCGCCCGTGGGACGCGCGAGATCATCGAGGAGATGGCCGCGGAGGAGGCCGAGCCGCCGCCGCCCTGGCTGGTCGACCACCTGTGCACCACCGACACGCGGCAGTTCGCGGGCTGTATCGAGGCCGAGGCCACGGAGGACGACCCCTGGGCGGCGGCGCCGAGTCTCGACGTGCCGGTGCTGCTCCTTCTCGGCGTCGGTCCGGAGGACCAGGAGTACTGGGAGCTCGGTAAGCGCTACGCCGCCACGATGCCGCGGGGCGAGGCGGTGGCGGTCCACGGCGCCCGGCACCTGGCCGCGTTCTGGCGCACCGACCTCACGCTCCCCCACCTGAGCCGGTTCCTTGCCGAGCACTGACGTCGGGGCGCCACCACCGCGATCCGACGTCGGGGCGTCGCCTAGGCTCGGGGGCGTGCCGACCTCGCCCGGACCTGGTCCTCGTACGACGCATGGCGCGGGCGACGTTGCGGGGCGCGCATGACGACGCTCCAGGTCGTCCTGGGCGTGATCGCCGCCGTCGTCGCGCTCTGGCTCGTCGTCCTGATCATCCTCGACCGGCCGCCGGGAGACTGGCTCTTCGGGGCGCTGGTGATCCTCGAGGTGGGGGTGCTCGTCCAGCTCGTGATCGGCGTGGTCCGGGTCTTCGGTGACCACCAGGGCGTCAACGTCGCGGCGTACCTCGGCTACCTGATCGGGACGCCGCTCCTGCTCCCGGTCGCGTTCCTGTGGTCGGCCTCGGAGCGCACCCGGTCCGGGACGGCCGTCCTGCTGGTCAGCGTCGTCGTCCTGCCCGTGCTGTTCCTGCGCCTGCACCAGCTCTGGACCGTCGGGTGAGCGCGGTCACCCCCTCGACCCGTACCGGCTTCGGCCGGGTGCTGGTGTTCGTCTACGGGATCTTCGCGGTCGCCGCCACCGCTCGCGCCCTGGTGCAGCTGGCCACCGACGCGTCGAACGCGCCCGTGGCGTACGCGCTCTCGCTGTTCTCCGGGCTCGTCTACATCGCCGCCACGTGGGCGCTCGCGACGGACCGGCGCAGGATCGCGTTCGCCACGATCCTCGTCGAGCTGACCGGGGTGCTGGTGATCGGCACCCTCAGCCATCCCGACGACATCTCCAAGGCCAGCGTCTGGTCCGACTACGGCAACGGCTACGGCTTCGTGCCGCTGGTGCTGCCGTTCGTCGGGCTGGTGTGGCTGATCCGTCTCGGCCGCAGGTCTCCGCGGGCCGAGTAGGGCCCGGTGCGCACGGGTTCTCGTGAGCAACGGCGACCCAGCGTCAGCGGCGGCCCGAGAACGACGCGGCGCTGTGGTTGCCGCCGCTCGACGCCGCGGCGCGGGCGGCGGGCCGGCGCTGACCGCGCTTGCCTCCCGAGGACGGCTGCTGCCCGGAGGACTGCTTCGGCGTCCGCGGCGAGCGCTGGCTCGAGGACGTCGAGCGGCCCTGGCCACCGCGACGGCGGTTGCGGCCACCGCCGCCGCCACCAGAGCGTGTCTGGGGCGACGACGCGGGAGCCATGTCCAGGCTGCCGGTGAGCAGACGCTCACCGGGCGCGAGCTCCAGGAGCACCGGGTGGCTGGAGCCCTGGACCCGGGTGGTGGTCGGCTTGATGCCGGCGGCCCGGGTCAGGTCGCGGACGTCGCGGACCTGCTCGCTGGTCATCAGGGTGACGACGGTGCCCGCGTTGCCGGCGCGCGCCGTGCGTCCCGAACGGTGCAGGTACGCCTTGTGCTCGACCGGCGGGTCGGCGTGGACGACCAGGGTGACGTCGTCGACGTGGATGCCGCGGGCGGCGATGTCGGTGGCGACCAGCGCGGCCGCCTTGCCCGAGTGGAAGGCCTCCATGTTGCGCGTGCGGGCTCCTTGACCGAGGTTGCCGTGCAGCTCGACCGTGGGCACGCCGCTCTTGTTGAGCTGACGGGCCAGCGCCTTGGCTCCGTGCTTCGTGCGCGTGAAGACGATGATCCGGCCGGGCGCGCTGGCCAGGTCGACCAGGATCGGGACGCGGTGCTCCCGGTCGACATGCAGCACGTGGTGCGACATCTCGGCCACCGGTGACTGTGCGGAGTCGGCCTCGTGGGTGACGGGGTCGTGGAGGAACTGCTTGACCAACGTGTCGATCGCCTTGTCCAGCGTGGCCGAGAAGAGCAGTCGCTGGCTGCGCTTCGGGGTGCGGCTGAGGAGACGGCGTACGGCGGGGAGGAAGCCGAGGTCGGCCATGTGGTCGGCCTCGTCGAGGACGGTGACCTGGACGTCGTCCAGCGTGCAGTGGCCCTGGCCGATCAGGTCCTCGAGCCGGCCGGGGCACGCGACGACGATGTCGGCGCCCTTGCGGAGCGCGGTCACCTGGGGGTTCTGCCCGACCCCGCCGAAGACGGTGCGGGTGGTCAGACCGGCGGCCTCGGCCAGGGGCGCGAGCGCGGCGTCGATCTGGCCGACCAGCTCGCGGGTCGGAGCCAGGATCAGAGCCCGGGGCGCACGGGAGCGCGCATGGGGTCCGTCGGCGAGGCGGGCGACGATCGGGAGCAGGAACGCGTAGGTCTTGCCGGAGCCGGTGCGGCCGCGGCCGAGCACGTCACGGCCGGCGAGGGCGTCGGGAAGCGTCGCGGCCTGGATCGGGGTCGGGGTGTCGATGCCCTGACGGGCGAGGACGGTGGACAGGCGTGTGGGCACGCCGAGTGAGTCGAACGAAGTCAAAGGAGGGCGCTATCTGTGCGGTATCCCACCGACAGCCGGGTCCGAAGGTTTCGGGCGGCTACGCACGGAGCAGGCCGGCTGGTTGAGGGCCGATCGTGCTGCGACGTGCGGACAACTCGCGGCGAGAGTTCGACGAGCTGATGAACCGAGCGTACCGGAGGTACGGCGACGTGTCCGAATCCTCGCCGACCTGCGACGATGCGACGGTGGAGACGTCGCGTGACGAGATCGGCCGGCTGCTCGAGCGGATCGCCGCGGTCGACCCCCGAGTCGGGTCGGTCAACGCGATCAACCCGCACGCCGAGGCCGAGGCCGAGACGCTCGACCGCGAGGCCGCCGCCGGACATCGCCGGTCGCCGCTGCACGGGCGGGCCGTCCTCGTCAAGGACAACATCGACACGGCCGGGCTCTCCACCACGGCCGGGTCGCTCGCGCTCGCGGACGAGCCGCCCGCGGCGGACGCGCCGTTGGTACGGCGTCTCCGCGAGGCCGGCATGGTCGTGGTCGGCAAGACGAACCTCAGCGAGTGGGCCAACATCCGCGACGAGCACTCGACCTCCGGGTGGAGTGCCCACGGCGGCCTGACCCGCAACCCCTACGCGCTCAACCGCACGGCCTCGGGGTCGAGCTCCGGCAGCGGTGCGGCCGTCGCGGCGCGGCTCGCGCCGTACGCGATCGGGACGGAGACGAACGGGTCGATCACCGCGCCGGCGGCGGCCTGCGGCTGCGTCGGGATGAAGCCGACGGTCGGGTTGGTACCGACCGACGGCATCGTGCCGATCTCCCGGACCCAGGACGCACCCGGGCCGATGACGCTGACCGTCACCCAGAACGCGGCACTCCTCGACGCGATCGCCGGGACAGACACCACCGAGGCGGTCGAGGCCGGGGTCCGGGGTCGCCGGGTGGGCGTCCCTCGCGACCTGTGGGGGTACAGCGCCGCCGCCGATGCCGCCGCCGAGCGGGCGCTCGCGATCCTGTCGCGGGCCGGTGCGGAGATCGTCGACGGCCTCGGGCTGCCCGCGCTGAAGGACCTCGAGGACGAGCACGCGCTCGACCTGATGCTCATCGAGCTCGTCCACGGCTTGGCGTCGTACCTCGGCGCTCGAGGCGCGTCCGTGCGCACCCTCGCCGACGTGGTCGAGTTCAACCGGGCGCACGCCGACGCGGAGCTGCCGTGGTTCGGGCAGTCGCTGTTCGAGCGCGCGCTCGGCCTCGACAGGATCGGGTCGCCGCAGTACCTCGCGGCCGCGGAGGCCTGCGCCGCGGCCGGCCTGGTCGAGCTGGATCGCACCCTGGGCGAGCACGACCTCGACGCGCTGCTGGCCCCGGCGACCGAGCCGGCGACCCCCATCGACCTGGTGAACGGCGACGGCCCCGGGCGGGGCGGTGCCAGCGACTCCAGCGCCCTGGCCGGGGCGCCGATCCTGACCGTGCCCGTCGAGCTGACCCATGGTCTGCCGGTGGCCGTCAGCGTGTGGGGCGCGCGGGGCAGCGAGAAGGCGCTCTACGCGATCGGCCGGTCGGTCGAGCGCGGGCGCGACGAGTCGAGCGGACCGCTGCCCGAGCCGACGTTCCCGGAGTGGATCTGACGCCGCGCCCGCCGGCGAAGGCGCACCACGTGCCTCTGGGCTCGGGGACGACCTCCGCCCGGTGGCACATGCCACCCGCGTTAGGGTCGTGATGTGAGTGAACTTTCAACGGCTCAGGACACCCTCGACGTCCTCCACACCGACCATGTCCGACTCGCGGCGGCCCTCGGCGGCCTGGGCGACGAGCAGATCACTGCGCAGTCGTACGACGACGACTGGAGCATCGCCCAGGTCGCGTCGCACCTCGGCTCCGGCGCCCAGGTGTTCGGTCTGTTCCTCGACGCCGGCCTGAAGGGCGAGCCCGCCCCCGGGGTCGAGACCATGCAACCGATCTGGGACGCCTGGAACGCCAAGGAGCCCGCGGACCAGGTCCGCGACGCCGTCGAGGCCGACGCGGTCTTCCTCGAGCGGGTCGACGCGCTGACCGAGAGCGAGCGCGAGCGCTGGCACCTCCTGCTGTTCGGGATGGAGCAGGACCTGGTCGGGCTGCTGCGGATGCGCCTGTCCGAGCATGCGCTGCACACCTGGGACATCGTGGTGGCCCTGGACCCGTCCGCCACCGTGCCTGCCGACGCGGCCGGCATCGTGATGGGCAACCTCGCGCTGATCACCGGCTACACCGGCAAGCCGCACGAGGAGCAGGCCTCGGTCGAGGTCCGGACGACCGATCCGGAACGCGCCTTCCACCTTGATCTCGGGCCCGCCGGCGTCCACCTGTCGCCGTCCTACGACGACACCGCCGCCGGTGCCGAGCTGACCCTGCCGGCCGAGGCGTTCGTCCGCCTGGTCTACGGCCGGCTGGACCCGGACCACACGCCCGGCTCGGTCCGGACGCGAGGCATCGAGCTCGACCTGCTGCGGGCGACGTTCCCGGGGGTCTGAGACCTCGGCCCGGCCTCTGGTCTCGACGGGCTCGACCAGCGAGGCCGGGGGCATGGTGGTCTCGACTTCGCTCGACCACCGAGAGGGCCGCTCGACCACCGAGAGGGGCCCGCTCGGCTGGCGAGGCCGTGGGCATGGTGGTCTCGACTTCGCTCGACCACCGAGAGGGGCGCGCTCGACCGGCGAGGTGGCCGCTCGACCGGCGAGGGTCAGAGGAGCTTGTCCGCGAACGGCCGGGTCTGGGGGTCGGAGAACCAGTTCGAGTGCAGGTGCGTCAGCGGCGGAGCCGGGTCGGCGTCCTCCCACAGCACCGGCGGGTCGAGGATCCAGTGGTCGACGCGGCCCGCTTCCCTGCCGCGCACCCAGCCACCGATGTAGTCGGTCTCGCGGACGAGGTTGGTCCAGCGCAGGCAGCCGTCCTGCGTCAGTCGCTCCTCGAGGGTGGCGAGCTGCCCGGTGCCGAAGTACGCCGGGAACGTGCGGCCGTAGAGGCGGCGGACCGGGGAGGCGAGGGTGAGCAGACGGGTCCGACGACGCACCGGTTCGGGCAGCTGGGCCATCACCGCGGTCGCGATCGGGCAGCCCTGGCTGTAGCCGACGAGCAGGACGTCGGAGTGCCGTTCGCGGTACGCCGGCGCTCCGTCCGCGTCGTACCGCCCGGCCTGCTGCTGCGCCAGCGCCGGGTCGCCGGGCACGGCGATGTCGCCGACGATCCGGCGGATCCTGGTGACGACCTCGGGCACCGAACGCTCGGCGTACGAGGGCGGCCCGAGCGGGTGGCAGGCCCGCGGCCAGAACGTGATGACGTCCCACAGGAAGCTGATCCGCTTGCGGGCCGAGGGGTCGGTGACCGCCGAGCGCAGGTAGGCCAGGAAGGCACCGGTCGCCACCGTGCCGGCGTAGCCACCCGCGCTGGCCCATCCGTGCAGGTTCTGGGCCCAGTGGACGCCGTGCATCTCGAGCAGGATCTGGTAGCCGAGCAGCACGACCAGCGTCGGGAGCGCCACCGCCAGGAGTGAGACCGCGGACACGTCGGTGAGCTTGGACGTGGCGACGGTCTTGGACACGGCCTCGGCCGCCTGCGAGCGGGTCACCGCGAGGCCGTCCTGGGTGGGACCGCGCCCGGCATACAGCCGCGGGAGGTCGTGCGGGTCGTCGCCGGTGAGCGCCCGCTTCGCACGGCGCGGGCGCACCCAGAGCAGGAGCACGACCACCACGGCGAGCGCGGACCCGAGCGCGACCAGGAACGCGAGACCACCCGAGTAGGCGGTGCTCGGCAGGTACAGACCACCGCCGACCTGGGTGTGGACGGCCTGCGTCGACAGCGTCGGCTTCCAGATCAGCTGACTGATGGAGTTGAGCAGACTGCCGGTGAAGATCGTGGAGATCAGGGTGGCCAGCAGCACCAGGGCCGCGGACGCGAACCCCCCGGCGAACACGTCCACCTGGCGCCAGGGCCGGTGCGCCGCCACCAGGAGCGCCGTGAGGACGGCCAGCCCGAGCGCCGTGAAGAACAGCACGAGCTGGACGCGGCCGTCGTACGGCAGGGACGTGATGTTGTCGTCCACCGGCGGCCACCAGAAGCGGCTCAGGGACACGACCGCCGAGAGGCCCATGGTGCCCCACGCCGTGCGGATGACGACGACGTCGACGGCGGTACGCCGTTGGTCGTCCGCCTCGGTGTCCTCCGAGCGCGGAGGGCGGTCCGTCCAGGGCAGCACGGTGAGGATGCCTGCGACCGCGAGCAGGGCGATGCCGACGACCAGCACGGCGACCCGGAGACCGTCCGCCGACTGGGTGCGCGGCAGTCCCTGGATCAGCATGATCATCGCGGCGCACCCGATCAGGTGCACGCGGCGCTGCCGGGCGACCGGCCGCGCGCCGCACCACAGGGTGCGGTCGGAGAGCGTCCATCCGGGCTCGTCCGGCGCGCGGGTGCCGGACTCGCGGTCCTCGTAGTCGCCCTGGGTGCGGCGGCTCAACCACCACAGCATGATCACCATGGCGTAGACCAGCACCGACGCGAGGGAGAGGCGGGTCCCGATGTCGCGGGCCTGGAACCAGTTCAGCCAGCCCGGCAGCTGTCCGCGCTGGGCTCCCTGCCACGCGATCAGGTCGAGCGCGACGTAGCAGGTCGTGGCGACCAGGGTCACGGTGAGGACCAGGCTCTGCAGCCGCAGCAACGCGCGCGCGGCGTACTTCACGGGCTGGGAGCCGACGGCGGGGAGGGCCCAGTGGGAGAGGTTGAGGAGGCCGAAGGGCAGCAGCAGCAGCCAGAACGCCGTCCACCAGGCGGTGTCGAGATGTCCCCAGCAGTAGGCCTCCTGGAGCGGGCGACCCTCCGCCGTACCGCCGGGATACCAGGCGCGGTGGAAGCCGGCGCGGCCGTCGCCACCGACCTGGAGCGTCGCCGGCGCCTCGAGGTTGACCGCGGGCGGGGCGCCGCCGACGCCGTGGATGCGCAGCTCCAGCGTGCGGGTGGGCTCCGGCCCGGGAGGCTGGTAGGGCACCTCGCCGCGAGCCAGTGCCAACCGCACGTTCGTCAGGTCGTCGCCGCTGTAGCCGTACGTCGAGCCCAGGCCCAGCTCGAGCTCGTCGAGGCGCTTCTCATCGTGCATCGTCATCACCACAGCTCCTCGCGCTGCGGGCCCGAGCTCGCCCTCTGATGGTGGCGACCGGGCCGTCACCTGACAAGAGGGGTGTGGCGACCGCTACGGACATCGCGGCCGTTCATCGTCAGCCGAGGAAGCCGGAGTCGGGGTCGACTCCCGCCAGGAAGTGCCGGATGGCGTGCTCGTGGTCCTCGCGCGCCGAGACCGTCGGCCGCGACCGCGCGCTGGTGAATCCGTAGCCCTCGTTCGGCCCCGACAGCCAGGTGTAGTCGTAGGTGCCGGGCTCGTCCGGACGGGCGCGTACCCGGAACGTCTGTCCGTCGACGACGAGCAGGTCGCCGTCGTCCCCGTCGCCCGTCACCGGACCAGGGTGTCGACCAGCCGCTCGCGCAGACCCGCTGCGAGGCCCGCGACCGTGGCGGCGTCGACGACCTCGCCGAGGGAGTTGGCCAGCCACCGGTGCTCGACCGGCGCGAGCCGCAGGCGCAGCTGGACGTGGGTCCCGCCGTCGTACGGCGCGAGCACGATCGCCCACGACCCGTCGGTGTCGCCGCGTCGCGTCGTGTGTACCAGGGCGTGCGGCGGTTCGAGGACCGCCATCTCGAAGGTCGCGCGCCGGCCGCCCCAGTCGGGGATCACGTGCCCGACGTGGGCCTCTGCGACCAGCGTGGGGTCGAGCCGCCGCAGCCCGCGCCGCGAGGGCGGGACGAGGCGCTCGACGGAGCGGGGGAGGTACCACCCGGCTCGCCGCTTGCCGAGCTGGAGGAACCACGGCCAGACCGCCTCCGGCGGGGCCGGGAGGTCGAACCCGCGGTTCATGACCACGTCCGGGTCGGGCACCAGGTCGTCGCCCGGGAGAGAGCGTTCGACGTCCGCGGGGGAGGCCTGGACCGAACCGAACATCTCGCCACCCTCTCACCCGCGCCCGAGCACTCACCCGCGCCGGAGGCCGAGCTTGTTGGCCTGAACTGGCGCTTGTGGCGGGAAATTTCCCCCTACAAGCGCCGCGACCTCAGGCAGCCTGCGCGGCCTGGGCGCGCCGGTTCTCCTGGGTCAGCCGCGCCTGGATCGCCCGGCGTACCTTCGGGCCACCGGTGCTCATCTGGTAGAGCCGCTTGAGCTGGCCGGGCAGGTTGCGGGTGGTGGTCTGGTCGAGCCAGCCGTTGGGCAGCGACAGCCGGACGACCTTGTGCCACGCCGAGTAGACCTGCTGCGGCAGCGGGCGCTCGCAGTAGTCGAGGCCGTAGCGCTCGAAGAGGTCCTTGACCTTCGGCGCGATCTCGCCGTACCGGTTGGACGGCAGGTCGGGGAACAGGTGGTGCTCGATCTGGTGCGAGAGGTTGCCGGTCATGATGTGCATCAGCTTCGAGCCGGAGATGTTGGCCGAGCCGAGCATCTGCCGGATGTACCACTCCGGCTTGGTCTCACCGTCGATCGACCGCTTCTCGAAGGTCTGCACGCCCTCCGGGAAGTGACCGCACATGATCACCGAGTGCGACCAGAGGTTGCGCACCGTGTTGGCGGTGAGGTTGGCGAGCATCGTCGGGAAGAACGAGCCGGTCACCGCCGACAGGGTCGGGTGGACGACGTAGTCCTTGGTCACCTGGCGCCGGATCTTGGCCAGCACGGCCTTGAGCTCCTTCTGGAACTTCGGGTCCTTGGTGGTGCCGCGGAGCATCGCGCCGCGCAGCTCCACGTCGTACGCCGCGATGCCGTACTCGAAGAACAGCGCGTTCACGAAGTTCCACAGCGGCTGGCCCAGGTGCATGGGGAGCCAGGGCTGGTCCTCGTCGACGCGCATGATGCCGTAGCCGAGGTCGTTGTCCTTGCCGATCACGTTCGTGTAGTTGTGGTGCAGCTCGTTGTGCGCGTGCTTCCACTGCGCCGCGGGCGTCGCGGAGTCCCACTCCCAGGTGGTCGAGTGGATCTTGGGGTCGCGCATCCAGTCCCACTGGCCGTGGAGGATGTTGTGGCCGATCTCCATGTTCTCCAGGATCTTGGCGACGCTCAGGCCGGCGGTGCCGACGACCCACGCGGGCGGGAACAGGCTCGCGAGCAGGACGACGCGGCTGCCGAGCTCGAGCGAACGCTGGGTCTTGATCACCCGGCGGATGTAGCGCGCGTCGGACTCGCCGCGGCTGTCGATGACGGACTGCCGGATGTCGTCGAGCTCCTTGGCGATCAGCTCGATGTCCTCGGGGGTCAGGTGCGCGATGGGGTTGACCTGGCCGATGCGGGGCTTCTTCTGGATCGTGGTCATCTGGTCTCCTCTGCGTGGAGCCGCCGGTGTCGAGAGGCTCGACGGGCGGCGCGCGGATCGGTGATTAGTGGTCGAGGTGGCACGGTCCTGCGGCCGCGTTGATGCAGGTCTGGATGAGCACGCCGCCCGAGCCGGTCTCTCCGGGCACGGCGGTGGTGAGCTCGCCGGTGCGCAGGTCGCGGACGACCCCTTCGCGCATCGGGAGCACGCAGGTGTAGCAGATGCCCATGCGGCATCCGCTCGGCATGAGGACGCCGGCGTCCTCCGCCTGCTCGAGGATCGGCCGGGCGCCGTCGCACTCGACCTCCAGCCCGGTCTGGTCGAACGTGACGCTCCCGCCCTCGCCGGCGACGAGGGGCGAGACCCGGAACTGCTCCACATAGAGCGGGAGTCCCCGCTCCTGGTGGTGCGCGGCCAAGGCGTCGAGCAGACCGCCGGGGCCGCAGGCGAACGTCGTGCGCTCGTCGAGGTCGGGCACCAGGCGCTCGAGATCGGCGAGGTCGAGGATGCCGTGCACGTCGTCGAAGCGCTCGACCAGGCGGATGCAGCCGGCCGCGTCGAGCGCCTTCAGGTCGCGCTCGAAGATGGAGTCCGGCTCGCTGGGCGCGACGTGCACGACGGTGATGTCGTACGACGCGCTGCGGGCCAGGCGTACCACGCCGCTGTCGGTCGAGGGGAAGAGGTTGCGGAGCATCCCGATCACCGGGGTGATGCCCGAGCCGGCCGTGACGAACAGCAGGCGGACCTTCTCGCCGCGGGCGGCGGCGGTCGGGAGCACGAACTCGCCGGCCGGCTGCTCGAGGTGGACGAGCGTGCCGGGACGGCTGTCGCGGACGATGTGGTTGCTGACCTTGCCGTCGGGGACCGCCTTCACCGTGATCGAGATCCGGCCGTCGGCGCGCGGGCCGTGGGTCAGCGAGTAGGCGCGCCAGTGGCGGACGCCGTCCACGTCGATGCCGATCCGGACGTACTGGCCCGGGACGTGCCCGGACCAGTCGGCCCCGGGGCGGATCACCAGGGTGGCGGCGTCGGCGGTCTCGGGGTGGATCGACTCGATGCGCCCGCGCAGGTCGGCGCCGGGGCGCAGCGGGGCGAAGAGGTCGAGGAAGTCGGCGGGCACCAGGGGTGTGGTCGCGGCCTCGGCGATCTTGAGGGCACGAGCGCGCCAAGCAGGGCGGGTCGGCTCGAGTGTCGTGCTCATATCATCCAGCATGTCCTACGTTCCTGCAGTATTCCTGACCATCGGGCGTGAATCGATCGACGGTTCTTTGTTCGTATGGAACAATTTGCCGCATGACGCTGCCGGAGGCCGGAGGGACGCGGATCGCGCTCGATCCACGGCTGCTCGACATGCTCCGCCAGCGGCTCCCGGAGGTCGCCACCCACACCATCAGCGCGGTCACCGAGGAGGTGCCGTCGTATGCCGGCGCGTTCGGGGGGCCGATGGGCGACAACATCGAGAACGCCGTGCAGATGGCGCTCGCCGGCTTCCTCCGCCTGGCCGCCCGGGGACGCACGACCGACGCCGGTACGCCGCTGTCCCCGGCGCTGGAGGGCGCCTACGCGCTGGGTCGCGGAGAGGCGCGCAGCGGCCGCAGTGCGGACGCGCTGCTGTCGGCGTACCGGGTCGGCGCCCGGGTCGCCTGGCGCGAGCTGGCGGAGACCGCGGTGGAGGGCGGCGTGGCCGCGGACATGCTGGCGTCGTTCGCGGAGCTCGTCTTCGCCTACATCGACGAGCTGTCCGCCGCGTCGGTCGCCGGGCACGCCGACGAGCTCGAGACCACCGGGCGGGTGCGCCAGCGCTACCTCGACCGGCTCACCGTCGGGCTGCTGCGTGGCGACCCCGCGGACGCCCTGATGGCCGCGGCCGAGCGGGCCGACTGGGTGGCGCCCAAGACCCTGACGGCGGTGATCTTCCCCGGCTCGCAGGTGCGGCCGGCCCAGGGCCTCGTGGACCCGCGCACGCTGATCGCGCTGGGCGACGCGCCGGGCCTGCCCGAAGGACTCGGCGTCCTGCTCGTCCCGGACGCCGGCGGACGCGCGCGGCCGGGGCTGATGCGGTCCCTCGCCGACCGGTCCGCCGTCGCCGGCCCGGCACGCCCCTGGCTGCTCGCCGGCACGTCGTACACCCGGGCCCTGCGCGGACTCGCGCTCCGCGCCGACGAGGCGACGTACGACACCGAGGAGCATCTCGCCGAGCTCGTGCTCGCCGCGGACGCCGAGGCCGTCGCCGACCTGCGCGCCAAGGTGCTGGCGCCTCTCGCGAAGCTGCGTCCGGCGACCCGGCAGAAGCTCACCGAGACGCTCCGCACCTGGCTGCTCCACCAGGGACGCCGCGACGACATCGCCGCCGCGCTGTTCGTGCATCCGCAGACCGTGCGCTACCGGATGGGGCAGCTGCGCGAGCTGTACGGCGACCTGCTCGAGGACCCCGAGACGATCCGGGACCTCACCATCGCCCTCGCCTGAGCCGGCGATCCTCGCTCAGAGCTCGCTGTGCACGACCTCGCCGGCGGCGAGGGTCAGGGACACCGGCATGGCCCGCAGGCGGACCGCCTGCTCGCCGGTGTCGGCCGCGGGAGCGAGCGGGTCGGCGTCGAGCAGGACCAGGTCGGCGCGCATCCCGGCATGCAGGGTGCCCTGGCCGTCGACGCTGGCGGCGAGCGCCTCTCGGGCGGTCAGTGCCTGCTCGGGGTGCCACGGGGGCCGGTCGTCGGCGCTGCGGTGCACCGCGGCCGCGATCGCGAGCCAGGGGTCGAGCGGAGAGACGGGGGCATCGGAGCCGAACGCGAGGGAGACGCCGTCCTCGAGCATCCAGCGGAACGCGAAGCAGCGGCCGGCCCGGTCCGGCCACGCCAGCTCGGTCGGGTCGCGGTCGTCGAGCAGGTGCGCCGGCTGCACGCTCGCACGCAGACCGAGGCGCGCCATCTCGCGCACCGAGTCGCGTCGCACGAGCTGGGCGTGCTCGATCGAGCCCGATGCGCCGGTGGCGTCGTACGCCGTGAGCGCCTCGTGCAGCGCCCGGTCGCCGATCGCATGGGTCGCCACCTCGAGGCCGTGGGCGTGGGCACGGTCGAGGAGTCCGGCCAGCTCGGCGGGCGTCTGGTTGGGCGCACCGGAGCCCGACCCGTCGGCGTACTCCTCGCAGCACCAGGCCGTCCCGGTGTTGAGCGAGCCGTCGGAGATGATCTTGAGCGGTCCCATGGTGACCGTGTCCGGCGAGCCCGGGAGGGGGTCACCGGTGCGCAGAGCCGCCCGGATCACCTCGTCGAGCCCGTCGGCGTACGTCGCGACCCTGACCCGGACGGGCGAGTCGCGCTCCTCCCAGTCGGCCGCGGTCTGGCCCCGCTCGAGGTCGACGACCCCGACGATGCCGAGCGCCGCCGCCTGCTGGAGGGTGCGGCGGTAGGCCTCCGGCGACACGTCGGGCTCGACGATCGTGTCGATGCGCGTGTAGGCCTCGTACCACTCGTTCTCGGCGACCACGTCCTCGCGGTCGGGCAGACCCAGCGCCCGGAGGGCCCGGGAGTTGAGCCAGGCATGGTGCGCGTCGCCGGCGATCAGGACCACCGGGACGTCGGGTGCCACCTCGTCGAGCCGGGCGACGGTCGGCTGCTCGGCCCACATCCCGATCCGGTGGCCACGCCCGACCAGCGGCCCGGGGTGGGTGGCGAGCCAGGCGCGCACGCGCGCGAGCGCGTCGTCGGGCGAGGTGGTCCCGGCGAGGTCGAGCCGGTCGCGGCGCGCGGTCCACTGGGCGAGGTGGACGTGCTGGTCCCACAGCCCGGGGATCGCCCAGCGCCCTTGCGCGTCGTACGCCTCGATGCCGGCGGGCCGGTCGAGCGAGTGCCCGATCTCGCGGATGGAGCCCTGCTCCACGAGGACGTCGACAGGACCGACCCAGCTCCGCCCCTTCCCCAGCTCGACCAGCCGGACATCGCGCAGGAGGAAGTCGGCCACGGGCTCACGCTAGCGGCGGGCGCCGGGGTAGTCCGTGACGATCCTGTCCCTCCGGGCCGGGATTCACGACAGTTCCGTCACGGAGTACCCGGGCCCTCGGCTCGTTTTCCACAGGTGGGGACGGGGGCGTCGGGGTAGTCCGTGACGGAAATCCTCTGCCAAGACCGGATTGAGGAGCTTTTCGTCACGGACTACCCCACCAGCCACCCGCACCTGTGGAAAACAGCGTGGGGCGAGGTGCGGAACGAGTCAGACGTGCCGGCGGGACTGGACGATCCGGAAGCGGGACGCGACGTAGGCCCCGTCGGTGTACGACGCGTTGGCCGCCGGGTTGGCGCCGGTGCCGTGGAAGTCGGAGTAGGCGGCCGACTGGTTCACGAACACGCCGCCGAGCAGGTTCTCGCTCAGCGCGACCCCGGCGTCGAGCGCGGCGTCGCGCATCTGCTCGATCACGGCGTCGGAGGTCGAGTAGACCGCGGACGTCATCGCGCCGTGCGCCTGCACGGTCGAGCCGAAGAGCGCGATCGACTGGTCGGTGCCCGAGGTCGAGATCAGGTAGGCCACCGGCCCGAAGCACTCGCTCTCGTAGACGTCGTCGTCGGCAGCCGTGAGGCCGATGATGGTGGGGGTCCGCACCGTCGCGTCCGGGTACGACGGGTGGGTCACCGTCCGCGAGGCGACGTACACCTCGCCGCGCGCGCCGGCGGCGTCGAGCCGCGTCAGGACCCCGTCGTTCACGACCCCGCCGAGCAGCTCGACCGCACGCGCGTCGTCGCCGAGCAGCCTCTCGAACGCCGCGCCGATGCCGGCCGCGACGTCGGCTGGTGACTTGGTGCCCTCGTCGGTCTCGATGCCGGACGCCGGGAGGTAGACGTTCTGGGGCGCGGTGCACATCTGGCCGGTGTAGAGCGCGAACGAGAAGGCGAGGTTCTGACACATGGCCGCGAAGTCCGACGTCGAGTCGACGACGACGGTGTTGACGCCGGCCTTCTCGGTGAACACCGTCGCCTGCCGCGCGTTCTTCTCCAGCCAGTCGCCGAAGGCGTTGCCGCCGGTGAAGTCGATCAGCTTCACCTCCTCGCGCAGCGCCAGCGAGGACGCGAGCTTGTCGGCCGGCTCCTCGGCCGCCAGCATCACCAGGTGGGGGTCGAGGCCGGCCTCGGCCAGCACCTCCTGGCAGACCTGCACCGTGATCGCCAACGGCAGCACGGCCGACGGGTGTGGCTTCACGACGACGGCGTTGCCGGTGACCAGCGAGGCGAAGAGCCCCGGCCAGGAGTTCCAGGTCGGGAACGTGTTGCACCCGATCACCAGGGCCACCCCGCGCGGGACGACGGTGAACGTCTTCTCCATCCGCAGCGGCACCTTGCCCGGCTTCTCCCACAGCGCCGTGCGCGGGGTGCGGGTCATCTCGACCCAGGCATAGGCGATCGCCTCGAGGGCCCGGTCGAGGGCGTGCGCGCCACCGGCCTGGAACGCCATCACGAAGGCCTGGCCGCTGGTGTGCTGCACGGCATTGGCGAGCTCGAAGACCCGCGCATGCAGCCGGTCGAGGATCTCGATGCAGACACCGACCCGCTGCTCCGGCCCGGCGTCGCGCCAGGCCTTCATCCCGGCGCCGGCCGCGGCCAGCAGCGCGTCCGTGTCCGTGACGTGCGGGTAGGCCACCTCGAGGTCGAAGCCGTACGGCGACCGCTCGGTGGTCACCAGGTCGTCGCTGCCCGGGGTCTCGAGCGGGAACGTCGTCCCCAGCCAGGCCTCGAACGCGGCTTTGCCCTCCGCGGCCGCAGACTCGCCGTACACCCGCGGTGACGGGGACTCGTCGAACGCCGAGTAGTACTCCCGGGACGCGATGGCGGACACCGCCGCGTCGAGGCGCTCACGGTGCTTGTCGAAGTAGGCGGACGTCATGTCGTCCACAGTGGCGCGTGTGACACCGGCGCGCAAACGGAGGGGGCCGGCGTCACGGCGCGCTCGGGACGTGGTCTCGACTCCGCTCGACCACCGAGGGCGCCCTTGGTCTCGACAGGCTCGACCAGCGAGGGGCGGCCCTTGGTCTCGACAAGCTCGACCAGCGAGGGGCGCGCCCTTGGTCTCGACAAGCTCGACCAGCGAGGGGCGGCCCTTGGTCTCGACAAGCTCGACCAGCGAGGGGCGGCCCTTGGTCTCGACAAGCTCGACCAGCGAGGGGCGCGCCCTTGGTCTCGACAGGCTCGACCAGCGAGGGGCGGCCCTTGGTCTCGACAAGCTCGACCAGCGGGGGCGGCCTTGGTCTCGACAAGCTCGACCAGCGGGGGCGGCCCTTGGTCTCGACAGGCTCGACCAGCGAGGGGCGCGCCCTTGGTCTCGACAGGCTCGACCAGCGAGGGGTGCGCCCTTGGTCTCGACAGGCTCGACCAGCGAGGACGGCTCGACCGGCGGGCCGGGGCGGGCGGACACCGGATCGTGACCTGCGGTCGATACGGTGACCCCCATGAGCATGCGGGGACTCGTGGTCGCGCTGCTCTGCGGCCTCATCGGGCTCGGCGGAGGGGTCCTGGTGGCGTACGCCGTGGAGCCGCGGCCGGCGCACGGCACCCTCGCCAGCCCGGTGCCCGGCGTGTCACCCAGCGTGCCGGGGCACGTGTCGACCGCGTCGCCGTACGCCACGGACATCACCTACCCCACCCTGTCGCCCGAGCTCGCGCTGCCGCCCCCCGACCACACCATCCACAACCATCTGGCGACCTGGACCTACCACGCGCCGCAGGGCTGGCAGGCCTACAACGCCCTCACCAATGCGCTCCTCGGCCCGAACCAGATCAACAGGGTCACCTACGTGCGCTACAAGCCGGCGGACGAGCCCGACGTCGGCGGATACAGCCTCTACGTGAAGACCCTCGACAACGTCCTGGACAACGTCGGGCAGGAGGTCGCGACCAAGCGCACCGGCTTCCAGCAGGCCGGGTACGCCGACGTCCACGTCCTCAAGAAGACCGGCTCGGCGTTGTACTTCACCTACCGCGAGCCGAGCACCAACTACCTGCGCTACAACTTCTTCCAGTGGTTCGCCGCGAACGGTCAGCAGAACGCGACGCTCCAGGTGTCGGTCGCCGGGCGCAAGCGCGACGCCCCCGGCCTGCGCGCCATGCTCCACCGCTTCGCCGACAACCTCACCGGCGTCGTCACGCCGCGGCACCCGCCGAGCACGCAGCCGTCGTCCCCGGCGACGAGCGGCTCCACGTCCAGCCCCACCGCCACGCCGTGACCACGGGCGGTCAGATCACGCCGTGCGTCCTGACCGAGCCGAGCACGTTCTTCGCCGTGGTCAGGTCACGGCTCCGCACCTGCACCCACAGCAGCTGTGAGGTGGTCAGCTGCACCGCCCGGTCGATGATCACGCCCGGGCACCCGGTCGAGGTCACGGTGACCGTCGGGTCCCCGCGCGTGGTGTAGACCGGGTTGCCGGTCCGCTGGCAGCCCGGGTGCCGGGGCAGACGGTTGGGCAGCCGGCTCTCGGGCATCAGGCCCAGGAAGGCTCCCTGCCCCGAGGTCGTCCAGCCGCGTCGGTCGCCGACCGACAGGGCGGGCTCACCGATCGGGCTGTCGGGCGGGTTCCACCCCGAGGGCCTGACCTCGCGGTTCCAGGCCGCCGGGACCGTCACGGAGAGCACGCCGGTGTCGTCGGTGTGCGTGACCTGGGTGTGCGTGCCGCGCCAGATCGCGAAGCCGCCGACCGCGCCCAGCACCAGCAGCACCACGGCCAGGGCGACCGCCGGCCACCGGCGGCGCGTCGGCGGGACCGGGTCGGGCAGGTCCTCGGCGGCCGGGACCAGGGAGGGACGGTTCCCCGGCTGGGTGAGGTCGGGGTCGACGGGGAGCCACCGCGCGGGCAGCTGACCGACACCACCCTCGCCCAGCGCGGACCGCAGCGCGGTCACGAACGTCAGGACGTCGGGCCACCGGTCCTCGCGGTCGGCCGCGAGCCCCCGCCGTACGACGTCCTCGACCGCGGCCGGGAACGGCCGCTCCGGCGTCGACATCGGGACCGGGGGGGCCGGGTTGGCCGCGGCCTGCAGGGTGCTGTGCGCGTACGGCGAGCGGCCGGTCAGCAGCAGGTAGGCCAGCGCGGCCAGGGAGTACTGGTCCGCCCGCGCGTCGAGGTGCTCCCCCTGCGCCTGCTCGGGCGCGACGAAGGACGGCGTGCCCGCGATCATCGTCAGGCGTGACGAGACGTCGAGCGCCTTGCCGAGCCCGAGGTCGCCGACCATGGCCCGGACGACGGTGCCCTCGTGCTCCGGGTCGACGGTGCGGAACAGCACGTTGGCCGGCTTGATGTCGCGGTGCAGCACCCCGCGCCGGTGGAGCGCGGCGAGCCCCTCGCCCACCTGCCGGATCACCTCGCCGGCCTGCGGGACCGTCAGTCCCTCGGCCTCCAGCCGGTCGGCAAGCGTGCCCTGGTCGGCGTACGACATGACGAGGTAGGGCCGGTCGTCCTCGAGCGAGCCCGCGTCGTACACGCTGACGACGTGGGGCGACTCGACCTTGCGGAGGTAGCGGCCCTCCTCGAGGAACCGCTGACGGACGTGGCCGTCCTCGGTCCAGTTCTCCGCGAGCACCTTGATCGCAACCGGCGAGTCCAGCTGCTCGTCATAAGCAAGCCAGACGGTGGCGAAGCCCCCCGAACCGATGCGCCGACGCACGGCGTAGCGACCGAGGCGGGCGGGCATGGACACCCCGGCATTATGGTGCAGTCACGACCCGCTCCCCACACCTGGGAGCGGCACGGGGAGCAGAGGGAACGCGCATGACCCGCGAGGAACTCACGGCCGACGACGTCGACGAACTTGCGCGGCGCGCGCAGGGCGGCGACCGCGACGCGCTCGAACAGCTGCTCACGGCGGTCCGGCCGCGCTGCCTGAACGTGTGCCGCGGCGTGCTCCCCTACACGCCGGACGCGGAGGACGCGTGCCAGGAGGCGCTGATCAACATCGCCAACAAGATCGGCTCGTGGGGCCGGCAGGGCCGCTTCACGACCTGGATGCACGTCGTGGCCGTCAACAGCGCCCGGACGACCTACCGACGGATGAAGAACCAGGCGATCTCGAGCGACGTGCTGCCCCTGGAGAAGCCGGACCCCCGCACCACGAGTGTCATCGCCGGCACCCGCCTCGACCTGCTGGAGGCCATGGAGGTCATCGAGCGCGACCACCCGCAGTTCGTCGAGCCGTTGATCCTGCGCGACGTCTACGGCATGTCGTACGAGGACATCGCCCAGCAGGTCGGCGCCCCGCTCGGCACCGTGAAGGCCCAGATCCACCACGGCCGCCGGCTCGCCCGGCCGTTGCTGCGCGGCAGCGAGTGAGCCGGCGACTCCTGGTGCCCGCCCTCGGCGCGGCACTGGCACTCACCATGACCGGCTGCGGGCCCGGACCGTCGACCGCCGGCCCCCCGGCGCCGGCGGTGACCGGGCCGGCCGCGGACCCGGGCACCACGGTGTACGACGCGGCCGTCAGCTCGCCCCGGGAGGACACGGTCTACCCGGATGTCGGCGACCCGGGGGTCGACGCGCTGCACTACGACCTGGACCTCTCGTGGGACCCGCGGCACGAGATCCTCACCGGCCGCGAGACGCTGCTGTTCCGGGCGGCCCGGACCGGCACCCACGTCCAGCTCGACCTCGCCCACCAGCTCGCCGTCGGGCACGTCTGGCTGGACGGACGGCCCGTCGCGTTCACCCACCAGGCCAAGGACCTCGTCGTCGAAGCGCCGGTGACCTCCGGGGACCGGCACGTCCTGCAGCTGACCTACTCCGGGACCCCGGAGCCGGTCGCGGCGCCGACCGACCGCCCCGACTTCGACACCACCGGGTGGACCACCAGGAGCGACGGCAGCATCTGGACCATGCAGGAGCCGTACGGCGCCTACTCCTGGTACGCCGTCAACGACCAGCCGTCCGACAAGGCGTTCTACGACTTCACGATCCACGCGCCCGCTCCGATGGTCGGGATCGCCAACGGGCAGCTGCGGTCGCGCACGACGACGGGAGGTCAGACCGTCACCCGGTGGCGCCTGCCCGAGCCGGCGTCGTCGTACCTGATCACCGTCGCGATCGGCCGCTACACCCGGACGAGGGACACCGGCCCGCACGGGCTGCCGATCACCTACTGGACCCCGACGGACCGCCCGCGACTCGTCCGTCGGCTCCGCTACACACCGCGCGCGATCGCCTATCTGGAGGGCAAGGTCGGGCGCTACCCCTTCCCGACCCTGGGGGTGCTCGTGGTGCCGTCGAACAGCGCCATGGAGACCCAGTCCACCGTCACGCTCGGGATGAACCACTACACGCTGTCGCGCGACGTGATCGTCCACGAGCTCGCGCACCAGTGGTACGGCGACGAGGTGACGCCCGGCGACTGGAGCGACCTGTGGATGAGCGAGGGCATGGCGACGTACCTCGCGGAGGCGAACTGGACCGGGGACCACGGTCCCGAGCCGCGGACCGCCATCCTCCGGCGCTGGGCCTCGGTCGCGGGCGGGATGCGCGCACAGTGGGGCCCGCCGGCGCACTACGCGTCGGGGTCGTTCGGCGAGGGGAACGTCTACTACGTCCCTGCCCTGATGTGGGACACCCTGCGGCACCGCCTGGGCGATCCGCTCTTCTGGAGGCTGGCGGCGCAGTGGCCGCGCAGCCACCGGTTCACCAGCCGCGACCGTCGGGACCTGGCGGCCTGGTGGAGCCGACGGTCGGGCGAGGACCTCACGGCGTTCTTCCACCGGTGGCTGCTGGCGTCCGGCGAGCCGGCCTACCACGCGCGCTGACACCCGGGCACCGGTCGAGCGCCTCGCTCCGACCGGTGCACCTGGGTCAGAACAGCAGCGCGCTCGCGGGGTCCTCGAGGATGCCGGCGACGTCGGCCAGGAACCGTGACCCCTTCTCGCCGTCGATGTGGCGGTGGTCGAAGCTCAGGGCGAGCGTCGTCACCTGCCGCACCACGATCTCGTCTGTCGCTTGTCCTGAGCCTGTCGAAGGGACGACCCACGGCTGCTTCCGGGTCGCACCGAAGCAGAGGATCGCGGACTCCCCAGGGTTGATGATCGGGGTGCCGGAATCGACGCCGAAGACCCCCACATTGGTGATCGTGAACGTTCCGCCGCTCATCTCGGCCGGCTGGGTCTTGCCCTCGCGGGCCGTCGCGGTCAGCTGGTTGAGCGCAGACGCCAGATCGAGCAGCGAGAGGCGCTCGGCGTCCTTCACATTGGGTACGACGAGCCCGCGCGGCGTCGCGGCCGCGATGCCGAGGTTCACGTAGCTCTTGTAGACGACCTCCTGGGCGGCCTCGTCCCACCAGGAGTTGATCTCGGGGGTCCGTCGCATGGCGAGCATGACCGCGCGGGCCAGCACCAGCAGCGGCGACACCTTCACGTCGCGGAACTCGCGCCGGGCCTTGAGCCGGTCGACGAACTCCATCGTGCGGGTCGCGTCGACGGTCACCCACTCGGTGACGTGCGGGATCGTGAAGGCCGAGCCCACCATCGCCTGACCCATCATCTTGCGGACGCCCTTGATCGGCTCCCGGGTCTCCCGCTGACCACCCGTCGCGCCGGTGGATCCGCCGGTCGGCCCGGTCGAGACCTGCCCGTTGGTCGGGACCGGTCCGCCGGACGCCGCCTGGACGTCGTCCCGGGTCACCGCGCCACCGGGTCCGGACCCGGTCAACGTCGAGATGTCGACGCCGAGGTCCTTGGCCAGCTTCCGGACGGGGGGCTTCGCGAGGGCGCGCGCGGCGGCACCCGAGACGGGCGCGGAGGTCGCCGGCACCGCCGGCTCGTCCGCCTCGTCCACGACGTCGGGCGAGGCGATGCCGGGCTCGAAGGAACCCTGGACCTGCTGCTGGGTCGCGGCCGCACTGGCAGCGACCGGCGTACCCGCGCCACGGCGTACGCGACGGACCGCGCCGCGGTCGGCCTTGTTGCGCCCCACGAGTGACTCGCCCTCGCCCCCGCCGCTCGCCGCGGGGTTGGACAGGTCGATCTCCGCGGGCTCCGGACGAGGCTGCGCCGGCTCGGCAGGCGCAGCCGCCGGGTCACCGATGGCGATGATCGGGGTGCCGACCGCCACGGTCTCGCCCTCGGGCACCATCAGCTTCTGCACGACGCCGGCGTACGGCGACGGCAGCTCGACCAACGACTTCGCGGTCTCGATCTCGACCACGATGTCGTTGATGGCGATCGTGTCGCCCTCCTTGACCTTCCAGGTCACGATCTCCGCCTCCGTCAGACCCTCGCCGACGTCGGGCAGCTTGAACTCAGCCATGGTTCTCAGTTCTCCTCAGCGGGCTGGTGGTCTCGACAACGCTCGACCCAAGGGTCTCGACACGCTCGACCACCGACATCGGTCAGAAGTCGAGCGTGCGGTCGACGGCGTCGAGCACCCGGTCGAGGTCGGGCAGGTAGTCCTCCTCGATCCGGGAGGGCGGGTACGGCGTGTCGAAGCCGCCGACGCGCAGGACCGGCGCCTCCAGGGAGTAGAAGCACTGCTCGGTGATCCGCGCCGCCACCTCGGCGCCCATGCCGAGGTTGATGTGCGCCTCGTGGGTGATCACCGCGCGACCCGTGCGACGGACCGAGTCGTAGACCGGAGCCAGGTCGAGGGGCGACAGCGTGCGCAGGTCGATGACCTCCAGCGACTTGCCCTCTCCGGCCGCGGCCTCCGCGGCCTTGAGCGCGGTCTTCACGGTCGGGCCGTAGGCGAGCACGGTGACGTCGGTGCCCTGCTTGACCACGCGCGAGCTGAACAGCGGGTCGGGCGTCGCGCCCTCGTCGAGCTCGGCCTTGTCGGCGTGGTACTGACGCTTGGGCTCCAGGAAGATCACCGGGTCCGGGGCCGCGATCGCCTGCTGGATCATCCAGTAGCCGTCCACCGGGTTGGAGCAGGCGACCACCTTGAGGCCGGGCGTGTGCGCGAACTGCGCCTCGGGGGACTCGCTGTGGTGCTCGACCGCGCCGATGCCGCCCCCGAACGGGATGCGGATGACGATCGGCAGCGGCGTCTTGCCCTGCGAGCGGAAGCACATCTTGGCGACCTGGCAGACGATCTGGTCGTACGCCGGGTAGACGAAGCCGTCGAACTGGATCTCCACGACGGGCTTGTAGCCACGCAGGGCCATGCCGACCGCCGTCCCGACGATGCCGGACTCGGCGAGGGGGCTGTCGATCACCCGGTCCTCGCCGAAGTCCTTCTGCAGGCCGTCGGTGATCCGGAAGACGCCGCCGAGCTTGCCGACGTCCTCGCCCATCAGCAGGACCTTGGGGTCGTCCTCCATCGCCTTGCGCAGGCCCATGTTGAGGGCCTTGGCGAGCGTCACCTTCTGGTTCGTGTCGCTCATGCGCGTGCTCCTTCGAAACTCTCCAAGTACGCCTGGTAGCCCTCGCGCTCGACGCGCAGCTCCTCGGTCTCCTCGGCGTACACGTGGTCGAACATGCTCATCGGCTGCGGGTCCGGCATGGCCTTGCAGCCCTCGCGCAGGGTGTGCCCGAGCTCGTCCGCCTCGGCGGCGACGGCGTCGAAGAACTCCTGGTCGGCCAGGCCGTTGCGCTTGAGGTAGACCTCGACGCGGGCGATCGGGTCCTTGAGCTTCCACCGCTCGACGTCGTCGGAGAGCCGGTAGCGGGTCGGGTCGTCCGTCGTGGTGTGGGCGCCCATCCGGTAGGTGTAGGCCTCCACGAACGTCGGGCCCTGGCCGTCGCGGGCACGCTGCAAGGCGGCCTGGGTGACGGCGTACGTCGCGAGCACGTCGTTGCCGTCGACCCGGACGCCGGGGAACCCGAAGCCCAGAGCCCTCTGGTAGAGCGGGATCCGGGTCTGACGCTCGATCGGCTCGGAGATGGCCCACTGGTTGTTCTGGCAGAAGAACACGACAGGGGCGTTGTAGGAGGCGGCGAAGATGAAGGCCTCGTTCACGTCGCCCTGGCTGGAGGCGCCGTCACCGAAGTGGGCGATCACGGCGGCGTCGCGCTCGGGGTCACCGGTGCCGACGACGCCGTCGCGCTGCATGCCCATCGCGTAGCCGGTCGCGTGCAGCGTCTGCGCGCCGATCACGATCGTGTAGAGCCCGAAGTTGTTCTCCCGCGGGTCCCACCCGCCCTGGTCGACGCCGCGGAACAGGCCGAGCAGCAGCAGCGGGTCGACGCCCTTGCACCAGGCGACGCCGTGCTCGCGGTAGGTCGGGAAGACGTAGTCCTGCGGGCGGAGCGCGCGGCCGGCGCCGACCTGGGCGGCCTCCTGGCCGAGCAGCTGGGCCCAGATGCCGAGCTCGCCGTGGCGCTGGAGGGCGGTGGCCTCGACGTCGATGCGCCGGGTCAGGGTCATGTCGCGGAAGAAGCCGCGCACGGTCTCGGCGAGCTGGGCCTCGGTGAGGTCGTCGCCGAAGGAGAAGTCGGGGTGCTCGACGCGCTCGCCCTCGGGCGTGAGCAGCTGGACGAGATCGGGGACGCCTTCGTCGTTGCCGGCCCGATGAGCGGGGCCGAAGACCTCCGCCAGGTCGGGGCCGAAGCCTGCTTGGGTCACGGTTGCTCCTCTGGTTCAGGGGCTCGCGGGGTCTCCGCCTGGCCTGCTGCTCGGAACGGCGTACGTCGCGTGGGTGGTGCGGCGTACGCCGGGTGTGACTGGGACCACATTCGTGCCCCCCAACTTACCGGGCGAGCCTCGGCAGCCGCCAATCAACCGCAGGGTCCGCCCTCGGCAGGCCGGTCACCGCGGGCGACGTCGTGCGCCCTGCAGGAGGCCACGCACCACCGGGTCACAGCCTCGCGATGAGCCGCATCGCGTCGCGGGGCGCGAACCCCTTCAGGTCGTTGTCGAAGTACACGAACACGTCCTCGGTCTCCGCCGCGCGCCGGCACCAGTCCGCCCAGCGGTCGAGCACGCGGTCGGTGTAGCCGCTGGCGTACAGCTCCCGGTCACCGTGCAGCCGGACGTAGCGGATAGACCCGGTGTCCTCGTCGACCCGCGGCCAGCGCCCGGCGGTGTCGGCCAGGACGCACGCCACCCCGTGCGCCCGCAGGACGTCCAGGGCCTCCGGGACCGCGAACGTCGGGCTCCGGAACTCCAACGCGTGGTGCACCGACCGGTGGTCCTCGGCCGCCGTCACCGCGCGATCGTCGGAGAGCTTGTCGTCGTGGCGCCGGGCCAGCTCGGCCAGCTCGGTGGTGCTGCGCGGGAGCAGGCCCAGGAAGTCGTCGAGCACTCGCGGATCGAAGGCGAGAGTCTCCGGCAGCTGCCACAGGAAGGGCCCGAGCCGCGGACCCAGCGCGAGGACGCCCGAGGCGAAGAAGTTGGCCAGCGCGGTGTCGACGTCGACGAGGCGCTTGAGATGGGTGACGAAGCGTCCGCCCTTGACCGCGAACACGAAGCCGTCGGGCGTCTGCGCCCGCCACCCGGCGTACGACGTCGGGCGCTGCAGCGAGTAGAACGAGCCGTTGATCTCGACGGAGGTCAGGTGCTCCGCGGCGTACTCGAGCTCACGACGCTGGGGCAGTCCCTTCGGGTAGAAGTCACCCCGCCACCCGGGGTAGCGCCAGCCGGAGATGCCGACGCGGATCGATCCCACCACGGGACGAAGGCTAGGACCCGACCGCGGCCGGCCGTACCCACCGGGGCCGGTCGTCTGCCTCCGATGCGGGTGCGGAAAATCTCCCAAGAACTGTTTGCAAACTTCTCTTTGCAAAGGTATGTTGGGGATATGGCGACGTCCTCGATCACCCCCTCCGCAGCCGGGCTACGGGCCCTCTCCCACCCCACGCGGCTGAAGATGCTCATGATGCTGCGGCTCGAGGGGCCGGCCACGGCCACCAGGCTGGCCCAGGAGCTGAAGCTGAACACCGGCGCGACGTCGTACCACCTGCGCCAGCTGGCCGAGCACGGCTTCATCGTCGAGGACTCCGAGCGCGGCGACGGCCGCGACCGCTGGTGGAAGGCCGCGCACCAGAGCACGCTCGCCCACCTCGAGGGACGCACCTCGGAGGACGAGGCCGAGAGCGCGGAGGCCTACCTGCAGTCCGTCGCGCTGCTCTACACCGAGACCCTGATGCAGTACGTCGCCGAGCGGCGCCACCTCCCGCTGCCCTGGCAGAAGGCGAGCACCACGAGCGACTGGCACCTGCGACTGACTCCCGAGCGGGCCGACCAGCTCACCCAGGCGCTGTTCTCCCTGGTCGAGGAGTGGTCGGAGCAGGAGGACGCCGACGACGCCGAGGGCGCCGCGGACTTCGTCGTGAACCTCAACGCGTTCCCGCGTCCCGGGACGGTCGTGCTGGAAGGCGGTGCCTGATGCACCGTCGGCGCCTCCCGCTCTACGGCTGGCTCACCGCCGAGGCCGTCTCGCTGCTCGGCACCCGGGTGTCGATGATCGCGATCCCGTGGCTGGTCCTGGTCACCACCGGTTCGGCGACCCGCACCGGTCTGGTCGCGGCCGCCGAGCTGACCCCCCTCGTGATCTTCAAGGCGACCGGCGGTCCTCTGGTGGACCGGCTCGGACCGCGGCGGATGGCCATCACCGCCGACCTGCTGTCGCTGGTCTCGGTCGGCCTGATCCCGCTGCTGCACCACGCCGGATCGCTGACCTTCCCGATGCTGCTGGTCCTGGTCGCGATCGGGGGCGCGCTGCGTGGTCCGGGTGACGCGGCCGTCGGAGCCATGATCCCGTCGCTGGTCGAGCACGCCGGGGTGCCGTTCGAGCGGGCCACCGGGCTGAGCTCGGCGATCGAGCGCGGCGCCACGATGATCGGCGCGGCCATCGCCGGCGGCCTCGTGGCCACCGTCGGCGCAGCCGACGCGGTAGCCGTCGACGCCGTCTCCTTCGGCGTCTGCGCCGTGATCCTGATGCTCACCACGCGTGGGATCGGGCGGGCCTCCCGACCCGTCGCCCAGCCCGAGGGCGACCGGCGCACGTCGTACGCCGGGGAGCTCCGCGACGGCTGGGACTTCCTGCGCCACGACGCGGTCCTGATGAGCCTCTGCCTCATGATCGCGGTGACCAACCTGCTCGACCTCGCCTGGTCGGCGGTGATCCTGCCGGTCTGGGCGCACGACTCGGGTGCCGGCGTCGGCGCCCTCGGTCTGGTGTTCGCGGTGTGGGGCGGGGCCTCGATGATCGGGTCGTTCGTCGCCGCCGCCTACGGCACGCGGCTGCCGCGCTTCGCGACGTACGTCGTGGCGTTCCTGGTCACCGGGCTGCCTCGCTTCGTCCTCTTCGCGCTGGGGGTCCCGCTGTGGGCGATCCTCGCCATGTGCGTCGTCGGCGGGTGCGCCTCGGGTTTCCTCAACCCTGTGCTGGGTGCGGTCCAGTTCGAGCGGATCCCGCCCGAGCTGGTGGGCCGGGTGACGGCCCTCAACGGCGCGATCTGCTGGTCGCTGATGCCGCTCGGAGGGATCCTGGGCGGGCTCGTGGTCAGCGGGATCGGGCTGGACCCGGCGCTCCTCGTGGTCGGCCTCTGCTACTTCGCGGCGACGATGGCTCCGGCGTTCCTCCCCGCCTTTCGCGGGATGGACCGGGCCCGCCCCGTCCCGGAGCCGGTCGCCGCCTGAGCCGCGCCGCCTCCGGGACGCCCGGTCTCAGGCGCCGAGCAGCCAGAGCGCTGTGCCGCCGAGGCAGGCCAGGACCCCGACCACGGTCGCGATCGTCCCGCCTCGGACGGCGCCCCGTCGACGTGCCTCCAGGCCGAGGGTGGCGGCACTGCCGCCCAGGACGATCGGCAGGCTGACGAAGAACCCCAGGACGCCGACGATCGACAGCGCCGCCAGCACCAGGGCGGTGCGGACGGTGCGACGTGCCGAGCCTCGCCAGGCCCAGGCGCCCACCGTGGCAGCCAGCACGAACGGCAGCGCGACCACGATCGGCAGCAGGACCCTCGCCTCGGGGTCCAGGTGCCAGATGTGCTCGTGGTCGTAGATCACGGCGTTCACCCGCGGCGCCAGTCCGGCGAGGACGGCGGTGGCGAACGCGCCTTGCCAGAGCCGGGTGGTGGTCGCGCTGCTGCGGGTGGTGTCGAGTGTGGCGGTGTCCATGGTTCCTCCTGGGTACGACGATCGGTCGCCCTCAGCGTGGGCGCCCGACCGGCTCGGAGACATCGCGCGCGGGAGCGGACCCGCTCCGTCTCAGGAGTGGTCCTTCCCGAGGGCGATCCCCCTCCCGAGAGCGAGGACGCGGCGCCGTGCCGCGCCATACCATCGCGCCGTGTCGTTCCGCTCGTCCCTGGCGCCGCATGCCGACCAGCTCGTGGCCGGTGGCCTGGGCCTGCTCTACGTCGCCGAGGAGCTCTTCAGCGGCGAGCTGACCCACGACCAGGGCGCGGGGGCGGCGGTCGCGCTCTTCTTCGCCTCGAGCTTCCTGGTCCGGCGGTCCGCCCCGCTCGTCCCCCTGCTGGCGGCGGTCGCGGTGGTCGAGATCAACCACACGGTCCTCCATGGGGTGGCCGAGGGCGGGGCGTTCATGCTCGGCCTGATCGTGGCGCTCTACTCCGGTACCCGCTACGCCCGCGGCTGGATGCTCTGGGCGTGCCTGGCGGTCTCGGTGGCGATCATCCCGCTGGCGGCCTTCGACCCCACGCAGCCACCGACCGTCGGCGACTGGATCTTCTTCACCACCTTCATCGGCTTCCCGGTCGTGGCCGGTCGGATCTTCCACCAGCGCCACCGCACCGACGAGCGCCTGGCCCGCGAGAACGCCGAGCTCGCGGCCGAGCGCGACCGGCGCGCCATCGAGGCCGTGGCGGAGGAGCGTGCCCGGATCGCCCGCGAGCTCCACGACGTCGTCGCGCACGCGATCAGCGTGATCGTGCTGCAGGCGCGGGGCGGTCGACGGGTCCTGTCGTCGAGTCCGGAGGAGGCCACCACGGCCTTCGACGCCATCGAGCGCACGGGCGAACAGGCTCTCGACGAGATGCGGCGCCTGCTGGCCATGCTCCGCTACGACGAGGAGCACGACCTCACCCCGCAGCCCGGTCTCCATGCGCTCGACGAGCTGGCGGGATCGATGTCGCGGATGGGCCTGCCGGTCGAGGTGGTGCGCGAGGGCAGGCCCGTCCCGCTGTCGGCCGGCGTCGACCTCTCGGCGTACCGGATCGTGCAGGAGGCGCTGACCAACGCGCTCAAGCACGCGGGGCCGGCCCGGGCCCGGGTGAGCGTCCGGTGGGAGCCCGAGCATCTCGAGCTCGAGGTCGTCGACGACGGCCCCGGCACCGGGACCGGTGGAGGGTCGGGGCACGGGCTCGTGGGCATCCGCGAGCGCGCCGAGCTGTACGGCGGCCAGGTCCAGTCGGGCCGGTGCCCCGAGGGCGGCTACGCCGTGCGGGCGCGACTCCCCCTCGGGGCGACACCGTGATCCGGATCCTGCTCGCCGACGACCAGGGTCTGGTCAGGGCCGGCTTCCGGATGATCCTCGGGTCGGAGGACGACCTCGAGGTCGTGGGAGAGGCCGAGGACGGCCATCGGGCGGTCGAGCTGGCCGCCACGTTGCAGCCCGACGTCATCCTGATGGACATCCGGATGCCCGGGCTCGACGGGATCGAGGCCACACGCCGGGTGATGGCGGAGCAGCCCGGGGTGCGCGTCGTCGTCCTCACCACGTTCGACCTCGACGACTACGTCTACGCCGCACTCCGGGCCGGCGCCAGCGCGTTCCTCCTCAAGGACGCCAAGGAGGCGCAGCTGCTCGCGGCGATCCGGGTGGCCGCGGACGGGGGATCGCTGTTCGCCCCGGCGGTCACCCAGCGGCTGATCGCCCGGTTCGCCGACTCGGGCGAGGAGCCGGCGGTCGAGCTGCCCTCGCTCACGGCCCGCGAGCGGGAGGTGCTCGTGCTCGTCGCGCGTGGCCTGTCCAACGCCGAGATCGCGGAGCGGCTCGTGATCAGCGAGCACACCACGAAGACCCACGTGGCGAGCCTGCTCCAGAAGCTCGGCCTGCGGAGCCGCGTGCAGGCGGTGGTCGTGGCCTACGAGTCCGGGCTCGTCCGCCGAGGTCGCGACTGAACCGACGCCCGGCACGAGACGGCCGGCGACCTCACGATCGCCGGCCGTCCGTGTCCGGTCGGAAGGTCAGCCCTTGCAGGGCAGGTAAGCGCGGGTCACCGAGGCGTGGCCGCCACCGGAGATCGACAGGTTCCCGACGATCTTCGTGTCGGCCGTGGAAGACAGGTGACGCAACGTCACGTGGTCGCCCGCGTGCGGGTGGCTCACCGTCGCCCTCTTCGCACCGTTGACGAAGAACGCACCGCTGGCCACCCGACCCGCCTTCGCCGTCCAGGTCAGCTTCGCGCTGTGGGTGCCGCAGGACACCGAGGCCGGGAACCGCACGAACTGCTTGCCCGACCCGCTGGCCCCGCTGGGGGCCGCACCCGCCTGGAAGAACGCCAGGGACAGGCTGGTCTGGTTCGCGGTCTTGAGCACCACGCCTCCGGCGGTCGTGGCCACGACCGCGACAGCGTCGAAACTGCCGGGCGGGACGAACGCGCGCTCGTCGGCGCTCCCGGCGTCGCCCTCGTAGAGGTCCACGAGCGCGCCCGAGCCTGTCGAGCTCACGGCCTCGAGCTCGACGATCTGCGACTTCGCCGTGCCCGCCCGGTGCGCGAGGAACCATCCGGGGTGCGACTCCGTGAAGGACATGGGCTCGACCTGGGCGACCATGTCGGCCGTGGTGCGGCAGTGGGAGGCGTTGCCCTCCGCCTTCTGGATCGAGACGGTTCCGCTGCCGGTCAGCGTCAGCAAGGAGAGGTCCCCGTGGCTCTTCCTGGCGTTGACCAGCCCCGTGTAGTGGCCCGTGACCACGGTGACGTCATTGGTGTCGGTGTTGCTCGTGAACGTCGCGTTCATGTTGAGCGAGGTCTTCAGCTTCCCTCCGACGACGGCCTTCACTGTGGACGAAGGACTCGCGTCGCCCGAGGACAGGGCGCACGTGTTGGTGCTCGTGGGATTCGAGCTGGCGCTGCCGGCGATTTGGAAGCTGCCGCTGACCAGGGCGGAGGCGGGCCCGGCCGGCAGCCAGGCGAGGGCGGTCACGAGTCCTCCGCTGGCGGACAGGGCAAGGGCGCGGCGTCGAGGGGACGTGGGCATCAGAAAAGCTCCCGGGGGGTCGAGGGGACGGGTCACCCGAGACACGACGAGCATGCCGCCCCGGCGAGGGCCGACACCGATGGTCTAGACCAGTTATTGGCGGGCCCGTCACGGGCCCTCTCCCGGGTCAGCCGAAGCTGCGAGCGAGCTCGATGACCCGGTCGTTGGCCTCGTTCTCACCGATGGAGACCCGCGCGCCGTCGCCCGCGAACGGACGCACCACGATGCCCAGCTCGTCGGCGGCCGCCGCGAACTCCGCGGTGCGGTCGCCCGTCGCGAACCACACGAAGTTGCCCTGGGCCTCGGGCACGGTGACACCGGCGTCGGCCAGGCCCTTGACCACGCGCTCGCGCTCCGCGACCAGCGCCTCGACACGCTGGAGCAGCTGGTCCTCCGCCTCGAGCGAGGCGATCGCCGCGGCCTGCGCGACGCTCGACACCCCGAACGGCAGCGAGACGGCGCGCAGCGCGGCCGCGATCGGCGCCGGCGCGACGGCGTACCCCACCCGGAACCCGGCGAGCCCGTAGGCCTTCGAGAACGTGCGCGTGGACACGACGTTGTCATGCGTGCGGACGGTGGCGAGGCCGTCGACGGGATCGCTCATCCGGACGAACTCGACGTACGCCTCGTCGACCACGACGAGGACGTGGGACGGGACCGCGGCGAGGAACTCGTCGAGCGCCCGCTGGGTGACCGCCGGGCCGGTCGGGTTGTTGGGGGTGCAGACCAGGACGATCCGGGTGCGGTCGGTGATGGCGGCCGCCATCGCCTCGAGGTCGTGCCGGCCGTCGGCGGTCACCGGGACCTGCACGCTCGTGGCGCCCGCAGCGGTGACCGCGATGGGATAGGCCTCGAAGCTGCGCCAGGCGTAGACGACCTCGTCGCCGGGCTCGCAGAAGGCCTGCACGAGCTGGTAGATCAACGCGACCGACCCGGTCGCGAGCGCGAGGTCGTCGGGGGGCACGCCGAGACGGTCCGACAGGGCGGCGTACAGCCCGGTGTTGCCCATGTCGGGGTAGCGGTTCATCAGCTCGGCAGCGCGGGCCGCCGCCTCGACCACGCCGGGGAGCGGCGGGTAGGGGTTCTCGTTCGACGACAGCTTGTACGTCGTCAGCCCCGGTCGCGGCTGCGGCGGCTTGCCCGCGACGTACGCCGGGATCCGGGACACGCAGTCGCGCGGCTGGGGTGAGGTCATGGCCTCAACTTATCCCCGAGGTCGTGTGCCTCTCGCCGCGCCCGGGCGCGTCCTCGGGCACACGACCCGTCAGCGACGCCGGGCGCGCCAGGGGCGGAGCACGGGCAGCAGGAGCAGTCCGACGAGGATGCCGATGCCGGCGCCGGCGACGTTGTCGATGATGTCGGTGACGTCGCACGCCCGGTCGATCCGGGCGACGTAGAGCTGGGTCTCCTCGATCCCGAGCGAGTACGCCGCGAGCAGCAGGAAGCCGAGCGGGATCAGCACCTTCGCCGTCCGCCAGCGTGCGAACGCCACGACCAGCAGGATCCCGGCCGGGACGAACAGGAGGGCGTTCAGCAGCTGCTGGCCGCCACCGAAGATCCAGAAGCCGCCGGGCGAGGGGCCGCCGATGTCCCAGCTGCAGCTCGTCTGGTGCTGCGAGGCGGGCACGATGCCCGGGTCGTCGACGGGCGGGAGCAGCGTGACGATGCCGATCACGGTGACGCTCCACAGCAGGCCGCCCCAGGCGAGCCCGGCCACCGGTCCCATCCGCCGACCCACCGCGAGGGCGACCACCACGCAGCAGAGCCCCGACGCGGCCGCCAGCAGCAGCATCCAGCTGGTGCCGCCGACGGGAAACATGGGGGCGAGCGTAGGCGGTGCGTCGTGACCGGCCCGACCCGGCGTCACGCCCCCGCGTGGGCGGACGTCGCTACGACAGCGGCGGGAGCACGACCTCGCCGCCGGCGGTGACCGGCAGGTCGCGAGCGAGCGTGACATCGACCGGGTTGGTCAGGCACCGGATGGAGCCGCCGCCCTTGTGGAACTCGCTGACGTCCACCTCGACGACGTCGAAGTCCCAGTCGGCGAGCTGCGCCGTCACGCGCTCCGGGACGCCCGCGGGCATCACGACGGTCCGGCCGATCACGATCGAGTTGGCGCAGAACGACGAGAGCGCCTCGTCGTCGGTGAGCACGAGGGGCTCGGGCACCAGCTCCAGGAGAGCCACGGCCGAGGCCCGGTCGAACGCCCCCGGGGCCACCATCGCGTGCCGGTCGTCGAGCGGGCAGAAGGCCAGGTCGAGGTGGTACATCGCCGGGTGGGTGATGCGGAACCCGCGCACGCGGACGCCGAGGTCGACGGCCAGGTGCTTGAGTGCGAGCTCCTCGGTGCGGGGGCCGTAACCCGCGACGAGGGCGTCGCCCCACGCGAACACGTCTCCCGCCTCGAGGTGGGCGCCGACGCCGTCGCGACCGACGTACGACGTGCTGCGGCCGCTGCGCTCGAACCACGGCTGGGCCGACTGCGTCTCCATCCGGCGCTCGGCGTAGCGCATGTGGGACATCACCACGTGGGGCCGTCCGTCGGGACGGACCAGACCGAGACCGAGGTTCATCGCGTAGACCATGTCGGGGGCGTCGGGCCGCTGGGGCACGACCTCGACGGTGCCGCCGAGCCGCTCGATCGTGGCAACCAGGTCGACCCACTGCGCCATCGCGCGGCCGGCGTCGGGCTGGTCGTCGAGGTCCATGAAGGGGTTGATGCGGTAGTCGATCCGGAAGTGGTCCGGACGGACCATCACGTAGCGGCGACCCCACGGCAGCGCGTTCGGCACGGCGTACCCCTCTCGATGGTGACGATGGCGCCTCGACGGACCTCGGGCGCGGTTGCTCTGATTGTCAGACAATCTGACAACTCAAAGTATGGCGCGAGGGGAGACGGCAGGCAAGTCGTTGTCAGACAATGGCGGCATGCACCCGGCCGAGCGCGCTCCCGACGCCTTCGAGACGCTCCACCTCGAGCACTCCTCGACCGTGGACCGGGTGGCCGACGAGCTCCGCCGGGCCGTCTTCGAAGGCGAGCTCGAGTCGGGGACGCCGCTGCGCGAGGTGGCGCTGGCGGACTCACTCGGCGTCTCGCGCCCCACCCTCCGGGAGGCGCTCGCGCTGCTGGTCGCCGAGGGGCTCGCGACGCGCGAGCCCAACCGCGGCGTCTCCGTGGCCCGGCCCGACCCCGAGTCGGTGCGCGACGTGTCCCGCGCGCGGACCGTCCTGGAGACGGCCGGCGTCCAGCACTGGCCGTCCGCCAGCGACGCGGCTCGCAACGCGGTCCGCCGCGCCCTCGCCGACTACGAGCGCGCGGTCGCCGAGGGAGCGTCGTACCAGGAGCTCAACCAGCGGCACCTGGCCATCCACCTGAGCCTGGTCGGCCTGACCGGCTCGCCGCGTCTGGTCGCCATGGCCGAGTCGATCGTGGCGGAGCTCCGGCTCGCGCTGGCCCAGATCGACCGGGTACGCCGCAACGCACGCGACCAGGCCGGCTCCCACCACCACCTGCTCGACCTGCTCGAAGCCGGCGACATCGAGACCGCCGTCGCCGACCTCGCCGAGCACCTCAGTGGCGCCGAGGACGCCATCATCGAGCGCCTCGACCTCGGCTGACGCCTCACCCCCCGGGTTCGCGGGCCGCACTGGCTGCCGCCGTGGGCCTATCCTCGCCTCGTGCGCTTCGTGACCTGGCTGCTGACCACCGCCGCCGCGCTCGCGGTCGCCACCTGGCTGTTCGACGGGATCTACTTCACCGGACCCTCGTCGGGCCTGGCGGAGATCCGGCACAAGATCGTCCCGCTCCTGCTCGTGGCGCTGATCATGGGCCTGGTCAGCGTGTTCGTCGAGCCGATCGTCAAGCTGCTCTCGCTCCCCTTCATCATCCTGACCATCGGCCTGTTCCTGCTGGTGATCAACGCGCTGATGCTCATGCTCACCGCCTGGATCGCCGGGAAGGTCGGCATCGGCTTCCACGTCGAGGGGTTCTGGACCGCGGTCGGCGGCTCGCTGGTGATCACGCTCGTCAACAGCTTCATCGACCTCGCCGTGCTCGAGGACGACGACTGAGCCTTGTCTCACCTGCCACCGCCTCGGACCCCCGGGCGCTATGCCATCGCCCTGGTCTGCCTCGGCAACATCTGCCGCTCCCCCACGGCCCACGTCGTGCTCGAGGCCCGGCTCGCCGAGGCCGGGCTCGCCGACCGGGTGACCGTCCACAGCAGCGGCACCGGTGACTGGCACGTCGGCCATCCGATGGACCGGCGTGCCGCGTCGGCGCTCTCCGCCGAGGGCTACGACCCCACCCGGCACCGTGCCCGGCAGTACGACGCCACCTGGCTCGACGAGCACGACCTCGTCCTGGCCATGGATCTCGACAACCTCAGCGATCTCGGCGGCCGGTCCGAACGCGTGGCCCTGTTCCGCGACCTCGACCCGGTCGGCACCGGCGAGGAGGTGCCGGATCCCTACTACGGCGGCGCGGACGGCTTCCGGGACGTGCTCACGATCGTCGAGCGGACGTCGTCCGCGATCGTCACCGCGGTGGAGGTCGCCCTCCGCCGGTGAGGCGCCTGGACGCGTCGGGCAGGATCGGATGACTACCTCCGAGGAAGGACCCCCCATGCCGAAGCCCCCGCTTCCCGACGACGTGGCCGAGTTGCTCCGCCGGCCGAACCCCGCGGTGATCGCCGTGGTGATGCCCAGCGGCAACCCCATGTCGGTCGCGACGTGGTACCTCGTCGAGGAGGACGGCAGGGTCCTCGTCAACATGGACGCCGGCCGTGCCCGCCTCGAGTGGATCCGCGAGAAGCCGTACGTCTCGCTGACCGCCCTGGACGAGGGCGCGTGGTACACCCACGTCAGCGTGCGCGGCCCGGTCGTCGGGTGGGAGTTCGACGAGGCGAAGGCGCTGGCCGACATCGACCGCCTCTCGATCCACTACGGCGCCGGTCCGTACCACAACCGCGAGCGGCCCCGCGTCAGCGCGTGGTTCGAGGTCGAGCACTGGCACGGCTGGGGCGCCGCCAAGGCGGACTGACCCCGTTGAGCCGCGCCTCCCGGCTCGTTGAGCCGCGCCTCCCGGCGCCGCTCGACCGCGGGTCCGGCTCGACCAGCGGGTCCGGCTCGACCAGCGGGTCCGGCTCGACCAGCGGAGCACCGCTCGACCAGCGGGTCCGGCTCGACCAGCGGGTCCGGCTCGACCAGCGGGTCCGGCTCGACCAGCGGGTCCGGCTCGACCAGCGGGTCCGGCTCGACCAGCGGGTCCGGCTCGACCAGCGGGTCCGGCTCGACCAGCGGGTCCGGCTCGACCAGCGGACTACCGCTCGACCAGCGGAGCACAGCTCCACCAGCGGGCCCGGCTCGGGCAGCGGGCTGGACGGAGCAGCGGTGCCTTCGCCGTCGTACTAACGTGTGGCTGCCGGATCCGAGGAGGTGCCACGTGGTGGAGTGCACACGCTCGTCGCGCGTCCCGGCCGACGAGAGCCCTCTCGGGAGATGACGCGCCAGCCCCACGTCGCCCGGCGGGCCGAGGAGCTCCTCGGCACCGCGGTCGCGGCCACCGCCCCGGTCGCCGGCGGCGACATCGCCACCGCGACCAAGCTCCGGCTGAGCTCCGGTCGCTCGGCGCTGATGAAGACCCTGACCCACGCACCCGAGGGGTTCTTCGAGGCCGAGGCGGCCGGGCTGCGGTGGCTCGGCGAGGCCGAGGGTGTCCGCGTGCCGGAGGTGCTGGCCGTGGAGAGCGACTGCCTGATCCTCGCCTGGGTCGAGCCGGGCAAGCTCAGCCTGGAGGCAGCGACCGAGTTCGGGCGTGCGCTCGCTCGGACGCACGAGGCGGGGGCGCCGTCGTACGGCTTCGACCACGACGGGTTCATCGGCCGGCTGCCGCTGCCCAACCGGACGGCCCCGACCTGGGCCGAGTTCTACGCCACGCGGCGGGTGCTGCCCTATCTCAAGCTGGCCCGCGACCGTAGCGCGATCAGCCCGGAGGGGGCGGCCGCCGTCGAGGGCCTGATCGGCCGCCTCGGTGACCTGGTCCCCGACGAGGGTCCGCGCCGGCTGCACGGCGACCTCTGGAACGGCAACGTGATCTGGACCCACGACGGGGGCTGCTGCGTGATCGACCCCGCCGCCCACGGCGGCCACCGCGAGACCGACCTCGCGATGCTGGCGCTGTTCGGGCTGCCCCATCTGCCGCGGGTGCTCCAGGCCTACGACGAGGCGTCCCCGCTGGCCGAGGGCTGGGCGGACCGGGTGGGGCTCCACCAGCTCTTCCCGCTGCTCGTGCACGCCTGCCTGTTCGGAGGCGGGTACGGCGCTCGTGCCGCCGACGTCGCGGGCCGCTTCGGCTGACGTCGGACCCGGCGGCCGATCACCACGCAGGCCACGCTCACCGCGGCCGTCGCGACGCCCGTGAGCTGGAGGGTCACCCTCGCTCCGAGGACCGCCAGCAGCGGTCCGCCCACGAGCAGGCCCGCGGAGGACGCGGCGTTGACGACGATGCTCTGCCCGGCCATCAGCGTGCGACGCTCGGGCCCCTCGGACGTCCTGGTGATCTGGGCGGTCACCCCGGTGTTGCCGACGACGATCGCCAGACCGCTGACGAACCCCGCGACCGCGATCACCGGAACGGTCGGGAGTCGTCCCATCACCATCCAGCACGCCCCGGTGACCGCCCAGGCCGACCCGATCGCCGGGAGCACGGGGACCGCGCGGAGGAGCCGAACCACCCCGGTCGTGCCGATCGCCGACCCGGCGCCGTACGCCGCCATGCCGATCGCGAGCAGCGTGCCGCCCCGCCCCTCGGCGACGCCGAGGAGCGCGAGACCCAGGGTGAAGCCGAACCACAGGGCACAGCCCGTCCCGCGCACCACCCAGCCCGCCAGCACCTCGTGACGGACGCGCACCGTGGCCCAGATGCCGGGTGCGGTCTCGCCCGGGCGTTCCTGCCGCCGGGGCGTCACGCCCCAGGTCAGGGCGGCCGACAGCAGGACGGACGCGACCTCGAGCCAGAGCAGGGGCACGGCACGTCGCTGCGCCACGAGGAGACCGCCGACGACCGGTCCGGCCACCATGCTGAGACGGCGGAAGAAGTCCCGGACGGTGAGCAGCGTCAGGGCCCGGTCGTCACCGAGCTCGTCACCCACGTCGGCGAGGAGCGCGTCCCGAGCGGGGCCGTCGAGCGCCTCGGCGACGCCCAGGGAGAGCCCGGCCACGGCCAGGACGACGACGTCCAGCCGCCCGATCGTGGCGGCCAGGGCGACGATCGAGAGGGACGACGCCTCACCGACGTAGCAGACCGCGATGGCGCGCCCTGTCCTGATGCGCTGCCGGAGCCGCCGCGCCCACCACGGGGACGTCAGGACCGGGATGCCGGCCGCACCCCCGACGAGTCCCGTGGCACCCGCCGAGCCCGTGCCCGCGAGCACGATCAACGGCAGCGCCACCTGCGACGTGCGGAAGGTGAAGTCGGTGATCCCGATCCCGACGAGCAGGCGCACGGCGGCGATGCGGGGGTTCACGCCATCAGGCTTCCGGGGTCTGCTCCCCCTCGGTAGCCGGAGATCGGCCGCGACGCATCATAGGATCAGCCAATGACCGACATTGTGTCCTCCGAGGATCTGCAGCTGGTGCAGACCATCGCTCGTACCGGCTCCGTCGGCGCCGCCGCCCGCCGCCTCCAGGTCACCCAGCCGTCCGCCAGCCAGCGCCTGGGCCGGCTGGAGCGTCGCGCCGGTCTCGTCCTCTTCGAGCGCGACACCCAGGGGGCGCGGCCGACGCCGGCGGGTGTCGAGCTCGCGCGACAGGCGGACCACATCCTGGGTCACCTGCAGGGTGCCTTGGAGGCGGCCCGCGCCGCCGGACGTCACCCGGTGCGACGGATCGGCACGATCTCGAGCCTCGCGGAACGGGTGCTCCCGGCGTTCGACGCCAGCCTGCGCGACGGCGTCGTCGAGCAGGTCGTCGACCACGGGGACCGCCTGGTGGACTGGCTGGACGAGGGAACCCTCGACGCCGCCGTCCTCGCGATCGCCGGTCAGGTCGACCTTCCGCGGTCGGTCCGACGGCACCGGATCGGCACCGACGAGCTCGTCCTGTTCCTCCCCGCCGGCGTGCGCACACCCCGAGCGGCGACCCGGCCGTTCCGCGGCCGGCAGATCGTGTTCGCGACGTACGACGCGGGCGCCGACTCGATCCGCCGGCGGCTCATCGACGCGGGAGGAGAGCCGCGCCGCGCCGCCACGGTGCAGGCCGCACTCGGCGTCGCCCGGCGGCAGAGCTGTGCCGCGGTGGTGCCCCGCTCTCTCGCGGCGGTGACCGGCCGCGAGCGGGTCATCGACCTGGGGTGGCGGCACCGACTGGTCCTCGATCTGCTCGTGCCCAGGCGGGCGGACCCGGCCATCGTGGCCGCCGTCCCGGCGCTGCGCCACGACCTCGGCCTCGCAGCCTGACGTCGTTCTCAGGCGTGGTTCAGGACGGTTTGGCACAGTAGGGCCGTGACCCCCACGACCGCGTCGACCTCCGCGAGCACCAAGCCGCGCGTGCTCGTCGTCGACGACGACCGGGCGGTGCGCGAGTCGCTGCGGCGCAGCCTCGAGTTCAACGGGTACGACGTGTCCCTGGCCGCCGACGGCGCCGAGGCGCTGGCCGGCATCGGGGGGCTCGGTCCCGACGTCGTGGTGATGGACGTGATGATGCCGCGCCTGGACGGGATCGAGACCACCAAGGCGCTCCGCAAGGCGGGCAACGACGTGCCCGTGCTCGTGCTGACGGCGCGCGACGCCGTGGGCGACCGGGTGGAGGGGCTCGACGCCGGGGCCGACGACTACCTCACCAAGCCGTTCGCGCTCGCCGAGCTGCTCGCGCGGCTGCGCGCGCTGCTCCGCCGCGTGGTGCCCCCCGAGGGCGACGACCCCGAGGTGCTGACCTTCGCCGACCTCTCCATGGACCTCGCCACCCGTGAGGTCCTGCGCGGGAGCCGGCCGATGGAGCTGACCCGCACGGAGTTCACCCTGCTCGAGATGTTCCTGCGGCGGCCGCGTCGGGTGCTCGAGCGCTCGTTCATCCTCGAGGAGGTGTGGGGCTACGACTTCCCCACGACCGCCAACTCCCTCGAGGTGTACGTCGGATACCTGAGGCGCAAGACCGAGGCAGAGGACGAGCCGCGGCTGATCCACACCGTGCGCGGCGTCGGCTACGTCCTGAAGGAGTCATGACCACCTCGCGTGACCCCTCGGCGAGCGGTCCCGCGAACGGCGCGACCACGTGGGGCGAGCGCCGGTGGCACTACCGCAGGTCGCTGGCGAGCCGGGTCGTCCTCCTGACGACCATGGCGGTGGCGATGGCCGTCGCGCTGGTCGCGCTCGGGGCCTTCCTGACCGTCCGGATGTCGATGCAGAGCTCGCTCGACCACTCCCTGCTGGACCGTGCGCACCAGGCGACGCGGAGCGCGACCCTGCCGGAGCTGACCCAGGCCCACATCCCGACCTGGCAGGTCGGCGCGGCCGACGTCCGCATCTTCTACCTCGACTCGCACGGCAACCACACGACCGATCCGGGCCCCAAGGTCGCGGTCGGGAAGCCCGAGATCGCGGTGGCGTCCGGGAAGAGCAAGCAGAGCGTCCGCACGATCTCCTCCGGCAGCATCGACTACCGCGTGGTCGCCGTCCCGGCCGGCGGCAACATCGCCCTCGTGCTCGCCCAGAACATGGCGCCGCAGGAACGGGTCCTGGCCAAGATGGGCGCCGTCATGCTGCTCTTCGGTCTGGCAGGGGTGATCGGGGCGGCGGCGGCCGGGTGGGCGGTCGCGCGCAACGGGCTGCGGCCGGTACGCCGTCTCACCGACAACGTCGAGGTGATCGCCCGCACCGAGGAGCTCACCCCGCTCCCCGTGGAGGGCGATGACGAGATCGCCCGGCTGGCCTCGGCTTTCAACGCCATGCTCACCGCGCTCGCGGGCTCCCGCGAGCGTCAGCGACAGCTGGTCGCGGACGCCGGGCACGAGCTCCGGACCCCGATCACGTCGCTGCGGACCAACCTCGACCTGCTGCTCCAGGCCGACGAGTCGGGCGGTCTCGACCCGGCGGCGCGGGCCGAGCTGCTCGACGACGTCGGCGCCCAGATCGAGGAGATGTCGACGCTCGTGGGCGACCTCGTGGAGCTGGCCCGCGACGAGCCGCTCACCCCGGTCGTCGAGCAGGTCGAGCTCGCCGAGGTGGTCGAACGGGCGGTCGCCCGGGCACGCCGGCGTGGCACCGGGCTGACGTTCGAGGTCGAGACGGAGCCCTGGTGGGTGACCGGCGAGGCCTCCTCGCTCGAACGCGCGGTCACCAACCTGCTCGACAACGCCGTCAAGTGGAGCCCGCCGGACGGCACCGTGCGGGTCCGGCTCAACCACGGCACGCTCACCGTCGACGACGAGGGGCCGGGGATCGCCGAGGCCGACCGCGGACGGGTCTTCGAGCGCTTCTACCGCGCCGAGGAGTCGCGCACGATGCCCGGCTCCGGGCTGGGCCTCGCGATCGTGCGCCAGGTGACCGAGCGCCACTCCGGCACCGTGCGCGTCGACGACACCACGCAGGGCGGCACCCGGATGGTCATGCAGCTGCCCGGCGCCGCGCTGGTCGCCGGCTGAGGTCAGACCTCGAACCGGTACCCGATCCCCGGCTCGGTGATCAGGTGCCGGGGTGACGACGGGTCGTCCTCGAGCTTCTTGCGCAACCCTCCGACGTACACCCGCAGGTAGTTGGTCTCCCGTCCGTACGACGGCCCCCACACCTCGTGGAGCAGGTCCTGCTGGGTCACCAGCCGGCCGGGCGTCCGGACGAGCATCTCCAGCAGTCCCCACTCCGTGGGCGTCAGCCGGACCACCTCGCCCGCCTTGGTGACCCGGCGAGCGGGCAGGTCGATGACGAGGTCGCCGGCGCTGAGCACGGGGACGTCGGAGCCCGCCCGGCGCGCGGCGGCGCGGACCCGCGCGAGCAGCTCCTCCATGCCGAACGGCTTGGTGACGTAGTCGTCCGCTCCCAGGTCGAGCGCCTCGACCTTCTCGGCCGACTCCGCGCGCGCCGACAGGACCACGACCGGGACCGTGCTCCAGCCGCGCAGCCGGCGCAGGACCTCCACACCGGAGACGTCGGGGAGCCCCAGGTCGAGCACGACCATGTCGGGGCGGTCGTCGCGCAGGGCCTGGAGGGCCGTCCGCCCGTCGGCGGCGATGAGCACCTCGTGGCCGGCCGCGCGCAGACCGATCCCCAGGGTCCGCCGCAGGGTCGCGTCGTCGTCGACCAGCAGGACCTTCACGATCCCGCCCCGGGCAGCTCCACCACCATCGTGAGTCCCCCGCCGGGCGTCGCCTCGGCCTCGAGCCGGCCGCCCTGGGCCTCGGTGAGGCCGCGTGCCACCGCGAGCCCGAGCCCGACTCCGGTGCCCGCGTCGCCCTGCCGCTGGAACGGCTCGAAGATGCTGCCCCGGTCCTGCGCGGCCACGCCGGGACCGTGGTCGACGACCCGGAGCTCGACCCGTCGGCCGTGGGTGGCTCCTTCCACGGTCACCGTGTCGCCGTAGCGCAGCGCGTTCGCCACCAGGTTGGCGACGACGCGCTCGAGCAGGGCCGCATCGACGTAGGCCGTGGGGAGTTCGCCCACCTGCACGCGCTCCGCGTCCTCGAGACCCGCAAGGGCCCGTCGGACGACCTCTCCGAGGGGTACGTCGTCGGCGATCGGCAGCACCGCGCCCGTCTGGAGGCGGCTCATGTCGAGGAGGTCGCTGACCATCGTGGTCAGCCGGGCGATGGAGCTCTCCATCGCGGTGAGCAGCTCCTGGCGCTCCGGGTCGGCGAGCCGGCGGTCGTGGGTGCGCAGCGTCTCGGCCGCCGACCGCAGGCCCGCCAGCGGTGTGCGCAGGTCGTGGGAGACGGCGGCGAGCAGCGCGGTGCGGGTGCGGTTGCCGGCTTCGAGCTGGCGCGCGGCCATGCTCTGGCGGGCCAGCTCCTCGCGTTCGCTCAGGACCCCGACATGGGAGGCGAAGGCCGCCGCGACCGAGCGCTCCCGCGGACCCAGCGATGCCCCCTGCAGCACCAGCCAGCCCCCGGCCCCCGCCGGGACGACGACCGCACCGGGCGCGGTGGGCGGATCCTCCGCCACCAGCTCTGCGGTGTCGGCCCCGAACGTCTCCCGCGCCAGGGCGAGGAGGCGCGGTACGTCGTACTCCCCGCCGAGCACGGACCGGTTCAGCATCGCCAGCGTGCCGGCCTCGTGCTCCGCCTCCCGCGCCTGCTCGCGGCGACGCGCCGCCGAGTCGACGACGGCGGCCACGGAGACCGCCGTGACGGTGAAGACGGCCAGCGTGAGCAGGTCGTTCCCCGAGGCGACGTTGAGGGTGCGCAGTGGCGGGATGAAGTAGTAGTTCAGCAGCAGCGCGCCGAGCACGGCTGCCGTGAGCGCCGGCCATCTCCCCCCGACCAGCGCGGCGGCGACCGCGAGGCTGAGGTAGAGCATCGCCTCCAGCGCCGTGCGCGAGCTGCCGCCGCCCACGGCCAGGAGGAGACCGGTGAGCGCCGGCAGGCCGAGGACGGTGAGCGCCCAGCCCCACAGGGCCCTGCGGGGGCTGAGCCCACCCGCCCCGGCGCTGACGTCCACGGGCTCAGTGTCCACCAGGACGGCCGCCGGGGCGGCGCCCGACTCAGCCGACGTGGACGTGTGGACGGTGGGTCGGGTCCGGCTCGGCACGACGCAGCACCTCGCGGGTCACCGGCGCGACCTCACCCATGCCGAAGAGCAGGAAGCGCAGGAACTGCTGGACGGGGTTGCCCTCGGTCCACTCGAAGTAGAGGTGCGGGATGGCGCCGGTGTCGTCGCGGATCCGCAGGGTCAGCGCGGCCAGGGCGTTCGGAACCGAGGGGGCGGTCACGGTCATCACCCGGTAGCGCTGGTGCAGCACCTCGCCGCGGACGTGCAGCCGGCCCTCGAAGTCGCTCGGGTCGACGACGGTCACCTCGACGAAGATCACGTCCGGGTCGACCGGGAGGTCGTGGTCGCGACGCAGCTGCCGGATCTTGTCGACGTACTCCTCGACGTCGCGGTCGCCGGCCTCGTTGGCGACCAGCCGGATCGTGCGCCGCGCGCAGTCGCGGACGAAGACCTGGCTCGCGGCGTCGAAGTCGATCTCGGTGGCGCGGAGCTCGAAGACCCGCTTGACGCGCGACAGCGTCGACACCACGACGATCGCGAGCACGAAGCAGGAGCCGATCTTCACGCCGTCCGGGCGCTCGAGGACGTTGCTGACCGTCGTGTACGCGAACACCAGCGCGATCAGCGCGAACCCGATCGTCCGCTTGCGCTGCCCGGCCCGCCGCGCGGCCAGGGTCACCGCCACCCCGGCGCTGGTGAAGAGCACCAGCACGCCCGTGGCGTAGGCGCCGCCCTGCCCGTCGACGCTGGCCTTGAAGATCCACGTGATCAGGAACGCGGTGCCGGTGAGGATCAGGACGAGCGGACGCACGGCTCCGGCCCACTCCGGGGACATGCCGTAGCGCGGCAGGTAGCGCGGGATCAGGTTGAGCATGCCGGCCATCGCCGAGGCTCCGGCGAACCACAGGATCGCGATCGTCGAGGCGTCGTACACCGTGCCGAAGGCGTTGCCCAGGTACGCGTGTGCGACAAAGGCCAGGGCGCGCCCGTTGGCGTGACCGCCGGGCTGGAACTGCGCGGGCGGGATGAGCAGCGTCGTGACGAACGCGCTCGTCACCAGGAAGACGCTCATCATCACCGCGGCGGTGGTCAGCAGGCGCTTGGCGCCCCGGATCCGGCCGGTCGGCCGCGACTCGGTGTCGCCCGGGTCGCCGCTGACGTGGGGCATGACCGCCACGCCGGTCTCGAACCCGGACATCCCGAGGGCCAGCTTGGGGAACACGATCAACGAGACCCCGACCATCGCCAGCGGGCTGCCGTGCTGGGCGGTCAGCGCGGCGGTCCAGTCCGGCACCAGGTGGGGATGCATCGCGATGTGCCACAGCCCGACGCCGATCACCACGACGTTGAGCGCCAGGTACACGCCGACCAGCCCCACCGCCAGGCCGATCGCCTCGGTGAAGCCGCGCAGGAACACCGCGCCCAGCAGGGCCAGCAGGAAGAGCGTGATGACGACCTGGTGGCCAGTCAGGTAGGGGCGGAGGTTCGGGTTCTCGATCAGGTGCGCCGAGGCGTCGGCGGCGGACAGCGTCATGGTGATGATGAAGTCGGTCGCGGCGAACCCGAGCAGCGCGAGCACGAACAGCTTGCCCTTCCAGAAGCTCAGCAGCCGCTCCAGCATGGCGATCGAGCCCTCGCCGTGGGGGCTCTCCTCGGCGACCCGGTGGTAGACCGGGAGCGCACCGAAGAGGGTGAGGGCGACCAGGACCAGCGTGGCGACGGGCGAGAGGAGCCCGGCGGCGAGCGCGGCGATGCCGGGCTGGTAGCCGAGCGTGGAGAAGTAGTCGACGCCCGTGAGGCACATGACCTTCCACCAGGGCTTGCCGGTGTCGGCGTGCTGCACCTCGCCCTCGGTGACCAGCCAGTGGCGGGCCCGCTGGGCGAGCGGGGTCGCGGTCATCGACGGAGCCGGGTCGCGGCGACCGCGACCCCCACGAGCAGGGCCAGCCGAGCGAGGTCGCCCGGACCGTCGTACCGCAGGACGCCGAGGCGGTGGACGAGGAACCCGTTGGCCAGGAGCGTGCCGACGACACCGGCTCCGAAGGCGGTGTAGGCCCGCATCCCGACCGAGGCCGCGGCCACGAGGAGCGCGAGAGCGGCCAGCCCGACGTACGACGGGGCTCCGGTCAGGCGGGTCAGGTCGGTGAGCAGCAGGCCGCCCCAGAGGACCACGGCCAGGCGGACTCCGGCGACCCGCGCCAGCCACAGGTGGCGGACGTCGAGGTCGACCCGGGCGGGGGCGGTGCGGTGCGGCGCGGCATGGATGCTCACACCTCCACTCTGGGTCGCCGCCTTCCTGCTTTCACGGGTCTTGACGGGTTCCTAACGGCCGGGTCACCCGCGTCACAGAGGCACCGCGCTCCGCCGTCACACCGACGCTGCCGGCACTCGCGATCAGCGGGTGACGACGGCGGCGGAGACCTGGTCCGCGAGGAGCACCGCGACCCGGCGCTGCTCGGCCGACGGGTACGTGACCTGCGAGGTAGCGGTGACCAGGAAGTGACCGACGACCTCCGATCTCCTCCGCACCGGGATGGCGACGTACTCGTTGGACGGCATGCCCACCCGGTCGACCTCGACCGCGTGGCCGCCCCGCGTGACCTCCCCGTCATGGTCGAGGACCGCGACCCGGGCGTCGGAGACCGGACCTTCGACGTAGCGGCAGTCGTCGGCGCCGAGCACGTCGGTGATCTGGCGGGCGACGACGTCCACCAGGACGGGGGTGGGCGTGTCTCCCTCCGACACGAGCCGGGCCGCACGGAGGACACCCTCGAGATAGCCCGACCGGCCCGCGGCGCGTGCCTGGTGCCGGTGGCCCCACAACGCGATCTCCGTGACTCCCAGGCCGATCACCACGAGCAGCACGGTGGCCTCGACGTCGTCGGAACCCTTGATGGAGAAGTGCCGGTAGGGCGCGGTGAGGAAGAAGTCGAACCAGGCGCCGCCCGAGACCGCCGCGAGGAGTCCGGCGATCCGGTCGCCGGTCGCGGCGGCCGCCACCACCCACAGCACCAGCACGAGGACGGCCGTCGCCGACGTGATGCTGTCGCGGACGGTCGAGAGCAGCGCACAGGTCACCAACGGCAGCACGACCGCCCCGACCCGTACCGCGGGGCGCCACCGACCGTCGGGTGGCCACCTGGTGGTGTCGTCCATCAGGTGCTCGGCCGGTGACGCGTGCAGGGTCACGTCTCCATGCTGGCGCGCCCGACGCCACGGAGCCCGCGTCTTGACGGGATCCTGACGGCGACGACCCTGCGGCTCAGTCGGTCAGGAGCTCGGCGGCCAGCCGGTGGACCAGGCCCGAGCCGTGCTCGGTGAGGATCGACTCGGCGTGGAACTGGATGCCCCGGAAGTGCGGGCCGCGAATCAGGTGGACGTCGCCGGACTCGGGGTCGGCCTCGACGCTGAGCCCCTCGGGGAGCGCCTCCTCCGTGCCGTTGCCCCCGTCGCCGGTCGAGCCGGGGCCGCCGGTCGAGGCGGGGCCGCTGGTCGAGCCGGGGCCGCCGGTCGAGCCGGGGCCGCTGGTCGAGCCTGTCGAGACCCGGCCCACGAACGTGTTGTAGAACCCGACCCGCTCGGGCCGGCCGTCGAGGCTGACCTCGTCCTGGGTGCCCTGGAACACGATGTCCTTGTAGGTCAGAGGGATCCCGAGCCGGTCACACAGCACCTGGTGTCCGAGGCACACCGCGAGGAACGGCTGCTCGCGGGCCAGCAGCCGATCCACCGCGCGTCGGAACGTCGCGATCTTCGGGTCGTCGCCGTCGCGGGGGTCGCCCGGGCCCGGCCCGACGATCACCAGGTCGGCGTCGTCCAGATCGCCGTCGGCGTACCGCTCGTGGGAGACGACCGCACTGCTCATCCCGGCGACCCCGAGGACGTGGCGCAGCATGTTCACGAAGTCGTCCTCACCCTCGAGGATCGCCACGTGCTTGCCGGCGAGCCGCAGGTCCGGCGGTGCCCCCGCCTGGTCGGTGAGCCAGAACGTCGAGAGCCGCTGGTTGCGTGAGTTGAGCGCGATCAGGACGTCCTCGTCGCGGGTCAGGTCGTCGACGCCGTACGCCGGGGCGTCGGCCGGGTCGACGAGGCCGAACGCGCTCAGGATGCCGCCCGCCTTGGCGTGCGTCTCGGCGACCTCGCTCATCGGGTCGCTGTCGCGGACGAGCGTGGCACCGGCGGTCACCTTGAGACTGCCCTCGAGGTCGACGTCCGCGGCGCGGATCACGATCGGGCTGTCGCACGTCGTACGGCCCTCGCGGTCGCGGCCGATCAGCGCCAGCGCGGCGCCGTAGTAGCCGCGACCCTCGGTCTCGTAGGTCTTGATCAGCCGGCAGGCGTTCTGGACCGGGCTGCCGGTGACGGTCGCGGCGTACATCGTGTCGCGGAGCACCTCGCGCACGTCGCGACGGGTGCGGCCGGCCAGGAGGTACTCGGTGTGCACGAGGTGGGTCATCGGTTTCAGGAACGGACCCAGCACCTGCCCTCCCTCGTGGCAGACGTCGCACATCATCTTCAGCTCCTCGTCGACGACCATGAAGAGCTCGAAGATCTCCTTCTCGTCGGCGAGGAAGTCGAGGAGCGCGCGCTTGCGCTCCGCCGGGTCGTCGTGGCCCGCGAGCCGGAAGGTGCCGCTGATCGGGTTCATCCGCACGTCGCTGGACACGCCGTAGCCGCCCTGCACGCTCACGTGCCGCTCGGGGCTGGCGCCGACCAGGTAGCGGTCGCCGGTGAAGAAGCAGAACGTCCAGTAGGTGCCGCGCTCGCGTTCGCACAGCCGCCGGAAGACCGTCAGCGCCTTGGCGGCCGACCAGTCCGCGACGCGGGCACGGTAGTGCCGGCCGATGACGAGGTTGGCGCCCTCGCCCTGACCGATCTCGTCGCTGATGATCGCCTCGACCAGCTTGGCGTACTCCTCGTCACCGCTGTCGAACCCGCCGCGGTCGAGGAAGGTGATGCCGTCGTCCGGGATCGCCGCCAGCGTCTCCGCCAGCGGGAGGCGCTGCTCGTAGGCGATGTCGACGACGACGAGCGGCGTCCCGTCGTCGTGGGCCTCGAATCCTCGCTCGGTGACCTGGCGGAACGGGATCGCGAGCAGCCGGTCCGCGGACCGGCCGTCGTCCGGCAGCCCCTGCTCGAGAGGTACGTCGAGCAGGCTCGCCACCTCGGTCCGGCCGCCGCCGACCGCGAGGACGGTGTCGTCGTCGCCGGTGCGCACGAGCGCCCACGCGTCGTACCCCTGGAGGGTGGCGAGCGCGACAGGCGGGTCGACCGGGGAGGGCATGTCCGGCAGCCTACAAACGACGCGGCATCCCGCTCCGGTCGTCTCGACCGGCGCGTGTCAGCCCGTCGGGTACTCGTCCTCCGACCCTCGTGCGGCCGGGTCGTGGTCCCGCCGGCACGACGTCGGGTCCGCCGTACCGACGTCGCGGTTTGGTCCCAAACCGCACGTTCTAGCCCCGAAATCTTGCGGTTTGGGACCAAACCGCGCAGCTGACCAGCGCACGAGCATCAGCAGCTGGGTCGCCGCGGCGACCGTTCCGCATGACCTCCAGCACGCCCCGCGTCCGCCGTGCCGAACTCCTCGATCGGGCACAAACCGCACGTTCTGGCCCCGAAATGTTGCGGTTTGGGACCAAACCGCGCAGCTGACCAGCGCACGAGCATCAGCAGCTGGGTCGCCGCGGCGACCGTTCCGCATGACCTCCAGCACGCCCCGCGTCCGCCGTGCCGAACTCCTCGATTGGGCACAAACCGCACGTTCTGGGCCCGAATTGTTGCGGTTTGGGACCAAACCGCGCAGCTGATCAGCGCACAAGCGTCAGCAGCTGGGTCGCCCGGGTGAGGACGACGTAGAGCGTGGACCGGCCGGTGGGTGACTCGGCCTCGATGCCGTCCGGGTCGACGACCACGATCCCGTCGAACTCCAGGCCCTTGGTGTCGATGCCGGTGAGCACGACGACCCGGTCGTCGCCCGCGGCGGCGGGCGAGAGGGCGTGCGGGGCGGCGTCGGCGAACTCGTCCCACGACGCGAGCCAGCCGGACACCTCGTCGCGTCGCTCCACCGGTACGACGATCGCGATGGTGCCGGTGACCTCACCGGCGATCTCGGTCAGGACCGAGCGCACGGTGGCGGCCGGGTCGCCACCCGAGGCGACCTCGCGTGGCGTGACCCCGGTCGAGCGGACCGCGGTCGGCAGGTCGGCGTCGAGGCCGACACGTGTGGCGTAGGCGGCGGCGTAGTCGTAGATCTCCGACGAGTTGCGGTAGTTGGTGGAGAGGTGGAACTCGTGCAGGTCCTTGTCCGCGATCGCCAGCGCCCGGGCGGCCGACGACTCCGCGGGCACCGGCCACGACGACTGGGCGGCGTCGCCGACGATCGTCCAGGTGGCCGCCCGCCCACGCCGGCCGACCATCCGCCACTGCATCGGGGTGAGGTCCTGCGCCTCGTCGACGAGCACGTGGGCGTAGCCGTCGTCCTCGATCCGGTGGGTGGGGGGACGCCACGGGCCGGAGTCGGGTCCGTACTCCCGCTCCATCGCGGTCGTCAGCTCCTGCAGGTCGCCGCCGAGGAAGTCGTCCAGCTCGTGGTCGTCCTCTCGACGGTCGGGGACGTCGCCGAGGGAGTAGCGCAGCTCGTCGAGGAGCGGGACGTCCTCGACCGACGGGGAGTCGGCCTGCCACGACTCGACGAGGAGGCGCTGCTCCTCGGCGTCGACCACCCCTTCGCCGACCCGCGCCAGGAACTCCGGGTCGCGCAGCCAGCCGAGCACCTCGGGGGCGCCCAGCGGCGGCCACCACGAGAGCGCGAACTCGACGAACGCCTGCGAGGACAGCATGTCGTCGTCGAACGCCTCCCGGCCGCGCTCGCGACCGCGCTCGCCACGCACCTGGCGCCACATCACGTCGAGCAGCGAGGAGGCGATCCGCGGCAGCTGCCGGTTGCGCTGGCCCTGGCCCATCAGCTGGCGGCGCAGCTTCCCGAGCAGACCCCGGTCGAGGACGATCACGTCGTCGCGCCAGAAGACCCGGAACTCCTTGGGCGATCCGGGGGCCTGCTGGCGCGCCGTCCGACGCATCAGCTCGGCCATCCGGCCCGAACCCTTGATCGCGGCCACCGCGGGCCGGTCGTGGCGCGTCGCGCGGATCCCGCCGACGACCTCGCCCAGGGACCGCAGGGCGACCGCGGTCTCGCCCAGCGACGGCAGCACGCGCTCGATGTAGCGCATGAAGACGCCGGACGGGCCGACCACGAGGACGCCACCGGACTCGTAGCGCCGGCGGTCGCTGTAGAGGAGGAACGCAGCCCGGTGCAGGGCGACGACGGTCTTGCCGGTGCCGGGGCCGCCGCTGATCGAGACCACGCCCTTGGACGGCGCCCGGATCGCCTTGTCCTGCTCGGCCTGGATCGTCGCGACGATCGAGTGCATCGACCGGTCGCGCGCCCGTGACAGCTGGGCCATGAGCGCGCCCTCGCCGACGATGGGGAGGTCGGTCTCGGCCTCGGAGTCGAGCAGCTCGTCCTCGACCCCCACGACCTGCGGGCCGGAGCACCGCAGCACCCGGCGGCGTACGACGTCGTGCGGCTCGGCGGCCGTGGCCTGGTAGAAGACGGCGGCCGCGGGGGCACGCCAGTCGATCAGCAGGGAGTCGCGCCGGTCGTCGCGCAGCCCGATCCGGCCGATGTAGCGCGGCTCCGGGTCGAGGGTCGGCAGCAGGTCGAGCCGGCCGAAGACCAGCCCCTCGTGGGCGGCGTCCAGCTGGGCGATCCGCTTGGCTGCCTGGAACACCATCGCGTCGCGCTCGACCAGGCCGCCCTCGTGACCGAGCCGACCGCGCCCGTGCCCCTCGCGGGCGAGAGCCTGCGCGTTGCGCGCCGACCTCTCGAGCTGCACGTACACGCGATCGACGAAGGTCTGCTCCGCGGCCAGCTCTGCCGCCAGCAACTCGTCTGCCAAGAAACGTCCCCTCGGATCCCCGACCGCGCGGTGGCGGATGCCCCACATGTGCGAGTCGACAATCGTATCCGTTCGCCTCGACATACGTGCATCGGTTACGTCACTTGCCGGTATGACAGGCTCGGCGCCGTGAAGGTCTACATCTCCGTGGACATGGAGGGCGTGGCCGGGATCGTCGACTGGGAGCAGTGCCTCCCGGGCGGCGACGACTATGCGCTCGGACGCGAGCTGCTGGTCGGCGAGGTCAACGCCGCCCTCGAGGGCGCCGTCGCCGCGGGCGCCACCGAGGTCCTGGTGAACGACGCCCACTCGGTGATGCGCAACCTCCCACCAGCCGCTCTCCGCGCCCGCGCGACGTACCTCTCGGGACGGTTCAAGCCGCTCTACATGATGGAGGGCCTCGACGCGTCGTACGACGCGATCGTGTTCCTCGGCTACCACGCCGCGATCGCCTCGCCCGGCGTCCTGTCGCACACCTACAACCCGAGGGCGATCGCGGGCGTCCGGCTGAACGGCATCGTCACCGGCGAGGCCGGACTCAACGCGCTGGTGGCGCGCCACCATGCGGTCCCGGTCGCGGTGATCACAGGTGACCAGTACGTCGGACCCGAGGCGGCGCCGTTCTGCCCCGGCATCGAGACGGTCCAGGTCAAGACGTCGCTCAGCCGCTACGCCGCCGAGCACCTGCATCCCGACACGGCCCGGGAGCGGATCCGTGACGGCGTCACCGCGGCCCTGAGCTCGGTCGGCGGCCTCGCGAAGCCGGCCATCTCGATGCCGGCCACGATCGAGGTCGAGCTGCTCTCGCCCGACATGGCCGAGCAGGCGACCTGGATCCGAGGCGTCACCCGCCTCGACGGCCGCACGGTGGCGTTCACCGACGACGACCCGCTCGCGCTCTACCGGACCTTCATGACGCTGGTGTTCCTGACCAGGTCGCTGGTCGAGACCCGCTGACGGTCAGCGGGTACGACAGGCGACGCACCAGCCGACTCCGTCGGTCCTCCGGTAGAGCCCGACGCCGATCGCTCCGGTCCCGTGGACGAGCCGTGCCTCGACCGACGCCCCGGCGGGAACCCAGAGGTCGCCGATCGACGCCTGGCCGCCGTTGAAGCGGCCCCCGGCCACCGGCATCCTCCCCGCCGCGAAGCGGACCACGGTCGACCCCTTCGTGCTCCAGGCCAGCTGGGCGACCATCTGGTCGTGGACAGGACGGATCGCGACCGGGTCACCGTGACGGTGGGAGGCCACCCGCGCGAGCGACCAGGTGTGGCCGTCCTGCTCGACCACGGAGGGCACCCGCGTGCCGCCCACGAACGCCTCGGGGACCGGGCCGTAGACCCCCACGAACATCCGGAGCCGTGGTGCCGCCCCCGAGGCCAACGGGCGCGTCGACCTCTGGCTGCTGGTGGCCCAGACCCGGAGTGACACGGTCCGCCCGGCGTGTGAGCCGGCGAACCGGGCCCCCGAGGCCGTCCCGGGGTCGAAGGTGTTCGGGTCGTTGCAGTCGCCGGAGGTCCGCTCGCTGCCGTTGAAGGACACGTGGACGATCGCACCGTGCGGCAACCCGACGCAGCTGAGGTGGACGCCCACCTCCCCCCCGGGCTCGACGAAGGACGTGGTGGCGTCGGTCTGGCCGGGGTCGGTGATGATCGCCCCCAGCAGCGGCGTACCGGCGACCACGCGCCGGAACGTCACGCCGTCCTTGGTGACACCGTCGGGCGCGCGGTCGGTGAGGGCGTACGACGCCAGGCCGACGCGGCCCCGGGAGACGGACACCTGCAGCCTGCCCGTCTGCGCGGCGGGGATCTCCACGAAGTCACGGAAGTGGGTGGCCGTCGACGTCCAGATCTCGCCGTTGGGGAGCACCATCCGCACCCGCGCGGCGCGGTCGGTGGTCCAGCTGTAGAGGCGCGGGACGGCGCCAGCGGTGATCCTCACCGACCCCGACCCGGAGAAGGTCGAGGTGTGTCCGTCGGTGCGATAGGTGTAGCCGAGTGACCTCAGGGTCGCCGGTGCCCTGACGCCGAGCACCGTGGGTGCGGCCGGCAGGGCGTCGCCGCGGCCCCGGGTCACGAACGTCGCGCCACCGACCAGCGCGAGGACGAGCGCGAGCGCACCGGCGCCCGCCATGCGACGACGGCGGCGTACGACGCCGACGCGGTGGCGCACCGCGGTGGCACGGACCACGGACTCCCCGGCGTCCACTCGGGCGGCGTGCTCCTCGAGCGTGCGCCGGAGGTCGGTGAGCGTGGTCATCGCGGGTCTCCTTCCGCCGGGGCCAGGGCCGGGTCGATGCGCAGCTTGGCCAGCGCCTTGCTGGTCTGACTCTTGACGGTCCCCACGGAGCACCCCAGCAGCTCCGCCGTCTGGGTCTCGGTGAGGTCCTCGAAGTAGCGCAGCACGACGACCGCCCGCTGTCTGCGAGGGAGACGCGCCATCGCCGTCCAGAGGTCGGTCGGCTCCGCCTCGGGCACCCCCATCGGATGGTCGGGCAGCTGCTCGGTCGGCCGCTCGCCGTTCCACTTGCGACGCCACCACGTCGCGTAGGTGTTGACCAGGATCCGGCGTACGTAGGGCTCGGGGTCGCCGTCGATCCTGCGCCAGGCGAACCACGCCTTGGTGAGGGCGGTCTGGAGAAGGTCCTCGGCGAGCGAGTGGTCGTGCGTGAGGAGGTACGACGTCCGGAGCAGCGCCCGGGAGCGTGCCGCGACGAACTCGTCGAAACCCGGACTGTGCACGCGCCCTCCCGAGTGGACGGTCGTGGTGGTCATGCCCGGAGTACCTCTCGGGGCCACCGGAAGGTTGCCTACCTCTTCCGGTCGAGGAACGCCGCCATGGCCGAGCGGGCCTCGTCGGAGGCGAACAGGTCGGCGCTCAGCGACGCCATCTCCTCGCCGTACTCGTCGATGCGGCGCACCAGGTCGCGGTTGAGGATGCGCTTGGACTCCCGGAGGCCCTGGGTGGCGCCGGTGGCGAGCTGGCCGCAGACCGCCGCCACGACCCCGTCCAGCTCCTCGGCCGGTACGGCGGTCGTGACCAGGCCGTAGTCCGCGGCCTGGGCGCCGGTGAACGTCTCGCCCCCGAGCGTGGTGAGCGCCGCCGCCCTCGGGTTCATCCGGGCGTGGACGGTGAGCGAGATGATCGCGGCGGCCAGGCCGAGCTTCACCTCGGTGAGGGCGTACGTCGCGTCCTCGGCGCTGACCGCGACGTCGCTGGCCGCGACGATCCCGATGCCGCCCGCGCGGACCGCGCCGGCGACACGGGTCACCACCGGCTTGTCCATGGTCGCGATCAGCCGCTGCAGCGCGACGATCCGGCGTGCCCCGTCGGCCATGCCCACGGTGGTCGCCTCCGACAGGTCGGCGCCCGAGCAGAAGACCTTGCCCTCCTGGCGCACCAGGACGACCTTCACGTCGGGGTCGGCCTCCCCTCGCTCGAGCCGTTCGAACAGCTCGGCCACGAGCTGTTGTGAGAGCGCGTTGCGGTTGTGCGGCGAGTCGAGCGTGATCGTCGCGACCGCGCCGGCGACGTCGTAGTGAACGAGCTCGTCCATGTCGCGCATCCTGCCATCCGGCGTGAGGCGTCACCGCGCGGCAATCCCGCGAGCCGTCCGCGACGAACCACACCGTGTGCTGAGCAAACTGCGCTACGCCCTGTTCGGGATCCTGTCCGCCCTCGCGGGGATGGGCGTCGGACACCTCGTGGCCGCGCTCACGCGCCCGGAGGCGTCGCCCGAGGTCGCGGTGGGTGAGACGGTCATCGACCACACGCCGACCCCGGTCAAGAACTGGGCGATCGCCCACTTCGGCACCCACGACAAGACCATCCTGGTCGGCTCGGTGCTCGTCGTCGTCCTGCTCCTGGCGGCGGTCGCCGGCCTGCTGGCCCGGCGGGCGTTCCGCTACGGCGCCGCGCTCCTCGTGGCTCTGGTCGCCGTGGCGCTGTACGCCGCCCTGACCCGGCCGGTCGTCGAGCCGGTCGATGCCCTGCCCGCGGTCGTGACCGCGGCGGTGGGGGTGGCCGCGCTCTGGCTCCTGACCAGGCTCGAGCGGGGCGAGGCCGTGGTGGGGTGGTCTCGACTTCGCTCGACCACCGAGAAGATTCGCTCGACCACCGAGAAGGCCCGCTCGACCACCGAGGAGCCGCGCCCGGGTCTCGACGAGCTCGACCGACGGACGCCCCAGGAGCGGTTACGTGATCTCGACGAGCTCGACCGACGGACGCCCCAAGACCGGGCACGTGATCTCGACGAGCTCGACCGGCGGAGGTCCCCGACCACCGCAGGGGACGCTGCCCGGGCGTCGGCGAGCCGGCGCGGCGTGCTCATCGGCGCCGGTGGCGTCGCCGTCCTGGCGGCCGCGACGGGGTACGCCGGGCGCGCCATCTCCCGCTCGCGGGCGGCCATCGGGAACATCACCCTGCCGCGGCCGCAGCGCCCGGCGCCGGCCTTCCCTCGTGGCCTGGACGCCAAGGTCCCCGGCATCACGCCGTTCCGGACGCCGACGGCCGACTTCTACCGGGTGGACACCCGCCTCTCGCTACCCCTCGTCGACGCGTCGTCGTGGCGGCTGCAGATCGACGGCGACGTCGCGCACCCTCAGTCGTTCGGTTTCGACGACCTCCTGGCGATGCCGCTGATCGAGCGCGACATCACCCTCACCTGCGTCTCCAACGACATCGGCGGCCCCTACATCAGCGGCGCCCGCTGGCTCGGCGTCCCGCTCAAGACCCTGCTCGACCGGGCCGGCGTCGGCCGTCACTCCGACCAGATCCTGTCGACGGACGTGGACGGCATGACGATCAGCACGCCGCTGGCGCTGGCCACCGACGGCCGTGACGCCATGATCGCGGTCGGCATGAACGGCGGCCCGCTGCCCCGGGCCCACGGCTTCCCGGCGCGCATGGTCGTCCCCGGGCTGTACGGCTTCATCAGCGCCTGCAAGTGGATCAACCGGATGACGCTGACCACCTACGCCGGCCACACGGCGTACTGGACCGACCGCGGCTGGTCCGAGCACGCCCCGATCAAGATCGAGAGCCGGATCGACACCCCCGGCGGACTGCAGCACCTCGAGGCCGGTCCCCGGTTCATCGGCGGCATCGCCTGGGCCCAGCCCGTCGGCGTCGCCAAGGTCGAGGTGCAGGTCGACGGTGGCCCGTGGCAGCACGCCACGCTCGGCCCGAGCGCGGGGAACGACTACTGGCGCCAGTGGTACCTGCCCTGGCACGCCACCTCGGGCCAGCACCAGCTCGCGTGCCGCGCCACCGACCGGCACGGCAACGTCCAGACGCCCGTGCGCACGTCGCCCTTCCCCGACGGCGCGAGCGGGATCCAGAAGATCCTCGTCTCGGTGACCTGAATCACCCATCCGTTCCGCCAGCGGCACCGAACCACCGATGACCACACCATGAACCGGAAGGGCCACCATGAACACCACGCTCCGACGCACGGGGATCGCCGCGATCGCGCTGTCGACTCTCGGGCTGGCCGCTTGCGGCAGCAACAGCAGCTCCACCGCCTCCCCGGGCTCGGGGATGAGCTCGATGGGCTCCATGGGATCCAGCCCCGCCGCCCAGACCTTCGGCTCCGGCTGCACCGCCGTCCCGAAGTCGGGCCCCGGCTCGTTCACCGGCATGGCCACCGCACCGGTCGCCTCGGCCGCCAGCGCCAACCCGGTGCTCTCCACGCTGGTCACGGCCGTGACCAAGGCGGGCCTGGTCGACACCCTGAACTCGCAGAAGTCGCTGACGGTCTTCGCACCGACCAACGACGCCTTCGCCGCGATCCCGCCCAAGACCTTGAAGAGCGTGCTCGCCAACAAGAAGCTGCTCACCAAGATCCTGACCTACCACGTCATCGCCGGGGCGCTCACGCCCGCACAGCTGCCCGGGACCCACAAGACGCTCGAGGGCAGCACCCTCAAGATCTCGGGCTCGGACCCGAACTTCGTGGTGGGGACCCAGAAGGCCTCGATCGTCTGCGGCAACGTGCCGACCGCCAACGCCACGGTCTACATCGTCAACTCGGTCCTGATGCCGAAGATGTGACCCACCGCTGACAGACGCCCACGAGAGACGCGAGGATCCTGCCGTGACCCGACTCAGGTCCGTTCCGTCCGACCCTCCCCCCGCGGGGGTGGGTCGGACGGCGCTCACCTGGCCGACCTGCTGAAGCGGGCGAGCCGGGGCGACGAGAGCGCCTTCGCCGAGTGGTACGACGCCACCTCGGCGCGGGCGTTCGGGCTCGCGGTCCGGGTCCTCCGGGACCGCGCCCAGGCCGAGGAGGTCACCCAGGAGTCCTATCTCGACTGCTGGCGCAACTCCGCCCGGTTCGACGCGGCCAAGGGGAGCGCGATCTCCTGGCTCCTCACGATCGTGCACCGCAAGGCGGTCGACCGGGTCCGCTCCGCAGAGGCGGCGAGCCGGCGCGACACGACGTACACCCAGCGCGAGCAGACGGTCGACCACGACGTCACGGCCGAGGCGGCCGCGGCGTCCCTGGAGGCCACCCGGGTGCGCACCGCTCTCTCGGACCTCACGCTCAAGCAGCGACAGGCCGTGGAGCTGGCGTTCCTCGGCGGCTACACCCACACCGAGGTGGCCACGATGCTCGACCTCCCGGTCGGCACCGCCAAGACCCGGATCAGGGATGGCCTGATCCGACTGAGAGACGCGCTGGGCGTCGGAGAGGTAGCGCAGGCATGAGCGACATCCACGCACTTTCGGGCGCCTACGCCGTCGACGCCCTCGACGACGCGGAGCGAGCCCAGTTCGAGGAGCACCTGGCGACCTGTCCCGAGTGCCGGGCCGAGGTGCGCTCGTTCCGCGAGACCTCGGCCCTGCTCGCCGAGGCCGAGTCCGAGGCGCCGCCCGCGGATCTGCGGGCGCACGTGCTGGCCGACATCCGCAACGTCCGTCCGCTGCCTCCCGAGGTGCCCGACGCGACCCCGGACGAGACGTCACCGACCTCTCCCGCGCGGGACATCGCGACGGCCCGCAGCGCGACCCGTCGCTGGTTCCCGGCGATGGTCGCGGCCGCCGTGGCGGTCATCCTGCTGGCGACCGGGGCCCTGGTGTGGCACCCCTGGAGCACGTCGCAGTCCACCAGCCTGGCGGACCAGATCATCCACGCCCCGGACGCCGTCCACGTCAGCGAGACGCTCCCCGGTGGCGCCGGGAAGCTCACCGTCTGGCGCTCTCCGTCGCTCGGGCGCGCGGTCATGGTCGCCGACCACGTCCCCGCTCCGCCGGCCGGCAGGACCTACCAGCTGTGGCTGCAGCAACCCGGTGCCGGGATGGTCTCCGCCGGGCTGATGCCCGACACGTCGGTGCCGACGGTGCTGACCGGCGACGCCGCGACCGCGAAGGCAGCGGCCATCACCGTCGAACCCGTGACCGGGTCCGCACATCCGACGTCGGCGCCGATCGCGCTCTTCCCGTTCGGGTCGAAGACATGACCCACCGCCGACGGATCGCGGTCATCGGATCCGGGGTGGCGGGACTCACGGCGGCCCACGTGGCGGCGAAGTCCGCCCACGTCACCCTGTTCGAGGCCGACAGCAGACTCGGGGGGCACGCCGACACCCACGAGGTGGCCGGACTCGCCCTGGACACCGGCTTCATCGTGCACAACGAGCGCACGTACCCGGTCCTGCTCCGCCTGTTCGCCGAGCTCGGGGTCGAGACCCAGCCGTCGGAGATGTCGATGTCGGTGCGCGAGGAGCCGCACGGACTCGAGTACGCCGGTGCCCTCGGCCTGCTCGGCATCTTCCCGACCTGGCGCAACCTCGTCCGCCCGCGTTTCCTCCGGATGCTGACCGAGGTGCCGCGCTTCCACCGTCGCGCCAGGGTCCTGCTCGCGAAGTCTCTCGTGGACGACCAGACCCTCGGCGACTTCCTGACGGAGGGCGGCTTCACGCCGTACTTCCGCCGGCACTTCATGGAGCCGTTGGTCGCGGCCGTGTGGTCGTGCGACCCCGAGGTCGCGCTCGACTACCCCGCGCGCTACCTCTTCGAGTTCCTGTCCCACCACGGGATGCTGTCTGTCACCGGGTCGCCCGAGTGGCGCACGGTCGTCGGCGGGTCGCGCGAGTACGTCGCGCGGGTCGCGGCGGGCCTCGACGACGTGCGGCCCGGCACCAAGGTGACCTCCGTGCGCGAGACGGGGGACGGCGTCGAGGTCACCGACGGCAACGGCGCCACCACGTCGTACGACGCCGTCGTCATCGCGACCCATCCCGAGCAGGCGCTGACCATGCTCGAGGAGCCGACGGCCCTCCAGCGCGAGGTGCTCACGGCACTCCCGTACTCCGCGAACACGGCGCTCCTGCACACCGACACGTCCGTGCTGCCGCGCGCATCGCGCGCCCGCGCGTCGTGGAACTTCCTCCGGCCGCGCGCCTCCCGCGGCGCCGTCACCGTCACCTACGACCTGACCCGGCTCCAGCGGCTCCCGACGGACACCCACTACCTGGTCACCCTCGGTGGCGAGGACCTGGTGGACCCGGCCCACGTGATCGAGCGCATGGAGTACGCCCACCCGCTCTACACGCCCGAGTCCGTGGCCGCCCAGCGACGGCTCCCGGAGGCCGACACGGAGCGGATCGCGTTCGCCGGTGCCTACCACGGCTGGGGGTTCCACGAGGACGGCGCCCGGTCGGGCGTCGCCGCCGCCGCCCACCTCGGGCTCGCGTGGGACCGGCGCCAGGCGCCGCGCCCCGGCCTGTTCGAGGCGAGGATCCGACACACCCGCCGCCGTCCGTTCCGCAGCGGGTTCGAGCACCGCTCGCACGTCTGGCTCGTGGACCTCCACGCCCTGCCCGATCACGGCCGCCTCGGCCGGTTCGAGGCCCGCGACCACCTGGGCTCGCCGGACGCGACGATCCGCGCCAACGTCGACGCGTTCCTCGCCGGCCACGGGATCGACCTCGCCGGCGGCCGCGTCCTGATGGCGGCGAACGCGCGTGCCTTCGGCTTCTGCTTCAACCCGATCAGCGTGTTCTGGTGCTTCGACCGCGCCGGTGGGCAGGCCGGCGTGATCGTCGAGGTGCACAACACCTACGGCGGCCGCCACGCCTATCTCGTCCACCCGGACCAGAACGGCCGGGCCCGCGTCGGCAAGGAGCTGTACGTCTCGCCGTTCCACGGCACCGACGGCTGGTACGACGTCACGGTGCCGGTGCCCGGCGACGAGCTCCTCGTCGCCATCACGCTCCACACCGACGACGGCGCCCGGTTCAGCGCGTCGCTCGCGGCACGCCGTACCACCGCGTCGCCGTGGCGGGCCGCCCCGGCGGCGCTGCGCGGCGCGGCCCTCATCCGCGCGCACGGCATCGCCCTGTGGCTCCGCCGCCTGCCGGTGGTCCCGCGCCCCGACTCCGAGGAGACCGCACGATGACCGCCTCCCTCAGCCGACCGGCCCTCGACCAGTGGCCGGACCTGATGACCGTGCCGTCCGGACTGCGAACGACCATCTCGGCCGCCGTCGCCCGCCGGCTCTTCGTGGCCGGCGTGCGCCGCCTACCGGTCACCGTCCACCTGGACGGGGCGACCCTCGGCACCGGCGGACCGGAGATGACGATCCACCGGCCGGCGGAGTTCTTCGCCCGGCTCGGCCGCGGCGTGCTGATCGGCTTCGGCGAGGCCTACCTGACCCGGGCCTGGGACGCCGAGGACCTCGGTGGCTTCCTGAGCGTGCTGGCCGCCGACCTCCCCGGGCTGGTGCCTCGGAGTCTGCAGCGGCTGCGCGCGATGGCGGTCACCGCGCCCCCGCTGCACCAGCGGAGCACGCGGGACAACTCACAGCGCAACATCGCCCACCACTACGACCTGTCCAACGAGCTCTTCGAGCTGTTCCTCGACCCCGGCCTCAGCTACTCCTCCGGCCTGTTCGCCGCGACCCCGGTGCGCGCGGACGGGTGCACCCGGATGGAGGCCCCCGAGCCCGGCGCCGACCTGCGACGGGCCCAGGACCTGAAGATGGACCGGCTGCTCGACCGCACCGAGGTGGGGCCGGGTACCCGGGTGCTCGAGATCGGCACCGGGTGGGGCGAGCTGGCCGTCCGCGCCGCCGGCCGTGGCGCGCTGGTGCACTCGATCACGCTGTCGACGGAGCAGAAGGACCTCGCGGAGCGGCGGATCGCGGACGCGGGGCTGTCGGACCGGGTGACCGTCGAGCTGCTCGACTACCGCGCCCTCCCCACGGACACGTCGTACGACGTCGTGCTGTCGGTGGAGATGCTGGAGGCCGTCGGCCACCAGTTCTGGACCGACTACTTCCAGATCCTGGACCGGGTGCTCGCCCCCGGCGGACGAGTGGGTCTGCAGACCATCACGATGCGCCACGACCGGATGCTGGCGACCCGCGACACGTACACGTGGATCAACAAGTACATCTTCCCGGGGGGATTCCTGCCGTCGGTCGAGGTGATCGAGCAGATCACCCGGGACGACACGGAGCTGCGGGTCGCGGACCGGATGGCGTTCGGCACCCACTACGCCGAGACCCTCCGCCAGTGGGACGAGCGCTTCCTCGCCGCTCGCGACCGGGTGATCGGGCTCGGCTTCGACGAGACCTTCGTGCGGATGTGGCACTTCTACCTGGAGTACTCCCGGGCCGGCTTCGCGTCGGGCTACATCGACGTCAACCAGATCGTGCTCGAGCGGGAGACCCCGGCATGACCGCCGACGTGGCCGCCCGTCGTACGGCGCGGGCAGGCGTCGCCGTCACGCTCGCCGAGGCCGCGGCCCCGTTCGTCGGCGGGGACCTGCCGGTCCGGCTCCGGGCGTGGGACGGCTCCGAGGCCGGGCCGCTGGACGCCCCGCTGGTCGAGCTGCGGTCTCCGGACGCGCTGCGCCGCCTGCTGTGGCACCCGGGCGAGCTCGGAGCCGCCCAGGCGTACGTGACCGGGGAGCTCGAGGTGCACGGCGATCTCGAGGCCGCGCTCAGCCATGCGTTCGCGGTCGGGCGCGCCCGCGGCGTGTCCGGGCGGCCGAGTCCGGCGGCGGTCGCACATGGCGTGGGCGCCCTCCGGAGGCTCGGCCTGCTCGGGCGACCGCCCGCCGCGCCGGCCTCGCAGGCGCGCGTCCGCGGCCGGCTGCACAGCAAGCTGCGCGACCGCCGCGCGATCAGCCACCACTACGACCTCTCCAACGACTTCTACGCACTGATCCTCGACCCGGCGATGGCCTATTCCTGCGCCTACTACGGCGACGATCCGGGGCAGTCGCTCGAGTCGGCGCAGCGCGCCAAGCTCGACCTGGTCTGCCGCAAGCTGGGCCTCGGGCCGGGCAGCACCCTGCTCGACGTCGGCTGCGGCTGGGGCTCGCTCTCGCTGCACGCCGCCGAGCACTTCGGCGCCCGGGTGACCGGGGTGACGATCGCCGCGGAGCAGCAGCGGTTCATCGAGCAGCGCATCCGCGAGCGCGGGCTCGGCCACCTCGTCGAGATCCGGTTGCAGGACTACCGCGACGTGCCGGAGCGTGACGCCTACGACGCCGTCGGCTCGCTCGAGATGGGTGAGCACGTCGGCGAGCGCCACTACCCGGCGTACGTCGAGGTGCTGCGGCGCACCGCCCGTCCGGGCGGGCGGGTGCTCGTGCAGCAGATGTCGCGGACCGGCCGCCATCCCGGCGGCGGGCCGTTCATCGAGTCGTTCATCGCCCCCGACATGCACATGCGGCCCGTCGGCGAGACGGTCGGCCACCTCGAGAACGGTGGTCTCGAGGTGCGCGACGTCCATGCCCTGCGCGAGCACTACGTGTTGACCGTCGCCGGCTGGTGGCAGAACTTCGAGGCGCACCTGCCCGAGCTGACCGCCCTGGTCGGCGAGGAGGTGGTCCGCGTCTGGCGGCTCTATCTCGTGGGCGGCTCGCTGGCGTTCCGCGAGGGCCGGATGGGCGTCGACCAGATCCTCTGCGTGCGTCCCGGCGACGAGCACTCCCTGCCCCTGGAGCGGTCCTGGTGATCGGCACCTGGTGGGGCCTCGCGCTGCTCGCGGTCTTCGTCTCGGCCGTCGCGATGCTGCTGACGGCGTACGCCGCGCAGCGAGCGGGTCGCGTCTCGGTCGTCGACGTCACCTGGGGCCTGGCCCTTGCGGCGATCGCGGTCGCCGCCGCGATCGTGGGGACCGGCACCCCCTGGCGGCGCTGGCTGATCGCCGTCCTCGTCGTGGTCCAGGGGGCACGGCTCGCCCGGCACATCCTCACCCGCTCGAAGGGCGCGGGTGAGGACCCGCGCTACACCGAGCTGCTCGACGGCGGTGGCCTGCGGGCGGCGGTCCGCAAGGTCTACGTCACGCAAGGGCTGGCGATCTGTCTGGTCTCGCTGCCGGTGCTGGCGGCGGCCCACGAGGACGTCGTCTCGGTACCGCTGGTCTGGGTCGGCGTCGCCGTGTGGGCGGTCGGCGTGGTGTTCGAGTCGGTCGGCGACGCCCAGCTCGCGGCGTACAAGCGCGACCCCGACCGCGGACCGGTCATGGATCGCGGCCTGTGGGGCTGGACCCGCCATCCCAACTACTTCGGAGACGCCTGCCTGTGGTGGGGCGTCTGGATCGCCGGCGGCGCCGCCTCGGGGTGGCTGCCGGCGCTGGTGACGGTGCTGTCGCCGTTGGCGATGACCCACGTCCTGCGGAACGTGACCGGGGCCAAGCTCCTCGAGCGGACCATGTCGACACGGCCGGGATGGGACGAGTACGCCGCCCGGGTGCCGCTGTTCGTCCCCCGCCCGCCCCGCCGTCACTGACCTTTTCCACAGATCCGGGCTCGCCGGAGAGGGCCTGGCGGGGTAGTCCGTGACGAAAATCCGCTTCCGGACGCCGATTCGCATGCGTTTCGTCACGGACTACCCCGGCGTCCGCCCCGGTGATTCACTCGAGGGATGGGTGCGACCCGGGACGCCGTGGCGGAGGCGTTCGAGGCGGTCCCTCGGAAGGGGTTCCTGCCCCGGGCGGAGCAGGGACGCTCGGCGTACGACGGGCCGTTGCCGATCGGCCACGGGCAGACCAACTCCCAGCCGCGCACCGTCGCGGCCATGCTCCGGCTGCTCGACGTCCGGCCGGGTCACCGGGTCCTCGACGTGGGGTCTGGCTCGGGATGGACCACGGCGCTGCTGGCCCACCTGACCGGCCCGTCCGGGCGGGTGCTCGGCGTGGAGCTCGAGCCCGACCTCGTCGACCTCGGGACCCGTCACCTGGACGCCTGCGGGTTTCCCTGGGCCAGCATCCACGACGCCGTGCCGGGCGTGCTCGGCCTGCCCGACGCGGCGCCGTACCACCGCATCCTGGTCTCGGCCGAGCCGCACGAGCTGCCCGACGAGCTCGTCGACCAGCTCCACACCGGCGGCGTGATGGTGATCCCCGTGGCCGGCACCATGCTGCGCGTCGGCCGGTCCATGCGCGGGGTGCAGGTCACCCGACACGGCTCCTACCGGTTCGTCCCCTTGCGCTGACCGCGGACCGGCCCCACCTCCCACAAGGCGGCGACGTGACGCGCGTCCGTCCCGCAGCAGCCCCCGACGACCTCGAGCCCCGGCAGCCTGGCCTCGAGCTCCCGGTGCGAGGCGAGCAGCAGCTCGAGGTCTCCCTCGTCGAGGGTCTCCGACTCGTCGAGCTCCGCGTGGGTGAGGGTGGAGGCGTTGCACCGGAGGCCGGCGATCCGCGCCGTCCAGTCCCCCGGTTCGTCGCAGGCGGGGAGCACGTGCGTCGGGTGGGCGCAGTTGACGAGGAAGGACGCCGGCGCGGCCGTGGCGTCGACCGTCTCGATGGCCCGGGCCAGCGTCGGTCCGGTGGGGAGACGCCCGTCGGTCTCGACGGTGAATCCCACCGTGACCGGGAGGCCCGCGTCGGCGGCCGCGCGGACGACGCCGATCGCCTCACCCGTGTCGGTCAGGGTGAGCGCACAGACAGCCACCGCGCCCGCCTCGGCGAACGCCCGCAGCTGGGGCGCGTGGTAGTCCGCCGCCTCGTCGGGGTCCACGGCAGGCCCCGGGGCGTAGCCGTCGCCGCGGGGGCCGACCACGCCGGTGACCACGATGTCGGGCACCCGGTCGCGCCACGCCTCGGCGTACGACTGCAGGAGCGTCACCGCCTCGCGGTTCGCGTCCGCCAGGCTCGTCGGGTCGTCACCCAGCCGCTCACCCCAGTCGGGGTTGGCGCGCCACGTCGGCGCCTCGAGCCGCAGGCCCGTGCCCGCGGCCATGGCGATCGCCGCGTACTCCTCGTAGTAGGAGTACAGGAGCGCCCGGCCCTCGTCGCTCCCCACCAGTGGGTACGCCGCGAACTCCGGCAGGTCCACCCCGTGATGGAAGATCAGGTCGGTCTCGAGCCCGCCGTCCGTCACATATCGCCAGTCCGACACCACCATCGTCACCTCCAGGTCGGTCCCGAGGTTCTCGGGTCCATTGAGCCACCGACCGTCCCCGAGCACCACCCGTCAGACCGCCTCACGTCCCACCGCGTCCCGAATCCCGGTTCGCCGGGTCCACGCCCCGGCCCTACCCTGGGGTCACGGGCCACCCACGGCACGACACCACCATGGACACCGCGATCAGGATCACCCTGCTCGGCGGCGTCGAGGTCTCGGGAGTCGACCCGCCGCTGACGTCGCGCGCCCTTTCGCTCCTCGCCTGCCTCGCGGTCCGGGCGGGAACCCCGCAGCCGCGCGCCCACCTCGCGGCCCTGCTCTGGCCGGACTCCGCCGAGCCCCAGGCACGCACCAACCTCCGCCGCGAGCTCCACCACCTCCGCACCGCCCTGCGCGGCTCCCCCTCGGTGGCGGTCCTCCCGGACACCCTCGCCTGGCAGGACACCGACTCCTGCAGCGTCGACGTCGCGACCTTCCTCGCCTTCCAGCGCCAGGCCCTGGCCGCCCTCGCCGCCGGCGACGCCTCCACCTTCGCCGGCGCCGCCCGTCAGGCGCTCGCCCTCTACCAGGGGCCGCTGCTCCCGGGCTGGTACGACGAGTGGGTGCTGTCGGCGCGCGACGGTGTCCACCGCGCGTGCGTCGAGCTGTGCCGCCAGGGCGCGGCCGCCGGGGAACAGGGGGGTGACGCCCTCCTGGGCATCGAGCTGGCCCAGCTCTGGACCGTGCTGGAGCCGGTCGAGGAGTCGGGCTATCGCACCCTCGGGAGGATGCAGCGCGCGGCCGGTGACCGGGCCGGGGCCATCCGGACCTACCACCGCTGCGTGGACACCCTCGAACGCGAGCTGGGGGTCGCCCCCTCCCCCGAGACCGAGCGGGAGTTCGACACGCTGCTCGCGGACGACAGCGAACCCGTGCCCGACCGCCGCCGAGCAGGTCGCAGCGGTCGCGTCTCCGAGCTGGTCGGACGGGACGCCGAGCACGAGACCCTGCTGAGGGCGTGGCGGGCGTCCCGGACCGGGGCCCGGTTCGTCCTCGTGTCCGGCGAGCCCGGAGCCGGCAAGACCCGGCTGGTGGCGGCCCTCGCCGCGGCGGCGCGGCACCAGGACGCGGTGGTCGCCTCGGCCCGCTGCTTCGCCACGACCGGTGGCCTGCCGATGGCTCCGGTGGCGGAGTGGCTGCGCGACCCCCGGCTGGCCGCGGCGACCCGACGACTGCCTCAGGTCTGGCAGGCCGAGGTGCGCCGGCTGGTGCCCGAGGACGGTGACTCCGTCGCCGACGCCGCTCCGGGCGCCAGGCCCCAGGTCGACGCCTGGCGTCGGCTGCGGTTCTTCGAGGGACTCGCGCGCGCCGTCCTCGCCGTCGAACGACCTCTGCTCCTGGTCCTGGACGACCTGCAGTGGTCGGACCGGGCGACCCTGTCCTGGCTGGCGTTCCTGCTGCGCTTCGGGCGTTCGGCACCGGTGCTGGTCGTGGCCACCGCCCGCGAGGACGAGCTGGGCACCGGCGACCTCGCCCAGCAGCTCCGCACGATGGCGGCTTCGGGCGAGGTGACCACCGTCAGCCTCGGCCCGCTCGCCGCACCCGCCGCCGCCGACCTGGCCCGCCGGATGGCCGGCCGCGACCTCTCGGCCGAGGAGCTCGACCTGGTGCACACGCTGACCGGCGACAACCCGTTCTACGTCATCGAGGCCACCCGGGAGGCGGATTCGGTCGAGGGGCCCCTGCGCGGTGCCGACCTCGGCGTCGTCCTGGCCGGCCGGCTCGCCCGGATGTCCGAGCCCGCCCGGGAGGTGCTCGACCTGGCCTCCGCCGTCGGCCGGGACTTCGGGCTGGACCTGCTCACCGAGGCCTCCGACCTCGGGCCCGACCTCGTGGTGCGTCATGTGGACGAGCTCTGGCACCGACGGATCCTCGACCAGACCGGCCGCGGCTACGACTTCGCCCACGACCTGATCCGCGAAGCGGCGTACGCGCAGGTCGAGCCCGCCCGGCGCTGGCTGCTGCACCGCCGGATCGCCCAGGCCCTCGAGGAGCTCCACGCCGATCACCTGGACGCGGTCGCCTCGGACCTCGCCGAGCAGTACGACGCCAGCGGGCAGCCGGACCGGGCCCTGCAGTTCTACGACCGCGCCGCGCGCCAGGCGACGGCGGTGTTCGCGCACGCCGAGGCGGTGCGGCTGTGGGAACGGGCGCTGGACCTGGTCTCCCGCCTCGACGCAGGCGTCGACCGCGATCGTCGCGAGCTCGACCTCCTCGAGCAGCTCCTGCCGCCCCTCAACGCGCACCGTGGCTACGCGGACCCCGACCTGGAGAAGTACGAGCTCCGCTGCCACGAGCTGGGTGTCCGCCTCGAGCTCCCGCAGGTCGAGGCCTCCGCCTCGATGGCGTTGTTCGCCACCACCTTCGTGCAGGGACGCATCACCGCCTCGAGCGGGTGGGCGGCCCGCGCGCTCCGGCTCAGCGAGAGCTTCCCCTCCCTCGCCGGCGAGGCACACTTCGGTGCGGGCGGTGCGGACCTGAGTCTCGGCCGCACCGAGTCGGCTTCCAAGCACTTCGAGATGTCGTGCCGGCTCTCCGCGGACACCGACTCGCTGCTGGTCGGTGCGCGCACCGTGGTCCACGCGCGGGCCTGGTGGGGGCACGCGCTCTGGCTGTCCGGGGACGCGGACGCGGCGGCCGCTGCCGGCACCGAAGCCGTGGCCCACGCACGTGCCCTCGCACATCCGTACTCGCTGGCCATCGCGCTCGCGTACGCCGCCATCACCCAGCAGCTCTCCGGCGACCGCGACGCGCTCGCCGCCTCGCTGGAGGAGCTGGCCGATCTGTGTGCACGATTCGGCTACGCCTACTACCGGGACTGGGAGGTCGTGCTGTCCGGGTGGCTGGTCGGAGGGCCGGCCGGACAGGCCAGGGTGCGCGAGGGCATCGCCAGCCTCCGCGACAGCGGCGCCCTGACCCGGATGCCGTACTGGCTGAGCCTCCTCGCCGACCTCCAGGCCCGGGACGGGGATCGCGGGGCAGCGGTCGCGACGCTCGACGCCGCCGCGGCGTACGCCGGGCGCAGCGACGACGTGTGGTGGCTGCCCGAGGTGCTCCGGCTCCGGGCCTCGCTGCAGGACGGCGAACGCGCGGCCCGCGACCTGCGCAGCGCGGAACGTCTCGCCCGTGGGCACGGGAGCGACGCGCTGCTCGCCCGGTGCCGGTCCGACCTCGCCGCCCGCGGCGTCGCCGTCCAGCCGGCCGGCTGACCCCTCGGCCCGGCCCGGCTCCTCGCGAACGCCTCTCCGAACGCTCCACCGAACGCTGTGCCGAACGCTGGGCGAACGCCGCCCTTCCTAGGTTCGACGCCTGGTGGCAGGGGGCCACCGAGAGGAGTTCGACCATGACCAGCACCACCGCACCACCCTCGACGTCCACCGCGCAGACCGACTTCGGCGAGCTGGAGGCACGCCTCCGGGGACCGTTGATCCGGCCCGGGGACGCGGCGTACGACGAGGCCCGCGCCGTCTACAACGCGATGATCGACAAGCACCCGGCCGCCGTCGTGCGGTGTCGCGACACGGCCGACGTCGTCGCCTGCGTGCAGTTCGCCTCCGCCCACGGGATCGACGTGGCGGTGCGCGGCGGCGGTCACAACGCGGCCGGCTTCGGCACCTGGGACGACGCCCTGGTGATCGACCTGTCCATGATGCGCAGCACCACCGTCGACCCCGCCGGCCAGACGGTCCGCGTCGACGGCGGCTGCACCTGGGGGGACGTGGATCACGCCACCGTCGCGTTCGGGATGGCGACGCCGTCCGGCTTCCTGGCCAGCACCGGCGTCGGCGGGCTGACGCTCGGCGGCGGGATCGGCTATCTCACGCGTCGCTTCGGGCTCACCGTCGACAACCTGATCGGTGCCGACGTCGTCCTCGCCGACGGCAGCCTGGTGCACGCCGACGCCCATGACCACGCGGACCTGTTCTGGGCCCTGCGGGGAGGCGGCGGCAACTTCGGCATCGTCACGTCGTTCACGTTCCGGTGCCACCCGATCGGCGACAACGGCACGATCGTGGGCGGTCCCATCCTCTACGACATCGCCGACACCGCGGACGTGATGCGGTGGTACCGCGAGCTGTTGCCGAGCCTGCCCGAGGAGCTGAACGGGTGGATCGGGTTGCTGACCATCCCGCCCGCCCCGCCCTTCCCGGAGGAGCTCTGGGGCCGCAAGGCCGTGGGCATCGTCTGGTGCTACACCGGCCCCGGCGACCGCGCCGACGAGGTGATGGCGCCGGTCAAGGCGTTCGGCTCACCGCTCCTCGTGGGCGTGCAGCCGATGCCGTTCAACATGCTGCAGGGTGCCTTCGACGCGCTCTACCCCGCGGGGCTCCAGTGGTACTGGCGGTCGGACTTCACCGACACGATCTCGGACGGGGCCATCGTGGTGCACGAGAAGTACGGCGCGCTGCTGCCGACCGGCCACTCGACGATGCACATGTACCCGGTCGACGGGGCGGCCGAGCGCGTTCCCGACGACGCCACCGCCTTCGGGCACCGCTCCGGCGGCTGGATCTCGGTGATCGTGGGCGTCGACCCCGACCCGGCCAATGCGGGGATCATCTCCGACTGGGCCAGGGCCTACTGGGAGGAGCTGCACCCGACCGCGGCGTCCGGCACCTACATCAACTTCCTGATGGAGGAGGGACGAGACCGGGTGGAGTCGTCGTACGGCTCGAACTACGAGCGCCTCGCGGCGATCAAGGGCCGCTACGACCCGACCAACCTGTTCCACGTCAACCAGAACATCCTGCCGGCGCCCGCGGCGTCGTGAGGAGAACCCTTCGGGGAGGGGGCCCGGCGGCCGCGCACCGCCGGGCCGACCCCCGTCCGCCGGGTCGACGTCAGTAGCTCTTCGGAAGTCCCAACGAGTGCATGGCCACGAAGTTGAGGATCATCTCCCGCGAGACCGGCGCGATCCGGCCGGCCCGGGTGGCGACGAGCAGGCCGGCCATGCCGTACTCCTGGGTGATCCCGTTCCCGCCGTGCGTCTGCACGGCGCGGTCCGCGGCGTCGCAGGCGGCCTCGGCCGCGGCGTACTTGGCCATGTTGGCCGCCTCGCCGGCCCCCAGGTCGTCGCCCGCGTCGTAGAGCGCGGCGGCCTTCTGGGTCATCAGCCGGGCCAGCTCGATCTCGATCTTGGTCTGGGCGAGCGGGTGGGCGATGGCCTGGTGGGAACCGATCGGGCCCTGGAACACCGTGCGCTCCTTGGCGTACGCCGTCGCCTTGTCGAGGGCGAACCGGGCCAGGCCGGTCGAGAACGACGCCGCCATGATCCGCTCCGGGTTGAGTCCGGCGAAGAGCTGCACGAGGCCGCCGTCGTCGTCACCGACGAGCGCGTCGTCGGGCAGCCGGACATCGTCGATGAACACCTGGAACTGCAGCTCCGGGCTCACGATCTCCATGGGGATCGGTCGGTACTCGAAGCCGTCAGCGTCGGTCGGGACGACGAACAGCACCGGCTTGACCTTGCCGGTCCTCGCGTCCTCGGTCCGCGCCACCACGAGCACGTTGTCGGACTCGTCGACGCCGGAGATGTAGATCTTGCGGCCGTTGAGCACCCACTCGTCCCCGTCGCGACGGGCCGTCGTGGCGATGTTGTGCGTGTTGGTGCCCGCGTCCGGCTCCGTGATCGCGAACGCCATCGTCGAGGTGCCGTCGCAGATGCCGGGCAACCAGCGGCGCTTCTGCTCGTCGGTGCCGTAGCGGCTGATGATGGTGCCGCAGATCGCCGGGCTGACGACCATCAGCAGCAGCGGGCAGCCCTGCGCGGCGAGCTCCTCGCAGACCGCGGCGATGTCGCCGATGCCGCCACCACCGCCGCCGTACTCCTCGGGGATGTTGATGCCGAGGTAGCCGTTCCTCCCGATCTCGAGCCAGAGATCGGTGGTCTTCCCGCCCGAGCGCGCCTTCTCGGTGAACCACTCGCGACCGTACTTCCCGGCCAGCTTGGCGACCTCGCGGCGCAGTGCCCGGCGCTCCTCGGACTCGCTGAAGTTCGTCATCCGTGCTCCTCTTCGCTGGTCGAGCCTGTGTCGCCGGTCGAGCCGCCCTCGCCGGCCGAGCCGACCTCGCCGGTCGAGCCGCCCTCGCCGGCCGAGCCGCCCTCGCCGGTCGAGCCGCCCTCGCCGGTCGAGCCTGTCGAGACCACCGCGAGCACCTCGCCCGCGGCGACCTGGGCCCCGGCCACGACCTCGATCCGGGACACCACGCCGGCGCCGGGGGCGCTGACCGTGTGCTGCATCTTCATGGCCTCGAGCACGAGGACGGTCTCTCCGGCCTCGACCCGGTCCCCCTCGGCCACGGCGACGCGGACGACCGTGCCGGGCATCGGCGCGAGCAGGCTGCCGGTGGCCACCTGGTCGGCCGGGTCGGTGAAGCGCGGGAGCAGCCGGAGCGTCGCATGGGCGTCGGGCGAGTCGACGTCGACCCGGTCGCCGGTCACGGCCAGGTCGTACGTCGTGCGGACGCCGTCTCGCTCGAGGGTGACCCGATCGGCCGCGGCCGAGACGACCGCGACGCCGTCGACGGAGTAGCCGCTGCGCCCGCCGTACCACGCCACCTCGATCGGGTCGTCCGCCTGAGGTGTGGCTCCAGCAGCATCTGGGGCGGACGACCGGGTGAAGCGGGTGACCTGGGACTGGCTGACGACGTTGCGCCAGCCGACGGGCACGCCGTGCTGGACGCGGCGGGTGAGCCGCGTCCGCTCGGCGACGGCGAGGGCGGCCGCGACGGCCGCGTCGTGGTCGAGCTCGGGGGTCCGGTACGGCCGGTCCGCCAGGAACGCGGTCGTGAGGTCGCCGGCGACGAAGGCGGGATCCTCCAGGATGCCGACCAGCTGGTCGCGATTCGTGACGACCCCGTGGACGCGGGCCCCCCGCAGTGCGGTCGCGAGGCGACGGACGGCCTGCTCGCGGGTCGGGGCCCAGACGATCACCTTCGCGAGCATCGCGTCGTAGTGGGTGGACACCTCGCTCCCGGCCTCGACGCCGGCGTCCAGCCGCAGTCCGGGACGGTTGAGCAGGTCGAAGGTGCCGGCGATGCCCGGTACGTCGAAGGCGGTGACCAGCCCGCTCTGGGGCTGCCAGTCGGCGGCCGGGTCCTCGGCGTACAGGCGGGCCTCGATGGCGTGGCCGTACGTCTCGCCGATGCTGCGCGGGTCGGGCCAGCGCCCCTCGGCCACCGCGATCTGGAGCTCGACCAGGTCGACCCCGTGGACCAGCTCGGTCACCGGGTGCTCGACCTGGAGGCGGGTGTTCATCTCGAGGAAGAAGAAGCGGTCGGCGTCCGCGTCGTAGAGGAACTCGACCGTGCCCGCGCCCCGGTAGTCGATCGCGGCCGCCGCAGCTCGAGCAGCCTCGTGGAGCGCCGTCCGGGTCTGCTCGGGCAGCCGCGGTGCCGGCGACTCCTCGACCACCTTCTGGTGCCGCCGCTGGATGGAGCAGTCGCGCTCGCCGAGGACGAGCACTCCGCCGGCGTGGCCGACGACCTGCACCTCGACGTGCCGGCCGTGCTCGACGTACGGCTCGACGAAGACGGTGCCGTCGCCGAACGCGCTGGCCGCCTCCGCGCTGGCCGCCTCGACCTCCCCGACGAGGCGGTCGAGGGACCGGACCACGCGCATGCCGCGACCGCCGCCGCCCGCGGAGGCCTTGACCAGCAGGGGCAGGTCGGACTCGGCCGGCTTCGAGGGTGCCTCGAGCACCGGGACCCCCGCCTTGCGCATGAGCTCCTTCGCACGCATCTTCGAGCCCATCTGCCGGATCGACTCCGGCGACGGGCCGACCCACGTGATCCCCGCGGCGATCACGGCCTTGGCGAACTCGGCGTTCTCCGACAGGAAGCCGTAGCCCGGGTGGATCGCGTCGGCGCCGGTACGACGGGCCGCCTCCACGATCAGGTCGGCCCGGAGATAGGTGTCGGACGGGGCGTTGCCCGGGAGGTGGACCGCGCGGTCGGCGTCGCGCACGAAGGGGTGCTCCGCATCGGCGTCGGAGTGGACGGCGACCGTCTCGATGCCGAGCCGACGGCAGGTCGCGAAGACGCGGCGGGCGATCTCGCCACGGTTGGCCACCAGCAGCCGCCGGATCCCGGCGCCGGCCCCGCCGCCGGTCGGGCCGCCTCCACCGCTGGTCGAGCCTCCGCCGCCGGTCGAGCCTGCGCCGCTGGTCGAGCCTCCGCCGCCGCTGGTCGAGCCTGCGCCGCCGCTGGTCGAGCTTGTCGAGACCATGGCGCTCACATCCGGAAGACGCCGTAGCCGTCGGCGCCCCTGATCGGTGCGTTCTCGATGACCGAGAGGCAGATGGCCAGGACGGTGCGGGTGTCCCGCGGGTCGATCACGCCGTCGTCGTACAGCATCCCGGAGAGGAAGAACGGCAGCGACTGCTCCTCGACGGACTGCTCGATGAAGGCCCGCATGCCGGCATCGGCCTCGTCGTCGTACTCCTGACCGCGAGCCTCGGCGGCGGCCCTGGCGACGATCGACAGGACCCCGGCGAGCTGCGCCGGCCCCATCACCGCGGACTTGGCGCTGGGCCAGGTGAAGAGGAAGCGCGGGTCGTAGGCGCGACCGTTCATGCCGTAGTTGCCCGCGCCGTACGACGCGCCCATGATCACGCTGAGGTGCGGCACGCGGCTGTTGCTCACCGCGTTGATCATCTGGGCGCCGTGCTTGATGATGCCGCCCTGCTCGTACTCCGCGCCGACCATGTAGCCGGTCGTGTTGTGCAGGAACAGCAGGGGTACGTCGACCTGGTTGGCGAGCTGGATGAACTGGGTCGCCTTCTGCGCCTCCTCGCTGAAGAGCACGCCCTGGGCGTTGGCGAGGATGCCGATCGGACGACCGTGCAGCCGCGCCCACCCGGTGACCAGCGAGGTGCCGTACAGCGGCTTGAACTCGTCGAACGGGCGCTCGTTGCCGGGTCCGGTGCCGTCGCAGAGGCGGACGATCACCGCACGCGGGTCGAACGGCTCCTTGAGGTCGGTCGGGATCAGGTCGAGCAGCCCGTCGGGATCCTCGTCCGGCTCGGCCCAGCCGACGTCGTACGCCGGTCGGCCGGCCGGGAGGTTCCCAGCCGAAACCTGAGCTTCCCGGCCGAAATTTCGGCTGGGTAGCTCAGGTTTCACCGGTGTACCGGTGAAACCTGCACCCGCCTTCCGCCAGTTCAGCCGGGCGACGATCCGCCGCCCGATCCGGATCGCGTCGAGCTCGTCCTCGGCGAGGTAGTCGGCGAGCCCGGAGACCCGCGCGTGCATCTCGGCACCGCCGAGCGACTCGTCGTCGGACTCCTCCCCGGTCGCCATCTTCACCAGGGGCGGTCCGCCGAGGAACACCTTGGCCTGCTCGCGGACCATCACGGTGTAGTCGCTCATGCCGGGCACGTAGGCCCCACCGGCGGTGGAGTTGCCGAACACCAGCGCGATCGTGGGCTGACGCCGGGCACTGGCGCGGGTGAGGTCACGGAACACCTTGCCGCCCGGGATGAAGATCTCCTTCTGCGTCGGGAGGTCCGCGCCGCCGGACTCGACGAGGGAGATGGTCGGCAGCCCGTTCTCCTCGGCGATCTGTGCCGCCCGGAAGCCCTTCTTCACCGTCCACGGGTTGCTCGCGCCGCCCTTGACGGTCGGGTCGTTGGCCGTGATCAGGCACTCGACACCTTCGACGACACCGATACCGGTCACCAGCGACGCGCCGACGGAGAAGTCCGAGCCCCAGCCGGCGAGCGGCGACAGCTCCAGGAAGGCCGATCCCTCGTCGACGAGGAGCTCGATCCGCTCGCGGGGCAGGAGCTTCCCGCGCGCGTGGTGGCGGTCGACGTACTTCTGGCCGCCGCCCCCGACCGCCTTGGCGTGCTCGGCCTCGAGGTCCGCGAGCTTCTCGAGCATCGCCTCGCGGTTGCTCATGTCTCGGCCTCCACGACCGCCTTCATCCGCTCCAGCGTGGTCCGCATCCCCCTGGCGTTGGTCCGGCCGCGGAGCGGGCCGAGGACGAGCCAGTAGACCCTGAGCGGCAGCGAGGACCCGAGCTCGAAGTACTCCGTGACGCGCGTGCCCGCGCCGTCGGGCTCGAGCCGGTAGCCCCAACGGTTGACCGGGCCGATCGGCCCGTCGACCTCGACCACGAACTCGAACACCTCGTTCGGGACGCACGCGGTGACCCGGCAGGCGGACCAGTACGTCGGGCCGACGCCGTTGCGCTTCACATGCCCCTTGAACCGGGCACCGACCTCCGGTCCGGTCGAGCCGCGCCGCCAGCGTGCCTCGAACGTCTCGGGCGAGAACTCCCCGATCCGGGTCACGTCGCTGACCAGCGCCCACACGTCCTCGGGCGCTGCGTCCATGTGGAGCGACACCTCGCCGCCTCTCGACCGGCCGGGAATCATGGTGCGTATCCCAGCAGTCGTGCGGTCAGGTCGGTCAGCACCTCGGTCGCACCTCCTCCGATCGGCAGGATCCGGGCGTCCCGGTAGTGACGCTCCACCTCGGTCCCGTGCAGATATCCCGTCCCGCCGTGCAGCTGCACGGCCTGGTCGCACACGTACGCCGCCGCCTCGACCGCGGTCTGCTTGGCCAGGCAGGCCTCCGCGACCACACTCTCCCCCGCGACGTGCCGAGCGGCCACGGTCCGGGTATAGGTACGTGCGACCTCGACCTGCCGGTGCATCTCGACCAGCCGGTGGCGCACCACCTGGTTGGCGACCAGTGGCTTCCCGAAGGTCTCGCGCTCCCGACAGTACGACGCGCTGAGCGCCAGGCTGCGGGCCGCGATGCCGTAGGCATGGACCGCGAGCGCGATCCGCTCGACCACGAACTGCTCCGCCATCTGGGCGAAGCCGGAGTTCTCGGCGCCGACGAGGTTGCCGGCCGGCACGGGCACGTCGGCGTACCCCAGCTCGGCGGTGTCCGAGCAGAGCCAGCCCATCTTGGCCAGGCTCCGGTCGACGGTGAACCCGGGCATCCCCTTCTCGACCACCAGCAGGCTGATGCCGGCGTGGCCGGGGCCACCGGTGCGCACCGCCGTGGTCACGAAGTCGGCGCGCGCGCCACTGGTGATGAAGCTCTTGGTGCCGTTCACGACGTACGTGTCGCCTTCGCGACGGGCCGTGGTGCGGATGCCGGCGACGTCGGACCCGCCCCCGGGCTCGGTGACGGCCAGGCTGCCGATCAGGTCGCCGGCCAGCGTGGGCCGGACGAAACGGTCGATGAGGTCCTGATCGCCGCTCGCGGCGAGGTGGGGCAGTGCGATGCCACTGGTGAACAGCGCCGCCATCAGCCCGCTGGACGCGCCCGCCTCGAACATCGCCTCCTGCACGGCGATGCTGTCGAGGAGGTCGCCGCCCTGTCCGCCGACCTCCTCGGCGAACGCGACCCCGAGCAGTCCCTGCTCGGCAGCTCTGCGGTGCAGCGCGCGCGGCACCTCCCCGGCGTCCTCCCACTCCTGGAGGTGGGGCACGATCTCGCGCCGGGTGAAGTCACTCGCCACCTCGCGCAGCGCGTCTCGGCGTTCGCGGTGTTCGAGCGAGGTCGCGATCACAGCAGTGCTTCCGGGACGTCGACGAACCGCGACCGGGCCCACTCGCCGAGTCCCTTGGCCTGCGGGTCGAACCGCGTGGAGGCCGCGACGCCCTGGCCGAGCAGGCCGTGGATCACCACGTTCACCCCGCCCAGGTTGGGCAGCCGGAAGACCTCGACCTCGAGGTCCGCGGTTTCCGGGAGCAGGTGGCGGATGAAGGCCGGTGTCACGGTGTCGAGCAGCCACGCCACGCGTGCCTCGTACGGCCCGCCCCCCTCGTCGGTCGAGCTCGTCGAGCCCTGGTTGGCCCCGGGACCACGGCCGGTCGAGCTGGTCGAGTCCCGGTCGGCCCCGGGACCGCCGCCGGTCGAGCTGGTCGAGACCCGGTCGGCCCCGGGACCGCCGCCGGTCGAGCTGGTCGAGACCCGGTCGGCCCCGGGACCGCCGCCGGTCGAGCTGGTCGAGACCCCGTGCGCCACCCACAGCCCGAGGTTGGCGTCGCCGCCCTTGTCCCCGGACCGGGCATGGACGAAGCTCCCGAGCGGCACCCGCGCGGTTGGACCGAAATCCTGCGGTTTGGGACCAAACCGCAGGATTTCGGTCGGATCTGTTGCGGTTTGGGACCAAACGGCGGGTGTGGAGAGCAGCGGATCGGGGATCACGTCCTGGTGTCCGTCGGCGTAGGTGACGGTGTGGGTGACCGACCCACGATCGACGTACTCCGCCCGGTAGACGCCGTACGGCGTGCCGTTGCCGGGAGGCGCGGTCATCGTGAACCCCGGGTACGACCCGAGCGCGAGCTCGACGGCCGCACTGCTGAAGGCCCGGCCCACCGGGTCGGGTGACGGGTCCTGGACGGTGCAGCGCAACAGGGTCGACGCGCCCTCCTCGGTGTCGGAGTCCACGACGGGAGCCGGGCCGAGCGACCAGGTCACCGACGACGCGGTCAGTCGCGGCTCGAGCTGCGCCCTCGCCCACGCCGCCTTCTCCGCGATGTCGAGGCCCGTCAGCACGAGCTCCACGGCGTTCCGATAGCCGCCCAGCTCGTTGACGCAGACCTTGAGGGTGGCAGGCGGTTCGGAGCCACGCACTCCGGAGATCCGTACGCGGTCGCGACCGGCATCGGCGAGCTGGATCGAGTCGAGATGCGTGGTCACGTCGGGGCCGAGGTAGCTGGTCGACTGCACCTCGTACATCAGCTGCGCCGTCACCGTGTCGACGCTGACGAGGCCGCCGGTCCCGTCGTGCTTGGTGATCACCGACGACCCGTCGGCCGCGATCTCGGCCACCGGGAACCCGAGCGGCCGGTCGCCGGTCGAGCCAGGCCGGTCGCTGGAGGCAGGCCGGTCGCTGGTCGAGCCTGTCGAGACCCACGACCGGAACCCGGAGAAGTTCCCACCGGTCGCCTGGGTACCGCACTCGAGCACATGTCCGGCCACCACGGCGCCGGCCAGCTCGTCGTACGCCGTCATGTCCCAGCCGAAGTGGGCGACCGCCGGCCCGACGACCAGCGAGGCGTCGGTGACGCGTCCGGTGACCACGATGTCGGCGCCGCCCGAGAGTGCGGCCGCGATGCCGAAACCGCCGAGGTACGCGTTCGCCGTGAGTGCGCCCCCGAAGCCGAGCGACCGCACGTCGTCGCCGTCGACGTAGGCGATGGACGGCCTCAGCCCTTGGTCCGCCGCCAGCTCGCCGAGGCGCGCGGCCAGGCCGGCCGGGTTGAGACCGCCGGCGTTCGCCACCAGCTTGACGCCGCGCTCGAGGGCAAGAGCCAGGCAGTCCTCGACCTGACGGACGAACGTGCGGGCGTAGCCGAGCGAGGCGTCCTTGAGCTGGTCGCGACCGAGGATCAACATCGTCAGCTCGGCGAGATAGTCACCGGTGAGCACGTCGAGCCGACCGCCCTCCAGCATCTCGCGCATGGCCGACAGTCGGTCACCGTAGAAGCCCGAGCAGTTCCCGATCCGGAGGGGTGACGTCATCGGGGCGGCCGCCCCTCGCCCGGCGGGCCGGCGAAGCACTGCGCGATGCCGAGCCAGGTGTTCGCGTCGCGCCCGGCCGCGACCAGGGAGGTGTCTGCCCGGTTGATCCGCTGGGTCACCAGCAGGCAGAAGTCGTACGCCGCACCCGTCACCGTCTGCGTCGCGTCCTCGGGGCCCCAGGCCCAGAGGTCGCCGGAGGGAGCGGTGAGCGTGACCCGGAACTCCTCGGTCGGTGCCTCGAGGCCGTGCACGGAGAACGCGAAGTCGCGGGTCCGTACGCCGAGGTGCGCGACGTGCCGGATCCGGTCACTCACCTCCGGCTCGGCCCCCAGGGCGTCGTACACGTCGAGCGAGTGCGCCCACGTCTCCATGAACCTCGCCGTCGCCATCGAGGTCGCCGACATCGGTGGGCCGTACCACGGGATCTTCTGGCCGGCCGGGTAGTCACGGAGCGCCTCGGCCAGCCGGGACCTCGCCGTGCGCCAACGGTCGAGGATCACCGAAGGCGCGGCGACTCCGCCGGTCACGGCGGCGCGGTCGACGGCGTGCTCCGGGTCGGCCAGCGCCTCCAGCACCAGCGCGTCCCACCCACTTTTGTCGGTGGCGGCGGTCTGCGCCGCCTCGTCGGTCCAGGCCAGGTGGGCGATCTGGGTGGCGACGTCCCAGCCGGCGGCGGGCGTGGCGGTGCGCCATCCCTGCTCGTCGAGGCCTGCGACGAGCGCATCCAGTCGCTCACACTCGGTGGCGAGGTCGGCCAGGACGGCGTCGAGGACGTCGTTCACGAGGCGGCCCCCAGGGCGTCGTCGAGGGTGCGAGCCCACTGGTCGAGGATCCGGTTGCGGCGTCGGGTGTCGTCGGTGATGGTGCCGGCGAGGCCGAGCCCGCGCACCAGGTCGAGGGTCGCCTGCACCAGCTCACGCACGCCGCGGCGCGACTCGTCGGCACCGAGGAGCTCCACGGTCATCCGATGCGTTTCGCGGCCGATCTTCAGCTCGAGCGGCGCGACGGCGGTCATCAGGGCGGCGTCGGTGCGGGCCGCCACCCAGAGCTCGAGGGCCGCGGTGAAGACCGGCGACGTGAAGTGGTCGCCCAGCATCCGCAGCACGTCGCGGGTGCGCTGCGGACCGTGAGGTACGCCGGCCGCCGCGGCCGCGAGCTCGGCGCCCCGCACCTCGGTCAGGTGCTCCACCGCGGCCACCACGAGGTCGTTCTTGGTCGGGAAGTGATGGAGCTGCGCACCCCGCGACACCCCGGCCAGCTCGCTGACCAGGGTGGTCGACGTGCCACCGAAGCCGCGCTCCACCAGGCACTCGATCGTCGCGTCCATGAGTCGAGCCCGCATCGCCCGCGACCGCTCCTCCTGGGGCACCCGCACGCTGGTCACGTCTCCATGCTCGCGTCGCACTAACAAACAGTCAAGCCTGACTGTTTGTGCGGCGGTCGGTTGAGCCGCGCCCCGTGGTCCGTTGAGCCGCGGCTTGTGGTGCGGTGAGCCGCGCCTTGTGGTTGGTTGAGCCGCGCCCACTGGTCGAGCTGTGTCGAGACCACCACCGAGGTCTGCTCGGGCCTCGCTGCTTGTCCTTTTGGTTGCGGTTTCCTTTTATTGATTGATGCTGGTTGCGGTTTGCGTTTGGTTGCGGTGCCTCTCACCGTTTGCTTTTCGGGTACGCCGTTGGTTGGGCTACTCGCTTCGGTTGCGGTTTCTTGGCTCTCCCGGGTCAGCGGAAAGTATTTTCAAGAATCTTCTGGGAAATGTCTCGGATCGTGGGATAAACCCTGTGGATAACCCACCTGATTGTCGGTGGTCGCTGATTCGATATTCCCATGTCGATCCACCAGCACCACCCCGACGCCGCGCCGCCGGCGGTGCTGGCCGAGGCGGTCGCGATGCTCCGGGGTGTCGCGGAGACGCTGTGGTCGGCCCGGTCCGACGACGAGCTGATCTCGGTGGTGGAGCAGGCCCAGCGGCTGTCCTCGGTGCTGGCCGCGGTCGAAGCCGGTGCGGTCGCGGAGGCCGACCTCCGGGGGATCGCGAAGGAGAAGCTGCACTACGGCTCGACCGGGGACTGGCTCACCCACACCGGCGGCCTCCGCCGCGGCGAGGGGAAGCGGCGGGTGGTCCGGGCCCACGCCCTGACCGGCCCCCTCACCCGCACCCGGGCGGCGTTGGTGGCGGGGGAGGTGTCGGCGACCCAGGTCGACCCGATCGTCGACGCCGTCCACGGTCTCCCGTCCGGCGAGCTGGTCCGGGCCCGCGGGGAGCAGGCCATGCTCGAACACGCCCAGAGCCTGGATGCCACCGAGCTCGCGAAGCTGGGCCGGCACCTGGCCCACGTGGTCGACCCCGACCAAGAGGACCGTCAGCCTCGAGGCCGCGCTCGAGCGGGAGGACCGGGCCGCCCACGCCGGCCGGTTCCTGGCGATCACCGAGGACCGGGCCGGCGGGGTGCGGATCAAGGGCTACGGCAGCACCGAGGACGCCGCCCTCCTCCGGCGGCGCTGTTGCCGCTGACCTGTCCCACCCCGGCGGTCGACGACGAGGACGGCTCGGGTGAGCTCGCCCGGGATCCCCGGGACCACGGGGCGCGGATGTGGGACGCCCTGATCAGCCACCGCCCACCACGCCCTCACCACCGCGCCTGCCGCCGGAGACCCACGCCACCCCACCCCGGCTCCTGGTCACCCTCGACCACCAGACCCTCCTCGACCAGCTCACCGCCTGCGGGATCGGCACCACCGACGACGGCGCCGAACTCTCACCCGCGACCGTGCGACAGGTTGGCCTGCGACGCCGAGATCATCCCCGCCGTCCTCGGCACCCGCGGCGAGGTCCTCGACATCGGCCGCACCCGACGCCCGGTCACCGCCGTCCTCTGGACCGCGCTGGTGCTCAGGGACCGGCACTGCACCTTCCCCGGCTGCACCCGACCCCCGGTGATGTGCCACGCCCACCACCTCCTCCACTGGGCCGACGGCGGACGAACGTCGCTCGACAACCTCGCCCTGCTCTGCGGCCACCACCACCGGGTCATCCATCAGCTCGCCCTGGGAGATCCGGATCAACCCGCAAGACAAACGACCCGAATTCAAACCACCACCCAAACCCGGCACCGCAACCCGCATGGATCCGACAAAGACGCAGGCTCGAATAGCCGCGGGGGCTTGAGTCATTCGAGCCTTGCCACCAACGGGAGTCGCGAGCGGGCCGCCAGCCCCACAACCAGCGCGGTCAGGATCGGCAGCGCCACCACCAGCGCGACGATCTCCGGCCAGGGGATCGCGAGGTAGTGCGACGGGCCGCTCCCCGAGTAGTCCCGCGTCAGCGGATAGCTGACGGCCACGCCGGGGACGAACCCGACCATCGCCCCGAGGACCGCGCCGACCACCCCGATCGAGAGGGCGTAGGAAGCAGCGACTCCGCGCCGCATCCGGGGCGAGGCTCCCACCGCAGACATGGTGGCCAGGTCGGGACGTGCGTCCGAGAGCGCCAGAAACGTCGCGGTCAGGGTGCCGCCCAGCATCAGGACTGCCGCCAGGCCGTACAGGATCCAGAGCACCACCTTCTCGGCGTTCGGCACCCGGTACCCCCGCTCGACGTAGACGTTCGCCCCCTGCGGGCTCAGCGCATCCAGCGCTTGCTCGAGCCCCGCCAGCCGTTCGCTCGGGAGTCGATGCGCGTCGAAGACCACGCCCACCGGGACGTTCGGCAACGACAGCCGGCGCGCCGCCTGGGTCGACAGCACCATCAACGCCGGATCGGAGGCACCTCCGGTGACAGCCACGTACGCCGGCACCGACTCGCGGGACCGGGTCATCGGCTGCCCGGCGGGGTGGCGCGTCACCACGAACGTCGCTCGGTGCAGCGCATCGGGCTGTTGCGAGAACAGCACGACCCCGCCGCGGGCGAGCACGGCGTCGGCCGCGGCGCGTTGCCCTGCGTTCAGGCGGGCGGGCAGCACGGGAGGCATCGAGTCGGCCACCAGCTCGTCCGCGGCGAAGGTGGGCGAGACGTTCACCAAGAGGTGCCGGGCGCGTCCGACGACGGTCGCGACCTGGGCAGCGCTGGAGCTCGAGGGGACACCGCGGATGACCTGTGGGTGCGCGTGAGCCGTGCGCAGCAGCGTCGCCGCATCCGTGGCGAAGCGTGGATGCCCGGCATAGTCGGTGGCGAGGCCCATGCCGTCCGGGAGCTGCGGCGTGTACTGGGCCCGGCCGTGCGCCTGGGAGCTGGCGTTGCCGATCGAGAGCGCGACGACGCCGGCAACGGTGGCCGCAACGGCGGCGACCGCCGGGACGGTGCGCGTCCGATGCCGGGCGGCGTCCCGCACGGCGTACCTCAGGGGCAAGGGAAAGCGGCGACCGAGCCGGGCCACCGCGACCACCGCCACCGGGACCAGGAAGATCATCCCGAAGACCGACAGCACCGCGGCTCCAGCGATCAGCAGCTCCCCGGACCCGCGCCGAGCCCCCAGGGTCGCGACGCCGACGCCGGCACCGAGCAGCGCGAGCCCCACGAAAGGCGACCGACGGCTGGCGGGGCGATCACCGCGCCGACCCGCGAGCACGGCCACGACGTCCTGCCGGGATGCGATCCAGGCCGGCACGACCGCTGCCAGAAGCGCGCTGACCAGGCCGAAGGCGGCGATCGCGAGCACGTGGTTCCACCGGACCTGGAACGGTCCGAAGTAGGTGTCGGACGTGGATTGGAGCAGGGGCAGGAGCGCCCAGGCGACCGCGATCCCCAGGACGACCCCTGCCACCGATCCGATGGCACCGAGGACGATCGCGGTCCCCAGGATCATCCGGCGGGACTGCCGTGGCGTGCCGCCGTTCGCAGCGATCAGGGCGAGGGACCTGGCCTGACGGCGTGCGCCGACCGCGAACGCCGGGCCCGCGAGCAACACCACCTCGATCAGCGCCATCACCCCGATCAGGGCCAGGACGGCATAGGTGGTGGCGCGGCTGTTCTGGGTCAGCTCACGGAGCTGAGGCGGCAGCTGGTCGGGTGACGGCGGATGCTCGATCACCTCGCGGGACACCACCGTGGCACCCAGGGCGTTGACGCTGCGCACCTGGGCCCAGCTGACGGGCGCGCCGCCGATGAGCCACGCCCGGGGGGCGTCCGGCGGGGCGGCCGGCAGCCACGACGTGTCCCCGACCAGGAGCGGCAGCGTCCGGTTGCGCGTCGACTCGATCGTGCCGACCACGGTCGCGCGGGTGCCGTCGGACTCGGTGAGCGTGTCCCCCACGGCGTAGCCCTTGGCTGCCATCGCGGCATTCATCGCGACCTCGTGCGGACCGGTCGGGAGACGGCGGGAGGTCAGCCGATAGAGCCCATGAGCCAGGGGGCTGCGGAGGTCCAGGCCGGTCGCGTCGACCCGAAGCAGACCGAGGTGCGTCCGGATGGGCACCTGCCGCGTCCGCAGCTCCACCGCCGGACGTGGGCCGCCCAGCGCCCGCTCGACCGCGTCGAGCGAGGGTCCCGGGGCGCCGCCGCCGGCCGTGGCGAAGCCACCGCTGTCCGGGTCCGCGGTCTGCATCACTCGACCAGCCCCCGGAATCGTCCGCACCAACGCCTGCGAGGTGCCGATCCGGCGATCGAGGCCCTCCACGGGGCTCACGCTCGACGTCGCCTGGGCGACGTCCGCGGCCACGACGGCGACCACCGGCAACGTCACCAGCGTGAGCACCAACAGGCTGCGGCCAGGTGCCCGCCGGGCCTCGCGCCCGGCGAGCCGGAGGGCCAGGCGCCAACCGGAGACGAGTCTCATCCGAACCGCTCCAGCATGGTGTCCGGCCGGTCGCTGGCCGACTCGTCGACGACGACGCCGTCGCGCAGGAACACGACGCGGTCGGCCCAGGCCGCGTGCCGGGCCTCATGGGTGACGAGAACGCCCGAGGCGCCGGCGTCGCAGCGCGCCCGGATCAACCGCAGGATGTCCTCCCCGGTCTCGCTGTCGAGGGCGCCGGTGGGCTCGTCCGCCAGGATCAGCCGGCGCTCGCCGACGATGGCGCGGGCGATCGCGACCCGTTGCTGCTGGCCGCCCGACATCTCGTCGGGGAAGCGGGCCGCGAGGTCGCCGATCCCGACCTCGTCCAGGGCCGTCTGCGCGGCCCGACGAGCGGCTCGGGCGCCCTGGCCGTCCAGCTCCCGCGGCAGGGCGACGTTCTCCACCGCGGTGAGCGCGGGGATCAGGTTGAAGTCCTGGAAGACGTAGCCGATGGAGGTACGCCGCATCGCAGCCCGGCCCTGCTGGCCCAGGCCGGCCAGGTCGACGCCCTCGACCCGGACGACGCCGGAGGTCGGGGTGTCGAGACCGCCGGCCAGGGTCAGCAGGGTGGACTTGCCGGAACCCGAGGGGCCCATCACGGCGACCAGCTCGCCGGCGTACGCCGCGAAGCCGACCTCGCGCAAAGCGGTCACCTCGGTCGGTCCGGCACCGTGGACCCGGGTGACCGAGACCAGCTCGAGGACGGGGTTCATCGGGACACCTCGGTCTCGGCGGGCTCGACCAGCGACCCGGGCGGCTCCACCAGCGATGCGGCCGCGTCGGCGTCCCGCTCGTACGCCGCGCGGCGCAGGCGCGCCTCGCAGTGGTCGAGCCAGCGGATCTCGGCCTCGGCGGTGAAGACCAGCGAGTCGAGCACGAGCCCCCAGGCGAGCTCCTGCGCGTCGTTCCCGGTCGGGCGGCGCTTGAGCCGCGTGTAGTCCTGCAGCGCGGTCATCGTGGCGCCGCGCTGCTGCTGGATGACCGTGCCGACGTCGACGCCCGGCACGCTCACCGCGAGCGCCAGCTTGATCGCCAGCTCCTCCCGCGGCGGCTGGGTGCGGGACACCGGGGAGCCGAACCAGGTCGCCACCTCGTCGCGTCCGGCGGCGGTGACCTCGTAGAAGACGTGGCCCTCGCCGTCCTCGCCGTGAGCCGCGACCAGTCCGTCCCGCTCCAGGCGGGCCAGCGTGGTGTACACCTGGCCGACGTTGAGCGGCCAGGTGCCACCGGTGCGGTGCTCGAACTCCGCCCGCAGCTGGTAGCCGTACCGCGGTCCCTGTTCCAGCAGGGCGAGCAGGGCGTTGCGCACCGACATCGGTGGCTCCCTCCGTGCGTTCCACAGCCCCGTGACCATGGATACGGAGTATGTATACGCCTCTGCATACGAGGTATGCAAGAGGGTTTTGGCGCGTGTCCCGTGGTGCCGGGGGGCCGACCGGGCTCTCACGGGCCATACTCGTGCCGACCGGAGGACACTCGTGCCCACACCCGACCGAGGGGACCACCCATGTCGCAGTACGGCTCACCGCCGGATCCCCCCGAGGAGCCCACCCCCGCCGGCGGCTCGCCCGGCCAGGATCCCTACGGCGCCCCGCCCCCGGCGAACCCCTACGGCGAGCCGAACCCGTACGGCGGCGTGCCGCCCACTCCTCCCTACGGGAGCGCACCGCCCAACCCCTACGGCGCGGCCCCGTCGTACGGATACGGCCAGGCCGTAGGCGCCCCACCCCAGGGCTACGCGCCCTGGATCAAGCGCGTGGGGGCCTACCTGCTCGACGGCTTCCTCGGTGCCGTCGCCGCGTTCCCGCTGTGGATCGGGTACGTCGTCCTGCTCACGCACCTGCACACCACGACCGACGCCAACGGCACCACGACCACCACGTTGAACGGCGGAGGCTTCGGCATCATCCTGATCCTCGTCGGCATCGTGACGTCGCTCGCGTTCTTCGTGTGGAACGTCTGCATCCGCCAGGGACGCACCGGCTACACCATCGGCAAGGGCGCGCTCGGCATCCGGCTGGTCGGCGCGGAGAGCGGCGAGCCGATCGGCCCCTTCATGACCTTCATCCGCTACGTGACGCACATCCTCGACGCGCTGCCGTGCTACCTCGGCTACCTGTGGCCGCTGTGGGACCCCCGGTGCCAGACGTTCTCGGACAAGATCATGCGGACGTTCGTGATCAACCAGCCACAGCCGCGCTGACGCGCCGCGTCCTCCGCTCCTTCTCCAGCTCCACGCGGTAGGCGTGGAAGTCGACCTCGATGGTGTGCCGCTTGCTGGCCACGAACCGGCGGCGGACCGCGGCGTCGTACGCCGTGATCTGGGCGCGCATCTCCAGCGGCGTCGGCAGGGTGACCCGACCGTTGATCAGGTCGGCCACCCAGTGCGACTGGGCCTCGGCGAGCGGCATCACCGCACCGATCGGTTGCAGCAGCCCGATGAAGTAGAGGCCCGGCCGGTCGGGGGCGACCACGCGGCGGTAGAGGTCGATGTGGTTGTCCTGGGTCCGGACCACGGTCTCGTCGAGGAACGGGAAGGTGACCTTGTAGCCGGTGCAGTAGACGACGACGTCGGCCTCGACGGTCGAGCCGTCCGCGAAGCGCACCAGCGGTCCGTCGAACCCCCGGATCGTCGGCTTCACGGTGATGTCGCCGTGCCCGAGCCGGCTGAGCAGGTCGTCGCTCACGGTCGGGTGCGCCTCGAACACGTCGTGGTCGGGCGCGGGCAGGCCGTAGTCGGTCATCCTGCCGACCGCGACCCGCAGCATCGCGCGCATGCCGAGCTTCTGCAGCCGGAACGGCCCGCGGGCCAGCGGCGACTCGGTGAGGTGGTCGGTGGGCATCCCGAAGAGGTACTTCGGGAGGATCCAGGCGCCCCGGCGCATCGCGAGATACGTCTCGCGGGCGTGGCGGCTCGCCTCGACCGCGATGTCGGTCGCCGAGTTGCCGATCCCGAGGACGACCACGCGCTTGCCGGCGAAGAGCTCGGGCGTTCGGTAGTAGTGGGCGTGCAGCTGCTCGCCGGGGAAGGTCTCGCTGCCCGGGAAGGACGGCTCCGGCCACCGCGGGTCCCAGTGGTGGCCGTTGGCGACCAGGACGTGGTCGTAGTGGCGGGTGTCCACGTCGCGCGGGTCATCCCGCGACCGCAGCGTGACGTCGTAGCCGCCGCCCTCGGCGGGGGACACCCAGGTGGCCTCGGTCCGGAAGGTGATCGTGTCGCGCAGGCCGAAGTGGTCGACGAAGTCGTCGAAGTACTGCGCGATCTGCCAGTGGCTCGGGTAGTCCGGAAGGCTGTCGGGCATCGGGTAGGCGGCGTACTCCATGGCCTCGCGCGAGGTGTTGATGTGCAGCGACCGGTACGCCGAGCTGACGCCGTTGTCGTTGTCGTAGCGCCAGTTGCCCCCGACCCCGGATCCCATCTCGAAGCAGTCGAAGTCGATGCCGTCGGCCTGCAGCACCTGCGCGGCGGTGATGCCGGCGGAGCCGGCGCCGATGATGCAGGCCGTCCTGTGCCGAGCGCTCATGGCCCGTGAGGGTACGCCGTGGCCAGGGGGCAGGTGGCCGCATCCGGTGGTCGAACGTCGTGACGACGCTCAGCGTGCGGCGATCCGACGGGCTGCGTTGCGGACCGCGGACGTCAGCGGGGTGCCGCTGTCGAGCAGGGCCCGAGCCTGGTGCGGCGTCATCCCGGTGACGTACGTGCCGATGCTCACCGGGTGCTCCGGCCGGTGCTCGACCACGACCTCGTCGCCGGCCGCGATCTCGCCCGCCTCCAGCACGCGGCAGAGCGCACCGACGCGTCCGGTCGCATTGAAGCCGACGTGGAAGTCCTCGATGCCCATCCGCAGCGAGAGGTTGCGGCACGGCGTCCGCGGCTTGCGGACCTCGAGCAGGACGCCCCCCATCCGCCAACGCTCCCCCAGCCGGGCGCCGGTGACGTCGAGCCCGGTCGTCCGCACGTTGTCGCCGATCATCCCCGGGGGTATCGACCTCCCGAGCTCACCGGCGAAGAAGTCCGCGTCCTCCTGCGCGTAGACGTAGACGGCACCGTCCACCCCGCCGTGATGAGCGTCGACGTGCTCGTCGCCCTCCGGCCCGAGCTCGCCGATGGCGACCGGCCCGCCAACTGGCCGCTTGTCGATGGCGGTGCGGTGGTAGTAGCCGTCGATGATCCGGTGCACCACGCACACCGCGGTCACCTGCGGTGCCTCTCTGGCCATGCCCCCAGGATGGCGCAGGCGGGGCGTGCGCCGCTTGACCGGCGTTGCCGTCACCTCCGTGGTCGAGCGGCCGATCTCGGTGGTCGAGCGTCTGGGGCAGTGGTCGAGCGGCCGATCTCGGTGGTCGAGCGGCCGTCCTCGGTGGTCGAGCGGCCGATCTCGGTGGTCGAGCGTCGTCGAGACCACCGGCCGGGAAATACTCTCCCGAACCGCGTCATGGACGTCGCCGTCCCCCGTCTCATCTGTGCAAGCGATGGGGCGCTGGCATCCAGGCCCGGTCCGGACACTGTTCGGACCGGGCCTAGCCGCGTCCCGGCACGTTCCGCTCTGAGCAGAACCCGGCGACCGCGGGCGGTGGGCGGGTCTAGCGTGGCGACATGGGTGACGTCGTTCCGCTGCCGGTACGCCGGGAGCAGCCGCCGGAGGAGACCGAGCAGTCACGTCGCGTCCCGCCCGGGCAGGCCCCCGGGCGGCGGACGAACCAGTCCGTGGAGCCGCTGTGGCGCGAGTCGGTCGGCCACGAGCTGCGCCGGGAGCGCCTGGGCTCCGGTCGCCGGCTGGTGGACGTGGCCCGCGACGCCGGCGTCTCGCCGCAGTACCTCAGCGAGGTCGAGCGCGGGCTCAAGGACCCGTCGTCGGAGCTCCTCGCCGCCATGGCCGGAGCCCTCGGCCTGTCCGTCGCCGACCTCGCCTCGCGCGTCCTCTCCGGGGGGTTGTCACCTCGGTCTCCCGTCTGCCTCGCCGCCTGACGACAGGTCCTGGGGACCAGGGTCCCGCTCGGTGATGACGGCGTCGACGACGCCGTACTCCACCGCCTGGGCGGCGGTCAGCACCAGGTCGCGCTCGGTGTCCTCGCGCACCTGTCCGGGCGTCTTGCCCGTGTCCTGGGCGAGCAGCTCCTCCAGCAGCGACCTCACGCGCTCGATCTCGTCCGCCTCCAGGATCAGGTCGGGGATGGTGCCCCGCCCCTCGGCGGCCGGTGCGTGCAGGACGACGCGACCGTGCCGCAGGATCTGACGGCGTCCGGGCGCTCCTCCGGCCAGCAGCACCGCCGCCGTCGCCACCGCCTGGCCGACGCACGTCGTCTCGACGACCGGCCGGACGAACTGCATGGCGTCGTAGATCGCGAGCATCGCGGGGATCGAGCCCCCGGGCGAGTTGAGGTAGAGGTTGATCGGAGACTCGGGGCTCTCGGACTCCAGGTGGATCAGCTGGGCGATCACGGTGTTCGCGACACCGTCGTCGATCGGCGTCCCGAGATAGATCACCCGGTCGGCGAGCAGCCGGCTGTAGACGTCGACGGTGCGCTCACCGCGGTTGGTCAGCGTCGTCACGTAGGGGATCGGGTAGCTGCTCATGCCCGGACCCCCAGACCCAGAGGCCGCACCACGGCGGGGCGCACGTCCTCGACGGAGTCGACGACCCGGTCCACGAACCCGTAGTCGAGCGCCTCCGCCGCACTGAACCAGCGGTCGCGTCGGGAGTCGCGCTCGACGGTGTCGAGGTCCTGTCCGGTGTCCTCGCTGATCAGCCGGAGCACGGTGTCGCGGGTGTGCCGCAGGTCGTCGGCCTGGATGGCGATGTCCATCGCGGTGCCGCCGATCCCCGCCGAGCCCTGGTGCAGGAGGACGCGGGCGTGGGGCAACGCGAGCCGTTTGCCCTTCGTCCCGGCGCTCAGCAGGAACTGCCCGGCGCTGCAGGCGATGCCCATCGCCAGCGTGCTCACGTCGTTCGGGATCAGGGTCATCACGTCGCGGATGGCCAGCATCGCCGGGACCGATCCGCCCGGTGAGTTGATCCAGAGGTGGATGTCGGCGTGGGGGTTGCGGGACGAGAGGACGAACAGGCCGGTGCACAGCCGGTTGCCCAGCGCCTCGTCGAGCACGCCGCCCATCACCAGCGTGCGCTGGTCGAGCAGGCTGCTCGCCAGCTCGTCGTCGATCCGGCTCCAGGCCGTGGTGTCATCGCTCATGTCGCCACCGTGACAGTCGGCGTACGACGACCCAACGGCGTGCTGCGCGCAGCGGAACCGCCCTGCGCGGATCAGCCCCCGGCGGATCTGCCCCGGGCTGATCCGATGCGGGCTGGCCCCGACCGCGCTCAGCGATACGTGACGAGCTCGCGCGGCAGGTGCGCGTGCTCGTTGAACGTCAACATCCGCCGGCCCGTCGAGCCCACCACGACCCGGGTGACGCCGGAGTTGGCGCTCACGGTGTTGAAGCTGTTCCAGAGGCGGGGCAGCTCGGCGGCCGATGCGTCCGGGTCGACGAGGGCCGAGCACGCCACGGCGATCGGCCCCCCGGAGGAGACCACCACGGTCACGCCGTCGCGTTCGCAGGCTCGCTCCAGCGCACTCCGGCCGCGGTCCACGAAGTCCCTCCACGTCTCGTCGTACTCGTCATCGTGCTCGCCCCCCGACCAGCGCGCGGTCGCCTCGACGAAGACCTGCTGGAACGCCTGACGGTCCGTGAGCCCGGCAGGTGGCCGCCGGTCGAGGTGGTCGGGACCGCGACGCGAGATCACGCCGATGTGGTCGAACTCGTTCCAGCCCTCGTCGAGCTCGGGCACCACCCGCCACCCGGCGGCCTCGACCATGGCCGTCGCGGTGTCGCGCTGGCGCCGCATCGCGCCGTGCAGCACGGCTGCCGGCTCGAGGGCGGTCTCACCGAGCCACTCCCCGAGCCTCCTGCTCTGGGCCACGCCCGTCTCCGAGAGCACGTCGTAGTCGTCGGCCCCGAACGACGCCTGCCCGTGGCGGACCAGCAGCACCAGGCCCATCAGGCGTCACCGCCGGTCGCGGTCGAGACCAGGGCACGGCACCGCGTCTCGAGGTAGGCGACCGCGGGGCCGAACACGGCGTAGGCCTCGTTGTGCGTCTGACGGTGGTAGTAGCGGTACCAGATCTGCTGGGCGATCACCGCGAGCCGGAACAGCCCGAACACCTCGTAGAACCGCCACCGCGCCGGGGTCATCTCGAAGCCCATGCGGTCGCAGTACCACTGCACGATCCGCTGCCGCGTCCACATCCCGGGAGCCGTCGTGGGCTGGCGCCGGAACATCAGGAAGAACTCGTCGTCGTCGGCCTGGATCCAGTAGGCGAGCGCTCCGCCGAGGTCCATCAGGGGGTCGCCGACCGTGGCCATCTCCCAGTCGAGGACCCCGTGCACCCGCAGCCGGTCCTGCGGGTCCAGGACCATGTTGTCGAAGCGCCAGTCGTTGTGGATCAGGCACTGCCCCACGTCGGCCGGCTGGTGCGCGTCGAGCCACGCCGTCACCTCGCTCCAGTCGCCGAGGTCACCCGTAGCGGCGCGGGCCAGCCGATCGGTCCAGCCGGCGACCTGCCGCGCGACGTACCCGTCGCCGCGTGAGAGGCGGTCCAGCTCCGGTACGCCGGAGACGTCCACGGTGTGCAGCCGCACCAGCGCCTCCCAGGCGTGCTCGCACAGCGCCGAGGCCTCCTCGGGAGCCAGCTCGAAGGGGAGCTCCTTGCGCAGGATCGTCCCCTCCAGCCGCTCCATCACGTAGAACTCCGAGCCGATCACCGCGTCGTCACGGCACAGCCCGACCATCCGCGCGACGTAGGGGTAGACCGGCGCGAGGGCGCGCTGGATGAGGTACTCGCGGCCCATGTCGTGCGCGCCCCTGGCCTTCGCGCCGACCGGGGGCCGTCGGAGGATGAGGTCGCGTCCGGGCCAGCGCAGCAGATAGGTCAGGTTCGACGCCCCGCCGGGGAACTGGCCGACCTCGGGGGTCCCGACCAGCTCGTCGCGGAACGCCTCGGCGTTGTCGCGGAGCCAGGTCACCACGGCGTCCACGTCGAACGCGTCCTCGTCGCGGACCGGACGCGTCTCGTCGGCGGTGGTCACCGGCCCAGTATGTCGGGCGGCCTCAGCCCGCCGGCTGGCGGAAGTACCCGCGGAGGGAGTGACCGGCGACGGACGGTGCGGCGACGTACGCCGTCACCCCCGTCGTGGCCCAGTCCCGCACCGTGGCCGGCACCAGCGGTGACTCGGTCCCGGCGGCACCGACGATGCGTCCGCAGGCGAGGTTGACGACGTCCCACCTCGCGCCACGCCGGCGGGAGTCGTGGACCCCGAGCGCGACCCACTGACCGCTCGGCGTCGTGGTGCAGCCCCGGGTCGCGCTGGCCGCCCGACCGACCGCGTCGACGTAGGCGCGAGCACCGTGGGCGCCCACGCGGCCCGACCACTCGAGGACGGGTACGCCGGTGTCCTGCGAGTAGACGCAGACCGACAGCGAGGCGGGGTCGAGGCCGGTCGGCCCCGCGATCGGGCTCTGGACGGCGCGGGTCGGGCACCCGTTGCCGTCGACTCCGACCTCTGTGGCCGTCCCGAGGATCTCGCGCCGCAGCTTCGTGTCGGCCGAGAAGACGGTGACGTGCTGCGTCCCCACTGCTCGGGTCTCGGCGACGACGGCGTCGAGCGGCTTCACACCGACCGCGAGCGGGGAGCCGAGCCACACGGCGTCGGTGGTCGGCATGGCGCCGTCGCTGCCCCACGGCACGCAGAGGTCCGACATGACCGCGGGTCGTCCCACGAACGGGGTCACCGAGGTGAGGTACTGCGACCGGTCGGACGGGGAGCGCACCGCCGCATGGTTGGCCCCGCAGGCTCCCAGTCGGTCCCCGAAGATGCCCGCGCGCACCGGCGCACCGCCCCAGCCCCACGTGTCCGGGACCTGCACCTGGACGCCGCCGTACGACTCGTAGCGCCAGCTGTGCGGTGCCTTCACCGACGGGTAGGTGATCACGCCCGCCGGGGTCCGCGTCTGGTGGATGACGAAGGCCAGCGTCGCGATCAGCGCCAGGACGGCCGCCGCGGCGACCCACGCACCGCCCGGCGGCCGCGGCGGGGGCGGCGCCTCGGCGCCCGGGGGGCGTTGCAGCTGGGAGGGTGCGGAGGAGGCCCGAGAGGTGAGGAGGTCGCGAGCCGCGGCCAGCGGGGTGTCGGTCATCGTCGCGGCGTCACCGTCGGGCCGGGTGAGGCAGCGCTGGAGCTGGGCCCGGACGGTCGATTCGGAGGTCCGGAGCACCTCCGCGATCTCGGGGTCCGAACGGTCCTCCAGACACCGCAGCACGAGAGCCGCACGTCGACGTAGAGGCATCGCGTCCAGCCACGCCGCGGCCCGGCTCCCGCTCGGCGCCTGGTCGTCGGGTCCGGTGCCGACCGCGACGGACTCCCGCGCCGGGGCCGCGAAGAAGCGCCGCGAGGGGGAGGCGTCGACCACGAACCGGCGTGCCATCAGGTCGGGCTCGGACGACCGGATGATCGTCTCCCACGACGACCAGACCCGGCCGAGCGCGGCGCGCACCGCGGTCTCCGCCACCTCGTCGGAGCCGTGGAGCACGTAGGCGAAACGGAGCAGTGGCGTCGTCCGCGCCGCCGCCCACTCGTCGTACCCGCCGGTCACGAGTCCACGATGCCGCACGTGAGCAGCGCGTGCGTCGGTTACCCGCGGATCGCGACCGCTACGGGCCGTCGAGCCGGTCGAGACGCGCCGCCTGGTGACGCAGCTGGGCGTCGTACGCCGCCCGGTCACGGAGCTTGAGGCCGTAGGCCGCCCGCGCAGCCGGGTCGGGCACGATGATCTCCTCGTCGGCGTCGATCCCCGCCAGCACGGCTGCCGCGATGTCGTCGGCGGTCAAGGGCGAGCTCTCGACCAGCTGGGTCACGACGGCACCGAGTGCCTGGTCGGCACCCCGCAGCGACGACATCAGGTTGGTCCGGAAGTACGACGGGCACACGACGCTCGCCCGCACGTCGTACGACGCGAGCTCGTGGCCCAGCGTCTCGGTCAGCGCCACCACCCCGGCCTTGACCGCGTTGTACGACGCCATGCCGGCCGGGTGCACGAGGCCCGCGAGCGAGGCCACGTTGACGATGCGGCCGGCCCGTTGGCGCTTGAGCATCGGCACGAAGGTGCGGCACCCGCGGACGACCCCGAGCAGGTTGATCTCGATGATCCACTCCCACTCGTCGAGACCGGCGACGTCGATGCGGCCGCCGCCGGCGACCCCGGCGTTGTTGACCAGGACGTCGAGACCGCCCCAGTGCTCCTCGACCCAGTCCAGGGCCTCGGCCCAGTCGTCGTCGGAGGTCACGTCGAGCCGGAGGTCCGCGCCCGGGGTCACGTCGGTCGCCAGCACCTCGTCGCCGCGCGCGCGGAACGCGGCCGTCAGCGCCGCGCCGAGCCCGGACGCCGCGCCGGTGACCAGGACCCGCTCGGTCACCGGCCGCCGCCGTACTTGCCGAGCTCCAGCCGGGCCACCATCCCGCGGTGCACCTCGTCGGGTCCGTCGGCGAGCCGCAGCGCCCGCGCCCCGATCCAGGCTGCCGCGAGCGGGAAGTCGTCGGACATGCCACCGCCGCCGTGGAGCTGCAGGGCCATGTCGATGACGCGCTGGGCCATGCTCGGCACGGCCACCTTGATCGCCGACACCTCCGCGAGGGCGTTCAGCGGGCCGCCCTCGTCGAGCTTCCACGCGGCATGGAGGACCAGGAGCCGGGCCTGGTCGATGGCGATCCGGGCGTCCGCGATCCGCTCGCGGTTGCCACCGAGGTTGACCAGCGGCTTGCCGAACGCCGTGCGGTCCAGGCCGCGCCGGCAGGCCAGCTCCAGGGCGAGCTCGGCCAGCCCGATGAGGCGCATGCAGTGGTGCACCCGGCCGGGCCCGAGCCGGCCCTGGGCGATCGCGAAGCCCTGACCCGGACCCGAGATCACGTTGCCGAGCGGAACCCGCACGTCGGTGAACGACACCTCGCCGTGCCCGAGCGGTTCGTCGTACACGCCCATGGTGTTGAGCAGCCGCTCCACCTTCACGCCCGGGGTGTCGCGGGGCACCAGCACCATCGAGTGACGCTGGTGCCGGTCCGCGTCGGGGTCGGTGACACCCATGAAGACGAAGATCCGGCACTGGCTGTTGCCGACGCCGGTCGACCACCACTTGCGGCCGTTGATCACGATCTCGTCGCCGTCGACGACGCAGGTCGCCTCCATGTTGGTGGCGTCCGACGACGCGACCTCCGGCTCCGTCATCGTGAACGCGGACCGGATCTCGCCGTCGAGGAGGGGCTCGAGCCACTCCTGGCGCTGCTCCGGCGTGCCGTAGCGCAGCAGCACCTCCATGTTGCCGGTGTCGGGGGCGTTGCAGTTGAACACGAGGGGGGCGATCGCCGACCGCCCCATCAGCTCGGCGAGGGGTGCGTAGTCGACGTTGGTGAGCCCCTCGCCCCCGTCGGTGCCGAACCTCGCGGCGTACTCCCCGGCATGCTCCTTCGGCAGGAAGAGGTTCCACAGGCCCTGCGCCCGAGCCTTCTGCTGGAGCTCGGCGAGGACCGGCAGCGGAGTCCAGGGATCGCCGGTACGACGCGCCTCCGCCAGGTCGCGGTGGTAGCCGGGCTCGACCGGTGTGATCTCGGCGGCCATGAAGTCGGCCACCCGAGCGGTCAGATCGGCGGCGCGGGCGGAGGGGGCGAAATCCATGTCCCGACCCTAGTGCGGGGTCTGGGAGGGCCGGTCCGGTGAGGACCGCCTCCGGCTCAGGCCGCGGTGGTGGTCACGACCCGGGCACGCACCACCGGGTCCAGCCAACGACGCTCGGTGCGGGCCAGCCTCACGCCGGACCACAGCACGCACGGGATGGCCACGAGCAGCGACAGCCGCCAGTCGGGCACCCGGGCACAGCCGGAGAAGATCAGGCCCGTGAACGTCGTACAGATCGCGAGCCTGGCGGAGTAGCCCACCATCGCGGCGGGGGGCGCCGGCGTGGCCCGCGCCGACCGGAGGTCGACCGGGTAGGGGTGGATCAGCGACCAGCGCAGCGAGGCACCCACGACCTGGAGCAGGACGACGCCCAGCGTGCAGACGAGCGCGGAGAACTCCGGGGCGTTGGGGATGCCGGCCCGCAGCGCGCCGATGCCGATCGTGATGAACGACGCCGACGCGAGGAACTCGGTGAGGACCCAGGCGCGGGCGTGGAACAGCGCCGTCGGTGCCACCGGGAGGTTCTCCCGCCACAGCGCCCCACGCCCGTCGAGGCACCAGGCGTTCACGCCGAAGAGCAGCGCCCCACCGGACGCGACCAGTCCGGGCAGGATCGTCATCGACGGCCACGGGAGGTTGCCGAAGATCGCGACCAGTCCCGGGCCGATGGCGAGCACGAGCATGCCGCGCCGCATCGGGACCGAGCGCCAGACCGACGCACGGTCCGCGCGGATCAGCGCGCCGATCACGGTCCGGGCCATCGGCCGCGGCTCGTGCTGGTCGGTCTCCATCCGGGCCTCGTCCCGGGCCATCCGGCGGGCCGCGACGTGCGTCGGAACGGCCCCGACCACGACCGCGGCGAACGTCCCTGCGATCAGGACGGCTGCCGTCAGGCACCACTGGAAGCTCCAGCCGCGGGTGGCTCCGGCGAAGAACCACACGGTCGGCACCCGGTCGAGCACCTGGGTGGTGTGATGGGTCAGCTGGACCGTCGCGGCCGCCAGGCCCAGACAGATCAGCACCCCGCGGTTGACGGCGATGCCGAAGGGCCCGCGGCGTACGGCCTCCATCGTCCACGCGACGACCTGACCGAGCGCGGTGCAGAAGACCAGCCAGAGCAGGATCATGATCTCGGCCAGCGCCAGGTAGCCGGGCTTGACGGCGTAGGACACCGAGCCCAGCAGGATCCACGCCTGGATCATCCAGGCGATGTTGAGCGGCGCGAGCAGCAGGGCACCCAGGTGGTCGGTCGTCGGGCTGATCGGGTGCGGCCCCGCCTGGTCGCGCGAGATGAGCTCGCGACCGCCGCCGGAGGCGACCGCCGAGGCCATGTTGAGGACCAGGATGCCGGCCATGGCCGACGGGATGAGCAGGAAGACGTTGACCGACTTGCCCTCGCTGTGCGCGCCCGGGGTGAGGGACGGCACCACCGCAGCGGCCACGGTGATCGCGACGAACGTCAGCGACAGGGCCCGCGCGAGGTGGCGCCGGCGCACGGCCTGGGCCCGGAAGCGGAACAGGATCGCGACGTCCTCGACGGCGCGGCGCGCCGCGGCCACGCGGCCGGTCGTGAGGTAGGCCGTCGGGGTCGTCTCAGTCGAGGAGAGCGCGGTAGGCACGGGCCCCCTCCTCGCCGGCCATCTCCTCGGCGTCGACCGTGGCGACCCGCGAACCGCCGCGCAGCACGAGCACGGAGCCGCAGGCCTGGATGGCGAGGTCACGCAGGTGGGTCGAGAGCAGGATGCAGGCGCCCCGTGCGCGCGCGTCGGCGATCACCTCGAACGTCGCCTCGACGCCGATCGGGTCGACGCCGTCGAACGGCTCGTCGAGCAGCAGCACCTGGGGCTCGTGCATCGCCGCCAGTACGACGGACAGTCGGCGGCCCATGCCGTGGGAGAAGCCACCGGTGACCCGGTTCATCACGTCGCCGAGCTCGAACCGCTCGAGCATGTCGCGGGCGCGGTCCTCCCAGTCGCCGAGGCGACGGAGCTTCGCACTGAGCTGGAGGTGCTCCCACGGAGTGGCGCGGGGCACGAGGCCGCCGACGTCGGGGCAGTAGCCGGTGAGCTGCTTGACGGTGAGGGTCTCGGAGCGGATGTCGTGTCCGGCCACGGTCACCGTGCCGGCGGTGGGCGGGACCACCCCGGCGAGCACGCGCATGGTGGTCGACTTGCCGGCGCCGTTTCGCCCGAGCAGCGCGGTGGCCTGGCCGGCGTACGCCTGGACGTCGATGCCGGCGACCGCCTCCACCTCGCCGAAGCGCACGTGCAGGCTCCGGACGTCGACGACTGGTTCGCTCACCCGCGCAAGTCTGTCAGCGGTGCTGCCCTTTCGCCCCGGGAACGTCGAGAAAGGCGCCCCGGACGGCGAGCGAGAGATCGTCGCGCTCGGAGGCGGGGATCCAACGGGCTTCGTCGTCGGTCAGGTAGGCGAACACCCGCGGCCCACGAGCGCTCTCGGGATGGTCCGCCATCCTCGGGACGAGGTGGAGGTGGAGGTGTTCGAACCCGTCTGCCTCGGAGAACTGCATGAGGTACGTCCGGACGCAGCCGGTGACCTCCTCGAGGGCAGCACTGCAGCGACGAACGAGGCCGCCGAGCTCGTCGGCTGCCTCCGGGCTCAGCTCCGTGAAGGCCCTGACGTGTTGGGTCGGGAGGAGCACCAGCCACCCGGGCAACGTGCTGTTGAAGGCGTGCGCCACCCGCCAGTGCCGCGTGTGGAGGACGTCCTCGCGCGGCGGCAGCGCGCTCGAGGCCTGCTGGTCGCAGGAGTAGCAGCCGGGGACGAGGGACACGGAGGCCATCGCGGCACCGTAGTGCCACGCCGAGCCGGCTGTCAGGGCTCTACGGCTGGGGGAGCCGGATCAGCAGCGCCCGACCGGCGAACGCGACGCCGCGGTCGAGGGCGTCCAGGTACGACGTCTCGAGCCACGACTCGCCCCGGAGCCTCCACAGCACCTGGGCGTTGACCCACGCGGTCTCGCGGGCGGCGGTGATGCTGAAGGAGTCCATGAGGTTCTCCAGTCCCGCGAACCTCTTGTCCAGGTCGAGGAGCACGCCTTGCTCGAACGACTCCCGGATGTGGGTCTCGAGCCTCGCGAGGGTCGTGTTCACCTTGTCGAAGTCGGCGTGGTGGGTGCCGTGGTCGGGTGCTGTCCTCAGCTGCTCGCAGGTCGCGGTGACGGCGGGTGCGAGGTCGTAGTTGATGTGGGCGTTCATCCCCGCCAGGGCGAACTGCATCGGGGCGAGGCCGGCGTCCGAACGGTTGTCCAGCAGGACCTTCCAGGCCCTCGGAGCGCTGTCCGGCGCCGCGAGGTAGGCACGGATGGCCGCGAGGTAGCGGTTCGCGAACGCGACGTCGAGGCTCGTCATGAAGGCCGGGTCCGCGAAGAAGCTCGTCGCCACCTGCTTCCGCACGGTCTCGGTGACGATCAGGTACATCCGGTTGAAGCACGCCAGGCCGTCCGTGGGCGGCAGGATGCCGGCGATCGCGCGCATCCGGGCCGTGGCCTCGTCGATCGATCCGACGGGCTCGACCGGAAGGGTCGTGATCGATGCCGACTCGCCCACGTCAGCGATGCTAGCCAAGCTCGGCCCTCCAGGACTGCGGCGCTGGTCTCCTCCCCGCCGTGCTGGGCGGGCGCTCGGTGCCGCTCGACCTCGGCCGGCTCCGACGCCTGTTCTCGGACCACCAGCGCATCGGCGCCGGGCTGACCCACACGACGTGCGCGGCTGTCGGGTGCGAACGTCCCTTCGCCTGGTGCGAGCTCCACCATCGACGACCCTGGGCCAGTCATGGCCCGACCGATCTGGCAGACGCGATGCCCTTGTGCCACTTCCACCATCAACGGATCCATGACGCCGCGTTCCTGCACAGCGAGCTGCCCGACGGGGGCATCCGCTTCTCGCGACGAGGGTGAGTCAGGCCGGGAAGCGCTCGCCCTTCGCCGCCAGGTCGCGGAGGTACGCCGTCGGCCGGAACCGCTCGCCGTACCTCTCGGCGAGCTCGTCGGCCCTCCTCAGGAAGGCGTCGAGGCCGATGGCGCCGTCTGCCGCCTCGTAGCCGGTCATGAACTGGGCCGCGCCGCCGGTGTTGGCGGGGAAGCCGATGCCCATGATCGAGCCGATGTTGGCCGCGGCGGAGGACTCGATGACGCCCTCCTCGAAGCACTTCGCGGTCTCCAGCGCCTCGGCGAACAGCATCCGGTCCTTGACGTCGGCGAAGGGCGGCTGCTCGGACGCGACCGGGAACGCCTCGGCGAGGCCGTGCCACAGCCCCTGACGCCTGCCCTCCACGTACTCGTAGAAGCCGGCCCCCTTGAGCCGGGAGGGGCGACCGAGCTCGATCATCGTGGCGACGACGGCGGTGCCCGGGTGCTCCTGGTACGGCGCGCCGTCACGCTCGGCGGCATCCCGGGTGGCCTTGGCGATCTTCGCGATCAGCTCCATGTTGAGCTCGTCGGTGAGCTGCAGGGGGCCGACCGGGTAGCCGTCCTGCGTCGCGGCGCGTTCGAGCGACATCGGCGGGACCCCCTCGGCGAGCATCGCCAGGCCCTCGTTGACCATCGTGCCGATCACGCGCGAGGTGTAGAAGCCACGGCTGTCGTTGACCACGATCGGGGTCTTGCGGATCTGCAGCACCACGTCGTACGCCTTGGCCAACGCCTCGTCCGAGGTCTGCTCGCCGCGGATGATCTCGACCAGCGGCATCTTGTCGACGGGGCTGAAGAAATGCAGCCCGACGAAGTCGGCGGGCCGGTCGACGCCCGTCGCGAGCTCGGTGATCGGCAGCGTCGAGGTGTTGGAGCACAGCAGCGCGTCGGGGTTCACGTGCCCGGCGATCTCGGCGAAGACCTGGTGCTTGAGGGTCGGATCCTCGAAGACGGCCTCGATCACGAGGTCGCAGCCGGCGAGGGCCGCCGGGTCCGACGTCGGGGTGATCCGAGCCAGCATCTCCTCGGACCTCTCCGGGGTGAGCCTGCCGCGCTCGACAGCCTTGGCGTTCAGCTTCTGGCTGTAGGCCTTGCCCCGCTCGGCCGCCTCGGCCGACACGTCCTTGAGCACGACCTGCATCCCCGCGCGGGCGCAGGAGTAGGCGATCCCGGCGCCCATCATCCCGGCGCCGAGCACCGCGACCTTGGTCGCCTGGAACCTCTCCACGCCTTCGGGTCGGAACTTGCCGGCGTTGATGGCCTGGAGGTCGAAGAAGAACGCCTGCGTCATGTTCTTGAAGTTCTGCCCGATCAGCAGCTTCGTCAGGTAGCGGCTCTCGATCCTGCTCGCGGTGTCGAGGTCGACGCTCGCGCCCTCGACCGCGGCGGACAGGATCGCGCGCTGGGCCGGGTAGACGGCGCCCTTGGTCTGCTGCCGGAGCAGGGCCGGGAACGCCGGCAGGAACGCCGCCAGCTTCGGTGACTGCGGGGTGCCACCCGGCATCCGGTAGCCCTCCCGGTCCCAGGGGTTGGTGCTCGCCTCGGCATCGTCGCGGTGCTCGAGGATCCACGCCTTCGCGGCCGGCAGCAGCTCCTCGCGGGTCGCCACGAGCTGGTCGACGAGGCCCTTGGCCTTCGCGTCGGCCGGCTTGAACCGGGTGCCCTGGAGCAGCACGTCCATCAGTGCCGACTGCAGCCCGAGCATCCGTACGACGCGGGTGACGCCGCCGCCGCCCGGCAGCAGGCCCAGCGTCGCCTCGGGAAGCCCCACCAGGGCCGCGGAGTCGTCGACCACGATCCGGTGCTGGCAGGCGAGAGCGATCTCGAAGCCGCCGCCCAGTGCGGCGCCGTTGATCGCGGCGACCACCGGCCGCGGGAAGGTCTCCAGTCGGCGCAGGTCGGCCTTGATCGACTCGGCGCCCGCGAACAGCGCTGCCGCGTCCTCCGGCTTCGCCTGCATCATCAGCGTGAGGTTGCCGCCGGCGAAGAAGGTCTTCTTCGCGCTCGCCACCACCACGCCGGCGATGCCGTCCGGGTCGGTGGCCAGCTCGTCGTACAGCCGGCGCACGGCCGCGGCCATCGAGTCGCGGTAGAGCTCGTTCATCGTGTTGGCGCTGGCCGTCGGGTCGTCGAGCGTCAGCGTGACGATGCCGTCGGCGTCCCGGTCATAGCGGACGGCGGATTCGTCCGTCGAGGCTTCGCCGCTGGTCGAGGTCCCTCGCTGGTCGAGGCGCCGCCGCTGGTCGAGCGTCCCTCGCTGGTCGAGCGTCCCTCGCTGGTCGAGCTTGTCGAGACCATGTCGGTCATCTGTGATCAGTCCTTCGTCCGTGCTGGATGTCTGTGGGTGCGCTGGGCGCGGTGGTCACCGGGTCTCGGCACGCGGGTCACGGCCTCGCAGGCTCGGCCGGGCCGCTCGCTCGACCACCATCAGGTCGCCTGTCCTCGTTCCTCGGTCACACGACCTCGACGATCGTGGCGATGCCCATCCCGCCGCCGATGCAGAGCGTGGCCAGGCCGCGGCGCAGGTCGCGCCGGTGGAGCTCGTCGACGAGCGTGCCCAGCAACATGGCGCCCGTCGCGCCGAGCGGGTGGCCCATGGCGATGGCGCCGCCGTTGACGTTGGTGACCTCGTGGGTGATGCCCATGTCCTTCATGAAGCGCATCGCCACCGCGGCGAACGCCTCGTTCATCTCCCACAGGTCGATGTCGTCGACGTCGAGGCCCGCCTTGGCCAGCGCCTTGCGCGCGGCCGGCGCCGGGCCGGTCAGCATGATCGTCGGGTCCGCGCCGGAGACCGCGGTCATCACGATCCGGGCACGCGGGGTGAGCCCGAGCTCCCGACCGATCTCCTCGGTGCCGATCGCCACCAGGGAGGCGCCGTCGACGATGCCGGAGGAGTTGCCGGCGTGGTGCACGTGGTCGATCCGCTCGACCCAGTGGTACTTCTCGAGCGCGACGTCGTCGAACCCGGCGTCCCGCCCGATCGAGGCGAAGCTCGGCTTGAGCCCGGCCAGCCCCTCGACCGACGTGTCGGGGCGGATCAGCTCGTCGTGGTCGAGCACGGTCACGCCGTTCGGGTCCTTCACCGGCACCACGGCCTCGGTGAAGTAGCCGTTGGCCCAGGCCTTGGCGGCCCGGTGGTGCGACTCGGCGGCGTAGGCGTCGACGTCGGCGCGCGTCCAGCCCTCGAGGGTGGCGATCAGGTCCGCGCCGATGCCCTGCGGCACGAACCCCGTGGTGAGCGCGGTGGCGGGATCCATCGCCCAGGCGCCCCCGTCGGAGCCCATCGGCACCCGGCTCATCGACTCGACGCCTCCGGCCAGGATCAGGTCCTCGAAGCCGCTGCGGACCCGGGACGCGGCCTGGTTGACGGCCTCGAGGCCCGAGGCGCAGAAGCGGTTGAGCTGGACGCCGGCCACGGTCTCGGGGTATCCCGCCGCCAGCGCGGCGGTCTTGGCGATGTCGCCACCCTGCTCACCGATCGGCGAGACCACGCCCAGCACCACGTCGTCGACGCGGTGGACGTCGAGCGACGGGTTGCGGGTCTGGATCTCGTCGAGGAGGCCGACCATGAGGTCGACGGGCTTCACCTCGTGCAGTCCGCCGACCGCCTTGCCCTTGCCGCGCGGCGTCCGGAGGTGGTCGTAGACGAATGCTTCGTGTGGTGATGCAGCCATGCCCCCGATTGTGACACTCTTACTGTCATGGTCGTCAAGGAGCAGGGGGCTGTGGGGCCCGTCACGCTGCTCACACTCGAGGAGCTGACCCGTCGGGTCGGCATGAGCGTGCGCAACGTCCGCTTCTACACCAGCAAGGGCCTGGTGCCGCCGCCGCTGCGGCGCGGGCGCAGTGGCTACTACACCTCGGACCACGTCGCGCGGCTCGAGCTCGTGCAGGAGCTGCAGGGTCACGGGTTCACCCTGTCGGCGATCGAGCGGTATGTCGCGGGCATCCCCGCGGACGCGACGCCCGAGGACATCGCGCTGCACCGGACGATGCTCGCCCCCTGGATGGCCGACTCGCGGGAGGAGCTGGCCCGACCCGAGCTGGAGCGGCGTGCCGGGCGGACCCTCGATGCCGACGCGCTGGCGACCCTCGAGGCCCTCGGCGTGGTGCGGCCCTGTGGACGTGGCCGCTTCCAGGTCTCGATGTCGCAGCTCGGGGTGGGTCTCGGGCTGCTCGACCTCGGCTACCCGATCGAGGCCGCGCGCGCGGCCGCCCAGGTGTACGCCGCGCACGGGCGGGCGATCGCGGAGGAGCTGTACGAGCTGTTCCGTACGCGGGTCTGGCCCGTCTACAAGGAACAGGGCGTGTCGCCGGAGAAGATCCAGGAGGTCGTCGAGCGCCTCAAGCCGCTGTCCATCGCCTCCCTGGTCCAGGCCTACGAGGCCGGCATGGACGAGACCCGCCGGGCCAACATCGCCAAGCGAGCGCGCTGACCTACGGTGGCCGGGTGACTGCGACAGGTTCGATCCTCGTCACCGGCGCCACCGGGTTCATCGGCAGCCGGCTCACCCGCGCACTCGTCGAGCGGGGCGACGACGTCCGGGCGATGACCCGCCGCCCCGACGCGTACGACGGGCCGGGCACGGCGGTCGGCGCGGACGTCCACGACGCCGGCACCCTGCCGAAGGCCCTCGAGGGCATCGACATCGCCTACTACCTGGTGCACTCGCTCGACGTCGAGGACTTCGAGGACAAGGACGCGAAGGCCGCCCGGGCCTTCGGCGAGGCCGCGGCCGACGCCGGCGTCCACCAGATCGTCTACCTGGGTGGCCTCGGCGCCGAAGGTGCCGACCTGTCCCCCCACCTGCGCTCGCGCCGCGAGGTCGAGAGCCTGCTCGCCGCCGGCGGCGTCCCGGTCACCGTGCTCCGGGCCGGGATCGTCGTCGGAGCGGGCGGCATCTCCTGGGAGCTCACCCGCCAGCTGGTCAAGAACCTGCCGGCGATGGTCGTGCCGCGCTGGGTCTCGACCCGGACCCAGCCGATCGCGGTCGACGACGTCGTCCGCTACCTGGTCGGCGTGGCGGGAGAGCCGGCCGCGCTCGGCCGGGTCTTCGAGATCGGCGGGCCCGACCGGCTCAGCTACCTCGAGATGCTCGAGATCGCCTCCGAGACCACCTCCGGCCGCCGGGTGCCGATCGTGCGGGTGCCGGTCCTGACGCCCCGCCTCTCGTCGTACTGGCTGGCTCTTGTCACCGACGTGGACGTCACCACCGGCCGTAACCTGATCGACTCGATGGGCACCGAGGTGCTGGTGACCGACGAGTCGATCCGCGAGATCGTCCCGGGCGATCCCCTGCCGTACGCCGAGGCGGTACGCCGGGCGCTCGAGGACACCGGCCGCTGAGCCCGCCCCTCAGCCGAAGAGCGCGGGGAGCAGGAACAGCAGGGAGACCGACCACACCACATGGGTGATGATCGGCGCCTGGATGCCTCCGGTGGCGCGGCGCTCCAACCCGACCAGTGCCCCCAGGAGCAGCGCGGCGAACGCGAGCATCACGTTGCCGGTCGCCAGGGTCGCCGCCGCGTAGGCGACGGTGGTGACGGCCACGGGATGGCGGGTGGTGGCGGCGTAGAGGGCACCCCGGAAGAACAGCTCCTCGGCCACGCCGTTCAGCGCCGTGATCACGACCAGCAGCGGCACCGAGCCCTCGTTCGCGTGGTCGAGGACGTGCCGGACCTGCGCATCGAGGGCCGGGATCTCGCGGACCACCAGGCCGCCGACCACGAACAGCGCGGCCAGCAGCAGGCCGTAGGCCAGCGGCACCAGCAGCGGGCGGGGGCCGGGCTCGTCCGCCCCCCGCAGGGTGCGGCCGAGGTGGATCGGCCCGGAGGCGAACGCCCCCACCGTCCAGACCAGCGCCAGGCCCAGCGTCGCGGGGTAGAACCAGTCGTTGCCCGGTCGGATCCGCAGCGACAGCGCCAGCACCACCGCCCCGACGACGACGAACGCGCCGGTCACCCACTGGCGCCGGCGCAGGTCCCGGGCCGACTGCCGGTGGTCGCGCGGCACCATGTCCCACAGCGTTCGCCGCACGGTTCGGCCGACGGCTCTGAGCACGTCGGCCACCCTACGGTCCGTCGTGGCGGCCGACTCGACCGGCGACGCCAAAGGGGCCCCGCCCAGTCGGCGAGACCCCTCCGGGAGTCGATGCTCCAGCCCGTGGCTAGTCCGTGACCGCGTCCTTCACGTTGCCGGCCGCGTCCTTGACGTGCTCGCCCGCCTTCTTGACCTTGGCTTCGCCCTGGTCGGCCTTGCCCTCGGACTCCATGCTCTCGTTGCCCGTGGCCTTGCCCGCGGACTCCTTCACCTTGCCCTTGAGATCGGTTGCTTCGTTCTCGGCCTTGTCGTCCAGACCCATCTGACTTCACGTCCTTTCTCGTGGCTGTCCTCCACACAAGCACAGCCGTCCAAGGCCCTCGTACCCACGTCACGGCAGGTCACGCGGGTCAGGAGAAGGCCAGCGCCCCGTCCTCGAGATCGCCGCGCCGGATGGTGCGCCGGTCGCGCAGGTAGCTCTGCCGCAGCCGCCACGGCTCGCGGTCGCCCTGGCGGGGCAGCTGGTCGAGGGACCGGAGCACGTAACCCGAGGTGAAGTCCATGAACGGCAGCTCGCCGACCGACGGGTCGCGCACAGGTACGACGCGCCGGTGGCCGTGGGCGGACATGTACCCCAGCAGGCGGCAGCAGAAGTCCGCGACCAGGTCGACCTTCAGCGTCCACGACGCGTTGGTGTAGCCGACCGTGAACACGAAGTTCGGGACGCCGCTGAGCATCAGGGCCCGGTAGGCCACCTCGCGCGACGGGTCGACGGCCACCCCGTCCACGACGAGCTCGATACCGCCGAACGGCGAGAGCCTCAGCCCGGTCGCGGTCACGATGACGTCGGCGTCGAGGTGGCGCCCGCCGGTCAGCACGATCCCGTCGGCGTCGAACCGGTCGATCGTGGCCGTGACCACCTCGGCCGCGCCCCGTCGTACCGCCCGGAACAGGTCGGCATCCGGCACGAAGCACATGCGCTGGTCCCACGGGTCGTAGCGCGGCGAGAAGTGGGTGTCGACGTCGTACCCCTCGGGGAGCAGCGCGACGTTCTGCTTGCGGACGAGCCGTCGCACGTAGTCCGGTCGGCGCCGCGACAGCCGGTAGAAGACCGCCGTGGTGAGGATGTTCTTCCACCGGATCAGCCCGTGCGCGACCCGGGACGGGAGATGCCGGCGCAGCGCGAGCGGCGACCGGGTCGCGGCGCGGCAGGCTCATCACGTACGACGGCGAGCGCTGCAGCATCGTCACGTGCGCCGCGTCGGGGGCCATCGCCGGGACCAGGGTGACCGCGGTCGCGCCGCTGCCGATCACCACCACGCGCTTCCCGGACCAGTCGAGGTCCTGGGGCCAGTGCTGGGGATGCACGATCGGTCCCGAGAAGTCCTCGGCGCCGGCGAACTCCGGCTCGTACCCCCGCTCGTAGTCGTAGTAGCCCCGGCAGCTCCACAGGAACCCGGCCGTGAAGGCGACCCGGCGACCGTGGTGCTCGGCCTCGACCGTCCACCGCGCGGTCTCGCTGTCCCACGACGCGCGGACGACGCGGTGGTCGTAGCGGGTGTGCCGGTCGACGTCGTACTCCCGGGCGGTCTCCCGGAGGTAGTCGAGGATCCGCTCACCGGAGCCCAGGGACTGCTCGTCGAGCCAGGGCTTGAAGCGGTATCCCATCGTGTACATGTCCGAGTCGGACCGGACGCCCGGGTAGCGGAACAGGTCCCAGGTGCCGCCGCTGACCCCGCGGGCCTCCAGCACCACGTACGACGTGCCCGGCCGCTCGCGGGTCAGGTGCGCCGCCGCACCGATGCCGGACAGCCCGGCGCCGACGATCAGGACGTCGACGTGCGCGCTCACGCCTGCACCGCGGCGCCCGAGGCGAGGAGGGCGTCGACGTCGGCGATCCCCCAGGCTGCCAGGGCGGCGCGGGTGTCCTGGCCCGCCACCGCGGGCGGTGACGTGGTCAGCGACGCCGCGGTGCGCGAGAAGCGCGGCGCGGGCGCCGGCTGGGTGACGCCGTCGCGGTCGACGAACGTCCCACGGGCGGCGAGGTGCGGGTGGGTGAAGGCCTCGCTCAGCGGCAGCACCGGCGCCACGCACGCGTCGGAACCCTCGAAGACCTCCACCCACTCGGCCTGCGTGCGGCTCCCCACCGCCTCCGCGATCACCCGGCGGAGCTCGGGGTGGTGGGCGGGGTCGTTGCGGTCCGGCGCGGCGTCGGCGATGTCGAGCAGGCGCACGAGCTCGTCGTAGAAGGGGGCTTCCAGCGCGCCCACCGCGAGGTGCCGGCCGTCGGCCGTCTCGTAGACGTCGTAGAACGGGGCGCCCCCGTCGAGCAGGTTGGTCGCCCGCTCCTCGCGCAGCAGCCCGGCGGCGTACATCCCGGCGGCCATGCCGTTGAGGTGGGCGGTGCCGTCGACGATCGCCGCGTCGACCACCTGCCCCTGTCCCGAGGTGCGCGCCTCGAGCAGGGCCGCGAGGATCCCGATGACCAGATAGGTCGACCCCCCGCCGAAGTCGCCCACCAGGTTGCTGCGGGAACATCGGGCGGGAGCGATCCTGGCCCATGGCGTGGAGCGCGCCGGTGATCGCGATGTAGCCGAGGTCGTGCCCGGCGGTGCGGGCGAGGGGGCCGTCCTGCCCCCACCCGGTCATGCGCCCGTAGACCAGGCGCGGGTTGCGATTCAGGCACACGTCGGGGCCGAGCCCGAGACGCTCGGTGGTGCCGGGGCGGAGCCCTTCGACCAGCACGTCCGCGGACTCGACCAGCTCGAGGACCGTGGCGACACCGTCGGGATGCTTGAGGTCGATCGCGACGCTCGGGCGACCCCGGGCGAGGAGGTCCGTCCGGCCGCCGGTGGGCGGCCGGCCACCGGGCCGGTCGATCCGCACCACGTCGGCGCCGAGGTCGGCGAGGATCATGCACGCGTGCGGCCCGGGCCCGATGCCGGCCAGCTCCACGACCCGCACGCCCCGCAGCGGGCCGGTGCCCTGGCCGAGTGCGAGGCTCATGGCGCCGATCATGGCATCGCCGCGGACCTCAGGGAGCGACCGGCCCCTCGTGCTGCGGGAGGACCCGCGCCAGGAACCGGCGGGTGCGCTCCTCCCGGGGGTCGCTGAAGATCTGGCTCGGCGGACCCTGCTCGAGGATGCGGCCCTGGTCGAGGAAGCACACGGTGGTGGCGATGTCGCGGGCGAAGCTCATCTCGTGGGTGGCCAGGATCATCGTGGTCCCCTGCTCCGCAAGATCACGCACGATGGTGAGCACCTCGCCGACCAGCTCGGGGTCCAGGGCGGCGGTGATCTCGTCGAGGAGCAGCAGTGTCGGCCGGGTGCACAGGGCGCGCACCAACGCCGCGCGTTGCTGCTGCCCCCCGGACAGCCGGTCCGGGTGCTTGGCCGCCTGGTCGGTGAGCCCGAAGCGCGCGAGCAGGTCTCGGGCCCGCTCCTCCGCCGCCTTCTTGGGTACGCCGTGCACGCGGCGCGGGGCGAGCGTGCAGTTGTCGAGGACGGTCAGGTGGGGGAACAGGTTGTAGGCCTGGAAGACGATCCCCATCCGGGCGCGGACGGCGCGCCGGTCGATGCGTGGGTCGCTGATCTCGCTTCCCTCGAACACGATGGTGCCGTCGTCGATGTCCTCGAGCAGGTTGAGGCAGCGCAGCAGGGTCGACTTGCCGGACCCGGAGGAGCCGATCAGGCAGATCACGTCCTCCGGCTCCACCGAGAGGGCGACGTCCGCCAGCACGACCTTGTCGCCGTACGACTTGCGGAGGTCGCTGACCTCGAGGAGGGACGGGCTCACTTCACGGCTCCGGCGAACTCCCGCGTCCGCGACCGCCGCTGGAGCCAGTCGGTGACGCGCGCCAGCGGAACGGTCAGCACGATGAAGTACGCCGCAACGACGACGTAGGGCGTGAAGTTGAAGTTGAAGTTCGCGTAGTCGCGCGCCACGAAGAGCGCGTCGAAGAGACCCGCCGCACCGACCAGGGCGGTGTCCTTCTGGAGGCTCACGAAGTCGTTGAGCAGCGGGGGCACGACCCGTCGCACGGCCTGGGGGACGACGACGTAGCGCATCGCCTGGGTACGGCTCAGGCCGAGCGCGTCGGCCGAGGCGATCTGCGACGGGTGGATCGACTCGATGCCCGCGCGGAACACCTCGGCGACGTAGGCGCCGTAGGACAGCACCAGCGCGATCAGGCCCCAGAAGAACTGCGAGTTCGTGACGCCGGTGAGCTGCAGCGAGGGGATGCCGAAGACCAGCATGAAGACGAGCAGGATCGTGGGGATCCCGCGGAACACGTCGGTGTAGATCACCGCGACGATCCGTAGCGGCGTCAGGGCCGGAGCCCTCGACTGACGGATGAGGGCGACCAGCAGCGCCAGGGGCAGGATCAGCGCCTCACCGAGCAGGAACAGCAGGACGTTGTACTTCCAGAACGCGTGCCAGATGTCGGGGAACGCCTGCCGGGCGTCGTGCCCGCTGAGGAACGTGGCCCGGAACGTCGGCCACCCCGGCGACGACACGACACCGACGACGACCAGGACGACGAAGAGGACCGTGGCCGTCGATGCCACGAGGACGGCTCGGCGCCGCAGGGTCCGGCGTACCTGCTGCCGCTCCAGCTCCCGCGCGCTGGGCCGCCAGCCGTCCGCCACGGTCACTTCAGGACGGGGACGTTGACGGTGTCGCTGAGCCACTTCTTCTCGAGGGCCGCCAGCGTGCCGTCGCTGTCCAGGTTGGCCAGAGCCTTGTCGACGCACTGCGCGAGCGGGTTGTTCCGCTGGAACAGCATGCCGAACTGCTCGGGCGCCCCGCTCTGCTGCTGGAACTGGCCGACGATCGTGGCCTGCGGGATCTGCGCCGCGGTGATGTAGAAGGCCGTCGGCAGGTCCGCGACGATGGCGTCGACCTGGTGGTTCAGCAGCGCCTGCTTGGCGACGTTGGTGTCGTCGAACACCTCCGGCTCCTGGTTCGGCTGGATGTCGTTGCGGATCGCGGTCAGCGAGGTCGTCCCGGTCTGGGCCCCGAGCTTGTAGCCCTTGAGCTGCGCGATCGAGGTGGCCTTCGCGACCGGCGAGTCCTTGAGCGCGATCAGCGCCTGCGCCGCGGTGTAGTAGCCGTCGGAGAACGTGACGACCTTCGCGCGCGCGGGGGTGATCGAGATCTGGTTGATGTCGAAGTCGAAGTGCTTCGGCCCCGGGGCGTACGACGAGTTGAACGGCACCTTGGTCCAGGTCACGGCGCTCGGGCCGAACCCGAGCTGCTTGGCGACCGCGTAGGCGACCGCGGACTCGTAGCCCTTGCCGTTGGACGGCTTGTTGTTCACGAACCACGGCGGGTAGGCCGGCGAGTCGGTGCCGACGGTGAGGACCCCGGTCTTCATGGTCTTGCCCTGGGCACAGGCGGCCGGGCTCTGGGACGGGTTGGTGGCGGTGGCCGTCGAGCTTGCCTGCGGCGCGCACCCGAGCGCGAGGAGCATCAGCGGAACCAGGACGGCAGCCGTTCGAGGCGTGCGCATGGCGCAGATCGTACGGGCACGTCCGCGGTCGGTGACGCCGGGCGTACGCGTCGTGGACCCCGGGAGCACGAGGTGACCGCGGCCCCGCTCCACCACGCGTGGTCGCCGAGGTGCAACGGACGTCACACGACCGACCCGGTCACCTGGCGGCGGATCGACGGTTCAATGGCGCGGGTGACCTACCCGCACCTGCTCACCCCGCTCGCGCTCGGCGACCTGACCGTGCGCAACCGCGTGGTGATGGGCTCCATGCACACCGGCCTCGAGGACCGGGTCCGCGACCTCCCGGCGCTCGCGGCGTACCTCGCCGAGCGCGCGCGCGGCGGCGTCGGCCTGGTCGTCACCGGCGGCTTCGCGCCGGACCGGCGTGGCTGGCTCAAGCCGTTCGCCTCTGACATGACCACCCGCCTGCAGGCGATGCGCCATCGCGAGGTCACCGAGGCCGTGCACGAGGAGGGCGGCGCGATCGCCCTGCAGGTGCTGCACGCCGGCCGGTACGGCTACCACCCGTTCAGCGTCAGCGCCTCGGCCACGAGGTCGCCGATCACGCCGTTCCGGCCGAGTGCCCTCAGCACGAAGGGCGTCGACCGCGCGGCGAGCCACTTCGCCCGAGCGGCCGGGCTCGCCCGGAAGGCGGGCTACGACGCCGTCGAGGTCATGGGTTCCGAGGGCTACCTGATCAACCAGATGCTGGCCGCGCGCACCAACGACCGCACCGACGCCTGGGGCGGCACCGCCGCGAAGCGGAGGCGCTTCCCCGTCGAGGTGGTACGCCGGACCCGGGAAGCCGTGGGCGACGGCTTCCCGATCGTCTACCGCATCTCCCTCCTGGACCTGGTCGAGGGCGGCCAGACCTGGGACGAGGTCGTCGATCTCGCGCATGCCCTCGAGGAGGCCGGGGTCACCGTCCTGAACACGGGCATCGGATGGCACGAGGCTCGCGTGCCCACGATCATCACGCAGGTGCCACGGGGCGCCTGGCGGTCCACGACCGCGCGGCTCAAGGCCGAGGTGACCGTGCCGGTGTGCGCCTCGAACCGGATCAACACCCCCGAGCTGGCCGAGGAGATCCTCGCGGCCGGGGAGGCCGACCTGGTGTCGATGGCGCGGCCGCTGCTGGCCGACCCCGAGCTCGTCGCCAAGGCCGCCGCCGGCCGCGCCGACGAGATCAACACCTGCATCGCGTGCAACCAGGCCTGCCTCGACCACGTCTTCGCCAACCGCAAGGCGTCGTGCCTGGTCAACCCGCGCGCGGCCCGGGAGACCGAGCTGGTGCTGCTCCCGATCCCCTCGCCGGCCGAGCGCGCCACAGTGGTCGTCGGACCGGGTGGTGTGGCGAGCTCGTCGAACGATCGAGACCGCCACCCGCCCACCGTCGCCGTGGTCGGCGCCGGCCCGGCGGGACTGGCGGCCGCCGCGAGCGCCGCCGAACGGGGCTTCGCGGTCACGCTCTACGAGCGGGCGGCCGAGATCGGCGGCCAGTTCCGGCTGGCGATGCGGGTCCCGGGCAAGGAGGAGTTCGCCGAGACGCTGCGCTACTTCGGCCGCCGCCTGGAGGTGCTGGGCGCCGAGGTGCGCCTCGCTACGTCGCCCTCGGCGGCCGACCTCGCGGCGTACGACGAGGTGATCGTCGCCACCGGCGTGACCCCGCGGATCCCCGAGCTCGAGGGGATGGATCACCCCAGCGTCGCGACGTACGCGGACGTCCTGGCCGGGCGGGTCCTTCCCGGCCGCCGGGTCGCGGTCGTCGGGGCCGGCGGGATCGGCGTCGACGTCAGCCACTTCCTCACGCACGACCCGGCCGACGGCCTCGACGACTGGATGGCGCACTGGGGTGTCGGTGACCCCACCCTCCATCCGGGCGGTCTGACCGAGCCCAAGCCGCGGACACCCCGCCGCGAGGTGACCCTGGTGCAGCGCAAGAGCACGCCCATCGGCATCGGCCTGGGGAAGACCAGTGGCTGGGCTCACCGGGCGGTGCTCCGGCAGGCGGGGGTCCGGCAGCTCCGCGGGGTCTCGTACGACCGCGTGGACGACGACGGCCTGCACCTGATCGTGGACGGCATGCCGCTGCTGGTCGAGGTCGACCACGTCGTGCTGTGCGCGGGCCAGGAGTCCGTCCGGGGCCTGTACGACGAGCTGGTGACGGCCGGCACCGCGGCCCACCTGATCGGAGGCGCCGACGTCGCCGCCGAGCTCGACGCGAAGCGCGCGATCGAGCAGGGCACCCGCGTCGTGGCCGCCCTCCCTGCTTGACGCGACCGGGTCACGGCCTCTCTAGACTTCCGGCATGCGGATCACCGTCATCGGCTGTGGCTACCTCGGCGCCACCCACGCGGCTGCGATGGCCGAGCTCGGCCACGAGGTGCTCGGCATCGAGATCGACCCGGCCAAGCGTGAGGCGCTGAGCCAGGGCCGGGTCCCGTTCTACGAACCCCACCTGTCCGAGCTGCTGGCACGCCACGTGGAGTCCGGGAGGCTCCGGTTCACCGACTCCTACGACGAGGTCGCCGCCTTCGGCGAGATCCACTTCCTGTGCGTGGGCACGCCTCAGAAGCCGGAGAGCCTGGCGGCCGACCTGAGCCAGGTCGAGGGTGCGATCGAGGACCTGGCCCCGCATCTGGCCCGCCCGACCGTCGTGGTCGGCAAGTCCACGGTGCCGGTGGGCACGGCCGAGCGGGTCTCGCGTCGTCTCGCCGAGCTCGCACCCGCCGGTGGGGAGGTGCTCCTCGCCTGGAACCCGGAGTTCCTCCGCGAGGGGTTCGCGGTCGAGGACTCGATGCATCCCGACCGGATCGTCCTCGGTGTCGACGACGGCCGCGCCGAGAAGGTGCTCCGCGACTTCTACCACCCGATGATCGACGCCGGGACCCCCGTCGTGATCACCGACTTCGCCACCGCCGAGCTCGTCAAGGTCTCGGCCAACGCGTTCCTCGCCACCAAGATCTCGTTCATCAACGCGATGGCCGAGGTGTGCGAGGCCACCGGCGCGGACGTCGTCGACCTCGCCGACTCGATCGGGTACGACGCCCGGATCGGCCGGCGCTTCCTCAACGCCGGCATCGGCTTCGGTGGCGGGTGCCTGCCGAAGGACATCCGCGCGTTCGTCCATCGCGCGGGCGAGCTGGGCGTCGAGGACGCGATGACCTTCCTGCGCCACGTCGACGACGTGAACCAACGGCAGCGGGAGCGGGTCGTCCACGTCGCGCGCGCCATGGTGGGAGGCTCTCTGGCCGGGGTCCGGATCGGCATCTGGGGCGCGGCCTTCAAGCCGGACAGCGACGACGTCCGCGACTCGCCGGCGCTCTGGGCGGCCGGGCAGCTGCACCTGAGCGGTGCCGAGGTCCAGGTGTACGACCCGCAGGCCAACACCACCGCGCGGGTCGTGTTCCCGACGTTGACCTACGCAGACTCCGCGGTCGACGCGTGCCGCGACGCCGACCTGGTGATGCACCTCACCGAGTGGCCGGAGTTCCGCGAGATCACCCCGGCCGACCTGGACGGCGTGGTCAGGCGACCCCGCCTGTTCGACGGGCGCAACCTCCTGGACCTCGACGCCTGGCGCTCCGCCGGCTGGACCGCGCGGGCGGTGGGTCGTCGCTAGGGGGGCGCGCCGCCGACGCTCCTAGACTGCTCGCCGTGCCGCCGGAGATCCCGCTCCCGCCCCCGCGGATGCGGATGGGCGGTGTCCACTTCGCCTCCGACGAGCGCTTCGTCTCCGGAGGCGTCCGCGACGTCCGCGTGCTCGCCGACACCGTGGGGCTCGACCGCGAGTCGCGGCTCCTCGACTGGGGCTGCGGCGCCGGGCGCCTGGCGGTGGGGATCAAGCACGAGTGGGGACACATCGCCGACTACCACGGCGTCGACGTGCAGAAGCGGCTGATCCGCTGGGCGCGCAACCACCTCGCGGACGAGCACACCCGCTTCACCCTGGTGAACCAGCTCAACGAGCGCTACAACCCCGACGGTCACCGGCGCCGCCGGATCCCGGCCGAGCCGGCGACCGTCGACGTCCTCTACTCGTACTCGGTCTTCTCCCACATGCTCACCGACGACGTCGCCGGGTACGCCGCCGCGATGGCGGAGGCGCTGGCGCCCCGCGGCCTGGTCTGGCTGACCGCGTTCGTCGAGGACGACGTGCCCGACTGCGTGGAGAACCCGCGGGACTACCTCAAGCTCGACTGGCGCGGCCCTCTGCACTGCGTGCGCTACGACCGGGGGTTCTTCGAGCGGCTCCTCGCCGGCGCCGGGCTGAGCGTCGTCCGGTTCGAGCACGGCCAGGAGACGGACGGGCAGTCGATGTACGTGCTCGAGCGGGCCTGAGCCGGCCGGCCCGAACCGTCAGTTGTCCGGCGGCTGGACCCGGATGGTCTCGGCGTACCAGTCGAACGACCGCTTGGGGGTGCGTACGAGGGTCTCGTAGTCCACGTGGACGAGCCCGAAGCGCTGCCGGTAGCCCTCGGCCCACTCGAAGTTGTCCAGGAGGGACCAGGTGTAGTAGCCGCGGACGTCGACCCCGGCGCGGATCGCGACGGCGACCGCGCGCAGGTGGGCGTCCAGGTAGTCGATGCGGGCCTGGTCGTCGACGACGCCGTCGGCGTCGGGGCCGACGGCGTACGAGCATCCGGACTCGGTGATCATGATCGGGGGCAGCGCGGCGCGGTAACGGGCGCGCAGCGTGATCAGCCACTCACGCAGGGCGTCCGGCACCACCGGCCAGCCGAAGTCCGTGGTCGGGTAGCCGACGAGCTCGAGGGTCTCCCAGGGCGTCGGCGCGTCCTCGTCGGCCGCGGCGATGCGCATCGGGCTGTAGTAGTTGACGCCGTAGAAGTCGAGCGGCTGGCGGATCGTGGCGAGGTCGCCGGCCCGCACCACCGGCCTGACCAGCGGGGCCAGGTCGGCGGGATAGCGCCCGAACAGCATCGGCTCGGCGAACATCCCGTTCCAGAGCGCGTCGAAGAGCTTGGAGGCGCCGACGTCGGCGTCGTCGTCGCTGGCCGGCCACATCGGCGCATGGTTGTTGGCGCAGCCGATGCTGCCCGCCCCGCCGGCGCGCAGCGCGATCGCCGCACGGCCGTGCGCGAGCAGGAGGTGGTGGGCCACGGGGAGGGCCTCGAACATCAGCGTCCTCCCCGGCGCGTGCCTGCCGAGGGCGTAGCCCTGCATCATCACGACGTTCGGCTCGTTGACCGGGATCCAGTGCTCGACCCGGTCGGAGAGCCGCACCGCGAGCAGCGCGGCGTACTCGGCGAAACGGTCGGCGGTGTCCCGGTTGAGCCACCCGCCCGCGTCCTCGAGCGCCTGGGGCAGGTCCCAGTGGTAGAGCGTCGCCATCGGCTGGATCCCCCGCTCCAGGAGGCCGTCCACCAGGCGCTCGTAGAAGTCGAGCCCCGCCTGGTTGGCGGGGCCCGCACCGGTGGGTTGGATCCGTGGCCACGCGATCGAGAAGCGATAGCCGCCCAGGCCGAGGCGCTGCATGAGGTCGAGGTCCTCGTCGAGACGGTGGTAGTGGTCGCAGGCGACGTCGCCGGTGGAACCGTCCGCGATCCGGCCGGGCTCGTGCGCGAACGTGTCCCAGATGCTGGGACCCTTCCCGTCCTCCGCGGCCGCCCCCTCGATCTGGTACGACGCAGTGCTGGCACCGAACCGGAAGCCCGGTGGAAGCAGAGGATGACCCACGGGGATCATTGTGTCGGTGAGCGTGGTGGTGCGGAGGGGTTTGGACCGCTTCTTGACCCGTGAGCGGGGTCGTCAGGCCCGCCACTCGTTCTCGTTCGGGTCGTCGTACGACCCCGAACGGGTGGCGTTCGGACCGCTGGTCGCGCTGAACGACGAGCTGCTCGGCTCCGGGGCCGGGTACGACGCGCACGAGCACGCGGACGTGGTCCTGGTGACCTGGGTGGTGTTCGGCGAGCTGCACCACACCGACGAGGCGGGCAGCCTCCGGGTGCCGGCGGGACACAGCCTGATCGACCGGACCGGCGCCGGGAGGAGGCACGAGGAACGCGCCGGTGCCGCTCCCACGCGGTTCCTCCAGATGTGGCTGCGACCCGACGAGCCGGGTGGTGTGCCGTCGTTGGCGTTGGCCCGGCACGACCTCGGGGCCGAGCCGACCGCGATCGTGGTGGGCGACGGTGCCGGTCAGCTCGGCATCGCCGGCGCCACGTTGACGGTCCGTCGCCTCGCGGCCGGCGAGACCGCCATGCTCCCGGAGGCACCCCGCGTCTACGCGTTCGTGGTGACCGGCGCGCTCACCCGTTCGAGCCTCGCGGAGCCTTTGGCCGCCGGCGACGCGTTCGAGATCACCGACCTCGAGACCGGCGACGGTGCGGGGCAGGCACGCGGCCTCAGGGTCACCGCCGCGGTCCCTACCCAGCTCCTGCTCTGGACCTTCGCCGCCTGAGCCGGCCTCAGGGCACGAGCACGCCGGGGTTGAGGATCCCCTGGGGGTCGACGGCGGCCTTCACCGCTCGCAGCACCGAGACGCCGACCGGCCCGATCTCGGCCTCCAGCCAGGGCCGGTGATCGGTGCCCACCGCGTGGTGGTGGGTGATCGTGGCGCCGGCGGCGACGATCGCGTCGGTCGCCGCGCTCTTGGCGGACCGCCAGCGCGCGAGCCCGTCGTCCCCCTCGGCCGCCGCGACCGTGAAGTAGAGCGAAGCGCCGGTCTCGTACACGTGGGAGACGTGGCAGAGCACCAGGACCGACTCGCCGAGCGAGGCGCGCAGCGCGGCGGACACCGCGTCGTAGACGGGGCGCAGCCGGGACCAGAACGCCGCGGTCTCGAGCGTCTCGACGAGCACGCCGGCGTCGAGCATCGAGTCGCGGAGGTACGGCGCGTGGAAGCGGCCGGCCACCCACGCGCGGCCCGGCTCCTCGCCGGCCGACTCGCCGCCCAGCGCGGCCAGCAGCGCCGACACCGCCGTACGCCGGGCGTCGACCGTCGCGGCCGTGCCTTCGTAGCCGACGATCATCAGGCACCCGCCGGACGAGGCGCCGCCCACCGAGTCGGGATCGGCCAGGTTGAGGGCGGTCTCGGACTCGTCGGAGAGCCGCAGGACCGTCGGCAGCAGCTGGCTCTGGGCGAGCGTGCGCATCGCGTGGGCGCCGGCGTCGAACGACGACCAGCGCCACCCCTCGTAGACCCGGGACTCGGGCACCGGCCGCACGCGCACGGTCACCGAGGTGATCACGCCGAGCGCCCCTTCCGAGCCGAGGAACAGCTGGCGCAGGTCGGGGCCGGCCGCACTCGCCGGCGCACGGCCGAGCGTGACCGGGCCGGACGGGGTCGCCACGGTGAGCGCGGTCACGAGCGCGTCGAAGCGGCCGTAGCCGGCCGAGGACTGCCCGCTGGAGCGGGTCGCGGCGAAGCCGCCGATCGAGGCGAACTCGAAGGACTGGGGGTAGTGCCCGAGGGTCAGGCCGTGCCCGGCGAGCAACGCCTCCGCCTCCGGCCCCCGCAGGCCGGGCTCGAGCGTCGCGGTCATGGAGACCGGGTCGACGGCCAGCAGCCGCTTCAGCCGGACGAGGTCCAGGCTGACCACACCGGCGTACCCCTGACGTCGTGCGACCAGCCCACCGGTGACCGAGGTGCCGCCGCCGAACGGGACGACCGCCAGGTGGTGACGCACCGCCACGCCGAGCACCCCCTGCACCGCGTCGGCGTCCGCGGGACGCACCACCACGTCGGGCGCGTCGGTGAGGTCTCCGGCGCGGGCCCGGAGCAGGTCCGGCGTGGACTTGCCGCGGGTGCGCAGCCGCCGGGTCTCGTCGTCGGTGTGGACGTGCTCCGCGCCGAGCAGGTCAGCCAGGTCGCGCAGCGCAGCCGCGGGGAGGCGCACCGGTGGCAGCGCCACCGGCGCGTCGTCCGCCACGGTGCGGTCGGCGGTGGGGAAGGCCAGGTCCACGAGCGCGCGAGCGGAGTCGGGGAGGGCCGCGGCGTGCGTGGGGTCGCCCCACCGGGTCGGGTGCATCTCTGGGATCACGTGTTACAGTGTGACACATGACGTCACTTCGTCACAACGCCGAGGCGGACCCGCAGGCGGCGTACCTCGACGCGGCGCGCGCGTGCATCCTCGACGTCGGGTGGCGGCGGACGACGCTGACCGAGGTGGCACGCCGGGCGGGCGTCAGCCGGATGACGATCTACCGCACGTGGCCCGACATGCCCGCCGTGCTGGGTGACCTGATGACGCGGGAGTGGGGCCAGCTCGTCGCCGGGGCGGTGGCGGGGACCGGCGTGGGTCCGGAGGGGACCACCGCGGCCGACCGCCTCGTCGCCGAGGTGGTCGCGACGGTGCGCGCGCTGCGCGAGAACGAGCTCTTCGTCCGCATCGTCGAGCTCGACGCCGAGCTCCTGCTCCCCTACCTGCTGACCCGCCGCGGTCGCAGCCAGCAGGCCATCGCCGAGCTCACGGCGGCCCGGATCCGCGAGGGTCAGGCCGACGGCAGCATCCGGGCCGGGAGCCCTCTCGCGATGTCGCGCGGCCTGCTCCTGGCCGCCCACGGGTTCGTGCTCAGCGCCCACACCATGGTCGACGACGAGGTCGGCGAGGAGGACCTCGACGCCGAGCTGGAGCACCTCGTCCGCCGGGCGGTGGAGCGGTGACCGGCACGGCGCCGCGGATCCGGGCCGGGCTCGAGCAGGCCCCCGAACGCGTCGACGTCCTGGTCGTGGGCCTGGGCGTGACCGGCGCCGGCTGCGCCCTCGACGCGGTCTCGCGCGGCCTGAGCGTGCTCGCGGTGGACGCCCACGACCTCGCCTTCGGCACGTCGCGCTGGTCCAGCAAGCTGGTGCACGGCGGCCTGCGCTACCTCGCCAACGGACAGGTGGGCGTCGCCCACGAGAGCGCGGTGGAGCGCGGCATCCTGATGGAGGTCACCGCGCCCCACCTGACCCACGCCCTGCCGATGCTGCTTCCGCTCGACGCCCGCACCGACCGCCGCCAGGCCGCGTTCCTCCGCGCCGGGTTCGGTGCCGGGGACTGGCTGCGTGTCGCGGCTCGCACGTCGCGCGAGACGCTGCCCCGGCCCCGCCGGATCTCGGCGACGGAGAGCCGGCACCTGGCACCCGTCCTCGGACCCGGCGTCCGCGGCGGGATCCTCTCCTGGGACGGCCAGCTGGAGGACGACGCGCGACTGGTCACGGCGATCGCGCGGACGGCGGCGGGACTCGGCGCCGAGATCCGGACCCGGGCCCGCGTGGTCGAGCTCAGCGGCGCCGGGGCGGTGGTCCGCGACGAGCTGACCGGCACGTCGCACCAGGTCGCAGCGCGTGCCGTCGTCAACGCCGCGGGCGTCTGGGCCGGCGGGCTGGTCGACGACGTGCACCTGCGCCCGAGCCGCGGCACCCACCTCGTCCTCCGCGGCGAGGCGCTCCCGGGGCTGCGCGTCGCCCTGACGCTGCCGGTCCCCGGCGAGCGCAACCGCTTCCTCAACGTGCTGCCCCAGGCCGACGGGCTCTGCTACGTCGGCCTCACCGACGAACCGGTGGAGGGCGAGGTCCCCGACGTACCGGTGCCCAGTGACGCCGAGCTCGACTTCCTGGTCGCCACGTTGTCGTCGAGCCTCGCGCACCCGCTCACCCGCGACGACGTCGTCGGCTCGTACGCGGGGCTGCGCCCCCTGCTGCGTGCCGACGGCCGCACCTCGGACCTCTCCCGGCGCCACGCCGTCCTGACGTCGGGCACCGGGGTGGTCACGGTCGTCGGCGGCAAGCTCACCACCTACCGCCGGATGGCCGAGGACGCCGTCGACGCGGCGGTCTCGGGCTCGGGTCTGCGGGCCCGACCGTGCCGGACCGCTCGGCTGCCCCTGGCGGGGGCGACCTCGCGAGCGGAGCTGGCCCGGCTCGCGGCTGGGTCGCCCGCACCGCGCCTGGTGCGGAGGTACGGCGCGGACGCGCCGCTCGTCCTCGACTCCGCCCGCGCCGTCTCCGGGCTGGCCGATGACGAGCTCCTCGCACCGGTCGCCGACGGCGTCCCGGTGGCCCTCGCCGAGCTGCTGTTCGGGGTGACGCACGAGGGCGCGCACGACGCCGCCGACCTGCTGGACCGCCGTACTCGGATCGGCCTCGTGACCGACGACCGCGGTCGCGCCGAGGCGGCGGCCCGCCGTGCGGTCGAGATCGCCACGGCCGCCATTCGTTAAATCGCCGTTCACCCCCTCCCGCGAGGGGCGGAACTCCCCTACTGTCTGAACATGCTCGAGCCCCGGGGGGCGGACTCAAGCACGTCATTCGAACCTGCAACGGACGTTTCCGCCCGTGTTGTGCACGAAGCCCGCAACGCTTTGTTGCAGGGCCGGATCGGCGACGCCATCGACGCCGCGGATCGCCTGCGGCACGACGACCACCTGGACGAGGCGGGGCGTGCCGACGTCGCCCTCACCGGGCTGCTCGCCAAGCTGGCCCGCGGTGACCTCCGCGGCGCCGCGCCCTTCTGCCGGGACCTCACCGCCCTCGTCCGGGTCCGCGGCAGCGTCGGGGCGACCGCCTGCTTCGGCCTGGGCGAGTTCGCGTCGGCGCGTGGCCAGACCGACCAGGCCGTGTCCTACTACGAGAGCGCCGGCGAGGAGCTGGCCGCGGCCGGCGACCACGCCTGGGTGCCGTGGCGCAGCGGCCTGGCCCGGATCATCGCGGGCCGGGGCGAGGTGGCCTCGGCGAGCGGTCTGGTCGAGGAGGAGCTCGCGGTGGCGCGCGCCGACGGCTCGCCGTACGCCGTCGCCTCCACGCTGCGGACCCAGGCCGCGATCGCGCCGACCGATGACCGGATCGGGGTCCTCGACGAGGCGCTCGAGCTGCTGCAGGGCAGCGGCGCGGACCGCCTGGACGCCCAGATCCGCACCGACATGGCCGGCTGGCTGCTGCTCCTGCACCCGGGGGAGTCGGCGCGGGCGATCGACCTCCTCCGCACGGCGGAGAAGTACGCACGGCACGAGGACCTCGGACCGCTCCTCTTCCGCATCCGATGGCTGCTCGAACGGCTCGGCGAGGCTCCCGACGGCGAGCTGCCCGGTCGGCTGGCGGAGCTGAGCGCGGCCGAGCGCCGGGTGGCGCAGCTGGTCGTGCTCGGCAAGCGCAACCGCGAGATCGCCGCCGAGCTCGGCGTCAGCGTGAAGTCCGTGGAGTGGCATGTGTCCCACATCCTGCGGAAGCTCTCGATCACCTCGCGGCTCGAGCTCGCGGACGCCTTGGCGCAGCCCCGGCAGAACCGCTGAGCGAGCGGCTCAGCCGGGGATCGCGACGTACGTCGTGTCGAGGTACTCCTCGATGCCCTCGAAGCCGCCCTCGCGACCGAAGCCGCTCGACTTCACACCCCCGAACGGCGCGGCCGGGTTGGACAGCAGCCCGGTGTTCACGCCGACCATGCCGAACTCCAGCGACTCGGCCACCTTGATCGTGCGCGCCAGGTCTCGCGTGTAGACGTAGGACGCCAGGCCGTACTCCGTCGCGTTGGCGAGCGCGATCGCCTCGTCGTCGGAGGTGAAGGTCGTGATCGGCGCGACCGGTCCGAAGATCTCCTCGGTGTTGATCCGCGCCTCGGCCGGTACGCCGAGGAGCACGGTGGGTGCGTAGAAGTGGCCGGGCCCCTCGGGGGCGGTCCCTCCACACAGCAGCTCGGCCCCGTCGTGGAGCGCGTCGGTGACCAGCTGTCCGACGGACTCGACCGCGTCCGCGTTGATCAGCGGGCCGACGTCGGTGCCGGCCTCCTGGCCACGGCCGGTCCTGAGGGCGCCCATCCGTCGGCCGAGCAGGTCGCCGAACTCGCGGGCGACCGACTCGTGGACGAGGAACCGGTTGGCGGCGGTGCACGCCTCGCCCATGTTGCGCATCTTCGCGATCATCGCGCCGTCGACCGCCGCCGCCACGTCGGCGTCCTGGAACACGATGAAGGGGGCGTTGCCGCCGAGCTCCATCGAGAGACGCTGGAGCTCGTCGGCGGACTGGCGCACCAGGACCTTCCCGACCGGGGTCGAGCCGGTGAAGCTGACCTTGCGGAGCCGGTCGTCGGCCATCAGGGTCGCGCTGAGCGCCTTCGAGTTGCTCGTGGTGACGATGTTGAGGACGCCGGGCGGCAGGCCGGCCTCGGTGAGCACGTGGGCCAGCGCGAGCATCGTGAGCGGCGTGAGCTCGGCCGGCTTGACCACCATGGTGCAGCCGGCCGCGACCGCCGGCCCGATCTTGCGGGTGCCCATCGCGAGCGGGAAGTTCCACGGCGTGATGAAGAGGCACGGGCCCACCGGCTTGCGGATCGTCAGCAGTCGGGACCCTCCGGCCGGCGCCTGCATCCAGCGCCCGTGGATGCGGACCGCCTCCTCGGAGAACCAGCGGAAGAACTCCGCGCCGTAGGCCACCTCGCCCTTGGCCTCGGCGAGGGTCTTGCCCATCTCCAGGCTGATCAGCTCGGCGAAGTCGTCGGCGTGGTCGACGATCGCCTCGAACGCCCGGCGCAGGATCTCGCCCCGCTCCCGTGGCGCAGTGGCGGCCCAGTCCGCCTGGGCCGCGACGGCGGCGTCGAGCGCCGCGAGAGCGTCGTGCGTGTCGCCGTCCGCGACGTCCACGATCACGGATTCGTCGGCCGGATCGTGGACCTCGAACCTCGCCCCCGTGCTCGACTCGCGCCACTGCCCGCCGATGAACAGACCGCGCGAGCCGGTCTTCGTCAAGAGGTCTAGTCCAGTCATGGGAAGTAGCCAATCACTCGGTGAAGTTTGCGAAAAGCCTTCACGCAATCGTCCGGACTCTGACACGCTTTCAGAGTCGGCCTGGGGGCATGCACCCGGACGATACGTGAGCCCCTCGCTGACCCCATGCTGCGAGGGGCTCGCCCCGTCGTGGACTCGTGTGAGTGCTTCCTCCGCGGCACTCACACGAGGGCCCACGACCATCCCGGTCCCCCACCCCAGACGGTCCCCTCCCTCGTTGAGCCGCGGGTTATGGCGCTGTCAACCGCGGGTTGTGGCGCGGTCACCCGCGGGTTGTGGCTGGCCAGAGCTCCGGCTCGACGGACCAGAACCCGCGGCTCAGACGGACCACAACCCGCGGCTCGACGGACCACAACCCGCGGCTCAACAGACCGGACCCCTTGAACATCGGCGTTGGGAGGAGTTGATTCGGGACCAGCGTTTCGACTCGGCGGTCCGGGACGGGCCGCCCGGAGGACCTGGAGGCAGACCATGTCGGACAAGGTGGGCGGGCGTAGACCAGCCGGGCAAGATCTCGGGGCGAGCAGCCCCGACCGGATCCGCAACGTGGTGCTCGTCGGGCCGGGCGGCTCGGGGAAGACCACCCTGGTCGAGATGCTGCTCGCCTCCGCCGGAGCCATCCCACGCGCCGGGTCCATCCAGGAGGGCTCCACGGTCTGCGACTTCGAGGAGTCCGAGAGGTCCCACGAGCGGTCGATCGCCCTCGCCATCGCCCCGGTGGTCCACCGCGACACCAAGATCAACTTCATCGACACCCCCGGCTACGCCGACTTCGTCGGCGAGGTGCGCGCCGGGCTGCGCGCCGCCGACTGCGCCCTGTTCGTGATCGCGGCGAGCGAGGCGGTCGACGACGCCACCGTCGCCCTCTGGCGCGAGTGCGCCCAGGTCGGGATGCCCCGGGCGGTGGTCATCACCAAGCTCGACCAGGCCCGGGCCGACTACGACGGGGTCCTCGCCGCCGCCCAGGGGGCGTTCGGCGACCACGTGCTGCCGCTCTACGCACCGGTCCGCGAGGGTGGCGACGTCAGCGGGCTGGCCGACCTGATGGTGGAGGACGGCGTGCACGACGACCTCCGCGGCGCCCTCATCGAGGGGATCATCGAGGAGTCCGAGGACGAGACGCTGATGGACCGCTATCTCGGCGGCGAGGAGATCTCCCACGAGACCCTCACCGAGGACCTCGAGAAGGCGGTGGCCCGGGCCAGCTTCCACCCCGTCGTACCCGTCTGCTCGATGACCGGGATCGGCTGCGCCGAGCTGCTCGACCTGGCGGTCGACGGCTTCCCGTCGCCGCTCGAGCACCCCTCGCCCGAGGTCTTCACCCCGGCCGGCGCCGCGGCCGACGCGATCAGCGGTGACCCGGACGGCACCCTCGTGGCCGAGGTGGTCAAGACCACCAGCGACCCCTACGTCGGGCGGGTCAGCCTCGTGCGCGTCTTCTCCGGGACCCTCACACCGGACGCGCCGGTCCACGTCTCCGGCCACTTCACGTCGTTCTTCTCCGACTCCACCCACGAGGACCACGACGAGGACGAGAAGATCGGCTCGCTCGCGTACCCGTTCGGCCGCCAGCACGTGGTGGCGGACGCGGTGATCGCCGGCGACCTGTGTGCGATCGGCAAGCTGAGCCGGGCCGAGACCGGCGACACCCTGTCGGCGATCGACCAGCCCCGGGTGCTGCGCCCCTGGTCGATGCCCGAGCCGCTGCTGCCGGTCGCGATCGTGGCCAGGAGCAAGGCCGACGAGGACAAGCTGTCCCAGGCCCTCGGCCGGCTGGCGGCCGAGGACCCGAGCCTCCGCGTCGAGAACAACCCGGAGACCCACCAGCTGGTGCTGTGGACCATGGGCGAGGCGCACGCCGACGTCCTGATCTCGCGGCTCGCGGACCGGTACGCCGTCCACGTCGACACCGAGCCGTTCCTGGTGTCACTGCGCGAGACGTTCGGCGCCGGAGGCAAGGGACTCGGGCGACACGTCAAGCAGTCCGGCGGCCACGGGCAGTACGCCGTGTGTCACATCGAGGTCGAACCGCTGCCCGAGGGGGGCGGTTTCGAGTTCGTCGACAAGGTCGTCGGCGGCTCCGTGCCCCGCCAGTTCATCCCCTCGGTGGAGAAGGGGGTCCGCGCCCAGATGGAGCGGGGCGTCCGGGCCGGCTACCCGATGGTCGACCTCCGGGTGACGCTGACCGACGGCAAGGCGCACGCCGTCGACTCCTCCGACATGGCCTTCCAGATGGCCGGGTCGCTGGCGCTCCGCGAGGCCGCGGCCGCCACGTCGGTGACCCTGCTGGAGCCCTACGACGTCGTCGCCGTGGTCGTCCCCGACGACCACATCGGCCCGACCATGAGCGACCTGTCGTCGCGGCGCGCGAGGCTGCTCGGCACCGACAAGGTCGGGGACGACCGGACGGTGATCAACGCCGAGGTGCCGCAGACCGAGCTGGTCCGCTACGCGGTCGACCTGCGTTCGTCGACCCACGGGGCCGGGTCGTTCACCCGGGCGTTCGGCCACTACGAGCCGATGCCCGAGGAGGTCGCCCGGTCGGTCCCGACCCGCGAGCGCTGACCCTGGACGACGGACCGGGCCGCTAGCGCCGGGCGCCGCGCAGGAAGGCCTCGAGCAGCGGGCCCGCCGTACCGGCTCCCGTGGTGCCGACGTCGACGAAGGCGCACACCGCCAGATCGCCCTGCGCCCCGATCATCCAGGCGTGCGTGAGCGTCCTGCCGCCGCGGACGAACTCCGCGGTGCCGGTCTTGGCGATCACCGGCGGTCCGGGCACGTCCTTCAGGCCGATCCCGGTGCCGCTCGTCACCACGCCCCGCAGGAGCGTCTTGAGGGACGCGTCCTGCTGCGCCGTGAGGGGCGTCGGCGAGGTCTTCGCCGGATTCACCGACGTGATCAGCCGGGGTACGACGGTGTGCCCGGCGACCACCGAGGACAGCACCGTGGCCATGGTCAGCGGCGAGGCGAGGATCTTCCCCTGGCCGATCATGTCCGCCGCCTTCTCGGTCTCCGACGCGGGCGGCACCACGTTGCCGAAGTACGCCGGGAAGCCGACGTTGTGGTCGACACCCATGCCGAGCGTGGCCGCGGCGTCGACCAGGTCGGAGGAACCCAGCTTGACCCGCTCGGAGACGTAGGCGGTGTTGCACGAGTTGGCCAGGGCGGTCGCCAGCGGGATCCGGCCGTAGGCCGAGGGCGGGTAGAAGCTGTCGTTGACGAAGACCTTGCCGTTGACGTTCACGCTGGTCGGGCACGGCACCACCGTCGACGGCGTCAGTCCGCGCTTCAGCAGGGCCAGCGACGCCACGGTCTTGAACGTGGATCCCGGCGCGAACTGGCCGTAGGTGGCGTCGTTGTAGCCGTTGTTGCCCGGTCCGTTGGCCGCCGCCAGGATCGCGCCCGTCGACGGCCGGATGGCCACGATCGCGCTCGCCGGTCCGACGTTGGCGAGGATGTGCTCGGCGAGCATCTGCAGCCGCGGCACCATCGTCAGCCTCAGGGGGGTGCCGTTCACGGGCTTGGTCCGGAACAGCGTGTGGCTCTTGCCCCCGGCCGACACCGCGTCCACCTGCACGCCGGGCGTGCCGCGCAGCTGCTGGTCGTAGCGCTGCTCGAGACCGGAGAGGCCGGCGAGGTCGCCGACCCGGTAGACGCCCGGGTTCTGCTTGATCATGTCGGCCGTGACCGGCCCGACCGTGCCCAGGATCGGCGCGGCGAACTCCTTGGTGATCCCCAACGGGAGGCTGGTCGCGATCGCGTCGACGCCCTTGAGGTGGGTGTACGCGCGGGTGACGGCCGGGGGCACCTGGTCCTGGCGGTAGACGATCGCCTGGGTGAACGCCTGCGGCCCCGACGCCTTGACCTGCTTGACGTACGACGGCACGTCGATGCCGACGAGCTGGGCCAGGCTGCGCGCCGACACCAGCGCGGCGGCCGGTCCGACCTTGGTGCGGTCGACGCCGAAACGGACGACCGGGCGGTCGGTCACCAGGCCCACGCCCCCGGGCCCCAGGATGTCTCCGCGCCTCGAGTCGACGGTCGTGGCCCGGAGGGTCGAGGACCCGCTCAGCGACGGCTCGACGACGCCGGGCGACCAGGTCACCTCCCACCGCTTGCCGACGAGCTTCAGGGGCGCGCTGGTCTGGTAGGTCCACCCGCTGCCGAGCGGCCACAGCCAGCTGAGGGACGCGGTGGCCGTGGAGTCGCCGGTCCGCTTCACGCCGGCCACCACGACCTTGGGCGTGACGCCGCCGAGTCCCGCCACCGTGGCGGCGTACTGCTGGCCGGCCGCCTTGGTGGTGGTTCCGGCGAACAGGACGCCGGAGAGGTCGCCCGACGCGAGGCCGCGGGCCAGGCCGTCGGCGGCCGGCTTCGGGTCGGGGCCGGGGTCGCCGGACCCGCACGCGCCCAGCAGGAGGGCGAGCGCGGTCGGTACGACGATCAGCGACAGCCGGCGGGTCCCCATGCGGTCATCCTGTCAAAGGGGTCGGCACCACCCGGGCGACGCGGCGGGTCAGTGCGTGAGCGCGCGCGGGGCCCGGATGCGCTCGGGCGTGATCGAGCGGTCCGCCTCGGTGTAGTGACGCTGCAGTGCGGCCAGCGCGGGCCCCTGGGCGCGGGCGGCCCGGAGGACCGCGGCCGTCACCGAGATCGGGGCACCCGTGAGGAGCGGCCCGACCAACGGCGCGTAGCCGGAGGCGTGGCCGGCGCGGTTCGGGTGATAGCTCTCGGTGACCGGGTCGGACAGGCCGTTGAGCCACTCCGGGCTGCCACAGACGGCATGGCCGACGAAGGCGCTCGTCGGGTTGGCGAACGCGAAGCCGCGGGCGGCGGCGGCCGCCGCGAGCTTGCTGTTCAGCAGGTCGGCGGTCGCGTTCAGCGACGTCTCGTCGGCCGGGCTGAACCAGGTGAACGCGTTGCAGTCCTCGCCGTTGAACAGGCGCGGGTAGCCGACGACGACCACCCGCGCCCGCGGGGCCCTGCTCCGGATCGCGGCGTAGAGGACGCTGAGGGACCCGGGCAGGGTGTTCCGGATGTAGCTCCGGGCCTTGGCGACGGCGCCGCTGCAGTCGCTGGCCCAACCGGGTTCCGCACAGGTCGTGAGGACGCGAGAGAACCCGGCGTCGTTGCCGCCCACGGAGATCGTCACGTAGCTGGTGCTCGCGCGGAGCGCGGAGAGCTGGGTGTCGGTGACGTCGGCGATCGTGGCGCCGGAGCAGGCCCGGAGGTCGAGGGCGTAGCCCCGGGCCGCCGCGATCAGGCTCGGGAAGGCGTAGACCGACCGCCGGCACGACGTCCCGTCGTCGAGGTAGCTGCGGGTCCCCACGCCCGAGGAGTAGGAGTCGCCGAGCGCGACGTACGACGGTGCCGCGGCGTGGGCCGCGGGGACCGGCGCGAGCAGGGGAACGGTGAGGGCGGCAGCGGCGAGCGCGACGAGGCGGCGGGCGTGCGTGGTGACCATGGTGACCTCCCGAGCGGCGTGTGACCTGAGTCACCCTAGGGCCCGGGAATGTCCTGGGGCGCGGTGCGTTGTACCGGACAAGTGATTGAAACTTCAATCCAAGAGGAGATTCCCCCATGACTGACAACACCTTCGAGCCCGGCACGACGGTCGTCGCCGACATCACGGGCGACTACACGCTCGACCCGGCGCACAGCCGGCTCGGCTTCAGCACCCGGCACGCGATGGTGACCACCGTCCGCGGCCAGTTCAAGGAGTTCACCGGCGAGGCGGTCGTCGACACGGCCGACCCGACCCGGAGCAAGGTCGTCGTGAACATCAAGGCCGACGGCATCGACACCGGCGTGGCCGACCGCGACGCGCACCTGCGCAGCGCCGACTTCTTCGACGTGGAGACCTACCCGGAGATCAGCTTCGTCTCGACCCGGGTGGAGCGCGACGGCGACGAGTGGGCCATCACCGGCGACCTGACCATCAAGGACGTCACCAAGCCGATCACGATCGACTTCGAGTCGACCGGCTCGGCCCGCGACCCGTTCGGCAACCTGCGGATCGGCTTCGAGGGCCACGCGGCGATCAACCGCAAGGACTGGGGCCTGACCTGGAACGCCGCGCTCGAGACCGGCGGCTTCCTGGTGTCGGACAAGATCAAGCTCGACTTCGACATCTCCGCGATCGCGAAGTAACAGCCGCCGACGCGGCGTACGCGTCACCGGCAGGCCGACCCGGCATCCCGCTCACTCCTCGAGTGACGTGGGTGCCGGGTCGCCGGTATTTCGGGTGACGCGCCAGCGGGCGCGACGGTTGAATGCCTCACGTGAACGAGCTCTCCGTCCCGCCCGGCCTGAGGTCACGCCCGCTGACCATGGACGACGCACCGGCCGTGTTCGCGGTGATGGCGCTGCAGGAGCAGCAGGATCTCGGCAAGGTCGAGATCGAGCTCGCGGACATCGTCGGTGACTGGCAGAAGCCGAGCTTCGACGTCGGGGCCTCGACCGTGGGCGTGTTCGACGGCGACACGCTCGTCGCCTACGCAGAGGCGAACAGGTCGGGCCGCGGGGACGCCGCGGTGGACCCGGCGTACCGCCGCCGCGGGATCGGCACGTCGCTGGCCGGCTGGATGCGCACCCGCACCGGCGAGCTCGGCGGGACCGTGATCGGCAGCCCGGTCCCCGAGGGCTCCGCCGGCGACCGGCTGCTGGAGAAGCTCGGCTGGCGGATCCGCTGGACCAGCTGGGTGCTGGCGCTGCCCGAGGGCGAGCAGATCCAGGCGCGCGAGCTGCCGGAGGGCTATGCCCTGCGCGAGGCCGCACCCGAGGAGTACCCGGCGGTGCAGGACGTGATCGAGGACGCCTTCCTCGAGTGGTCCGACCGCGATCGCGAGTCGTACGACGACTTCCTGGCCACCACGGTCCGGCGTCCCGGCTTCGAGCCCTGGCACTTCCGGGTGGTCACCGACGAGTCGGGAGAGATCGTCGGCACCGCGCTGGTCCAGATGTTCGGGGAGCCGCCCACCGAGGCGTTCATCAGCCGGCTCGCCGTACGCCGCGACCAGCGCAACCGCGGCCTGGCACAGGCCCTGCTGGTCGACGCCTTCGCACGGGGACGCGAGCACGGGGCCGCGCGGTCGGCACTCTCCACGGACTCGCGCACCGGGGCGCTCGCGCTCTACCAGAAGGTGGGGATGCAGGTCGGCGACGTGTGGGTCAACCGCGCCGTCGACGTCTGACCCGACGCCGACCGGTCAGCGCCAGCGCGGGTGGTGGGGGTGGTGGCCCCACCGACCGCGGTGCGCGAACCGGCGCACGACGAGCAGGTAGACCAGCACCGCCAGCAGCAGGAACGGCAGGTGTGACACCACGAACGCGACCACCAGGATGCCCACCAGCACCCGGAACAGGAAGGGCAGGTAGGGCAGCTGCGGTCGCCAGGACCGCATCCGGGTGGTGATCGGAGGGCGTGGCGGCTCGGGGCGGCGCGGTCGCGGGAGGTCGGAGAAGACCGGTGCGAGCTCGGCCTCCGTGCGGGCCGTCCAGATCCGCTCCAGGCGCTCGCCGTGCTCCTCGGCGGTGATGCGTCCCATCGCGAAGTGCTCGCCCAGCTCGTGGGCGGCGGCCTCCCGCTCGGCGTCCCCGATCCGGAGCCTCTGGTCCACCATCACTCCTCCTCGGGGAGGTCGTGGTCGCCGAGGTCGTCCACCTCGCCGTCGTCGCCCGGGTGGTCGGCGAGGATGCCGTAGAGGCCGCGCCTCGCCTCGACCAGGACCCCGATGGCGGCGCGGCGCTGCTCGTCGGTGCCGGTCGTGATGATCTGCCACACCGCGTTCATGACCCGGCCGAGCTCGGGCTTGAGCGAGGTGAAGTCGGGCTCACCCTCCCGGCGCTCGCGCTCGCGGTGACGCCGTCGCTCGCCCTCGAAGGGCGCGAACACGCCGGCCACCTCGTCCTCGTGGGTCGCCAGGTACTCGCGGCCGGCCTCGGAGAGCCGCAGGGTACGCCGCCCCCGCTCGTCGTCGGACTCGATCAGCCCCTCGTCCTCGAGCTGCGAGATCGTCGGGTAGACCGACCCCGGGCTGGGGCGCCAGCCGCCGTCGGTGCGGTCCGCGATCTGCTGGATGATCTGGTAGCCGTTCAGCGGCTCGTCGGCGAGCACCGCGAGGATCGCGACCCGCACGTCACCGCGGCGTACTCGCGGGCCGCGGGGCGTGTCCTCGCCCACCAGCCCGAACAGGCCGCTGAGCCACGGCGGCGGTCCGGACCGTCGCTGCGGGCCGCCCTGCCACCCGCCCCACGGGCCTCCCCAGTCGCCCCCGCGCGAGCGGCCGTGCTGGCGGAACATGGCCTCGAAGTCGCGGCCCCAGTCTCCGTGCTGTCCCATCGCTGTCTCCTCTTCGTCTGCAACGGGGATCGCTCAGCGACTCACTCGTCGACCGATCACGATATATCGCGAGAGTACGCAACGGGACGGTCGCACACAAGGGCTGGCGCGACCGGATCGGGGCTCCCGCAGGACCGGAAACCCACCGAGGGTGACGCCATGACCGGGGGGCGCCTCCCGAGCAGATGTGGCGCCCGGTCCTCGACGGCGTCGCTCCCCGGATGCTCGGCGACGACGCGGACGCGGTGACCGACGTCCCCGACTACGAGCTCTTCCGGGCGATCTTCTCCCGGCGTTCGCGCACCCAGATGTCGGCGTGGGGCACGACGCTCGACCCGGTGGCCCTCGACGGACTCTGCGTCATCGGGCCGCGCGACGACGACCAGCCGGTGCCGGCCTGACCGTCAGCCGGTGTTGCGCATGCCCGCGGCGATCCCGTTGATCGTCAGCAGCAGCGCGCGTTCCAGGGCCGGGTCGTCCTCGCCGCGACGGTAGCGCCCGAGCAGCTCGATCTGCAGGTGGTGCAGGGGTTCGAGGTAGTTCTCGCGGATCTCCAGCGTGGTCCGCAGGGTCGGCTCGTGGTCGAGCAGGGCGTGGTCCCCGGTGACCGCGAGCAGGTGCCGCACGCTGAGGTCGTACTCCGACCGGATCTCGTCCAGCAGTGGTCGCAGGGGTGCCGGGGCCAGCGCGACGTAGCGCGCCGCGATGTCGAGATCCGTCTTGACCAGGGTCATGGAGACGTTGCCCAGGAAGGTGCGGAAGAACGCCCACTCGGCGTACATCTCGCGCAGCACCTCGAGGTCGTCGGCCACCGCGGCGAGGCCCGAGCCGACCCCGAACCACCCCGGGACGATCTGACGCGACTGGGTCCAGCCGAAGACCCACGGGATCGCCCGGAGGTCGTCGAGGCCGTCGTCCGAGTCGGGTCGCCGGGCCGGACGCGAGCCGATGTGCAGGGCGCCGAGCAGGTCGACCGGGGTCGAGGTGAGGAAGTACTCCGCCAGCCCGCGCTCCTCCACCAGCCCCCGGTAGCGCACGTGCGCGGCGTCGGAGATGCGGTCCATCATCGCGTCCCACCGCCGGGCCTGGTCCGGCGTACGTCGGTCGCTGCGGTGCAGCACGCTGGCCTCGACCGTCGCGGCGAGCGCGAGCTCGAGGTTCTGCCGGGCCAGCGCCGGCAGCGCGTACTTGTCGCTGATCACCTCGCCCTGCTCGGTGATCTTCACCTCGCCGTCGACGGTCCCGGACGGCAGCGCCATGATCGCGTCGTACGTCGGGCCGCCGCCGCGGCCGACCGATCCCCCGCGGCCGTGGAAGAAGCGCAGCCGAACGCCGTGCCGGCGGGCCGCGTCACGTGCCCTCCGCTGGGCACGCTGGATCTGCCACTGCGACGTGGTGATGCCGCCGGCCTTGTTGGAGTCGGAGTAGCCGAGCATCACCTCCTGGACGTCGCCGCGGAGCCGCACGAGCTCGCGGTACGACGCGTCGCCGAACAGCGCGTCCAGGATGAGCTCCGCCTGCTCCAGCTCCTCGACCGTCTCCAGCAGCGGCACGAACCCGATCCTCGCCACCCCGCCGGGCAGGTCCACCAGGCCGGCCTCCCGTGCCAGGACCACGGCCGCGAGCACGTCGTCGGCGTCGTGGGTCATCGAGACGATGTAGCTCTCGACCGCCCGCGGGCCGAGGCAGTCCAGGGCCCACCGGATCGCGCGGAACGTCTCCGCCGTCACGGTGCCCTCCTCGTCGAGCGGGAGCGGGGTGCGCGCCAGCGGGCGCCGACCGGCGAGCTCCTCGCTGAGCACCTTGAGCCGGGTGGGCCGGTCCAGCTCCGCGTACGGCGCGTCGAGCTCGCCCACGCGGTCGAGGAGCTGGCCGACCGCCTGGTGGTGCTTGGCCGCGTGCTCGCGCACGTCGAGGGTCGCCAGCGTCAGGCCGGTCGCCGCGACGGTGCGCACGAGGCGCTCGAGCTCGCCCGACGCCACGACCTCTCCCTGGTGCTCGGCGACGGATCGGTGCAGGAGGAGCAGGTCGTCGAGGAGCTCGGTGTCGTCGGCGTAGTCGCGGCCCGGCGCGTGCCCGGCACCGCGCGCGAGGCGCTGCTCGGTGAGGCCGAGCCGCACGTGGACGCAGGTCAGGTAGAGGCGGTAGGGCTCCTCGGCGTTGAGGCGGCGGTAGCGGGGCTCGACCTCGGGAAGGCCGGGCAGCAGCTGCTCGATGCGGTCCGAGATCTCCTCCGAGACGGCACTGACCCGGTCGCTGACCGACAGGTCCCGCCGCAGCCGGTCGACCAGGGTGCGGAGCAGCCGGAGGCCGTGCGTCGCCTGCAGGACGAGCACCTCACGCGTGGTCGCGGGCGTGACGTGCGGGTTGCCGTCACGGTCCCCGCCGACCCAGGAGCCGAAGCGCAGCGGCCGCACGTCGGGCGGCAGGTCGACCCCGAGCGGTGCGAGCCGGTCGCGCAGCTCCTCCAGGACGTCCGGAAGGGCGCCGGCCGACAGCCCCTCCAGGTAGTACACGACGTTCCGCGCCTCGTCGGTCGGCTCCGGTGGCTCGATCCGGATCTCGTCGGTGAGCCAGAGCAGCTCGATCGCCTCCACGAGCCTCCGGGTCCGGCGCGGCCCGTCGGGCTCCTCGAGCAGCGCGGCCACCCGACGTAGCTTGTCGATCGTGGAACGCCGGGCGACCTCGGTGGGGTGCGCCGTGAACACCGGACGGACGGCGACGTGACGCATCAGCTCGCCGAGCTCGCCGGGGTCGACGCCCGCGTCCTGGATCCGCGCCACCGCGCGCTCGATCCACCCACCCTCCCGCTCACGGACCCGCGCGAGCGTGCGCCCGCGATGCACCTGCTCGGTGATGTTGGCGAGGTGGAAGTACGCCGTGAACGCGCGCACCAGCCGGGTGATCGTGTCGAGGTCGAAGTCGGGCAGCTGGTCGAGGCGGTCCTGCTTGGCGTGGGCGCGCACCTGCTCCACGAGCGCCAGCAGCTCCGGGCCCTCGGTACGGGCCAGGGTCTCGCCGAGGATGGAGGTCACCCGGCGGATGTCGCGGCGCAGCTCCCGGTCCGGGGAGCTGTCCGGCGCGTTCGTCGCCTCGGCGTCCATGGCCCCATCGTCGCGGACGTCGGGGGTCGCCGGTCCGCACAGCCCACGGGCCGAACGGGACGTTCATACCCCGAGGGGGTATCGTGTGCGCCATGGACCATCCCGGATACCTCAGCTCGAAGGACGACGTCCTCAAGCGCCTGCGCCGGATCGAGGGTCAGGCGCGCGGCCTGCAGCGGATGGTCGAGGAGGAGCAGTACTGCATCGACATCCTGACCCAGGTCTCGGCGATGACCAAGGCTCTGCAGGCGGTGGCGCTGGGGCTGCTCGACGACCACCTCGCCCACTGCGTGCGCGACGCCGTGAGCACGGGGGTCGACGCCGACGAGAAGCTGACCGAGGCGTCGGCCGCGATCGCGCGCCTCGTGCGTTCCTGACCGGAGGAGGAGCGATGACCCAGACCTGGACCGTGTCCGGCATGACCTGTGGCCACTGCGTCGCCTCCGTGACGGAGGAGGTGTCCGCGCTCCCGGGCGTGCGCTCGGTGAGCGTCGTCCTCGAGACCGGCGTCCTCACCGTGGACGCCGAGCCCGCGATCTCCGATGCCGCGATCCGTGGGGCCGTGACCGAGGCCGGGTACGCCCTGGTCCGACCATGACCGCACCCGCATCCGCACCCACCACGCTCTCGGTCGACCTCGACATCGAGGGGATGACCTGTGCGTCGTGCGCGCATCGCATCGAGCGCCGGCTCCACCGGCTCACGGGGGTGACCGCCTCGGTGAGCTACGCCTCTGAGCGCGCGCACATCGGCTACCCCGCGACGATCGGCCCGCAGGACCTCATCGACGCCGTCCGAGGGGCGGGGTACGACGCGCGCCTCCCGGCCGATCGGCCCGGCGCGCCCACCCCCCGCCCCCTCCGGCTCCTGGTGGCCGCCGCGCTGTCGGTGCCGGTGGTCGTCTGGGCGATGTGGCCGACAGCCCGGGTGCCCGGGTGGGAGTGGTGGTCGCTCCTGCTGACCACGGTCGTGGTCGGCTGGGCCGGCTGGCCGTTCCACCGCGCCACCGTGGTGAACGCCCGCCACGGCGCGAGCACCATGGACACTCTCGTGTCGCTGGGCACCCTCGCCGCGTGGGCGTGGTCGGCCGTCGCGGTCGTGCGCGGCACCGGACACCTCTACCTGGAGTCGGCGGCAGTGGTGACGACGTTCCTGCTCGCCGGTCGTCAGGCCGAGGGGCGCAGCAAGCAGCGGGCCGGCGAGGCGCTGCGGTCCCTGATGGAGCTCGGCGCCAAGGAGGCCTCCCTGCTGGACGCCGAGGGCGAGCGTCCGGTGCCCGTGGAGCAGCTCAGGGTCGACGACCGGTTCGTGGTCCGGCCCGGAGAGAAGGTCGCCACGGACGGCATCGTGCTGGAGGGCAGGTCGGCCGTCGACCGCTCGCTGCTCACCGGCGAACCGGTGCCGGTGGAGGTCACCGTGGGCGACGAGGTCGTCGGCTCCGCCCTCAACGCGTCCGGTCGCCTCGTCGTCCGCGCGACCCGGGTGGGCGCCGACACCCAGCTCGCCCAGGTCACGCGGCTGGTCGAGGAGGCGCAGCGCGCGAAGGCGCCGGTCGAACGGCTCGCCGACCGCGTCTCGGCCGTGTTCGTCCCGGTCGTCCTCGCGATCTCGCTGCTCACGCTCGCCGGCTGGGTGCTGGCCGGCGGGACCGCGACGCAGGCGTTCACCGCGGCGGTCTCCGTCCTGGTGATCGCCTGCCCGTGTGCGCTCGGACTGGCCACTCCGACGGCCCTGATGGTCGGCACCGGCCGCGGCGCTCAGCTCGGCATCGTGATCCGAGGACCCCAGGTGCTCGAGTCGACGCGGGCGGTGGACACCATCGTGCTCGACAAGACCGGCACCGTGACCACCGGCCGGATGTCGGTCGTCCGGGTCGAGCCCGACGATCCCGACCTCCTCCGGGCCGCCGCCGCCGTGGAGTCGGGGTCCGAGCACCCCGTGGCGCGAGCGGTCGTGGCGGCCGCCCGCGACCTCGCCGTGCCCGACGTCCGCGACTTCATCAGCCTTCCCGGGCAGGGCGCGCGCGGCGTGGTCGAGGGGCGGCTCGTCACGGTCGGTCGCGCCTCACTCTTCGCCGACGTCCCCGACGGCGTACGACGCGCGGTCGAAGCCGCGGGTGACGGCACCCCGGTCGTGGTCGGCTGGGACGGCGTCGCACGCGGGGTCGTCACCGTGTCGGACACGGTCAAGCCCACGTCGGCCACCGCGATCCGCTCGCTGGAAGCGCTCGGTCTGCGCACCGTCCTGCTCACCGGCGACCACGAGGCTGCCGCCCGGCGGGTCGCCGACGAGGTCGGCATCGGGACCGTGGTCGCGGGAGTGCTCCCGGACCAGAAGGTCGAGACGGTGGCGCGCCTCCAGGCCGAGGGCCGCGTCGTCGCGATGGTCGGGGACGGCGTGAACGACGCGGCCGCCCTGGCCCGCGCCGACCTCGGCGTCGCGCTGGGCACCGGGGCGGACGTGGCGATCGCGGCGAGCGACCTCACCCTGGTCGGCGGCGACCTCCGTGTCGCGGCGGACGCGATCCGGCTGGCCCGCCGTACCCTCGGCACGATCCGGGGCAACCTGTTCTGGGCGTTCGCCTACAACGTCGCCGCGATCCCTCTGGCGGCGGCCGGGCTGCTCGACCCCATGGTCGCGGGCGCCGCCATGGCCGGCTCGTCGCTCTTCGTGGTCGGCAACAGCCTCCGGCTCCGCCGGTTCCGCTGACCTGCTCCCGTGCGCCCGACGGATCGAGCGTGCCCCGGGGATGCGACTACCCGGCTTCGACGTACTCCTTGACCTGGTCGAGCATCGCCTGCCAGTTGGACGCGAACTGCTCGGCCTGCTCCGCGGAGTCGTTGCCGTCCTGGTCGAGGGTGAGCCGCGTGCCGGCTTCCGTGGCGCTGAGCCGGTAGTCGAGCGTGTGGTAGCTCTCCGGCTCGTCCGGCTGACCGGACATCGGGCTGTAGTGCGTCATCCGGAGCCGCTCGGGCTCGGCCACCTCGAGGATCTCGCCCTTGTCCTGGAACTGCTTCCCGTCGTACTCGCCGGTCCACGTGATCGAGCCGCCGACCCGCCAGTCGGTGTCGACCCGGGAGCCGAACATGAACCGCGAGATGGCCGCCGGGTCGGTCAGCGCGGCCCACACCTGGTCGGGTGCAGCCGCGATCACGGTCTCCGCATGGGCAACATGGTCGGCCACCTGATCCTCCGATCGTCCGCCGTCTCCGGACGTCGTACCCCCTCCGCCCCGCCTCACACCCGTGCGAGGGCGGGCCGTCCCACCCCCTCGGGCGGCCCGCGCCGAGGGTTCGCTGGCTAGGGTCGAGGCAGAGGGCGTACGAACACACCCCGGGAGGTCCGATGCCCAAGCCGTTCACCGACAGGATCCGCGCGAAGCTCGACGAGCTCGAGGTCGAGCGGCGCCTCGGCGACGTCGTCGGCCAGGCCGAGCACGTCGTGGCCCAGGGTGTCGCCCGCGCCGGCGAGCTCGCCCACGAGCACCGCGACGACATCGGCAGCAGGCTCGAGCGCGCGGCGGACGCCGTGGACCGTCACACCGACGGCCGGCACGCCGACCGGATCACCCAGGTCCGCAGCACGCTCGCGCGCGGCGTGGACAAGCTCGCCGAGCGCCGTCCGGACGGGCGGTGACCCGGACGTGCTGATGAAACCCTCGCGATCCATCAAGGCGCCGCACCTGCCCGCCCTCCAGACCGCCTCCACCCAGACCCCGGACGAGGGTGCGGTCGCCCGGATGGTGCAGCTGCTGCTCGACACCGGCATCGACGGTGCCGGCCCGCTGAAGTCCGCCCGCGAGGTGGCCGAGAAGGCCCGACGCGAGAGCCGCACGACGGAGGCCGCGGTGGCCAGGGTCGCGCGCTCCCACGTGAAGGGCGGCGCCATCGGCGGTTTCCTGACCAGCCTGGGCGGCTTCGTGACCATGCCGGTCGCTCTTCCTGCCAACGTCGTGGAGTTCTACGTCCAGGCGACCCGGATGGTCGCGACCATCGCCACGCTGCGCGGGTACGACGTTCAGCAGCCGTACGTGCGCACCGCCGTGCTGCTCACCCTGATCGGCTCGGACGCGGACGAGGTGCTTGCGAAGGCCGGCCTGTCGACCGGAGGTGGCCGGATGGTCACCCTCGCCACGAGGCGCCTGCCCCCGGCCGGACTCCTGATCGTGAACAAGGGGATCGGGTTCCACCTGCTGCGTGACGTGGGCGCCCACGCGTTCGGCAAGCTCGGCCGCGGCCTCCCCCTCCTCGGTGGTGTCGTCGGCGGCGGCATCGACGTGTGGATGATGAAGCGGATCGCCGACCATGCGATGGGCGAGTTCCCCCCGCTCACGGGCCTCCCGGCTCAGCCACCCGCCTGAGCGAGCTCCATCGGCTCGGTGATCGGGTCGTCGGACAGCATCTGGCGCCGGGCGATGGTCCGCAGGTCGTTGCGGCCCTCCTCGTCCAGCGGCTCGCCGTTGGCGAGCTCGACCTCGGTCACGAGCCAGCCCCAGAGCTCGCGGACGAACGCCGTGAAGCGCTCGCGGCCCAGCGCGGTCAGCTCCACCTGGCCCTCGGACTCCGTCAGGAGGCCGGACGCGAGGCAGTCGTCGACGGCGGGCCGGATCAGGGCCATCGGCACCCGGTGGCTGGCCGCCACGGTGACCGGGTCGATGGGACCGCCGGCGATCCGTTGCTGGATCGCGACCTGCCGGAGCGTCCAGACCTGGACGGCGTCCAGACCGGTCCGCGACGAGTCGAGCAACGTGACCGCGGCCTCGGGCAGCTTGGTGCGCAGGATCCGCACCACCTGGGCCTCGAGCTGCTCCTGGGAGGTGCGCTGGTCCGGCATCGCGAAGCCCTGCCCGAGGTCGGAGGCTCCCGGTCGCGTCAGCCCGCGCATCGGCACCTGCTTGAGGAACAGCGCCACGACCAGGGCGACCAGCGCCACCGGGATGGCGGAGGCGAAGACGGTCTGCAACGACGCGGCGTACGCCTGCACGATCGCGGCGTGCTGCTCCGGCGGCAGCGCCTGCACCGCCTGGGGTGTGTTGACCTGCGTGGGGTCGGTCCCGCTGGCGACGATCGCCGAGGCCAGGTTGGGCTTGAGCTGGTGGGCGTAGATCGCACCGAAGACCGCGGCCCCGAACGAGCTGCCGATGGTGCGGAAGAACGTCACACCGGACGTCGCGACCCCCAGGTCGCGGTAGTGGACGGTGTTCTGCACGATGATCGTCAGCACCTGCATCGACAGCCCGATCCCGACGCCGAGCACGAGCATCGCTCCCGACGTCGCCAGGGTCGTCGAGTGCTGGTCGAGCCGCGACAGCCAGAACATCCCGACCGCCATCACCGCCGAGCCGGCGATCGGGAAGAGCCGGTAGCGACCGGTGTGGCTGACCACGTTGCCGGCCGTCATCGACGCGGCGATCAGGCCGAAGACCATCGGCAGCGTGCGCAGGCCGGAGACGGTGGCACTGACGCCCTGGCAGTACTGCAGGTAGGTCGGCAGGAAGGTCATGCAGCCCAGCAGCGCGAACCCGACGATGAAGCTCAGCACCGCGCTGACACTGAAGACGTTCCCGCGGAACAGCCGCAGCGGCAGGATCGGCTCGGCGGCGCGATGCTCGACGACCACGAAGGCCACCAGCGACGCCAGCGAGCCCACGATCAGCGCGATGATGGTGAACGAGTCCCAGGGGTACGTCGTGCCGCCGAAGCTGGTCGCGAGGATCAGGCCGGCCGATCCCAGCGAGACGAACACGATGCCGAGCGTGTCGAACACGGGGCGCGCCGTGGACGGGACGGCCGGCAGCAGCCGGACCGCGAGCGGGATGATCACCAGCGCGATCGGCACGTTGACGTAGAACACCCACTGCCACGTCAGGTGGTCGGTGAAGAAGCCGCCGAGCAGCGGCCCCAGGACCGTCGTACCTCCGAAGACGGCACCGATGGCGCCTTGGTACTTGCCTCGGTCGCGCAGCGGGATGATGTCGGCGATCATCGCGGTCGCGGTCACCGTGAGGCCTCCGCCGCCGATGCCCTGGATGGCCCGCGAGCCGATCAGCCACAGCATCGACTGCGACAGTCCGGCCAGCGCGGAGGCGACGGTGAAGATGACGATGCTGCCGATGAAGATCCGCTTGCGACCGAACAGGTCCCCGAACTTCCCGCCCAGGATGGTCGCGATCGTCTGCGTGAGCAGGTACGCCGTCACCACCCAGCTCATGTGCTGGGCTCCCCCCAGGTCGCCGACGATCGTGGGCAGGGCGGTCGCCACGATCGTGGAGTCGAGGGCGGCCAGGAGCATGCCGCCGAGGATCATCGCGAAGGCGACGTTGCGGGCGGCCGAGCCGAGCGGCGGCGGGTCGTCCGAGGCAGCGAGGTCGTCGACCACCTCGGTCCGGCTCATGCCGCCAGCCTAGGGATGGGTCACCGCGGCGTCGACAGGTCGCGGACGGCCTCGGCGACGGCCGCGGCACCGCGTCGGCTGAGCACGATCGTGTAGTGGTTCACGTCGTCGACGAAGCGGACGTCGAGCTCGGGCCAGCGCGCCGCGTACGCATCGACCGTGGCCTGCGGGTAGAGCCCGGGCGGGTCGTCGGCGAAGCCTCGAGGGGCGTGCAGGAAGACGCGCGGGTGCGACTGGTGGTCGATCGCCTCGGCGAACGCCGTGCCCTGCACCATGTCCAGCTGGTCGGTCTCGACCACGTCGGGGAGGGCGCTCGGGCGGCCGGGATCGTCGGGCAGGTCGTAGTCGGCGTACGCCTCGGTCTCGGGCGTCCAGTCGCGGGTGAACGCGGGGTGTCGACGGAACCAGTCGCGGTACTCCTCGCGGGTGTACGTCGTCTGCAGGCGCTGCTTGATCGGCTGCAGACCGGCGAGGGTCGCCTCGCCGTCGGACGGCGGGAACGGCAGGCCGCCGTCCACCAGGACCAGCGCCCGGACGAGCTCCGGGTGTCGGGCGGCCAGCACGGTCGCCACGAAGCCGCCCATCGAGTGCCCCACCACGACCACCGGCTCGCCGCTCACCGCGCGGATGACGGCCGCGGCGTCCTCGGCATGAGCCGTCATCCCGACGGGGCCGGGGAGGGTGTGGGAGCATCCGCGGCCGCGCAGGTCCGGGGCGTGCACCGGCTGCTCGAGCGCGTCGGCGACGAACGGCCACGTCCGCGAGGTCGAGGTGATCCCGTGGAGCGCCACCACCGGGGTGCCGGTGCCGGGCCAGGACGCGACGCGGAGCGATCCCCCGGCCACCGCGACGTCGAGCGCATCGGGCATGTCCCAGGTCTACCACCCACCACCCCCCTCGGTCGTCGAGCGGCCCGCCGGTGGTCGAGCGGCCCCCTCGGTAGTCGAGCGGCCCCCTCGGTGGTCGAGCGAAGTCGAGACCACAGGCCCCCGGTGGTCGAGCGAAGTGAGACCACAGGCCCCGGTGGTCGAGCGGCCCCCTCGGTGGTCGAGCGAAGTCGAGACCACCCCGCGAATTCGCTCGACACCGGGCCTCGCGTCCGCTGGGCTGACCGGGTGACCGCCCCCCTGCACGAGGACGAGCTCGCGATCGACGAGGTGCTGGTCAGGTCGCTGGTCGACCGCCTGTCGCCCGCCTACGTCCCCCTGCCCCTGAGCCCGCTCGACACGTCGGGATCGTCGAACGCCCTGTTCCGGCTCGGCGACGAGCTCCTGGTCCGGCTCCCCCGACAGCCCGGTGGCACCGAGACGATCGAGAAGGAGCAGCGCTGGCTGCCGTGCGTCGCGCGGTCGCTGCCGGTGGCCGTCCCCGAGGTCGTCGCCGTCGGCGAGCCCGGCTACGGCTACCCCGAGCGCTGGTCGGTCGTGCGCTGGCTCGACGGTGACGTGCCCGGCGTACCGCGACCCGGCGAGGAGCCCCGTCGGACCCTGGCCCGCGATCTGGCCGCGGTCGTGACGGCGCTCCGCGCGCTGCCGGTGCCCGACGAGGCGAGGGCCGATCCTGCTCTGCGGTGGTACCGCGGCGACCCGCTGGCCGCCCTGGACGACGACGTCCAGCGGCTGCTGCGTGAGTGCCGCGACCTCGACGACCTCGATCTCGACCTCGATGCCTGCGCCGCCCTCTGGGACGAGGCCGTGGCGCTTCCCGACGCGGGCTCGCTCGCCGAGCCGAAGTGGCTCCACGCGGACCTGGTCGCCGAGAACCTCCTCGTCCGGGACGGTCGGCTGGCGGCCGTCCTCGACTTCGGCGCCCTCTGTGTCGGCGACCCGACGGTCGACCTCGTCGTGGCGTGGGAGCTCCTCGACCCGCTGGCACGTTCGGAGTTCCGCGCGGCGGTCGACGTCGACGACGTCACGTGGCAGCGCGCCCGGGCCTGGGCCCTGGCCCTGTCGGTGATGACGTTCCCCTACTACCGGACGACGATGCCCGACCGCTGTGCTACCCGGCTCCTGATGGCTCGCGCGGTGCTGGACGACGTCCGGACCGGCTAGCCGCCGCCGTGCCGCGAGCCGCATGCCGCGGACGTCGGCGGACTGGCCTAGGGTCGGGGGGTGAGCCGACGATGAGCAAGATGGACGACCTCCGGGCCATGCGCGAGGCCCGCTACGCGAAGGCAGCCGCCCGCGGCGCCCAGCCCGCGGCCCCTGCGAAGCACCCGGTTGCACCGGCCGTGCCGCGTGTGACCGAACCCGTGGCTGCCGAGGCCTTGTGCGGCCACCAGAACATCGGCGGGCGCACCTGCACCCGCGAGCGCGGGCACGCGGCGAAGAGTCACCGCTACTCCTGACCACCAGACAGTCCCGAGCACCTGCCTTCCGGCGCCCGAGGTGAGGCGACGCTCCTACTTCTCCGTGGCCGCCGGGATGAGCGCCAGCTTGCCGCCGGGGTGCTGACCCCGGAGGTACGTCGCGGCCTCCATCGCCTGCTCGAGCGGGTAGGTCCGCGCCATCGGCACCTCGAGGCGACCCTCACCGGCGTGCCGGATCAGGTCCGCCCGCACGCCGTCGCGGTAGGCCTTGCTCGCGGAGAGCTCACCGCCGATCGCCCGCAGGCCCAGGTCGGTGCCGCGCTGACGCGCGGCGATGGTGACGATCCGGTGGCGATCGGGCACCAGGTCGAGCGAGACGTCGATGGCCTCGTCGGTCCCGATGCAGTCGAGCGCCGCGTCGATGCCTGCGGGCGCTGCCTCTCGGACACGGCGCTCCAGCCCGTCGCCGTACTCGACCGGCTCGCCCCCGAAGCGGCGTACCTCCGCGAAGCGCTGCCGGCTGCAGGTGCCGATCACGCGAACACCGCGTCGGGCCGCCTGCTGGAGCAGGCTCACCCCGACGGCGCCGGACGCGCCGTGCACCACGATCGTCTCGCCCTCGGCGACCCCGGTGACGTGCAGCATCTCCGAGGCGGTGGTGGCGGCCAGCAGCAGGTTGGCGGCCTGCTCGAAGGACAGGGATGCCGGCTTGGCGAACACATCCCGCGCCGGCACCGTGATCTCGGTGGTCCAGCCGCCTCGCACCCGGAAGGCCAGCACCTCGTCACCCTCCGCCACCGCGCCCGACGCGATCTCCGTCCCCGGCCCGACGGCCGTCACCACACCGGCGATCTCGTAGCCCACCGGGCGGGGGAAGTCCTCGGGCCTCCCGTTGGCCACGTGCTTGGCGTCGGCGGGGTTCATCCCGGCGGCCCGCACCCGCACGGACACCTCGCCGGCCGCCGGCGGCGGTACGTCGTACTCGACGAGGTCGAAGACCTCGAGGCCGCCCGGGCGGGCGGCGACCCAGTGCTGCGCCATGTTCGGGCCAACCTCCTCCCCGAAGCGTGCATTCCCGCCCGCGGCCGGCTCCCGCTCAGCGGCCCACCAGCTCGTCGAGCATCCGGTCCATCGCACCGAGCAGCACGGAGATGTGGCCCTCGCCCTCCTCGAGGTGGGCGGTGACGCCCGGGATCCGCTCGGCCAGCCACCGTCCGTGCGAGAACGGGACCATCCGGTCCTCGCTGCCCTGCCAGAGGTACGTCGGCACCGTGATCGCGCCGAGGTCGAAGCCCCACGGCCGGGTGAACGCCAGGTCGTCGTCGAGCCACCCGTCGATGCCGACGCGGACCGCCTGCCGGAACGACTCGGCGAGGTGGTCGGCGAACTCGCCGGTGACCTGCGCGGCGTCGACCGGCGGCAGCAGGCTGCCGAGAGAGGCAGCCACGTCGGCAGGCGTGATCGCCGCCAGCCCCGAGCGGGCGTTCTCCAGCCAGGTGCGCAGAGGCTCCTCGCCCTCGAGTGCGAGGCCGAACTCCTCGACGTTCTCCTCGCCCATCCCGGCCAGGAAGTCGAGCCCCTCGGACCCGTACGGGGCGACCCCGGCGATGCAGAGCACGGCCCGCACCCGGTCGGGGAGCAGGGCACCGGCCGCCAGCGCGTGCGGGCCGCCGCCCGACCATCCGGCGATCACACAGGTGTCCGCCCCGAGGTGGTCGAGCAGAGCCTCGACGTCGTCGACGTCGTCGGCCACGCTGCGTCCCGCCCGTCGGGTCGAGGCGCCGTAGCCCGGGCGGGACCAGGTCACCAGGCGCCGTCCACGGGCATGGGCACCCCGCGCGCGGGGTGCCAGCTGCGTGGACCCGCCCGGCGTGCCATGGCAGAACAGCAGCACGGGGGCACCGTCGGGGCCGGTGACCTCGACCTCGAGTGCGCGGCCGTCGGACAGGGTGATCATCGGCACGGGTGCTCCTCGGGTGGGTCGGCTCGGTTCATCCTCGGTCAGAAGTCCCGGCGGCCGCGCAGCGACCCGCCCCGGTCCTCGCGCGTGCGCTCGTAGATCGCGACCCGTTGCGGACCTGGGTTGACCAGCTCGACCCCGGCGCCGTAGGGGAACTCGAAGGGCTCGCCCGTCTCGACACCCCGCGCCGTCAGGTCCGCGACCGAGGCGGCCAGGTCGTTCACGCGGTAGACGAGCACCGGGGCATCGCCGGCGAGATGCTCGGCGAGGAGGAAGCCCGGGCCGTCGCCGAGGTTCACCATCGCGACCCGGGTGCCGAAGCGCTCGATGGCGAACACCACCTCGGCGCCCACCCCGTCGGTCCAGTGCGCGAGGTCGGCCGCGACATCGCGGCTCGGCAGATAGACGAAGTCGAGCGGGCCGAGCATCGGTCAGGGGGCGGCCGGGGCCGGGCCGTCGGTGTTGTACGTCGGGTCGCCGGTCCCGCAGCGCACGATCACGGCACGGGCCGACTCGTCCGTCGGGTTCGACTCGCGGTGGATCGCCCCCGCCGGGACCCGCAGGAAGTCGCCGGGACCGGCCTCGAGCACCTGCGAGCCGCCGGGGCCGGACTCCAGGCGTAGCCGGCCGCTCACCACGTAGAGCGTGGTCTCGTAGTCGCCGTGGTGGTGCCAGCCGGAGGTCGCGTGCGGCTGGGTGTCGACCGTCCCGCTCCACATCCCCTCCTCGTGGGAGGCGACCTGGCGGGTCATGCCCGGGGTGGGGTCGGCGTCGCTCAGCGCATCGGCGGCGACCATCGAACACGGCTGGGCGGGATCGCGGCTCACCCGGTCAGGCTAGGCGTCCCGCCGTCCGTCGTCACCAGGCGACCCCCAGGCCGCCTTCGCGCGGTCCGGGACCCGACCGAAGCGCCTACCCTGGCCGGATGCACGAGGACGCCGACCGTCTCCTCGCCGAGCGCGAGACCCGGCTGGAGGCCGAGCTGGCCGAGCTCACCAAGCCGCCCGGCGAGCTCGGCACCATCTCGTTCGGCAAGCGGGTCGGCGAGGGCACGTCCATGGCCGTGGACCGGCTCGCGGCGGTGTCCACGCAGGAGCACCTGCTGGCGATGCTGGACGACGTGCGACGCGCGCGGCGGAGGATCGCAGAGGGGACGTACGGCGTGTGCGACGTGTGCGGCGAGCCCATCCCCGAGGGCCGGCTCGAGGCCCGCCCCTGGTCCACGCGGTGCGTCGCGCACAGCTGACGGCGCCCACCGAACCCCGTACCGGCCCGCCCGCGGCCGCTAGGCTGGGCACCGGAGTGCCGGGAAGTCTGGTCGGCGGAGAGTCACACGACCCCCAGGAGCCGCCGTGCACGACGTCGCACCGTTCGCCCTGGTCGTCGCCCTCGCCGCGCTGGCCCTCCTGGCCGCCGCGGGTTCGAGCCCGGTCAGTGAGCGGCTCCGGATCCCCGCCCCCGCGATCTTCCTGGTGGCCGCGTCGCTCTGCGCCGACCTGTTCCCGCGTCTCGGGTCCCTGTCGATCCGGGCCGATCAGCGGATCGTCACGATCGCACTGGTCCTGATCCTCTTCGACGGCGGCATGCACATGGGGCTCGGCCGGTTCCGTCCCGTGGCGGGCGGGGTCGTCTGGCTCGGCGTCGCCGGCACCTTCGTCACGGCCGGGGTCCTCGCTGTCCTGGCACACGGGTTGTTCGACTTCGGCTGGCGGGCGGCACTGCTCGTCGGCACGGCGCTCGCCCCCACCGACCCGGCCGTGGTCTTCTCGGTGCTCGGCCGTCGCGAGGTCAGCGGCCGCACCGGCGCCCTGCTCGAGGGCGAGTCGGGCGCCAACGACCCCGTCGGCATCGCCTTGATGCTCAGCCTCCTGGGCGCGACCGGCGGCGGGTGGCACGCGGTCGGGCACGGCGTCGCCGAGTTCGCCCTGCAGATGGTGCTCGGCATCGCCTGCGGCCTCGCGGGCGGCCTGGGCCTGCGGTGGCTGCTCCGCCATCTGCCGCTGCCCAACGAGGCGCTCTACCCCCTGCGCACGGTCGCGTTCGCGCTGCTGGTGTACGGCGTCACCACCCTCGCCCACGGGTCCGGCTTCCTCGCCGTGCTGCTGGCCGGGATCCTGGTCGGTGACACGCGGGCGCCGTACAAGCGTGAGATCGAGCGCTTCGCCTCCGCCACGGGGAGCCTGGGCGAGATCGTGGCCTTCACAGTGCTCGGGCTCTCGATCCCGCTGTCGGACGCCTTCGGGCACGGGCGCGGCTGGACCGGGCTGGCGCTCGCCGGCCTGCTGATCCTCGTCGTCCGGCCGCTCTTCGTCGGGCTCGTGCTGCTCCCGATCCGGCTCCGTCCCGGGGAGCGCGCCTTCGTGCTGTGGGCGGGCCTCAAGGGTGCGGTCCCGATCCTGCTGGGCACCTACGTCCTCGCCGAGGGCGTCGCGGGGGCCGACCGGATCTACGCCGTGATCTTCGTGGTCGTGCTGGTGTCGGTGGTCGTCCAGGGCGGGCTCGTGCCGACGCTCGGACGCCTGTGGAAGGTCCGGATGCGCGTCGTGCAGCCGGAGCCGTGGGCGCTCGGCATGCGGTTCCGCGACGAGCCCGAGGGGCTGCACCGGTTCGTGGTCGACGCCGGCTCGAGGGCCGACGGCTCCGCCATCGGCGACCTGCCGCTGGACGAGGACGTCTGGATCAGCATGGTGAGCCGCGCCGGCCGGCTGGTGCAGGTGAGAGGGGCCGAGGTGCTGAGGGCCGGGGACGAGGTGCTCGCGCTGGCCTCGGACGGCGACCTGATCGCCGGGCTCTTCACGGCTCCCTGACCGTTCAGCCGCGGGCGGCGGCCTCCAGGACCAGCCGAGCCGCGTCGTCGACGCGGCTGTACTGCGGCCAGTGTCCGCTGTGGAGGTCGACATAGCGGACGTTGCGGAGCTTGACGATCTCCTCGACCCCGTCGACGTCCTCGTCGATCCAGGCGCGCAGCTGGGCCTCGTCGTACTCCGCGGTGATCAAGGTCACCGGCAGGTCGTAGCGCCGCTCGTCGGAGAGCGACAGGCCATCGGTGACGGCTCGCTCGGGCGACGGGACGGACCCGGCGCGGATCGTGCGCCGCAGGTCGTCGTCGAGGTCCTCGACCATCTCGGCGTCGAAGAAGTCCCAGTCGGGCAGCGGGATCTCGCCCGCCTCGGCCGGGAACGGTGAGGGCCCGCCCTCGCCCGACCCCTGCGGCTCGCTGGCGAGGAAGACCACGCCCGCCACCCGGTCCACCCGCGCGTCGGCGGCCGCCCAGGCGATGCCACCGCCCATCGAGTGCCCGACCAGGAGCACCTTCTCGCCGTCGTCGGTCGCGTCGATGGCGGCGATCGCGGCGTCGACGTGGTCCTGCCGGCTGACGCGGGAGCGGTCGGCGCCCGGCGACTCCATGCCGGGCAGGGTGAGCGGGTGGGTGCGGTGGCCGGCGGCCTCGAGCGCGGGGACCAGGGCGTCCCAGGAGGAGGAGGTCAGCCACAGGCCCGGGATGAGGATGATGTCCATCCCGCGACGCTAGACGAGACCGCCGACAGGCGCCGATCACACCCCCGCCCGATCGGACCGCCCCCTCGAGTCGTGTGCCCCACGACGCGCCCCGGCGCGTGCTCGGGCACACGACCCGGAGCAGACGGGGCCGGAGCAGACCGGGCCGGAGCAGACCGGGCCGCGCGACTATCCCGAGGACGTCGCTCCGGCACCGCGGGGCAGGTGTCGCACCGACGGCAGCCGCAGCACCAGGAGGGCGACCACGATCCCGATCGCGCTCATGCCCCACAGGCTGGGGAAGAGGCCGAACGTCGCGGCCGCGAGACCGACGAGCAGGTTGCCGAGCGGGATCACACCGGTCGTCGAGAGGTAGTCGTAGCTCGAGACCCGCGAGAGCGCCGCGCTGGGGATGTGCTCGCCGAGCGAGGTCTCCCAGAGGGTGAACATGCCGGTCACGCAGATGCCGGTCAGCAGCTCGAGCAGCCCGATCCCCCAGACCGGGAGATGGCTGCCGACGATCGCGGCCTGGCAGCAGGCGCCCACGAGCATCAGCGCGGCCACCCGGAGGGCGTGCCGCGGCCGCCAGCTCAGGAGGAGCACGTCGCCGAGGATGTTCCCCAGGCCGAACAGGGCGGTGACGAGTGCCCACGACCGGGCGCCGTCGTAGTCCGACTGCATCAGCACCGGTCCGACCACGAAGATCGCCGGCAGCACCACGGCGTGGTAGACGCTGAAACCGCCGAGGAACCCGACCACCCAGGAGCGCGAGCGCACCTCTCCCCAGCCCTCGCGCAACGAGGCGCCGAACGACGTGGTGGTGGCGGTCGGGTCCTCCTCGGCCAGGGCCTCGGACACCAGCGTCGTCCGCAGCGGGAGCAGCAGCGCGACCGAGACCGCGAAGCTCACCGCGTCCAGCGCGAAGGCGCTCCCCGGACCTCCGGCGTACGCGATCAGGACGCCGGCCAGCACCGGGCCGACCACGTTGCCCAGCGAGAAGGTCAGGCCGCGCAGCGCGTTGGCCGGCTGGAGGTTGGCCGGGCTCACGGTGCTCGGGAGGAGGCCGCTGAACGCCGGGGCGAAGAAGGCGTCGGCCGCCCCGAAGACCGCGGCCAGGACGACCAGGTGGACGACGTGTGCCGCGCCGGTGAGCAGGAGCACCGCGGCCACCGCCTGGGTGACCAGGCGGACCGCGTCGCTGGCGATCAGGATCCGCTTGCGGTCCCAGCGATCGGCCCAGACCCCGGCCGGCAGGGCGAGCACGACGAACGGCAGGAACTGCGCGGCCGAGGTGAGCGCCACGGCGCCGACCCCGCCGCCGACCGCGAGGACGGCGAACGGCATCGCGATGCTGGTGACCCGGTCGCCGACGATGGAGAGCACCTGGCTGCCGAACAGCAGGCGGTACTGCGGCTCCTCCCGCAGCACCGCGGGCACCCGGAGGCGTCGTGTCAGCACGGCGTCAGCATCCCCGATGGGAGCGGCCGGGTCGCGCCCTTATCGGGGGTCGGGCCGGTCGCCGGTCAGCCGGCGCGCTTGTGGCGGCGCAGCAGCGCCTGGGCACCCTCGACGTAGAGGTCGATCCCGAACGCGTAGTAGGCCTCCGCGTCCTCGCAGTCGGTGAGTGCATCGGCGGCCTCACGGACGAGGGGGTACTCGTCGGCGGGGAGCGCGTACAGGTGGGCCCGCTTCGCGGCCAGCAGGGCGTCGCGCTCGTCCTGCGCGGCCTGGGTCTCGGAGCCCGGCAGCTGGGTCACCAGCATCATCGCGGTCTGCAGGCCCATGCGCGCCACGTCGGCCGACTGGGCCACGGTGAACCCCGCCTTCTGGAGCAGGTCGAGGGTGAACTCGGTGATCCGGAGCCCCGGGGTCGTCACCAGGATCCGCGGGAACACCAGCTCCGCCGCCGCGGGGTGCCGGCGCAGGCCCTCGACCAGGGCCTCGATCACGCCGCGGAGCTGGGTGCTCCACGGCCCGACCGCCGGCGGTGGCGTGACGTCGGCGAGCAGTGCGTCGCCCATCGCCGCGAGGAGCTCGTCCTTGTTGGCGACGTGCCAGTAGAGGGCCATCGGGGTGACGCCGAACTCCTGCGCGACGCGACGGATGGTGACGGCGTCCGGGCCCTCGGCGTCCATGACACTCAGGGCGCGCTCGACGATCGAGGCGCGGCTGAGGTCGCTCTTGGGCGGGCCGGCGGTGGCGGTGCGGGGGGCCATGGACCGAACTATACACGATAAGGGCTTGACAACTATACGACGTAGAGCGTTTCCTGTACGGCATACATGTACGACGTATAGGAGATGGGCATGACCAAGAACCGATGGGCGCTCGTGGCGGTGGCACTGGCCACCTTCATGACCTACCTGGACAACAACATCGTCAACGTCGCGATCCCCGACATCCAGCGCCAGCTGGGTCTTTCCACGGCGGGCATCGAGTGGGTGGTCAGCGGCTACATCCTCACCTTCGCCGGTCTGCTGATGGCGGGTGGCCGCCTGGCCGACAGGTTCGGCCGTCGGCGACTCTTCCTGATCGGCCTGGCCGTCTTCACGGTCTCCTCGCTGCTGGCCGGCTTCGCCGGGGGCGCCGCGACGCTGATCGCCGCCCGCGGTGCCCAGGGCGTCGGCGCCGCGCTGGTCACGCCCACCACGCTGGCGATCATCAGCGCCACCTTCACCGACCCGCGTGAGCGGAACGCCGCGGTCGGCATCTGGGGCGCCGTCGGGGCGCTCGCCCTGGCGGTCGGCCCGGTCGTCGGCGGACTGCTGACCCAGCACGTGTCCTGGGAGTGGATCTTCTGGATCAACGTGCCGATCGGCGCCCTCACGATGGCCCTCGGGGCCTGGGCGGTCACCGAGTCCCGCGAGTCCGAGGCGCGGTCCCTCGACCTGCCCGGGGTGCTCCTCTCGACGGTCTCCCTGTTCGCCTTGACCTGGTCCCTGATCGAGGGGCACGACCGCGGCTGGACCTCGGCCGCGATCCTCGGCTCCTTCGGGGTCGCCGCCGCGGCGGCGCTCGCCTTCGTGCTCGTCGAGCGACGGGTCGCCCAGCCCATGGTCGACGTCAGCCTCTTCGCCCGGCGCGAGTTCAGCGGCGGCATCGTGGCCCTCATGCTGTGGGCGTTCGGGCTGTTCGGCATCTACTTCTTCACCTCGCTCTACCTCCAGGACGTGCTCGGCTTCTCGCCGACCAAGGCGGGTGCGGCGTTCGTGCCGATGGCCGTGCTGATGGCGATCTCGGCCGTGGTCTCCGACCGGGTCGCGGCCCGGTTCGGGGCCTACCGCTCCACCGGGTTCGGGATGGTGGCGATGGGCCTGGCGATCGGGTCGGTCGCCCTGCTGGGCAAGGACGCGTCGTACCTCTCGCTGATGCCGAGCTTCGCGGTGATCGGCCTGGGCGGCGGCATGACGATCCCCCTGACCGCGACGGTGCTCGGCGTGATGCCCACCAGCCAGGCCGGCGTCGCCTCGGCCGTCTTCAACGCGTCGCGCGAGGTGGCCGGACTGCTGGGGATCACCGTGATCGGCGCGGTGCTGACCAGCCGTCAGGGCAGTGCCCTGGCCGAGGGGAAGACCCCGGTCGACGCGTTCCTGGTCGGCTACCGGTCCGGGCTGCTCCTCGCCGGCGCGCTGGCCGTCGCCGGTGGGGTGACGGCGTACGCCGCGCTGCGGTCCGCCCACCGTCGCGTCCCGGAGCCCGACGAGTCGCGCGAGGACTTCGTGCTCGCCGGCTGACCACGGCGTCCGGCGCCGGCTCGCTCGGGCGGGTCGGCGCCCCGCGGTGACCACGTGCGGCTCCCTCCCGCGTGACGCGGCCCGTCGTACCTCGTAGGGTCTCCCTGCCCGGCGTGACGCCGCCGCCCACGACGACGCGACCGGAGGACCTGCCCGATGCCCGACGCCCGCCCTCCCGCCGGCAGCGCGGACCAGCCACGGTCGGCGCGTCGGACCGTGGCGCTGGTGGTCGGGACCACGTTGCTCGTCATCTCGCTGGTCACCGGCGTCACGGTGGCGGTCCTGTACCGGCACCTCGACAGCAACCTCCACGTCCAGGACATCACCCGGCAGCTGGGGACCGACCGGCCGAGCGTCCCGCCCGTGACCGCGCAGCGGGGCCCGGTCAACGTGCTGATCCTGGGGTCGGACGATCGCGACGCACCCGGCAACCAGATCGACAACCTCACCCACATCGGGAAGAGGTCCGACACCACGATCCTGCTCCACCTCTCGGGTGACCGTCGGCGCGCGTACGGCGTCAGCATCCCCCGCGACTCGATCGTGGACCGGCCCGCGTGCCTGGACGGCCGCGGGAGGCAGATCTCCGCACCGGCTCCGGCCGTGTTGTGGAACGAGGCGTTCGACATCGGCGGGGCCGGCTGCACCGCCCGGCAGTTCGAGCAGCTCACCGGTGTCCACGTCGACCACTACGTCGAGGTGGACTTCGCCTCGTTCGAAGGGATGGTCGACGCCCTGGGTGGCGTCGAGGTGTGCATCCCCCAGCCGATCGTGGACCCCCCGCGCCACATCTACATCCCGGCCGGCACCCGCCGGCTCACCGGCCGCACCGCGCTCGACTACGTGCGCGCTCGCTACACGATCGGCGACGGCTCGGACCTGGGTCGCGAGAAGCGGCAGCAGGCGTTCATCGCGTCGATGGTGCATCAGGTGCTCAGCGCGAACACGCTGGCGAGCCCGCTCACCGTCCTGCACTTCCTCGACTCGGCGACCCGGTCGCTCACGCTGGACGAAGGTCTCGGCAGCCTGCAGAAGCTGGCCGCGCTGGGCTACGAGTTCCGGCACATCGGACTGGGTCGGATCCAGTTCCTGACCACGCCGACCCAGCCCTACGGGGACACCCAGCAGGTGGAGTGGGCCCCGACGGCGCAGGTGCTCTGGCACGATCTCCGGCTCGACCGCCCACTGCCGGCCGGCCTCCTCTCGGGCTCGATCGATGCCGGGCACGTCCCGGGGGTGACCCACCGTCATCGCCACCGCCCTCCGGGCTCGGACGGCTACGGGCTCTGCACCTGAGGGAGCCTCCGACGGTTTCGGGACCACGACGTGCACCGGGCCCGCCCCTCGAAGGGACGGGCCCGATGTCGTGTGGGGCTGAGGTCCGGCCCAGCCCCGGCGTCGTGTCCGCGGCCCGGTCCACGGGGGTCCGGTGGGACGACGGCGTGGGCACATCCTCGATCGGCCGACCGCGTTCCGGGGGCGTTCCGCCAATTCTTTGCCAGACCGGGCGCCGGCCCGGGGGCGTCAGCGGCGCGAACGGCGACGAACGGTCTCGGCGACAGCCTCCTGGAGCAGCTCGATGGCCCGCTGGACCGGCGGCGCGGAGGCGGCCCCGTCGCGCACGAAGGCCACGATGCGGCGCTGAGGCGTCGGGCTGACCAGCTGGCGACTGTCGACACCGGGTTGCGACTCGGGGACGGCCAGCTCGGGGAGGATGGTCACCCCGATCCGGCTCGCGACGAACGCGAGCGCCGTGTGGTGGTCGTCGGACCGGGCCACGAACCTCGGCGTGAAGCCCGCCGCCCGGCAGGCCTGGGAGATGATCCGCGCACAGCCGGTGTCGTGGAAGTCGTTGTCGATCATCGGGAGGTCGGCGAGAGCCGCCATCGGCACGTCCCCGTCGTACTCGCGGAGGAGGTCGTGCCCGCGCGGCACCACCACGCGGTAGCTCTCCTCGACCAGGACGAGGCGGCGGTAGCCGGGTCGCTCGGAGCCCGGCTGGTCGGCCGGCTCCGTGGTCACGTCGATGTCGCGCCGGAACGGCTGCGGCTGGACGGCCGCCCCCAGCTCGTCGAGGCTGAGCTCGAGGACCACGTCGGGGAAGTCGCGCTGCAGGCCCTTGGCGACGTGGGGCAGCCAGAACTGGGCCGCGGAGTCGAACGTGCCGATCGCCAGGCTGCCTGACCGGCCCTCCCGCAGGTGGTCGACGACCCCGCCGAGGCGGCTCAGGCTGCCCATCAGCTCCTCGCTCTCCATGGCGAGCACCTTGGCGGTCGGCGTGGGTGCGATCCCCCGGCCGGCCTTCTCGAACAGGACGAGCCCGGTCTCGCGCTGGAGGGCGGTGAGCTGCTGGCTGACGGCGGACGGGGTGTAGCCGAGGTGGTCGGCCGCGGCCTGGACCGAACCGCTGGCGACGACGGCCCGGAAGACCCGGAGGCGTTGGATGTCGAGCATGCCCTGATACTACAGCATCACTACATGATCCGTTAGTAACCTTCGCTTGTGCTGAACAGTCAGAGCCGTCACCATGGAGACATGAACACGACTGCACACACCGCCAAGAACCGCCGTTTCCGCACCGCCCTGCGCCACGTCTGGCAGGACCAGGTCGCCGCCAACACCGCGCTCCTGCGCATCAACCCGGCCGACGACAAGCCGGCCCGTCACCTCTGAGCCGCCTCAGTGCGCGCCCTGCCGGCGAGAGCCCAGGGCGCGCCAGGCCGCGGTGACGACGAGCGCCCCGAGCAGCGAGCCGATGATGCCGCTGGGCCGGAGCGCGAGGCCGTCACCCGCGAGGAGACTCGCCAGCAGGCCGCCGATGAAGGACCCGACGAGCCCGGCCACGATCGCCATCGTCCAGTCGATGCGTCCGCCGCGGCGGCCGAGGATGAGCTGGGCCGCCGCGCCGATCAGCATGCCGAACAGGATGATCGCGAGTACGAGCATGCCGCGACGCTAGTCGCGGCGCACGCCGGCGTTGTCACCCGCTACGGGTGACCCTTCGCTCCCCTCAGCTCGAGTGGGCCTCGACCCGATCGGCGATCTCCCGGGCCAGCGCCAGCGACGACGTCGCCGCCGGGGAGGGGGCGTTGCGGACGTGATGGATGGCGCCCAGGTGGGAGATGGCGAAGTCGTCCACCAGACGTCCGCGCCGGTCGACCGCCTGCGCCCGGACGCCCGCCTCGGTCGACCCGTCGAGGTCCTCGAGACCCAGGGAGGGGACGTACTGGGCAGCGGCACGCAGGAACGCCTTCTTGCTGGAGGCCATGCGCAGCTCGTCGACGCCGGTGCGCCAGTAGGTGCGCGCGACCCGCCAGGTCCCCGGCCAGGCCACCGTCTCGGCGAGGTCCTTGGCCCGGACCCGGCCGGCCCGGTAGCCGTCGCGGGACGGGACGAGCATGGCGGTCGGACCGAGCACCACGCTGCCGTCGACGTGCTTGGTGACGTGGACGCCGAGGAACGGCAGCTCCGGGTCCGGTACCGGGTAGACCATCCCCCGGACCACGGTCTCCTCCCGCGGCTTCAGGCGGAGGTAGCCGCCGCGGAACGGGACGATCCGTGGGTCGGCCGGTGCGCCGGCCTTGCGGGCGAGGCGATCGGCCCACAGCCCCGCGCACACGACCACACGCCCCGCCGCCACCCGCCCGCCCGCGTGCTCGACGATCGTCGTACCGCCCTCCTCGCCGAACCCGGTCACCTCGATCCCGAAGTGCACCTGCGCGCCCGCCGCCTCGATCTCGCGCCGGATGGCCTCCGCCACCAGTCGGTAGTCGACGATGCCGGTGTCGGGAGCGTGGAGCGCGGCGAGCCCGGTCGCGTTCGGCTCGATCTCCTGCAGCTCGGCGGCGGAGACGCGGCGCAGTCCGGGCACGCCGTTGGCGAGCCCGCGACGCTCCAGCTCGTCGAGCCGGCCGAGCTCGTCCTCACGGACCGCGACGATCAGCTTGCCGCAGCGCTCGTGGGGGATGGCGTGCTCCGCACAGAACTCGTACATGAGGCGAGCGCCCTCGACGCAGAGCCGGGCCTTGAGCGAGCCTGGCTCGTAGTAGACGCCCCCGTGCACGACGCCCGAGTTGTGGCCCGTCTGGTGGACGGCGACCCGGTCCTCCTTCTCGAGGACCGTGATCTGGTGGGTCGGGTGGCGCCGCGACAGCTCGCGGGCGACGGCGAGTCCGACGATGCCCGCTCCCACGACCACCACGTCGCTACGTGCGTCCATGCCCCCTCCGAACCGCTCGCGCCGGCCGCGCCTGCCGGATGAGGTGCCACCGTAGCCGTGGAGCCCGGAAGCCGTCATCGCCACGACGCGCGGCTCGACCCGGTCGTGCTCGAGGTGACGGGGCTCTGCAGCATCTCGGCTGTCCGCGACGCGGGTACGTGCGGCCCGTCCGCGTCACCGATGATGGACCGCGTGCAGACCGATGTGCTCACCTCGGCGCGGGAGGCGTTCGACCTCGGGGATGGCGAGGTCTCGATCACGCCCGGCGCCCGGGGAGCCCAGGGTCAGGTGTGGCGGTTGACGGTCGGGCGTCGGGTGTTCGCCCTCAAGCAGGTGTTCGCGGGGATCCCGCCTGCGCACGTCGTGGTGGAGACCGAGGTGGCCTTCGCCCGACGGGCCGTGGCGGCGGGAGTCCGATCGCCGGCGAGCCTTCCCGATCGGAACGGGCGGTACCTCGTCCCGTTGGCCGAGGGTGGGTGGCTGCGACTCTACGACTGGGTCGACCTCCGGTCCGTCGATCTCGTCGCCGCCACCGACGTGCTCGGCGTTGTCCTCGCCCGTTTGCATCGGTGCGCCCCGGCTGCGGACCGGGAGCCGGGAGGTGCGCCACCGGACCGGTGGTACGAGGTGCCGCCGGACGAGGACGATTGGGAACCGCTGGTGACCGCAGCCACTGATTCCGGCCGGTCTTGGGCTGCCCGGCTGGCGGCCGCGGCCGACGGCCTGCCGGCGGTGCATGCCCTCCTCTCGTCGGCGTCCCCGGACGGCATGCGGCTGTGCCACCGCGACCTGCATCCTGGCAATGTGCTCGCCGATGCAGCCGGTGAGCTGGTGATCATCGATTGGGACAGCCTCGGGCCCGCCGACCCGGCAGGGGATCTGACTCGCACCCTGGTGTCCTGCTTCCACGACGGCGATCCCGACCTCGCCTCGATGCAGCGGACGTATCGGTCCTACGTGGACGCGGGCGGACCGGCACGACTGCGCTCGACGGCCGACTTCACGATGCTGATCGCGAGCGAGTTGAACTTCCTCAACCGGCAGGTCCGGATCGCTCTTGACCCCGCGACTCCACCACGCGAGCGCGACTGGGCCGAGCTCGAGATCGACGAGGGGTTGCGCATCCTGCCGACACCGGAGCTGACCGCCGCAGTTCTCGAAGCCCTCGTGGCGGGCCCGCGGGAAGACGATCCGTCGTCCCGGTCTCGATGAGGCTTCGGCCAGCACCCGAAGCCACTCGTTCCGTGCGCTCACCCGAGCATGCCCTGCAAACGCGGCGGAATGCGGGTGCGCTGAGTGGAGTCGGGGAAGGGCGTCTTCGCCGTCCTGCTCGTGCACCGACGGGCCGAAGTCACCACTGAAGATCGTGGTGCAGTGTCGATGTGAGGCGGAGGCGTTCGTTGAACACGTGAGAGGGCACCCACGAGGTGGGGTCCCGCAACAGAACGAACTCGGAAGGACTGCCACCATGAACCAGACCGTCATCGAGGCTCAGGCCCGCTACCTCATTCAAGACCGGATCCACGTGGCGCAGCGCAGAGAGTCTGTCCGCGACCGCCGTCGCCACCACCGGCCGAGCATTGTGGGCTGGCTGTGACGTTGCGGGCTGAGACGTCCTCAGATCCGGCTGTGAGGCGGAACGATACCCGCTCACCGGATGTGCGAACGGGCGGTGGAGCCTTGAGTCGACCGTCTCATTGACGGGGCCATCGTGGGTCGGGCCGGTCGGAGGCAAGCTGTGAGTGGACGGTTGGAGCCCTGGCGTCGCCCGGCACGACGAGCCCGTTCTCGTAGGCGAACACGACGGCCTGGGTTCGGTCTCGAAGGTCGAGCTTGGTCAGGATGCGGTTGACGTGGGTCTTCACGGTGGACTGTTCGACCACGAGTGCGCGGGCGATCTCAGTGTTCGATCGGCCGGCGGCGATGAGTAGGAGTACGTCGAGCTCACGGCGGGTGAGGGTGTCCAGTTGAGGCGAGGGCGTAGATCTTGCCGTGGGGAACCTGGCGAACTCCTCCACCAGTCGTCGTGTGACCGAAGGCGCGAGGAGCGCTTCTCCAGCGTGTACGACGCGAATGGCCTCGACGAGCGCGGCGGCTCGGACGTCCTTGAGCAGGAACCCGCTCGCGCCTGCCCGGAGTGCCTCGAAGATCCACTCGTTGCGGTCGAAGGTGGTCAGCACGATGATCCGTGGCCGCGTGGTCCCGCTCTTGGTCGGCGACGGCCCCAGGATCTGTTTGGTGGCGCTGAGGCCGTCGACGTGGGGCATCCTGATGTCCATGAGGATGACGTCGGGGTGGTGTCGTCGCGTGAGGTCGATCGCCTCCAGACCGTCGCTGGCCTCCGCAACGACGGTGAGGTCCGGTTCACGATCGATCAGGGCGCGGAAGCCGTCTCTGACAAGGGATTGGTCGTCAGCGACGAGGACCCGGATAACGGTCACGACCCCGCCGTCGTGCCTGGGGTCAGGGGTAGCTCGGAAACGACCTCGAAGAACTTTCCATCGACGACACCGGCCGAGAACTGACCGCCGTACATCAACGCTCGTTCACGCATGCCGACCAGCCCGTGCCCCTCGCCCGTCGGCTCGACGGAGTGACGGGACATCGTGTTGCGCACCCGGATGCGGATGCGGTCACGCACGACGTCCACACAGACATCAAGGTCGGCCCCGGGTGCGTGCTTGAGGACGTTCGTGACCGACTCCTGCACGATCCGATAGGTCGCGAGCCCGATGCCGGCAGGCACGGGCGGGGCGGGCTCGGGGAGATCCGCGGTGACCCGGCATCCGGCCGCACGAGCGCGCTCAATGAGGGTGTCCAGGTTATCGAGCACCAAGACCTCGCGCTCGGCATCCTGGCTCGACGTCGCATCGACCTGCAGCAGGCCGAGCATCCGTCGCATGTCTCCGAGGGCTTCGCGGGCCGTCTCCTCCACGGCCGTGAGGCGGCCTACGACCTGCTCCTCGTCGGGGGCCCGGTCCTCGACCGCGCTCCGGGCGGCCTGTGTCTGAACGACCACGACGGACAGTCCGTGGCTCACCACGTCGTGGAGCTCGCGGGCGATCCTGGCCCGCTCCTCGGTGACCGCTCGTCTCGTGCGCTCGCGGTGGCGAGCCTCGACGGCGTCGGCGGTGTCTCGCGCCTCAACCAGGAGGCGTCCTCGACGGCTCACCTGCCAACCCGCACCGAGGAAGCCCATCGCGATCAACGTGGACAGCGCGAAGTCGGAGAACCCACCGCTGGTGGGCAACCCGAAAGTCGCGTACGCCAAGAAGGTCACACCAACGACGGACACCACCACGAGGTCGCGACCCCGGTTCACGGCACCAGCCAGCGCGAAGGTGAACAGCGAAGCAACGAACTGCAGCAGCGTCGATGACGGTACGAGCGCCAGGCTCACCGCCTGAAGGCCGAACGACGCAATCGTCACCGCCAACGGCTGCCGGTCACGGGCGCAGAAAACCAGCACCGAAAGCCCCGAGCAGAGGGCAACCGTGACCCGCGGACCCTGCCCACCCCACAGAACCGAAGCCGACACGCTCGCCGCGAGCACCACAAGACCACCGTCGAGCAAACGACGGCGTCCCAGCATCCTCACGTCGAGGACGCTAGTCGCTCAGATCACTGGCAGCGTCCACCTTTTGATGGATCGTCGACGCCCCAGTCCCACCCCGGGTACGACGCGAGACAGGACCCCGGCTTCCTAGCGTTGCGGACGACCAGCAAAACAACCCGCCAGGAGGCACCTCATGATCCGCATCACCCGTTCGACCTGCAGCGCTGCGATCGCCGCCCTCAGCATCGGGGCCCTGGGAACGGGGGTCGCCCTGGCCGCCGACGGCTCGGCATCCGCGAACACGCAGACCACGACCATGCACCTGGTCGCCCACCACGGACAGGAGGCCTTCGAGGATCTCGGCACCTCGGGACCCGGACTCGGCGACACCGTCATCCTGACCCAACGGCTCACCCTCGACGGGACCACCGTGGGGCACCTCCACAACGTAGGCGTCGAGGTCGACGCCTCCCGGCACCTCTTCCAGGCCACCGGCACTCTCCGACTCGGCCACGGGACGGTCGAATTCGCCGGGCTCGTCAGTCAGACACCCGAGTTCGTACTCGCCATCACCGGCGGCACCGGCCGCTACCAGGGTGCCACCGGCCAGATCACCTTCGACTTCCCGCACCAGCGCCAGCTGCTCACCGTCACCCTCCAACCCTGACCACCACGACGCAGCCGACGCTGCGGGAGGCACCCCACCACCACTGAGGATGCCTCCCGCAGCAGCGCGCCCAGGGGATTCACGGGGTCGAGGGTTCGCGGCTTTGATTTGCGACGCGGTCGGACACGGAACCAACGGTGACCGAAGCGATCGAACGTGTGGAGTGTGTCGTCGAGGTTGCAAGGAAGCTGAAATCCCTCAACGTCCAGGTGCTCGAGCCTGCGTGGCACCGGGTGGCGCGATTTCGGCCAGCTCGGCTGACCATGCGGTCACCAGCGGGAGGTTCTGGCGGTCACCCAACACCCTCGGCTGGCACCCTGCTCGGGCCTGAAGCCGCACCTGTCGAATTGTCTGAACTCGGCGAGCGCGCAACGTTGCAGGACGGTGGCGGCACCGAGCACGGCGCGGAGAGATGAGGTCACGGCGGGGAATGATGCCCCATGCAGCAGATGCAATCGCGGGAATCGATCAGATGGCTGGGGCGACCTCATGCCCGTCGCGACGACGTCCTACGGCGCTCGACTTGAAGGCTCCTGGTGCTGCTAGCAAGGGGCTCCCGTCCTCGCGCAATCCGGAACTCTCAGTACGCGGGCCGGTTAGCAGCAGTGCAGGGCCAGCGGGCTGCTGCTGTCGTCGTTGGCGTCACCCTCGGCAGAGCCGACCGCGAACACGCTGGTTGTCGACCGCCCGGTGACGGCGGTGAGGCCGTTGTCGAACGCGTTGACGTTCGGGCTGCTCGAGACCGTCCAGGACGCCCCGTTGTAATGCTCGATCAGGGTGCGCTCGGCTCCCTGGCCGGACCGGTACCCGCCGACGGCCCAGATGTCGTGGGCCGAGACGGACTTGACCGCATGGAGCTCGTTGAAGGCGCCGGTGCCCCGGTTCGGGCTCGACACGCGCAGCCAGTGGGCTCCGTTCCAGTGCAGGACCAGGGTCCTTTCCGTACTGTTGCGGTGCGGTGCGTACGTCCCGACCGCCCACACGTTTGAGGCCGAGACCGCGGTGACGGCGTCCAGGGCGCTTTCGAAGCCCAGCTTGGGAAGGGTCACCAGCTGCCACTTGTGGCCATTCCACCGTTCGATGAAACCGTGGCCGTTGCCGGTGGTGACCGTGCCGGCGTGGTCGGTTCCCGTGGCCCACACGTGGGAGTTGTTCCAGGCCGCGACCCCGGTGAGCTCGCTGACGCCACCGAAGTTCGGGCTCGGCTGGACCTTCCACGACCTTCCATTCCAGTGCTCGACGAGGGTCAGCTCGGGACACTCGATGGCCCGGCAGGCGTGCGCGCCGACGGCCCAGGCGTCGGAGGCGGACAGTGCGGCGACAGCGTTCAGGCCGTAGGAACAGGCGGCGCTCCCGCAGGAGGAGAACCCGCTGTGCGGTGCCGCCTGGGTCGCCCATCGGGTGCCGTTGTAGTGCAGGATCAGCACGCCGAGGCCGACGCCGTTGTCGTGGTCGCCGACGGCCCATGCGTTGGTGCGCGAGGTCGCCTTGACCGCGAACAGCTCGTTGGACCCGGTCCGGTTGGCGCTCGGCTGCCGCACCCAGCCGGCGGTGCCTCGCTCGAGGATGAGGGTGCGTGACTGGGTCGCCGTCTCGTAGGAGCCGACCGCCCACACCGCCCCGGAGGTGGCGGCGACACCGTTCAGCCGATTGAAGGTGACACTCGGTGCGGGCGTGGTCTCCACGGTCCATGGTCCGGGTGCGCCGGTCGCACCCGCCGCTGCGGCCACCGAGAGCGCGCAGGCGCCAGCGAGGGCTGCGATGCCCCGTTGTGCGTCCCTCATCGAAACCGTCCCTGACTCGGCCACAGCCTAGAGGCGACGGCGGCCCTGGACCAGTGCGCCGTACGAGGCTCTTCCGGGCCGTGCATACCAGGGGGCTGCGTGACGGCCGGGAAATGATGCGTTGGCGTTGTCGTCCTCGTCCAGGAGGGCCAGGCCCTGCTGTTACAGCTCGGCGGCGAGGCCGCGACGCCTCCCGTGAGCCACCGCAGGGAGGGGCCGCAGAGGAGGCCGAATGACTGTGAGGATCGTTAATGCGGCCTGAAGGTGCTGGGCTGTGGGTTGGTGACCGCGGGTGTGACCCCCGGAATGACTGGCCTTTGTGCCTTGCTGCGACCTGTCCGCTCGCGGCCACCGACCCCGGCCCGGTTGGAGGAGCTGGCCTGATCAGGAGCTTGACCACCTGGCGTTAGCGGCGCCGGATGTGTCTCATCACAGTCCTGCCGATCCTCCGTCCCGGACCGGAACCACGTCCCGTCCGGCGAAGGAGAGAACGCATGAACAGTCTGACCGATCTACGCGATGTGGTCGATGTCGTCATCGGCGTCGACACCCACGTACATACTCACTCCGCGGCCGTGGTCGATGCTGCGACTGGTGGTGTCCTCGACGAGATCACCGTCGAGACGACACCCGAGGGCTATGCCGAGCTCGTGGAGTTCGCCAACACCCACGCGATGTTGCGGGCCTGGGCGATCGAGGGGACCGGCGGCCACGGCGCCGGTCTGAGTCGTCACCTGCTGGAGTCCTCGGAGATCGTCATCGAGTTGGATCGCCCGAAGCGGGCTGCGCGTCGCCACGGCGCGAAGTCCGACCCGCTCGATGCGATCCGCGCTGCGCGTGAAGCCATGGCACGACCGCGGCTGGGAACTCCCCGCACCGGGGGCGAACGCCAAGCACTGTCGGTGCTCTTGGCTGCTCGCCGCTCCGCGGTCAACGCCTCTACCGAGGCCCAGCAGCAGGTCTTCAGCCTGGTCATCGCGGCACCCGAGCCCATCCGAGTCAGGTTCCGTGGCCAGAAGCTTGCCGCGATGCTCAACACCGCCGCGAACATGCGAGTGCACGCCTCCTGGGACACCGAGACGACCAGCACCGTGGTCGCGCTGCGCACCTTGGCGCGTCGCGCGCACGCGATGTTGAAGGAGGCACGAGAGCTGCAGAAGGCGATCGTGGTCATCATTCGCAGCTGGCGTCCTGACCTGCTGGAGCAGTTCGGTGTCGGACCGATCGTGGCCGCGACGGTGCTGTGCGCCTGATCCCACCCCGGCCGGATCCACTCCGAAGCGGCGTTCGCGATGCTCGCCGGCGTGGCACCGATCCCGGCGAACAGTGGCCAGGTCACCACCCGGTACCGGCTCAACCGTTACGGCGACCGCCAGCTCAACAACGCACTGCATACCGTGGTCCAGAGCCGCATCCAGTACCAGCCAGCCACCCGCGACTACGTCGCTCGCCGTACTGCCGAAGGCAAGACCGGCCGAGAGATCAAACGCTGCCTTGCCCGCTACGTCGCCCGCGACCGCTACCGGCTGCTTGAAAACACGGCCCCAACTGCTTGACGAAGCATAGGAGCGTCTCACCGCCTGGTCGCCACATTCGCGGCTTGGATGAACGGAATGCTGGCTCAGCGCTGATTCGCTGTCGCTGAGCCAGCCGTTGCGAGCAGTCTGTCGAGGCTGCGGCGGACGGATCCGGGGTCCTCGAGCCATGGGAAGTGACCGTTACCAGGAAGCACGTCTACGGGTGCGTCCATGAGCTCGGCGGTATCCGTACTCGCGGTCACTGGGAGGGGATCTCGGGCGCCGTGCACGAATCTGGTCGGGACGTTGCAGCCCCGGAGCAGCGGCGAGAGGGCGGGCAGCTCGGCGCGGATGGAGGCCCAGCTCTCGGCGCTGGGGGCGTGGCCGGTCTGGGGGATGGGCTGCGCCGCCTCCAAGCTCGAGAAGTATCCCGGCCAGGCGATCTCCATGGCCTCGAGGTGCTCGTCTTGAGTGAGCTCACGAGTCACCTCGATGGCGTCGAGCTCCTCCAACCTCGCGATGGTGGCTTGGGGGAGTCGGCGCATCAACTCCTCTTGGAAGGCGGCCAGACCGCCGTCGCCGACCGCGCCCAGTGGATCCACCATCAGGGCGGCCCCGACGCGCGCGGGCTTCGCCGCAAGGAGGTGCAGCAAGAGGTGCCCGCCCCAGGAGTGGCCCACTATCACCGGCGCCTGCCAGCCAAGGGTGTCAAGGACCTCGATGACGTCCTCGCGCAGCGTCGGCACGTCGAAAGGTCCCGTCAACGTCGATGGTGCGACGCCCCGCTGTTGGAACAACGCGGTCTGGTAACCGTCCAGTTCGGGGAGAAGGCTCTCCATGTAGTCGGTCATGCCCGGTCCGCCATGCAACAGCAGCACCTCGGGGCCCGACCCCGTGACCCAGCCCGCGAGCCCGCTGACAGTGGCGAAGGCGCGCCTCACTCTTGGAACTCTAGGCGGCCACGGGCCTGATGTCTCCGAACCGGGCGTGGAGCGGGCGACCTGACCTCGACAGTCACCAGCACATCTTCGGGTGCCTGGTTCTCGGAGCGCTCATCAGCGGACCTGGCCCCGTGTGCCCGAACCCGATCGCGGCGAACTGACGCACGCCAGTGCCGGGTCACAGCCGGACCTGAAGCCCCGCAACGTCCAGGTGCTCGAGCCTGCGTGGCACCGGGTGGCGCGATTCGGCCAGCTCGGCTGACCATGCGGTCACCAGCGGGAGGTTCTGGCGGTCACCCAACACCCTCGGCCGGCACCCTGCTCGGGCCTGAAGCCGCACCTGTCGAAGTCGTCTGAACTCGGCGAGCGCGCAACGTTGCAGAATCTCGGCCACAATTGCATTTCCATTGCCACCATTGCAGGTTCCGTCAGCCCCATCAGGACGCCCGGGTCAGTGGGCCATGTCGACGAAGCGGGAGTAGTGGCCCTGGAAGGCGACCGTGATGTCGCGGGTGGGGCCGTTGCGGTGCTTGGCCACGATCAGGTCGGCCTCGCCGGGGCGGGTCGACTCCTTCTCGTAGACGTCGTCGCGGTGCAGCAGGATCACCATGTCGGCGTCCTGCTCGAGGGAGCCGGACTCCCGCAGGTCGCTCATCATCGGGCGCTTGTCGCCGCGCTGCTCGGGCCCACGGTTGAGCTGCGAGAGCGCGATGATCGGGACCTCGAGCTCCTTGGCGAGCAGCTTGATCTGGCGGGAGAACTCGCTGACCTCGAGCTGGCGGCTCTCGACCTTGCGGCCCGAGGTCATCAGCTGCATGTAGTCGATCACGATCAGCCGGAGGTCGTGGCGCTGCTTGAGCCGACGCGCCTTCGCCCGGATCTCCATCATCGTCATGTTCGGTGAGTCGTCGATGAACAGCGGCGCGCTCGAGACCTCCGCCATCTTGCGGGCGAGCTTGCCCCAGTCGTCGTCGTTCATCTGACCGTTGCGGATGTGGTTGAGCGGCACCTTCGCCTCCGCCGAGAGCAGGCGCATGGTGATCTCCGAGCGCGTCATCTCCAGGCTGAAGAAGCAGCTGGTCATGTTGTTGTGGATGGACGCCGCGCGGCACAGATCGAGGGCGAGGGTGCTCTTCCCCATCGCGGGCCGGGCCGCGACGATGATCATCTGGCCGTTGTGCAGACCGTTGGTGAGGTCGTCGAGGTCGGCGAAGCCGGTGGGGACGCCGTAGAGACCGGCGTCGCGGTTGCCGATCGCCTCGATCTCGTCGAGAACGCCGTCCATGATGTCGGAGAGCGGCGCGTAGTCCTCCGCGCTGCGCCGGTCGGTCACCTGGTAGACCTCGGCCTGCGCCGCGTCGACCACGTCGTCGACCTGCCCCTGCCCGGCGAAGCCCATCTGCACGATCCGCGTGCCGGCGTCGACGAGGCGCCTCAGGATCGCCTTCTCGCGGACGATCTCGGCGTAGTAGCCGGCGTTGGCCGCGATCGGGACGTTGGCCGAGAGCGTGTGGAGGTAGGGCGCCCCGCCGATCCGGGCCAGCTCGCCCCGGCGGTGCAGCTCGTTGCCGACCGTGATCGGGTCGGCCGGCTCGCCGCGGCCGTAGAGGTCGATGATCGCGTCGAAGATCACCTCGTGCACGGGTCGGTAGAAGTCCGCCCCGCGGAGGAGCTCGCTGACGTCGGCGATGGAGTCCTTCGACAGCAGCATGGAGCCGAGGACGCTCTGCTCGGCGGCGTTGTCCTGCGGCGGCGTGCGGTCGCCGGGGCGGCTCGGACGCTCCCCCGGCTCGTAGGCGGCGGGACCGTCTCCCCAGTCGTCGCGAGGTGCCTCCGGCAGGCCCGGGACGTCCCACGACCCCTGCTCGGTGATGCTCACCCAGGCACTCCTTCGCTGATCTCGGCGGCGTGGCGGACACCCGACGCCTGTGACAGAAGTGACGGTAGGGGTGAGCGCCGACAACGACGCCCACCCGTCACCACCGAGAACCGGCCGCGCTGCGGTGAGGCCCCGCACCGCGCTCGCTCGCCCCGTGTCCGACCTGCCACCCCGGAATGTAGGTGCCGGGAAGCCTCCGCGAACAGGACCTTGTCCACAGGGGCTGGGGATAACCGGCGGTCGCGGGTGGACGACACGCAGTGTCCTGTGGTCGGACCGGTGGACGACGTGTGGAGAACTCCCCTCATCCGCCTGTTATCACGCCTCTGACCTGCACGGATGCGATTCCACAGATGTGGAACCAAGAAAGTCGGGGTGTGACCTGGTTCACTCTTTCGCCATCTGAGATTCACACGTTGGTTTGTCGACACATCGCCCACCCCGGGGCCGAAACGGGGGATTTCCACCGGTCATGCACAGCCCCCGAGGGCCCCGGATACCCTGACCGGCGTGAAGCCGCTGCAGGCCGTGGGCATGGGCCTGCTGATCGTGGCGCTGACGGCTCCGGTGCACGGTTTCGACCTGCTGCCCGACCCGCTGGGCTGGCTGCTGGCCCTGGTCGGGCTGCGGGCGCTCCCGGTACCCCAGCGGGGGACGCTGGTCACCCTCGGGGTCCTCGCGCTCCTCACCTCGTGCGTGCTGTGGGTGCCGTCGGTCCCGCACCGCCTCGACGACGTGGATCCGTCCCTGACCTGGGCGGCCAACCTCCCCCAGCTCGTGACCACGATCGTGCTGGCCCACGCCCTCGCCCAGGCAGCGTTCCTCGCCGGCGACACCCGGGCGCGCCGCTGGCTGCTGACCGCGCGGACGGTGCTGATCCTGGTCACGGTGCTGCCGGCGGTGGTCTTCGGCGGGAGACTGCACGGGCTGGTGGGGGCGACGTACGCCGCGGCGTCGCTGGCCCTCCTGCTGCTGATCGGGCTGCTGTTCGCCTACGCCTCGCGGCCCTGGGCGCAGGCGCGTCGCGCCCTCGCCGGAGCCGTAGGGACCGCCCGGTCGCGCGCACCCCGGACGCACGACGGCCCGCCCCGGGCGAACCGGAGCGGGCCGTGCGGTCGAGCGGGTCGGGCGTCAGGCGGGGATGACGTTGAGCGCCACCGTGGCGGAGACGTCGTCGTGCAGCCGCACCGACACCGAGTGGGCGCCGAGGCTCTTGATGGGGTTGGCCAGCGCGATGGTGCGCCGGTCGACCTGCTCCCCGGTGACCTCGGCGAGGGCGCCGGCGATCTCGTTCGTGGTCACGGCGCCGAAGAGCCGACCGGACGCGCCGGCCTTGACCTTGACGTCGACCGGGGCCGCCTCGAGCTTGCCCTTCAGCTCGTCGGCGTGGTCCTGGTCGCGGACCGCACGCGAGGCGCGGGCCTTCTTGATCGACTCGACGGTCTTCTCGCCACCGCGGGTCCAGCGGATCGCGACGTTGCGCGGGAGGAGGTAGTTGCGGCCGTAGCCGTCCTTGACCTCCACCACGTCACCGGGCTGACCGAGGCCGGTGACCTCCTGGGTCAGGATGATCTTCATCGTCTCGGCTCCCTTCAGCGACCGGTCGAGGTGTAGGGCAGCAGGGCGAGCTCGCGGGCGTTCTTGACCGCGATCGCGACGTCCCGCTGGTGCTGGACGCAGTTGCCGGTGACCCGACGCGCGCGGATCTTGCCGCGGTCGGAGATGAACTTGCGGAGCAGCGTGGTGTCCTTGTAGTCGACACCGGTCGCCTTCTCCTTGCAGAACTGGCAAACCTTCTTCTTGGGCTTGCGCATCACTGCCTTGGCCATTGTGGTGCTCCCTTTCAGGTGAGCCCGGCCGCCCGAGGGCAAAGCCGGAATGGTGGGCTGGGAATGGGTTTTCAGTTGTGGTGGTGTCCGCCGGTCAGAACGGCGGCTCCTCCGAGCTGACGCCCGGGGTGGCCCACGGGTCGTTGCCGGTCGCCGCGGCCGGGGCCCCACCGCTCTGCTGCGGAGTGGCCCAGGGGTCGTTGTCGCCCGGGGCGCCGCCCTGCGAACCGCCCTGCTGCCCGCCGCCGTACGACGACGCACCCGACCGCTGCGTGCGCGTCACCTTGGCGGTGGCGTACTTCAGCGACGGGCCGACCTCGTCGACCTGGATCTCGAAGACGGTGCGCTTCTCGCCCTCACGCGTCTCGTACTGACGCGAGCGCAGGTTGCCCTGCACGACGACGCGCATCCCCTTCTGGAGGGACTCCGCGACGTTCTCCGCCGCCTGGCGCCACACCGAGCAGGACAGGAACAGCGCCTCGCCGTCCTTCCACTCGTTGGCCTGACGGTCGAAGGTCCGTGGCGTGGAGGCGATCCGGAAGTTGGCCACCGCCGCGCCCGAGGGCGTGAAGCGGAGCTCCGGGTCGTCGACCAGGTTGCCGACCACGGTGATCTGGGTGTCGCCTGCCATGTCAGGTCTCCTCGTGAGGGTTGATCGCGTGTGGGCTCATCGTGGCGCGGTGCACCGACAAGTGCCAGGCCCGCTCCACAGGGGGCTCAGTGAGCCGACGGCCGCATCACCTTGGTGCGGAGCACCGACTCGTTCAGGCCGAGCTGGCGGTCGAACTCCTTGACGGTGTCCGGCTCCGCGTTGAGGGTGATGACGGCGTAGATGCCTTCGGCGTTCTTCTTGATCTCGTAGGCCAGCCGGCGGCGGCCCCACACGTCGACGTTGTCGACGGTGCCGCCGTCCTTGCGGATGACGTTGAGATACTTGTCGAGCGACGGCTGAACCGTCCGCTCCTCGAGACTCGGGTCGAGGATGACCATCACTTCATAGGCACGCACAGCGGTCTCCACCTCCTCTGGACTAGAGCGGCCACGGACGGTCCGTGGCAGGAGGGCTTGCGTGACACGGCGGACGACTCGGGTCGGGCACCGTGGTCGCCCCCACCGGAGGTGGCGAGCAACCCGCCAAGGCTAACAGCGACCGGCGACGCCGACCGAATCGCGCGGGGGCTCAGTCGCGGGTGCCGCCGCTGAGGGCGGCCAGGATCACGAAGCCGGCCGCGACCACGATCCCCACGAGCGCCAGCGTCAGCACGATCAGCACCAGGATGTCCATGGGCACAGCCTGCCACCTGGCGGCCGGGACGTCGTACGTCGGCGGCGGTTCCTACGATGGCCGCATGAGCACCCTCGCTCTCGGAGCGCACGTCGAGCAGACCGACCCGATCGCGGAGGCCCGGGCACGCGACGCGGCGCACGTGCAGTTCTTCCTCGGCGACCCGCAGGGCTATCAGGGTCCGGAGTTCCGCTACGCCGGCGGCGCCGAGGGTCTGCGCGCCGACGCCGAGGCGGCCGGTGTCGGCCTCTACGTCCACGCGCCCTACATCGTCAACGTCGCCACGACGAACAACCGCATCCGCATCCCGTCCCGCAAGCTCCTCCAGCAGCACCTGGACGCCGCGGCGTCGATCGGCGCGCGCGGGCTGATCGTGCACGGGGGCCACGTCAACAAGGACGACGACCCGGCCGTCGGCTTCGACAACTGGCGCAAGGCCGTGGAGGCGACCGACCTGAAGATCCCGCTGCTGATCGAGAACACCGCCGGCGGCGACAACGCCATGGCCCGCTACCTCGACCGGATCAAGGGCGTGTTCGACGCGGTCGCGGCCGCGGAGGGCGCCGACATGGTCGGCTTCTGTCTCGACACCTGCCACGCGCACGCCGGCGGCATCCCGCTCGAGACGGTCGTCGACCAGGTCCGGGCGATCACGGGCCGCATCGACCTCGTCCACTGCAACGACAGCCGCGACGACTTCGACTCGGGGGCCGACCGCCACGCGAACCTCGGTCAGGGGCGCATCGGGCCCGACCTCCTCGCCCAGGTGGTCCGCGACGCCGGTGCGCCGGTCGTGTTCGAGACCCCCGGCGGCGCCGAGGAGCACCGCGCCGACTTCGAGGCCGTCCGCTCCCGCCTCTGAGGTCCCCCGCCGAGCCTTCAGGACGTCGGGCGCCCCCGGGTCCCGGAAGGTCGTGCGCCCCAGGACGCGGTGGGGCGCGTCGTCCGGCACACGACCCGTCGCGGGGCGCTCCGCGCCCGGCTCCGTCGACGCCTCAGCCGAAGCAGACCAACGGGGCAGGGGGGCCCTCGGGGTCGACGCCGAGGAGCGCCTCGGCGAGCGCGGCGGAGGGACGGCGTCCCTCAGCGAGGCCCTCGTGCACCCGCACCAGGACGTCGTGCGCGACGGCGTCGTTGATCGCGGCCGCCGACGCGACCACGCACCGGGCGCCGGCGTGCAGCCAGGCCGCGGTCATCCCGATCAGCTCCTCGCCGCCCCGCAGGGTCGACCGCCCGACCTCGCAGGCCGACAGGAGGACGACGTCGGGCACGGCCGCGAGCTGGTCGATGTCGTAGCCGAACCACGGCCCGTCGGCGAGCTCGAAGCCCGAGAAGAGCGGGTTCTCCGACGAGTGCCGTCCGTGCGCCGAGACATGGAGTACGTCGACCTCCCCCGCCAGTCGGCTGACCGCCTCGGCGGTCGCCTCCGATCCGCGGAGCACCCGCGAACCGGGCCAGACCTTCGACGCCGCGGTCGTCTCGGCCTCCGCCTGGGCGACCCGCGGGCCGGCCACGAAGCCGGCGGTCCGAGACCGGAGCGGGGTCCGGGTACGCGCCACCCAGGAGGTCGCGGACTCGGCCACGATCACGGGACGTCCCTGGTTGGTCGGGAGCAGGGACCAGGGCACCGTCGCCAGAGCGCCGGACGGCGTCAGGACGAGCGGGAGGTCCCCGATCTCCTCGAGCAGCGGAGCGAGCAGCAGGTCGTCGAGCCTCCGGAGCCGGCTGGCCAGCTCCGTCCGCACGGACCGGGCGAAGACCTCGGGCAGATGGGCCGCGGCCATGTCGAGGTCGGGCAGGAGCCCGCCGAGGAGCGCGTCGAGGTCCTCCCGCGCGCCGAGGTCGTGGGTCGTCGCGTTCCCTTCGGTCACCACGAGGGCGACCACCCGCTCGGCGGTGACCACGTGGGCCACCAGGGCCCGGCCGCCGTCGAGCCGCACCTGGAAGTCCGACAGCGACATGGGGTCGTCGTACGCCCCCGAGCCGCGCAGCTGCCATGCCCGCTCCCGCACCCGCTGCCGCAGCTCCGCCTGACGGGCCGCCTCCCCGCGCGACGGCTCCTCCAGCGCTGCGAGCGCCCGCAGCTCGGCGAGGTCGGCGACCAGCGGCTCGTCGTGGGGCACCCGCACCGGCTGCACCCGGCTCGCGAGCATCCGGGCACGCTCGGACCACTCGAAGAGCACCTCCGGCGACTGCGACCGGCTCGCGACTCGCAGCCCGCGGACCGCCAGCCGGCGCCCGTGCCCGGTCACCATGGTCTGGAGGTCGAGGCTGCCGAAGGAGCTCTGCCACTCGTGGAGGTCCGCGAGTCCGTGCCGCAGGTGCCCCAGCGCGACCGACGGACGGGAGGTCCGCTCGGCGAGGGCTGCGCGGACGTCGCGGTCCCGGAGGCGTACGCCGAGCGGTGCGGTGGCCGGCACCCGGATGGCGTGGAGCCGCCGGCGCGCCTCGTCGGCATCGCCTCGCCGCAGCACCACGAGCGCGGTGTCGAGCCGGATGTCGATCGCCCACCACCGCAGCTCGAGCGCATCCAGCTCCGCCGCCAAGACGTCCCCGTGGGTCACCATCGACGGTCGGGTCCGTCCGAGCCTGACCTCGGCGCCGTGCACCAGGGCCAGGGCCTTGAGTCGCAACGCCGGGGTGCGGGTGCGATCGAAGCGCGCGCGGGCCGCCCGGGCGGCCACCAGCGCACGATCGGGATCCCGAGCCAGCGCCGCGCGGGCGATCGTCAGCTCCGCCTCTCCGCGACGCTGCGGTAGGTGATGGTTCCCGAACGTGCGGGCCGCCTCGTCGAGAGCGGCCAGACCGCCGCGGGTGAGCCCCGCCGCCATCAGCACCTCGGCGCGGTCCTGCTGCGAGATGGCACGGAGCACCGGGCTCGACGCGGGCAGGTTGTGCCCGGCCTCCTCCATGTCGCGCAGAGCGCTGACGAGGTCGCCCTGGACGAAGGCGGCGTACCCCAGGTTGTGCTGAGCCTTCGGGACCTCCGCCACCAGACCCGCGACCTCGAAGTTCCGCATCGCGGCCGAGAAGTCTTCTGCTGCGACCTCGCCTGCCCCCTGCTGGAGATACACGCCACCGCGGTTCAGATGAGCCCGCGCCTTCTCGTCCGGGAGCGAGTCCAGGAACCGGATGGCCTCCCCGAAGGACATCAGCGCCCCCGGCGTGTCCCCCGACCGCATCTGGAGCAGCGCCCGCTGACTCTGCACAATGCCGCGCGTCTGTGCCTGCAGACCCGGCCGCGCCAGCGCTGCCTCGCAGAGGGCTATTCCACCGGCCGGATCCCCCGTCTCCGCCGCGACGTAGGCCAAGCTCGCCTCGATGCGGGCCTTGAGGTCCTGGTCCACTGCGCGCTGCAGGCCGCGCTCGAGAAGAGGGCGCGCCACCCGCACCTTGCCGGCGTTGATCGCGTCCACGCCCCGCCGGTGCAGTTGGTCGGCGGACAGCATTCCCTCATGATGAGGGCAACCCGGCCACGACCTCCAGTGCGTCTCGGGCGCGCTCCTTGAGGACGTCGGGGTCGTCGCCGGCCGTCATGTGCTCGCCGAGGTAGCGAGCCAGGCGCCCGGCCATCAGCGGCGCCGCGAACGATGTGCCGCTCCAGACGCCGAATCCGCCGCGGAAGTCGTCGGGATCGATGTTCTCGCGGGCGCGCCCGAAGGCGACCGCACGGGCCACCGGCTGGAGGCCGCCCTGGAACTTCGGGACGGTGCTCATCACGGCCGCGCCCTCCACGAAGGACCGCACCCAGTAGCCGGCGTTGCTGAACAGAGCATCCGTCACCTTGTTGGGGTTGAGCGCGCCGACCGAGAGGATCGGCAGCTGGCCCGCGGGGGCCCGCACCACGGACCCGTCGTTTCCGTCCTCGTCCTCGCGCCAGGGCGCGAACGCCGCAGGGAAGCACGGCCGCGCCGTGGCGTCGTTGCCCGCGGAGGAGACCACGAGCGTCCCGCGCGAGGCGAGGTCGGACAGCACCCCGAAGAGGGTCGGGTCGAACAGCGAGTCGTAGGCAGTCTCGTGGTAGTAACCCATAGAGAGGCTGAGGACGTCGATGATGCGACCGTCTGGACCGCCCTCGCGCCCGCGGCGGTTGAGCTCCGCGATCTGGGCGAGCGCCGTGATCCAGTCCGACTCGACGATCGGTCCCATGGACGGGACGACGCGCCACGAGAGGATGTCGGCATCCGGGCAACCCTGGTGCACCAGCCCCGCGATGAACGTGCCGTGACCGGACAGGGGGTCGATCATCCCGTCGAGGGCGCCCGCCTGGTCCCAGAAGGTCTCGGGGTCGGTGGCGGGGACGTTGTACCCGATGTCGTGACCGTCGAGCTGCAAGCCCCGGGTCACGACGTCGCGGCCGTCGTCGTCGAACCAGGGGTGTACCCCGCACCCGGTGTCGAGGATGGCCACGACCGGCCGGCGACAGTCGTCCTTGGGTTCGCGTCGGTAAGGCGGAAGCCCGACGTAGGCGATCGGCTGCCGACCCCCCTGCCCGGGGACGCCGTAGGTGTCGATCGGCCCTGCGCCACCCCCTGCCGGATGGCTGGAGTCGAACGGGTGACTCGAGTCGAACGGGTGGGAGCTGTCGAACGGGTGGCTGGAGTCGAACGGGTGACTCGAGTCGAACGGCGACGAGAGGATCACGTGGTCGAGGCTGATGCCCTGCAGGGTCTTGGGCCGATCCTTGAATCGCAGGCGCAGCTGCTGGAGCAGGGTGAACGCATCCGGCGGCAGCACCACGTCGGCGTCGTGCTTGATGTCGAGACCCACCCTGAGCACGCCGAAACGGAGCCCGACTGTCTTGGGATCCTCGGGTTCGAGCGTGGCGACCCAGCCCAGGTCGTCGGCAACCGCAGCCACCAACGCGAAGCGCGCTTCGACCCGGTCGCGCTCCTCGGGTCCCATGTCACCCGTGACCCGCTTGCGGGCCTCGGCGGCGTCGGCCGGTGCCTCGTCCGAGGCGCCCGCCTGATCCGCGGTGCCGGCCACCTCGACAGTGCGGGGCACGTCGGTGGCGGCGGCCCCGTCGGTGGAGGGCACCCCGCGGGGCTCCTCCTGCGGAATGTCCGTGGACTTCGAGATGGTGAGGCGGGTGGAGACGTAGGCAGTAGTCCGTACGACGACGCCCTCAACCCCCAGTGATCCCGTCGGGTCGAGGACCCGTCCGTCGGCCGACGTCACGGTCTCGTTCGCGGGCGGCCGCGGGTCGCGGTCCATGTGCTTGCGCTTGCGCTTGTTCATCGGCTTCCTCGTGGGCTCGGGACGGGGGTCAGATCTCGAAAGCGGGCGTCGCGAAGGTGTGGCCTCCGGCGAGCTCGAGCGACAGGCGGTAGAAGCCGGCCGGGAGCTCGGGGAACTCGAAGCGCCCGCTCGCATCGGCCGATCCGTCGTAGCAGCGCTTCTCGCCCTCGACCTCGCGCACCTGCACGGGCCCACTCAACGCCGGGACGAGCCAGCCGTCCAGCCTGGCGCGCCCCTCGTCGTCGGCGGTGGTGATCCGGACCAGGAGCTCGACGTCGTCCGCGCCGAAGCGCAGCGTGTAGGACTGCGAGCCGCCGCGGGTGCCGACCAGCTCGCGGAACCGCTCCACGACGAGCATCAGCTCGAACTCCAGGTCCGCGTCGTGCCGGGCGAGCTCGCCCACCACGGTCACGATCCGGTCGAGCATGCCCGGGGGCATCGGGTCGTACTTCTCGCACGCTCGCCGCACGGCGGCGTACATCTCCTGGTCGTGCATCACGGTGTCCTCCTCGCGCAGGTCGGACGTGAGCCGGGGCGCCCCCGGCTCGGAGGCGACGGACGGCCGCACCGGGGCGTCGAACGGCCGGACGGGGCTGCTACGGGGTACACCGTCGGGGTCGTCCTCGGCATCGGGGGTCTCCGGGTCCACATCGTCAGGAGTACGCCGGGGGCCTGCCTGATACATGCGACTTTCACTGTGACGCATCTCCTGCGCCCGCGTCGCCCCCTTCGGGCACCGTCTGGGCGGGGACCCACCCCGGTAGCCTCGTCGCCGTGACCCTGACCGTCCGGCCGATCTCGTCCGCCGACCACCTCGCGTACCTCCGTGGGCGGTCGTGGGCGAGCTTCCTGCAGACGCCCGCCTGGGCCACGGTGAAGTCGGAGTGGCGCGGGGAGTCGCTCGGTTGGTACGACGGCGACCGGCTCGTCGGCGCCGGGCTCGTGCTCTATCGCAAGCTCCCGCGGCTGCCGCGCTACCTGGCCTACCTGCCGGAGGGTCCGGTCATCGACTGGGACGTGGACGACCTCGCCGCCTGGCTGGCTCCGATGACGGCACACGTCAGGTCGCAGGGCGCGTTCGGCGTGCGGATGGGCCCGCCGGTGGTGACCCGGCGGTGGAGCGCCGCGCAGGTCAAGGAGGGGGTCGCCGACGAGGCGGTCCGCACCCTCACCGACCTCGCCCCGCTCGAGCGCTCGGCCGTCGGTGCCCGCGTGGTCCAGCAGCTCGAGTCGCTGGGCTGGCGCCCGCAGGTCGCGGAGGGCGGGTTCGCCGCCGGGCAGCCGCAGTACACGTTCGTGATCCCCTTGGTCTCGACAAGCTCGACCAGCGGGGACGGCTCGACCAGCGGGGGGAACGGCTCGACCAGCGGGGGGAAGCTCGACCAGCGGGGGACGGTTCGACGGGCGGGGTCTCGACAGGCTCGACCAGCGGGGCGAACGGCTCGACCGGCGCGCCCACGCGGCGGACCGAGGAGGACGTCCTCGCGGGCATGAACCAGCTGTGGCGGCGCAACATCCGCAAGGCCGACAAGGCGGGCGTGGTGGTCACCCCGGGCGGCGCCGAGGACCTCAAGGCCTTCCACGACCTCTACGTCCACACCGCCGAGCGCGACCACTTCCTGCCGCGCCCGCTCGCCTACTTCCAGACGATGTACGACGCGCTGGGCGCGGAGGAGCCCGACCGCCTCACCCTGTGGCTGGCGCACCACGAGGGCGACCTGGTGGCGGCGACGATCGCGGTCCGGGTCGGGACGCACGCGTGGTACTCCTACGGCGCGTCGTCGACCGACAAGCGCGAGGTCCGCGGGTCCAACGCCGTGCAGTGGACGATGATCCGTGACGCGATGGCCCGCGGCGCGGAGGTCTACGACCTGCGCGGCATCACCGACACCCTCGACCCCGACGACCCGCACGTCGGCCTGATCCAGTTCAAGGCCGGCACCGGAGGGGAGGCCGTCGAGACCGTCGGCGAGTGGGACCTCCCCCTCAACCGCGCCCTCTACCAAGGCTTCCAGCTCTACGTGAACCGGCACCGGCTCCTCCCCGGACGGCGTTCGTGAGCCTCACCCTGACCGTCGACGGCGACCGGTGGCGCCGTCACCTGCGCCAGGTCGCCGACGACAACCCGGGGCTGGTCCCCGTCGCCAAGGGCAACGGCTACGGCTTCGGGGTCGGCCGGCTGGCCCGCAAGGCCGAGTGGCTGGGGGTCGACACGCTCGCGGTCGGCACCTACGACGAGCTGCCCGAGGTGGCGCAGCGCTTCCCCGGCGACCTCCTGGTGCTCACGCCGTGGCGTCCGGCCGAGGCGGAGCGGGAGCTGCCGGCCGGCCGGGTCGTGCACACCGTCAGCCGGCTCGCCGACCTGATCGCGCTGCTCGGACGCGAGCCCGACGCCCGGATCGTGCTCGAGCGGATGACCAGCATGAGGCGCCACGGGATGTCCGCCGAGGAGCTGCGGGCCGCGGCCGGCCTCCTGTCGCGCCGGCCCGCGCGGCTGGAGGGCGTCGCGTTCCATCTCCCGCTCGCCGCGGGCTCCCACCTCAGCGAGGTCGTCCACCTCGTCAACGACGTGGTGGCCGCCGAGCTCCCCACCCGCCGGCTGTGGGTCAGTCACCTGACCGGCACCGAGCTGGCCTCGCTCCGCACGTCGTACGCCGACTTCGAGGTGCGGCCGCGGATCGGCACGGACCTGTGGCTCGGCGACCTCGGTGCGCTGCGCGTGACGGCCACCGTCCTCGACGTCCACGAGGTCGAGCGGGGCGACGTGTTCGGCTACCGCGGCCGGACCGCCCCCAAGGCCGGGCACATCCTGGTGGTCTCGGGCGGGACGGCCCACGGCATCGGGCTCGAGGCGCCGACCGGCAACCGGTCGATCAGGGCCCGCGCGGCCACCCTGGCGCGAGGCGGCCTCGACGCCGTCGGCTTCGTCCGCTCGCCCTTCACCGTCGACGGCAAGCTGCGCCTGTTCGCCGAGCCGCCCCACATGCAGGCCTCGATGCTGTTCCTGCCGCAGGGTCCCCGGGTGCCGGTCGTCGGAGAGGAGGTCGAGGTGCGGGTGCGCCACACGATCTCGACCTTCGACCGCGTCCACGTCAGCTGACGGTCAGGGCGCGCGCCGCAGCGAGAGCTCGCCCGGCCCGCCGAGCTGCCACCACGACAGGCTCCCCCGCCGACGCGCCACCCGCACCACGTCGTACTGCGGCATCAGCACGTCGCGGACGACGATGGCCGTGAGGTAGAGCTGGGCGGCCACCCGGACCAGGATCGCGAGCCAGTAGAAGCCGGCGTCCCCGCCCCCGCCGGGGGCGAGGTAGTCCGCGAGGTACCACCACACCGCCGCGAAGTAGAAGATCTCGCCCCCCTGCCAGATCAGCTGGTCGCGCCAGCGTGGGCGAGCCATCACCGCCAGCGGCAGGAGCCACAGCGCGTACTGGGGCGAGTAGACCTTGTTCACGAGCAGGAAGCCCACCACCAGGAGGTAGCCCAGCTGTGCCAGGCGTGGGGTCTCCGGCGCGAGGAAGCCGAGCACGGCCACCGCGAGGCACCACGCCCCGAAGAAGACCCAGGACACCAGGTTGATCGTGTGCACGCTCGCGGTGTGGTGGAACATCTGCCCGGCCATCAGCCAGACGGACCCGAGGTCCGCGCCGCGGTGGGAGTTGAACGTCCAGAACACCGACCACTCGTGACGTCCCGAGAGGTACGCCGGGGCGTTGAGCGCCGTCCAGGTCACGACGCCGGTGACGGTGGCGACCGCCAGGTCCCGCCACCGCCGCTCGCGGCCCCACACCACGAGCAGCCCGCCGAGCAGGAAGAGCGGGTAGAGCTTCATGGCGGTGCCGAGCCCGAGCAGCGCTCCGGTCAGGGCGGGCCGACCCCGGGCGTGCGCCCACAGCGCGCCGGCGACGCACACGACCGCGAGCAGGTCCCAGTTGATCATCCCCTCGAACAGCAGCACCGGGGCGCACGCGAACAGCGCCGCGTCCCACGGCCGTCGCCGGTGCACCCCGGTCAGGAACCACGCCGACAGCAGCGCGCACAGCGCGAACCCGACCGCGTTGACGGCGGTGAAACGCAGCGTCTCGCGCAGCACGGAGGGGTCGGCGTACAGCTGCGCCTGCGACATCGCCCCCCGGGGGTCGAGGTTCGGCGACCCCGACAGCCAGTGCGTGACGTACGCCGACGCGAGGGCGTAGTAGGAGATCCCGACGGGGTACTCCATCACGTCGTAGCGGTCGCGGACCGAGATGGCGTGGGAGTACGGCCAGTCGAGCTCGGCGAAGCCACGGCCGACGTAGAGGTAGGGCAGGTCGGAGTAGCAGAGGTCGGAGTAGCGCGTCGTGTTGTTGGTCCACTGCGTGTCGTAGCACGGCGACTTCTGGACGAAGCCGAGTGCGAAGCACACCGCGGTCAGGGCGAGGACGACACGCACCGGGGTCCACCACCGGTGATGGCCCGCATGGTCTCCCAGCGGACCGCCGACTCCGTGGCTCAGCGCGGCGGTGACCGGGTCGTCCGCCGTGGGGTGGACCACCGGAAGGTGGTCGTCACGCCCCGGGTCGTTCACCAGTAGGTCTCACGTGCGGCCATCGGCCGCGCACTCGGGGTGGGCCCCGTCGGTGAACCCGTCGGGCTGCCCGTCGGGCTCGACGACTGGCAGTGACCGGGTGGGAAGCAGGTCGGGAGCGTGGTCGGCGCGGACGACGTCGGCGGTGCGGACGAGGTCGGGGGAGCGCTCGACGTGGGCGGGGGCGGCGCGCTCGACGTGGGCGGCGCCGAGGAGCTCGCCCGCGTGTGGTGCGTGCTCGGCGGGGGCGGCGGCGGCAACGTCGGAGCGTGTCCCGGCTGCTTGGCGGCCACGTTGGCCGGCGGCGGGAAGTTCTCGACCGGCTGTCCCAGCAGGTCCTGCTTCATCACCGCGGCCCAGGTGGCGGTCGGGTAGCCGGCGCCGAAGTAGCCCGCCGCGCCGTTGTACGGCGGCAGCCAGCCGCCGTCGAGCTGCCCGTTGCCGTTGCCGCGGACGTACATCACCGCGGTCGAGAGCTGCGGGGTGAAGCCGACGAACCACGACGACGACACCTGGTTGAGGTCGTTGGTCGCGGTACCCGTCTTGCCCGCGGCCGGCCGACCCAGCGCCTGGGCGTTGGTGCCGGTGCCGTGCAGCACCACCTGCTGCATGGCGTAGGTGACGTCCCGGTCGACGTTGTCGGCGACCGCCTGGGTGGTGTGCGGCTTGTACTGGTAGAGCACCTTGCCCGAGCTGTCGGTGACCTTGGAGACCACGTGCACGTCGGCCCGCTGACCGCCGTTGGCGATCGTGGCGTAGGTGTTCGCCATGTTGATCGCACTCACCCGCGACTTGCCCAGGGTGATCAGGGCGTCCGGCGTGAGGTCCGTGGTGGAGTTCGGGATCCCCGGGTAGTGCTGGTTGGGCTTGGCCGGCGGGATGCCCATCTTGTTGGCCATCGTCAGGATCTTCTGCGGGCCGTTCTTCATGCTCGCGGACATGTCGACGAAGGCGGTGTTGATGGACTGCTCCAGCGCCTCGACCGACGACACGTGGGGGCCGTAGCTGGTGCCGGGCGACGGGCCCTCGTTGTGGACCAGGAGGCCGTCGGGGAACGCGTACGGCGAGTTGCCGTCCCAGGTGCTCTTCAGCGAGTAGCCGTCGGTGATGGCCGCGGCCAGGGAGACGGGCTTGAACGTCGAGCCGACCATGCCGCCCGCCTCGGCCCAGTTGATCTGGGACCTGAGGTAGTTCTGGCCGCCGTAGAACCCGACCAGCGCGCCGGTGCCGGGCTGGACGCTGGCGACCGCGACGTGGAGCTGCTTGTCGCTGATCTTCGGCCGGACCTGGTTCACGCCCGAACGCGCCGCCGCCATCGCCCGCGGCGTCAGGGTCGAGGTCACCCGCAGGCCGCCGCCGTCGATCTGGTCGTCGGTGAACCCGAGGTCGTGGAGCTGCTGCCGGATCAGCGACAGCATGTGGCCCTTCTGGCCGCCGTACGCGCTGGACTCCTTGAAGACCGGGAACTTCGGCAGGTGCTGCGACGCCTTCGCCGCCTGCGCCGCCGTGATCGTGCCCATCTTGGCCATGCCGGAGAGGACGTACTGGTAGCGGGCGAACAGCGCCTGCTTGTTGCTCTTGCCGTTGGCGGGGTCGAACTCCGAGGGGTTGTTCAGGACGCTGGCCAGGACGGCGCTCTGCTTGAGGTTCAGCTGGTGGGCGTCCACGCCGAAGAACGCCTGGGCGGCCGCCTGGACGCCGTACGCGCCGCGACCGAAGTAGATGGTGTTGAGGTAGCCCTGCAGGATCTCCTGCTTGCTCTGCTGCTTCTGGATCTTCAGCGACAGGATCGCCTCTTTGATCTTGCGCGACAGCGAGCGTTGCTGGTTGAGGTAGAGGATCTTCACGTACTGCTGGGTGATCGTGGACGCGCCCTGCGTGGCACCGCCCCGGGCGTCGTTGAACGCCGCCCGGATGATGCCCCTCGGGTCGATGCCGCTGTTGGTGTAGAAGCTGCGGTCCTCGGCGGCGACCACGGCGTCCTGCAGGTTCTTCGGCATCTCGTTGAGCGGGATGATCGACCGGTTCTGGGTGGCGTACTGCCCCAGCTGCGTCTTGCCGTCGGCGTAGTAGACGAACGAGGTCTGGGTCTGGAAGTCCTTGTTCGGGTTCGGGATCGAGGTCGTCTGGTAGAGGTAGACGAAGGCGCCGATGAGCAGCAGCGTGCCCACCAGGCCCACGATCAGGAACCACTTCACGACCCGCAGGACGCGTCGCTTGGTCGTTCCGGGCCGCGTCGGCTTGCGCGTGACGGCAGGGCCCTCGGCTCTGCGCTTGGCACTCACAGGTCACTCACTCCACAGGTGCGTCGGGGGAATCGGTGCACGGGCGGTGACAGGACCTGCTCCGGTCACACCCGGGATGAGGGTACGTGGCTGGCGGTCGCGCGGCGAAATGGCGCGAGTTGACGGCGTGATATATCGTTTTGATAGATTGTTTCGATAGAACGCTGCGACACATCGGGGGCCCAGGTCCGCGGTCGTGTCCCGCGCAGTGTGACACCCGGCGACGAGGACGGACCGACATGGCACGCAAGGCGGCGACGCTCGAGCTCGCCGTGCTCGGCCTGCTCCACGAGTCGCCGCTGCACGGCTACGAGCTGCGCAAGCGGCTCAACCTCCTGCTCGGATGGGGGCGCCTGTTGTCCTACGGCTCCCTCTACCCGGCGCTGAAGCGGCTGCTGCGCGCCGGCTGGGTGACCGAGGTCACCGCCACGTCTCCCGGCGTCTCGCGGCGGCAGCGGATCGTCTACCAGATCACCCCGGCCGGCCGGCAGTACTTCGGCGAGGAGATCACCGACACCGGCCCGGCGTCGTGGGAGGACGACAACTTCAACATGAGGTTCGCGTTCTTCTCCCGCACCGATGCCGATGTCCGGCTGCGCATCCTGGAGGGGAGGCGCTCCCGGCTGCAGGAACGGCTCGACCGGGCCACCCACGCGGCCGGCGGCGACGACCGCTATCTCAGCGAGCTCCGTCGCCACTCCATCGAGTCCGTCGATCGCGAGGTCCGGTGGTTGACCGACCTGATCAACGCCGAGCGTTCGACCGACCGCTCCGGGCGCGGAACCGCCGCGCCCGTCGTACCCGGCGACGAGGCCGGGGACGACGTCTCCACCCCGACGAGCGCAGCCCCCGCGGCTGACGCCACCACCTGAAACACCGAGGAAGGGAACTCCATGGGTTCGGTTCGAGTAGCAATCGTGGGCGTCGGCAACTGCGCGACGTCCCTGATCCAGGGCGTCGAGTACTACAAGGACGCCGACCCCGAGGGCAACGTGCCCGGCCTGATGCACGTGTCCTTCGGCGACTACCACGTCTCCGACGTGGAGTTCGTGGCGGCGTTCGACGTCGATGCCAAGAAGGTGGGCTTCGACCTCGCCGACGCGACGCAGGCGTCCGAGAACAACACCATCCGCATCTGCGACGTCCCGCCGACCGGCGTCATCGTGCAGCGTGGCCACACGCTCGACGGCCTCGGCAAGTACTACCTCGAGACCATCGAGCAGTCCGACGCGGAGCCCGTCGACGTGGTCCGGGTCCTCAAGGACACCCGCGCGGACGTCCTGGTCTCCTACCTGCCGGTGGGCTCCGAGCAGGCCGACAAGTTCTACGCCCAGTGCGCGATCGACGCGGGCGTGGCCTTCGTCAACGCGCTCCCCGTGTTCATCGCCTCGGACCCCGAGTGGGCCAAGAAGTTCGAGGACGCCGGCGTCCCGATCATCGGCGACGACATCAAGAGCCAGGTCGGCGCGACCATCACCCACCGCGTGATGGCCAAGCTGTTCGAGGACCGCGGCGTCGTGCTCGACCGCACCTACCAGCTCAACGTCGGCGGCAACATGGACTTCAAGAACATGCTGGAGCGTGACCGGCTCGAGTCCAAGAAGATCTCCAAGACCCAGGCCGTCACGTCCAACATCGGGCACGACCTCGGGGCCCGTAACGTGCACATCGGGCCGTCGGACTACGTCCAGTGGCTCGACGACCGCAAGTGGGCCTACGTCCGCCTCGAGGCCCGTGCCTTCGGCGACGTGCCCCTCAACCTGGAGTACAAGCTCGAGGTGTGGGACTCCCCCAACTCCGCGGGCATCATCATCGACGCCATCCGGGCCGCCAAGATCGCCAAGGACCGCGGCCTCGGCGGCCCGATCATCTCGGCGTCGTCGTACCTCATGAAGAGCCCGCCGGTGCAGCTGCCCGACGACGAGGGACGCCGCCGGGTGGAGGCGTTCATCCGGGGCGAGGAGTGACCCGTCCCGTCTGATCCGGACCCATCGGGCCCCGGCTCCGCCACGGCGGACCGGGGCCCGACCCGTCTCCGCAGCGGGGACGGGTCGACCATTGGGTCCCTCCGGACCAGTGACACACCCCGCTGCGACCCCTAGATTGGCGGAGGTGAGCGACCCGAACGAGCCGGTCCAGCCCGAACACCCCACCGGCGCGCAGCCACTTCCCCCCTCGCCGCCGCCCTCGGCGCCACCCCCGCCCACCGGCAGCACGCCCTACGCCGCCGATCCCTATGGCGGCGGTGCCGGCACCGGATCCCCGTACGGCGCCCCGCCCACCGACGACACGCCCTACAGCGCGACCGAGGCGATCTCCTACGGCTGGCGGAAGTTCTGGGCCCACCCCAGCACGCTGCTGGTCCCGATGATCGTGGTGTTCGTCGGCATCGTGGTCGCGGAGCTGATCATCCAGTTCGTGGTGATCGGCGGCTTCTTCGGCAGCAGCAGCGGCTTCCTCCGGCAGTGGCTCGGCCTCGGGCTGGGCAGTGCCCTGATGAACCTGATCGTCACGCTGCTCGCGGCGGGCCTCTACAAGGGCGCCACCAACGTCACGGACGGTCAGCCGTTCAGCGTCGGTGAGATGTTCGAGGGCTGGGACAAGGTCCAGGTCGCGATCGCAGCCATCTTCATCGCGGTGGCCACCTTCATCGGCACCGTCATCTGCCTGCTGCCCGGCATCCTGATCGCGTTCCTGACGCCGTACACGCTGTTCTTCATCGTGGACCAGAAGATGGAGGCGGCCGAGGCGATCAAGGGCAGCGTGCAGCTGGTGTGGAACAACATCGGTCACGCGCTGCTCTACGACGTCCTCGCCGCGATCGTGCTGATCGTCGGGGCCGTGCTCTGCGGCGTCGGCCTGCTGATCGCGGGTCCGATCGCGCTGATCGGCCTGGCGTACACCTACCGTCGCCTGCAGCTCCAGCCCGTCGTCCCCTGACCGGCCGGTCGGTCAGGCCTCGGCCTCGACCTTGATCCGCTGCAGCGTCTCCCGGATGCCGGTGCGCAGCTCGGCGGTGAAGGTGTCCTGGCCCCCGAGCACCGCCTTGGTCAGGGTCAGCGAGATGCCGGAGATGCCCTGCGGCGCCTCGCGGCGCTCCACGAGCCGGGTGCCGCCGCCCGGAAGCGCCTCCAGGCTGAACGACCACACCGTGTAGTTGTCCTTCACCCGGAACGCGAACTCGCGGTGCGGGTCGAACCGCACCACCTTCGACCGGGTGGGCCAGAACAGCGGCCCGCGCCGGTTGAGGTTGAGCGTGCGGGTGCCCATCCGGACCGGCCCGTCGAGCACCAGGGTCCGCACCACCTGGGGGCTCCACGACGACATCCGCGGGAGATCCGTCACCAGCGACCAGACGCGCTCGGGCGCGGCCTCGATGTCGATGCTGTCCTCGAGCAGGGTCTCGATGTCCTCGGCCATGCCCCGCAGCCTAGGCAGGCCCGGGCCGCCGTGGTGCGTCGTGGCCGGTGGCATCCGTCACGTCGCCGCTGCCGCGCTCGTCCCACCACGCGACCAGGGCCGCCCTCGCCTCGTCGTACGTCGAGGGGCCGTGGTCGAGGCGGCGTTCGAGCAGGAACCGGTAGGCCTGCCCGACCTCGGGCCCGGGCCGGATGCCGAGGATCTCCATGATCTGGGTGCCGTCGAGGTCGGGCCGCATCGAGGCCAGCTCCTCCTCCTCGGAGAGACGTGCGATCCGGGACTCGAGGTCGTCGTAGGACCGGCGGAGCCGCTCGGCCTTGCGCTGGTTGCGGGTGGTGCAGTCGGCGCGGGTCAGCACGTGCAGCCGTTCGAGCTGGTCGCCGGCGTCGCGCACGTAGCGGCGTACGGCCGAGTCGGTCCACTGGCCGGAGCCGTAGCCGTGGAAGCGCAGGTGCAGCTCGACCAGCGTGGCGACGGCGTCGATGTCGTCGCCGGAGAACTTGAGCGTCCGCATCCGCTTCCGGGTGAGCTTCGCCCCCACCACGTCGTGGTGGTGGAAGGTGACCGTGCCGTCGGCGAGGAAGCGGCGGGTGCGCGGCTTGCCGACGTCGTGCATGAGGGCCGCGAAGCGGGAGACGAAGTCGGGTCCACCGAGCCGCCCCTCGAGGTCGATCGACTGCTCGAGCACCGTCAGCGTGTGCTGGTAGACGTCCTTGTGCCGGTGGTGCTCGTCGTCCTCGAGCGCCAGGGCCGGCAGCTCCGGAAGCACGAGCGCGGCGAGTCCGGTGTCCACCAGCAGACTCAGGCCCGCCCGCGGGCGCGGCGCGAGCACGAGCTTCACGAGCTCGTCGCGGACGCGCTCGGCGGAGATGATCCCGATCCGGTCGGCCATCGCGGTCATCGCCTCGACCACCGCCGGGTCCACAGTGAAGCCCAGCTGGGCGGCGAACCGGGCGGCCCGCATCATCCGCAGCGGGTCGTCGGAGAACGAGTCCTCGGGGAGGCCCGGCGTCCGGAGCAGGCCGTGAGCGAGGTCGACCACCCCGCCGTACGGGTCGACGAACTCCCGCGACGGCACCCGCACCGCCATCGCGTTCACCGTGAAGTCGCGCCGGCGGAGGTCGCCCTCGAGCGAGTCGCCGAAGTCGACGGCCGGCTTGCGCGACGTGGGGTCGTAGGTCTCGGAGCGGTACGTCGTGATCTCGATCTGGAAGGCGCCCTTGCGGCTCCCGATGGTGCCGAACGCCCGCCCGATGTCCCACGTGGCGTCGGCCCAGCCCGCCAGCAGCCGCTCGATCTGCTCGGGACGGGCCGAGGTGGTCAGGTCGAGGTCGTTGTGCTGGCGGCCGAGCATGGCGTCGCGCACGGGTCCGCCGACGAGGGCGAGCTCGTGGCCGGCGGCGTCGAAGCGGCGTCCGAGCTCGTCGATCACCGGCGCGATCCGGTCCAGCTCACGCGCGACGTCGCGCTGCGCGTCGGCCAGACGGACGGTCTGCGTCGCTCCGGGTTCGGTGGGGACGGCCACGACGTCAGGCCAGCGCCCGGGGCACGCGACGCTCGCGAGCGGCCGCCCGCGGCGGGCCCACCAGGGCGCTCGAGACGACGTGCGGGTGCCCGCAGCGAGTCAGGGGGTCCGGAGCCACGGCCCGAAGCCTAGTGGGCTGCGCGGGGGCCCGGATCGTCGCGGCCCCGGCACTAGAGTCGGTCCGTGCTCCGCCCGTCGTCGCTGCCGCGCGCCCTGGCGGTGGTGGCCGCGGTGGCCGTCGCCTGCCTGGGCGTGGTGTCGTTCGGGCCGGCCGCCGGCGCGGCGGCCGCGGCGGCCGCACCGGTGGACCCGACGCAGCCGCTGGTGCCGCGCATGAGGTCCATCACCCCCGACTACGTCCCGGACCACGGTCCGATCGTGATCCGCGGCACGGTGACCAACCGTTCCACCGAGGAGTGGACCGCGATCAACGTCCACGGCTTCATCGGCCCGGCCCCGATGACCACCAGCGCGGAGCTCGCGGCAGCGGTGCGGACGCCGGTGGCCGACGACGTCGGCCACCGGATCACCGCGACCGGGACGTTCGACTCGATCCCGAAGCTCGAGCCGGGCCAGACCACGACGTTCGTCGTCCGGATCCCTCGGTCCCAGCTGCCCGTGTCGGCGCCCGGCGTGTACTGGTTCGGCGTCCACGTCCTCGGCGCCACCGCCCAGGGGCGGACCAACACCGCGGTCGGCCGCGACCGCACGTTCATCCCGCTCGTGCCGCAGTCGGACGTCGCGTCGGGACGCGTGGAGAACACGGCCCTCGTCGTACCGGTGCGCGCCGGCGTGACGCGGGCGTCGGACGGTTCGATCGAGGACCCGTCGCAGTGGCTCACCAGCCTGCGGTCGGGGGCACTGCACGACGCCGTGCAGATCGGCCGGGCCGCGGGCGGCCGTCCGTTGACCTGGATGGTCGACCCCGCGGTGCCCGACGTCGTACGCCGGCTGGCCGCCGGCAACCCACCGCGCACGCTGGCGTCGCCCCAGAATCCCCCCGGCGGTCCGTCGGCCAGTCCGTCCGCGTCGCCCTCGACGTCCAGCACCGCCGACGTGGCGTCGGGCTCCTCCACCACCCGGGTCTCGAAGGGCTGGCTCCACGACCTGCACCAGGTGCTGACGGCCGGCACCGGCGAGATCCTGGGCCTGCCCTACGGCGACGTCGCCGTGGACACCGCCGCGCGCTACGACCAGGCACTGCTCGATGCCGCCTTCCGCCGCACCGGTCACCAGCTGAAGCCGTGGGGGCTGCCGCTGGGCCGGGTGGTGGCCCCGCCCGACGGGCGGATGGCGGCCACGACCACCACGGGGGTCCCGAGCGGCGCCGACATCCTGCTGGACGAGAAGGCCGTCGCCGGCGGCGCGCCTCCGGGGAGCACCGTCAACGGCCGCCGCATCGTGCTCGCGTCGTCCGACGCCGCCCAGGGTGGCCCGGGGCCGGTGGCGCCGTTGAGCTCGCTCGCCCTGCGGCAGCGGATCCTGAGCGAGGCGGCCCTCCGCTTCCTGGACCAGCAGCAGCCCCTCGTGGTCGTGCTGCCGACCGGTCGGCACCACCCGCTGCTGCCGAGCTTCTTCTCGGGTCTCGAGGTGCCGTGGCTGCACCTCACCACCGTGGACGGCGCGGCGTCCGGCTCCCCCACCCCGCTGAGCCCCGCGCGCCTGCACGACCCGGTGCGGGACGGGTCGCAGCTCGGGCCGCGCCTCTACGTGTCCGGCAACCGCCTCCTCGCGGACGCCGCGACCCTGCAGTCGGTCCTCTTCGGCAACCACGTGCTCGTGCCCCAGGTCTTCGCCGAGGCGACCGGCAACGCGTCGTACGCGGCCTCGGAGGATCCGTACGGCGCGCTGGCCCGGATGCGGTCGGCCGCGGACTGGGTGACCCACAACCTCCAGGGCATCGACGTCGCCGCACCCGAGTCGGTCACGCTGGCCAGCGCCTCCGGACGGTTCTCCGCGCTGGTCAGCAACCAGCTCGACGTACCGGTGACGGTGACGGTGCGGGCCCTCGCGGACCCGCGGCTCCACATCACCGGGGGGGAGACCGTGCAGCTCCCGCCGCACGGCCGGACCACGGTGCTGCTCAACGCCTCCACCCACGTCCTCGGCGTCCACACCGTGACCCTGCTCCTCACCAATCAGGCCGGTCAGCCGTTGGGCGCCCGCGACCAGTTCCCGATGCGGGCCGAGCAGGTCAGCCGTCTCATCTGGGTGATCATCGGCGCGGGGGTCTGCCTGCTGTTCGCGGCGATCGTGGTCCGCCTGGTACGCCGCATCCTCGGGAGCCGCGCCTCGTGACCGCCCGCCACGAGCCTGCGCGGAGTCACCGTCCGACCGCCCCAGCCCGGAGCTCGCTCCGCCCCCAGCGCCGCGGGGACCGCCGATGAGCGACGTCTCCGAGACCCGCGGCATCATCGCCTCGTCGGCGCTGATGGCGACCGGCACCACCGTGTCGCGGATCAGCGGCTACGCCCGCAACCTGCTCCTCTCCGCCGCCATCGGCAACGAGCTCCACGCCGACCTGTTCAACATCGGCAACACCATCCCCAACATGCTCTACATCCTGCTCGCGGGCGGCGTGTTCAACGCGGTGCTGGTGCCCCAGCTGGTGCGGGCCCAGAAGTCCGACCCGGACGGCGGGGCGGCCTACACCAACCGCGTGATCACGCTCGCCGCGCTGTTCCTGGGGGTCGTCACCGCCCTGCTGGTGATCGCGGCGCCCCTGGTGATGCGGTTGTTCCTCAACAGCTCCTACGACTGCGCCGGGATGGCCGCCCAGCGCGACTCGGCGGTCGCGTTCGCGCGCTACTGCCTCCCGCAGGTGTTCTTCTACGGGATGTTCGTGCTGGTCGGGCAGGTCCTCAACGCGCGCGGGCGGTTCGGGCCGATGACGTGGGCGCCGATCGCGAACAACGTGATCTCGGTCCTGGTCCTGGTGCTCTACCTGGTCTGGTTCGGGCCCGTGCCCCCGGGCCACAACGGCGCCGGCTACACCCCCACCCAGGAGTTCGTCCTGGGTGCCGGAGCCACGCTCGGCATCGTGGTGCAGTTCCTGATCCTGCTGCCCTACCTGCGCAGCGCCGGCGTCACCTTCCGGCCACGCTACGACTTCCTGCACACGGGGCTCGCGCACACCCTGCGGCTGGGCGTGTGGACCGTGCTGTTCGTCGTGGTCAACCAGGTGGCGTTCACGGTCGTGGTCCGGCTCGCGTCGGGCGGCACGGCGCACGGGTGCGGTCACCTCGCGGCGCCGCCCGACTCGACGGGCTACACCGTCTACTCCTCGGCCTTCCTCCTCGTCACGGTGCCGCACGCGATCATCACCGTCTCCCTGGCGACCGCGATCCTGCCGCGCCTGTCGGCGAAGGCGGCCGACGGCGACCTCGCCGGGCTGGCCGGAACCCTCGCGGGCACGCTGCGCACGGCCCTGGCCGTCGCGATCCCCTTCGCCCTGGCGCTGCCCCTGCTCGCGTACGACGCGGCCAAGGTGCTGTTCGGGTACGGCGCGACGGCCGTGACGTTCGACCACTACGTGGCCTCGATGATCCTGTTCGGCCCCGGGGTCGTGTTCTTCACCGTCCACTACCTCATGCTGCGCGGCTTCTACGCCCTGGAGGAGAACCGCACCGTCTTCTACATCCAGTGCGCGATCGCCCTCACCAACGTCGGGGTCGCCGTCGTGCTGGTGCGGCTGGCGACACCGGCCCAGACCTCACCCGCGCTGGTGGTCGCCTACGGCGCGTCGTACGTCGTCGGCTCGGCGGTGTCCTACCAGATGCTGCGGTCGCGGCTGGGCGGGATGCAGACCGCCGAGCTCGTGCGCTTCCTGGCCCGGGTGCTGGTCGCGGCGGGCGTCTCGACGGGCCTGGCGTGGGGGCTCGGGCAGGTGCTCCCCGGCCACGGCGGGTCGGTCTCGCACCTGACGGCCGCGCTCCGGCTCCTCGTCCTCGGGGCCGTCGACGTCGGCCTGTTCCTGTTCCTGGCGCGGGTGATGCGGCTCCGGGAGGTGACCGTGGTCCTCGACACCGTCGCCCGGCGCCTGCCGGGGGGCCGAGCCTCTTAGGATGAGCCGCGGGCAACCGGAAGGGGAGAGGGTGCCTCAGCACACCCGGCCCGGCGATGTGCTCGCCGACCGGTACCGACTGACCGACCTGCTGACCGAGAGCGGTGGCGGCCGGTTCTGGCGCGCCTTCGACACGGTGCTCCAGCGCGACGTCGCCGTGCACATCATCGCCTGCTCCGACGAGCGCGCGCCGCTGCTCCGCGAGGCGGCCCGGACCTCCGCGACCGTGCTGGACCGCCGGATGCTGCGGGTGCTCGACATCGACGAGAAGCACGAGCGGTGCTTCGTGGTCAACGAGTGGGGATCCGGGACCAGCCTCGACATCCTGCTGGCCGACGGCACGCCGCTGTCCCCGACGGTGTCGGCGTGGGTCGTGGCCGAGGTGGCCGACACCCTCGCCCTCGCCCACGACGCCGGCGTGGCGCACGGGCGCCTGGTCCCGGAGAACGTGCTGATCGACCAGGACGGCGCAGTCCGGCTGATCGGGTTCGCCGTCGACGCCGCCCTCCACGGTCTCCCGTCCGGGCGCATCTCCACCGATGTCGTCGACCTCGTCGGCCTCCTGTACGCCTCCTTGACCGGCAAGTGGGCGGGCGTGAGCAGGTCCGCCGTCACGGCCGCGCCGGCGGAGCACGGCCACGTCCTGCGGCCCCGCCAGGTCCGCGCGGGGATCCCCCGCACCCTCGACTCGCTGTGCGACCACGTCCTCAACCACGGCGGCGACGTCGACGTCTCGGCGGCCTACGTGAGCGACTCGCTGCGCGACTTCCTGGGTCCGTCGGCGAGCGCGGCCGAGGCCTGGCTGGCCCGGCTCGAGCACCCGCAGACCGGCCAGGAGACGGTCGTGCTGCAGGCGCTCACGGACCCGCCGGTCCGCAACGCGCACCCCGGCCACGACACCGGGACGGCAGCCGAGCCCGCCGATGCGGCCGGGCGGTCGGCCGAGGCCACCGACGAGGCGGCGACGCCGGAGGACGGGTTGCCGACCCAGGCGGGGCTGCCGATCTTCCACGACGACCAGGACGAGGTGACCTGGCTGTCGCACCGCAACGAGCCGGCGCCGCCACCCCCGCCGTTCGAGCCCCCGCCGGAGCGGCCGTTGTTCGCACCCGACCCGGTCGAGGGCCAGCCCGCGCGCCGTCCGCGCCCGGTCGCCTCGCCGGTCCCCGGTGGCGGGGGCTTCTGGCCCTGGGACCCCGGCCCGAGCAGCGGCAGCGGGGTGCTGCCGGCGTTCGTGGACGACGACGAAGAAGGCGAGGAGCGGCACCCACCGGGCTCGAACTGGCTCCGGCTGGCGGGGATCATCGCGGCCTGCCTCCTCGTGCTGATCGCGTGCGTCATCGCGTTCAACCTCGGCCGTGGCCGGACGCCGCTCGGCAACGTGCCCCACCACACCGCCAGCAGCGGTCCGACCGGAGGTCCCAGCGCGTCCGCCACCCCGGCTCCCCTGACCGGCGTCACGGCGCGCAGCTTCGACCCCCAGGGCAGCCCGCCCGAGGAGAACCCCGCCGAGGCCCACTTCGCGGTGGACGGCAACCCCGCCACCGGCTGGCAGACCCTGCGTTACACGCAGAACTTCGGACCGGGCGGCCTCAAGACGGGCGTCGGCCTGGTGCTCGACCTCGGCGCCTCCCGTCACGTCAGCGAGGTCGACCTGACCACGGTCGGCTCCCCGACCACGGTGCGGGTGTTCGTGACCTCGCGCAACCCGACCTCCGTCCAGGGGCTGTCCCCCGCCGGGCAGTCCACGATCACCGGTACCCGCGGCGCGATCCCTCTCGCGTCGTCACCGTCGGGGCGCTACGTGATCGTCTGGCTCACGTCGCTGCCCGCGGTCCCGGGCGGATTCCGGGGTGAGATCAACGAGGCGGTGGTGAAGGGTGACTGACGGGGTCCCGGCCGACCGCAGCGACGCCGAGCTCCTCGCCGCTCACGTCTCCGGGGACCCCGACGCCTTCGCGCAGCTGTTCACGCGCCACCGTGACCGGCTCTGGGCGGTCGCCCTGCGCACCATGGGCAACCCGCACGACGCCGCCGACGGCCTGCAGGACGGCCTGGTCGCGGCGTACCGACGGGCGGAAACCTTCCGTGGCGACGCCGCCGTCACGACCTGGCTGCACCGGGTCGTGGTCAACGCGTGTCTCGACCGGATCCGGGCCGCCAAGGTGCGCCGCGCCGACGCCCTGCCCGACGACCTCGACGAGTACGGCGACCGAGGATCCGCGTCGTCGTCCGCGCGCCCTGCCGACGACCCGGCCGAGGCCGCGATCTCCGACGACCGCCGCCGCGCGGTGCTCGACGCGCTGGCGACCCTTCCGGCGGAGCAGCGCGCCGCCCTGATCCTGGTCGACATGGAGGGCTACCCCGTCGCCGAGGTGGCCGCGATCCTGGACTGTGCGGAGGGCACGGTGAAGTCGCGCTGCTCCCGCGGGCGCGAACGCCTGGCGAAGCTCCTGCGCGATCGCCTCGACGACGGCCCGGGTGACCGGCCTCACGCGGAACCGCCCGGCCCTCCGCCCCGTCCCATCCCCACGACGCCGCTGCCCACGACCCGCGCCCCCGAAGGAGGTGGACCGTGACCGACGAGACCGAGCGTCCCGAGATCGAGGAGGTACGCCGCCTCCTCGCTGACGCGCGCCACACCGCCCCGATGCCGGACGACGTCGCCACCCGGATGGAGGACGTGCTGGCGGACCTGTCGGGGGAGCCCGCGGGCCAGGCGTCCGCGGGCGAACCGGTGGGCGTGCCCGCCCCGACCGTCGTCAGCCTCGCCGCGCAGCGGCGCCGGCGGGCCGCCGGACTCCTGGTCGCCGCGGCGGCCATCGTGGTGGGTGGCGTCGTGGTGGCGCAGCACCTGCCGCACGGCGGGCAGGCCTCGGAGACGGCCGGCGGGGAACGCAGTCCCGCCGCCGCCAACGGAAGCTCCGGGAACACCGGCAACGATTCGGCATCCGCGCCGAAGGCGACGACGCCGGGGCTGGCCGGACCGAGCCCGGTGGTGAGACACGGGCGCGTCCTGGTCCGTCCGCAGCACTTCACCGCCGACGCCCTGGCCGGTCGGGGGCTGCTGACCGCGAAGAACGCGGCCAACCGCTCGGAGTTCACCATCGCGCCGCGGGGCTGTGTCCACGTGCCCCCGCACAGCCAGGCCCTGAAGGCCCTCTACCGGCGCGCGCCGGCCGTGCTGGTCTACCACCGGCCGGCCGGTACCTCCCAGGTCGTGGACCTCTTCGTCTGCGGATCCTCCCGGCCGCTCCGCTCGGTGACGCTGCCCACCCCGTGACCGCCCGCGCCCCCTCGGCCGGCCCACGGCGCGGGCGGGTCCACCCGGGAATCCCGCTCGCCTACGATCTGTTGTAGCCAGTGGTCGACGAGCCTGCCGGTGGCCCGACCGTTCATCCGACCGGCACTCAGGAGCACCCCATGTCGCAGTCCCCGTCGTACGAGCAGGTCCGTCACGTCATCATCGTCGGGTCCGGTCCCGCCGGTTACACCGCCGCGGTGTACGCCGCACGCGCCTCGCTGCACCCGCTGGTGTTCGAGGGCTCGGTGACCGCCGGCGGCGCCCTGATGAACACCACCGAGGTCGAGAACTTCCCGGGCTTCCGCGACGGCATCATGGGCCCCGCCCTGATGGACGAGATGCGGGCCCAGGCCGAGCGCTTCGGCGCCGAGCTGGTGGCCGACGACGTCGTGTCGGTCGATCTCACCGGCGAGATCAAGACGGTCAGCACGGCCACCGACACCTACGCGGCACGCGCCGTGATCCTGGCGACCGGCTCGGGCTACCGCAAGCTGGGCCTGCCCAACGAGCAGGAGCTGTCCGGCCGCGGCGTGTCGTGGTGCGCGACCTGTGACGGGTTCTTCTTCCGCGACCAGCACATCGCCGTCGTCGGCGGTGGCGACTCCGCGATCGAGGAGGCGACGTTCCTGACCAGGTTCGGCACCAAGGTCTCGCTGATCCACCGCCGCGACGAGCTCCGCGCCTCCAAGATCATGCAGGAGCGCGCCTTCGCCGATCCCAAGCTCGAGATCGTGTGGAACGCCGAGGTCGCGGCCGTGAACGGCACCGACCGGCTCGAGTCGATCACCCTGCGCGACACCATCGACGGCTCCGAGCGCGTCCTCCCCGCGACGGGCCTGTTCATCGCGATCGGCCACGACCCGCGGTCGGAGCTGATCAAGGGGCAGGTCGAGCTCGACGACAACGGCTACGTCGTGGTCCGCCACCCGTCGACCGAGACCAACCTGGCGGGCGTGTTCGCGTGCGGCGACCTGGTCGACCACCACTACCGCCAGGCAGTCACCGCCGCCGGCACCGGCTGCGCGGCCGCGCTCGACGCCGAGCGCTTCCTGGCCCAGCTCGACCACGCCGCGGCATCGGCCGTGGCCACCGCCTGACACACCGGCGTCCGGGTCCTCGGCCAGGAACAAACCGTCGGTCCCGTGGTGTTCACTTCAATGACACGGTCCCGCGACGGGACCGCCCGCGACGCACCGCCCTCCCGGGGCATGCTCAACAGGAAGGAAATTCCGTGGCGAACTTCGCTGCCGTCACCGACGCCGACTTCGAGTCGCAGGTACTCAAGTCCGACAAGCCGGTCCTGGTCGACTTCTGGGCCGAGTGGTGCGGTCCGTGCCGCCAGGTCGCCCCGATCCTCGACGAGATCGCGTCCGAGCACAGCGACAAGATCACCTTCCTGAAGATGAACGTCGACGAGAACCCCGTCGTCCCGTCGTCCTACCGGGTCAACGGCATCCCCACGATCAACGTCTACCAGGGTGGCGAGGTCGTGAAGTCCATCGTGGGCGCGCGCCCCAAGGCCGCGCTGCTCAAGGAGCTCGAGGACTTCATCTCGGCTTGAGCGAGGACGGTCGAGGCCGGCGGAGCCGGTCTCGACCACCGCAGCGAACGGCGAAGCGCGCTCGGGCGCGAGCCGCTCGGCCCGCCGGGCAGCCGGCGGTGCTCGCGGGTCGCTCGCGGGTGGTCGGCGCGCGTCTTGGGCGCGGGCCGGACCGCCCCGAGCAGGCGCTCCAGCGCCCCCTCCAGCTCCTCGCGCCACGACAGCGCGCTCCGCAGGTCCATCCTCATCCGAGGGGTGGTGGCGTGGGCGCGCTGCGTCTTGAACCCCACGCTGGTCAGGAAGTCGACCGGGGTCAGGCACCGGCCGATCCCGAAGATCCCGGGGCCGCGGGTGTCCCCGAACGCCTCGACGGCATGGATGCCGCCGCGTTCGATGAGGTCGCGCGCCATCCCCTGCACCAGCATCCGCCCCAGTCCTCCGCCCCGCGCCGAGGGGTCGACGTAGAGGGCCGAGAGCAGGACGGCGTCGGCGGAGACCGGTGCCGTCGGGAACGCCCCCGAGCCGGCGAAGTACGCCGGCGGCGCGTAGAGCGCGTATCCCGCCGGCCGGTCGTCGACCAGCACGACCCGGCCGCACGAGCCCCAGTCCCGGAGCACGGTCGACAGCCAGGTCTCCTTCTCCTCGACCGGATCCTCGACGCGTTCGCGGCGTACCGGATCGAGCTCCCAGAACACGCACGAGCGGCACGGCGCCTCGAGCTCCGCGAGGTGGTCGAGCGTCATCCGGACGACCTTGCGTGACATGACACCTCCGTGCGTCGGGCGGGCGCGACCCGCGGACACCATCGTAGGCACGCGGTGGAGCCCTGAGAGGATGCAGGCGTGCGCCGCATCCGTCAGAGCCTGAAGCTGCAGCACGTGCGCTACGACGTCCGTGGGCCGATCCTGGTCGAGGCCCAGCGCCTGGAGGCCGAGGGCCATCGGATCCTGAAGCTCAACATCGGCAACCCGGCACCGTTCGGGTTCGAGGCCCCCGAGGCGATCCTCGCCGACATGATCCACCACCTGCCGGAGGCCCAGGGCTACAGCGACTCCCAGGGGATCTACCCGGCCCGCACCGCGGTCGCCCACTACTACCAGGAGCGCGGGCTGCGCGACGTCCACGTCGACGACGTCTACATCGGCAACGGGGTCTCCGAGCTGATCTCGATGGTCCTCCAGGCCTTCGTCGACGACGGCAACGAGATCCTGGTGCCGGCCCCGGACTATCCGTTGTGGACCGGGGCGGTGACCCTCTCCGGTGGCACGCCCGTGCACTACCGGTGCGACGAGGGCGACGGGTGGAGCCCCGACCTGGCCGACCTCGAGTCGAAGATCACCGAGAACACCCACGCCCTGGTCATCATCAACCCCAACAACCCGACGGGTGCCGTCTACAGCGAGGAGACCGTTCGGGCCCTGGTCGAGATCGCCCGCCGGCACGAGCTGGTCGTGATGGCGGACGAGATCTACGAGAAGATCCTGTACGACGACGCGGTGCACCACCACGCGGCGACGTACGCCGGCGACGACGTGCTCTGCCTGACCTTCAGCGGGCTCTCGAAGGCCTACCGCGTCTGCGGCTACCGGGCCGGCTGGGTGATGATCTCGGGACCCAAGGAGCTCGCCACCGACTTCCTCGAGGGCCTCACCCTGATCGCGAACATGCGGATGTGCGCCAACGTCCCCGCCCAGCACGCCATCCAGACGGCCCTCGGCGGCTATCAGTCGATCCACGAGCTGATCGTCCCGGGCGGTCGGTTCTACGAGCAGAGCATGCTGGCCGACCGGCTCCTCAACGAGATCCCCGGCGTCAGCTCGGCCCGCCCGCAGGGCGCCCTCTACTGCTTCCCGCGGCTCGACCCCGAGGTCTACGCCGTCGAGGACGACGAGCAGCTCGTCATCGACCTGCTCCGGTCCAAGCGGATCCTGGTCACGCACGGCACCGGGTTCAACTGGCCCGAGCCCGACCACTTCCGGCTGGTCACCCTGCCCGACGTCCTCGTCCTCGAGGAGGCCATCGGCCGGATCGCGGACTTCCTCGCCACCCGGCGCTGAGCCCCGCGGTCCGCCTCGGACGCCTCGGCCCGCCGGACGCGGGACCACCTAGGCTTCGGCCATGTCGGAGGTGCTGTACACGACCATCATCCGGACCGCGAAGCTCGGCTTCCGCGTCCTGGGTCAGCCGATCGACATCACCGGCCTGGAGCACCTGCCGCGCACGGGACCGGCCCTGCTCGCGGTCAACCACGTCGGGTACGTCGACTTCATCTACGGCGGCGTCGCTCCCGAGCGGATCGGCCGCCGGGTCCGGTTCATGGCCAAGCGCGAGCTGTTCGACCACCGGGTGTCCGGGCCGATCATGCGGGCCTGCCGCCACATCCGGGTCGACCGTGCGGAGGGCGAGGCGTCGCTGACCGAGGCACTCGCGTTCCTCGAGCAGGGCGAGCTGGTCGGGATCTTCCCCGAGGCGACGATCTCGCGCGCGATGGAGATCAAGGAGCTCAAGACCGGCGCCGTGCGCATCGCGGCCCGGGCCGGCGTGCCGCTGATCCCGATGATCCTGTGGGGCACCCAACGGCTGATGACCAAGGACCACGACCGGGACCTCTCGCGCGGGACCGCCATCTCGATCCGGGTCGGCGCGCCGGTGCCGGCCACGGGCGCGGACCCGGTGGGCGAGACGCGGGCGCTGCGGGCGACGATGCAGTCCCTCCTCGCCGAGACGATCGCCGGGTACCCCCAGCACGAGGACGGGGCCTGGTGGCTGCCCACGTCGTACGGCGGGACCGCGCCGTCCCTCGAGCGGGCCGCTGAGCTCGACGCCGCCGAGCGCCGCCGCCGCGCCGAGCGGCGGGCCGCCGCCCGCGGGTGACCCTAGGTCGACAGATCGCTTTGTCGACTTATCGGCTTGTCGCCGAATAGCTAGATCGGCCGGTCGTTCCGGTTGCGCGGGTCCATGATGTCCACGATCCGGCGCAGGTCGTCGAGCGAGGCGAACTCGACGGTGATCTTCCCCTTGCGTTGACCCAGGTCGACCTTGACCCGGGTCTCCAGCCGGTCGGAGAGGCGCTCGGCGAGGTCGGCGAGTCCCGGCGCCGTCGGCCGGCGTCGGCGTACCCGCGGCTCGGTCGAGCCCTGGCTGCCGACCGCGACCAGCTCCTCCAGACCCCGCACGCTGATGCCCTCGGAGACCACACGCGCCGCGAGCCGGTCCTGCTGCTCGGGATCCTCGACCGCCAGCAGCGACCGGGCGTGCCCCGCCGAGATCACGCCGGCCGCGACCCGGCGCTGCACCGGGGGTGAGAGCTTGAGGAGACGGATCGTGTTGCTGATCTGCGGCCGCGAGCGACCGATCCGGTCCGCGAGCTCCTCGTGGGTGCAGGAGAAGTCCTCGAGGAGCTGGGAGTACGCCGCCGCCTCCTCGAGCGGGTTCAGCTGCGAGCGGTGGAGGTTCTCCAGGAGCGCGTCGCGCAGCATGTCCGCGTCCTCGGTCTGGCGCACGATCGCGGGGATCGTGGCCAGTCCGGCCTCCTGGGCGGCCCGCCAGCGGCGCTCCCCCATCACCAGCTCGTAGGACTCCGGCCCGGTGGCCCGGACCACCACCGGCTGCAGCAGCCCGACCTCGTGGATCGAGTGCACGAGCTCCGCCATCGCCTCCTCCTCGAAGACCTGGCGGGGCTGGACGTGGTTGGGCGAGACCTGCTCGATCGGGAGGTCCGCGAAGTAGGCGCCGGCCGGCACCGGGGGCGCCGGCGCCACCCCGGGCTCCGCGGGGTGCTCCGCGGCCTGCTCGGGCTCGGTGGCGACCGGGCCGGTCGGGATCAGCGACCCGAGGCCGCGACCGAGGCCGCGGCGGCGCTCCGTGCTCATCTGGGTCCTCGGCCCGCCGGGGGCGGGAGGGAGTGGTTGGTCACGGGGCACCCTTCCTGGCCATCTCGCGGGCCGCCTCGAGGTAGGACAACGCTCCCGGTGACGCCGGGTCGTAGGTCATCACGGTCTGCCCGTAGGACGGCGCCTCCGACACCCGGACCGACCGGGGGATCGAGGTACGCAGGACCTGGTCGCCGAAGTGCTCGCGTACCTCCTGGGCCACCCCCGAGGCGAGCCGGGTGCGGGCGTCGTACATGGTGACCAGGATCGTCGACACGACCAGCCGGGGGTTCAGGTGGGCCTTGACCATCTCGACGGTCTCGAGCAGCTGCCCGAGACCCTCGAGCGCGTAGTACTCCGCCTGGATCGGGATCAGCATCTCCTCGCCGGCGACCAGGGCGTTGAGGGTGAGCAGGCCCAACGAGGGAGGACAGTCCACGAAGACGTAGTCGAGCCGCTCCTCCCCCAGCTGCTCCGCCGTCCCGACCAGCGGGTGGGCCGCGATCGCCTTGCGCAGGCGGTTCTCGCGGGCCACGACACTGACCAGCTCGATCTCGGCGCCGGCCAGGTCGATGGTGGCCGGCACCACCCGGAGGAGCGGCAGGTCCGGGGAGGTGGTCATCAGGTCGTGCAGCGGCTCCCCGTCGACCAGCGCGTCGTACGTCGAGGGCACGCCGCGCTGGTGCGCGACCCCGAGCGCCGTCGAGGCGTTGCCCTGGGGATCCAGGTCGAGCACCAGCACCCGCTGGCCGAGCTGGGCCAGGGCCGCGGCCACGTTGACCGCGGTGGTGGTCTTGCCGACGCCGCCCTTCTGGTTCGCCACGACCATCACCCGGGTGCGGTCGGGACGCGGCAGCGGCGGCCGGTGCGCGGCCTCCTGGCGGGCCCGGATGGTGTCCTCCACGGCCCGGGCCAGGGGCGTGCTGTCGTCGACCAGGGGGTTGCCGACCTGCGCGAAATCGGCGGCGGTCCGGACCGCAGGACGGGCCTCGGCGCTGGTTTCACGTGAAACATGACTAGTCCCCTCGTCGGGGGGACTAGTCCTCCCGGACTGTGGAAAACTGGGGCTCTCCTGTGGATACGCACGCTCAGAGGGCCACCCCAGACCGGTGGAAAACTCCGCAGGCGGCTCGTCCGAGACCTCCCCGGTCGGCCAGCCGAGGCCCGTCGGAACGGGGGCCGCGGAGGCGGCCGGATCCTGCGTCACGTGCGTTCCCTTCGCCGACGGGCGGTGGTCGTGGGGGGCCAACCTATCGTCGGCCCCGCGCCGGGGACCACCCGGACCACGGTGGTGGGGGACCAGCCCGGAACGGCCCGGCTGAGGACCTCCGCGCTCGCCCCGAAGCGCGCCAGCTCGGCCGCGGCCTCGGTGACCTCCCGTTCCGCCGAGCTCCCCTTCATCGCGAGCAGCGCGCCGCCCGGAGCCACCAGGGGCAGGCCCCAGGACAGCAGCCGCGGCAGCGGAGCGAGCGCCCGGGCGGTGACCACCTCGAACCGCGGGGCGCGGGACCGTTCCTCGGCCCGGCCCCGCACCACGCTGACCCGGGCGGCCCCGAGGAGCGCCACCGCCTCCTCCAGGAAGGCCACGCGGCGCGCCATCGGCTCGATGAGCGTCACCTGCAGGTCGGGTCGGGCGAGCGCCAGCACCAGCCCGGGCAGGCCGGCCCCGGACCCCAGGTCCGCGACCCGCGCACCCTCCGGCACCAGGCCGGCCAGGAGTCCGCAGTTCACCAGGTGGCGGTCCCACAGCCGGGGCACCTCGCGGGGCCCGATCAGGCCGCGGGTCACGCCCTCGGAGGCGAGGAGGGCGGCGTACCGCTCGAGCACCTCCAGGCACTCGGGGGCGAACACCTGGGTCAGGAGCGCGGCGTCCGGGGTCGGCGGTGTTTCACGTGAAACATCGGCCATCAGGCGGGCAGGACCACCACATACCGGCGGGGCTCGACGCCCTCCGACTCCGAGATGAGTCCGGCCGCGGCCACGGCGTCGTGGACGACCTTGCGCTCGAACGGGGTCATCGCCCGCAGCGCGGCTCGCTCCCCGGACTCGCGCACCTGCGCCACCGTGGTGGCGGCGAGCTCCTCGAGCTCGAGCCGCCGCGCCGCCCGGTGCCCGGAGATGTCGAGCATCAGGCGCGACCGCTCACCGGTCTCGCGGTAGACGGCGAGCCGGGTCAGCTCCTGCAGGGCGTCCAGCACCTCGCCACGGTCGCCGACCAGCTGGGAGAGGTCGGCGCCGACGATCGAGACCATGGCGCGCTCGCCCTCGACGTCCATGTCCAGGTCCCCGTCCAGGTCGGCGATGTCGAGGAGCTCCTCGAGGTAGTCGGCGGCGACGTCGCCCTCCTCCTCGAGACGCTGCTGGAGCGTCTGTCCGCTCCGCGCGTCCGGCTGCGTGTCGGTCTCCTCGGACGTCTCCTCGGACGTCTCCTCGGACGTCTCCTCGGACGTCTCCACGGACGTCTCCTCGGCCTGGGCCACGTCGACGTCGTCCGGCGTCGTGTCGGTGCCGGCGCTGGTCTCGGTGCTCTCACTCATGCTTGCTTCCCCTCTTCGATGTCGTCGTCCCCCGCGGAGCGCTTCGGCGGGCGGGGGTTGGCCGCCTTCCGGCGCTGCTCGCGGGACTGCTTCTTGGGCTGCTGGCGCTGGCGCGGCGTCGGGTCGACCACCTCGGTCAGGGTCGCCCCCTCCGGCTCGGTCTCACCCCGGCCCTTGGCCCGGTCGCGCTGCTGCTTGGCCGCGAAGGCGGGCGTCCCGGGTGCCGGGTTCCGGCGGATCACGTAGAACTGCTGGCCCATCGTCCACACGTTGGTCGTCGTCCAGTAGAAGAGCACGCCGATCGGGAAGGCGATGCCGCCGACCGCGAACACCACCGGCAGGACGTAGAGCAGCATCTTCTGCTGCTGCGCGTACGGCCCCGACAACGCGTCGGCCGGCATGTTCTTGCTCATCAGCTGGCGCTGGGTGAGGAAGGTCGTCGCGGTCATCGCGACGACCAGGATCGCGGCCAGGATCTGCACCTGGACGAGGCCGTCGTTCTTCAGGAACGTCGCCGAGATGGGGATGGTGCCGAAGAGCTTGGCGTTGCCGAAGCTCTGCGCGAGGGAGCTGCTCAGGAACCCCTGACCGGTCTTGTTCTTGGCCGCGTGGTCCAGGAGCCGGAACAGCGCCAGGAAGATCGGCATCTGCACCAGCAGCGGCAGGCACGAGGCGAACGGATTGGTGCCGGTCTCCTTGTAGAGGGCCATCGTCTCCTGGGCGAGACGCTCCCGGTCGTGGCCGTACTTCTTCTGCAGCTCCTTCACCTTGGGCTGGATCAGCTGCATGTTCCGGCTGGACTTGATCTGCTTGACGAACAGCGGGATCAGGGCGGCGCGGATCACCAGGGTCAGGCCCACGATGGAGAGCACCCACGACGCGCCGCCCGTGGACGGGAGGAACAGGCTGAAGAACGCGTGCCAGCTCACCAGCACGAACGAGATGCCGTAGTAGAGCGGGGTCAGGATGAAGTGGCCGATGGTGCCGAGGGTGTGCACGAGGGGTCAGGCTCCTTGGGTGGGCGTGGGGCGCGCGCGGGGCGGGACGGGGTCGTAGCCGCCGGCGGCCCAGGGGTGGCACCGCAGCAGTCGTCGCCCGGCCATCCAGGTGCCCCGCACGGCGCCGTACTCGGTCACCGCCTGGAGCGCGTAGGCCGAGCAGGACGGGTGGTAGCGGCAGACCTGGCCGTAGAGGGGGCTGATCAGGAGTCGGTAGAGCCTCAGCAGGCCGATCAGCAGGTAGCGCACGATCAGCTCACCGTCCTCTGCCGGTCACCGAGGCTCCGCTGCAGACAACGGTCGAGCTCGGCGCCGAGTTCCTGGTACGACGCCCCCGCGGACGGCGGGAGGGCGCGCACGACCACCTCGCTGCCGGCGGGCAGCACCGCGAGGCGCTCCCGGACGAGATGGCGAAGACGGCGCTGGACACGATGGCGGACGACGGCGTTGCCGACGGATCGCCCCACGACGAACCCGATGCGCGCAGGTTCCGCACGCTCCCGCCGCACGAGGTGCACGACGAGGGTGGCGCCGCCGCTGCGGCGGCCGGTGCGCACCACCTGCCGGAGGTCAGCACCACGGGTGAGGCGATGCGGTGCGGGAAGCACGGACTCTGGTCACGGGCCGGGGCGAGCCGGGCGGCTCAGACAGCCAGGCTCTTGCGGCCCTTGCGGCGGCGCGAGGACAAGATCGCGCGCCCGGCGCGGGTGCGCATGCGCAGCCGGAATCCGTGCACCTTGTGGCGGCGGCGGTTGTTCGGCTGGTACGTACGCTTGCTCACGAGGTCTCTCCGATGGTGTTCAGGGGCGGTCACGCCGGTGGGACGACCAGAACGCCCGATGGTCGGACGGCGCTGGCAGAAACCCGCGGGCTTCGCACCGGCACCGCCCACCCACGCGCGCCACCGACCCCGAGGCCAGCCGTGCGTGGACATGCGGCACCCGTCGACACCGGGTGACCGAGAAACGGTACGCGCGGCGTCTCCCCACCGTCAAATCGCGACCCGGGACCGAACACCCGGCGGATCGACCTGTGGAAATCGACGCGCCGCGTCGGCCGCCCTGGCGCGCGGGACCGGGTCCGTCAGCCTGTGGATAGCGTCTTGCTCGGGGCGCGTCGCCAGGGTTATGTTCGGACCTCGTCGAGTTTCCCCGCGTTCGGGTCGGCCACGGTTCCCAGGCAGCGTCCGGTGACGGTCGCAGTTCCGGGAAAAGGGCATCTGACCTGCGGTGATCCGGATCCCCCCGGCCCTCCGTGAGCGTCTCGGCAGGCTGTTTCCACAAGGAGGCAGCCACGTTCACAAGGTGTGGACAAACCTGTGGAACCGCCACCGCCGGAGCCTCCGGTCTGGTACGCATGGCCGCAGGCACGGGCGACTGATGGAGAGCGGGACTTCCTGTGGACAACGATTCCGACCTGGCCGCCGCCTGGCATCGGGTGGTCGACGAGCTGCAACCCAACCAGCAGGCCTGGGTGCGCGCCAGCGAACCGGTGACCCTCCACGGCAACACGGCGATCATCGCGGTCGGTGACGACTTCACCCGGACCCAGCTCGAGGGCCGGCTGCGCGGTCAGCTCGAGGACGCGCTGACGGAGACCTTCGGGCACGAGATCCGCCTCGCGGTGACGGTCAACCCGGCGCTCGGCGAGGGGAGCGGGGCCCACCCCCACGCGAGCGAGCCGACAAGTACACAAGCCGATATGTCGACAGATCGTTTTGTCGCCACCATGCCTCCCTCGTCGCTCGAGCCGCCGCGCCCCGCCTCGGGCGAGACCCGGCTCAACCCCAAGTACGCCTTCGAGACCTTCGTGATCGGGTCGTCCAACCGGTTCCCCCACGCCGCCGCGGTCGCGGTGGCGGAGGCGCCGGGCAAGGCCTACAACCCCCTGCTCGTCTACGGCGACTCCGGCCTGGGCAAGACCCACCTCCTCCACGCCATCGGGCACTACGTGCGGAGCCTCTACAACGGGGCCAAGGTGCGCTACGTCTCCAGCGAGGAGTTCACCAACGAGTTCATCAACGCGATCCGCGACGACCGGCAGGACCGCTTCAAGCGCCGGTACCGCGACGTCGACGTGCTCCTGATCGACGACATCCAGTTCCTGGAGGGCAAGACCCAGACGCAGGAGGAGTTCTTCCACACGTTCAACACGCTGCACAACGCCAACAAGCAGATCGTGCTGACCTCCGACCGCGCGCCGAAGCGGCTCGAGGCGTTGGAGGACCGGCTGCGGAACCGGTTCGAGTGGGGCCTGATCACCGACGTCCAGCCTCCCGACCTCGAGACCCGGATCGCGATCCTGCGCAAGAAGGCCGCGATGGACCGGCTCAGCGCACCCGCCGACGTGCTCGAGTTCATCGCCAGCAAGATCCAGACCAACATCCGCGAGCTCGAGGGGGCCCTGATCCGGGTCACCGCGTTCGCCAACCTCAACCGCCAGGAGGTCGACATGACCCTGGCCGAGATCGTCCTCAAGGACCTGATCCCCGAGGGCGGCGAGCCCGAGATCACCGCGGCGCTGATCATCGCGCAGACCGCGGCGTACTTCGGGCTCTCGATCGAGGAGCTGACCGGCCCGAGCCGCGGCCGGCACCTGGTGATGGCGCGTCAGATCGCGATGTACCTGTGCCGTGAGCTCACCGACCTGTCCCTGCCCAAGATCGGCGCCCAGTTCGGCAACCGCGACCACACCACCGTGATGTACGCCGACCGCAAGATCAACCAGCTCCTCGCCGAGACGGCGCGCGGTCTTCAACCAGGTCAGCGAGCTGACCAACCGGGTGAAGCTCCAAGCGCGTCAGGCCTGAGCGGAGGTGGGGTGCGCCCCAGCGTGCGCTGGGGCCACCCCACCGAAGCGAACGGCGCAGCGCGCTCGCGCGCAAGCCGGCCTGACACCCACCCCCCAGGGAAGACCCGGGACGCAAGACCGCAGCGAACGGCGCAGCGCGCTCGCGCGCAAGCCGGCCTGACACCCACCCCGCGGAAGCCGGGAGCGGAAGAACCGCAGCGAACGGCGCAGCGCGCTCGCGCGCAAGCCGGCCCGACACCCACCCCGCGGAAGCCGGGACGCAAGACCGCAGCCAACGGCCCCGCGCGCTCGCGCGCAAGCCGGCCTGACACCCACCCCGGTGACCCGGCCGGACCACGCCCTGACCCATCCCCACGCCTGTGGACAGACCGCGACCATCGGGGTAGTCCGTGACGAAAAGCTCCTTCCGGACCGCCTCGAAGAGCATTTTCGTCACGGACTACCCCGCCGTCACCAGCAGCCTGTGGAGAAAAGGGCCACCGTTCGGAGACGCCGCGCCGACCGCCGAGCTCGCCTCGCCGGCAACCACGGCACGCACCGCCGAGCCCCCGAATCACAACGCTGCAAGATGTGGACGCCGTGTGGGCCGGGACGGCGGGTCGTCCACAGCCGCTGTGCAACCACGGCGACGACCCGGCCGAGACCGCGGTCGCACCCACAGGGCCCGTGTGATTCGCACCGCTCCGTCCACACCCGCTGTGCACGGCAAAACGGCCGCTGACCTGGGACGACGAGGGTTCTCCACAGTTTCCACCGCTGCTACGACTCCTACGGACCTCTCCATGGTTCCCCAGATCGGAAACCACTGCGCACCGCCCTGCCTGGGGACAATCCGGGTGCCACTCCCGCGTGGGGGTCCCTCGTGGCAGGATGCACAGTCCAGAATCTTCCCGAGTGGTCCACGACCGCCCCCACGACACTTTCCGAAGGATCCGACTTGAAGTTCCGCGTCGACCGCGACGTACTCGCGGATGCCGTCGCCTGGGCGGCGCGCAGTCTTCCCGTCCGTCCGAGCGTCCCGGTGCTCTCGGGCCTGCTGATCGAGGCCAGCGACGACGGCCTCGTGCTCTCGACGTTCGACTACGAGACCTCGGCGCGCGCGACCCTCAGCGCCGACGTGTCCGACGAGGGGAAGGCGCTGGTCAGCGGCCGGCTGCTCTCCGACATCTGTCGCAGCCTGCCGGCGAAGCCGGTCGAGATGACCCTCGACGGCTCCCGGGTCAGCCTCACCTGCGGCTCCGCGCGGTTCAGCCTGCAGACGATGCCGGTCGAGGACTACCCCTCGCTCCCCGACATGCCCGCCGCCACCGGCACCGTCTCGAGCGACGTCTTCGCCCACGCCGTGGCCCAGGCCGTGACCGCGGCCGGGCGCGACGACATGCTGCCCGTGCTGACCGGCGTCCGCATCGAGATCTCGGGTTCGTCGATCTCCATGCTGGCCACCGACCGGTTCCGCCTCTCCCACCGCGAGCTGGTCTGGCAGCCGAACAGTCCCGACGAGTCGCTGGCCGCCCTGGTCCCGGCCCGGGTGCTCGGCGACACCGCGCGGTCGCTGACGGCCGGCAGCGAGGTCACGATCGCCCTGGCGGCCGGCGGCACCGGCGAGGGCATCATCGGCTTCGAGGGTTCGGGGCCCGGCGGCACCCGGCGTACGACGACCCGTCTGCTCGACGGCGAGTTCCCGAAGGTCCGCAGCCTCTTCCCCAACGAGCACCAGACGACCGCGACCGTCGACAAGACCTCGCTGATCGAGTCGCTCAAGCGCGTCGCCCTGGTCGCGGAGCGCAACACCGCGGTCCAGCTCGCCTTCAGCGACGGCACCCTGACCCTCGACGCGGGGTCGGGCGACGAGGCCCAGGCGAGCGAGTCGATCGAGGCGACCATCGACGGCGAGGACATCACGACGGGCTTCAACCCGCAGTACCTCCTCGACGGCCTCCAGGTGATCGACGAGGCGGTGGTCGAGCTGGCGTTCACGGTGGCGACCAAGCCGGTTGTCATCAGTGGTTCGATGGGAGACAGTGGCTCAGCGGGCCACGCCGCAGGCGCAGGGGACACCGGGTTCCGCTATCTGCTCATGCCGAGGCGCCTGCTCTCCTGATCACCCCAGCAAGGGAGAACAGCCATGGAACTGGGTCTCATCGGCCTCGGCAAGATGGGCGGCAACATGCGCTCTCGCCTGCGCAACGCCGGCCACACGGTCGTCGGCTACGACCGCAACCCCGACGTCTCGGACGTCGGGAGCCTCGCCGAGATGGTCGAGCAGCTGCCCAGCCCCAAGGTGGTCTGGGTGATGGTGCCGGCCGGCGACCCGACCCGCGACACCATCAAGGAGCTCGGCGACCTCCTCGGCGAGGGTGACCTCGTCGTCGACGGGGGCAACTCCAAGTGGACCGACGACCAGATCAACGCCGACCTGCTCGCGAAGCAGAAGGTCGGCTTCGTCGACTGCGGCGTGTCCGGGGGCGTCTGGGGTCTGAAGAACGGCTATGCGCTGATGTGCGGCGGCTCCGACGAGAACGTCGCCAAGGTCCAGCCGGCGTTCGACGCGCTCAAGCCCGAGGGCGAGTCCGGCTTCGTCCACGCCGGCAAGCAGCCGGGCGCCGGGCACTTCGCCAAGATGGTCCACAACGGCATCGAGTACGCCATCATGCAGGCCTACGCCGAGGGCTGGGAGCTCCTGTCGAAGGTCGACCTCGTCGACAACGTCACCGAGGTCTTCGACTCCTGGCGCGAGGGGACCGTCATCCGGTCGTGGCTGCTCGACCTGCTGGTCGAGGCGCTCAAGGAGGACGCCCACCTCGACAAGATCGCCGGCTACGCCGCCGACTCGGGTGAGGGTCGCTGGACCGTCGAGGCCGGCATCGACAACGCCGTCGCGATGCCGGCCATCGCCGCGTCGCTGTTCGCCCGGTTCGTCTCGCAGCAGGACGAGAGCCCGGCGATGAAGGCGATCGCCGCGATGCGCAACCAGTTCGGTGGTCACGCGGTCCGCACCGAGGCGCCTCCGGGCGGCGACGCCTCCCCGCAGAGCTGACCAGTCCGGCGAACGGAGCGAGGTGTACGTCGCACACCTGACCCTGGTCGACTTCCGTTCGTACGTCGAGGCCGACGTCGTGCTCGAGCCCGGGGCCACCGCGTTCATCGGCCGCAACGGCCAGGGCAAGACCAACCTGGTCGAGGCGATCGACTATCTCTCCCGACTGGCCTCACACCGGGTGGCGGCCGATGCCCCTCTCGTTCGCGCGGGGGCGGAGCGCGCGCTGGTCCGGGCCGCGGTCGTCCGCGACGGGCGGCGGGCCGTGCTCGAGGTGGAGATCAACCCCGGGCGGGCCAACCGGGCCCGGGTGAACCGGGCCGAGCTGCCGCGGGCGCGCGAGCTCGTGGGTCTGGTCCGCACGGTGGTGTTCGCACCCGAGGACCTCGCCCTGGTCAAGGGGGATCCCGCCCAGCGCCGCGCGTTCCTCGACGACCTGCTGGTGATGCGCGCACCGCGGCTGGCGGGCGTCCGGGCCGACTACGAGCGGATCCTCAAGCAACGCAACACGTTGCTGAAGACGGCCGGCGCCGCGCGCCGCGGCTCGTCCTCGCAGGAGTCCGCGCTCTCCACGCTGGGCGTCTGGGACGCTCACCTGGCGCGGACCGGCGCGGAGCTGCTGGCCGAGCGGATGCGTCTGGTCGCCGAGCTGAGGCCCTTCGTCGGCCACGCCTACGCGACCGTGGCGCGCGGCGCGGCGAGTGACGACGCGGGGCTCGACTACCAGCCGAGTCTCGACGTCCGCGACCTCACCGAGCGCGCAGCTCTCACCGACCGGCTGCTGGAGGAGCTGGAGGTCCGGCGCAACGACGAGCTGGATCGCGGGGTCTCCCTGGTCGGGCCGCACCGCGACGAGCTCCTGCTCACCCTGGGCAACGGCGAGCACCGACTGCCGGTCCGGGGCTACGCCTCCCACGGTGAGTCGTGGTCGTTCGCGCTCGCGCTGCGGCTCGCGTCGTACGACCTGCTGCGCTCCGACGGCGACGACCCGATCCTGATCCTCGATGACGTCTTCGCCGAGCTCGACTCCGAACGCCGGGCCCAGCTGGCCGAGCTGGTCGCGGGCGCCGAGCAGGTGCTGGTCACCGCGGCGGTCGCGGACGACGTCCCCGAGAAGCTGGCCGGCGTCCGCTTCGTGGTCGCCGGGGGCGAGGTGCGACGTGAGTCCTGAGGGGGAGTCGCCGGAGCCGGCCGACGGACGCGCGGACGACGGCCTCGACCTGGCGCGGAGCCTCGCCCGCGCGACCGCGCGCTCCACCCCGGGCCGGAAGAAGGCCGTACGCCGGGCCGACCGGGCGCCGCGCACCGGACGCGTCTCCGGCGCCCATCCCGACGACCGCGACCCCCAGACGCTCGACGCCGCCCTCACCCGCATCGTCGACGACCACGGCTGGCAGGTCGACCTCAAGGTGGCCTCGATGTTCGCCCGCTGGGGCGAGCTGGTGGGGCCGGAGGTCGGCGCGCACAGCCGGGCCGAGTCCTTCGCCGACGGCAAGCTCGTCGTCCGCACGGACTCCACCGCGTGGGCCACGCAGCTGCGGCTGCTCGCGCCGTCCCTGGTACGTCGGTTGAACGAGGATCTGGGGCACGGCACGGTGGTCCTGATCGAGGTGCTCGGGCCGCACGCCCCGTCGTGGAAGCACGGCTCGCGGTCGGTCCGCGACGGCCGCGGACCGCGCGACACCTACGGCTGAGAGCCCGCGTCGTCAGGCCGCCGGAATGCCGATCCGAGGGCCGTCCGGGCGTATAGGGACCTGTCCGCCCCCCCGTACGGGCCTCCCAGGCGGCTGCACGCGCCGTATGGAGCCGAATTTCCTCGTCCGTCGTCCCCAGCCGGGGGGTGATGACGTGGAGTGCGGCCCGGAAACGGCTATCATGGACATCGAGGTCGCGCGCTTCCCCAAGCCGCGGCCTGTTCCATGTCAGACCCGGCCACGGGCGCCCGGACCCGGACGCCCGGCCCCGACGAAGAGGTGCGCGTGAGCGACGAGACTCCCGAGCCGACCGTCCCCGAGTCCGTCCCCGCAGCACCGCTGCCCGAGCCGCCCAACGGCGTCGAGTACGACGCGTCCGCGATCACGGTGCTCGAAGGTCTCGAGGCGGTCCGGAAGCGTCCCGGCATGTACATCGGCTCGACCGGTGAGCGGGGGCTCCACCACCTGATCTGGGAGATCGTCGACAACGCGGTCGATGAGTCGCTGGCCGGCTACTGCGACCGGATCGTGCTCACCCTGCGCGCCGACGGCGGCCTGCGGGTGGAGGACAACGGTCGGGGCATCCCGACCGACACCGCACCGGGGCAGGACATGCCCGCGGTCACCATGGCGCTGACCATGCTGCACGCCGGCGGCAAGTTCGGCGGCGGCGGCTACAAGGTGTCGGGTGGTCTGCACGGCGTGGGCGTCAGCGTGGTCAACGCGCTGTCGAGCCGTCTGGTCGTCGACGTCAAGAACCGTGGCCACCTGTGGCGGCAGACCTTCAGCCTCGGGGTCCCCGACGGCGACCTCGAGCAGGTCCGTCCGATGGAGCCGGGCGAGCGCACCGGCACCACGGTCACCTACTGGGCCTCGACCGAGATCTTCGAGACCACGACCTACAACCTCGAGACGATCACCACGCGGATCCGCGAGTACGCGTTCCTCAACAAGGGCCTCGAGATCGTGGTCCGCGACGAGCGCCCGATCGCCGAGGAGGTCCTCGAGGCCGTGCAGGACGACACCGTCGCGCACGACCTCGACGCGGCCGGCCTGGCGGCCATCCACAAGGCGGCGGGCGGCGGCATCGAGCAGGCCTTCCGCTACGACCGAGGCCTCGTCGACTACGTCGAGTACCTCAACAAGCGCAAGACGCCGGCGAACCCCACCGTCATCTCGTTCGAGGCCGACCAGTCCGCGGGCGCCAACGGCGGCACCCAGGACCTCAGCCTCGAGGTCGCGATGCAGTGGAACACCACCTTCACCGAGTCGGTGCACACGTTCGCCAACACCATCAACACCCCCGAGGGCGGCACCCACGAGGAGGGCTTCCGGTCCGCGCTGACGTCGCTGGTCAACCACTGGGGCGAGGAGTGGGGCCTGATCAAGAAGCGCGAGGACCGCGTCTCGGGCGACGACGTGCGCGAGGGCCTGACCGCGATCATCTCGATCAAGCTGGCCGAGCCGCAGTTCGAGGGCCAGACGAAGGCCAAGCTCGGCAACACCGAGGCCAAGGGCTTCGTCCAGCGGGTCGTCAACGACCAGCTCGGCGCCTGGCTCGAGCAGAACCCGGCCGAGGGCAAGGACATCGTGCGCAAGGCGCAGTCCGCGGCCAGTGCCCGGATCGCCGCGCGCAAGGCTCGTGACCTGGCCCGGTCCCGCAAGGGACTGCTCGGCGGCGGCGGCCTCCCGGGCAAGCTGTCCGACTGCCAGTCGACCAACCCCGCGGAGTGCGAGGTCTTCATCGTCGAGGGCGACTCGGCCGGCGGGTCCGCCCGCCAGGGCCGCGACCCTCGGGTCCAGGCGATCCTGCCGATCCGCGGCAAGATCCTCAACGTCGAGAAGGCCCGCCTCGACAAGGTGCTCGCCAACACCGAGGTGCAGGCGATCATCTCGGCGCTCGGCACGGGCATCCACGAGGAGTTCAGCCTCGACAAGCTGCGCTACCACAAGATCGTCCTGATGGCCGACGCCGACGTCGACGGTCACCACATCAACACCCTCCTGCTGACTCTGCTGTTCCGGTTCATGAAGCCGCTCATCGAGCACGGCTTCGTCTACATGGCCCAGCCGCCGCTCTACCGGGTGCGCTGGAACAAGCCGGCCGACCACGAGTTCGTCTACTCCGACTCCGAGCGGGACGCCGTGATGCGCGACGGCCTGGAGTCCGGCAAGAAGCTGCCGAAGGAGAACCCGGTGCAGCGCTACAAGGGGCTCGGCGAGATGAACGCCGAGGAGCTGTGGGAGACCACGATGAACCCCGACCAGAGGCTGATGCTCCAGGTGACGCTGGACGACGCCGCGCGGGCCGACGAGATCTTCTCGATCCTGATGGGGGAGGACGTCGAGCAGCGACGGTCGTTCATCCAGCGCAACGCCAAGGACGTCCGATTCCTCGATATCTAGAAGTCTTGCGAGATTCCTAGATTCGGCTAGAAGCGACGAGAGAGAACCAGACACGTGACTGACACCCCCACCGGCGGCGGCGGCACCACGACTCCTCCCGAGGGACCGGGCGGCCGGATCGAGCCGATCGAGCTCCAGACCTCGATGCAGCGGGCCTACATCGACTACGCGATGGCGGTCATCGTGGGCCGGGCGCTGCCCGACGTCCGCGACGGGCTCAAGCCCGTGCACCGCCGGGTGCTCTACGCGATGTTCGACGGCGGCTACCGTCCCGACCGCGGCTTCTCCAAGTGCTCCCGCGTCGTCGGAGACGTGATGGGGCAGTACCACCCGCACGGCGACACCGCGATCTACGACACCCTGGTGCGCCTCGCGCAGCCGTGGGTGATGCGGGCGCCGCTGATCCACGGGCAGGGCAACTTCGGCTCGCCGGGCAACGACTCGGCGGCCGCGATGCGCTACACCGAGTGCCGGATGGCTCCGCTCGCGCTCGAGATGGTGCGCGACATCGACCAGGACACCGTCGACTTCCAGCCGAACTACGACGGTCGCTCGCAGGAGCCGATCGTGCTGCCGGCGCGCTACCCGAACCTCCTGGTCAACGGGTCCGCCGGGATCGCGGTCGGGATGGCCACCAACATCCCGCCCCACAACCTGCGTGAGGTGGCGGAGGGCGCGCGCTGGGCGCTCGACCACCCCGATGCCACCCGCGAGGAGCTCCAGGACGCCCTGGTCGAGCGGATCAAGGGTCCCGACTTCCCCAACGGCGCGCTGATCGTCGGCCGCCAGGGCATCGAGCAGGCCTACCGCACCGGCCGCGGCTCGGTCACCCAGCGGGCGGTCATCGAGATCGACGAGGACGCCAGGGGCCGCACCTGCCTGTCGATCACCGAGCTGCCCTACATGGTCAACCCCGACAACCTCGCGCTGAAGATCGCCGAGCTCGCCGACTCGGGCAAGGTGCAGGGCATCGCCGACGTCCGCGACGACTCCTCGGGACGCACCGGCCAGCGCCTCGTCGTCGTCCTCAAGCGAGATGCGGTCGCGCGGGTCGTCCTCAACAACCTGTTGAAGCACACCGAGCTGCAGACCAACTTCAGCGCGAACATGCTGGCGCTCGTCGACGGCGTGCCGCGCACGCTGACCATCGACCAATTCGTGTCCAACTGGGTGGCCCACCAGATCGAGGTCATCCAGCGGCGGACCCGGTTCCGCCTGGAGGAGGCGGAGCGGCTCGCCCACGTCCAGCGCGGACTCGTCAAGGCCCTCGACGCGCTCGACGAGGTGATCGCCCTGATCCGGCGCTCGCCCGACGTCGACGACGCCCGCACCGGCCTCATGGAGCTCCTCGACATCGACGAGATCCAGGCGCAGGCGATCCTCGACCTGCAGCTGCGCCGACTGGCGGCCCTGCAGCGCCAGGCGATCATCGACCGGCTCGCGGATCTCGAGCGGACCATCGCCGACCTCGAGGACATCCTGTCCAACGAGGCCCGCCAGCGACAGATCGTGGCCGACGAGCTCGGCGAGATCGTGGAGAAGTACGGCGAGGAGCGGCGGTCCCAGATCATCGCCGCCGACGGCGACCTGTCCATGGAGGACCTGATCCCCGACGAGGACCTCGTCGTCTCCATCACCCGCGGTGGGTACGCCAAGCGGACCCGCTCCGACGCCTACCGCACCCAGAAGCGCGGCGGCAAGGGCGTGCGAGGCGCGACCCTGCGCGGCGACGACGTCGTCCAGCACCTGATCGCGACGTCCAACCACCACTGGCTGCTGTTCTTCACCACCGCCGGGCGGGTCTACCGCACCAAGGCGTACAACCTCCCCGAGGCGTCCCGCGACGCCAAGGGCGGTCACGTCGCCGGCCTGCTCAGCTTCCAGCCCGACGAGGACATCGCCCAGGTGCTCGCGATCCGCGACTACGACCAGGCGCCCTACCTCGTGCTCGCCACCCGCAACGGCCTGGTCAAGAAGACCCGGCTCGGCGACTACAACTCGCCGCGCCAGGCGGGGGTGATCGCGATCAACTTCCGCGAGGACGACGACGAGCTGATCGGGGCCGAGCTGGTCTCCCCGGACGACGACATCCTGCTCGTCTCGCGCAAGGGGTCGGCGATCCGGTTCAAGGCCGGCGACGACCAGCTGCGGCCGATGGGCCGCGCGACCTCGGGCGTCACCGGCATGAAGTTCCGCAGCGACCAGGACTCCGTGCTCTCGATGTCCATCATCCGCGCCGAGCAGGTGGCGGCCGAGGCGGAGGCCGAGGTCGAGCCCGCCCAGAGCACGGTGAAGCCGCAGTACGTCTTCACCATGACCGACGGCGGCTTCGCCAAGCGCACCGCGATCACGGACTACCGCATCACCAACCGCGGTGGCCTCGGCGTCAAGGCGATGTCGCTGAGCAACGAGGACCGCGGCGGTCTCGTCGGTGGCTTCATCGTGGTCGAGGGCGACGAGATCCTGTCGATCACCCAGGGTGGTCAGGTTGTTCGCAGCCCGATCAATGCAGACTTCCGGGCGACCGGTCGTTCGACGATGGGCGTGAAGTTCGTGACACCCAAGGAGGGTGACGCGGTGGCGGTCGTCACCAGGTCGGTGGAGTCGCCGGAGGACGTCCTCGAGGAGGCCTCGGCAACGGTCACCCGGTCGGGTGAGTCGGACGCCGGAGAGTCCACGGGAGAATCCGTCGAATCGCCGGATATGGACCCGGATGCAACAATCGAGAGCGGTACGACGTCTCCCGAGGTGTCGTCCGAGTCCGAGAACGGACCTGCTGTCGATCCAGAGAGTGAGTGAGGGCTGATGACAGAGCGCTCTGCCGAGCAGGCACCTGTCCACACGCGCCCGGAGCCCCAGGAGAACACCCAACGGATCCCCCTGGCCGAGCGACTGCAGCGCCGGATCACCGCCGCGGCCGACGAGCGCCGCACGTCCACGCAGGCTCCCCGCCAGTCCGCCCGCGTCCTCCCGCCCCCGCCGCCGGAGCAGGTCGCTGCCCAGCAGCAGGCCCGCGAGGACGCCGAGCGTGCCGCGCGGCAGCAGGCCCAGGTCGAGCAGGCTCAGCGGTCACCCGCCGTCACGCCGGCGCCGGCGGCCACGCAGACCGGCACCATGCGTCGTACGCCGGCTCGTCCCGCGGCCACCCGCGGCCCGCGCCGCGCGCGCCTGCGCCTGAGCCGCATCGACCCGTGGTCGGTGATGAAGGTGGCCTTCCTGCTGTCGATCGCCTTCGGCATCGTGACGGTCGTCTCGGTGTTCATGGTGTGGTCGGTGCTCGGCGCGGCCGGTGTCTGGAGCTCGATCAACAACACCGTCTCCGACACCGTCTCGAGCGGCAGCACCGCCTCGAGCTTCAACATCCAGGACTACCTCGGGATGTCACGGGTGCTCGGCTTCACGATGCTGGTCTCGGTGATCGACGTCATCCTGATCACCGCGATCGCGACCCTGTCGGCGTTCCTCTACAACATGGCCGCGTCGCTCCTCGGCGGCATCGAGGTCACCCTCGCCGAGGACCAGTCCTGACCCCACCGCGGACGCGGTTTTGGGCGGCCGTTCGAGGCTGCGGTAGTGTTCCGCAGCGGTCGCCCCGGCGACCGTCCTGGTCTCTCGCGACCACCCCGGGCCTATAGCTCAGACGGTTAGAGCGCTTCCCTGATAAGGAAGAGGTCACAGGTTCAAGTCCTGTTAGGCCCACTGGTCCATCCATGCCACGGGAGTCCGCCATGAAGAAGATCCTGCTCATCGCCCTTGCCGCCGCTGCCGCGCTCTTCGCCAAGAAGAAGCTCGACGAGGGGCAGCGCGAGCAGGCGCTCTGGGCCGAGGCGACCGATCGGGTCGACCGGCCCTGAGCGCGACCCAGCCCGGCAGCCGCCGGCTCCGGGGCCTTGGCGCAATTGGTAGCGCACCTGCTTTGCAAGCAGGGGGTTAGGGGTTCGAGTCCCCTAGGCTCCACTTCGGCCTGAGCGCCAGCTCGGGCTGTGGCGCTCCCTGACAGTGCGGTACGCCGATGCCACCTGCTGACCCCGGCGTACCGCGGTCTTCGCGCGGTCGGTGGTCGTCCCGACCTCGCTCGACCACCGAGTGAGGCCCTTGGTCTCGACAGGCTCGACCAGCGGGCGGGGGCTCGACCAGCGGGCGGGGGCTCGACCACGCGGGCCAGGCCCTTGGTCTCGACAGGCTCGACCAGCGGGCGGGGGCTCGACCAGCGGGCGGGGCTCGACCAGCGTGCGGGCTCAGCCTTCGCTCGGCACCTCGTCGGGCAGCGGATGGATGCTCCGGTTCGTCCGGCGCCGGTCGCGGCGGTGGACGACGTCGTTGAGGTAGACCTTCGGCAGGATCTTCGCGATCGCCAGGGCGGTGTACATGACCGTGTTGATCGCGACGAACACCGAGAGCACCTCGAACCACTCGTGGCTGAGCATCGAGGCCGGGAAGAGGATCCCCCAGGACACCAGCTCGGCCATCATCACTCGCTCACTCTCACGTGCCGGTCGGTGCCGGACTGGACCACGTGCTTCCAACGCGCCTGGTGCCCCATCGAGATGTCGAGCACTCCCTTCACGTACACGACGTTGAGGAACATCGCGTAGACGAGCTCCGGGAAGAGCGCGGCCGAGAGGATCCGGGCCCGCCAGCCGCCGCGCCACACGCTGACGATCCGCTCCACGGAGAAGATCAGGCCGAGGCCGAGCCAGAACGGGAACCAGATCCACGAGTCCAGGCTGAAGGTCATCAGCAGGATCAGCACCAGGTAGGAGCTGAGCGCGATCACGCCGTACCCGATGCCGAGCTGCTGGGCCCAGTAGCGGAAGGTCTGGGGGAGCACGCCGTACTCGCCGAGGTTCTCCAGCGCGCCGCGCTGCCAACGGAGCCGCTGCGCCCAGAGCGCCTGCCAGGTGGGCATCACCTCGGTCACGACGGTGCACTCGCCGGGCGAGATCATCAGCCCGCCGAGGGTCTTGAGGGCGAGGGTGAGCTCGTTGTCCTCGGTCAGCGCCAGCGTGTCGTACACGTCCCCGTGGACACCGGGCAGCAGGCCGCCCCGGCTGTCGGCGACGGTGCGCAGCCCGCTGGCCCGGAACAGGGACGCGGTACCCGTCAGCACGAACACGCGTCCGCGTCGGCGACGCATCTCGCGGGCGTACCGGGTGTACTCGTTGCGCTGGAACTGCCCGAGGAGTCCCTTGCCCTCCTCGCCGTAGAAGAGGCCGCCGACCGCCATCAGCGCGCGGTCGTCGCTCATCCGTCGGACCGCGACCTCGAGGAACCCGTCGTCGAGGGTCGTGTCGGCGTCCATCACCAGCACGAGGTCGTTGTCCCCCTGTGCCGGGAGGACCTGCTCGAGCGCCTGGTTGAGGGCCCCGGCCTTCTTCTTGGTGTTCCCGTGCGTCGCGAACACCTCGACGCCCGCCTCCCGGGCGAGGTCGGCGGTCCGGTCGGTGCAGTTGTCGGCGACCACCAGGATCCGTTCCGGGCTGCGTGACTGGCCCTGCAGCGACCGGATCGTCTCGCCGATGCACGCCTCCTCGTTGTGGGCCGGGATCAGCACCGTGATCGTCACCGGGCCGGCATAGCCGGCCACGGGTCCGGCGCAGCACCACCCGGGGCGCCAGGGGCAGCTCGTCCGGTCGGTCGGAACGGCGATGCAGGTTGGTGATGCGCTGCTCGAGGAGGGCCACCCCGGCCGCGAACACGAGGGCCAGCCCCACCGCCGCGAGCAGCACCCGGATCGAAGGAGCCTGCGTGTCGTAGACGACCTTCCAGACGCCGAAGAGCAGGCCGTGCGTCGGCCGTGCACCGGACCCGGTGCCGGCCAGCGCGATCGCGATCGCCAGGAGGGCGGCCCCGAGCACGGCGGTGCCGAACACCACGATCCCGATCGCCCGATGGAACCTGCCCATCCGTCGGTCCTCCTTCTGCCCTGCGCCCCCATGCGGGCCGGCCGAGTCCGGTGGCGCATCGGTCAGGTGCGGCGGAGTCCGGAGAGCGCAGGACCCGGGCGGGGGTGAACAGCACGGACGCACGGGTCGGAGGTACTCCCCGTGCGGACAGCGCGCCCCGAGAGTCCGTGGGGCGCCTACCCGAGTTCCAAGCGCCCTCGGTCCTCAGCACGAGATCGGAGAGCCTGGTGGACCCATTGTCCCGCCGAGATGCCCGGCAGGCCAGCCGGGCGCGCCCGGTGGACACCGCGGCCGCCGGGGCCGGGCGGTCAGGCGGACCCGTGCAGGTTCTTCGCGGTGCCGGAGGTGGCCACGGTCTCGGGGTCGGGGTAGGTACCGAAGAGCCGATCGGCGGTCCCCGAGCTGGTGACGGTGAACCAGTAGTGCTCGTTCTTGTAGTGGTGGAGCCGGTGGTTGCGCCAGACGGCGCGATAGGCGCGGGTCCGCGGACGGTAGTCGCTGTGGATCAGGTAGTGGGTCCACTCGTACGCCAGGTTCAGGGTGTAGATCGACATGAGCAGCGACCAGGCGGCCGGCCTGCTCGGCACCACGAGGAGCGCCACCACGACGTACGCCGGCAGCAGCCACGCCAGCGCCTGCCACGGGATGAACACCAGCGGCAGGTCGCGCGGGTCGGCGTGGTGCTCACGGTGCTTGCGGGCGAGCAGCGAGTCGACCTGGACGGCACCGATGCGCCGTGGGCGCCAGTGCAGGATCCCCACGTGGATCGACCACTCGATCACCGGGAACAGCGCGACGAGGACGACGGGGATCGCCAGCTCCCACCAGGAGCCGCCCCCGACGACGGCGCGGGCCGCCACGGACAGGAGCAGGAAGCCGGACAGCATCCAGGGCGACGGGTGCCGCCAGAACGCCGTCCACGCGCGGCGCAGCGAGAGGCTCCGGCGGTGGGAGCCGGTGATCCGCGCCTCGTCGGCGGCGAGCCGCTCGCGGGCGATCCGGTCGAGGTCGTCGGTCATCGTTCCTCCACGGCGTCGAGCGCGGTCAGCAGGGCCTCGGTGCTGGGCCGCAGCACCCGCTCCGCGGCGGCCCGGGCGGTGTCGGGGTCGCCCTCGCCGATCGCGGCCGTGAGCACGCGATAGGCACCGGCGCGTCCCGGCTCGGCGCCCAGCACCGGCGCGAGCACCGAGAGCGCCGGCTCGTAGGCCGTGCGCAGGGTGTTGAAGAGCAGGCGGAAGGTGATGGAGTCGGCGGCATCGACCACGAGGTCCCAGTAGCCGAGCGTGTGCCGCTGGCGCGCGACCGGGTCGTCGGAGGCGGCGTACGCCTCGACGACCTGGTCGAGCCGCTCCGGGAGTCCCGGGTCGCGGCGGGTGGCGGCCAGCGCGGCGATGCCGGGCCCGATCAGGAGCCTCGCCTCGACGACGCTCCGCACCACGGTCAGGTCCACCGAGCCGCCCCGCACGAGCAGCGCCGGCAACAGGTCGAGGCCGGCGTGGCGGCGGAAGTCGCGGACCGTCGTGGCCCCGCCCTGGCGCACCTCGACGAGCCGGGTCTGCGCCATCCGCTGCAGGGCCTCCCGCACGGCCGGGCGGGAGACGCCGAGCACCTCCGCGAGGCGCCGCTCGCTCGGCAGGGGCTCGCCGGGGCCCCACGCGCCGGAGACGACCTCGCCGAGCACCTGGTCGAACACCTCGTCCGGCACCGAGCGACGGGTCACGGGCTGCAGCGGCATGACCACACGCTACGAAGGGCCCCGAGGAGTGGTCAAGTGGTCTGACCAGTATCCGGGAGGCGGCCCCGTCTCCCGGCCACGGGAGGCGCCGGTGCCCTGACTAGCCTGGGCGCGTGCCGCCGGCCCCCCTCGCTCCGCGCTACTGGGGGATCCATCTGGCGATGGTCGCGGCCGTGGCCGCGACCATCCTGCTGGGGCGGTGGCAGTACGACGTGTGGCAGCACCACCGCGCCGACAACGCGGCGTCGGTGCTCCGGATGGCGCCCGTCCCGCTCGACACCGTCCTCGGCCCGGACGCGGCGTACCCCTCCTCGGGCCTGGGACGGCCGGTGGTCGTCGAAGGCACCTGGGACACCGCGCGGACCCTGTACGTCTCGGGCCGCGTGCGTGCGGGGCACACCGGCTACTGGGCGGTCACCCCCGTCGTGACGTCGTCCGGGTCGGAGATCCCGGTGGTCCGTGGCTGGGTGGCCGCCCCCCGCCAGGCACCGGCGCCGCCGCGCGGCCGCGCGGCGCTCGTCGGGCTGCTGCAGCCCTCCGACGACAACGGGGCCACCGACACCCGGCCGCACGACGACGTGATCCCGGAGCTCAGCATCACCGACCTCATCCAGCGCACCCCGCGGGACCTCTACGGGGGGTTCGTCGTCGCCACCGACCGCGCCGTTCCAGGGGTGAGCCCCGCCACCGGGATGACCGGTCTGGCGGCCGCCGCCCCCGAGCAGCTCCCGGGAGCCGACGCGTCGACGGCCCTGCGCAACCTCCTGTACGCCTTCCAGTGGTGGATCTTCGGCGCCTTCGCGGTCTTCATGTGGTGGCGCTGGTTGGTGGAGGACGTCCTGGGCCGGGGCGGCCCGGGCGGCGCTGGGGCCGGCGGCTAGATTCGAGGGCGTGTCGAGACTCTTCCCCGTCTACCGGGTGCTGGCGATCGTGGTCGGCATCCTGCTCACCACCCTGGTCTTCGTGGCGATGCCGCTGAAGTACCTGACCACCCAAGGCACCAAGATCCAGGTCTTCGGCGACCACCTGACCACCGTGGTGGCGGTCGGTCACGGCTACCTCTACCTGGCCTACCTCGTGGTGTCGTTCCTGCTGTGGCGGCAGACCCGCTGGTCGGTGCCGTTCGCCGCCCTGGTGCTGGCCGCCGGCCTGATCCCGCTGGTGATCTTCTGGGTGGAGCGCTCGGTGACCCGCCGGATCCGCGCCGATCACCCCGAGCTCGTGCCGAGTCCCGGTTAGTCCGCGGGGTCGTGGTCGTCCCGGGGACCCACTCCGCACCCACCCGTCGGGGACAACCCCGAGAATGACCGCATGACAACGGCCTTCGTGCTCGGCGGTGGGGGCGTGCTGGGCGCGGCGGAGGTCGGCATGCTGCGGGCCCTCTTCGAGCGGGACATCACCCCCGACCTGGTCCTCGGCACCAGTGTCGGAGCGCTCAACGGGGCGATGGTCGCGCGCGACCCCACGACCGGCGTCATCGCCCGGCTCACCGAGCTCTGGCAGGACGCACAGACCGCCCGGACGGTCTACGACAGGCCGCTGCGGACCGTACGACGTGCCGTCACCACCGGCACCCACATCTACTCGGCGGCCCCGCTGCAGAAGCGACTGCTCGAGGAGTTCGGCGAGGTCACCTTCGAGGAGCTGCCGGTGCGCTTCCAGGTGTGTGCGGCGAGCATCGAGCGGGCCGCCGAGCACTGGTTCGACAGCGGTCGGGTGGTGGACGCGATCATGGCCAGCGCCGCCGTACCCGGTCTGCTCCCGCCGGCGCGGGTCGGCGACGAGCACTACCTCGACGGCGGCATCGTCAACTCGATCCCCCTCGGCAAGGCCGTCGCACTCGGCGCGGACCGGGTGTTCGTGCTCCAGGTCGGCCGGATCGACCGACCGCTCCAGACGCCGCACCGACCCTGGGAGGTCGCCCGGGTCTCGTTCGAGATCGCCCGGCGACATCGGTTCGCCCGGGAGCTCGCGGAGCTGCCCGAGCACGTCGAGGCCCACGTCCTGCCGGCCCGGGGTACGTCGTCGCGCGACGACTCGCTGCTGGCCCACCGCGACTTCTCCCGGGTCGCGGGCCGCATCCAGGAGAGCTACGAGGCCGCGCGCGACTACCTGGCCGGTCTGCCGTGATCTGGCTGCTGCGCAGGCTCGTCATCGCCCCCGCCATGATCGCCCTCGCGGTCGCACTCTGGGTCACCCTGCCGCTCTGGCTGATCGCAGCGGCCGCCCTCGCGCCGCTGCTGCCCGGCCGGTGGCGGGCGCTGCGGCTCCTGTGGGTCGTGGTCGTGTACGTGAGCGCCGAGAGCGTGCTCCTCGTGGTGCTGCTCGGGCTCTGGCTGGCGTCCGGCTTCGGGCGCCGCATCCGCACGCCGTACTTCGAGGGCATCCACTACGACCTGGTGCAGGGCCTGATGTGGGTCGTCTTCTCCGAGGCCAGGCGCGTCCTCGCGCTGCGGATCGAGACTGAGGGAGGACCGTCCCGCCAGGCGGGGCCGGACGGCGCGGCGCGCTCGCGCGCACGCCGCTCCACCCTCTACCCCGGACGACCGCTGATCGTGGCGTGCCGTCACGCCGGGCCGGGAGACTCGTTCACCCTCATCCACGCCCTCATGCACTGGTACGACCGCGAGCCCCGGGTCGTCCTCAAGGACACCCTCGCCTGGGACCCGGTCGTGGACGTGGTGCTCCACCGGATCCCCGCCCGCTTCATCTCCACCAACCCGGGGCAGGGGCAGGACTTCGAGTCCCAGATCGCGGAGCTCGCGCGGGGCCTCGACGACAACGACGCGTTCGTGATCTTCCCGGAGGGCGGCAACTTCACCCCCGAACGACGGCGCCGCGGCATCGAGCGGCTCCGCCGGCTCGGCCTCGACCGGATGGCCGACCGGGCTGCGCGGATGACCCACGTGCTCGCGCCCCGCCCGGGCGGTCTCCTGGCCGCACTCGACGCCGCCCCGGACGCCGACGTCGTCCTGGTCGCGCACACCGGGCTCGACCACATGCTCACCGTCGGCGACGTGTGGCGGGAGCTGCCGATGGACAAGGTGATCGTGATGCGGTGGTGGCAGGTGCCGCGGGAGGAGATCCCGGCCGACCGCGACGGGCAGATCGACTGGCTGTTCGGCTGGTGGGAGCGGATCGACGCCTGGATAGCAGAGAACCGGCCGCAGGATCTCCCCCGCGGCCGGTCCCGGCGTCGTGCTGTGGTGCCCTGACCTCAGGACTTGCGGGAGGGCTTCTCCCCGCTCGACTCGACCTCGACGACGTCGGCGGGCTCATCCGGGGTGGTGACCGGGTGCTGCCCCTCGGCGGCGTCGGCGAGCGCCTCGTCCGGAGCGGCTCCGCCTTCGTCGTCGGAGACTCCGCGAGCCGCGTCGAAGATCGGGGTGTCGGTCGCCGTCGCGGTCGGTCCCGGAGGCGGCGTCGGCGTGTAGGACGACTGCCAGCTGTCCTGGTCGGACCCGGAGCGCAGCTTCTTGGCGAAGAAGCCCAGCAGGGCGGCGACGCCGGTGATGATCAACAGGTTGCGGAAGCGGTGCTTCTTCTTGCCCCGCAGCTCGTCGGCCTTGGCCGCGGCCAGGTCACCGAGCTCGCCGGCCTTCTCGGCCGCCAGGTCCGCCGCCGCGGCGGCCTGCTCGGACGCGATCGCGGCGCCCTGGACGAGGAGGGGGACGGTCCGGTCGCGGGCGTCGGCCAGCACCGGCGCCGCCTTGTCGCGCGCGTCGACCAGTCGCGGGACCGCCCAGTCCCGGGCGTCGGCGACCGCGGGGCCGGCCTTGTCCCTGGCGTCGGCGAGGACGGGACCCGCCTTGTCCTTGGCGTCCGCGAGCATCGGCCCCGCCTTGTCGCGCGCGGTCTCGACAGCGGCCTCGACGTAGTCGGCGGCCTGCTCCAGGAGCGTCTTCTTCTGGCGGATGCGCATAGCGGATCTCCCTCTCGTCTCGTCTCCCCATCCCATCATGTACCCCACGTACCCAACAGGGCGGGCCCCACCGCGGATCCGCGGGGTTGTCGCCCATGGGAGGATCGGGCTGCACCAGCAACCACTTGCGAGAGGCAGACATGGCTGACCAGCAGGCCGTCCTGAAGACCAACCGGGGCGACATCACGATCACCCTGTTCCCCGACCACGCGCCCGAGACGGTCGCCAACTTCGTGGGCCTGGCCGAGGGCACCAAGGACTACCGCGACGACGCGGGACGCTCCGGTGAGCGCTACTACGACGGCCTCGGATTCCACCGCGTCATCCCCGGCTTCATGATCCAGGGCGGGTGCCCCCTCGGCACCGGCACCGGAGGCCCGGGCTACACCTTCAAGGACGAGCCCCACCCCGAGCTCGTCTTCGACAAGCCCTACCTGCTGGCGATGGCCAACGCCGGCCCCGGCACCAACGGCTCCCAGTTCTTCATCACGGTCGCGCCCACGGCGTGGCTCAACTTCAAGCACACGATCTTCGGCGAGGTCGCCGACCAGGCGTCGCGCGACGTCGTCGACGCGATCGCGGCGACGCCCACCGGTGCCGGGGACCGTCCCGTCGACGCGGTGGTGATCGAGACCGTCGAGGTCAGGAACCCCTGAGCACGCCCGCAGGCCCCGGCTCCGGGGCCCAGACGCCGGCGGAGGATCCCGCCGGCGTCCCCACGTGCTACCGGCACCCCGGGCGCGAGACCTACATCCGCTGCCAGCGGTGCGATCGGCCGATCTGCCCCGACTGCATGCGCGATGCGGCGGTCGGCTTCCAGTGCCCCTCGTGCATCGCCGAGGGCCGCAAGGAGACGCGCGCGGGTCGCACGCCGTACGGCGGACTGCGGCCGTCCCGCCAGGGGGTCGTGTCCATGACCCTGATCGGGATCAACGCCGCCGTCTGGTTGCTGATCCTGGCCACCGGTGGGGGCGCCAGCCGGTGGATCGACCGGCTGGCCCTGATCCCGCGCGGCCAGTGCTCGATCGGCAATGGTCGGTACTTCCCGACCATCACCAGCGCGGCCGAGTGCGCCCTGCACCCGGGGACCACGTGGATCAACGGCGTGGCCACGGGTTCCACCTACCAGCTGCTCACCAGCATCTTCACCCACGTCGAGATCTGGCACATCGGCTTCAACATGGTGGCCCTGTGGGTGCTCGGTCCACAGCTCGAGCTCATGCTCGGTCGTCTGCGGTACCTCGGTCTCTACCTCCTGTCCGGGCTGGTCGGTTCCGCGGCCGTGTACTGGTTCTCCGACCCGAGCACCGCCACCCTCGGTGCCTCCGGAGCGATCTTCGGCCTGATGGGCGCGCTGCTCGTGCTGGCCTACAAGGTGCGCGCCGAGATGAACACCCTGCTGCTGTGGATCGGGCTGAACTTCCTGCTCACGGTGTTCGGCCGGAGCTTCGTGTCCTGGCAGGGCCACCTCGGCGGCTTCGTGGGCGGCGTCGTCCTGGCCGCGATCCTCGCGTACGCGCCCCGACAGCACCGGACGGCGTGGCAGGGCGCGGGGTTCGGCGCCGTCGCGCTGCTCGTCGTCGTCGCGGTCGTCGCCCGGACCGCGGCCCTCACCTGACCGTTCGTCCCCAGCTGGGGACAAACCTGGGGAGAATCACACGCGTGTAGTTCTCCACAGGTGATTCCACAGCTGTGGAGGAACGAGCGGGAGCTCGCGGGCCCGCTCCCGGCGGGGGACCGGGGCGCGTCGTCCGGCCCTCGCAGGCTCGGTCCGGGCCGAGCACCCCCCGGAGGGTTCGCCCTGATCGGGAGCTCGCAGGCTCGCTCCCGCGGGCTCACTCCCAGCGGGTCGCGAACGAGAACCCGACCGCCATGAAGGCGATGCCCACCACGAGGTTGAACTGCTGGAGGTCGTTGAAGATCGGGACCTTCGGCAGCTGGTCACCGGAGAGCACGTAGAACGTGCAGATCCAGGCCAGGCCGAGCAGGAAGCAGGTGAGCATCCCCACCACCACGCCGCGGTTGCGTCCGAGTGGGGTGGACGGATGCGCGCAGAGCAGCAGGCCGAGGAAGAAGAGCCCGAAGCCGATCAGGTAGTTCCAGCGCTTGAGTTCGGCCATGAAGTGGGGTGAGCCGGGCTTGGGCGGGGGAACGACGGTCGGGTCGACCCGGACCACGGTGTAGTAGAAGACGATCCAGGCGATGCCGACCACCATCAGCACCACCGCCACCACGAAGCGCGTGCTCAGCAGCGGCCCCCGATCGGGATCGACGAACGTCTGCTTGGCCTTGAGCTTGGCCACCGGCACTCCTCCACGGACCGACGCCCGAAACGGCGTCCTTTCACACGACGCGGGCTACCTTAGTCGGCATGACGGACCGACCCCACCGCAGGCTCCGCCGCCTGTGGGAGCTCTCGAGGGGCGCCGGGCCGACGGAGCACAGCCGACGACCACGCCGCTCGATGACCTGGCGGGTGGCCACGCCCGTGGTGGGTCTGCTCAGCGGCGCGCTTTTCGTGGTGAGCGCCCACAGCAGCCAGGGCACCGACCTGCGGCCCGGGCGCTACCCCGACCTCGCGTCGCTCGTCGGCAGCGACGCCGCCCAGGTGGACCAGCTCAAGCAGCACGTGGCCGATCTCAATGCCGAGGTCACCGCGCTGAGCGGCTCCGTGGGCAACGCGCAGGTGGCCCGGGTCAACCGGCAGACCGCGGCGATGAGGGGCCCGGCCGGGCTGCTGCCGGTGTTCGGGCCGGGTGTGACCGTGACCCTGTCGGACGCGCCCCAGGGGACGAGCGCGAACACCCCCGACAACCTCAACCTCCTGCTGGTGCACCAGCAGGACATCCAGGCCGTCGTGAACGCGATGTGGAAGGGAGGGGCGCAAGCGATCACGATCCAGGGTCAGCGGGTCGTGAGCACCACCGGCATCCGCTGCATCGGCAACTCCGTGCAGCTCCAGGGCGTGCCCTACAGCCAGCCCTACGTCATCTCCGCCGTCGGCTCGGTCGCGACCCTCGTCGATGCGATCGCCCGCGACCCCTACCTGCAGGTCTACCGCCAGGACGCCGCGGACCCGAACATCGACGTCGGGTGGAGCGAGCGGGTCCAGACCAGGATCACGGCCCCGGCGTACGACGGCCTGCTCGGCCTGACCTACGCCAAGGTGCTCCCCGCGAACGGCTCCACCGGCTGACCCGTTTCCCGGGCGGCTCTCCCCTAGGGGGTGGGCTTCGCCGAGGGCGTCAGCAGGGTCGGGCTGCTCGAGGGACTCGTAGGCGGGCTCGTGGGCTGCGTGGTGGGCGAGCTCGGCGACGACGGCTCGAAGTTCGACACGAAGATGTAGACGGTCGAGCCCTGGCTCGCCGTCTGACCCGCGTCAGGCACCTGCTGGGTGACCGTGCCCTTGGGTTGGGTCGAGGTGTCGTCCGGCTTCGCGGAAGGCACGAATCCCGCGCTGCGCAGCTTCTGCTCCGCCTGGGCCTGCTGGAGCCCGACCACGTTCGGGACCTTCTGCGGCCCCTTCGAGACGAAGACGGCGACCGAGCTGTTCTGGGGCACCTGGGTGTTCGCCGGCGGCGAGGTGCGGATCACGGTTCCGGCAGGCTGGTCGGACTTCACCGGGTGGAAGACGCCCTGGAGATGGTTCTGGGCCAGCGCCGCCTGGGCCTGTGGTCGGGTCTGTCCGATCAGGTAGGGGACCTTGGTCGCCTGCTTGCCGAGCGACAGGGTCAGCTTGACGTCGGTGCCGCTGTCGACGTAGTCGCCCGCGGCCGGGTTCTGGCTGATCACGTGGTTCTTGGGGACGCTGGCGCTGTGGGCGTAGCTCGGCTGCGGGACCGACAGGTTGGCGTTGCCGATCGCGGTCCGCGCCGCCGACGCGCTGAGACCGACGACCTGGGGGACCTGGACCTGGTTGTTCGGGCTGGCGAACATCTTGGGCAGGAGGTACGCCGCCAGGCCCAGCACGAGCAGCAGGACCAGGGCCAGGAAGATCAGCAGCCCGGGCCGGGTGCCTCGCTCGTCCTCGTCGTCGAAGGCCTCGTCGGGAGGTGGGACGGGCGTCACCACGGTGGTCGGGTTGGACACCGAGGTCGGCGAGTCGTCGACCGGCAGCGGAGGGGGTACGGCGTGCACGGGATGGCCGGCGAGGTAGCGCTCGATGTCGCTGCGCATCGCGGCCGCTGACTGGTAGCGGTCCTCGACCCGCTTCGCCAAGGACTTCATCACGATGGCGTCGAGCTCCGGAGACAGCTCGTCGTCGTGGTCGGACGGGGGCGACGCGGGCTCGCGCACGTGCTGGTAGGCGACCGCGACCGGGGAGTCGCCGACGAAGGGTGGCCGACCGGTCAGCAGCTCGTAGAGCAGGCAGCCGGCGGAGTAGACGTCCGAGCGGGAGTCGACCGGCTCGCCGCGGGCCTGCTCCGGCGAGAGGTACTGCGCCGTACCCACGACCGCGGCCGTCTGCGTCATCGTGCTCGAGGCGTCGGACATCGCGCGCGCGATCCCGAAGTCCATCACCTTGACGTCGCCGGACGGGGTGAGCATCACGTTGCCGGGCTTGATGTCGCGGTGGATGATCCCGGCGCGGTGGCTGTAGTCGAGGGCGGACAGCACGCCGCTGGTGATCTCGAGGGCACGCTCCGGCAGGATCTTGCGGCCCTCGCGCAGGATGTCGCGCAGGGTGCGGCCGGCGACGAACTCCATCACGATGTAGGGCTGCGAGACCCCGGTGCCGTCGGTGGCCGGCTCCTCACCGGTGTCGTAGACCGCCACGATCGAGGGGTGGTTGAGCGAGGCCGAGCTCTGCGCCTCGCGCCGGAACCGGGCCTGGAAGGTCACGTCGCTCGCGAGGTCCGTCCGCAGCCGCTTGACCGCCACCACCCGTCCCAGCCGGGTGTCGGTGCCCTTGCGGACCTCGGCCATGCCGCCACGGCCGAGCAGCTCGCCGAGCGCGTAGCGCCCGCCGATCAGCGGCTGTCCGTCGTGGCTGTCGTCGGGTGTCACTGGTGACCCTTCCCCTGGTGACCGTGCGGATGACCGTGATCGTGCTTCGGCGGCTTCGGCGGCTTCGGCGGATGGCTGACCGGCGGTTGCGCGCTCGAGGTCGGCGCCGTCGGTGACGACGCACGCGACGACGCCGAGGCGGGGGTCGACGGCGTACGCGTGCCGGCGGTGGGTGGCACCACGGAGCCGCCTCCGCCCGAGCCCAGGTTGGCGAGCGCGGCGACGGCGACGACGAGCACGAACACCCCGCCCGCGGCCCACAGGGGCAGCGGGACCCGACCTGCCCGATCGCGCCAGGCACCCCAGCGGTCGTCGCCGGCCGGCACCGGGGCGTCGACCGCGGCGGCGACCGGCACCGGTGCGGTGAGGACCCGGGTGGTCGGGTCCGGGTCCGCAGCCACGGGTGCGGTGGCGGCCTCACGCAGGGCAGCGGCGAACGCGGCACCGTCCGGGTAGCGCTCCCGGGGATCCTTCGCCAGGGCCCGGCGCACGACGGCGGCCAGGGCGGGCGGAACCCCCTCGGGGAGCTCGGGCACGGGCTCGCGCAGGTGGGCGAGCGCGGTCGCCATCGGCGTCTCCGCGACGTACGGCCGGCGCCCGGCCAGACACTCGAAGGCCACGGCCCCCAGGGCGTAGACGTCGGACGCGGGTGTCGCCGGTCTGCCCTCCGCCTGCTCGGGCGAGAGGTACTGCGGGGTGCCGAGCACCTCGCCGGTGCGCGTGAGGGCCACCGCGTCGACCGCACGCGCGATGCCGAAGTCGGTGATCTTCAGGCCACGCTCCCGCGTGACCAGGAGGTTCGCGGGCTTGACGTCGCGGTGCACGATGCCGCGGGCGTGGGCCGCCCCCAGGGCGTCGGCCGCTCCCGCGAGCAGGGTGGCGGTGGCGACGGGGTCCATCGGCCGGCCCTGCGCCAGGAGCGCGGACAGGGGCCGGCCGTCGACGAGCTCCATGACCAGGAACGGCGCGTGCGTCGCGTCGCCGCTGCCGAAGTCGAAGACCTGGGCGACCCCCGGGTGGTGCAGGCCGGCGGCATGCTGTGCCTCGGTCTCGAACCGCGACCGGAACACGGGGTCGTCGGCGTGCTCGCGCTTGAGGAGCTTGACCGCCACCGCCCGGTCGAGGACCGTGTCGGTGCCGCGCCAGACCTCCCCCATGCCCCCGGTGGCGATGCGGTCGTCCAGGCGGTAGCGCTCCGCGACGTCGGCGTACTCAGCCATGGGACTTGAGCACCGCCTCCATGACCGCCTTGGCGATCGGGCCGCCGAGCGTGCCGCCCGCGATCTCCGTGGTCGGTCGGTTGACGTGCTGGATCATCACGCCCACGGCGACCTTGGGTGCGTTCGCCGGGGCGAACGACACGAACCAGGCGTACGGCGGCACCTCGGCGCCGTTGGGCTGGGTGAGCCCGCTCTGGGCCGTGCCGGTCTTGGCCGCGACCTCGACCCCGGGGATCGCCGCCGGCGCCGCGGTGCCGTGCTGCACCACGTCGACCATCAGCTTGGTCACCTCGTTGGCGGTCGTCGCCGAGACGGCCTGGCTGAACTGCTCGGAGTGGCCCGGGACGAGCGGCTCCTGGGACGGCGACTGCAGCTCGTCGACCAGGTAGGGCCGCATCACGACCCCGCGGTTGGCGATCCCGGCGGCGACCATCGCCATCTGGAGCGGCGTGGAGGTGACCGAGCCCTGGCCGAAGCCCGACAGCGCGGTCTGCGCGGGGTCGAGCCCGGCGGGGTATCTCGAGATCGCCTGGTTGGGGAGGTCCTGCAGGTAGGTCTGGTTGAACCCGTAGCCGGTCGCCGTGCGGTGCATCATCGGCGCGCCCACCTGCACCGCCAGCGGCGCGAAGCTGGTGTTGCAGGAGAACTCCATCGCCTGCGCGAAGGGGATCTTCCCCGTGCCGCAGCCGGTCAGCTCGTTGTGGACCACGGTGCTGGACTGGGGCAGCGTGTAGCTGGTGCCCCCGGGCACCAGCGAGCTCGCGTTGAACTTGCCGCTCTCGATCGCCGCCGACGCGGTGACGATCTTGAACGTCGAGCCGGGCGGCAGGGTGGTCTGGATCGCGCGGTTGAGCAGCGGCTCGGCGGGGTTCTTCGACAGCTGCTTGGCGTAGGCGTTGGCGGCCTTGAAGTTGTGGTTCGCGAGCTTGTTGGGGTCGTAGGTCGGCAGCGACACCATCGCCAGGATCTTCCCGGTGCTCGGCTCGAGGGCCACGACGGCACCCTGCACGTCCTTGCCGAGGGCGCGGAGCCCGTCGAACGCCGCCTTCTGCGCCGCCGGGTTGATGGTCAGCACGACGTTGCCGCCCTTGGTGGCGTTGCCGTTGACCAGGTCGACCAGGCGGTTCACGAAGAGACGGTCGTCCTCACCGGAGAGGAAGGAGTTCTGGGACTGCTCCAGACCCGTCTGGTTGCCGAAGGTGTACCAGCCGGTGATGGGCGCGTACATGTAGGGGAACTTGTAGACGCGCTGGTACAGGTACTGGTCCTTGCTCTGGACGCTCTCGGCGATGGGTACCCGCCCGACCAGGATGGCGCCGCGGTCGCGGGAGAACGTCGCGGTCGCGACGCGGCCGTTGCCGGTCCGGTTGTTGAGGGCGTTGGCGTCGTAGTACTGGAGGTACGTCGCGTTGAGCGCCAGCGCCAGGAACAGCAGCAGGCAGAAGATCGACACGGTGCGGATCGGCTTGTTCATCGAGGGCACCGCCTCTCGGTGCTGCGGCGGATCACAGCTTCACCACCTGGGTGGTCTCGACGTCGGCGTCCTCGTCGTCCGGGGACAGGTCGGGCAGCGGCCGTCTCGCGGCGTCGGAGATGCGGAGCAGGATCGCGATGATCACCCAGTTCGCCACCAGCGACGACCCGCCGTACGACAGGAACGGGGTCGTCAGGCCGGTCAGCGGGATCAGGTGGGTCACGCCGCCGACGACCACGAACACCTGGATCGCGATGGCGGCGCCCAGGCCGGTGGCGAGCAGCTTGCCGAAGTCGTCGCGGCTGATCAGGGCGGCGCGCAGGGCGCGCTCGACGATCAGGCCGTAGAGCAGGATCACCGCGATCGCGCCGGTGAGGCCGAGCTCCTCGCCGACCGCGCCGAAGATGAAGTCGCTCTGCGCGAAGGGGATGCGCCACGGGGCGCCCTGCCCGAGGCCGCGCCCGAGCAGGCCGCCCCACGCCATGCCGTACATCGTCTCGACGGTCTGCCGGCCGAGGTCGTCGGTGCCCGGGCCGTAGTGCGCCCAGACGTTGAGCCACAGGTCGAAGCGCTCGCGGACGTGGCCGATGAACAGGTACGTCGCGTAGGAGCCGGTCGCGAACAGCACGGCGCCCACGACGAGCCAGCCGGGGCGCTCTGTCGCGACGTAGAGCATGACCAGGAAGACCCCGAAGAACAGCAGGCTGGAGCCGAGGTCGTGCTGGAAGACGAGGATGCCGAGGCTGACCAGCCACATCGCCAGGATGGGTCCGAGGTCGCGGCCGCGCGGGAGGTCGACCATGGCGACGCGACGACCGGCGAGCGCCAGCGCGTCCCGGTGGAGCACGAGGTAGCCGGCGAAGGCCACGACCAGGAGCACCTTGGCGACCTCGCCCGGCTGGAAGCTGAGGGGTCCGAGGTGGATCCAGATCCGCGCCCCGTTGATCGTCGTGCCGATCCCCGGGGCCATCGGCAGCAGCAGCAGGACGATCGCGGCGAGCCCGCAGGTGTAGGTGAAGCGCTGCAGGATCCGGTGGTCGCGGAGCACGACGAGCGTGGTCACGAAGAGGGCGACACCGACCGTCATCCAGATCAGCTGCTGACGGGCGTAGTGCGTGTTGAGGGCCAGGTCGAGGCGATGGATCAGGGCCAGGCCGAGACCGTTCAGGGCGGCCACGATCGGCAGGAGGACCGGGTCGGCGTACGGCGCGACCAGCCGCACCGTGACGTGTGCGGCGATGATCAGCAGCGCCAGCCAGCCGCCGTACGACACGATGTCGGCCGGGACGCTCCCCTTCACGCCCAGTCCCACCGCGGCGTAGGCGCCCACCCCGACGATCAGGGCCAGGATCAGCAGGAAGAGCTCCGCCCCCCGCCGGCGGCGGTGGACGAACTGCATGAGGGCCCCGGGCTGGGCGGCGCGCTGTGCCATCTCAGCCACCCGCCTTCTGGTTGCTCGCGAGGCGCTGCACGGTAGCGATCGCGTCGTCGAGGCTGCCGGCGCCGATGCCCTCCTGGACCGTCCGCGCGCTGTAGGTGTCGAGGCGCGAGACCTGCACGTTGGAGGTCTCGTAGGGGTGGGCGAGGTCGATGCCGGGGATGTCGCCCTGGATGCCGCGGAAGATGGTGACCACGCCGTTCTGCTCGCCGACGTAGTACTGGTGCTGGCTCCAGCTCCACGCCGCGACGCCGGCCATCCAGGCGAGGCCCAGGATGCCGAGCAGGGCCAGGATCCGGCGCAGCCACAGGTGGCGGCCGGGCTCGCGCGGCGCGTAGCGCACGGCCTCGGGGTCCGGGTCGATCGCGTAGGGGATGCCCGGAGGCAGGTCGTCGGGGATGTCGGCGGCGACGGGCTCGAGCTCGCCGGTGTCGCCGGCGCGGTGGCCGCGGAAGAACGACGTACCGCTGCGCGGCTTGCGCTTCAGCTCGGCCGCGGAGCCGACCACCATCGGCCTCGGGGCCTCGTCCTCGGCGGTCGCGATGACCACGTCGGCGACGATGCAGGTGACGTTGTCGGTGCTCCCGGCCTCCAGGCTCGCGCGCACGAGCTCCACCGCGGCGAAGTCGGGGGAGCCGGTCGAGAGGATGTCCGCCAGACGGCCGTTGTCCAGCGAGCCGGAGGCGCCGTCGCTGCACAGCAGGATGCGGTCCTTCTCGACCAGCTCGACGGTGAACAGGTCGGGGTCGACCTCGTGCACCCCGTCGAGGGCCTTGAGGATGAGGTTGCGGTGCGGGTGGGTGCGGGCATCCTCCTCGGAGATCCGGCCCTCGTCGATCAGGCTCTGGACGAACGTGTGGTCGCTGGTGAGCTGGCTGATCTCGTGGTCGCGGAAGAGGTAGGCCCGGCTGTCGCCGACATGGCCCAGCGCCAGGCGTCGTCCGTCGAACAGGGCGACCGTGGCCGTCGTGCTCGTGCCGCTCAGCGCCGGCTCCGCGTCCACGAGCTCGCCGATCCGGTCGGAGGCGCGGTGGAGGGCGCCGGCCACGAGCTCGAGGCGGTGCTCCTCGTCCTCGGTGTCGGCGGGCGGCGCGTCGAGCCGCCGGAGCTGCCCGATCGCGGTGCTGGACGCGAGGTCGCCGCGGGCCGCACCGCCGACACCGTCGCACACGGTCAGCAGCCAGGGTCCGGCGTAGCCGGAGTCCTGGTTGTCCTTGCGTACGCGCCCCACGTCGGAGATCGCTGCGTACTGCAGTCGGAGCGTCACTTGCGCAGCTCCAGGAGCGTCTTGCCGATCCGGACCTGCGTGCCCAGCGTCAGGGTCGTCGGCTGCGTGATGCGGGCGCTGCCGATGTAGGTGCCGTTGGTGGAACCGAGGTCCTCGACGAACCACTGGTCGCCGCTGGACGCGATCCGGGCGTGGCGGGTGGAGACGTAGTCGTCGTCGAGGCGGATCGCGGCGTCCGTGCCGCGGCCGATCAGGATCGGGGCCTGTGCGAGGTCGGCGCGCTCGCCCTTGTTGGCGCCGTCGACCACGAGCACGTGGGTGGGTGAGCCCTTGCGGGGGCGCTGCTTGGGCTGCCGGCGCGCCTTGGGCGCGGCCGCACCGCGCGCTCCCTGCGGCACCCGGGCGCCGAACATGTCGGAGCGGACCACGGAGATCGCCGAGAGGACGAAGATCCAGAGGATCGCCAGGTAGGAGATCTTGATCAGGAACAGGGTGAGCTCAGACATCGACGTCCTCCTCGACCACCCGCACGGTCAGCGTGGTCCGCCCGATCCGGACCTCGGAGCCGTCCTGGAGCCGGGTCGTGGTGATGCGGTGCCCGTCGACGAGCATCCCGTTGGTCGAGCCCAGGTCGTTCACGCCGATGGAGACGCCGCCCGAGGCCGACTCGTCGACGGTGAACTCGATGTGGCGCCGGCTGACGCCGGGATCGTTGATGCGGAGGTCGGCCTCCGTGCCGCGGCCCACCACGAGGCTGGGCGGCTGGAGGGGATGCTGCGTGCCGTTGACCTCGACGTAGGCCCGGGCGCGACGTACCTGGGTGTTGGTGGCGTTGCTGATCACGGAGGCGTGCGCCTGGCTGCGCACCCGGAAGCGGCCGATCGTCAGGTCGTCGGCGGACTCGAAGCCGATCGTGACCGGGCCGGAGAACACGTAGCTCTGCTTCTCGGCGTACTCCTGGAGCTGCGAGACGAGCTCCTTGAGGAGCGCCGAGTCGTAGGGCGAGAGGCGGTCCATGTCGGCGGCCGACAGCTCGACGTGGAAGTCGTTGGGGATCATCCGTCGCTGGCGCGACAGGATCTGGGTGTTGTTGTCACACTCGCGCTGAAGGGCAGCGGAGATCTCGACCGGCTGTACGGCGCTGCGGAACGCCCGGGCGAAGGCTCCGGAGACCAGCTGCTCGAGCCGCTGCTCGAACTTCTGCAGGCCACTCACGCCGCACCTCCTCTCAGCCCCGTTGACATCTCCAGTCTTCCGCCCCTGTGGGACGAGGCCCGAGTGTGGTCGGGTTGCGCCGATGGTATCCGGGAGCCGAGTGGCCTCGCCCCACCCGGACGGCCGATCGCTTGCTGGGGCGTCGGTTTGGGGGCCGTCAGCGGGCTGGGATAGCCTTGGCGCGCTTCTGGCGCGAGTGGCGGAATAGGCAGACGCGCACGGTTCAGGTCCGTGTGTCCGAAAGGACGTGGGGGTTCAACTCCCCCCTCGCGCACGCTGGAGACTCTCAGCGGCGGCCGGGCGGATGGTCACGACCATCGCCCGGCTCTCGCATTTCCGGACAGGGGAGAGCCGCCCCCGTTCTCGGACGAGCGGGGGCAGTGGCGCCGCGCCCTCGCCCCCCGGTCGACGGGCAACACCCCCCGGTCAGCGGGCGTCGTCCCCCCGGTCGACTGCTGACCCGTGCGGTGCGGTCCGGTGGACCGCGCCTCGCACGGCAAGGAAACGGGCGAAACCGGGGTTCATGACGCGGTTCTGCGACGAATTTTTCGATCCTCGGCGGCAGGCACGCCCGAATCCTGCGCCAGGAGTGGTGTGGGGCTCCCTTTTCCGTCGTCCTCGAGGCGTACCGCGCGGCGGCAGGGGGGCGGGCCGGTCGGAACCGTGGACCGGCCCGCCCCCGCCGCCGGCCTACCCGGCCGGCGCGGCCCGGAGCGATCTCCCCGGGGACGCCGTCACGGCACCGTCGGGTGACTCACCTCGCACCCGCCCTGGCCGCCGCCGAAGTCGTTGGCCCAGGTCGACTGCACCGGGTAGCTCCCGGTGCTCAAGGTGATGTTCTGCGCGGCTCCCTGTCCGGACGAGATCCAGGCGCACTTGTCGCCGTTCTCGTTCCCCGTCAGGTCCGTCCATCCGCCCGCGGGGAACTGGTCGGTGATGGTCTCGGCGTACTCGTGCCCCTCGACGATGGTCACGCCGTCGTCGACGCCCCCCGGTCCGGGGTTGACGAAGTTCGAGCCGCAGCTGGACCCCATGTCGGTCACGTACGGCGCGTTGGTGAAGGCGAGGGGTCCGTAGGGCGAGCCGGGCGCCCCGCCCGACAGGGAGGTGTCGCCGGTGTAGTCGTGCCAGGCGCAGAACTGGCCGGTCGTGGTGTTGAAGCCGTCCGGATGCGTGCCCGTGGGCGACAGGATGACGTACTGCACGTTGCGGTTCGAGGCCGCGGTCGTGTTGCCGAAGTGACCGGCCGCCTTGACCGCCTCCGATCCGATCTGGTTGCCGGTCGCCTGGGCCGGTGCGGGTGCCGAAGGGTCGGCCCACACGCCGGCGAGCGCGCCCCCGGTCGGGTACCCGACGTGCGCGGACGACGCCGGACAGCTGGTGCTCCCCGAGGCCACGCCCTCGCAGTACTGGGTCATCACGCCGGACCAGGACTCGCCGTTGGTGCCCAGGCCCTTGAAGAAGCCCTGCAGGACCGGCGCGGTGTTCTGGGGGTCCCCGCTGAAGGTCGCATAGCCCTGGGCGTCGGTGCCCTGCGTCCCCCACTGCGAGCCCCAGAAGACCAGGTAGACCCTGGGGGCCCCCGTCGTCACTCCCACACCGCCCGTGCCGCCGCCGTACGACAGGTTGTTCAGGCCCAGGTTGGGCACCGAGGTCCCGAGCGTCTGCACGAGCCCGTGGCGGTAGGGGTGGTCGAGGGCGTCCGTGCCGCCCACCGCCGTGGCCGCCGGGGCGGTGGAGGCGAGGAGTCCGGCGACGACGGCCGAGGTGCCGACGACCGCGAGAGCGCGGGCGCCCACGCGGCGCCGGTGAGCAGGTCTGTTGTCCGAGATCACGAGATACCTTCCAGGCAGACGTGCGGACGCCGGCCGGCGGCCGCATGTCTGGCTCAACGAGCCACCCGCGGACGGGTTAGGCCCGTGGGCCGGATCCGGTCCGAGCCGTGGTTCTCTTCGGAGCGACGTCCTGGGGATTCACGGCGCACCCTCGACGATCCGGACCGCACCGGCGCGACGCGTGTCGGCAGCGGCGACCAGACGGCCGTCGGCCTTCACGAGGGTGGCGCCGACGCCGCCGAAGTACATGTTCGGGTCGGCCTCGCGTCGCACCGTCTCCTCGGGCCGGCCGGCCCGGTGGACGTGCAGCCGCTGACGGTCGACGGCCTCCTGCAGCGAGAGCCCGCCGAGGAACCCGCCGAGCACCTGCACGATCGCGGTCGTGATCCGGTCCGCACCCGGCGACCCGATCGCCAGGGTCGAGCCGTCGTCGTGGCGGGCCACCGTCGGCGCCATGTTCGACAGCAGCCGGGTGCCGGGCGTCGCGGCGTACAGCCCCGACGGGTTGAGCTCCTGCTCCCCGAGGCAGTTGTTGAGCCAGATCCCGGTCCCGGCCGCGATCATCCCGGAGCCGTAGCCCGACGACACCGTCACCGCGCAGGCGCACCCGGTGGCGTCGGTGGCGGAGACGTGGGCCGTGGAACCCGACTCGAGCACGCTGATGGGGTCGCGATCGACGAGATCGAGCAGCTCGCGGGCCGCCTGCTGCAGGTCCGACGCGACGTCGAGGACGTCGAGCCGGTGCCCGAGCACGGCCCGCTGGACGCGGACAAGGCGGTCGTCGTCGGCGGGGTCCCACCCTCCCTCGCCCTCGAGCAGGAGCCGCAGCATGGCCGCTACGCAGACACCCCCGACCGAAGGCGGTGGCGTGGTGGCGAGCGCCCACGGCCCCGCCCGGGTCAGCAACGCGGGTCGTACGACGGGGCGGTACGCGGCGAGGTCCTCGGGGCCGAGCAGCCCGCCCCGGCCCAGGACGTCGCGACTGATGAGGTCGGCGAGCTCGCCGTCGTGCAGCACCCGGGGGCCCTCCGCCGCGATCAGCTCCAGCGAGGCGGCCAGGTCGGGGACCACGACGGGGCCCGTGGTCACCCCGCCGTCCGGCCCGCTCAGCGCCTCCCGGCTGGCGCGGTCCCAGCCGAAGATGTCCTCGTGCGTGAAGTCGAGGTAGTACCGCGTGGCCGAGGTCAGCCGGAACCCGTCGCGGGCGACCTCGAGGGCCGGGGCGACGATCTCGTGCCAGGGGAGTCGGCCGTCCCGCCGGTGTGCCTCTCCGAACGCGGCGAGCGAGCCGTGCACCGCGACCGAGCCCGGGCCGATGGTGACGTCGAGGCCCCCGCCGTACGCCGTCGACACGTCCCAGGTGGAGTCGGACGGCTCCGCGCCAGGCAGGCTGCGCCCCGGCATGTCCATCCAGCCGTCCACCGTGTAGGCCGGGCCGTCGGAGGGCTGGACCGTCACGAAGCCACCCGAGCTGATCGAGACGACGCCGACCTCGTTCACCATCGCGACGAGAGCGGCGGCCAGCGCCGCGTCGACGGCGCTGCCGCCCAGACGCGCCATCCGCTCGGCCGCGTCGGCCGCGGCCTCGCTCGTGGCGGCGACGGCCAGGGCGGGCATGGGCTCCACGCTACCGAGAGCGGGCCGGCCGTTCAGTCCCGCGACCACGGGGACCGTGACTGGTCGGCCGAAGGTCCGCGCACGCACCCGCCATACTGGCGCCCATGGGAGGCATGGCGGCGATCCGCATGCACTGGAAGCGCATCCTGCTCGTGCTCGTCGCTCTCCTCGTGATCAACGTCCCCTACCTGACCCACGAGTGGGAGCTGCACCGCGCGGCGACCGACGGCCTCCAGGTCACCGCGACCGTGGTCGGCGTCAGCCGGGCGGGCAGCGACGCGGTCGTGGACTTCCGCCTGCCGGCGAGCGTGGACCCGACCAAGCAGCTCCGCGCGGCCAGGGTCGACGCGACCACCGGAGCAGCGGCCGCGCAGACCGGGCGGATCGACGTCCGCGTGCTGAAGGGCCACCCGGGCGTCTTCCACGTCGACGGACAGGTCCGCAGCTGGGGCGCGACCATCATCACCGTCGTGGCGGACCTGCTGATCCTGCTGTTGCTGGCGCTGTCGTGGCGCCTGGGCGGCCGGATCCGTCGTCCGGCCCTCGTGGCCGTCGCGCTGGCCGACGTCGAGAGCGGCGAGGACTGGGCCACCCTCGACAAGCAGGCCGACGGCACCTACCTCATCAACGGCGAGATCGCCGAGACGGGTCCGGACTCGATGGTGCTGGTCCTGCGTGACCGGGACGTCACGGTGCACCTGCGCGGGCACCGCAACCCGGTCGGCGTGGGCGAGCGGGCGCAGGTCCGCGCCCACCTGGTCGGCTGATGCTCCAGAAGGTCATCGACGTCCTGCTCGGCGTTCCGCCCGGGCTCGCGCTGCTCATCATCGCGGCGCTGGTCTTCGGCGAGGCCGCGCTGTTCTTCGGGTTCGTGCTCCCGGGCGAGACGGCCGTCGTGTACGGCGGGGTGCTGGCCGCCGCGGGGAAGGTGTCGGTCGTCGTGGTGCTCGTCGTCGTGGTCATCGCCGCCGTGGTCGGGGACAGCCTCGGGTTCGAGGTCGGCCGGAGGCTGGGACCCAGGATCGTCCGCGCCCCCGTCCTGCGCAGCCACCCGGACCGGATCGTCGAGGCCCAGGCCTACCTGCGCAGACGCGGCGGCCGGGCGGTGGTGATGGGACGCTTCACGGCCTTCCTGCGGGCGGTGATGCCGGCGCTGGCGGGCGCGAGCCGGATGGAGTACCGGCGCTTCCTCGTGTTCAACGCGATCGGCGGGGTGCTGTGGGGGGGCGCCTGCGTGCTTCTCGGGTACTTCGCCGCTCACTCGATCAGCCGGGTGACCCACTACCTGGGACTCACCAGCGGCTTCGTCGTCGTCCTCATCGTCCTGGGTCTGCTCTGGGCCTGGCACCGACGCCGCCGCGATGCCTGAGGCACGGGTCCGGGTCGCGTCCACGCGGACGTGGGCCGGCTGGCGCACGGTCCTGTGGCTGGGCGTGGTCAGCCTGCTGGTGGACATGGTCTACGAGGGGGCCCGGTCGATCACCGGGCCGTTCCTGGCCTCGCTCGGTGCCTCGGCGCTGACGGTGGGCCTGGTGACCGGCGCGGGCGAGGCGGCGGCCCTGGGGTTCCGGCTGTTCTCCGGCCCGGCGGCCGACCGGAGCGGCCGCTACTGGCGCTGGATGGTGCTCGGTTACGTCCTCACCGCGCTCTGCGTGCCCCTGATGGCGCTCGCGCCGGCGCTCGGCGCGGCCGGTCTCGTGTTCGGCGCGACGATGGTGCTGCTCGAGCGCACCGGCAAGGCGATCCGGAGCCCCGCCAAGTCGGTGCTGCTCGCGGTCGCCGCCCGGGACGTCGGGCGCGGGCGTGGGTTCGGCGTCCACAAGGCGCTGGACCAGACCGGCGCCTTCCTCGGGCCGCTGCTCGTCGCCGGCGTGGTCGCGCTGACGATGCACACCTGGGCAGGCCTCGCGATCCTCGCGGTCCCGGGGGCCGCCGCCCTGGGCGTCCTGGCCTGGATGCACCGCCACGTGGGCGACCCCGACCACGGGCCGTCGGCCGGGCCGGAGCTGCACCTCGAGGGGCTGCCGCGCACCTTCTATCTGTATGCGGTCGCCTGCGGTCTGACCACGGTCGGGCTGATGACCTTCGGCGTCATCTCCTTCCACCTCGTCCAGCAGCACCTGGTCACCGCCGCTCTCGTGCCGATCGTGTACGCCGCGGCGATGGCCGCCGAGGCCGTCGCCTCCCTGGGCACCGGGTTCGCCTACGACCGCGTCGGCAGCCGGACGCTGCTGGTCCTGCCCGTGGTGGTGGCCGCCGTCCCGGCGCTGGTCTTCACCGACCGGATCGGCCTGGCGGTGGCCGGGGTGCTGCTGTGGGGCGCCGCGACCGGCGTCCAGGACTCGACCGTGAAGGCGTTGGTCGCCGATCTCGTCCCCGCCACCCGGCTGGCGACGGCGTACGGCGCGTTCGCGGCCTTCCAGGCCGTCGCCGCCCTGCTCGGCGGCGTCCTCGCCGGGTGGCTGTACGGCGCGCACCGCGACTGGCTCGTGGAGGGCGTGGCCGCCGCCCAGGCGATCGCCCTCGTGCTGCTCGTGGGCGTGCTCTCCCGGCGAGGAGACGGCCACCGGCCGCCCACACCGGCCGACTAGGGTGATGGTCATGTCGGCCACCCCGTCGTCGTACTCCATCACCATGCGACTGCACACCGCGCCCGACCACGGGGTCGTCGGCGCGGTGGCGACCGCGATCGCCCACGCCGGCGGCATCGTCACCGCCATCGACGTCGCCGACTCCAGCCACGACCGACTGGTCGTCGACGTGACCTGCTCGGCCGCGGACGCCGACCACGCCGAGGTGCTGGTCGCGGCCGTCCGTGAGGTCGCGGGCGTGGAGGTCCACAAGGTCAGCGACCGGACGTTCCTGCTCCACATCGGAGGCAAGATCGAGGTCACCAGCAAGGTGCCGCTGCGTACCCGCGACGACCTGTCGATGGCCTACACGCCGGGCGTCGGGCGGGTGAGCATGGCCCTGGCCCGCAACCCCGACGACGTGTCCCGCCTGACGATCAAGGGCAACTCCGTCGCCGTGGTCACCGACGGGTCGGCCGTCCTCGGCCTGGGCAACATCGGGCCCGGTGCGGCGCTGCCGGTGATGGAGGGCAAGGCGGCGCTCTTCAAGAGGTTCGGCGGCATCGACGCGTGGCCCATCTGCCTGGCCACCCAGGACACCGACGAGATCGTCAAGGCCGTGGAGATGATCGCGCCGGGGTTCGGCGGGATCAACCTCGAGGACATCGCCGCGCCGCGCTGCTTCGAGGTCGAGCGACGACTGCGCGAGAGCCTCGACATCCCGGTCTTCCACGACGACCAGCACGGCACCGCGATCGTGGTGCTGGCCGCGCTCACCAATGCGCTCCGCTGCGTGGACAAGAAGCTGCCGGACGTCCGCATCGTCGTCGCCGGCGGCGGTGCCGCGGGCTCCGCGATCGTCACCCTCCTGCTCGCCGGTGGCGCGCACGACGTGGTGGTGTGCGACCGCGACGGCGTCCTCGCCGCGGACGACAGCCACCTCAGCCCGGCGATGGCCGAGCTCGCGGCGCGGACCAACCCGCGCGGGCTGCACGGCGACCTGCACGAGGCGCTGCGCGGGGCCGACGTGTTCATCGGTGTGAGTGCACCGGGGATCCTGCCCGCCGAGTGGATCGCGGACATGGCCGAGCGGGCCGTCGTCTTCGCGCTGGCCAACCCCGACCCCGAGGTCGACCCGGCCGACGCGGAGCACTACGCGGCGGTCGTGGCCAGCGGCCGCTCGGACTTCCCCAACCAGATCAACAACGTGCTGGCCTTCCCCGGCGTCTTCCGCGGGCTGCTCGACGCGCGGGCCCGTGAGATCACGATCGAGATGCTCCTGCGGGCCGCCGACGCCATCGCGCACGTCGTCGGTGACGACGAGCTGAACCCGAACTTCATCATCCCCAGCGTCTTCAACCCCGACGTCCCGAAGGCCGTCGCGGCCGCCATCCGAGGAGCCGACTCATGACCCAGCCCACCACCCTGGGCGCCTTCCACGCCACTTCCATCGAGGGGGCGGACCGTGATCTCGGCGACTACGTCGGCGACGTGGTGCTGATCGTCAACACCGCGAGCAAGTGCGGCTTCACGCCGCAGTACGAGGGGCTCCAGCGGCTGTACGACGAGTACGCCGACCGCGGCCTGACGATCCTGGGCTTCCCCTGCGACCAGTTCGGCAACCAGGAGCCGGGCACCGAGGACGAGATCTCCGGCTTCTGCGAGCGCAACTACGGCGTCACCTTCCCCATGTTCGCCAAGATCGACGTGAACGGGAAGAACGCCCACCCGCTCTACGCGTGGCTCAAGGACGAGCAGAGCGGCCTCCTCGGTGGCCGGATCAAGTGGAACTTCACCAAGTTCCTGGTCGGCCGCGACGGCCGGGTCCTCAACCGCTACGCCCCGCAGAAGGAGCCCGCGGAGCTGACCGACGACATCGAGGCGGCGCTGGGCGGGTCGAGCGCCGACGTCCCGGCCGTCGGCGAGTGAGTCGACGGCCGTCGGCGGACGCCGTCAGGTGCGCTCGGTCGCGTAGAGCGCCGCACCGACGATGCCCGCGGCGTTCAGGAGCGTGGCCGGCACGATCTCGGTGTCGATCTCGATCAGGTGCAGGAACTTGTCCGACTTCTTGCTGACCCCTCCGCCGACCACGAAGAGCTCGGGCGAGAACAGGTCCTCGAGCTTGCGGTAGTACGTCGTGAGCCGTTCGGCCCACTCCTCCCAGGACAGGTCCTGGCGCTCCCTGACGCTCGACGCCGCACGCTTCTCCGCGTCGTGCCCGTCGATCTCGAGGTGGCCCAGCTCGGAGTTCGGCACCAGGACGCCGTCGTACACCAGGGCCGACCCGATGCCGGTGCCCAGCGTCGTCATGATGACCAGACCCTGGCGGCCCTTGGCCGCGCCGTACCGCACCTCGGCGAGCCCGGCGGCGTCGGCGTCGTTCACGACGTGGACCTCGCGGCCGGTGGCCCCGGTGAAGAGCTGGTCGGCGTCCTCACCGATCCAGTGCTTGTCGATGTTGGCGGCCGAGCGCACCACCCCGCGCCTGACGACACCCGGCACGGTCACGCCCACCGGCCCGTCGGAGTCGTCGAAGTGTCCGAGCAGCTCGACGAAGACCTGGGCGACCGCGTCGGGCGTCGCGGGCTGGGGGGTGTCGATGCGCACCCGCTCCTCGGCGAAGGCGCCCTTCTCCAGGTCGACGGGTGCGCCCTTGATGCCGCTCCCGCCGAAGTCGATGCCGAAGGACAGTCCGGTGTGCTCGCGCATGGGTCCAATCTCGCGCCGCAGGGCCCCGGGCGGCAACTTCGACCCTTGCGGACGGACTTTACAAATCGTATGGTGATGTAAACCAGGCCGCGAGGAGGAAGCGATGTCCGCGATCGCCCACAGCACGGTTCCCGAGGGCTCGACCGACGGGTGGCGTGACAAGAAGCGTCATCTGTGGCTGATCGGGCTGGTCGTCCCGTCGCTGGCTTTCATCGCGATCGGGATGTGGCGACTCACCGGCTGGGGTGCCTGGTTCTGGATCGGGCCGATCGTGATCCTGGGCGTCGTGCCCGCCATCGACCTGGTCGCCGGGCTCGACCGGTCCAACCCGCCCGACGACGTGATCGAGGCCCTGGAGCGGGACCCGTACTACCGCTGGATCACCTACCTGTTCCTGCCGATCCAGTACGCCGGCTTCGTGGGCGCCTTCTGGGTGATGACGCACTTCGACCTCTCCGTGGTCGACCGCCTCGGGATCGCGATCTCGATCGGCTGTATCGGCGGCATCGGCATCAACACCGCCCACGAGCTCGGGCACAAGAAGGAGGCCAACGAGCGCTGGCTGTCCAAGATCGCGCTGGCGCAGAGCTTCTACGGTCACTTCTACATCGAGCACAACCGCGGTCACCACGTGCGCGTGGCGACTCCCGAGGACCCGGCGTCGGCGCGGCTCGGGGAGACCTTCTACGAGTTCTGGCCGCGGACGGTCATCGGGTCCCTGCGGTCGGCGTGGAACCTCGAGCGGAGACGGATCGCCCGCCGCCGGCAGCACCCCTGGCGGCTCTCGAACGACGTCCTCAACGCCTGGCTGATGTCCGCGGTGCTGTGGGCGGCGATGATCGCGATCTTCGGCGTGGGCATCACGCCGTACCTGGTGATCCAGGCGGTCGTGGGCTTCTCGCTGCTCGAGGTGGTCAACTACATGGAGCACTACGGCATGCTCCGCCAGAAGGTCGGTGTCGGGGAACGGCAGCGCTACGAGCGGGTCGACCCCTCGCACTCGTGGAACTCCAACAACATCGCGACCAACGTGTTGCTCTACCACCTGCAGCGGCACAGCGACCACCACGCCAACCCGACGCGGCGCTACCAGTCGCTGCGCGACTTCGAGGAGAGCCCGGTGCTGCCCACCGGGTACGCCGGGATGATCGTGCTCGCGATCGTGCCCGCCGTGTGGCGGCGGGTGATGGACCCGCGCGTGCTGCGCCACTTCGGGGGAGACGTCACCCGGGCCAACATCTCGCCCCGCAGGCGGGAGCGGATCCTGCAGAGGTACGGCGCCGTGGGCGACCGGTCCGTGGTCGAGGGTTCGGTGGTCGACGTTCGGTGGTCGACCGTTCGGTGGTCGACGCGTTCGGTGGTCGAGCGGAGTCGAGACCACCCCGCCGGCGGCCCTGCGCCGGACGCCGGCGAGGCGCTCGCCTGGCGCTGCCCCGGCTGTGGCTACACCTACGACGTGGTGGCCGGTGAGGAGCGCGAGGGCTTCGCGGCCGGGACCGCGTGGGCCGAGATCCCCGACACCTGGTGCTGCCCCGACTGCGGCGTCCGCGACAAGGTGGACTTCGTCGGGGTCGATCGCGAGCCGGCTTCCTAGACTGCGAGGGTGACCGCCGCTCCCGCCTCGCCCGCCGTACCGTCCACGACGATGCACGAGCGCGTCGTGGCGACCGCCGCGGAGCTGACGCTCGAGGTCGGGTGGGCCGGGGTGACCATGGGCAAGCTGGCGGACCGGGTCGGCGTCTCGCGCCAGACCGTCTACAACGAGGTCGGCTCCAAGCCACAGCTGGCCGAGGAGATGGTGCTGGCGGAGCTGGCGAAGTTCCTGGCCGTGGTGGACGCGGCCTTCGACCGGCATCCGACCGACCTCGTCGAGGCGATCCGCGACGCGGCCCGCGACGTCCTCGAGCTGGCGGCCGGGAACGCCCTGCTGCAGGCGGTCGTGTCCGCGTCGTACGGCGCGGAGACCGAGCTGCTGCCGTTGCTCACCACCCGCAACGACGCCCTCGTGCTGGCCGCGACCGACGCCGTCCAGCGCCGGATCGGGGTCTACGCCATCGAGATCGACGACCGCCACCTCGACGCCGCGGTCGACATGGTCGTCCGGCTCGTGCTCTCGCACGTCGTGCACCCGATCCGCACGCCGGGGGAGACCGCCGACGACATCGCCTGGATCGCCGGACGGACGCTGCGGCCGTGAGCGCCGGCACCCTCGAGTACTCCTCGACGGCCGGTCGGGGGGTGGTGCTCGCCGCCGTCCTCGGGTCCGGGATGGCGATGCTCGACGGCACCGTCGTCAACGTCGCCCTGAAGACCATCGGCAAGGACCTCGGCGCCTCGCTCGCGGAGCTGCAGTGGATCACCAACGGCTACCTGCTGATGCTCGCCAGCCTGATCCTGATCGGCGGGGCGCTCGGCGACCGCCTCGGGCGGCGACGGGTGTTCATCGTCGGCGTGGTCTGGTTCGCGGCGGCGTCGCTGCTGTGCGGCATCGCCCCGGACCCCCGGATGCTCATCGCCGCGCGTGCGCTGCAGGGCGTCGGTGGTGCCCTGCTGACCCCCGGGAGCCTGGCGATCATCGAGTCCGTCTTCTCCCCGTCCGATCGCGGTCGTGCCATCGGCAGGTGGTCCGGCCTCGGGGGCGTCGCGGCCGCGATCGGTCCGTTCCTGGGCGGGGCATTGGTGCAGTACGCCAGCTGGCGGTGGATCTTCCTGATCAACGCGCCCCTCGCGGCGCTCACGGTGGTGGTGGCCCTGCGGTTCGTCCCCGAGACGCGGAGTCCGAGCGAGGGCCGGTTCGACGTCGTCGGCGCCCTGCTCGCCGCGGTGTCGCTGGGCGGCCTCACCTACTGGCTCATCGAGTGGGGTACGACGTGGGCCGTGCCGGCCCTCGTCGTCGGCGTCCTGAGCGGTACCGCGTTCCTGCTGGTCGAACGCCGTACCCGGCATCCGATGATGCCGCTGAGCCTGTTCGCGTCGCGGACGTTCAGCGCTGCGAACGGCATGACGCTGCTGGTCTACGCCGCGCTCGGCGCGGTGCTCTTCTTCCTGGTGATCGAGCTGCAGACGGTGCTCGGGTACGGCGCGCTCGAGGCCGGCGTCGCGACCCTGCCGGTGACCGTGCTCATGCTGCTGCTGGCCGCTCGCGGCGGCGCGCTCGGCTCCCGGATCGGCCCGCGCATCCCGATGACGGTCGGTCCGCTGGTGATGGCGGTCGGGGTCGCCTGGCTCTCCCGGCTGGGCGCGGACTCGTCGTACTGGGTGAACGTGTTCCCGCCCCTGTGCGTCTTCGGAGCCGGGCTGGCCCTGATGGTCGCGCCCCTGACCTCGACGGTCCTGTCCGCGGCCCCTCCGGAGCGCGCCGGCATCGCCAGCGGGATCAACAACGCCGTGGCCCGGGCCGGGTCGTTGCTCGCCGTCGCCGCGCTCCCGGTGGCGGTCGGGCTGTCCGGTGAGGAGTACGCGAACCCGGTCGCCTTCGGCCACGCCTACGGGCAGGCGCTGCTGTGGTGCGCCGGGCTGTTGGCCGCCGGCGGCGTGGTGTCGTGGTTCGCCATCCCCGCCGCTCCGGTCCAGCAGCCCCCGCTGCTCGTGGTACGACCACAGCTGGACTGCCCCCACCGGGGCCGCTGAGGTCGAGCCGCGCCTTGTGGTCCGGTGAGCCGCGGGTTGTGGTGTGGTGAGCCGCGGCTTGTGGTCCGGTGAGCCGCGGGTTGTGGTGCGGTGAGCCCGTAGGTCCCGCGGCCAGGTCCCTTGGTCTCGACAGGCTCGACCAGCGGCGAGGGGCTCGACCAGCGGCGAGGGGCTCGACCAGCGGCGAAGGGGGGCTCGAGCGGCGGGGACCGGTCGACCAGGGTGCCTTGGTCTCGACAGGCTCGACCAGCGGCGAAGGGGCTCGACCGGCGGGAATTGGCTCGCCCGGGTGCCTTGGTCTCGACAGGCTCGACCAGCGGCCGGGTTCGGCTCGACCGGCGGCGAAGGGTCGATCGTTGGAGGTTCCGCCGTGGACGGCAGGATGGGGACATGCGTGCCGTCCAGGTCCTCCAGCCCTCCGGCCCGGCCGAGGTCCGGGTCGTCGACGTCCCCGAACCGGTGCCGGGCCCCGACGACGTGCTCGTGGAGGTGCACGCGGTCGGCGTCTCCTTCCCGGACCTGCTGCTGAGCAAGGGCGAGTACCAGCTGCGCCCCGAGCCGCCCTTCACCCTCGGCGTCGACGTGGCCGGGACCGTGGTCACCGGGGGTGGGCTCGAGCCCGGCACCCGGGTCGCGGGGGTGATCCCGTACGGCGGCGCCGCAGAACGCGCCGTGGTCCCGGCCGGCGCAGTGTTCCCGCTCCCCGAGCGGCTGTCGTACGACGAGGGCGCGGCGCTGCCGATGAACTACCTGACCGCGCTGTTCGCGCTGCACGAGCGCGGCGGCGTGCGGGCCGGGGAGACGGTCCTCGTGCACGGTGCCGCCGGGGGTGTCGGCACCGCCACGCTCCAGGTGGCGCGGGGGCTCGGCGCCCGCACGATCGGGGTGGTCTCGACCGAGGAGAAGGCCGCGTTCGCGCGGGCGGCCGGCGCGGACGAGACGGTGCTCGTCGGAGGCTTCAAGGACGCGGTCCGCGAGCTGACCGGTGGCCGCGGCGTCGACGCGGTCCTCGACGTCGTCGGCGGTGAGGCGTTCACCGACTCGTTGCGCTGCCTGGCCGAGCAGGGGCGGGTGCTGGTGGTGGGCTTCGCCTCCGGGCAGGGCATCCCCGAGGTGAAGGTCAACCGGCTGCTGCTCGGCAACCTCGACGTCCGCGGCGTGGGCTGGGGCGCCTACGCCATGATGCGTCCGGCCTACATGCACGAGCAGTGGGCGTCCTTGCTGCCGATGATCGAGTCCGGAGTGGTCGCACCGCCGATCGGTGCGACGTACGAGCTCGACGACTTCGCCCGCGCGCTCCAGGACATGGACGAGCGACGCACGCTCGGCAAGACGGTGGTGCGCGTGCGGTGAGCGAGCCCCGCCCCCTAGGCTCGTGGGGGTGAGCACGCTCGACGACGCCCGTGAGGGCATGGACCTCGCCATCCGCCCCCAGGACGACCTCTTCGGTCACGTCAACGGCCGGTGGCTCGAGACGGCGGAGATCCCCGCCGACAAGGGCAGCTGGGGACCGTTCGTCCAGCTGTCGGACGCCGCCGAGGAGCAGGTCCGCGCGATCATCGAGGAGCTGGCCGAGCGCGTGGTCTCGGGCGAGCAGGACCTCGGCGACGACGCGATGCGGATCGCCTGCCTCTACGCCTCGTTCATGGACGAGCAGGCCGTCGAGGGGCGCGGCTTCGAACCCATGCGCCCGCTCCTCGCCGCGGTCGAGAGCCTGCGCGACATCCGCGACCTGGCCGCCTTCCTCGGGGAGTTCGAGCAGATCGGGGGCAGCGGGGCCTTCGGCGTGTACGTCGACGTCGACGGCAAGAACTCCGACCGCTGCCTGGTCAACGTGATGCAGGGCGGGCTGGGCCTTCCCGACGAGTCGTACTACCGCGAGGAGAAGTTCGCCGAGATCCGCGAGAAGTACGTCGCGTTCCTGGCCACCGTGTTCGGTCTCGTCGAGCATCCGGACCCGTCCGCGGCCGCGGCGACCGTGATGGCCGTCGAGTCGCGCCTGGCGGAGGGGCACTGGGAGCGGGCCGAGACCCGCGACGTGCAGAAGACCTACAACCTCACCACCGTCGCCGAGCTGCACGAGCTCTGCCCGACGTTCGACTGGGAGGCGTTCATCCGCAACCTGGGCGGGTCGGAGCCGACGATCGCCGAGACCTGCGTCCGGCAGCCGTCGTACCTCCGGCACCTCTCGGCGGCCCTCGAGGAGGTGCCCATCGAGGACTGGCGCACCTGGCTCACGGTACGGGTCGTGCGCGCGTGCGCGCCGTACCTCTCGGCGGAGTTCGTGGAGACGAACTTCGACTTCTACGGCCGCACCCTGAGCGGCACCCCGCAGCTGCGGGAGCGCTGGAAGCGCGGGGTCGCGCTGGTCGAGGGCTCGATCGGTGAGGCGGTGGGGCGCGAGTACGTCTCGCGGCACTTCCCGCCGGCGTCGAAGGCGATGATGGAGGACCTGGTCGGCAACCTGCTCCGCGCCTACCGCCAGTCGATCGCGGCGCTCGACTGGATGAGCGAGGAGACCAAGCAGCGGGCGTTCGAGAAGCTCGAGATGTTCCGGTCCAAGATCGGCTACCCCGAGAAGTTCCGCGACTACTCCACGCTGGAGTTCACCCCCGACGACCTGCTCGGCAACGTCGCGGCGGCCAACGCCTTCGAGACCCGGCGGCAGCTGGCCAAGATCGGGGCACCCGTCGACCGCGACGAGTGGCTGATGCTCCCGCAGACGGTGAACGCCTACTACCGGCCGGGCATGAACGAGATCTGCTTCCCGGCCGCGATCCTCCAGAAGCCGTTCTTCTCGCCCGAGGCCGAGACCGCGGAGAACTACGGCGGTATCGGCGCGGTGATCGGGCACGAGATCGGCCACGGCTTCGACGACCAGGGCGCGCAGTACGACGGAGCCGGCAACCTCCACGACTGGTGGACGCCGGACGACAAGACCGCGTTCGAGCAGAAGTCCAAGCTGCTGATCGAGCAGTACGACGGGTTCTCACCGCGGAACCTGCCCGGCGAGCACGTGAACGGCTCGCTGACCGTCGGCGAGAACATCGGCGACCTCGGTGGCCTGACCATCGCACTGGCGGCCTACTCCCTCGCGAGGGACGGCGACGTCGACCTGGAGGACGCTCAGAAGCTGTTCTTCAACTGGGCGTTCTGCTGGCGCACCAAGCGCCGGCCCGAGCTCGACCAGCAGTACCTCACCATCGACCCGCACAGCCCGCCGGAGTTCCGCGCGAACATCGTGCGCAACCTCGACGAGTACCACGCCACGTTCGGCACCCAGCAGGGCGACGGCCTCTGGCTGGAGCCCTCAGAGCGCGTCCGCATCTGGTGAGCGCCCACGCCCAGTCGTCGTACACCCGACGACTGGACTGGGGCCTCGCCGGCGCGCAGGCGCTGGTCGCGGACGCGCGTCCCGGCGATCTCGCGGTCGTCGTCGACGTGCTCTCGTTCAGCACGACGCTGACGGTGGCCGTCGGGCAGGGCATCGCGGTGTATCCCTACCCCTGGCGGTCGGAGGACGCGCCGGCGTACGCCGCCGAGCGTGGTGCGGTGCTCGCGGTGGGACGACGAGCGGGCCGGGAGAGCGGTGGGGTCAGCCTGTCGCCGCACTCGTTCGTCGGCGTGACCGGGATCGACCGGGTGGTCCTGCCGTCGCCGAACGGCTCGGCGATCAGCTTCGCCCTGGCGGCGGCCGGGGTCACGGTCCTAGGTGCGAGCCTGCGCAACGCGGACGCCGTCGGCCGGTGGGTCGCCGCCCGTGCCACGGGTCGGGTGTCGGTGGTCGCGGCCGGTGAGCGCTGGCCCGACGGCTCGCTGCGGCCCGCGGTCGAGGACCTGTGGGGAGCCGGGGCCGTGCTCACGGCCCTGGGTCACCAGGGTGCGAGCCCCGAGGCCCGGAGCGCGGTGGCCGCGTTCGCGGTGGTGCGCGACCGCCTGGGTGAGTCACTCGCGGCGTGCGCGAGTGGACGTGAGCTGGTCGAGGCGGGGTTCGCGCGGGACGTGGAGATCGCGGCCGAGCTGGACGCGAGCCGGATCGTCCCGGTGCTCCACGACGGCGCGTTCGTCGCGGCTCAGGAGCGGTAGCGGCCGCAGGCGAGTTTCAGCAGGGATCGCCACGTCTGCTCGTCCACCACGCCCGTCGGCGGAATCTGCTTGTCGGTCTGGTACCGGCGCACCTCCGCAGCCGTCGCCCGGTTGTACACCCGGGTCTTGTCTACGGCCGGGTGCCGACCGAGGTCGGTCAGGACGCCCTTGAGGGCGCGGGTCCACAGCTCGTCGAAGGGGGTCGCCGGGCGCCCAGGTCGCAGGGCCGGCAACGAGTCTGGGGCGAAGTAGCACGCACACTGGACGACGGTCGTGGCGCCCCGGACGAGGCGGACGACCTCGGTGCCCGCGTGCGTCGGCGTCATCCGCACATGGCAGGCGTCGCTGGGGTTGTCGAACGGCCCGAAGTAGGCCGCGTACGAGGGGCACACGTCCACTTCGCGTCCAGGCCATGTGGCAGGAGGCAGCCGTCCTGAGGTACTTCAGCTTGCTCTGGTCCTGCGGCAGGTAGTTCGCCAGGCCGGTCGAGATCCCCGGATTGGCGTCCCCCCAGCCCGCCAGCACCAGCGCCTTCTGGTTGCAGGGCTGGTTGACCAGTGGGAGGCCCAGTTCCAACGGGTCGTAGACCGGGGCCGGGCGGCGGTCGATCAGCAGGCCGCTCGCGACCCCGGCCGCCACCCCGAGCACCGCCGAGACGGCGACCGCGAGCAGTGATCGTGGGCGCACGGACGCAGGATACGGCCCGGTGCCGGCCCGGGAGCCGGGCCCCGCCGAGGCCCGGCATCCCGTTCGGCGACACCTCGCGGTCAGGCCGCCGTCAGCTCGAGCTCCCGATCCGCGTCGACCGGAGCGAGGTCGTCGCGCAGGTCGCGACCGCGGGTCTCGGGCAGCAGCGCCACCGAGACCAGGCTGATCGCCGCCACGACCACGGCGTACGTCGCGACGAGCCAGAGCGACCCACCGCCCCGCGCGACGAGCCAGGCCGCGATCAGGGGCGTGAAGCCGGACGCCACCACGCCGGAGACCTGGTAGAGCGTGCTGAGGGCCGAGTAGCGGTAGCGGGTGTCGAACAGCTCGCTCCAGAACGCCGCGAGCGGGCCGTACACCCAGCCGTAGATGACGCCCAGCCCTCCGACGAACGCGACCACGATGCCGACGGTCGTGCCGGACTGGACCAGCCAGGCCGCCGGGAACGCGAACACCAGCGCCGCCGCGGCACCGGTGGCGAACACCGGCCGGCGCCCCAGGCGGTCGCTCGCGGCGCCGGACACCACGACCAGCCCGACCCCCAGCGCGGCCCCGACCATGATCGCGGTGAGCACGGTGGACTTCGCGACGCCGACGTTCTCGACCGCGTAGGTGAGCAGGTAGACCGAGAACAGGTTGTAGGTGAAGCCCTCCACGAAGCGGGTACCCATGCCGAGCAGGAGGCGGCGCGGCTGCCGGCGCACCAGCTCGCCGACGGGGACACGGGCGATGTCGCGGCTGCTCTGCACCTGCTGGAAGGCAGGCGTCTCCATGATGCTGAGCCGGATCCAGGTGCCGATCCCGAGCAGCAGCACGCTCACCAGGAAGCAGGCGCGCCAGCCCCAGGCGAGGAACGCGTCGTCCGGAAGCCGGCTGGCCAGCATGAAGGCGCCCGAGGCGAGGAACAAGCCACCCGGCACCCCGATGTGGGCGAAGCTGCCGAAGAAGCCCCGGCGCCGGGCGGGCGCGAACTCGACCGCGAGCAGCACCGCGCCGCCGTACTCGCCCCCGACGCCGATGCCCTGCAGGATGCGCAGCGCGACCAGGAGGACCGGCGCCCAGACGCCGATCTGGTCGTACGTCGGGAGCAGGCCGATCGCGGCGGTTCCCAGCCCCATGATCAGCAGCGTCCAGATCAACATGGTCTTGCGGCCGACCCGGTCACCGAAATGGCCGAAGATCAGACCACCGATCGGCCGCGCCAGGAAGCCGACCGCGAAGGTGCCGAACGCCGCGAACTGGGCGGCGGGGCCGCTCAGCCCGTTGAAGAAGAGCTGGGAGAAGACCAGGCCGGCGGCGGTGCCGTACAGGAAGAAGTCGTACCACTCGATGGTGGCACCCACGGCCGAGGCGAGGGCCACCCGGCGGGGATCGGATGCTACGGGGGACGATGGAGCCACGAGAGTCCTCCTCCAATAGTGAATTAAGTCAACCGACTTTATACACTATCGAGACGGAGAGACGAATCGGCGCGGTCTCAGCCGACCCTGGGGGTGGTCTCCCTCTCGAGAGTCACAGGTCGAGCGTGGGCAGGGCCGCCGACACCGGGGACTCCAGCGGCGTGACCGGGCCGGGGCCGCCGCCGTGCCGGCGCAGGTCGTCCCGGATCTCGCCGCGCAGCCAGAACGCGACATAGGCGGCGGCGAGGGCGGTGACCACCGCCATGATCGCGAAGATCTGCCGATAGCTGAGCACCACCACCAGCATCGAGCCCAGCGCCAGGGACGCCGACTGCGGCGCCGACGTCAGCACCTCGACCGCGGCCGAGACCCGGCCCATGATCGCTTGGGGGCTCCGCCGCTGGACGAGGGTGAAGAAGGCGACCATCAGCATCGGGAGCGACGTGCCGAACACGGCCGCGCTGACCAGGACGACGACCACGCTGTGGGTGGCGCCCATGATCGCGATCCCGACGACCAGGACGATCAGTCCCAGCACGCAGGTGGCGACCTCGCCGATCCGCTTGACCACCCAGCTGGACGCGAGGCCGCCCGAGATCGCGCCGACCCCCTGGACGGAGACGATCACCGACACCCAGGTCGCGGGCCGGTGGAACGCGTCGAGCAGGGCGTAGATCGCGGACTCGGTGAAGCCGAGGACGAGCAGGGTGATCCCGAAGCCGATCAACACGTGCTTGAGGACGCGGTCGGTGCCGAGGAAGCGCAGACCGGCGGTGAGCTGGGCCCAGAAGTGGGTCTCCTCCACCAGCGGCTCCTCCTCCCGGACCGAGATCGCCCCGATCACGACGGCGGCGGCGAAGAACGACGCCGCGTCGAGGAGGGCGACCGCCCAGCCGCCCAGCCAGGTGAAGAGGAGGGCGCCGATGAGAGGCCCGAAGAGCCGGAAGGACTCCCTGGTCGTCTGGAGCGAGGAGTTGGCGTCGACCAGCGTCGCCTCGGGCACCAGCTCCTTGAGCAGGCCGTTCAGCGTGGCGGGAAGCACGACGAACGAGATGCCGTAGAGGACCGCGACCGCCCAGATCAGCCACACCTGCCCGGCGCCGTGCACGAACACCAGCGGGAGCACGCCGATGCCGGACGCGAGGTGTCCCCACACCAGGAGGGGCTTGCGCCTCACCCGGTCGATCCACACCCCCATCAAGGGGGCGAACAGCGCCGGGACGACCATGAAGAAGAAGGTGAGTCCGGCCTGGGCGTTGGACCCGGTGATCGTCTTCACCCACATCGACAGGGTCAGCAGCATCACCGAGTCGCCGAACATCGACGCGGTCAGCCCGGCGTACAGCCGGGTGAAGCCGGGCTGCCGGAAGGCCTGCCTCACGACGCGTCAGCCCCTGCCGCGGTCTCCGGGGTCGCCTCGACGCCGGGCAGGAGCAGGGGTGCCCCCCAGGCGACGAACTCGCAGAGGCGGGAGCCCGGCGGGCGCTTGTCGGGGTCGATGAGGCGGTCGGCGTACCGCTCGAGGACCGCGCGGAGCTCGCCGTTGACCTCGTCGAGCTCGTCGACGGTCAGCCAGCTGGCGATCTCGGTCGAGGTGGAGGCCTGCGCCCACGCGTCGTCGCCGTCGTCGTGGAGCTGGGTCCGCGCCTGGTGGAAGCGGGTGACCTGGCGCTCGAGCAGCATCTGCTCGAGCGCGCGCCCGGCGCGGAGCTGGCTCGGCGAGGCGTCGACGTCGTCCCAGGCGAGCCCGACGGTGCGGACCTGCCACGGACGCTGGCGTCCGATGCCGCCGCCGGCCTCCTCGACGAAGTGGTGCTCGGCGAGCTTGCGCAGGTGCCACGAGCAGTTGGCCGGGGTCTCGTCCAACCGGTCGGCCAGCTCGGTGGCGGTCAGGGGCCCGGACACGGTGAGGAGCTCCATGATCCCCAGGCGCACGGGGTGGGCGAGGGCGGCGAGCTCCCTCGGGTCGCGGAGCTGCCGGTACGACGGTCCGTCGGCGCCGGACGGCTCGGTGTGCCGCGACGACGCGGCCGGCTTCTCGTTCACGCGTCGAAACTACCCTTTCGAAAGAGTCCTTGCAATACCCTTTCTCGGTCCGGGTGCCAGGCCGCGTTTTCCGCCCCGGGCCCGACCCGGTGTCGGAGCTTGTGGCTACGGTCGGGGGCACGTGATCGCGGGAAGGGAGGTGGGGGTGAGCTTCGTGCCCCTGTCCGGTCCCGCGACCCTGCGCGCCGCCGCCTCGCCGCGCGAGGCCGTCGTGGAGTTCACCGACGGACGCCGCACAATCACGCTCCCGATCCGCGCGGCGCTGCCCGTGCTGGCCAAGGCGCGCGCCGCCGACGACACCCATCCCTCCGTCGCTCTGCTGGCGGCGGCTTCCCTGCTCGCGCTGCGCTTCGTCGCCGCCGGCAAGTTCGAGCCCGCGGGCGGCTCCTGGCGGCTGGCGCCGCTCGACGCCGACGACGCCGAGCGGTTGCTGCGGCTCGCCCGGTCGCGCGCCTACGACGGTCTGTCGCCCGCCGACGCCGAGGTCGTCGTACGCCGCCTCGTCGACGCCGTGGTCGACACGATGCCCCGAGCCACGCCCACCGGTCACCCGGCGCGTCGACCTCCGCCCGGCCCGGGCCGTGCACCCACCGGAGGCGACGCCTTCAGCCGTCGCCTCCAGGACCTGGTCGCACGGCATCGCGGAGAGCGGGTGGACCTGCCTCAGCTCGTCACGCTCTCCCTGCGGGTGGAGGCCGACGAGGAGGAGCTCGTCGCCGACTCGTGCCGGGTCGTGCTGCAGGTCCACGACGAGCAGGACCCGTTGCACGTGTGCGACGCGGCCGCCCTCTGGCACGAGGCCGCGTCGACCCACGGCTTCGGCAACCGCGCCCGCACCCACGCCACGCTCGCCCTGCGCGACGCCGCCGCGGCGTGGCCGCCGCTCGAGCGGCTCCTCGAGGAGCGCGTCCCCGACCAGCTCACCCTCGACACCGACGACCTGGTCAGCCTGCTCGACGAGGGGGTGGCGGCGCTGCGCCGCGCGAACGTCGACGTCCTGTGGCCACGCAGCCTCGGGCGCGACCTCACGGCGATCGCCACCCTCGACCGGGCGCCCACCCAGCGTGAGGCTCAGCTCGTGGAGGGGGTGCTCAGTGGCGACGCGCTGTTCGCGTTCAACTGGCAGATCGCGCTCCGGGGCGAGACGCTCACCGAGCGCGAGATGGACGCGTTGGCCCGAGCCTCCTCCCCGATGCTCAAGCTGCGTGGCGGCTGGACGATCGTCGACCCCGAGATCGCGCGCAAGGCGCGCTCCCGGCTCATCCGCACGGTCAAGCCGGCCCAGGCCGTGGCGGCGGCCCTCACCGGCGTGGTCGACGTCGACGACGCGCCGGCCGAGGTGGTCGTGGGTGCCAGCCTGCTCCAGGTGCGCGACCAGCTCCTCGGCGCGACCGACGCGCCACCGCTCGACACCCCGACCGGCCTGACGGCCATCCTGCGCGACTACCAGCGCCAGGGCTTCACCTGGCTCTCCGTCCTCACGTCCTTGGGTCTCGGGGCGTGCCTGGCCGACGACATGGGCCTCGGCAAGACGGTCACCCTGATCGCACTCCACCTCCATCGAGCACCTGCTCGTCCGGGTCCGACCCTGGTGGTCTGCCCCGCGTCGCTGTTGGGCAACTGGGAGGCCGAGATCCGGCGCTTCGCTCCCGGCGTCGCGGTGCGCCGCTTCCACGGAGGTCAGCGCTCCCTCGACGACCTGCGGCCGTCGGATGCGACGCCCGACCCCGGCTTCGTGCTGACCACCTACGGCACCGTGCGCCGCGACGCCGAGGCCCTCGCCGGCGTCGCTTGGGGCCTGGTCGTCGCCGACGAGGCCCAGCACGTGAAGAACGCCCGCTCCGCCACCGCCCGGGCCCTGCGGACCGTCCCGTCGGCGGCCAGGGTCGCCCTGACCGGCACCCCCGTCGAGAACAACCTCACCGAGCTCTGGGCCATCCTCGACTGGGCGACGCCGGGCCTGCTCGGCAGCCGCCAGGCGTTCCGCAAGGTCTGGGCCGGCCCGATCGAGTCGGGGCTCGAGCCGACCAAAGCCCGCCAGTTCGCCGGGCTCATCGGGCCCTTCCTCCTGCGGCGGCGCAAGACCGACCCCGGGATCGCGCCCGAGCTGCCGGCGAAGACCGAGACCGATCATCTGCTGGGCCTCACCCGTGAGCAGGTCGTGCTCTACGAGTCGTTCGTCCGCGACACCATGGCCCGCATCGAGCGCGCCGACGACGAGACCCGTCGGGGTCTGGTCCTCAAGCTCCTCACGGGTCTCAAGCAGATCTGCAACCATCCGGCGCACTTCCTCAAGCAGTCCGGCGGACGGCTGTCCGGCCGCTCGGAGAAGCTGGACCTGCTCGACGAGCTCCTGGGCACCGCGCTCGCCGAGGAGAGCTCGGTGCTCGTCTTCACGCAGTACGTCGCCATGGCCCGGCTGATCGAGGACCACCTGACCCACGGCGGCATCCCCCACCAGTTCCTCCACGGGGGCACCCCGGTCCGGCAACGCGACGCGATGGTCGCGAGCTTCCAGGCCGGTCCCGCGCTCGGCGGCGTCCCGGTCTTCCTGCTCTCGCTCAAGGCCGGGGGCACGGGTCTCAACCTGACCCGGGCAGACCACGTCGTGCACGTCGACCGCTGGTGGAACCCCGCGGTCGAGGACCAGGCGACCGACCGCGCCCACCGGATCGGCCAGACACGGCCGGTGCAGGTGCACCGCCTCGTCACCCAGGGCACGGTCGAGGAGCGCGTGGCCGAGCTGCTGCGACGCAAACGGTCCCTGGCGGACTCCGTGCTGGCACGCGGCGACACGGCGCTGACCGAGCTCAGCAACGACGAGCTCCTCGACCTCGTGACGCTCCGGAGGCTCCCGTGACCGGCGCCGTCACCTTCGCCCGGATCCCGCCGCGCCGGAGCACGTCCCGCGCCGCGACCTGGTGGGGCCGGGCGTGGGTACGCGCCGTCGAGGAGGCGTCCTACTCCGACCACGACCTGCACGCAGCCCGGGCGCTGTCGCGCAGCGGGGCCATCGGCGGCATCTCCGTCGACCGCGGCACCGTCGTGGCCGCGTGCTACGACCGGGCCGACGTCTGGTCGGTCAGCGGCACCCTGCCCGAGCTCGATCCGATCAGCCGCCGCGCGTTCGTCGACGTGGTGGCGGGCGAGTCCGGCCACCTCGCCGCGCTCCTCGCGGGTGAGCTGCCCTACCGCCTGGTGGAGCAGTCCGAGGAGGCCGGCGTCGAGCTGTTGCCCTACGGCGGCGAGCTGGGCGCCTCGTGCCCGTGCGACGGCTGGGTCGATCCCTGCGTCCACGCCCTCGCGGTGCTGCTCCAGGTGGCCTGGCTGGTCGACGGCGATCCCTGGGTGCTGCTCCGGCTCCGCGGCCTCTCACCCGAGGGCCTCCAGGCCGAGCTCTCGGCCGGCACCGGGATCCGGACCGGGGCCGCGTCCGGCGTCGCGGTCGGCGACCGTCCCGAGCTCGGCGGCGACCTCGCCGCTGCGATGGACGCCGCGGTGCGTGCCGCCCGGGTGCTGGCTCTCGCCGACGACCCGACCGCCGAGATCGGTCACCTGGTCTGAGTCACCCGGTCTGACTCACCCGGTCTGACTCACCCGGTCTGACTCATCCGGCCCGAGGCGACGCGGCCACCTGGTGGACCGGGCCGGTGAGCGCGCCCATGGCCATCCGGTGCAGGACTCCGCGCATCGCGTCGTCGGGGATCAACCCGCTGTGCGGGGTCGAGTTGATGAGGCCGAACGCCGCATGGGCCATCGCGCGGGCACGGTCGGTGTGCAGACCGCGGTGGAGCCGTCGCAGCTGGGTGGCCCAGACGTCGACGTACTCGCGCTGGAGCCGGCGCACCGTCTCGCGGGCGTCGGGAGGAAGCGACTGCCAGTCGCGGTCCTGCACCACGATCAGCGCCCGGTGCCGCAGCGCGAAGTCGATGTGCCAGCCGACCAGCGACTCGAGTGCGTGGGGCGCGTCACCGGCCCGGTCCACCCTCGCCCGTCCCTCGTCCAGCAGCCGTTCGCTGATCCCCACCAGCATCGCGGCGAGCACCGCGTCCTTGGAGTCGAAGTGCTTGTAGAGCGCGGGTCCGGAGATCCCGCAGGCCCGGCCGATCTCGCCGACGGACACGCCGTGGAACCCCTTGGCCGCGAACAGCTCGGCCGCGGTGTCGAGGATCTGCTCCCGCCGGGTCACGCGCACAGGTTAGCGGTCGTTAACGCCGGACGCCGTGGTTCGTCGTGCCGCGGACGACGTCAGTGGGGCTCTCCGTCGGAGACTCCCAGGCCCGCCCGCCGCGCCCGGACGATCGCCTCCGAGCGATCCGCGACCTGCAGCTTGGCGAAGATGCTCGACACGTTGTTGCGCACCGTCTTCGGGCTCAGCACCAGCCTGGTCGCGATCTGGTTGTTCCCCAGGCCCGCGGCGATCAGGGAGAGCACCTCCCGCTCTCGCGCCGTGAGGGTCGGGAAGGCCACCTCGTCGTACGCCGAGAGGGGCCGGGTCAGATAGCCGAGGACCCGCTCGGCCACCCCGGGGCCGAAGATCGCCTCGCCCCGGGCGACCGCGGTGACCGCACGCAGGACGTCGGGACTGTCCGCGCCCTTGACCAGATAGCCCCGTGCCCCCGCTCGCATGGCCGAGAAGACCGAGTCGTCGTCGTCGAACATCGTCAGCACCAGCACGCCGACCTCGGGGGACGCCGCGACGATCTCCCGGGTGGCCGCCACGCCGTCCAGCCCGGGCATCTGCAGGTCCATGATCACCACGTCGGGTCGGTGTTCGGCCGCGAGCGCGACCGCCTCCCGACCGTCGGTCCCCTCGGCGACCACGACCACCTCGGGCAGCGCGTCGAGCAGGGCCCGGAGACCGTGCCGGAACACCGGGTGGTCGTCGACGAGAAGGACCCGGACGGCGGTCATCGGGACGCCACCGGCAGGCGTGCCTCGACCCGGGTGCCGCCGTACGCCGCGGGGCCGGCCCGGCAGGTGCCGCCGAGCTCCGCCGCTCGCTCGTGCATGGCGGTGAGACCGACTCCGTGGGTCGGCGCCGCCGGAAGGCCGAGCCCGTCGTCCTCCACCTCCAGCACCAGCACCGCGTCGCCGTTGAGCGAGAGCCCGACCCGGCAGTGCCGCGCGGCCGCGTGCCGGGAGACGTTGGTCAGGGCCTCGGTGGCGATGCGGTACGCCGCGACCTCGACCGCTGCGGACAGGTGCGGCAGGTCCTGAGCCACGACGGCCACCTCCAGGCCCGGGTCGCGCTCCGTGAGCCGTACGGCGTGGGCGCGTACGGCTCCGACGAGCCCGAGCTGGTCCAGTGCGGGCGGCCGCAGCTCCTCGACCAGACGGCGCACGTCGGCCAGCGACGCGTGCACCTCCTGCTTGAGCTGATGGGCCAGGGCCGCGGCGTGCTCGGGGTCGCTGGTGGCCGTGCGGCTGACCGCGTCCAGGCCGAGGGCCACGCCGGCGAGCGCGGGCCCGAGGCCGTCGTGCAGGTCCCGCCGGATCCTGCGGCGCTCCTCCTCCCGCATGGTCACCAGCTCCGTGCGCGACTGCTGGACCTCGCGGGCCAGCCGGACGGCGTGAGCCGCCACTCCGACCTGGCGGCCCAGGTCGTCGAGGAGGCGCAGGTCCGCCGGGCGGAAGGGGTCGTGCGGAGTGCGGGGGGCGGCCAGCATCCGTCCGACGGGCTCCCCGCGGAACACCAGGGGCACCTCGACGACGTCGTCCACCGGGGCTCCCGTCTCCGCTGCGAGGGTGCTGCCGTCCGGTCCGCACACCTCGACCCGCACGTACGGCAGCTTCAGGCTCGCCGCGACCGTGGCGGCGACCTCGGCCAGGGGGAGGGCGCCGGCGTCGGGCCGCTCGAGGCGACGGCCCAGGCCGGTCAGCACGGCGTAGGGATCGTCGCGGTCGCCGTACAGGAGGCGGTCGACGGCGCGCTGCGCCCGGAGCCGCACGGGAGCGAAGGCCACCGCCACCAGCGCGGTAGCGGCCAGCGTCGCAGTGGCGCCTGCTCGTTCGCCGAGGACCGCTCCCAGCGCCGTGGCCGTGGCGGCGTAGCCGACCAGCAGGACCGACGTCACCACGCCGTACACGAGCGAGCGGCGGACCACGACCTCGACGCCGTACAGGTGCCGGCGCAGGACCGCGACGGCGACGGCGACGGGGAGCAGCGGGACCGCGACGACGATCACCACGGCGCGGAGCCCCCCGGTGGTCGGGAGCAGGAGGGCAGCGGCGACGACCGCAGTGGCGAAGGCGAACCAGCTCAGCTGCGAGCGTTCGACGCCCGTCGCGCGACGCCACCGCCACAGGGCCGCCCCTACGCCGCCGAGGAAGCCCACCAGGAACAGGGCCATCCCGATGCCCCTGAGCACGCCGAACACCGCCCCCGGCAGCGGGAGCCCGAGCGGGTTCGCCGTCTGCGGGAAGTTGTCGAGGGACCCTGGGTGGAACGCGTTGGCCAGGAACACGAGCGCCACCGCGAGCAGGTCTCCCGCGAGCAGGAGCCGCCACCGGCGTCCGGGCGGGTTTCCGTCCGGGAAGAGCAGGACGCCGATCGTGACCAGGGGGATCAGGCCGAGGCCCCAGATCCACTCGGACACCCAGGCGCCGGCCAGAGCCAGCGGCCAGCCGCGCTCCATGCCGAGTGAGGCGTAGGGGTAGAGCGCCATCGTGAGGGCGCTCGCCAGGCCGCAGACGAGGAAGACCCAGCCGATCCGGTGGCGAGGCAGTCGCGTGAGGACGAGGGCGCCCAGCACCGGCAGGGTCGACCCGAACACCAGGTTGGGATAGGTGTTCTCGAAGTCGTGGGAGTCGAACGGGTGCAACGACGGGCGGCCGTACGCCGCCAGGGCGACGAAGACCACGAGCAGGAGCGGCCCGCACCAGGCGAGCAGCCACAGCAGCCCGGCTCGCCGTACCCGCATGAGCGCATGATGCACCCACGGGGCACGGCGCCGCACGGGATCCGGCACGGTCAGGCCACGACCGGGACCGGGGTCGCGGTGGTCTCCGGGGCTGCGCTGCGGGGACCCTTCCACGCCAGGCGGACTCCGACGACCAGCACCCACAGCAGGGCGGCCAGGAACGGCATCACGTTGGTGTTGACCGGGTCGATCCGGGTCGCCAGGGTCGCCGCGACCGTGAGGGAGCCGATCACGACTCCGGTCCAGCCCGCCACCTTCCCGAGCAGCCGGGTCGTCAGGATGGCCGCCCCGGCCGCGGCGACGAACACCCCGAAGGGCAGGAAGGTGAGCACGAAGGCGGCGTTGTTCATGTCCGTGAGCACGCGCGCTGCGCCGGCGGAGAGCTCGGCGTGGTCGAGGCGACCGGCCAGCAGCGGCATCGCCGACGCGATCTTCACCGCCAGCATGATCACGCCAGCGACTCCCACGGTGTCGGCGAGCCACGGAGCCGCGCTCGCCCGACGACGCAGGGTGTCCACCAACCAGCCCAGGAAGAACATGAACGCCAGGAAGCCGACCACCTCCATCGTGAAGCCGGCCGCCTGGGCGGCGCTGGGGTTGCTGCTGAAGTCGGCCAGGTCCTTGGCCCCGCTCGGATGGGGGTCCTGGCCGCCGCCGGAACCCAGCTGGTTCCCGACCAGGACGAGCAGGATGTACGCCGGACCGCAGAGCGCTCCGAACCGGTCCCACCGGTTCATCGGGGTGGTGACGGACTTTGTCGACATGGTGTTCCTCCGTGTGGTGTGGGCGCCCGAGCGCATGGTGCTGCCACGGTGGAGCCGGCGCCGTCCCGCCCGCACGGGTGCGGTGTCCCGTCCTGTCCCGGGCCGGCCCTCGACGTGTCCCGGGTCGGCGTCCCGTTCCGCTGGACCGGTTGGTTAACGATCGCTAACCTTGAGGCGTGGCCCCCGACCTGAGATCACTCGTCGCCGAGCTGCGCGAGCACCTCGCCGTCGTACGCCGGGGCGGCAGCGACGCGGCCCGCGCCAAGCACACCGACCGCGGCAAGCTGCTCGTCCGCGACCGGATCGACCGCCTGCTCGATCCCGGCAGCCCCTTCCTGGAGCTCAACCCGCTGGCCGCGTTCGGCATGTACGGCGAGGGCGACTACGCCGTGCCGAGCGCGAGCATCGTGACCGGGATCGGCCGCGTCAGCGGACGGGCCTGCGTCATCGTCGCGAACGACGCCACGGTCAAGGGCGGCACCTACTACCCCCTGACGGTCAAGAAGCACCTGCGTGCGCAGACCGTCGCCGAGGAGAACCGGCTGCCCTGCGTCTACCTCGTCGACTCCGGCGGTGCGTTCCTGCCGATGCAGGACGAGGTGTTCCCCGACAAGGACCACTTCGGGCGGATCTTCTTCAACCAGGCCAACCTGTCGGCGAAGGGCATCCCGCAGATCGCGTCTGTGATGGGGTCCTGCACCGCCGGGGGCGCCTATGTGCCGGCGATGAGCGACGAGTCGGTCATCGTGAAGAACCAGGGCACGATCTTCCTGGGCGGCCCTCCTCTCGTGAAGGCCGCGACCGGCGAGGTCGTGACCGCCGAGGAGCTCGGCGGCGGCGACGTGCACGCCCGCACCTCCGGCGTCGTCGACCACCTCGCCGACGACGACGCGCACGCGCTGGCGATCGTGCGGAGCATCGTCGACACGCTGCCGCGGGTCTCGCCGGGCTCCGCCGAGGGCGGTCCCGGGGCGGCGAGCGAGATCGAGGAGCCGCACGAGCCGCCCGAGAGCCTGTACGACATCGTGCCTGCCGACACCCGCACGCCGTACGACGTGCGCGAGGTGATCCGTCGGATCGTCGACGGCAGCCGGCTGCACGAGTTCAAGAAGCTGTACGGCGAGACCCTGGTCTGCGGCTTCGCCCGGATCTGGGGCCGCGAGGTCGGCATCGTCGCCAACAACGGCATCCTGTTCAGCGAGTCGGCGCTCAAGGGCGCGCACTTCATCGAGCTGTGCAACCAGCGGCGCATCCCCTTGGTCTTCCTGCAGAACATCACCGGCTTCATGGTCGGCCGCGAGTACGAGAACCGCGGCATCGCCCGCGACGGCGCCAAGCTGGTGACGGCGGTCGCCTGCAGCGTCGTCCCCAAGTTCACCGTCGTGATCGGTGGCTCCTTCGGGGCCGGCAACTACGGCATGTGTGGCCGTGCCTACGACCCGCGGTTCCTGTGGATGTGGCCCAACGCCCGGATCTCGGTGATGGGCGGGGAGCAGGCGGCCAGCGTGCTCGCGACCGTGCGGCGAGACGGGTTCGAGGCCCGCGGGCAGGCCTGGTCCGCCGAGGACGAGGAGGCGTTCAAGGCGCCGATCCGCGAGCAGTACGACGCCCAGGGCTCGCCGTACTACTCGACCGCCCGGCTCTGGGACGACGGCGTGATCGACCCCGCCGACACCCGCCGGGTGCTCGGCATGGGGCTGGTCGTCGCCGGCCACGCCCCGATCCCGGATCCCTCCTACGGCGTCTTCAGGATGTGAGGGAGATGGTCTCGACAGGCTCGACCAGCGGCGAGGACGCCTCGACCGGCGGCGAGGACGCCTCGACCAGCGGCGAGGACGCCTCGACCGGCGGCGAGGACGCCTCGACCGGCGCGATCCGGACGGTGCTCGTCGCGAACCGCGGCGAGATCGCCCTCCGGGTCTTCCGCACCTGCCGACGGCTCGGCCTCGCCACGGTGGCGGTGTTCACCGACCTCGACGTCGACGCGCTCCACGTGCGCGCCGCCGACGACGCGGTGCGGGTCGAGAGCTACCTCGACATCGACGGCGTCGTCGCCGCGGCCGTCGAGTCCGGGGCCGACGCCCTCCACCCCGGCTACGGCTTCCTGTCGGAGCGTTCCGAGTTCGCGCGGGCCGTCGAGGCCGCGGGGCTGCGTCTGGTCGGCCCGAGCGCCGACGTGATGGACCGGATGGGCCGCAAGGACCATGCCCGCGCGATCGCCGTCGCCGCCGGCGTACCGGTGGTGCCGTCGTACGACGTCGCAGCGGATCCCTCGACCTTCGCCTATCCCGTGCTGGTCAAGGCCGCCGCCGGCGGCGGCGGGAAGGGCATGCGCATCGTCCGGTCGGCGGGGGAGTACGCCGAGGCCGTCCAGGCCGCCGCGCGCGAGGCGCGCGGCGCCTTCGGTGACGACACCATGCTGATCGAGAAGTACGTCGAGCACGGGCGCCACCTCGAGGTGCAGGTGCTCGCCGACGCCCACGGGACGGTCCTCCACCTGTTCGAGCGCGACTGCTCGACCCAGCGCCGCCACCAGAAGGTCCTCGAGGAGGCGCCCGGCCCGACCGTCGACGCCGGCCTGCGGCAGCGGCTGACGGCCGCCGCGGTCGCCCTGGCCCGCGAGGTCGGGTACACCAACGCCGGCACCGTGGAGTTCCTGCTCGACGCCGCGACCGGCGACTTCTACTTCCTCGAGATGAACACCCGCCTCCAGGTCGAGCACCCGGTCACCGAGCTGATCTGCGGCGGTCTCGACCTGGTCGAGGAGCAGCTGAGGGTCGCCGCCGGGCAGCCCCTCTCGCTGCGGCAGGACGACCTCCGGATCCACGGCCACGCGATCGAGGCACGGGTCTATGCCGAGGACTCGTTCGGCGGGTTCCTGCCCCAGGCCGGCACGGCGTCGCTGGTGCGGTGGCCCCAGACCGGAGGAACCCGCGCCGGCGGGACCCGGCGCGAGGAGAGCGCGGCCACCTCGATCCGCGTCGACCACGCCCTCGAGAGCAACCAGGCGATCAGCACGTCGTACGACCCGATGCTCGGCAAGGTCATCGCCCACGGGCCGGACCGCGAGTCGGCCCGGCACGCGCTGCTCGCCGCGCTGGACGAGACCGCGGTCCTCGGCCTCACCACCAACGCCGGCTTCCTGCGGACGCTGGTGGCGAGCGACGAGTTCCGCGACGCCACGATCGACACCGCCTGGCTGGACCGGCACGAGCTCGAGGCGCCCGACCGGGGCCTTCCGCGGATGATGGCGGCGTGGGTGTCGGCGATGCTGGCGGCCTCCGACACCGGCCATCCGTTCCAGCACGACGGCTTCCGGCTCGGCGGTCCGCCGGCGCCGATCGTGGTCGAGCTCGACCGCGAGGTGGTCGTGGACCGCCACCTCGGCACGGTGGACGGCATCCCGTTCGCGCAGGTCAGTGCGGAGCGCCACGTGCTGGAGGCCGTCGTCGACGGCCACGTCGTGCGCGCGGTCGTCAACGCACAGCGGGACTTCGTCGAGGTCTCCTACCAGGGCCAGCGCTTCGTCTTCACCCGGCCCGACCGCCTCGCGGACGCCGTCGTCGTGGGCGACGGCACCGTCGTCGCACCGATGCCCGGCACGGTCCTCGACGTCCGGGTGACCGCGGGTGACCGGGTCGAGGAGGACCAGGTGCTCGGCATGATGGAGGCCATGAAGATGGAGCTGTCGCTCAAGGCGCACTTCGCCGGCACCGTCGTCTCGGTCGGCGCGGCCGCGGGCGACCAGGTCGCTCTCGGGGCGACGCTGTTCGTGGTCGAGGAGGACCCGGGCGAAGGGGCCGACACGTGACCGCCCTGCCGATGACCGTCCCGGGCGAGGGGTTGCCGCAGCGGGTGACGATCTACGAGGTCGGCCCGCGTGACGGTCTGCAGAACGAGTCGGGCCTGGTCCCCACCGGGGTGAAGGCCGAGCTGATCCGCCGGCTCCTGGCGGCGGGCCTGCCGATCGTCGAGGCCACCAGCTTCGTCCACCCGAAGTGGGTTCCCCAGCTCGCCGACGCCGCGGACCTGATGCGCGAGCTGGGCGACGCGGGCCGCGACCTGCCGGTGCTGGTGCCCAACGAGCGCGGGCTCGACCGGGCCCTGGAGCTCGGCTGCCGCCACGTCGCCATCTTCGGCAGCGCCACCGAGTCCTTCGCGCAGCGGAACCTGAACCGCAGTCTCGACGAGCAGTTCGCGATGTTCGAGCCGACCGTGCGGCGTGCCCGCGACTCCGGGCTGGACGTGCGCGCCTACGTGTCCATGTGCTTCGGGGACCCGTGGGAGGGCGCGGTGCCGATCGCGCAGGTCGTGGACGTCGGGCGGCGGCTCCTCGACCTCGGCGCCGGACAGCTCAGCCTCGGCGACACGATCGGTGTCGGTACCGCCGGCCACGTCACCGCCCTCGTCGACGCGTTCCGCGTCGCCGGAACCGGGGTCGGTGATCTCGCGCTGCACTTCCACGACACCTACGGCCAGGCGCTGGCGAACGTGCACGCCGGCCTGCTCGCCGGGGTCACGACGTACGACGCGAGCGCCGGCGGCCTCGGCGGCTGCCCCTACGCGAAGAGCGCCACCGGCAACCTCGCCACCGAGGACCTGGTCTGGATGCTGAACGGGCTCGGCATCGAGCACGGCGTCGACCTCGCCGCGGTGGTGGAGACCAGCACCTGGCTGGCCGGCCACCTCGGCCGGCCGAGCCCCTCGGCGGTGGTGCGCGCCCTTTCCGGCTGACCGCTCCTGCTGTGGACAACTCGCTCGCGCCGGGGTAGTCCGTGACGAAAATCCTGTCCGAGGGGCTTGGGAAGGAGCGTTTCGTCACGGACTACCCCGGCCGGGCCCAGGGCGAGCGGTGCGTGACTGGCAGAATCCCGGACATGAGCCGGAGGGTGTACGTGCACATCGGCGCGCCCAAGACCGGTACGACGTACCTGCAGGACCGCCTGGCCCGGAACGTGAAGTCGCTGGGGAAGCACGACGTCCACATCCCGACCCGGTCGCCGCTGGTCAGTGCCGGCATGTTCCACTTCCGCGCGGCGCTGGACCTGCTCGGACAGGACTGGGGCGGCGCCTCCGGCCACGCAGAGGGCAGCTGGAACGCGATGGCGAGGCGGGTCCGGCGACTCTCGGGCACCGTGGTCATCAGCCACGAGATCCTGGCCCCGGCTGCACCCGAGCACATCGCGCGCCTCAAGCGCGACCTCGCCGGCAGCGAGCTGCACATCGTGTACTCCGCTCGCGACCTCGCCCGCCAGGCGCCCGCGGGCTGGCAGGAGAGCGTCAAGCAGGGGCGGCGCTGGAGCTACGGCCGCTACCTCTCGCGGGTGCGCAGCGGCAAGCCGTGGTTCGCCCGCGCGTTCGACCTGCCGACGGTCCTCGCGCGCTGGGGCACCGGCCTGCCTCCGGACCGGATCCACGTGGTCACCGTCCCGCAGCCGGACGCGCTCGCCGCCGCACCCGACCTGTTGTGGCACCGCTTCTGCCGCGCCTTCGACATCGACCCTGCCTGGGCACCCCGCGACAGCGACCGGACCAACGCGTCCCTCGGCAGCGCCGAGACCCAGGTGCTGCGCCGGCTCAACGAACGGATCGACCGGGCCACGCGGAGCGACCCCCGCTACGACCAGCTGATCCTCGGTCTCCTCGCCCGTGACGTGCTCTCCGGCCGCGGTTCCATGCAGATCGCCCTGCCGCCCGAGCTCTTCGACTGGGCCGCCGAGCGCGGGCAGGCCTGGGTCGAGTGGCTCCAGGGGAGCGGCGTCGACGTGGTCGGCGACCTCGACGACCTTCTCCCCGTGCCGCGACCGGAGGGGGAGCCCTTCCGGCACCCCGACCGGATCAAGCCGCGCGCCCAGCTCTCGGCCGCCCTCGACGCGCTCGCCGCGATGACCCGCGAGGCCGCCTCTCGCCCGGATCCCGACACCACCCTCCGAGGACGGCTCCGCCGCGCGCAGGAGGTCCACCGGCAGTGAGGCCCCGGTGAGCGGTGCGGCTGCGGCCGGCCGCGAGATGGCGGACGGCGAGGCACGGGCCTGGGGCTGGGTCGCCCACCTCCGTGACGGCGGTACGACGTCCTGGTCGGCCTGGCAGGGGGTGGCCCCCCGAGCTGCCCGGGGCGGGCCGTACCTACCGGGCGCCCAGCAGCTCGAGCTCCTCCGCCGCCTCAACCTGGAGCGGCCGCCCGGCCCGGAGCTCACCGCCCGGGTGATCGCGGCGAGCGCGCCCGGACGCGGCCGGCCCGACCTCGCCCTGGTCGGCGTGCTGCCGGTGACCCCGTTCGGGCCGCCACCCGTCGACCCCGGAGACCTCCCGCCCGACGAGCTGGTCCGGGTCGCCACCATGCTGATCGCGGAGGACGTCGTCGCCGCCGGCGACCCGGACTCTCCGCGGCGGACCCACCCCTTCCACCGCCGCTACCGGCTCCTGGGCGACCCGGAGCTGGCCCGCCCGCTGCGCGAGGCCCTCATCTCGGACGGACGACCGCCCGGCGGACGGCTGCCGATGGTCGTCGCCCTCGGGACCGACCTCGACCGGATGCTGACCCACGTCTGGACCGCGCGCTCGTTCGGCGCCGGGGTGCGGCCGTGGCGGGAGTGGCTGACCTCGCAGGCACGGCGCGGAGGCGTGCCGGCGCAGATCGACCTGGCGGCGGTGGCGACGGCGTCGGCCGGACGCGTCGGACCCGGTCGGGTGCACGTGGTCCTCGACGACCCCCGCCTCGCCCGGCGCCTCGTCGGCCGTCGCCGAGCCGTCGCCGACCTCGTCGAGCTCTCGGCGGACGCCGTGGAGCTGGCCCGTCGTACGGCCCCCGTGGTCGGCACGCTGGTCACCCCCGAGCGCCGTTCGCTGTTGATGTGGCACCGGCTCCGCCCGGTGCTCGCGGCGTACGACGGGCCGGCGCTGCTGGTGCCGGAGCGCCACCGCGACTGGCTGACCGACCGGACCGGCGACCTGCGCCGACGCCTCGCCCGGGGTGACTACGCTGTGCACGGCGACCTCGCCGACGTGCGTGACCGGCCCGGAGTGACCGCGCCCGACGAGCATCAGGTGCTCCGGCTGGCCGTGCGGGTGCTGCTGGGTCCGCCGATCGGCGCACCGGTGGCTCGCGAGGAGGGCATGTGACGAAGAGGGTCTACCTCCACGTCGGCACGCCCAAGACCGGTACGTCCTACCTCCAGCACGTGCTGTTCCACAACCGGCACCGGCTCCGCGTGCACGACATCAAGTACCCCGCCGACCGGCACGACGCACACTTCCTGGCCGCGCTCGACCTGATGCGGCTGCCCTGGGGCGGCCTCGAGGCCGACGCGATCGGAGCGTGGGACCGTCTCGCCGCCCGCGTCCGCGACGGGGGCGGGACGTCGATCATCAGCCACGAGATCCTGGCCACGGCCTCGCGCTCCCAGATCGGCCGCGCGCTCGAGTCGCTCGGGCACGGCACGGGGACGGAGATCCACCTGGTGCTGTCGGTGCGCGACCTGGTGCGGCAGATCCCCGCCGAGTGGCAGGAGAACGTCAAGCACCGGGCGGCGCTGCCCTACGGGCGGTTCCTCGACCGGATCCAGGACCCGCGGAGGGAGGGTCGGATCCCGACGTGGTTCTGGGGCGTCCAGGAGGTCCCCGACATCCTCGACCGCTGGGGCCACGACCTCCCGCCCGAGCACGTGCACGTGGTCACGGTCCCGCCGGCCGGCGGGTCGCCCGACCTGCTGTGGGAGCGGTTCAGCGAGGCGTTCGGGCTCGGCGGCATCCCTCTCCAGCTCGACGGCGAACGCATCAACCCGTCGCTGGGTGCCCCCGAGACGACGTTGATCAGGCGCATCAACCGCGCGGCCAACGAGGAGCTGGAGCCGCTCTACTACCGGCCCCTGGTCCGCGAGCTGCTCGCCCACCAGACCCTCTCCCGCCGCACCGGGTCGCCGCGGCTGGCGCTGCCCCCGGACGTCCACCCCTGGGCGACGCAGCTCGAGGAGTCCTGGATCGAGGAGATCCGGCGCCGCGGCTACGACGTCATCGGCGACCTCGACGACCTGCGTGGGGCGCCGCCGGTGACCGAGTACGCCGACCCGGACCACCCCGACGAGGCCCTGGTGGCGGGAGCCGCCGTCGACGCCCTCAAGGCCCTGCTGCTCGACAACGCCCGGCTGCAGCGCGAGCTCGACCAGCGTCACGCAGAGCTCGACACGGCGCACCGCGAGCTCGAGCGGTCCTACCTGCGCCCGACGTACCGCTGGCGGCAGAAGGTCGTCCGCCGGCTCGAGGCGAGCCGGGCGGGCAGCTCCGCGATGCGGGTCTACCGGCGCGCCAGGGGCAGGAGCTCGCGGTCGGCGTAGCGGCCGATCCGCCAGGTGGCGTACCCGTCGGCGCCCGCGCCGATGACGCCGCCGACCAAGGGGATGCGCCGGCCCATGGTGCCGGCCAGGCGCTTCCCGGCCACCTGGGCGACCATGTCGGTGGCCACCGCGGCCGAGATCAGGCGGTCGAGGTGCGGGTCGTGCGCCGGAGCCGTCGCCAGGGCCATCGGCGGAGCCGGGAGCTTCTCGGACCGGACCAGGTCGCGCACCGACTCCTCGCCGAGCAGACACACCAGGACGGCGTTCCGGACCCGCGGGTCGGCCAGGTCGTAGCCGCGCAGGTGCGCGATGCCCGCGATCATCCGGCACTCCACGAGGGCCAGACCGGTGATGTTGGTGGGCACCATGAACGCCATCGTGGCGACCCCGCCGAGGTTGGTCAGGAAGCCCTGGGCGCCGGCGTACCGGACGTGGTTCTCGATCACCTCGTGGATCGCCCGGTCGACGTCGCCGTGCTGCTCGCGCAGCTGCTTGTCGGCCGCCGCGGCGGCCGGCGGGAGGGGACCGACGCCGTGGATCGCGCGGTGCAGCGCCTCGCGGACGAAGGCGGCCGTGAGCCCGGGCGCCAACTCGGTGAGCGTGACGGGCTGGCGGCTGGTTCCGCTGGCGGACATGTGGCGATCCTACGTTCGGCCTCGAGGTGACTAGCGTGGGCGAGGTGCCGGTCGACCCGCCCCCGAGCATCTGGGAGTTCCCGCCCCCGTCGCGCTTCCATCCGGACGACGACCTGGTGGCGACCGGTGCCGACCTCGAGCCGGGCACGGTGCTGTCGGCGTACCGCTGCGGGCTGTTCCCGATGCCGCTGGGTGGACCGCGCGCCCCGATGGCGTGGTTCTCCCCGATCCGGCGGGGGGTGATGCGCCCCCGGGAGCTCCGCGTGTCACGTTCGCTGCGCCGGTCCGCCCGGGGCTTCGAGATCCGGGTCGACACGGCCTGCGCGGACGTGATCGATGCGTGCGCCGACCCGTCGCGGCCCTCCGGCTGGATCGACGAGCAGATCCGTACGGCGTACCTGCGCCTGCACGAGCTCGGCTGGGTCCACTCCGTCGAGACGTGGCGGGGCGGCCGGCTGGTCGGCGGGCTGTACGGCGTGGCGATCGGTGGACTGTTCGCGGGCGAGTCGATGTTCCACCGCGAGACGGACGCCTCCAAGGTCGCGCTGCTCGGCCTGGTCGGCCTCCTCGACGACGGTGAGGACCGGATGGTCGACACCCAGTGGCAGACGCCACACCTCGCCTCGCTCGGCGTGGGCGAGATCTCGCGTGCGGACTACCTGGCGCGCCTGCCGGAGCTGCTGGCGGTCTCCCTGCCCCGCTTCGAGGCCGGCGTCCTCGGCCCCGGACCGTCACCCGCGATGTGACGAGCGGCCGAAGAGGAGGGCACAGTGGGGGGACAACCACCGATTGAGGGGGACATCCGATGTTCACCAAGAAGGCCGTGGCAGCGGCCAGCCTGCTCGTCGTCATGGGCGGGACCGCAGCGTGCGGCGGCTCGTCCTCGTCGGGTTCCTCGACCAGTGCCGACGGCCCCACGGACGCGAAGAAGAGCGACTTCTGCGCCACGTTCCAGAACCTGGGCAACAACACGACGCCGAAGCAGGCCTCGGCGGCGTTCCAGAAGACCGGGACGCCGAGCGACATCCCCGCCGGTGCCCGGCACGGCTTCGAGGTGCTCGTCGAGCACCTCGCCACGATGGCCGACAACGCGCAGGCCAGCGATCTGACCAACATGGAGAAGAACCTCAACGCCACCGACCAGAAGGACGTCCTGGCGTTCGTGGCCTACCTGACCAAGCAGTGCGTGCCGACCGGCTCGTCGTCGGTGCCGAGCGCGCCCTCGAGCTGAGCCGTCCCCCACCGCCGGGTGCGCTCAGAGCACGTGCGCGGGCCGGTCGCCGTCGCTGACGAGGGGCCGCCCCGCGCGGTGCCAGGCCGCCAACCCGCCCGCGAGGTTGACCGCGTCGAAGCCCTGGTCCACGAGGTACGCCGTCGCGTGCGCCGATCGGTTGCCGGACCGGCAGACCACCAGAGTCTGAGTGGCGGGCAGCTCCCCGAAACGCTCGCCGAGCTGCATCAGCGGGATGTGGACCGACCCCTCGACGTGGCCGGCGTCCCACTCGTCGTCCTCGCGGACGTCGAGCACGACCAGGCCCTCGGGCAGGGGATCGGGGACGCCGTCGACGGCGGCGGTGGGGATCTCCATGCCCCTACTTCAGCAGACGCGACATCCGGCGGTCTGCCAGGGGCTTGCCGCCGGTCTGGCAGGTCGGGCAGTACTGGAGGCTGGAGTCGGCGAAGCTGACCTCACGCACCGTGTCGCCGCAGACGGGGCACGCCTCTCCGGCGCGGCCGTGGACCGCGAGGTGGCTCTTCTTCTCGCTCTTGAGCTCGCTCGCGGCCAGGCCCCGGGACCGCGCCACGGCGTCGCCGAGCTCGTCCTTGATCGAGGTGAACAACCGGTCGAGCTCGTCGGCGTGGAGACTGTTCGCCGGCTTGAACGGCGACATCTTCGCCGCGTGCAGGATCTCGTCGCTGTAGGCGTTCCCGATGCCCGCGATCGTGCCCTGGTGGCGCAGCACGCCCTTGATCTGGCTGCGCCCCGCGTCCTCGAGGATCCGGTGCAGGACCTCGGGGGTGAACGCGTCGTCCAGGGGGTCGGGGCCCAGGCTGGCGATGCCGGGTACGTCGTGCGGTGACCGGACGACGTACATCGCCAGGCTCTTCTTGGTGCCGGCCTCCGTGACGTCGAGCCCGCTCTGGTCCTCCAGGACGACCCGCACCGCGAGCGGCGACTTGTTGCTCGGCCTCGGCGGCACGGCCGGGACCTCGTCGCGCCAGCGGATCCACCCGGCGCGGGCGAGGTGGAAGACCAGGTGGAGCCCGCTCGCCTCGATGTCGAGGAACTTGCCGTGCCGGGTCACGTCGTCGACGAGCGTGCCCTCGAGCGCCTGGAGCGGCGGGTCGAACGTCTTGAGGGCGCTGAACGCGACCACGTGGACCCGGCCGATGGCATGACCGTCCAGCCGGCCCTTCAGGTCGAGGGCCAGCGCCTCCACCTCGGGGAGCTCAGGCACGGGGCGATTATCCCTGACGAGCCGAAAGGGTGGTGCTCCCACCGGTGGGGAGGGACAATCGCTCATGGCCACCGCCGTTCGCCCTCTGCCTGCGACCGGGGAGATCTTCCTCGACGCCCGCGGCGGCACGCGTGCGATGCGGGTCTCCTGGCACCACGAGGCGGGTCTCGTCGTCCTCTCCCTGTGGCGGGACAACGTCTGTGCCGGGTCCTTCCGGCTGGGGGTGGACGAGGTGCCGACGCTCATCGAGCTGCTCCGCTCGGGCCTCGACGCGGCGTACGACGCCTCGCTGCGGCGCCGCCACGCCTGACCCGGTCCTGGGGGTCTGCGATGCGTCGCGTCAACGACCTCCCGCCGAGGGAGGTTCCCGGCCAAAACCTGAGGTTCCCAGCCGAAATTTCGCCTGGGAACCTCAGGTTTCCCCGGTGTACCGGTGAAACCCGCGGCCGGTGAAACCCGCGCCGGCCGTCAGCCCGGGCGCGGGCCTTCGACGTGCCGGTCGGCGAGCTTCCGCAGCACGGGTACGGCGGCCTCGAGGACGGCCCGCTCCTCCTCGGTGAGATCGGCCAGCTCGCTGCTGAGGACCGAGGCGGACTCGCGGCGCAGGGTGTCCAGGGTCGACTGCCCGACCGGGGAGATCACCAGCAGCAGCGCGCGGTGGTCCTCGGGGTCGCGGCCGCGCTCGACCCAGCCGGCCTCGCACATGATCTCGACCAGGCGGGTCATGCTCGGCGCCGAGACGTTCATCAGCTCGGCGAGGTCACCCTGGCGCAGACCCTCGGGGTAGCGCGCCAGCGCCGCCAGCGCAGCCAGGCGCGTCGGCGTGATGCCGTGCCGAGTGGCCGGCGTGCGCAGGTGGTAGGCGAGTCGGCTGACCTCCGTGCGCACCTCTCCGGCGAGCCCTGCGAGGTCGGTCTCCGCCGCGGGGCGTACGGCGGTCATCGGCGTGCCCCTTCGGGTGCCAGGACCCCCGGGTCGGTGCCGGGCGCCTCGGCGTCCCCCGCTCGCGCGCCGGCGGCGGGTTGCGCGACATCCACCGGAGCCGCCTCGTGCTGGTCGTCGGCGTGCACGAACCTCGCGCCCATCAGCCAGCTGGCGGCGGCAGCGATCAGGCAGGCGGCGATCGCGAACGCGAACGCCACGGTCAGCCCGTCATGGAACGGCCCGGAGATCAGCGACGGGAAGAACGCGTGCCCGGTGAGGTACGACGAGTCCGCCGGCCTCAGGTGCGCCAGGGTGTGCTCGCCGAGCAGCGACTGCACCGGGTTGTAGCCCAGCAGCGACGCGAACAGCACGGCCACCGGGGGCAGCCCGGCCACCGCGTGCGCCTGGGCCACCGGGACGCCGTGCGCGGTGAGGCCGCTCTGCATGGTCGCCGGCAGCGAGCCCGCGAGCCCGGCGATCATCAGCGAGAAGAAGATCCCGATGGACAGCACCATCGAGGTGTTCTGGAACGTCGTGCTCATCCCACCACCGACGCCCCGCCGGTTGGCCGGGAGGGCGTTCATGATCGCCGCCCGGTTGGGTGAGGCGAAGAGGCCCATGCCGAAGCCGTTGAAGAACAGGGCGGCCGCGAACAGCCAGTAGCTGAAGTCGACCGGGAGCAGCGCGAACCAGATGAAGCTGGCCGCCGCGATCAGCATGCCGCCGGTGGCGAACCAGCGGGCGCCGTAGCGGTCGGACAGCCATCCCGAGAGCGGGCCGGCGACCAGGAAGCCGAGGGTCATCGGCAGCATGAAGATGCCGGCCCACAAGGGCGTGGACTCGAAGGTGTAGCCGTGCCGCGGCAGCCAGATGCCCTGCAGCCAGATGATCAGGATGAACATCAGTCCGCCGCGGCCCAGACCCGCGAGCAGGCTCGCCAGGTTGCCCATCGAGAACGCACGGATCTTGAACAGGTCGATGTGGAACATCGGGTGCTCGACCTTGGTCTCGATCACGCAGAACACGACCAGCAGTGCGACACCACCGATCAGTGCGCCCATCACCCAGGGGTTGGTCCATCCCATGATGTGGGTGCCGTAGGGCTGGATGCCGTAGGTGATCGCGACGAGGACCGAGATCAGGCCGGCGGCGAAGGTGATGTTCCCCCACCAGTCCATGACGTGATGGCGTCGCGGGCTGAGGTCGCGCAGCTTGGCGTAGCCCCAGGCGGTGCCGAAGAGGCTGAACGGCACCGACACCAGGAAGACGAGCCGCCAGTCCAGCGGCGCCAGCACCCCGCCGATGACGAGGCCGAGGAACGACCCGGCGATGCCGGCGACCATGTTCAGGCCGAGCGCCAGCCCCCGCTGGTCCGCCGGGAACGCGTCGGTGATGATGGCGCTGGAGTTGGCCATCAGCAGCGCCCCGCCGACCCCCTGCAGGATCCGCATGATGATCAGGTAGAGCACTCCGGCCGTGCCGGTCAGCCAGACGACGCTCAGCGCGACGGAGAAGACCGTGAAGATCGCGAAGCCGGCGTTGTACATCTTCACCCGGCCGTACATGTCGCCGAGCCGCCCGAAGGTCACCACGAGCACGGCGGTGACCACGAGATAGCCCATGATCAGCCACAGCAGGTAGCTGGAGTTGCCGGGCGCGAGCGGGTCGATCCTGAGCCCGCGGAAGATGTCGGGCAGCGCGATCAGCAGGATCGAGGAGTTGATCGTCGCGATGAGGACGCCGAGCGTCGTGTTGGACAGCGCGATCCACTTGTACCGGGGACCGAGGGCGGCGGGTGTCGAGGAAGTCATTTAGTTCAACTGTACTAACTGACGCCACGGGTCGAGCAGCGGGCTCGCGGAGGGAAATCTACGGACGACGCTAGACACGCCGATACCGTCCGACCATGGACCCGATCCGCAACCCCTACGCCCCGGGCGCCGGCCAGCGGCCGCCGGAGCTCGCCGGCCGGGGCGCGCAGCTCCACGCCTTCGACGTCGTGCTCGAGCGGGTGGCGAAGGGCCGCCCCGAGCGGAGCGTCGTCCTGACCGGGCTGCGCGGCGTCGGCAAGACCGTGCTCCTCAACGCCCTGCGCTCGGCCGCCGTCCGGCGTGGGTGGGGGACCGGCAAGCTCGAGGCCAGGCCCGACCAGGGCCTGCGGCGTCCCCTCTCCTCGGCCCTGCACCAGGCGGTCCGCGAGCTCGGTCACCCCGACGAGGACTCCGTCACCCACGTGCTGGGCGTCCTGCGGTCCTTCGCCCAGCGCGACGCCGCCGCTGGGGCCAGGCTGCGTGACCAGTGGCATCCGGGCATCGACGCACCCGCGGTCCGCGGCCGGGCCGACTCCGGCGACGTGGAGATCGACCTGGTCGAGCTGCTCACCGACGTCGGCGGCCTGGCGGCCGACCGCGGTCACGGGATCGCGGTCTTCATCGACGAGATGCAGGACCTCGGGCCCGACGACGTCTCGGCCCTGTGCGCGGCCTGCCACGAGATCAGCCAGTCCGGGCTGCCGATGATCGTCGTGGGCGCCGGACTCCCGCACCTGCCCGTGGTGCTGTCGGCGGCCAAGTCCTACTCGGAGCGACTCTTCGGCTACCAGCGGATCGACCGGCTCGACCGCGAGGCCGCCGATCTGGCCCTGTGCGCACCCGCGCGGGCCGAGGGTGCGTCGTACGACGAGGACGCCCTGGCCGCCCTCTACGCGGCGACCGGCGGCTACCCCTACTTCATCCAGGCCTACGGCAAGACGGTCTGGGACCTGGCGCCGCGCTCGCCGATCACCGCCGCCGACGTGTCCGTGGCCGCTCCGGAGGCGGAGCGCGAGCTCGCCGTGGGGTTCTTCGGCTCGCGCTACGAGCGGGCGACGCCGGGCGAGCGGGAGTACCTCCGCGGCATGGCCGACGCCGCCACGGCTCGGTCGGGCGCCGGCGAGGTGCTCGACGAGCTCGAGTCCGTCCCGACCGCCGAGGTCGCCGCCGCGCTCGGCAAGCGGCCGCAGTCGCTCTCCCCGGCACGCGACGCCCTGCTCAAGAAGGGCCTGATCTACTCCGGCGAGCGTGGACGGATCGCGTTCACGGTGCCGCACTTCGGCACCTTCCTGCGCTCGCGCTGAGCCGGCGCCGCGGTCGTGGCCGGTCAGTCCTGCGGGGCGTAGGCGAGGTAGAGCACGCCGTTGTCGAAGCGCTCGCACGCGGTGAGGGCGAGGCGGGCGGGCCCCCCGGACTCCGGGAAGAGCCGCGGGCCCGCACCCCGGGTGGTCGGGTACACGAACAGGTGCAGCTCGTCCACGAGCCCGTCGGCGAGCAGGGCCCGCACCAGCGTGCCGCTGCCGCTCACGTAGAGGTCGCCGACGTCGTCCTTGAGGGCGCGGATCCGCTCCGGGTCGTAGGCGCCGAGGAGCTCGCTGTTGCGCCAGGTCGTCTCCGTGAGCGTCCCGGAGACGACGTACTTGGTGGTGTCGTTGAAGAACGGTGCGCCGGGGTCGTCCTCGACCGTCCGGACCGACCACGCGGGCTCGAACATCTGGTACGTCGTGCGACCGAGGAGGATCCCCCGGCACCGGCTCGTGGCCGCGGCGATGGGCTCGGCCATCCGCTGGTCGAAGCCGAAGTCGGCGCTCCAGGTCGGTGCGTCGATCACGCCGTCGAGGGTCATGAACTCGTGGACGAGGACGGATCCCATGGTGCCTCCCGGACTGAGGTCGGTGAGGGTGCCAGCCTAGGCGCGGCCGGCACCGACCTTCGCAATCCGCAGATCAAGCGATGCCGAACCTCCGAAAACGTCAGGGGAACGTGTCGCCGACCGCCGGGTCGGTAGGTGGTCGCGAAAAGATTTTGCCTGGAAGGCGATACGGGACGGGCGGGTCGGGTCGTACCCTTGACCCACTGGGTGGCTCGTTTGCCCCCGGTCATGGCAGACGGGGGTCGCCATGGAGCAGGACGGTCCGGGGGGGACCCATGATGATCGCGCAGCGGCTGGACACCTACGCAGCCACGACCCAACACGCTCGCCGACTCTGGACGCGCGCCGTTCCCGGGCAGACCGCCGAGATCCCGGCGCCCCGCTCGAGCACGGACGCCCCGGCGCCCGAACCGTGCACGAGCGAGCTGTACCTCGAGCTGGCGCGGCGCACCGCTGAGCTGCTCGAGCGCCAGCAGGTCCTGCTCGACACGTGGGAGCAGGACGAGGTCGACGCGGATCGCCTGGACCAGCTCTTCGCCCTCGACCACCTCGCCGCCCAGGCCCGTCGCCAGGCCGAGAGCCTGCGCATCCTGGCCGGTGGCCCCGCGGTTCGCCGTCCCGAGGAGCTCTCCCTCGACGACGTGCTGCACGCGGCCGTCTCGTCGGTCCAGGACTACCGGCGGGTCCAGATCGAGACCCCCGCCGGTCACCGGGTCACGGCCGACGCGGCCGGCGACGTCGTCCACCTCCTCACGGAGGCCATCGACCGCGCGCTCGTCTCGAGTGCGGCCTCGGTCGTGGTGGTCACCACCCGGCGGGCGGGCGCCGACGTCATGATCGAGATCCACGACGACGGCGAGACGTCGGGCCGCACCCGGCTGACGGAGCTCAACGCCCTCCTCGCGGAGCCCACCGTCGCGGTCGCGGCCACCGCCGGGGCGGGCGCCGAGGTCCTGGGCAGGCTCGCCCGGCAGCACGGGATCGAGGTCGGGCTGCGGGCAGCCCCGCACGGCGGCACCGTCACCTCGGTCAGCCTTCCGGCGGCCCTGCTCGTCGTGGCCGCGGACGAGCCCGAGCCGCGGCAGGTGCTCGGGCGTCGTGCGGCGTACCCCGACGTCGACCAGTGGGCCACCGTCGTACCGCTCGCGAAGCCGGACACGTCGTCCTCGGCCGGGCACGACACCGTGCGGCCGCGCCACCGCGCCGAGGGGCCGGCCCTCGGTCTCGCCGGCCAGGCCGTCTAGCCCGGAGAACCCTCCCACCACCAAAGGGTGTGGTGCGCGCCCGCAGGATGGGTACGCTTCGGCCAGGGCCATCCGCCGGAACTGGGGACAGACGGTCGCCCCCAACCGAGGTGGAGGGACGAGTCGATGGAGCCCGTCACGTGACGCGCGTCGAGCGTGGTGCCGTGCTCGGCAACCGCTACCACCTCGACCACCGGATCGCCTCCGGTGGCATGGCCGACGTGTGGGCGGCCGAGGACGACGTGCTCCAGCGGCGGGTCGCGGTGAAGGTGATGCGGCCCGACGCCGACCACGAGGAGCTGTTCGCACGCCGCTTCCGCGACGAGGCCCTGCACTCGGCGGCGCTGCTCCACACCAACATCGCGACGCTGTTCGACTACGGGGAGGACGACGGCGTCGCCTTCCTCGTGATGGAGCTCGTCGACGGCAAGCCCCTGTCGATGTTGATCAAGGAGCGAGGGACGTTCGAGCCCGACCAGGTGCGGTCGATCATCGGCCAGTGTGCGCTGGCCCTCGGGGTAGCACACGAGGCCCACGTGGTGCACCGCGACGTGAAACCCGCCAACATCCTGGTGCGAGACGACGGGCTGGTGAAGCTGACCGACTTCGGGATCGCCCGGGCCGTCGACGCCTCCGGCCACACCCGGGCCGGAGACCTGCTCGGCACGCCCAACTACATCAGCCCCGAGCAGGCCCTGGGCAGGCCGGCCACCGGGGCCAGCGACCTCTACGCGCTCGGGGTCGTCGGGCACGAGATGCTGTCGGGCGCCAAGCCGTTCGACAAGCCGACGCCGATCGCGACCGCCATGAGCCACCTCCACGAGCCCCCGCCGCCCCTGCCGGACGACGTGCCCGAGGACCTCGCGGGCGTCATCGAGGACCTTCTCGAGAAGGACCCCCGCAACCGCCCGGAGAACGCGCGCGCGGTGGCGGTCCGCCTGGGACTGGCCGACCACGAGATCATGGGACTCGCCCTCGGGCTGGCCGAGGCGGTCTACGGCGAGTCGTCCCTCGACGACGAGGCGGTGACGGACCCGGACCCGACGCCGTCGGAGCCCACGGGCACGATGGCGGTCGACCGCGCCGCCCTGCTCGGCGACTGACGGCTCGCTAACCCTGCCGGTAGTGGTCGGCGGCGGCCTGGATCCGCGCGACGTACGACGCCCACCAGGCCTCGTCGCCGAGGTCGGACGGATCGCCTCCGGTCCGCCCGTCGACCAGCTCCCGCACGATGTCGCAGTGCCCGGCGTGCTGGGCGGTCTCCGCCACGACCCGCACCACGAGGTGGCCGAACGTCGTCTCCCGACGCCCCTCGGGCCACCATGCGACCGACGCGGGGGTGTCCAGGGGCAGCGTCGCCAGCGACTCGTCGCTGTGCTGCCACGCCGTGCGGTAGAGGCCGAGCAGGTGGTCACGGCTCTGGTCGGCGGTCGCCCACATGTCGGCGGACTCCCAGACCGAGCCGTCCTCCTCCCACGGCAGGACGACCGGCGACGGGCGTCCGACACTGGTGCCGAGGTAGCCGAGCTCGACGCCCGTCAGGTGCTTGACCAGCCCGAGCAGGTTGGTGCCGGAGGGCACCAGCGGCCGACGCACGTCGTACTCGGCCAGTCCGTCGAGCGAGCGCACGACGGAGTCCCGGCCTTCCTGGAGGTACCGGCGCAGGTCGTCGGCGAGGCTCATCGGGCCCGGGTCATGTCCTGGTAGTCGGGGTGCTGCTCGATCCAGGCGCGCACGAACGGGCAGTACGGACGCACCCGGAGCCCCACGTCCTCACGGACCCGGTCCAGGGCTCCGCGCACCAGCGCGGAACCGACCCCTTGACCCTCGTAGGCGTCGTCCACCTCGGTGTGGGTGAACGTGATGACACCGTCGGACAGCTCGTACGCCGAGAAGCCGGCGAGCTTGCCGTCGACGTACACCTCGAAGCGGCCCTGCTCCGGCTCGTCGCGGACCGTCACGTCGCTCATGGGCCCACGCTATCCACCCGTCCCGACGGATCCCCACCGGCCGTGAGGCGATCGGTCGGAGAAGACTCGGTGAACACCGTCGCGGCACCCCGCGCAGGGCCGGGATCCGGCACCGCGGATGGGTCACAATGGCGCCATGAGGCCCCAGGTCGTCGCTCACCGCGGCGCGAGCTTCGACAACGCCGAGCACACCCTGGGGGCCTACGTCGAGGCCATCCGGGACGGCGCCGAGGCCCTCGAGTGCGACGTCCGCCTCACCGCCGACGGGCACCTGGTCTGCGTCCACGACCGCGACCTCCGTCGTACCGCCAGCGTGGCACCCGGCAAGCCGACCAAGGGCCTGGTCTCCACCATGGAGCTCGCCGACCTCGACCGGCTCGAGTTCGCCTCCTGGAAGAACCCGTGGGGCACCCTCGACGACGAGGCGGCCGAACGCGATCCCGGCCTCGACGGCGTCCTGACCCTCCACCGCCTGATGGAGACGGTGGCAGACGCGGAGCGGCCGGTCGAGCTCGCGATCGAGACGAAGCACCCGACGCGGTACGGCGGGCTGGTCGAGCGCCGGGTGGTGGAGGCGCTGGCAGAGTTCGGATGGACCGGGGCGGACAGCCCGGTCCGGGTGATGAGCTTCTCCTACGTCGCGCTGCAGCGGATGCAGCGACTGGCGCCCCAGCTGCAGCTGGTGATGCTGATCGAGAAGGCGAGGCACTGGCCGGTCCTCAAGCCGGTGCTCGAGGACGGCTGGGTCCTGGGGCCGGGCATCCGCTCGCTCACCCGGCACCCGAAGTTCGCCGACAGGCTGGTGCGGACCGGGCGTGACCTGCACGTGTGGACCGTGAACACCCACGACGAGCTCGACCTGTGCCGGGGGCTCGGCGCCCGGGCCGTGATCACCGACCGCCCGCGCGAGATGCTCGGGTGGCTGGAGCCGCAGCCCACCTCCTAGGGGCGCCCCGAGCGCCGGTCCCACGAGCCCCTAGCCTCGATCCATGGCGAAACGCTCGCGTACCAAGGCCCGCGAACGGGCGACGACCGACAACGGAGGGACCGGCCCCCGCGAGCCGTGTCCGTGCGGATCGGGCAAGCGCTACAAGGCCTGCCACGGCTCCACCGGCGGCGCGTTCGTGAGCCGGCCGTTCGAGGGTCTGGTCTCCGAGCGGGATCTCGTGGCCCTGCGGGAGTTCGTGCCGGCGGCGACGGCGCCGCTGCGCGTGGGCGACCGGACGGTGCAGCTCGCGACTCTGCTGCCGATGGCGGCGCCGGCCATGGTCCGCGACAGCGGTGAGGTGTGGCTCGGTCTCCAGGTGAGGCACGGCTTCGGGGACCCGTCGCGCGACCTGGCCGCGGTGCTGGAGAAGGCCCTGGCGGCCGATGAGCCCGGCGTCGTCGGCCTGGTCGACCCGCCCGGTCCCGGTGCACGCCTCCAGGACCTGGTCGCCGACGAGCCGTTGTCGGTGACCGTGCACGACGGGTTCGACTTCTGGCTCGCTGACGTCGCCGACCGCGACGAGGCCGCTGCCGCCGCCCTCGACCAGGCGAACGCCTCGATCGCGCCGACGTCACGCATCGCCTCCGTCGAGGCGGCGTACTGGACGAGGGTCGGCCCCAAGGAGCATCTGCGCTGGGTGGTGCCCGGTCCCGAGGGGCCGCTGATGGATGCCCTGGCCCGCCTGCACGCCGCGGGGTCGGACGGGATCGCGGACGGGTCGAAGCTGGTCGGCATGTTCCGTGCTCACGGGCTGCTCGCCCCGGTGTGGGACCTGCCCGTCGGGACCGGCGCGGCCGCGCTCGAGGGGTCTCTGGCCGCGCTCGAGGGGCGGCTCTCCGAAGCCCTCGCGGACGAGTCCGACCTCACCTCCGAGCAGCGCTCGGTCCGGTCCGAGCTGGCCAACCGGCAGGTGACGTTGCGCTGACTCGCGACTCGACCAGCGGGGATGCTCCTCGGGTTGAAGCCTGTCCGGAGGTTCTGTAACCTCAGCCGAGGCCCGGTCGCTGTTGCCTCCCCCGTCGACATCGACCGGGCTCCTTCATGCCCACCGCGGGGCGTCCTCGAGGGCGCCGGGCCCGCTGCTGTCGCGGCGACGTCACGCACACAACTCCGTGGCACCCGACGCGGTCGCCACCTAGCCTGGGGCCATGAGCCAGACCAGGCACCGGATGATGCGCCCTCTCACGGGGCTCTCCGGCATGCGCTGACTCGGCGTTCATCCACCACCAAGCCCCTGCCGTGCGGGTTGGGTGCCGTGGGTCCACGCCTCCTCCCGTCCGGGCAGGGCGGAAGGCAGATCATGACCACCTCGAACGGACGCTTCTACGTCACCACGGCCATCCCCTACGTCAACGCCGAGCCGCACCTGGGTCATGCGCTGGAGCTGGTCCAGGCCGACGTGCTGGCCCGGCACCGTCGCCTGCGAGGCCAACCGGTGCGGTTCCTGACCGGGACCGACGACAACGCGCTCAAGAACCTGACCGCGGCTCGCGCGGCCGGCGTGGACGTGGGCGACTTCGTCCGGCGGAACGCCGAACGCTTCCGGGGGCTGCGCGGCGTTCTCGACCTGTCGTTCGACGACTTCATCCGCACGAGCGTCGACCCACGACATCGCGCCGGTGTCGAACGGCTGTGGCGGCAGTGCGCGGCGCGGGGCGACTTCTACCGGCGACGCTACGAGGGCCTGTACTGCACGGGGTGCGAGCAGTTCTACGGCCCGGACGAGCTGGACCACGGCGTGTGCCCCGAGCACCGGCTCCCGCCGGAGCCGGTCGTCGAGGACAACTGGTTCTTCCGGCTGACCCGCTATGCCGAGGACGTCCAGCGGGCGCTCGAGTCGGGGCGGGTCGCGGTCGAGCCCGAGACCCGGCTCAACGAGGTGCTCGCTTTCGTCCGGGGCGGGCTTCAGGACTTCAGCGTGTCCCGCCCCGCCTCCCGCGCCGGCGGATGGGGGATCCCCGTCCCGGACGACCCCGACCAGGTGATCTACGTGTGGTGGGATGCGCTGACCAACTACGTCACCGCGCTCGGCTACGGGTGCGAGGCGGACCGTCGGTACCAGGAGTGGTGGGTCGAGGCGGCCGAGCGGGTCCACGTGGTCGGCAAGGGCATCACCCGGTTCCACGCGGTGTACTGGCTCGCCCTCCTGCTCTCGGCCGGTCAACCGCTGCCCACCGCGATCCACGTGCACGAGTACCTCAGCGTCGACGGGGCCAAGCTCTCCAAGAGCGCCGGCAACGCCACCTCTCCCTACGACCTGGCCCGCGCCTACGGGACGGATGCCGTGCGCTGGTGGCTCCTGCGGGAGGTCGCCCGCTACGACGACACCGACTTCACGGCCCGGCGTCTGGTGAGCCGCGCCAACGGCGACCTGTCCAACGGCATCGGGAACCTGCAGAACCGCACCCTCGCCCTGGTCGCCCGCTACCGCGGCGGGCAGGTCCCCCATGTCACCGACTCGTCACGCGTCGCTCCCGAGCTGGTCCGGGCCGTCGGAGCTCTGCCGGGCCGCATCGACGACGCCCTCGCCCGGTTCGACTTCCGGGCAGCGACCGACGCCGTCTGGGCCGTTGTCGTCCTGGGCAACCGGCTCGTGAACGCCGAGAAACCCTGGGAGCTGGCCGCGGCCACGGATGACCCCGCCGCGGTGGACCGGCTGGACCGGGTGCTCGCCGTCCTCGCGAGCGCGTGCCGCGGCGTCGCCGCCGAGCTCCAGCCTCTGGTCCCCACCGGCGCGGGCGCGCTGCTGCGGCAGTGGGACCAGCCCCTGATCGGCCGCCCGGTCCCGGTGTTCCCCCGCATCGCGGTGGCACCCGAGGACTCCCGGGTCTGACCCGTACCCAGCGGCTCAGCCCAGCGGAGCCCGCGAGATCGGGCAGCTCATGCACCGCGGGCCACCCCGACCGGAGCCCAGCTCGGACCCGGCGATCCGGACCACCTCGATCCCGGCGGCCTCGAGCCGGTCGTTGGTCTCGTCGTTGCGCTCGTAGGCGACGGCCACCCGCGGCGCGAGGGCCAGGGTGTTGTTGCCGTCGTCCCACTGCTCACGCTCCGCGGTGACCGGGTCCAGGCCGGTGTCGATCTGGTGGAACGTGTCGATCTCCATGGCCTTCGCGGCCGCGACGAGGAAGTGCTCGGCCTCCGCGACGTGCAGCCGGATCTCGTCGCCGGTGTCGGGGACGCGCGTGACGGCGTACGCCGTCAGCGAGTGCGCGACGTTGGGGTACATCACGATCTTGTCGACGTCGACCATCGTGCACACGGTGTCGAGGTGCATCGTGGCCCGCTCCTGCGCGATCGGCACCGCGAGCACCGTGTGCGCGAGGCCCGAGCCGAAGACCTGGCGGGCCAGCTGCTCGGCGCCCGCCGGCGTCGTCCGCTCGCCCACACCGATCGCCAGCACGCCGGGCGCGAGCAGGAGGACGTCGCCGCCCTCGACGTGCTCGTCGCGCCAGCCGTGCAGCGTCGGGGTGCCGGCGAAGCGCGGGTGCTTGGTGTAGATCAGCTCGGTCAGCTGCGTCTCGCGGGATCGTGCGGGCATCGCCAGGGAGGTGATCGTCACGCGGTCGCGCACCCAGACCGAGGAGTCACGGGTGAAGAGCAGGTTGGGCAGCGGGTCGATCAGGAAGTCGTCCGCGGGGAGGAGCGCGGTGACCAGGCCGAACCCTCCGCGCACCTCGTCGTTGCGGACGCCGGCCGTGAGGTGGCCGGCCAGCTCCGCGGGTGAGGCGTCGCGGAGCATCGGTCCGAGCCATCCGCGCATGGTGTCGCCGAGGTGGAGGCTCGCGAGCGCCGTCGTGATCGCGTGGTGGCGGGCCTCCTCGCTCGCGAGCGTCTCGGTGAGGAGGTCCATCAGGTAGAGCACCTCGACGCCGCGCTCGCGGAGCGCCGCGGCGAAGCCGTCGTGCTCGTCCTGCGCACGAGCGACCCACGGGATGCCGTCGAAGAGCAGCCGGTCGTTGTTGCGGGGCGTGAGGCGCTTCAGCTCGTCGCCGGGGCGGTGGAGCATGACCGTCCCGAGCCGGCCGACTTCCGAGTCGGCGCCGTGGGCGGGACGGTCGCCGGAGGTGGGGTTCGTCGACATGCCCGGCACTCTAGTGGTGCACCTCGGTCCCGGGTCACCCCGAGATCAGCTGGTACGCCGTCAGGGCAGCGAGCAGGAAACACACCCCTGCACCGACGTAGTGGATCGTCGACAGCCTCAGATGCCGCAGCAGGACACGACCGGCGACGACCGCGAGCCCGGAGACCGCGAGGAGTGCTCCCCAGGCACCGACGAAGACCGACCACGGGTCGTGGTAGCGGCCCACCAGGCTGATCGTCAGCAGCTGTGAGAGGTCTCCCCACTCCGCCGCGAACAGCACCAGGAAGCTGGCGCCCACCGCGGCCAGGCCGACCTTCGGTGAGCTCGCCTTCGCGGCGTACTCCTCCTCGGTCTCCGCCTCGGAGGCGTCCGCCTTGGGTGCCTCACGCAGCAGCACGATCGCGCCGACGAGGAAGATCACGCCGGCCACGCACTCCACGACCGTGTGCGGAAGGAAGGTGACGACCTGCCCGACCGTGACCGCGATCAGGGTCTGGACCAGGAACGCGAGACCCACGCCGACCCAGACCGCCAGGGGCGGGTAGCGGGTCGCCAGCACCAGGGCGGCGACGAAGGTCTTGTCGGGGAGCTCGACCAGGAAGATCGCCCCGAACGCGACGGCGATGACGGCGAGATCCACCGGTCGAACCTAGCCGGTGTCGTTCTCGTGACGTTCACCGCGCACCGGTTGCCTGTGTCGGCGGCCGGGTGTTGTCTGTCGGGTGGGGGTCGATCCGACACAACGAGGGAGAAGCACATGGCCAAGTTCGACTCGTACGTCCAGGGCACGCCCAGCTACGTCGACCTGATGGCGCCGGACCCCAAGTCCGCCGGCGAGTTCTACGGCGGGCTCTTCGGCTGGGAGATCGAGGAGGTCCCGGTCGACGACCAGGGCAACCTCTATCGCACCGCCAGCATCGAGGGCGACGCCGTCACCGGCATCTCCGGCCAGATGCCCGAGCTCGCCGGCCACCCGGCCTTCTGGAACGTCTACCTCGCCGTGGACGACGTGGACGCCACGACCGCCAAGGTCGAGGGCGCCGGCGGGAAGATCGACGCCGGACCGTTCGACGTGATGGACCTCGGCCGCATGTCGTCGATCCAGGACCCGACCGGGGCCCGCGTCAACCTCTGGCAGGCGGGCTCGACCGTCGGGAGCCAGCGGGCCAACGAGCCGGGGACCGTCGTGTGGAACGAGTGCATCACGCCCGACATCCCGGCGGCGACGAAGTTCTACGCCGACGTGATCGGCATGGGCTCGGAGGCGATGGACATGGAGGGCACCTCCTACACCGTCCTCACCAACACCGAGGGCCGTCAGATCGGCGGGGCGATGAACCCGCAGATGGAGGGCACGCCCCCACACTGGAACGTGTACTTCAACGTCGAGGACGTCGACGCGACGGTCGCCCAGGCGCAGGAGCTCGGTGGCACGGTCGTGGCGCCGGCGTTCGACGTGCCCGGCGTGGGCCGGATGGCGGTGCTCGCCGACCCACAGGGCGGCATGTTCAACCTGATGGCGGCGGCCGACGACGCCGGCTCCGGCAGCTAGGGCAGGATCGCGTTCCGCGCCGGCCGGCTCGGGTCAGCCGGCGCGGAACGGATCGGCCGGATAGACGCCGAGCACCTTCACCTCGGTGGTGAAGAACTCCAGCTCCTCCAGCGCCCGCTTGACCGGCAGGTCCTCGGGGTGGCCGTCGACCTCCGCGAGGAACTGGGTGGCGGTGAACTCGCCGCCCACCATGTAGCTCTCGAGCTTGGTCATGTTGACGCCGTTCGTGGCGAACCCGCCCAGCGCCTTGTAGAGCGCCGCGGGGAGGTTCCGCACGTTGAACACGAAGCTGGTCACGACGGGACCGTCGCCCGACGGCGGCTGGTCGAGGTCGCGCGAGAGCACCACGAAGCGCGTCGTGTTGTGGTCCTCGTCCTCGACCTCGTCGAGCAGGACCTCGAGGCCGTAGATCTCCGCGGCCAGCGGGGGAGAGATGGCAGCCTGGGTCGGGTCGCCCGCCTCCCGGACCTCACGCGCGGCGCCCGCGGTGTCGCCCGAGATGACCGGCTCGAAGCCGTGCTCGCGGATCACCCGGCGGCACTGCCCGAGCGCGTGCACGTGGCTGTGCACGGTCTTGACGCCGTCGAGGGTGGCGCCCGGCACGCCCAGCAGCGCGAAACGGATGCGCAGGAAGTGCTCGCCGACGATGTGCAACCCCGACGTCGGGAGGAAGTGGTGGATGTCGGCGACCCGGCCGGCGATGGAGTTGTCGATCGGGATCATCGCGAGGTCGGCGTCGCCGCTCTCCACCGCGGCGAAACAGTCCTCGAAGCTGGCGCAGGCGACGGCCTCCGCGTCGGGGTGCCGCTCCTGGCAGGCCAGGTGGGAGTTGGAGCCCGGCTCGCCCTGGTAGACGATCCGACGCACACTCGTCGTCGTACTCACGCGCGTCAGTGTTCCACGGCGGCACGGCGCGATTAGGCTCGCTCAGCGTGTGGATCCTCGATGTCGTGACGCTGCTGGTCGCCCTCGGCGCCGCCGCGTTGGCCGTGGTGGCGCTGCGACGGCAGGCGGCCGCCCGCCGCGGGCCGGTCGCCGACGCGCTGCCGGAGGACGTCCACGGCCTGCGGCAGGAGGTGGCGGCGCTCCGGGCCGAGGCGGGCGACGCGCTGCGTCACCTGGCCGTGGTGCGCTACGACGCCTTCGGTGACATGGGCGGTCACCTGTCGTGGTCGCTCGCGCTGCTCGACGACGCCGGGAACGGCGTCGTCCTCACCTCGATCCACGGTCGGTCCGACGCCCGGACCTACGCCAAGAACGTCACCGCCTGGACGTCCCAGCAGCAGCTCTCGCCCGAGGAGGACGAGGCGATCGTCCACGCCCGGCCGTCCTGAGGCCCTGGGTCTCGACAGGCTCGACCGGCGGGCCGTTGGTCGACCAGCGGGGCCGGGGTCGACCGGCGGGCCCTGGTCTCGACGGGCTCGACCAGCGGGCCGGCTCGACCGGCGTGGTCTCGACGGGCTCGACCGGCGGGGCCGGGGTCGACCGGCGGGGCCGGGGTCGACCGGCGGGCGGGCTCGACCGGCGGGCCCGGCTGGCTCGACCAGCGGGCTCGGCTCGACCGGCGGGCCGCTTGGTCTCGACAGGCTCGACCAGCGGGCTCGGCTCGACCGGTGGGCCCTTGGTCTCGACAGGCTCGACCAGCGTGCGACCCGACCAGGGGGTCTCAGCGAGGGACGCGGACCAGGACCCGCCCGTGCAGACACGTCATCCGCAGCTCGCGACCGGCGCCCAGCGGGTCGCCGTCCAGCTGGCGCGGGGTGTCGCTCGACGCCCGGACCACGACCGTCCGTCCGCGCATGCGGACGATGGAGTCGTCGGTACGCGGCCGCTTGGCGAGCACCCGGATCACCAGCGGCACCCACGAGAGGAACCGCTTCGGGTGCAGGAGGACGACGTCGAGGACGCCGTCGTCGATGGTCGCGTCGGGCAGCAGGGGCATGCCGGCCTGGAGATACCCGACGTTGCCGATGACGACGGTGCGTGCCCGGTGGCTGGTGAACTCCGCGTCGTCGACCGAGATCTCCAGCCGGACGACGGGTGACATCAGCGCCCGGAAGCCCGACAGCACGTAGGCGAACCAGCCGACCTTCGCCTTGATCTGCTCGTTGACGCCCTCCATGATCGCCGCGTCGAGTCCCATCCCGGCCATCACCATGAAGTGGGTGTCCTCCATGTCGTCGCCGGTCACCTCCACGAGGTCGATCGCGCGGTCCTGGCCGGTCAGCGCCACGTCGATCGCGGCGCGCAGGTACAGGGGGATGTCGAGGTTGCGGGCCAGGAGGTTGCCCGTGCCCGCCGGGATGATCCCGACCGGGATGCCGGTGCCGGCCAGCTCCGCGCACACCTCGCGGACCGTGCCGTCTCCGCCGCACACGAGCACGAGGTCCGCGCCGGCGATCGAGGCCGCCTCGGCCATGCCGGTGCCGGGGTCCTCGACGGTCGTGTACTGCCAGGACGGGCTCGACCAGCCCGCCTCCGCGGCCATCGCCGTGACGACGGAGCGGAACTGGTCGACGTCCTCGACCTTGATCGGGTTCACGATCACCGCGAGCTGGCGCTCGGACGGGATCGCCTGCGGCAACGGTTCGGCCGACTGCGCGTGGCTGCGCGGGAGCGGGCTGTAGAACGACAGCCACACCAGCACGACGAAGGCTCCCAGCAGCCACCCCGCGATCACGTCGGTCGGGTAGTGACGGCCGAGCAGGATGCGGTCCAGGCCGACGACGAGGGCCAGGGCGACCGCGGCGGCGTACACCGCCCGACGCAGGTTCGCGCGCCGGATGAACATCAGGGCGAGCACCATCAGCACGCCCGCGAGCGCCGCGGAGCTGGACGCGTGGCCAGAGGGGAACGACTGCGACACCAGCTTGCCGACCGGGTCCTGCCACGAGGGGCGGGACCGCGCGTACAGGACCTTGATCCCGGTCGTCAGCAGCGAGACGGAGAGCATCACCCCCACCGTGAAGACCGCGGCGCGGCGATAGCCGCGGATGAGGAGCGGTACGACGAGCAGGATCGTCCAGATCGTCATGCCGATGGTGGCGAACGCGAGCTCGATGCCCCTGAGCGCGCTGACGACGTGGGTCGACCGGCGGGCCCAGTGCTCTGCCGTCCGGCCGAGGTCGTCCACCCCGTTGAGGGGGGTCCGCTGCAGGTGCACCAGGAACGCGAGCAGGAGGAAGAGCGCCGCACAGACCCCGGCCCAGGCGAGGGTCCGGGTACGGGGGCGGTCGAGCACGGGCGTCAGTATGCCGGGAGGGCGGGTACACCACGTCACCCGCAGGTGCGGGCGGAACGCGCGTGCCGAGGCGTACGCGCCGCGGATAGCCTTGCGCCCATGACCGCACCCCGGAGCGCCGCGCGATGATCGACCCCAAGGTCCTGCGCGACGACCCCGACCGCGTGCGCGCGGCTCAGGCGAAGCGCGGCCTGTCCGACGAGGTCGTCGACCGGGCGCTGGACGCCGACACCTCGCGCCGCGCCGCCATCGCGACGTTCGAGGCCAAGCGGGCCGAGCAGAAGCAGCTCGGCAAGCAGATCGCCCAGGCGTCGGGTGACGCCAGGGCGGACCTCCTGGCGCGGACGAAGCTCCTCGCGGCCGAGGTGAAGGAGGCGGAGGCGTCCCAGACCGAGGCCGAGGAGGCCTGGCGCCGGGCCATCATGGAGATCCCGAACCTGGCCGCCGACGAAGCTCCCGCCGGCGGTGAGGACGACTACGTCGTCCTCGAGACGGTGGGGACCCCGCCGGAGTTCGACTTCGAGCCGCGCGACCACGTCGAGCTCGGCCGCCTGCTCGGGGCGATCGACCTCGAGCGTGGCGCGAAGGTGTCCGGCTCGCGCTTCTACTTCCTCACCGGGATCGGTGCCCAGCTGGAGTTCGCGCTGGTGAACATGGCCATGGACCAGGCCCGCAACGCCGGCTTCACCCAGATGATCGCCCCCTCGCTGGTGAAGCCGCGCGCCATGGAGGGCACCGGCTTCCTCGGGCAGGCCGCCGAGGACGTCTACCGCATCGAGGGTCAGGACCTCTACCTCGTCGGTACGTCGGAGGTCCCGCTCGCGGCGTACCACTCCGACGAGATCCTCGACGGCCGCTCCCTGCCGCTGCGCTACGCGGCGTTCAGCCCCTGCTTCCGGAAGGAGGCCGGCTCGCACGGCAAGGACACCCGCGGCATCTTCCGGGTCCACTGGTTCGACAAGGTCGAGATGTTCGTCTACACGACCCTCGAGGAGTCGTACGCCGAGCACCGGCGCCTCCTGGAGTGGGAGAAGGAGTTCCTCGACAAGCTCGAGCTGGCCTACCGGGTGATCGACGTGGCCGCCGGCGACCTCGGCACGTCGGCCCAGCGGAAGTTCGACTGCGAGGCGTGGATCGCCTCCCAGGGGCGCTACCGCGAGCTCACGTCGACGTCCAACTGCACCGACTTCCAGACCCGCCGCCTCGACACCCGCGCCCGCTTCCCGGCGAGCGACCCGGGACAGGGGACGGACGAGATCGGGCCCGTCGCCACGCTCAACGGCACCCTCTGCTCCACCAACCGGCCGATCATCGCGCTGCTGGAGACCCACCAGCAGGAGGACGGCTCGGTCCGGGTGCCGGAGGCCCTGCGGCCCTACCTGGGAGGACTCGACCTCCTCAAGCCGGTCACCGCGTGACGTCTCGGGTGGCGCGGCGGTGAGTGCCTGGCGCCCGCGGCTGGTCGCGCTCGACATCGACGGCACCCTGCTCAAGTGGGTGGAGGGCATCGGGACGACGTACGAGCAGATCAGCCGACCGGTGTACGACGCGGTGCACCGGGTCCTGGACGCCGGGGCGGCCGTCGTCCTGGCCAGCGGCCGCTCCCCCCACGGCATGACCCGCATCGCGGACCTGCTCGACCTGCACGCGGAGGGCGACGAGGCGCTCTGGGTCGTGGCCAGCAACGGCGCGGTGATCTTCCGCTACCCGCCGCTCGAGGTGGTGCACGAGGAGACGTTCGACGCGGCCCCGGCGGTGGCGTCGGTGCTCCGGCACCACCCGACCGCGCTGGTCGCGGTCGAGGAGCGCGGCGTGGGGTACCGCGTCAACCGGCCGTTCCCCGAGGGGGAGCTGAGCGGTGAGATGACGCTCGCCGAGGTCGAGGACCTGGTGTCCGGCCCGGTCAGCCGCGTCATCATCCGCGACCCGGAGGCCACCGCGGACGACTTCGTGGCGCTCGCGGCCCGGCTCGGGCTCCACGGCACCGACTACGTCGTGGGCTGGACCGCCTGGCTCGACCTGGCGCCGCTCGGCGTCAACAAGGCGTCCGGGCTCGCGCGCGTGGCCGCCGAGCTCGGCGTCGACGCCTCCGAGGTCCTGGCGATCGGCGACGGGCGCAACGACATCGAGATGCTGCGCTGGGCAGGGCGCGGGGTGGCGATGGGCCAGGCCGTCGAGGTCGTCCAGGAGGCGGCTGACGCCGTCACCGGGACCGTCCACGACGAGGGTGTCGCCCTCGAGCTCGACCGCTGGTTCCCGGCCGCCGGGCAGGCCGCTCGGGCATGAGCCTCCCGCGTCTGGTCGCGACCGACCTCGACGGCACGCTGCTCCGCTCGGACGGGACCTGGTCGCCGCGCACCGAACGGGTCCTGGGCGAGCTCGAGCGGCGCGGGGTCCCGGTGGTCATCGTCACCGCCCGGCCGATCCGCTGGATGGCCGACCTGCTGCCCCTGGTGGGGCACAGCACCGCCACGGTCGTCTCGAACGGCGCCGTGGTCTACGACGCGCACGCGGCGCAGGTGTTGGAGCTGACCGGGATCGGGCGCCGTGAGGGGCTCGCCCTCCTCGAGGCGATCAGCGCTGCCGTGCCCGGCGCGACGTACGCCCTCGAGTGCGAGAGCGGGATCGTCCGCGACCCGCGCTTCGTCGAGCCGCACCCCTTCCCCGAAGGCTCGCCCGTCGGCGAGCTGGCCGAGCTGTGGACCGAGCCCGCGGTGAAGGTGATGGTGCGCCACCCGCACCTGGACGACGACGAGTTCCGCGAGCGCACCCTGGCCGCCGTCGGCGGCCGTGGCAACGCCACCTGGTCCGTGCCCGACCTGGTCGAGATCGGGCCGCCGGGGGTGGACAAGGCGACCACGCTGGCCCGAGTGGCCGCCGGGCTCGGGATCGCCCCGCAGGAGACCCTGGCCTTCGGGGACATGCCCAACGACCTGCCCATGCTCCGGTGGGCCGGTACGTCGTACGCCGTCGCCAACGCCCACCCTTCCGTGCTGGCCGCAGCGGACCACGTCGCGCCGCCTCACGACGACGACGGGGTGGCACTGGTCCTCGCCCGCACTTTCCGGCTGTGATGTGATGGGGCGGTGAGGCGGCACGGACGACGCACCCGGGGCGCGATGATCGCGACCCTGCTCTCGGGTGCCCTCCTGTCGGGCCTCCTCCTGCCGGCGTCGCCGACCTTCGCGGCGCCCGCGGCCCCGACGCGGTGCCCCCGGACCACCGTGCCGCAGGACATCGCCAAGGCCGACGTCGTCTTCCGCGGCGTCGTGACCAAGGTCCGCCCGCTGCACGGACAGGGCCCCCGACGGACCCGCAGCTACTCGGTGACCGCCGATCGCGTCTACAAGTCGTCGCTGGTGACCCGGGCGGTGGTGGTCACGGCCCGGGCGACCACGGCCGCCTGCACGCTGCCGACCCTCACCAAGGGCGCGCGCTACATCTTCTTCGTCACCGAGAACGGCTCGCGGCTCATGGCGACGACCGCGACGGCGAAGGCGAGCAAGCAGCTCGGCTACCAGGTCAGGAAGCGCCTCGGCAGCGGGATCCGTCCGACGCCCGCCCCGCCGGCGGCGGCGGAGTTCACCAAGGTCGCGCACGCCAGCCCCCCGAGGCTCTCGCGGCTCCTGGCGCCGGGAGCGGCGTTGGTGATCGTGAGCCTGCTCGGGCTCCTGGTGGTCGGGCGCCTCGGCCGGCGTACGACCTGATCCTTCGTCCCGGGGGCGACGTCGTACGGCGAAGCATCGGTGGTGCTGGGTCCGGCGACCCGTCACGCCACTCCGGGAGCTCCCCGGGACCCGCGCGGAGCCCGCGCCTTCACGTACGGGAGGAGCTCCGGGAAGGCATCCGGGCCCTTGAGGCACACCAGGTCGAGGTGCTCGGCCCCACGCCCGGCCACGGCCACCAGCTCCTCCGGGTCCCTCGGGCGCAGGCAGGCCTGGGTCTCGTCGATCTCGAAGAGGTCGAACCCGAGGCCCGTGAGCTCGTCCAGGAACGACGCGACGGAGGCAGGCGACCCGAGATGGGACGGGCTGAGCTCGGTGAACAGCACCAGCCTGGCGGCCCGGGCGATGGTCCGTCTCGCGCCCGCCAGGGCGGCCGGCTCGGCGCCTTGGATGTCCATCTTGATGACCTCGGGCGCCCTCTCGGCGAAGTAGTCGTCGAGCGTCACCGTCGGGACGGTCACCGATTGCTCCGCTCCCGGGTGCGACCGGGCGATGGAGTGGTCTCCGGAGTTGTCGGTCGACAACGAGAGCGAGTCGAACCCGGCCGAGTCCGAGACCGCGGCGTCCACCACCGTCACGTTGGCGTACCCGTTGGCCGCGATGTTGCGCTCGAGCACGCGCCGGTTCGCAGGGGCGGGCTCGAAGGCCACCACGTGACCCGCCGGCCCCGCGGCCCGGGCGGCCTGCAGGGTGTAGAGCCCGATGTGCGCCCCGACGTCGGCCACGGTGTCACCGCCCCGGATGCAGCTGACGAAGAGCGCCTGCTCGAAGCTCTCGTAGTTGCCGTGCACCGAGAGCAGCAGGCTGTCCATGGCGTCGAGGTGGAGCCGGTGTCCGTCGACCGTCACGGTGTCGGGCCGCAGGCGCGGCATCAACCATCGGTAGAGCGCCCGCGAGCCGGGCACCCGCCAGATCAGCCGGGCCGCGCGGCTGCCGAAGAGGCGGACGTAGAGGGCTCGGAACGCGGGAAACAGCCGATCGCGCCAGGACATGGCCCCATGATGGTCGAGCCCACCGGTCCCGGGTGCCTGCAGGCCCCGTGTCGCCGGACGGGTCTGAGGATCACACACCGAGCCACCGTGGGAGGCTGATGATGGTCGGGTCACCCGGGCGAACGGGCGTACGCCGACCCCTGCGGGTCGCTCTCCCGCTGGTGAACCTGGTGCCGGGCGCGATGGGGGGCAGCGAGACCTACGTCCGCGAGCTCGCGGCCGGCCTCGCCACCGTCGACGGTCTCGATCCCGTCGCGCTCACGACTCCGCTCGCCCGTGGCGCCGGCCGCGGGATGCGCGAGGCCGTCTCCCGCACCGCACGGGGCGGAGACACGACGCTGGGGCGGCTCCTGCTGCAGGCCTCCGCCCGGATGGATCCCGGCCTCCGCCGAGAGCTGGCGAAGGTCGACGTCGTCCACTATCCGCTGTCCGTCGTGGCTCCGCGGGCGCCGGGCCGGGTCCCGGTGATCGTCACGATCCACGACGTCCAGCACCTGGAGCTGCCCGGGCTGTTCTCGAGACCCGAGCGGCTCTACCGACGGGCGACGTACGACCGGGCGGCGCTGCGGTCGAGCGCCGTCATCACGATGAGCGAGTTCTCACGGCGCGCCATCCTGAGCCACCTCGACGTGGCGCCCGAGCGCGTTCATGCCATCCCGTTGGGAGTGGATCCCTCGTTCCGGCCCCGTCCGGGGCCCAAGGGGGACTACGTGCTCTATCCCGCCCGGCCATGGCCGCACAAGAACCACCCGGCGCTGATCGAGGCGATGACTCTCGTGCGCCGGACCCTCCCCGACCTGCGGCTGGTGCTGACCGGCGGTGGGCTCGACGCTCTCGGAGCCCTGCCCTCCTGGGTCGACCGGCGGGGCCTGGTCCCCCACGAGGAGCTCGTGTCGCTGTACCAGGGGGCGTCCTGCCTCGCCTTCGTCAGCAGCTACGAGGGCTTCGGACTGCCGGTCATCGAAGCGATGGCTGCGGGTTGTCCGGTTGCCTCGTCCGACGCCGGATCACTTCCCGAGGTCTGCGGGGAGGCCGCCGTCCTGTTCGACGCGCGCGATCCCGCGGCGATCGCCGACGCCATCGCCAGGGCCTGCCGAGCGGGCGACTCGGCCATCGAGGCGGGACTGGCGCGCGCCCGGGGATACACCTGGGAGTCGTGCGTCCGTGCCCACGAGGAGCTGTACCGCGAGGTGGCCGCCCGGGGGCCGATTCGGTAGGCGGCCGTGGGGGCCGAGGAGTCGCGACCGTCCAGGTCAGCCCGGCTCGGCCGCGCGAGCCGCGCGTGCCGAGACGGTCCGCGCGGCCCGGGCGGAGGCCCACCGCACCGGGCGTTCCCAGGCGGGGGCGAGCGGGCGCAGCGGACCCGGGAGGTGTCGTCGCTTCACCGACTCCGACTCGGCGCTGGAGTGGGCTCGGTTGGCGACGGTCAGGGACTCGGGGTGCCAGCGGAACGCCGAGACGGACTCGCGGGTGCCGCGGAACCTCCCCAGACGCCGGATCTTGAGGAACAGGTCGAGGTCCATGGCGAACCTCAACGTCTCGTCGAACAGCCCCACCTCGCGCATCGCGTCCAGCCGGATCAGCGAGCCCGGGTGGGGGATCAGGTTGGGCCCCCAGGGCAGCAGCCAGGGGGCGAGACGGGCCGCGCGACTGACCCACAGGAGGTCGCCGGACGGCGAGATGTAGTCGCATCCCCCGAAGGCCAGCACCACGTCCTCCGGACGCGCGAGCCGGAGCAGCGTGGCGAGGCCGCCGGGCCGGAAGAGGTCGTCGTCGCCGATCCAGGCGTAGTACGTCTCGCCCTGGGCTGCCTGGATGCCGAGGTTGATCGCGTGGGCGATCCCGAGCCGGGGGTCGCAGACCAGGGTGGCCCCGTGTGCCTCCGCCAGCGCCCCCGCCTCGGACGCCGTCGCGGGCAGCACGACCGCCACCCGCAGGGCGACGTCGGACCGTTGGGCGTCGATCGAGGCCAGGGTCTGCGCCAGGTAGTCGAGGCGGTCTCCGAGCGTGGGCAGGACCACGAGGATCTCGGCGCCGGCCGCCGTGGCGTCCTCCGCACCCCCGCTCGCGCTCAGAGGTACATCCCGCTCTGGGTCGGGCCCGGATCGGCGCTGGGGTCCTGCTGGGGCTGCATCCCGGGGCGCATCCCCGGCGGAACCTGCCCCGGTGCACCCGGAAGGGCACGGCGGATCTGCTCGAACTGTGCCCGGGCCGAGACCTGTTGGGCATAGATCGCGGTCTGGATGCCGTGGAAAAGCCCTTCGAGCCACCCCACGAGCTGCGCCTGCGCGATCCGCAGCTCGGCGTCGGAGGGGGTGGCGTCGTCGGTGAACGGCAGGGAGAGTCGTTCGAGCTCCTCCACGAGCTCGGGTGCGAGCCCGGTCTCGAGCTCCTTGATCGACGAGCGATGGATCTCCTTGAGCCTGATGCGGCTGGCGTCGTCCAGCGGAGCGGACTTCACCTCCTCGAGCAGCTGACGGATCATGCTGCCGATGCGCATCACCTTGGCCGGCTGCTCCACCAGCTCGGTGAGGTCGCGCAGGTCGTTGCCCTCGGCATCCTGCGCCTGGAGGACCGCGTCCGCCGGTACGGCGACCGGCTGGCCGTCAGGACCGACCACGATCACGTGCTCCTGACCGGATTCGTGCTCGCTCATGCGCCCACCCTACGCAGGTCGGCCGCCTGTCCCCGGGTCCTCACACGACCAGGACGATCTTGCCGCTGTGCTCCCCGCTCTCCATCAGCGCGTGCGCGGCGGCCGCCTCCGCCAGGGGCATGGTCCGGTCCACGACCACCCGGATGGTGCCGTCCGCGACGAGCGGCCACACGTGCTCGACGACCGCCGCGCAGATCGTGGTCTTCTCGCCGACCGGCCGGGACCGCAACGACGTCGCGATCACGGCGCCGCGCTTGCGCATCAGCGCGTTGAGGTCGAGCTCGCCGGTGGTGCCGCCCTGCATCCCGATCACGACGAGCCGGCCCTCGGTGCCGAGGGCGCTGACGTTGCGGGCGAGGTAGGCCGCGCCCATGTTGTCGAGGATGACGTCGGCTCCGCCGCCTCCGGTGACCTCGCGCACGACCTCGACGAAGTCCTGGTCGCGGTAGTTGATCGTCACGTCCGCACCGAGCTCCGCGCACAGGGCGAGCTTCTCCGCCGTCCCGCCGGTCGCCAGCACCCGGGCACCCAGGGCCGTGGCCAGCTGGATCGCGAAGGTGCCGATCCCGCCGGCGCCGCCGTGCACGAGGAACGTGTCGCCGGTGCGCAGGCCGGCCACCATCATCACGTTGGACCACACGGTGCTCGCCACCTCCGGGAGAGCCGCCGCGGTCACCAGGTCGACGCCGCCGGGCAGCGCCATCACCTGACCTGCGGGCACCGCCACCCGCGTCGCGTAGCCGCCACCGGCCAGCAGGGCGCAGACCTGGTCGCCCACCCGGTGCCCGGTCACGGCCTCGCCGACCGCCGCCACGGTGCCGCTGCACTCGAGGCCGATCACGTCCGACGCGCCCGGCGGCGGCGGGTAGAGACCCTGCCGCTGCAGCAGGTCCGCGCGGTTCACCGCCGTCGCCGCCACGTCGAGGAGCACGTCGTCGGGCCCGAGCGTCGGGTCGGGCACCTCGACGTACTCGAGCACCTCGGGCGCGCCGGGCTCGCGGGCGACGATCGCCTTCACGGGGTGATCACTCGTACTCGTCGCCGGTGTGGTCCACGGTGCTGTCGTCGGGTACGTCGTCGTCGAGGTCGACCGGGTCCGGGGCCCCGGACGGGTGGTCCCACTCCTCGGCCAGGACCTGGGCCTTCGCGGCGAGCCGCTCGATCTCCTCGACGTCCGCGTCGCTGCTGCCGGCGGCGTACCCGAGGAGGTACGTCGTGATCGGGGCGGCCTTGCGGACGACGTTGTCGGCGGCCACCTTCGCGAGATCGAGGACCAGGGCCTCGTCGACCTCCGTCTCGATGTCGAGGGCGTCACACAGCTCGTCGATCCAGTCGTGGAGGTTCACGGACCAAATCTCGCGAAAGCGGGGCCGCTGTTCAAGTCCGGCGGCGTGCGCGTCTCTTCACGAGGCTCCGTCCCGGAGCCGGGCCACGTCCGCCCAGGTGTCGACGTCGTCCGCCTCGGCGCCGATCGCGGGGACCCCGATGCTGGTCGGGCGGTCCATCAGGGCGCGCATCGGCACGCCGTGGGCCTCGTCCGGGGCCGGCACCAGGCGACGGGGTACGGCTCCGACGAGCTGTCGCCGACCGTCGCCGTCGACGAGCCACGCACCGTCGCCGTCGCCCACCGCCGACAGCAGCCGCCGCACGGTCGCGGGAGTGACGTGAGGCATGTCCACGGCCAGGACCACGACGAGGTGGGGAGACCCGCGCAAGGCGGCGACGCCGGCGCTGAGCCCGGCCAGGGGGCCTCCGCCGGAGGGTGACTCGCGAGTGAAGTCCACCGGACGCGAGGTGGGGACCTCCGGGCCGACCACCACGATCTCGCCCGCCTCCCCGACGGCGTCGATCGCGTGCTCGAGCAGGGACCGCCCGTCGTGCTCGAGCGCCGACTTGTCCGCGCCGTCGAGGCGCACGGCCGTCCCGCCCGCCAGGATCACCGCCGCCCAGGTCACCCGGCCAGTCTCGCAGCGGCCCGGGACGAGGCCCGCCGCGGGTGGCAGGGTAGGGGCATGCAGGTGGTGCTGGTCCAGGAGGCGTCGTCACTCGACCCCGCGGTCAACCGGGCGCGGCTGGCGGACGTGGTGCCCGCCGGCGCCGACCTGGTCGTCCTGCCGGAGGCCTTCGCTCGCGACTTCGGGGAGCCGGGGTCGGACCTGGGGGCGGTGGCCGAGCCGCTCGAGGGCCCGTTCGTCACCGAGGTGGAACGCCTCGCCACGGAGCGGGGGACCACGGTCGTGGCCGGGCTCTTCGAACGGACCGACGGTCCGCCGTACAACACGCTGGTGGTGCGCGGCGGCGCGCGCGCGGACTACCGCAAGATCCACCTCTACGACTCGTTCGGCTATCGCGAGTCCGAGGTGCTGGCGCCCGGGCCGCTCACGCCGGTCACGTTCCGGCTCGGCGGCACCACCCTCGGTCTGCTCACGTGCTACGACCTGCGCTTCCCGGAGCTGGCGCGAGCCCTCGTCGACCGCGGCGCCGAGGTGCTGCTGGTCCCCGCGGCCTGGGTCGCCGGGCCCCGCAAGGTCGAGCACTGGACCACCCTGCTGCGGGCGCGCGCGATCGAGAACACCGTCCACGTCATCGGGGTGGGGCAGCCCGGCCCGCGCTACACCGGGCATTCCATGGTCGTGGGACCCCTGGGTGACGTCCTGGTCGAGGGCGGCACGGATGCCGAGACGCTGCGCGCCGAGCTGGACCCCGCCGCCGTCGCCGAGGCCCGCCGTACCAACCCCTCGCTGGCCAACCGGCGCCTGTAGCCTCACCGGTCGTGTCCAGGGCTGCTCCGCGTCGACGTGCCGACCCGCGCGGCGGCCGGCGGGCCGCGCGGAAGGCCCCACGTCGAGCATCGGGGGCACGGTCGCCGGACGCCGCTCCGCGCCGCGGGATCGCCCACGGCCTGGGCGTCGGGGCGTGGCTGGCCGTGGTCGCGGTCGCGTCCGCGGCGCTCGTCGCGGCGCTCGTCGGGACCACGGGCCCCTGGCTCGCGGACGCCGGAGCCATCGCCGTCAGCACGGCGTACACCTGGGGCCTGGCCGCACGCACCGGCGGGCGCACCGTGGTCTTCTCGGCCCTCACCCTGGCCCTCGGCGGGATCGTGGTGGCCCTCGACAACGACCCCCTGCGGAGCGGTGCCGCCGTGGTCACGGCCGTGCTCACCGCCGTGTTCGCGGTGATGATCACGGTCCCGGCCGTCCACTTCGCGGGCGCCGTGCGGGAGAACCTCGTGGCCCTCGTGGTCGCGGCGGTCGGCGCGATGGCGACCGTCGCCTGGGCCCCGGTGGTCAGCCTCGACCGCTTCCAGTACACCGCCCTCGGGCTCTCGCTGGTGGCCGCCTTCGTGGTCGTCTTCCGGCTCGGCGCCGGGTTCCACGGCCTGGGCTCGCGCGGCGTGCTCACGGTGGTGGGCGGCAGCGTCATGCTCGCGCTCACGCTCGGGTACGCCGAGCTGCTGCGGCGCTACGGAACGCAGAGCCTGGTCGAGACGCTCGACGACGCGGTGATCTGGAGCCGCCACCACCTCGGCGCCTTCCCGCGGCCGATCATCGCGCTGCTGGGCGTCCCCGCCCTGACCTGGGGCACGCACATGCGGGCGCAGGCGTCGTCAGGGCTGGTGGGTGTGCGCGTTCGGGGTCGCGCTGACCGGACCCGTCGCCTATGCGCTGGTCGATCCGGGGCGGAGCGTCGCCGAGGCCGCCCTCGCCACGGCGTACGGATCGGTGATCGGCCTGCTGATCGGCTTCCTGCTGATCCGCGCCGACCTGAGGTTGACCGGCCCGCGCGGCCGCCGGCTGGTCGAGACCGAGGAGGCGAGCGCCGTTCGCCCGGAGCCGGGCCGTACCCACGCCCTGTGGTGACCGCCGGCATCCATTAGGTTCGTCACGTGGCACGCGAGCAGACCGTCCGGATCCTGGCCGAGATGGTGGCCAACGTGATCGTGGTCGAGGTCGCCGTCGACGAGCAGATCGCCGAGGGCGACACCGTGTGCCTGCTGGAGTCGATGAAGATGGAGATCCCGGTGCTGGCCGAGACCGGCGGGGTGGTGTCCGCGGTGAAGGTGGCCCCCGGCGACGTCGTCCAGGAGGGCGACGTGCTCATCGAGCTCACCGTGCGTCGCTGACCACCGCCGACGCCCGCCTCGACGGGGTCGCGCGGCGAGGGACCCTGAGCAGAGGGGGCGGGATTCGAACCCGCGGCTGACATCTCTGCCAGCGACCGCTTTCAAGGCGGTTCCGATCGGCCACTCCGGCACCCCTCCGAGCGCGCCGTCTCGTGCGGGCGGCGACGCGCGGGCCGAGTCTAGGGCGTGGCGACCGCTCTACTCGGAGCCGCCGATCTCGAGCTCCACGTCGTCGTAGGCCAGGTCGTGCAGCCGTTGGTCGTGGTGGTCGATGTCGACCAGCAGCCGGCTCAGCTCGGCGGCGACCGCCTCCACGTCGTCATCGACGAGCACCCGCGAGGCGAGCCGGTTGAGCCGGGCGAGCAGCACCTCGCGCTCGTGAAGCGCGCGTGAGGCGCGGGCCGAGAGCCAGGCGTCCCCCCGGGGGGCGTGCTCCCGGGACAGCCGGTCGCGCACCGGTACCAGCTGGCGGCGCACGGTCCAGCGCCAGGCATCGAGCTTGTCGCGACCGTGCTGAGGCCGCAGGAGTTCGTGGAGGGGTCCTGTCGTCGCCGTCATGGGAGACCTCCCGAGTGCTGGCTGACACGCCACCGCGGTGGCCGGGGGGGTGGCGTCCAGAGTGGACCCGTGCGAGGCCCCGGGGCAAGGCCCTGGTGCCACCGGTTTCGCGGGGCAGGCGTGGGGCCGGTTGAATCTGCCCATGACCGTCGCGAACCCCGACTCGTCGTACCGGCTGGCGCCGGCGCTGGGCGCCCGGCTCGTCGGCCGCAGCCTGGTCACCCTGGCGGTGCTCGTCGTGATCGCCACCCTGGTCGGACTGGCCACCGGCACCGGCTGGCGGCCGGCCGGGGTGGTGACGCTGGTCGGAGTGATCCTGATCGGCGCCTGGGCCTGGTGGCTGCTGCGGCGTGCCACGGCGGTCCGCCTCAGCGGTGAGGGGTACGCCGTCCGTCTGCTGGGCGGCATCGGCGCCACGGCCGCCCGGTGGGCGAGCGTGGAGGAGGTCGTCGCGGCGAGCCCCGGGGGTCAGCGATGCCTGGTCCTGCGGCTGACCGATGGGCGTCAGACACGCCTGCCGATGGCCGCCCTGGCTGCCGATCCGGACGCCGTCGCCCACGACGTCCAACGTCGGGTGCGCGACGCCCACACACCTCGGTCGGCGGATCAGGGCTGATTGGGTCCTCGCGGAGGCCTCCTTGTAACCTGTGCACGCTGACGGGGAGGCGTCGCCTAGCCCGGTTTATGGCGCCCGCCTGCTAAGCGGGTTGAGGGTAATCCCCTCTCGCGGGTTCAAATCCCGCCGCCTCCGCCAGTGACACGGGCCCGGTCGCAGACATCGACGGGGCCCGTGTCGTACGCTGGGCGGACCGGCCGACGACGGTGGTTCCTTGCACGAAGTTGCAAGAAGTTGCAATGCAAGTTTCTGAGCCATCGTTGGGTTCTCGTGTCGTCTGTGCCTCCCCCAGAATGGCCTCGGGTGATGAAAAGCCCCCACAGGGAGGAACTGACGTGAGGATCAACATGCGCAAGGTCGGACTGGCGGTCGTGACGGCGGTGCTTGGCATCGGTGTTGTCGGGATCACCGCCCCAGCGCACGCCGACACGACGTGGGGCTGCAAGACCTGCCTCCGGGTGGGCCCCTGACGGCGACGACGAACCACGGAAGAAGGACTCCACCACAGACTTGAGACAGGGTCGGTCCCGCCCCCCCAGGAGAGCCGAACCCGCAGCAGCCACCCCCCATGGCTCGTCTCGAGCGACGACAGCGGGGCGGGACCACGGTCTCGCCCCGCTGGTCGTCCAGCGTCAGGTTTCCGGGGAGGGGCTACCCGTCCTCGCGGCCGGAGACGCCCGCCTGTCCCATGGTGTAGCCGAGCTGGAAGCGCGTCTCCGAGTCGTACTCCTCCTTGAGGTCGGCGACGTAGCCGGCGAAGGTGCGGGCGCTCACGCCGAGCCGCTTGGCGCTCACCGGGTCGGAGTGCCCCTCGATGAGCATCCGGATCGTCATCGCCCGCTGCTCCTTGGCGATGTCGTTCATCATCGAGCGCTCGGTGTTCGTGAACGGCCGGGCCCGCTCCCACGCCCGCTCGAAGACGTCGACCAGATAGGCCACCAGGCCGGGCTCGCGGATCGCCATCGCCACCGTCAGGTCGGCGGCGCCCGGGATGATCGCGAGGCGGCGGTCGATGACGATCATCCGGTTGAAGAACTCGTCCAGCGTGCGCACCTCGGCCCCGTGCGCGGACACCTCGGCGACGTACTTGCGCGTCACGGAGTGGCGGCGAGCGCTGTGCTGGTAGAGCGTGCGCATGGTCACGCCGCGGTCGAGGGCGGCCTTCTCGCGGACGGCGGCGACCGAGAGCGAGGCGCTGTCGCGCTCGAACTGGGGCTGGGCGGTGAGCAGCTCGAGCTCGGCCTCACGGACCGCCCCGGAGATGAAGGTGCCGATGGCGGAGTCGCGGAACTCGGTGATCGGGCCGCGCGCCGCGCTGGGTGACCGTCGCCACGACTGCGACAGCTGGCCGAACGCACGTGCCCACTCGGACGACTCGTTGAGGAGCTCGGCGCCCTGCTGGCTCATCGGGCTGACGACGTGCGAGGACACCGTGGACGGGTCCACCGGCACGTACTGACGGATCGAGCGGTCGTGGACCAGGAGGTTGAGGGACACCAGCAGGTCGAGGGCCTCGCGGACGTCGCCGCCCTGGGTGATTCTCGGGTCCGACTCCGGGAGTCCGCCGCTCAGGGCGGCTTCCTCGTACAGGGGAGTGGCCACGGTCTCGAAGAGCTTGCGCTCCTCAGGGCCGAGCTCTGACACCGGTCATCCCATCCGATCGACGCACCCCCGCATCGTTGCACATGGTGGCGGAGACCCGTCACGGAGTCGTGCCACGAGGCGCGGATTCTCCGGTGACGCCGGGCACCGCGGGCTCAGAGCCCGAGGCGCGCCTTGAGACCGTCGAGCTCGGTCCAGAGCACGGCCGGGAGCTCGTCGCCGAACCTCTCGAACCACTCCTGGATCTGGGGGATCTCGGCCCTCCACTCCTCGATGTCGACCGCGAGCGCCTGGCTGAGCTCGTCCTCGGTCATGTCGAGCCCGTCGACGTCGAGGGCACCCGGCGCCGGCACGTGGCCGACCGGGGTCTCGACCGCGGCGGCCTGGCCCTCGATCCGCTCGATGACCCACTTGAGCACGCGGCTGTTCTCGCCGAAGCCGGGCCACAGGAAGTTGCCCTCGTCGTCGCGGCGGAACCAGTTCACGTAGAAGATCTTCGGCAGCTTCGCGGCGTCGTTCTGCTTGCCGATGGTGATCCAGTGGTTGAAGTAGTCGCCGGCGTTGTAGCCGATGAACGGCAGCATCGCCATCGGGTCGCGGCGGACCACCCCGACCTGGCCGACCGCGGCGGCGGTCGTCTCGGAGCTCAGCGTGGCGCCCATGAAGGTGCCGTGGGTCCAGTCGCGGGCCTCGGTCACCAGCGGGATCGTGGTCTTACGACGACCGCCGAACAGGATGGCGTCGATCGGGACGCCGCGCGGGTCGTCGTACTCGGGGGCGAGGATCGGGCACTGCTTGATCGGCGTGCAGTAGCGGCTGTTGGGGTGGCTCGACAGCTCCTCGCTGTCGGGCGTCCAGGGCTCGCCCTTCCAGCTGGTGGCGTGGGCCGGGGTGTTCTCCATGCCCTCCCACCAGATGTCGCCGTCCTCGGTGAGCGCGACGTTGGTGAAGACCGAGTTGCCGACGTTGATCGTCCTCATCGCGTTCGGGTTGGTGTGCTCGTTCGTGCCGGGAGCGACGCCGAAGAACCCGTACTCGGGGTTGACCGCCCACAGCCGGCCGTCCTCACCGATGCGCATCCAGGCGATGTCGTCGCCGATCGACTCGACCTTCCAGCCCGGGATGGTGGGAGCGAGCATCGCGAGGTTCGTCTTGCCGCAGGCACTCGGGAACGCGGCGGCGACGTACTTGGTCACGCCCTCGGGCGAGGTGAGCTTGAGGATCAGCATGTGCTCGGCCAGCCAACCCTCGTCGCGGGCCATCACGCTGGCGATGCGCAGGGCGTAGCACTTCTTGCCGAGCAGCGAGTTGCCGCCGTACCCGGAGCCGAAGGACCAGATCGCGCGCTCCTCGGGGAACTGCACGATGTACTTGGTGTCGTTGCACGGCCACGGCACGTCGGCCTGGCCCTCCTCCAGCGGCATGCCGACGGAGTGCAGCGCGGGCACCCAGTGCACGTCCTGCCCGGCGGCGTCCAGCTCCTCGATGCGGCGCAGCACGTTGGTGCCCATGCGGGCCATCACGCGCATCGAGGCGGTGACGTACGCCGAGTCGGTGAGCTCGACGCCGAACATCGGCTTCTCGGCCTCGAGGTGACCCATCACGAAGGGGATGACGTACATCGTGCGGCCCTTCATGCACCCCGCGTAGAGACCGCGCATGAGCGTCTTCATCTCGCGCGGGTCCATCCAGTTGTTGGTGGGACCCGCGTCCTTCTCGTCGACGGAGCAGATGAAGGTGCGGTCCTCGACGCGCGCCACGTCGGTGGGGTCGGTGCGCGCGTGGAACGAGTTGGGCTTCTTGGCCGGGTCGAGGCGGGTGAAGGTGCCGGACGCGACGAGCGCGTCGGTCAGCTCGGTCCACTCCTCGTCGGAGCCCGTGCACCAGTGGATGCGGTCGGGCGTCGTCAGGGCGGCGACCTCGGAGACGAAGTCGAGGATGCCCTGGTGGGTCGTCGGGGCGGCTTCGTCGGTGGTGACGGGGGCCTGGGTGTCGGCAGTCATGGAAGCGGCTGTTCCCTCTCGAGCTTCGCGGCGGTCACTGTTCCCTCGGGCGGGCCCCGGGATGGGTGCCACCGGCCGTCGGACGTTCACGTCGACGGGGGTCAAAGTGGAGTTGTGTCGATCGGCCGGCGTCGTTGTCGCCCGACTGTGGTGCGGACGTTACCGGTGTCAGGAGTCCTGACATATTGGATCGATCAAGGGTCCGTGGCACGCATCACACTCACGTCCTACCGTGCGGCCGGGCCGTGGCGGCTCACCCAGATGCAGTAAATCGCGGAGCCGCACCGAGGCGGCATCCCGCTCGCTCGGACCGCTCGGGGAGGGGCCCGGCTGGGATTTCAGGGCCGTACGACGGGTCGGCTATCCTCGTCCAGTCCTCGTCGGGGCTTCCACCCGGCGGGGCCTGCGCCCGTAGCTCAACGGATAGAGCATCTGACTACGGATCAGAAGGTTTGGGGTTCGAATCCCTACGGGCGCGCCACACGACCGGACGGGCCGAGCGCGTCGCCCGCTCGTTCCGGTGTCTCCGCGCGGGACGTCCCCAGGCCAGGCGGCCACCACTGCGGTACGCCGGTGCCACCCGCTGACCGCGTCGTACCGCTGTCTCCGGGCGATCGGCGGTGGTCTCGACGTCGCTCGACCACCGAGGGGCCCTTGGTCTCGACAGGCTCGACCAGCGGGCCACGGCCTCGACCGGCGGGTCACGCTCGACCAGCGGGCTGGGGCCCTTGGTCTCGACAGGCTCGACCACCCATGGGGCCCTTGGTCTCGACAGGCTCGACCAGCGGGCTGGGGCCTTGGTCTCGACAGGCTCGACCAGCGGGCCGGGCCGGTCAGCCGAAGGCGCCGGTGGCCTGGAGGATCTTCCAGACCTCCTGGCGCCGGGCGACGGCGTAGCTGGCCGTGTAGTGGTGGTCGTCCTGCCACACCACCTGGCCGCCGACGATCGGGAGGCAGACCGGGGCGTTCGGGCAGAAGGCCGGGTTGAGGTCGACCGGGACCACCGAGGGGTTCTGGGCGGCGAAGGCCGCGACGTAGCCGTCGGTCGCCGAGGGGGTGGACGGGATCCCGACGGCGCACTGGCCGATGGTCTTCACCGTGGAGAGGCAGTCCTTCGGGTCGAAGGTCTCCGGCATGACCAGCCGGTCGATCACCACCGTGTGCGGTACTGCGCTCGACACCTCGCGGAGGGACTGGGTGGTCGCGCGGTAGACGTCCTGATGCAGGGAGCCGGCCGCCCCGTCGCGGTTGCGGATGACGCCGCCCCAGATGGCGGGGTTGTCCCGCGGGCGGTCGAGGAGCACGACCACGTCGGGGTGCAGGAGGGGGAGCACCTTCCGGTACCAGCCGACCCGGATCGCCGTGCAGTGGGCACTCCCGGAGGCCGACTGCTTCGTGTTGACCAGCGACTCCTGCCAGGGGCAGCCGGCGGTGACGCTGCGGGAGAGCGTGAGGTCGTGCTCCTGGGCGAGCTTCTCGAACATCGGCATCAGCGACTCCGCCTGGCTGTCGCCCACGACCAGCACGCGCGGTCCGTGGCCGTGGACGACGGTGCAGGCAGCGACGTTCTGGGCCGTGCAGGAACCCTCGTTGCCGTGGTCGGCCGCCACCTTCGCCCAGTCGATCCCGCGGGGCACCGGCAGCGTGCCCGCCTTGCCGGCCGCGGCCGACACCGCCGGGTCGCCGTACGCCGTGGCGAGGGCGGGGCGGGTGTCGTAGTGCAGCAGGAAGGGTACGACCGTGACCGCGAGGACGGCACTCGCACTGACGCCGACCACCGCGTTGACCCATCCCAGCCGGTCGAGGGCGGGCGCCTTCCGGATGGGCATCTCCAGCACCTGGTAGGACAGGGCGGCCAGACCCGTGGCGATGCCCAGGGTCAGCAGGGCGATGACCCACGAGTTGGTGGTCAGGATGGTGGTGAGCGCCACCACGACCGGCCAGTGCCACAGGTAGGTGCCGTAGGAGATCCGGCCCAGGTAGACCGGCAGGGGGCGGCCCAGGACTCGCGCCAGGAGGCCGGCCTCGGCGAGGCTCAGCCCGCCGATGAGGAGCACGGCCGCCACCGTCGCACCGATGCCGCGCGCGGAGGGACTCAGGTGCAGCAGCCCGCTCCCGAGCACCAGGATGCCGGCCATGCCGACCATGGCGGCGGCGTCGGCGCGTCCGCTGGACGGGGCCGCCTGCCGGTCGGTACGCCGCAGTGCGACCGCGAGGAGCGCACCGGCGAGCAGCTGGTAGAGGCGGGCGTCGGTGCCGTAGTAGGCGTGGTTGACGTCGACCGCACCCCAGTACACCTGGGAGGCCAGCGAGGCCACGAGCAGCACCCCGAGCACCGCCAGCAGCAAGCGACGTCCGCGGCGGTGGAGGAGCACCAGGAGGATGGGGAAGAAGACGTAGAACTGCTCCTCGATGGACAGGGACCAGAAGTGCAGGAACGGGCTCTTGTCGATGTTCGTGGCGAAGTAGTCGCCGGCCGACGCCAGGAAGTGCCAGTTCGCGTAGTAGAGCAGCGAGGCGCGGGCATCGGCCGGCAACGGCAGCCTCCGGGGCACCGACCAGAGCACCATGAACGTGAAACAGGTCGCCGTCACGACGACCAGGGCCGCGGGCAGCAGCCGGCGGACCCGGCGGGCGTAGAAGTTGCCGACCCGGAGCCGTCCCGTGGTCTCGATCTCGCCGAGCAGCACGCCGGTGACCAGGAAGCCGGACAGCACGAAGAACAGGTCGACGCCGATGAAGCCGCCGCCGGCCCAGAGCAGCCCCGCGTGGAAGAACAGCACCAGATAGACGGCCACGGAACGCAGGCCGTCGAGATCGGGGCGGTAGCGGAGGAGCACGCCGGGACCCTAGCCCGCTGCCCAAGCGCGGCTGAGCGCGGTGAGGCGCCACGGGGGCCGTTCCGCGACCCACGCCACACCGGCCGCGCGTCCGACGCCTCCCGCCGGGGTGGCCGACGCCCGCGCAGGCAGGCTGAGCGTCATGCGTCCAGCCGGGCGACCACGCGGCGCAGCTGCGCGCCGTTGCGGTCGAAGTCGAACTTCCAGGGGCTCTGGTGGGCGGCGTACGAGAACCCGCCCGGCGGGTGGTCCCGCTTCGGCCTGCTCCAGAAGCAGTGGAACCGCGCCCCGTGGGCGGCGGCGAACAGGTGCTCGTTCCGCGCCTGGTACGCCGACTGGTTGAGCACGATGACGGTCTCGACGGACTGCGCGTAGGCCAGGTTGAACATGCCCGCGCCGCCGAAGCCGGCGATCACCCGTGCTCCGGCGAACACCGCGGCCTGGCCGGCGATGCTCAGCTCCTCGGGGGCCACGATCTCGAACCCACGGGCCGCGAAGAAGCGCTCGACCTTGCCGACGTTCCGGCAGCGCCGCTCCCCGATGTGGCGGGTCACGAAGATCCGGGGGGGCCCCGCGACGGGGTCCGCACCGATCAGTCCCGTGCGCAACCGCGCCCAGGTATCACGGATCTCGGGGTGCAGATAGAACGGTGGCGCGTTGTGCCACATCGGGGTGGCGCCGACCAGGCTGGTCACGGTGACCGGCCGGTCGACCCACACGATGTCGTCGACGTCGATCCCGAACGCCGGGAGCAGGGTCATCTCCAGACGCTTCTCGATGCTCTCCCCCTCGCGGCGCGGATGGAGGCGGCACAGGATCTTGAGAGAGGGGTCCGCGGCCTTCGCGGCGTGCCATCCCCAGAGCTTGGAGACGGCCTCGGTCATCAGGTGCCCGAAGTGACCCGGGTTGTTGTAGAAGAAGAAGTAGTAGGACCCCGGCAGCGTCTCGGCCGGTTCGTCCTGCCGGAGGACGCCGAAGCGCTCGCCGACGTTGTCGAGACCGTAGACCTCGGGCTGCGGCGTGAGATGCCAGCGGAACGAGTCCGGGAGGACGCTCCGGCCGTGGTGGACGAGGGACGTCCTCGGGAGGTGTACCGGTCCTTCGTAACGTCGCGTCACGTGCACCGGGTAGCGCAGCATGTCGGGCACGCGGGGCTCCGGCGCCCCGTCGTGGTCGGTCATCAGGCCCTCGGTGTCCACCACGCCGCCGTCGAGCCTCGCCAGCTCGGTCACCCGGAGACCCGGCTCCCGGCTCGAGAGCAGGCCCAGGGCCTCGTGGTCGCGGAGCCGCAGCAGATGTCTGGTGCTCTTGGCGATCACCACCAGGCGCGGAGTGACGCGTACGTCGGCGACCGAGCCGGCATGGGCCAGCCACGGCTCCCCGAGCCGGTCGTGCGCCTCCGGGTCATCGAGCTCGCGTGCCAGCGCGGCGAGGGACGCGCGGCCGCCCGGGAGCCGAGGCACCACCCGCAGGGCCACCCACAGGTCCTGGGAGTCCAGGTGGAAGAAGTTCTGCTCGAACGTCGTCACCTGCCGACGCTGCGACCCGCGGACGTCGACGACGACTCCGACGTGGCTCAGTGCGGCGAGCTCGTCGTGGAGCTCGGCCGCGGAACGCCCGACCAACGGTACGACGCGGGCCGTCGACCACGGGCTCTCGCCGATGCGGAGCCTGGTCACCTGATGGCGGCGGTCCGCGATGACCACGACGGTGGGGTCCTCGCGGACCGGCCCGTCGCCGGGAGGGAGCTCCCGATCGATGTCGGCCATCGTCGGTCGAGCGAACCAGGGGCCGAGCACGCCGACATTATGGTGCACGCGAGGGAAGGGTCGGGCACGCGCACGCGTGCGTGGGCCCCGGCGGCGGTGCATGGTCGGTGCCCCGTGACCCGGCTGTGTGTCCGCTGTGAGTCACCCCTTGCGGTGACTCCCCCCGGCAGGGTGGTGGGGCACAATCCGCGCCATGCCCACGACCGCCTCGCTCGCACCGCCCACCGACCGGTCGCTCGGACGCACGGTCGGACTGCTGCTCGCGGCCTGGGTGGTGCTGTGCGCCGCCGTGGTCGGGATCGGGTGGCTCATCACGCACCCGCTGAGGAGTGCGATGGGCCACGAGAACTCCCTGAACACCTGGTTCGTCCACCAGCGGACCTCCGTCCTCACCCATCTCGCGGATGCGGGCACGCTGCTCGGCCAGACCGTGACCGGTGTGGTGGTGCTGGCCCTCCTCGGGATCGGTTTCGCGGTCTGGCAGCGCTCCTGGTGGCCGCTGGTCTTCGTCCTCGTGCTCGACGGCGGCATCGGCGCGTTCTACTTCGCCGCCACCCACCTCGACCCGCGCCACCGACCGCCGGTGCACATCCTCCAGTCGGGGCTCGTCCCTGACCACAGCTTCCCGTCGGGTCACACCGGGACGGCGACGGCGATCGCCGGGGCCTTGGCGGCCCTCCTGTGGGCGTACACCCGCGTCACCGCCGGAGTGCTGATCGTCCTCCTCGCTCTGCCGGCCTGGACGATGGTCTCCCGGCTCTACGAAGGGGCGCACCACCTCAGCGACGTCCTCGTCGCGTTCGCCGCGGCCCTCGCCTGGCTCGTCGTCTGCGCCCGCCTGCTGCTGCCCTCCCGGAGCCCGTTCCGGACCTGATCCGCACCCGGACCCCCGGCGTCGCCCTTCACCGGCGGGAACCGGCGCGCCCGAGGGCCGTCAGCCGGCTGGCGACGCCGCGGGCCCGGCCGTGCCGCCGAGCGAGCCGTCGTCGCTCCGGGCGAGCTCGGACCGGAGCCGCAGGCCCACGACGACCGCGAGGAGCCCGACGCCGAAGAGCCAGATGCACGTCATCACGACGAGCAGACCGAGCGACACGTGGGGGTTGACCACCAGGAAGCCACCGACCAGCACCCCGAGCACACCCGTGGCGATGTCCCAGCCGCGGCGGCCCCGGACCGGCGACAGCACGGCCGTGATCACGTCGACGAAACCGGAGATCAGCAGCCAGACGCCGATCAGGAGACCGATCACGAGCAGCGTCTGGGTCGGGTTGCGCAGGCACAGGAGGCCGACGATCACCGCGAGGGCACCCGTCAGACCCGCGAGGGCGCGCACCGCGCCGTCGAGCCCGCTGGACATCAGGGCCACGACGATGCGGAACACGCCCGAGACCAGGAACTGGATGCCGAGCAGCACCGCGCACACCTTCAGGGTCTCGCTGGGCCAGACAGCCAGGATGAGGCCCAGCGCCAGGGTGACCACGCCGTAGCCGAGCACGAGCCCCCAGTGGTCGGCGAGTGCGTTCAACGCCGGGGAGATCCCGGGGGCCGGGCCGCGCGCCGTCGCCGCCTCGCCGGCGTCGGCTGCGCCGCGTGCTGCAGGGTCCTGTGACATGACGACCTCCGTACGACGGTCCGGCCGTCCCGCCGGCCGTGGCCCCATGCTGCGACGCACGGGCTTCGGCGAGCCTCGCCCGATTCGGGTGGCTCGACCGGCCCCCAGCGGCCGGCCTCAGAGCAGGTCGAGCTTCCTGGCCACCGCCAGCGCCTCGCTCCGGCGGCTGACGGCGAGCTTGGCGTAGAGGCTCGACACGTGGGTCTTCACCGTGTTCTCCGAGAGGTACAGCAGCGTGGCGATGTCGGCGTACGTCGCACCACGGGCCAGCTCGCGGAGGACGTCCTGCTCCCGCGGGCTGAGCGTCGGCGGGACGATCTCGGCGGCCGCGGTGCTGCGCTCCTGGACGCTGGCGGTCCACGGACCGAGGATCGTCGACATCCGGGCCAGCCCGTCGGTCGCCTCGGTCAGCTCGGCCAGCCAGGGGTCGGCACTCTGCTGGCCGAGCCGGTGCAGCAGCGTGTGGATGGAGGTCCCGTGCCGCGTCCAGCCGAGGCACGGCGCGGCGTTGCGGCGGACCTCGGTGATCGTGACCGCGGTCCGGAGTCGGTCCAGCGCCGGTTCGCTCTCGCCCAGCGCGTCGCGGGTCTCCGCCTCGCAGGCGAGAGCGAGAGCCCGGCAGGGCGGCTGCTGGAGGCGCACCGACTCGGCCGCGGCAGCGAACCGGTCGGCGGCCGCGCGGCGGTCACCGACGAGGTCGTCGCCCAGACCCTGGAGCAGCGAGGCCTCGCCCTCCCAGCCCAGCTCCTGGAGCTCCGAGGCGAACCGGTCGAGGCTCTGGTGGTCTCCGGCCAGCGCGGCCAGGAAGCCGTGCTCGACGAGCGCGGCCGAGCGCAGGTGGTCGGGAAGACCCGGCGCCGCGAGCGGTGACCGCAGGATCTCCTCGGACCGCATCACCGACCCCTCCAGCAGGGCGAACCGCGCGTCGCGCATCCGCATCCAGAACTTCACGGTGAGGTCCGACGGGTGGACGTGCCCGGTCGTGGTGGGGAGGTCGGCCGGACTGGTGGGGAGCGGCAGTCCGGACAGCTCCGCCAGCTGGACGAACAGCTGCGCGCGGTGCTCGGCGAAGACGGGCCGCCACGGCAGCCCGCGCCCCATCAGGCCGAGGGCCTCCTGGCTCAACCGCAGGCTGGTGGCCTCCCGACCCTGGAGGAAGAAGACCGTGGCGAGATGGGTCATCGCCACCGCCGCGTAGACGGGCATGTTCCAGGCGTTGCTCAGGCGCACGGCGTTGGTGAGGTTCTCCTCGGCGAGGTCGAGCCGGCCGAGCCAGGCCTGGGTCACGCCGAGCTCGCCGAGCATGTGGGCCATCGCGATCCTCGGGGTCCCCACCGTCAGGTCTCCGGACACCAGGGTCTGCGCGTCCGCGGCGGCGGCGGCCGGCGGCTCCAGCCCCACCCGGGACCTCATCAGGTGCACGCAGGCGACCTGGACGTCGTACTGCCCGTCGGAGGCCGACTCGGCCGGAAGGGCGTGGAGCAGGCGGTCCATCCAGTGGGCGGCCGCGTCCACATCCGAGTGGAACCAGCGCTCGAGCGCCAGGCAGAACCACGTTCCCGGGTGGGCGTCGACCACCTGGGGGTAGCGTCGCGCGAACGCCCGCATCGCGGCGTGGTCGCCGTGCATGAGGAGCGCGTGTCCGTCGCTGGTCAGCAGCTCGGCCGCTTCCTCGGGCAGGTTCATCGCGACCAGCCGGCGGAAGGCGCCCCGGCTGTCGCCCCGGGCGACGTCGAGGCGTACGGCGCGCAGCACGGTGGCCTTGGCCCGGTCGACGTCCACGCCGCCGGCCGCGATCCGGCGCCGGACGACCTCTGCCATCAGCGGGTGGATGCGGTACCGGGCGGTGCGTCCGTCCGCGGTGCCCCCCTCCTCCTCGGCCCCGTCGTCCGCGGAGTCCTCCGGGGGACGAGCGGTCGGTACCGAGCCGATGTGGGTCACCAGGAGACCGGTGGTCTCGAGGCCGGCCAGGACCTGCCCCGCGCCGGGGTTGTGGGAGAGATGCGCCGCGGTCTCGGCGGTCACCGTCTCCTCGTTCGCGATGCACAGGACCAGGTGGCGCTCGCGGGGCTGGAGCGACGCGAAGACCTCGGACGCGACGCCGTCGGCCACGACGGTGTCCTGCGACTCGTACCGACGGGCGGCCGCGAGCCGGTCCGACTCGTTGCCCACGGCCCGTGCGGTGAGCACCACGGCCCCGCACCATCCCTGGGTCCGGTCGGCGATGATGCGCGCCACCTCGGGGGAGTCGGTCCGGGCGTGCTCGGCGACGAGGGTGGCGGACTCGGCACGGCTCAGGCGCAGGAGCTCGCCCCGCAGCACCGTGAAGTGGCCGAGGAGCTCGGGGCCGAGTCGGGTGATCGGGAGGTCCCAGCGGGCGAGCAGGAGCAGCCGGATGGACTCCGGGGCCCGGTCCAGCCGCTCGTCGACGAACCGGAGCGTCGCCGCGGGCAGCAGGTGGGCGTCGTCGACGATCAGGAGACGCGGCGCGTCCCCGGCTGCCTCGTCCATCGCCTCGTTGAGTGCGGCCGCGAGGGCCTCGGGACCGAGGCCGGCGTCCCCGTGCATCCAGCGGACACCCCCGCGGGGCCGGGTGTGCTGCGCCCAGCCGCTGACCCCCAGCGTCTTGCCGGCGCCCATGGGGCCGACCAGGAGGGTGACCGGGTTGGCGGTGGCCTCGTCCAGCCGCTGCCACAGCGCCGTCCGGTGGACGTAGACACGCGGCAGCCGGGGGAGGGAGCCGTAGGAGTCGGGTACCGCCGCGAGCCGCCGACCGTCGGGTGCGCCGGATGTCGGGTCGTGGATCGCTGTCGCGTCGCCTGCCGTGGCTCTCTTCATGATCGCCCTCCGCCTGGAGTGGCCAGGCGAGCGCGGAGGGCTCACGCCCAGGGCACGCCGAGCCGTTTCCGGGTTTCCTGCGTGCGCTGCGCCCACCCGCCGTCGGGTCACGACGGTGGCGCGCAACGCAGAGAGGCGAAACCCCGTGGCCCTCTCCTCTCCGGAGAGTAGGGCTCCCACGAGACGTCGGGCCTCATCCGGAGCGGATGAGGCCGGGACCCCTGGCACGCACGGACCGAGGGCGTTCAGGACGACGCGGCAGGAGGGTCCCAGTCGTGCCGGTGGCTGCGCACGTAGGCCTCCAGGGTCCGCGGCGGACGGCCCAGCAGCTCTCGCAGCGTGGCGCTGGTGTGACCGGCCAGCGAGAGACGTGAGGCGGCGTTCTCGAGCAGGCGCACGTGCACGTCCGCGAGAGGCTCGCCCGACGCGACCAGCTCACGACGGTACTGCCGGAACGAGACCGGGTGGAACTCGATGGGACGGCCGAGGGCCCGCGTCAGGATCTCGGCGATCTCCTCGCCGGTCAGCGCCTCCTCTCCGTCGAGGGTGTGCACGGTCCGGGCGGTGGAGCCCTCGCCGCTCACGCTGCCGGGCTCGAAGGTGTTCTCGAGGCTGCCGTCGAGCGCTCCCATCGCGACCTCCGCGACGTCCAGGGCGTCGACCATCGCGAGCCTGCCCCGGCCCACCGGCAGGCGGAGCTGGTCGTGCTCGGCCACCGGCCGTGCGAAGCGGTCGCTGAGGTTCTGGAAGCACGGGCTGTTCCGGAGCACGACGCACCGGACCCCTGCACGCTCGACCGTCTCCTCCATGCGGTGGAACGGTGCACCCGTCCCGGCACCGGCCGGTGACACGCAGACGACCCGAGACACACCGTCCCCCACCGATCGCTCCAGGAACTCGTCCAGCTGCGTGCCGGCGTCGTGTCCCTGCGGTGCCCACGTGATCAGGAGCCGGTCGGCGCCGTCGAGCGCCTCCCGCCACGTCCGACGGTCGGTCAGGTCGAGGTGCGAGACGGACCCCCGTGCTGCGGACCCGGAGGCGACGCTCGCATCCGGCTCGACGACTCGCGTGGCAAGGCCTGCTCGGCCCAGTGCCTCGACCGTGGCTCGGCCCACGGGGTTGGTGGCGCCGATCACCAGCACCATCCCCGCGCCACCCGGAGCCTGGGGCTCCGTCGGATGTCGTCGGCTCGACCTGGGCGGTCGAGCGCCCCCGGTCATCGTGGAGGCGGGATGGCGCCGCGTCGGTCGAGGTGACCGCCCCCGAGGTCAGGCCTGGTCGTCATTCGCGATCTGGCTGCAGAGCGCCCAGATGACGAACACGTCGAGAGCGATGATGGCCATGGACCAGAACGGGTAGTAGGGCATGAACGTGAAGTTCGACACCGTGGAGAGGCCGGCGATGACGATGCCCAGGATCCTCGCCCAGGTCATCCCCATCAGGATGCCGACGCCGGTGGCCAGCCCGATGACGCCGAGGATCATGTGGATCCAGCCCCACGTGGTGACGTCGAACTCGTAGGTGTAGCTGAGGCCCCTGACGTAGACCTTGTCGTTGGCGACGGCCGCGATGCCCTCCAGGATCTGCATGACCGACACCATCGTGAGCAGGACGCCCGCGAAGGTGGTCACGCCGAATGCGATGAACCCCTTCTTGGAGTCGGGGTAGTCGTCGTAGCCCGCCCGTGACGTGTGGCTCATCTGCCTGCTCCCAATCTCTCGGCGAAGGAGGCCGCGGTCGCCTCGGCGTGGCCGCGGTGGTGCACTCGGGCGAGGAGACGGTAGGCCGGACGGGCTCCGCGCACGTCACCCGGATCGGGCGAATCCCGTCCCGTGCCCGGGTGGAGGGGTCAGGGCTGCTCCGGTTTCAACCCCAGCGCCGCGAGGTTGGCCTGACCCTCTTCGGAGAGCTCGGCGAGCAGGAGCACCGCTTCGGAGCGCGCGATCACCGGCCGGACCTGGTCGACGTCCGCCCCGCTGGACAGGACGAACAACGCCGAGGTGCCGGGCACCAGGCGCTCGCGCACCTCCGCGAGGAAGTGCTCGGGGATGCCCGCGTGGCGCAGGTGCTCGGCGGCGGCTCCGACCGCCGTACCGACGGCGGCACCCGCGACCGGGTTCAGCACGAGAAGGCCGACCAGCGCTCCCCAGGCGCCTCCACGGCCGGCGGCCTTGGCCCTCGGATGGAGGAGGTTGCGGACGCGTGGCTCTGGTGCCCGCTGCATCCAGACCACGCTCGCGGCGTCGTGCACCTGAAGGGCCCCGCGCTCGACGAGCGACTTGAGCTGGAGCTCACCGGTCTCGGCCCCGAACGGGGTCGGGTACAGCCATACCGTCAGGGACGGCATCACTTCTCCCTTCGGCAGTCATGCGAACACCTGGCGCAGTGCCGCCTCCTGCTCGTCGTCGAGGTTGGTGTAGATCAGCTCGGGCTTGTCTCGACCGGCGAAGCCGTCCCTGACCTTGTCGACCACGGCGTCCGAGCTGAGCACGAACAGTGCCGACGTCCCGGGGGTGACCTGGTCACGCACCTTGTTGATGAAGCCGTCGTCGATCCCCACGTCGGCCAGCGATCCCGCCAGCGCACCGGACGCCGCCCCCATCGCTGCGCCCAAGAGGGGCACGAAGAAGATCAGCCCGAACAGGAGCCCCCAGAACGCACCGCCGAGCGCCCCGGCGCCGGCCCCGGAGGTCAGCTGCTTGGTCACGGGCTTCTTCGTGCCGACCTCCCACGACACGGTCGCGGCGTCCTCGACGGTGACGACGTTCGCGTGGGCGAGCTCGATGAGCCGGGCCTCGGCGCGGTCTGCCCCGTCGGCACTGTCGAATCTCCACACCGTGAGGGTGGCCATCGGGCTCCGTCGATCTGTCCTGCGTCGTCGCGCGTGAACGCCTGCACCGAGCACGTTGCCGGGACGGGCGCGACCCGGACTCACCCGTAACCGGTGAACGAGCGGCAGCGTTTGCGGTCGGGAGCCGCCGCGGGCGGCCGGATCCCCACGGAACCGAGAGCTCTCCGCATGTCTGGCAGGACGCGCGGTTGGGCGCTCGGCTCCCCGTGCGTCGCTCACCCGGTCGGGTGGTCGACCTGGTCGCTGCGCCGGCGTCCCCGCACGCCGCGTCGCTGCACGTTGCGGCCGACCAGGGTCAGGGCGATCCACAGCAATGTGAAGACCGTGGCCCCCCACGCGCTCTCGGGACGCCAGAACAAGCCCGTGAAGCCGGTCGCGATCCGACCGACCCCGGAGAGGATCAGGGCGGCGCCGGCCAGGGCCGTCGCCCAGATGACGAAGGGTCGCTGCCACCGGTGGGCGGCGAACCCGAAGATCACCGCCACGGCGGGGACGAAGACGACGGCCAGCAGCCAGGTCGGGTCGCCGCGGCTGATCACTACGAAGAGCTTCACCCCGACGACCGATCCCACGACCACCCCGGACACGAAGAAGAGCATCTTCGACAGCAGCAGCGTGGCGACGAGGGCGCCGACCGCCCCGACCGCGCCGAAGATCAGCACCATCGACGTCGACCCGTTGAACGCGACGGCGAGCATCGCGGCCATGCCGAAGCCCGCCGCGAGCACGGCGGCCCGGATCGAGACGGCTCCCAGGAAGCAGAGGAGGGCGCCGACCAGGAGCAGCACGGCAGCTGGCATCTTCGCTCCGATCCGGGTGGCGGCGCACCCGACGGCGTACCCGGACCGGATCCCGGGCCCAGGGCATCCAGGCTCGCCTGCCCCTCGGGGTCACGGCCTCGCCCATTTCCGGTGAGGCACTCCCGCCCGGTGCCGCCTAGCGTCACCAGGACTCAGATGGCAGGCCGAGCGTGGGGAGTGTCCCGTGGCAGAAGATCCCGGCCGGGGCATCAGCGGTCCCGCTGCGCGGGACCCCTCGACCGCGCGCGTGCCCACCTCCGAGCGCCCGATCGACCGCGTGGATCGACGCGGCGGGACGGTCACCCGATGACCCGGATGTTGATCCGAGTGGACGCCGAGCTCACCGACGAGCTGGCCGGCGCGTTCCCGCATCTGACCCCCAAGACCCAACGGGCCACCACGACCCTGACCGGTGACCTCGCGGACCAGGAGGAGCTCCAGGGCGTTCTCAATCTCCTGAACTCCCTGGGGATCAAGGTCGTCGAGGTCGTCACCATCCCGGAGTGAAGCCGGGTCCCCAGCTGACGCCGGGCCGGGCCACGAGCTCACCGGCCCGGCGTCATCGAAGAGCGGTGGCCGTGGAGCCGGCGACGTCGCTCAGGTCGCCTGGGCCGCTTCCCCGGCGCCATCGGGCTCCGTGGGCGTCACGACCTCGAGCTTCGGGTTCCCGATCAGGGGTGTGAGCCAGGCGGCATCGGGATCCGCATCCACCAGCAGAGCTCGGGCCAAGAGCGTCATCGGCACCGCCAGGATCGTTCCCACCGGACCGACGATCCAGGACCAGAAGATCAGCGAGATGAAGGTCAGGGTGGTCGACAGACCCACGGCGTCGCCGACGATCTTCGGCTGGATGGCCGACTGGATCACCAGGTTGAACAGGCAGTACACGGCGATCACGGCGATCATCAGCTCCGGCCCGGACTCCACCAGGGCGAGGACCGCAGGTGGGACCAGCCCGATGACGAACCCGATGTTGGGGATGTAGTTGGTCAGGAACGCGAGCAGCCCCCAGACCAAGGGGGCCGGGACTCCCATCGCCCACAGGGCGACGGTGTCCAGGATCGCGACGATCGCCCCGAAGACGGTGGAGACCAGGAGGTAGCGGAAGGTCCCGGAGGCGAACGACGACAGGGCATCGACCAGCTGCGGCCTCGTGTGTCTCAGGTTCGTCAGATGCTCCGGGAACCGCCCCGCGTCGATGGCCATGAAGAAGCAGAGGGCCACGACGAACACGACCCCCGACACCACCCCGACGACTCCGGACAGCACGCCCGTGAGGATCCCCGCCAACCGCGACGCGTCGAACGAGGAGGCGATCCGGTGGACGTCGGCTGAGTCCATCCCCAGGTCGTGCAGCCAGGCGGTGGCGTCGTCGGCCCTCGAGCTGACCTCGGCGCCGTAGGAGGTGAGCAGGGAGGCGAACCGGGCGATGGCGAGGGCGACGGAGACCACCAGACCCAGCACGATGCCGACGGCCAGCAGCAGCGAGGTGGTCGTGGCGACCCAGCTCGGGACCCGGCGGCGCATCCGCACCCGAACAGGGTGCACGACGATCGTGAGCACGAGGGCCAGGAACAGGGGGCCGAGGATCCCGCGGGCCGCATGGATGCCGGCCACCGTGACGACCGCGACCGCGGAGCCGAGCAGCACCAGGACCTGCCGGGGAAGGGCCCGTCCCGGGGACGGCGACACCACGGCCGAGTCGCTGGACTCGCCGTCCGGCCCAGGAGACGTGACGGTCACGCCTCATCGTCGGCGGCGGCGCGGGCGGAGGGCTTCACCCTGTTCAGGTGACCCAGCAGGAAGCGCCGCCTGCCTAGGGTCGCAGCTGCCGGGTGGGGCGTCGACGGCGCAGGAAGCGCCACGCCGGCCAGGGAAGGAACCGATGGTGCGCGGAGCTGCGGTGGTGCGGTGCCCGGGCTTCTGGCGGGCCGCCCGGGTGCACCGTGACGACGCGCTCGACCGATGGGCGTCCGCCGTCGGTGCCCGACGTCGTCTCGTCGGCTGACGGGGGCACGTGTAGCTGATGCCGGCCTCGATGACCTGGCTGATCGCGATCCTCGGTGCACTCGCCGTGTTGGTGCCCATCGCCGCGGCGATCGTCGCCCTGGGCGTGATCCCCGGAGGTCGGCGACCGTCGACCGGGATGGCGTGGCTGATCCTGATCATCGCGGTGCCGTATCTCGGGATCATCGCCTTCTTCTTCTTCGGCTCCAACTCCGTGGGGCGGAAGCGGCGAGCCTGGCAGCGCGAGGTCAACGCGAAGGTCCTCGCGGCGGTCGAGAGCCGGACCCACCCCGACATCGAGGCCTACCGCGGCGCCGGCGACACGCCGTACGTCCGCGGCCTCGCGCGCCTCAACCAGAACCTCGGCTCTCTCCCGATGTCGACGGGGAACACCGTCGACGTCTTCAGCGACTACCAGGGCGCCATCGACGCGATGACCGCCGAGGTCGAGCGCGCCGAGCACTTCGTCCACGTGGAGTTCTACATCTCCGCCTGGGACGAGGTCACGGACGGCTTCTTCACCGCGCTGTCCGCAGCCGTGGCACGCGGGGTGGAGGTCCGGCTGCTCTTCGACCACCTCGGCAGTCGAGGCATCCCCGGGTACCAGGAGTTCCTCGGGCGCCTGGACACCAACAAGATCGTGTGGGCGGCGATGCTGCCCCTGCATCCGCTCAAGGGGCAGATCCGCCGCCCGGACCTCCGCAACCACCGCAAGATCCTGGTGGTCGACGGGCGGGTCGCCTTCGCCGGCTCGCTGAACATGATCGAGCCCGGCTACGACAAGCCGGGCAACCACAAGCGCGGCCTGTCCTGGGTCGAGCTGGTCACGCGCGTCACGGGCCCGGTGGTCCGCGAGCTGTCGGTCGTCTTCGCCACCGACTGGGCCGCGGAGACCGGTGAGGTCGTCGAGCAGACCCTCATCCCCGGCGCGACCGATCCGTCGCTGTCCGGCGTCACCGGCGTCGAGTGCCAGGTGGTGCCGAGCGGCCCCGGCTTCGTCACCGAGAACAACCTCCGGTTGTTCAACTCCCTGTTGTACGGCGCGCGGTCCCGGGTGTCGCTCACGTCGCCGTACTTCGTCCCGGACGAGACGTTGCTGTACGCCGTGACGACGGCGGCCCAGCGGGGCGTCGAGGTGGAGCTCTTCGTGTCCGCGGTGGCCGACCAGTTCATGGTCTTCCACGCACAGCGCTCCTACTACGCGGCCCTGCTCGACGCGGGCGTGCGGATCTGGCTGTATCCCGAGCCGTTCGTCCTGCACGCCAAGTTCTTCACCGTCGACGACGACCTCGCCGTCATCGGCTCCTCGAACATGGACTACCGCTCGTTCGCGCTCAACTACGAGGTCGTGCTGATGCTCGCCGACGTGGGCGTCGTGGACCGGCTCCGGGCGGTGCACGACCAGTACCGCGCGCTGTCGACGGAGCTGGACGCGGAGGCCTGGCGGCGCCGCGGCTGGCGGGCGGCGTACGTCGACAACGTGATGCGCCTGACCGCGACGCTCCAGTAGCCGGGCGCTGGCCGGTCGGTCAGCGAGGGTCGAGCAGCCACGGGAAGACACCGAGCAGGACGGTCAGCACGACCGCCAGGCAGGCCCCGGCCACGAAGCCGGCGGTCCAGCTGATCACCACCGAGAAGATCAGGGTCGCGGTGCCCACGATCAGCAGCGCGATGGCGACGATCACCACCTGGCTGCACAGCTGACCGGTCTCGACGACGCGGTCCTTCACGTGGTCGCCGAACACCCGGCGGTGCAGCATGATCGGGGTCAGGTTGACCCCCACGGCGACCCCCGCGACGACGACGAGACCGAGGTAGAGCCCCTGCTGCCCGTCGTCCAGCCCGGAGAAGACCTGGGTGAACGGCAGGGTGAGCAGGAACCCGGACAGCAGCTGCAGCCCGGTCTGCGCGACGCGGAGCTCCTGGAGCAGGTCGCCCCAGTTGCGATCGAGCTTCTCGTCCCGCGTCTCGTCGCGGCCGTCGGACGGCATCGCGTCTCCCGGCCCGGCTAGCTGCCCGACGCCTGGTCGGGCAGCTCGCGCCCGCTCAGCCGCAACCGGTCCGGCTGGAAGCCGTGGTCGATGCCCCACAGGACTGCCCGCGACCGGGAGGTCACGCCGATCTTGCGGTAGGCCGAGCGGATGTAGGACTTGATCGAGTTGATCGAGAGCATCGTCGTGTCGACGATGTCGTTGTTGGAGTAGCCCTGCGTGATCAGCGAGAGCACCTCCGACTCGCGAGCGGTCAGGCCCTCCTCGCGCCCCGGCCAGTCACCCCCGACGAGCGGGCCGCGGCCGGAGTCCTGCAACCGCACCGGGTCGCCCGCGTGGATCTTCTCCAGCGCCGTGACCAGGTCGCCGGCGGCGAGGCGCTTGCTGACGTACGCCGAGATCCCCGGCACCCGGACCTGGCCGACGGCGGGGTCGTCGGCGCTCCACGTGTAGACCACGACCTTGCCGACCTTGGGGTCCGAGACCAGCCGCGCGATCCGCTCCCGGTCGCGGAAGCTCTGGGCGAAGGTGTCGAAGAGAGCGATGTCCACCTCGGACTGCGGATGCGCGTTGACGTCGACCTCGACGACCTCCACGCGGTCGTTGTAGGACCGCAGCATGGCGGCGAGGCCGCGCACGACGACCTCGTAGTCGTTGACGATCGCGAGCCGTATGGTCACTGCCGAAGCGTAGGCCCTCCCTAGCGCCGCACGTCCTCACCCGACGGGGTGTATGCAAGGTCCTTTTGCTCCGGCAGGGTCCAACCGTCAACCACCAAGCAGGGAGGGAACATCCATGGTTATCCTCGGCCTGATTCTCCTGATCATCGGTCTGGTCGCCAACATCCCGATCCTGACCGTGATCGGGGCGATCCTTCTGATCGTCGGCCTGATCCTCAACTTCGTGCCCATCGGCGGTACGCGGCGCAGGTTCTACTAGCCCGACACGCTCCACGTCGTCGGCCCCCGCTCCGGTCCTCCGGGGCGGGGGCTGCCGCGTCCCCGGTCAGCCGTACTCACGGTGTCCCCGAGTACACCTAGGCTCCCGTCCGTGAGTCTCCACCTGCACCGGGCGGTGCGCGCCGACGCCCTGGCCGACGGTCTGGGGCGGCTCCTCGCGGAGCCGGTGCCGGAGCCGTTCGCCGGCGAGCTCGTCGTCGTCCCCGCGCGCGGGATGGAGCGGTGGCTCAGTCAGCGTCTCTCCCACGTCCTCGGCGCCGGTCCGGACGGGGACGGCGTCTGCGCGGCCGTCCACTTCCGCTCGCCGTCCGCGCTGGTCGCAGAGATCACCGGCTCGCGCGACGACGACCCGTGGGCTCCCGACGCCCTCGCGTGGCCCCTGCTGGACGTCATCGACGGGTGCCTCGACGAGCCCTGGGCCGAGACGCTGGCCCGGCACCTCGGACACGGGCTCGAGGGCGAGGAGGGCGACCTGCGGAAGGGGCGTCGCTTCGGCGTCGCACGTCGGATCGCCGGCCTGTTCGCGTCGTACGCCGGTCAGCGGCCGGCCTTGGTGGCCGACTGGTCCGCCGGTCGTGACACCGAAGGCGACGGACGGGCCATCGCCTCCGACCTCGCGTGGCAGCCCGAGCTGTGGCGGCGGGTGGTCACCCGGGTGGACGCGCCCTCGCCGGTCGAACGTCACCGCGACACCGTCGAGCGGCTGCGCGAGGATCCGGAGGCGTTCGACCTCCCGCTCAGGTTGTCGCTGTTCGGGCACACCCGGCTGTCGGTCACCGAGATCGAGCTCCTCGACGCACTTGCGGCCGAGCGCGAGGTCCACGTCTGGCTGCCGCATCCCTCGCCCGCGCTCTGGCAGACCCTCACCGGTCTGGGCGGCGCGGTCGAGCGGACCGCCGACGACAGCCACCGACGGGTCCGCCACCCGCTCCTCTCGAGCCTCGGGCGTGACACGCGCGAGCTGCAGCGGGCCCTGTCGACAGCCTCGGTCGCGACCGACGAGGAGCTGCCGACTCCGCCGCTGCCCACGACCCTGCTCGGCTTCCTGCAGAGCGACCTCGCCGCGGACCGTCCGCGGTCAGCGGGGCGGGTCCTCCGCGACGACGACCGCTCCCTCCAGGTCCACGCGTGCCACGGGGTCGCCCGACAGGTCGACGTGCTGCGCGAGGTGCTGCTCGGGCTGCTCGCCGACGACCCGACGCTCGAGCCGCGCGACGTGCTGGTGATGTGCCCCGACATCGAGACGTATGCGCCCCTGATCGAGGCCGGTTTCGGGCTCGGCGACGTCGTCGGCACCGACGGCCACCCGGCCCACCGGCTGCGGGTCCGCCTCGCCGACCGGGCGCCGGGCCAGACCAACCCGCTGCTCGCGGTGGCCACCGCCCTGCTCGACCTCGCCGGCGGTCGGGCACCCGCCTCGCAGGTGCTCGACCTGGCACGGGCCGAGCCGGTCCGCCGCAGGTTCGGCTTCAGCGACGACGATCTCGACCAGATCGACGCGTGGGCCGTCGAGTCCGGGGTGCGGTGGGCCTTCGACGCCGAGCACCGGTCCGAGTTCGGCCTCGCGGCATACGTCGCGAACACCTGGGAGTTCGGGCTCGACCGGCTCCTCACCGGTGTCGCGCTCTCCGACGAGTCCTCGGCCTGGCTCGACCGGGCGCTTCCGCTCGACGACGTGGGGAGCGCCCAGGTCGACCTCGTCGGGCGCCTGACCGAGTACGTCGACCGGCTGCGCGACGCGACCGACCGGCTCACCGGCACCCGTCCGCTGGAGCATTGGCTGGCGGCGATCGACGACGCCGTCTCGTCGTTGACCTCGGTCGCCACCACCGACGGCTGGCAGTCGGGCCAGGTGCAGCGCGAGCTCGGCCGGGTTCGCCGAGCCTCGTCGGCCCTGGGGCACGTCGACCTGCGGCTGCCCGACGTCCGCGCGCTCCTGTCGGACCGGCTGGCGGGGCGGCCCACCCGGGCCAACTTCCGGACCGGCACCCTCACCGTCTGCACGATGGTGCCGATGAGGTCCGTGCCTCACCGCGTGGTGTGTCTGCTCGGTCTGGACGACGGGGTGTTCCCGCGGCAGGGCTCGGTCGACGGGGACGACGTGCTCGGCCGCCACCCGATGACCGGCGAGCGCGATGCCCGCAGCGAGGACCGCCAGCTCCTGCTCGACGCGATCCTGGCGGCCACGCAGACCCTGGTGGTGACCTACACCGGCGCCAACGAGGTCTCGGGGCGACCCCGGCCGCCCGCCGTACCCCTCGGCGAGGTGCTCGACGCGCTCGACGCCACGGCGGTCACCGCCGACGGCCGCCCGGTGTCGGAGGCGGTCACCGTCCACCACCCCCTGCAGCCCTTCGACGCCCGGAACGTGTCGCCGGGAGGCCTGCTGCGCGGAGAGAGGTTCTCCTTCGACACCGCAGCCGCGGCGGGAGCACGGGCCGCCTCCGGGCCACGCACGCCGCCCGTCCCGTTCCTCGACGCCCCGCTGCCCGCCGCGCCACCGGGAGACGTGTCGCTCGCCGACCTGGTGCGGTTCTGGGGCGACCCCGTGAGGGGCTTCCTGGCCCGCGACGGTGTCGACATCGCCCTCGCCGCCGACGAGGACCTGCCCGAGGATGCGCTTCCGGTCGAGATCGACAGCCTCGCCCAGTGGGCGGTGGGCGACCGGGTCCTCGGCGACCTGCTGGCCGGTCTCGACGAGGCCGTCGTGAGGCAGCGCGAGTGGCGGCGGGGCGAGCTCCCACCCGGGCGGCTCGGGTGGCGGATGCTCGGCCAGATCCTCGACCGCGCCGGTCCGCTGCACAGGGCAGCGGCCGGCCTGCGCACCACACCACCTCGCGCGGTCGACGTCGCCGTCGACCTCGGTGGGGGCCGACGTCTCCTCGGCACCGTTCCCGAGGCGTACGGCGACCGACTCGTGTCGGTGACCTACTCCCGGCTCGGGCCCAAGCATCGCCTCGCGTCCTGGGTCCGGCTCCTCGCGCTGGCGGCCTCCGACGAGGACCGCAGCTGGACCGCCCACACCATCGGCCGCCCCCACAGCCGCTCGCGCGACGACACCGCGGTGTCGTTGCTCGGTCCGCTCGACCACACCGCTGTCGACCTGCTCCGCGACCTCGTGGCGCTCCGTGACCGCGGGCTCCGCGCGCCGCTGCCGCTGCCGCTGAAGGCGTCCTTCGGCTACGCACGGGCCCGGCGGACGCGGGCCGACGTGGCCGACGCGTTGGTCAAGGCGGGCTACGACTGGAAGGACGGGAAGTTCCCTGGCGAGCAGTCCGAGCCGGCAGCCCTGACGATCTGGGGGCGGCGGGCCGAGCCCCCCGACGTGGGCGAACCTCCCCGCGGGGGCGAGGAGTTCCCGGGCGAGACCGGACGCTTCGGGGCGCTGGCGCTGCGGGTGTGGAGCCCGCTCTTCCAGGCGGAGCAGGGCAGCTGGTGATGGACCCCTTCGACCTCACCGGACCGCTCCCGACCGGCACCACCCTGCTCGAGGCGAGTGCCGGCACCGGCAAGACCTTCACCGTCGCTGCGCTCGTCGCCCGCTACGTCGCGGAGGAGGGTGTTCCCCTCGACCAGCTGCTGGTGATCACCTTCGGCCGCGCGGCGAGCCAGGAGCTGCGCGAGCGGGTGCGCGAGCAGCTGGTGCTGGCCGAGCGGGCACTGGCGGATCCTTCCGCCGCCGACCGCGGCCACGCCGTCATCGCTCACCTGCTCGACGCCGACGAGGCCGAGGTCGAGCGACGGCGGGTGCGACTGCGCGCCGCACTCGCGTCGTTCGACGCGGCGACGATCGCCACGACCCACCAGTTCTGCCAGACGGTGCTGCGCTCGCTCGGCGTCGCCGGGGACACCGACACCGGCGCGACCCTGGTGGAGTCTCTGGACGAGCTGGTCGTGGAGGTGGTCGACGACGTCTACCTCCGTCACTTCGGGCAGCTCCCCGACGTTCCGCCGTTCGGCCGGGAGACGGCGCTGACCCTGGCCCGCGTGGTCGTCGGCGACGCCCATGCCGCGCTGGCCGGTGTCGAGGACGCGGAGTCGGAGGCCGGGGCCCGGGCCGCGTTCGCGCAGGAGGTCCGCGACGAGGTCGACCGCCGCAAGCGGCACCTGGGGATCCTCTCGTACGACGACCTCCTCGGAAGGCTCGCGGGAGCGCTGGCGGACGAGGAGGCCCCCGCCAGGCACCGGATGCGGGAGCGCTGGCGGATCGTTCTCGTCGACGAGTTCCAGGACACCGACCCGAAGCAGTGGGAGGTGCTCGACCGGGCCTTCTCCGGCCGCGCGACCATGGTCCTGATCGGCGACCCCAAGCAGGCGATCTACGCCTTCCGCGGAGGCGACGTCGTCACCTACCTCGCGGCCGCAGCCACCGCCACGACCCGGGCCACCCTCGACACCAACCGCCGGAGCGACGAAGCGCTCGTCGAGCGGCTGCAGGTGGTGCTGCGAGGTGCCACCCTCGGCGACGAGCGGATCGTGGTGCGCGACGTCACCGCGTCTCACCCCGGGTCGCGGCTCGTCGGCGCGCCGTCGCCGGCGCCGTTCCGGATCCGACAGGTCCACCGCCGCGGCTTCGCCCTCGCCCGCGGCCAGGTGCGGGCCGACGACGCTCGTCGTCACATCGCGGCCGACTGCGCGGGTGACATCGCCTCGCTGCTGGCCTCCGACGCCACCTGGGACGGCGAGCCGATCGCGGCACGCCATGTCGCGGTGCTCGTGGGTGAGTGGTCGCAGGCCGAGCTCGTCCGCGCCGCGCTCGCCGAGCGTGGCATCCCGGCCGTGGTCGGCGGCGGCACCAAGCTGCTCACCTCGCCCGCCGGCGACGAGTGGCTCACCCTCCTCGAGGCTCTCGAGCAGCCCCACCGGTCGGGGCGGGTGCGGGCGGCCGCCCTCACGTCGTTCCTCGGTCGGACCCTGAGCGAGCTCGACGCCGGCGGCGACGCGCTCACCGACGAGATCGCCGACCGGCTCCGTGGCTGGGGGTTGCTCCTCCGGGGGCGAGGGGTCGCGGCCCTCTTCGAGGCGACCGAGGAACGGGGCCTGACCGCCCGCGTGCTGGGCACGGTCGGCGGCGAGCGGCTGATGACCGACCTGCGGCACGTCGCGCAGACGCTCCACGAGACCTCGCGGCGGGACTCGCTCGGGCTCACCGGGCTCCTCGCGTGGCTGAGGTCCGAGCGCGAGAACGCCTCGCAGGAGCGGGTCCGGCGTCTCGACAGCGACGCCGCGGCGGTGCAGATCACGACCGTCCACCAGAGCAAGGGCCTGCAGTACCCCGTCGTCTACCTGCCCTTCGCCTCCATGAAGTACGTCTGGCCGGTGGACGTCGCGCGCTACCACGCGGCCGACGGCACGCGGATGCTCGACGTGGCCGGGGGTGGCGCGGCGTGGCCCGGCCATGAGCAGGCCCACCTCCGCGAGGAGGCGGGGGAGGAGCTGCGCGACCTCTATGTCGCGCTGACCCGGGCCCAGTCGCAGGTCGTCACCTGGTGGGCGCCGACGGCCAACACCCAGCACGGCGGGCTCCACCGGCTCCTGTTCGGGCGCCAACCGGGGCAGGCCTCGGTGCCCGACACGCAGGCCGTGAAGGACGACGACTACGCCACCAGGATCCTCGGCCTCCTCGACCAGCTCGGCGGACCCTCGCCCGAGGATTCCGTCGTCTCGACCGAGGCTCCGTCGCCCGGTGCGCCGGCCACCGGCGAGCTCGCGGCCCGCCCGTTCGATCGCCGGGTCGACACCGAGTGGCGCCGCACGTCGTACTCCGGCCTGATCCGGGTGCAGGAGCAGCCCCCAGGGGTCACGTCCGAACCCGAGCGAGACCACTGGGATCCGACGGAGTCGGATGCCAGCGGTCGCAGCGAGACCGAAGCGAGCTTGCTCGCGAGGCCGCCTGACATCGACCCGACTGAGTCGGAGCCGGCCGTTCCTTCGCCGATGGCCACGCTGCCCTCCGGGGCGGACTTCGGCAGCCTCGTCCACGGGGTGCTCGAGCACACCGATCCCGAGGCGCCCGACCTGCTGGGCGAGCTGGCCGGCCGCACGCGTGAGCAGCTCCAGTGGTGGCCGGCCGGCGTCACGGCCCACGAGCTCGCCGAGGCACTCCTGCCGTCCCAGCTCACCCCGCTCGGCGCCCCCGCGTCGGGGCTGCGGCTGGTCGACATCCCGCTCCGGGACCGGCTCTGCGAGCTCGACTTCGAGTTCCCGCTCACCGGCGGCGACCGGCCCGACACCCCGCGTGCCGACGTCCGCCTCCGCGACCTCGCGCCGCTGCTGGCGACACATCTTCCCGCCGACGACCCGCTCGCGTCGTACGCCCTCCAGCTCACGGGCGACCTCGGCGACCAGGCGCTGCGGGGCTATCTCTCCGGCTCCATCGACGTGGTGCTGCGGGTGCCCGCGGACGACGAAGCGACGCACGGACACCGCTACGTCGTCGTCGACTACAAGACCAACCTGCTCGGAGAGCCGGGGGTACCGGTCACGTCGGCCGACTACGGCCGCGCCGAGATGGCGGCCGCGATGCTCCACAGCCACTACCCGCTCCAGGCTCTGCTCTACTCGGTGGTCCTGCACCGCTACCTGCGGTGGCGGCTGCCGTCCTACAACCCGGAGCAGCACCTCGGTGGCGTGCTCTACCTCTTCCTGCGCGGGATGTGCGGTCCCGACACCCCGGTCGTCGACGGCCACGTCGCCGGTGTCTTCGACTGGGCGCCGCCGGCCGCACTGGTCACCGCGTTCAGCGATCTCCTGGAGGGCCGCACATGATCGAGCCCTTCGAGATCGACGACCCACACGACCGGCGCCTGGCGCTCGGCGTGTCCGGCGTGCTCGGCCGCTTCAACGCGGCCGGCGTCCTCGAGGCCGCGGACGTTCACACCGCTCGCCGGGTCCAGACGCTGGCGGGCGAGCCCGATGACGACGTCGCCCTCGCCCTCGCGCTGACCGTGCGGGCGCTGCGCCACGGCTCCGTGTGTCTCGATCTGGCCGATCTCGCCACCGAGGCGCTGCCGACGGGTCTGGCCTGGCCGGGCGGCGGCTGGGTCGATCGCGTGCGCGCGAGCAGCCTGGCGGAGGCCGGGGTGCTGCAGGTCGAGGGCACGGTCACCTACCTCGACCGCTACTGGCGCGAGGAGTGCCAGGTCCGCGACGACCTGGCCGCCCGTCTGTCCCTCACCCCGCCGGTCGTGGACGACACGCGGCTCGAGGCGCTGGCGCCGGTGCTGTTCCCGCCCGGCTACGACGAGCAGCGTGCGGCCGCGGTGACGGCCGCACGGCAGTGGACGACCGTGTTGACCGGCGGTCCCGGGACGGGCAAGACCACGGCGGTCGCGGGCCTGCTCGCACTCCTCGCCGACCAGTCCGACCGTCGGCTGCGCATCGCCCTGACGGCGCCCACCGGCAAGGCCGCGGCCCGGCTGCAGGAGGCGGTGCGGACCGTCCTGGCGGAGCCGCACTTCGCCGACCACACCGGGGCCCTCGGTGATCCGACCGCCCAGACGCTGCACCGGCTGCTGGGTTGGAAGCGGGGCAGCCGCAACCGCTTCCGTCACGACCGTCGTAACCGGCTTCCGCACGACGTCATCGTCGTCGACGAGACCTCGATGGTCTCCCTGACGATGATGGCCCGCCTGGTCGAGGCCGTGCGGGCCGACTGCCGCCTGATCCTGGTCGGTGACCCCGACCAGCTGGCGTCCGTCGAGGCCGGGGCGGTGCTGGCCGACCTCGTCGACGGCCTGGCCCGGCGCGAGCCCGCCGCAGTCTCCTCGCTGCGCGAGTCGCACCGGTTCGGTCGCCAGATCAACGACCTCGCCGCGGCCGTGCGGGACGGCGACGCCGACCGCGCCGTCGACCTCCTCGTCGCCGGAGGCTCTCACGTCGAGCTCCTCGACCCCGCGGACCCGGCCACCCTGCCGGCGTTGCGCTCCCGGCTGGTCGCCCACGCCCTGCGACTGCGAGGCGTCGCGACCTCGGGCGATGCTCACCGGGCTACCGCGGTGCTCGACGAGCACCGCCTCCTCTGCGCGCACCGCGACGGACCCTGGGGCGTCGGACACTGGAACCGCGTCGTCGAGCGCGGCCTCGCCGAGCACACCGGCCTGCCGATCGGCGACGGGTGGGGCCAGGAGTGGTACGTCGGCCGCCCGCTGCTGCTGACCAGCAACGACTACGGCCTCGACCTGTTCAACGGCGACACCGGCGTCGTGGTCGCCGAGGCGGACGGCGTCCGAGCCGCGATCGCCACCCCCCACGGACCGCGTCTCCTGTCCACCTCCCGGCTCACCGACGTCGACACGATGCACGCGATGACCGTGCACAAGAGCCAAGGCAGCCAGGCCGTCGAGGTGACGGTCCTGCTCCCCCCCGACGACTCGCCGCTGCTGACCAGGGAGCTCTTCTACACCGCCCTGACCCGCGCCGAGGACAAGGTGACCGTGGTCGCGACCGAGGACGCCGTACGTCTCGCGGTGGGGCGTCCCGCTCACCGTGCCAGTGGCCTCGCCGACCGTCTCGCCCACCCATCGGGCGGCGAAACCTGAGCGTCATGTCGCGCCGTTAGGGTCGAGAGCATGTTGCTGCTCCGCGTCGAGATCCCCAACGTGCCCGGTTCCCTGGGGCGGTTGGCGAGGGCGATCGGTGCCGCCGGTGGCGACATCGAGGCGATCGAGATCGTGGAGAAGCGGTACGACGGGACCGCGGTCGACGACGTGCTCCTCGACACCGTGGACGGCGCGATGCCCGACTCCATCGTCTCGGCCTGCACCGCGCTGGACGGCGTGCAGGTGCTGTGGATCAGCCGCTACCTGGCGGCCGGGAACCTGTTCCTCGACCTCGAGGTCGTCGAGTCGCTGACCGCCGAGCCGGAGACGGCGCCGGACCGACTGGTGGAGCTGCTCCCGGTGGCGTTCCGCTGCGAGTGGGCGGCGCGACTCAAGCTGGGCCCCGACGGCTACGTCGTCGAGCACGCCAGCGAGGGGGCACCGCCGGTGATCGACCTGAAGCCCGGCTCGGGTCCGGACCGCCAGACCGTCGGCGACGACCTGGTGGCGCTGGCGCCGATCGGGCACAAGCGGATGGTCGCGATCGGACGACGGGGCGGCCCGGAGTTCCTCGACTCCGAGCTGGCCCGGCTGGGGCACCTGGTCGGCCTGGCGGCTTCGATCACCCGCGCCACCCGCTGAGCTCCAAGCTGCTGTCACGCGCAGTTACTGGCACTCCTGCGCTGTGGTAACGGCGCACCAGTGCAGGTAACTGCGCGTGACAGCCGGATCACGCGCGCTCGAGGAGGAAGACCGGGATCTGGCGGTCCGTCTTCTTCTGGTACTCGCCGTACGTCGGCCAGGTCTGGACGGCGTACGCCCACCAGTCGACGCGCTCGTCGCCCTCGGCCAGGCGCACCGAGTACGTGTGCCGCTCCGGCCCGTCCTGCAGCTCGACCTCGGGGTGAGCCAGGAAGTTGTGGTACCACTCGGGGTTGTCGTCCGAGCCGCCCATGGAGGCGATCGCCACGTACGTGCCGTCGCGCTCGACGCGCATGACGGGGTTCTTGCGCAGGTGTCCGGACTTCGCTCCGATCGACGTGATCACCACGATGGGGTAGCCGGTGTCGCGCAGGGTGTTCGCCCGGGCGCCGTCGGACGCCTCGTAGGCGGCGACCTGGTCGCGCACCCACTTCTGCTTGCTGGGGACATACGTGCCGGTGAGAGCCATGTGCGCCGTAACGTCCGGCGGCCGCCACCCATTCCGGTCATTCCGGCGGCAGGTTCCCGGTGCTTGACTGTCGCCATGGACGACATGTGGAGCGTGATCGCGACCGAGCGGGGTGCGCTGGCCGACGACCTGGCGAGCCTCGACGACAGCGCCTGGGAGACGCCGTCACTGTGCACCGGCTGGTCGGTCCGCGATGCGGTGGCGCACGTGATCGCCACGGCGGAGATGACCCCGCCGAGGTTCGTCGGCAAGATGGTCGGGTCCGGGTTCAGCTTCCAGAAGATGGTGGCCAAGGAGATCGCCGACAAGCGGGGCGACAGCCCGGCCGCCGAGCTGAAGCACCTGCGCGCCGTCCGTGACCGCACCACCGCGCCACCGGGGCCCAAGACCTCGTGGCTCGGCGAGACGATCGTCCATGCGGAGGACATCCGGCGTCCGCTCGGCCTCAAGCGTGTCTACCCGATGGACGCCGTGGTCGCCGTCGGTGACTTCTACTCCGGCTCCAACGTCCTGATCGGTGCGAAGTCCCGTATCGAGGGTCTCGCGCTGACGGCCGGGGACACCGCCTGGTCGCACGGGTCCGGTGCCCCCGTCGAGGGCCCGATGCTCTCGTTGGTGCTGGCGATGACGGGGCGTAGGGCGGCCCTCGACGACCTCACCGGCGACGGGCTCGGGACTCTCCGGAGCCGGATGGGGTCCTAGGCAGATCCACCACCCCTCGCTCGGGGACCTGTCGCGTGGGCCGCGCCTCGACCCCAGGGCCGGCTGCCGACCGCCCGGTGCTGCCCCGGGCCGGGTCGCTAGCCTCCCTGTCATGAGCACGATCGACGGGGTGTCGGAGATCTTCGATGCCGAGGCGTGGGACGGCGTACCCGGCTTCGACGACCTGACCGACCTCACCTACCACCGCGCCCGCGCGCACGGCACGGTGCGGATCGCCTTCGACCGCCCCGACGTGCTCAACGCGTTCCGGCCGCACACGGTCGACGAGCTGCTCCGGGTGCTCGAGCACGCCCGGATGTCGAGCGACGTCGGGTGCGTCCTGCTGACCGGGAACGGGCCGAGCGAGAAGAACGGCAAGTGGGCGTTCTGCACCGGGGGCGACCAGCGCATCCGCGGCCGAGCCGGCTACCAGTACGAGAAGAGTGAGGCCGTCGGCGAGGTCGGGCCCGAGGTGGACCGGGCACGCCTCGGCCGCCTGCACATCCTGGAGTGCCAGCGGCTGATCCGGTTCATGCCGAAGATCGTCGTCTGCCTGGTGCCCGGCTGGGCCGCCGGCGGCGGCCACTCGCTGCACGTCGTGTGCGACCTGACGATCGCCAGCACGGAGCATGCGCGGTTCAAGCAGACCGACGCCGATGTCGGGTCGTTCGACGGCGGCTTCGGGTCGGCGTACCTCGCCCGTCAGGTGGGGCAGAAGTTCGCCCGCGAGATCTTCTTCCTCGGCCAGGAGTATTCCGCCGAGGACGGCGTCCGGATGGGCACCGTCAACAAGGCGGTGCCGCACGCCGAGCTCGAGGCGACCGGCCTCGAGTGGGGTCGGCTGGTCAACGGCAAGAGTCCGACGGCGCAGCGGATGTTGAAGTACTCCTTCAACCTGATCGACGACGGCTTGGTCGGCCAGCAGCTGTTCGCCGGCGAGACCACCCGGCTGGCCTACATGACCGACGAGGCCCAGGAGGGGCGCGACCAGTTCCTGGAGAAGCGCGACCCCGACTGGTCCCCGTTCCCCTGGTACTACTAGATCGACTCCCTACCCGCAGGTCAGTAGCCGGTTCGCACGGCCCGCGACTCGGGACCCACCGCCGGGCTAGCCGTTCTCGGAGCGGGCTCTCCACTCGTCGGCGAGGATGGCGTAGGCGACCGTGTCGAGCCACCGCCCCGAGCGGTGGAGGGACTCCGCGAGCGCGTGCGCCTCGCGGCGCATGCCGATGCGCTCCATGAGCCGCCACGCCGTGACGTTGGCGAGGAAGCAGGTGGCGACCACCCGGTGCACGCCCAGCTCCTCGAAGCAGTAGCGGACCAGCTCGCCGACCGCTTCGGTGGCGTATCCGGCGCCGGTGTGGACCGGATCGAGCACCCAGCCGAGCTCCGCCTGCGCTCCGCGGGCTCGTTCGTTCATCTCGGCGTGGGACCAGGCGTCCTCGCGGCGGAGCATGAAGTCACCGATGACGGCCCCGCCGTTCGGGTCGCCGAGCTCGACCATGACGGTGGTGGCGAGGCGGGGCGGGGCGACGAACGTCGCGCGGTAGTCGTCGCGGCTGGAGGGCACGCCGGTCAGCCACTCGTTCACGGAGTTCAGGCTCCGATAGGTCCACGTGGCATCGGCGTCCGCCTCCGTCGCCGGGCGCAGGGTGAGTCGTTCGGTGTGGAGGGTGTGCGCGAGCACCGGCTCCGGCAGTGTCCCGTCGGGTGTCTCGTCGACGGTGTGCAGGGACAGGAGGGCCACCCCGAGGTCGCGGACACCGGTGAGCACGCCGTGCAGCCGGGCCTGGTCGGGGGCCTCGAGGGTGATGGTGGTGGTGGAGTCGCCGTTGCGCACGAGGGCGTGACCTCCGAGCCACGCGGACCAGTGGTCGTCGAGGTGTCCGCCGACGGTGATCCGGTAGGTGACGGCACCGGCGGCGGGTCCGGTGGCGGTGTCCTGGCGGGAGGTGGTGGTCATGACGCCTTCCTTCGGGTCGCTCAGGGGATGGGGGTCAAGGCCGTTGCCGGCGTACGGCGGCCTCGCGCTGCCCGACGAGCACGGCGAGCGCGGCGGCGGGCGGGACGGCGGATGACCCACTCGGCGACGGCGATGTTGACGACCCAGCCGGCACCCCTGGACAGGTCGGCGACCAGGACGCCGTGGCCGAAGAGCCCCTCGCCGATCCCTTCGGTGAACGCTTGCGTGCCGGCGCCGAGGCCGATGGCGTAGGCGCGCATCATCCAGGCGCGGTGGGAGGCGAGGTCGCGACGCCTGATCGCGGTGAAGCCGAGGAACAGGCAGGCGACCATGGCCGGGGCGAAGACCAGCCGGAACACGAACAGGACGGTCCCGCTGCCGGGCTGCGGATCGTAGAACAGGGTCAGCCAGAGCGCGGAGACGGCGACCACGACGCCGGCGACCGCCACGACCCGCCCGGCTCGGCGGTGCCAGCTGCCGCGACGGAGCCCGGGCACGAACTGGAACGCTCCGACCAGAGCGAAGACGGCGGCACCGAGGATGTGGGCGACCAGGGCGCCGGGGAAGCCGGCGAAGCGGCGGTCGGCCGGCATCACCGCCGGACCTCCGGCGAGCTGGAGGAGCCGCAACACTCCTGCGATCAGGGGGATGGTGGACAGGGTGACCAGGGCCACCGGGACCGGCCAGCTGCGTGGCCGGTCCCGGTGGCGCCGCGGCGCCCGTGCACCGGTTGCCTGTGGGCACGTCGTCCTGGTGCTCATCTCGCCGCAGCCGTCTCGCCGATGCCGTCGGCGTCGGCGGACTCGACGTTGTGGTCCGGCACGGCGTCTTCGACGGTGTTGCGCGCGTCGCGCCACAGGGAGATGCCCAGCCCGATCAGGGCAACGCCTTCGGGGACGGCCATGGGTCGGTCGAACGATGCCGGCAGGACCGCGAGGGCGGCGGTGCCGACGGTGCTCGCGGCCAGCAGCACCGCGGCCCAGCGGGCGAGGACCCGCGCCCGGAAGAGGGCGATGCCGAAGACGAGACCACCGAGCAGATAGCAGGCGCCGGTGAGGTCGAAGAAGATGTGCAGCTGGCCGATGTCGCCGGTAGGAGTGCCTCCGCCGGAAGCGACGACGGTGTCGTTGACGAAGGCGGGTGCCTTGTCGGTCAGCGGCGGCAGGAAGGCCACGGCCATGACCTCTGTGGCCCACATCATGAGGTAGCCGAGAGCGAAGACGAGGTAGCCGACGAGCCCGAGCAGCCGGGTCTGCCGTACCTGGTGCAGGTACATGCCCGTGATCCCGGCGAGGGCGAGGACGGTCATGACGGCCTTGGCCGAGCAGCGGATCACCCACTGGTGGGTGTCGGTCAGGTAGGTGTCGAAGCCCGGGTGGCCGATCTGGACGGCGATGAAGATCGCGCCCGCGACGGCGGCGGACATGCCGGCGGCCCGGGTGAGACCGGTGGTGGTGACGCTCATGTCTGGCTCCTGGTTCCTGGTCGGGCCGGTTCCCCGGCGATGGTCAGGAACCTAGGAATCGACGTGGTGACCACACATCACCAGGTGATGTGACCGGGTTGGTGATTCCGTCGAGGGCTCACCACGTCCGGGGGCCGACCCGCTCGTGGCTACACGAAGCCGAGGTCGGCGGCCCGCTGTACGGCCGCCCGCCTGGTCGTCACGTCGAGCTTGGTGAAGATGTGCCGGGTGTGGGTGCGCAGGGTGTTGACCGACACGAAGAGGCGCTCCGCGATCTCGGGGCCGGTCAGCTCGGTGGCCAGGAGCCGAACCACCTCCACCTCGCGTTCGCTCAACGCCTCCGCACCGAGGGTCGGTCCGCCTCCGACGTCGCGACGGGCCTGCGGGGGTCGCGCCCGCTCGCGGTCCGCGATCTGCAACACCGCGGCCGCTTGCTCCGCGCTCGGCAGGCCGGGTCGGGCGGCCGCCGCACCGAGCAGCTTCTCCATCGCCGGTCCCTCGTCGAGGAACAGCCGTACGTAGCCCGCGGGAACACCCTGGACGAGGGCTCGGCCGAGGTCGTCGAGGGCTTCGTCGTGGGCACCACGGGCGTCGTGGGCGAGGGCGCGGACGAGGCGTGTCTCGAGGATGGTGCCCCCGCGGTCGGCCGCTTCCGCCTCGGTGAGGACTCGGCCGAGGAGTCCGAGGGCGGAGTCGAGCTCTGCGGGATCGGGTTCTGCGCGGTGCCGGGCGATCAGGAGCCGGGTGAGGGTGAGGAGGTCGAACTCCGCAAGGTACGTCGGTGCGTCGTGCGCGGTGACCGCGTGCTGCGTGGCCCAGTTCTGGGCGTCGGCCAGCCGGCCCTGGCTGATGCGGAGGCGTGCGATGGCAGCCGGGATGGGTCGGGTGTCGGGAAAGAAGCCGTGGAGGTACAGCGCGTCGGCCCGCTGGAGCATCTCGACGGCCGCATCGAGGTCGCCGCGGGCGCGCAGGAGACCGGCCATGGTCGTGTACCAGCGGAACCGGTTCTCCAGCAGGGAGGCCCGGTCACCGAGCTCGCGGGCGGTCGTCAGGTGTTGGTCGGCCTCGTGGAGCTCGCCGTGCTCGCGGAGGACGTCGGCCAGCCCGACGTGGAGGTCCCCGATGGTCGACATGACCGGACCGTCACGGGTCTCGGCTGTGGAGAGGGCTGCTTCGTAGCGCCGCCGAGCCTCGTCGGGCCGACCTCGGGCCAGCCACATGCTGGCCATGACGACGGTCGCACCGAGCTCGTCGGCGATGTCGCCGGCATCGTGGAGGTGACGGACACACTCGCTGAAGGTGTCCACGGCGGTGGTCAGGTCACCGGCCGCCCAGGCGGCCAGGCCGAGGAACCCGGCCGAGCCACTCCGGGCCAGGTGGTCCTCGGGACCGGCCAGCTCGCCGGCGCGTTCGGCGTGGACGATGGTGCCGGCGAGGTCGCCACGCGCCTGCGCGAGGGAAGCCCGGTAGACCTCGATCGTGGCGGGTAGCACCTGCAGCTCGTGCCGGCGCTCGTGGAGCGCGGTCGCCATCGGGACCGAGAGTCCGACGTCGTCCGACCTCAGGTTCGGGAGCTCCCTGTCGGGGGGCTCCTCGCCGGCGACGAGAGCGTGCTGCGCGGCGTCGAGCCAGGCACCGGCCCCGTCGAGATCACCTTCGGACAGGCGGACCCAGCCGGTGAACGTGGAGAGCAGGGGGCGGCGTCGAACCACGTCGTCGGGCAGCGCTCGCAGCCAGTCGCGCAGCGGGCGGTCCTGGCGGTGCCTGCGGATGTCCGGGATGGTCAGCTCGACCAGGTCGGCGGTCTGTTGCGTGTCTCCGCCGGCGAGTGCGTGGCCGATGGCGTCGGCGAACCTGCCCTGCCCGGCGTACCAACCCGCGGCGGCTCGGTGGAGGCGGGTGAGACGTTCGGGGGAGGCCGCGGTGAGCTGGGCTCGCAGCGCATCGGCGAAGAGGTGGTGGTAGCGGAACCACCGTCGCTGGTCGTCGAGGGGGATCAGGAACAGGTTCGACCGTTCGAGGGCCTCGAGCCTCTGTGCGCTCCCATGGTCTCCGGTGACGGCGTCGCAGAGCGGACCGGTCAGCTCGCTGAGGACGGAGGTGTCGAGGAGGAACGTGCGGACGTCTTCGGGCTGGCTGCGCAGCACCTCCTCGAGCAGATAGTCGAGGACGAACCGGTGGCTGCCGCTGAACGCGTTCACGAAGTCGCCGAGGTCCTCCGCGCCGGTGCGACCGCGCGCCGAGAGAGCAGCCAGCTGGAGGCCGGCCACCCACCCCTCCGTGCGTGCCTCCAGGGCAGCGACGTGTCCCGGCTCCAGGTCCAGCCCCATGGCGTCGTTGAGGAACCGTTCGGCCTCCTCGTCGGTGAAGCGCAGATCGGAGGCACGAAGCTCGAGGAGCTCGGCGCGGGCGCGCAGCCGCGACAGCGGCAGCGGCGGGTCCGACCGGGTCGTGATGGCCAGCGTCACCTGCCTCGGGAGGTTGTCCAGGAGGAAGGTGAGGGCCTCGTGCACGTCCCGGGCGTCGATGACGTGGTAGTCGTCGAGCGCCAGCACGGTGGGACCCGCGATCGAGTCGAGGTCGTTGACGAGGCTGACCAGGACCTCGTCGGTCGCGAATCCGCGGTCGCTGGTCATCAGCGCGAGCGCGTCCGTGCCGAGGTCGGGGTTGGTGGTCTGGAGTGCCGCGACGACGTGGGTGAGGAACCGTGTCAGGTCGGCGTCGTCCTGGTCCAAGGACAGCCACGCCACCCGGAGCGACGGCACCCCGGGTTCCGAGGCGGTGCTCGAGTCGACGGCCGTGAGCCACTGGGTCAGGACCGTGGTCTTCCCGAAGCCGGCCGGGGCGGCGACCAGGACCAACCTCGGCATGGACCCGGGGTCAATCGGCAGTTGGCCCGTCAGCCGTGGCCGGGGCACGAGATGACGCCGGGGGGTCGGCATGTGCAGCTTGGTGCCCAGGACCGGCATCTGCCCAGGGTAGGGGCCGGAGGTCTCTCGCCCGTCGTGTCGTGGTCGGCCCGGATCGGGAGCGCTGCGGAGCGGGACGCCGGCGTCACCCGGTGCCCGCTCCGCCGAGGCTGCGAGTCAGACGATGCTGTCGGTGTAGGGAGTGCGCCGGAAGCCCTTGAACGTCAGGTAGAAGCCGACGGACAGCTCCCAGGCGGCGATCGGGAGGGTGGCGACCATCGACCAACCCTGGGCCTGGGTGGCGTGACCGAAGAGGGCCAGCAGGTCGGCGGTCGCCAGCAGCGGCGCTCCGACCAGTCCGATCGCGGGGATGACGCGCGGGACGAGTCGGGACCGGAACAGCAGCGTGCCGAAGAGGACGGCGTTGATGCAGGCCATGAACCCGGGCCCGAACAGGAAGGTCCAGTCGCGGGTCGCCACCAGCGTGTGACCGGCGGTGGTGAGGGTCGAGGCGTTGGCGGTGCCGGCGTAGTCCTGGTGGAGGGTGACGACGGCGAGGAGGGCGACGACCCCGATCATGATGACGGCCGCTTCGACCATCCGCGACATCACGAACCCGAGAGCGAGGGACTCGTTGACGCGCTTGACGACGGGGAAGACCGCGACGGCGCTGCCGATGCCCGCCAGGGCGTTGACGAAGTCGAGGAAGCAGGCCCAGGTGATCTGCGTGTCGTGGCCTCCGCCGAGGACGTAGTTGGGTGTGTTCAGGATCGGGTCGAGCATCAGCAGAGCCGGGATGGAGGCGGCGAAGGTCAGCAGGTAGAAGATGCCGCCGGCGCGGGCGTAGCCGCGGCCGTCGTTGCGCGTCGGGCGGGCCGCGGCGCCCCGGGTGTCGCTGGGTGCTGTGGTCGTGGTCATGTCAGTCTCCTGTCGGGTTGTGTCGGGTAGCCGGATCGGCTGGTCGGGCGGGCGGGGTTCCTCGACCGCTGTCGGGTTCGACGCGGGCGACCGAGGTCAGAGGCAGGCCGATGTCGCGGACCCTGGTCAGCAGGCCGTGCAGTGCTGACTGGTCGACGACGTAGCCCGTCAGGACGGTGGTGCCGTCGGTGCAGGCCGTGACGTCCATTCCGTCCAGCCAGGTCGACCAGCGCGGGTGGAGGCGCCCGCGGAGGCGGATCTCGTACCACCCGGACTCGTCCGGCTGGCGGTGGGCGCCGGGGTTCATGACGCTTCTCCTTCCGGTGGCGGTTCACCTGGTGGGTGAGCCGCGGTGATGCCCGGAAGCTAGGAGCCGAGGTGATGAGTGGACGTCATCACCTGTGATGAGTGGAGCCGGATCGGGCACGGGTCATCACCCGCCGGCACCGCAGATCCGGGGGATACGGGTTACCGACGTGCCGTGCGGGCGAACAGGTTGAGCCGGTGGGCGCGCCGGACCGCGGCTCGGCGGCTCGTGACCGCGAGCTTGGCGTAGATGTGCTGCGTGTGCGTCCGCATCGTGGCCAGGGAGACGCCGAGCTCGCGGGCGATGGCCGGGCCGTCGAGGTCGGAGCGAAGGAGACGGAGCACGTCGAGCTCGCGGCTGCTGAGTGGCTCGACGAGCGGTTGCAGGTCCGACTCGGCCGGCCGCGTCTCGGCCGAAGAAGGCTCGTCGGCGGCGTCCTGGAGCAACCGTGCAGCGTAGCGAGAGCCGTGGTGCGGGGCGGAGGCGCAGCTTCTCGAGCAGGGCCCGGGCTCGCCGGTCGTGCCGGGGGCCCAGGCCGGTGAACACGCGGACGTGTCCTTCGTGCTCGGCGAGGCGGACCGCGTGGCCCATGCGGCCAGGGCGGGATCTGGCTCTCCGGCGGCGTGCCCGCGCGAGGGCCTGGAGAACCAGGACCTCGATGCACGGTGCCGCCGCGACCGCCGGCCTCGGCCGCCACCAGCAAGCCCCGGAGAAGCTCCGCCACCTCGGTCAGGTCGCTGGTCGTGCGAAGAGCCGAGCGCGTCGCACAGGAGCGCCCGGGCCAGCGTGAGGTGCTCGTACTCGTGGAGGTAGGTCAGGTCATCGCGCGCCGACAGGCCGGAACGGTCCGCCCAGGCTGAGGACCCGCGGCCACCTCCCCGGAGGAGGCGAGCATCCGGGCACGGGTGGCCGCGATCGGCCGCACGTCGGGTGCGAAGTCGCGCGACGTAGACGCGTTCGGCCTCGTCGAGCAGGGCGACCGCAGTCGACGGGTCTCCCTCGGCCTCCCGCAGGTGCGCCATCGCGACCCGCCACCGGTAGGGGTACTTCGGGCAGACCCGCGGCCTCTCCGAGCTCGTCCGCACGGCGCAGATGGTCGGCCGCCGCGGCCAGGTCGCCGCGCTCGTAGGCGATCTGGCTCAGCCCGACGTACATGTCGGCGACTCCCCGCGGCTGGGCGCGACTCCCGACCGGCCAGCGCGAGGGCGTCCTCGAACGTCCGCTCGGCGGCGCCGAGCCTGCCTTGGGTCATCTCGATGTCGGCGAGCGTGATGGCGCAGCCGACCACGTCTGCGACGTGTCCCGCCTCGGCCAGATGGTCGGAGGCGACCCGGTAGCCGCGGTGCGCAGCCTCCAGGTCGCCGCGCGTCCAGGACGCCAGTCCCGACCAGCGGCAGACGCTGACGCGATGGAGAGGTGGTCCTCGGCACCGGCACGCTCGAGGGCGGACTCGGCGTGCTACGACCGGCGCCGGCCAGGTCGCCGTCGACGAGCGCGAGCGCCGCTCGATAGGTCTCCACGGCCGCCGGCAGCCGCGCGAACTCGGCCTGGTCGACGACCACCAGGTCGGCCGGAGGGTCTGCGAGCAGCCGCTCGACCGTGCGCAGCCGGCCGTCGACGCCGTCGAACTCGTTGCTCGACATCAGCGCGCCGATGAACCCGACCGCGAGTACCGGTCGGTTCGTCGGCGACGTCCGCCGGCAGCTGCTCCATCCACCGGCGCACCACCGCCTCACGGCGCTGTCGGAGCATCGCGGGGATGGCCAGCTCGACCCGGTCGGCCGTCCAGCGTCACGTCGCCCGCGGTCAGCGCAGTGCCGGACGGCGGCTTCGGGCTCGCCTGCGCCGTGGAACCAGTCGCTGGCGCGGCGATGCAGGTCGGCGAACGTCGTCGGGACGCTCGTCGACCAGACGCGCCCGCAGCACATCGGCGAACAGGTGGTGGTACCGGTACCAGCGGCGGTGTGCGGTCCAGGGGGACGAGGAACAGGTTCTGTCGCTCCAGGGAATCGCAGCACCGTCGCCGCGTCCGTCGCGGCCGGTGACCGCGTCGCACAGCGGCGCTGTCAGCCGGTCGAGGACCGAGGTGTCGAGCAGGAACCGCCGCAGGTCTGTCGGCTGCCGGTCCAGGACCTCGTCGGCGAGGTAGTCCACGACGAATCGGTCGTCGCCGGCGAACCCGGCGATGAACTCCGACGGGTCCCCGCGCCCGTTCAGGGACAGGGCCGCCAGCTGGAGGGCCGCCACCCATCCTTCGGTGCGGGTCTCGAGGGTGGCGACGTCGTCGGGCTCGCAGGTCGAGGCTGCAGGTGTCGTTGAGGTAGGTGGCCGCCTCGGTCTCGGTGAAGCGCAGGTCCGGGGCGCGGACCTCGACCAGCTCTCCACGGGCGCGCAGCCGGGACAGCGGCAAGGCCGGGTCGGCCCGGGTGCTGATGACCAGGTGCACCTGCGGAGGAAGGTGGTCGAGGAGGAAGGTGATGTCCTGCTGGATGTCGGGTCCCTCGGCCAGGTGGTAGTCGTCCAGGACGAGTGTGAGGTCGTCAGGGAGCACGCTGAGCTCGTTGAGCAGGGCCGTCAGCGCGGATTCCACGTGGCGGGGGTGCGAGTCGAGCGCGGCGAGCGCCGTGGCCGCGGCCCCCGGGAGCGCACGGTCGACCGCGACGCAGGACGTAGGTCCAGAACGTCGTCGGCGTCTCGGTCGCGCTCGTCGAGGGACACCCAGGCCGTCGGACGGCTACCTCCGCCGGACGAGAGCCAGGTGGCGAGCAGGCTGGTCTTGCCGAACCCGGCCGGTGCGGAGACCAGGGTCAGGCGCGTCTCCTTCCCCCGTTGCAGGAGCTCGTCCAGCCGGGCGCGGACCACCGCGCCTTCCCGAGGCCGGGGCGCATGGAGCTTGGTCTCCACCAGTGGGCTGGTCATTCGGCGTTCATGGCTGATGCGGGTCGGCGTACGGGTCCGGTGCGCCCGAGGCCCGGACCGGCACGCCCTGTCCGGGACGTCCGAGGATGCTCAGCACCTCGGCGGTGGCACGCGGTAGACCTGTACCAGCGGCAGGGAGCCGGTCGAGGGCTTCGTCGGCGGAGTCACAGCCGTCATTGCACCGCACCGTTCCCCGGAACGGCAACAACGATCGTCCTCCCGACCTTCGCCGTCCTCCTCCTGCCCGCCTCGCGGTCTGACTCGAGCCCCGGGTGACAACCGGCCCGGGCAGGCGGATGCTGGTGGCCACGCGGTTCCCGGTCGCGACGAGCGACAGCGGAGGGGGGCGTCATGGCACCACGGCGGTGGAACCCGACCTCGCCGGACCACGGTGCCGCCGCTGGTCCGATCGCAGACGGGCCGGTCTCCCGTGACCCGGGGCTTGCACCGGACGGAAGCGTGTCGATGCCCGGCGCTTCCACCCTGCAACCGCGGGAAGGGGCCGTCCGCATCACCGGCCCTTCCACCCCGACACCGATCCGTGTGGGGCGCGGCTTCGTCGCCCTGTACGCCCTGTCGTTCACCGGGAACGCCCTGGTCTTCATCGCCCCGCTGCTGGTCACGTTGGCGCTGAAGGTCAACGACCTTGTCGGCATCCACGACGCACCCAAGAACCTGGCGCTGGTCACCGGCACCGGGTCCCTCCTCGCCATGGTCAGCAACCCGCTGTTCGGCCGGTTCAGCGACCGCACCACCGCCCGCATGGGCAGGCGCCGCCCCTGGATGCTCGTCGGTCTCGCGGGCGGCACGGGCGGCACCCTCGTGGTCGCGACCGCGACGAGCATCTCGATGGTGCTCGTCGGCTGGTGCATCACCCAGGTGTTCTTCAACGCGCTGCTCGCGGCTCAGGCCGCGGTCCTGCCCGACCAGGTGCCCGTCTCGCAACGCGGGATGGTTTCCGGGGTCCTGGGCGTCTGCACTCCGCTCGCTTCGGTGGCCGGCACCTATCTGGTGCAGGCGTTCAGCGGGCACCAGCTCGCCATGTTCCTGGTGCCGTGCCTGGTCGGTGGCGTCTTTGTCCTGGTCTTCGTGTCCCGGCTCGACGACCGCCGTCTCGACCCTGCCGACCGGCCTCCGTGGTCGTTCCGCGAGCTGGTGGGGTCGCTCTACGTCAGCCCGCGACGCCACCCGGACTTCGCGTGGGCGTTCGCCAGCCGGTTCCTGCTGGTGATGGCGTTCGCGTTCCTGGTGACCTACCAGGCCTACTACCTCATCGAGCAGCTCGGCAGCAGCAAGGGCGACGTCCCGCACCAGATCTACCTCGGCACTCTCGCCCAGTCCGCCGCCCTCGTCCTCGTCTCTCCTGCGGCCGGCCGGCTTTCCGACCGCCTCGGACGCCGGAAGGCGTTCGTCTCGGTCGCGGCCCTCGTCTACGCCGCCGCGCTCCTCGTCATCGCCGGCGCGGGCGGCCTCGACGGCTATCTGGTGGGCATGACCATCAGCGGACTCGGCTTCGGGATGTACATGGCCGTGGATCTCGCCCTCGTGGTCGACGTCCTACCCGGGACGGGCAGCTCCGCCAAGGACCTCGGCGTCCTCAACATCGCCGGCGCCCTTCCGTTCGCGCTCGCACCTGCTGCCACACCGGCCATCCTCGCCCTCGGCGGTGGTAGCTACGCAGTCCTCTACGCCGTCGCGGGTGCCTGTGCAGCCGCCGGCGCCCTCGCCATCCTGCCCGTGCGAGGGGTCCGCTAGCTCCCACCCTCCACGGTGGACACCGTCGGCCGGCGAGCGGGCATGATGGTCACACCACCTTCCGCTGATCAACGGTGGGCAGAGGAGGAAGTCCCATGGACACGCCGGACGTCTCGAGACCCCCGTGGACCCGATCTCCGAGACCTCGGCCCCGTCCCTCAGCCCGGCGCAGCTCAGTGAGGTGCTGGGCCTGCTCCCGGGCTCGGACACCGTCGAGCTGAAGGTGACGGTCCCGGCCGTCCGTCGTCGATCCGTGATCGAGCGACTGGGGATGGATCCGATGCGGGCGGAGATCCGGCAGGTCGTCTACTTCGACACCCCGGATCTGCGGCTGAACCAGGCCGGCATCGTGGTCCGGGCACGACGAGTCCAGCGCAAGGCGGGCGACTCCGTGGTCAAGCTCCGTCCCGTCGTCCCCTCCGAGCTCGCGGATGAACAACGGCGTCTGCCGCGGGTTCGGCGTGGAGGTCGACGCGATGCCCGGGGGTTTCGTCTGTTCGGCCCGGATGAAGGCAAAGGCGGACGACGTGGTGCTCTCCAAGGTGTTCCGCGGCCGCAAGCCGGTCCGGCAGCTGTTCTCCAAGGCAGCAGCGGGCACTGTTCGACGACCACGCTCCCGATGGGCTGACGCTCGACGATCTCGAGGTCCTCGGACCGCTCAACATCCTCAAGCTCAAGTTCGACCCGAAGGGCTACTCGCGCCCGCTGGTCGCCGAGCTGTGGTTCTACCCCGACGGGTCCCAGATCCTCGAGCTCTCCGCCAAGTGCCCCACCCAGGAGGCGTTCGCGGCGGCTGCGGAGTCCAAGGCGTTCCTCGCCGCACAGGGGGTGGACCTGTCCGCCCCGCAACAGACGAAGACCCGTACGGCGTTGGATCTGCTCACCTCCGCCAGGGCGGCATCCTCCTAGGTGCCGAACCTCTCTGCGGCGACACCGTGCCTCAGGCCGCGGTCGCTGACGGTCACGGCGTCCTGTCCGGTCAGCGTGAGGATCGTGCGGACGATGCAGGCGCCCGCGAGGATCACTTCGGCACGCGCCGGCTGCAGTCCGGCGATCTGGCGTCGTTCGTCTGCGTGCCGGCGTCGGTACGTCTCGATCTGTCGCTCGACCTCGGCCACGTCCACGACGGTGCCGTGGACGATGTCGGGGTCGTAGCTCGGCAGGCCGTGCTCGACCGCTGCCAGGTTCGTGGCGGTCCCGCCGATCGCGATCACGCTGTCCGGGCGTGCGCGGCCCTCCAGGTGTGAGAGGTCGGCAGCGATCGCCGCAAGAGCGGCGTCGACGGTCTCGCGGGGTACGGCGTCGGCGAGCCCGAAGCGTTCGGTGAAGCCGGACCGCGCCCACGTCGAGACTGAACTGTTCCTCGATCCGGTCTCTGCTCCCGAAGGTGAACTGGCTGCTACCTCCCCCGGAGTCGAACACCAGCAGCCGGTCACCGGTCCGTGGGAGAGCCGACACGGCAGCCCGGTACGCCAGCCTGGCCTCCTCCTGGCCGGAGATGACTTCGACGGCGACTCCGCAGCGAGCGTGGACGGCGTCGACGAACGCGTCCCGGTTCGGAGCCATGCGAAGTCCCGCGGTGCCCACGGCGACGATGTCGAGCGGGCCGATACGGCGGGCTGCGTCGACCAGTTCGGCGATGGCATCGACCGTGCGCAGGATCGCCACCTGGGTGAGCTCGCCGGTCTGCGCCAGGCCTTCACCGAGCCGGGTGACCACCGCTGTGTCAGCCGTGGTGTGTGACCGACCTCCCGGTTGACGTTCACCTTGGATGAACTTGACCGAGTTGGTGCCCACGTCGAGGACGGCGAACCTGGTCGGTCCCCACCCGAGCAGCGTCCTGAGTCCCCTCGGAACACAGACGTTGGGTCGACCGTCCAGCCCGAGTCGGCGGACCGTTGCGGTCACCAGCTGTGGGTCCGGGGACTCGACGGCGACGGTCCGGATGGAGCTCCCGCCGACGCTCACGTCGGTGAGCTCGACCATGCAGTCGTCCAGGACGGATCGATGCCGTCGCTTGTGGGTGTCCACGACGTGGAGGTCCTCACCTCGACCGGCCACGTCGTCCAGGAGCGCTTCCCAGGTGGAGGCGGTGCGCCGCGTCGCCGGCACCGGCACGCCGAGTGCGGTGAAGGCCGCCTCGACGGCTTCATGGTCGAGCGGGAAGGCGGCCTTGAACGCCGGTACCCACAGCTCGAGGCCGGCGGCGTTCACCCGCTTCAGGACCTTGACGTCCAGCAGGCCCGCACGAACCTTGACCGACGCGTCGGCGTACCTCGACAGGACGTACGTCTCGTCGCTCTCGACGGTCGCTGCGGTCCCGAGGGCGGCGGCGGCGGGGTCTGCGTCGTCGAGGCCGCCGAACGTACGCCACTCCCACCGCGGCACGACTGCAGGCGCGGCCGGGTGCACCGGCTGATCCCTCATCGTCACGCCTTCCATCCTCCTCCGGCTCGAACCTTTGCGGCTCCGTCAACGGGGTCGGGTGGCCGCCTCCTGAACGGCGGCCTGCCTCTCGGTCAACCGCCGTAGAAGCGGACCCTTCGCTCTCTGGCTAGGCGTCAACGGGGGAGACGACGGACGGTGCGGTGGACCGGGACCGGTTGCGCAGGACGAGCTTGATGACCTCCTCGACAACCAGGAGGCTGGCTGCGATCGCCACACAGGTCCCCCACTGCCTGCCGGTGAGGCTGCCGGTTCCGACGACGCGCTCGAGGATGCCGATCGTGGTGACGGCGACGATCGCGAGGAGAGAGACGCCGTACCTGCGGAGCTGGGCCATGGCCGGGACGGCGTCTCGGTCGAAGACGGTGTTGACCTGGTCGCGGGAGAGCAGCCCGGCGACGACGTGGAACAGGGACAGGGTGGTGAGCAGCATGGTGGCGGCCACGATCGCCCCCTCCTGGTGGTGGCCGATCTGGTACGCCACCAGGGACCCGATGGTCATCACGGCACCTTGGATGCAGATCCGGATCCAGTTCGGCCGGGAGAGGACGGGAGCCCCGACGGGCCGGGGCGGCTGGGACATCAGGCCCTTCGTGGGTTGGTCGAACCCGAGCGCGATCGCGATCGGGATGTCGACCACCATGTTGAGCCAGAGGATCTGGAGCGGGTTCAGCGGCACGCCCCCGGCGATCCCGAAGATGCCGGCGCCCAGGAAGATCGCGATGTAGGCCACCAGGGTCGACATCTGGAAGCGGAGGTACTTCACCAGGTTGTCGTAGAGCGTGCGTCCGTAGGAGACCGCGTTGACGATCGTGGCGAAGTTGTCGTCGGTGAGGATCATGACCGCCGCCTCCTTGGAGACCTCGGTCCCGGTGATCCCCATGGCGACACCGATGTCAGCGGCCTTGAGGGCGGGGGCGTCGTTGACACCGTCGCCCGTCATCGAGACGACGTTGCCCTTCCGCTTGAGCAGCTGGACCAGGCGGATCTTGTCCTCGGGAGCCACCCGTGCCACCACACCGATGTCGTCGAGGTCGGCCAAGAGCCGCTCGTCGGACATGGCTGCGAACTCCGTGCCGGTGATCGCCCTGCCTTCGATCCCCAGCTCCTGGGCGATGGCCGCCGCGGTGGCGGCGTGGTCGCCGGTGATCATCCGGACCTGGATCCCGGCGGAGTGGCACTCGGCGATCGCGGCCTTGGCCTCGGGCCGGGGCGGGTCGACGATCCCCACCATGGCCAGCAGCGTCAGGTCGCTCACCAGCGGGAGCAGATCCGCCTCCTTGTCGAACCCGGCCGGGTCGAAGTCCCGCTGGGCGACCACCATCACCCGCTCGCCGGAGTTGGCGATCCGGTCGTTGGCCTCCAGGGCGAGATGGCGGTTGTCGTCGGTCACCGGCACCAGGGCGCCGTCGGGGGACCGGTAGGTCCCACTGCGGTCGATCAGGACATCCGGCGCTCCCTTCACGTAGCACCGCACGACGGGATCGCCCTGGCTGGTGGTCATCTCGTGGAAGGTGGCCATGAACTTGTACTCGGAGTCGAACGGGACCTCCGCCACCCGCGGGTAGATGGCCCGGGTCTCGTCGATGTCCAGGCCGCCCTTGGCCCCGAGCACGATCAAGGCGCCCTCGGTCGGGTCGCCGATCAGGGCCTCGCCGTCGAGCACGGCGTCCGCGCACAGGACCATCGGAAGCAGGTACGGGTCCAGGCCGATCTGGGAACCGCCGACGTGCTTGATCTCGCCCGCGATGCCGTACCCCTCGCCGGACACGGCGAAGCGGTTCTGCCCGGGGATGACGAGCTCCCGGGCGGTCATCTTGTTCAGGGTCAGAGTGCCGGTCTTGTCCGAGCAGATCGCCGACGTCGAGCCCAGTGTCTCGACGGCGGGCAGGCGCTTGACGATCGCGTTGCGCCGGGCGATCTCACGGGTCCCCATCGACAGCAGCGCCGTCACCACCGCGGGCAGGCCGGTCGGGATCGCCGCCACCGCGAGGGCGACACCGGTGATGAACAGGGTGTCGAACGACTCTCCCCGCAGGAGCCCCAGCACGATCACCAGCACCAAGGCGATCCCGGCGATCGCGGCGATGATCTGGGAGAGACCGTCGAGCTGCTTCTGCAACGGCGTCTTGTCGGTCTCGGTGTTGGCGAGCAGGTCGGCGATGTGACCGATCTCGGTGTCCATGCCGGTGGCGGTGACGATCACCTCTCCGCGCCCACGGGTGACCGCCGTGTTCATGTACGCCATGCAGGTCCGGTCGCCGAGCGGGATGTCGTCGCCTGGCACGGGTGCGATCGACTTGCCGACCGGAAGGCTCTCGCCGGTGAGGGCGGCCTCCTCGATCTCGAGGGTGGCCGCCACGCAGATCCTGCCGTCGGCGGGCATCTTGTTTCCCGCCTCCACCAGCACGACATCCCCCGGCACGAGGTTCTCGGCGTCGATCTCCGTGGCCTGGCTGTCGCGCCGTACCCGAGCGACCGTCTTCATCATCTGGGCGAGAGCCTTGACGCTCTCCTCCGCCTTCGCCTCCTGACGCAGCCCGATCACGGCGTTGAAGAGGGTCAGCCCGGCCAGCACGATGGTCGTGCCCCACTCCCCCGTCACCAGCAGGTTGATCACGGCCGCGGCCAGCAGCACGATCTGCATGAAGTCGCGGTACTGACGCATGAACGCCTCGAACCCGGACTCCGCCTTGGCCGCGGCGAGACGGTTCGGCCCGTGGGTCTGCAGTCGCCTCTCTGCCTCCGCCTGGCTCAGCCCGACGGCGACGTCCACGCCCAGCGCGGTGGCGACCTGGCTCGCCTCGACCGCCGTGACCGACCCGATGGACTCCAACCCCGTGTCCGACACGATCCCTCCCCATTCGCCGGGCACGCGACGTCGGATAGCCCTCGGCGGGCCGGCCTGGTGACTGACACCGTCGAGGTTCAGCACCACCTTCCACCTCCCCCGTCCCGGGTGAACCCCACGGCGCCTCGGACGAGGTTCCTGACGCGGCCCGCCCCGGGCTTCGGTTGGCCGACCCGCGTCGGAATGCCCGGGCCGCCGGCGTGGTTGGCGGGAGGTGAGCACACCCACGCAGCCACGCGCCGCACGCGCCGACGTCGGCCTCCGCAGCGAGCGGGGGCCGATCCTGCTGGCCGTGATGCTCAGCATCGGGCTGGTGGCGATCGACGCCACGATCCTGGCGACGGCGGTGCCGTCGGTCGTCTCGGACCTCGGCGGGTTCACGTCGTTCCCCTGGATGTTCTCGATCTACCTGCTGGCACAGGCGATCTCCGTGCCGCTGTACGGCAAGCTCGCCGACATCTACGGGCGCAAGCCCCTCATGCTCCTGGGTGTCGGGCTCTTCCTGGTCGGCTCGCTGCTGTGCGGCCTCGCCTGGAGCATGCCCGCGATGATCGTCTTCCGCCTGATCCAAGGGCTCGGCGCCGGAGCCGTCATGCCGATCGGGATGACCATCCTCGGTGACATCTACTCGCTGCAGGAGCGGGCGACCGTGCAGGGCTACGTCGCCAGCGTCTGGGCGATGGCGTCGCTGATCGGCCCGACCCTGGGCGGGGTGTTCTCCGACACGATCGGGTGGCGCTGGATCTTCTACGTGAACCTCCCCCTCGGGTTGGCCGCCGCCTGGGTGCTGTGGCGCTGGTCGGAGGGACGGATCGAGCGCCGTCACCACCAGATCGACGTGGCGGGTGCGCTGCTGCTGGCCGCCGGCGGCACCCTGGTGCTGCTGGGCCTGCTGGAGGGCGGCGTGCAGTGGGGGTGGGGATCGCCCGCCAGCCTCGGGCTCTTCGCGGGCGCCGCGCTGCTCCTCGCGGCTTTCGTGCAGGTCGAACGGCGAGCCGCGGAGCCGGTCCTTCCGCTGTGGGTCTTCCGCAGCCGGGTGCTCAACGTCGCCAACGCCGGGTCCCTCGTCGTCGGCGTGCTCACGCTCGGGCTGTCGTCGTACGTGCCGCTCTACGCCCAGCGCGTGCTGGGCTCGGGCGCGCTGGTCGCGGGCCTCGCGCTCGCGGCCATGACCATCGGCTGGCCGCTCGCCGCCGCGACCGCCGGCCGGTTCTACCTGACGATCGGCTTCCGGGCCACCTTCCTGATGGGAGCGTCGTTCGCCCTCGCCGGATCACTGCTCCTGCTGACCGTCGACGGGAACAGCTCGGTGCTGCACCTGGCGGTGCCCTGCTTCGTGATGGGCATCGGCTTCGGGTACGTCGCCAGCCCGGCCGTGGTCGCGGCCCAGACGGCGGTCGACTGGGGCAGCCGAGGCGTGGCGACGGGGGCCAACATGTTCGCCCGGTCGGTCGGAAGCGCCGTCGGGGTGGCGGTGTTCGGCGCGGTCGTGAACAGCGTCGTCAGCAGCCGCCTCGGTGGCGCGCCGCGCAGCATCGGGAGCGTGTCGGCCCCGGTGCTCGAGCCCGCGATCCACCTCGTCTTCGTGGTCACGATCGCCGTGTCGGTCGTACTGCTGGTGGTCGCGTCGCTGATGCCGAAGCGTGTCGCGGAGGCGGAGGAACGGCCACTCACGCCCGAACCACAGACGACCGCGTCCTGACCTTCGTCGGTCGCGGTGCGTCGGGCGGGATCAGCGCACCGGCGGCCCGGGGTCGGGGTCCGAGGCGAGGCGGCCGTGGATGTGGCAGTCCTCCCGCGCGCCGCCGGGTACGGCGTACGCCGACCGGGTCGTGCCCTCCAGGACGAAGCCGGCCGCGAGCGCGACCCGACACGAGGCGGCGTTCGGGATCGCGTGCTCGAGCTGCACGCGGGCCAGCCCGCGCTCGGTGAACGCCCAGCGGGTGACCGCGTCGACCATCTGGCGCGCGACCCCACGGCCACGCGCCGACGCGAGCACCCGGTAGCCGATCTTCGCGACCAGGTCGTCGGTGTCGATGGCGAAGAGACTGACGTTCCCCACCATGCGGCCGGTCTCGCGGTCGACCGCGGTCCAGGTCGCGTGCGTCCCGTCGGACCAGTCCGCGCCGTCGCGGCACCACGCCTCGGCGGCGGCCAGGTCGGGCGCCTCGCGCGTCGGGTTCCAGCGACGTACGGCCGGATCGTTCATGAGCTCGAACGCCTCGGGAGCGTCCTCGAGCACCGGCGGCCGGATCACGAGATCGGCGGTCGTGAGCTCCATCCGCGCAGCCTAGGCGAGCTGCCGCAGCAGGGCGCCGGCATGGGGCGGCAGGGTGAGGACCCCCTCGGCCGAGGTGGCCGGGGTGGGCGTCGTGAAGAGCAGCGTGCCCTCCGCAGGCACGGTCACCGGCTGGTCACCGAAGTTGACCGCCAGCAAGAGGCCGCCCCGTCGCAGGGTGAAGGTCCGGCGTTCCTCGTCGGCGTCGGCCACCATGCCCGCGAACGAGGGGTCCGTGAGCTCGGGCAGGCTGCGGCGCAGCCCGGCCAGCCTTCGGTAGACCGCCAGGAGCACCGCGTGCCGGCCGCCCTCGGGCTCGGACCAGTCGAGCTTCGAGCGCTCGAACGTCGCCGGATCCTGCGGGTCGGGGACGACGGACGGGTCCCACCCCATCCGTTCGAACTCGTGGATCCGGCCCTCGGCGGTGACCTTCCCGAGCTCGGGCTCCGGGTGCGAGGTGAAGAACTGGAACGGCGTCGACGCCGCCCACTCCTCACCCATGAAGAGCATCGGGGTGAACGGCAAGCACAGGGTGAGCAGGGCGGCACAGGCCAGCTGGTCGTCGTCGAGGTGCTCGGTGAGCCGGTCGCCTCGCGCGCGGTTGCCGACCTGGTCGTGGTTCTGGCTGCACACGACCAGCCGCCAGGTCGGCATGTGTCCGGTGTCGACCGGTGCCCCGTGGTCGCACCCTCGGAACGACGACCAGGTGCCGTCGTGGAAGAACCCTCGCTCGCAGACCTTGGCCAGCGCCGACAGCGGCGCGAAGTCGGCGTAGTAGCCGGTCGTCTCCCCGGTCAGCGCGACGTGGACGGCGTGATGGAAGTCGTCGCTCCACTGCGCGTCCAGCCCGTAGCCGCGGCCCTCGCGCGGGGTGACCACCAAGGTGTTGTTGAGATCGGACTCCGCGATCAGGGTCAGCGGCCGGCCCAGGTGCGCCGACAACGCCTGCGTCTCGATCGCCAGCTCCTCGAGGATGTGGACGGGCGAGGTGTCCGCCAGCGCATGCACCGCGTCGAGCCGCAGGGCGTCCACGTGGTAGTCCTCGAACCACATCCGGACGTTGTCGAGGACGTATCGGCGCACCTCGCCCGACCGATCGCCGTCGAGGTTGACCAGGTCGCCCCACGTGTTGCGGCCGCTCTTGAGGTAGGGGCCGAAGAGCGGCAGGTAGTTCCCCGACGGGCCGAGGTGGTTGTAGACGACGTCCTGGACGACGCCCAGCCCGGCGGCGTGGCAGGCGTCGACGAACCGCTGGTACGCCGGCGGGCCGCCGTACTCCTCGGTCACCGCGAACCAGGCCACGCCGTCGTAGCCCCAGTTGTGGGTGCCGTTGAAGGCATTGACGGGCATCACCTCGACCAGGTCGACGCCGATCGAGCGCAGGTGGTCGAGCTTCCCGATCGCGTCGTCGAGGGTGCCTCCCGGGGTGAAGGTGCCGACATGCAGCTCGTAGACGACCGAGCCCGGCAGCTGGCGACCGGTCCAGGCCCGGTCTCGCCAGGCGTAGGACGAAGGGTCGAAGGTTCGCGAGCGCTGGTGGACGCCCGCCGGCTGACGCCGCGACCGCGGGTCGGGTCGGGGCGTGTCCGTCTCGTCGATCAGGTAGCCGTAGTCGACGTCTCCTTCCGTGGGGTCCGGAGGGGACTCTCGGGGACCCACCAGTCCCCGTCACTCCTCCGCATCTCGACGATGGCATCGCCCACCGACACCCGGAGGCGCCGTGGGCGGGGAGCCCATACGTCGAAGGGTCCGCGGGTCCTCACGTGAGCTCGCGGATCAGCAGCGCCACCGGGTAGTCGGTCAGCACCTCGCCGAGGAGGGCGTCGCCGTGGTACTCGCGGCCGGTCAGCAGGTCGGCCCAGCTGCCTTCGGGCAGCGGGAGCACGGTGTCGCCCCAGCCGCGCTCGGCCAGGCCCACCGGGAGGCGCGTGGCGACGGTGAGCGCGCCGCCGCGGTCGAACGCGATCACGTGGCGGGCCGCGACCCCACGTGCCGGGACCGGTGCGTAGGTCGTGAACCGGTGCCGCTGGTTGCGTCGCAGCGTCAACGCCAGCTGGGTGACCGCGAGCTTGGCGTGGCCGGGGTCGTCGGCGGACCCGGTCAGCACGGGTCGCTCGCCGTCGAGCACGCGGGCCAGCACCGAGCGTCGTACCTCGAAGTCGACGGGGCGCCGGTTGTCGGGGTCGACCAGGCTCTGCTCCCACAGCTCGCTGCCCTGGTAGACGTCCGGGACGCCCGGCATCGTGAGGGCCACGAGCTTGGCGGCGAGGGAGTTGGCCCAGCCGGGGCCGGCGACCCGCGCCACGAGGTCGTCGAGGACGCCGCGCACCTCGGCCGAGTCGTACGCCGCATCGACGGCCGCGTGGACCGCGGCCTCGTACCGCGGGTCGGGGTCGGTCCAGGTGGTCCGGTCGCCCGCCTCGCGCATCGCCTTCTCGGCGTACCCGTGGAGTCGCTGCCGCGACGCCGGCCAGGCTCCGAGCACGGCCTGCCAGAGCAGGTTGCCGAACCCCGGGTCGGGCAGCGGCGCCAGGGTCGACAGGCGGTCGAGCGCCTCGGACCAGACCTCCGGCAGCTCGCTGAGCACGGTGATCCGGGCGCGGACGTCCTCGCTGCGCTTGGTGTCGTGCGTCGAGGTCGCTGTCATGGCCAGCGGCCGGTCGCGCTGCCGCTCGACCATGGCCGCGTGGAACTCGTCGACGGACAGCGAGAACTCGCCGGGATCGCCGCCGACCTCGGTCAGCGACGTGAGCCGGGAGGTGCGGTAGAACGCGCAGTCCTCGACCCCCTTGGCCATCACCGCGCCGGTGGTCTGCTCGAACCGCTGGGCCGCCGCCGACGCCGGATCACCGAGGACGGGCTCGAGCAGGTCGAAGGTGCCGCTCAGGTCCGGGCGGCGGCGGCGTGCCTCGGCGAACGCGTGGTCCAGGTGCTCCCGTCCCGCCGGGAGGTAGGAGCGGTAGACCGGGAAGCACGCGAGCAGCTCGGCCAGGGCGTCGTCGAGGACGAGGTGGTGGTCTCGACTCCGCTCGACCACCGAGGGGTCGTCGACCACCGAACGGCCGTCGGCCGCCGACCGGCCGTCGACCACCGAGGGGTGCTCGACCCCCGAGGGGGTGTCGAGCCCCGAGGAGAGCTCGCGGGAGAGGCGGCGGACCTCCGCGTGGAGGAGGCCGTCGGCGACCGCACGCTTGGTGTCGTGGATCAGCTCGTGCCAGTCCAGCACTCGTCCGCGCAGCCGCGTCTCGAGCGCGGTCAGTGGCCCCTGGCCGTCGGGGTCGGTGAGGACACGGTCGATGAGTCCGAGTGCGTCGTACCCGGTGGTGCCGGACGTCGCCCACCCGCCTTCGAGCCGTTCGCCCGGCTCGAGGATCTTCTCGACCAGCACGTAGGCGCCGCCGGTGAGGGCCGCCAGGTCGTCGAGGTACGACGCGGGGTCGCGCAGGCCGTCCGGGTGGTCGACGCGCAGCCCGTCGACGAGGCTCTCGTCGAACCACCGGCGGATCTCGACGTGCGACTCGTCGAACACCTCGCGGTCCTCCACCCGGAGACCCGCCAGCGTGGTGACCGCGAAGAAGCGTCGGTAGTTGAGCTCCGCGTCGGCGCGCCGCCAGCTCACCAGCTCGTAGTGCTGGCGGGCGTGCACCTCGTCCGCATCGGCGTTCGACCCGTCCGCCGGCCGCTGGTCGAGCCGTCCCCGCTGGTCGAGCCGTCCCCGCTGGTCGAGCCTGTCGAGACCAAGGTCCCGGGCGCGACCGGGAACCGGTGGTCGTGATAGCGCAGCTCGTGGCCGCCACCCTGCTCGACCACCGACAGGTTCCCGATCCGGCCGTCGGGCAGCACGTCGTCGTCCCCGACCACGGGGATCCGGACGCGCCCGCCGCCGAACTCCCAGTCCACGTCGAACGCGGCGGCGTACTGCGAGGAGCGTCCGTGCCTGAGCAGGTCCCACCACCAGGCGTTCTCGTGCGGAGTGGCCACGCCGACGTGGTTGGGCACGATGTCGACCAGGACCCCCATGCCGAGACGGCGCGCCTCGGCGGACACGGCGGCCAGCCCCGCGGCGCCGCCTCGGGCGGGGTCGATCCGGTCGTGGGCGACGACGTCGTAGCCGTGGTCGCTCCCGGGCTCGGCCCGCAGCAACGGCGAGAGGTAGACCCAGTCGACCCCGAGGTCGTGCAGGTAGGGCAGCGTGTCGGCGGCGGCGAACAGGTCGAAGCCCGCGTTGATCTGCAGGCGGTAGGTGCTGACCGGTGTGCGCATCGACGTGGTACCCCTGGGCGTTCCGATCATCCGGCCCGGTCGGCGCGGGAGGCCACCTCGGAGGCGACGGAGGCGGCGACCGAGGAGTCGGGGGCGGCGACGGCGGCGGTGTGCTCGCGCAGCACGAGGACGCTGCGACCGGCGAGCACCGAGCTCGACCCCGGCAGCAAGGGGGCGTCGTCGCGTTCGGACCCGCCGGTGTCGATCTCGACGTCCCAGGCGGCGGCGTACTCCTCCGGAGGCAGCGTCAGCGGGACGTCGTCTGCCGAGGCGTTGAAGTAGAGCAGGAAGTGGTCGTCGACGATCGGGCCGCCCCGGGCGTCGACGCTGGGGATCCCGTGCCCGTTGAGGTACATGCCGATCGCCTGGGCCCCGGGTGCGGTCCAGTCGGCCTCCTCGAACGGGTGGCCCTCGGGGTGCAGCCAGACGATGTCGTTGAGGCGCTCCCCCTCGCCGCTGCCGGTCCGGAGGGTCGTCCCGGTGAAGAACCGCTTGCGCCGGAACGTCGGGTGCTCGCGGCGCAGGCGGGAGACGCGGGCGGTGAACTCCACCAACGGCTGGTCGACGTCGTCCCAGTGCATCCAGGCGATCTCGGAGTCCTGGGCGTAGGTGTTGTTGTTGCCGTCCTGGGAGCGTCCCGCTTCGTCACCGTGCAGGAGCATCGGCACCCCCTGGCTCAGCAGGAGCGTGGTGATGAAGTTGCGCTGCTGACGCGACCGGAGCTCGAGGATCTGGGCGTCGTCCGTCGGCCCCTCGACGCCGTGGTTCCACGAGCGGTTGTGGCTCTCGCCGTCGTTGCCGCCCTCGCCGTTCGCCTCGTTGTGCTTGTCGTTGTAGGAGACCAGGTCGCGCAAGGTGAAGCCGTCGTGGGCGGTGACGAAGTTGATGCTCGCGACGGGACGGCGACCGGAGTTCTCGTAGAGGTCAGAGGAGCCCGCGAGCCGGCTGGCGAACTCGCCGAGGGACGGCTCGCCCCGCCAGAAGTCGCGCACGGTGTCGCGGTAGGCGCCGTTCCACTCGGTCCACTGGGGAGGGAAGTTGCCGACCTGGTAGCCGCCGGGGCCGACGTCCCACGGCTCGGCGATCAGCTTCACCTGGCTCACCACGGGGTCCTGCTGCACGAGCTCGAAGAACGTCGAGAGCCGGTCGACGTCGTAGAACTCGCGGGCCAGCGCGGCCGCGAGGTCGAAGCGGAACCCGTCGACGTGCATCTCGGTCACCCAGTAGCGCAGGGAGTCCATGATCAGCTGGAGCGAGTGGGGATGCCGGACGTTCAGGGAGTTCCCGGTGCCCGTGTAGTCCATGTAGTAACGCAGGTCGTCCTCGACGAGCCGGTAGTACGCCGGGTTGTCCAGGCCGCGGAAGCTCAGTGTGGGGCCCAGGTGGTTGCCCTCGGCGGTGTGGTTGTAGACCACGTCGAGGATCACCTCGATGCCCGCGTCGTGCATCGACCGGACCATCGACTTGAACTCCTGGACCTGGTGGCCGACCTGTCCCGCGGAGGCGTAGTCCGCGTGCGGAGCCAGGAAGCCGAGGGTGTTGTAGCCCCAGTAGTTCCGGAGGCCCTTGTCGAGCAGGGTGCTGTCCTGCACGAACTGGTGCACCGGCATCAGCTCGATGGCGGTGATCCCGAGCCGGGTGAGGTGCTCGGTGACCGCCGGGTGCGCCAGCCCGGCGTAGGTGCCCCGCAGGTCCTCGGGGACGTCGGGGTGGAGCTTCGTGAGTCCCTTGACGTGGGCCTCGTAGATGAGGGTCTCGTTGTAGGGGATGTCGAGCCGGCGGTCGCCCTCCCAGTCGAAGAACGGGTTGATCACCACGCCGAGCGTCATGTGGGCGGCGGAGTCGTCGTCGTTGCGGGAGTCCGGGTCGCCGAAGTCGTAGCCGAACAGCGACTGGTCCCAGTCGATCTCCCCGACCGTCGCCTTGGCGTAGGGGTCCACGAGCAGCTTCGCCGGGTTGCAGCGCAGTCCCTGCTCCGGGTCGAACGAGCCGTGCACGCGATAGCCGTAGCGCTGGCCCGGCTGCACGTTGGGCAGGTAGCAGTGCCACACGAACGCGTCGACCTCGGTCAGCGAGATCCTGGTCTCGACCCGGTCGTCGTCGAAGAGGCAGAGCTCGACCTGCTCGGCCACCTCGCTGAACACCGCGAAGTTGGTGCCGCTCCCGTCGAAGGTCGCCCCCAGTGGGTACGCCGTTCCCGGCCAGACCTCCACGGACCCTCCTGGTCGTCGTCCTGCTCGGCAGCCTCGATCCCATCACACCCGCCACGCGACCCGAAGGGGTGACCGGTGCCCGAGGGTCCCGGGCGACCCTAGAAGTCCTGCGGCTGGGTGAAGAAGCCGTGCGGGTCGTACGTCGCCCGGGCGGCGGCGAGGCGGGGTGCATTGCCGCCGAAGTAGGCCTGCCGGTAGTGCGCGAGTGACGCGTCGGCGTAGTTCACGTAGGCGCCGTTGCCCCAGGTCGGCGTCATCGCCGCCCGGAAGCCGCGGACGTAGTGGACGGCGGGGGTGGCCGGGCCGCTGGAGTACGTCGCGGTGTACTGCACCGTGGCCAGGGCCCCCCGGTGGCCGAACGCGGTCGCCGCCGGCCCCAGGTCGTCGACCGCTCCGCCCAGGGCGTCCAACGAGATCCCGGCCTCCTTCAGGCCGCTGCCCTGAGCCGCGTGGACGTGGCTGAGCAGGGTGGGCACGTCGACGTGCGCGGCGTCGATGATGTGAGAGGTCGCCGCGAAGGCCTCCCGTTGGAGCGCGCCGCCGGGGCCGGTGTGGCACTGACCGACCGGGATCGACGAGCAGCCGGCGTAGGTCAGCATCGTCCGGAGATAGCTGTCGGTGTTGCGCACGTCGGTGGACGGGTTCGGCACCGCCGACAGCAGCGGGCGGAGGGCCCCGTCCATGCCCCCCGGGGCGCCGGTCCACGTGGCCGACATGAAGATCACCGGGCCGGAGCCGTGCACCGCGCCGCCCAGCAGCTTCAGCGTCGACCAGAGACGACGGTCGGCTCGGTGCGCCGTCGCCAGCCAGTGCGGGACCACCTGCGACGCCGCCGAGATCGGCCACGCGAGGAACGCCCGGGTGATGGTCGGCGCGGCGAAGGTGCGCATCGTGAACGACGTGACCGTGCCGAGGTGACCGCCGCCCCCGCCGCGCAGGGCCCAGTAGAGCTCGGGCTCGTGGTGGGGGGTGGCGGTGACGATCCGGCCGTCGGCCAGGACGACCCGCATCGCGGTGACCGCGTCACAGGTCAGACCGTGCGCCCGGGTCAGGACGCCCACGCCGCCGCCCTGGGTGAGCCCGGCGATGCCCACGGTCGGGCAGGAGCCGCCGGAGATCCCGCGGCCGCGGGTGCCCAGCGCGCCGTACGTCTGGATCAGTGAGGCGCCGGCCCCGACCGTCGCCGTCGTACCGCTGAGGGACACGCCGTGCAGGGGGCGGACGTCGATCACCAGCGCGCCGTCACCGGCCGACCAGCCGGGGTAGCTGTGCCCGCCCGACCGGATGGCGACCCGGATGCGGTGGTGCTGGGCGAAGGCGAACGCGGTCGCCACGTCGGCCGCGTTCGCGACCGAGAGCACCGCCAGGGGGCGTGCTCCGTCGTACCGAGGGTTCTGGACCAGGCGCAGCGTGCCGTACGACGCGGAGCCCGGGCGGGCCAGGGTGCCCGCGACGTGATGCGCCAGCCGCCTCCAGTCGGCGGCGCTGGGGCCGGCGCCGGCGGACGCGGCGGCCCCGTCGGGCGAGACGGGCGGTGCCGGGGAGACCTGGGGCGGCTGGGCGTTCTGCGGCGTGCAGGCGACCGCCGTACCGGCGAGTCCTGCGACCAGCAGCCCGCGTCGACCGACCTGGCTCTCCACACCCACAGCCTAGGGATCGCGCGGGCATTCCCGCGGTTACCCGCGGGTAGGATCCCGCCATGAGGCGCACGCTCTACGACGAGGACCACGAGGCCTTCCGCGAGTCGGTCCGGGAGTTCCTGGAGCGGCAGGTGAAGCCGCACCTGGAGGACTACCAGGAGGAGCACGCGCTGCCGCGCGAGTTCTGGACCGAGGCGGGCAAGCAGGGGCTGTTGGGGCTCGAGGTGCCCGAGGAGTACGGCGGCACCGGCGCCGGCGACTACCGCTTCAACGCGGTCCTCACCGAGGAGCTGGCCAAGGTCAACATGGCCCTCCCCTCGTGCCTCGGCATCCACGCCGACATCGTCGCGCCCTACCTCGTCCACCTCACGACCGACGAGCAGAAGAAGCGGTGGCTGCCCGACTTCTGCTCCGGTGAGCTCCTGACCGCGATCGGGATGACGGAGCCGAGCGGCGGGTCGGACCTCGCCGCGCTGCGGACCACGGCCGTGCGCGACGGGGAGCACTGGGTGGTCAACGGGTCCAAGACCTTCATCACCAACGGCTACTCCGCCGACCTCGTGCTCGTGGCCGCGCGCACGTCCCCGGAGAAGAAGGCCCGTGGCATCACGTTGTTCGGCATCCGCTCCGACGCCGAGGGCTTCTCGCGTGGTCGCAAGCTCGACAAGGTCGGGCAGGACGAGTCCGACACCGCCGAGCTGGCGTTCGCGGACGTCAGGCTCACCGACGACGACATCATCGGCGAGCTCGACCACGGGTTCATCCACATGATGACCTGGCTGCCGCAGGAGCGGCTCGGCTCGGCGATCACCAACCTCGCCCATGCGCGCCAGATCCTCGACGAGACCATCGACTACGCCAAGGAGCGCCAGGCGTTCGGCCGGCCGATCGGCACGTTCCAGCACAACCAGTTCCTCCTCGCCGAGCTGGTCACGCAGGTCGAGGTGACCCAGGCGTACGTCGACCAGTGCGTGGCGGCCCATGCCGCGGGCGAGCTGACCGCGATCGACGCGGCCAAGGCCAAGTGGTGGACGGCCCAGGTGCAGAACGACGTGCTCGACCACTGCGTCCAGGTGCACGGCGGCTACGGCTACATGAACGAGTACCGGGTCGCCCGTGCCTGGCGCGACGCGCGGGTCACCAAGATCTGGGCGGGGTCGAACGAGATCATGAAGATGCTCATCGGGAGGGATCTCGGCCTCTGAGGCGGAGCGACGAGGGAGCCCCGGCGGAGCCGGGTGCGAGCGAGGAGTGGAGCCGAAGGGGCCGCAAGGGTTCGGCCTCTGAGAGGAGTGGAGCCGACGGGGCCGCAAGGGGTCGGCCTCTGAGGCGGAGCGACGAGGGAGCCCCGGCGGAGCTACCGGTTGGTGGCGAAGTTGAAGGTGAACGTCACCGTCTCGCTCGGGCCGCCCTCGACGTTCTGGGACGTGAAGCTCTGGGTGATCTTGGCGAAGGCCAGGTGCACGACGTCCAACGGATACGCATCGGTCTCGGAGGGCGCGGCGGCGTACGACGTGACGAAGACGTCCTCGAACACGACGTGCAGGTAGTCGAACGACGCCTGGCTGCGTGCGGCGTAGAGGTCGACCCGCTTCAGGTGCGACCCCTTCGCACAGGCCTGGTGGAGCAGCGGCGAGCTGCGGTCCATCCGCTTGACGAAGACGAAGTCGCGCGGCTTGGACTTGCTCGCCCCGCCACCCCCCGAGCCGATCGGGTTGGCTGCGGAGTCGGTGCCGAAGCTCCAGGTGAGCACGTCCAGCGTCTGCGGGTGCCGGGCATCGGTGCTGCTGCCCTTGATCGTGTCGACCTTGACCCAGAACTGGCTGCTCGGATCCTGGGGGATCGCCATCGCCGTCGCCGGCGAGGTGCCGACCAGCGTGCCCGCGGCCCCGAGGCCCAGCGCGCCGGCGAGCATCGTGCGGCGGGGCAGGTTGACGCCGTTCTCCTCGGTCATGGGGGACCTCTTTCGCCATGGCCGGCCCGTGCCCGGCCCTGCTCGATGGTCCCGCGACGGGCGGCCCCTGCCAACCGTTTGCACGGCGGGTCGTCGCCCCGTTCTCGCGGTGAGGCACGCGAGTTGCACCGCGTGCACACGGCGTGGTGGTCTGCTCTCATGTCCGACCAGCCCGGTGACCTGAGCGTCAACGACCTGTCTCAGCACCCCGACGAGCCCCACGACGACACGATCGGGTCGCGGCTCAACTGGCTGCGGGCCGCGGTGCTGGGTGCGAACGACGGCATCGTCTCGGTGGCCGGCATCGTGATGGGTGTCGCCGGAGCCACGAGTGTCACCCACGCGATCTTCGTGGCCGGTCTCGCCGGTCTCGTCGCGGGGGCGCTGAGCATGGCAGCGGGTGAGTACGTCTCCGTCAGCACCCAGCGCGACACCGAGCAGGCCCTGCTCGAGAAGGAGCGCCGCGAGCTGGAGGAGGAGCCCGAGGAGGAGCTGGCGGAGCTCGCGGACATCTACCGCGCCAAGGGGCTCAGCGCGGAGCTCGCGATCCAGGTGGCCCAGGAGCTCACCGAGCACGACGCCCTCCGGGCGCACGCCGAGGCGGAGCTCGGCATCGACCCCGACGACCTCACCAACCCCTGGCACGCCGCCGGGGCCTCGATGGCGTCGTTCACGGTCGGAGCCCTGCTGCCCCTGCTGACGATCACCCTGATCCCCGCCGGCGCCCGGGTGCCGTCGACCGTCGTCGCTGTTGTCATCGCGCTGGTGGTCACGGGCATCCTCAGCGCACGCACGGGGGACGCGCCGGTGCGGCCCGCGGTCCTCCGCAACGTCGTGGGCGGGGTGCTCGCCATGATCGTGACGTTCGTGATCGGCTCGGCGGTCGGCACCCGCATCGGCTGACCTGCGGTGCGGATGTTCGTGGCGGTGGTGCCGCCGACGGAGGCGGTGGAGCACCTGGACGACTTCCTGGAGGTACGACGGTCCGCCGGCGCGTTCCGGTGGGCCGCGGTCGAGCAGCTCCACGTCACCCTGGCCTTCCTCGCGGAGGTTCCGGACCGCAGGCTCGACGACCTCGTGGAGCGGCTCGCCCGCGCCGCCGCGCGTCGTACCTCCTTCGCGACCGCGATCGCCGGCGGCGGCGCCTTCCCCCATGCGGCACGCGCCCGGGTGCTCTGGGCCGGCCTCGATCTCGACGACCACGGGCGTACCGAGCTGACCCGGATGGCGACGGGCGCGGGCGCCGCGGCGAACCGCGCGGGCGTGCCCGTGGACGGCCGGCGGTTCCGGGCACATGTCACGGTCGCGCGGCTCGGGCAGCCGCAGGAGGTGTCCGACTGGGTCCGCCTCCTGGACTCCTACCGCGGTCCGTCCTGGACGGTCGACCGGATCACCCTGGTCGCCTCCCACCTCGGGGAGGGACCCCGCGGACGCCCTCGGTACGAACCTGTGGAGGAGTTCGCGTTGAAGGGGTAGTCCCCGACGTTTTGGTGGTGATTTTGCGGCGAAGTGCAACCAAAACGTCGGGGACTACCCGGCGGTGGCTGTGGAGAACACCACGCCCGAGAACGGCGAGATGGGTGGGAGCCGCCGGGGATATGCCCTAGTTTCAAGCGCGTGAAGATCGCAGTGGCCAAGGAGACCCGCGAGGGTGAGTCACGCGTGGCGATGGTGCCCGAGCTGGTCGGCAAGCTGACCGCCCTGGGATACGACGTCGCCGTCGAGCCCGGCGCCGGCCTGCACGCGCTGATCGCCGACGAGGAGTACGCCGAGGCCGGGGCGAGCGTGGACGCGGACGCCTTCACCGGCGCCGACGTCGTCGTCTCCGTCCAGCCGCTCGACGTCGCCGCGATCCGCGGCCTGGCCCGCGGCACCACCACCATCTCGTTCCTGCCCACGACCCAGGAGCAGGCCACGGTCGTGGAGCTCCGCGACTCCGGCATCACCGCCCACGCCGTCGAGCTGATCCCCCGCATCTCGCGCGCCCAGTCGATGGACGGCCTCAGCTCCCAGGCGCTCGTCTCCGGCTACCGCAGCGCGATCGTCGCCGCGGGCATGCTGCGCCGCTTCTTCCCGCTCAACATGACGGCGGCCGGCACGGTCCAGGCCGCGGAGGTCGTGGTCCTCGGCGCCGGGGTCGCCGGGCTCCAGGCGATCGCGACCGCCAAGCGGCTCGGCGCCATCGTCCGGGCGTACGACGTCCGTGCCGCGGCGGCGGAGGAGATCCGGTCGATGGGGGCCAAGGCCATCGAGCTGGACCTCGAGACGCTCGAGGGCGCCGGTGGCTACGCACGCGAGATGACCGAGGACCGGGCCGCCCGGCAGCGCGAGCTGCTCACGCCGTACATCGCCGCCGCCGACGCGCTGATCACCACCGCGGCCGTCCCCGGTCGCGCCGCGCCGATGCTGGTGACCCGCGAGATGGTCGAGCAGATGAGACCGGGGTCGGTCGTCGTCGACCTCGCGTCCGAGAGCGGCGGCAACGTCGAGGGCTCCGTCGCCGGCGAGGTCGTGCGGATCGGGAACGCCCAGGTCTGGGGCGGCCGCAACGTCCCGAGCCAGATGCCCGGCCCCGCCTCCAAGCTCTACGCGCAGAACATCGTCAACCTGGTCACGCTGATGACGACCAAGGGCGCCGAGGGCGCCGAGGCCGCCTTCGCCCCGGACTTCGAGGACGAGATCGTCGTCGGCAGCTGCGTCACCCGTGAGGGCGTGATCCTGCACGAGGCGACCCGCGAGGCGATCGAGGGTGCGGCCCCGCCGCCGACCGGGCCGGAGCCCTCCTCCGTCGAGCCCGAACGCCCGTCGGCCGAGCCCGTCGAGACCTCGGGACGGCCCGACGAACAGCTCGACCTGCCCTACGACCAGGAGGCCGACCAGTGATCCTCAACGAAGCCGTGGTCTGGCTCACGATCTTCGTGCTCAGCGTGTTCGTCGGCATCGAGGTGATCTCCAAGGTCTCCTCGACGCTCCACACCCCGCTGATGTCCGGCGCCAACGCCATCCACGGCATCATCCTGCTCGGCGCGATCATCGTGACCGGCACGACCGACAACAACGTGGCCCTGGCCGTCGGGCTGGTCGCGATCGTGCTGGCCGCGGTCAACATGGTCGGCGGGTTCGTGGTCACCGACCGGATGCTGCAGATGTTCACCCGGAAGAAGCCGGCGAAGACCGACGAGACGGCGTCGACCCGAGGAGGGGCCGCCTGATGCCGGTCTGGATCCAGCTGGTCTTCCTGGCCTGCGGCGTCTGCTTCATCCTGGCGCTCAAGGGGCTGTCCGGGCCGAAGACCGCCCGCAACGGCAACCTGATCGGGGCCGTGGCCGCCGTCGTGGCCTGCCTGATGCCCTTCTTCTGGACCAGCCTCCATCTCCACCACATCCCGCTGATCATCGGCGCGATCGCGGTCGGGACCGTCGGCGGTGTGTACGGCGCCCGCACCGTGCAGATGACCCAGATGCCGCAGATGGTGGCGCTGTTCAACGGCGTGGGCGGCGGCGCGGCCGCACTGGTCGCCCTCCTCGAGCTGCAGGCCGTGATCGAGGCCGGGAGCCACGACTCGTGGTTCAACCTCGCGGCGACGGCGTTCACGATCGCGGTCGGCTCGGTGTCGTTCGCCGGCTCGATCGTCACCTTCGCCAAGCTCCAGGACCTGATGACGTCGCGCCCGGTGGTCTTCCCGGGCCTGCCGGTCCTCTTCGGCGGCGCGCTGCTCGCCGCCGTCGCCCTCGCCGTCCTGCTGGTGCACGACCCGCGGATGTGGGTCGGCATCGTCCTCGGCCTGGTGGGCCTCGTGGTCGGGCTGCTGCTGGTGCTGCCGGTCGGCGGCGCCGACGTACCGATCGTGATCTCGCTGCTGAACGCGTTCACGGGCCTGACCGTGGCGGCCGGTGGCTACGTGCTCTCCAACGTGCTGCTGCTGGTCGCCGGCACCCTGGTCGGCGCCTCGGGTACCTTCCTCACCCTGCTGATGGCCCGCGCGATGGGCCGTTCGGTGGCGAACATCCTGTTCGGCGCGCTCAAGGGCGGCTCCACGCTCGGCGCGGGCGAGGCGAGCGACCGCCCGGTGAAGAGCGTCAACCCGGAGGACGCCGCGATCATGCTCGCGTACGCCGACCGCGTCATCATCGTGCCCGGCTACGGGCTCGCGGTGGCCCAGGCGCAGCACACGCTGCGTGAGCTCGTGGACGTGCTGGGCGAACGCGGCATCCAGGTCGACTACGCGATCCACCCGGTGGCGGGCCGGATGCCCGGCCACATGAACGTGCTGCTCGCCGAGGCACAGGTGCCCTACGAGCAGCTCCGCGAGATGGACGAGATCAACGGCGACTTCAAGGACGCCGACGTCGCGCTCGTCGTCGGCGCCAACGACGTGGTGAACCCGGCGGCCAAGACGACGCCCGGCGCGCCGATCTACGGGATGCCGATCCTCAACGCCGACGACGCGCGGCAGGTCATCTTCATGAAGCGCTCGATGCGCCCCGGCTTCGCGGGGATCGAGAACGAGCTGCTCTTCGACGAGAGGACCTCGCTGCTCTTCGGCGACGCGAAGGACACGATGAGCAAGCTGCTCAGCGCCGTGAAGGCGCTCTGACCCGCGGATTGTCAGACAGCTCCACGATCGTGCGCCAAACCGCGGGTGTGAGGCGGAAAGTGCGCGGTTTGTGACCAAACGGGCCGGTGGATCGTTGGTGGGTCATGACGGAGAACGACGAGAGCGAGCCGATGCTCAAGCCCGACGGGCATCGGTACGAGAAGCCGGAGTCCCGGGACACCCGGATCAACAAAGAGGTGGCCTACGCCGTCCTGGGGCTGGTGGTCGTCGTGCTGGCGATCCTGATCGCCACCGGGACCGTGCCGATCTTCCCCGGGGGCTGATCGCCGGCGTACCCCTGGACGGTCGTGTGCCTGACAACGCGCTCCAGCGCGCCCTCGGGCACACGACCCGATGCGAGCCGGGTCAGCCGGCGAGCCCGTAGAGCCGGTCCCCGGCGTCTCCGAGACCGGGCACGATGTAGCCCTTGTCGTTGAGCTTCTCGTCCATGGCTGCGGTGACGACGGTGATCGGGATGTCGAGCCCCTCGAGGCCCTGCGCGAGCCGGGCGCAGCCCTCGGGCGCGGCCAGCAGGCAGATCGCGGTGATGTGGTCTGCGCCGCGGTCGGTCAGGAAGCGGATCGCCGCGGCCAGCGTGCCTCCGGTGGCCAGCATCGGGTCGAGGACGTAGCACTGCCGCCCGGCGAGGTCGTCGGGCAGCCGCTCGGCGTACGTCGACGCCTCGAGCGTCTCCTCGTTGCGCACCATCCCGAGGAACCCGACCTCGGCCGTCGGCAGCAGTCGCATCATCCCCTCGAGCATCCCGAGACCCGCCCGCAGGATGGGGACCACCATCGGCTTCGGCGCCGACAGCCGCACGCCGGTCGTCGGTGCCACGGGTGTGACGATGTCGAAGGCCTCGACCCGCACGTCGCGGGTGGCCTCGTAGGCCAGCAGCGTGACCAGCTGGTCGACCAGGCGGCGGAAGGTGGGGGAGTCGGTCGTCTCGTCCCGCAGCGCCGTGAGCTTGTGGGCGACGAGCGGGTGGTCGACGACGATCGTGCGCATGCCGGAACCCTAGTGGCAGTTGGATGTTCGTCGACACGGCACCGTCACAGGGTTGGCAGCGATGGAGGCCTCTGTCACCCTGGAGATGTCGTGCTGTGCCCGAGCGTGATCGGAGGTAGCCATGAGCGAGCAGATCGAAGGGATCGACTTCGCGGTGGCCGCCTACCGCGAGGAGGGCGTCTGGCAGGTCGTCGAGCTCGTGCACGACGTCCTGGTCGACATCGAGCACCTCGCGGCCGCCCTGCGCCGCTTCCCCGGTGACGGCGGCGCGATCGGCCTGGTCGCCATCGACGAGGACTTCTTCCTGCTCGTGCGGGTCACCGGACCCGCCGTACGCATCCTGCTGTCCGACATCACCGCCGCCGACGAGTGGGAGCTCGCCCGGTCGGCCGTCGAGGACCTCGGGCTCCCGGAGCCGGAGGACGAGGACGAGCAGGTCCCCGCCGGCGACCTCGACATCCTCGGCGACCTCGGCATGAACGCCATGGACATGGGTGTGCTCCTCGACGACTTCGACCTCTACCCGGACGAGATGCTCTCCGACGTGGCACGCCGGCTCGGCTTCGGCGCCCTGTTCGACGAGGCCGTCGGGCTCACCTCCGCGTGAGGCGGTCCCCCGCCGGTCCAGCGCCCGCCGCTGGTCGAGTCCCGTCGGCGGATCCAGCGCCCGCCCCTGGTCGAGCCTGTCGAGACCCAGGGACCCCACCCGGATGACGGCGTACGACGCGGCGATGCGCGTGGCCCTCGAGGAGGCGCGCGCGGCCCTGGGCTCCGACGACGTCCCGGTCGGCGCCGTCGTGGTCGACCCCGGTGGCACGGTCCTCGGGCGCGGGCACAACGTCCGCGAGCGTGACGGCGACCCCACCGGGCACGCCGAGCTGGTCGCGATCCGTGCGGCGGCGGCCGCCGTGGGCGAGTGGCGGCTGACCGGCTGCGCCCTCGTGGTGACCCTCGAGCCGTGCACGATGTGTGCCGGCGCGGTCGTCCTGTCGCGCCTCGACCGGCTCGTCTTCGGGGCGTACGACGAGAAGGCCGGCGCGGTCGGATCCCTGTGGGACGTGGTGCGCGACCGGCGGCTCAACCACCGCCCGGAGGTGGTCGGCGGGGTCCTCGCCGACGAGTGCCGGAGCCTGCTGGACGATTTCTTCGCCCACCAGCGCCTCCGGTAGCCTCTCCGGCGGTGGCGTGTCCGAGCGGCCTAAGGAGAACGCCTCGAAAGCGTTTGTGGGCGCAAGTCCACCGCGGGTTCAAATCCCGCCGCCACCGCCAGCCACGAGCCCTCGACCACGAGGGCCTGACGATCGACAGAGAGACACCTCATCCGGGCGCATCTCTCTGTCGATCGTCGATCGTGGAGCGGACATCGGAGACCCGGCCCCCCGCCGCGGGAGGCGGCGCGCGGGTACCGTCGTCGAATGACGACGCCGGAGCCCCGGTCGCCGGACGGTGACCTCCCCGCGGAGACGATCAACCGCAACTGGACCGAGCTGATCCAGGAGCTGAGGTCGACGCAGGTCGGTGTCCAGGTGCTCACCGGGTTCTTGCTGACGGTGCCGTTCAACGCGAAGTTCGCCTCCCTGGATCATGTCGAGCGGACGGCGTACCTGCTGGTGCTCTCCGGTGCCGTCGCCGCCACGGCGGCGGTCATGTCGCCGATCGCCTACCACCGGATCCTGTTCCGGAGAGGTCGGCGACCCTGGCTGGTCGAGACCGCGAACCAGATCGCCCGCGCCGGCCTGATCCTCTCGGCACTCACGATGTGCGGGGTGGTGTTCCTGACCTTCGACATCGCGGTCGGCCGCACGGCCGGGCTGGTCGCGTTCGTCGTCGCTGTCGTCGGCTATCTCCTGCTCTGGGTGGCGGTCCCGTGGCGGGCTCGCCGATGATCAGCCGCGCGCGCCCAGGGTCGGCTGCGGCTCGGGCCCCGGCCGGGCAGCAGCGTCACCGGCCGACGAGCCTCCGGCCGCTGACGTTGTGCGGGCTCAGCCGGACATGGAAGTTCCGGCCCCCCTCGGCCCACGGCGTCGGGCGATCGCCGGCCGCCGGCAGCTCCCACCGGTCCACGTGCGAGGCGTGGCCACGCACCAGCACGCTCCAGCCGGTGCGGGTCTCGTCGTCGATGTGGTCGACCTGGAACGACGCGGCACCGTCACGCAGCCGGTCCGCGAGCCGGGAGTACGGAGGGATCCGGAACAGCACCATGCCCTCGTGCAGGACGTAGTTCACCGGCACCACCACTGGTCCGTCCGGGTCGTTGTAGGCCACCCGGCCGACTCGTCTGGAGCCGAGCAGCTCCAGGCACTCGGCCTCGCCGAGCTCCTCGACCCGGGCCAGGGACACTTCCTGCTCGCTGCTCATCCGCGCCTCCTCCGCCGGTCCTCCCATCCTGGGACCCCGCCCCCCGCGCGGCAAGGGACCCGTGACCCGGGCGACCCGATCGAGGCATCGGTGTGAGGATGAGCGGATGGATCAGCGGGCGAACTCCTGGCTCGCGTTCGCCCTGTGGTGCGTCGCCGGGGCGGGGCTGTGCGCGGGGGTCATCTCGATCCTGACCGTGGGGTTCGCGGTCCTGCTCCTCACCCTGGTCGTGTGCGCGTTCCTGCTCTGGTGGGCGGGAGTCGGCCCCGCGCTCACCGGGATCGCGGCGGGCGCTGCCGCCCCCGTGCTCTGGGTCGCCTGGCTCAACCGCGGCGGACCGGGCACGGTCTGCTCGGGGACCGCGGCCTCGAGCAGCTGCACCGACGAGTGGACGCCCTGGCCGTTCCTCCTCGTCGCGGTGCTCATGGTGGTCGCGGGGGTCGTCGGGTTCCTCCGGCTGCGCCGCAGCTGATCGCCGACGCCGGCCGGCCCACCTACCCTGACGCCATGAGCGTCCTCGTCGAGCGCAGCGGCCCCGTCACCACCGTCGTCATCGACCGGCCGGAGGCGCGCAACGCCGTCGACCGATCGACGGCCGAGGCGCTCGCCGCGGCGTTCCGGGCCTTCGAGGCCGACGACGGCCAGGCGGTCGCGGTGCTCACCGGCGCCGGCGGGACGTTCTGCGCGGGCGCCGACCTCAAGGCCATGGACAACCACGTGGAGTCCGGCGGAGACGCCCCGATGGGGCCCTCCCGGATGCGCCTCGCCAAGCCGGTGATCGCCGCGATCGAGGGGTACGCCGTCGCCGGCGGCCTCGAGCTGGCCCTCTGGTGCGATCTCCGCGTCGCGGCCGAGGACGCCACCCTCGGCGTCTTCTGCCGCCGGTGGGGGGTGCCGCTGATCGACGGCGGCACCGTGCGACTGCCGCGCCTGATCGGCACCAGCCGCGCGATGGACCTGATCCTCACCGGCCGCGCCGTGAGCGCCGAGGAGGCCGAGCGGATCGGTCTCGTCAACCGCGTCGTGGCGTCCGGTACGGCACGGCAGCACGCCGAGCGGCTCGCGCTCGACCTTGCGGCGTTCCCCCAGACCTGCCTGCGCAACGACCGCCTCTCGGTCCTCTCCCAGGACGGCCTCGAGGAGGACGACGCGATGCGGCGCGAGCTCGAGTACGGCGTGCGGTCGCTGCGGGAGGGAGGAGCCGAGGGCGCGGCACGGTTCCGCGGCGGCGAGGGTCGTCACGGTGCCTTCTGAGCTCCCCACCGGCGGCGGCCCTATCCTCGCCTGGTGAGCAACCCGTGGTTCGGCTCGCCCGACGACGCCCGCGAGCGGCTCGCGGGTGCCGGCTACCTCGCGGACGTCGCGACCGCCACGACGTCGTACCTCGCGGGTGCGCTGGAGAAGCCGCTGCTCGTCGAGGGTCCGGCCGGGGTGGGGAAGACCGAGCTGGCCAAGGCCGTGAGCCGGGCCACCGGGGCCGACCTGGTGCGGCTGCAGTGCTACGAGGGCCTCGACGAGGCGCGGGCGCTGTACGAGTGGAACTACAAGAAGCAGCTGCTGCGGATCCAGGCCGCGGGCGACCAGGGCTGGGAGCAGACGCACGACGACATCTTCACCGACGAGTTCCTGCTCACCCGACCCCTGCTCACCGCGATCCGTCGCGAGCAGCCGACCGTGCTGCTGGTGGACGAGGTCGACAAGACCGATGTCGAGGTCGAGGGGCTGCTGCTGGAGGTCCTCAGCGACTTCCAGGTGACGATCCCGGAGCTCGGCACCCTCGCGGCCGTACGACGGCCGTACGTCGTCCTCACCTCGAACGCCACCCGCGAGCTGTCCGAGGCGCTCAAGCGGCGGTGCCTCTACCTGCACCTCGACTACCCCGATGCGGAGCGCGAGCGGGAGATCGTCCGCGGCCAGGTGCCCGAGCTCGACGAGCGGATCGCGCGTCAGGTCGTCGACACGGTCGGCCGCCTGCGTGAGCTCGAGCTCAAGAAGTCGCCCTCGATCGCCGAGTCGGTCGACTGGGCGCGCACCCTGGTGGCACTGGAGATCGGCGACCTCGACGAGCGCGCCGTGTCGGACACGCTCGGCGTCGTCCTCAAGCACGCCTCCGACCAGGACCGGGCCGTCAAGGAGCTGAGGCTGCCGCGATGACGAGCGGGCTGCTGACCACCCACATCGCCTTCCTCGAGGCGTTGCGCGGGGCCGGCGTCCCGGTGTCGCTCGCCGAGGACCTCGACGCGATCGCGGCCTTCAGCGTCCTCGACTGGGGTGACCGGGAGGCGATCCGACAGGGGTACGCCGCCACGCTGGTCAAGCGGCAGAGCCAGCGGCCCACGTTCGAGACGCTCTTCGACCTCTACTTCCCGCGCCTCGTGGGCGCGGGGGCCTCGGTCGGGGACGAGAGCGGCGAGGGAGGGCCGTCCCGCGACTCCGGCGCGGATCTCGCGGACGTGCGGGAGCGCCTGGCGAGTGCCCTCGCGACGGGAGACCAGGAGGCGCTGCGTCGGCTCGCGACCGAGGCGGTCGCGAGGTTCGGCGAGATGCGCGGACGCGGTCCGGGCCTGTCCAGCTGGTCGGCCTACACGACCCTGCAGCGGGTCTCCCCGCAGACGCTGGTCGACCAGGTCGTGGCCGCGCTCCTGCGCGAGGGCCGCCTCGACGACGAGGCACGGCGTACGGCGGACCGTCGGGTCGGTGCCTTCACCGCCTTTGTCGAGGCGGACGCGCGTCGGCGGATCGCCGCCGAGAAGGGGCCGGACCACGTCGCGCGGGTCGCGGTCCGGCCGAGCCTCGAGCGGCTGGACTTCACCTCGGCCCGCAAGGCCGACCTCGCCGAGATGCGACGCGAGATCTACCCGCTGGCCCGCCGCCTGGCGACCCGGATGGCTCGCGAGCGTCACGCGCGGCACCGTGGGCCGCTCGACTTCCGACGCACCGTGCGGGCGTCGATCTCGACCGGTGGCGTCCCGCTGACGACGCACCACCGGCCCAGGCGGCCCCACCGCACCGAGCTCGTCGTGCTGTGTGACGTCAGCGGGTCCGTCGCGAACTTCGCGCAGTTCACCCTGATGCTGGTCTACGCGCTCAACGAGCAGTTCGGGAAGGTGCGCGCGTTCACGTTCGTCGACCAGGTCCACGAGGTGACCGACGTCTTCCGGCCCGGGGCGGACGTGGGAGAGGTGATGGCCGAGCTCGCCGCGCGGACGTCACAGGCGGCGCTCTGGGGCCGGACCAACTACGGGCGCGCGTTCACGACCTTCGTGCAGGAGTACGCCGACGCCCTCGGCCCCCGGTCGGCCCTGTTGATCCTCGGCGACGCCAGGTCCAACTACAGCGACCTCTCGGTCGACGTGCTGCGCGACCTCGCCGGCCGGGCCCGGCACGCGCACTGGCTCAACCCCGAGCACCCGCGCCACTGGGACACCGGCGACTCCGCCGCCGGTGCCTACGGCGCTGTGGTCCCGATGGTGGAGTGCCGCAACCTCGCCCAGCTCTCCGACTTCGTCCGGGATCTCGCCTGACGGGAACGTGCGTGCCGGCGACCTCAGTGGCGGGGCCAGGACAGTCCCGCGACCAGCTCGCGGTTGCGGGTCAGGGCGGAGGTGTCGTGGGCGAAGGACCAGGACCACACGACGGCGGTGCCCGAGCCGGGCAGGTCGAACGCCGTGTAGTCCGCGACCATGTCGCCCCAGATGCCCGTGACCGAGTCCCCGCTCTGGATCGTGACCGGATAGCAGCGGTTCCCGCCCGTGCAGGTAGCAGGCCCCGGGGCGGCGTGCGGGTCCAGCGAGACCCGGACCGCCCAGGCCGGGTGTCCCGACACCGTCGTCCGACGAGGCGTCGAGGCGTGCAGGTACGACTGCGACGCCAACCACTGCACGAAGCCGGCCGCGGTGCCCGGGACCCCGGGCGCGGGAGCCGGGTGGGCCGTCCGAGCGGCGGCGCGCACCCCTTCCAGCACGGTGACGCCGGACGCGATCCCGTGGTGATGCCAGTAGCTCTCGACCATGCCGGACGTCGCGCCCCCTCCGGAGTCCACCCCGAAGCCCCGAGGTATCCGCCAGACGACGGGAGACGCGAGCGCGAACCGATAGGTGCCCTGGCCGAGACACGTGACGTAGCCCGAAGGGCACGCCACCCGGGTCGGGACCGGGACCGGCGGCGCGGGCTGCGGCGTCGCGGCGTCATGACCGAACGTGGTGCCGCCCCACCAGGCGGCGACGACCGCGGCCGCGACGGCCAGCCCCATCGCCCATCGGGACTGCGTCCGGCGCCGGGTGTGCGCGGCGAACAGCTCGGTGAGGCCCTGCTCCGGATCGGCCACGGTGTGGGCCCAGAGGTCCTCGACGGCGGCTCGCGTCACGCGCTCGAGAGTCATGACAGGTCCTCCGTGCTTCCGAGGCGGACGGCGAGCCGGGCCCGGGCCCGGGACAGGTGCGCCTTGACCGTCCCTTCGGCGCAGCCGAGGGTGGCCGCGACCTCGGCGACCGGCAGGTCGAGGGCGTAGAACAGGACCGCGGCCTGTGCCTGGCGCCGTGGGAGGCGGCGCACCTCGGCCCAGAACCGCTCGCTGTCGAGCGTCAGGGGCTCCACCCGGGCGGACGGCCGGGCGGCGTACCGCTGCAACGCCCGTCGCTCGACGATGTGCCGGCGCGTGAGCGAGACCCCCTGGTGCAGGCAGATGCCGCGCACGTAGCCGGCGGGGTTGTCGAGGACGGCGATCTGCGACCACCGCCGGTACGTGACGAGCATGACCTCCTGCGCCACGTCCTCGGCGGTGGCCGCCCCCGTCAGTGCCCGCGCCAGCACCAGCAACCGCGGGTACTCGCGGCGGTAGAACGCCTCGAAGCTCTCGAGGGCTCGCTGCGTGGAGGGCTCCGCGCACAGGTCGACCCCGCCGCCCGGGAGCTCGTCGACGAGCTCGATCACGGCTCGCGCGCGCTTCCGGAAAGTCTTGACCATGTCTGGGAGTCGTTCGAGAGCAGGCCCTCGGTTTACCACGTGGCGGGATTCTTCCGACAGTGACGGCCGGCGGTCATCGGTAGGGTTGGGTAACGCCGCCCCTGCTGAACAGCGAGGTGACACCCGTGACCTTCGACGTCCACCAGCTCGACACCTTCGTGCTGGTCGGCGCGGGGGTCACCCTGCTGGCGATCCTCGCCGTCCGGGTCTCCACCCGCGCCGGGCTGCCCAGCCTGCTGCTCTATCTGCTCATGGGCGTCGCCCTGGGCGAGAACGGCGTGGGCATCCGGTTCGGGGACGCGGAGCTGGCCCATGCGCTGGGCTTCGCCGCCCTCGCCCTCATCCTCGCCGAGGGCGGCCTGACCACGAGCTGGCGCGACGTCCGGCCGTCGACGCGCCTCGGCGTCTCCCTGGCCACCCTCGGGGTCGCGGTGTCGGTCGGCATCGTGGCCGTCGGCGCCCACCTGCTGCTCGGCCTGTCCTGGCAGCTGGCGGTGCTCCTCGGCGCGGTGACCTCGCCGACCGACGCGGCCGCCGTCTTCTCCGTGCTGCGCGGGCTGCCGGTCTCGCCCCGGCTGGTGGGCTCGCTCGAGGTCGAGTCCGGCCTCAACGACGCGCCGACGGTCGTCCTCGTCACGCTGATCTCCACCGGATCGGTGGCCGACCACGGCGTGGCCGCCACCGTGCTGGTGATCGTCGGCGAGCTCGTCGGCGGGGTGCTCGTCGGGATCGGGATCGGGTTCGGAGGTGCCTGGCTGATGCGCCGCGCCGCCCTCCCGTCGTCGGGTCTCTACCCCCTCGCCGTGCTGTGCCTCGCCCTCCTCGCGTACGGCGCCTCGGCGGCGGTGCACACGTCCGGCTTCGCCGCGATCTACGTCGCCGGGCTGGTGCTCGGCAACTCCGAGCTCCCGCACCGCATCGCCACCCGGTCGTTCGCGGAGGGCGTCGCGTGGCTGGCGCAGATCGGGCTGTTCGTGATGCTCGGCCTGCTCCTGACTCCCAGCCGGATCACCCTCGGCGTGGTCGGGATCGCGGTCGTCGGCAGCCTGCTGCTGACCTTCGTCGCCCGGCCGTTGACCGTGCTCGTGAGCTCGGTGGTGCAGCCCCTGCCGTGGCGGGAGGGTGCGTTCGTCTCGTGGGCCGGGCTGCGCGGGGCCGTGCCGATCGTGCTGGCCACGATCCCCCTCGCCGAGGGCGTGACCGACGCCGAGCGGCTCTTCGACATCGTGTTCGTGATCGTGGTCATCTCCACGCTGCTGACCGGACCCACGCTGCCGTCGGTCGCCAAGCGGCTCCGGGTGACCCGCAGGTCCGAGCCGCGCCAGCTCGACCTCGAGGTCGCGCCGCTCGAACGGGTCGCCGCCGACATGCTGCAGGTGACGATCAGCCCGGTCTCGAGGCTCCATGGCGTCGAGGTGGGCGAGCTGCGGCTGCCCGCGGGGTCGTCGGTGTCGATGGTGGTCCGCGACGGGCAGGCGATCGTCCCCGACCGGCGTACCGTCCTGCGCCGCGGCGACGACATGCTCGTGGTCACGCCCCGCGGCCTGCGGGAGCCGACGGTCCAGCGGCTGCGGACGGTCTCCGCCCACGGTCGCCTGGGGCGCTGGCTCGACGAGACGTAGCCGGGCGCCTCCCTGTCCCTGCCCTGACCCGCTGCGCGACCGCCGGTCGGGGAGCGGTGAGCCAGGACTCGTCCTGCTGCCCCGGACCGGTCCCAGCTCACCGCCGGATACACGGGCCGGGATCACACCCGATCGGGGAGCGCTGGGTCAGGCGGACCAGTCCGCGGCTCACGCGGCGGGCGGGGAGCAGATGGTCGTGGTCCCGGTGACCTTGACCGAGGACTTGCCGGACACCAGGTGCTGGAACAGCGGGCCCACCATCACCACGACCCCCGGACCGGAGTGATGCTTGCGTACGACGATCGCGTGCCGCCCCAGCCTGCTCGCGACGAGGCGGACGGCGGGGTTGCCCGGTTGGGACGCCCACACCTGGGCGAAGTGCACCACGGTGCCGTTCGGGGCGTTGCCCACGTTGCCGCCTCCGAAGCCCCGGTTCTCGAAGGCCGCGATCGTCCGCTCGGCCAGACCGACCCGCTGACTGGCGTTGAACACGCTGACGATGACCTGGGGCGGCGAGACGCGGTCACCGGCGTGCAGCTTCGTGCTGACGCAGACCTTCTGCGACGCCGCGTGCGGGAACGGCGAGGTGAACGCCGACCAGCCCCACGTGACACCGAGCAGCACCAGGACCGCGAGGACCGTCAGCGTCAGCAGCGCCTTGAGGTGTGCGTTCACCGGTCGGCCATCTCGTACACGCGGGCATGCAGGACGTGACGCTGCTGCAGGGCGGCCCGCAGCGCGCGGTGCAGACCGTCCTCGAGATAGAGGTCACCGCGCCACCGGACCACGTGGGCGAACAGGTCGCCGTAGAAGGTGGAGTCCTCGTCGAGCAGCGTGTCGAGGCGCAGCGTGTCCTTGGTGGTGACCAGCTCGTCCAGCCGCACCTGGCGCGGCGGCAGCGCGGCCCAGGCTCCGGACGTCAGGTCGTGCGGAGGGTACGGCCTACCGTCCCCGATCCGCTTGAAGATCACGCGGGGAGTCTACTGAGGACGGTTGCGGCGCCCGCTGGCTACAGTCCTGGCATGACGGACAACCCCATCGCCGCGGCGGTCGCCCCGGGCTACGCCTTCGACGGGCCGGCCCTCGAGCTGGGCGGCCTGATGCTCGACGAGACCACCCTGTCCGACGTCCACATCCGCATCCCGCTGGGCATGCTCAACCGGCACGGCCTCGTCGCCGGGGCCACGGGCACGGGCAAGACGAAGACCCTGCAGCTCCTGGCCGAGCAGCTCTCCGTGCGCGGCATCTTCGGCATCGGCCGCCGCTGACGCTCCGCTCGCGCCGACGCTCAGCCGGTCCCCGGCACCTGCACGTGCGCGACCGCCCACCCGTGCCGCCTCGTGGCGAGCAGCCGCACGACGTACGCCGAGGCCCGCGTGCGAGGTGCCACGCGGAAGGTGACCGATCCGGCCGCGTCGAGTGAGGCGTGCTGGACCTTGACGAGACGGCCGGCCACGCGTCGGAGCAGGACGACCCGGTCACCGCCCCGGCCACCCCGCGCAGTCGCGTCGACGTCGACGAAGGAGCCGTCCGGGCTGGTCGTGGCCGAGAGGACGGGCATCATGACCACGCGCCACGGGGTGCTGTGCGCGCCGTTCCGGGCGTGGAGCCGATAGCGCGCCGTGGTCCGGGCGGCCGGCGTGGGCAGCGTCACCGAGCCGCCGGCGTCCGTCGTCCCGGTCGCCACCGTCCGCCACCACGCGGGACCACGCACCTGGAGGACGACTCGGCGCCCGGGGAGGCCGCTGCCGTCGGCGGCGCGCACCACGCCGGACACCGCGATCGACCCGCCCACGGGGACCCGGTCGGCCGAGGCGGAGATGCTCACGGCAGCGGCCGAGGGCGGCTGCACCGCGAGGCGGACCTTGGCCCCTGCATGGCGCCGGGTGGGGAGGAGCCGCACCACGTACGTCGCGCGGCGCGGCGGTGTCGTGACCTCGAAGATGGTCGCTCCACCCTGGTCGAGCGCACCGTGGCCGACACGCACGAGCCGCGTGCCGACCCACCGGAGCAGCAGCACCCGGTCGCCGGGGCTTCCACCCTGCGTCGTGGCGTCGACGACGGTCCCGGTGCCGCCCGCGGACGCCGACGCCGTCATCGTCGGCACCATGCGCACCGGCCACGCCGCGCTGCGGACGCGATGATCGGTGTGCCACCGGAACCTGCCGGACCTCGTCACCGGCGGTGTCGTGACCGCGACGGTGCCGGACGAGTCGGTGGTGGCCTCCGCGACCGGATGCCAGGCTCCGCCCTCGCGGGTGAGCAGCACGACAAGGTGACCGGGGAGCGGTGAACCGTCGGCCGCCGTCAGCAGGCTCGAGAGGGTCACGGTCTGGCCCACCGCGACGCGATGGGACGAACCGCCCATGGACAGGGCCGACGGTGGGGCCGCCCCCGGTCCCGAGGTGGGCGAGGAGGTCGGGCTGGTCGTCGGCGTCGAGGGGGTCCCAGTGGGTCGGTTGGTCGGGCCCGGGGCGCCCGCCCGGTGGTGGGCGTGACCCCCGACGCCGGCGGGGGTGGGGCCGGCGGTCGATGCACCTGCCGCCGTCGTACCGGACCGGGTCGTCCCGGTCGCGGGCGCGGTCGGGTCCGTCGCACCCGTGGGCAGGGGCGCGATCACGGTGCCTCCCTGCGTGGACGCCGCGCGGGGACGGTGGTGAGGGGACCCGGCCGGGTCCGGCGCGGAGACGCCGATCGGGCCGAGGACGGAGTGCATCACGCGCTGGACCGGGTCAGGGAGGTGGCCGGTGTAGGCCGCGGCGACGCCGCTGGTGAGTGCGACCGTGACGACGACCGCGGTACCTCCGGCACCGAGACGCCCGGCCGCACGGCGCGGGAGCGACCGCAGGCCGGACCGCGCTCGACGCGCCTCGCGGAACCCGGCGACGTACGTTTCCTGCTCCGCCAGCTCCTGGGTCGTGCCGGGAGCGCGCAGCGCGCGGACCAGGTCGTCGTCGGCCCAGCGGGCCAGGTCGTCGTCGTGCTCGCTCATCTCACACCACCTCTCGTGCCGAACGGACCCGCGGATCGCGGGACAGGGACTTCAAGGCCCGATGCACCGCCACGCGGACGGCGCCGGGCGTCTTGCCGACCAGGTCGGCCACCACGCCCACGTCGAGTCCCGCGACCACGCGCAGCATCACCATCTCGGCCTGCTCGGGGGGCAGCGTCGCCACGAGTCGGAGCGCGGCGGCCGTCGCCTCGCGCTGGACCACGTCCTGCTCCGCGCTGGGCGCGCTGGCGCCGTCGCCGTCGCCCTGGGGATCGGCGACGGGTACGACGGGACGCGAGGCTCGCGCCCGGCCCTGGTCGACGGCCCGGTGGCGGGCCACGGTGAACAGCCAGGCCCGGAACCCGGCCGCGTCACCCCGGAAGCCGTCGAGGTCGCGGACCACCTGCAGCCAGGTCTCGGCCGCCAGGTCCTCGGGTGCCTCGTTGCCGCGCACGGTCAGGTACCGCAGCAGGGGCGGGTGCAGCGTCCGCCACAGGACGACGAAGCCCGCCTCGTCGCCACGGCGGGCGAGCTCGAGCGCTTCGTCGAGAACGTCCGGGGCAGGCTGCCGCCCACCGGTCCGATCCCCCGTGGAGTCGGGCCGGTGGGCGTCGTGGGGTCCGGGGCGGTCCAGCGCCGTGCCCTCCAGCCGTCGGTCGCCGACCTCAGGAGACGACGGTCCCGCTGGAGCTCGCTGCGAACCGCGGTCCACCCGCATAGGCGAGACGGTAACCGGTGCCGGGCGCCGGCGGCTCGTGGAAGCGGACGACCCCGTTGCTCCCGGTCCGGGCCGTGCCGCCGGCGATCCAGGTGGTCGAACCCGGTGCCTGCTCCATCAGCGTCACGGGGCGGTGGGCCAGGGCGTGGCCGCCGCCTCGCAGCTCACCGCTGATGACGAAGTCGGTCGCGGTCTGCCGCCCGCGGATCGACAGCGACGTCGGGGTGCGGACCACGACCCGCGCACGGTCACTGAGCGCTCCCGGCATCCCGGCGGACCTGAGCAGGTGCAGGCGGTAGACGGTCGTGCCCGCGGGGGTGGCGGTGAAGCTCACGGTGCCGTCGGCCGCCGTGATGCCGCTGCCGACGACGTGCGGGACGCCGGTCGCTCCGAGCCGGCGGGCCAGGAGCTCGACCGTCGCGCCGGCGACCGGTGCGCCCTGGTCGGTGACCACGCCCGCGACCGTGGTCGACTCGCCGCGGTCGATCCGGCTCGGGTCCGCGGTGATCGCGACGGCGGGACGCGAGACCACGCGGACGATGCCGCTCCGGGCGGGCTGGAAGACCCGGGTGCCGAGGAAGGCGAGGCGGTACGCCGTGTCGGCGGTCGGCTGGACCCGGAACCTGACGACGCCGAGCCGGCGCGTCCGGTGGGCGCCCTCGAAGGTCCAGGAGGTGGAGCCCATGAGGCGGGACAGGAGGATCACGCGTCGGTGGGGGAGCGGCACCCGCTCGGCCCGCAGCCGGCCCCGCACCGTGTCGGTTCCGTCGGGTTGCACCACGTGGTGCACGGCGCGGATGGACAGCGAGGTCGGGATCCGGTGTGGGTGGTGCCGGGGGATGCGGACCCGGACGGTGACGACACCGCTCAGGCTGGGCCTGGCGTCGGTGTCACCGAGGTAGTGCCAGCGGTAGCGGGTGGTCACGTCGGGCATCACGGACTCACTGAGGCCGCCGCGGTCCCGGGCCGTCGCCGTACCGACCGGGGTGAACCCGGTCGCGCCCATCGGCCGGGCCTCGAGGGTGACCTCCCGTCCGGCGGCGCCGGGCGGACCGGCCACGGCGAGGGCACCGGCGATGGTGTCGGTGCCGCCCGGCCGCACCGCCGGGCGGACGGCCCGGATCGAGAGGGACGTCTCGGCGCGCGCGGCGGCGTCGGCGTGCAGAGCCGGGATCACGGCGAGACCGGCGGTCGTCGCCACGACGGCGATCCCGCTGGCCGTACGTCGGAGGGCGGTGAGGGTCATGGGGTTCCTCCTGCTGCGGGCGCCCGGGGCAGGCGCGTCACCCCCTTCAGCGGCGGAGGGGAGGTGAGCGTTACAACAGGGCGGATCGGCGGGGACGGCCCGGTTCTCACCCGTCTCGGGGGAGGTCGGCGCGCGAGCGTGGCGGTGGAATCCCCGTGTGGACCCGTCCACGGTCGAGCGGAACGAGTTCGGCGTTCGCTAGCACGGGCACGGCTCCACTAGATGCTCCTACCCACGAAGGGGTCCCATGTTCAACAACAACGGCCATTTCCTCCTCGCGCTGTTCGAGTTCTTCATCTTCGTCACCTACTTGATGTGCCTGTTCTGGATCTTCGGTGACCTGTTCCGCAGCCGCGACATCGGGGGCGTCGCGAAGACGCTGTGGATCATCTTCATCGTGATCCTGCCGTTCCTCGGGATGCTCGTGTACCTGATCGCCCGCGGTGGCGGCATGACCGAGCGGGCCATCGAGCAGCAGCGGCACCTGCAGGAGCAGCAGGCGGCGTACATCCAGTCGGTCGCGGGGTCGTCGAGCGGTGGCGCAGCGGACCAGATCGCGTCGGCGAAGTCCCTGCTGGACTCCGGGACGATCAGCCAGGCGGAGTTCGACCAGATCAAGGCGAAGGCTCTGACCTGAGGTCGGTCGCAGGCTGACGCGGCGTCCGCTCCGGGTGCGCACCCCCGACGCGCCCTCGGCGCCCCGGTGAGACGTGGGCGGAGGCGCTGATGGGTGCTGCCGCAGGAACGGCGCTTGGGCGGCTGCGCGATCATCTACCGCTGATCGCGTGGGTGGTGCAGTACCGGCGCTCGCAGCTCCCCGCGGACGCGGTGGCGGGCCTGTCGGTGTGGGCGCTTCTCGTGCCGCAGAGCCTGGCGTACGCCACCCTGGTGGGCGTCCCGGTCCAGTACGGCCTGTACACGGCGTTCGCCGCCCTGCTCGGGTACGCCGTGTTCGGGAGCTCCCGACACGTGGTGGAGGGACCGAGCGCGGCGATCTGCGCGGTCACCGCCACGGTGATCACCCCGCTGATGGGGAAGCAGGCGATCGGGACGAGCACGGCGGCCGCCTACGCGGCCGGCCTGGCGCTGGCCACGGGCGCCGTCTACGTGGCGCTCGGCGTGCTGCGGATGGGCTGGGTCTCGACCTTCCTGTCCAAGGCCGTGATGGCCGGGTTCGTGCTCGGGTTCTCGCTCGGGATCATCATCGACCAGGTGCAGAAGCTGCTCGGGGTGTCGGCTTCGGGACGCTCTTACCTGGCGGAGCTCTGGGACACGCTCGGGCAGCTTCCGGACACGAGCGTCACCACCCTGGCCGTGGGGGCCGGCTCGTTGGCCGTGCTGCTCCTGCTGCGCTACCGGCTGCCGCGCTGGCCGCGGGCGCTGATCGTGATGGTGCTGGCGATCCTCGCGGTCGAGGCGTTCGACCTGTCCGCCCACGGGGTCGCGATCACCGGTCACGTCCCGACCGGACTGTTCTCCATCGGCCTCCCGGACATCGGAGCCGGTCACCTCGGCGCTCTCCTGACGGGCGCGCTGGCCGTGGTGTTCGTGGGGTTCTCCGAGTCACTGGCGGCGGCGCGGGCCATGGCCACCAAGCACGGCTACGACATCGACCCCAACCAGGAGCTGATCGCCCAGGGCATGTCGTGCGCGGCGAGCGGCGTGGTCGGCGGTTTCGCCGTCGACGGGAGTCTCTCGAAGACGTCCGTCGCGGACTCGGCGGGACAGCAGTCGCAGATGGCGTCGCTCGTCAACGCGGCGCTGGTCCTGCTGACTCTCCTGTTCCTCGCCGGCCTCTTCGAGAACCTTCCGGGCGCCACCCTCGGGGCGATCGTGATCGACGCGATGCTCGGGCTGGTCCACCTGCGGGACATGCGGCGCTACTACGCGGTCAACCGGTCCGACTGGGTGTTCTTCATGGGAGCGATGATCGGCATCCTCACCGTCGGGATCATCGTGGGGATCCTGATCGGGGTGGTCCTGTCCCTGCTGCTGCTGATCGCACGCTCCTCCCAGACGTCGGTCAGGCCGTTGGGACGGGAACGGGTGTCGGGCGACTACCACGACGCGCAGCGTCACGAGGGGCTCGAGAACGAGCCCGGGGTGGTGGTGGTCCGCGTCGACGGCCCGCTGTTCTTCGCGGACGCCGACCGGTTCAGGACGCGCGTGCAGGAGCTGACGGATCGAGAGCCCGACCTGACCGGGGTCGTCCTCGACGCCGAGGCCATCTACCTGACCGACACCGACGGCGCGGACATGGTCCTCCAGGTCGCGGCGGAGCTCCAGAGCCGTGGTGCCCGGCTGGTGTTCGCGCGGGTGCACCCACCGGTCGCCGCCCTCTGGGAGCGTGCCGGCATCACCGACCTCCGGTCGATCGGCGGCTTCGACTCGGTCGCCGCCGCGGTCAGGGCCCTCACCGCTCCCGGGACGGCTCCGCCCTGACCGCCGGGGCGCGCGACGACCGGCGAGGCAGCAGGCCTACTGCCGGGCCATGGCCACCCGGTAGCGCTCCTCGGGAGTGATCAGGTGGTCCTCGTCGTGAGCGGCGTCGCCCAGGTCGAGCTGGACCCACCGCACCCTCCCGGTGAAGACGCTGTCCTCGGAGCCGTAGTCGTCGCTGACCGGGGTGGCCGTGTCGGAGCCGAGATCCGTGGTCTCGTCACCGGAGAACAGCATCGGCTCGGTCGCGTCCACCCGCCCCTGCCCGACGGGCTTGCCGTCGAGGAAGAGGTCCACCGTGCCACCCCTGCCCAGCCCGCCGCCGTCGTAGGTGAACTCCATGCGCACCTGGTGCTCCCCCTCGGGGATGTCCGTGGCGCCGTACACCGTGAACCGCTGCAACCCGAACAGGTTGTAGCAGTAGGCGGGCCTGCCGTCCTTGGCATAGAGGCTCCAGCCCCCGAACGCGCCGCCCTGGGCGATGATCACCCCTCGGCAGGCGCCGGCCGGCACCTCGATGTCGGCGGTGATCGCGTGCGACTTGTTCTTGATGTTCAGCACCGAGTTCTCCGTCAGCCGTCCCATGCCGCCGTAGAGGAGCTGGGTGTTGCCGTGCACCAGCGTCGGACGGCCGGCCAGGTCGGAGTTGAACCGCTCGACCCGCCGGTCGTCCAGCGGGAACACGTTGTACTTGCTCGCCTCGAGCACGAACAGCTGCTGGAGCCGGTGCAACGTCTCGGGCTTCTCGCGGGCGATGTTGTGCGCCTGCGTCCAGTCCTCCGGGGCGTACAGCTCCCACGCGTCGTCGTCGAGCGAGGGCAGCTTCGCCATCGCTTCCCAGGGCGTGGAGTGCCGCGTCACCGCGGTCCAGCCGCGGTGGTAGATGCCCCGGTTGCAGAACATCTCGAAGTACTGCGTCTCGTGCCGGTCGGCGGCGTCGGCGTCCTCGAAGCTGTAGGCCATGCTCACCCCCTCGAGGGGGCGTTGCGCGATCCCGTGCACCGCGGACGGCTCGGGCAACCCGGCGACCTCGAGCACGGTGGGCGCCACGTCGATGACGTGATGGAACTGGTGGCGGACCTCGCCGGCGGCCTCGATGCCGCCGGGCCAGTGCACGATGGTCCCGTTGCGGGTGCCGCCCCAGTGCGAGGCCACCTGCTTGGTCCACTGGTACGGCGCGTCCATGGCGTGCGCCCACCCGACCGCGTAGTGGTTGTAGGCCTCGGGAGTGCCGAACTTGTCGATGCGCGACGCCATGAACTCCGGAGTCTCGATCCCGGCCGCGCCGTTGAGCATGATCAGCTCGTTGAAGGTCCCATGGAGCGTGCCTTCGGCCGAGGCGCCGTTGTCGCCGATGATCACGTAGACCAGCGTGTCGTCGAGGATCTCCAGCTCGACCAGGGCGTCCACGAGCCGACCGACATGATGGTCGGTGTGCTCGAGGAAACCGGCGTACACCTCCATCTGACGCGCGAGCACCGGCTTGAGCTCGTCGGGCATGTCCACCCAGGCCGGGATCTCGTCGGGCCGCGCCGTGAGGACGGCGTCCTGAGGGACGACGCCGAGGTCCCGCTGCCGGACCACCGTCTCCTCGCGGAGCGCGTCCCACCCCTGGTCGAACTTCCCCCGGTACTTGTCGGACCACTCCGCGGGGACGTGGTGCGGTGCGTGGGTGGCGCCGGGCGCGAAGTAGACGAAGAACGGCTTGTCCGGCATGAGCGCCTTCTGCTGCCGTACCCAGTCGATCGCGTGGTCGGTCATGTCCTCGGTGAGGTGGTACCCCTCCTCGGGCGACCGATCGGGCTCGATCGGCACCGTGTCGCGGTAGAGGGCCGGGGCGTACTGGTTGGTCTCGCCGCCGATGAAGCCGTAGAAGTGCTCGAAACCGCCGCCCCCGCTCGGCCAGTTGTCGAAGGGGCCCATCGGGCTGGTCTCCCAGACGGGCACCTCGTGACACTTGCCGAACTGCGCGGTGGCGTATCCGTTCAGCTTGAGGGTCTCCGCCAGCGGGGCACAGGTGTTCGGGCGCTGCGAGCTGTACCCGGGAGCCGACGTGGCGACCTCGGTGACCCCACCCATCCCGACGGTGTGATGGTTCCTGCCCGAGAGCAGGGCCGCCCTGGTCGGGGAGCACAGCGCGGTGGTGTGGAACCGCGTGTAACGCAGCCCGTCCCGCGCCAGCCGGTCGAAGGTCGGTGTGCTCACCGGGCCGCCGAAGCTGCTGGACGCTCCGAACCCGGTGTCGTCCAGCAGGACCACCAGCACGTTCGGCGCTCCCGCGGGGGGCCGGATGGGCCTGATCGCCGGGAAGCGGGTGTCCGGGTCCTTCGCGTCGTAGGTGGTCAGACCGCGCGGCGGTCGTCCGGGGATCGGTAGGACCTGACGCTGGATGGGGTCTCGTTGCTCGCTCATCTGGGGAAGGTCCCTCCCGGCCGTCGACGCACGTCCGCGGCGGCGATCGCCGCCCTTCCGGCACCCTCCCCCTCGGGAGTGGACGGCGCTTCCTCCGGACCGGATGAACTCGTCCTGCGGCAGGGTGGGACGCCCTGGCAGAGGTCTGGCAGAGGTTTGGCGGAGGATGCGGGATTCGAACCCGCGAGGGCTGTTAACCCAACCCGCTTTCCAAGCGAGCGCCATAGGCCACTAGGCGAATCCTCCGCCGAGGAGGGTACCGGGCGCCCGACGGCGCGACGAAATCGCTCGCGAGGTGCCCCGACGTCGGCGGGCCGCCCGGGACGGTCGCCGACTTCGTCCGTCGTACGACGTCACCTACACTCGGGCCAACCCCCCATGCGGCGGCATCTTGCCGAATCCCCCAGGGCCGGAAGGCAGCAAGGGCAGGCGAGCTCTGCTGGGTGCGTGGGGGGCCTTTGCATGCCCGGACGTCCGCAACGGGTTCGATCGGCGGTCCGCGGGTCTAGCATCCGCTCGTGTCGTTCCTCGACCTGGCGATCGTGTGCGCGGTCGCGCTGGCAGGCCCGCTGCTGGCCGCGCCGCGGGGCTGGCACCTCCCCGTCGTCCTCGGTGAGCTCCTGGCCGGAGTGGTGCTGGGAGTCACCGGGTTCGGCGTCCTCGACGCGAGCGACCCGACGTTCACGTTCCTGGGCAACGCGGGCTTCGTCCTGGTGATGTTCGTGGCGGGCACGCACGTCCCGGTCCGGGACCCGCGGCTCCGGCCGGCCCTGCGCACCGGACTCGTCCGCGCGGTCGCCGTCGGCCTCGCCGCGTGCGTCCTCGGGTACGCCGCCTCGCGCGTGGTCGCCATCCACCATGCGCCCCTCTACGCCGTGCTGATGGCGTCGTCGTCCGCCGCCCTGATCCTCCCGATCGTCGACTCGCTCTCCCTCGAGGGGCCGGCCCTGGTCGACCTCCTGCCGCAGATCGCGATCGCCGACGCGATGTGCATCGTGCTGCTCCCGCTGGCCATCGACCCCGCCCACGCGGGCCGCGCCGCCCTGGGTGCCGGGGTCGTCCTGGCGGCCGGCGCCGTGTTCTTCGTGGTCCTGCGCTCCGTCGAGCGCAGCGGGGTCCGCGGGAGGGTCCACCGGGTGTCGGAGGACCGGCAGTTCGCGGTGGAGCTGCGCGTCAGCCTGACGGTCCTGTTCGCGATGGCCGCGCTGGCCGTCGCGATGCACGTGTCCCTCATGCTCGCCGGCTTCGTCGCCGGGCTGGCCGTGGCCGCAGTCGGCGAGCCGCGACGCGTCGCCAAGCAGCTGTTCGCGGTCACGGAGGGGTTCTTCGGGCCGTTGTTCTTCGTGTGGCTCGGGGCCGGCCTCCAGCTGCGCGACCTGGTCCACCACCCCTCGATGATCGTCCTGGGACTGTTCCTGGGAGCCGGGGCGGCGGTCGCCCACCTGACGCCGGTCGCCCTGCGCCAACCCGTGCCGTACGCCCTGCTCGCGAGTGCCCAGCTGGGGGTGCCGGTGGCCGCGGCCACCATCGGCGCCCAGCTCGGGCTGCTCCGACCGGGTGAGGGTGCCGCCCTCATCCTGGGAGCCCTGCTCACCCTGGCTGTCACCGTGGCGGGTGGGGCCCTGGCCGCGCGAGGGACGGCGCGGCCCCGGGAGGAGCCGGCCGTCCATGGATGACGTCACGTCCCTGACGGCCGACTACGAGCGGTGGCTGGGCTCCCGGATCCCGCTGGTGCCCGCCGACCTCGCGCGCAAGCACGCCGAGATGCGGCACGACGAGCACCGCTTCCTCCGCGGCACCTACTACCTCTGGCTGCTCCGCGCCGCGGAGGCCGTTCCCGACGCGTTCTCCCGCGCGCGGGTCCCCCAGGTCGGCGACCTGCACGTGGAGAACCTCGGCACCTGGCGCGACGCCGACGGCGTGCGTCGCTGGGGCGTCAACGACCTCGACGAGCTCGCCCGCGGGCCCTGGCTGCTCGACCTGGTCCGCCTGGCCGTCTCCGCGATCCTGTCCCCGCACCTCACGGTGGGCGGCCACGACGTGTGCGACACCCTGCTCGGCGCGTGGTACGACGCGGAGCCCGGGCCGGCGGTCGACCTGCGCGACCCCGACGCCGCACACCTGGCGCCCCTCGTGCCGAGGGCCCCGGACGCCGATCGTTTCTACGACGGGCTCGCCCGCGGACCGGAGGTCAGCGACCTGCCGCGCGCAGTCGTCGCCGCGGCGGAGCGGGTGGCCGAGCCCGGTTGGCGGCCGACCTGGCACGTGCGCGAGGCCGGGACGGGGTCTCTCGGTCACCTCCGCAGGGTCGGGGTCGGCCCGGCCGACGACGGCTCCCGGCACGCTCGCGAGGCCAAGCAGCTCGGAGACCCGACCTGCGTCTGGGCCGCCGGACGGCATCCCGCCGTGCCGATGCCGACGGCGGACCCCGCGGCGTACGACCTGGTGAGCGCGGCCGTGCGGGGGCCGGCCGGCGCCGCCCGGGTGCGGGACTGGCAGGTCCGCGACCTGGCCCCCGACGTGGTCCGGATCCAGCTCGCCGGCCAGCCGCACCGGGACACCCGACGGCTGCTCGAGGCCATGGCGCAGGCCGCCGCAGGCGTGCACGGCGCGGACCCGACTGCGTTCGCCGCCGCCCGGGAGGAGACGGTCTCCGAGCACGACCTCCGGGGCCTGGTCGCGACCATGTCCGACGTCGTCCGGCGCGACTTCCGCAGCCATGCCTGACCGCGCGGCGGCTGCCCTCCCGGTTGTCGGCGCGGCTGGTTAGGGTTCAGGAGTGGAGTCCCCCCTTGCGCTCTATCGGCGCTACCGTCCCGAGACCTTCACGGAGGTCATCGGGCAGGACCACGTGACCGAGCCCCTGCGGGCCGCCCTCGCGGGCAACCGGGTCAACCACGCCTATCTCTTCTCCGGCCCGCGGGGGTGCGGCAAGACCACCTCGGCCCGCATCCTCGCCCGCGCGCTCAACTGCGAGCAGGCGCCGGTGGCCGATCCCTGCGGTGAGTGCGACTCCTGCCGCGACCTGGCGCGCCGGGGGCCGGGGTCGATCGACGTGATCGAGATCGACGCGGCCTCCCACGGCGGCGTCGACGACGCCCGCGACCTGCGTGAGAAGGCGTTCTTCGCACCCGTGCGCAGCCGCTACAAGGTCTACATCATCGACGAGGCGCACATGGTCAGCGCGCAGGGCTTCAACGCGCTGCTCAAGCTCGTGGAGGAGCCGCCGCCCCACCTGCGGTTCATCTTCGCCACCACCGAGCCGGAGAAGGTGCTGCCGACGATCCGGTCCCGCACGCACCACTACCCGTTCCGGCTGATCCCGCCGCGCCTGCTGTCGTCGTACCTCTCCGAGCTGTGCGAGCGCGAAGAGGTGACGATCGAGCCGGCGGCGCTGCCTCTCGTCGTACGCGCGGGTGGCGGGTCCGCGCGCGACACCCTGTCGGTGCTCGACCAGCTGATGGGCGGGGCCGGGGCCGACGGCATCACCTACACCCTGGCCGCGGGGCTGCTGGGCTACACGCCCGACACCCTGCTCGACGAGGTCGTCGACGCCTTCGCCGCCGGTGACGGGTCGGCGGTCTTCGGGGTCGTCGACAAGGTGATCGAGACCGGTCAGGATCCGCGTCGCTTCACCGAGGACCTCCTGCGCCGCCTGCGCGACCTGGTCATCGTCTCGGCCGTGCCCGACGCCCCCGCCACGGGCCTCATCGACATCGCCGAGGACGCCTCCGACCGGCTGGTCGCCCAGGCGGCTCGGTTCGGCCCGGCCGAGCTGAGCCGGGCGGCCGACCTGGTGGCGACCGGGCTCACCGAGATGCGCGGCGCGACCGCACCGCGCCTGCTGCTCGAGCTGATCTGCGCCCGGGTGCTGCTGCCCGGCGCCGACCACTCCACCGAGGGTGTCCAGGCGCGCCTCGACCGGCTCGAGCGCCGGATGACGATCACCGGCGGCGACCCCGGCCAACCGGTCCGCACTCCCGTGACCGAGCCGTCCCCACCGGTCGCGGCGAAGCCCGCACCGGTCGTGGAGCGGCCCGCCTCGGTGGTCGAGCCACCCTCCTCGGTGGTCGAGCCGACCACCCCTTCGGTGGTCGAGCGGAGTCGAGACCACCCGGTCCCCGCGGCACCCGACCAGGCCGCAGAGGCGGTCGAGCAGCCCGCAGCGTCCGTCGAGCCACCGTCACCGGTCGTGGAGCGGCCCCCTTCGGTGGTCGAGCGGAGTCGAGACCACCCCGCCGCCGAAGCCCCCGAGCCTCCGGGCTCCGCCGCGCCGGTCACCACCACCCCGGCCGGCTCGACCCTCACCCTGGTCGACGTACGCCGCCTGTGGCCCGACATCGTCGAGGCGACCAAGCAGCGCCGCCGGGTGACCTGGATCCACCTGACCCAGCAGGCCCAGGTCGTCGCCGTCGACGACAAGACCCTGACCCTCGGGTTCTCCAACGCCGGTGCGCGCGACTCGTTCGACAACGGCGGCAGCGCCGAGATCGTCCGGCAGTCGGCCATCGACGTGGTCGGCCACGACTGGCGGGTCGAGACGATCGTCGACCCCGGGGCGAGCCCGGACACCCCTTCTACGCCTCCTCCGCCGCCGGTCGCGGCGAGCACGCCGAGCCCTCCCTCGCCCGAGCCTGCGGAGCCGGCGCCGGACCCCGAGCCGGTCACGCCTGCCGAGAGCCCCTCGCGCACGGCCCGTCAGGCGATCAGCCCGACCCGGACGGGCGGCGGCTCCGACGCCGCGGCCGACCCGACCGAGCCCCGCGACTCCGACGGCGGCGCCCGCCCCGACGACGTCGATGCCGAGTCCTCCGGGCTCGACGGCGCCGAGCTGCTCCAGCAGGCCCTGGGTGCCCAGGTCATCGAAGAGATCCCCCACCAGTGAGAGACGACAGGTGAACCCATGACGCAGAACCCGTTCGACGCGCTCGGCGGCGGGGAGGCCGGCGGCTTCGACCTCGAGGGCCTGCTCCAGCAGGCGCAGCAGATGCAGTCGCAGCTCGAGATCGCCCAGCAGCGACTCGCGGAGGCCCGGGTCGACGGGACCGTCGCCGGCGGAGCGGTCACCGTGACGCTCAACGGCATCGGCGAGCTGCAGGCCGTCCAGATCAAGGCCGGCGGCTTCGACGCCTCCAGCGACGACGACCTGAGCGACCTCGGCGACCTGATCGTCGCGGCCTACCGCGACGCCAAGACGCAGGCCGACGCCCTCGCGAGCTCCGCCATGGGCCCCCTCGCGGGCGGCGGCCTCCCCGGCCTCCCCGGCTGAGAAGGTCGCGTTGTACGAAGGCATCGTCCAGGACCTGATCGACGAGCTCGGCCGGCTCCCCGGCGTGGGTCCCAAGGGCGCGCAGCGGATCGCGTTCCACCTCCTCCAGGCCGAGCCGGCCGACGTGCGCCGGCTCGCCGAGGTGCTGCTCGAGGTGAAGGCCCGGGTGCGGTTCTGCTCGGTGTGCTTCAACGTCTCGGAGGACGAGCAGTGCCGCATCTGCCGCGACCCGCGGCGCGACCAGACGGTGCTGTGCGTGGTCGAGGAGTACAAGGACGTGGTCGCGATCGAGCGCACCAAGGAGTTCCGTGGGCGCTACCACGTCCTCGGCGGCGCGATCTCTCCCATCGACGGCATCGGGCCCGACCAGCTCCACATCACCGAGCTGCTCAAGCGTCTCGCCGACGGGGCGATCACCGAGGTGATCCTCGCCACCGACCCCAACCTCGAGGGCGAGGCGACCGCCACCTATCTCACCCGTATGCTCAAACCCCTGGGACTACGCATCACCCGCCTGGCGAGCGGACTCCCCGTCGGCGGCGACCTCGAGTACGCCGACGAGGTCACGCTCGGCCGGGCCTTCGCAGGGAGGCGGATGGCCGAATGACCGAACGAACCACCGACGAGCTCCTGGCAGCCGCAGCGCAGCTGCCGCCCATCGAGCCGGGCGACGAGTTCGCAGCCCAGATCGCCGACCAGGTCGAGAGCTTCCTGATCGCGCTGCGAGCGGTCGCCGTCGAGGGCGACGCCGGCACCGGCATCTCCATGCTGCTGCTCGAGATCAGCCAGATCCTGCTGGCCGGCGCTCGCCTGGGCGCGCAGGTCGACTTCACGCCCGAGGGCGACTACCAGCCCGACGTCGGGCCCGACGCCGATCTCGACGGTCTGCGGCTGCGGCTCGCCGAGCTCTTCGGCAACATCGACACCTACAGCTTCGTCTTCGACCCCTACGACCCCGAGCAGGTCGACAGCCAGCTCTCCGACGACCTCACCAGCATCGCCAGCGACCTCGAGAACGGTCTGCGCCACTTCCGCCTCGGCAACACCGCGGAGGCGCTGTGGTGGTGGCAGTTCTCCTACGTCTCCTCCTGGGGCAACCTGGCCGGCGCGCTGCTCAACGCGCTGCTGTCGGTGGTCGCGCACGACCGTCTCGACGTCGAGTTCACCGGCGAGTCCGACCAGCTCGCCGCGGCGAATGAGATGTTGGAGAGCCCCCCAGACACCCCCCGATAGACTCGGGGCCGTCGCCGCGCAGCGTCGCGCGCCGGGCGGCGTACCCGTCTTTCGAAGCGTTGCGAGGACCTGACCGTGGGCATTGTCGTGCAGAAGTACGGCGGCTCCTCGGTCGCCGACGCCGACGGCATCAAGCGGGTCGCCGGGCGGATCGTGGACAAGCGCCGCGCGGGCCACGACGTGGTGGTCGTGGTCTCCGCCATGGGGGACACGACCGACGACCTCCGCGACCTCGCCGAGCAGGTCAGCCCCACGCCGCAGCCGCGCGAGCTCGACATGCTGCTCACCGCGGGCGAGCGCATCTCGATGGCGCTGCTCGCCATGGCCATCGCCGAGCTCGGCCACAAGGCCCAGTCGTTCACCGGCTCCCAGGCCGGCGTGATCACCGACTCCGCCCACGGCAAGGCCAAGATCATCGACATCACCCCCGGCCGGATCGAGAACGCGATCCGGCAGGGTGCGATCGCGATCGTGGCCGGGTTCCAGGGCGTCTCGCAGGACACCAAGGACATCACCACGCTCGGCCGCGGCGCCTCCGACACGACGGCGGTGGCTCTGGCTGCGGCGCTCGGAGCGGAGGTGTGCGAGATCTACAGCGACGTCGACGGCGTGTTCAGCGCCGATCCGCGACTGGTCGCCAAGGCCCGCAAGCTCGACCGGGTCTCCACCGAGGAGATGCTCGAGATGGCCGCCTGCGGTGCGAAGATCCTGCACCTGCGCTGTGTCGAGTACGCCCGCCGCTACGGCATCCCGGTGCACGTCAGGTCCTCCTTCTCGCAGACGGAAGGCACCTGGATCCTGCCCGACCCCCCGGAGGGAGCAGAAGTCATGGAGCAGGCGATCATCGCCGGCATCGCCCACGACCGCAGCGAGGCCAAGATCACCGTCGTCGGCGTCCCCGACAAGGTGGGTGAGGCGGCCCGCATCTTCGAGGCGCTCGCCGACGTCGAGATCAACCTCGACATGGTCGTGCAGAACGTCTCCGCATCCGCGACCGGACTGACCGACATCTCGTTCACGTTGCCGCGCGACGACGGGCAGAAGGCGATGTCGGCGCTCGCGAAGATCCAGGCCGCCGTCGGCTACGACCGCCTCATGTACGACGACGAGATCGGCAAGGTCTCGCTGATCGGCGCCGGCATGCGCTCGCACCCCGGCATCACTGCGAAGTTCTTCGCCGCCCTGGCCAACGCCGGTGTCAACATCGAGATGATCTCGACCTCCGAGATCCGCATCTCGGTGGTCGTCGACGAGGCCGACGTCGCCGCGGCCGTCCAGGCCACGCACACGGCGTTCGACCTCGACAGCGCCGAGGTCGAGGCGGTCGTCTACGGCGGGACCGGCCGCTGATGGCCCGGCTCAGCGTCGCCGTCGTCGGCGCGACCGGACAGGTCGGCACCGCGATGCGCCAGATCCTGCTCGAGCGCGACTTCCCGGCCGCGTCGGTCCGCCTCTTCTCCTCGTCGCGGTCGGCCGGCACCGTGCTGCCTTTCGGTGACCGGGAGATCACCGTCGAGGACGCCGCGACCGCCGACCCGAGCGGCCTCGACCTGGCGCTCTTCTCCGCCGGGGCGACGGCCTCACGGACGCTCGCGCCGAGGTTCGCCGCCGCCGGGGTCGTGGTGATCGACAACTCGTCGGCCTGGCGCATGGACCCCGACGTCCCACTCGTCGTCTCCGAGGTCAACCCCGGCGCCATCGCCGAGGCTCGCAAGGGGATCATCGCCAACCCCAACTGCACGACGATGGCAGCCATGCCGGTGCTCAAGCCGCTGCACGACGAGGCCGGCCTGGTGCGGCTCATCGCATCGACGTACCAGGCGGTCTCCGGCAGCGGCGTGGCCGGGGTCGACGAGCTGGCCGACCAGCTGGCCGCCTCGGGCGACAAGGCGCGGGAGCTGGCGTACGACGGCTCGGCGGTCGCGTTCCCCGAGCCGGTCAAGTACGCACGCACCATCGCCCACAACGTGCTGCCGATGGCGGGCTCGATCGTCGACGACGGTCTCGGCGAGACCGACGAGGAGCAGAAGCTCCGCAACGAGTCGCGCAAGATCCTCGACATCCCCGACCTCGCGGTCTCCGGCACCTGCGTGCGGGTGCCGGTCTTCACCGGGCACAGCCTGTCGATCAACGCCGAGTTCGCCCGGCCGCTCACCGTCGCACGTGCCCGTGAGGTGCTCGCCGCGGCTCCCGGCGTGGAGCTGTCCGAGATCCCGACGCCCCTGCTCGCCGCCGGCCGTGACCCGTCGTACGTCGGGCGGCTCCGGCAGGACCCGGGCGTCCCCGGCGGCCGTGGGCTGGTGCTGTTCGTCAGCAACGACAACCTCCGCAAGGGGGCCGCGCTCAACGCCGTCCAGATCGCGGAGCTGGTCGCCGCCTCGCGCTGAGTCCGTATCAGGGCGCAGGGGAGCAGACTCTTCTGGAGTACGCCGTTGTCCGCGGCCAGCTCGAGAGGAGCCATCCCATGCCTGCTGCCAAGAAGGCCGCTGCCAAGAAGACCTCAGCCAAGAAGACGACAGCCAAGAAGACGGCCACCGCGAAGGCCGCGGCGACCGGGCGCGCACCCGGCGCGACCTTCCGTGACCGGATCTGCAACCTGGTCCCGTCGACCAGGACCGAGCAGGACTTCACGATCAAGGACGCCGTCGCCGCGGGGGCGCTCGGAGCCGCGGCGAAGCTGCCGGCCAGCGTCGACCTGCGTGCCGACTGGTGGACCATCAACGACCAGGAGTTCACCGGCTCCTGCGTCGGCTGGGCCACCGCCGACGGCGTCGTGCGCTGGCACATGCACCAGGCCGGCAAGCTCACCGACACCCAGATGCTGTCTCCGCGCCACGTCTGGATGGCGTCCAAGGAGACCGACTCGATCCGCGGCATCCCGGAGACCTTCCTGGAGGAGGCCGGCACCATGCTCAAGGCGGCGATGAACATCGCCCACAAGTTCGGGGTCGCGCGCGAGGCCGACCTCCCGTTCCACGTGCACACCACGATGTACACCGGCGACGAGAACACGTTCTACGCGAAGGCCGCTCGCTACCGGGTCGCGTCGTACACGAACCTGCAGCGCAACCTGACGGACTGGAAGACCTGGCTCGCCCAGCAGGGTCCGATCCTGGTCGGCCTCAACGTCGACGCGAGCTGGGACGACGCGGGCGCGAACGGCGGCAAGATCGACGTGTTCAAGCCGAACACCGTGCGCGGCGGTCACGCGGTGGCCCTGGTCGGCTACCGCACCGACGGCCGGTTCATCGTCCGCAACAGCTGGGGGACGAGCTGGGGCGACCAGGGCTTCGGCTACGTCAAGCCGTCCTACATCCAGGCGGCGTTCTACACCGAGTCGTACGGCGTGACGGTCTAGCGCGCCCGCTCTCCGGGCTCGACGTAGGTCGAGGTGAGCCACCAGGAGACGGCGTAGGTCAGCATCGCCACCGCCGGGATGACGAGCACCATCCACCAGTGGAAGATCACCGGCAGCAGCGCGAGCAGGATGACCACGACCAGGAGCCCGACGCCCAGGAAGCTCGTGCTGCCGCTGGTCGGCACACCGGCCAGGCGGAGCAGGAGAGCGCCGAGGAACACCATCGCCACGGTGATGACGAGCAGGACGAGGATGCCGGGCTTGCCGCACGACGACGTGCCGCGCACGGCCGAGCAGGCCTGGAGGCTGGTCGAGGTGAGCCCGACCAGGACCACCCCGACGACGGCGCCGGTGACGAGCGCGACCAGCCAGCCCGGGAGGTGGAGGACGGGGATCCGCGGCCGGCGGCGGGACCGACGCGCTCCGTCGGCCTCTTCGTCGGACGCCGTCATCGCCGCGGGCAGCACCGCGGTCGGGTCGACGTGGGGCTGGGTCTCGGGAAGGCCGACCGGGCCCGGCGACAGGTGCGGTCCGGGCTCGACCGCGACCTCGGGTGGGAGCGGCGCGGCGGGCTCCCCGGCTTCGCGGGGCGGCGGAGGCTCGACGGGCGCTGCCGGCTCGGCCTGAGTCGCCGCGGGGGCTGGGGCCGCCGGACCGGTCGCCGGTGCGGGCTCGGCGACGACCACCGTGTCCGGGGGAGCGGCGGGTTCGGGGACGTCGGATGCCACCGGCTCGATCGGGGGTGCTGCCGGCTCGTCGGGTTCCCGGGGAGCGTCGGAACGCTTCGCCCGGCGCTTGCGGCCGAGCCCGAAGGCCGACCGCAGGCTCGGCAGCTCGAGGGACGGCGCGACGTCGTCCTCGGTCTCCGGGCGTTCGTCATCCGCCATGGGGGCAGTGTGCCACGCGCAGATGACGGGGGCGACGCCTCGGGATGCCGCCCTCCCGACACACGTTGGTCGCCCGATCCGTCTCCACGGGGGTCGTTCGGCGGGCGAAGGTGTCCGGAGGGAGCGCGACTCCCGATGCTCCGTCCCGCGAGCCCCTCAGTGGTCCGGGCGGTCCCGGGCGCGCTCGGGGTGGATCCGCCGCCCGAGCGAGGAGGCGGGGAGCACGTCGTCGCGATGGTCGACCTGGAGGGTGGTGTGGTCGATCGCGAACCGGTCCTGGAGCACCCGCTCGAGGGCGATCCGACGCTCGTGGCAGTCGGCGCCGGAGTCCACGAGCACGTGGGCCGACAGCGCGGGGAAGCCCGAGGTCACCTCCCAGACGTGCAGCTCGTGCACATCGGTCACGCCGTCCACCCCGCGGATCGCGTCCTCGACCGCCTGGGGGTCCAGGCCGCGCGGCGACGCCTCGAGGAAGATCCGGGCACTGTCCCGGAGGAGCCGGTACGCCGCGAGCGCCATCAGGGCCGCCACGAACAGCGCAGCGACCGCGTCGGCGCGGGTCCAGCCGGTGAGCCAGATCACCAGACCAGCGACCAGGGTGGCGATGAAGGCGGCCAGGTCGGTGACGATGTGCCAGAACGCCCCGGCCACGTTGAGGCTGCGCCGGTCGGCACGCGCGAGCAGCGACGCGGCCGCGAGGTTCACCACGATCCCGATCGCCGCGACGACAGCGATCGGGGCGCCGGGCACGTCCGGCGGGTCCACCAGGCGGCGTACCCCCTCGACCACGAAGACCACCACGAGCACGACCAGCGTCAGCCCGTTCACCTGGGCCGAGAGGATCTCGGCGCGCTTGAGACCGAAGGTGTAGGCACCGGAGGCGGGTCGAGCGGCCAGACGCATCGCCACCAGGGCCAGCCCGAGGGCGGCGGCGTCCGTGAGCATGTGACCGGCGTCCGCGAGCAGCGCGAGGGACCCCACCGCGAGGCCGACCACGACCTCTCCCGCCATGAACGCGAGGATCAGGCCGAGGGCGCCCAGCAGCAGACGCCGGTCGGTGTTCGCGCCGACGCCGTGGTGATGGTCGTCCACCCTGCCCACTCCCTCCGGTCGCGGGACCCATTGTCCCGCACGGAGGTACGGAGACCGAGACCGTCGCCACCGATCGGCGTGCGTACGGCGGGTCGGGGAGCCCGTCGAGGGGTCGCAGCCGGGGTCAGGCCTCCACCGGCTCCGGCGTCCCGACCGGCACGACCGCGGTCGCGTCGGGGCGCAGTCCCGCACCCTCGATGTCGACGTCGGGCAGGAGCCGGTCGAGCCAGCGGGGGAGGTACCACGCCCGGGCGCCGAGCATGGCCATGACGGCGGGCACGATCGTCATCCGCACGACGAACGCGTCGATCAGGACGCCGAAGGCGAGCGCGAACCCGACGCTCTTGATCGTCGGGTCGCCGCCCAGGATGAAGCTGCCGAAGACCGAGCCCATGATCAGGGCAGCCGCGGTGACGACCCGCGCGCCGTGCCGGAACCCGCCGACGACGGCGTCCTGGGCGGAGGCGCCGTGGATGTGGTCCTCGCGCATCCGGCTGACCAGGAAGACCTCGTAGTCCATCGCCAGGCCGAAGAGCAGCCCGATCAGCAGGACGGGCAGGAAGCTCATGATCGGACCGGTGCCGTCGATCCCCAGGAGGCCGGACAGCCAACCCCACTGGAACACCGCGACGAGCGCCCCGAACGTGGCGCCGACGCTGAGCAGGAACCCCAGCGTCGCCTTGAGCGGTACCAGCAGGGATCGGAAGGCGATGGTCAGCAGCACGAAGGACAGCCCGACCACCAGGATCAGGAACACCGGCAGCGCGGAGCTGAGCTTCTGCGAGATGTCGATGCCGACAGCGGTGCTGCCCGTGACCAGGATCGTGGTCCCGGTCCTGGCCTCCGTGCCGCCGCGGAGGGTGCGGATCTGGCTCACCAGGGTCTTGGTCGCGCTCGCGGACGGGGCACTGCGGGGCACGACGTTGATGATCGCGGTGTCGCCGGCCGGGTTGGTGACGGCCGGGGTGACCGCCGCGACGTCCGCCAGTGCCGGCAGCTGCCGGCCCAGGTCGGCGGCGGCCCGGGTCACGGCGGACCCGGGACCGTCCACCACGATCGTCAGCGGCCCGTTGAACCCGGGACCGAAGCCCTCCGCCAGGAGGTCGTAGGCGCGGCGCTGCGTGGTGCTGGTCGGCTGGGTCCCGTCGTCGGGGAGCCCGAGCCGCAGCTGGGCCGCGGGGATCGCGACCACACCGGTGCCGACGATGGCCACGAGCAGGAACGCGAGCGGCCTGCGGGTGATGGTCTGCGCCCACCGACTGCCGAACGACGGCGTCGAACCGAGTCGTGCCTGCCGACCGCGCAGACCCGGGATCGGCCACCGGGCGAAGCGTGCCCCGGCGAAGCCGAGGAAGGCGGGGACGAGGGTGAGCGCCACCAGGACCGCGATCGCCACCATCCCGGCGGCGACCAGGCCCATCGCGGTCAGGAACGGGATGCCGACCACCGCGAGGCCCGCCAGGGCCACCATGACGGTCGCCCCCGCGAAGACCACCGCGCTGCCCGCGGTCCCGACGGCGCGGGCGGCCGCCTCCCGTGGCTCGAGGCCGGCGGCGAGGTTCTCCCGGTGCCGGGTGGTGATGAACAGCGCGTAGTCGATGCCGACCGCGAGCCCCACCATGAGACCCAGGGTCGGCGCGGTGCTGGTCAGGCTGAGCACCGACGTGAGGGCGAACACGCCGGTCATGCCGGTGGCGACCCCGAAGAGCGCGGTGACGAGGGGGAGCCCGGCCGCCAGCAGCGAGCCGAAGGTGACGGCGAGCACCAGCAGCGCGACCAGGACGCCGAGGCCCTCGGTGCTGGAGCCGCCGGCGCGCGACTGGACCGCCTCCCCTCCGAACTCGACCTGGAGCCCGGCGGCGCGTGCGGTGGCACCGGCGCCGGTGAGCGCGGCCTGGTCGGCGGTCGTGATGTGGTCGGCGTCCACGGTGTAGGTCACGGTCGCGTAGGCGACGGAGCCGTCTCGCGAGACCGTCCTCTGCTGGAAGGGGTCGGCCACGGCCGCGACGTGCGGGCCGCGGGCGGCACGAGCGACGGTCGCCTCGATGGCGGCCTTGTTCGCCGCCTCGTTCACGGTCTGTCCGGCCGGGGCCGCGAACACGATCCTCGCGGACGCACCGCCGGCGCCGCTGGCGGGGAACCGCTTCTGGAGGAGGGCGCTCGCCTTGATCGACTCCACGCCGGGGATCGACAGGGTGGTCGTCGTCCCCTTGCTGAAGCCCGCGGCGAGCCCGCCGAGCACGGCCAGCAGGAGGACCCAGGCGACCAGCACGGCCCTGCGGCGCGTGAACGATCCCCGGCCCAGCCGGTACAAGAAGGTGGCCATGCGTCGTTCCTTCGCAGGAGAGTGGCGGCGAGGAGACCTATCACGAGTCTCGACAGTCCCAGTATTAGTGCAGTCAATGCATTAACGCAACTTGTGAACCGATACAGTGACCCAGATGACCGAGAGGGGAGCAGCCGCATGACCGGGACCAGTGCGCAGACCGACCCTGTCCCGAGCGACCCGGAGGGTCCCCCGGGGCAGGAGCCGGTGTCGCGCCGCGAGCGGAAGAAGCTGCAGACGCGGCAGGCGCTCCGGCGTGAGGCCCTGCGCCTGTTCGCCGAGCGAGGGTTCGACGCGACCACCGTCCAGGACATCACGGACGCGGCCGACGTGGCCCCGCGTACGTTCTTCCTGCACTTCGGCTCGAAGGAGGACGTGCTGCTCGGGGACGCCCGCGACGGCGTCGCCGCGTTCGAGGAGATGCTGCGGGACCGCCCGCCGGACGAGGACGCCTTCACCGCGGTCCGCGAGACCGTGATCGCCCTGCTGGCGGCGGACGACACGCCTCAGGAGGAGAACCGGCTGCAGGCCCGGTTGATGCTCGACGCGCCCAGCCTCGTGGGGCGGGTCTACGAGCACTACGCCGAGTTCGAGGAGATCATCGCTCGCGCCGTGGCCGCCAGGTACGCGCTCGACGAGGACGTCGACGGCTACCCCCGGCTGCTGGCGGCGTGCGCCATGACGACCGTCCGGGTCGCGCTCGCGCTCTGGTACGCCCGGGGCGAGAGCGAGTCGCTGGCCGAGGTCGTCACCGAGCTCTTCGACGGCCTCGGGAACGGGTTGCGGACCGACAGATCCGGAACGTCGGACCGGTGATGCTCGGGATCCGGGCCCGCTCGAGGAGTGTCCCGGGGCTCAGATCGCCAGCTTGTCGTCGTAGATCTGTCGGCAGAGCGCCCAGATGACGAAGATGTCGATGGCGAGCAGGGCCATGGACCAGAACGGGTAGTACGGCAGGAACAGGAAGTTCGCCATCGCGGAGAGTCCGGCGATGAAGACACCCATGATCTGGCCCCAGGTCTGCCCCATCAGGATGCCGACGCCGGTGGCCAGGCCCACGACGCCGAGGATGAGGTGCAGCCAGCCCCAGCCGGTGACATCCAGCTCGTAGGTGTAGCTGAGGCCCCGGGCGTAGATCTTGTCGTTGGCGATGGCCGCGATCCCTTCGAGGATCTGGAGGATGGAGACCAGGCTCAGGAGGACTCCGGCGAACGTGGCGACACCGAAGACGACGGTCCCCTTGCCGGAGTCGGCGTAGTCCTCGTACTCCGCCCCTGAGGAGGTGGTGTTGCTCATCTGCGTGCTCCCCGTCTCTCGGGCGAACGTCCCGCGTCGCCTCTCGTGCCCGGAGTGGTGCCTGCGGGCCCGACCACGCTAGGTCGGGCCGCCCGGGCACGCGTCACCCGGAACGGGCGAGTGCGGCGCCGGTCGGCCTGAGCCATTCTTGGTCGCGCACGGCGCCCGACTCGTGCGAGGCTGGCATTCACCCACCCGACACGAGGTCAGGCTTCGAGCGGAGGGAGGCGAGGACTGTGGCCGGTGCGGGCACCGCGGTCCGGACCGGGCCGGGCGACGACCAGGTGTGGTCGCTGCTCCAGCTGCTCCCGGAGGACGACGTCGTCGAGCTGCGGTTCCCGATCCGCGACCGGGACCACCGGTCGGCCCTCGCCGCGCTCGGAGTCGACGACCTGCTCGAGGCCGAGATCCGGCAGGTCGCGTTCGTCGACACACCTGACCTGCGGCTTCTCCGACACGGCGTCGTCGTGCGCGCGCAGCGGACCCAGCAGCGGCGCGCGGACGTGGTCCTCGAGCTCGACCACCTCCAGCCCTGGGACGCGGTCCTGGACGTACGCCGCCTCCCGGAGCTCGACCTCGAGCTGGACGCCACTCCGACCGGCTTCCGGTTCTCCTGCCTGCTGGACGCGGAGGTCCCGGACCGCCGTCTCCGCACCCTCCTGAGCGGCCGGGTCGCGGCAGCCGAGGTGCTCAGCAGCCGGCAGCGTGCCGTGCTCGAGCAGGCGACGCACCGTGACGTCCCGCTCGACCAGCTCACGGTGCTGGGGCGCATCCACGTGCTCAACCGCACGTTCATGCCGCCCCGCTACGCGCACCGGCTGGTCGCGGAGCTCTGGTTCCTCCCGGACGGGTCGCGCCTGCTCGACCTCACGGCGCGGTGCTCCCTGTCGGGCGCGCGCAGGAGGGCGATCGAGACCAGAAGGTTCCTCGCCGCACGGCACGTCGAGGTCGACGCTCCCCTGCAGGCGACGGCGGGATCGGCACTCGCCGCCCTGGCCGCGAGGTCGCATCTCCCACCGCCGGTCACGCGAGCGACAGGATCCACGACTGGGTGAACAGGGCCCGGGTCTCCGGGGTGGGTCGCACCGAGCGACTCGAAGCGCACCATGGGGGGCTCCCGGGACCGGGGGCCTCCGGCAGGAGAACTGCGGCCGGAGGAGGTTCGGTGGTGGAGTCCATCCAGGAGGAGCCGGGCGTGGAGCCCGCCTTCAACCGGCGGCTGGCAGTCCTGCTCGCGATGGCGATGTTCGTCCTCGTCGTCGACACCTCGCTGATGAACGTGTCGATCTCCGCGGTCGTCCACGATCTCGGGGCGACCGCGAGCGGCGTACAGTCCGCGATCGCGCTGGAGGCCCTGGTGTCCGCGTCGTTCATCCTGATCGGCGGCAAGGTCGGGGACCTGATCGGCCGGAAGCGCGCCTACGTGCTGGGACTGTGCGGGTACGGCATCGGCGCCCTGTCGATGACCCTCGCGCAGAGCCTCGTCCCGGTGATCATCTTCTGGGCCGTCGTCGGCGGTATCGGCGCCGCCCTGTTGCTGCCTGGCATGCAGTCGCTCATCCACGGCAACTTCGAGGGCGCCGACCAGAAGCGCGTCTACGGGCTGGTCGGCGCCGCCGCGGCCGTCGCCGCGGCCGTCGGGCCGCTGATCGGCGGATTCCTCACGACGACGCTGTCCTGGCGCGTCGGGTTCCTCCTGGAGGCGCTGATCATCGTCGTCGTGATCTCCGGGTCCGGCCTGGTCCGCGACGTCCCGTACGACGGGCCCCGGCAGATCGACCTGGTCGGTGCCGCGCTGTCGGTGCTCGGCATGGGCGGACTCGTGCTCGGCATCCTGGTGTGGCAGGAGGGTGGCGAGTCGGTGGCGGCGCTCCTCGCGGTCGGCCTGGTCGGCCTGGGGTCCCTCGTGTACTGGCTCGTGCGTCGCAAGCGGTCGGGGCGCCCGGCCCTGGTGGACCCGGCACTGTTCACGTCCGAGCACTTCCGCCTCGGCATCTCCGGCCAGATGTTCCAGCAGATCGCTCTCGGCGGCGCGATGATCACGCTGCCGATCTATCTCCAGATGGTGTTGGAGTACAACGCGCTGGAGGCGGGGCTCTCCCTGGCGCCGCTCTCGCTCAGCATGTTCGCGGTCTCGGTGGTGGCCGGGCGGAAGGCGGCGGACCGCCGTCCGAGCGGGATCATCCGTGCGGGTTTCGTCCTGCTCAGCGTCGGCATCGTCACCCTCCTCGTCGTCGTGCCGAGGGCCGGCTCGGGCTGGGGCCTGTCCCCGTCGCTCCTGGTCATGGGATCCGGTCTCGGCCTGCTGGTCTCTCAGCTCAACAACTTCACCTTGGCGCCGATCGCCGAGGAGCGGGTGAGCGAGGCGGCCGCCGTCAACTCGGCGGCCGGGTCGTTCGGGCTGTCGTTCGGTCTGGCGTTCGCGGGAGCCATCATGCTGGCCACCCTGTCCTTCGCCTTCACCACTCTTGCCGACAACAGCACGGTGCTCCCGCCCGCGGACCAGGACCGCGTGTCCCAGGCACTGGAGCACGACGCCGAGATCATGAGCAACACCGCGCTCGAGCAGCAGCTCACCGGCGAGCCCCCCGCCATCCAGGCCGAGATCGTGCACATCAACACCAAGGCGCGGCCGCTGGCGCTCCAGGTCGGCCTTCTCGTGCCGCTCATCGCCGCCCTGCTCGGCCTGGGCGCCTCGTTCCGCATGAGTCGGCTGCCCGACCTGAGACCGTCGGGCTCGCTCGAGGGTCTCGACTTCGGGTGACCACGACCGCGGAGGGACGCGGCCCCGCCGCTGTCGGGTGCCGGCTCAGGTGACGGCGTCGCGCAGTCGGTCGAGCATCGCCTGCTCCCCGTCGCTGACCTGCTTGGCGCCGAAGCCCATGAAGCCGCCGTCCTTGGCGGCGTCCGCGGCCGCCTGCGCCGTGGCGACCAGCCACCGTCCGAACGCCGCCGTCTCCTCCGGCGTGGCCCGCGCCGCGACGAGGGCCTGCACCGCGCGCAGCTCGTCCAGGACCTCCTCGCCCGGCGCCTTGCCGCCGCCGGGCTTGTAACCCTTGAGCGGGTTGTGCCGCTGCTGGGTCTGGGCCTGCAGCTCGAGAGCCACCTCGGCCAGCAGCTGTTCCCGGCTGGGCGGGTTCGTGGCCGACCTGATCGTGGCCATCGTCTCCTTGGCCGCCTCGATGGGACCGCCGGGGTCGGCCAGGGATATCGCGAGGCCGGCGACGAAGGGTGCGCGCAGGACCCGGGCCCACTCGTCCTCGGGGAAGTCGGTCTTCGTGGTCATGGAACGTCCCCCTCCAGGGCCCGGATGCCGAGCTGCATCGCTGCGGCCCCGAGCGCCAGTTTTCACCGTCCACGTGGTGTTGTCACGCCGCGTGGGGAGGCGCGTCACGCGGGTGACCCGCTGCCGGCACCGGACGGGCCCGGCCCGCGTGCTACTCCGTCGCCCCCGGCGACGCGGGGGGTGACTCCAGCTGCGCCTGGACGGCGTGGTCCACACTCGGGTGGATCCTGGCCGGAGCGATGGCGTCGAGAAGGCCGTCTCGAGCCAACGTGGCACTGACCCCGGGCTTGAGGCGGGCCAGGCGAAGGGTCACGTGCTCCTCGTCGGCGATCGTGAGGATCTCGGTCAGCTCGGCGACGCCCTGGGAGTCCACGAAGTTCATCGCCGAGCAGTCCAGCACGACGCAGGTGACCTCCGGTGTCTCCTCGATCACCTGGCGCACGCGCTCGTCGAGGGCGTCGGAGGTCGCGAAGAACAGCCCGCCCTCGAGCCGGATCACCGCCACACCCGCGAACCGCTCGTCCTGGGGGTACTCCGCCAGCTCCCTGAAGACGGTGGTGCCGGCCCGTCGCCCCAGGAGCGGCAAGGCGGGCCGCGTCGTGACCGAGATCAGCCAGAGCAACGACAGGCCCACTCCGAAGACGACCCCCGCCAGGACGCCGAACGCCAGGGTGCCGAGGATGGCGGTGACGGCGACCCAGAAGTCGAACTTCTGGACGCGAGCCAGCCGACGCAGCTCCGGGACGTCCATCATGCCCATGATCACGGCCTCGATGATGAGTGCCGCCAGGACCGGTTTCGGCAGGTCGGAGAAGACCGGGGCCAGGAAGAGCAGGGTCAGGATCACGATGACGCCCGACGTCAGTGACGCGAGACCCGTGCGCGCACCCGCGTGATCGTTGAGGGAGCTCGCAGAGAGGCTGGTGGTCACGGGCATCCCCTGGAGCAGGCCGGCCCCCGCGTTGGCCACGCCCTGCGCGACCGTCTCCTGGTTGACGTCGACCTGGTAGCGGTGCCTCGTGGCGAACGCCTTGGCGTCACCGGCGGTCTGGGAGAAGCCGATCAGGACCAGTGCCACCGCGGCGGCCGAGGCGACGGCCGCATGGTCCGCCAGGAGGCCGAGGTCCGGCACCTGCGGCGTCGGCAGGCCGCTGGGGATGTGACCGACGAGGGCCACGCCATGGGCCTCGAGGTCGAAGATGCGGGTGGCCAGGAGCCCGCCCACGACGAGCACGAGCGCGCCGGGCACGGTCGGTGCGATGACGCGCAGCCCGAAGACGACGACCAGCGCGACCAGGCCGACGAGCAGGGTCGTCGTCTGGAGGTCGCCGAGGCCGGCCAGCCAGGACCGGAGCTCCTGGAAGGAGTTGTCGCCGCCGCCCTCGGTGCCGGTGAGCTTCGGGAGCTCGCCGATGACGACGTCGATGGCGGCGCCGAAGAGGAATCCGGTGACGACGGCGCGCGACAGGAAGCGGGCGACCCAGCCCATCCGCAGCACTGCCAGCAGGAGGAACAGCAGGCCGGCGACCAGCGTGATGCCGGCCACGAACGCGGCCACGTCCGCGCCGCCGGTGATCCCCGCGGCCAGGACGGCTCCGGCGGCCACCGCCGCCAGCCCCGAGCTGGGGCCCATCGAGATCTGACGACTGGTGCCGAAGACCGGGTAGAGGATGGCCGCGGCCGCAGCGGCGTACAGCCCGTTCTGGAGCGGGACGCCCGCGATCCCGGCGTAACCGAGGTTCTTCGGGATGACCAGGGCGGAGACGGCGACGCCGGCGACCAGGTCACCGCGCAACCAGCCGCGCTCATACGAACGCACCCAGTCGAGCATGGGCACCAGGCGCACACTCATGCTGCCCGGCCGGCTGACCTGACCCCCATGGCGGGAGCCTAGTGCCACGAGGGCCGCCGCCCGGGAACCTGCCGGACGCGACTGCCCGCACCACCCCCGCAATGACCGACACCCGAACCCGCGTTGCGCAGGTCCGGGTGTCCGGGATGTCCTGAGACATCACCATGTCGGGCTGACAGGATTTGAACCTGCGGCCTCCTCGTCCCGAACGAGGCGCGCTACCAAACTGCGCCACAGCCCGATCGCCGCGTCCGGTGGCTCCCGGGCGACGAGCACCGGCGAGCATACCGGGTCGGTCGGGGCCCTCCGAATCGCGGTCTCGGGCGCCGGAGCGGTGGTGTCGAGCCCGGTCCGACCACCGGGGACGGCTCCGACCTCAGGTCGTGGCGGTCAGCGTGAGCAGCGTGGCCTCGGGGCGACATGCGACGCGCACCGGGGTGTAGGGCGACGTGCCGAGACCGGCCGAGACGTGCAGCCAGGCCGAGTCCCGGTCACCGGGCCGCGAGGCGGCGGGGTGACGGTGCAGGCCCTTGGCACGGGCCGGCTCGAGGTCACAGTTGGTGACCAGCGCCCCGCGACCCGGGAGGCAGACCTGGCCGCCATGGGTGTGCCCGCAGAAGATCACGTCGTACCCGTCGGCGGCGAACTGGTCCAGCACCCGGAGGTACGGCGCGTGCGCGACGCCGATGCGCAGGTCGGCGGAGGCGTCGGCCCGACCGCCCACCGCGAGCAGGTCGTCGTACTGCAGGTGAGGATCGTCGACCCCGACCCACGCGATCGTCAGGTCACGGACGACCGAGGTGCCACGCCGGTTGCTCAGGTCGACCCAGCCCGCGTTCGCGAACGCGTCCTTGAGGCCCTGCCACGGCAGCTTGGCGGTGTGGGTGTTGCGTACGCCGTCGTCGGGGAGCAGGTATCGCAGGGGGTTGCGGACCGTGGGCGCGTAGTAGTCGTTGGACCCCATCACGAAGACGCCGGGCACGTCGAGCAGCGGGCCGAGCGAGTCGAGCACGGTCGGGAGGGCGCCGAGGTGGGCGAGGTTGTCGCCGGTGTTCACGACGAGGTCCGGCTCGAGCGCGGCCAGGGACCTCACCCACTCCTGCTTGCGCGACTGGCTGGGCGTCATGTGGATGTCGCTGAGGTGCAGCACGCGCAGGGGATCGGCTCCCGGCGGGAGGACCGGCATGGTCGCGCAGCGCAACGTGAAGGCGCGCGACTCCCAGACGGCGTACGCCGTGAGGCCGATGCCGGCGGCAGCGCCGGCGCCGAGAGTGCGCAGCAGAAACCGGGCGGGGGTCATGCGGCAAGGCTGCCACAATGGCCGCATGAGCGCCCTCAAGGACCGACTGCGCAGCGACCTCACGACCTCCATCAAGGCGCGCGACGAGCTGCGCTCGTCGACGCTGCGGATGGTGCTCTCGGCGATCACGAACGCCGAGGTGGCCGGCAAGCAGTCCCGGGAGCTCAGCGACGACGACATCATCGGGGTGCTGTCCACCGAGGCCAAGAAGCGCCGGGAGGCCGCGACCGCCTTCTCGGACGCCGGTCGCGTGGAGCTCGCCGACAAGGAGACCGCCGAGGCGGCCGTGATCGCCGACTACCTCCCTGAGCAGCTCGACGCCGCCGCGATCGCGGAGATCGTCACCGCCGCGGTCGCCCAGACCGGCGCGGCCGCCGATGGCATGCGCGGCATGGGGAAGGTGATGGGCGTCGTCCAGCCCCAGGTCAGGGGCCGGGCGGACGGCGGCGCCGTGGCCGAGGAGGTACGCCGGCAGCTGTCACGCCCCGCGGACTGAGCTCTGCGACGTCCGCGGGCGGGGTGGGAGATCGAGGAGCGACGCGTCTCGAGATCAGGTGACGTGTCGGGGTCGAGCCGAACCGGTCCCGACAGGCTGGAACAGCTGGGTCTCGACAGGCTCGACCAGCGGGGGTCACGCCGGCCGGCGGTGTCGACGCCTAGTGACCGCCGTGGTGGCCGTGGCCGTGGTGGTTGCCGCCCCCGCTGTGGTGCGGCGGCGGTACGTAGGGGGTGCCGTTGGACCGGTAGATCGTGACCGCGGTGCCGCTCGACACCTGGCTCCCGCCGGCCGGAGTGGTGTACGCCACGGTGTCCGTGGGGTAGCCGGAGTTGCGGTAGCCGCCGTCCGTCACCTGGTAGCCGGCCTGGGTGAGCTGCTGGGCGGCCTGTGCGTAGGGCTCGCCCGAGACGTCGGGCAGGGTGGTGAGGATGCCGTTCACGTCGGCGGCGTTGGGCGGCGTGAAGGTGGCGTTGGGCAGCCACTGCTGGATCTTGCTCATGGCGTCGTACCACATCGGTCCGGCCGTCGTGGAGCCGTGCGCGACGTCGGTGTAGACCCCGCCGATGGTCTGGCCGTTCAGGGTGATCCAGTGGCCGAGCTGGTTGGCGCCGGCGATCATGGCGGCGGTCGCGAGGTTGGGGGTGTAGCCCATGAACCACACCGACATGTTGTTGTCGTTGGTGCCCGTCTTCGCCGCAGCCTCCTGGTTGAGCAGGAGGTTGGCTCCGAACCCGGTCGGTGACATCACGCCCCGCAGGACGTCGTTGACGGCATCGGCCACCGGGGCCGCGATCACCTGCTGGCACTGCGTGGGATAGCTCTTGAGCTGGTTGCCGTTGGAGTCGTCGATCGAGACGACCGGCCGCTCGTCGCAGTGCAGACCGCGCGCCGCGAACGTCGCGTAGGCGTCGGCGAGCTCGAGCGGGCTGACCGAGGCGACGCCCAGGGTGAAGGACGGGACCATCTGGGTGGCCGGGTCGTTCAGCGGGAGTCCCATCGCCTGGGCCAGGTGGTAGGGCTGGCAGAGCCCGGTCTGGAGCTCGAGCTGGGCGAAGAACGTGTTCACCGACTCCTGGGTGCCGACGTAGGCGTTCATCTTCTGGTTGCCGATGGTGGAGCTGCTCACCTTCCAGCTGTCGGTGCTGGTGAACGGCTTGTTGCCGCAGACCCGGTACTGACTCATCGGGATGCTCATGGTCATCGGCGCGTACTTGGTCTCGGTGAGCGGGATGCTCTGCTCGATCGCGGCCGTGAGCACGAAGGCCTTGAACGTCGAGCCGGGCTGGAAGCCGGCCGAGTCGCCGTACTTCTGCGGCACCGTGTAGTTGAGGAACGTCTGGCCGGCCTTGGCGTCGCGCCCCATCGGCCGTGACTGGGCCAGCGCCTTCACGTCGCCGGTGCCCGGCTCCACCATGGCGAGGGCGCCGATCGCCTGGTTGCGGGGGTAGACGTGGTGGCGCACCGCGCTGTCGGCCGCGCGCTGGTCCCGCAGGTCGATGGTGGTGTGGATGGTGAGGCCGCCGGTGTAGAGCAGCTTCTTGCGGGCGGCCTGGGTCTTGCCCAGGGCGGGGTCCTGCTCGAGGTAGCGCACGACGTAGTCGCAGAAGAAGGGTGCGGAGGAGTTCACGCAGCCGTTGGGTGTGGCCACCGGGTGCAGGCCGAGCGGCTTCTTGCTCAGCTTGTCGGCCTTGTGCTGGGAGATGACGTGCAGCTGGGCCAGCCGGTCGAGGACGACGTTGCGTCGCTGGAGTCCCTGAGCGGGGTTGGTGATCGGGTCGTAGCCGGTGGGGTTCTTGACCAACCCGGCGAGGGTCGCGCCCTGCAGGAGCGTCAGGTCCTTGGCGTTGGTGCCGAAGTAGTGCCTCGCCGCCGCCTGGACGCCGTACGCGCCGTCGCCGAAGTAGGCGATGTTGAGGTAGCGCTCGAGGATCCAGTCCTTGGAGTAGTGCTGCTCGAAGGCGATCGCGTAGCGCAGCTCGGTGAGCTTGCGGGCGTAGGTGTCGGCGGTGGCCGCCTTGCGCTGCTTGGCGGTCTTGGCCTGGTCGACCAGTGTCATCTTGACCATCTGCTGGGTGATGGACGAGCCACCCTGGACGGTGCCGTTGCTGGCCTGGTTGGTGACGAGGGCGCGGAGCGTGCCCTTCAGGTCGAGGGCGCCGTGCTGGTAGAAGCGGTAGTCCTCGATCGCCACGATCGACTCGGTCATCTTGCGCGAGATCTGGCTCAACGGGACGTTGACGCGGTTCTGGTCGTAGAGCGTCGCCACGGTGTTGCCGGCGCCGTCCACGATCTTCGTCTGCTGGGCCAGCGGCTCCGTGCGGAGGTTGGCCGGGAGGTCCTCGACCGTGTGCGAGAGCGACTTCGCGCTGATGCCGAGAAGCCCCGCGAACGGGATCGCGAGGCCGGCCACGACGACGCCCATCACGGCGGCGACGACCGCCATCACGCCCAGGTGCGAGGCGACGCGTGAGGCAGGCAGGCGCTCACCGGGGGGCACGGACATGCCCCTCAGAGTACGGGACGGCCATGACGCCTGCCCATTTGTGGCCCCCGGGGACTAGTCCAATGGGACTACGGGGATCAACCCGGATGAGTCTGTCACAAGCACACCCGGAGTCTTTACCTTGGAGCCTCGACTGAAACATTCGGGGATCGGGAACCGGGTGGCGTCATGGGGACGCGGTCAGTCTGACGATCGTGGGGACGTCATTATGTGGAATCAAGACTGGGCTGCCCAGGCCGCGTGCCGGGCATCACAGCCCGACAAGCTGTTCGTCCGTGGTGCTGAGCAGAACAAGGCCAAGCAGGTCTGCGGTGCGTGCCCTGTACGCACCGAGTGCCTCGCCGAGGCTCTCGACAACCAGATTGAGTGGGGCGTCTGGGGCGGGATGACCGAGCGCGAGCGCCGAGCCCTGCTGCGCCGCCGTCCGAACGCATCATGGCGGGCCGTTCTCGAGAACGCCCGCGAGCAGCACACCGGTGTGGTCATCAGCGCCTGAGCCGCGCTGACGAAGACACCGATAGTCGGGACCCTCTGCCGTCAGGTCGGCCGCTCACCCGCCAGGAGCGCGCCGACCTGACGCAGCCCGTCCAGGTCGTGCACGTCGCCCGCGAGAGCCGGCACGACCGCCGTCGGCACCTGCGGGTGCGCCGCCTCGAAGCGGCTCCGCAGCCGCGCCTCGCGCTCGACGATGCGCACCCGGTCGGCATGCAGTCGCAGCAGGCCGGCGGTCAGCGACTCCGGATCCCCCCGCCGGAGCCGCTGCGCCGCGGCCGTCGCCTCCTCGGCCGAGACCTCGCCCTCCGGCTGGGGGCTGGCTCGGTTGACGACGAGCCCGGCCAGCGGCATGCCGTCCTCGCTCAGCCGCTCCACGAAGTACGCCGCCTCGCGGAGCGCGTCGGGCTCCGGCGCCGCCACGACCAGGAACGCCGTCCCGTCCGCCTGCAACAGCTCGAAGGTCTTCTGCGCCCGCTGCCGGAAGCCCCCGAACAGGGTGTCGAACGCGGTCACGAAGGTCTGCATGTCACGCAGCACCTGCGCCCCGAGCACCTTGGTGAGCGCGTGGGTCACCATCGAGAAGCCGGCGGTCATCAACCGGGCCGGGCCCTTGGCCGGGGCGAGGAGCAGCTTGATGAAGCGCCCGTCGAGGAAGCTCGAGAGCCGTTCGGGGGCGTCGAGGAAGTCCAGCGCCGACCTCGAGGGCGGGGTGTCGACCACGATCAGGTCGTAGGTGCCGTCGCGCTGGGCGTCGGCGTGGATCTGTCCGAGCTTCTCCATCGCCATGTACTCCTGGGTCCCGGCGAACGAGCTGGAGAGAGCGATGTAGAAGGGGTTGCCCAGGATCTGCCTGGCCTTCTCGGGACTGGCCTGGCTCTCGACCACCTCGTCGAAGGTGCGCTTCATGTCGAGCATCATCGCGTCGAGCGAGCCGCCCTCGGCTCCCGACGTGGCGACGCCCTGGACCGGTCGCGGGGTGTTGTCGAGCGCCTCGATGCCCATCGACTGCGCGAGCCTCCGGGCCGGGTCGATGGTCAGGACGACCACGTGACGCCCGCGCTCGGCGGCGCGGAGCGCGAGGGCCGCCGACGTGGTGGTCTTGCCGACCCCGCCGGATCCGCAGCACACGATGATCCCGGTCCGCCGGTCGTCGAGGAGGGCGTCGACGTCCAGGACCCGGCCACCGCTCACCGTCTGCGGACCCACGCGGCTGCGCACCCGGCTCGGCCTCCTCGGGCTGGTCGTCATGCCATCCCCTGGTCGCGCAGGTAGCCGGCCAGCTCGTAGAGGCCGCCCAGGTCGATGCCGCCGACGAGCAGCGGCAGCTCGTACGTCGGCACCTCCAGCTTCTCCACGACTGCTCGCTGACTGTCCTCCAGGGCTCGACGCTCCGCGTGGTCGCGCGCCTCGGCCAGCAGCCCGGTGACCATCGCCGCACTTCCGGTGAGACCGGCCGTCGAGAGCTCGGTCGACACCTTCTTCTTGGTGACCCGTCCCGCCCGGACCGCGACCAGGTCTCCCTCGTCGAGGTCGCGGGGCCGGACCTGGTTCACGACGACGCCGCCGACCGGGATGCCGTGCTCCCGGAGCTCCCCGATGCCGTCCGCGGTCTCCTGCACCGGCATCTCCTCGAGCACCGTCACGAGGTGACAGGCGGTCTGCGGCGATCGGAACAGACGCGTGACGGAGTCCGCCTGGCTCTTGATCGGCCCCATCCGGGCCAGCCCGGCGAGCTCGTCGTTGACGCCGAGGAACTGCGCGATCCGGCCGGTCGGCGGCGCGTCGAGCACCACCGCGTCGTAGCTGATGGCGCTCTTGTTGCGCGAGTTGCGCCGCGTCGCCTCGTAGACCTTGCCGGTCAGCAGCACGTCGCGGACGCCGGGAGCGATGGTGGTCGCGAACTCGACCACGCCGAACCGGTCGAGCGCCTTCCCGGCCCGGCCGAGCTTGTAGTACATCGAGAGGTACTCCAGCAGCGCCGACTCGGCGTCGATGTGCAAGGCATGGACGACACCGCCGCGCTCGCCCTCCGGTCCGACCAGGCCGGTGGCGATCCGGCGCTCGGCGTACGGCAGCGGTTCGACGTCGAACATCCGGGCGATGCCCTGGCGGCCCTCGACCTCGCACAGCAGCACGTCCTTGCCCGTGGACGCGAGCGCCAGGGCCAGGGCAGCGGCGACGGTGGACTTCCCCGTGCCGCCCTTGCCCGTGACGATGTGCAGGCGCACCTGGGGGAAGTCATGAGCCACGCGCGGAGCCTATCCGCGCGGGTCGGCCGCGGGCGGCCCGGGACGGAAGGTGAAGCCTTGGCGGACTTCCCGCGGACCGGACCCGATCGGGTTACCGTCGAGACCGGGGGGAAGCACGATGGGGTGGACCAGATTCGACGTGGGCGGGCGCGTGACCGCCCTGCAGGGCCCGGTGGGCGCCGGGGCGACGCCCGACGGCGCCGCACTCCTGGTGGCGCTCGACGACGCGCCCAGCGCGACGGCGTACGACGACCGGCTGACCGTGGGTCGCGTCGGTGTCCTCGGGGTGTCCGGAGCGGACGGCCCGTACCTGTCCGGTCGTGGGGACGACGGGGCGGTGCACTTCTGGCACGTCAAGGGGGACCTGGACCCCGGTGACCCGGGTGCGGTCACCGACGTCCCGTTCGACACCACGGACGTGATGTGGGCGGCGCCGGCCCTGGGCTCCGGGGCGGCCGCGGCACTCACGGCACGCATCGACGCCGACGGCGGCTGGAGACTCCGGGCGCACCTGGGTCTCGGCGGGGCGGGGGTCGGACCCCGCGGGCGAGAGCTCCGACTCGGAGGCCCGCCCGACTCGGTGCTCTCGTACGCCGTGCACGGCGGCGACCACCTGCTGGTCGCCGGCCTCGTGGGTGACTCCCCGGAGCCCCGGCACGCGGCGTGGGCGATCGACGTCTCGAGCGCGTGGAGTGCGCGCACGGCCGACTGGAGGAGGGTCGCGCTCGCTCCGACGCCGTCCGCGATCTCGTCGGTGGCGGTGCTCGCCGGGCGGACCTGGCTCGCCGGTCGGTGCGACGATCGGCCGGTACTGCACCAGGTCAGCGACCTCGACTTCCGGGGACCGCTCCGGACGACCCCCATGATCGTCCCGGACACCAGGCTGGACCTCGAGGCGCCCGGGCGCCCGGTCGTCCTGGTCGAGAACGCTCGCGAGGGGCTCCCGGTCCTGGTCACGAGCTCCGTCGACGGGAACCGGCTCTGGTGGCGCGCGTCCGGGGCGTGGCGCAGCAGCGAGGCTCCGGCCGGCCGACTCCAGGCGGCATCCCTGTCCGCGGGGCGGATCAACGTGCTGGTCGACGGCTGCCTCTGGACCATTCCGGACCCCACCGGCGGCTGACGACCCCGCCGTACGACGCGTCCGGCGCGTGGCAGGATCACCTCCGGAGGTGCTCATGGACAAGGTCGTGGCAAGTGCCGCGGAGGCGGTGGCCGACATCTCGGACGGTGCGACGCTGGCGGTCGGTGGCTTCGGGTTGTGCGGGGTCCCGTCAGTGCTGATCGAGGCGGTGCTGGACGCCGGCGTGGTCGACCTCGAGGCCGTCTCCAACAACTGTGGGGTGGACGAGTGGGGTCTCGGCCGGCTGCTCATGGAGAGGCGGCTGCGGCGGATGATCTCGTCGTACGTCGGGGAGAACAAGGAGTTCGCCCGTCAGTACCTCTCCGGTGAGCTCGAGGTCGAGCTCACGCCGCAGGGCACGCTCGCGGAGCGGATGCGGGCAGGCGGTTCGGGCATCCCGGCCTTCTTCACCGCGACCGGCGGCGGCACCCAAGTGGCCGAGGGCGGCCTGCCCTGGAGGTACGACGACTCCGGCAACGTCGTGGTGTCGTCGCCACCCAAGGAGACCCGCGACTTCGGGGGTCGGGAGTACGTGCTGGAGGAGGCGATCGTGGCCGACTTCGGGCTGGTGCGCGCCTGGATGGGCGACCGGCACGGCAACCTCGTCTACCGCGAGTCCGCGCGGAACTTCAACCCGCTCGCCGCGATGTGCGGACGGGTCACCATCGCCGAGGTGGAGCACCTGGTCGAGCCGGGCGAGATCAAGCCGGAGGACGTCCACACGCCGGGGGTCTACGTCCAGCGCGTCGTCGCGCTGACCGCGGAGCAGGCGGCGGACAAGCGGATCGAGAAGCGGACCACGCGTCCGCGACCCTCGTCCGACGAGGGAACGGAGGGCCGCTGAGATGGCCTGGACGCGTGAGGAGATGGCCGCGCGGGCGGCCTCGGAGCTGACCGACGGCTCCTACGTCAACCTCGGCATCGGCCTGCCGACGCTCGTCCCCAACTACGTCGCCGACGACGTCGAGCTGGTGCTGCAGAGCGAGAACGGCATCCTCGGCGTCGGTGCCTACCCCTACGAGGGCGACGAGGACCCCGACCTGATCAACGCCGGCAAGGAGACCGTCACCCTGCGCAAGGGAGCCTCCTTCTTCGACTCGGCCACGTCCTTCGGGATGATCCGGGGCGGGAAGATCGACGCCGCGATCCTCGGCGCGATGCAGGTCAGTGCCCGCGGGGACATCGCGAACTGGATGATCCCGGGGAAGATGGTCAAGGGCATGGGCGGTGCCATGGACCTGGTCCACGGGGCCAAGCGGGTGATCGTGCTGATGGAGCACGTCGCCAAGGACGGCTCGAAGAAGATCCTCGACGAGTGCGACCTGCCCTACACGGGACGCGCGGTGGTACAGCGCATCATCACCGACCTGTGCGTGCTCGACGTGACGCCCGAAGGGCTGAGGCTGGTCGAGCTGGCGCCGGACGTCACCCTCGACGAGGTGCGCGACAAGACCGAGCCCGCCGTACTCACCTGACGCGTGCTGCGGCACTCTCTCCCGCGGGACCGGACGCGCCCTGCGGTCGGGTGGGGTCGCGCGGTCTTCTCCGGCCGACCTCTGTGGATAACTCCGCCGAGCCCATCCACCCATCCACCCCCGTGACGTCCTCCGAATGCCGTATGGCGCTTCTCACACGGAGGGCGCATCGTCACTGGAGGGCACTGATGAGCGAGACGAGCAGAAGGCAGCTCCTGGCCACGGCCGGGGCAGGAGTGGCAGCAGGAACGATCGGCCTCACCACGGGCTCCGCCCACGCGGAGGGAGTACGGCGTTCCACGTCCAGCGCTCGGGAGTCGGTCGTGGCCTACGTCAAGGACCACACGTCGGGTGAGCTGCGGCTCCTGGTCGGGGAGCGGGAGATCGTGGTCCACGACCGCGACCTCGTCACCCGGATCCTGAACGCGGCGGGAGGTGACTGAGATGTCCTCGCACCGCGAAGCCCCGGAGATGGCCAAGGACCCCGTGGCCGACAGCACCGACGTCTACGCGTTCGTCAGTCCGGACCGACCCAAGACGGTCACCCTGATCGCCAACTACATCCCGTTCCAGGCGCCCGACGGGGGCCCGAACTTCTATGAGTTCGGTGAGGACGTGGCCTACGACATCCACGTGTCCAACCAGGGCAAGGCGGAGGCGGACGTCACCTACCGCTTCCGGTTCCACACCGTGGTCCGCGACCCGAAGACGTTCCTCTACAACGTCGGGCCGATCTCGAGCATCCACGACACGACCTGGAACCGCCCGCAGTTCTACTCCCTCACCCGGATCAAGAACGGCCGGTCGAAGGTCCTCGCCAGCCGGCTGGCGTGCCCACCGGTGAACATCGGTCCACGCAGCACCCCCGACTACCCCGTGCTCGCGGGGCAGGCGGTGCACCGGGTCGGGAAACGCCGGGTGTTCGCGGGCCAGCGCGCGGACGCCTTCCACGTCGACCTGGGCAGCGTGTTCGACCTCGGAACGCTCCGCCCGTTCCAGCACCTGCACGTCATCCCGAGCGCCGACGCGCCGGGCGTGAACTCGCTGCAGGCGTTCAACGTCCACTCGATCGTCCTGCAGGTGCCGATCGGCGAGGTCTCCCGGAACGGCGACCTCCCGACCAGTCCGGGCAAGGCGAGCTCGGTGATCGGGGTGTGGGCGACGGCCAGCCGGCGGAAGTCGAGGATCTTCGACAAGGCCACCGGTTCGTTCGTCGGGCACGGCCCGTGGGAGCAGGTCTCGCGCCTCGGCAACCCGCTGTTCAACGAGGTGATCGTGCCGATGGCGCTCAAGGACGGGTGGAACGCCCACCACCCGAAGGGCGACGCCGCCTTCGCCAAGTACGTCAACGATCCCGAGCTGGCGCGGCTCCTTCCCGCGCTCTACCCGGGCGTGTTCACGCAGCTTGCGGCGTACCACAAGGCCCGCGCGGACCTGCGCGCGATCCTGCTGACCGGCATCCCGAAGGGTGTGGTCACCGGCTTCCAGAACTTCACGGGACCCACGGACGCCGACATGCTGCGGCTCAACCTGGCGATACCGCCGGCATCCAGCCCCAACACGTTCGGCGTCCTCGGCGGTGATCTGGCCGGCTTCCCGAACGGTCGTCGGATCGACGACGACGTCGTCGCGATCGAGCTGCGGGCGATCGCCGGGGTCACCATCCCCCTGGTCGACCCGTCGTACACGCCGGATGCAGCGGCGGGCGTGCTCACCGACGGGACGACGGACACCAACGGGGCGACGTCCTCGGCGTTCCCGTACCTGGCCGATCCCGGCAGCGGTTACTCGGTCGAGCCCGGGACGGTGTCGGTATGACGACCACGGAGAACCCCCATGCGGGGCAGGGATCCGTCCTGCTCGACATCGGCGGCGACGTCGGCGCCCTGGTGGTGACCATGCCGGAGGTCACGCTCGGCAGAGAGGTGGAGATCCGGCCGGTGACGGTCGGTAGGGGCGTCCACGATCACTTGGTGCACGTGGCCGTGGTAGCCCGGCCCCTGGCCGACACGACCGTCCCGTCGTTGGTGTTCCCCGAGCTGGCGGCGGGCACCTACGACCTGTTCGTCAAGGGTGAGCCGGGCGCCGTCGTGCTCACTTTGGGGGTTGAGGGCGGTCGCGTGACCTGGGCAGACTGGCCGGAAGCACCGACGGGGAGGAGCGCGAGCTGAGGTCGCGAACGGACACCGGGACCCCCTGAGCAGGGTCGCCTGGTCGTGGCACTCCCTGCGCGACCAGGCGGCCCGCCACGGCGTACGTCGTGCCGGATCGCCGGGGGTAGGGTCGCGCCATGACCCAGATCCAACGGTGGGAGTACCTCACGGCCCCGATCCTCGTCCACGCGGCGAAGCAGATCCTCGACAACTTCGGCGCCGACGGTTGGGAGCTCGTGCAGGTCGCCCCGGGGATGAACCCGGAGAACATGGTCGGCTACTTCAAGCGCCCCGTGGGTGCCGCATGAGCGCGGTGGAGGACCGGCTCGCGGAGCTCGGTCTCTCGGTTCCCGACGTGGCCAAGCCGGTGGCGTCGTACGTCCCGGCGGTGCGCTCGGGCTCGCAGATCTTCACCTCCGGCCAGCTGCCGATGCGCTCCGGCGAGCTGATGGCGATCGGCAAGGTCGGGGGCACGGTGTCACCGGAGGACGCCGTCGCCTGCGCGCAGCAGTGCGCCCTCAACGCGATCGCCGCGGTGAAGGCCGAGCTGGGCGATCTCGACCAGGTGAAGCGAGTGGTCAAGGTGGTCTGCTTCGTCGCCTCGACCCCCGACTTCACCGGCCAGCCCCAGGTCGCGAACGGCGCCTCGGAGCTGCTCGGGAAGGCGTTCGGCGACGCCGGGGTGCATGCGCGTTCGGCCGTGGGCGTACCCGTGCTGCCCCTGGACGCGCCCGTCGAGGTCGAGATCCTCGTCGAGTTCTGATCGATCATGCGGGTCAGCCTGCCGCCCCACCTGGTGGAGCACGCCCGGGCGTTCGCCGACGGGTCCCAGGTCCCTGCCGAGCCCCGCGACGCCGCCACGGTCGTCCTGATGCGACCGGGAGAGGCGGGTCCGGAGGTCTACCTGCTGCGGCGCCGGACCTCGATGGCGTTCGCCGGCGGGATGTGCGTCTTCCCCGGCGGCGGCGTCGACCCACGCGACTTCGACCATGAGGTGGCCTGGGCCGGGCCGCCCGCCGCGCACTGGGCCGCGCGTCTGGCGACGTCGGAGGACCGGGCGAGGGCGCTGGTGTGCGCGGCGGTCCGCGAGACGTTCGAGGAGTCGGGCGTCCTGCTGGCCGGTACGTCGGACGACGACGTGGTCGCGGACACCACCGGCGACGACTGGGAGCATGACCGGCGGGCCCTCGAGGCGAAGGAGCTGGCGTTCACGACGTTCCTCGAGCAGCGCGGGCTGGTGCTGCGGACCGACCTGCTCGGCGTGTGGTCCGGTTGGTGCACCCCCGTCTTCGAGCCGCGGCGCTTCCGCACGTGGTTCTTCGTCGCGGTCCTGCCGGCCGGGCAGCGGACGCGCGACGTGTCGACGGAGTCGTCGTCGGTGACCTGGCTGTCCGCGGCCGCCGCGTGCGACGCGGTCGACGCCGGTGAGCTCGGGATGCTGCCGCCGACCTACCTCACGTGCCTGGAGGTGGCCCAGCACGCGGGTCCGGACGACGTGCTGGCCGCGGCCCCCGACCGCGTCGTCGAGATGTTCCTCCCCGTGGTCGAGGGTGACGACGAGGAGGCGACGCTGACGATGCCCGCAGGGCTCCTCCCCTTGGTCGAGGCGCGTCGCGGGTGAGCTGGGCCGGTGGGTCGTTCGGGTCCGTCGCGGAGTGCGTGCTCGCACCCAACGCGTCGCCGATGACGCTGGACGGCACCAACACCTGGGTGCTGCGCGATCCGGGAGGGTCGCGGTCGGTGGTCGTGGATCCGGGTCCACCCGACGCCGGGCACCTGGATGCCGTCGCGACCGCGGCCGGCGACGTGGGCGTCGTACTCCTGACCCATCACCACCTCGACCACTCCGAGGCAGCCCGGGCGTTCGCCGAACGGGTCGGCTGCGGCGTCCGTGCCCTGGACCCGGCGTACCGGCTCGGGTCCGAGGGGCTCGGCGAGGGCGACGTGGTCGCGGTCGGCGACCTCGAGGTGCACGTCGTCGCCACCCCCGGTCACACGTCGGACTCGCTGTCCTTCGTGATCCCGTCCGAACGCGCGGTGCTCACGGGCGACACCGTGCTCGGGCGCGGGACGACGGTGGTCGCGCACCCGGACGGGCAGCTGGGGGCCTACCTGGACTCGCTGGCCCGCCTGCACGCGCTGGCCGAGGCCCACGAGATCGCGACGATCTGGCCCGGCCACGGTCCGGTGATCGACCGGGCGCTGCCCGCCCTCGACCACTACCTCGCCCATCGGCGCGAGCGTCTCGACCAGGTCCGGGACGCCCTCGCGGAGCTGCGGCGCCGGCAGCGGGACGGCGAGCCGTTCGACGATGCGGAGCCGCTCGACGACGCCGGGCTGTTCGACGACGCCGGGTCGTTCGCGACGGGTCGTCTACGCCGACGTCGATCCCGTCCTCTGGCCGGCGGCCGAGCTCTCCGTCCGCGCCCAGCTCGCCTACCTCTCCCGTTGACCCGCGGGCTGTGGTCCGCGGCCGCGCTTGTCGCGTCGAGCCGCGGGTTGTGGCGCGTTGAGCCGCGGGTTGTGGCCCGTTGAGCCGCGGGTTGTGGCCCGTTGAGCCGCGGGTTGTGGCGCGTTGAGCCGCGCCTTGTGGCCCGTTGAGCCGCGGGTTCGCGCCACTTCATGTCCACTCTCGACGAACGCGCGGGTGCCGTCCACAGGGCCCTGTCCTTCAAGGGCGAAAGCGTTCCAGGTGTTGGACCTTCGAGCATGGACATCTCCACGCTCCCGGACCGACCCTTCACCTCCACCGACGCATCGTCGTCGGGGCTGTCCCGCGCCGCCCTTCGCGCCGCCGTGAGGAACGGGCTCGTCAGGAGGGTCGTCCGCGGCGTCTATCTCCGTTCCGACCTGGCTCTCACCCTCGAGCTCAAGCTCGCCGCGGTCGCTCTGGTGATCAACCCGGACGTCGTGGCATGCGATCGGACGGCCGCCTGGCTCTGGGGAGTCGACGCCTACGCCTTCCGCGAGCTCGACGTCGTACCACCGCTGGAGACGTACGCCCTGAGGGGCCGACGGCGCTCGGAGCGACCGGAGACCAGGGGCGGCGAACGCGATCTGGCGCCGGGCGACTGGGTCGTGGTGGACGGGGTCAAGGTCACCACACCCCTCCGCACGGCCCTCGACCTGGGTTGTCTCCTGCCGCGACGCGAGGCGCTCGCGGCGATGGATGCGCTGGTGCGGGGTCACGGCCTGACTCACGGCGACCTCGTCCGGAGCCTGCCGCGTTACTTCCGACGGCGAGGCGTCGTGCAACTGCGGGGCCTCGTGCCGTTGGTGGACGCGCGCGCGGAGTCGCCGCGCGAGTCCTGGCTGCGCTTGGAGATCCTCGACCACGGGCTGCCGGCGCCCGAGCTCCAGTGGTGGGTCGACGTCGACGGGATTCCGACGTACCGCCTCGATCTGGCCTATCCGCACGCCAAGATCGTGATCGAGTACGACGGCGCGGAGTTCCACACCAGCCCGGCCGACCGTGCTCGGGATGAAGCGCGCCGGGCCTGGTTACGTGCTCATGGGTGGACCGTGATCGTGGTGACGGCCGCCGACTTCGCGCCCGATGCGGACTGCCGATGGTTGTCCGCGATCGCCGAGGCCCTCAGCCACGCCCAGCGCCCCACCCGGCGCAGCTACCCGCGTCAGGCGCGCCGCTGATTCATCGACCACCGAACGCCGGCGGGCACACCCGGCGCCTCGGCCGACCACAAGCCGCGGGTCAACGGACCACAACCCGCGGCTCAGCGGACCACAAGGCGCGGCTCGACGAGCCATAACCCGCGGGTCAACGGACCACCAGGCGCGGGTCAGCGGGCGCGGCGGCGGAGGCGGTCGACCTCCATGATCACGACCGAGCGCGGCTCGAGCCGCAGCCAGCCGCGGGAGGCGAAGTCGGCGAGCGCCTTGTTCACGGTCTCGCGCGAGGCACCGACGAGCTGGGCGAGCTCCTCCTGGGTGAGGTCGTGGTGGACGTGGACGCCGTCGTCGGCGGTCCGGCCGAATCGGTCGGCGAGGTCGAGCAGCGCCTTGGCCACGCGGCCGGGGACGTCGGAGAAGACCAGGTCGGCCACGACGTCGTTGGCCTTGCGCAGCCGGCTCGCGAGCTGGGTGAGCAGTCCCCGCGCGACCATCGGGCGGCCCTCGAGCCAACGCAACAGGTCCTCGTGGGAGAGCGAGGCGAACGACGCATCCGTCACCGCGGTCACGGTGGCGGACCGCGGGCCCGGGTCGAACAACGAGAGCTCCCCGAACATCTGACCGGGGCCGAGGATCGCCAGGAGGTTCTCCCGCCCGTCGCTCGACGTGCGACCCAGCTTCACCTTCCCGTCGAGGACGACGTAGAGCCGGTCACCCGAGTCGCCTTCGTGGAAGAGCACGTCACCGCGACGGAGCTTCGCCTCGCTCATCGACCCGCGGAGCGCCGTCGCCGCCTCGTCGTCCAGCGCGCTGAACAGCGGTGCCTGACGCAGTACCTCGTTGTCCACGCACACCCTCCATCGTTGGCTCCTGCGCGCCGGGACGTCGATCATGGCGGCTGGCTCAGGCTGATCCTAGCCAGTGGCCCACGTCACACCCAGCCCTCGGTCGGCGCCGGGCGTGTGGGCGCGTCGCCGTAGGCTGTCGGCGTGCCAGCCGTCTCCGCCCCCGAGACCCATACCGGCCTGGTCCGGCGGGCCCGCAAGATCGACCGGGCGCTGGCCGAGACCTACCCCGACGCGCGCATCGAGCTCGACTTCGACGACCCGTTCCAGCTCCTGGTCGTGACCGTGCTCAGTGCCCAGACGACCGATCGCCGGGTCAACGCGGTCCGCCCGATCCTGTTCGCGACCTACCCCGATGCCGCCGCGATGGCCGCCGCCCCCCGCGAGCATCTCGAGCAGCTGATCGGCCCGCTCGGCTTCTTCCGCGCCAAGACCGACGCCCTCCTCAAGCTCAGCGCCGCGCTCGTCGAGCGGTACGACGGTCGGGTGCCGCCCCGGCTCGACGACCTGGTCACCCTCCCCGGGGTCGGCCGCAAGACGGCCAACGTCGTCCTCGGCAACGCCTTCGGCATCCCGGGCATCACGGTCGACACCCACTTCGGCCGGCTGGCGCGGCGCTTCGGGTGGACCGACGAGACCGACCCGGTCAAGGTCGAGCACGAGGTCGGTGCCCTCTTCGAGAAGCGCGACTGGGTGATGCTCTGCCACCACCTGATCTGGCACGGCCGGCGCGTCTGCCACGCCAAGAAGCCGGCCTGCGGCGCCTGTCCGGTCGCTCGCTGGTGCCCGTCGTACGGCGCCGGTCCGGTCGACGCCGAGACCGCCGCCAAGCTGGTGCGCACCGAGGGCCCGGCATGAGACGTGTCGGACTCCTGGTCCTCCTGGTCCCCCTGCTCGTGGCGTGCGGCTCGAGCAAGCCCCAGGCCGCCTCGACGACCCCCGCACCACACCTCGACGTCGCCAACCACGCGCTCGTGGCGTTCAAGAAGCAGACCCACGTCCCCGACTGCCCCCAGGTCGCGTCGAAGGGTGTCGGCGGCGGCATGCCGTCGGTGACGCTGCCCTGCCTCGGCGGTGGCCGCCCGGTCGACGTGGCGGGGCTGCGCGGGCCGATGATCGTGAACTTCTGGGCGTCGTGGTGCGCAGACTGCCGCCAGGAGATGCCGGCCCTGGCGTCGTACGCCCGCAGCCAGTCGGCCGTGAAGGTCGTCGGCATCGACTACGTCGACCAGCAGCCCGGTGCTGCCCTGGCGCTCGCCCGGATGGCCCATGTGGCCTACCCGCTCCTCGCCGATCCCGACGCCACCCTCGACCACGCCAGCCCGCTGCCGCACATCCCGGGCCTCCCGCTCACCGCGTTCCTCGACGCGAGCGGCCGGATCGTCCACCTCGAGGCCGGGGCGATGACCACCGAGCAGGACGTCGCCGCCGCGGCCCGCAAGTATCTCCGGGTGGCCGGGTGATCCCCGACTGGCTGCGGCCCGTGGCCGACGCCGCCGACGAGATCACCGCCGACGACCTGACCCGGTTCGTGGCGCCGGAGGACGCCGAGGCCCGCCGCGGCGCCGTGCTGCTGCTGTTCGGTGCGAAGCGTGACCTGCTCCTGACCGAGCGCGCCCACGACATGCGGTCCCACCCCGGCCAGGTGTCCTTCCCGGGCGGCTCGATCGATCCCGGCGAGACCCCCCGTGAGGCGGCCGTGCGCGAGGCCGAGGAGGAGACCGGGCTGAAGGCGGACGGCGTCGAGGTGTTCGCCGAGCTGCCGGAGCTCTGGCTGCCGCCGAGCAACTTCGCGGTCACCCCGGTGCTCGCGTGGTGGGCGGAGGAGAGCCCGGTCGGCGTCGTCGACCCCGCCGAGGTGCACGCCGTCTACCGCGTCCCGCTCGACGAGCTGCTCGACCCGGCACACCGGATCTCCGTGCGCCATCCCAGCGGCTGGCTCGGCCCCGGCTTCCTGATCGGGCCCGACCACGACATCGTCCTGTGGGGCTTCACCGCCGGGATCATCGCCCGGCTGCTCGACTTCCTCGGCTGGGCGCGCCCGTGGGATCCCGACCAGGTGCGCGCATTGCCCGCCCACATGCTGCAGGGTGGTCCTCGCCCGACCCCGACGACCGTGATCCCCGAGGAGCGACCGTGAACCTGCTCGACTGGGCACTGGTCGTGATCGTCGTCCTGTACGCCGTCTCGGGCTACTGGCAGGGGTTCGTCACCGGGGCCTTCGCGACACTGGGGCTGCTGCTCGGCGGGATCGTCGGCGTATGGCTCGCTCCGACCGCCCTCGGCAACGCGACGCCCTCCATCCTGGTCTCGCTGGCGGCGGTCTTCATCGTGATCCTCTGCGCGTCCCTGGGGCAGGCGATCTTCCAGGTCGCCGGCGCCCGGATCCGCGACCGCATCACATGGCAACCCGTGCGCGCGATCGACGCGGTCGGGGGCGCCGTGCTCAGCGCCGTCGCGGCCCTGCTGGTCGCCTGGGCCCTGGGCGTCGCCCTGTCCGGCTCGGGACTGCGCGGGATCACCCCGCTGGTCCGTAACTCCAAGATCCTCGCCGAGGTCAACTCCTTCCTGCCGGCGACCGCGAGCTCCAAGCTGTCGGCGTTCAACGACGTGGTCGGGACGACGTTCTTCCCCCGCTACCTCGAGCCCTTCGCGCCGGAGCGCATCGTGGCCGTGCCCCCCGGACCGCACCGCCTGCTCACCGACCCCGACGTCACCCGGGCCACCAACGGCGTCGTGCGCATCCGCAGCAACAACTCGTGCGGCCAGGGCGTCGAGGGGTCCGGCTTCGTCTACTCGCCCGACCGGGTGATGACCAACGCGCATGTGGTGGCGGGCGTCTCCAACCCGGTCGTCGACGTCAACGGCAGCTCCGTGCCCGGCAAGGTCGTCTACTACAACCCCGACGTCGACGTCGCCGTGATCGCCGTGCCCACCGGCACCGTGCACCCGCTGCGCTTCACCACGAGCACCACCGGTGGCGAAGGCGTGGCCATCCTCGGCTTCCCGCAGAACGGCCCGTACGACGTGCAGGTCGGCCGCGTTCGCGCCGACCAACGGCTCCGGTCACCGAACATCTACGGCAGCGGCACCGTCATCCGCGACGTGCTCTCTCTGCGCGGGCTCATCCGTCCGGGCAACTCCGGCGGACCCGTCATCGACTCGGCGGGTCACGTGGTCGGCGTGGTGTTCGCGGCGTCGGTGACCAACGGCGACACCGGCTACGCGCTGTCGTCCCGTCAGGTCGGACAGGCAGCAGCCTCCGGACGGATCGCGTCGCGGGGCGTGTCGACGCAGGGCTGCGCCGCCTGAGGCCACGGCGAAGGAGGCGGCGGCTCAGCCCCGCTTGAGGATCTGCTGGGCCTGCTGCGCCTGGGCGATGGCCCGCTCGGGGGCCCGCACCTTCTTGACCTTCCGGACCCCGATCAGTCCGAGGATCGCCGCGACCAGGACGTAGAGGGCGAACACGATCGTGAAGGCCCATTGCAGGGCAGGGCCCTGGCCGTTCCAGTTGATGAAGTAGGCGAGCGCCACCGAGAGCATGATCAGCGACATCACCACGAAGAAGGCGGCGGCCGCGAAGAGCCCGATCCCCACCCCGCCGGCCTTGATGCTGACCCGGAGCTCTGACTTGGCCAGCTTGATCTCGTTCGAGACGAGGCTGGAGAGGTCGCGGGTGGCGTCGGAGACGAGGCGGCCGATCGTGGGGTCGGTGTCCTTGACGGGTTCGTTCGCCATCTGACTGCGGGCTCCCTCGTTGGCAGGTGTCGTGCCGACCCTACAACGGCCGATCCTGGCGCCGACCGGGCGCTCGACGATGCCTTAGCCTGAGCGGGTCCTGCCTCCGTCGAGCCCGGTTGCGACTCGCCACCGTGAGGACTCTCCGTGTCTGTCGTGCGTCGCATCCTCCCTCCGCCGGAGCCGAGCGAGACGCGCTTCCTGAGCGACCTGCTGCGCAGCGAGGCGCTGGGCGGGATGCTGGCCCTCACCGCCGCCGTCGTCGCGGTGGTCTGGGCCAACTCGCCGTGGGACGCGTCGTACCACGCGATGATCAGCCGCCAGCTGGGCCCGCTCGACCTCGAGCACTGGGGCGCCGACGGTGCCCTCACCCTCTTCTTCTTCGTGGCCGGGCTCGAGCTCAAGCGCGAGTTCGTGGTCGGGTCTCTGCGCCGTCCCGCGGACGCGGCGGTGCCCGTGGCGGCGGCGCTGTGCGGGGTCGCCGTGCCCGCGATCTTCTACACCGTGGTCAACGTGATCGCGCCGGACGGTCAGACCGGGGGCTGGGCCATCCCGGCCGCGACCGACATCGCGTTCGCTCTCGCGGTCCTGTCCGTGGTCGGGACGCACCTCCCCGCGTCCCTGCGCGCGTTCCTGCTGACGCTGGCCGTCGTGGACGACCTGGTGGTGATCCTGATCATCGCCGTGGTCTTCACCGACGTGGTCCACGTCGCGGACCTGATCCTGGCCCTGGGCCTCGCGGTGGTGTGGGCCGTGCTCCAGCGGTTCCGGGTGCGGGCCTGGCTGATCTACCTGATGATCGCCGTCGCCGGCTGGTGGTTCATGCACGAGAGCGGGGTGCACGCGACCATCGACGGGGTGCTCCTCGGTCTGCTGACCAGGGTGCGGCGTGACCCGGGCGAGGAGCACTCGCCCGCCGAGGAGATGGAGCACCGCCTGGCGCCGATCTCGGCGACCGTCGCCGTGCCGCTGTTCGCCCTGGTGTCCGCAGGGGTCTCGTTGCAGGGCGGCGGGTCGCTGCTGCGCGACCCCGTCGTGCTCGGTGTGCTCGCCGGGCTCGTGCTGGGCAAGCCGGTCGGCGTGCTCACGGGCACGTTCCTGGTCACCCGGTTCACCCACGCCGAGCTCAACGAGGAGCTCACCTGGGCCCAGGTCGTCGGTGTCGCGACCCTGGCCGGGATCGGCTTCACCGTCTCGCTCCTGGTCGCGGAGCTGTCCTTCACCGGCGCCGAGGCCGAGGCGGCCAAGACCGCCGTTCTCGCGGCGTCGGTGGTGGCCGCGATCTCCGGTGCGCTCCTGCTCCGGCGCGCGGCGCCGCGGTGAGACGGCGTACGCCGTGGCCGCCGGCCCGACTCAGTCCTCGTCCGCCTTGCCGGACGCCAGGCCCTCCTTGATCTGATCCATGATGGTGGAGTCCGCGAGCGTGGTGACGTCGCCGACCTCGCGCTTCTCGGCCACGTCGCGCAGGAGGCGGCGCATGATCTTGCCCGAGCGCGTCTTGGGCAGCTCGGGCACGACCATGATCGACTTGGGCTTCGCGATCGGCCCGATCTCCTTGGCGACGTGGTTGCGCAGCTCGGCGATCAGGTCGGCGTCGGCCTTCTCGCCGTCCTTCAGCGCGGACTCGCGCAGGATCACGAAGGCGGTCGGAGCCTGGCCGGTGTCCGGGTCGTTCGCGCCGACCACGGCAGCCTCCGCGACCTTGGGATGGGACACCAGCGCCGACTCGATCTCGGTCGTCGAGAGCCGGTGACCGGAGACGTTCATGACGTCGTCGACGCGGCCGAGCAGCCAGATGTCGCCGTCCTCGTCGAGCTTCGCACCGTCGCCGGCGAAGTACTTCCCCTTGAAGCGCGACCAGTACGTCTCCTGGTACCGGTCGTCGTCGCCCCAGATCGTCCGCAGCATGGCCGGCCAGGGCTCGGTGAGCACGAGGTAGCCGCCCGACCCCGGCTTGACGGCGTTGCCCTCGTCGTCGACGACCAGCGCGCTGATGCCGGGCAGCGCCTTCATCGCCGAGCCCGGCTTCCCGGCGGTCACGCCGGGCAGGGGGCTGATCATGAGCTGCCCGGTCTCGGTCTGCCACCACGTGTCGACGACCGGGACCCGGCCTCCGCCGATCGTCTCCCGGTACCAGATGTAGGCCTCGGGGTTGATCGGCTCGCCCACGGAGCCGATGATCCGCAGCGTCGAGAGGTCGAACTTCTCGGGGACGTCCGCGCCCCACTTCATGAAGGTGCGGATCGCGGTCGGCGCGCAGTACAGCAGCGTCACCTTGTGGTCCTGGATGATCTCCCACCAGCGGCCCTTGTGCGGGGTGTCCGGCGTTCCCTCGTACATCACCGACGTGGTCCCGTTCGCCAGCGGCCCGTACACGATGTAGGAGTGGCCGGTCACCCACCCGATGTCGGCGGCGGTCCAGAAGACGTCGGTGTCCGGCTTGAGGTCGAAGACCGCCCAGTGCGTGTACGACGTGCCGACCAGGTAGCCACCCGTCGTGTGCAGGATGCCCTTGGGCTTGCCCGTCGTACCGGAGGTGTACATGACGTAGAGCGGGTGCTCGGAGTCGAACGCCTCGGGGGTGTGGTCGGTGCTCGCCGCACCCACCGCGTCGTCCCACCAGACGTCGCGCTCGTCGTCCCACGCGACGTCCTGCCCGGTGCGCTTGACGACCAGCACGCTGCGCACGTCCGGACACTGGGCGACGCGCCTCGTCGACCGCCGGTTTCAGGGCGGCCGCGGCGCCACGCCGGTAGCCGCCGTCCGCGGTGATCACGACGCGGGCGTCGCAGTCCTGGATCCGGTCGCGCAGGGCGGTCGAGGAGAACCCGCCGAAGACGACGGTGTGCGGAGCGCCGATGCGGGCGCAGGCCAGCATCGCGACCACGGTCTCGGGGATCATGGGCATGTAGATCGCGACCCGGTCGCCGGCGCCGACACCGAGGTCGGTGAGCGCGTTCGCGGCCTGGCAGACCAGGTCCTTCAGCTCGGCGTAGGTGATGTCGCGGGTGTCGTTCTCGGGCTCGCCGACCCAGTGGTAGGCGACCTTGTCACCGTTGCCCGCCTCGACGTGGCGGTCCACGCAGTTGTACGCCGCGTTGATCCGGCCGCCGACGAACCACTTGGCGAAGGGCGCGCCGTCCCAATCCAGGACCCTGTCCCAGCGGGTCTCCCACGAGAGCCGTTCGGCGGCCTTCTCCCAGAAGGCGAGCCGGTCGGCGTCGGCCTCGTCGTACGCCGCGGCCGTGACGTTGGCGTGCGCGGCGAGGTCCGCGGGAGGCTCGAAACGGCGGTTCTCGTGCAGCAGGTTGGACAGGGTTTCTTCGCTCACGACTCTTCGTCTCCTCTCGAAGGCCCTCGCAGCCGGGACCGTCGATCCACCCTAGTTCGGGCCGGTTGGATCGGCGTTGGTCCCGGCGCGAGGGAAGCTGCGCAGCTGTCGGCTGCTACTCGCGGGGTCCGACGGGGAAGACCTGTCGGCCCCAGGTGAAGGCGGTGACACCGGCGAACGAGGCGTACCAGGCGGCCAGTGCGGTCAGCAACCCGACGTACCCACCGGTCTTCGTGATGCCGCTGGAGGTGGCGAACTCACCCCAGGCGAGCAGCAGGAACGTCACCGTCAGGAGCACGAAGACGGCCAGCACCGCCATGTTGGTCCGCGACGCGGCCACGCTCATGTAGGCGGTGAAGATGCCCCACGCGAGCAGGTACATCCCGAGGGCCTTGTGGGCGTCGGCGGCCGGCAGCTGTGCGGCGTTGTGCCCGGTGAGCCACCAGTACGACACCCAGAACGCGCCGTAGGAGCAGAACGCCGTGCCACCGAAGGTGTTGCCCTTCGCGAACTCCCACAGCCCGGCCGCGAACTGGCCGATGCCGCCGTAGGCCAGGGCCAGGCCGAACACGACCGGCGTCAGCGTGGCAGGGAGCCATCCGGCGTTCACCGTGCTGAGCACGAAGGTGGTGAGCGCGAACGCGGCCAGCCCGAGGGGTGCCGGGTCTGCGATGTGTGCGCCAGGGACCACCACGGGGTGGTCCTCCCTCAACCGTGTCTCGGACATGAGCAGCTCCTGTCTCTGTGGTCGGACGAGGGGACGCTAGGCGGCGGTCGGCGCGCGTCACAGGGGTCGGCGGCCGTGGTGCGGTCAACGGGCACCGAGGTGCGCCGTACGTCGAACCCGGTGCGACGAACGGTGCCGTTCGTACGACGAACGGTCACCCGCCGTCGCGGGCCGTCATCGGGTGGTAGCTGCCGCGGTCCACGTCGACCGCCTCCGGCAGATGCAGACGCACCATCGCGCGCCCGACATGGGCCGGGACGCGGGCGCGGTCCGCGAGGGAGACGCCGACCATGGTCGCGAACGCCACCGGCACCGTGAGCAGGGCCGGCTGGGCCAGGAGGGCGCCCCACCAGCCGCCCGGCTGCTCGCCCGACCATCACCGTCAGCACCGCGGTGCCGGAGAGCACCCCGCCGGCGAGCATGCCGGCGATCGCGCCGCGCTGCGGTCAGGCCGCGCCACCAGATGCCGAGCAGGAGCAGCGGGCAGAAGGTGGAGGCGGCCACGGCGAACGCGAGCTCCACCGCGTGCGCGACCGGGAGGCCCTGCGTGCCGAGCGCCAGCACGAGCGTGCCGCTCGCCGCGACCACGCCGCCGACCCGGAACGCGGTCACGGGGTCGAACCGACGGCTGAGGAGGTCCTGGCTGAGCACGCCGCTGATGGACACGACCAGACCCGACGACGTGGACAGGAAGGCGGCGAACGCGCCGGCCCCGAGCAGGGCGGTGAGCAGTGTCGCGGCCGACCCGCCGAGCATCCGGTCGGGGAGGGTGAGCACGACGGAGTCGGTGTGGCCCGAGACGACGAGGTCGGAGGCGTAGATGCGGCCCAGGGCGCCGTACGCCGTCGGCAGCAGGTAGAAGACGCTGAGCATCGCCAGCACCCGCACCGTCGTACGACGCGCAGCGCGACCGTCGTGGTTGGTGTAGAAGCGCACCACGACGTGGGGGAGCCCCATGGTGCCCAGGAAGGTCGCCACGATCAGGGAGTAGGTGAGGTAGGTGGCGTGCGGGCCCTGAAGGGGCTCGACCCAGTCCTCCGCATGCAGATGACGCGTGGGCGACCCGTCGCCGTGCCAGACCAGCCAGAGCACGAACAACGGCACGAGCAGGGCGCAGAGCTTCAGCCAGTACTGGAAGGCCTGCACCAGCGTGATGCTGCGCATGCCTCCGGCCACGACGCTGACCAGCACCACCGAGGCGACCACGGCCGCGCCCACCCAGGTGGGTGCTCCGGTCAGGGTGCTGAGGGTCAGGCCGGCGCCCTGGAACTGGGGGACCAGGTAGAGCACCCCGATCAGGCACACCAGCCAGCTCGCGACCTGGCGTGCCGCGAGCGACTCGACCCGGAACTCCGCGAAGTCGGGGAGCGTGTAGGCACCGGAGCGGCGCAGCGGGGCGGCCACGAACACCAGCAGCATGAGGTAGCCCGCGGTCCAGCCGATCGGGTACCAGAGCATGTCCACACCGCGGGCCAGCACCAGCCCGGCCACCCCGAGGAACGACGCGGCGGAGAGGTACTCGCCGCCGATCGCGGACGCGTTCAGGAACGGGCGAGACCCGGCGCGACGCCACGAAGAAGTCGCTGGTCGTCCGGGAGACCCGGAGCCCGAACGCACCGATGGCCAACGTGGCGCCGGTGACCAGCGCGACGGCGAACAGGGCGACCAGGGCCCTCACGCGTCGCGCCGTTCCACGAGATCCTCGAACGCCGTCTCGTTGCGTTCGGCGTGTCGGACGTACCAGGCCGCGAGGGCGACCAGCCACGGGTAGACCGCGACCCCGAGCAGGAGCCACGGCAGGGGGATGCCGGCGAGGCGGACCCGTTCGACCGGCAGCAGGAGGAACAGCAGCGGCAGTCCGCCGAGGGTCACCCCGAGCGTGACGACGACGTACGCCGCGAGCCGGAGCTGCGCGCGCACCAGGCTCTGGACGTAGACCTCGCCGAGCCGGGTCAGCGCGTCGATCTCGGCGGCGTCGGACCGTCGCGTCCGCGAGGGTGTCGCGACGGTGCGGGGACTGGTGATCCGGACCCGTTCGACCGGCTCGCCGCTCACGACGGCCGGTCCGCCAGGGCACGTCGGAGCAGGCCGCGTACGTCGGGCACGTGTCGACGGCTCACGGGCAGCTCGACGCCGTCGACCACGACGATCGGACGGCCGGTCCCGAGGCGTACTTCCTGGACGTGCGCCAGCGCGACCAGGATGCTCCGGTGGATGCGCACGAAGCCGGCGTCCGCCCAGCGCTGCTCGAGGGAGCCGAGCGACATCCGGACCAGGGGGTCCTCGGTGTCGGTGTGGAGGCGGACGTAGTCGCCCTGGGCGGAGGCGTAGCGGACCTCGGAGCGTCGGATGAACCGGGTGACCCCACCGAGCTCGACCGGGACCTGCTCGTCGGAGTCCGGGTGGGTGCCCTCGTCGCAGACCCGGCGGATCGCCTCCCGCAGGCGCTCCTCGCGGACCGGCTTCAGCACGTAGTCGACCGCGTGCAGGTCGAACGCGTCGACGGCATGGTGCTGGTGCGCGGTCACGAAGACGACGGCGGGCGGCCGCCGGAACTGACGGAGCACGTCGGCCAGCTCGAGCCCGCTCAGAGCCGGCATCGCGATGTCCAGCAGGACGACGTCGACAGGCTCGCTGCGCAGCAGCCGCAGGGCCTCGGTGGCGGAGCCGCAGGTCGTCACCTCGCCGACGCGCGGGTCGCGGCCGAGCAGGAACGCCAGCTCGTCGAGCGCGGGCGGCTCGTCGTCCACGGCCAGCACCCGCAGGGGACTCTCGGTCATGCCCGCACCCCCGCGGCGAACTTGGGCACCCGCACGGTCACCTTGGTGCCCGCTCCCGGGGCGGTCTCGACGACCAGGCCGTACGCGTCGCCGAACGCCGAGCGAAGTCGCTCGTCCACGTTGCCGAGCCCGATCGAGTCCATGGACGCGTCGCCGGCGAGGGCACGTCGTACCCGGTCGGGGTCCTCGCCGACCCCGTCGTCCTCGATCGTGATCACCGCCTCGTAGTCGTTGTCCTCGGCGAGGATCGTGAGGGTGCCGGGGGCGTCCTTGGCGGCGAGCCCGTGCCGGACGCCGTTCTCCACCAGCGGTTGCAGCGAGAGCACGGGGATGCTCACCCCGAGCACCTCGGGCGCGATCCGGAGGATCACGCCCAGGCGGTCGCCGAACCGGGCCTGCTCCAGCGACAGGTAGCGCTCGATCGAGCGGAGCTCGTCCTCCAGGGTCGTGTAGCTCCCGGCGTGCTGGAACGAGTGGCGCGTGAAGTCGGCGAACTCCAGGATCAGGCCGCGAGCCCGGTCGGGGTCGGTCCGGACGAAGGACGCGATCGTGGTGAGGACGTTGTAGACGAAGTGCGGCGAGATCTGGGCTCGGAGCGCCCGCACCTCGGCCTCCATCCGCGAGGTGCGGGCGACATCGAGCTCGGCGAGCTCCAGCTGCCCCGACACCCAGCGGGCCACCTCGTCGGTGGCCCGGACGAGCCCGGCCGATGCGGTGGAGGTGAAGGCCTGGAGGGTGCCGACGACGGTGTCCTCCACCGTCAACGGCGCGACGACCGCCTGGCGCAGCGTGCATCCGGGCTGGTCGCACGCGAAGTCCCGATGGTCGCGGACGGTGGTCGCTCCGTCTGCGACGCACCGCTGGGTGAGCGGGCCGACCAGACCGGCGTGGTGGTGGCCGCGGCCGTGCCACGCAAGAGCGCCGGACGTGTCCGTCACCGCGACCGCCGGGCAGCCCAGCAGGGCGGCGAGGTGCCGCACCGATCGTTCGGCCGAGGCGGGCGTCAGCCCGGTCCGCAGCGCGCTGGTCATCTGGGTGGCGGTGTGGAGGGTGCGGAAGGTGGCCCGGTCCGCCTCGGTTCCGAGGTAACCCGGGCGCAGGAGGTGCCACCGCGGCATGGGCTCAGGGTATGCCGCGTGCCACACTTCGGCCGTGAGCACGCAGCCCCGCGTCGGCAAGGGCTCCCGCGCGGCACCGACCCTGGAGGACCTGGCCGCGCGCGCCGGTGTGTCCCGCGCGACCGCCAGCCGCGTGCTCCGCGGCGACCCCAAGGTCAGCGAGCACGCACGCTCCGTCGTGCTGGAGGCCGCTCGTGAGCTCTCCTACGTGCCCAACCTCGCGGCCCGGTCGCTGGTCACCGGGCGCAGCGACTCCATCGCGTTCCTCGTGGAGGAGACCGAGGAGCGGATGTTCTCCGACCCGTTCTTCCTCGGCATGCTGCGCAGCGCCCAGGAGACGGTGGCCGCGGCCGGCATGCAGCTCGTCTTCACCGTGATGGCCACCGCCGAGGACCAGGAACGCTTCCTGGCCTACGCGGCCGGCGGGCACGTCGACGGCGTCCTGCTCATGTCCCTGCACGGCCGCGACCGGCTTCCGCAACGGCTGGAGGCTCTCGGGGTCCCGACGGTCCTCAGCGGGCGGCCCCTGAGCGGGCGCCGGCGGCTGTGGTACGTCGACGCCGACAACGTCGGCGGCGGCCGGCTCGCGACACGGCACCTCATCGACGCGGGGCGCCGGCACGTGGCGACCGTCGCCGGGCCGCTCGACATGTGCGCGGGCCAGGACCGGCTCGCCGGCTACCGCGACGGCATCGAGGCCGCCGGGCTGGAGTACGACCAGAGCCTGGTCTCGGTCGGGGACTTCACGCCGGCCGGTGGCTTCGCCGCGGCGTCGGCACTCCTCGAGCGGCGTCCCGACGTCGACGCGATCTTCGCCGCGTCCGACCTGGCGGCGTTCGGGGTCGCCCGGGCCGTGCAGGCCAGCGGCCGCCGCGTCGGGAGCGATGTGGCCCTGATCGGCTTCGACGACATCCCGGCCGCCGCGGACCACCAACCGCCGCTCACCACGGTGCGTCAGCCCATCGGTGACCTCGCCACCGCCATGACGCGGTTGCTGCTGGCCCGCATCGGCGGCGACGACCGGGTGGCGCGCCGGACGGTGCTTCCGGTCGAGCTGGTCCTGCGCGACTCCGCCTGAGATCGGAGGATTCCGCTCCTGTCTTGCGGTTTCGTGCCCGAAGTGCTTGACACGTGACGCCCCTCACAGCATTCTGTGCACGAGCGTGAGAGCGCTCTCACGGATCCGGAAGTACCGAGTCCGAACCGCCCGTCCGTTCAGGAGGAACCCCCATGCGCCGTCGTTCCAGGAGCCACTCACGCGCGGCGGCGCTGGTGGTCGTCGCGGCGACCAGCGCCCTCGCGCTGGCCGGCTGCGGCAACAGCTCGTCGAACACCCAGGCCCAGGCCGGCACCGGCCCGTGCGGCACGACCGCGAACACGACCGTCACCGTCGGCCTGTTCGGCACGTTCGGCTTCAAGGAGGCGGGTCTCTGGGACGCCTACCACCAGCGCTGCCCGAACATCACGATCAAGGAGGACGACGTCGAGCAGTCTGCCGACTACTGGACCCGCCTGAAGACCCGGCTCGCGAGCGGGAGCGGGCTCGACGACGTCCAAGGCATCGAGATCGGCTTCGTGGCCGATGTCGTCCAGAACCACGCCAACCAGTTCGTCAACTGGAACACCGTGCCGAACGCCGCCCAGGACAAGGCCGAGTTCTTCCCGTGGAAGACCAAGCTGGCCACCTCCACGGACGGCAAGCAGACGGTCGGGCTCGGCACCGACATCGGGCCGGAGGCGATCTGCTACCGCAGCGACCTCCTCAAGCAGGCCGGCCTGCCGTCCGACCCGCAGAGCCTCGCCCGGAAGTGGAAGACCTGGGACGACTTCATCGCCTTCGGGAAGCAGTACGAGGCTTCCAAGACCAAGCCGGCCGGGTCGCACTTCGTCGACAGCGCCGCCAGCGTCTTCTCGACGGCGGTCTACCAGGGCAAGCAGGCCTACGACGACGCCAACGGCCAGCCGAACCCGGAGAACAGCGACGGGGTCAAGAGCGCCTGGGGCTACGCGACCAAGGCGGCCCAGGAGGGCATCACGGCCGGCCTCCAGCAGTTCACGCCGACCTGGAACAAGGCCTTTTCCAACGGCGCCTTCGCGGCGCTGGCGTGCCCGACCTGGATGATGGGCTACATCCAGAGTCAGGCGGGCAACGCCTACAGCGGCAAGTGGGACATCGCCCCGGTGCTTCCCGGCGGTGCCACCAACTGGGGCGGTTCCTGGCTCGGGGTCCCGACGGCCGCGAAGAACAAGGCGGCCGCGATCGCCCTGGTCGAGTGGCTGTCCGCCAAGCCGCAGCAGGTGACGATGTGGAAGCAGGGCGGTCACTTCCCGTCCAACTCGCAGGCTGCCGCCGATCCGGCCGTGAAGGGCGCCAAGGCCCCCTACTTCAGCAACGCACCCGCCGGAGACATCTTCGGTGGCATCGCCTCGAAGATGCAGATCCCGCCGATCGGTCTGTACGACACCCAGATGCAGCAGGCGTTCACCACGCAGCTGACGAACGTGGAGACGAAGGGCACCTCCCCGGGCGACGCGTGGAACAGCGCCCTGGACGCGATCAAGCAGGTCACCGGCTGATGCGGGCGCGTCCCTAGCGACTACCGGGTCGCCGACCCACCTGCGCGGGTCGGCGACCCGGTCCCCGCCCTACCCTCTGACTCCCCGGTCGGCGGCACGGTCGCCGGATGGCCATCGAACCCCGAGAGAGGTATGTATGACGGTCGTGACGCACACCGGGACCGCGGCGGACCAGGCTGTGCGGAGCCGACGGGTGAGCCGGAGGAGGCGGTTGCCCGGCAGCCGGATCGCCTACGTCTACGTCCTGCCGTTCTTCCTGGTGTTCCTCGCCTTCAGCGTCTATCCGTGGCTGGACACCGCGTGGGTCTCGCTGCACGACACCCGCCTGTCGACGTACCACCAGTCGAACTGGGTCGGCCTGGCCAACTACCAGAACCTGTTCACCAACGACTTCTTCTGGAACGCCTTCCGCAACACGCTCACGATCGGGATCATCTCGACGGTCCCGCAGCTCTGCCTGGCGCTCGGGATCGCCCACCTCCTCAACTACCGGCTCCGCGGACGGACGTTCTTCCGGATCGCGATCCTGATGCCCTACGCGACCAGCCTGGCGGCGGCGACGGTGATCTTCGCCGAGCTGTTCGACCCGAAGCTGGGGATGGTCAACTGGACGCTGCACGCGGCGCACCTGCCCACCCTCGACTGGCAGGGCTCGAAGTGGCCCTCGCAGATCGCCGTCTCGGCGGTCGTGACCTGGCGCTGGACGGGATACAACGCCCTCATCTACCTGGCCGGCATGCAGTCGATCGACCACGAGCTGTACGAGGCCGCCGCGATGGACGGAGCCGGGCGGTGGGGACAGTTCCGCCACGTCACCCTGCCCGGTCTGCGGCCCACGATCCTGTTCACGATCGTGGTCTCGACCATCGGTGCTGCCCAGCTGTTCGGTGAGCCGCTGCTGTACCACAACGGGATCCCGGACGGCGGCACCCAGGGGCAGTACCAGACGCTGGGCCTGCTGATGTACCAGCAGGGGTGGACCAACGACCGGCTGGGTCTCGCCTCCGCCACAGCGTGGACGATGTTCCTGATCATCGTCGTCGCCGTGCTGCTCAACGTGCTGCTGGCCCGGCGCCGCGAGCTGCGCGGGAGCGGAGGACGCCGGCGCCGTCCGGCGCTCGAGGCGAGCGCGCCCCCGGTGACCACGTCATGAAGGGCGGGGTCTTCCGGGGCACGTGGGTCACCTACCTCCTGGTGGTCCTGGTGACGCTCGTGTCCGTGTTCCCCCTCTACTACACGATCGTCATGGCGTCGCACACGAACGCCGAGATGGCAGCGAGCACCCCGCCGCTGCTGCCCAACGGGACGATCTGGCACAACGTCGACCAGGCCCTGGCGCTCGCCCCGCTCAACCACGGTCTGGTGAACTCGTTGATCGTCTCCGGCTGTGTCACGGTGGGCACGGTCGCCCTGTGCACCCTCGCGGGGTTCGCGTTCGCCAAGCTGCGCTTCCGGGGCTCCACGGTGCTGCTCGCCATCTGCGTGACGACGATGATGGTGCCGCTGCAGATGGGCGTCATCCCGCTCTACATGATGATGGCGCGCGTCGGCCTGGCCGGGCACCTCTCCTCGGTCATCCTGCCGACCCTGTGCACGGCGTTCGGCGTCTTCTTCATGCGCCAGTACATCGCGAGCGCGGTCCCCGACGAGCTGATCGAGGCGGGGTGGGTCGACGGCGCCGGACCCTTCCGGATCTTCTGGACCGTGGTGGTGCCAGCCGTACGGCCGGCGATGGCCGTGCTCGGGATGCTCACGTTCCTGATGTCGTGGAACGACTTCTTCTGGCCGATCATCACGCTCAGCTCGCAGAACCCCACCGTCCAGGTGTCCTTCCAGAGCCTGGCCACCGGGTACGCCCCTCAACAGTCGATCATCATGGCCGGCACCCTCTACGGCACGATCCCCGTGCTGGTGGTGTTCGTCCTGCTGGGGCGCCAGATCGTCGGCGGGATCATGCAAGGGGCGGTGAAGGGATGACCGCCCCGGCCACGCCGTTCCCCGACGGCTTCACCTGGGGTGTCGCCACCGCCTCGTACCAGATCGAGGGTGCGGTGGGCGAGGACGGCCGGCTCCCCAGCATCTGGGACACGTTCTCCCACACACCCGGCGCCGTCGACGGCGACGACAACGGCGACGTCGCCTGTGACCACTACCACCGGTGGGGCGCGGACCTGGACCTGATCCGCTCGCTGGGCATCCCGTCGTACCGCTTCTCGGTGGCGTGGTCGCGGGTGATGCCCGACGGTCGCTCGGTGAACCGGGCCGGGCTCGACTTCTACAGCAGGCTGGTCGACGGCCTCCTCGAGCGTGGCCTCGACCCCCTGATGACGCTCTACCACTGGGACCTGCCTCAGGCGCTCGACGTGGGCGACGAGGGGGGTTGGCTCTCGCGCGACCTCGCTGACCGGTTCGTCGACTTCGCCCTCGTGCTCGGCAAGGAGCTGGGGGACCGGGTGCCGGCGGTGACCACGCTCAACGAGCCCTGGTGCTCGGCGTTCCTCGGCTACGCGACGGGCGAGCATGCTCCCGGGACGACGCGACAACGCGCTGGCCTACCGCGCCGCCCATCACCTCAACCTCGCGCACGGCCGCGCCGTGTCGGCCCTTCGCGGCGTCCTCCCCGCCACGACCGACATCTCGGTCACGCTCAACGTGCACCAGGTCGTGCCGGCGTCGGACCGGGACGCCGACCTGACTGCGGCGGCGCACGTCGACCTGATCGCGAACCGGGTCTTCCTCGACCCCATGTTCGGGCGCGGCTACCCCGCGGAGCTGGTCGCCACGACGGAGGGTCTGACGGACTGGTCCTTCGTGCGGGCCGGTGACGAGGAGGAGATCGCGGCCCCCCTCGACTCGATCGGGGTCAACTACTACAACCCGGCCCGGGTCGGTGCGTGGACCGGCGGTCACGGGTTCCCCGGTACGGACCGCGCGTCGTTCGTCGGGACGGATGCTCCGCACACGGTGATGGGGTGGCCGATCGTGCCGACCGGCCTGAGGGATCTCCTGCTCCGCGTGCACCGCGACTGCGCCGTGCCGATCCGGGTCACCGAGAACGGCATGGCGTCCCGGGACGTCGTCGTCGACGGGGTCGTCCGGGACGAGGCACGCATCGACTACCTGCGGGATCACCTGGCCGCGGTCAGGGCGGCGATCCAGGGTGGGGCGGACGTGCGGGGCTACTACCTGTGGACGTTGCTGGACAACTTCGAGTGGGCCTGGGGCTACGACAAGCGCTTCGGCATCGTCCACGTCGACTTCGACACCCAGGTCCGCACCCCCAAGGACTCGGCACACTGGTACGCCGACGTCATCCGGCGCAACGCCCTCTGAAGCCGGCCGGGCTCAGCGGGCGCGGATCAGTCGCAGCGCCTCGGGGACCCCGCCACCCCAGGCCGGGCCGTGGCCCGGCAGCACCCAGGTGGCGTCGACGTCGTCCAGACGGGTGAGCGACGAGCGGGCCACCTCGGGCTCGAGGGTGAAGGGTGCCGGGGCCGGTCCGGTCGCGCCGGTCAGCACGTTGCGCGTCGTCATGGTGTCGCCCAGGAAGAGCGCGTCGACCGCGGGCACGTGCACGGCGACGCTGCCCGGCGTGTGGCCGGGGACGTGGATGATCCGCGGCGAGCCCGGCGCGTCGAGCACGTCGCCGTCCGCGAAGGTCGCCACCTCCGTGACCGCCGGGATGCGGAGCCCACCGTGGCGAGCGGAGTACCAGAGGAAGCCGAGCAGCGGGCCCACCTTCACCGGTCCCCAGCCCGAGTTCGGCTTGGAGACCTCCTTGCGGGCCCGGTCGACGTCGGCCTTGTGCACGTGTGCGCGGATTCCCTTCTCCGCGTACAGCCACGAGGCGAACCCGATGTGATCGGTGTCGCCGTGAGTGAGCACCAGCGCCTTGACGTCGTCGAGGGAGCGGCCGAGGCGGGCCAGCTCCTGGACCAGGAGGCGTCGGTAGCCGGGCAGCCCGGCGTCGACGACCGTGACGTCGGTGCCGTCGACCACGAGGTAGCTGTTGACGGTGTCCGACCCGATCCGGTGGATCCCGGGAGCGATCTGCATGGCGTGTCCTTTCGGGGGCGTCAGAAGTCAAGGCTATGATAGTTAGCCTTGAGTCGCCGCACAAGGACAGGAGAGCCCGGATGCCCGCACCGGCTCGCACCTCGACGGCCGCGATCGTCGCCGCCGCACGCGCCGTCATCGAGGAGGACGGTCTGGACGCCCTGACCATGCAGCGGGTCGCCGCCGACGTCGGCGTCCGGGCCCCGTCCCTCTACAAGCGCGTCCGGGATCGGGCCGAGCTCGTGCACCTGGTCACCGACCAGGTGGCGAGCGAGCTGGGGGAGCGGCTCGAGGCGTCGATCGGGACCGACGACGCGGCGGGCGACCTGCGCAGCCTGATCGCGGCCTTCCGAGCGTTCGCGCTCGGCAACCCCCGGGCCTACCCCCTGCTGTTCGACCCACGGCTCGGCGGGACCTCGTCGGCCGCCCGCGAACGCTCGGTGGCGCCGGTGCTCCGGGTCGTCACCCACCTGACGGGCGACGCGGACGCCCTGCCCGCGGCGCGGTTGCTGACGGCCTGGGCGAGCGGCTTCGTGGCCATGGAGCTGGCCGGGGCGTTCCAGCTCGACGGCGACCTCGAAGGGGCCTGGGAGTACGGCCTCGAGCATCTGGTCGCAGCCATCGCCGCCGATCCTCGCCGCGACCGACCGTCCTAGCGGAAGTCGATCAACAGCTCGTCGTCGTCCGGCCCGTCGGACGGTCCGTCCGCGCCGTCGGGATCCGCGTCCGACTCGCGCGAAGGCGTCGGCCGGTCCAGGACGTGTGCGCGGTAGCACTTCGTCACGTAGGGCAGCTGCATCCCGTCCATGCCGCGCCCGTAGTCGTCGTAGAAGGCGAGCACCTCCGCGATCTTGCGGGCCCGGCCCTCCTCGTCGAGGACCGCGATGTTGGAGCGTGACAGCACGAGGTCCTGGATGCTCCGCCGGTCGATGGTCTGCCACTGGGTGAACTCGGCGTCCTCGACGAAACCGAACAGCTCGCTGAAGATGAGGGCCTGGGCCGGGTCGCGCAGCTGCTCCTGGGTGCCGATCAGGGTGCCGAGCCGGCGTACCCACGGGATCTTCTCGTTGCGCTGGTTCCACACCAGGCAGATCCGGCCACCCGGCCGGAGCACCCGGGCTGCCTCGGGCAGGGCCCGGTCGAGGTCGAACCAGTGGAACGCCTGGGCGGCGACGACCGCGTCGACCGAGGCGTCGGCGAGGGGGACGTCCTCGGCGCTCGCCACCGCGGTACGCGCGCCGGGCACCTTGGCCTCCAGGAGCGCCAGCATCGCGGCGTCGGGGTCTGTCGCCTGCACGTCATGACCCAGCTCGACCATCGTCCGGGTGAGCTTGCCGGTGCCCGCGCCCAGCTCCAGCACGGTCCGGGGCTGATCGCCGAGCATCCAGCGCACCGCCTCGGCCGGGTACGACGGCCGCCCCCGCTCGTACGCCTCCGCCACGCCGCCGAAGGAGTGGGCCCAGTCGGGCGTCTCCTCGCCGGGGGCCGCCTGCTCGTCGCTCATCGGGACCGAGGCTACCCGTCCCGGAGGTCGCCACCGACCAGTCACTACTGTGCCGCTCGTGGACCGGCTGGACGGGATCGAGCGCCTCGAGGGGGTCGGGTCGGGCTTCGCCGCGGCCCGCGACGGGATCGACACGATGCTGCGCGACCGCGGTCTGCGGCAGACCGCGCCCGAGCTCACGACGGATTCGCTGCTCCGGGGTGCCCACGCCAGCGCCGTCCTCGACGGGTCGGGCTCGAGTCTCGACGACGTCCGCTCCGGGGTGGGCGACGCCGTCGCCCAGTCCGCACTGCGGGTCTCGGTGGAGCTCATGGGCCTGGTGCCCGTGCTCGGGCGGGCTCCGGTCCAGGTGCTGGCGCGACTGCACACGGTCGCCGCCGCCGGGTCCCTGCCGGACGGAGAGCTGGGTCGCCCGCGCGACCCGGACGCGGCGAAGCGACTCCGCGAGGCCCTGGAGGTGCTCGACCGGGGGCACCCCGCGCTCCTCACGGCCGCCGTCCTGCACGCCGAGATCCTGTGCGGAGCGCCGTTCGCCTCGGCGAACGGGATCGTCGCCCGGGCCGTCGAGCGGCTCGTGCTCGTCAGCAGCGGCCTCGACGCCAAGTCGCTGGTGGTGCCGGAGGCCGGGCACCTCGCCCTGCGACCGGCGTACGAGTCGAACCTGCGGGCGTACGCCGACGGTGGTCGTGCCGGTCTGCAGGCCTGGCTGCTCTACTGCGCGGAGGCCTACGCCGCGGGCGCCGAGGCGAGCCCGCTGCGCGACGGCTGACCGCTGGGACGACCGGGTGACGCGGGCCAGGACATGCGAGCGGCACCCGATCTCTCGGGTGCCGCCGCTGACACGTGAAGCCTGGCTACCAGGCGTGCATCAACCAAGTGGCTGCCCCGGGAGTTTCCCGATGACATGCGCCCTCAAGAAGGGTGGATCGCCGCGTGGGTACCGGGTTCACGTGCTGGTCTGGACTTGTTGCTGCCTCATGTCTACGCCGGTCCACCCGGCCTATCAACCCTTGACTTTGCCACTGCCGGGTGGGCGCGCGTGTCGGCGGGACCCGATGCTGCTCCGTCAGGCGCCGAGCCGGCGCCGGCGGTTGAGCCAGATCGCGCCGCCCAGGGTGACGGCAGTCCCGATGGTCAGCGCGGCGAGCGTCGGCTTCACCGGGATGCGGCTGCGCAGCGTGACGGGTCGCGTGAACTGGAGCACCGGCCATCCCTTGCTCGCGGCCAGCCGGCGCAGCTCGCGGTCGGGGTTCACGGCGTGCGGGTGGCCCACCGCCGCGAGCATCGGGGCATCGGTGATGGAGTCGCTGTAGGCGAAGCAGGTCGCGAGGTCGTAGCCGCGCTCGGCGGCCATCCTCTCGATGGCGCGCGCCTTCTCCTCGGCGTACGCGTAGTAGTCGATCTCGCCCGTGTACTTGCCGTCCACGACCTGCAGCTGGCTCGCGATCACGTCGTCGGCCCCGAGCATCTCGCCGATCGGCTCGACGACCTCGGTGCCGCTGGTCGACACGATCACGACGTCGCGTCCGGCCGCGTGGTGCTCCTCCATGAGGGAGACGGCCTCGTCGTACACGATCGGGTCGACGACGTGGTGCAGGGTCTCGGCGACGATCTCCTTCACCGTCTCCACGTCCCAGCCCTCGACGAGCTGCGACATGAAGGCCCGGATCTTCTCCATCTGGTCGTGGTCGGCGCCGCCGACGAGGTAGACGAACTGGGCGTACGCCGAGCGCAGCATCGCGCCGCGGGTGATCAGGCCGCCGGCCTGGAAGGGCTTGGAGAAGGCCAGCGAGCTGGACTTGGCGATGATGGTCTTGTCGAGGTCGAAGAACGCCGCGGAGCGGTGTGAGGCGGAGGATCCGCGGCCCGGCGACATGACCTCATGGTAGGTGTCTGCGGGGTTCACGGCCCGCTGATCGCACACAGCCGAGCCCGGCGCGCCCCTGGTCCACATGGCACTCCCGGACGCACGCCCCCAGACCGTCCCGGCGCGCAGGGTGGAGCCATGACCGCACCACTCCTCGTGACCGCCGACGAGCCCCTCCTCGACGAGCTCCTCCGGCTGTCGGCCGCGGCCGGCAGCACGCCGGAGGTGGCTCACGACGTCCAGGCCGCACTCCGTGGCTGGCTGAAGGCTCCGTTGGTGCTCGTGGGCGTCGACCTGGCAGACGCGCTCGCCCGGGCCGCGCCCGAACGACGCGACGCGGTGTTCGTGGTGCTGACGGCCCCGAGCCCCGACCGGGTCTTCCAGACCGCACTGGCCCTGGGGGCGGAGAGCGTGGCCGAGCTCCCGCGTTCGGAGGGGTGGCTCGTCGAGCGCCTCACCGACGTCGTGGACACCGGTCCGGCCCGCGGGCTCACCGTCGGCGTGGTCGGCGGGAGCGGAGGCTCCGGCGCCACCACGTTCGCCTGCGCGCTGGGTCAGGTCGCGGCGCGCAGTGGGCCGGCGGTCGTGGTCGATGCCGACCCGCTCGGCCCCGGGCTCGACCGGGTGCTGGGGCTCGACCTCGTCGACGGTGTCCGGTGGGACGCGCTCGGCCATGCCACGGGACGGTTGAGCGCGCGTGCCCTGCGCGAGTCGTTGCCCCGGCGTGAGGGCGTCGCCGCCCTCACCTGGTACGCCGGGCGGCAACCCCGTCGTCTCCAGGCGTTCGCGGTCCGCGAGGCACTCTCGGCGGCGAGGCGCGGGCACGACACCGTCGTCGTCGACCTGCCGCGCGCGACCGATCCGCTGACCGAGGAGATCGTGGCGCGGTGCGACCAGGTGCTCGTCACGGTCGCGCCGAGCGTGCCCGGCCTCGCCGCGGCGGTGCGGATGTGCGGGAGGTTCGCCGACCCGGGGGCGCTCGGGCTGGTGGTCCGGGGCCCGGGCGTGGACGACGAGGCGGTCATGCGTCTCGTGGGCGCACGGGTCCTGGTGCGCATGGGTGACCAGCGTGGCCTGGCCGAGTCGATCGACCTCGGGTTCGGGCCGGTGCGCTCCCGCCGGGGCCCGCTCGCGCGCGGCGCGGCGGCCGCCCTCGCGGAGCTGGGTCTGCGCGACGCCCGGGCCGCGTGATGCCGGCGGGCTCCGACCTGGTGGAGGAGGTGCGTGAGCGACTTGCTCGCACCCCGGGCTCGCTGACGCCGCACCGGGTCGCCGAGGCGCTCCGGGCCTCGGGGCGCCCGGTCGGTGACGCGACCGTGCTCGCCGTCCACGAGGCGCTGCGGCGCGACGTGGTGGGAGCCGGGCCGCTCGAGCCGCTGCTGCGCCTGGCCGGGGTCACCGACGTCCTGGTCAACGGACCCGACCAGGTCTACGTCGATCGCGGCGGCGGCCTGGAGCGCACCGACGTGACGTTCCCGGACGACGAGTCCGTGCGCCGCCTGGCGCAGCGCCTCGCAGCCTCCGGCGGGCGCCGGCTCGACGACGCCACGCCGCACGTCGACGTCCGGCTCGCCGACGGCACCCGGTTCCATGCCGTCCTGGCGCCGCTCGCCCGGCCCGGCACCCTGGTCTCGCTGCGGGTCCCCCACCAGCGGGTCCTCGACATCGACGAGCTGGTCACCGCCGGCACGCTGACCGAGCACGGTGCCCGGCTGCTGCGCCGCGTGGTGGCGCGGCGTCTCGCGTTCCTGGTCAGCGGCGGCACGGGTTCGGGCAAGACGACCCTGCTCAACTCCCTGCTGTCCCTGGCGCCTCCCGGCGAGCGCCTCGTGCTCGTCGAGGATGCCAGCGAGCTGCGTCCGGACCATCCCCACGTCGTCGCGCTCGAGGCGCGACCGCCCAATGTCGAGGGCGTCGGCGAGGTCGGCCTCCACACGCTCGTACGTCAGGCACTGCGGATGCGGCCCGACCGGCTGGTCGTCGGGGAGGTGCGTGGCGCCGAGGTGGTCGAGCTGATGGCCGCCCTCAACACCGGGCACGAAGGCGGCTGCGGCACCATCCACGCCAACTCCGCGCGCGACGTCCCGGCACGGGTGGAGGCGCTGGCGTTGGCGGCGGGGCTGGGCCGCGAGGCCGCCCACAGCCAGTTCCTCGCCGGCGTCGACGCCGTCCTCCACCTCGGGCGCGACCAGGACGGCCGCCGGGTCCTGCGCGAGGTCGCCGTCCCGGTGCGACGCGCGGACGGCCTCGCTGACGTCCGCACGGCGGTCGGCTTCCCCGGCGGCGGCGACGCGGTGACCGGCCCGGGGGAGGGCGACCTGGCGAACCGGCTGTGCCGCTGAGCGCGGAGGCCCTCGCGGCCGGTGCTGCCGGTTCGAGCCTGCTCCTGGGGTGGGGGGTGCCCGCCACCGTCCGCCTGACCACGGGCCGGGGGCGTCGCGCCGCCACCATCGTCGCGCTGCCCCTCGTGGTGTGCCTGCTGCTGCCGGGGGCCGGGCTGCCCCTGGCACTGATCGCGGCGACGGCGGCGGCCGGTGGACGGGTGCTGTGGCGGCGGCGGCAGGAGACCCGGCGGGCGGAGGCGACGGCCGCCCGGATGCTCGAGACCTGCGACCTGCTGGCGTCCGAGCTCTCCGCGGGCCGCCCTGCCGGGGCCGCGCTCGACGAGGCGGCCTCCGCCTGGCCGGTGCTCCGGCCGGTCGCCGAAGCCTGCCGTCTCGGGGGCGACGTCCCCCGTGCCCTGCGTACGGCGGCCCGGACCCCGGGCGCGGACGGGCTCCGGCTGCTCGCGGGTGCCTGGGCGGTGTCCCACCGCACCGGCGCCGGTCTGGCGGAGAGCACGCGGCGCGTGGCGGACGCCGTACGCCTCGACCAGGCGACGCGACGGGTCGTCGCGGGGGAGCTGGCCTCCGCCCGGGCCACCGCGAAGCTCGTCGCCCTGCTGCCGGTGATGGCCCTGCTGATGGGCACCGGGGCCGGCGGCGATCCCTGGACGTTCCTGGTGCGGACGCCGTTGGGGCTCGCCTGCCTGGGGGGAGGGCTCGCGGTCGGCTTCTCCGGCCTGTGGTGGATCGAGCTCATCGCCCGCGAGGTGGAGCGGTGATGGAGTGGACCGCGGCATCGCTGGCGGCCGTCGGGGTCGCCTGGTCGTGGCCACCCGCGCGGCTGCCGGCCGCGACGGAACGGCCGGACCCTCGCGGCGTCGCGCCGGGCCGCGACCCGGGCTGGATGCTGCGGGGGCGGTGGTGGTGGGCACTGTCGGCGGGCGTGGCGGCGGCCTGCTTCGTGTCGGGCCGGTGGGCGGTGCCCCTCGGCCTGCTGGTGGCGGTCGTCACGGGCCACCTCATCGGCCGTACCGAACCCGCATGGCAGCGCCGGCGACGGGAGGCGACGGCGCGCGACCTGCCGGGGCTCGTGCACCTGTTGGCGACCGCGCTGGGCACCGGGTGCGACGTCGCCGAGTCGGTGCGTCTGGTCTGCGACGCCTATCCGGGCGCTGCCGCGGAGGCGCTCGTCCCGGTGCCACGTCGCCTCGCCCTGGGTGTCGACCCGGTGAGTGCGTGGCAGCCCGCACTGGAGGACCCCCGGCTCGCCCCGCTCGGACGGGCCATGGTGCGCGCACGCCGGTCCGGGGCCTCGGTCACGCACGAGGTGGCCCGCCTGGCGGACGAGCTGGGGCGGCGTTCCCGGTCCGAGGTGGAGGAGCGGGCCCGCGCGGTCGGCGTCAAGGCCGCGCTGCCGCTCGGCCTGTGCCTCATCCCGTCGTTCGTGCTCCTCGGGGTGGTCCCTCTCGTCGTGAGCCTGCTGCGCACGCTGGCCCTGTGACGCCCCCGCACCGCGAACCCTCCACCGGAGGCGCTCCGGGCACCGCCGTCCCCAGCCGGCGGCCGGGGTCGGGACGACGCCCGGCCCGGCGAGCAGAGTGCCGGTAGGCCGCACACCGTGGCCACGGACACGACGGAGGAGACCATGCGCCACCACGACGAGCAGGGCATCACGACGGCCGAGTACGCGGTCGGGACGGCTGCGGGTGCCGGCCTCGCCGGCCTGCTGTTCAAGCTGCTGACGGGCGGCTTCGGCGAGCAGCTGCTGCGCACCCTGTTCAACCACGTGCTCTCGCTGCTGGGGGTCGGATGAGCCGCGGCCAGCGCGGTGCTGCCACGGCCGAGCTCGCCCTGGCGATCCCCCTGCTCGTCTCCCTGACCCTGGGCCTGGTGTGGCTCCTGAGTGTGGGCGCCGCGCAGATCCGGATGGTCGACGCCGCCCGCGAGACCGCCCGCGCCACGTCGCGGGGTGACGCCGTCAGCGAGGCGATCTCGCGTGGCGAACAGGTCGCCCCGGGGTCCACGGTCACCGTCGTCGTCCGGGACGGGCGGGCGATCTCCACCGCGACCGGCACCGTCGCCGCGCCTGGTGGGTTGCTCGGCTTCCTGCCGCCGGTCCGTCTCCGCGCCCAGGCGGTGTCCGTGCAGGAGTCACCGTGACCCCGAGTCGGTGCCAGCGTGGCTCGGCGACCGTGCTCGTCGTGGCCGTCGCAGGCCTCCTCCTCCTGGTCGGCGCCGCTCTGGGTGTGGTCGCCGCGATGGTCCACGCCCACCGCGTGGCCCAGTCCGCCGCCGATCTCGCGGCCCTGGCCGGTGCCCGGGCCCTGGCCCTGGGGCGCGACGGCTGCGTGGGAGCGGCCGACGTGGCTTCCGCGAACGGCGTCCGGATGACGTCCTGCCGGGTGGCGGGGCGGGTGGTCGCCGTGACGGTCGAGGCGCCCGGGCCCCGGTGGCTCGGGCAGTCGGCCGATCTGCTGGCCGAGGCGCGCGCGGGCCCGGCATGAGTCAGGAGGGGGACTCGCCCTGGGGGTCCGCGGGGTCGGCGCGCTCCGAGAGCTGACGCAGCCGCCTGCTGTCGCGGCGATGGCGCAGCGAGCGTCGCGCGCCGAGCTTGGTGATCGTGAACCCCCACAGGATCGCGACCCCGGCGGCCACGCCGAGCAGGAAGATCGTCCGCGCCCCGAGGTCGGCGCCCAGGAAGCTCGCGGTTCCGCTGGAGCTGAACACCGCCGCCAGGATCCCGAACACGCCGACCCCGATCAGCAGCAGTCCGAGGACGACCATGCCGGGCAGGCTACTCGGCGGGCGCGCCGGCGAGAAGCACGTCGAGCAGGTGCACCGCTCCCGTCTTGTCGAGCGGGTGGTTCTGGTTGCCGCACTTGGGTGACTGCACGCACGAGGGACAGCCGTCGGGGCACGCGCAGGACCGGATCGTCTCGCGGGTGGCGGACAGCCACTGCGTCGCCGCCGCGAAGCCCCGTGCGCTGATACCCGCCCCGCCCGGATGCCCGTCGTACACGAAGACCGTGAGTCGTCCGGTGTCGGCATGGTGAGCCGTCGACACCCCGCCGATGTCCCAGCGGTCGCACGTCGCGAAGAGGGGCAGCAGACCGATGGAGCAGTGCTCGGCGGCGTGCGCCGACCCGGGGAGGTCGGCGGCCGGCAGGCCGCTCTCGGCCAGCACGTCGTCGGGCAGCGTCCACCACACCGCCTGCGTGGTGAGGGTCTGCACCGGGAGGTCGAGGGGAACCTCGTCGATCACGTCGCCGGACGGCTGCCTGCGCCGGAGATACGAGACCACCTGGTGCGACACGTCGACGGTGCCGAAGCAGATGCGGGCCGCGCCCCAGTCACGGTGGTCGAGCTCCTGCTCGACGGCGATGTCCACCAGCTCGCGCGCCGTGGTGGAGAAGTCCACCTCGGCCCGGTCGATCATCGCCACGTGGTCGTCCAGGTCGAGGGACGCGACCACCCAGGTCTCCCCCCGGTGGACGTAGACGGCACCCGCGTGCGCGGTCGCCGGTGCGCTCGAGGCGTCGACGGTCCCGACCACCCGACCCGTCTCCCGCTCCACGAGCGAGACGGGCCGGCCGCCTCCCGACCTGATGTCGGTGAGGGCACTGGCCGGCTCGGGATGCGTCCAGTACCACCCGTGCGGGCGCCGCCGGAGTCGTCCGGTCTGCGTGAGCTCGTCGACGAGTCCGGGCGCGGTGGGCCCGAACAGCACCAGGTCGCGCTCGCGAAGCGGTATCTCCTGGGCTGCGGCGCACAGGTGCGGACCCAGCACGTAGGAGTTGTCGGGGTCGAAGACGGTCTGCTCGATCTCCTCGTCGAGCAGGGCCTCGGGGTGGGTGACCAGGTAGGTGTCGAGGGGGTCGTCGCGCGCCACCAGCACGGCGAGCGCGTCGCCGGCGTTGCGCCCGGCTCGTCCGACCTGCTGCCACCACGCCGCTCGGGTGCCCGGGAAGCCGGCGACCAGTACGGCATCGAGGCCCGACACGTCGATGCCGAGCTCGAGGGCGTTGGTGGCGGCGAGGCCGAGCAGGCGGCCCCGCCGGAGCGCTTCCTCGATCTCGCGCCGTTCCTCGGGGAGATAGCCGCCGCGATAGCTCGCGACCCGCCCCGGCAGGGTCGCGTCCACCTCGGCCAACAGGTCCGCGGCGGTCGCCGCGACGTACTCGGCCCCGCGCCGCGACCGCACGAAGGCGAGGGTGCGGACCCCGCCGCTCACCAGGTCGGCCAGGAGGTCGGCGGTCTCCGACGACGCGGCCCGGCGGACGGGTGCGCCGTTCTCGCCGGTGTACGACGTGAAGCGGGGCTCCCACAAGGCGATGGTGACCTCGCCGCGCGGCGCGTCGTCCCGGCGTACGGCCATCACGTCGTGCCCGGTCAGCCGCGACGCGTGCTCGGCGGGGTTGCCGACCGTGGCCGACGCGAGGACGAACGTCGGGTCGGAACCGTGGGCCGCGCAGACGCGCCGGAGCCGACGCAGTACCTGGGCGACGTGGGCCCCGAAGACGCCCCGGTAGTGATGGCACTCGTCGACGACCACCAGGTCGAGCGCGCCGAACAGCCCGCTCCAGCGGTCGTGCCGCGGCAACAGGGACCGGTGGAGCATGTCGGGGTTGGTCAGGACGTACTCGCCGTGCTCGCGCGTCCAGTCGCGCTCCTCCCACGTGGAGTCCCCGTCGTGGGTGCTGACCCGGACGCCCAGGCCGAGGCCGGCCAGGCCCGCCAGCTGGTCCTGGGCGAGCGCCTTGGTCGGGCTGATGTAGAGCGTGGAGGCACCGCGCTCGCCCCGCGGCCCGCGCCGGTCGAGGATCGTGCTGAGGGCCGGCAGCTGGTAGGCGAGGGACTTCCCGGACGCGGTGCCGGTCGCCAGGACGACGTGCTGCCGGGCGTGGGCGGCCTCGGCCCCGACGGCCTGGTGACGCCACAGCTCCTCGACGCCCCGCTCTCGGAACGCGGCCACGACCTCGGGGCGGACCCACGTGGGCCACGCGGCCGTCCGGGCCGGCCGCCGCGGCAGGACCCGGAGGTGGCGCAGGGAGTCCTCGCGTCCCGGCGCACCGGCCAGCAGCCGGCTCCCGGCGCCGGCCGGGCCTGCGGGTCCGGCCACCGATCCCTCCCCGACACCCGCCACCCGAGCAGTCTCCCAAAGGGCGGGGACGGCGTGGTCGGAGGCAATTTCTCCACGATTCCCGTCGTCGTGGTTTGATATGGCAACGGGGTCGGGGCCCGCTGGGCCCGCGACCCCTGCCCGACGCTCAGGAGTGAATACGTGGATCTGACGATTACGACGCGGGAGGCCGAAGGCCGGACCCTCGTGGCAGTCGCGGGCGAAATCGACGTCTACACGGCCCCGCGGCTCCGCGAGGAGATCACCGAGCTGGTTGCGGCCGGCACCTACAACCTCGTCATCGACATGACCGAGGTGGAGTTCCTCGACTCCACCGGTCTCGGCGTCCTCGTCGGCGGCCTGAAGAAGGTGCGCGCCCACGAGGGCTCGCTGCAGCTGGTCTGCAGCCAGGACCGCCTTCTCAAGATCTTCCGGATCACGGGTCTGGCCAAGGTGTTCGTCATCCACGACACCGCCGAGGCGGCCCTCGCCGCGAGCTGACGGCCTACCGGCGCGCGCCTCCGCGGGCCGCGTCGGGGCCCGTGCACCCGATGTGGTTCACGCCACTGCCGTCTGACATGATCCCCGGGGCGCATGGCACAATCCGCGCCGTTCTGACATGAGCGTATTCCCAGGAGGAAATCCATGACCGGGATCAGTCCCGCAGTCGTGCAGCTCTCCGGTGGCAACCTCGTCCTGGTCATCATCGTCGCCCTGATCGCGCTCGGCGCGCTGGGGATGGCGTACATGTTCCGCGGTGAGGTCCTGGCTGCCGGCGAAGGCACCGACAACATGAAGAACATCGCCCACGCGGTGCAGGAAGGCGCCAACGCCTATCTCACTCGGCAGTTCCGCACCCTCGCGATCTTCGCCGTGGTCGCCTTCTTCGCCCTCATGCTGCTGCCCGCTGACGACTTGGGCGTGCGCATCGGCCGCTCGCTCTTCTTCCTGCTCGGTGCCGGCTTCTCGGCAGCGGTCGGCTACCTCGGCATGAACCTCGCGGTCCGTGCCAACGTGCGCGTCGCCGCGGCGGCGAACGAAGAGGGTCGCGACGCGGCCATGACCATCGGCTTCCGGACCGGCGCCACCGTCGGCATGCTGACCGTCGGCCTCGGACTGCTCGGGGCAAGCTTCGTCGTCCTGGTGTTCAAGGACAAGGCGCCGCACGTGCTCGAGGGCTTCGGCTTCGGTGCCGCCCTGCTGGCGATGTTCATGCGTGTCGGTGGCGGCATCTTCACGAAGGCCGCGGACGTCGGCGCCGACCTCGTCGGCAAGGTCGAGCAGGGCATCCCCGAGGACGACCCGCGCAACGCCGCCACCATCGCCGACAACGTCGGCGACAACGTCGGCGACTGCGCCGGCATGGCCGCCGACCTCTTCGAGTCGTACGCCGTGACCCTCGTCGCGGCGCTGATCCTCGGCGAGCAGGCGCTGGGCAACAAGGGCCTCGTCTTCCCGCTGCTGATCCCGGCGATCGGCGCGCTGACCGCGGTCGTCGGCACCTACCTGTGCAAGCCGCGCGCGGGTGAGGGCGGCCTGGTCACGATCAACCGCGCGTTCTACATCTCCGCCGCGATCAGCGCGGTGGCCTGCACGATCCTGGCCTTCGTCTACCTGCCGGGCTCGTGGGCCGACCTGACCAACTCGATCGGGGCCTCGGCCAACCTCAGCCCGCGGGTGCTGTCGGCCGGCGCCGTGCTGATCGGCATCGTCCTCGCGGCCTGCATCCTGGCGCTGACCGGCTACTTCACCGGCACCGAGCACAAGCCCGTCCAGGACGTCGGCCGGACGTCGCTGACCGGCGCCGCGACGGTCATCCTGTCCGGCATCTCGGTCGGCCTGGAGTCGGCGGTCTACACCGCACTCGTGATCGGCGCGGCGGTCTTCGGCGCAGCCTTGCTCGCGGGCAGCAGCACCGGACTGGCGCTGTTCGCCGTGTCCCTGGCCGGCTGTGGTCTGTTGACGACCGTCGGCGTGATCGTGGCGATGGACACCTTCGGCCCGGTCTCCGACAACGCGCAGGGCGTCGCCGAGATGTCCGGCGACGTGACCCCCGAGGGCGCGCAGATCCTGACCGAGCTCGACGCCGTCGGCAACACCACGAAGGCGATCACCAAGGGCATCGCGATCGCCACCGCGGTCCTCGCCGCGACCGCGCTGTTCGCGTCCTACACCACCTCGGCGATCGAGGCCTTCAACAAGGCCCACCCGACGACCGGCGAGGCTTCCAGCTTCGGCCAGGCCTTCTTGATCTACGACGCGAAGCTGATCGTCGGCGTCATCCTCGGCGCCTGCGCGGTCTTCCTGTTCTCGGGTCTGGCGATCAACGCGGTCGGCCGTGCGGCCGGCGCGGTGGTCTTCGAGGTGCGGCGCCAGTTCCGCGAGATCCCCGGGATCATGGAGGGCACCGGTCGTCCGGAGTACGGCAAGGTCGTCGACATCGTGACCCGCGACTCGCTGCGCGAGCTCGCCACGCCTGGTCTGCTCGCCATCCTGGCGCCCATCGCCGTCGGCTTCGGTCTCGGTGTCGGCCCGCTGGCCGGCTTCCTGGTCGGCGCGATCGCATGTGGCGCGCTGATGGCCGTCTTCCTGGCCAACTCCGGTGGGGCCTGGGACAACGCCAAGAAGCTGGTCGAGGACGGTCACCACGGTGGCAAGGGGTCCGAGGCCCACGCGGCGACCGTCATCGGCGACACCGTCGGTGACCCGTTCAAGGACACCGCCGGCCCGTCGATCAACCCGCTGATCAAGGTGATGAACCTGGTCTCGCTGCTGATCGTGGCCGCGGTGGTCAAGATGTCGTACGGCACGGGTCAGAACGACTTCCTGCGGATCCTGATCGCGGTCGCTGCGGCGCTCGGCATCGCAGTCGCCGTGTACGTGTCCAAGCAGCGCTCGACGGTCATCGGCGACGACTCCGGCACGCCCGCGCCGCCGCCGCCGGCCGGACCGGTGGACGAGGTGCCGTCTGCGGACGACACCCAGACCCGGCAGTTCGAGTCCCAGGGCTGACGCTCACCTCACGACCTGGCCCGCCCGGAACCATCCGGGCGGGCCGGTGTCATTTCGGGCTCAGCGGACGACGAGCCGGACCCGGGTGGTCGGGTAGCGCAGGCCGGCCCTGAAGAAGCGGTGGTAGGCGCGGGTCAGGGCGAGGATCGACGCCGGCGACATCTTGATGCAGCCGTGTGAGGTGTAGTCGTTGATCTTCGGGAACTCCCAGCGGCAGATCTGGTCCCCGGGGCCGTCCGCGCACTGGTGGTTGCCCGGGCCCGTCTCGGTGTGGATGAACAGCTCCTGACGCAGGGTGCCGTCGGGGCACCGCTTGTCCGACAGCCGGAACACCCGTCCGCGGATCAGGGAGCCCGGATAGTTCTCGACCTGCCGCACGGAGTAGCGCCCGTTCGGCAGCCAGCCACGGTTCTTCGCACACGGGTCCTCGGTCGCCGCCCCGGGGAACCCGGACCCCGCCCGCCACGCCTGGTGGGCCACGACCCGCCACTTCCCGTCGGCACCCTGACGCCACGCGTCCCAGGAGATCGTGCTGTCCCACGGGTGGGCGCGGCTCTTGGTGAAGGTGATCTGGGCGTGGACGGTGCCGGGACGTGCCGCCGTGTCGCCACCGCCCGACTGCGGACGGGGCCCGCGGGTCGCGTCGGACGGACCGACCGTCGCGACCAGGACGACGCCGGCGAGAGCGAGCGCGGCGAGGAGGCGGAGCGCACGAGCCATGGACCGATTGAAGCAGCACCCGACGGCGCGGGGCACCGTCCGGCCGGCCGATGCCACGATGTCGGCATGCCCCTCGCTCCACCGACCGGCGTACCCGGCACCGACCTCGCGCCGCACCTGGCCGCCGCGCTCGCCGGTGCCGACTACACCTACGAGTCCGTCGGCGCCCTGCTCGGTCGGGCCGCCCACGCCGCCCTCCAGCGCAACGAGACCACGCCGGCCCTCCGGCGTACGACGGACGGCTCGCCACTGGCCACCCTGGTCCGACTCTTCCTGCTCCAGGCGCCCGTCGGCCGGGCGGACGCCGAGCGGGCGCTGCCCGGCCTCGTCGAAGCGCTGGTCGCCGGCGGGATGCTCGTGGGCTCCGTGGGCGAGGTGCGTGCCCGCCTCGACTGCCGGCCGTACGCCGACGACGCCCGGGACTGGTGGGTGGTCAGCGACCTGACGCCGGGGCTCGACGGCCAGCCGATCCGGGTGGAGGCCGACCACGTCCTGGGGGTCAGCCCGGCATCGACCTCGCTGGCGCAGCTGACGACGCGGCGCGAGGTCGGCCGCGCGCTCGACCTGGGCACCGGGTGCGGTGTCCAGTCGCTGCACCTCTCCGCCCACGCCGGACACGTCGTCGCCACGGACGTGACGGCGCGGGCGCTGGGAGTCGCCGCGTTCAACGCCGCCCTCAACGCGGTCACGGTCGACCTGCGCCACGGCTCGCTCTGGGAGCCCGTGCCCGGCGAGACGTTCGACCTGATCGCCACCAACCCGCCGTTCGTGATCTCACCGGGCACGACCGAGCGACTCGTCTACCGCGACTCGGGACTCCCGGGCGACCAGGTCGTCGAGGCGATCGTCCGCGGCGCCCCCACCCACCTGTCGCCGGGAGGCTGGTGCCACATCGTCGCCAACTGGGCGGTCCGCCAGGGCCGGTCGTGGGACGAGCGGCTGGCCGAGTGGCTCGCCGCCGACTGCGACGCCCTCGTCGTGCAGCGCGAGGTGCTGGACCCCGCGGCGTACGTCGAGCTGTGGCTCAAGGACGCCGGCCGCCACGGCACCGCCGGCTATCTCCAGGCGTACGACGCGTGGCTGGGGTGGTTCGAGGAGGAGCGCATCGAGGGGATCGGCTTCGGCTGGGTCAACCTGCGCCGCGGCGGTTCCGCCCACGAGCTGGTCGACTGGCCGCACGCCGTCGAGCAGCCGATCGCCCCCGCGGTGGCCGAGTGGGCGGCCGACCGGGGCACCCACGTCGACGAGGACGTCGCGCCTGGTGCTGCGGCCCGACGTCGTGCAGGAGACGCAGGGCGAGCCCGGCGCGGCGGACCCCGAGGCGATCGTGCTCCGTCGGCAGCGCGGCCTGCGCCGGGCCAGACGCGTCGACACCGTCGAGGCCGCCCTGGCCGGGGCGTGCGACGGCGAGCTGAGCCTCGGCCGGATCCTCGACGCCCTCGCCCAGCTCCTCGAGCGCGATCGCGACGAGCTCCACGCGACGTACCTCCCGGCCGTCCGGCGGCTGGTCGACGAGGGCTTCCTGGCACCCGCCTGACCCACCCGACGCGGACATCGACGTCATCGCGTTGCGAACGACGCGCTACCGTGAGCCGCCGTGAGCCCGGATCATCCGCGGTTCACGGGTCGTCGAGTCAGGAGAAGCAGTGGCACACAAGCTGGTGATCGTCGAGTCGCCCGCGAAAGCGCGGACGATCGGGGGCTACCTGGGCAAGGACTACGTGGTCGAGTCGTCCATCGGTCACATCCGCGACCTGCCCAACTCTGCCGCGGACACTCCGGCGAAGATCAAGGACAAGCCGTGGGGGCGGCTGGCGGTCGATGTCGACAACGGCTTCACCCCTTACTACGTCGTGCCGCGTGACAAGAAGAGCCACATCGCGAAGCTGAAGAGCCTGCTCAAGGACGCCGATGAGCTCTACCTCGCCACGGATGAGGACCGCGAGGGCGAGGCCATCGCCTGGCACCTCCTCGACGAGCTGAAGCCGAAGGGCATCCCGGTGCACCGGATGGTGTTCCACGAGATCACCCGGCCGGCGATCCTGGAGGCGGTCGAGAACCCCCGCCAGATCAACGACGACCTCGTCGAGGCCCAGGAGGCGCGCCGGATCCTCGACCGCCTCTACGGCTACGAGGTCTCGCCGGTGCTGTGGAAGAAGGTGATGTCGGGTCTGTCGGCCGGCCGCGTGCAGTCGGTCGCGACCCGGCTGGTGGTCGACCGCGAGCGGGAGCGGATGGCGTTCCGGATCGCGTCCTACTGGGACCTCGAGGGCACCTTCGACGCGGGCTCCGGCAAGGAGCCCCGGATGTTCCCGGCCAAGCTCCACTCGATCGACGAGGTCCGCGTGGCCGGCGGTTCCGACTTCGGCAACGACGGCGAGCTGACCGGCAAGCGCGCCTCCGACCGGGTCCACCTCGACCGCAACACCGCCGAGGCGCTCGTCGCCGCCCTGCGCGAGACGTCGTACGACGTGCGGTCGGTCGAGTCGAAGCCGTACCGCCGCTCGCCCTACGCGCCGTTCCGGACCACGACGATGCAGCAGGAGGCCAGCCGCAAGCTCGGGTTCTCCGCCAGCTCGACGATGTCGGTGGCGCAGCGGCTCTACGAGAACGGCTTCATCACCTACATGCGTACCGACTCGACGACCCTGTCGAGTGCCGCCGTGGACGCGGCCCGCTCGCAGGTGCGCGAGCTGTTCGGCGCCGAGTACCTCCCGGACGCGCCGCGCACCTACGCCTCGAAGGTGAAGAACGCCCAGGAGGCGCACGAGGCGATCCGCCCCTCGGGCGACCGCTTCCGGACGCCGGCCGAGACCGGGCTGACCGGCGACCAGTTCCGGCTCTACGAGCTGATCTGGATGCGCACCGTCGCGTCCCAGATGAAGGACGCCGTCGGCCAGTCCGTCACGATCCGCATCGGGGGGGCTGCGGCCGACGGCCGGGACGTGGTGTTCTCCGCCAGCGGACGCGTGATCACCTTCCACGGTTTCCTCAAGGCCTACGTCGAGGGCACCGACAACAACAAGCGCACCGACGACGCCGAGACCCCGTTGCCGGACCTGCTCGAGGGCGACCCGGTGTCGGCCGCGTCGCTGACGGCCAACGGCCACGAGACCAAGCCGCCCGCCCGCTACACCGAGGCGACCCTGATCAAGGAGCTCGAGGAGCGCGAGATCGGCCGGCCGTCGACGTACGCCTCGATCATCGGCACCATCCTCAACCGCGGCTACGTCTACAAGAAGGGCACCGCGCTGGTGCCGGCCTGGATCGCGTTCTCCGTCGTACGCCTGCTCGAGGAGCACTTCCCGCGGCAGATCAGCTACGAGTTCACCGCCAGCATGGAGGACGTCCTCGACAACATCGCCGGCGGCCGGGCCGATCGGGTCACCGAGCTCGGTGAGTTCTACTTCGGCTCGGACCGGGTGACCGGTCTGCACCAGCTGGTCAACGAGCTCGGCGAGATCGACGCCAAGGAGCTCGCGACCTTCCCGGTGGCCGGCCCCGACAGCGGGATCGTGCTCCGCGTGGGTCGCTACGGGCCCTACCTCGAGGGACCCGGTGACGCGGATGGCGACGGGGCCGGCGTCCGCGCGAACGTCCCCGACGACCTGCCGCCGGACGAGCTGACCCTGGCCAAGGCCAAGGAGCTGCTGGCCAACCCGGCCGGTGCCGAGACGCACCTCGGTCGGCACCCCGAGACCGGCTTGGAGGTCGTGGCCCGCAACGGCCGCTACGGCCCCTACGTCACCGAGCAGCTGCCCGAGGACGCGCCGAAGTCGGCCAGGGCCCGCACCGGCTCGCTGTTCGCCTCCATGTCGCTCGACACCGTGACGCTGGACGACGCGGTGAAGCTCCTGTCCCTGCCCCGCGTGGTCGGCACCGACGCCGAGGGTGTGGAGATCACCGCCCAGAACGGGCGCTACGGGCCCTACCTGAAGAAGGGCTCGGACTCCCGGTCGCTGACCGCGGAGGAGCAGCTGTTCACGATCACCCTCGACGAGGCGCTCGCGATCTATGCGCAACCCAAGCAGCGTGGCCGCGCCGCGGCCGCGCCGCCTCTGAAGGAGCTCGGCAACGACCCGGTCTCGGGCGCCCCGGTCGTGGTCAAGTCCGGCCGGTTCGGCGAGTACGTGACCGACGGTGAGTACAACGCGACCCTGCGCAAGGACGACAGCGTGGAGAGCATCACGCTGGAGCGGGCGGCCGAGCTGCTCGCCGAGCGGCGCGAGAAGGGCCCGGCCAAGAAGACGGCCAAGCGGGGTGCGAAGAAGACGGCCCAGAAGAAGACGGCCAAGAAGTCGACGGCCAAGAAGGGGACGAAGAAGACCACGAAGAGGGCCGCCGCCAAGAAGTGACGCCGCCCGCTCGAGGCGTGTGTCCAGATGCCACCGCGCAGGTTTGACTTCTGCGCCGAAGCCAGACAAGGTGCCTGGGTCTTCCGCCCGGCTGTCCGGTCGGGTGGGGCGGAGTCGCGACAGGAAGCGATCCGGGGGGCCGCTGACACTCTTCGAGACAAGGATCCCCCCGATGAAACACCTGCCTCTTTTCGGACGACTGCTGCCCGTCCTCGCCCTGGTGGCGGTCACGGTCGGCCTCGGCGCCGGGAGCGCGGATGCCTCCGGCATCGCACGGGCCTGCGTTCACCCGCGCTTCGTGACCAGCGACCCCAACGGTGGACAGACCTTCGGCCGCTACTACGTGCACAACAACATGTGGAACGTCGGCGGCTACAACGTCAGGGAGACGCTCCGGGCGTGCTCCGCCGGCAACTGGTACGCGACCGCCACCGCTGACAACAGCCGCGGCGACGGCGCCGTGAAGACCTACCCGAACGTGCACCGTGACTACAACAGCGCGCCGAGGCTCAGCTCGTTCCGGACGCTCAAGAGCACCTTCGCGTCGCGCTCCCCGCACGTCGGGATCTACGACGGCGCGTACGACATCTGGATGAACGGCGTGGCCAGCTCGAGCTCGACCGAGGTGATGATCTGGACGGACAACTACCACCAGTTCCCGGCCGGGTCGCTGGTCAAGCGCGGGCTGAAGTTCTCGCACCGCACGTGGCGGCTCTACGCGACCGGTGACCACTCCTACCTCGCCTACGTGCCGAACAAGCCGCTGCCTCACGGCGCCATCGGGCTCAAGGCGCGGCTGGGCTACCTGATGAGCCACGGCTTCATGCCCCAGGGCTCGACCGTCGGCCAGATCTGCTTCGGCTACGAGATCGTGTCGACCGGCGGCACCGCCCACCGGTTCAAGATCGACCGCTTCTCGATCTCGTCGAGCCGGAGGTGACGGCACGGCCCGGAGGGCCGCCTGCGGGCGGTCCCCCGGGCCGGCCACCGGCCCCGGAGCGCCAGGGAACGGCTCAGCCGCCCCACCAGAACGACGTGGCGACGATGCCGTAGAGCACGATCAGGGACGCGCCCTCGAGCCACGTCGACTCCCCGTCGAACGCGATGAAGGCCGCCAGCACGACCGACAGCATCAGCACGACCACCAGCAGGGGCGACAGCACCAGCGTCAGCGAGCCCAGCCCGAAGATCTGGGACACCAGGACCAGCACCGGGGCCAGCACCAGCGCGATCTGGACCGGGCTGTTGAGGATCACCGAGAAGGCGTACGCCGACTGGTTCCTGCCCGCGAGCTGTACGCCGACGACGTTCTCCACCGCGTTCCCCGCGATCGCGACGATGACCAGGCCGGCGAAGGTCTGGTTGATCGACAGCGCGTCCATCGCCGGCTGGAGCGCGTTGACGAACCACTCCGAGACGAAGGCGGCCGCCACGCCCGCGACCGCGAGCATGCTCACCGCGAGCGAGACCGGCCATCGCGGCGCCTCGTGCGGGACGTCGGCGTCGTCGGACTCGCCGTCGCGGCTCAGGGAGAAGGGCAACGACAGTCCGAAGAGGACCAGCAGCAGGATCGACACGATCACCGAGAACGGCGCCTCGTGGGCGCTGGCCGCGGTGTGCAGCCAGGCCGTGAACGACGGGATCGCCATGGCCGAGACCGACAGCAGCATCAGGACGACGATGGTGCGGGCCCGCTCGGAGCCCAGCTGCTGGGTGCCGTGCCGCAGGCCGCCGACGACGAAGGCGAGGCCGAGCACCAGGAGCAGGTTGGCCAGGATCGAGCCGACCAGCGCGGCACGCACGACCTCGTCGAGGCCGGCCTTCAGCGAGAAGATGCAGATGAACAGCTCGGGCAGGTTGCCGAGGGCCGACTGCAGGACGCCGGTGGCGCCCGCGCCGAAGCGGTCACCCAGCTGCTCCACCGACCGTCCGACCAGGGACGCCAGCAGGCACACGGCGCCCGCGGACACGACGAACGCGACGACGGAGTTCCACCCGCCGTACTCGGCCACTCCGGCCAGGAGGACGAACACCACGGCCAGGCCGAGCAGGGCCTTGTCGGAGCGGACCAGAGTCGGCGTCGCGGCGGTGGCGCTCATGGGCGCCACCGTAGTGGTCGGCCGGCGCCCCGGCCCGGCCGAGGGTGTGGGTGGTCTCGACTACGCTCGACCACCGAGGCGAAGGGTCTGGTCACCGAGGCCGGGCGTCTGGTCACCGGGGCCGAGGCGACGGTCCCCACCACCGAGGGGCCGGTCGGCCTCCGGAGCAGAGCGGAGAGGCAACGGCGTGCACACCACCACCGGGGTCTTCGTCTGCTTCGAGGGCGGCGAGGGCGCGGGCAAGTCCACCCAGTCGCGCGCCCTGGCAGCGGCGCTGGGCTCCCGTGGCTACCACGCGCTGCTGACCTTCGAGCCCGGCGACACCGCCGTCGGCAAGGAGATCCGCCGGATCGTCCTCGACCCGGCGACCGGTGAGCTCTCCGACCGCACCGAGGTGCTCCTCTACGCCGCCGACAAGGCCGAGCACGTCGACACGGTGGTCGCTCCGGCACTCGACCGGGGTGACGTGGTCATCACCGACCGCTACGTCGACTCCCTGCTCGCCTACCAGGGAGCGGGCCGCACCCTCGCCCGCGACGAGGTGGAGCGGGTCGCCCGCTGGGCCACCCACGACCTGCGGCCGCACCTGACGGTCGTCCTCGACCTCGACCCCGAGCACGGCTTCGGGCGGTTCGCCGAGCGCGACCGCATCGAAGGGGAGTCGCCGGAGTTCCACCGCCGGGTCCGCGCGGCGTTCCTCGAGATGGCCGCCGCCGACCCCGGCCACTACCTGGTCCTCGACGCGCGACACCCCGAGGACCGGATCGCGGCCGAGGTCTGGCAGCGCGTCGAGCCCCTCCTCGGGCAGGCCCGCCGATGACGACCGCGACCACCGCTCCCACCGTCTGGGACACCCTGGTCGGGCAGCGGCGCGTGGTCGACACGTTGCGCACGGCCGCGGCCGGCCACGGCATGAGCCAGGCGTTCCTGTTCACCGGGCCGCCGGGGTCGGGTCGCTCCAACGCGGCCGTCGCCTTCGCCGCCGCCCTCGAGTGCGAGCAGGACCCGCCCGGCTGCGGCGTCTGCCACTCGTGCCACACCGTGCTCGCCGGCAGCCACGCCGACGTGACCGTGGTCCGGACCGAGCGGCTCTCGATCGGGGTCGACGAGATCCGCGACCTCGTCCGTCGCGCCGCGCTGGCACCGGTCGGGCGCAGGTGGCAGGTCATGATCGTCGAGGACGCCGACCGGCTGACCGATCAGGCGGCGAACGCGCTGCTCAAGGCCATCGAGGAGCCGACCGACCGCACGGTCTGGATGCTCTGCGCGCCGACCGTCGAGGACCTCCTGCCGACGATCCGCTCACGCTGCCGGCTGGTCACCCTGACCACCCCGTCCTCGGCGGAGGTGGCCGCCTTCCTGACCCGGATCGACGGCGTCGATGCCGCGCTCGCGTCCTACTGCGCCCGAGCCAGCCAGGGGCACATCGGCCGCGCCCGGGCCCTGGCCCGTGACGAGGGTGCCCGCAACCGGCGGCGCGAGGTGGTGTCGATGCCGGCCGGCCTGACCAGCCTCGGGGCCTGCATGAACGCCGCGGCCAACCTCCACGAGACCACCCAGGAGGAGGCCGACCTGATCACCGGCGACCTCGACGCACGGGAGCGGGCCGACCTCGACACGTCGTACGGCGTCGTGGAGCGCGGTCGGCGCCCCCGGGAGTACGCGCCCGCCCTCGCCGCCATGGAGCGCTCCCAGAAGACCCGTGCCAAGAGGCGGCACCTCGACGTCGTCGACCGCGGTCTGATGGACCTCGTGTCGGTCTATCGCGACGCGATCGCGCTGGCCACCGGTGGGGGTGGGATCGAGCTCGTCAACGAGGAGCTGCGGGGCGACATCGAGCAGATCGTGCGGACGTCGACCCCGGAGCTCAACCTGCGCCGTATCGGCTGGATCTTCGACGCCCGGGAGCAGATGCTGGAGTTCAACGTCCCGGTGCCGCTCGCGCTGGAGTCGCTGATGGTGGCGCTCAAGGCTCCTTCCCGGTGAAGCGCCTCGTCGTCGCGGTCGTCCTGGTGATGGCCTTCGTCCTCGTCGCCGGCGCCGGGATCCTGTCCGCCCGGCGGTCCGGCGAGCCGACGAGCGGCGGCACCGGCGGTCCGACACCGGTCACGCCCTCGGCCACGTCCTCGCCGACCACCCCGCCGTCCGCCGCGCTGGCGCCGTACTACTCCCAGCACCTGACCTGGTCCGACTGCACCAACGGCGACCGGTGCGCCAGGCTCACCGTGCCTCTTGACTACCGTCATCCGTCGGGGAAGACGCTCCGGCTCGCCGTGCTCGAGGTGCCGGCCGCCGACCAGGGTGCGCGGATCGGGTCGCTCGTGATCAACCCGGGCGGGCCCGGTGAGCCGGGCACGTCGTACGCCGCGCAGGGGGCTCAGGCCTTCGGCCAGCCGCTGCTCGACCACTTCGACATCGTCGGTTTCGACCCCCGCGGCACCGGCCAGAGCTCGCCCGTCGACTGCCTCAGCGACGCCGACCTCAACCGCTACCTCGCGGAGGACCCGGACCCCTCGACCCCGGCCGAGCTCGCTGCCTTCCGGGCGTCACAGCAGCGTCTCGCCACCGGTTGCAGCCGGCTCTCGGGTGCCCTCGCCGCGCACGTCTCGACGGTCGAGGCCGCGCGCGACATGGACATCCTCCGCGCGGCCCTCGGCGACTCGACGCTGAACTACCTCGGATCGTCCTACGGCACCAAGCTCGGCGCGACCTACGCCCAGCTGTTCCCGAAGCGCGTGGGCAGGTTCGTCCTCGACGGCGCGGTCGACGTCTCGCTCGACCTTCGCCAGCAGACCCTCCAGCAGGCGGCGGGCTTCGAGCGGGCGCTCGAGTCGTACGCCGCCAACTGCGTGGGCTCCTCGGTGGGCTGCTTCCTCGGCGACAGCGTGCCGGCCGTGCTCCACACCATCAGCGCGCTGGTCGATCGCATCTCGCAGCACCCGCTCCCGGCCGGGAACGGGCGCCAGCTGACCGCGGGCGACGCGTTCTACGGGATCGCGGTGACGCTCTACAGCCGCAACTACTGGATCCTGCTCAGCAACGCCCTGCGCGCCGCCCTGGGGGGCGACGGATCGGGGCTGATGGCCCTCGCCGACGCCTATGCGGCCCGCAACTCCGACGGCACGTTCCAGAACAACTCGATGGAGGCGTTCTACGACATCTCGTGCCTCGACGACCCGTCGTCCATCCCCTACGCGAAGGTCCCCTCCCAGTACCCCGCCTTCGAGAAGGCCTCACCCGTCTTCGGCAGGGTGTTCGCCTGGAGCCTGACCTCGTGCCGGGGCTTCACGCCGCGCAGCGACCAGCCGGTGCCGGTCATCCACGCGAAGGGAGCCGCCCCCATCGTGGTCATCGGGACGACGCGTGACCCGGCGACGCCCTTCCACTGGGCGGTCGACCTCGCCCACCAGCTCGACTCGGGCGTCCTGCTACGCCGCAACGGCGACGGTCACACCGGCTACCACACCGGGAACCGCTGCATCGACGACGCCGTCGAGTCCTACCTGGTCTCCGGGGTCGTCCCGAAGAACAACACCTCCTGCTGACCCGACCCCGCATCACGTCGTACGGCGTGGGGTCGGCGCCGACCCACCGCCGATTCCCTCCCGCCCCGGGCCTCTCCGTATACTTCCGGCCGTTGCCCGGGCCGACGTCGTACCGCGCAGCGCGCCGCCTTAGCTCAGTCGGTAGAGCGATTCACTCGTAATGAATAGGTCGTCGGTTCGATTCCGACAGGCGGCTCCGCCCTCGATCGATCGGGTCGTGTGCCTCTCGTCGCGCCAGGGCGCGTCCTCGGGCACACGACCGCTCGGCGCACCTGGTCGAGACGGACGTCGTCAACACCGCTCGGGCCGCCCTCACCCTCGCCGACGACTTGGGCGGGGACAACGTCACCATCCCCCTGGACACTGGCCACATGAACATCGAAGAGGACGACCTCGTGCACCCCGTGTACGACACCGGGCCGATCACCTTCGAGTCGTTCTCGTCCGCCGTCGTCGCGCGCCCGGCGGGGTGCCCGTGATCGAGTCCTTCGCCGAACTGCTGAAACGGGCTCGGGCGACCTCCCCGGCCGAGGGCCGTCACATCATCGGGGTCGTCGGCAGCCCCGGAGCCGGCAAGACCACGCTGGTGGAGGCCCTGCTCCGCGCCCTCGCGGCCACCTCGCGCGACCGTCCCGACGGCTGGATGGCACACGTCCCGATGGACGGGTTCCACCTCGCCGACGTGGAGCTCACCCGGCTCGGCCGGCTGCACCGCAAGGGCGCCCCGGACACGTTCGACGCCGCGGGATACGCGGCACTCCTGCGACGGATCCACGCCACCTCCGGCACGGGCGAGCCGGTCTACGCGCCGGCGTTCGACCGAGACCTCGAACAACCGATCGCCGGGGCCATCCTGGTCGCGCCCGAGTGCCGGCTGGTGCTCACCGAGGGCAACTACCTCCTCCTCGAGGACGACCCGTGGCGTCAGGTCCGCGCCCAGCTCGACGAGGTCTGGTACGTCGACGCCGACGACGACCTGCGTCGCCGACGCCTCGTCGACCGCCATGTCCGGTTCGGAAAGGCTCCCTCGCACGCTCGGGCGTGGGTCGCCGAGGTCGACGAACCGAACGCCCGGCTCATCCGGTCGACCCGCGACGAGGCCGACGTCCTCATCGCCGGATCGCTGCTGCTGCCGTCGCAGATGACGACCCCGGTGGGGTCTCCTCACGAGGAGGTGAGGATCACCAACCGCTGGGTCGCGCGGGTCATCGCGACGTAGCGGTCGACCGCTCCCTCGATCCCTTCGCCGAAGGTGTGGGGGTCGATCAGGACGACCAGGTCGAACTCGAGGCCCTTGGACAGCTCCGGGGTCAGCCGGCGGACCCGCGAGGTGGGCGGGGCGGTGCCGGGCTCCGTCTCATCGACGCCGATGACGCACGCGATGCCCTCGGCATGCTCGGCGAGCCAGGTGTCGAGGATCGGTCCCAGGTCCGACACGGATCCGTGGAGGACGGGGACGCCGCCGGTGCGGATCGAGGTCGGGACGTTGGCGTCGGGCAGCACCGCGCGGATCACGGGCTCGGCCTCGGCCATGACCTCCTCCGGCGTCCGGTAGTTGATGGTCAGGGAAGCCAGGTCGACGTGGTCGAGCCCGATGCGCGCGAGGCGCTCCGCCCACGACTCCGTGAAGCCGTGCCGGGCTTGGGCGCGGTCCCCCACGACGGTGAGGCTCCGGGACGGGCAGCGGCGTAGCAGCATCTGCCACTCCGCGTCGGTCAGCTCCTGCGCCTCGTCGACCACGATGTGGGCGAACGGGCCGGCCAGCAGGTCGGGCTCGGAGCCGGGGAGGGCGGTCTCGTCGACCAATGTGCTCTGCAGGTCCTCGCCGCGCAGCATCGACATCACGTGCATCTCGGAGTCGTCGGTGGCGATCAGGTGGTCGACCACCCGGTCCATCTCCTCCCGCTCGGCGGCAAGGGCCGCCTCGTGGCGACGGCGCCGCCGCGACGCCTCCGGGTCGCCGAGTCGATGGCGAGCCGCGTCCAGGAGCGGCAGGTCCGACACCGTCCAGGCCTCGGGCTGCGTTCGCCGGAGCCTGCGGACCTCGTCGGGATCGAGCCACGGGGCGCACCTTCGCAGGTAGGCGGGCACCGTCCAGAGGTCCCCGACGAGGTCGGTCGCCTCGATCAACGGCCAGGCGCGGCCGAAGGCGGTGACCAGGTCCCGATTCTGCCGGAGCGACCGGCGCAGCTGGTCCCGTGGGACCTCGTCGTCGTCGTGCTTGTCGGTCAGGATCGTCAGCAGCTCGTCCCAGACCTGGTCGCGCGCCTCGTTGTGCGGCGTACCGGGATCCGGGGACTCGAACGCCTCCGCCCATTCGTCGGCACTCAGCCAGATGTCGGACCAGGGGGTCTCGACCAGCATCCCTTCCGTGGGTGGCTCCTCGTAGAGCCGGACGGCCGGCTCGATGGCCTCGACCATGGCCACCGACGACTTCAGCCGAGCCGCCTCGGGATCGGTCTCGACGGCGGCGACCGCACCGCTGGGGACCAGGTCCCGGAGGGTGCAGGTCTGGACGCCCTCCTCCCCGAGGCTGGGGAGGACGTCGGCGACGTAGGCCAGGTAGGGCTGGTGCGGGCCGACGAAGAGGACGCCGCCCCGGCGGTGACCCAGGCGCGGGTCGGAGTAGAGGAGGTACGCCGTCCGGTGCAGCGCCACCACGGTCTTCCCCGTGCCCGGCCCCCCGTCGACGACGAGGGCACCCCGGGACCCCGCGCGGATGATCGCGTCCTGGTCAGCCTGGATGGTGCCGAGCACGTCGCGCATCCGGGGCGACCGGCTGCTTCCCAGGCTGGCGATGAAGGCGGACTGGTCGTCGAGGGCGGCGGCGTGTCCGCCGAAGCCGTCCGCGGTGAACACCTCGTCCCAGTAGTCGCTGATCCGGCCGAGGGTCCACCGGTAGCGGCGGCGGCTGGTCAGGCCCATCGGGTTGGCGTGGGTCGCTCCGAAGAAGGGCTCGGCCGCGGGTGAGCGCCAGTCGAGGAGGAGCCGGCGACCCCCACGATCGGTGAGGCCGAGCCGGCCGACGTACCCGGGCTGCGCCCGGTCGGTGCCGACCATGTGGCCGAGACACAGGTCCAGGCCGAAGCGGCGCAGCGCGCGCAGACGAGCGGTCAGCCGGTGCACCTCCTGGTCGCGGTCCAGGGCCGCCTGTCCGGAGCCCGCCGGCGTTCTGCGCGCGGCATCGAGACGCTCGGACAGGTCGGCGATCGACTCCTCGAGGCTCTCCGCGATCTCCGCGAAGTGCCGCTCGTCGTCGGCGATCAGCGCAGGGTCGCCCTTGGCCGCGAGATGGTCGGCCAGGTCGAACGCGCTGGTGGTCAGGCGGTCCACGTCATCACTCCGATCGCGCGGCGGCGTCGCGGGCGCCCGCGACGGCAACGGCCGCGCTCCCGATCTCCGCCTGGGTTTCTGTCTCCGGCCGGCGATTCTGCGCCCGGACGGGGGTCTTGCCGCAAGCCCCCCGCTGCGCTATATGTTGAGAACGGAGGGGAGCAAGGCTCCTCTCCGTTCTGCGTGCACGTCGGCAACGACGATGCCCCGGGCCGCTCCCCGTTCTCCCAGGACGCGTTCGGCGGGGCGACAGCCGGTCCTCGCCCGAACCGGGTGAGCCGCAAACCTCGCGCCGGGCAGACACTCGACGCCTGCGGCCGGCCCGGGGGCGTCAGCTCGCGGACCGCCGTGGGGTCCGGAACCCGATCCGCACAGGAGCGAACATGTCAGACACCAACCCCCCGGCATCCGACGGGGACGAGTTCATCGCGGCCGCGTCCGACGGGGCCTACACCATGATCGTCGCCGACTTCGCCGACACCACCACCGCGTGGGACGCCTACGAGGCGCTGAAGTCCATCGAGGACGGACGCACCGTCGAGATCGAGGGCGTCGTCGTCGTCAAGCGCGAGGCGGACGGGAAGCTCGAGATCCAGAAGGCGACCGACCACAGCACCAAGTCCGGCCTCAAGTGGGGTGTGGTCGGGGGCGTCGCATTGGGTGTCCTCTTCCCGCCGAGCATCCTCGGCAGCGCGGCCGCGCTGGGCGCTGCCGGTGCCGCCACCGGCAAGGTCCGCCAGCTGCACCACCGCAGCGAGCTCGCAGACGAGCTCGAGGACTCGATCAGGCCGGGACACTCGGGGATCCTCGCCCTGGTCGCCGATCCCGGAGTCGTGGAGATCCGCAAGGCCCTCGCCACGGCCGATGCGATCGTCGAGGGCGCCGTCGACCGTGTGGCCGCGGCCGACATCAAGGCCGCCGCCAAGGAGGCCGAGAGCGAGGCGAGCTCCTAGGAGCCCGGCTCGGCGGTGACCTGACGGCGGAGGGCTGTTCGCCGAGCGAGGTACCGTGCCAGGAGGCGATCCCCGCGTTCCAGCCCGAGCGTGCCGGGTCGGACGCTCGGGGGTCGGCCCCGGGTGTCCGCCAGGAGGGGAGTGGTCGTGCAGCCAGGTCAGGTCGAGCAGGACGCCGGGTTCGACATCCTCGAGAAGGGGCTCAAACCGGGAGCCCTCGGGTTCGTCTCGAGCACCGTCATCGCCCTCGCGTCGGTGGCCCCGGCGTACAGCCTGGCGGCCACGATCGGCTTCGTGGTCATCACGGTCGGGCTCCAGGCCCCGCTGATCATGGTGCTGGCGTTCGTCCCGATGTACTGCGTCGCGGTCGGGTACCGGGAGCTGAACGAGGCGGAACCGGACGCCGGTACGACGTTCACCTGGTCGGCCCGCGCGTTCGGGCCCCGCACCGGCTGGATGGGCGGCTGGGGCATCGTGGCGGCCGACGTCATCGTGATGGCGAACCTGGCGGCCATCGCCGGCTCGTACTTCTTCCTGCTCTTCAACGCCGACGGCGTCGCGGGACAGGTGTTCTGGCCGACGGTCGTCGGCGTCGCGTGGATCGTGCTGATGACCGCGATCTGCTACATCGGCATCGAGATCTCGGCCCGGGTCCAGTACGCGCTCTTCGGGATCGAGGTGCTGGTGCTGCTGGTGTTCTCGGCGGTCGCGCTGATCCGCGTGTACACCCACCACGCCCTCGCCGGGTCCTCGCTGCACCCGGCCCTGTCCTGGTTCAACCCGTTCCACATCCGGAGCGCGAGCGCCCTGGCCAGCGGCCTGCTGCTCGCCGTCTTCATCTACTGGGGGTTCGACACCGCGGTCTCGGTCAACGAGGAGACCAAGGACGCCCGCAAGACGCCCGGCCGGGCCGCCGTGACCGCGACGTTCGTCCTGCTCGCCATCTACGTCGTGGTGACGACCGCGACCCAGGCGTACGCCGGCATCGGCACCCGCGGCCTCGGCCTCGGGAACCCGAACAACGCCAACGACGTCTTCTCCGTGCTGGGCAAGGCGGTGTTCGGCACCAGCACGATCGGCAGCGTGGCCGTCCATCTCCTCGTCCTGATGGTGCTCAGCTCGGCGGCTGCGTCGACGCTGACGACCATCCTGCCGACGGCCCGGACCACGCTGGCCATGGCGGCGCACAAGGCGATCCCGTCGCCCTTCGCCCGCGTGAGCGCGCGCTTCATGACGCCCACCTGGTCGACCATCGGCATGGGGCTCGCCTCGATCGCGTTCTACGTCGGTCTGACCGCGTTGAGCGGCAACGTGCTGGCGGACAGCATCGCCTCGATCGGTCTGCTGATCGCCTTCTACTACGGCATGACCGGCTTCGCGTGCCCGGTGTTCTACCGCCACACCCTCACCACGTCGGTGCGCAGCTTCATGATGCGCGGCGTGGTGCCGTTCACCGGGGGGCTGATCCTGCTCGGCGCCTTCATCCAGGCGGCTCACGACTACTGGCAGGTGGGACCCAACGCGGACTCCACGACGTCGTGGACCATGCCGTTCGCCCCGCACTGGTCGATCGGAGGCATCTTCCTCACCGGCATCGGCTCGCTCGTGCTGGGGTTCGTGCTGATGCTGATCACCTGGGCCGCGATGCCGGCCTTCTTCCGCGGCGAGACGCTCCCCAAGCGCACGGCCGAGCAGATGGCCGGCTACACCGTGCCCGAGGAGCTCGTGAACTGACGGCTTGTGAGCTGACGGGGGCGGGACGACCTCGGCCCGCTGGGTGCGGGCCGGGGTCCTCCTGGGCTCAGTGCAGACGGGCCAGGGTGTTGGTGGCGTCGTCGACGAAGTAGAGCGACCTCGGCCCCGAGAAGGCCAGCCCGAACAGGGCACCGGAGCCCTTCGGTGACCCGCTCCGGTCCACCGTGCGCACCGCCACCTGGTGCCCGGCCGGCGTCGTCTCGACCAGGTTGCCGTCGCCGGCGTTGGCGCTCACCAGGTGGCCGTCCGGCGCCAGCGTGAGGCCGAGGGGCGAGTTCAGCGCTCCGTTGCGCGTCACGGTGCGGCCACGCCCGGCGGAGTGCAGGCGCGTGGTCCCCCGGGGCAGCCGGGCGATCCGGTTGGCCACGGTGTCGGCGACGTACACGTTGCCGTGCGGGCCGACCGCCACGCCGGTGGGTCCCACCACGAGGGCGGCCGGGTCGGTCCGCTCGCCGAAGCCGCTGCCGATGATCGTCGAGCCGACCCGACGCGGCGGCCTGGCACCGCGGAGCCGGAGCGTCATCCGGAGGACGGTCCCGCGGTGCACCACCGCTCCGTGGGCCGCGACGGTCCCGTTCAGGACGTTGGCCACGAACACGTGGACCGTACGGCGGTGCTGCGTCATCGCCATGTCCCACGGTCCGGCGATGCCGTGTCCGCTGAACGTCTCGCGCACCCTTCCATGGCTGCCGAGGACGATCAGGCAGCCCTTCCTGGCCGTCGCCGCCGTCCCGTCCCGGGAGGGCAGGCTGCCCACCACCACCCAGCCCGACCGGGTCACGCCGAGGGCGGTGGTGAGGCCCACGCCTCCGGGGCACCGGCCCGGAAGCGTGCGTGGGATCCGGGCGAAGAGCCGACGCCGGCCGGCGGGACTGATCGCGACGATGGTCGTCCCGGTCCCCTGCGCGTTGGACTTGTCGTTGAAGTTGCTCACCAGGATGTCGCCCTTGTGCAGGCGCCCGGACGTGCGGCGTACGACGGCGACCCCGTAGGGATTCAGGTCACCGTTCGCCGGCACGGTGCTGGCGACTCTCGTGCGGTGATGCAGCGGCCCGAGGGCGCTGGACGGCGCCGGCCCGGCGTACGCCGCGGTGGCCGAGGTGAGTGCGAGGGCGGTGAGTCCGGCGGCCCAAGGAGCCAGGACCATGGTTCGGCGGGGCGTGTGCATGGGGTTCCTTTCCATCGGGGGAGGCGAGCGCCCGCGACCCAGGGGCTTTCCCTACGAAGTGGTACGTGCCGGAGGTCGCCCGGGTTCACGCTCCCCCGGGATCCGGCGGGGGAGCGTCGGAGCCTGTTCGACGCCCTTCGGGTGGTCCCCGCATCGCCGAGGTCCACCTACGGTTGCCGGGACCGCCTCGACGGCGGCGCCGGCGACAGGAGACGAGCCATGCCCTCGCACGATCCCGCACCGGTGACCAGGCGGTACGACTTCCGGTTCGCCCCGAGCTACCGGGTCGCCGCCCTGGTGTTCGGGGTCATGCCGTCGACCGCGTGGGTCACCCTGGGCCCGCAGGGCCTCCGGGTGCGTTTCGGGCTGTGGAGGTTGGACACCGACCTCGGCAACATCGTGAAGGCGGAGCCGAGCGGCGGCTTCGGCTGGCTGAGGACGGCCGGGCCGGCGCACCTGTCGTTCGCGGACCGAGGCGTCACGTTCGCGACGAACGGGGACGCCGCGGTGTGCGTGCGCTTCCGCACTCCCGTGGCGGCGATCGACCCGACGCGCACGATCAAGCACCCCGGCGCGACGATGACCGTCGAGGATCCGCACGCCTTCCTCGACCACCTCGCGACGCTGCTGGGCTGAGCCTCCCGGTCAGTGCACCCCGAGGGCGTCGTCCAGGCGCTCGGGCCAGTCCGGCTGTGCCAGTCCGGCCGCGACCAGGCCGTCGCGCCAGTCACGTCGTACCAGGATCAGCCGACGGGTCACCGCGGCCCAGTTGGCGTCGTGGCCGAGCACCACGGATGCCTGGAGACGTTCGGCGCTCTGCTTCTCGGCCAGGGGCAGCGACTCCGGGATCCCGGCCAGGGCCTCCAGGACCTGCGCGGCCGTCTGCGGGTCGTAGTCGCGGAGGACGCGTCGCTCCAGCCTGGGGGTCACCTCGGCCATGCCCGTCATCCTCCCGCACCGGATGCCGCGCCGCGGGCTCATCGGTGGATCGATGAGTTTCCCCGCCCCCCGTCGTTCCATGGGTGAAAGGCCTGCGACAGTGGGCCCCGACGAAGGAGAACCGCCATGGACTGGAAGCTCGAAGTGGTCATCGCGCCGGTGTCGGACGTCGAACGCGCCAAGGCGTTCTACGTCGACACCCTCGGCTTCACGCTCGACACCGACTTCGCCCCGAACGAGTTCTTCCGCGTGATCCAGGTGACCCCGCCCGGTTCCGCGTGCTCGATCGTCTTCGGGACCGGCCTCGGCGGCGGTGCTGCGCCCGGCTCACTCAAGGGGGTCCAGCTCGTGGTCGACGACATCGAGGCGGCACACGCCTACCTCGAGGAGCGCGGTGTCGCGAACACCGGACCGCAGCACTTCCTGAACGGACAGATGACCCCCGGAGTCGAGCCGGAACGTGCCGACTACGGCACGTTCGTCTACTTCGACGACCCGGACGGCAACTCCTGGGCGCTCCAGGAAGTCAAGCATCACGCCCGCTGATGGACGCGCTGGAGCGGGCCTTCGAGCTGCACCGGCGCGAGCTGCACGTGCACTGCTACCGCATGCTCGCGTCGTACGACGACGCCGAGGACGCCGTGCAGGAGACGTTCCTGCGGGCGTGGCGCTCCCGGGACACCTTCGACGGCGAGCACGCGCGTGCCTGGCTCTACCGGATCGCCACGAACGTCTGCGTCGACCGCTCGCGGGCCCAGCAGCGGCGGGCCAGGTCGGGCATCGAGGTCAGCTGGCTCACGCCCTACCCGGACACGCTGCTCGACGAGGTGCCGGGCGAGGAGGATCCGGCCCAGGCCTACGTGGCGCGCGAGACGATCGAGCTCGCGTTCCTCACGGCCCTGCAGGTCCTGCCGCCCCGGCAGCGAGCCACGCTGCTGGCGCGCGAGGTGCTGGGCCTTCCCGCGGCCGAGACCGCCCAGCTGCTGGAGACCAGCGTGGCCGCGGCCAACAGTGCGCTCCAGCGGGCCCGGGAGACGATGCGCCAACACCTGCCCTCCCACCGCAACGAGTGGGCCGCGACCGGGCCGAGCGCCGACGAGAAGCGGTTGCTGGAGGCGTTCATCGACGCGCATGAGCGGTGCGACGCCGAGGCGGCGGTCGCCGCGGCCGCCACCGATCTCCGGGTCACCATGCCGCCCTATCCCCGGCAGTACGACGGGCTGGCCGAGGTCCGACCGCTGCTCGACCGGGCCTTCGGTCCGGACCGCGACGGCGACTGGCGGCTCCTGCCGACGAGCGTCAACCGGATGCCCGCGGCCGCGAGCTACCTGCGCCGGCCGGGTGACACGGCGTACCGCGCCCTCAAGCTGGACGTGCTGCGTGTCGAGGACGCTCGGATCGCCGAGATCACCACCTTCGGCCCCGACCTCCTCGAGGTCCTTCGCCTCCCCGCAGCGCTGGGCGCCTGACCCGATCGCCCGTCGCCGCTAGCGACCAACCGCCGCCATGGCCTGGTCGAGGAGCGTCGAGAGACGCGAGCCCGGATGGTCCGCCCAGGTCTCCTGGGCGACCTCCAGGCAGGACAGGGCGGCTGCCACCAGGGCGTCGGCGCGGAGGTCGGGACCGCGCCCACCGTGACGGCGGGGGAGGCGTTCGGCGACCGGTGGCACGAGCAGCTCCTGCCACCGACGGCGCCACTCGGCGACGCTGGCGCGCACCGCGGGCTCGGTCCGCAGCATGAGCTGCACGCGCCGGGCGCGCTCGGCGTACTCCTCCTGCTGCCGCACCACCTCGTCGAACGCCTCACGCAGCGAGGTCCAGACCTGCTCGGTCGCCGGCCGCTGGCGGAGCGCGGCCGCGATGCGCTCACCGGCCTCGACGAGGCGCTCCAGGACCAGCTCGTCCTTGCCGGTGAAGTAGCGGAAGAAGGTACGCCGTGACATGCCCGCCGCAGCTGCGATCTGGTCGACGGTCGTGGCCTCGAACCCCTGCTCGGAGAAGAGCATCCACGCGTGCCGCATGACCTCGTCCCGCACCGCCCCCCGCGCGTGGTCGCGCAGCGTCAGCTCGGTGGCCATGACCGCCAGATTACCAGCGTCTGTCACTCTGTGGCGAGGTTGGCACTCGGTGTCAACTTCGTCCTAGGATGTCGTACGACGAGTCCCCATCACGTTCGCAGAGGAAACCCCCATGACCGACCACGAGGAGATCGACGTTCTCCGGACCGATCTCGATGCCGAGATCGCCGCGCACACGTCGCCACGACGCGCGACGCTCGAGCTCGTGGTCGTCGGGCTCGGTGCGCTGGTGGTCTCGTTGGCCCAGTCCGTGCTCGTGCCGGTGCTCTCGATCCTCCCGGCCAAGCTGAACACCTCGGCCGGCAACGTGAGCTGGCTGCTGACCTCGACCCTGCTGGTCGCGGCGGTCTCCGTGCCCATCATGGGGCGCCTGGGCGACATGTACGGCAAGCGCCTGATGCTGCTGGTCGCCGTGGGGGCGCTCACGGTGGGCTCGCTCATCACCGCGCTCACGGACGACATCGCCTGGCTGATCGTGGGCCGGGCCATCCAGGGTGCGTCGGCCGCCGCGATCCCCCTGGGGATCAGCCTGCTGGCGGCCCTCATGCCTCGCGAGCGCGTCGCGTCGTCGATCGCGCTCATCAGCGCGATGCTCGGCGTCGGTGGCTCGCTCGGTCTCCCGCTCGCGGGGTTCGTCGCCGAGCACGCCGACTTCCACGCCCTCTTCTGGATCACCACCGCGGCCGGGCTCGTGGCCTTCGTGGGGATCCTGACGATCGTCCCCGAGTCCGCGGGGCGCAGCGGCGGCCGCGTCGACCTGGTCGGCTCCGCCCTGCTCGCGGCGGGCCTGGTCTGCCTCATGCTGCCTCTCGCGCAGAGCTCCGCCTGGGGCTGGGGCGACCCCAGGGTCTGGGTCCTCCTCGTCGCGGCCGCGATCCTGCTCGTCGTCTTCGGCTGGAGCCAGCTCCGGATCCGCGACCCTCTGGTGGACCTCCAGGCCTTGCGGCGCAAGCCGATCGTGGTGACCAACATCGTCTCGATCCTGTTCGGGTTCGCCCTGTTCGCCTCGTTCATCGGGACCGCCTCCTACGTCGAGGCGCCGTCCGAGAGCGGCTACGGGTTCGGGTCGAGCCTGCTCGTGGGTGGCCTCGCGATGCTGCCGAGCGGCCTGGCGATGCTGCTGCTCTCGCCGGTCGCCGCCAGGTTGATCGTCCGGCGGGGCGCCCCGCAGACCCTCGCACTGGGGGCAGCAGTGGTGGCCGCCGGCTGGCTGCTGCGCATCGTGTGGAGCGGGTCGCTGACCCAGGTCATCATCGGCACCACGATCGTCGGCATGGGGACGGGCATCGGCTACGCGGCGATCCCGTCCATGATCAACGCGCACACGCCGCCGACGGAGATCGCCGCCGCCAACGGCCTGAACAGCCTGTTCCGAAGCCTCGGCAGCTCGCTGGCCAGCGCGATCGGAGGCAGCATCCTCGCCGCCGGCACGGTGATCCTCGGCAGCTTCGCCGTCCCGTCCCTGTCGGCCTACCGGGCGCTCTTCGCCCTGTGCGCCGGGGCCTCGCTGGTGGCCGCGCTCCTCGTGCTCCTGGTGCCCCGGCACGCGACACCTGGCGGTCCGGGCGCGGTGGCGGAGCCCGACCGGGAGCAGGCGGCCGAGCCGGTCGCCTGACCGGCCGGGTCACCCGGGGTCACCCCTCCACGACGTACGGCGTGTGACCGGCCAGGCGCGTGACGACGATGCCGGTGAGGGTCATCGCGAGTGCGACCCCGGCCAGGACGACGAGCTGGAACTGCGCCGCCACGACCGGTGAGGCACCGCCGAACAACGCGCCGACGAAGGCGCCCGGCAGGGTGACGAGCCCGGTCGACTTGGTCTGGTCGAGCGTGGGGAGCAGCGACTCTCGGACGGCCTCGTGGCCGATCTCCTCGTGGGCCTGGGTCGGGGTGGCGCCGAGCGACAACCACGCCTCGACCTCGGCGCGCCGCGCCTGTGAGGTGCGGCGGAAGTTGCGGCCGGCCAGCGTGGCGGCGGTCATCGAGTTGCCGATCACGATGCCGGCCACGGCGACCAGGTCGCGCACGTCCGGGTGCACCAGGCGCAGCCCGAAGATCGCGACCAGGGTGGCCGCGGCGCCGGACAGCACCCCGGCCACGGCGATGCGGCGTCCGTGCCAGAGGCCCTCGATGCGTCGGGCGGACGTCCACGACGCCGTCGTCAGCATCAGCAGCACGAAGGCGACCACGGTCCACGGAACGGCCAGGATCCCGCGCAACAGCAGGGCGATCACGCTGAGCTGGACGGCGGCCCGCACCAGCACGACGAGCGGGAACCAGCCGAGTCCGACGCGACCCCAGCGAGCAAGGGCCACCGTGGTCCCGGTCAGGGCCAGCAGCCCGGCGCCGAACCCGGTGTACGACGCGATGCCCTGCACGCGCTCAGTCTGGCGTACCGGGAGCAGCGGACCCGCGTGCCGATCTCCCCGGCTCCACCCGTCTCGCGCCCCCCTCTAGACTGGCGGACACAAGACAGGGGAGCCCCCTTCGGGGCTGAGAGTGCGGGATGAGCCGCAGACCCTCCGAACCTGATCCGGTTAGCACCGGCGAAGGGAGTCAGATGTTCTCCACCTTCCTCCGGGCGGTGGCCGCGGCCTCGGCCGTCCTGGGCCTGGCCGCGTGCTCGCTCGTCGGCAGCACCCAGGCCGGGTCGAGCAAGGACGTCGTGCTGGTCACCCACGACGCGTTCGTCCTTCCCCAGCAGCTGATCGCACGGTTCGACCGGCAGTCCGGCTACCACCTCGTCGTCCACGCGGCGGGGGACGGCGGCACGCTCACCAACAAGCTGGTGCTCACCCAGGGCGACCCGACCGGTGACGTGGCGTTCGGCGTCGACAACACCTTCGCGACCCGAGCCCTCGACGCGAACGTGTTCGCGCCGTACGACGTCCACCTGCCGGCCGGAGCCGCTCGCTACCTGATCCCGGGCGACGACCACCGGCTCGCCCCGGTCGACAACGGCAACGTCTGCGTCAACGTCGACACCACGTGGTTCCGGTCCCATCACCTGGCGGCGCCGCGGTCGCTCGGCGACCTGGTCAAGCCCGCCTACCGCGGCTTGCTCGCCGTCCCCGGCGCGACCACGAGCTCGACCGGGCTCGCCTTCCTGCTCGGCACGATCGGCAAGTACGGGGCGCACTGGACGTCGTACTGGAAGGCGCTGCTGGCGAACGGCGCCACGGTGACCGACGGCTGGTCGCAGGCCTACGAGACGGACTTCACCCAGGGCGGCGGCCACGGCCACCTGCCGATCGTCGTGTCCTACGACTCCTCGCCCGCCTTCACCGTGGCGAAGGGCTCGTCCACGTCGACCACCAAGGCGCTGCTCGACACCTGCTTCCGCCAGGTGGAGTACGCCGGAGTCCTCACCGGCGCCCGGAACGTCAAGGGGGCCCAGGCGTTCGTCGACTTCATGCTGAGTCCCGCGGTGCAGCGGGCTCTCCCCGACGCGATGTACGTCTTCCCGGTGCGTCGCGGCACACCGCTGCCGACCGAGTGGGCGAAGTTCGCCGTCCAGCCCACGCACCCCTTCAGCGTCAGTCCGGCCCGGATCTCGGCCCAGCGCGACGCCTGGCTGCGCCAGTGGAGCAACCTGGTCAGCCAATGAGAACCAGCGCCTGGTCCCGGCTGCCCACCCTCGCGGCCGCCGCCGCGATCCCCCTCCTGGTGCTGGGGATCTTCTTCGTGCTGCCGGTGAGCGGGATGATCGGGCGGGGCTTCGTCCAGGACGGTCACCTCGACCTCGGGGGCGTGCTGGCCGTCCTCGACCGGCCGGAGATCCGCCGGGCGCTCTGGTTCACGGTCTGGTCCGCCTCGGCGGGGACGGTGCTCGCGCTGCTCCTCGGCCTGCCCGCGGCCCACGTCCTGCACCGCCTCGACTTCCGGGGCCGGACCTGGATCCGGGCCGTGGTCGTCGTGCCGTTCGTGCTGCCGACGGTCGTCGTCGGCGTCGCCTTCGAGCTGCTGATCGGGCAGAGCGGCCCGCTCGCGTCGCTCGGACTCGACGGCACTCCCGTCGCGATCGTGGCCGGGCTGGTGTTCTTCAACGCCTCGGTGGTGATCCGCGTCGTCGGCGGCGCCTGGGAGTCGCTCGACCCCCGGCCGGCGGAGGCCGCGGCGGCCCTCGGTGCCACGCCGAGGCAGGTCTTCCGCGACGTCACGTTCCCGTCGTTGCGGCCGGCCCTGGTGTCGGCCGCCACCGTCGTCTTCCTCTTCTGTGCGACGGCGTTCGGCATCGTGCTGACCCTCGGCGGGCTGCGCTACTCCAGCGTCGAGACCCAGATCTACCTGCTCACCAACGAGCTGCTCGACCTCCAGGGAGCGGCCGCGCTGTCGGTCCTCCAGCTGCTGGTGGTGACCCTGCTCCTGCTCGCGGCGGCCCGCGCACGTCGTACCCCGGACGGCACCGTGGCCCGGGTGCGCGCCAGGCTGCGCCCACCCGGGTGGGGCGACGCGCCGGCGATCATCGCCACGCTGCTGCTCCTGGTGCTCGTGGTCGGCCCGCTGGCGGCACTCGTCGCGGAGTCGTTCCGGGTTCACGGGGCCTGGAGTCTGGCCAACTACGAGGCACTCCAGACGCCGGGCTCGCACCAGGCCCTGCTCGTGCCGGTCACCACCGCGCTGGTGAGCTCGCTGCGGATCGCCGTCGACGCGACCTGGATGTCGCTCCTCCTCGGCCTGTCCGTCGCGATGGTGGTCACCCGCCGGTCGCGGACCCGCTCGGAGCGGCGGGTGCGCTCCGTCCTCGACGGGCTGTTCATGCTCCCGCTGGGAGTCTCCGCGGTGACCCTCGGCTTCGGCTTCCTGATCACGCTCGGCCGCCCCCCGCTCGACCTGCGCGACTCGCCGTTGCTGATCCCGGTCGCCCAGGCGCTGGTGGCCCTTCCGCTGGTGGTGCGCATCCTGGCGCCGGTGCTCACCGGGGTCGACGACCGCCTGCGCCAGGCAGCGGCGACCCTGGGCGCGTCGCCCCTGCGCGCCGTCCTGGTGGTCGACCTGCCCGTCGTCTGGAAGCCGCTCCTGGCCGCCGCCGGGTTCGCCTTCGCCTGCTCGCTGGGCGAGTTCGGTGCCACGTCGTTCCTGGTGCGGGACCGGCCGACCCTGCCGGTGGTGATCTTCCAGCTGATCGGCCACCCCGGTGACCTCAACTACGGGATGGCCCTCGCCGCCTCCGTCGTGCTCGGCACGGCGACCGCGGTCGTGATGCTCGCCGTCGAACGCCTGCGGGTGCCCTCGGTGGGGACGCTGTGAGCGCCGACATCACGCTCTCGGTCCGCGGGCTCTCCGTGGCGTACGACGGCACGCCCGCGGTCGACGACGTCGACCTCGAGCTCGCCGACGGCCGCGTCCTGGCGGTGCTCGGGCCGTCGGGTTGTGGCAAGTCGACGCTCCTGCGGGCCGTGGCGGGGCTCGAGACCGCGGTCGGCTCGGTGGCCTGGCGCGGCACCGACGTGACCCGGACCCCCACGCACAAGCGCGGGTTCGCCCTCATGTTCCAGGACGGCCAGCTGTTCCCCCAGCTCACCGTGGCCCGCAACGTCGGCTACCCCCTGCGGCTCCGGCGTACCCCTCGGGAAGCGTCCGCACGACGGGTCGCCGAGCTCCTCGACCTGGTCGGGCTCGCCGATCTGGCGGACCGCCTCCCCGCCACGCTGTCCGGAGGAGAGCGACAACGAGCGGCCCTGGCCCGCGCCCTGGCGGCCTCGCCGCGGCTGCTGCTCCTGGACGAGCCGCTCAGTGCGCTGGACGCCGGGCTGCGTCAACGCCTGGCGGACGACCTCCGCCGCATCCTGGTGGAGGCCGGGACCACCGCGGTGATGGTGACCCACGACCACGAGGAGGCCTTCCGCGTGGCCGACGACCTGGCCGTGATGCGCGCCGGACGCATCGTGCAGTCCGGTCCGATCGCCGACGTCTGGCAGGCGCCCGCCGACGCCGACACCGCGCTCTTCCTGGGCTATGCCCGCGTGCTGGAAGGGGAGGCGGCCGCCCGTCTGCTGACCGCGGCCGACCTTCCGGGCGCCTCAGCGGTCGCCGTCCGGCGTTCGGCGCTCTCCGTCGCGGACCGGGGCCCCCTCGCCGGCACCGTGCTCGCCGTGCGCGCCACGCCCGGCCAGGTGCGCCTGGTGTGCAGCACCGACGTCGGCGACCTCGACGCCGTCGCCTCACTGGACCGGCGTCTCGCTCCCGGGGACGTCGTCCGCCTGTCGGTCGACCGCACGCGGATGGCCGTGCTCGGTGGCGGTTCGAGGGAGATGGCTCCGGCCCTAAACTGACCGGGTGTTCCGCCGCGCCCACATCCTCATGATCTCGATCGCCGTCGTGATGGGCGTGACGGCGCTGGGCGTGGGCATCGTCTTCGACAAGCCGCTCGTCGACCCCGACGGCTTCCTCGGGCCGGGCTGGCTGCGCCTCCCCCTGCTGTTGTCGCTGGCCTTCCTGATCGACCTCGTGCCCCGCACGCTGTGGGCGTCGCGGCTGCGGCCGAGCCGGATGCGCGCCGAGTGGCGCACCCGGGTACGCGAGCACTGGACGCGCCCGCGGATGGCCCTGGTGGTGAGCGGGCTGCTCTGCTTCTACGTCACCTACGTCAGCTACCGGAACCTCAAGTCGCAGCTGCCCTTCGTGGAGGGGCATGGTCACCTGTTCGACTACGAGCTCCTCACCATCGACAAGGCGCTGTTCCTCGGGCACTACCCGGGCCCGGTGCTGCACAGCCTGCTCGGCACCGGCGTCAGCGCCGACCTGCTGTCGACGGTGTACCTCTGGTTCCTCCCGCTGGTGCCGCTGTGCCTGGTGGCGTGGCTGATCTGGGCGCCCGACCTCGCCCACGGCTACTGGTTCGCCACCTCGCAGTGCCTCGCCTGGACCCTCGGCACGATCTCCTACTACGCGCTGCCGACCGTCGGCCCGGGCATCTACCACCCGTGGCTCTACCCGGACTCGATCACGCACACCGGGGCGATCCAGCTGATGGGCAACATCACCTGGACCCGCATCTACTTCCTCAACGACGCCGCGGGCTCCTTGCAGTCGATCGCGGGCTTCGCGAGCCTGCACTGTGCGATCACGCTGCTGGTGACCCTGATGGTGCAGTACACGGTGCGCAACCGCTGGATCAAGATCTTCTTCTGGGTCAACTTCTGCCTGACCGTCGTCTCGACCCTGTACTTCGGCTGGCACTACGTCGCCGATGACGTGGCCGGCGTGGCCATCGCGCTGGTGTCGTTCTACGTCGGTGGCTGGGCCAGCAACCAGACGTTCGTCCGGCACCGCGCGGTGACCCAGGAGCGTCGCGAAGAAGTTACAACCGTGTAGTTCGTCAAGTCGACACGCCGGAAACTTCTGTGATTTTTGGGAAAGTTGTTCCCTTTGTGACTCCAGCGCACTAGCGTGCTGCGAGTTGCCACGGGTGAAGAGGAAGACACCCGAGGCAACGAACGCCCCATCCGCAGCGCTAGGAGAGCTCTCGTGCACCGAGTCGGCGTCGCCGCCCTCGCCCTGTCCCTGGTCGCGGGTCTCGGGGGCGTCGCGGCCGCGTCGGCGGCCGACGGCCATCACGTCTATCCGAGTCGGCAGCAGGTGAACCACGCGCGCCACCAGGTCGCCCTGGCGGCCGACGACGTCGCCGGGGTGCGGGCCCAGCTCGCCGCCGCAGACGCCCGGATGCGGGACGCCGCGGTGCGGGCCGAGCAGGCGGCGGAGCGTTACAACGGAGCGCGCTGGCACCTGCAGCAGGCCCGTCGCGACGCCCGGGTCGCCGAGCAGCACGCGCGCATCGCCACCGCCGACGCCGCGCACACCCGGCACTCGTACGCCGCCACCGTCGTGTCGTCGTACGAGCTGGGACCGTCGCTCAGCCCCCTGTCGGCGCTCACCGGCAGCGCCGGGATCTCGACCGTCGTCCGCCGGATGGCGACGCTGCAGAACGCCCAGTCGGCGATGGACCACACCTACGACGCCTACCGGGCGTCGTCCACACTGGCCGGCGTCGCCAGTGCCCAGGCCGACGCCGCCCGCGCGAGGGCACAGACCCTGGCCACGCGGGCCCGCCAGGCCCGCGACCGAGCGGCGGCCGCGGCGACGGCGGCGCAGCAGACCACCCAGGCCATCGCGGCCCGCAAGACCCAGCTGATCCACAGGCTCGCCACGCTCCAACACGTCAGCGTCGCCCTCGCCGAGCAGCGGCAGGCAGGCATCGAGAAGGCGGCGGCAGAAGCCGCGCAGCGTGCCGCCGAACGGGCGGCCCGGCGTGCCGCCGCCCAGCGGGCCGCCCAGCAGGCCGCCCAGCAGGCCGCGGCCCGGCAGGCGGCCCAGCGAGCGGCTCGCAAGGCCGCCGCCCAGCAGGCCGCACAGCACGCGAGCCAGGCGCCGAGCGCCCATCCCACCCACGCGCCCCCGCCGCCTCCCCCGCCCCCGACCAACCCGGCGCCGCCGCCCCCGGTCAACCCGCCGCCGCCGGCGTCGGGCGCCCAGGCCGCGATCGCCTTCGCCCGAGCGCAGATCGGCGACCCCTATGTCTGGGGCGCGGCCGGCCCGAACGCCTGGGACTGCTCGGGCCTGACGATGGCCGCCTGGCGCGCCGGGGGCATCTACCTCCCGCACTTCGCGGCCGCCCAGTACGAGGAGTCGACCCGGATCTCGCCGACCGCCCTCCAGCCCGGCGACCTGGTGTTCTGGGGGTCCTCGAGCAGCCCGTCCTCGATCTACCACGTGGCCATCTACGTCGGGAACGGGATGATCATCCAGGCGCCGCGGACCGGCGTGCCGGTCCAGGAGGTGTCGATGTACTCCTGGATCACCCCGAACTTCTACGCCCGCCCCTGACGCGCCACGGCCTGCTGACCCCGCGGCCGGTGCCCGGTAGTTTCGGCGCATGGCCATCGACACCAGCCCCGGGGACGCGGTCGAGCCGGGCACGGCCGACCGGACGCCCGAGATCGACGTACCCGAGCTGACCCTGCTCCTCGACGGGAAGTACGCCGAGGCCCGGCAGCTGGTCCGCAGCAACCTCGTCGAGCACGCCTCGGTGCTCGAGGAGGCCGAGACCCTCTCGCGGGCGGACTACCGGGAGCGGGTGAAGGACCTCCTGGTCACGATGGCGGCCACCGGCCAGACCGGCATGGGCTTCCCGAAGGAGTACGGCGGCGGCGGTGACATCGGCGCGTCGATCGCCTCCTTCGAGACGCTGGCGTACGGCGACCTCTCGGTGCTGGTCAAGGTCGGCGTCCAGTTCGGGCTGTTCGGCGGTGCGATCCTCCAGCTGGGCACCCGGCGTCACCACGACGCCTACCTGGCCGACCTGATCACCGGGCGGGTGATGGGCTGCTTCGCGATGACCGAGACGGGTCACGGCTCCAACGTCCAGGCCCTCGGCACCACGGCGTCGTACGACGCGCAGGCCGACGAGTTCGTGATCACCACGCCCGACGAGATCTCCGGCAAGGACTACATCGGCAACGCCGCGGCCCATGCCGACACGGCCGTGGTGTTCGCCCAGCTCGAGGTGGGCGGGGAGTCCCACGGCGTGCACGCGTTCGTCGTCCCGATCAGGAAGCGGGGCCGGCTGCTGCCGGGGATCCGGGTGGAGGACGACGGCCTCAAGATGGGGCTGAACGGCGTCGACAACGGCCGGATGTGGTTCGACGGCGTGCGGATCCCGCGCGACAACCTGCTCAACCGGTTCGCGGACGTCACCGACGACGGCCGCTACCAGAGCTCGATCGACAACCCCAACAAGCGGTTCTTCACGATGCTCGGCACCCTCGTCCAGGGGCGGGTCTGCGTGGGCGGCGCCGGCATCAACGCCGCCAAGGTCGCCCTGGTGATCGCGACCAGGTACGCCGTCCGCCGACGGCAGTTCAACGCGACGTCTCCCGACCAGGAGGAGCTGCTGCTCGACTACGGTCTCCACCAGTGGCGGCTCTTCCCGCTGCTGGCGCGGACGTACGCACTGCACTTCGCCCAGGAGACGGTGTCCGCCCAGCTGCACGAGGTCTTCTCGCGCGACGAGGAGGACGAGCACGCGCGTCGGGAGCTCGAGTCGCGGGCGGCAGGCACCAAGGCGCTGGGCACCTGGCACGCGACCCGGACCATCCAGGAGTGCCGCGAGGCCTGCGGCGGCGCGGGCTACCTGGCGGTCAACCGGTTCGCCGCGCTCAAGGCCGACACCGACGTCTTCACGACCTTCGAGGGCGACAACCACGTCCTGCTCCAGCTCGTGGCCAAGGGGCTGCTCACCGACTACTCCAGCGACTTCGAGGACCTCGACCAGTTCGGGATGGTGCGCTTCGTCGCCGGCCTGGCGCTGGAGACCGTGATCGAGCGGACCGCGGCCCACAAGCTGCTGGAGCGGATCAAGGACGTCCTCCCCGGTGGTGACGACGGGTGGGACCAGGAGGCCGGGCTGCTCGACCCCAACTACCAGCTGGCGATGCTCCGCTTCCGGGAGGAGCACACCCTGTCCGGGGTCGCCCGCAGGCTCAAGCGCGGCATCGACCGCGGCATGAACCCCGGTGAGGTGTTCTCGCACGCCCAGGACCACGTGATCGCGGCGGCGCGGGCGCACGTGGAGCGACTGGTGCTCGAGGCCTTCGTCGACAAGACGCGCGCCCTGCCCGAGGGTGACCACCGGACGGCGCTGGTCCTGCTCTGCGACCTCCACGCGCTGTCGACGATCGAGGCCGACCGGGCGTGGTTCATGGAGCACGGCCGGCTCTCGACGGCGCGCTCGAAGGCGATCACCCGCGAGATCGGCGACCTCTGCCGGCGGATCCGTCCGATCGCGGTCGACCTCGTCGACGCGTTCGGCGTACCTCCCGAGATGCTGCGGTCGCCCGACCTGCTCGCCTGACAGCCGGGCGTCGACGACGCGGGCGGCTCTTGACTGAGCGTTCAGTCGAATGTCTAGAGTGCAGGCATGACGACGTCGATCCCGACCCCCCATCTCGCCGGAGCGGCCGACGCGGAGCTCGAGGACTGGGGTCCGCTGGAGGAGGCGACCGGCGAGGCGATGGCCACCCGGGGGGTCGAGCTGTGGGTCGACGGCGACTCCTCGGCCGGTATCTGGGAGTGCGAGCCCGGCCCGTCGCGCTGGACCCTCGAGACCCATGAGGTGATCCACCTGGTGACCGGCCGGATGACCTGCACGCCCGACGGCGGCGAGGCGGTGGAGGTCGCGGCCGGTGACGCCGCGGTCTTCCCGAAGGGCTGGTCCGGCACCTGGGACATCCACGAGACCGTCCGCAAGGTCTACGCGATCTTCGGCTGACCCGACTCGCACCGGCGACCCGATCCGTTCCGCGTTCTCCTCCGGCAGCAGCGCCGACCAGAGCCTCAGAGCACCAGCCGGGCCGCCCACAGCTCGTCGTACGCCGGCCGGGTGGCGGCCACGACGGCCTCGCCCTCGGGCGTGAGCTCGACGCGGCGCGGCCGGTAGGGCTCGAACCCGGTCGAGCGGAGCACCGCGTCGTACCAGTACGGCGCCCACACCCCGTCGCTCGCGCGCGGGCCGGCCGGCCAGGACAGCATCGCCGGGCTGAACGCGACGCCGGCGTAGTCGCACAGCCAGCGCAGGTACCCCTCGGGGTCGCGGAGGAAATCGGCCGCGTCGATGACCGGCACCTCCGGCCCGAGCAGCTCGCGCAGCTCGCGCTGCTGGAGGATCCCGATGTCGTCGGGGGCCACCTCGGCCCGGGAGCGGAGGTAGGACGACACCACCTCGGCCGGGTCGCGGATCAGCAGCACGTTGCGCAGACCGCCGATCCACTCGCGAGGCAGCTCCGGCAGCAGGTGCTGGGCCATGTGCTTCTGGTACTGCAGCGCAGGGCCGTCGGGCCACGGGCGGGTCAGCTCGTCGACCACCAGCCGCCAGTCGGTCTCGCCGGCCGCGACCACGTCGGCACGGCCGGGGTGGTCGAGCCCGGTGCGGGCGAGGTACCACGCATAGAGGGGCTCGTCGACGACCTCGCAGTCCGGCCGGTTCTCCCAGGCGCGCATGGTGGCGGTCGAGATGTTGCGCGGTCCCGACCAGCAGGCGAGCCGGACGGTCACGGCGCCGACCGCGCCCCGACGTCTCGTCGTACGAGGTCGCGGTAGCGCTCCTGCAGCCGTTCGACCATCGGTCCGCGCCGGCCGTCGCCGATGGTGCGCCCGTCGACGGTGTGGACCGGCACGACGCCGGCGAAGGTGCCGGTCACGAACGCCTCGTCCGCCGAGTAGACGTCGGTGAGGCTGAACAGCCGCTCGGAGGCCGGGATGCCCTCCTCGCGGCACAGGGCCAGCACGTTGCCTCGGGTGATCCCGCCGAGGCAGTAGGCGCCGGACGACGTCCACACCTCGCCCCGCCGTACGACGAAGAAGTGGGTGGAGTTGCAGGTGGCCACGAACCCCTGGGGGTCGAGCATCAGCGCCTCGTCGGCACCGGCGGTGAAGGCCTGGATGCACGCCGTGATGTCGTTGAGCTTGCTGTGCGCGTTGAGCTTGGGGTCGAGCGTGTCCGGCGACGCCCGGCGCACGTGCACCGTGAACAGCGACAGCCCCCGCTCCACCGTCTCGGGCAGTGGGTCCTTGTGCTCGGCGATGATCACCACCGTCGCCGGGCCGGCCGAGAACCGCGGGTCCTGGTACGGCGTGGACTTGGGGCCGCGCGTCACCATCAGCCGCACGTGGACCCCGTCGGTCATGCCGTTGGCCCGCAGCGTCTCGTAGACGCGAGCGGTCAGCTCCTCGCGGGTGAGCCCGATGTCGAGGGCGAGGGCGGTGGCGCCCTCCCAGAGCCGGTCCAGGTGCTGGTCGAGGAACGCCGGGTGCCCGGCGGACACGCGCAGGCCCTCCCACACGCCGTCGCCCAGCACGAACCCGGCGTCGAACACCGAGACGACGGCGCGCTCGCGCGGCACCAGCTCGCCGTTGACGTGGATGAGGACGTCGCGGTTGCGCGGGTCCTCGGCGTGGTCGTGGGCGCCGTGGGTGGCCGGGGTGGGCGTCAGTGGAGGTCCTCCGGGTGCTCCTGCAGGCGGGCGAACGACGCCTGGACCTCGAGCTCGGCCTCCGTGCGCCCGACCCAGTTGGCGCCCTCGACGGACTTCCCGGGCTCGAGCTCCTTGTAGACGGTGAAGAAGTGCTCGATCTCGAGCCGGTCGAACTTCGGCAGGTGGTTGATGTCGCGCATGTGCTCGAGCCGTGGGTCGGCCGCCGGTACGCACAGCACCTTGTCGTCGCCGCCGGCCTCGTCGGTCATGCGGTACATCCCGATCGCCCGGCACTTGATCAGGCAGCCGGGGAAGGTGGGCTCGCCGATCAGCAGGACCAGGGCGTCCAGCGGGTCGCCGTCGAGGCCCAGCGTGTTCTCGATGAAGCCGTAGTCGGCGGGGTACTGCGTGGAGGTGAACAGGGTCCGGTCGAGGCGGATCCGACCCGAGGCGTGGTCGACCTCGTACTTGTTGCGGCTCCCCTTCGGGATCTCCACGAGTACGTCGAACTCCAGCACGGCATCCTCCAGCGACACGGACGTCGGGGCGCCCCGGGCCCCTGGTGCCGCCCAGTCTCGCGCAGAATGAAGCCGGGTGCCCACTCGGGTACGCGACTGGAGAGGCGAGGACCGTGGCCCGACACGACCGGCGGCGTGGTCGACGCACGCGTCGGGGTCCGCTCCTCCGCTGGGTGCCGGTGGTGCTGGTCGTCGCGCTCTTCGCCGCGGCGGCCGCGACGTACCGCTTCGACCTCGGCACCCGCTGGTTCGGCGCCGACCCCGCGGCCACCACGACGCCCGTCCCCGGGCTCACCCTGCCGCCCGTGCCGACGCCGCGACCGGTCGCCCGACCGGCCCCCGCGGGGCGGCCGGCGCCGCTGGCCGTACGACGTGCGCTGGCCCGGCCGCTGCGGGACCCGCACCTGGCCGATCTCCGTGCCGTGGTCGCACCCCTGACGGGTACGCCGGTGCTCGACGTCGGTCGCGGGCCGTCGATGCCGGCCTCCACCCTCAAGCTGCTCACCACCACCGCCGCGCTCGACGTGCTCGGACCCGACCACACGTTCGTCACCCGAGTCGTGTCCAGCGGGCGACGCGCGGTCACGCTGGTGGGCGGCGGCGACCCGTTCCTGGCCGGGAAGCACGCCGCGCACGGGCCGACGCGGCACGACGCGAGCCTGCAGGCACTCGCCCGGGCGACGGCGCACCGCCTGCACGCGCGCGGCATCCGCCGGGTGAGCGTGGCCTACGACACCTCTCTGTTCACCGGGCCGCGGGTCAGCCCGCACTGGCCGGCCGCCTACGTGGTCGACGGTGTGGTCTCGCCGATCACCGCGCTCTGGGCCGACGAGGGGGTGGCGCCCGGCGGCCTGAGCCGCGTGGCCGACCCGGCGGCCACCGCGGCGGCGGACTTCGCGTCGTACCTCCGGGGCGACGGCGTCCGCGTGACCGGAGCCGTGCACCAGAGGAAGGCCGCCCCCGGCGCCCCGGAGCTGGCGCACGTCACCAGCCTCCCGCTGGCCGACATCGTCGAGCGCGTCCTCCAGAACAGCGACAACGAGGGCGCGGAGGTGATCGCGCACCAGGTGGGTCTCGCAGTGACCGGGCACGGCTCCTTCTCGGGAGGCGTGACGGCGGTACGCCGCATCCTGGGCGGCCTCGGGATCGACCTCGAGCCACGCGACGTTCTACGACGGCAGCGGCCTCTCCCGCCAGGACCGCGTCGAGGCTGCCACCCTGGTCCAGGTGCTGCAGCTCGCCGCCTCGGCCGACCACCCGGAGCTGCGCCCGGTCGTGACCGGGCTCCCGGTGGCGGGCTTCGACGGCTCGCTGCTGCAGCGGTTCGACCGGTCCCGCGGCCGCGGCTGGGTCCACGCCAAGACGGGGACGCTGACCGGCACCAGCGCCCTCGCCGGACTGGTCACCGACGCCCGGGGCCGGGCGCTCGTGTTCGCCTTCGTCAGCAACCGCATCCCGCTCATCGGCACCCTCGACGCCCGCGCGGCCCTCGACCGGCTGGCCACCGCCCTGGCCGACTGCCCCTGCTGAGCCACCCGGGGCGCACCGCGGACACGTAGGCTCCCCGCATGAGCACGGACATGGTCGACTGGCGGCTCGCCGTCACCCTCGGTTCACGCATCGCGGGGGCCGGACCCGAGGTCACCGCCGACGAGGCGGCGGCCACGGTCGCCGAGCTCCGCGAGGGCGCCGACCGCTCGACGGCGTACGTGCGCGAGTTCACGGGCCTCGACGCCGGGGAACGGACCGCGCCGGTGCTCGTCGTCGACCGGCCCGCGTGGATCCAGGCCAACGCCGACGGGTTCGCGCGGCTGCTCACGCCGGTGATCGAGAAGGTCGCGGCCCGCAAGGGCGCGCCGGGGCCGGTCGTGCAGGCGGTCGGGTCGCGGATCACCGCCGCGGAGGTCGGCGGCCTGCTGGGCTTCATGTCGAGCAAGGTGCTGGGCCAGTTCGACCCCTTCCACGAGCCGCACGGACGGCTGCTGCTGGTCGCGCCCAACGTCGTCCACGTCGAGCGCGAGCTCGGCGTCGACCCCCACGACTTCCGGCTCTGGGTCTGCCTGCACGAGGAGACCCACCGCGTGCAGTTCACCGCGGTGCCCTGGATGCGGGACCACCTCTTCGCGGAGTTCAACGCGCTCGCCGACACGGTCGAGCCGCAACGGCTGATCGACGACGGCTTCAAGCGGATCTCCGAGGCGCTCAAGAACGGGCGCAGCGGGAGCCTGCTCGACCTGATGGGCAGCCCCGAGCAGAAGGAGATCCTCGACCGGGTGACCGCGGTGATGTCCCTGCTCGAGGGCCATGCCGACGTGGTGATGGACGGCGTCGGTCCCCGCGTGATCCCCAGCGTCGGTGCGATCCGCGACCGGTTCGACGAGCGTCGCAAGGGCGTCGGCGCCCTCGACCGACTGCTGCGCAAGGTGCTGGGGCTCGAGGCGAAGATGGCGCAGTACCGCGACGGCGCGGCGTTCGTCCGCGCGGTCGTGGACAAGGTCGGCATGACCGACTTCAACGAGGTGTGGCAGGCGCCCGCCAACCTTCCTTCCCTGGGCGAGATCCACGACCCGAACGCCTGGATCGCCCGGGTCCTCCAGGGGTAGCCGCGATGAGCCTGCACCCGTCCGTCGCGGCGGTGCGCCACGCCGTACGACGCGGGCTCGCGGACCTGGAACCCGGCGCCCGCCTCGTGGTCGCCTGCAGCGGCGGAGCCGACTCGCTGGCGCTCGCCTCGGCGACGGTCTTCGAAGGGCGCGAGCAGGGGTGGTACGTCGTGGGCGCCACGGTCGACCACGGCCTGCAGGAAGGGTCCGCGGCCCGTGCCGACGCGGTGGTCGGGCAGCTGGCGGCTCTCGGCGTCGACGAGACCGTCGGTGCCCGGGCCACGGTGGACGCGCCCGGGCTGGGACCCGAGGCCGCCGCCCGGGCGGCCCGCTACGCGCTGCTCAGCGAGATCCGCGAGCGCTTCGACGCCGAGGCGGTGCTGCTCGGCCACACCCGCGACGACCAGGCGGAGACGGTCCTGATGGGCCTGGCGCGGGGATCGGGTGGCCGGGCGATCGCGGGGATGCGCCGCGCCTTCCGGGGCTATCGCCGTCCGCTGCTCGACGTCTCGCACACCGACACGGTGACCGCCTGCCAGGTCGAGGGCCTCGAGGTGTGGGACGACCCGCACAACGCGGACCCGTCGTACACGCGGGCCCGGGTGCGCGACCGGGTGATCCCGGTGCTCGAGGCGGAGCTCGGCCCGGGTGTCGCGGAGGCGCTCGCGCGGACCGCCGACCAGCTCCGCCCCGACATGGAGCTCCTCGACGAGTACGCCGATCGCGCGCGCGCGGACGCGTCGGTGGAGGGCGGGCTGTCGGTCGAGGCGCTCGCCGGGCTCCCGGCACCGATCCGCACCCGGGTGCTGCGCGCGGGCGCCGTCGAGGCCGGCGCCCCGGCGGGGGAGGTCTTCCACCAGCACGTGCTCGCCGTCGATGCCCTCGTCACTGACTGGCACGGGCAGAAGTGGGTCGACCTGCCCGGCCCGCTCCGCGCCGTTCGGAGGGAGGGCGTCGTGGCGTTCGAGCCGGTTTCCCCGGTGGACCGCTGAAACCTGCGCGCCGTTACCCTTGCGCGCATGGATGTGTCCCACGTGGAGCAGGACCTCGTCCGCGTCCTCTTCACCGAGGACCAGATCCAGGAGCGGCTGGCCGAGCTGGCCGGCGAGATCGCGGCTGACTACGAGGGCAAGGACCTCCTCCTGGTCGGCATCCTCCGCGGCGCGGTCATGGTGATGGCCGACCTCGCGCGGGCGCTGCCGCGCCACGTCGAGATGGACTGGATCGCGATCAGCTCCTACGGCTCCGGGACCAAGTCCAGCGGTGTCGTCCGGCTCCTCAAGGACCTCGACACCGACATCACCGGCCGGCACGTGCTGGTGGTCGACGAGATCATCGACACCGGGCTCACCCTGAGCTGGCTGGTCAACAGCCTCGGCAGCCGGAACGCCGCGAGCGTCGAGATCGCCACCCTGCTCCGCAAGCCGGACGCGCTGACGATGCCGGTGGAGCCCCGCTACGTCGGCTGGGACATCCCCAACGAGTTCGTGGTCGGCTACGGCCTCGACTACCGGGAGAAGTACCGCAACCTGCGCGACATCGCGACGCTCGCCCCCCACGTCTACAGCTGAACCGCGACGAGCCGCCAAGTCGCGGCGTACGGCGTGGCGGCGGCGGTCATCGCCTGCTGGACCGAGTGAAATCCGCGCGCGGAGTAGGCCGGACGACCACCGGAGGGGACAATGGACCTTGGGGATGACGTGTACCGTCGTCATCTCCTAACCAGTGCTCCGCAGGTGACCCCGCGGAGCAGGAGCATCGTGGTCGAGAGAGTCCTGTGAAGCGTTTCGTCAGAAGCCCCTGGCTGTGGATCGTCGTCGCGGTGCTGGGCGTGCTCTTCGCGCTCCAGTACCTCGCCCCGTCGGGTGGTTACGACGAGGTCACGACCTCCCAGATGAACAACTACATCAATTCCGGCCAGGTCAAGACCATCACGCTCATCGACGGCGACCAGCAGATCAAGGCGACGCTGAACTCCGGCGTCCGGCCCTCGGGCGACCAGGTCACCTCCCACTGGCTCGACGGCACGCAGCCGCAGCTGGTCAACGAGATCGACCGGCAGATCGCGGCCAACAAGATGTCGCCCGACAGCTACGACGTGAAGATCTCCAAGCCCAGCCTGCTGGCCTCGATCATCACCACCCTCCTCCCCTTCGTCCTGATCGTGCTGCTGTTCCTCTTCCTGATGAACCAGGTCCAGGGGGGCGGCGGACGTGGCGTCATGCAGTTCGCCAAGTCGCGGGCCAAGCTGATCTCCAAGGACATGCCCAAGACGACGTTCGGCGACGTGGCCGGGTGCGACGAGGCGGTGGAGGAGCTCGGCGAGATCAAGGAGTTCCTGCAGGAGCCCGCGAAGTTCCAGGCCGTCGGCGCCAAGATCCCCAAGGGCGTCCTGCTCTACGGCCCTCCCGGCACCGGCAAGACCCTGCTCGCGCGTGCGGTCGCGGGCGAGGCCGGGGTGCCCTTCTACTCCATCTCGGGCTCCGACTTCGTCGAGATGTTCGTCGGTGTCGGCGCGAGCCGGGTGCGCGACCTGTTCGAGCAGGCCAAGGAGAACGCTCCGGCCATCGTGTTCATCGACGAGATCGACGCCGTCGGGCGCCACCGCGGCGCCGGCATGGGCGGCGGTCACGACGAGCGCGAGCAGACGCTCAACCAGCTGCTCGTCGAGATGGACGGCTTCGACGTGCGAGGCGGGGTCATCCTGATCGCCGCGACCAACCGTCCCGACGTGCTCGACCCGGCCCTGCTGCGTCCGGGCCGCTTCGACCGCCAGATCCAGGTCGACGCCCCCGACCTGTCCGGCCGCCACAAGATCCTCCAGGTGCACGCGCGCGGCAAGCCGCTCGCGCCGGGCATCGACCTGCTGGCGGTGGCCCGTCGTACGCCTGGCTTCACCGGCGCCGACCTCGAGAACGTCCTCAACGAGGCCGCCCTGCTGACCGCCCGGTCCAACCTGAAGCTGATCTCCAACGAGATGCTCGACGAGGCGATCGACCGGGTGATCGCCGGCCCCCAGCGGCGTACTCGCCTGATGAGCGAGAAGGAGAAGCTGATCACCGCCTACCACGAGGGCGGCCACGCCCTCGTCGCGGCGGCGCTGCCGGGCAACGACCCGGTCCACAAGATCACGATCCTGCCGCGCGGCCGCGCCCTCGGCTACACGATGATCCTCCCGGACAGCGACAAGTACAGCCAGACCCGCAGCGAGATGCTCGACGCGCTGGCCTACATGATGGGCGGCCGGGCCGCCGAGGAGATGGTCTTCCACGACCCGACGACCGGTGCCGGGAACGACATCGAGAAGGCCACCGCGGTGGCCCGGGCGATGGTCACGCAGTACGGCATGACCGACCGCCTCGGCGCCATCAAGCTCGGCGAGACGAACGGCGAGCCCTTCCTGGGCCGCGACTTCGGTCACACCAAGAACTACTCCGAGGACGTCGCCGCGATCATCGACGAGGAGACCAAGAAGCTCCTCGCGAACGCGCACCAGGAGGCCTACGACATCCTCGAGGAGAACCGCGACGTCCTCGACAGCCTCGTCCTCGAGCTGATGGACAAGGAGACCCTCGACAAGGAGGAGGTCGCGACGGTGTTCGAGGCGCTCCGGCGCCGCCCGGCGCGTCCGGCCTGGACCGGCTCGCCCGACCGCAAGGCGTCCCAGATCCCTCCCGTCGAGATCCCGCAGGAGATCCGCGACCGGGCCTCGAGCAACGGCACCAAGCCCGAGTCCGACGCGGGTGCGGTGCTGACGCCTCCGGGTGCCGGCGGTGACGTGCACGGGGGTCCGGTCGGCCCCGGGCCGGTGCCCCCCGAGCCTCCCGTCTGACCGTCGCCCGATGACCGATCGCATCGCCTGCCCCGAGCGGCCGCCGGCCGAGATCCCGCCGTTCGACCACGACCGCGCCGCGGCCGCCGTACGCGAGCTGCTGATCGCCATCGGGGAGGATCCCGAGCGCGAGGGCCTGCGGGACACGCCCGACCGGGTCGCTCGTGCGTACGCCGAGCTGACCTCGGGTCTGCGCCAGGAACCGGCCGACGTCCTGACGACGACGTTCGACCTCGGCCACGACGAGATGGTGCTGGTCCGCGACATCGAGCTCTGGTCGATGTGCGAGCACCACCTGGTTCCCTTCACCGGGGTGGCGCACGTGGGCTACATCCCGGCGGAGAGCGGCAAGATCACCGGTCTGTCCAAGCTGGCCCGGCTCGTCGACGTCTACGCGAAGCGGCCGCAGGTGCAGGAGCGGTTGACGACGCAGGTGGCGGACGCCCTCATGGAGCGCCTCGAGGCCCGCGGGGTGATCGTCGTGATCGAGGCGGAGCACCTGTGCATGACCATGCGCGGCGTCCGCAAGGCGGGGGCCCGCACCATCACCTCCGCGGTCCGCGGCCAGATGCACAACGCCGCGACCCGTTCCGAGGCGATGGCACTGATCCACAGCAACCGGCGCTGACATGAGAGCCCCGCTGCTGATGGGCGTCGTCAACGTCACCCCCGACTCGTTCTCCGACGGCGGTCGCTGGGCGACCCCCGATGCGGCCGTCGTCCACGGCCGCGACCTGCTGGCGGACGGGGCGGACCTGCTCGACGTGGGCGGCGAGTCCACCCGCCCGGGTGCGACCCGCCCGCTGGTCGAGGAGGAGCTCGCGCGCGTGGTCCCGGTGATCCGGGAGCTGGCCGCCGAAGGTGCCACCGTGTCGGTCGACACCATGCGCGCCGAGGTCGCGACCGAGGCGCTGGCGGCGGGCGCGACCATCGTCAACGACGTCTCGGGGGGGCTGGCCGACCCTCGCATCCTCGACGTGGTGGCGGACTCCGAGGCGACCTACGTCTGCATGCACTGGCGCGCGCACAGCGACCGGATGACCGACCATGCCGTGTACGACGGTCCGGGCGGGGTGCTGGCCGCGGTCCGCGACGAGCTGTGCGAGCGCGTCGACGCACTGCACGCGGCCGGCGTCCCCGACGAGCGGATCGTGCTCGACCCGGGGCTGGGCTTCGCCAAGAAGCCGGAGCACAACTGGACGTTGCTGGCCGGCATCCCGGTCCTGAAGTCGCTCGGCTTCCCGGTGCTGGTCGGCGCGAGCCGCAAGTCGTTCCTCGGCAGCCTGCTGACCGACTCCCGCGGCGAGCCGCGCCCGGTCGACGACCGCGAGGACGCGACGACGGCACTCACCCTGCTGCTCGCCCAGCAGCACGTGTGGGGACTGCGCGTGCACGACGTACGGGCGAGCCGCGACGCGCTGCGCACCCTCGAGCGCTGGACGCAGGGGTGACCCGTCGATGAGCGACGAGCTCCGCGGATCGAGTGCCCGTGCTTCCTGGGACGAGCTCTCGGTGACCGGCATCGAGTGCTTCGCCCATCACGGCGTCTTCGAGCACGAGCGGCGCGAGGGGCAGGTCTTCCTCGTCGACCTCGTCCTGGGCCTCGACACCCGGCGGGCGGCCGCCTCCGACGACTTGCACGACACGGTTGACTACGGAAGTCTCGTCGCGCACGTGAAAGCCGCTGTCGAGTCCGATCCGGTGGATCTCATCGAGACCGTGGCCCAACGCATCTCGGGCGTCTGCCTCTTGGACAGCCGTGTTGAATGGGTACGGGTCACGGTCCACAAGCCCGGAGCCCCCATCGACGCGACCTTCGCCGACGTGACGCTGACGATCACCCGACCGATCACCGACCGATCTCGAAGCCAGTGAGGTGCGACCCGTGACCGAGACGCCCAACCCGCACATCATCGACGCGGACACCCTCACCGGTGAGATGCGCCCGATCCGGCGGGCCGTGCTCTCACTGGGGTCCAACCTCGGCGAGCGGCTGACCAGCCTGCAGGGCGCGATCAACGCCCTGGCGGACACCCCGGACGTGTGGGTCACCGAGGTCTCGCCGGTCTACGAGACCGAGCCGGTCGACGCGCCGGAGGGCTCGGAGAACTTCCTGAACGCCGTCGTCCTGCTCGACACGACCCTGGCCGCGACCCGGTTGCTCGACCGCGCGCACGCGATCGAGGACGCCTTCGGCCGCGAACGCAACGACGGGGAGGTGAACGCGCCGCGCACCCTCGACGTCGACCTGATCGTGGTGGGCGACCGGCGCGGTCACGACGACTCCCTGCGGCTGCCCCATCCGCGGGCCGCCCAGCGTGCGTTCGTCCTCCAACCGTGGTTCGACATCGAGCCCGACGCCGTGATCCCCGACGTGGGCCCCGTCGCCGACCTGCTCGAGAAGACCGACCGCAGCGGGCTGACCAAGCGGGACGACCTCGCCCTCCAGGTGCAGTGAGGCCCACGGCGTGAGCCCTGTCCGTTGAGCGCGGAACCTCCGGAGGAGCCGCCCCGACACGAGGGCAGGCTCCGGCCGATGAGCGCGGCCGCGCTGTCGGTCTGGGGCGTGGTCGGGCTGCTGGCCGGCTGGCTCGCCCATCGCATGATCTACGAGGGCACGCGCCCGGCGCCCGTGGTCTCCTGGGGGCAGCCTCTGGCGCTCTTCCTGGTCGCCGCCATCCTGGGCGGCACGGCCTGGTCGACCCGGCGCAGCGTGCAGCAGGCACGCGGCCGGCTCTCCCCCCACCACGCGGTGAACCGCCTCGTCCTGGCCCGCGCCTGCGCGTACGTCGGCTGCCTGGTCGCCGGCGCGTACTTCGGCTACGCCGTCAGCTGGCTCGGGGTCGAGAGCGATCTGGCGACCCAGCGGGCCGTCCGATCGGCGATCGCGGGGCTCGGAGGCATCCTGGTCGTGGTCGCGGGGCTGATGCTCGAACGCGCGTGTCGCGTCCCTCCGGAGGACGACGAGCCCTAGCCTGACCTCATGTCTTCCCCCAAGGCTCGTCGGCGGCAGCGCAGCACCCGCGTGGTCACCGCTGCCGCACTGGTCCTCACCGCGGCGGTCGTCGTCCTCGGCGCCGTCCTCAGCGCAGCGCTGCCCCTCGTGTCGGTCGCTGCCGTCCTCGCCGTCGCCCTCGGGGCGGCGGCCGCCCGGATCATCTACTCGGAGCTGGTGCAGACCCGGCGCGACGCCGCCGCCGACCGCGCCCGGCAGGCCCAGTCCTACCGCGCCATGGCCGAGGCCCGCTCCGCCGAGCACCAGGCGTTCGCCGCCGCCATGCAGCACCGGGTCGGCGCCGCCGAGCGCACGGCGAGCCAGCTGGAGGCCGCGGTCGTCGCGTCCCAGGGCCGGGCCGCCGAGGCCATGCGCAAGCTCAACGGCGAGGCCCGACGGGCCGAGCTGCAGACGCGGCGTGCGGAGGTGGCCGAGGCCGAGGGCAGCCGCCTGGCGGTGGCGCTCGACGAGTCCGAGGAGAGGGCCGCGGAGGCCATCGTCCGGGTCGCCGAGCTGGAGCAGGAGAACGACGTCCTGCGCTCCGAGCTCGACGTGGCCTCGTCCTGGCACCCGCCCCAGGTTCGCCACGCCTGACGCCTGACGCCGGCGCCTCAGCTCTCGGGGACCGGTTCCGGCGACGTCTCGGCGAGCGAGGCGCGCAGCGCCCGGTGGATCACGTCGGGGGTGAGGACGCCCACGAACTGGGCGCCGTCCTTGACCCCGACCCGGGGCCGGTCGTCGCGCAGCAGCACCGCCAGGGCCTCCTCGAGGGAGGAGTCCAGGTCGATCGCCGCGCCGAGGTCGCCGGTGGCCACCCCGTCGAGGGGCTCGAGCTGCTCGCGGTCGAGCTTGGTCACGGTGAGGCGGCGCAGGCCCGCCGTCGAGCCGACGAAGTCCGCGACGAACGCGTCCGCCGGATGTCCGAGCACCTCGGCCGGGGTGCCGAACTGGGCCAGCCGTCCGCCCTCGGCCAGCACCGCCACCTTGTCGCCCATCTTCACGGCCTCGTCGATGTCGTGGGTGACCAGGACGACGGTCTTGTCGAGCTCGTCCTGGAGCCGGAGGAACTCGTCCTGCAGCCGCGCGCGCACGATCGGGTCGACCGCGGCGAACGGCTCGTCCATCAGCAGTACCGGGGGGTCGGCGGCCAGGGCCCGGGCCACCCCGACGCGCTGCTGCTGACCTCCGGAGAGCTGGTGCGGGTAGCGGTCGGCGTACACGTCCGGGTCGAGGCCCACGAGGGACAGCAGCTCGCGGGCGCGCTCGCGGGCCTTCGCCTTGGGGGTGCCGAGGAGCGACGGCACGGTCGCCACGTTGGTGGCGATCCGCTGGTGCGGGAAGAGGCCGATCTGCTGGATGACGTAGCCGATGCGACGGCGCAGCTCCACCGGGTTCTCCGACGTCACGTCGCGTCCGTCGATGAAGATCCGGCCCGAGGTGGGCTCGATGAGCCGGTTGATCATCTTCAGGGTGGTGGACTTCCCACAGCCCGAGGGGCCGACGAGGCAGACCACCTCGCCGGGGGCCACGTCGAGGTCGAGCGCGTGCACGGCGACCGTGCCGTCCGGGTAGGTCTTCCCGACTCCCTCGAGCCGGATCATCGATTCGCTGGGCGCCTGCTCCCCCGGGGGCGCGGTAGCGTTCATGCCCGTGACCCTACTAGCGGCCAGCGGGATCTCGATCCAGCCGAGCTGCTACAGCCGGCTCACCAACCACTGGATCTGCGGCGCGTACCTGCACGACCGCTATCAGGACCTGGTGCACGCGACGATCCAGCACCTGTGGATCACCGGCGCCGCGATCGGCCTGGCCATCGTGATCTCCTTCCCGCTGGCGCTCATCGCCCGGCGACTCCCCCGGCTGCAGGGGTTCATCCTCGGCAGCAGCACCGCGATCTACACGATCCCGAGCCTGGCGCTGTTCCCGCTGCTGGTGCCGTTCACCGGCATCACGGCCACCACCGTGGTGATCGGGCTGGCGCTCTACGCCCTCACCATCCTGGTCCGCAGCATGCTCGCCGGGCTCCACGGCGTCCCGGCCGAGGTGCGGGAGTCCGCCACCGGGCTCGGGTTCGGCGCCACCCGGCTGCTGATCCGGGTCGAGCTGCCGCTGGCGCTGCCGGTGATGATGGCCGGGCTGCGCGTCGCCACCGTCTCCACGGTCGCGCTGACGACCGTGGGCACGCTGGTCAGCTACGGCGGTCTGGGCAACCTGATCGCGGACGGGGTGCAGAACGACTTCAAGGCGGAGCTCCTGGCGGCGAGCGTGCTCTGCGTGGTGCTCGCCTTCACGCTCGACGCCCTCATCGTGGTGGTGCAGTGGCTCGCCACCCCCTGGACGAGGAGGCGTGCGACATGAACGTCCTCCAGGAGACGTGGGACTACCTGACCACCTCGTCGAACTGGCACGGCCCCGAGGGGATCTGGACGCTGCTCTTCCAGCAGCTGCTGCTGAGTGTCACCGCTCTCCTCATCGCGGTGCTGATCGGTCTGCCGATCGCGCTGTGGCTGGGGCACCTCGGCAAGGGCGGGTTCCTCGCGATCAACATCTCCAACATCGGCCGTGCGGTCCCGACCTTCGCGCTGCTCGCGATCCTGGTCACGGCCGACCACCCAGGCGTGGCGACGTTCGGGCCCTACGGGAGAGCCGGCATCGCCACCCTGATCGCCCTGAGTCTCTTCGCGCTGCCGCCGATCATCACGAACGGGTACGTCGCGGTCCACGAGGTCGGGGGCGACGTGAAGGAGTCCGCTCGGGGGATGGGCATGACCGGCTGGCAGCAGTTCTCCCGGGTCGAGCTCCCGCTGGCCCTCCCCCTCGTCGTCTCGGGGCTGCGGCTCGCCCTGGTGCAGGTGTGGGCGACGGCCACCATCGCGGCGCTGGTCGCCGGGCCGGGGCTCGGCACACTCATCACCGAGGGCTTCTACCGCACCGACTACCCCAAGGGGATCGCCGCCGCCATCGTCGTCGCCGTCGTGGCGTTCCTGCTCGAGACCCTCGGCGCCGTGGCCGAGCGTTCGGTCGACCCGGTCCGCCGGGCCGCCACCCGGAAGGGCAGTCGCGCACCGGCCGTCGTTGGGGGATGATGGCGTTCCTGCCCTGGCAGCAACGGGGGCACCGGACACGCGCGCCCTACGGGCGCGGGACACAGAAGGTGAGATCCAATGCATTCACGTCGATTCCTGACCGGGGCGGCAGCGGTAGCCACCGCCTCGCTCCTGGCCGGCTGCGGAAACTCGACCAGCAGCACCGCCGCGGGCTCCTCCAGCTCGCCGTCGTCGTCGAGTCACGGAGTCGTCCGCATCTCGGGGCAGAACTTCACCGAGGCCGAGATCGTCGCCGACATGTACGCCGGTGTCCTGAAGAAGGCCGGCTACACCCCGCAGGTGAAGCTCGTCGGCACCCGCGACATCTACATGAAGGTCTTCCCCAAGAGCATCGACGTCGTGCCCGAGTACGTCGGGGCCATCGTCGAGTTCCTCAACGGCACCTACAACGGCGCGAACGCGTCCACGGTGACCGTGCCGGACCCCGCGAAGTCCATCGCGAAGGCACAGCCGCTGCTGAAGAAGGCGGGCATCACCCTGCTGAACCCGTCGCCGGCGACCGACTCCAACGCCTTCTTCGTCTCCAAGCAGTACGCGCAGGCCAACCACGTGTCCAAGCTCTCCGACCTCAAGGGCAAGTCGGTCGTGCTGGCCGCGGCGCCCGACTGCAAGGGGCGGCTCGACTGCGAGGGCGGCCTGAGCTCCAAGTACGGCATCAAGATCACGAAGATCCTGCCGTTGGGCTACGCCAGCCAGCAGACCTACGACTCGGTGCTCCACGGCGAGTCGCAGCTGGGCGAGACCAGCACCACCGACGGCACCCTGGCCAGCCAGGGCCTGGTCCTGCTGACCGACGACAAGAAGATCCAGCCGGCCGAGAACCTCGTGCCCGCCGTGTCGGCCAGCTTCCTGGCGGCCCACCCCGACGTGGCCAAGCCGCTGAACGACCTGATGGCCGCCCTGACCACGCAGAAGCTCACCGAGCTCAACGCCAAGGTCGCGGTCGACCGGGAGAAGCCTCAGGACGTCGCGAACCAGTTCCTGGCCTCGGCCGGCCTGGGCTGACCGATCTCTACCGCTCGGTCTCGCGCACCTCGAGCGCGGTGCGCGAGACCGAGCGCGCGTCGAGTCCGGGGATGTCGAGGCGTACGCCGTCCTGGTCCTGGACGCGCGCCACGCGCGCGCCCGCGAGTGACTCCAGGTGGCGGATCACGGTGACGGCGTCGTCCCGCCGGTCCTGCTCGACGAGCCATCCCGTCAGCCGGTGGACCGGTGGCAGGACGCTGTGCGTGAGGGAGCGCTCGCCCCAGAGCTCCCGCACGCCGGACACGAGCAGTCGCCACCACTCGTCGCCCGCGCCGGGGATCAGCACGAAGTAGCGCCACATGTCCGCGGGGAGGATGCGGTCGACGAGCGCCTCGACCAGCTCCGGCGTGCCGCGCCGTCGTACCGAGGCCAGGGTCATCCGCTTCGTGGTCCATCGGTCGCTCAGGTCCTGGACCGAGGCTCGCTGCTGCGTGATCGACGAGCCGTCCGACCGGATCCGCCAGTGGTAGACGACGTGCGAGGTCACCGCGATCCGGGTGGCGCTCAGGTAGGCCTCGGTCGTGGTGGGCTGGTCCTCGTAGCGCACCCCCTCGGGCCAGGCGAACCCGTGGTCGTCCCAGAACGGCCGGCGGAACAGCTTGTTGCAGGCGAACACGTCGCCCAGGAGGTCGGGGAACTCGGCGATGGTGAGCGTCCGATCCGCCGGATGAAGGCGGTTCATCCAGGGCACCGCGCTGAGGACGCCGTCCTCCAGGCGGGCCATGTTGCCCGTCACCAGGTCGGACCGCGTCCGGCGCAGCCGGTCGACCATCGTGGCGAAGGCGTCAGGAGGCACCACGTCGTCCGAGTCGGCGAAGGTGAGGAGGTCGCCACGCGCGTGCCGGACCCCCTCGTTGCGCGCAGCGCCGAGCCCCCGGTTGGGGGTGTGGACGACGCGGATCCGCTGGTCGCGGCCGGCGGCCGCCTCGGCGAGGTCGCCGGAGCGGTCGGTCGAGCCGTCGTCGACCACGACCACCTCGGTCCGGCGGTGGCTCTGCGCGAGCAGGCTGTCCAGACAGGTCTCGAGGTACGGCTCGACGTTGTGGACCGGGACGACGACGCTGACCAGGGATGCCGAGCTCCGTCGCCGCACGGGCCGCAGTGTACCGAGGCGGGAGCGAGGCTCCGGCTCGCTACGATGGCCCGACGCTCGCGACGCCCGATCCGGGGCGAGGAGGACCCAGATGCGCGGTGGGGTGCGGCTCAGGCGTGGCGTGCAGCGCCTCGCGGTCGCGGCCGCACGCCGTGCTCCCGGCTCGTGGCGCGTGCCGCGGCTCCTGAGCGTGGTCGTCACGGTCCGGGACGGCGACGCGGCGCTGGACGAGTGCCTCGCGTCGCTGCGCCGGCAGCACTACCGGGCGTGCGAGTTCGTGGTGGTCGACCTCGGACTCCCGGCGTCCGCCGTCGCCCTGGTGGACCGGCACGCGCGCGAGGACGTCCGGGTCCGGATGATCGCCGCCGCGGGGGACCTGGCCACCGGGCGCAACCGGGGGGCGGAGGCGGCCACCGGGGAGTTCCTGGCCTTCCTCGACGCCGACGACGCGGTCACCCCGCACGGCTATGCCCTGGCGGTGGACGCGCTGCGCGGGTCCGGCTCCGACCTGGCGGTCTTCGCCGAGCGGCCCTACCGGCGCGGACATCCCTTCCCCGTGCCCGACCGCGTCCGCTTGCTGCACGGCGAACCGCACCTCGGTGTGAGCCTCGAGTCGCTGCCCGACGCGCTGGCCAACACGGTCACGGGGGCGCGGGTCTTCCGACGCCGCGCGTACGACGAGCACCGGCTGCGCTTCGCGGGCCTCCCGAGCTGCGACGACGCCCACAGCGTCACGGCGTACCGGAGCTCGACCGCCTTCGACGTCCTCCCGCACGTGGGGCTGCTGCGACGCGAGGAGTCGGACCGCTCCGCGCTCACCCGCACGACGCCGGACCTCGCGGGACTCCGGCGGTTCCGCGACGGTGTCACGGCAGCCCTGGCCGAGCTGCCCGACCACCTGGCCCGGGTCTACGCCGCGGAGGTCCTCGCAGCGCCGCTCGCACCCTTCCTCGACCGGGCGTGGCGCTGCCCGGACGACTACTGGGAGGAGCTGCGCGCGGTGGTCACGAGCACCCGCCACGCGGCCGGGTCGGAGGCGCTGGGCCGGGTGCCGGCGTACCGCAAGGTGCTCGGCAGCCTGATCGAGGCGGACGAGCGGGACCGGGCACGCCGCCTGCTCACCGAGGTCCGCCCCAGCCCTCGCCGCTGCCCGACGCGCGTGGCGGACCTGGACGGCGTGCGCGTGGTCGTCGCCGAGCTCGGGCCGGACTGGGCGTCGGTGCCCGAGGCGGACCGGGTGCTGAGCCGGCTCGAAATCTCGGTGCGGGCCGAGGTGACGTCGGTCCGAGCCGTGACCACGGACTCCGTCGAGCTCCGGGGCTGGGCGTTCCTCGACAACGTCGACCTGACGCACCGGACCCCCGAGGTCCGGCTGGTCCTGCGGTCGCCGGACGGGCGGAGCGTCGGGCTGCCCGTGACTCAGGTGGCGTCACCCGAGGCGGACGTGGCCGGCGACCTGCTGTTCGCGGACGTCACCCCGAGTGGCTTCGTCGCGGTGCTCGACACCGGCGAGCTCGTCGGCCCCCCGGGGGTGTGGCGGCTCCACGCGGAGGTGGCCGTGGACGGGCTCGACGGCCACGGCCGCGTGGTCATCCGGCCGTGGACGATGGCGGGAGTGTTCGCCTGGTCCGACGGCCTGGGCCGGGCCTTCTTCGTCGACCACGACGACGCCGGCCGCTTCGAGCTGCACCTCACGCCCCGGCACGACGAGGTGGCCGTGACCTCCGACGGCGATCGGATCTCCCTCGCACTCTCACCGGACGTCCGCTCCGTGACCCTCCAGCCCCGCGACCCGGGTCGCACCCCGTTCACCGTCGCGGTCGACCGCGCGACCGGTCGTGTGGGGATTCCCCTCGACCGCCTGTCACCCGACACGCGCTACGCCGTCCGGGCGCGCGGCCGGTCCGGGCGCGCCCACGACGTGCTCCGGCCGGGCGACGCCGACCTCGCGGACCCGAGGATCCGGCCCGACCGTCGCGGCGTCCTGACCGTGTCCGCGTCCGGTCGGTCGGCCGAGGCCCAGACGGTGGAGGCGGCCGGCGAGTCGCTCGTGGTGAGGATGCTGCTGCCCCGCGCGGCGTCCGCGTGGGAGACCGCACTCGTCGTCGGAGACACCGCGGTCACGGGCGAGCTCACGCGGCTCACCGACGAGCTCGCCGAGGCCCGTTACCCGCTGGCGCGGACGTCCTGGGGGCACCCGGACCTGCCCCTGCCCTCGGGCACGTATGCGGTCGCCGTCCGCAACGCGGAGGCCCCGGACTGGGCGCCGGTACGGCCGTCCGCGGACCTCGCCGGGGAGCTCCCCCTGCAGGATCTCCAGGATCGGCTGCGGCTCCGCGTCGAGGTCTTCGCACCGGACGACCCCGGTGTCCGGGTGGTGATCGGTCCGCCCCTGGCCGACGACGAGCTCGGTCAGCGCCACCAGCGTCGGCTCCGTGAGGCGTCCGCCGTCGAGGTGGCGGACCGCGACAGCGTGTTCTTCCGCGCGATGTTCTCCGAGTTCGCCAACGGCAACGGCCTCGGCGTGCACGAGGAGCTGGTACGCCGCGGGTCGCCCCTGGCCCTGCACTGGTCGGTGGCCGACCGGTCCGTCCCGGTCCCCGCCGGTGGTGTCGGGGTGGTCGAGGGCAGCCGGGCGTGGCACGAGGCGGTCGCCCGGGCGAGGTACCACCTGGTCGACGTCCACCAGCTCGAGTGGTTCCGTCGCCCGCGCGACCAGGTCCTGATCCAGACCATGCACGGCTACCCCTACAAGGTGATGGGCCACGACTGGTGGGAGAAGATGGGCAACAGCGTGCAGGAGATCGGGAGCCTGGACAGGCGTGCCCGCGAGTGGAGCGTCCTGGTGAGCCCGGCGCCGTACGCGACGCCGCTCCTGCGCAGGGCGTTCCTGGAGCCGGCCGGTGCCGACGTCAGGGTCCTGGAGACCGGGTATCCCCGCAACGACGCTCTCCTGCTCCCGGACGCGGTCCGGACCCGGGTGGAGGCCCGGTCGCTGCTGGGCCTGCCCGACGACGCGGTGGCGGTGCTCTACGCGCCGACGTTCCGCGACTACCTCTCACCCGAGGACCGGACCGCGCGGACCGTCGACTTCCTGGACGCCGAGGAGGCGTTGGAGCGGCTGCCGGACGGCTACGTGCTGTTGATGCGGGGCCACGCCTTCAACGCCCGCATCCGCTCGGACCGTGTCCGTTCCACGTCACGGGTCATCGACGTGACGGACCACCCGGACGTCAACCACCTGATCCTCGCGTCGGACGTGGCCGTGCTGGACTACTCCTCGATCCGGTTCGACTACGTCCTCTCGGGCCACCCGATGATCTTCCTGGTGCCCGATCTCGAGGAGTACGACCGCACGCGCGGCGGCGTCATCCCCTACGCGCCGACCGCTCCCGGCCCCCACGTCTCGTCGACCGGCGAGGTGGTCGCCTGGCTCACCGACCTGCCCCGCCTGACCGCCGAGTTCGCGGAGGCGCGGGAGCGCTTCCGCGCGGACTTCGTCGGCCTGGAGGACGGGCACTCGGCTGCCCGGCTGGTCGACGCGGTGTTCGCCCCTCGCGGCGACGGCTAGCCACCTCCGGGCGTCGCCGATGCCCAGGGGGTCCGTCAGGTCCGGTACCTTCTTGCGCCGTGAGCCCATTGGCAGACGCCCTGCGTCGCCGCCCCGCGCTGTACCGGGTGGCTCGGCGTCTCGCGCGCACGGCACCGGCCCGGGTGGCACGCGAACGGCTGCGCAAGCCCGAGATCTCGGTCATCGTGCCGATCTACAACGTGGAGGAGTACCTCCCCGCCTGCCTCGACAGCCTCCAGCGGCAGTCCTTCGACGACTTCGAGGTGGTGATCGTCGACGACGGCTCGCCCGACGGCTCCCGCGCCATCGCCGAGGACTACGCGAGGCGTGACCCTCGTCTGCGTCTGGTCACGCGCCCGAACGGCGGTCTCGGTGCCGCGCGCAACACCGGGGTACGCGCGGCCCGCGGTCGTTTCCTCACCTTCCTGGACTCCGACGACGAGCTGCCGCCGCAGGCCCTCGCGGCGCTCCACCACACGGCGGTCACCACCGGCTCGGAGATCGTGGCGGGCGCCATGGAGCGGTTCGACTCCCTGCGGGAGTGGATCCCGGCGTGGGTGTCGGACGTGCACCCCGCGACGCTGCTGCGCACGACGGTCGAGGGGTACCTCCCGCTGCTGCGCAACCTCTACACGTGCGACAAGCTGTTCCGCCGCGACTTCTGGGTGGCCGAGGACCTCTGGTTCCGCGAAGGGGTGGCCTACGAGGACCAGCCCCTGGTCACCCAGCTGATGGGCCGCGCGCGGTCGATCGACGTGATCCCCGACATCGTCTACCGCTACCGGTCTCGTGACGACCGGAGCTCCATCAGCCAGCAGACGGCGTCGGTCAAGGACCTGCGCGACCGGATCGCGGCCTGGCGGGTGAGCCGCGACGTGATCCGAGCGGAGTTCTCCGACCGGATCTACCAGGGCTGGCTGCTCACCCTCTTCCAGGCGCACTTCCAGTGGTACCTCACCAGCCCGGGCACCGAGGACGACGTCTACTGGAACGAGCTGGCGGCCGAGGTCCGGTCGCTGGCGGGCGAGGCCACCCAGGACGTCTGGGACGCCACCGAGCCGCCGCAGCGGATCCTGGTCCGGTTGGCCCAGCTCGACCGGCGGGCGGACGCCCAGGAGTTCGTGCGCGGCGGCGGGACGGCCACCGACAGCTGGCCCTCGCGCGTCCGTCCCGACGGCGTGCTGCTCGAGCTCCCCCTGCTCGGCGACCCCGAGCTGCCGGACGAGCTCTTCACGATCCACCCCGCGCGCCTGCGGATCTCCCACGCGATCGAGAACCTGCACTGGCAGGGCGACGCCACCGCCGATGAGTGCTGGATCTCGGGGTGGGCCTACGTCCGCAAGGTCGACCTCGCGGAGCACGACCAGCGGGTCACCCTGGAGCTCAGGCACGACGAGACCGACGAGGTCCTGGCGTTCCCGTCCGCGGAGGTCCCGGTGGCGTCGTTCGCCCCGCCGAAGGACGACCTGTGGTGCGACTACTCACCGGGCCGGTTCGGGGTGCGCTTCCCGATCAGCGGGCTCGCCCGTGGGTCCGAGCCGGCGCACTGGACGGTGTGGCTCAAGGTCGAGGTGGCCGGGTTCACCGTCGAGCGTCCGGTCACCCGCCTGATGCGCAGCGGGTCGGCCGGCGTCATCCCCGCGGCGACGCTCGGCGACGGCAGCCGCATCATCCCGGTGTGGCAGTTCGCCCGCGAGCTCAAGCTGAGGGTGGACCGCACGGCGGTGGCCGCGTCCGGGGTGTCGCTCCGGGGCGAGGTGCTGCAGGGGTCGCTCGACGCCGCAGCCTCGGTGACCAGGATCGCCCTCGTCGGCGGCGACGGGCCCTCGGTGGACGCGGTGCGCGACGGCGCCTCCTGGCGGATCGCCCTGCCCGCCGCGTCGCCCGCGCGGCCCGGCGAACCGGTCACCTGGAGCCTGCGGGCCTGGACGCGCGAGGGTGCCCCCGTCGACGTCGTACCTCTCGATGGAGCCCTCGACGGCCCGGACCACGGGCCGCTCGTGCTCGAGACGGACCGGACCGGCACCATCCAGGTGAGCCGGTGGACGCTCGGCGCCTTCGTCGACGAGGTGACGGTCACCAAGAAGGGCGTGCTGGAAGCCAGCGGGCGGGTGATCGGACCCTCCGGAGCCGAAGCAGCCCTGATCACCCACAACAAGCGGGCGCGCACCAAGGGGCAGCTGGTCCCCGTCGTCGACGGGCGCTTCCGAGCCAGCGTGGAGCTGCGCCAGGAGCTCCACCGCTTCGGTCGCTGGCCGCTGCCGATCGGTGAGCACGACGTCCGGCTCGCCGTCGCCGTCGGCTCCGCGAAGCCGGTCGAGGTGCCGCTCCTCGTCTCGCCCGCCGTGTCCGCGCGGCTGCCGCTCAAGGTCGACTCCGACGAGCTCGAGGGGCGCGTGGTCCGCGGGCCGGAGAGCGGTGTCCGGATCACCCTCCAACGACCCGTCGGCGCCGCCCGCGGTCGCTACCAGGAGCACCGCCTGCGCCGGTCGGGTCCGACGACGACCGGCCTGGTCCGGGGCGTGCTCATGCGCTCGTACTTCGGGGAGCAGGTCACCGACAACGGCCTCTCCGTCCAGAAGGCGCTCCGGGCGCGGGGCAGCGATCTCCCGGTCTACTGGGCGGTCCAGGACTACTCGCTGCCGGTCCCCGAGGGAAGCATCCCGGTCGTCGTCAACAGCACCGAGTGGTTCCGGCTCGTGTTCGGCATCCAGTACTACATCGACAACATGTTCCAACCCGAGTACCACCAGAAGGCGGAGGGCCAGGTCCTCGTCGAGACCTTCCACGGCTACCCCTTCAAGCAGATGGGGCTGCCCCACTGGCGCAACCTGCGCCTGTCGCAGGCGCGCATCGACAGCTACGCGCGACGTACGGCCGACTGGGACTACCTCGTGTCGCCGGCCCGGTACGCCACGCCCCTGCTGACGCAGGACTTCGGGTACGACGGGCAGGTGCTGGAGATCGGGTATCCCCGCAACGACGTGCTGAAGTCCGCCGAGGCGGACGACATCCGGGCCGCCGTGCGCGCGTCGCTCGGCATCCCGGACGGTGCCACGGCCGTGCTCTACGCGCCGACGTTCCGCGACTACCTCGCCGCCGGCGACCACGTGTCGGTGATGCCGGACCTGTTCGACCTCGAGGTCGCCAGCAGGAAGCTGGGCGAGGGCTACGTGATCCTGGTGCGCGGCCACGCGTTCAACGCCCGCGCGCAGCGGCGCATCAACGAGATCCCGGGGTGCATCGAGGTCACCGACTACCCCGAGGTGTCCGACCTCTACCTCGCCAGCGACGCCGCCGTCGTCGACTACTCGTCGCTGCGCTTCGACTTCGGGGTCACCGGCAAGCCGATGGTGTTCCACGTCCCGGACCTCCAGCGCTACCAGGACACCCGCGGCTGGCTGTTCGACTTCGAGCCCTCGGCGCCGGGTCCGCTGGTCGAGACCACCGAGCAGGCCGTCGACCGGCTGCTCCATCTCGACCAGGTCCGTACGGAGTACGCCGCGGCGTACGAGCGGTTCTCGCAGGACTACCTGGACCTGGAGGACGGCCACGCGGGCGACCGGCTGGTCGATGCTATCTTCGTGCCGAGGGGCGACGCGTGAGCCGCTCCCGTCGGCCCGTCACAGGCGCATCGGAGGAACCGACACGTGGCCTTAGCTGACCGCCGAGAGCTCATCTGCGTGCTCGGCCCCGGCCGTAGCGGCACCAGCACCATGGCCGGCACCCTCGCCCACAGCGGGTTCTACGTGCCGGCCGCCATCAAGGGCAACGAGACCAACCCGACCGGCTTCTTCGAGCCCCGCTGGGCGGTCAACTTCCACCGCCGCCTGCTCGACCGCGCCGGGGTGCGGACGCTGGACGCCGATCCCAAGGCACTCGCCCGGCTCGAGCGCCCGAGCGCCGACCCGGCGATCAGGGCCGAGCTGCGCGAGTGGCTGGAGAAGGAGCTCACGGGTCATCCGCGTCTGGTCATCAAGGACCCGCGGATGGTCTGGTTCCGTGACCTCTGGATGGCCGTCGCTCCCGAGGTCGGGGTGGAGCCCAAGTTCGTGATCATGCTGCGGCACCCCGCCGAGGTGTCCAGCAGCCGCAGCGAGTACTACAACGCACGCCAGGTGCCGGGCGTCGCCGGCTGGATCAACGTGGCGCTGATGTCCGAGCAGCTCACCCACGGGTCCCCCCGCGTGCTCGTCCGCTACGCCGACCTGACCTCGGACTGGCGCCGACAGGCCGAGCGGATCCGCGACCTCGACGTGACCCTCGACCCACCTCCTGAGTCGACTCCGCACCCGGTGGACGAGTTCATCGACCCCGGCCTCACCCGGATGAAGCCGGGCTGGGAGCAGGTCGCCGTACCGGAGTTCCTGCAGGCCCTCGGTGATCGCGCCTTCGTGGCCCTCGGCCGGATCGCCGACCACGGCGAGAGTGCCGAGTCCGACCGGGAGCTCGCCTCCATCCGTGAGGACTACGCGACGTTGTACGCGGACTCGCTGGCGTTCGTGGACGCCACCATCGCGCGGGCCCGCACGGCTGCCGCGCGCAAGGCCGCGCGCAAGGCCACGGCCGAGGCGGCCAAGCAGGCGGCCGACGGTGCCGGCCGGCCCTCCGGGTCGGCGACGCCGTGGAGCGTCGGCCGGGTACGGACGGCCGTGGCACGGCGTCTGGGGCGCGGATGAAGAAGCTCGTCCTGATCACCGGCACGGGCCGGAGCGGCACCAGCACCATGTCGGGGACCCTCCACCACCTCGGCCTCTACGTCCCCGGCCCCTACCTCGGAGCGAACAAGTCCAACCCCAAGGGCTTCTACGAGTCCAAGTGGGCGATCGCCTTCCACCGCAAGATCACGACCGCCGCGCGCATCGACTTCTTCGACGGGCGCCCGAGCGCGATCGAGCGCGCCCGGGACGCCGTGACCCCCGAGCTGCGGAGCGAGCTCGTCGAGTTCCTCCGCGAGCAGTCGGCCGAGCACGACCAGGTGGTCGTCAAGGACCCGCGCACGGTGTGGGCCCACGAGGTCTGGCGCGAGGCGGCCGCCGAGGCCGACCTGGAGATCTGCTACATCTCGATGCTGAGGCACCCGGCCGAGGTGGTGGGCAGCCGCCGCACGTACTACGCCAAGTCGGTCGACCCCGCCGACATCCGGCGCTACGAGATCGTGAACGTCGCGCGGTGGGTCAACAACTCCCTGATCAGCGAGCGGGAGACCCGGGGCCGGACCCGCGCCTTCGTGCGGTACGTCGACCTCCTCTCCGACTGGCGCGCGGTGGCGCAGCGGCTGGGCGACGACCTCGGGCTGCGCTACGACGCGGACGTCACCTCCCGCGACCACCACGAGGTCGACGAGTTCATCGACCCGGACCTCCGCCGGCACACGGTCACGTGGGACGAGCTGGAGATCTCGAGCGACCTGCAGGAGGTCGCCGAGACCACCTGGCAGGACCTCGTCCGGCTGTCGGACCACCACGGCGCCGAGGTGGGTGCGGAGGCCGATCTCGACCGGCAGACGGCCCGCTACGACCTGATCTTCGCCCAGGCCGCAGGCATCAGCTACGACGTCATCGAGGAGGCGCGCACCGACGGCCGCCGCGAGGGCGCCAGCAAGGCGCGCAAGCGACTGGCGGCCAAGCAGGTCCGCCCCCCGAAGCCGCCGGCGCCGCGCAGACCCAGGACCCTCGACGAGACGCCGGTCGGCGAGGTCGGCGGGCGCGACCTGCTCAAGGTCGTCGCGGGCCGTGCCCGGAAGAAGCTCACCCGCAGCCCCTGACCGGCCACGGGTGGCGGCGCCTCACTCGAGGGGGTCGTCCTTGCGGATGTCGACGATGTGGCCGGTGAGCCCGGAGATCATGACGTCGAGCGAGGCGCGGGCCACCACTTCGGACTCGAGGAGCGTGCCGGCCGGCTCCTCGCCGAACGCCTTGGTGCGCATCGGCGTGGCCGTGCGCTCGGGGTTGATGCAGTTGACCCGCACCTGGTCCGCCGCCCACTCGTCGGCGAGGGCCTGCGTGAGGTTGACGGTGGCGGCCTTGGCCGAGGAGTAGAGGCTGTAACCGCTGCGGCCACGGGTGTAGGAGCTGGAGGTGAACAGGGTCAGGGAGCCGCGGGTCGTCTTCAGGTGCGGGTAGAAGACCTGCGCGATGAACACCGGCGCGAGGTAGTTGATCTCGGTGGCCGCGTAGATCGTCTCCTCGCTGGTCTCGATCAGGCCTCCTCGGGGGAGGACGCCCGCTGCGTTGACCACGAAGTCGACGCGTCCGGTGGCGTCGAGGACGCGCCGGGAGGCCGCGACCAGGTCCGCCCGCCGCTCGACGTGGGTGTTGGTGGACGATCGGCTGAAGGAGAAGACGGTCGCGCCGAGCCGCTCCGCCAGCTCGGCGATGTCCGCCCCGATGCCGTAGCTGCCGCCGAAGACGACGACGGTGCGCCCCTCGAGGCGGACCCGGTACTCGTCGTCGGAGAGCGGCTCCGGGGCGTCGTTCCCGGTCAGCTGGAAGAGCTTGTCCGCGAGATAGACGTCGATGGGGTTGGTGACCTTCATGTTGCGCTCGTCGCCGCGCACCACCCAGATCGGCTGGTCGGGCGCGTAGCGCAGCACCACGGTGCAGTCGTCGGTGGCGACGAAGTCGGGGTCGTCGGCCGCCCGGGCGTACGCCTCCTTGATCACCGAGGACCGGAAGGCCTGCGGCGTCTGGCCCCGGCGGAGGGTGGCGCGCGGCGGGACCTCCTGGATGATGTTGTCGTCGCCCACCTGGATGATCGTGTCGGCCGAGTCGATGGCGACGTCGACCGCCGGATACTGCTCGAGGGCCTGGAAGCACTCGCCGATGATCCGCTGCGAGAGCAGCGGTCGTACGGCGTCGTGGAAGAGCACCTTGCACTCCTCGCTGCCGAGGCTCTCGAGCGCCCGCACCGTCGTCTCGCTGCGGGTGTCGCCCCCTTCGAGGATGTCGTCGACCTTGTCGTAGCCGCCGCTGCGCACGATGGACCGCACCGCGTCGAGGTGGCCCGGCGTCATCATCACGATGATGGAGTCGACCAGGGGGTGCGCCTGCAACGCCGCCAGCGAGTGCTCCAGGATGGTCTTGCCGGCCACCTTGATCAGCTGCTTGGGGATGTCGAGACCGACCCGGACGCCGACCCCTCCGGCCAGCAGGACGGCCACGTTGCGGACGCGGTCGGTGCTCGGCTCCATGGCGGCATCCTGTCAGACGTGTTCGGCGGTCCACGCGTGGCCGTCGTGCCACTCCTACGTCTCCTCCCAGGGCCGCGGAGTAGTCCACGCCACACCGCCCAGCCATTCCTCAACGGGGGTGTCCCGCGTAGATTTGGTGGCGTCACGTCGACCCACAAGGACGTCCGGTACCCACGACCGCGCTGCGCGGCCAGGGATTGGAACGGAAGGGTGCACGATGAAGAGCACATCCCCCCTGCGCGTAGGCGTGGTCGGAGCCGGCCGCGTCGGCGCGGTCCTCGCGTCCGCCCTCCGCTCCCGCGGGCACGAGATCGTCTCGGTGGCGGGAGAGTCCGACGCCTCGCTCCGTCGCATCGCCGAGCTGCTGCCGGGGGTCACCGTCGCCAAGCCGACCGCCGTCGCCCGCGCCTGCGACGTGCTGCTGCTCACCGTGCCCGACGACATGCTCGACAACGTGGTGACGCAGCTGGCCGCCAGCGGCTCCCTCCGGCCGGGGCAGTACGTCGTCCACACGAGCGGCAGCCACGGCCTCCGGGTGCTCGACCCGGCCGCCCGCCTCGGCGCTCGGGTCGTGGCGCTGCACCCCGCCATGACGTTCACCGGGACCGCTCGCGACCTGGATCGGCTCCCGGAGTGCGTGTTCGGGGTCACCGCCGGCCCCGACGAGCGCGCATGGGCCGAGGAGGTCGTCGCCGAGCTCGGCGGCGAGGTCATGTGGGTCCCCGAGGGTCAGCGCGGCCTGTACCACGCGGGTCTCGCGCACGGCGCCAACCATCTCGTCACGCTGGTCACGCAGGCGATGGAGCTCTTGAGCGTCGCCGGCGCCGACGACCCGGCCGCCATCCTCCGGCCGCTGCTGGTGGCCGCCCTCGACAACGCGCTCACCGACGGCGACGCGGCCCTGACCGGGCCGATCGTGCGCGGCGACGTCAACACCGTCCGGGCGCACCTCGCCGAGATCGCGGCGGCCGCGCCCGACACGCTGCCCTCCTATGTCGCGCTGGCCGGCGCCACCCTCGACCGGGTCGTGACGGACGGCCGGGTGCTCCCGATCCGGGCCGCCGCCATGCGCCGCGTCCTCGACGAGGTCCTGATCGCCGCCGGTCCCGAGCCCACCCGCAGGGCCCCCCTGCAATGACGGCACCGCCTCTCCTCGCGTCGACCCGCGAGGAGCTCGCGGAGCTCCTGGCGCCCCGCCGACGTCCGGGTGCCCGCGTCGCCCTGGTGCCCACGATGGGGGCGCTGCACGAGGGTCACGCCCGGCTCCTGCGGGTCGCGCGGCAGACGGCCGGCTCCGGGCAGGTGGTCGCCTCGATCTTCGTGAACCCGTTGCAGTTCGCGCCGGGCGAGGACCTCGACCGCTACCCGCGGACCCTCGAGAACGACCTCCGCCTGTGTGAGGAGGAGGGCGTCGACGTGGTGTTCGCCCCCACCGCCGACGAGGTCTACCCCGGCGGCGAGCCCCTCGTCACCGTCGATCCGGGACCCGGGGGCACCGTGCTCGAGGGTGCCTACCGCCCCGGACACTTCCGCGGCGTGCTGACCGTGGTGGCCAAGCTGTTCGGGCTGACCCGCCCCGACCTCGCGGTGTTCGGCGAGAAGGACTACCAGCAGCTGGTGCTGGTCCGTCGGATGAGCCGTGACCTGTGCCTCGGCGTCGAGGTGGTGGGAGCGCCCACGGTGCGCGAGCCCGACGGGCTCGCGCTGTCGAGCCGCAACCGCTTCCTCGGCCCGGAGGAGCGTCGCCACGCCGCAGCCCTGTCGCGGGCGCTGCGCGCGGCGCAGTCCGGCGCGCCGTACGGGCCCTCGGCGGCGCGCGACGCCGCCCTCGCGGAGCTGGCCGGCGAGCCCGTGGAGGTCGACTATCTCGAGATCCGGACGCCGGACCTGGGCGAGATCGGGGACGGCGACCTGCACGGGCCCCGCGACGCGCGCGTCCTGGTCGCGGCTCGGGTGGGCGCGACCCGACTGATCGACAACCTGCCCCTGACCCTCGGCGCATCGCTCGGCCCGGCCGGTGACCGGCACACCGCCGCAGGAACGGGGGCCTGATGCTCCGCACGATGATGAAGAGCAAGATCCACCGCGCGACGGTGACCCAGGCCGACCTCCACTACGTCGGCTCGGTGACCGTCGACGAGGACCTGCTCGAGGCGGCCGACCTGCTGCCCGGGGAGCTCGTCCACATCGTCGACGTCACCAACGGGGCGCGCCTGGAGACCTACACGATCGCCGGCGAGCGGGGCACCGGCGTCCTCGGCATCAACGGTGCCGCGGCCCACCTGGTGCACCCGGGAGACGTCGTCATCCTGATCGGGTACGGGCAGATGGACACCGAGGAGGCGAGGGCCTTCGTCCCCCGGGTCGTGTTCGTCGATGCTCGCAACCGCGTCCTCACCACCGGTCACGACCCCGCGGGGACCTTCGACGACCCGGCCCTCACCCGCGGCGACCGGGTGTCCGGTCGCTAGCCTGCGCCCATGGACCAGCGGACGCCGCAGCTCCCCGCTCGGCTCACCGCGCCGCCACCCGGGTGGAGCACGGACGCCGACGTGGTGGTGATCGGGTCGGGCATCGCCGGCCTGACCGCTGCCCTCCGGCTCCGCGACCACGTCGACCGGGTACTGGTGGTCACCAAGGACGTGCTCGACGCGGGCTCCACGCAATGGGCCCAGGGCGGCATCGCCGCCGCTCTCGGTCCGGGCGACACCCCCGCGCAGCACGAGCGCGACACCCTGGTCGCCGGCGCCGGAGGGTGTGACGTCGAGGCGGTCCACGCGCTGGTGACGGAGGGTCCCGAGGCGGTGCGCGAGCTGATCACGCTCGGCACCCAGTTCGACCTCCACCCCGACGGCGAGCTGAGCCTGACCCGGGAGGGCGGCCACCACCGCGACCGGATCGCCCATGCGGGCGGGGACGCGACCGGGGCCGAGATCCAACGAGCCCTCATCGCCGCAGTGGCGCGAGCACCGGAGATCGGGGTGGTCGAGCACGCCCTCGCCGTCGACCTGTTGCCGGCGGCCGACGGCGGCGTGGCCGGCGTCACGCTCCATGTGATGGGCGAGGGGCAGCGAGACGGCGTGGGCGCCGTACGGTGCCGCGCCGTCGTGCTCGCGAGCGGCGGTCTCGGCCAGGTGTTCTCCCAGACCACGAACCCCGCGGTGGCGACCGGCGACGGGATGGCGCTGGCCTACCGGGCGGGGGCGGTGCTGCGGGACCTCGAGTACGTGCAGTTCCACCCCACGGTGATGTGGCTCGGCCCGGACTCGCGGGGTCAGCAGCCGCTGATCTCCGAGGCGGTACGAGGCGAGGGTGCCTTCCTGGTCGACTGGGAGGGCCGTCGGTTCATGCGGGGGGTGCACGAGCTGGCCGACCTGGCCCCACGCGACGTGGTCGCGAAGGCGATCACCCGCCGGATGCTCGAGACCGGCCATCCCCACCTGTGGCTCGACGCCCGTTCGCTGGGTGGCTCGTTCTGGGAGCGGCGGTTCCCCACGATCCTCGCCACCTGCCGTCGGCACGGCGTCGACCCGGTGACCGAGCTCATCCCGGTGGCGCCGGCCTGCCACTACGCCTCCGGCGGGGTCGCGACCGACCTCTGGGGTCGTTCCAACCTGCCGGGCCTCTACGCCACCGGAGAGGTGGCCTGCTCCGGCGTGCACGGGGCGAACCGCCTGGCGTCCAACTCCCTGCTCGAGGGGCTGGTGTTCTCACGCCGGATCGCGGAGGTGCTGCCCGGAGAGCTCCGGCCGTGGACCGATCCCGTGCCCGACCGTCGGCCCGCCTCGGTGGTGGCCGGCGACTGCCGACGCCCGCTCCAGGAGGAGATGACGTCGCGGGCCGGCGTCCTCAGGTCCGCCGACGGCCTCCGGGCCGGGCTCGCCCGGCTGCGCGACCTGACCGGTAGCCCGGCCGGGGCGGTCGACCAGGACGGCTGGGAGGCGACCAACCTCCTCACCGTCGCCACGCTGCTGGCCGAGGCCGCCCTGCGGCGGGAGGAGACCCGCGGCTCGCACTGGCGGGAGGACTTCCCGGCCCGCGACGACGAGCATCAGTCGGGGCACCGCGACTCGTGGCTGGCCCACGGGCGACCCGAGTCCGCGTTCCGACCGGCCGCACCGACCGACCTCCTCGACGAGGTGCCGGCGTGAGCGCGCCACTCGTGTCGAGGTCCGGCGTCCTCCCGGAGGCGCTGCTCGACGAGCTGCGTGGGGACGGCCTGGATCCCGAGGCGGTCGTCGCGGCGATCGACGCGGCCCTCGAGGAGGACCTGCCGGGCGGGTCCGTCGACGTGACGAGCGTGGCGACGATCCCGGCCGGTGCCGTGGGCACGGCTGTGTTCGCGGCCCGCGAGGAGGGCGTGGTGGCGGGGCTGGGTGTCGCCGCACTCGTCTTCCACCGCCTCGACGGCGACGTGGTGGTCAGCGACCGGGTCCCGGACGGGTCGCGGGTGTGCGCAGGAGACGTGGTGATGCGGGTGGCCGGGCCCACCCGTGCCCTGCTCACCGCCGAGCGGACCGCCCTCAACTTCGCCTCCCACCTCTCGGGCGTGGCGACCGCGACGGCGCGGTGGGTCGACGCGCTCGCGGGGACGTCCGCACGGGTCCTCGACACCCGCAAGACGCTGCCCCGCTGGCGCGCCCTGCAGAAGTACGCCGTGCGGTGCGGAGGCGGGACGAACCACCGCTTCTCGTTGTCGGACATGGCGATGGTCAAGGACAACCACGCGGTCGCGGCCGGTGGCGTGGTGCCGGCGTACGACCTGGTCCGCGCGGCGTACCCCGACCTGCCCGTGGAGGTCGAGGTCACGGACCTCGACCAGCTGGCGGCCCTGCTGGAGGCGGGCTGCGACCGGATCCTCCTGGACAACATGGACACCGGCATGATGGCGGAGGCCGTGCGCCTCACGGCCGGGCGCGCCTCGCTCGAGGCGTCCGGCGGCCTCACCCTCGAGCGCGCGCGTGAGGTGGCCGAGACCGGCGTCGACCTCATCTCCGTCGGGGCGCTGACCCATTCGGTGAAGGTCTTCGACCTGGGGCTGGACCTGACATGACCCCGGCGACGACGCTGCTGGCGGCCGACATCGGCAACAGCCACACCGTGATCGGCCTGATCCGTGACGGCGAGGTGTCCGGCGACTGGCGAGTGGCGACGGTCGAGTCGCGCACCGCCGACGAGTGGGCCGTCCTCCTCCGAGGACTCATCGGTGACCGCGAGGCCGAGGTCGGCGGGCTCGCCGTCTGTGCCACGGTCCCCGCGGTGCTCCACGAGTGGCGGACGATGCTGGCCGACCACTTCGGGGGGCTGCCGAGCGTGGTGGTCGAGCCCGGGGTGCGGACGGGAGTCCCCGTCCTCACCGACAACCCCCGCGAGGTCGGGACCGACCGCATCGTCAACGCCCTCGCCGTGGCGACCCGCTACGGCGGTCCGGCCGTGGTGGTCGACTTCGGTGGCACGGCCACGACCTTCGACGTGGTGAATGCGGAGGGTCAATACATCGGCGGGGCCATATCACCCGGAATCGAGATATCGCTCGAGGCGCTCGAGCGGCGGGGAGCCCAATTACGCATGGTCGAATTGCGCAGGCCGCGCTCGGTGATCGCCCGCAACACGGTCGAGGCGCTGCAGTCGGGAATGGTCTTCGGAGTGGCGAGCCAGGTCGACGGAATTGTGGCGCGGATGATCCGCGAGCTCGGCGCCTCTCCCGATGACGTGTCGGTCGTCGCCACCGGATATCTGGCACCGCTCGTCGTGGACGAGTGCGGCTGCTTCACCGCCCACGACCCGTGGTTGACGCTCCGGGGCCTCGAGCTGGCCTACGCGCGCAACACCTGACGGCCGCTCCACATCCGCGGCTCGAATTGTGACTTTCCGAACGCGGACACGAATCGCTGCGAGCCGGTTTGCGTCCTTTCTCGTGAGCCGAGTATGTTTTCCCTCGCTCGTCATCGTGCGCACGGATATCGGTGATCCGTCGAACCCGTGAAAGGCAGACACAATGGCACAGAAAGTGCACATCACGCTCGAGGACGACCTCGACGGTGGCGACGCCACCGAGACGGTCGCGTTCGGACTCGACGGCAAGACCTACGAGATCGACCTGAACGACAAGAACGCCGCCGCGCTGCGCAACGCGCTGGCCGGTTACATCGCGGTCGCGCGTCGCTCCGGCGGCCGCGGCTCCGCCGCCAAGCGGCGGACCCAGGTGGGCACCAGCGCGCGTGAGATCCGCGACTGGGCCCGCTCCAACGGCCACAAGGTGCCCGACCGAGGCCGCATCCCGGCCGACATCCGAGAGGCCTTCGAAGCCGCGCATTGATGAGGCGAGCAGCCGGGCGTGAGGTACGAACGCCCGGCGTGGGCTCGGCCAGGTCGAGCAAGCGACACGGCCGAGCCGGCGAGGGCGTGTGAGCGTGTCGAGACCCGGTGACGGTGCCTGACACCGCAAGCCGGGGCCTCGACAGGTGCTCGTGCCTCGCCCTGGGCTGCTCGTGGATGTTCGCTGTCGGCGGACGGCGTTCGATCGGCGCCGGGAACACGTAGGCTGGGAGACCAGTTGGAGCAGTCGACGGCCCGACCCACCAGGTCGGGCGTCGTCTGGTTTTCCGTCGGCGGGTACCCCACACCCGCGTTGAGGAGCGATTGGCATGTTCGAGCGGTTCACTGACCGAGCCCGGCGGGTGGTCGTGCTGGCCCAGGAAGAGGCCCGCATGCTCTCCCACAACTACATCGGCACCGAGCACATCCTGCTCGGTCTGATCCACGAGGGCGAGGGCGTCGCCGCCAAGGCGCTGGAGAGCCTGGACATCTCCCTGGAGGCCGTGCGCGCCCAGGTCGAGGAGATCATCGGCCAGGGCCAGCAGGCCCCCAGCGGGCACATCCCGTTCACCCCGCGCGCCAAGAAGGTGCTGGAGCTGTCCCTGCGCGAAGCGCTGCAGCTCGGGCACTCCTACATCGGCACCGAGCACATCCTGCTGGGCCTGATCCGCGAGGGCGAGGGCGTGGCTGCGCAGGTGCTGCAGAAGCTCGGCGCCGACCTCAACCGCGTCCGCCAGCAGGTGATCCAGCTGCTGAGCGGGTTCCAGGGCAAGGAGCAGGCCGGTACGCAGGCGGCCACGTCGGGCGCGCCCGCGGACGCGCCGTCGTCGTCGTTGGTGCTCGACCAGTTCGGTCGCAACCTCACGCAGGACGCCCGGGAGTCGAAGCTCGACCCGGTGATCGGCCGTGAGCAGGAGATCGAGCGGGTCATGCAGATCCTGAGCCGCCGAACCAAGAACAACCCCGTGCTCATCGGCGAGCCGGGCGTCGGCAAGACCACGATCGTCGAGGGGCTCGCCCAGGACATCGTCCGGGGCAACGTGCCCGAGACGCTCAAGGACAAGCAGATCTACACCCTCGACCTGGGCGCCCTCGTCGCCGGGTCGCGCTACCGCGGCGACTTCGAGGAGCGCCTGAAGAAGGTCCTCAAGGAGATCCGCACCCGCGGCGACATCGTGCTGTTCATCGACGAGATCCACACCCTCGTCGGGGCCGGTGCCGCCGAGGGCGCCATCGACGCGGCGAGCATCCTCAAGCCGATGCTGGCGCGGGGCGAGCTGCAGACGATCGGTGCGACCACTCTCGACGAGTACCGCAAGTACCTCGAGAAGGACGCCGCGCTGGAGCGCCGCTTCCAGCCGATCCAGGTGGCGGAGCCGTCGATCGCCCACACGATCGAGATGCTCAAGGGTCTCCGCGACCGCTACGAGGCGCACCACCGCGTGACGATCACCGACGAGGCGCTCGTCTCGGCCGCGACGCTGGCCGACCGCTACATCTCCGACCGGTTCCTCCCGGACAAGGCCATCGACCTGATCGACGAGGCCGGTTCCAGGCTCCGGATCCGACGGATGACCGCGCCCGCCGACCTGCGCGAGTACGACGACAAGATCTCCGAGGTGCGGCAGCGCAAGGAGGCCGCGATCGACGGCCAGGACTTCGAGGCGGCCGCGCGGCTGCGCGACGAGGAGAAGCAGCTGACCGCGAAGAAGCTCGAGCGCGAGAAGCAGTGGCGCGCCGGCGACCTCGACGAGGTCGCGGAGGTCGACGAGGAGCTGATCGCCGAGGTGCTCGCGGTCGCGACCGGCATCCCGATCGTGAAGCTGTCCGAGGAGGAGTCCACGCGGCTGCTCAAGATGGAGGACGAGCTCCACAAGCGGGTGATCGGGCAGGACCAGGCCGTCGCCGCGCTCAGCCGGGCCATCCGGCGTACCCGGGCCGGTCTGAAGGACCCCAAGCGTCCCGGCGGCTCGTTCATCTTCGCCGGCCCCTCCGGTGTCGGTAAGACCTGGCTGTCCAAGACGCTGGCGGAGTTCCTGTTCGGCGACGAGGACGCGCTGATCCAGCTCGACATGTCCGAGTACAGCGAGAAGCACACGGTCTCGCGGCTGTTCGGATCGCCTCCGGGCTACGTCGGCTACGAGGAGGGTGGCCAGCTCACCGAGAAGGTGCGCCGCAAGCCGTTCTCGGTGGTCCTCTTCGACGAGGTCGAGAAGGCCCACCCCGACATCTTCAACAGCCTGTTGCAGATCCTGGAGGAGGGTCGTCTGACCGACTCCCAGGGCCGGGTCGTGGACTTCAAGAACACCGTGATCATCATGACCACCAACCTCGGCACCAAGGACATCGCCAAGGGACAGAACCTCGGGTTCGCCCAGAGCGGCGACGTGGCGGGCTCCTACGAGCGCATGAAGAACAAGGTGCAGGAGGAGCTCAAGCAGCACTTCCGCCCGGAGTTCCTCAACCGCGTCGACGAGATCATCGTGTTCCCGCCGCTGTCGCGCGAGCAGATCATCCACATGGTCGACAACATGATCGCGTCGGTCGAGCTGCGCCTGAAGGATCGCGACATGTCGCTGGAGCTCACCCAGCCGGCCAAGAACCTGCTGGCCGAGCGCGGCTTCGACCCGGTGCTCGGTGCTCGGCCGCTGCGCCGCACCGTGCAGCGCGAGATCGAGGACGTGCTCGCCGAGAAGATGCTCTACGGCGAGGTCGGACCCGGCCAGATCGTGCTCGTCGGCGTCGAGGGTGAAGGACCGGCCGCGACGTTCACCTTCAGCGGCCAGAAGGTCGGGGAGCTGCCCGACCTGCCTCCGCTCGAGACCGTCGCCGTCGAGCCCCCGTCGGGGCCGGCCGGCCGCGGTGAGGGCGAGGACGAGACCCCGGGCCCGACCGATGTGGAGAAGTCCGCCGGATCGGACTGAGGCCCCTCCGCATCCTCGGGTCGGTCAGTGGGCGCCGTGGAGGTTGAGCACGACGACGCCGGCGATGATCAGCGCCAGTGCGAAGACCTTGAGGGCGTCGATGCGCTCACCGAGCACGACCACGCCGACCAGCGCGATGGTGGCGGTGCCCAGCCCCGACCACACGGCGTACGCCACCGAGACCGACATCTGCCGGACCACGATGGCCAGCAGCCAGATCGACAGGGCGTAGCCGCCGAGGACCAGCACCGACCAGGTGACGTCGTGGAAGCCACGGGTGCGCGTCAACATGGACGTGGCGCCGACCTCGACACCGATGGCGGCAAGAAGGACGACGAACGGGCTGAACATGGCGGTCACTTCGCTCGAGTAGTTGTAGCGGTTGCTACACCCACTACTGTAGCGAATGCTACGGCGGGCTCCAAACGCTTTGATGGAGGAGGAGGTGTGCGGTGGCCACTCGTCGGGAAGAGCTCGCCCAGGGGGCGACGGACTACGCGTTCGAGCACGGCCTGATCGGACTGAGCCTCCGACCTCTCGCCGAGGCGCTGGGCACCAGCGACCGGATGCTGCTCTACCACTTCCGCGACAAGGACGACCTGGTCGCCACGATCCTTCAGACGGCCAACTCCCGGTCGGTCGCCACGATCCACGAGCTGCCGGCGTCGCCCGACCTGCGGACGGCGGTGCTCGACCTCTGGCGTGCCGTCACCACCGGCCCGTTGCAGCGCTGCCAGCGGCTCTACGTCGAGGCCGCGGCGCAGGGGCTCTTCGGGCGCGAGCCGTACGCGACGGAGGTGCGTGCGTCGAACGCCGCCTGGATGGCCGCCCTCTCCGACCACATCGCAGGCACCGGGCTCAGCAGGTCGGAGTCGCGCCACGCCGCCAACCTCGTGGACGCGGCGTTCATGGGACTGCACCTCGACGAGCCGCTCGACTCGCGTGCCCAGCAGCGTCGTGCGGTCGGCGACCTCGCCGACGCGGTGGCGGCGCGCTGGGGTCCCTTCGAGACGGCGCGTCCTTCGGCTCCTCAGGACGAGCAGCCGGGCAACGCGTAGCCGCCGCCCGCCGGCACCAGCAGCCCGTCGGCGACCAGCGAGGCGAGGCACCGGTCGCGCTGGGCGGCGTCCGGCCACGCCCGCTCCATGCCCGACGCGCTCACCGGACCATCCGCTTCGCGGGCCAGCGCCAGCAGCCGGCCGCGGCACTGACGGTCGGTGCCGGCCCAGGCCTGGCCGCGCCGCGGTGGCCCGTCGTACGCCGGGTGGCCGGCGCCCCGCCAGGCGCACGCGGGGCTCACCGGGCAGGACGCGCACCTCGGTGCGGCCGCGGTGCACACCAGGGCTCCCAGCTCCATGAGCCCCACCGACCAGGTGGCCGCGGTGGCGTCGTCGTGGGGGAGGAGGTCGGCGGCGACCGCTCGTTCGGCGACGGTCACTGCCGGGGGCGGGACCTCGACTCCCGTCACCACCCTCGCCAGGACCCGCCGGACGTTGGTGTCGAGCACCGGCTGCCGTCGTCCGAACGCGAAGGCCAGGACGGCAGAGGCGGTGTAGTCGCCCACGCCGGGGAGGGCTCGCAGCGCGTCGTAGGAGTCGGGGACCCGGCCTCCGTGGGTCGCCGTGATCACGACGGCGGCGGCGTGCAGGCGCAGCGCACGCCGGGGGTAGCCCAGCCGTCCCCACGCGCGGATCGCCTCACCGACCGGCTCGGCCGCCAGGGCGGCCGGGGTCGGCCACCGCTCCAGCCACACGTCGTACACCGGGAGGACGCGGTTCACCGGCGTCTGCTGGAGCATGAACTCCGAGACGAGCACGCCCCACGGGGTCGCGGAGGGACGGCGCCAGGGCAGGTCACGCGCGTGCTCGTCGTACCACCGGAGCAGAGGGTCGTGGAGCGCGTGCACCCGGTGATCGTAGAAGCCGTCCCGACACGGAGTGGCAACCGTGTCGGGGGGAGTCCGCTGACTAGCGTGACCGCATGACCGGACTGACGCGCGGACGGCTGCCCTCGCGCGTCTACTGGGTACGCCGGCTCCTGGTGCTGGGCGTCGCCGTGCTGCTGGTCGTGGGGATCGCGCGGCTGCTCGGCGGCTCCGGCGGCGGGTCGCCGGCGAACGACAGCGCCGCGAACGTCGCCGACACCTCGGCCGCCACGACCGGCGCGTCGTCCCCGGCGACCCACCCGCCGAGCCACCCCCGGCACAGCGCTTCGCCGCGGGTGACGCCGCTGCCGCTGCCGACCGGCCCCTGCTCCGCCCCGGACATCGCGATCACCCCCTCGGTGCCGCACCCGGTCGCCGGTCGTGACATCAGGCTCGTCCTCGACCTCTCCACCGTCTCGACCCCGGCCTGCACCTGGAAGGTCTCGGGCCGCACCCTGGCCCTCAAGATCACCTCGGGCCCCGACCTGATCTGGACCACCGTGCAGTGCGGCCGGACCATCCCGACCGAGAACCTCGTGCTCCGCAACGCGAAGCCGACCCGGGTCACGATCACCTGGGACGCCCAGCGCTCGGAGCCGGGCTGCCCGCGGCAGACCCAGTGGGCGCTGCCGGGCACCTACCACCTCGAGGTCGCGGCACTCGCCGGTCAGCCGCAGGAGGCCACGTTCGCGCTGGTGGCGCCGTCGCCGGCCCAGGTCACGCGGACGGCCCACCCCCACCAGCACGCCACGAAGGGCGCGGGCAAGGGCCACTGAGCGGCGGGCTCCTGGCGGCCGGTCAGACGTAGCGCTCGAGGATCGACGACTCGGCGAGCCGCGACAGGCCCTCGCGGACGCTGCGCGCGCGCAGCTCGCCGACGCCGTCGACCACCTGCAGGTCGTCCACCCCGGCGGACAGCAGCTTCTGCAGCGTGTCGAAGTGCTCGACCAGCCGCTCGACGACCGTGCCGGGCAGTCGCGGGACCTTCGCGAGGAGTCGGTAGCCCCGGGGAGCGACCGCGCCGTCGAGGTGCTCGCCCAGGCCGAGCGCCCGGGCCGCCGAGGCCGGGTCGACCAGGTCGATCGAGGAGAGCCCCTCCAGCCTCGCCAGGGTCGCCTCGGGTCCCTTGGAGCGGCGTCCCGACGGGAGGTAGTCGCGGACCACGAGCTCGCGCTCCTGGTCGACACCGGTGACCAGCTCCTCCAGCTGCAGAGACAGGAGGCGCCCGTCGGTGCCGAGCTCGAGCACGTAGTCCTCGATCTCGCGGGCGATCCGGATGACCATCTCCAGCCGCTGGGCCACGACCGCGACGTCGCGGACCGTGACCAGGTCCTCGATCTCCAGGGCGGACAACGTCGCCGACACCTCGTCGAGCCGGAGCTTGTAGCGCTCCAGGGTCGCGAGGGCCTGGTTGGCGCGGGACAGGATCTGGGCGGAGCCCTCGATCACGTGGCGGGTCTCGCCGACGTACGCCGCGATGATCTGCATCGACTGCGACACCGAGATCACCGGGATGCCGGTCTGCCGCGCCACCCGGTCGGCGGTGCGGTGGCGGGTGCCGGTCTCCTCGGAGTGGATCGAGGGGTCGGGCATCAGGTGGACCGCGGCGCGGGTGATCCGGGTGATGTCGCGGTCGACGATGATCGCGCCGTCCATCTTGGCCAGCTCGCGCAGCCCGGTCGCGGTGAAGGGGACGTCGAGCGTGAAGCCGCCGGTGCAGATGGAGTCGACGGTGCGGTCGTGGCCGAGCACGATCAACGCTCCCGTGCGCCCGCGCAGGATGCGCTCGAGACCGTCACGCAGTGCCGTGCCGGGCGCGATCGCCGACAGCGTCGCGCGCAGGCGCAACATCTCGTCGGTCGGTGCAGTGCCAGCCACGGGCAGTCCCCTTTGTTCGTCCCACGGCCCAGGCCGCGGGTTCAGTGTAGGGGAGGGGTCAGCCGCCCTCAGGCCTGCTCGTCGCCGGAACGGGACTCGAGCTCGATCACGTGCAGGACGGCGTTGATCAGGGCCAGATGCGTGAACGCCTGAGGGAAGTTGCCGAGGTGGTGGCCGCTGTGCGGGTCGATCTCCTCGCCGTACAGCTCGAGCGGCCCCGCGAAGGACAGCAGCTTCGCGCAGAGCTTGTGGGCCATGGCGAGCTCGCCGATCTCGCACAGCGCCGAGACCAGCCAGAACGAGCAGATCGTGAACGTGCCCTCCTCGCCGCTGAACCCGTCGTCGGTCTCGTCGACCTTGTAGCGCAGCACCAGCCCGTCGACGGTGAGCTCGTGGCGGATCGCCTCGACGGTCGCCCTGATCCGCGGGTCGTCGGGCGGCAGGAAGCGCAGGAGCGGGGCGAGGAGCAGGGAGGCGTCCAGCGAGTTGCTGCCGTAGTACTGCGTGAACACGCCACGCTCGTCGACGCCGTTGGCCAGGATGTCCTGCTTGATCTCCTCGGCCGCCAGCTCCCACTCGGCCGCCTTCGCGGTCTCGCCGTTCATCCGGGCGAGGTGCATGCCGCGGTCGACGGCCACCCAGCACATGATCTTGGACGAGGTGAAGTGACGCGGCTCGCCGCGCACCTCCCAGATGCCGGCGTCGGGCTCGCGCCAGTGCTTGAGGGCCTCGCTCACCTGCCGGTCGAGGATCGGCCAGATCCGGTTGTCGAGGTGGTCGACGGCCTGCGAGTGCAGGTAGACCGAGTCGAGCAGCGCACCCCAGACGTCGTGCTGGCGCTGGGAGTACGCCGCGTTGCCGATGCGGACCGGGCGCGAGTCGGCGTACCCGGGCAGGTGGTCGAGCTCGTACTCGCGCAGCTCGCGCTCGCCGCCGATGCCGTACATGATCTGGAGGTCCTCGTCACTGTCGGCCATGTCGGCGATGAACTAGAAGAAGTCGACCGCCTCCCAGTCGAGGCCGAGGGAGTACATGCCCCAGAGGGCGAAGGTCGCGTCGCGGATCCAGGCGTAGCGGTAGTCGTAGTTGCGGTTGCCGCCCGGCGTCTCGGGGAGCGAGGTGCTGCCGGCGGCCGTCACGGCGCCCGTCGGCGAGTAGGTCAGACCCTTGAGGGTCAGGGCGCTGCGCTGCAGGTAGCTGCGCCAGGGGTGGTCCGGGAAGCTGCCCCGGGCCAGCCAGTGCTGCCAGTGGTGGGCCGTCCACACCAGTCGGTGGTGGGCGTCCTCGAACGTGAGGGGAGGCTCGGCCCCGCCCCACGACAGGGCGACGTAGCGCACGTCGCCCTCCTTGAGCAGGGTGCGGGCGCTGGCCATCCCGCCCTCGAAGCCGAGGTAGAGATCGGTGGTCAGCGTGAGCCGGACGTCGGTGCACCACTCGGGCGCCGTCGCGACCGCCTGGTGGTAGCTCGGTCCGGTGTAGTCCCAGCGCACCGTCGCACGGCCGTAGTCGAACATCGGCTCGCAGTCGAGCACGGTCTGCACCTCGCCGGAGACGCAGCGGATCGTGCGCAGCAGGATGTGCTCGGCCTCGTAGTCGGTGGGCGTGCGCCGGTAGGTCACCGAGCGGTCCGTGTCGTGGTGCCAGGCCCCGATCAGCAGCACGTCGCGGACGATGATCCAGCCGGTGGGGGTGCCCCAGCTGGTCTCCAGGATCATGGTCCCGGGCAGGTAGCGGCGCGAGGCCGGGACCGCGACGTCGAGCGGGGCGACCCGGAAGTCGCCGGCGCGCTGTCCGAGGATCGAGCCGAACACGCTCGGCGAGTCGAACCGGGGCAGGCACATCCAGGTGACCGCTCCGTCGGGAGCCAGCAGGGCCGACACCTCGCCGTCGCTGAGGAAGCCGTGGTCACCGATCGGCACCGCCTTCGCACGCTCGATCCGGGTGACCGGGGGTCGGTGGCGGCGTCGGGTGCCATGGTCGCAGGATCGACCCGAACCCCGCGCGGGCGCAAGCGCCGGGAGGCTCAGGCGCCGGCCCGGCGGGCCGAGCCGGTCACGCCGAGCGCCGGAGGGCGGCCGCCAGGTCGGGGACCTCGAGGACGGTCATGCCGTCGACGGTGCGGCTCTCCGTGCTCGAGCCGCCGCGCGACGACCGGGACCACGGCGACCCGGAAGCCGAGCCGCGCCGCCTCGGCGACGCGCTGCGGAAGGTCGCGGACCTTGCGGACCTCGCCGGCGAGGCTGATCTCGCCGAAGGCCACCACTCCCTGCGGGGGAGGCTCGCCGGTGCCGGCCGACGCCAGGGCGATCGCGATCGCCAGGTCGCTGGCCGGCTCGGTCAGCCGGGCCCCGCCGACGGTGGAGACGAACACGTCGTGGGTGTGCAGGGCGATCCGGCAGTGCTGCTGGAGCACGGCCAGGATCATCGCGACGCGCGACGACTCGAGCCCCGACGTCGTCCGGCGTGGACGCTCGAGCGCGCTCCTGGTGACCAGGGCCTGCACCTCGGACAGCATCGGGCGGCGACCCTCGAGGGCCACCGCCACGCAGGTGCCGGGGATGCGATGGAGGTGGTTCTCGACGAAGAGTCCGGTCGGGTCGGTGACGGCGGTGATGCCCTCGGCGCCCAGGTCGAAGCAGCCGACCTCGTCGACCGGGCCGAAGCGGTTCTTCAGCGCGCGCAGCATGCGGAACCGGGAGTTGCGGTCGCCCTCGAAGTGGAGGACGACGTCGACGACGTGCTCGAGCACGCGCGGCCCGGCGATCGAACCGTCCTTGGTGACGTGGCCGACGATGATCGTGGTGATGTTGCGGGTCTTGGCCACGCGGATCAGCGCCGCGGCGACCTCCTTGACCTGGGTGACGCCACCGGGGACGCCGTCGAGGTCGGCGGCGCCGATGGTCTGCACCGAGTCGACGACGAGCACCTCGGGGCGCACCTGCTCGACGTGGGTGAGGATCGCCCCGAGGTCGGTCTCGGCGGCGAGGTAGAGCTCGTCGTGGACGCCGTCGGTGCGGTCGGCGCGCAGCCGGACCTGGGAGGCCGACTCCTCGCCGGTGACGTAGAGCGTGCGGCGCTGGTAGCGAGAGGTCTGAGCGGCGACCTCGAGCAGCAGCGTGCTCTTGCCGACGCCGGGCTCGCCGGCCAGGAGGATCGCCGCACCGGGCACGAGGCCACCGCCGAGCACGCGGTCGAGCTCGGGGACGCCGCTGCTGCGGAAGGCGGAGGCCAACACGGAGACCTGGGCGATCGGCACGGCAGCCTGCGTCACCGGGCCTGCGCCCGACCCGCCAGCCCGGGGCGCGGCGGCCTCGGCGACGGATCCCCACGCCTGACACTCGCCGCAGCGACCGACCCACTTCGGGGACGTCCAGCCACACTCGGAGCAGTGGTAGGACGAGCGCGCGATCTTCGACATGGCGGGAACGTTAGAGGCAGCCGCCGACACCGACCGGCGACCCGCCGTACACCCGTCCGGGTGTGGCGGCCTGCGGGCGGTCCGCGGAAGGTATCCTCCAGCGTTGGATCGATCAAGGGGGGCGTCATGACCTGGTCCGGGCAGCTGTCGCTCACGCCGCCGACGCTCGCCGACGTCGCCGAGCGGGCCGGGGTGTCTCGTCAGACCGTCTCGAACGCCGTCAACAACCCCGAGCTGCTCCGGCCCGACACGCTGGCCCGCGTGCAGGACGCGATCGCCGAGCTCGGCTACTCGCCCAACCGTGCCGCGCGCAACCTGCGCACCCGGGCCACCCACCTGATCGGGTTGAAGTTCAACCCCGCGCAGGAGGGCACCGCCAACGCCGCGATGGACCGGTTCGTCCACACGCTGGTCGAGACCGCCGGCGAGAGCGGCTACCACGTGCTGCTGTTCGCCGGGACGACCGACGACCCCCTCGGAGGGTACGACGACCTCCTCCGCTCGACGGCCGTCGACGCGTTCGTCGTCACCGACACCTACCTCGGCAACCCGCAGGCCGCCTGGTTGAGCGAGACGGCGCGCGCCGTTCGTGGCCTTCGGCCGGCCGTGGGACAACCCCGAGGCCACGCACTCCTGGGTCGACGTCGACGGCGCCGCCGGCACCGAGCTGGCCACCAACCACCTGCTCGACCAGGGTCACACCCGGATCGCGTGGATCGGCTGGCGCAAGGACTCCTTCATCGGCGAGGACCGCCGCTCCGGGTGGAGCCGCGCGATGCACGCCCGCGACCTGCCGACCACGGGTCTGGCGTCGCGCGTCGAAGACACCGTGGCCTCCGGTCGGGAGGCGGCCTCGGTGCTGCTCGACGAGGCCCGGCCGACGGCGTTCGTGTGCGCGTCCGACACCCTCGCGATGGGCGTGCTGCACACCCTCGGCGACCGCGGCATCGACTGGGGACGCGACGTCGCGGTCGTCGGCTTCGACGACTCCCAGGTGGCCCAGGTGGTCCCCGGTGGACTGACGTCGGTGCGGCAGCCGCTGGAGCAGGTGGCCGTCGAGCTGGTCAAGGCGCTGGAGGAGCTGCTCTCCACCCCGCCGGTCGCCGGGCCGGGCGTCCTGCTCACGCCGACCCTCGCCGTCCGCCTCTCGTCGGGGTGAGGGCCGTACCGCGGAGCGCGCCGAAACACCCCAACAGGCTGGGGCAGGACCGCCCCCTCAGAACCGCCTCGACCAGAGGTTGACGGCGTAGTCGACGGTCGTGCCGGGATGCTCGGCGAGGATCGCGTCGGCCAGCTCGGGGGTGAACTCGATCCGCACCACCGCCTCGAGGTCGGCCCGGTCGTCGAAGCGCCAGTCGACGTCGAGCGGCGTCCGGGTCCAGCCCTGTCGCGCCCAGAAGCGCTCGACCTCGACCGGGTCGACCCGTGGGTACCCGCGCCGGAACCACCCGCCGAACGTCGACCTCGACGCGTCGTTGTCGATCACGAACGCCGTCCCGCCCCGGCGTACGACGCGTCCGAGCTCGGCCAGACCCGGCTCGCAGCCGGGGCCGAAGAAGTAGGCCCAGCGGGCGTGGACCACGTCGACCGAACGGTCGGGGAGCGGCACGGCCTGGGCGGTGCCGGGGAGCACCTCGACGTGCGGCAGGGACCGGGTACGACGTGCCGCCAGCCGCAGCAGACCGGGATGCGGCTCCACGCCGTACACGCGCGCCGCGGTCGCCGCGAAGCGCGGGAGGTGGAAGCCGCTGCCGCACCCGAGGTCGAGGACGACCCGCCCCGCCCAGTCCGCCTGCGCGCGCATGGCCGACTCGATCAGGCCGTCTCGGTCGACCGCGAGGTTCTCGAGCTCGTACGTCGCGGGGTGCTGCCAGATGTTGGGGCTCGCGACCGCCCCACGGCTCGGGTCCGTCAGACCCGGACCAGTCCGTGCGGCGTGTTGAACTGCGCCGCGATGATGCCGGGCGTGCCGTGCGGGGCCACCCACTCGACCTTGACGTCCTCCAGCGGCGCCTCGACCGTCTCGCCGAGCCACTCGCTCACGCGCTGCGGGTCGCCTGCGATCTCGAGGCAGGCCAGGGACCAGTCCGCGGTGCCCCCCGACGACGGGTGCAGCTCCTCGGGGCTGAGCCAGTGGATGAAGAAGGGCAGCTGCGGGTCGGAGATCAGGCCGTTGACGCCGATCTGCATCCACCGCAGCTCGGTGCCGTCGGGCCGGTGCCGGTTGCCGGGTGCCGACTCGCGACCCAGCCGCCGCTCGACGCCGGCGATGTCGTCGACCGAGACGACCCAGCCGAGCCAGCCGCCGCCGAGGGCCGAGCGGGCGCGCACGGCCTGGCCGAACGGGGCCTTGTCGGACGCAGGGTGGTCGAGCACCTCGACCACCTCGAGGTAGGTGTGGTCCGCCAGCGGCAGGACCATGTTGCGGGTCCCGAAGCGCGGGTGAACACCCCCGTCGACGAACTCACGGCCGAGCAACCCCCCGATGCGCTGGGCGGTGCCGGCGAGGCCGTCCGGGCCGGCGGCGTAGGAGATGTGGTCCAGGCGCATGACGTGCATTCTGCGCCACGCCGTCCGGAGATACCGACAGGGGGTCGGCATCTCTTGACGTCGAGAAGTTCGCGGTGCCGGGCGCGATCGACCGCGATGTGGGCTCACCCGGGGTCGGCCGGATGGATCGCCAGGCGCTCGCGTGAGGCCAGGTGCCGCTCGCAGTGCGTGACCAGCTCGTCGTACGCCGGCCTGCCCATCAGCTCGACCAGCTCCGGCTCGTTGGTCACGTAGAGCGGCTCGCGGCCGACGTGTGCCTCGGTGTTCCCCGAGCAGTACCAGTCGAGGTCGTGCCCGCCCGCTCCCCAACCCCGGCGGTCGTACTCGCCGATCGAGACCTCGGTGTACGACGTGTCGTCCGGCCGCTCCACCGTCCGGAACGTGCGACGGATCGGGAGCTGCCAGCACACGTCCGGCTTCGTCTCCAGCGGGTTGCGTCCCTGCTTCAGGGCCAGCGAGTGCAGGGCGCAGCCGGCGCCGGTCGGGAAGTCGTTGCGGTTGTGGAAGATGCAGGCCGACTGGCCGTCGTGCTCCACGACCAGTGTCTTGCGGCCGCCCTCCTCGTCGGTCTCGATCCAGTCCGACTTCCGGACCCGTCCGTGCGGCCGGAACTGCCAGGTCTCGGCGTCGAGCTGGTCGACGTACGACGACACCCGGCGTTCGTCGGCCTTGTCGGCGAAGTGAGCCCCGAGCGTGCAGCAGCCCGTGTCGGGAGCGTCGGCGAAGATGCCCCGGCAGCCCTGGCCGAAGATGCACTGGTACGCGCGACGTGAGCCAGGTGAGGTCGCAGCGGAAGACCTGGTCGGCGTCAGCGGGGTCGGCGAACTCGACGAAGGCACGGGGGAACACCAGGTCGACTTCGGGCACCGCCCAAGCCTACGGGGGTCGGGGTCCCGGTAGATTCGGCGCCATGCGCCTCGGCGTCCTCGACATCGGCTCCAACACCGGACACCTCCTCGTGGTGGACGCCCACCGCGGGGCGGCGCCGTTGCCGGCGTACTCCCACAAGGAGCCGCTGCGCCTCGCGGAGCACCTCGAGGACGGTGAGGTCACCAAGGGCGGCATCAAGGCGCTGACCAAGTTCGTCGCCGACGCACTCGTCGTCGCGGAGGACAAGGGCGCGCAGGACATGCTGGGCTTCGCCACCTCGGCGGTGCGCGATGCCCGCAACTGCGACGCCGTCCTCGACCACGTGGCCGACGAGACGGGGGTCCGGATCGCGGTGCTGCCGGGCGAGGACGAGGCACGGCTCACCTTCCTCGCCGTACGACGGTGGTTCGGCTGGTCGGCCGGGCGGCTGGCGGTCTTCGACATCGGCGGCGGCTCCCTCGAGATCGCCGGCGGTGCGGACGAGGAACCCGACGTGGCGTGGTCGCTGCCGATCGGCGCCGCCCGCCTGGCCCGTGAGCACTTCCGCGACGGCCGTCCGGACGAGCAGGAGATGCGCGAGCTCCGCAAGCAGATCCGCGCCGACATCGCCCAGGACGCCGGACACCTCCTGCGCGGCGGACCACCCGACGTGGCCGCGGCGACGTCCAAGACCTTCCGGTCCCTGGCGCGCATCTGCGGTGCCGCGCCCTCCGAGCACGGACCGCTGGTCGAGCGGGTCCTGTCCCAGCACGACCTGCAGAAGTGGATCCCCCGGCTGGTCGACATGGACTTCGACGACCTCGCCGAGCTGCCGGGGGTCTCGCCGAGCCGCACCCACCAGATCGTCCCGGGGGCGCTGGTCGCCGAGGCCGTGATGGACATCTTCGACCTCGAGGAGCTCCAGATCTGCCCGTGGGCGCTCCGCGAGGGCGTGATCCTCGAGCGCCTCGACCAGATCGCGGCGGGCTGACGTGTCCCTGGTCGCCCTGTCCACCGCGTCGGTCTACCCGGAGTCCAGCGCGCACGCGTTCGCCTACGCGTCCTCGCTGGGCTACGACGCGATCGAGGTGATGGTCGGCATCGACGCCCTCAGTCAACAGACCGCGGCGGTCAAGCAGCTCTCCGACCACCACGAGCTGCCGGTGTGTGCGATCCACTCGCCGTGCCTGCTCTTCACCCAGCGGGTCTGGGGCACCGACCCGTGGGGCAAGCTCGAGCGGTCCGCCGAGATGGCGCACTCGGTCGGCGCAGACGTGGTCGTCGTACATCCGCCGTTCCGCTGGCAGCGCGAGTACGCCGCGGGCTTCGTCAACGGCATCGCCGCCCTGGAGGAGACGACCGGCCTGGCCTTCGCCGTGGAGAACATGTACCCGTGGCGCGCCTCGGCGCGGCGCGGCGTCGAGATGTACCTCCCCGGGTGGGACCCCTCGGTCGAGACCTACGCCAACGCCACCATCGACCTCTCCCACGCCGCCATCGCGCAGGCCTCGCCGGTCGCGATGGCGGAGCGGCTGGGCGACCGGCTCCGTCACGTGCACCTGACCGACGGGTCGGGATCGGCGAAGGACGAGCACCTGGTGCCCGGTCGGGGTGCCATGGACGCGGCCGGCTTCCTCGGGCACCTCTCCGAGACCGGGTTCGGCGGCCACCTCGTGCTCGAGATCAACACCCGTCGTGCCAGCACCCGCGGCGAGCGCGAGGCCGACCTGCGGGAGTCGCTGGAGTTCGCCCGCGAGCACTTCGCGGTCGGCACGCCGTGAGCAGCGCCCCGCGGGGCCGGCGTCCCGGCGCGCCGGACACCCGGGCCGCGATCCTCGGCGCCGCGCGCGCGGCGTTCGCGGAGAAGGGCTTCGCCGGGACCACGATCCGCGCGGTCGCGGGCGCCGCGGGGGTCGACGCGGCGCTGGTGCACCACTACTTCGGCACCAAGGACGACCTGTTCGTCGCGGCGCTCGAGCTCCCGGTCGACCCGCGGACGGCCATCGCACCGGCGCTCGCGGACGGGCCGGACGGGGCCGGTGAGCGGGTGCTGCGCGTCTTCGTCGGCGTGTGGGACGACCCGGGGAACACCGCGGTCTTCGTGGCCCTCGCCCGGACTCTCCTCGACCCGTCGGCCAGCCACCTGATGCGCGACGGGTTCCTACCGGTCGTGCTGCAGCCGGTCGGGCGAGCCCTCGGCCTGGACGACCCGGAGCTGCGGATGTCGCTGGTGGCCAGCCAGATGCTCGGGATCATCCTCAGCCGCTACGTCCTCGAGCTCGAGCCGCTGGCCTCGATGCCCGCGGAGACCGTCGTGGCGACGTACGCCCCCACCATCCAGCGCTACCTCACCGGCGACCTCCCACCCCGTTGAGCCGCGCCTTGTGGTCCGTTGAGCCGCGCCTTGTGGTGCGTTGACCCGCGCCTTGTGGTGCGTTGACCCGCGCCATAACCCGCGGCTCGTACGCGTGCGACCATTACCCGCGGCTCACCGGACCATTACCCGCGGCTCGACGGGCCATAACCCGCGGCTCAACGATTGACGGTGGGGGGCGGGGTGGGCATAATTCATCACATGGTGAATAACGTCGTGGAGGTGCGGGAGCTGGTCGTGGACCGCGGGGGTCGGCGCGTGCTGCACGGGCTCGACCTCACGCTCGAGAAGGGGACGGTCGCCGGGCTGCTCGGCCCGAGCGGCTGCGGCAAGAGCACCCTCATGCGCTCGCTCGTCGGGGTCCAGCGGCTGACCTCGGGCAGCGTCAAGATCGCCGGGGTCGAGGCGGGCAGCAAGGACCTGCGCCACCGGATCGGCTACGTCACGCAGGCCCCCAGCATCTACGCCGACCTCACGGTCCGCGAGAACCTCTCCTTCTTCGCCCGGGTGCTCGGCGCCGACGCCGCCGCGGTCGGGCGCGCGATCGACACGGTCGACCTGGCCGACCACGCCGACCAGGTGGTGGGGCGGCTCAGCGGTGGGCAGGTCTCCCGCGCCAGCCTGGCCGTGGCGCTGCTCGGCACCCCCGACCTGCTGGTCCTCGACGAGCCCACCGTCGGCCTCGACCCGGTGCTCCGCCGCGACCTGTGGGCGCTGTTCCACCGCCTGGCCGACGCGGGGGTCGCCGGTCTTCGTGTCCAGCCACGTCATGGACGAGGCCGACCGGTGCGACCGGCTCCTGTTGATGCGCGAGGGCCGGATCATCGCCGACGACACCCCCGACCAGATCCGCCGCACGACCCACACCGACGACATCGAGAGCGCGTTCCTGGCCCTGGTCGCGTCGGCCCCGACCGAAGGGAGCGTCGCATGACCCCGCGGATCCTCCTCGCCGTGAGCGCCCGCGTGCTCACCCAGCTGCGCCGCGACCGTCGTACGGCGGCGATGCTGCTGGTCCTGCCTTGCGTCCTGATCACCCTGCTCTGGTGGATGTTCCGGGACCTGCCCGGATCACTCTTCGACCGGTTCGGGCCCGGGCTGCTGGCGATCTTCCCGTTCATCGTGATGTTCCTCGTCACCAGCGTGACGACCTTGCGCGAGCGCAGCTCCGGCACCCTCGAGCGGCTGCTGGCGATGCCGATGGGCAAGCTCGACTTCCTCGGGGGCTACGCCCTCGCGTTCGGCGTGGTCGCGTCGGTCCAGGCCGCCCTGGCCGTCGCCCTGAGCGTCGGCCCCCTGGGCCTGAACGTCGCCGGCCCGGTGTGGCTCCTCGGGCTGGTGGCGGTCGCGGACGCCGTCCTCGGTACGGCGCTCGGGCTGCTGGTGAGCGCGTTCGCGCAGACGGAGTTCCAGGCGGTCCAGTTCATGCCGCTGTTCGTGATCCCGCAGATCCTGCTCTGCGGGCTGTTCGTCGCCCGCGACGAGCTGCCCACCGTGCTCCACGCGATCAGCAGCGTGCTGCCGCTGTCCTACGCCACCGATGCGATGTCGTCGCTCGTCGCGAGCAGCCAGACCGGCCAGGTGTGGCGCGACCTGGCGATCGTCGCCGGCTTCGCGGTCGCCGCCCTCGCGCTCGGGGCGGCGACCCTGCGTCGTCGTACGCCGTAGTCCCGGACGTCCTCAGCCGACGACGGGCTGCTGCAGCTCGGTCACCCACGCGTCGGGGTCGTCCGGCTCGGTGTGGAGGTAGACCTCCCGGCACGGCCCGGAGAACTCCAGCCCCAGCTGCTGCACGTGGTTCCCGAGCGCCTGCCAGGCCTCCCCGATGTGCGCCATGGAGCCCCGGTAGACCGTCGTCACGGCTCGCGGGACGGCCGCCAGCTCCCCGGACTCGGTGCCGGGGACGGGCGCCCGCTCGAAGCCGGCGCCGATGGTGAGACCTTCGTCCTCGCCGGAGTACCACGCGATGCCCGGGTGCGACGGTTGCTCGCCCGCCTCCTCGAGTCGACGGACCAGGTCCTCGAACATCGGACCGACCCGGGTACCGATGTCGTTGACGTCCTTCACGTAGCCGGTCACCTGCATGAGGGTGAGCGCCGGCAGCGGCTTCTCGGTGAACTCCAGATCCATGGTGCTTGCTCCTTCCATCAGCCGGAGACGTCGCTCGACGTCGGCCAGACGTGCCCGGTCGCCCCTGATCTGCCCCTCCAGCTCGCGCCGACGCTGGTCCAGCATCGACCGCAGCGCCACCGCGTCGAGGTCGCCCTCGAGCAGCGTGCCGATCTGGGCGAGCGAGAACCCGAGGTCCCGCAGGGCCACCAGGGCGTTGGCGCGAGCCAGCAGCGCCGGCTCGTAGAACCGGTACCCGCTCGCCGGATCGACGTACGACGGGGCGAGCAGGCCGATGGCGTCGTAGTGGCGCAGCATCCGCACCGACACCCCGGCGTACCTCGCGAAGTCTCCGATACTCAACATGACCCCACCACTCCACGCCCTGACACCGTGTGAGAGTCAAGCACCGGTGGGCGAGCGGTCAACCCCAGGGTCGCGCCGACTCCGCGGACCACGAAGTAGCCTGTCGGGCATGTCGTTGCTCCGCCAACCTCTGCTGCTCCTCGCGCGCAGCGACCGGGTCAAGGAAATGGTCTCGACCATGCCGGTGTCGTCCGGGATCGTGCACGGCTACGTGCCCGGCGAAGGCACCGCGGACGCGGTCGAGGCGACGTCCGGCCTCGTCGAGGACCACCTGCGGGTCACGCTCGACTACCTCGGCGAGGACACCCTCGACGCGGACCAGGCCGACGCCACGGTGCAGGCCTACCTCGACCTCCTGTCCGCGCTCGCCGCCCGGGGGCTCACCCGGCAGGCCGAGGTGTCGGTGAAGCTCTCCGCCATCGGCCAGGCGCTCCCGCAGCAGGGCCAGAAGATGGCCCTGGAGAACGCCCGCACCATCTGCCGCGCCGCCCGCAACGCCGGTACGACGGTCACCCTCGACATGGAGGACCACACGACCACCGACGCGACGCTCGCCACCCTGCGCGAGCTCCGCAAGGACTTCCCCGAGACCGGCGCGGTCCTGCAGGCCTACCTGCACCGCACCGAGGCCGACTGCCGCGCCCTCGCCTACGAGGGCTCGCGGGTACGCCTCTGCAAGGGCGCGTACGACGAGCCGGAGTCGGTCGCCTTCCAGTCCCGGCTGGACGTCGACAAGTCCTACGTGCGCTGCCTCAAGGTGCTGCTCGCCGGCCAGGGCTACCCGATGATCGCCACCCACGACCCGCGGATGATCACCATCGCGTCGTCGCTGGCCAGCCGCAACGGCCGTGACGCCGGGAGCTACGAGTACCAGATGCTCTACGGCATCCGGCCCGACGAGCAGCGGCGTCTGGCCGAGGCCGGCGAGACGGTCCGCGTCTACGTGCCCTACGGCACCGAGTGGTACGGCTACCTCATGAGACGTCTCGCCGAGCGCCCGCAGAACCTGACATTCTTCGTCCGGTCCCTGATCTCCAAGAAGTAGGCCGAGCCATGTCGTCCCCTGTCATCGCCATCCTGGGCGCCGGTGTGATGGGCGAGACGCTGCTCTCCGGACTGATCCGGGCCGGCCGGCCGGCCGGCGAGCTGCTCGTCGGCGAGAAGCGCCCCGAGCGCGCCCGCGAGCTCGAGGACCGGTACGCCGTCGCCGTCGTCTCCAACCTCGACGCGACCAAGCGCGCCGACACCCTGGTCCTGGTGGTCAAGCCGCAGGACATGGCCGGTCTGCTCGAGGAGATCGGGCCCGAGGTGCGCCCGGGGCAGCTGGTCGTCTCACTGGCGGCCGGCATCACGACGTCGTTCCTGGAGGCGCGGCTGCCAAGCGGCGTGCCCGTCGTCCGCGTCATGCCCAACACACCCGCACTGGTCGACGAGGGCATGGCCGCGATCGCGCCCGGGTCGCACTGCGACGACGACCACCTGGCCGTCGCCGAGGAGCTGCTCGGCTCGACCGGACGCGTGCTGCGCATCCCCGAGCGCCAGATGGACGCGGTCACCGCGATCTCCGGCTCGGGGCCGGCCTACCTCTTCTTCGTCGTCGAGTCGATGATCGAGGCCGGCGTCCACCTCGGCCTGCCGCGCGCGACGTCGACCGAGCTCGTGGTGCAGACCGTGGTCGGTTCGGCCAAGATGCTCCGCGAGACCGGGACCCACCCGGTCGTCCTGCGCGAGCAGGTCACCTCGCCGGGCGGCACCACGGCCGCCGCCCTGCGCGAGCTCGAGATCCACAAGGTGCGCGCCGCGTTCCTGGCCGCGATGGAGGCCGCCCGCGACCGTTCCGCGCAGCTCGCCGAAGGTTCCTGAGGCCTCACAACCCCATCGCCGCGGTCGCGTCGGCGAGGACGGAGGCGGTGACGTCGCGGCAGCGTGCGGACCCGTCGGCGAACACCGAAGCGACGTACGCCGGGTCGGCGGCCAGCTCGGCGTACGACTTCTGCAGCGGCTCGAGCACCGCGACCACGGCCTCCGTGACCGCGGCCTTGAGCGCGCCGTACGTCGAGATGCCCTCGCTCGACCCGCCGCACGCGGCCAGGATGTCCAGCAGGTTGGTGACCCCCGGCTTGGACGCGTCCGCACGGACCGCGTCCGGCCCCGTGTCGGAGTCGGTCACCGCCCGCGCCACCTTCCGGCGTACGACGTCGGGCGGGTCGAGCAGCCGGATCACCCCGGCGCCGGTGACGTCGGACTTCGACATCTTCGAGGTCGGCGACTGCAGGTCCATCACCCGGGCCCCGGCGCGCGGCAGGGTCACCTCGGGCACCGTGAAGACCCGCCCGTAGGTGTTGTTGAAGCGGATGGCCAGATCCCGGGTGAGCTCGACGTGCTGCCGCTGGTCGTCGCCGACCGGGACCGAGGACGGCCGGTACAGCAGGATGTCGGCCGCCATCAGGGCCGGGTAGGTGTAGAGCGACGCCCGCGTCGACGCGACGCCACGTCCCTTCTCCTTGAACTGGATCATCCGGTTGAGCTCGCCGGTGTACGCCGTGCACTCGAGCAGGTAGGCGAGCTCGCGGTGGCTCGGCACCTGGCTCTGCCGGAACAGCGTCGCCCGGTCCGGGTCCAGCCCGGACGCCAGGAAGAGCGCCGAGACCTCCGCGATCGTCGCCCGCAGCGTCGCGGGGTCGTGCGGGGTGGTCATCGCGTGCAGGTCGGCGATGCCGTAGAAGCAGTCACCGGTCTCCTGGGCGGCCGCCATGCCGCGGAGGGCGCCGAGGAGGTTGCCGAGCGTGAGACGCCCGGTCGGGGTGATCAGGGAGAGGCTGCGGTCCATGGTGGCTCCTGGTGTGAGTGCCCCGGAGCGCCCGGCCCGGTCGCGTTCAGCTCGACACGACACGAACGGCCGCCCGTGGGCGGCCGTCTGATGAGGTGTGCTCGATCGGGGGTCCGCCGTCAGGCGGGCCACCAGCAGGACGTCGAGGTCATGAGCACGCGCTCATGGTACGCCGGGTCACGGCGCGTGCGTGACGCCCGGGATGTACGCGACCGTCGACGTCACCCAGACGTACTGCCCCACGATCCCGGCCGCGATCGCCACACAGCATCGGACGCGCCAGGAGCCGGTGATCCGGTCCGAGGCGGCGCCGCACACCACGGCGACCAAGGGGTAGAGCGGCAGCAGGATCCGGAACACGCTCGGGTGGACGGCGGGGGTCGTCGCGATCACGAAGACCGCGTAGGTGAGGCACCAGGTGGCGAGCACCGGGTCGAGCCGGGGCGAGCGGATCGCGACCCCGCCGAGGACGCAGCACCCGGCGAACGCCGCGAGCGCGGCCAGGTGGACGCCGGGCAGGGCCTCTCCCTCGAGCAGGCGGCCGAGCTGGCGCGCGAGCCCCGGGAAGAGCGCGAGAGCGTGGCGCGCGCTCCAGGCGGCCTGGGTCTGCGCGTAGGCGTCGCGCTGGCCGGTCCACACCCACGCCAGGGCCGGCCACAACCCGACGGCCGCCGCCGTCGTGGCGAGCCCGCCGAACATCGACCACCGTTCGCCCCGGCCGATCGGATCGGTCTCACGGGAGCGCCAGCGCAGCCACACGGCGACCGCGAAGACCGGCACCAGGGGCAGCAGGATCGGTCGGGTCAGCCCGAGGAGGACCGCCGCCAGGGTGGCCGCCCACCAGCGCCGTCGCTGGAGCCCCAGCAGCGACAGGCAGAGCAGGGCCATCGCGGGCGCCTCGGAGTAGGGCAGCTGCAGGGCAGGCGACATCGGCAACGCCGCCCACACGGCGACCACACCGAGGGTCACCGCCGGCGGGATCCTCGCCTCGAGGGTCTTGGCCATCGCGACGGCAGCGACGACGCCGCTGGCGAGCACCACCAGCGTCGCCGCGACCGGGAACGTCAGGTCCGTCGCCTGCATGACGGCGCGTGTGACGAACGGGAAGACCGCGTAGAACGCCCACGGGTTCTGGGCGACGTGTCCCGTCGGCGTGAGGGGGAGGTGGTGCGGGTAGCCGGTCAGGGCGATCCGTTGGAACCACAGGGCGTCCCAGTGCGTGATCATCCCGAAGTACGGCGTGTGGTCGAGCCGGCCGATCCGTGGCTGCCGCTCCTGACCCAGCAGGATCACCACCGCGCTGACGGCACGCAGCACGAGGTAGACCGTCGCCGCGGCGAGGGCGGTCCGACCAAGGGTCTGCCGCGGACCCGTCGCGATGAGCGTCGCCACGTTTCGAGTGTGGCTCGGCGCTCAAGAGGCATCGCGGTACGGTCCCGTGCATGGAGTGCCCGGGTCCCGCGACGGTGGTGTTCGACCCGACGCTCACCGAGTACGACTTCGGGCCGAGCCACCCCATGTCGCCCCTCCGGGTCGACCTCACCATGCGGCTGGCCGCCGACCTCGGCGTGCTCGACCGTCTCCGGACCGTCCCCGCCCCGATGGCCGACGACGACCTGATCGCCACGGTCCACGAGCCGGCGCTGATCGAGGCGGTGCAGCAGGCGGGCGCCGACCCCGGCCGGTTCACGCCGGCGTACGGGCTCGGCAGCGACGACAACCCGGTCTTCCGCGACATGCACCGCGCCGCGTCGCACGTCGTCGGCGCCAGCGTCGAGGCCTTCCGGCAGGTGTGGAGCCACGAGAGCCTCCACAGCGCCAACATCACCGGCGGCCTCCACCACGCCATGCCGGACCGCGCCAGCGGCTTCTGCATCTACAACGACGTGGCGATCGGGATCCGGTGGCTGCTCGACAACGGCGCGCGGAAGGTCGCCTACGTCGACGTCGACGTGCACCACGGCGACGGCGTGGAGTCGATCTTCTACGACGACCCGCGCGTCCTCACGATCTCGCTGCACGAGACCGGGCAGACGCTGTTCCCCGGCACCGGCTTCGCCCAGGACTCGGGAGGGCCGCAGGCCCGGGGGAGCGCCGTCAACGTCGCGCTCCCGCCCGGTACGTCGGACGCCGGGTGGCTGCGAGCCTTCCATGCCGTCGTCCCGCCGCTGCTGCGCGAGTTCGCCCCCGAGGTGCTGGTCACCCAGCACGGCTGCGACAGCCATCGCGACGATCCGCTCGCGGACCTGATGCTGAGCGTCGACGGCCAGCGCGCGTCGTACCTCGCGCTGCACGACCTCGCCCACGAGGTGTGCGACGGCCGGTGGATCGTGACCGGAGGCGGTGGCTACGCCCTCGTCGACGTCGTCCCGCGCGCGTGGAGCCACCTGCTCGCCGTCGTCGGCGGGCAACCGCTGGACGTCGCGACGGCGACGCCCGACTCGTGGAGGGAGCACGTCCGCGAGCGGCTCGGCCGGACCGCGCCGTACCGCCTCACCGACGGCCGTGACCCGGCGTACCGGGACTGGTCGGACGGCTACGACCCCGGCACCTGGCTCGACCGGACGATCATGGCGACGCGGGACGAGATCTTCCCGTTCCACGGCCTCGACCCGCTGCCCTGAGCGCTGGAACGGTAAAATCGAACAGTTTTCAACTCGACACGCTGGTTCCCTTGGGTTTCTGTAGGGATTTCCTTCCCCACGAGTCACATCAGGCCCTATTCTCACGGATGCGCAGGACGTGTACGCCGGAGGGGAAGCCGGCGCGTGCCTGCCCAGAGAGACGGTGCCTGCGATGCCTGCCAACAACCCAGGGGACATCTCCGACGTCAGGTTCCTGACGGTCGCCGAGGTCGCCGCCATGATGCGCGTGTCCAAGATGACGGTCTACCGCCTGGTCCACGGTGGTGAGCTGCCCGCCGTCCGCGTCGGTCGCTCCTTCCGGGTGACCGAGGAGGACGTCAACGAGTACCTCCGCAAGAGCTTCTACAGCGCCGGCTGACCCGGAGACCGCCCACCCCCGTACCACCGTCTGCGCTCGATTCTGCGCGGGTCTGCCCGGCGGCTACGCTGTCGGGGTCGTCCCGGCGCACCTCCGGGGCCGTAGTGACGCAGTCGGAAGAGGTTTTCGTGGGTTCTGTCATCAAGAAGCGACGCAAGCGGATGGCGAAGAAGAAGCACCGCAAGCTGTTGAAGAAGACGCGCGTGCAGCGTCGCAAGCTCGGCAAGTAACCCGGTCCGAGGCGACTTCGGCGTGGGGAAGGTCGTTCTGGTCACCGGGGTCTCCCGAGACCTCGGCCGGAGGTTCGCGCGCGGACTCGCCACCCACCCCGACGTCGAGCGGGTCGTCGGCGTCGACGCCGTGCCCCCTCACGACGACATCGGTGACGTCTCCTTCGTCCGTGCCGACATCCGCAACCCCGTCATCGCGAAGGTCATCGCCAAGGAGGACGTCGACACCGTCGTCCACATGAGCGTCATCGCGACGCCCGGCAGTGCCGGTGGCCGCGGCACGATGAAGGAGCTCAACGTCATCGGCACGATGCAGCTGCTCGCGGCGTGCCAGAAGGCCCCGGGGATCCAGCACCTCGTCGTGAAGTCGACGTCGACCGTGTACGGGGCGTCCAGCCGCGACCCGGCCATGTTCCGGGAGGACATGGAGCCGCGACGGCAGCCCAGCTCCGGCTACGCCAAGGACGTGGCCGAGATCGAGGGCTACGTCCGCGGGTTCGCCCGCCGGCGCCCCGACGTGCGGGTCACCACGCTGCGCCTGGCCAACGTGCTCGGGCCTCATGTGACCAGCCCGATGTCGTCGTACTTCCGCCTGCCCGTCATCCCGACCGTCCTCGGCTTCGACCCCCGCCTGCAGTTCGTGCACGAGCACGACCTGATGCGCGTGCTCACCCACGCGGTCCACACCGAGGTGCCCGGCACCTTCAACGTCGCCGGCGACGGCGTCATGCTCCTGTCGCAGGCCGTACGCCGGCTCCGGAAGCCGACGGTGACGCTGCCCCGCCCCGCGGTGGGCGGGCTGGCCTCGATCCTCAAGTCCGCCCGGATGGCCGACTTCTCGCCCGAGCAGCTCGGCTTCCTCACCTTCGGCCGCGGGATCGACACGAGCCGGATGCGCGCGATGCTCGGGTTCGAGCCCGAGTACACGACGGGGCAGGCCTTCGCGGACTTCGCCGCGGCGATCGGCCACCCGCCGCGCACGGTGGAGCGGGTCGTCGAGGGACTGGCCGCATCCCTGCCGGAGCCGTTGCCGAGCGCCTCCGGAGCACCTCGTGGGTGACGCCGAGATCATCCCGATCGGCACCGGCGGCCGCCCGGGTCGCGGGTCGGGCAGCGCGCGTCCGTCGAGGGCCTCGCGCACGCTCGCCGGCGGGACACGCCGGCCGCCGCGGGCGACCGCACCGAAGAGCGAGCCGGACCCGCCGCCCCCGGTCGAGGAGACCGAGCGACCGCCCGCCCTCACGACCGAGCGCGCCCCCGGCGGCGGGGTCTCGCCGGGCGAGTGGCTGACGGCACTCCAGACCGGAGCCCTTCAGGTCTTCGGCGAGGACTGGGAGCCGCAGCTGGCACGCTTCCTGGCGTTCCTGCGCCGCCGGCTCGCCGGCGACTACGAGGTCGACGAGTACGGCTTCGATCCCGAGGTCGCCGAGCAGCTCCTCCTCGCGTCGCTCCGGCCGCTGGCTCAGAAGTGGTTCCGGATCGAGGCGCGCGGCGTGGACAACCTGCCGACCGAGGGCGGGGCCCTCGTCGTCTCCAACCACTCCGGCACGCTGCCGATGGACGGCCTGATGACGATGCTGACCATCCACGACCACACCGGGCGTTTCCTGCGCCCGCTCGGCGCGGACCTCGTCTTCCGGATGCCGCTGGTGAGCAGCCTGGCCCGCAAGGGCGGCGCCACCCTGGCGTGCCACGAGGACGCCGAGCGGATGCTGGCGGGCGGTGAGCTGGTCGGCGTGTGGCCCGAGGGGTTCAAGGGCATCGGCAAGCCGTTCCACGACCGCTACAAGCTCCAGCGTTTCGGCCGCGGGGGCTTCGTCGCCGCCGCGCTCCGCACCGGCGTACCGATCGTGCCGCTCTCGGTGGTCGGGGCGGAGGAGATCTACCCCCTCATCGGCAACATCCCGTCGCTCGCCCGCCTGCTCGGCATCCCCTACGTCCCGATCACGCCGCTCTTCCCGTGGTTGGGGCCGCTCGGCCTGGTACCCCTGCCGTCGAAGTGGCTCATGGAGTTCGGCGAACCCATCCGCACCGACGACTACGAGGCCGGCGCCGCGGACGACCCCATGCTCGTCTTCAACGTGACGGACCAGGTGCGCGAGACGATCCAGCAGTCGCTCTACGCCCTGCTGGTCGACCGTGGCTCGATCTGGCGCTGAGCGGTCAGGGGAGCTTCGGCAGGTCGGTCGGGAGCGCGCTCCCGATGCTGCCCACGGTGCCGTCGAGGGTCTGAGCCAGCCGGTTGCCGGCGGCGCCGACCGCGTCGAGCAGGTTGCCGGTGGTGTCCGTCACCGTCGAACCCAGGTCGGTCTGATGGGTGTGGGTGAGCCCGCCGGTGAGGTGCTGCACCGTGGTGCGTACGTCGTGCGCGGTCGGGTTCCCGAGGTCGATGCCCGACTGCGTCGGGTCCGTGACGCTGGCCGGCGGCAGGTTGCCGCCGACGTGCGGAAGGGTCACCCTCGGCGCCGGGTGACCGCTGTGCGGGTGTCCCGCCTTCGGGCCCGGTGAGGCGACCTGCCAGGAGTCGGTGGTGGCCCGAACGGCCGCGGTCAGCACGCTCGGCACCTGGGTGACCGACGGTCCGGCGCAGGTGGGGCAGGCCTGGGAGGAGACCTGGTCCACCTGGTCGAGCGCCTGAGCGGCCTGGAGCAGCTGGTCGAGGGCGTCCGGAGGCACCATGCCCTGGAGCTGGCGGAGGCGGGCCATGCTCGCCGCGGTGAAGGTGCGGACACTCGTGATCGACGACCGATCGCCGGTGGCCTGGTAGTCGGCGACCAGCAGGTCGGACCCGGCGACGGCCTGCTGGGTGAACGCGTCCAGGGTGTCGGCCACGCGCGACGAGCCCGCGGTGTCCTCCCGGCTGAGCTGGGTGGCCTCGTCGAGACGGGTCGAGGCGTCGTCGAGGAGCAACCGGCCCCGTGCGGCCCGGTCGAAGGTGAGATCGGCGTGCACGTTCTCGATGCCGCGCTTCACGGGGTACAACCCGTCGCCGGGGAGGGCGGACTGGGCGGCCACGGCCATGGTCGCCGTCGCGCCGACGAGGGTGACACCGCTGATGGCGACCGCGAGCCGCCGGTTGCGGCGCCGGACGCGCGGGGTCGCCGGCCGTAGCCGGAGACGGGCGTCGGTGTCGTCGCGGTCGGCCGCGGCGGCCGCCAGGACGGACTCGGCCTCGGCCAGCAGCCGTTCGCGCAGGGCGGCCACGAAGACGGGGTCGGGGACGGGAGCGGGCTGGGCGCGGAGGACGGCGACGACCTCGAGCAGGTCGGCGTACGTCGAGACGCGGGCGCCGCCCGCCGAGGAGCCCTCGACGAGGTCCTGGAACCGCTGAGAGCTTCGCCCCGTGATCACGATGCCCGTCCTCGCTGCTGGTGGTGTCGGTGACGGCGAGCGCCGTACCACCCGGACAACGAGCCGCCGGGCGCGCGGGTTACGGCCACGGACGCAGGCATGTGCTCAGTCATCGCGCCACCCGGCCGGCATCAGCTTGGCGAGGTTGCGCACCCCCCGCAGCTGCAGCTGTTTCACGGCGCCCTCGCTGCGTCCGAGCACCTCGGCGGTCTCCGCGATGCTGAGACCCTGCAGGAACCGCATGATCAGACAGTCGCGCTGCTCGTCCGAGAGCCGGCGCAGGCCGTCGAGGAGGACCTCGTTGGTGAGCGACGCCAGGACCTCGTTCTCCGGCCCCTCGGTGGCGTCGTCGTGGACGCCCATGTCCTCGGTGGTCAGCTCGAGGCGGGTGCGGCCCGCCTTGAAGTGGTCGGTGCAGAGGTTGCGGGCGATCGTCATCAGCCAGGCGCCGAAGTCCTTGCCCTGCCACCGGAAGCCGGCCATCCCGCGCAGGGCCCGGACGAACGTCTCGGAGGTGAGGTCCTCGGCCAGCGTGACCGAGCGGGTGCGGTAGTAGACGAAGCGGTAGACCGAGCCCTGGTAGTGGTCGTAGAGCTGCCCGAACGCCTCGCAGTCCCCCCCGCGGGCCAGCTCCACGAGCGCGATCAGCCGGGTCCGCTCGCTGGCGGTGTCCTCCGAGGACGCGGCCCGGTCGGAGTCGTCGTACCCGCCGTCCGGCGGCCCGCTCACCGCGGCCTCGCTGAGGAGCATCCACGACGGCACGCCGGCGGCCTGCGGCTGCAGTCCGAGCGCCGTCAGCACGGCAGCGCGGAGGTCGTCCCATCCGCGGGCCGTGTCGTGGTCACCCCACGTCATGGCTGATCCCTCCCGAGCACCGGTGATGGCGCTTAGCCATGGTAGGCGTGGCTCAGGCAGGGCGGAACCGTCTGTGACGCAAAACGTGACAGTGGTTTACACCCGGCTACCGGCGACGTCGTACGGCGACACCGGCGGCGACCGCGCCGCTGGCCGCCCCCGCGGCAGCGGCCGCGACCAGCCCGACGCGCGCCGCCTTGCGGCCGGTGCGGTAGTCGCGGATGCGCCAGCCCCGCTGCTTGGCGTAGGCACGCAGCCGCGGGTCGGGGTTGACCGCGCACGGGTCACCGACGAGCGACAGCATCGTGAGGTCGTTGAAGGAGTCGGAGTAGGCCGAGCAGGCGGCCAGGTCGAGCCCCTCGAGCGCCGCCAGCGCCTTGATCGCCTCGGCCTTCGCGGGGCCGTGCAGCATCTCCCCGACGAGGCGTCCGGTGTAGACGCCGTCGACGTGCTCCGCCACCGTGCCGAGGGCTCCCGTGAGGCCGAGCCGGCGGGCGATGATCCGGGCGATCTCGATGGGCGCCGCCGTGACCAGCCACACCCGCTCGCCCTGGTCGAGGTGCATCTGGGCGAGGGCCCGGGTGCCGGGCCAGATCCGGTGCGCCATCGCCTCGTCGAAGATCTCCTCGCCCAGCTCCTCCAGCTCCGCGACGGTGTGGCCGGAGATGAACGACAGGGCGGAGGCGCGCGTGTCGGCGACGTGCTCGGGGTCCTCGACGCCGACGAACCGGAAGTAGGCCTGCTTCCAGGCGGCGGACAGGATCTCCCGGGTCGTGAAGAACTGCCGCCGGTGCAGCCCCCGGGCGAGGTGGAAGATGCTGGCGCCCTGCATCAGGGTGTTGTCGACGTCGAAGAAGGCGGCGACCGAAGGCTCGGTGGAGACGGTCAGGGCCGTCTCGACCTCGGTGACCGCGGCGGCCGCCTCGCCGGCAAGAGTCGAGCGCTGTTGGAGGTCCAGCGGCCTGCGGCTCTTCTCGGGAGTCACGGCGGCCAGCCTAACCGGGTTCGACGGCTCCGCCTCCGTTGCGCTGTGGGATCATCGCCCCCATGCCCACCACCCAGGACGTCTCTTCGCTGGTGGCCGAGGCGGCGGAGGACCGCCCGCAGGCGCTGGCGGTGGTCGAGGCCGCGGGGCGCAGCGTGACCTGGGGTCGGCTCGAGGACGAGGTGGCGCGGCTGGCCACCGGCCTGGGTGCCGCCGGCCTGGTGGCGGGTCAGCGTGTGCTGCTGGTGATGGGCAACAGCATCGAGTTCGTGACGGCGTACCTCGGTGTGCTGCGGGCGCAGGTGGTCGCCGTACCGGTCAACCCGCGCGCCACGTCGGGTGAGCTCGCCCGGATGATCGCCGACTCCGGTGCTCGGGTCGTGATCGCCGACCAGGACACGATCGGGGCCGTCCGGTCGGCCACCGAGCTGGTCCGGGCCGCCATCTCCGGGCAGACCGACGAGCTCGACGCCGACCTCGTCGAGCGGGCCCACGACCCGCGGGTCTACGTCGTCCAGGCCGAGGCCGCCCCCGGAGAGCAGGCGTACGACGCGCTCCGCGCCGCGGCACCCCGGCCGGTGCCGCCGCTGCCGGATCCCGAGAAGCTGGCGTGCCTGCTCTACACCAGCGGGACGTCGGGCCGGCCCCGGGCCGCGATGCTCACCCACCGGGCGCTGATCGCGAACATCGACCAGGCCGCGCAGGTCGAGCCGCCGATGATCCACGGCGACGACGTCGTCCTCGGCGTCCTGCCCCTCTTCCACGTCTACGGGCTCAACGCGGTGCTCGGCAGCGTGCTGCGCCAGCGCGCGAAGCTGGTCCTGGTCGACCGGTTCGACCCGCAGGCCACGCTCGACCTGATCGACGACGAGGCGGTGAGCGTCGTCCCGGTTGCCCCGCCGGTGTTCGCCTACTGGCTGCCGGAGGAGCACCTCCGCGAGCGGCTGGGTCCGGTCCGGCTGATGCTGTCCGGCTCGGCCCCGCTGTCGCCGCAGCTGATCGACCGGTTCACCGCCGAGACCGGGATCCCGGTGCACCAGGGCTACGGCCTCACGGAGGCCTCACCGATCGTCACCAGCACGCTGTGCAGCCGCGAGCTGCAGACCGGCTCCGTCGGCGCCGCGCTGCCCGGCATCGAGATCAAGCTGATCGACGAGGTGGGCCAGGTGCCCGACGGCGACGACCCCGGCGAGATCTGGATCCGCGGGGCGAACATGTTCAGCGGCTACTGGCCGGACGGCGACGGCGGCCCGGACGAGGACGGGTGGTGGGGCACCGGCGACGTCGGTTTCCTGGACGAGTCCGGCGACCTCTTCCTCGTGGACCGGCTCAAGGAGCTGGTGATCGTGTCCGGCTTCAACGTCTACCCGGTCGAGGTCGAGGACGTCATCCGCGAGGTGCCCTCGGTGGCCGAGGCAGCCGTGATCGGCGTCGAGGACCCCGCGACCGGTGAGGCGGTGGTCGCCTACGTGCGTCCGCAGGCCGGCGAGACCGCGGAGGCGGTGGAGAGTGCGGTCCGCGAGCACTGCGCCGAGCGCCTCGCGCGCTTCAAGCGACCGTCCCGGGTCGAGGTCGTCGACGAGCTCCCCCTGACGGTCACCGGCAAGGTCCAGAAGGGCCGGCTGCGGGGCATGGAGCGCCGACGGACGCTGGGACTGCTCGAATGAACGACCCCCGGGTCACCCTCTACTCCCGACCCGGGTGCCACCTCTGCGACGACGCCCGGGTCGTGATCGAGCAGGTGTGCGCCGAGCTGGGGGAGTCCTACGCAGAGGTCTCCGTCGACGACGACGACGACCTCCGTCGCCGCTTCGGCGACGAGGTCCCCGTCACCTTCGTCGACGGCCGCCAGCACGACTTCTGGCGGGTCGATGCCACCCGCCTCCGCGACGCCCTCACCCGCCCCCGCTGAGCCCGTCTGACTGTTCGGTGGTCGAGCGAAGCGGCCGCCTTCGGTGGTCGAGCGGAGTCGCCTCGTTCGGTGGTCGAGCGAAGCGGCACGTTCGGTGGTCGAGCGGAGTCGCCTCGTTCGGCGGGCGAGCGAAGCGGCCACGTTCGGTGGTCGAGCGGAGTCGAGACCACCCGGTGGCCTGGTCGTCCTCGGACCGCGATGAACGGAAGACGTGGTGGCGGTGGGTCGTGGGTTGCGGTACCTGGTTGCGGTCGCCGTTCGGGTCGCCGTCCGTTGGGCTGCTCGCTGTGGTGACGACCGAAAGGCGTTGAAGGTCCGGTCGTGACTCGGCGGGTGCGCGAAGCGGCCACGTTCGGTGGTCGAGCGGAGTCGAGACCACCCGGTGGCCTGTTCGTCCTGGAGCGGGGGATGAGCGGGAGACGTGGTGGCGGTGGGTGGTGGGTTGCGGTACCTGGTTGCGGTCGCCTTTCGGGTCGCCGCGCGTTGGGCTGCTCGCTGTGGTGACGACCGAAAGGCGTCGAAGTCCTGGGATCCCTTGTGGACAAGGGGGAAACGCAGCCTGGGACTGTCGGTGGTGGGTGCTTGAGTGGGGACATGACCAGCACCGCACACCGTCACCTCGGGAAGGCCGCCCCGGCGGCGGCCCGGCCGGTGGGGTCGGCGGTGCTGGACCGGGCGATCGACGCCGCGGAGGCCCGCCGGGCCGCCGACGTCGCCCTGCTGGAGGCGGCGACCGAGTGGGCCGAGACCCACCCGGTGCCGGCCGCGGAGGTCGGCGGGTACGCGCGGTGGGAGCACCCCAGCCAGTACGGCGAGGGGGCCGTCCCGGTGGCCGGCGACGGGGCGCCGCTGGTGGCGGAGTTCGCCGCCGACCAGCTCGCCGCCGCGCTCGGCTGGCCGGTCGCGGTCGCTCGGTCGTGGATGGGCGACGGGCTGGAGCTGAAGTACCGGCTGCCGACCCTGCACCGGCTGACCGTGACCGGCGCGATGGCCGTGCACCTGGCCCGCTACGCCGCTGAGCAGACCCGCGACCTCCCGCTGGAGGCCGCCCGGCACGCCGACCGGCTGCTGGCCGAGTCCTCGGCCCGGCTCACCCGGGCCCGGATCCGGGGCCGGGTCGACGAGGCCAGGCTCTACCACGACCCCGACCGCGCCGTCGACGACGAGCAGACGGCGCTGGCCTCCCGCACGGTCGAGCTGTGGCCGGGGCAGACCCCGGCCACCACCGAGGTCCACATGCGGCTGGACACCCTCGACGCCGACGCCTTCGACCGGGCCGTCAACCGGACCGCCCAGGCCCTCAAGGCCCTCGGCGACACCGACCCCCTCGACCTCCGCCGAGCCCGCGCGGTCGGGGTGCTGGCCGACCCCCGACGCGCCCTCGACCTCCTCACCGCCGGCACCGACCGCGGCCGCACTGGCCCCGGCCGCACCCGACCCGGTGCCGGTGGCCCGGTGCTCTGGCTCCACCTCACCGCCGACCAGCTGCTCGAGATCGACACCTTCCCCGCCGCCATCCACACCGACCGGTTCGGCACCCCCTCCAGCGACCTGGTCAAGCTGTGGCTCACCGACACCACCGTGACCATCAAGCCGGTCCTCGACCCGGCCCGCGCCGACGCCGTCGACGCCCACGACCCACCCGACTGGATGGCCGACCTGGTCCGGCTCCGCGACCCCTGCTGCGTCTTCCCCGGCTGCCAACGCCCCTCCCGGGCCTGCGACCTCGACCACATCGACCCCTACCTCCCCCTCGACCGAGGCGGACCACCCGGCCAGACAGCACCTGCGAACCTCGCGCCCCTGTGCCGACGCCACCACCGCGCCAAGACCCACGCCGGCTGGACCTACCACCGCCGACCCGACGGCAGCTACCACTGGACCTCACCGACCGGCCACACCCACACCGTCCCACCCACCCGACATCCCTGACCGCCCCGAGCCAGGCGCAGCTCCGACGTATCACCGGGCGGCGTCCGAGCGTCCTCTCCACATGACCTGAAACCACGCAGGGGGAGAGACCGATGAGCAGTACGAGCTGGAAACCGACGCGCAAGTGGCTGGCCACCCAGTGCACGGCCACGACGACCGTGGTGGTGGCGTGGGTGAACGCCGGCACCTGGACGAAGCCGCTGACCATCGCGACGATCGGCCTGGTCTCGCAGGCGGCCATCGGATACCTGGTCTCGAACGGCGACTCGTCGTCACCGGTGTCCTCGGCGGCGGACCCGAGCGGCGGCACACCGGTCGGCCGGACCGGTGCGCGGAGCACCACCGCCTGACCCGCGCGGGGGGAGGTGGTGTCCGGATCTCGGGCCTCCGCCCCCGCCATTTTGTTCTCGCGTTCACAAACTCTTACAGTGAACGACGCCGCTCGGGCCGGGCCTGTCCCACCACGGGTCGACCCCCGGGTCCGGCGGCTGGAGAGATAGAGCCTTGACCGCACGGACGTCCCACGAGACAGCCCGGGAGATTCCCGAGGCGACCGTGGCCCGACTCCCTGTCTACCTCCGGGCTCTCACGACGCTGTCGGAGGCCGGCACGGGCACCTGCTCGAGCGAGGACCTGGCGGCCGCGGCCGGGGTCAACAGCGCGAAGCTGCGTAAGGACCTCTCCTACCTCGGGAGCTACGGCACCCGCGGCGTCGGGTACGACGTCGACTACCTGCGCTACCAGATCGCTCGCGAGATCGGGGTCACCCAGGACTGGCCCGTCGTCATCGTCGGCATCGGAAACCTCGGCCACGCGCTCGCGAACTACTCCGGCTTCCGTAGCCGGGGCTTCCGCGTCGTCGCGCTCCTGGACGCCGATCCCCGCAGACACAGCGAAGTGGTCGCCGGCGTCGACGTACGTCCCTTCGACGACCTCGCCCAGATCGTGCGCGAGCAGGGGGTGGCCATCGGCGTGATCGCGACGCCCGCCGCCGCCGCGCAGGACGTCGCCGACAAGATGGTCGAGGTCGGCATCACCAGCATCCTGAACTTCGCTCCGACGGTGCTCAACGTGGGGGCCGGAGTCGACGTACGCAAGGTCGACCTCTCCATCGAGCTGCAGATCCTGGCCTACCACGAGCAGCGCAAGGCCCAGGAGCAGCCGGCATGACCGTCCTCGTCGTGGGCATCTCCCACCGCTCCGCCCCGATCGCGCTGCTCGAGCGCCTCGCCGTCGACGCCGACGGCGCCACCAAGCTGATCGAGGACGTGCTGGCCAACCCGCACGTCTCCGAGGCGACCGTGGTGGCGACGTGCAACCGCCTCGAGATCTACGCCGCGGTCGACCGCTTCCACGGGAGCGTCGAGGGCCTGTCCCAGCGACTCCTCGCGCCGACCGGGGACAACGTCGAGGCCCTGCTGCCGCACCTCTACCTCCACTACGACGACGGCGCGGTCTCGCACCTGTTCAGCGTCGCGGCGGGGCTCGACTCCATGGCGGTGGGGGAGGCCCAGATCCTCGGCCAGACCCGCGACGCGCTCCAGCTCGGCCAGGAGCTCGGCTCGGTGGGCTCGGTGCTCAACCCCGTCTTCCAGCAGGCGCTCCGGGTCGGCAAGCGCGCGCACGCCGAGACCGGCATCGACCGGGTCGCCCCGACTCTCGTCTCGTCGGCCCTCGACCGCGCCACGGACGAGCTGCTCGGCCGCCGGGTCGTGATCGTCGGTGCGGGTGCGATGGCCGGGCTCGCCGTCGCGACCGTCGTACGCCGTGGGGCCGCCGAGGTCGTGGTGGTCAACCGCACCCCGGCGCGTGCCGAGCGTCTCGCTCTCGAGTACGGCGCGCGATGGGCGCCGCTGACCGCGCTGACCGCCGAGGTGGCGGCCGCCGACGTGGTCGTCGCCTGCGCCGGAGCCTCCGGCGTCCTGGTCACACGGGAGGCCGCTGCGGCCGCTCCGGGACCGCTCGCCATGGTCGACCTGGCCCTCCCGCACGACATCGACCCCGCGGTCGCCGACCTGCCGGGCGTGACCCTGGTGACGCTCGCCGACCTGGCCGGTGAGCTGCGCGACAGCGCCGCCGGCGTCGAGGTCGAGGCGGTCCGGGGCATCGTCACCGGCGAGGTCGAGGCCTTCGTGGCCGCCCGCCGTCAGGCGGGCATGACGCCGACGGTCGTGGCGCTGCGCACCATGGCGACCGGGGTCGTCGAGTCCGAGATGGAGCGCCTCGAGCGCCGCCTGCCCGACCTCGACGACGCCACCCGCGCCGAGCTGCTCCAGACGCTGCGGCGGGTCACCGACAAGCTCGTGCACCAGCCGACGATCCGCGCCAAGGAGCTCGGTGACCGCAGCGCGGTGTCCTATGCCACCGCGCTCGCCGAGCTGTTCGCCCTCGACCCGGAGGCGGTGGACGCGGTCACGCGTGCCGTGGTGCCCGAGGAGGTGCCGGAGTCGTGAGCGACCCGATCCGGCTGGGCACCCGCGCCTCGCTGCTCGCCACCACCCAGTCGCAGTGGGTGGCCGACCGCCTCAGCGCGGCCCTCGGCCGCGACGTGGAGCTCGTGGAGGTGACGACCACGGGTGACCGCAGCGACGCCCCCCTGGCCCAGCTCGGCGGCACCGGCGTCTTCGTCAGCGCGTTGCGCGAGGCCCTCCTGGACGGTCGCATCGACGTGGCCGTCCACTCCCTCAAGGACCTACCCACCGCCGCCGCGGACGGCATCGCGATGGCCGCCGTCCCCGAGCGCGAGGACCCCCGAGACGTGGTCGTCGCCCGCGACGGCCTGACCCTCGGGGAGCTCCCGGTCGGCAGCCGCGTCGGCACCGGATCCCCCCGCCGCACGGCCCAGCTCCACGCCCTCGGCCTCGGTTTGGAGATCGCCGGGATCCGCGGCAATGTGGACACACGGATCCGCAAGGTCCGGGAAGGCGCCTACGACGCGGTGGTGCTGGCCCGGGCCGGCCTGGCCCGCATCGGGCGGCTGGACGAGGCCACCGAGGTTCTCGACCCGCTGCAGATGCTGCCGGCCCCGGGTCAGGGAGCACTGGCCGTCGAGACCCGGGATGGAGACGACCTGACGACCGAGGTGGCAGTCCTGGACGACGCGCGGACCCGCGCAGCGGTCACGGCCGAGCGCGCGGTGCTGGCCACCCTCGAAGGAGGGTGCGCGGCGCCGATCGGCGTCCTGGCCGAGGTCGTCGAGGGCGACCACGGAGATGAGCTCTGGGTGCGGGCGGTAGCGCTCTCACCCGATGGGGAGCTGACGGTGCGGATGTCCGCATCGGGCGACCCTGCCGACGCCGCCGGCGTCGGCGACCGCCTCGCGAGCGCGATGCTCGACGAGGGGGCTGCACAGCTGACGGAGACACCGCACGAGCAGCCGGTGACCGACTGCGAAAGGCAAAACGCATGACGCGAGTCCAGTCCAACCCTTCCACCTCCGTGACGCGCGGGTGGGTGGCGTTCGTCGGCAGCGGCCCGGGAGACCCCGGCCTGCTGACCGTGCGAGCAGCCGACCTCATCCGCGCCGCCGACGTGGTGGTGACCGAGTCGCCCGAGCACGCCGGGCTCGTCCGCTGCCTCCTGGGGCTGCCGGAGAGCTCCGAGGGCGGTCCCGAGCTCGTGGACGGGGGCTTCGGCGAGGACGGCCAGCCCCTGACCCACGCCGCCCGCGCGAAGGTCGTGGTCCGGCAGGCCAAGCGGGGTGTTCGCGTGGTCCGGCTGATGACCGGCGACCCGTTCCTCTACGCCTCGGGTCCGGAGGAGGCCGCGGCCTGCGCCAAGGCCGGGCTGGCCTTCGAGATCGTCCCCGGAGTGTCCTCCGTGGGCGCGGTCCCGGCGTACGCCGGCATCCCACTGACCACCAAGGACCACCGCGAGGTCACCGTCGTGACCGCCGGCGACAAGGTCGACTGGGGTCGCTACGTCGACTGCCCCACGCTCGTGCTGCTGTCCGCGGTCGGCTCCATCGCCGACATCGCGCGGTCCCTGGTCGCGGCCGGCCGCCCGGCCGACACCCCGGTCGCGATGACCCGCACCGGGACGACGACCGAGCAGCAGACCGTCATCTCCACGCTCGAGCACATCGCCGCCGACGCCCGGGCCGCCCGGATGTCACCGCCCGCGGTGACCGTGGTCGGCGACGTCGTCGCGATGCGTGACGCGCTCTCGTGGTTCGAGACCAAGCCGCTGTTCGGCTGGCGGATCCTGGTGCCGCGCACCAAGGAGCAGGCCGGCTCCGTGTCCGCCCGCCTGCGGGAGTACGGCGCCGTCCCGGAGGAGGTGCCGACCATCTCGGTCGAGCCGCCCCGCAACCCGCTGCAGATGGACAAGGCCGTCCGCGGCCTCGTCGAGGGCCGCTACGAGTGGATCGCCTTCACCAGCGTGAACGCGGTCCGCGCCGTGCGCGAGAAGTTCGAGGAGTACGGCCTCGACGCCCGTGCCTTCTCGGGCCTGAAGATCGCCGCGGTGGGCGACAAGACCGCCGCCGCGATCGGCGCCTGGGGCCTGCGTGCCGACCTGATGCCGAGCGGCGAGCAGTCCGCCGCGGGCCTGCTCGAGGACTGGCCCGAGTACGACGAGCTCCTCGACCCGATCAACCGCGTCTTCCTGCCGCGGGCCGACATCGCCACCGAGAACCTCGTCGCCGGCCTGGTCGACCTCGGCTGGGAGTGCGACGACGTGACGGCGTACCGCACCGTCCGGGCGGCGCCCCCGCCCGCGCCGGTCCGCGACGCGATCAAGGGCGGCAGGTTCGACGCGGTCGTGTTCACGTCGTCCTCCACGGTGCGCAACCTGGTCGGCATCGCCGGCAAGCCGCATCCGTCCACGGTGATCGCGGTGATCGGCCCGGCCACGGCCAAGACGGCGGAGGAGCACGGCCTGCGGGTCGACGTCCTCGCCTCGAGGCCCGATGTGGACGAGCTCGTCGACGCCCTCGCCGACTTCGGCGCGGCCCGTCGTGCGGCGATGGTCGACGCGGGTCAGCCCGTGACCAAGCCGTCCGAGCGCAAGCCGTCGACCCGCAAGAAGGCCGGCGCGAAGTAGCCCATGTCCGAGGTCCCAGGAGCCACGTCCCCGGTGCCGCGGCCGGTCACCAGGCCGCGGCGCCTGCGCACGACCGGGGGCCTGCGCAGCCTGGTCGCGGAGACCACGCTCGCGCCGCAGCAGCTGGTGCTGCCGGTGTTCGTGCGGGAGGGGGCGGAGGAACCCCGCCCGATCTCCTCGATGCCCGGCGTCGTCCAGCACACCCGTGACTCCCTGCTGAAGGCCGCGCACGACGCGGCCGATCTCGGGCTGGGCGGGCTGATGCTGTTCGGCATCCCCGAGCACAAGGACGCCGTGGGCTCGCGCGCCGTCGACCCGTCCGGGATCCTCAACCTCGCGATCACCGACGTGGTCGCGGAGGTGGGGGACGCCCTGACCGTGATGAGCGACCTCTGCCTCGACGAGTTCACCGACCACGGCCACTGCGGGGTGCTGACACCCGACGGGCGGGTCGACAACGACCGCACGCTCGAGGTGTACGCCGAGATGGCGCTCGCCCAGGCCGACGCCGGCGTCGACATGGTGGGGCCGAGCGGGATGATGGATGGCCAGGTGGCCGCGATCCGGACCGCCCTCGACGCCGCCGGGCACACCGACGTGGCGATCCTCGCCTACTCCGCGAAGTACGCCTCCTCCTTCTTCGGGCCGTTCCGCGAGGCGGTCGACTCCTCGCTGGAGGGCGACCGGCGCACCTACCAGCAGGACCCCGCCAACGCGCGGGAGGGCGTCCGCGAGGCGCTGCTCGACGTCGCCCAGGGCGCCGACATCGTGATGGTCAAGCCCGCCCTCGGCTATCTCGACGTCGTACGACGCGTGCGCGAGGCCGTGGACGTCCCGGTGGCGGCGTACAACGTCTCCGGCGAGTACTCCATGGTCGAGGCGGCCGCCGCCCACGGCTGGATCGAGCGCGAGCGCGCGATCCTCGAGGTGCTCACGTCCATCCGGCGCGCCGGCGCCGACGTCGTGCTCACCTACTGGGCCGCCGAGGCCGCCCGGCTGCTGGCCCGCTGAGCGACGGCCGGCCCGCCCAGGCGTCAGTGCGTCAGGTCGTAGACGCACTTGTCGAAGGCGTGTTGGGGTCGAGCGGGTTGCCGTGGCAGGCCTTCCGCCGTGCACTTGACGATGGCCTGAGCCCGGGCGAGGAGCGTGGTCGGCAGACTGGTCGGCAGACTGGTGGGCAGCGTCGGCAGCGTGGTGGGCAGCTTGGTCGGCAGGGTGACCGGGGGCGAGGCGCCGGGACCCTTCGTGGGACCCCGGTCGGGACCCCGGAGGGCCCGGTGGTCGGGCCGGTGCTGGGTCCGGAGGTGGGCTGCGTCGACGAGCTCGACGGCGTGTGGGTGCCGTGGTGCCGCGAGCGGTGGCCGCCGTGGCGTGCGTGACGGTGGCCGGCGTGCCCGACCGCGGGCGGGGTGCCGAAGGTGAAGCCGGTGGTGGTCGTGCCGTTGGGCACCGAGGTGAAGTCCCCGTTCATGTAGGCGTGCATGATCGCCAGCACCATCGCGACGTAGGTCTGGCTGTGGTTGTAGCGGAACACCGACGCGCGCTGTCCGGCGTCGGTCGAGAGGTTGTCGGGCCCGGAGCACAGGTAGACCGCGGAGGCGAGGGACGCGTCGTAGATGTCCTGCGGGTTGCGCTGGCCGTCGTTGTCGGCGTCGACGCCGACGATCGCCCAGGTGGACGGGATGAACTGCATCGGCCCGACCGCACGGTCGAACTTCGTGTCGTGGTCGTACTGCCCGGCGTCGGTGTCGCGGATCAGGGCGGTGCCGTGGGTGCCGTTGAGGACCGGCCCGTAGATCCCGGGCTTGGCGATGCCCTTGTTGGTGAGCACGTTGCCGCCGGTACGGCCGTGGTCGGACTCGACCCGGCCGATCGCCGCGACCAGCTGCCAGGGCATGTGGCAGGTGGGGTCGGCCTGGTTGATGATCGTGGCCGCGCGCTGGTAGGCCGCGAGCGCCACCGCGGGGATGCCGCTGGCCGACGCGGTCGAGACGATGCGGTTGACGTTGCCGTGGAGACCGGAGGTGAGGGTGCCCGGGGGAGTCACGCTGGCGGGAACCTTCACGGTCTGCGACGGGATCTCGGTGCCGTCCGGCAGGGTGTGGGAGCTGGCCGACGCGGAGGCGTCGGAGCCGGCGGTGGCGAGGCTCGCGGTCCAGGCGACCGAGAGCACGGCGAGCGGCAGCAGCGCCGACGCCTTCTGCGCTCGTCCGAACCTCGCGACGCTCATCGACCGAACCTCCTCGTGGAGCCTGCGGGAGGCCACGCCGTCCGCGGGTCCTCGAGGTGGTCCACCGTGGGTCGTGACACGCCGGTCACCGGTGGGGCCGAGGCTCCGAGGATCAGGCTTCCCTCCCTGATGCCCTTTCAAACGAGCGGGGGGCCACGATGTTACGCGCGGGTAAACGTGGTCTGGGCCACAACCGGGTGATCGGCGCCGACCTCGATTCCCTCCCGGTTGGCCGACTCGGACACAATGGGCCGGTGACTCCCGACCGGTCCGAGGCGCTGTTCGCGCGCGCGAGCGCGGTCACGCCCGGCGGCGTGAACTCGCCGGTGCGAGCCTTCCGGGCTGTGGGCGGCACCCCACGCTTCATCCGCTCCGCTCGCGGTGCCTGGCTGACCGACGTGGACGGCCGCGACTACGTCGACCTGGTCGGGTCCTGGGGCCCGATGCTGCTCGGTCACGCGCACCCCGAGGTGATGGCCGCAGTGAGCGACGCGCTCGCGCGCGGCACGTCGTACGGCGCTCCCACGGAGCCCGAGGTCGAGCTGGCCGAGGAGATCGTCGCGCGGACGCCGGTCGAGCGGGTGCGCTTCGTCTCCTCCGGCACCGAGGCCACCATGTCGGCGATCCGGCTGGCCCGCGGCTTCACCGGCCGCGACGTGATCGTGAAGTTCGCCGGCTGCTACCACGGGCACGTCGACGCGCTGCTCGCGTCCGCGGGCTCCGGCCTGACCACGCTCGCGGTCCCGGGCACGCCGGGCGTCCCGGAGACCGCCACCGCACTGACCCGGGTGCTGCCCTACAACGACCGCGACGCGGTCGCGAAGGTCTTCGCCGAGGACGGCGGCCGCATCGCCTGCGTGATCACCGAGGCCGCCGCCGGCAACATGGGCGTCGTCCCGCCCGACCCGGGCTTCAACCAGTTCCTGGCGCAGACCTGCGCCGCGCACGGTGCGCTGTTCGTCAGCGACGAGGTGATGACCGGGTTCCGTGCCTCCCGCCAGGGACAGTGGGGCCTGGACGGCGCCCTCGAGGGCTGGGTGCCCGACCTGATGACCTTCGGCAAGGTGATGGGTGGCGGCTTCCCCGCCGCCGCGTTCGGCGGTCGAGCGGACGTGATGTCGATGCTCTCGCCGGAGGGCCCCGTCTACCAGGCCGGGACCCTCTCGGGGAACCCGATCGCCACCACCGCCGGGCTCGCGACGCTGCGGCTGGCGACCGACGACGTCTACGCCCACCTGACCACGGTCGGCACGACGATCGGCGACGCCGCGGCCGAGGCGCTCCGCGCGGCCGGGGTCCCGCACACCGTCCAGTCCGCGGGCACCATGTTCTCGGTGTTCTTCGCCGACGGCCCCGTCCGCGACTACGACGACGCCCAGCGTCAGGACACCGAGTCCTTCGCGGCCTTCTTCCATGCCATGCTCGACCGGGGCGTCTACCTGCCACCCTCGGCCTACGAGGCGTGGTTCGTCTCGGCCGCCCACGACGACCGTGCGGTGCAGACCGTCCTCGACGCGCTGCCCCGTGCCGCCGAGGCCGCCGCCACGGCTGCCACCGCCCGTGAAGGAAGCCATGTCTGAACAGACCGTCGTCCACCTCCTCCGGCACGGCGAGGTGCACAACCCCGAGGGCGTGCTCTACGGGCGCCGCGACGGCTACCACCTCTCCGACCTCGGCCGCGAGATGGCAGACCGGGTCGCGAAGGTGCTCGGCGAGCGGGACGTGACCCACCTGCGGACCTCCCCGCTCGAGCGTGCCCAGGAGACCGCGGCTCCGCTGGCAGCGGCGCGCGCGCTGACGCCGGTCGTCGACCCGCGGGTGATCGAGTCCGGCAACGTGTTCGAGGGCAAGCGGTTCGGCGTCGGCGACGGTGCCCTCCGGAAGCCGTCGGCCTGGGTCCACCTGTGGAACCCGTGGCGCCCCTCGTGGGGCGAGCCCTACAAGGAGGTCACCGCGCGGATGCTCGCCGCGGTGTACGACGCGCGCGACGCCGCCCGCGGACACGAGGCCGTGATCGTCTCCCACCAGCTGCCGATCTGGATCACCCGCTTGGCCGTCGAGAAGCGCTCGTTCCTGCACGACCCGCGACGGCGCCAGTGCACGCTGTGCTCGGTCACGTCGCTCCACTTCACCGACGACACCTTGACGACGGTCAGCTACTCCGAGCCCGCCGGCGACCTGATCCCGATCCGCGACCGGCGAGCGCCCTTCTCGGCCGGCGACGCCCCCGAGGCGAACCGACCCTGATCATGCGTCGTGCGGCCCTCCCGATCGCCCTGGCAGCCCTGCTGCTGGCGGCGCCGGGATGCACGTCCCTCCAGGGCACCGGTGACAAGGGGTTCGTCACCGGCGACGGCTCGATCCGGCGCGTGGCCGCGTCCGACCGGGGACAGCCGATCACCCTCGAGGGCAGGAGCCTCGACGGTCGCCGCCTGTCCCTGGCCTCGATGCGGGGCAAGCCCACCGTCGTCAACGTGTGGGGGTCGTGGTGCACGTCCTGCCGCGCCGAGGCCCCGATGCTGGTCGCGGCCGCCCGGCAGCTCGGCCACCACGCGAACTTCGTCGGCATCGACATCCGCGACCCGAGCACCGCGCAGGCCAAGGCGTACGACGCGCGGTTCGGCACCACGTGGCCGTCGTACTACTCCGACGGCGGCGAGGCCCTGCTCGCCTTCCCCGGCGTCCTGACGCCCAACACGGTCCCGGCCACCGTCGTGCTCGACGCCCAGGGGCGGGTCACCGCCAGCATCGTCGGCGAGATCCCCTCCGCACTGACGCTGGTGCAGCTCGTGCAGGACGTCGTCCGCCATGGCTGACTGGTTCCAGCAGCAAGCGTCGTCCGGGTCGCTCGTGCTCGCCATCCCCGTGGCCCTGGTCGCGGGCCTGGTGTCGTTCTTCTCGCCCTGCGTGATCCCGCTGCTCCCGGGCTACCTGTCGTACGCGACCGGCCTGTCCGGAGCCGACCTCGAGCACGCCCGGCGCGGCCGGATGCTGGCCGGCTCGGTGCTCTTCGTGCTCGGCTTCTCCGTCGTCTACGTGCTGCTGGGCTGGGTCTCCGGCTCGATCGGCGCGTGGCTGGTCACCTGGCGCCACCAGCTCGAGGTGGTGCTCGGGGTCCTCACCATCCTCCTGGGGCTGGCCTTCGCCGGACTGGTGCCGTTCCTGCAGCGTGACTACCGCGTCCACTCGGTGCCGGCCGTCGGGCTGGCGGCCGCGCCGATGCTCGGCTTCCTCTTCGGGGTCGGCTGGACGCCGTGCATCGGGCCGACCCTGGCCGCCATCACCAACCTGTCGCTCAACGAGGCCACCGCTGGGCGCGGGGCACTGCTCTCCGGCGTCTACTGCGTGGGACTGGGCCTCCCGTTCATCGTGGCCGCCCTCGCCTACCGCCGCGCCCTCGGTGCCTTCGGGTTCGTCCGGCGCCATCAGCAGTGGGTGACCCGGGTCGGCGGCCTGATGCTGGTGCTGGTCGGCCTCGCCCTGCTGACGGGATGGTGGGACCAGGCCGTCACCTGGCTGCAGGTGAACCTGGTGAACCAGTCGCAGGCCTCGCTGTGAGCAGCGACCTGGGCACCGCGCGCGGCGAGCGGCCCGGCGAGAAGCCGGGCGAGGACCCCACCTGGAAGCCGAGTGGCGATCGCGACCACCACCGGCGGACCGGCGAGCTCACCCCCGTGGAGCTGGTGCGCTGGGCCTGGCGCCAGCTGACGTCGATGCGGACCGCCCTGGTGCTGCTGCTCCTGCTCGCCCTCGGGGCGGTGCCCGGCTCGGTCATCCCGCAGCGCGGCGTCGATGCGCTCAAGACCGCCGACTGGCAGACGGCCCACCCGCACCTGACCCCGATCTACAACAGGCTGGGCCTGTTCGCCGTCTACCACTCCGTCTGGTTCGCCGCGATCTACCTGCTCCTCATGGTGTCGCTGGTGGGGTGCATCGTGCCGCGGCTGTTCGTCTACTGGCGCGGCTTCCGGGCCCTCCCGCCCGCCGCCCCCCGGAACCTGACCCGCCTGCCGGACCACGCGTCGTACACGACGGGCGAGCAGCCGGCCGAGGTGCTGAGCCGCGCGGCCTCACGGCTCGGCCGTCGCCACCGCGTGTCGACCAGCGACCCCGACGGGGGGCTCCCGACGGGTGACGGCTGGGTCTCCGCCGAGCGGGGTCAGCTGCGCGAGGCGGGGAACCTGCTCTTCCACCTGTCGGTGCTGGTGGTCCTGGTCGGGTTCGGGATCGGGAGCCTGTTCGGCTACAAGGGCGGCGTCATCCTGGTCGTCGGTGACAGCTTCAGCAACCGGCTGACGCAGTACGACGACTTCGACCCGGGCTCGCTCTTCAACGCCGACCGGATGGAGCCGTTCCAGTTCACGGTCCACGACTTCAAGGTGCAGTGGGTGAACTCCGGCCCCCGCCAGGGCCTGGCCCGCGGGTTCCAGGCCCCGCTGACCTACCGCACCTCTCCCGGCGCACCGCTGAAGTCCTACGACCTGCGGGTGAACCACCCGCTCACGATCGGCGGCACCCAGATCTTCCTGATCGGCCACGGCTACGCGCCGGTGATCACCGTCCGCGACGGCCGGGGGCACGTCGTCTACAGCGGGCCCACCGTGTTCCTGCCCGAGAGCTCCAACTTCGAGTCCTTCGGGGTGGTCAAGGCACCGGACGCCCAGCCCCGGGGCATCGGCCTCGAGGGGCTGTTCTACCCGACGTTCGCACTGGTGAACGGCAACCCGATCAACGTGATGGGCGACGACAAGAACCCGACGATCTCGATGCTCGCCTACGTCGGCGACCTCGGCATGGACAGCGGTGTGCCGCAGTCGGTCTACGAGCTCGACAAGGCGCACCTGCGGCAGCTGAAGAAGCCGGACGGGAAGATGTTCCGGGTCGACCTCCAGCCCGGCGAGACCTCCCAGCTGCCCGACCACATGGGCTCGGTGACCTTCGAGGGCGTCCGGCACTGGACGCGGCTCCAGATCAGCCGGACACCGGACGTGTGGCTGACGCTCCTCGGCGTGATCCTCGCCCTGATCGGGCTCCTCGGCTCGCTGTTCATCCGGCCGCGCCGGGTCTGGGTGCGCGCCCGGCGTGACGGCGACGCGACCCTCGTCGAGGTGGCCGCACTGGACCGCTCGGGGGGCGGTGACCTGACCGCCGTACTCTCGTCGGTGGTGGACTCGTTGCAGACCGACCGACCCACGAAGGAGACCTCATGAGCAGCGCCGCGTGGTCGACCCTGAGCAACCAGGCCATCACCGCAGCCGGCCTCGTCTACTTCCTGGCCCTGATGGCGCACCTGGTCGAGTGGAGCGCGCTGCGGACCGTGCCGGTGGAGGCGACCGCACGCACCACCGTCCCCGCCGGAGCGCGCGCCGGCGACGGCGTCGCCTCCGAGGCGACCGCGGCCGACGGCCCGGACGAGGCGACCACCCATCGGATCGCGATGTTCGGCCGGCTCGGGCTGTACCTCACGATCATCGCCTGCACGGCCCACGGTGTCGGCCTGGTCTCCCGGGGGATGGCCGCCGGCCGGGTGCCCTGGGGCAACATGTACGAGTTCACGATCACCGGCTCCTTCGTGGTCGCCGCCGGCTATCTGCTGCTCCGCCGTCGCTACGGCTTGGCGTGGATGGGCCCGATCGTCGATGCCTTCGTCCTCGTGCTGCTGATGGTGGCGGTGCTGTGGCTGTACTCCCCGATCGAGCCGCTCACCGAGGCCCTGCTGTCCTACTGGCTGGTGGTCCACGTGATGTCCGCGATCATCGCCACGGGCGCCTTCACGCTCGGCGGGATCACCTCGGCCCTCTACCTGATCAAGGCCCGCTCCAAGAGTGCCGACCGCGGCTACATCGCGCGGCTGCCCTCCCTGGCCACGCTCGACCGGGTCTCCTACCGGATCCACGCGTTCGGCTTCCCGGTCTGGACCTTCGCGGTCCTGATCAGCGGGCCGATCTGGGCGCACGAGGCCTGGTCGTCGTACTGGAACTGGGACCCCAAGGAGGTCTGCGCCTTCATCACCTGGGTGCTCTACGCCGCCTACCTGCACGCCCGCTCGACCGCGGGCTGGAAGGGACGCAACGCGGCGATCCTGGCCCTGGTGGGCATGGCCAGCCTGTGGTTCAACTTCATCGGGATCAACTACTTCTCGACGACGAGCCAGCACTCCTACGCCAACGGCGCCACGGTCGTCAGCCTGCGCGACCGCTGAGCCCGCCGCGGGTCAGGACGGGTCGTCCGGACCCTTGTCCCGCCGGGACAGCCGGGCCAGGAACTCGTCGTCGTCGTCCGGGCCGAACGGCCTCTCGAACTCGTCTTGACGGGGCTGTCGGCGCGGCCACCCCTCGAGGAGGAACCGGGCCGCGTAGTAGGAGCCCACCGCCACGATCGCGAGCAGCAACACGAACCTCCACACGGCACCAGAGTAGGTCGCGCCTGGGCGACGCGTGCGCCGGCCCGCGATTCGGGCGCGCCTCGCGGGCTGACCTACCCTGAAGGGCGTGAAGGAGTTCTGGATCTACACCGGACTGCGCCTGCTGCTCTTCCTGGCGTCGGCCGCCGTGGTGTTCGGGGTCTGGATCGCCGTCGCCGGCTCGGCCCCGATCATGTGGGTGCTCCTCATCGCCCTGGTGCTCAGCGGCGTGGGGTCGTACTTCCTGCTCGGACGGCAGCGCACCGCGCTCGCCCGGCACGTCGACGAGCGCGCCCGGCGGGCCACCCAGAAGTTCGACGAGCTGCGCGCCAAGGAAGACGTCGACTGACAGCGGGCCGGCTCACTTCCTCCGGTTGAGCTGACGGTCCATGCGCGACTGCGACTGGCCGAGGATCTTCGCGAGCAGGGGCACGCGGAACTTCCACGCCGCGAACCCGCCGACCACGATCACGAGCAGGATGAACCAGAACATGCCTCCACCCTACGGCGCCGGTGGCTGCCGGGTCAGCGCGCGATCGTCAGGCCCACCAGCAGCCCGAAGCCGTAGAGCAGCTCGCTGACGCCGGTGAGCTGCAGGACGGGGATCAGCCCGGGCCCGGTCGCCCGGCCGAGGACCACCCGCGCCGCGCGGACGGCGGGAACGGCGTACGCGAGGGCGAGCAGCGCCCACCACGAGGTGGCGAGGGCGACGCCGACCAGAGCCACGACGGCGAGTCCGAGCAGCAGCACGTAGAGGCCGCGGGTGCGCTCGTCGCCCAGCCGTACGGCCAGCGTCAGCTTCCCGGCGGTCCGGTCGGTCGGGATGTCCCGCAGGTTGTTGGCGACCAGGATGGCGCAGGCGAGCGCCCCGATGCCGACGGCGGCGTACAGCGCGGAGAGCTGCCAGGTCTCGGTCTGGACGTACGCCGTGCCGGTCACCGCCACCAGGCCGAAGAAGCAGAAGACCATCACCTCGCCCAGCCCGAGGTAGCCGTAGGGCTTGGTGCCGCCGGTGTAGAACCAGGCGGCGACGACGCAGACGGCCCCGACCGCGACCAGCCACCAGGCCGTGGTCGCGGCCAGCACCAGCCCGGCCGCGGCGGCCACGCCGAACGCCGCGAAGGCCGCCCGCCTGACCGCCCCGGGCGACGCGGTCCCGGACCCGACGAGGCGCATCGGGCCCACCCGGTCGGCGTCCGTGCCGCGGATGCCGTCGGAGTAGTCGTTGGCGTAGTTGACGCCCACCTGCAGGGCGAGGGCGACCACCAGGGCGAGGGCGGCCTTCCACCAGACCGCGGCGTCGTCGTACACGGCGACGGCGGTGCCGGCGAGGACCGGCGAGATCGCGGCGGGCAGGGTGCGCGGGCGCGCACCGGCCACCCAGGCGGCCGTGCCGGCGGAGGGAGCCATGCGCGGATTCAAGCAGTCGCGCGGGCGGCGTCGAGCGAGTGGGTGCCCAGGAACCGCTCCGCGGCGCGCACCGCCGGGTGGATCAGGACCGCCGCCACCACGATGGTCGCGGCGATCACGGACCAGCCGAGGGTCCCGTGGTCCAGGGCGAGCCAGGTGTACGCCGCCGGGCCGACGATGTTCGTGATCCGGCCACCCATGCCCCACACGCCCTGGTACTCGCCGCGGCGTGCGGGGTCGGACAGCTCGGCGAGGAAGCCCCACGAGGCCGCGGAGTCGAACAGCTCCGCGCCGGTCACGGTCATGTGCCCGACGAGCAGCAGCGCGACCGAGACCCAGCCGATGGTGTCGCCGGTGATCGCGACCAGGAAGCAGGAGACGACCATGAAGCCCGCCGCCAGGCGCACGCCGCGCAGGGCCCCGGTGACGGTGTTCATGCCCCGCGCGGCGGGCACCTGGAAGAGCACGGCCAGCACGGTGTTGGTGCCGAACAGCCAGGCCAGGACCCAGTGCGGTGCGTCGGTGCGCTCGACCAGCCACAACGGGATCACGACCAGCAGCAGGATCCAGTGCGTCCCGACGATCCCGGACAGCACGGAGCCGGCCACGAAGCCGCGGTTCTTCATCGCCTTCGGGGTCGACTCGGGCTCCCGGGCGGTGGGCGCCTCCAGGTCGTCCGGAACGGCGTCGGTCCGCGCCCCGGGGTCGGGCAGCCGGGAGATCAGGTAGGCGTTGACCGCCAGGATGACGGCGGTGAGCAGCGGGACCATCCGGATCACCGTGTGGTTGTCCGAGGCGAGCGCCAGGCCGCCGACCAGGGCGCCGAGGGTGAAGCCGATGTTGAGCGCCGCGCGCAGGAACGCCTGGTTCCGGACCCGCTCGGCCCGCGGGAAGATGCTGATCGTGTAGGCGCCGCGGCCGGCATTGCTCACCGTCTCGACGAGCGAGAAGACGGTCAGCAGCGCGACGAACGCGGCGAAGCCGTGGATCAGCGGGTAGCTGACGTAGAGCAGCGCCTCGAGCGCGGCGCCCACGGCCCACATGCGGCGCGCTCCGAAGCGGTCCGCCAGCTTGCCCATCGGGACCGACAGGGCGAGCACCACGAGCCCGCTCAGGGAGAGTCCCAGACCGACCTGGGCCGCCGACAGCCCCACGATCTGGGTGAAGTAGACGGCGTTGCCGGTGGTGAACACCCCGTCACCCAGCGCGAAGAGGATCGACTGGAGCGACAGCCTGCGGGCGATCGGGTCGTCGGGGAGCATCCGTCGCATCCAGGTGGGCACCGCAGGGATTGTTCCAGCCCCACTAGCGTGCGTCGTGTGAGTTTCCTGCGGCCGACCGGCGACGCCGAGCGCGACATCGATGCCGTGGCCGCGTGGCTGGGCGCCGACGACCCCGGCCCGGCCGTGCTCGCGACGTCGGGCTCCTCGGGCGTGCCGAAGCAGGTGGTGCTGCCTCGCGACGCCGTGCTGGCATCCGCGGCCGCGTCCGCGTCGCGTGTCGGCGGCACCGGGCCGTGGGTGCTCGCGCTGCCCTCGTCGTACGTCGCGGGCTTCAACGTGATCTGCCGGTCCTGGGTGGCGGGCCACCGGCCGGTGGTCCTCGGCGACCGTCCCCTCGCGGACGCAGGGCGCGTCGGGGGGTTCGTCTCGGTCGTCCCCACGCAGCTGCGCCGGTGGCTCGACGCGTCGGAGGACCGGGCGGCCCTGGCCGGGTACGACACGGTGCTGGTCGGGGGCGGCCCCGTCGACCCGGCCCTGAGGGCCCGGGCGGCCGACGCCGGCGTGCGGGTGGTGGCGACGTACGGCTCGGCGGAGACCTGCGGCGGCTGCGTGTACGACGGCCTGCCCCTCGACGGCGTGGGCCTCGCCCTGGCTGCCGACGGCCGCGTCCGGATCAGCGGGCCCACGCTCTTCTCCGGCTACCTCGACGACCCGAGGGCGACCTCGGCGGCGCTGGTCGACGGCTGGTTCCTGACCTCCGACGCCGGTCGCCTCGACGAGGACGGTCGGCTCTCGGTGCTGGGGCGCCTCGACGACATGGTCGTCAGCGGCGGGGTCAACGTGCCGGCCGCCGCGGTGGCCGCGCGCCTCCGCGAGCACCCGCGCGTCGCCGCGGCCGAGGTGGTCGGGATCCCCGATGCCGAGTGGGGCAACCGGGTCGTGGCGGTCGTCGAGGGGTCGCTCTCGCTGGCCGACGCACGCGACTGGGTCGGCGTACGGCATGCGCGTGCGTGGGCGCCGCGCGACCTGGTCGTCGTCCCCGCGATGCCGATGCTCGCCAACGGCAAGGTCGACCGGCTCGCCGTCCGCGAGCTCGCCGAGGGCTCCACGCGATGAGGGTGTTCTCGATCCCGATGACCACCCGCTTCCGGGGGATCACCGTGCGCGAGGGCGTGCTGCTGGAGGGCGACGGTGGGTGGGGCGAGTGGAGCCCGTTCGTCGAGTACCCGCCCGAGGTCGCCGAACCGTGGCTGCGCTGTGCGGAGGAGGCCGCGGCCGGCGACTGGCCCGAGGCGGTCCGGACGTCGGTGCCGGTCAACGCCACGGTCCCGGTCATCTCGCCGGAGGCGGCGCACGACCTCGTCGTCAGCTCCGGGTGCCTGACCGCCAAGGTGAAGGTGGCCGACCCGGGGATGCCGCTGGCCGACGACCTGGCCCGGGTCGAGGCCGTGCGGGACGCGCTGGGACCAGCCGGGCTCATCCGGGTCGACGCGAACGGCGCCTGGGACGTGGACAGCGCGGTCGCCGCGATCCGCGCGCTCGACCGGGCCGCGGGCGGGCTGGAGTACGTCGAGCAGCCGTGCGCGTCGGTCGAGGACCTGGCCGCCGTACGAAGGCGCGTGGCGACGCCGATCGCCGCCGACGAGTCGATCCGCCGCGCCGAGGATCCCTACCGGGTGCGCGACCTCGGAGCGGCCGACATCGCCGTCCTCAAGGTCCAGCCGCTCGGTGGCGTGCGGGCCTGCCTCCGGATCGCCGAGGACATCGGGCTCCCCGTGGTGGTCTCGTCGGCCCTCGAGACGTCGCTCGGGCTCGCCGCCGGGGTCGCCCTGGCCGCGGCGCTGCCGTCGCTCGACCACGCCTGCGGGCTGGCCACCCGGGCCCTGCTGACCGCCGACGTGGCGACGCCCGAGCTGATCCCGGTCGACGGCGAGCTGCCGGTGGTGAGGCCGTCCGTGGTGCCGGACCTGGTCGACGCCGTCGCGGCGTCCGCCGCACGCGTGGCCTGGTGGGAGGACCGGCTGGCCGCGTGTCGGTCCGTGCGGCAGGATCGGCGCCCGTGACCTCGTCGACCGACCTCGCCCGCGCGGTGGTCTCCGGGCTCGTCGAGCACGGGGTGCGGGAGATCGTGCTGGCGCCGGGGTCGCGGAACGCTCCCCTCGCCTTCGCGGTGTACGACGCCGCGCAGGCCGGGCTGGTCCGGCTGCACACCCGGATCGACGAGCGCTCGGCCGGGTTCCTGGCGCTCGGGCTGACCAAGGTCGGGTCGTCCGCGGCCGTCGTCTGCACCTCCGGGACCGCGGTGGCCAACCTGCACCCGGCGCTGCTCGAGGCCGCCCACGCCGGGGTGCCCCTGGTCGCGGTCACCGCCGACCGGCCGGCCCGGATGCGTGGTACCAGCGCCAACCAGACCACCGACCAGGTCGGCATCTTCGGCCCGCTGATCCCCACCCTCGACGTCTCCCCAGAGCCGGTAGTCCCCGACGTTTTGGCTGCTCTGGGGCGGAATTCGCAACCAGAACGTCGGGGACTACCGGTCCATGTCAACCTCCAGCTGGACGACCCGCTGGTGCCGGAGGACCGCTGGCAGCCGGACCTGACGCCCCCCGAGTCGCCCCTCGAGCGGCGGGGGCGACCGGGATGGCGACCGGACCCGGACGGCGAGGACACCACCGAGATCCCGATCGGTCCGCGGACGGTCGTCGTCGCCGGTGACGACGCCGGACCGCCGGCGCGGATGCTGGCCGAGCGGGCGAACTGGCCGCTGCTCGCCGAGCCGACCAGCGGCTCGCGCACCGGCACGCACGCGCTGCGCTGCTACCGGCTGCTGCTCGACGGTGCGCTGGGCGCACAGGTGGAGCGGGTGGTGGTGCTCGGCCACCCGACCCTGTCCCGGCCGGTGTCGCGCCTGCTGGCCCGCGACGACGTGGAGGTGTGGGCGGCTCGCGGACCGGGGGTCTGGGGCGCGCTCCCGGTGCCGGTCGAGCGCGAGTTCAGCGGGATCCGGGTCGCGGAGCAGACCGACCGCACCTGGCTCGACCGGTGGCTGGAGGCCGACCGCCGGGTCGGCCTCTCCCTCGACCGGCTGCTGGCCGCCGAGGGCGACCTCACGCCGTACGACGTCGCCGGAGCCGTGGCCACGGCGCTGCCACCCGAGGGCCTCCTCGTCGTCGGCGCCTCCAGCCCGATCCGGGACCTCGACCTGATGGTGCCGCGCTACGAGGTCGGCGGTCGGCGGAAGATCATCGCCAACCGGGGCCTCTCCGGGATCGACGGCGTGGTCTCCACCTCGATCGGCGCGGCCCTGGGTCGCCGGTCCAGTCGCAGCCTGGCGCTGCTGGGCGACGTGACGTTCCTCCACGACAGCAACGGCCTCGTGCTCGGTCCGCGTGAGGCCGAGCCCGACCTCACGATCGTGGTGGTGAACGACGACGGCGGCTCGATCTTCTCGATGCTGGAGCAGGGAGCACCGGCCTACGACGAGCAGTTCGACACCCTCTTCGGCACCCCCCACCGGGTCGACCTCGGCGGGCTGTGCGCCGCGACCCGGACGCCCCACCTCCGGGTCGAGTCACGGGCCCAGCTCGCGCAGGCGCTGGCGAGCCCCAACGGGGGGATCGAGGTCGTGGAGGCCGTGGTACGCCGGGACAACCGCCGCGAGCTGGACGAGCGGATCCGGGCACTCGTGGAGGGGTCCTGAGCAAGCCGGATCAAGACGCCGGTGGCCACGAGCGGGCACCATGACGCCATGAGCACGGCTGCGGACACCTTCGCCGACTTCGTCGACGGACTGGCCGACGCGCTCGACGACCACGACGCCTCCGGGGCCGACTGGGCCGCGCGCCACCACTTCTCGCGCTTCCACTTCGACCGGATGATCAAGTCGGTCGCGGGCGAGCCGCCGCAGGCCCTGCGCCGCCGCATCCTGCTCGAGCGCGCGGCGTACCGGATGATCTCGACGAAGGCGCCGCTGATCGACATCGCCGTGGAGGCCGGCTACTCCTCGCACGAGGCCTTCACGCGCGCGTTCACGAAGGCGTACGACGCGCCGCCGCGGGTCTGGCGGAAGAAGCCGGGGCACACCCAGATCGGCGACGCCACGGCCGTGCACTTCGTACCACCGGGCAGCATCAGGCTGCCCTCGAGAGACAAGGTGAGCGGCGTGGAGCTGCTGGAGAAGATGGTCGAGCACCACATCTGGCTGACCGGCGAGATGGTCCGGCTCGCGGAGCGTCTCAGCGACGAGCAGCTCGACAGGCCGGTCGTGGTCGACGTCGACGACGACCCGCAGACGCTGCGGTCCCTGCTCAGCCGGCTGATCGGGCAGATGGGCATGTGGAACGCGGCGATGGCGACCCGCGACTACGACTGGGACGTCGAGGACCACGAGTCGTTGAGCTCGATGAGGATGCGGCTGGGCATCGAGGGCCCGCGCTACCTCGCGCACGTGCGGGAGGTGTGCGAGCAGGGGCGCCTGGACGACACGTTCGTCGACGCGCTGTGCGCCCCCGCCGAGGTGTTCACCTACGGCGGGATGATCGCGCACGTGCTCACCTTCGCCGCCTACCGGCGGACCCTGGTCGTGATGGCGTTCGACCAGCACGGGATCGACGAGCTCGGCTGGGGCGACCCGATGCGGTGGGTGGCCGAGCCGGCGTGAGACGGGGCCCGTGCCCGGCCGGGGCCGTGTGACCAGAATGGGCCCGTGGAGATCGCGTTCCTGCTGGTGGTGCTGGCGGTCACCGTGTTGGCCGGCGCCACCCTCGCGGAGCGTCTCGGCTTCCCGGCGCCGCTCGGGCTGATCGCGGTCGGGGTCGCCGCGTCGTACCTCCCCTTCGTGCCGACGGTCCACCTCACCTCGGACGTCGTGCTCCTCGGCCTGCTGCCGCCGCTGCTCTACGCCGCCGCGATCCAGACGTCCCTGGTCGACTTCAACGCCAACCGGCGCTCGATCCTGCTGCTCAGCGTCGGGCTGGTCGTGTTCACCACGCTGGGCGTGGGGCTGCTGGTCCACGCCATGCTGCCGGGGATCGACTGGTGGGCGGCGTTCGCGATCGGCGCGGTGGTCGCGCCGCCGGACGCCGTGGCGGCCACCTCGATCGGCCGCCGGATCGGGCTGCCCCGCCGGATCGTGACCATCCTCGAGGGCGAGTCGCTGTTCAACGACGCGACCGCCCTCGTCACGCTGCGCACGGCCATCGCGGCCGGGATGGGGAGCGTCGAGGCGTGGCGGGTCGGCGCCGACTTCCTGGTCGCCTCGGTCGGCGGGGCCGCGATCGGCTTCGCGGTGTTCTTCGTCGTCGCCCGGCTCCGGCGTCGCGTCACCGACCCGATCCTCGACACCGCGATGTCGTTCGTGGTCCCGTTCGCCACGTACATCGTGTCCGAGGAGGTGCACTCCTCCGGAGTTGTCAGCGTGGTGGTCGTCGGTCTGCTGCTCGGCCACAAGGCGCCGATCATCCAGACGGCCCAGTCGCGCATCGCCGAGCGCATCAACTGGCGCACGATCGCGTTCTTCCTGGAGAACACCGTCTTCATGCTGATCGGTCTGCAGGCGAGCTGGATCATCAGCGACGTCGGGAACAGTGCCGTCTCGGGGGCGCGGATCGCCGCGGTGTGCGGGCTCACCCTGCTCGCGGTGATCGTGCTGCGGCTGGTGTGGGTGTTCGTGGCCCGCTACCTGCTGATCCGTCCGGGCGCCGACCCCGACCTCGGCAAGCCCCCGCCCGCCACGTACACGTTCCTGCTCGGCTGGGCCGGCATGCGCGGTGTGGTGACGCTGGCCGCGGCGTTCATCATCCCCGCGGACACCGCCGACCGCGAGGTGCTGCTGCTGATCGCGTTCACCGTGGTCGCCGGCACCCTGTTCATCCAGGGGTTGTCGCTGCCGTGGCTGACCCGGCGGCTGCGGGTCCCGGGTCCGGACCCGCTCGAGGACGCCCTCGCCCGCGCGACCGTGCTGCAGCAGGCGTCCAAGGCGGGGTTCAAGAAGCTGCGCGAGCTGGAGTACGACGACCCGCACGACGTCTTCGACCTGCTCAAGCAGCGCATCGAGCAGCGGAACTTCGCTGCCTGGGAGCGACTCGGCACGGTGGCGGAGGAGGAGGCGCCGAGCGAGCTCTACTCCCGCGTCCGGCTGGCGATGATCGAGGCGGAGCGGGCCCGCGTGCTCGAGATCCGGGGCTCCGGCACGGTGGCCAGCGAGGTGGTCAGCGAGGTGCTCTCGATGCTGGACGTGGAGGAGTCGATGCTCGACATCAGCCAGCAGAACCGCGACGAGCTGCGCATCGCGGACGCCGCCCGTCGCCGTACCGGCGACACCTGCGACGACCTCGAGGCCAGGCCGGCCATCGAGACCGTCGCGAACCCGGAGTGCGGCGACTGCCTCCGCGAGGGAACGCGGTGGGTGGCGCTGCGGGAGTGCCTGGAGTGCGGCAACGTCGGGTGCTGCGACTCGTCCCCGCGGCGGCACGCGACCCGTCACTTCCACGACACGCAGCACCCGGTGATGGAGTCCGCCGAGCCCGGCGAGGACTGGCGCTGGTGCTACCTCCACCACACGACCGCCTGAGGCGGGACCGGCCTAGGGTGGGCGTATGCGGATCACGAAGTTCGGCCATTCGTGCGTGCGTCTGGAGCACGACGGGCGGGTCGTCGTGGTGGACCCCGGCATGTTCACCGACCCCGAGGCCCTCGACGGTGCCGGCGCCGTGCTGATCACCCACGAGCATCCCGACCACTACCAGCCGGAGCACCTGGCGCGCACCGACGCTCCCGTCTACACGATCGACGCCGTGGCGTCGAAGATCCGCGACGACGCCCCCGACGTCGCCGAGCGGGTCACGGTGGTGTCGCCGGGCGAGTCCTTCGACCCGGGGATCCCCGCCGTGTCGGTGGGCGAGCTGCACGCGGTGATCCATCCGGACCTCCCGCGCTTCCACAACTCCGGTTACCTGCTCACCCTCGGCGACACGACGGTCTACCACCCCGGCGACGCGCTCACGGTCCCCGAGCACGCCGTCGACGTGCTCTGCGTGCCGGTCTGCGCACCCTGGATGAGGGCGGCCGAGGGGATCGACTTCGCCCGCGCGGTCGGTGCTCCCCGCAACCTCGCGATCCACGACCGCATCTACTCCGAGGCGGGGCTGCGGATCGTCGACGGCCAGTACGCGCAGCTGCTGCCCGAGTCGCTGTCGTACGTCCGCCTCGCCGACGGCGCGGACCTCGCCTGAAGCAGGTGCTCCGCCACCGCGTCAGCGGTGGTCAGCCGCCGGCGAGGGAGTCCCGCACCGGGACGAACTTCGCCTGCGCCTCGGCCAGCTCGGCCGCGGGGTCGGAGTCGGCGACGATGCCGCACCCCGCGAAGAGACGCACCGTCGCCCCGGTGACGCGCGCCGAGCGGAGGGCGATGCCCCACTCCCCGTCGCCGGTCGTGTCCATCCAGCCCACCGGCCCGGCGTAGCGGCCGCGGTCCATCCCCTCGATCTCGGCGATCAGTCGCACGGCGTCGGCGGTCGGGGTGCCACCCACGGCCGCGGAGGGGTGCAGCGACGCGGCGAGCTGCAGGGAGGACACCGTGGCCGCGTCGTGCACGACCCCGGCGACGTCGGAGGCCAGGTGCATGACGTTGGGCAGGTGCAGCACGAACGGCGTCTCCGGCACGTTCATCGAGGAGCAGTGCGGCTCCAGGGCGTCGGCCACCGAGCGCACGGCGTACTCGTGCTCCTCGAGGTCCTTGCTCGATCGGGCGAGGGTCGCGGCGAGGGCGAGGTCGCGCTCGTCGTCGCCGGTTCGCCGGATGGTGCCCGCCAGGACCCGTGACGTCACCAGGCCGCGCTCGCGGCGCACCAGCATCTCGGGCGTCGCGCCGAACAGTCCGTCGACGTGGAAGGTCCAGCACATCGGGTACGTCTCCGCCAGTCGGGCGAGCGGCCAGCGGACATCGACGGGACTCGCCGCCGTGGCGATGAGGTCCCGGGCCAGCACGACCTTCTCGAGCGCGCCGTCGTTGATCCGGCGGACCGCGTCCGCCACGACCGCCATCCAGCGCTCCCCGTCGAGGGCCCCGTCGGCGAAGGCCACGCTCGCGGGCGCGGCGGCGCGAGAGCCTTCGTCACCGGGGCCGTCGTACGACGCGTCGTCGACGACGGTGAGCCAGGTGCGGCCCGCGCGCCTGCCGATCACGACACGGGGGACGGTCAGCACGGAGTCGCCCGGCGCGTCGGCGAACGCGAAGGAGCCGAAGCAGACCAGGCCCGTCCCGGGCTCGTTCACCTCGTCGTCGACCCGGGACCGGGCACACGTCTCGGTCCACCACTTGTCGGCGTCGGAGAAGCGGGTCAGGCCGCCGGTACGGATCTGGGCGGCCACGCCCCAGCCCACCAGGCCCTCGCCGCGGCGCAGCCAGGTCACGGGTTCGTCCGCGGGCAGGAGGTCGAGCAACGAGCCGCCGACGGGGAGCTCCGTCGTGCGGACCGTGAGGCCGCTCGTCGTGAGCGTCGGCGGAGGGCTCGTCACAGTCCGGAAGCCTAGCGGGCGGCCTCGTGCCCGCCCGCCTCGGCGAACCCCGCTGTCGCGGACGTCACGACCAGTAGACGACCACCTTGTCGCCCACGCGGACCCGGGAGTACAGCCACCTGATGCCGTCGTAGTCGCGGATGTTGACGCACCCGTGCGAGGCACCGGCGTACCCGTAGGTCGCGAAGTCGGACGAGTAGTGCACCGCCTGGCCGCCGGAGAAGAACATCGAGAACGGCATCGACGAGCCGTAGAGGGTCGACACGTGGTCGGCGTCCTTGAGGAAGACGTGGAACAGGCCCTCCCGCGTGGGGGTGTCGTTGACGACCGAGCCGAACCGGGCGTCGAGCGTCTGGAGGACGTGCCCGTCGACGACCCAGCGCAGGGTCCGGCTCGTCTTGTCGATGCACATCACCCGGCCGGTGAGGCAGCGCGGGTCGAGCTTGCCCGGCGACGGCTGGATGTTGTGCAGCTGGTCGTGCGTCGGGGCCGTCGTCATCGCGTTCAGCAGACCGAGGGTGCGTTGGTCGACGTCGCCCGTGACCGGGATCCCGCGCTTGGCCTGGAACCCCTTCACCGCGGCCATGGTGTCGCTGTCGTAGCTGCCGGTCACGTCTCCGAAGTACCAGGCGAGCTGCCGGAGCCGCGCTTGGAGGGCCCGGACGTCGGCGCCGTGGTCGGACGGCCCGTAGAGCGTCGGGCCGGGGTGGAGGACGTTGAACATCGCGTCGTGGGTGGGTCGCCGGGTGAGGGCCACGAGCCGGTGCCAGGTACGGCGGTCGAGCACGCCGGACCGGGTCAGGCCGTGCTTGCCCTGGAAGCCGCGGACCGCCGCCACGGTGGCGGCGTCGTACGACCCGGTGGTCGTCTCGGGGAGCCAGGCGAGCTGATGGAGGCGCTGCTGGAGCGCGCGTACCCGGGTGCCGGCCGCTCCGGGCCGCAGCACGTCGCGGGCCGGTGGGGCGGTCGCGCTCGTCGAGGGTGCCGGGGGAGCCGGGGTCACCGGCGGCTGGGTCGTCGGGGGCACGGTCGTCGGCTCGGCCGGGAGGTGACGGGCGGACGCCACGGTGCGCTGGTCATGTCGGTGCACGGCGACCCCGGCGGCGTACCCGGCCGCTCCCACGAGGCCGACGACCAGCACCAGGGTCAGCAGTGCCTTGAGGACTCTCATCTGTCTCCTCCGGGGAAGTCCGCGCGGTCCTGGGCGCACGGTGAGGACGCCTCAGTCTCGATCCTGAGGACGCGGAATCGTGGGATTTGGTTGCCGCGCCGCCGTCGGGCACCTGCCGGGCGGCAGGACCGGCGCCCGCCCTACGCTCTCCGGGTGGCCCGCGCTCACCTCGACAAGCAGCCGACCGACGTACGCCGGATGTTCGACGCCGTCGCGCAGCGCTACGACCTCACCAACGACGTGCTCTCCCTCGGTCAGGACCGCCGCTGGCGCCGGGAGGTGTTCGACGCCGTCGCGCCGCTGCCGGGTGAGCGCGTGCTCGACCTCGCGGCCGGCACCGGTACGTCGAGCCAGCCGTTCGCCGACGCGGGCGCCACCGTCGTCCCGTGCGACTTCTCCCTCGGGATGCTCCGGGTCGGCAAGCAGCACCGGCCCCGCCTGCCGTTCACCGCCGGCGACGGGATGAACCTCCCCTTCGCCGACGACTCGTTCGACGCGGTGACGATCTCGTTCGGTCTCCGCAACATCGTGGACCCGCTGGCGGGGCTCCGGGAGATGCTCCGGGTCACCCGACCCGGCGGCCGCCTGGTGGTCTGCGAGTTCAGCCATCCGACCTGGACGCCGTTCCGCACCGTGTACGTCGAGTATCTGATGCGGGCGCTGCCGCCCGTCGCCCGCGCCGTCTCGTCGAGCCCGGACGCCTACGTCTACCTCGCGGAGTCGATCCGCGCGTGGCCCGCGCAGGAGGCGCTCGCCGGCGTGGTCGCGGACGCCGGATGGACCCGCCCGGAGTGGCGGAACCTGTCCGGCGGCATCGTCGCGCTCCACCGGGCCTTCGCCTGAGGGAGGGCCGGATCGGGCTCTGCTGAACGTCGCGGAGGCTCGTTCGGTGGTGGCTGGACCCGGAGATGCGGGAGCACTGGTGGAGTCCTAGACTGACCGCGCCGGTTCGTGAAGGCGTTCACAAAGTCACAATCTCGTGAGGCAGATCACGGGCGGTGCGGCAGCGAACAGGGAAGGAAAGGCTGGATGCAGCTCTACACCCCGGTCCTGGTTCTGGCGCTGATCGCCGCAGGCTTCGCGGTCTTCTCGGTGATCATGTCGGCCGGCATCGGACCCCGGCGCTACAACCGCGCGAAGCTCGACTCGTACGAGTGCGGCATCGAGCCGACCCCCCAGCCCGTGGGCGGCGGTCGGTTCCCGGTGAAGTACTTCATCACCGCCATGATGTTCATCGTCTTCGACATCGAGATCGTGTTCCTCTACCCGTGGGCGGTGCACTTCGACGCGCTGCGCGGGTTCGGGCTCGTCGAGATGGTGCTGTTCATCGCCACCGTGTTCGTCGCCTACGCCTACGTATGGCGTCGCGGCGGCCTGGACTGGGACTGAGCGCCGCGATGCACGCACCCTGGAACGGAGCCCGTTGATGGGACTGGAAGAGAAGCTCCCGAGTGGCGTCCTGCTGACGACCGTCGAGGGCGTCGCCGGCTACATGCGCAAGGCCAGCTTCTGGCCCGCGACGTTCGGCCTGGCCTGCTGCGCCATCGAGATGATGACGACCGGCGGCCCGAAGTACGACCTCGCGCGCTTCGGCATGGAGGTGTTCCGGGCCAGCCCCCGCCAGGCCGACCTGATGATCGTGGCCGGCCGGGTCAGCCAGAAGATGGCTCCGGTCCTGCGCCAGATCTACGACCAGATGCCCGACCCCAAGTGGGTGCTCGCCATGGGCGTGTGCGCCAGCAGCGGCGGGATGTTCAACAACTACGCGATCGTCCAGGGCGTCGACCACGTCGTCCCCGTCGACATGTACCTGCCCGGCTGTCCGCCGCGGCCCGAGATGCTGATCGACGCGATCCTCAAGCTGCACGACCAGGTGCAGCACACCAAGCTCGGCGTCAACCGCCGCCACGAGATCGTGGAGGGCGAGACCGCCGCCCTCAACGCGCTGCCCACCTCGCAGATGAAGGGGCTGCTTCGGTGAGCACCCCACGACGTTCTTCGTCTCCCCCGCTCCGCTCCTCCGCCGAACAACGCCGAGGGGACCCCGCATGACCGAGGAGAACAGCAACGTCCCGGTCCCCCAGGGCGAGGTCGAGACCGTCGGGGTCCGCCACGGCATGTTCGGGGTGTCCGGCAGCGGCGACACGAGCGGGTACGGCGGGCTGGTCAGGCCGACGATCTTCCCGGGCGCGAGCCAGCGGCCCTACGGCGGCTGGTACGACGAGGTCGCCGACGCCCTCGAGGAGCGCCTGACGCGGACCCAGCTCGAGAGCGCCGTCGAGCGGGTGGTGATCGACCGCGGCGAGATGACCTTCCACGTACGCCGCGAGGACCTGCCGTTCGTGGCGCAGATGCTCCGCGACGACGACGCGCTCCGCTTCGAGCTCTGCTCCGGGGTGAGCGGGGTGCACTACCCCGAGGACACCGGCCGCGAGCTGCACGCCGTCTACCACCTGCTCTCGATGACCCACAACCGCCGCCTCCGGGTCGAGGTCAGCGTCCCGGACGCCGACCCCCACATCCCGAGCATCGTCAGCATCTATCCCACCAACGACTGGCACGAGCGCGAGACCTACGACATGTTCGGCATCGTGTTCGACGGTCACCCGTCGCTGACCCGGATCCTGATGCCCGACGACTGGCCCGGCCACCCGCAGCGCAAGGACTACCCGCTGGGAGGCATCCCGGTCGAGTACAAGGGCGGCACGATCCCGCCTCCGGACGAGAGGAGGTCCTACTCATGACACAGGACCTGTATGCGGGCTCCGCCGACACCGCCGAGGGCAAGGTCTTCACCGTCACCGGCCAGGACTGGGACTCCATCACCGCGGGGCTCGACGACGTGGAGGAGCACGTCGTGGTCAACATGGGGCCGCAGCACCCGTCCACCCACGGGGTGCTCCGCCTGATCCTCGAGCTCGACGGCGAGACGGTGACCGAGGCCCGGTGCGGGATCGGCTACCTCCACACCGGCATCGAGAAGAACATGGAGTACCGCTCCTGGGTCCAGGGCGTCACGTTCTGCACGCGCATGGACTACCTCGCGCCGTTCTTCAACGAGGCCACCTACGTGCTCGGCGTCGAGCGGCTGCTCGGCATCGAGGACGACATCCCCGAGAAGGCGTCGGTGATGCGGGTCCTGCTCATGGAGCTCAACCGGATCTCCTCCCACCTGGTGTGCATCGCCACCGGAGGGATGGAGATCGGCGCGCTCACGGTGATGACGATCGGCTTCCGCGAGCGGGAGCTGGTGCTCGACCTGTTCGAGCTGATCACCGGGCTGCGGATGAACCACGCGTTCATCCGGCCGGGCGGCGTCGCCCAGGACCTCCCGCCGGGCGCCCTCGACGAGATCCGCAGCTTCATCGCGCTGATGAAGAAGCGGCTCCCCGAGTACGCCGACCTCTGCAACGCCAACCCGATCTTCAAGGGTCGCCTCGTGGACGTCGGCCACCTCGACCTGTCCGGCTGCCTGGCGCTCGGGCTGACCGGCCCGGTCCTGCGCTCGACCGGCTACCCGTGGGACCTGCGCAAGACCCAGCCCTACTGCGGCTACGAGACCTACGACTTCGACGTCCAGACCTGGGACACCGCCGACTCCTACGGCCGGTTCCGGGTGCGGCTGGCCGAGATGTGGGAGTCGCTGAAGATCGTCGAGCAGGCCGCCGACCGGCTGGCCAACCTCGAGGGCGCGCCCGTCATGGTCGCGGACAAGAAGATCGCCTGGCCCAGCCAGCTGGCCATCGGCAGCGACGGCATGGGCAACAGCCTCGACCACATCCGCCACATCATGGGAGAGTCGATGGAGGCCCTCATCCACCACTTCAAGCTGGTCACCGAGGGCTTCCGGGTCCCGCCGGGCCAGGCCTACGTGCCGGTCGAGTCGCCGCGCGGCGAGCTCGGGGCCCACGTCGTGTCCGATGGCGGCACGCGTCCGTTCCGTGCCCACTTCCGCGACCCGTCGTTCACCAACCTCCAGGCCACCAGCGTGATGTCCGAGGGCGGCATGGTCGCCGACGTGATCGTGGCGATCGCGAGCATCGACCCGGTGATGGGGGGTGTCGACCGGTGACGGCGGTCTCGACGGACTCCACCGACGGCCGGGGCGGCGGGCTCAGCGACACGACGTACGACGAGCTGCGCGAGATCGCGGGCCGCTACCCGCAGGCCCGGTCGGGGCTGCTGCCGATGCTCCATCTCGTGCAGGCGGCCGAGGGGCGGATCACCCCCGAGGGCATCGAGGCGTGCGCCGACATCCTCGGCATCACCGCGGCCGAGGTCAGCGGCGTCGCGACGTTCTACACGATGTACAAGCGCCGCCCCGTCGGCGACTACCACGTCGGGGTCTGCACCAACACGCTGTGCGCGGTGATGGGCGGCGACGCGATCTTCGAGCGGCTCAAGGAACACCTCGACGTGGGCAACGACGAGACCACGGCGGACGGCAAGATCACCCTCGAGCACGTCGAGTGCAACGCCGCCTGCGACTACGCCCCGGTGATGATGGTGAACTGGGAGTTCATGGACAACATGACGCCGCAGTCCGCCACCCAGCTGGTCGACGACCTGCGCGACGGCACCGAGGTCCGCTCCACGCGCGGTCCGCGGGTCGTCACCTGGCGCGAGGCGGAGCGGGTGCTGGCCGGCTTCCCCGACGACCTGGCCGACGACGGCCCCGCTGCCGGACCGGCCTCCCTGGTCGGGCTGGCGATCGCCCGGGAGCAGGGCTGGACGGCACCGCCGACCGACTCGTCTCGGGCCGAGTCCGAGACCAAGGCCGAGGAGTGAGCGACGAGATGGACACCCTCACCCCGGTGCTCACCGACAACTGGGACCAGGACCGCGCGTGGACCCTCGCGGCCTACCAGGAGCGCGGCGGCTACGGCGCCCTCAAGCAGGCGCTGCGGATGTCGCCGGACGACGTCATCACCGCGGTCAAGGACTCCGGGCTCCGGGGTCGCGGCGGCGCGGGCTTCCCGACCGGCATGAAGTGGAGCTTCATCCCGCAGGACAACCCGAAGCCGAAGTACCTCGTGGTCAACGCCGACGAGTCCGAGCCGGGCACCTGCAAGGACATCCCGCTGATGATGGCGAGCCCGCACACCCTCATCGAGGGCGTGATCATCAGCAGCTACGCGATCCGGGCCAGCCACGCGTTCATCTACGTGCGCGGCGAGGTGCTCCACGTCGTACGCCGCCTGCAGCGCGCCGTGCGTGAGGCCTACCGCGCGGGTCATCTCGGCAAGGACATCCACGGCTACGGCTACGACCTCGACCTCGTCATCCATGCCGGGGCCGGCGCCTACATCTGTGGCGAGGAGACGGCGCTGCTCGACTCCCTCGAGGGTCGGCGCGGCCAACCGCGCCTGCGGCCGCCGTTCCCGGCGGTGGCCGGCCTCTACGCGAGCCCGACCGTGATCAACAACGTGGAGTCGATCGCCTCCGTGCCCAGCATCATCGGCAACGGGGCGGAGTGGTTCTCCTCGATGGGCACCGAGAAGTCCAAGGGCTTCGGCATCTTCAGCCTCTCCGGCCACGTGGCCAACCCCGGGCAGTACGAGGCCCCGCTCGGCATCACCCTGCGCACGCTGATCGACCTCGCCGGCGGGATGCGCAACGGTCACGAGCTGAAGTTCTGGACTCCGGGTGGTTCCTCGACCCCGATCCTGACCGACGAGCACCTCGACGTGCCGCTCGACTTCGAGGCGGTCGGCGCGGCCGGCTCGATGCTCGGCACCCGGGCGCTGCAGATCTTCGACGAGACCACGTGCGTCGTGCGCGCCGTGCTGCGCTGGACGGAGTTCTACAAGCACGAGTCCTGCGGCAAGTGCACACCGTGCCGCGAGGGCACCTGGTGGCTGGTCCAGACCCTGACCAACCTCGAGAAGGGCATCGGGAACGAGTCCGACCTCGACCTGCTGCTCGACCAGTGCGACAACATCCTGGGGCGAGCGTTCTGCGCGCTCGGTGACGGCGCCACCAGCCCGATCTCGAGCTCGATCGAGTACTTCCGCGACGAGTACCTCCAGCACCTGAGCCACGGCGGGTGCCCGTTCGACCCGGTCGCCTCCACCGTCTTCGTCGAGGCAGGAGCCACCTCATGAGCACCGCCGAGGTCGAGAAGACCGACCTGGTCACCCTGACCATCGACGGCGTCCAGGTCAGCGTGCCCAAGGACACGCTGGTGATCCGGGCGGCCGAGCAGGTCGGCGTCCAGATCCCGCGCTTCTGCGACCACCCGCTGCTCGACCCGGTCGGCGCCTGCCGTCAGTGCCTGGTGGACATCCCGGACGCCGGCAACGGCCGCCCGTTCCCCAAGCCGCAGGCGTCGTGCACGCTGCCGGTGGCCGAGGGGATGGTCGTGAACACGCAGACCACCAGCGAGGTCGCCGCGAAGGCGCAGGAGGGGATCCTCGAGTTCCTGCTGGTCAACCACCCGCTCGACTGCCCCGTCTGCGACAAGGGCGGCGAGTGCCCCCTGCAGAACCAGGCGATGAGCAACGGGCCGGGCGAGTCCCGCTTCGCCGCCAGCGGAGGGGTCAAGCGGACCTTCCCGAAGCCGATCAACATCTCGGCGCAGGTGCTGCTCGACCGCGAGCGCTGTGTGCTCTGTGCCCGGTGCACCCGCTTCTCCGAGCAGGTCGCCGGCGACCCGTTCATCGCCATGATCGAGCGCGGTGCCCTGCAGCAGGTCGGCATCTACGAGAAGGAGCCCTTCGAGTCCTACTTCGCCGGCAACACGATCCAGATCTGCCCGGTGGGCGCCCTCACCAGCGCCGACTACCGCTTCCGCGCCCGCCCGTTCGACCTGGTCTCGGTGCCGTCGATCGCCGAGCACGACGCGTGCGGCTCGGCCATCCGCGTCGACCACCGACGAGGCACCGTGATGCGCCGCCTCGCCGGCAACGACCCCGAGGTCAACGAGGAGTGGATCACCGACAAGGACCGCTTCGCCTTCCACTACGCCGACCTCGACGACCGCCTCACCTACCCCCGGGTCCGCGAGGACGGTGAGCTGCGGCCGGCCTCGTGGTCGGAGGCGTTCGCCGTCGCCGCGCGCGGCCTCGCCGCGGCCGGCCCGACCGGCGTCCTCACCGGCGGCCGGCTCACCGCGGAGGACGCGTTCGCCTACAGCACCTTCGCCCGCGTGGCGCTGGGCACCCACGACATCGACTTCCGGGCCCGCCCGCACTCCGCCGAGGAGGCGTCGTTCCTGGCCGCCGAGGTCGTGCTCCGTCAGGGCGCGACGTACGCCGACCTCGAGGCCGCCAACTCGGTCGTCCTGGTCGGCCTCGAGCCCGAGGAGGAGGCCGGCGCGATCTTCCTGCGGCTCCGCAAGGCGCACCGCAAGCACCGCACCCGCATCTGGTCGGTGGCGCCCTACTCGACCAACGGGCTCCGCAAGCTCGGTGGCACGCTGGTCGCCGCCCGGCCCGGCACCGAGGCCGAGGTGGTCGAGGGCCTGACCCACGACGGCGACGTCGAGCTCGACAGCGCGAGCGTGATCCTCGTGGGCGAGCGCATGGCCACGGTGCCGGGGGCCCTCACGGCAGTGGCGCGGGTGGCTCGGACGACCGGCGCCAAGCTGGCCTGGGTGCCGCGACGTGCGGGCGACCGCGGGGCGGTCGAGACCGGCTGCCTTCCGCACCTGCTGCCCGGTGGGCGGCCGGTGACCGATGCCGCAGCCCGGGTCGACGCGGCCGCTGCCTGGGGCATCGACAGCCTGCCCGACCAGCCCGGGCGCGACGGCGACGCCATCGTCGCGGCCCTCGCGTCCGGAGACCTGGGTGGTCTCGTCGTCGGCGGCGTCGACCCCGATGACACGGCCGACCCGGCGGCGTTCCGCGCCGGCCTCGAGGCGGCGCGCTTCGTGGTCGCCCTCGAGCTCCGTGAGACCGACGTGACCCGCGCGGCCGACGTCGTCTTCCCGGTCGCCCCGGTGACCGACAAGGGCGGCATGTTCGTGACCTGGGAGGGACGCCCCCGCACCTTCGAGGCGGTGTTCACCAACCCCAACGCCCTGCCCGACGCGCGGGTCCTGGCCGGGATCGCCGAGGAGCTCGGTCGCCCGCTCGGGTTCCGCAGCACCGCCGAGGCCCGTGCCCGGATGACCGAGATGGGTCCGTGGGACGGCGAGCGGGCGGGTCTCGCAGACGCGCCGCTGACCTCGACGGTGCTGCCGTCGTCGACCGAGCTGGCCCTGGCGTCCTGGAAGCTGATGCTCGACAACGGGTCCCTGCAGGACGGCGAGAAGTACCTCCGCGCCACTGCCCGGACGCCGGTCTGCCGGGTCTCACCGGACGCGTACGCCGCGCTGGGCTCGATGGTGACCCTCACCGGTGACCGGGGCTCGGTCACGCTGCCGCTCGAGATCGCCGACGACATGGCCGACGGCACCGTCTGGGTGCCCGCGAACTCCACCGGCAACGGGGTGCTGGCCGACCTGGCCTCACCCGGGACGGGCGTCCACGTGAAGGGAGCCGACCAGTGACCGCAGCGCTGATCACCCTGGTCTCGCCGAGCGCGGGCGCGCCGGGCCTCGAGGCCTTCGGCCGCGACCCGTGGTGGCTGGTGCTGATCAAGGCCGTGCTGATCTTCGTGATCCTGGTCGTGCTGACGCTCTTCAACATCTGGTTCGAGCGTCGCGTCGTGGCCCGGATGCAGCACCGGATCGGCCCCAACGTCAACGGCCCGTTCGGGCTCCTCCAGAGCCTCGCGGACGGCGTGAAGCTGGCGCTGAAGGAGGACATCATCCCCAAGGCCGCGGACAAGGTGGTGTTCCTCGCCGCTCCCGTGATCGCCACGATCCCGGCCTTCGTCACCTTCGCGGTGATCCCGTTCGGCCCCGTGGTCAAGGTCCCGTTCACCGAGCGCTACACGCCCTTGCAGCTGACCGACATGCCGGTCGCCGTGCTTTTCGTGATGGCGGTCGCGTCGATCGGCATCTACGGCATCGTGCTCGGCGGCTGGTCCAGCGGCTCGACGTACTCCCTGCTCGGCGGCCTGCGCTCGAGCGCACAGATGATCTCCTACGAGGTGGCGATGGGCCTCGCGCTGGTCGCGGTGTTCCTCTACGCCGGCTCCATGTCGACCAGCCAGATCGTCGCCGCCCAGGACACCTGGTGGTTCGGCCTGATCCTGATGCCGTCCTTCGTGATCTACACGATCTCCATGGTCGGCGAGACCAACCGGGCGCCGTTCGACCTGCCCGAGGCCGAGGGCGAGCTGGTCGGCGGCTTCCACACCGAGTACTCCAGCCTCAAGTTCGCCCTGTTCTTCCTGGCCGAGTACATCAACATGGCGACGGTCTCGGCGCTCGCGACCACGCTGTTCCTCGGCGGCTGGCACGCCCCCTTCTGGATCGACCACGTGTGGCACGGCGCGAACAGCGGCTACTGGCCGTTCCTGTGGTTCATGGGCAAGGTGATGTTCTTCATCTTCATCTTCATCTGGCTGCGAGGCACCCTTCCTCGGATGCGGTACGACCAGTTCATGGCGTTCGGCTGGAAGCGGCTGATCCCCTTCTCGCTGCTGTGGATCGTCGCGGTCGCCGCGATCCGCGCCGCCTCCCTCGACGGCGGTGTCGACCGGAAGTACCTCCTGATCGGCCTCGGCATCGCGGTCGTGCTCTTCCTGGCGGTGTTCTTCATCGGCGACCAGTCGACCGCCGAGGAGGAGGCCGCGCCGATCCCGCCGGCGTACGACGGTGGGTACCCCGTGCCCCCGATGCCGACCGGTGGCGCCGTCCGCGGCTCCGCGGCGGCCCTGACGTTCGACACCGGCCGCACGGTGGCGGCCGTGGAGGAGGACCACTCCCTATGACTCCCCAGGCGGAGGGCAGGACCCTCAAGGAGCAGCTCTGGGACCCGGTCGCCGGGTTCGGGGTGACGTTCCGGACGATGTTCAAGAAGGTCGTCACCGAGCAGTACCCGTTCGAGAAGCAGCCCACCGCGCCCCGCTTCCACGGCCGGCACCAGCTCAACCGCTGGCCCGACGGGCTCGAGAAGTGCATCGGCTGCGAGCTCTGCGCGTGGGCGTGCCCGGCCGACGCGATCTACGTCGAGGGCGCCGCCAACAGCGACGAGGAGCGGTTCAGCCCCGGTGAGCGCTACGGCCGCGTCTACCAGATCAACTACCTGCGATGCATCCTGTGCGGGCTGTGCATCGAGGCCTGCCCGACGCGCGCCCTGACGATGACCAACGAGTACGAGCTGGCCGACGACAACCGCGCCGACCTGATCTACGAGAAGCAGGACCTCCTCGCCCCGTTGCTGCCCGGCATGGAGCAGCCTCCGCACCCGATGCGGCTCGGCGACGACGAGGGCGACTACTACCGCGGCACGTTCAAGCCCGGTGGCGGCGCCCCGGCCGAGGAGGCGACCTCGTGATCGCCTTCTGGATCCTGGCGCCGATCATGGTGCTGGCCGCGCTCGGCATCCTGTTCGTGCGCAAGGCCGTCCATGCCGCGATGCTGCTCGCGATCGTGATGATCAGCCTGGCCGTGCTGTACGCCGTGCTCGACGCGCCGTTCCTCTTCGCGGTGCAGATCATCGTCTACACCGGCGCGATCCTGATGCTGTTCCTGTTCGTGATCATGCTGGTCGGCGTCGACGCGTCCGACTCGGTCGTGGAGACCATCAAGGGCCAGCGCGTCATGGCGATCCTCGCCGGGCTCCTGCTGGGCGCGATCTTCGTGATCGGGCTCAGCCAGATCAGCCTGGGCACCGTGGTCGGCCTCGACACCGCGAACGCCAACGGCAACATCCCCGCCCTCGCCGACATCCTCTTCGGTCCCTACGTGCTCGCGTTCGAGACCACCAGCGCGCTGCTGATCACCGCTGCCGTGGGCGCCATGGTGCTCGCCCACCGCGAGCGGCTCGAGCCGAAGCCGACCCAGGCGAGCCTCGCGGCGCAGCGGCTCCAGGACTACGCCGACTCGGGCAAGCACCTCGGCCCGCTGCCGACGCCCGGCGTGTTCGCCCGGCACAACGCCGTGGACACGCCGGCCCTGCTCCCGGACGGCACGGCGTCCGAGGCGTCGGTGTCCCGGGTCCTGGCCGCGCGCGGCACCGTCCGGTCCGCCCCGGCGATGGCCGACGACATCGCCGAGATCGAGCAGCAGATCGACGGGGCCCGGCACGCGGGTCGCGGTCAGTCGGCTCCGGCCACCACGGAGGAGGAGACCCCCGCATGACCCCCTACGTCGTCCTCTCCGCCATCCTGTTCACGATCGGCTGCGTCGGCGTGCTCACCCGCCGCAACGCGATCGTGGTGTTCATGAACGTCGAGCTGATGCTCAACGCCTCCAACCTCGCCCTGGTCGCGTTCTCCAAGCAGAACGGCAACCTCGACGGCCAGATCGCCGCCTTCTTCGTGATGGTGGTGGCCGCGGCCGAGGTCGTGGTCGGGCTGGCGATCATCATGACGATCTTCCGCACCCGCCGGTCGGCCTCGGTCGACGACGCGAGCCTGCTGAAGTACTGAGGAGACTGACTCGATGTTCGTTCTCGCTGAGGGCACGGCGCCCGTCGTGCACCCCGGACCGGCCACGGGGGTGCTCTCCCTCGTCTGGCTGGTGATCGCGCTGCCGGCCCTGGGCGCCGTGATCCTCCTCATCGGCGGTCCGCTCGCCAAGGGCCGGCTCGACAAGCACGGTCCCTGGCTGGGCGTCGCCCTGCCGTCCGTGTCGTTCCTGGTCAGCCTGACCATGTTCATCGACCTGCTGAGCCGCTCGAGCAGCCAGCGCCAGGTGGGCCAGCACCTGTTCACGTGGTTCCAGGTCGGCAGCCTGAACGTCGGGGTGGACCTGCTCTACGACCCGCTCTCCTCGCTCTTCCTGCTGCTGATCACCGGCGTGGGCTCGCTGATCCACCTCTACTCGATCGGCTACATGGAGCTCGACCCGCGGCGTACCCGCTTCTTCGGCTACCTCAACCTGTTCGTCGCGGCCATGCTGACGCTGGTGCTGGCGGCCAACTACCTGCTGCTGTTCCTCGGCTGGGAGGGCGTCGGCCTCGCGTCGTACCTGCTGATCGGCTTCTGGCAGTACAAGCACTCCGCGGCGGCCGCGGCCAAGAAGGCCTTCATCGTCAACCGGGTCGGTGACATCGGGCTCTCGCTGGGCGTCGCCCTGTTCTTCACGACCTTCGGCACCACCGACTTCACGACCATCAGCGCCGCGGCACCCCAGGCGTCCGAGGGCACGATGACGGCGCTCGGCCTGCTCCTGCTGCTCGCCGCCTGTGGCAAGTCGGCCCAGGTGCCGCTGCAGTCCTGGCTCCTCGACGCGATGGAGGGTCCGACCCCGGTGTCGGCCCTGATCCACGCGGCGACGATGGTGACCGCCGGCGTCTACCTGATCGTCCGCTCCAACTTCATCTTCGACTACGCACCGAACGCGCGCACGGTCGTGATGGTCGTCGCGACCGTGACGCTGCTGTACGGCGCGATCATCGGGTGCGCCAAGGACGACATCAAGAAGGTCCTCGCCGGATCGACCATGAGCCAGATCGGCTACATGATGCTCGGCGCCGGGCTCGGGATCGCGGGCTACCCGTTCGCGATCTTCCATCTCCTCACGCACGGCTTCTTCAAGGCCGACATGTTCCTCGGCGCCGGGTCGGTCATGCACGGCATGGACGACGACGTCGACATGCGTCACTACGGCCTGCTCCGCAAGGCGATGCCGGTCACGTTCCTCACGTTCTCCATGGGCTACCTGGCCATCATCGGGTTCCCCGGGTTCTCCGGCTTCTGGTCCAAGGACCGGATCATCGAGACCGCCCTGACCCAGAACTGGTTCGTCGGCGTCCTGGCGATGCTCGGCGCCGGCATCACCGGCTTCTACATGACCCGGCTGATGCTGATGACGTTCTTCACCGAGAAGCGATGGAGTCCGGACGTGCATCCCCACGAGTCACCGAAGGTGATGACCATTCCGTTGATGGTGCTCGCGGCACTCTCGGTGTTCGGCGGTGTGATGCTGATCGGCAACTGGATCGTGAACTTCCTGGAGCCGGTGACGGGCACCCCGATCCCGGAGAGCCCGCCGATCTCCTCGCTCGCGATCTCGGTGATCGTCGTCCTGATCGTCGCCGTCGGCGTCGCCACCGCCTGGTTCCTCGTCGGCCGGAACCCCGTCCCGCGGGTGGCTCCCCAGGATGTCTCCTTCGTGACCCGCGCCGCCCGCAACGAGCTCTACGGCAACGAGGTGAACGACGAGCTGGTCATCCGACCCGGGGGGCACCTCGTGAGCGGCCTGACCGCGTTCGACCGGGTCGTGGTCGACGGCTCGGTCGAGGGCGGAGCCCTGGCCGTGGCCGGCGTCGGCACCGTGACCAGGCGGCTCCAGACCGGCTTCGTCCGCTCCTACGCCCTGTCCCTGCTGGCCGGCGCCGTCCTCGTCGTCGTGGCCCTCCTGGCGGTGAACATCGCATGAACGGGTTCCCCTGGCTCTCCCTGCTGATCGTGATCCCCCTGGTGGGCGCGGTCGCCACCGCGGCCCTGCCGCACGGTCACGCGCGCGCGCTGCCCAAGCAGCTGTCGCTCGGCGTCTCGGTGATCACCCTCGTGGTCGCGGTCGTCATGTCGTTCGGCTACCACCTCGACGGCGGCTTCCAGTTCAACGAGGACCACACCTGGATCAAGGCGTTCGGGGCGCACTACGCGCTCGGGGTCGACGGTCTGGGCCTGCTGATGGTGCTGCTCACCGTCGTCCTGGTGCCGATCGTGATCGGCGCCAGCTGGTACGACGCGGACCTGGGACACACCAAGGCGTTCTTCGCCTGGGTGCTGGCGCTCGAGGCGAGCGCGATCGCGGTCTTCGCCGCGACCGACGTGTTCCTGTTCTACGTCGTGTTCGAGGCGACGCTGATCCCGGCGTACTTCCTCATCGGCGGCTTCGGCGGCGATCGCCGCCGGCGGGCCGCGGTGAAGTTCCTGATCTACCAGCTCGCCGGCGGGCTGGTGATGCTCGCGTCGGTGATCGGCCTCTACGTCGTCTCGGCGCACTACGGCAGCCCGTCGTACCTGCTCAGCGACCTGTCCGCGCTGCACATCGACCCGACCACGCAGAAGTGGCTGTTCGTCGGCTTCTTCTTCGCGTTCGCGGTGAAGGCGCCGATGTTCCCCGTCCACACCTGGCTGGCCGACACCACGGAGCAGGCGACGACGGGCACCAGCGTGCTGCTGGTGTGCGTGCTCGACAAGATCGGCACCTTCGGGATGCTCCGCTACTGCCTGGGGATCCTCCCCGACGCCTCCCGCTGGGCGACCCCGGTGGTGGTCATCCTGGCGCTGATCTCGATCGTGTACGGCGCGCTGGTGGCGATCGGGCAGGACGACATGCTGCGCCTGATCGGCCTGACCTCGCTGTCCCACTTCGGCTTCATCGTGCTGGGGATCTTCGTGTTCACCAGCCAGGGCGGGTCCGGGGCGATCCTCTACATGGTCAACCACGGCATCGGCACGGCCGCGCTGTTCCTGGTGGCCGGCTTCATCATCCGCCGGCGCGGCACCGCGTCCATCCGGGCGATGGGCGGCGTCGAGAAGGTCGCGCCGGTGATGGCCGGGCTGTTCCTGGTCTTCGGCTTGGCTGCGCTCGGCCTGCCGGGGCTCTCGCCGTTCGTCTCTGAGATCCTCGTGATCATCGCGGCGTTCCAGCACCACTGGTGGACCGGCGCGATCGCCGTCACCGCGATCGTGCTCGCCGCGTTCTACGTGCTCTGGATGTACCAGCGCACGATGACCGGGCCCGAGCTGCTCGGCGGCCGAGAGGCGGAGACCCGCGACCTCGACCGACGTGAGGTCGGGGTCCTCGCGCCGCTGTTCCTGGGGCTGGTCCTCTTCGGCTTCTACCCGGTGCCGGTGCTCAACGTGATCAACCCCTACGTCCAGGACACGCTCCACCACGTCGGGGTCACCGACCCGGCCCCGCGCGTGCAGGCCGCTCCGGCCCAGGGAGGACAGCAGTGATCGCGCTCGCGACCGACACCTTCACGCGACCCCACATCGCCTACGGGTCCTTGTGGCCGCTCCTGGTGGTGCTCGGTGCGGCCTGCGTCGGCGTCCTCATCGAGGCGTTCCTGCCGCGTGAGCACCGCTACGTCGCGCAGTTCGCGATCTCGATGCTCGCGCTGGTCGCCGCCCTGGTGGGCGTCGTCTTCGTCGCCAACGACCTCCCCCGGCTCGGCGGTGGCGCGGCCCGCGGGCTGTTCGGGTCCCAGGGCACCGTGGCGCTCGACGGTCCCACCCTGTTCCTGTGGGGGCTGGTGCTCGTGTTCGGCCTCGGCGGCGTACTCCTCTTCGCGGAGCGTCGGGTCGAGGGCGGCGTCTCCGCGTTCGCCGGTCAGGCGGCCGCCCTGCCCGGCACCGAGTCCGAGCGGCAGGCCGCCGGTCTCGACCACACCGAGGTCTACCCGCTCCTGCTGTTCGCGATCGGCGGGATGATGCTGTTCCCGGCCGCCGGTGACCTGCTCACGATGTTCGTCGCCCTCGAGGTGCTCTCGCTGCCGCTCTACCTGCTCTGCGGCCTGGCCCGTCGCCGGCGCCTGCTCAGCCAGGAGGCGGCGATGAAGTACTTCCTCCTCGGTGCCTTCTCGTCGGGCTTCTTCCTCTACGGCGTCGCGCTGGTCTACGGCTACGCGGGCTCGATGGACTTCGCCGCGATCAACGAGGCCGTCGCCAACAACACCGGCAACCAGACGTTGCTCGTGCTGGGCATGGGCATGCTCGCGGTCGGCCTGCTCTTCAAGGTCGGCGCGGCGCCCTTCCAGGCCTGGGTGCCCGACGTCTACCAGGGCGCACCCACCGCCGTCACGGCGTTCATGGCGGCGGCCACCAAGGCGGCCGCGTTCGGCGCGCTGCTGCGGCTCTTCTACGTCGCCTTCGGCAGCGCCCGCTGGACCTGGCAGCCGATGATGTGGGTGATCGCGATCCTCACCATGGTCGTCGGCACCGTGCTGGCGCTCGTGCAGAGCGACATGAAGCGGATGCTCGCCTACTCGTCGATCGCCCACACCGGCTTCCTGCTCACCGGCGTCCTCGGTCTGCAGGGTGTGAACGAGATCCACTCCGGCCAGATCACGTCGCTGCAGGCCGTGCTGTTCTACCTCGTCACCTACGGCCTGAGCACGCTCGGCGCGTTCGCCGTGGTCGGCCTGGTCCGCGACTCCGCGGGCGAGCAGGGCACGATCATCCGCTGGGCCGGGCTGGGGAGGCACTCGCCGGTCGTCGCCGGCGTCTTCGCGCTGTTCCTGCTGAGCATGGCCGGGATCCCGCTCACCGCCGGGTTCGTCGGGAAGTGGGCCGTCTTCGAGGTGGCGTTGGCCGCGGGTGCCTGGCCGGTCGTCCTGGTGGGCATCCTCGCCAGCGCCGCCGCGGCGTTCTTCTACGTGCGGGTGATCGTGGTCATGTACTTCCACGAGCCCGACGCGGACAGCGCCTACGTCGCCCACCCGTCCATCCTGTCGGCGACCGCGATCGGGGTCTCGGCGGCTGCGACCCTCGCCCTGGGGCTCGTCCCCGGACCGGTTCTCGATCTGGCCCGGGTTGCGGGAGAATTCATCAGGTGACCCACGCCTCTGCTCGCCCGGAGGGCTCTCCGGTCTGGCGATGCCGGTGACCGACGAGGCCCTCGCCCGTCGGCTCACCGAGCGGATGAACGTCGTCGAGCGCGCGCTCGCGGGCCACGTCCGCAGCCGGGCGCCGTTCGTGACGAGTGCCGCCAGCCACCTGATGGAGGCCGGGGGCAAGCGGTTCCGCCCGCTGCTCGTGCTGTTGGCCGCCGAGACCGGGACCCACCCCGACGCCGACGAGGTGATCACCGCGGCCTGCGTGGTCGAGCTCACCCACCTCGCCTCCCTCTACCACGACGACGTGATGGACGAGGCGGCGCTGCGCCGCGGGGCCGAGTCGGCCAACGCACGCTGGGACAACCACGTCGCGATCCTCACCGGCGACTTCCTGTTCTCGAAGTCCTCGGAGCTGACCGCCGAGCTCGGCGCGGACGCCGTACGGATCCAGGCCCGGACGTTCACCCGCCTCGTGGAGGGTCAGATCCAGGAGACGGTGAAGCCCGGGGCCGGAGACGACCCGCTCGAGCACTACCTCGACGTCGTGGCCGGCAAGACCGGGTCGCTGATCGCCACCTCCGCGCGCTACGGCGCCCGCTTCGGCGGGACGACGCGCGAGGTCGAGGAGGCGCTCACGGCGTACGGCGACATCGTCGGCTCGGCCTTCCAGCTGTCGGACGACATCCTCGACATCGCCTCGCGACTCCGCGGAGTCGGGCAAGACGCCGGGCACCGACCTGCGCGAGGGCGTGCCCACGCTGCCCGTGCTGATGGCCCGGGGGTCCGCCCGGCCCGAGGACTCGCGGCTGCTCCAGCTCCTCGACTCCGACCTCAGCGACGACGGGCTCCACGCCGAGGCGCTCGCGCTGCTGCGGGCCCACCCGGCGCATGGACGAGGCCCGCGCCTACGTCGTCGCTCGCGCCCAGGAGGCGAAGGCGCTGCTCGGCGTCCTCCCGCAGGGTGCCGTCCGCGACGCCCTGGAGAACTTCGCCGACCTGGTCGCCACCCGCTCGACCTGACGCTCGTCGCGTCACTCCCGACAACCAAGCCCACCACCCCCTAGATCGCGGAGGCCTCCGCAGCGAGCCGCAGGGTGGTACGCCGGTGCCGGACGGACTCGGCGGTGAAGAGGACCAGCGCCACCCAGACCAGGCCGAAGCCGATCCACCGGCCGGCCGGCATGGACTCGTGGAAGTAGAGGACCCCGAGGGCGAACTGCAGGATCGGGGCGAGGTACTGCAGCAGGCCCAGCGTCACCAGCGGGCACCCGGATCGCGGCACCGCCGAAGCAGACCAGCGGGCAGCGCGGTGACGATGCCGGTGGTCATGAACAGCAGCGCGTGGCCGACGCCGTGATGGCTGAAGTGGGAGCCGCCGTGCCAGGTCAGCCACGCCGACGTACGCCAGCGCGACCGGGCCGATCACCATCGTCTCCAGGGTCAGGCTCTCGATGGCCGGGGCGTCGCCTGCTTCTTGCAGAGCCCGTAGCTGCCGAACGAGAACGCCAGCACCAGCGCCACCCACGGCAGCCGGCCGTAGTCGAGCGGTCAGCACGACGACCGCGAGGGCGGCGATCCCGAGCGCCGCCCCACTGCCACGGCCGCAGCCGCTCACCGAGGATGAAGACCCCCATCAGCACGGTGACCAGGGGGTTGATGAAGTAGCCCAGCGACGTCTCCACGACGTGGCCGTTGTTGACGCCCCAGATGTACGTCGCCCAGTTCACCGTCACCAGGCACGGCGGCGAGCGCGAGCAGCCGGAGCACCCGACGGTCGCGCACGAGGCGGCGGACGACGGAGGTGCGGCCCAGGACCAGCACGAGCAGGCCCATGACGACCAGCGACCACACGATCCGGTGGGCCAGGATCTCGAACGCGCCGGCGGGCTCGAGCAGCGGCCAGTAGAGCGGGAAGGCGCCCCAGAGGACGTACGCCGCGATCCCCAGCAGCAGGCCGCGTCGAGCCTCCGGTTCCACGCCTCAGGCGACGGTCCAGGTGTCGCCGCCGCCGATCAGGGCGCCGAGGCGCTCCGTCGGGGTCCCGGAGACTCCTGCCGTCGCCTGCGCGATCTGGTCGCGCGCGAGGTCGTCGTACGTCGGGCGGGCCACCTGGCGGAAGATGCCGATCGGCGCCTGGTGCAGCTGCCCCGCGTCGGTCAGCCGCGAGATCGCGAACGCCGTCGTCGGGTCGGTGCTGTGGGCGTCGTGCACCAGCAGGTCGCCCGGCGTTGACCTGGTCCTGACCGTCGCCGACGTCGACCACCTTGACGCCACCGGTCGCGGTGTCGCGGATCAGCCCACGCGGCACCGTCGGCCCCGAAGCGGACCGGCTCGCCGTGCACCAGCGGGATGATCGCGTCGTCGCGGGTCTCCGGCGACTTCACCGCGTCGAAGGCGCCGTCGTTGAAGATCGGGCAGTTCTGGTAGATCTCGACCAGCGACGTGCCGCGGTGCTCGGCCGCGGCCGACAGCACGGCCGTGAGGTGCCGGCGGTCGGAGTCGATGGTGCGGGCGACGAACGTCGCCTCGGCCCCGAGGGCCAGCGAGACCGGGTTGAACGGGTGGTCCAGCGAGCCCATCGGCGTGGACTTGGTGACCTTGCCGGTCTCGGACGTGGGGGAGTACTGCCCCTTGGTGAGTCCGTAGATGCGGTTGTTGAACAGCAGGATCGTCATGTTCACGTTGCGGCGCAGCGCGTGGATCAGGTGGTTGCCGCCGATCGACAGCGCGTCGCCGTCACCGGTCACCACCCACACCGACAGGTCCTCGCGCGACGTCGCGATGCCGGTCGCGATGGACGGGGCGCGACCGTGGATGGAGTGCATCCCGTAGGTCTCGAGGTAGTAGGGGAAACGCGAGGAGCACCCGATGCCCGAGACGAAGACGATGTTCTCGCGGCGCAGCCCGAGATCCGGCAGGAAGCTCTGCACCGCCTTCAGCACGGCGTAGTCGCCGCAGCCCGGGCACCAGCGGACCTCCTGGTCGCTGGTGAAGTCCTTGCCGGTCTGTGGCGCGGCCCCCTCGTCCAGCGTCGGGACCAGCTCGATGCCGCTGCGCATCACCGGGAGGGGGAGATCGGTCGTGCTCATGCCTTCTCACCTCCGGCGAGCGTGTCCACGGTCTCGGTCAGGTCCACCTCGATGCCCTCGGCCTCGGCGACCAGGTTGCCGATCGCCTCGGCGAGCTCGGCGGCCTTGAGCGGCAGGCCGCGGACGTGGTTGTAGCCGACCGCGTCGACGAGGTAGCGCGCCCGGATCAGCATCGCGAGCTGACCGAGGTTCATCTCGGGCATCAGCACCTTGTCGTAGCGCTTCAGGATGTCGCCGAGGTCGCGCGGGAACGGGTTGAGGTGGCGCAGGTGGACCTGCGCGGCGTGGTAGCCGGCGCGGCGGACGCGTCGTACGCCGGCGCCGATCGGGCCGTACGTCGAGCCCCAGCCGAGCACCAGCACCTTCGCGCGGCCGTCCGGGTCGTCGACCTCGAGGGGAGGCAGCGACTCGGCGATCCGCTCCACCTTGGCCGCGCGGGTGCGGACCATGAAGTCGTGGTTGGCGGGGTCGTAGGAGATGTTGCCGTGACCGTCGCCCTTCTCCAGACCCCCGATCCGGTGCTCGAGCCCGGGCGTCCCCGGGATCGCCCACGGCCGGGCAAGGGTCTCCTCGTCGCGCAGGTACGGCCAGAACTCGGCCTTCTCCTCGGTCGAGCCCTTGCCGTCGCTCGAGCCCTGGCCGTCGGTCGAGCCCGTCGAGACCCGGTGGTTGGTGGTGGTCGCGAACGCCGGGTCGATGGTGGGCAGCTCGGCGAGCTCGGGGATCCGCCACGGCTCGGACCCGTTGGCGAGCATCCCGTCGGAGAGCAGCATCACGGGCGTGCGGTAGGTGACCGCGATGCGCACCGCCTCGAGCGCGGTGTCGAAGCAGTCGCCCGGCGAGCGCGGCGCCACGATCGGGACCGGGGACTCCCCGTTGCGCCCGAACATCGCCTGCAGCAGGTCGGCCTGCTCGGTCTTCGTCGGCAGCCCGGTGGACGGGCCGCCGCGCTGCACGTCGACGACGAGCAGCGGCAGCTCGGTCATCACGGCCAGGCCGATCGACTCCGACTTCAGCGCGATGCCAGGTCCGGACGTGGTGGTGACGCCGAGGCTGCCGGCGAACGACGCACCGATGGCGGCCCCGATGCCGGCGATCTCGTCCTCGGCCTGGAACGTCGTGACGCCGAAGGCCTTGTGCTTGCTCAGCTCGTGCAGGATGTCCGACGCCGGGGTGATCGGGTAGGACCCGAGGAACAGCGGCAGGCCCGACTGCACGCCCCCCGCGATGAGGCCGTAGGCCAGCGCGAGGTTGCCGGTGATGTTCCGGTAGGTGCCGGTCGGCATCGGCGCCGGCTTGATCTCGTAGGAGACCAGGAAGGTCTCGGTGGTCTCCCCGAAGTTCCAGCCGGCGCGGTACGCCGTCACGTTCGCGTCCCGGATGTCGGGGACCTTGGCGAAGCGCTTCTGCAGGAAGGCGATCGTCGTCTCGGTCGGGCGGCCGTACAGCCAGGAGAGCAGACCGAGGGCGAACATGTTCTTGGCGCGCGCGGCGTCCTTGCGGGAGAGCCCGAACTCCTTGACCGCCTCGACGGTCATCCCGGTCAGGTCGACCGGGTGCACGGCGTACTCCTCGAGGCTGCCGTCCTCGAGCGGGTCGGTCCGGTAGCCCGCCTTGCTCAGGTTGCGTGCGGTGAAGTCGTGGGTGTCGACGACGATCGCCGCGCCCTTCGGCAGGTCGCCCAGGTTGGCGCGCAGCGCCGCGGGGTTCATCGCGACGAGCACGTCCGGGGCGTCCCCGGGGGTCAGGATGTCGTGGTCGGCGAAGTGGACCTGGAACGACGAGACGCCGGGCAGCGTGCCCTGGGGGGCCCGGATCTCGGCGGGGAAGTTCGGCAGGGTCGAGAGGTCGTTGCCGAAGGACGCCGACTCCTGGGTGAAGCGGTCGCCGGTCAGCTGCATGCCGTCGCCCGAGTCGCCTGCGAACCGGATGATCACGCGGTCGAGCCGCTTGACCTGCTTGGACAACTCCCTGCACTTCCTTCTGTCGCCGTGGCGTGTCGTCGCAGCCGTTCCGGTACGCGGCGCAACTCCCCCACGATAGTCCGGGGGCGAGGGCTTTCCAGCCGATCCTGCGCATCTGGACAGGTGAGCCTGACCACGAGTGGCGCACGGCCCCCGGTCGCGGCAGAGGCAGGGAGCGGGGTCACGGGCCGAGACGCGGGAGCCCACAGTCCGAGACGCCGTGCCGCGACACGGCGACGCCGCCCCCGATGCGGTACTTTGGCGACCGTCCTGATAATCTCTACCAAACAACGTTACTTACGTTGCTTATCACCCGAGAACGAAGAGAGACACACATGACCAAGCGGATCCGGCTCGCGGCGCTCGCGGTCGCAGCCACGACCGTCCCGGCCATCCTGAGCGGCTGCGCCGCCTCATCGGGCGCCTCCTCCGACAAGAACCAGCTCAGCGTGGTGGGCTTCTCCGTGCTCAAGACCGCCAACGAGCCGGTCATCGCCGACTTCCAGAAGACCTCCGCCGGCAAGAACGTCCAGTTCACCACGTCGTACGGCGCCTCCGGCGACCAGTCGCGTGCCGTGGCGGGCGGCCTGCACGCCGACGAGGTGCACCTGTCGCTGGCCCCCGACGTCGATTCCCTCGTGACCGCCGGCCTCGTCAGCAAGAAGTGGGACCAGACCCCCACCCAGGGCATCCTCACCGACTCCGAGGTGGTGTTCCTGGTCCGCAAGGGCAACCCGCTGCACATCCACAGCTGGGACGACCTGGTGAAGCCCGGCGTCAAGATCATCACGCCCAACCCCGCCTCCTCGGGATCGGCGAAGTGGAACATCCTCGCCGCGTGGGCCCACATCTCCGGCAAGGGCGGCACCGACGCCCAGGCCCAGGCCTTCGTCACCAAGCTCCTGCACAACGCCGTCGCCCTGCCGTCCAGCGGCAGTGACGCCCTGGCGTCGTTCCTCGCCGGCAACGGCGACGTCCTGCTGGCCTACGAGAACGACTCCATCGAGGCGCGCGCCGCCGGCGACAAGGTCGACTACATCGTCCCCCAGGACACCCTGCTGATCCAGAACCCGGCGGCACTGACCACGGACGCCGGTCCGGCGGCCGCCAGCTTCCTGAAGTTCCAGCTCAGCAAGCAGGGCCAGACCGACTACGCCAAGGCCGGCTTCCGGCCGGTGATCAGCGGGATCCACACGACGGTGCCGGGAGCCAACAACCCGAACAACCCGTACCCCGCGGTCCCGACGCAGTACACGATCGACAAGACCTTCGGTGGCTGGGACAAGGCCAACCCGGAGTTCTTCGACAGCTCGAAGGGGATCATCACCAAGATCATCTCCGGGCTGAACATCGGCGGATGACCACCGCCGTCCTCGGTCAGGACACCCGGTCGGTCGGGCGCGGCCGACCGGGTGTCCGAACGAACCTCACCCAGGGCTCGAGCCTCGCGCTCGGCATCGCCATGGTGTGGTTCAGCCTGCTCGTCCTGATCCCGCTGGCCGCCGTCGTGGCGGCTGCCGGTGGCGAGGGGTGGCACGGGTATGTCGACACGCTCACGAACCCGCAGTCCTGGGCAGCGATCAAGCTGACCGTGGGACAGTCCCTCCTCGTCACCGGCATCAACGTGGTCATGGGCACCCTGATCGCCTGGGTGCTGGTGCGTGACCGCTTCTGGGGCAAGCGCCTGCTCGACGTGGTCATCGACATCCCGTTCGCGATGCCGACGATCGTCGCCGGTCTGGTGCTGCTGAGCCTGTACGGGCCCGAGAGCCCGCTCGGGGTCAACGTCGCCAACACCCGGAGCTCGGTCACGCTCGCGCTGGCGTTCGTGACCCTGCCGTTCATCGTCCGCACGGTGCAGCCCGTGCTCGCCGAGCTCGAGGCCGACGTCGAGGAGGCCGCGGCGTCCCTGGGTGCCGGGCGCCTGACGATCCTGCGCCGGATCGTGCTCCCGTCCCTGATCCCGGCCATCGCGGCCGGGGCGGCGCTGTCCTTCGCACGGGCGATCTCCGAGTACGGCTCGCTGGTGCTGCTGAGCGGCTCGTTGCCGTACCACACCGAGGTCGTCTCGGTGCGGGTGCTCAGCTTCATCGAGGGCGGCGACCGCGGGTCTGCGGCCGCGCTCGCGACCATCATGCTCGGCGTGGCCCTCGCGGTGATCGTGGCGCTCGACATCCTCCAGCGACGGATGGCCCGCCGTGGTTAGGCTCCCTCGCCCGGCCGTCTGGGCACTCCGACTCGCCGCCGTGACCTACGTGTTCTTCCTGGTCGGCTGGCCGTTGGGCATGCTGGTCCGCCGGGCCTTCGCCGACGGGCTGGCGTCCTTCCAGGCCGCCTTCTCCGACCCCGACGTCGTCCACGCCATGATCGTGACCATCGAGATCTCGTTCTGGGCGGTGGTCATCAACACCGTCTTCGGGGTCACGATGGCGCTGCTGCTGGTCCGCTACGAGTTCCCCGGGAAGCGCGCGCTCTCGGCCCTGATCGACCTGCCGATGGCGGTGTCACCGATCGTGATCGGTCTCGCCCTGCTGCTGGTCTACAACGGCCGCGACGGCTGGTTCGGGCCCACCCTCGAGGCGCACGGCATCACGGTGATCTTCAACAGCCCGGGCATGATCATGGCGACCTGCTTCGTGGCGCTGCCCCTGGTGGTGCGCGAGGTCGTCCCGGTGCTCGAGGAGATCGGCGACGACCAGGAGCAGGCGGCCCGCAGCCTCGGCGCGAACGCCGCCCAGGTCCTCCGCCGGATCACTCTTCCGGCCGTCAAGTGGGCCGTGGTCTACGGCGTCGTGCTGTCGCTGGCTCGCTCGCTCGGCGAGTTCGGGGCGCTCAAGATCGTCTCGGGGAACCTCACCGGGCAGACCCAGACCGCCCCCTTGGTGGTCGAGCAGAAGTACCAGAACTTCGCCCAGGGAGAGGCGTACGCCGTGTCGTTCGTCCTCGTCCTCATCAGCGTCCTCTGCATCGTCGTGGTCTCCCTGCTGCGACCCAAGGAACCCTCGTCATGACCGATGTCCGCGCCCGCACGACCCGCCCTCACTGGAGTCACCCATGAGCATCGAGATCTCCCACGTCAACAAGAGGTTCGGCGACTTCGTCGCCCTCGACGACGTGTCCGTGTCCCTCCCCACCGGCCAGCTCACCGCGCTGCTCGGCCCGTCGGGCGGCGGCAAGTCGACCCTGCTCCGGATCATCGCCGGCCTCGAGCGGGCCGACACCGGCACGATCGAGATCGAGGGCGTCGACGCGACCAGGACCGCACCGCAGAAGCGCGGCGTGGGCTTCGTGTTCCAGCACTACGCGGTGTTCAAGCACATGACGGTCGCCAAGAACGTCGCCTTCGGCCTCGAGATCCGGAACAAGCCGAAGGCGGAGGTCAACCACCGCGTGGACGAGCTCCTCAAGCTCGTCCATCTCTCGCAGTTCGCGGACCGGCTGCCCTCCCAGCTCTCGGGCGGGCAACGCCAGCGCATGGCCCTCGCCCGGGCCCTCGCGATCCAGCCGAAGGTGCTGCTGCTCGACGAGCCGTTCGGCGCCCTCGACGCGAAGGTCCGCAAGGAGCTGCGCGAGTGGCTGCGGCGCCTCCACGACGAGGTTCCGGTGACGACCGTGTTCGTCACCCACGACCAGGAGGAGGCCCTCGAGGTCGCCGACGAGATCGTGGTGATCAACGACGGCCGGATCGAGCAGGTCGGCACCCCGGACCAGCTGTACGACGAGCCGGCCAACGACTTCGTGATGGGTTTCCTGGGTGAGGTGACCGAGCTCGGCTCGGTCCGGCTCCGCCCGCACGACCTCGAGATCGCGCTGACGCCCGACCTCGCCGGCAGCACGGCCGCCGACATCCTCCGGCTGACCCGCATCGGGTTCGAGGTGCGTCTCGTGGTCGGCACCGAGGACGGGCAGGAGGTCACCGTGGTGACCACCCGCGCCCACGCGCGCACGCTCCGCCTCGAGGAGGGAGTGCGCGTCTGGGTGACGCCGTCCTCGGGAGCGGCGACCGTGCCCGCGATGAAGCCGAACATGCTCGAGTCGGTCTGCTGACCCGACTCGCCGTGCCACTCGGGTGGTCCGCGGCGGCGGCTCGTGAGTGGCAGCCAGGCGGCGAGGGGGGAGCGCCGCCGGTGGCCCGCGAGCTGCCGTCGTCGTGACGCGCGCGGCGGTGGGTCAGCTGCAGTAGTTGTCGCAGACCTTCGTCGCCGGCAGCTGGGTGTGGCACGTGGGGCAGACGTCCACGGGGGCGTCGGCGATGCGGGCCTTGCGGGCACGGGCGCGCCGTGCGGCGAGCTGCGGCGTCAGGGCCGGGGAGCCCCCGTCGGCCGGGAGACCGGCCGCCTCGAAGTGCCGGTAGCACGCGAGTCGCTGCCGGGCGGCGTGATCGTCGCCGTCACCGGTCAGGTCGCCGGTGGTCTGGGCCACGGCCACGGCGTACCCGTCGCCGACGCAGCCCTGGGAGTTGACGCACAGCGCCGACACCAGCGGCTCACCGCGCTTGAACGACTCGCCCGAGGCACGCCCGAGCACGTCGGCGATCCAGTAGTGGCCCGGCTGCGAGGTGCGGATGCCCGACCGCTGCTGGACCTGGGCGGCGAGCTCCTTGTGCGTGATCACCGCGTGGTAGCGCCGCGCCACGTCGAGCAGCACCGGGCGAGCGGCCTCCGCCCAGGCCGTCCGGGACTCCTCGAGACCGACCTCGGACGCCTCCCGCCAGTCCTCGGTGGAATCGTCGAGCTGGTCGGGGGTGACGGCGGGCAGTGGAGGCATGACCCGACGGTATCCGTAAACCGCGTGGGCACCCTCTTCCCGGGTTCAGGCGCGCTCCCGGCCCCTGCGAGGAGCGGGCGAAGACACCCCGGGTGGGTGGTCCGACCTATCCTCGGGTCGTGCCTCCCTCATCCGCCGTCGAGGACGCCGACCGGACGCCGTCGGCGTGCTGGTGCTGCGGAGCCGTCCACGATCCCGACCGCATGGTGCATCTCGGCAACCATCCCGAGGTCGCCCTCTGCCTGAGCTGTGCCCGCTGGGCCGCCAAGGAGGCGTGGGAGATCGAGGACCGGTCCCGGACCGGCCCGCTGGTCCTCGCGCGTGACCGGTTCCGGGCCGCTCGGCGGCACGTCATCCACCGGGGCTGGCACCGGCATCCACTCCTCGGTCGCCCTCTCCGCTGGATCGGCAAACGGCTGCCCTAGAGCCCGATCGCGTCCCCGTCAGTCGCCGGGCGCCTCCGGGCCCGTCGAGATCTGGCGCAGGGTCGAGATCACGGTGACCTCGGGCCAGTACTTCGCGTGCAGCTCGGCGAACTCCCGCTGATCGGCCACGGCCTCCTCGAGGGTGTCGTACTGCATGATGGCCCAGCCGCCGACGACCTCCTTGGCCTCGGCGTACGGTCCGTCGACCCGGCTGACCTGGCCCTGGCGGACCACGAAGTTCACGGCGTCCTCCGTGCCGTACAGACCGCCGCCGTCGAGGAACACACCCGTGGCGGCCCGTTCGCCCACGTGGGCGTCCATCGCGTCGAACAGCGCCTGCGGCGGCGTACCGACGCCTTCTTCCATCCTCACGAATCCCATGAAACGCGGCATCTCGATCACTCCTACTGGTTGCTGGGGAGGTGCTTCTCGAAACGTACGTCGAACGGCTGCCGGGCCCTTCGACATCGACCCCTCGAAATCTTCGAGCGTGCGGACTCGCTGCGTGGCGGCACCAGGTCGAGGCCTGCGCCCTAGCCCGCGAAGGTGGCGAACGTCCAATGGTTGCCGTCCGGGTCGGCCACCGTGAAGTCGCGTGACGGATAGTCCGTCTGGTCGACCAGCTCGTGCACGACCGTGGCCCCCAAGGCGCGGGCGCGGGACATCACCGCATCCGGGGTCGCGGTCACCACGTGCAGTGAGCTCGTGCCCGGCCGGCAGGGGGTATCACGCTCCCCGGTGCTCGAGAGCATGACCCGCCCGCCCTCGGGCCAGTCCAGCTGGCAGTGGTGGATCGCGTCCTGGTCGTCGCCGGGGATCACCAGGTCCTCGGTGAAACCGAGAGCGAGCAGCCACCGGCGAAGCGCCGGCGCATCGTCGCTGACGACGCTCGCCCAGACGCTCTCCTGCCGCACCCCGCTCGCACGAACGCTCATGTCACCAGCGTAGGTCCACCTGCCCCGTTCTCACGGCGCCTGCCGGGCGCTTTCTGTGTCAGACGGTGATGGCGACCTTGCCCCGGACCTGGCCGTGCTCGAGGAGGCGCATGGCCTCGGGAGCGTCTTCGAGGCGATACGTGCGGTCCAGGGTCGGGGAGATCCGGCCGGCCTCGATGAGGGTGGTGAGCCGCTCGTAGTCCGCGGCGCGCTCCTTGGCGAGCATCAGCGTCAGGCGCTGGCGGAGGAACGGTGAGATGAGCGCTCCGCGCATCTGCCGGCCCATGCCGGTGAGGTTCCCGGAGTTCTCACTCCCGACGAACACGGTCGTTCCTCGCGGTGCGAGGGCCCGCCGCAGCCTGGTCAGGGAGGGGCTGCCTCCGATGTCGAGGATCAGGTCGTAGCGGCGGGTGCCGTCGGCGAAGTCCTGCCGGGTGTAGTCGAGGACGTGGTCGGCACCCAGGGAGGCCACGAGGTCGACCTTGGCCGCGCTGCACGTGCCGGTGACCTCGGCGCCGAGGGCCTTGGCCAGCTGGACCGCGTAGGTGCCGACGCCGCCCGAGGCTCCGAGCACGAGCACGGACTGACCCGTGGCGAGCCGCCCGACGTCCCTGAGGGCCTGCAGCGCGGTGCTCCCCGAGACTGGCACCACGGCGGCCTCCGCGAAGGTCAGTCGGTCGGGCTTGCGAGCGAGCTTGGCCTCTCTGGCCACGGCGTACTCGGCGAAGGACCCGGGTGCGACGCCGTACACCTCGTCGCCGACCCTGAACCGGGTCACCGAGGAGCCGACCTCGGCAACGATGCCGGCCACGTCCAGCCCCAGGACAGGGTTCTTCGGCCGCCGGAGGCCGAAGACGAGTCGCATGGCGTACGGCTTGCCGGTCATGAGGTGCTCGGTGCCGCGGTCGAGTCCGGCCGCACGCACCTGCACCAGCACCTCGTTCTCGGCGATCGTGGGTCGAGGGAGCTGCGTCACCTGCAGGACCTCAGAGCCGCCGTATCGATCGTGAGTGATGGCCCGCATCGTCGGGACGGGGGTGGTGGGCGTGGTCGTCATCGGGTGGCCGTTCTGGGTTGCGAGGGCCGGGCTGTTGGGTCGCGGCCGGAGTGGTGGACGTCGTGGCTCCAGTGTGAGCCGTCGGTGGGTGGTGCAGCGGCCGCTAGCGTCGACACATGAACGCACCGAACGCTCCCGTGCCCTTCGAGATCTACCGGGACGGCGTCTACCTGCACGGCACGAAGGCGGATCTCGCAGCGGGCGAGCTGCTGGTGCCCGGCCGGGAGTCGAACTTCGAGAAGGGCCGGCTGATGAACTACGTCTACTTCACGGCCACCCTGGACGCTGCGGTGTGGGGCGCCGAGCTCGCGGCGGGTGCGGGCCGCGGGCGCGTCTACATCGTGGAGCCGAGCGGCGAGTTCGAGGACGACCCGAACGTCACCGACAAGAGGTTCCCCGGCAACCCCACACAGTCCTTCCGCAGCCGCGCGCCGCTGCGCGTGGTGGGTGAGCTCGTCGACTGGGTCGGTCACTCGCCGGAGCAGCTGAAGGCCATGCGGGATGGGATCAGCGCTTCCCGGCGACGGGGTGCAGCCCACATCGAGGACTGAGCAACGCACGTCGGCCGCTGCTGGTCGAGCCTGTCGAGACCAGGGCGCCACGCGGTCCGTCGCTGGTCGAGCCTGTCGAGACCAGGGCGCCACGCGGTCCGTCGCTGGTCGAGCCTGTCGAGACCAGGGCGCCACGCGGTCCGTCGCTGGTCGAGCCTGTCGAGACCAGGGCGCCACGCGGTCCGTCGCTGGTCGAGCCTGTCGAGACCAAGGCGCCACGCGGTCCGTCGCTGGTCGAGCCTGTCGAGACCAGGGCGCCACGCGGTCCGTCGCTGGTCGAGCCTGTCGAGCCAGGCGCCACGCGGTCCGTCGCTGGTCGAGCCTGTCGAGCCAAGGCGCCACGCGATCCGTCGCTGGTCGAGCCTGTCGAGGCCAGGGCGCCGAGGGCCGCCGGCCTCTGGTCGTCGGCTGCCCGAAGGGCCAGACTGACGCTGAGGCCCGAAGGGGGGATGTGCCCGACACTCGCGGGCGCGACAGACATGAGGAACGCCACGATTCGTCAGATCCGCCGACTGCTCCCAGGCGGCGTCGCGGTCAGTGCGCTGGCCTTGACCATCGGCACGGGGGGCGCCGTCGGGGCGGCCACCGTCGGCCTTCCGCCCGGTCAACAGGTGAACGACGATCCGGCGGCCGGCATCGACCCGACATTGTCGATCAGCGGCGAGGATCCGACCGCCTCGGACGTGGCCGGCGGTGCCGTGACCGCGGGCGCCGCGGCGGTGCCGTGGGCGATCTTCCGCCAGGAGACCACCGGCGGGGGAGCCGACCAGGTGTTCGTCCGCTCCTTCTCGGGCGGCGTATGGACGACTCGCGGCAGCGGCACGGTGCACGGCCGGTCGAGCGCGTCTCCGACGTTCCGAGGTTCGTTGAACTTCAGCCAGGCGGTCGATGGCGAGGCGCCGGCTCTCGATTTCGCCGGCGCCGGCCGCACCGTGCCCTGGGCGACCTGGTACGAGAACACCAGCGGCACCGGCTTCGCCAACAACAACATCTTCGCCAGCCGCTTCGACGCCACGACGGGGAAGTGGATCTTCGAGGGACAGGGCCGTGGCCTGGGCGGAGGCACGGTCCAGGTGCCGTCGTTGAACATCCACACCAACCAGGACGCCGAGAACCCCTCGGTCGCGGGTGGCACGACGAGCGCCGGCGGCAATCCCGGCCCGTGGATCACCTGGCAGGAGACCGACAACGGCAAGGACCAGATCTTCGTCGTGAAGCCGATCAACACCGGTGGGGCCGGGACCTGCCCGGTCGGAACGAAGCCGACCGGTACGCCGGTGGCCAACTTCTGCTGGCAGCAGGTCGGGACCGAGCGGGTCCTCAACGCCGACCCGTCGCTGAACGTCGACCGGACGCGCGACGGCATCGAGCCGGACATCGCCTTCACCGGTCCGAACGACACCGTGCCGTGGGTGGTCTGGTACGAGACCGGCGTCAGCGGCGTGACCGGACTGCACAGCAACGACCTGGTGTTCGCAGCCAAGGGCGTCGCCGATGGCACCGCCGACGGCGGGTTCCACTGGCAGGTGGTCGGGGGCGGTACGGCGGGGCTCGGCCCCCAGGTGCTCGACAACTCGTCCACCGGCGGGCCGTGCACGGCCGGTGCTTCGCCCGCCAACGGGACGGCGGAGGCGGCCTGTTCGTTGAACAAGAACGCCGCCAACGGAGCGCAGGACCCGCGCGTCGCCGCCGGAACGATGGATCCCGCGAAGCCGACCGTCCCCTGGGTCGCGTGGACCGAGAGCGTCGGTGGCACCGACCAGATCTTCGTCTCCCGGTTGGTCGGTGGCGACCACTTCGAGCTGGCCAACAACGGCCAGCCGATCTCGATCACCTCGAACCCGTCGACCCGTCCGGACATCACCTTCGCCGGCCACACGCCGTACGTCTCGTGGCGTGAGGACACCGGGAGCGGTGTCGACAAGGAGTTCCTCGGTCACTTCGTCAACGCCTCGAACCCGACGTTCGTCCTCGACAACGGGCCGTTGAGCATCACCGGCTCGAGCGTGTCCGACGTGCGCTCGCCCATCTCCTCGACATGCACCGACAACCCGTTCAACGCCGACGGCACGACGTGCCAGGGCGGCGCGCTCGGCACGCCGTTCTCGCTGCGCTCGAAGGGCACGAGCCCGCGAGAGCTGTTCGCCGACGCCTACCAGCCGGGCAGGCCGACGACCGGCAAGGCGGACCACCTCCACAGGACCTCGGCGACGGTGCACGGTACGGAGAACCCGGTCGGCGCGCGGGTCGAGGTGCGGTTCGACTACGGGAGGACGACCCACTACGGCAAGCGCACGCACTTCGTGGTGCTCCGCCCGGGGAACGCCGCGAGGGCGATCAAGGCGACCCTGACCGGGCTGAAGAGCAAGGCGAGAGTGCACTACCGCCTCGAGGTGCGTTCCGACTTCAGCACCAGATTCGGCAAGGACCGCAGCTTCACGACACCGTGAGCAGCGTGCCGGGCTGACCCATCCTTCGACGAGACGCGTCACCCTGCCGCCCGTGCCCAGGGCCTGCCCTACCAGGTCAGCGGGTCCAGCCTGAGATAGAAGTCTTGACGCTCCTGGTCGAGCTCCGATCCGTAGATCTCTGCGAACTCCTTGTCGGCTCGGAGAGCCATCGCCTCATCTGCCCATGTCTGACGCGCGGTGGCGAGCAGCAACGAGATGTCGCCGTAAGGGTCGGCTGTTCCCAAACGGCCCAGATCGATGAGCGCCGTGACCCGACCCGCAGCGGGGTCGACGAGAATGTTGGGCAGGCAGAGGTCGCCATGGCACACCACCAGATCGGTGCGCTCCTGGGCCCGACGCACCGGCAGCTCGGTCTCGATCTGTTCGAGGATCTGCGCCGCGGGAGTGCGCTGCAGCGCTGCCGGGAGGAACTCGACGACCACGCGGCCCTCGGCCACGCTCGCGCGGGCGAGGGGCACCATCCGGGCCAGCGTTCGATCGAAAGGACACCACTCGGTGGGCAGGTCGTGCAGGGCTCGGACCGCGACGACGATGGATGGCCACGCTCGTTGGAGAGCCGCGGCGTCGAGCTGACTCGCGGGGACGCCCGGCACCGCCCGGGTGACCAGACAGGCCCCCGAATCAGATCGGCGCCAGTGGAGCACCGGTGCGCTGGGGATGTCGGCCTGATCGGCCCACACGCTGCGGTCGCGCTCGGCCTCCAGCTCGGCCATCCGCTCGGACGAGACGATCTTGGCATAGCGCTGATTGCGACGGTCGTGGAAGACCTGCGCACCCGATTCTCCTCCTGCCACGGGCTCCCACTCTCCCGGATCGGGCGGAAGCAGGTCCGCGATGTCGGAGGGCTCGGCCGACGGCTCGGGCGGCTTCCGCCCACCCATTCCCTTGATCGCCTTCGCCATCGCACGGCTCCTCCCTTGCGTGATCCAGCCAGTCTGCAACGGTTGAGGTGAACCATCCTGATGGCTCAGTTGATGTCGAACTCGTTGCCTTCGGGGTCCTTCATCCCCACCGCATAGTGGTCGAGCCCTTCCTCGGACAGTGCTCCGGTGATGACCGCGCCCAGGCCTCCGAGGCGGGTGGCTTCGGCATCGACTCGACGTCTCCGAGTCTCGATCGGATCCGTCCGCGCCCCACTGGCGTGGAGGTCGAGGTGCAGGCGGTTCTTGACCGTCTTCGTCTCCTGGACGCGATGGAACCAGAGGGTGGGCCCATGGCCCGCCGGGTCGCTGATCCGGTCCGCTCCCACGGCCAGGTCGTCCTCCGGCACCCCCAGGTCGCGGTAGAAGTCGTTCCAGGTGGCGAACCCAGCCGGGGCAGGCGCGAGCTCGTAGGCCAGGGCTTCGGCCCAGAACCGAGCGAGCACGTCCGGGTCTGCGCAGTCGATGACCAGCTGGAAGTGGACAGGCATGGGACCTCCCAGGACTCGGGCCGCTGCTGCGAGCCTGCCAGAGACCTCGCGGCAGTGGCTCGCGGCGGCAAGAGGCAGGTGGGTCACGGCGCAGCTTGCCGCCACGGCACTATGACAGGCATGTCCCTGCCCACCCCCAGCCTGCACACCGCACGCCTGAGAATGCGTCCCTTCGCGGAGGGTGACGCGGACGCCCTCTTCGCGCTGCACAGCAGCGCCTACGTGCTGCGCTACTGGGACGCACCGCCGTGGAGCGAACGTGCGCGCGCCGTGCGCTTCATCGCGGCCTGCCGGCAGATGGCGGACGAGGGCACCGGTGCGCGGGTGGCCATGGACCGTGCTTCCGACGGGGCGTTCATCGGCTGGTGCGGTCTGACCCGATGGAACCCGGACTATCGCAGCGCCGCGATGGGCTACTGCCTCAGCGATGCGGCCTGGGGTCAGGGCTACGCGACCGAGGCCGCCCGCGCCTTGCTGCAATGGGCATTCGAGACGCTGGACCTGAATCGGGTCCAGGCCGAGACCGATACCCGCAACACGGCATCTGCGCACGTCCTGGAGAAGCTCGGGTTCGTGCGCGAGGGGACGTTGCGCGAGGACTGTGTCGTGAACGGCGACGTGTCGGACTCGTGGGTCTACGGGCTGCTCAGGCGGGAGTGGCTGCCGTCGACCCCGCCGCCCGCTCGCTGAACGCCGCACGTGCTGATCGGCCTCCCGGCCGGCACGTGCGGCTACGGCAGCACCGGACGGGACATCAGGAGTACACCCGCACGTCCGCGACCTGCCACCAGTGGCCGTCAGGGCGGGTGAGAGTCGCGCGGACGTAGCGGATCGGGTTGTGCGGCACCTTGAGCGTGGTGAGCTGACCCGAGCCGGCACCGTCGCGCACGACGGTCCAGTGCGTCCCGTCCGTGCTGACCGAGAGCCGGTAGCCGCGCGGGTAGTCCGCGGACGGCGCCACGTCGTTCGGCCAGCCGTACGACGAGGGGCCGGCGTCGAGCACGACCTGCCGGATGCGCTGGGCGTGACCCAGGTCGACCTGGACCCACTGGCCCGGCGCCTGGGCCGTGCCGGACGTCCACGGTGTCGAGCCGTCGTCGTCGGTCGCGGCCGGCAGCGTGCTCGGGTCGCCGACGTTCGAGGTCATCGACGTGGTCCAGGGGTCGACCAGGGTCTGTCCGTCGGCCAGACCGGTGGAGGCGGGCCAGGTGAAGGTCACCAGCGCGCCGCCCGGCAGCGTGTAGTCGACGTGCCGGTCGCCGACTGAGATCGCGACGCTGCGCGGGTCGTCGTACTCGTTGTCGACCACCAGCGCCGTCGATCCGTCGGGGTTGACGAACGCGACGCTCATCGGGAGGCCGTTCCAGCCCGTGCTGCCGTAGGAGGAGCTCGCGACCCGCACCGCTCCGGGCTTCACGAAGCGCGCGAGGTGGCCCAGCGTGTAGTACTCCGCGTTGCGGGTGACGGTGCCGTCCGGGTTGACCGAGACAACGCCGGTACAGGTGTCGCAGCCGCCGTTGTGGGGCGTGCCGTCGGGGTGCAGGGCGAGGTTCCAGTTCACGACGCTCTGCGCCCAGTTGCGCGGCACGCCGATCGTCAGGTTGCGGGCGTGCCACTTCAGGGTGTCGCTGAACACCTGTGCCGGCGGGTCGGTGGCGCCGTGGGAGCCCGAGCACTCGGTGAACCAGATCGGCTTGTCCGGGAACGCCTGGTGGAGCGCGGTCATCCGCTTCTGGTCGCCGGCGTAGCAGTGGTACGCCGTACCGCTGATCCAGCGCGAGGCGTCCGACTGGAGGAGCAGCGTGGGGTACTCCGTCTCCGGGTCCTCACCGGGCGGCGTGTTGGCGATGTCGTTGGGGTGCTCGGACCAGTTGTGGTCGTAGCCGAGGATCTTCGTGTGCAGTCCGGCCGCCTGCAGGGCAGGCCCGAGCCGGTCGATGACCTGGATCGCCTGGCGCGTGGGGACGTCGGTGCCCGGGTAGCCGGAGGGAGTGCGGTTCTGCGGCTCGTTCTGGATGCTCAGTCCCCAGATCGGCACGCCCGCCGCCTGATAGGCCTGGACGAACTTCACCAGGTAGTCGGCGTACGCCTGGTAGATCCGCGGGTCGTCGATGAGCCGGCCGCCGACGAGCGAGTCGTTGGTCTTCATCCAGGCCGGCGGGCTCCACGGGGTCCCCATCACCTTGAGGTCGGGGTTGAGCGCGAGAGCCTGGCGCAGCAACGGCAGGATCTGCGCCTTGTCGTGATCGATGGAGAAGTGGGACAGGTCGTAGTCCGTGGCCCCTGCCGGCATGTCGTCGAAGGTGTAGTGCGGCCCGTCGACGAAATCCGATGACCCGATCGGCTGGCGTAGGAACGACAGTCCATCCGTGACGAAGAGGTCCTTCATCGTCGCGTCGCGGGTCGCCTGGTCGAGCTCCATCAGCACCGACGCCGACGAGTCGGTGATGGACGCGCCGAACCCGTCCATCGTCTGGTAGCGGAGGCTCGGATCCACCGTGATGGTCAGCTGCTTGCTCGCCGCGCCCTCCGCGAAGGGCACGGTCCCGCGATCGTGCATCTTCTCCGCACCGTCGGGAGTGGTCACCCAGACCCGGGCCTGTGGGGACGTCGGCGGTGCGCCCTGTCCCGGCGGGCTCACGACCACCGTCGTCGCGGTGAGCGCGGCCGCGACCGCCGTCGCGAGGCCGGTAGCAGCAAGAACACGAGCACGGCGTACGTCGCGCATGACGATCCCTCCCGAGAGTCACCTCCCTCCCTATCGCTCCTGTGGCGGTCACCACAACCCCCCGTCCGCGGGGATTGGTCCCGAGCACGGGCGAATGCCCCCGTCCGTCAGCTCTGGAACCAGCCGCGCGCTGCGTCGTCTGAGCCCATCTGCGGGCGGCGCTGCGTCACGTTCGCCCGCCGAAGGCCCACGCCACCATCCTGGGGAACTCTTGCCGCCAGAACGCATCGCCGTGTGATCCGACGCGCTCGGCCATCACGACGTCCGCGCCGGCGTCGCCCAACGCCGATGCCCACCGCGTCGCGTTCTCCCGGAAGAACGGCTCCCGATTGCCCGCAACCAGGTACACGCGCGGGAGCGCGAGCGGCATGACGGCCGGTGGTCGGTAACCCGCACCCGGAGAGGCGCAGAAGACCGCACCGTAGACGTCCGGATGCCGGAGCCCCAAGGCCAGCGCGAGCTCACCACCGGCCGAGACGCCCGCCACCGCAGTCCGTTCGGCCGGCAGCGCGACGCCGAAGCGCGACGCCGTCCATCGGCGCACGTCCTCGACGAAGAACGTCTCGTGTGCCGCGAACCGCGCCGGTTCGAAGCCCGGCGAGTACTCATGCAGGCGCAGCGTCTCATCCGCCACCCGATGGACACCCACGATCATCGTCGCCGGCACGTCGGCGGTCTCCAGGTCTCCGCCCCAGGAAGACACGGCCGCACCGTCACCGGCGTACACCACCGCCTCGGGCGGATCCGGCGGGACGTAGACCGTGACCTGCCGACCACCGTCATAGTCGAACGTCTCCGTGACGAGCCTGCCGACGTCAGGCACCGACCTGCTCACCCCTGCCCGTCTCGACGTGCAATCTCATCCCCCGGGTCCCTCACGCCTAGCATGTCGAGTCTCGCCGCGGTGTGCACCTGTGTGGCGCGGCGCGGATCCACTCGGCGCGCCACCGGCTGACCCGTGGCCCGAGCGGGTCATTGCCGCGACTCTCGGCGGTAGGCGCACATTGAGAGGCGGCTCGGAGCGGAGACGTCGGGCGACACCGCGCGCGACCGGAGCACGGCCCCGGGCTGGGGTGACACATGATCATCGCCGGCAGGCACCGGATGTTCGCGGCAGGAGCGGCCGGGGCCACGGCTCTGGCGCTGGGACTCCTGGGTACGAGTCAGGGAGCGACCGCGGCGGCAGGGGCGAGTCTCCACGCCGTCGGAGACCGTCAGGTCTCGAAAGCGCCGCTCAACACCTTCCATCTGGTGTCCGGCAGCCACGTCTTCACCGGCACCCCGGCGACCTCGGCGGTCGACCATCAGAGGTACGTCGCGTGGGCGACCCACACCGGAACGACGTTCGGCGTGTCCTACGTGACCATGAACGAGACGAATGGAAACGCGAGCGCCGCGCAGGCCGCCCTGTCCGGGCTGGGATCGGTGAGCACCCACCTCACGTTGGTGCCACAAGGGACGGTGCAGCACGTCCCGCTGCTCATCTTCACCGGTCTCTCGTGTGTGCAGGGGGCGGTCGGCCCCGCGGTGCCGTGGACGATCCAGACCTGGTCGCTGAGCCACGACTGCGTCAACCCGGTGCCGACGGCAGCCGAGGCCGACAACGGGACGCTGGGAGCGTCGTGGCCGGGGAGCCCCGGCCTGCGGTACCGCATCGGCATCTCCTCGACCACCCCGGCCACGGGACCCGACCAGACCATCACCGTGCCCGGCACCCCGGTCTTCAAGACCAGCACGGCCGTGGTGCCGGCGAGTCAGCACTTCGACGTCGGGTGGGCCCAGTTCGGCGGCAGCGCCGACGGCTACTACGTCGAGGACGTCACCGCCGCAACGACACCGCAGAAGATGCCGGGGACCGGGCCGAAGTCGATCACGGGCGAGCCCCCGACCGGCGGGATGGCCATGGCGTCGGGGCCCGACGGCGTCTACCTCGCCGCGTGCTCGAACACCAACCCCTGCCACCTGCTGCTCTGGCGCGCAGGCACAACCACGGCCCACGCCGTACCGGGCGCGAAGCAGCCTTACATCGCGTCTGTGGCCCCCGGGCCCGGGCTGGAGTGGGTCGCGTGGGGCGACCAGGCGACCAACACCGTGAAGGCGACGCGCTACAGCCCGGTCACGCACGCGTTCGAGCCGGTGACGACCTTGCACACCGCTTGCGCCGAGCACGAGGTCGTGAGCATCGTCGGGCCGAACGCGTCGCCGGCCGACATCGCCCTGGAGTGCGTGGCGAACAAGACGCTCCAGCCCGCCGTCTATGTCGCCCACCTGCTTCCCCGGATGCGTGTGGTGGTGTCACCGGCGAAGGTGTCCAACAAGTCCAAGCACACGGTGACGGTCACCGCGACGGATGCGGGTCTCGGGGTGCCCGCCGCGGACGTCACGCTCCGTGGGACGACCAAGACCACCAGTTCCAAGGGCAAGGTGACGTTCACCGTGCCCGCTGGTGTGTCGGCCGGGAAGTACCAGGTCGTGGTCACGAAGACCCCTTACTTCCAGAAGGCCACGGCGACTCTCAGGGTCACCCACTGACCGGTCGCGCCGAAGGCTGGAGCTCGTGGCCGCGGCCGAAGAACGTGAGGACCGCGAGGACGCGTCGGTTCTCGTACCGGTCCTCGTTGAGCCCGAGCTTGGTGAAGACGCGGCTGACGTGGGTCTCGACGGTCTTGAGCTCCACCGCGAGCTGCTCGCCGATGGCGCGGTTCGACCGGCCCTCGGCCATCAGCGCGAGCACCTCCAGCTCGCGTGGGGAGAGCCGGTCGAGGTCGACGGCACGTAGGTCGTAACAGGGCTGTGGTCATGGCTTCTTCGTCGCTCCGGGTGAGGGATCGCTTCCTGGTCACCCGTACGTCGATCCAGAGCACCCTCATGCGACATCGGGTCCCGACCAGTTGTGCGGCCGTGTGAGATCTGGGAAGACGGACCGGACGAGCAGCGTTCGAACGAGCCGATCCCGCTCGTCAGAGCTCCGCGACCGGGCGGATCTCGACCACGGGGTGAGCCCGGGTGAGGACGTGCGCAGCCTCCACGAGGGCGTCGTAGTCGTCGCAGGTGACGATGAAGAAGCCGGACAGCTGCTCGGCAGACTCCGCGTAGGGGCCGTCGGTGACCAGCGCGTTCGCACGCGGTCCGCGCTTGATCGTGCGTGCCTTGCTGCTGTGGGTGAGCCCGGCGCCACCGGTGATGGCGCCTCCACGAGCCGCGAGGAGTCGGGCGAACTCGTTGTCGGTGTCGAAGGTGGCCTGATGGTCGGCCTCGGTGCCGGCCTCCCACTCCGCCTCGTTGTCGGCGGGGAACAGGACGACGTAGTCGCTCATGAGGCTTCCTTTCGGTGACGGGACTGACACCGGGGTGACGTGCGCCGATCCCGTGGTTCGACGTTGGTGCCGGAGAAATCTTGCGGCTCGAGAGGACTCCTTCGCGCCTCCGACGGATCGCGGTGTGCGGTGTTCCGCTGGTGGCTTCGGGCAGGTGGCGTAGCAGGCTGTGGTGGGTTCAGGCGATGAGCAGGCGGGCGCCGAGCTCCGCCGCGTCGAGATCGATGATGGCGCGGTTGCGCTCGGCCCAGCGACCAGAGTCGAGATCATCACGGAGGTCGTGCACTGCTCGTTGCTCGGCATCCGGCCCGACTGCGTCCCACACCGAGATCCCGCGACGTACCTTCTCGTCCAGGTACGCCTCGGGGCGGCGCCAGTAGGCCTCGAAGAAGCCGTCGGCGCAGTCCCACGGGATGGGGACCGGTTCCGTCCGGGCGCCGATCGCGCCGGCCAGGTCGGGCAGTGACGCCAGGACCTTGCAGGCCCTGAGGGCTGCGAACTCGGGCACGTAGTCACGGGTCAGCCAGAACTGGCCCGGGTCGCTGGTGTCGAACAGGAACACGACCACACGCCGGGCGACGCGCCGCATCTCGCGAAGACCGGCCATCGGGTCCTGCCAGTGGTGCAGGGTGCACACCGCCATGGCGGCGTCGAACGACTGGTCGGCGAACGGCAGGTGCTCGGCAGCTGCGGCCAAGCAGGGCGCCGCGTCCGGGAGGCGGTGCGAGCGCATGAGTGCCGACGGTTCCACCGCGAGGACGTGGCGGTCCTGGGGCTCGTAGGAGCCCGTGCCGGCCCCGACATTCAGGATGGTGTCGGCTTCGCCGAGCGCTGCCCAGATCCGCGCCGCAATCCGCGGTTCGGTCCGCCTCGTCGCGGTATAGGTGGCTCCGATGGTGTCGTACAGCTGCGCCCTCGACATGCACCCTGCCTTTCCGGTCTGCCCCACCGATCGAGGGGGCACCCCTCCATGGTGCGTCCATCCGCCGCGTGCCGTCCACGCAGGGCATCCAAGAGCGGGACCACCGGGCAACGAGGTGCGGGTGCTCTCCACCCCACGACGACACTGGTGTTTCATTTCCGGGACAACCGTGTCGGATTCGCCAAGCGCCGTTCGTGGGGTAGGTGAACGCGGGCCACGGTGCCTGCCAGATGAGAAGGAGCAGACATGCCGGAGTATCTCTTGTACTTCAACCAACAGTGGGTGGGCGACCACACCGAGGACTGGTTCCGCGGACGTGGGCCGCTGGCCATGGCGGTCGTGGAGGAGATGAAGGATGCCGGCGTGTACGTCTTCGCCGGGGGCCTGGAGGAGGAGGACGGCCCGGTCTACAGCGCCGACGCCACCAGCGGCACCGTGCTGATCACCGACGGACCGTACGTCGAGACCAAGGAGTTCCTGGGCGGTTTCGCCGTGGTGGACGTGCCCGATGATGCGGCCGCCAAGGTGTGGGCGGGCAAGATCGCAGAGGCGTGCGGCTGGCCCCACGAGGTGCGCCGCTTCAAGCCACAGCCTCGGGTCGAGTGACTCCGACGTCGACGGCCCACATCCTGAGGTCGTTGGCGGAGGCCCTCACACGCGAGGGCGGTGCAACGCGCTGGAAACGGTCGCGGCGATCAGCTGCGCGAACCGGGGGTGTGAGTCAAGGGTGAGGTGAAGCCCGTCGTCGCCTGCGCGGGCGACCTGCGCTGCATCGGCGTACAGCACACCTCGCTCCTGCGCGACGCGACGGATCTCCTCGGTCAGCCTGTGCGATCGGGAGACGATGTCGGGGTCGAAGTCCCGGCAGGGGCGCTGGGGTGGTGCGGGTCGCTCGAGCGGTGAGCGTCTGGGTGAGCAGCCTCACGGGTGGCGCCGGCTAGCCCGTGGGGGCGATGAACTTGGCGCGGTATCGGAACGCCGGGGCGCTGCACTTCGCCGTGCGGTAGTGCGCCCTTCCGGTGGCCACCTTGCTGCTGATGAACGTGCCGGTGATGTCGACCAGCACCCTGCGGCCGGCCACGTTCTTGGCGCTCCCGTGGAACCAGAACCTCCCCGCCGAGTTCACCTTCAGCGTCAAGGGCACTGCACGTACGACGCACCTGTTGTGGACCTCGGGCGACACGTGGTGGTACGAGTCCACGTTCAACGCGATCTTGGCGGTCCCGTCGGCGCGCTGCTGCTCGTAGAGACCCGGCCTGGGTTGGGCCGCCATGCCTGGCTGGGCCAAGGCGAGCACGAAACAGAAGGCGGCGACGGTGGCACCAGCACAGCGTTTGATCATCGATCCCCCCGAATCGCTGGTCGATCTCGCGGGCTCATCGTCAGCCCGGCGCCACGATAGTCCCGGACGCCGGTCGCGGATACACCCACGATGGGGAAGCCGGACAGACCCGGACTCACCTGGGGCGAGCACCCGGTTGAACGCCGCCCGAGCCGGGTCATCGAGAGCAGGCAGCTCGTCCAGAGCGCGACCGAACTTCCTCCGGATCCTCGTCATCTGAGTGGGCATAACACCGAGCCGAAGACCGGAGGCGGTCATGAACCGCACCGTGCGCCCTTCGGCCGGTACACGGGGGTGATGAGATGTGCTTCCCAGTGATGACCGAGGCGACTGCCGACGCCGCCAGGGGCCTGACCCGACGCGGGTTCCTCGAGTCCATGGGGATCGCTAGCGGGGGGATGGTCCTGCCATCGGGTCTGTGGTCGCCCCAGGCCCAGACGGAGCCTCTGGCTGCGTCGGGCTTCGGGTCCGGCCGGGCGCTCCGCGCGGCGATGCACGTGCACGGCAGCTGGTCCGAGCAGGAGGGCAGCTGGGAGGCGCAGCTCTTCCAGGCCGCGAGCAACGGCTACGACGTGCTGTACCTGACCGACCACGACCGCCGACAGCTGGCGATGGGCTACCTCACGTCGCTGTCCGGCGCCAAGTGGGACCCGGTCGTCAGCACCGGGCGGTTCTCCCAGCGGGCTGCGAGGGTGAGCAAGGGGTCCTTCCACCTGCGCGCCGAGAGCGCCGAGGCGTTGCACCCGGCCTCGGTCATGGTCTCGATCCACGCCCGGAGCCGGTTCCGGACCTCGGTGTCCGGGCTGACCATCAAGCAGAAGGTGGACTCGCTCCGGCTCAGCGAGGGCGCGCACTACGAGCTGATCCTCACGTTGTCCTACCATCCCGCGATGGCGGGGCGGCCGGCCGGGCAGTACCGGCTGATCTACCGGTTCGGCGCGCCCGTGCGACGCTGGAGGGCCGACCACGGATTCACCGGCGTCGTGGGTCTGCCGAGACCGCACCCGGGCTCCACCCAGACCCTGGTCCCGACCCGGGACATCGCGGCGATCTGGCCGGAGATGGTCGCCATCGACAACGGCAGCTACGGCTTGTCGTTCCGCGCCAGGAGTCCGCACCGCGGGGCGGTGTGCGACGTGAAGGTCGGATCCGTGAGGTTCACCCGCTCGCGCAGCAGCGCCGCGGATGTCATCGCCGACCAGGCCGCCCTGTTGGCCAGGTACCGCCGGCGGTACCCGTCGGTGAGGGCGTACGCCTCGACCGAGACCAGCCGCACGCTGCCCGACATGACCCCGTTCGGCATCCGGCCCTGGCTGCCGCACTACTCGACCCTCTCCCCGGACCGCACCGTCTACCACCATCAGATCTCCAAGGAGGTGCACCGCATGGGCGGGCTGATCTCCTACAACCACCCGTTCGGCTACGCCATCGGGCCTCTGCTCAGCGCCGCGAGGCAGACGGCGATGCGGCGCCAGGTGTTCACCGACATGCAGGCGGTGGGTCGGTTCGGCGCCGACATCCTCGAGGTGGGCTACAACGTGCGGGGCCACGTCGACTGTCCCACCCACCTGGCGCTGTGGGACACCTTCTCCCGCAACGGCGACTTCCTGACCGGCAACGGTGTCTCCGACGACCACTCCGGCCAGGGTTGGAAGACCCGGAAGAACGGGTTCGCCACTGGCCTGTGGGCCACCTCCACCAGTCAGGCCGCCCTCGTCCACGCCCTCGCCGCCGGGCGGGCGTACGCCGCACACGCCGGTCATTGGCCGGGAGCCCTCGACCTGCTGGTCGACGAGTCCGTCCCGATGGGCGCGGTGTCGGTGAGCCACCGGACCTCACGGACCGTGGCCGTCTGGGCCACCGAGCTACCCCCCGGGAGCGCCGTACAGGTCATCGGCGGCCCGGTCGACTACGCCAACCATCTCGACCCCGGCACGTGGGTCGTGGAGACCCTGACCCCGGAGTCGTTCAGCAGGAACGTCGCCACCGTCGTGGTGGACACCTCCAAGTCGCGGTTCTTCCGTGCGCAAGTGCTCAATCGGCGCGGCCGCGTCCTCGGCACCAGCAACCCCGTGTGGCTGCTCCGTGCCACACCGCCCGGGGGTATCCCACGTGCGCGCCGGGTCGCGTGACGCGCCCGGGCAGGGGCGTCTGAGGGTGCCCCCCAGGTGCGCCTCAGGCGACGGGCGAACCTGGCCCCCGATTCTCGGCCAAGGTAGCGTCGGCTCGTGCGCGACAAGCTCGTGCTCGACCGTGGTCACCACCCTGGACTCGATGGGGTCCGCGGCGTGGCGATCCTTCTGGTTCTCGGCCAGCACGCCCCGACCCGGCCGCTGATCGACGGCTTCGTCGGTGTCACCGTGTTCTTCTGTCTCTCGGGGTATCTGATCACCACCCTGCTGGTCCGCGAGCTCGGAACCGGCACGATCGGTGTGCGTGCGTTCTACCGCCGCCGCGCGGCGCGCCTCTGCCCGGCGTTGGTCACGGTGCTCGCGGTGACCGTGGTGGTGCTCCTGATCCATCGACACGACCTCAGCGCCGGGCTCCTCCATCCACGGAGCCTCGGTGTCGGGCAGGTCCTCGCACCTGCAGGCGCCGGTCTCACCTACACGACGAACATCTTCGACTGGACCGGCCACCCCTTCGCCACCTACGACTACTTCAACTACACCTGGTCACTCTCGGTCGAGGAGCAGTTCTACCTGCTCTGGCCCTTCGCTCTGCTCCTGGCCTACCGCCGAAGCCCTCGGCTGTTCGCGGTCCTCACCGTGTTGTTCGTCGGGCTCACCCTGGCACTCGACGTCTACCTCGGCCTGAGTCGCGCGGTGAAGTTCGATCAGCACGAGTACTTCGGGAGCGACACGAATGCCCTGCCGATCCTGGTCGGCTCACTGCTCGCGCTGGTGGTCCTCAACGGTTGGCTCTCTCGCGTGCTCCGGCTTCTCGCGTCCGGTGCGCTGCTGGCCGTCGTCCTCCTGCCCGTGCTGGCGCATCACGACGACACCTACCGTCCCTCGCTGGTGATCGTCGCCGGGACCGGACTGACGCTCGTGATGTTGGTCGGTGTCGTCACCCGTCCCCGTTCGGCGACCGGGTCGCTGCTGGCCAGCGGCCCCATGAGGTGGCTGGGCGAACGGTCGTACTCGATCTATCTCTGGAACGTCTTGGCGCGGATCGCGATCCTCGCGTGGCTGGGGCACACGGTGGTCGGCGACATCGCCTGGATCGCCACGTTCCTGGTCCTGGCCGAGGCGAGCTTCCGGTTCGTCGAGCGCCCGCTACGGGCCAGACTGGCGCGGAGATCCGCGTCGAACGGGCCGGCGGCGCCCATCACTCCGGGCCCACCGGAACCGGCTGGATGGCCGAGGTGATGATGCCGACACGAACGCGCACCACGCATCGAGAGTCCGCTGACGAGTGACTCAGCGGTAGTTGGTGAACTGCACCGCGAAGTCGTAGTCCTGCCCACGAACGAGTGCCTGCACGGCCTGCAGGTCATCGCGCTTCTTGCTGGAGACGCGCAGCTCGTCTCCCTGGATCTGCGCCTTGACGCCCTTCGGTCCCTCGTCGCGGATCAGCTTGGTGATCTTCTTCGCGTCCTCGGAGGTGATGCCCTCCTTGAGCGTGATCGCGATCTTGGACACCTGGCCCGACTGCCGGGGCTCGCCGGCGTCCAGGATCTTCAGGCTCTGGTTGCGCTTGACCAGCTTGCCCTGGAAGACGTCGAGCACGGCGCTGGCGCGGTCGTCGGCGGACGCGCTGATCTCGATGGCGTGGTCGCCCTGCCACTCGATGGTCGCGCCGGTGCCCTTGAAGTCGAACCGGGTCGCGATCTCGCGCGCGGTTTGACCGAGTGCGTTGTCGACCTCCTGGCGGTCGATCTTGCTCACGATGTCGAACGAGCTGTCGGCCATCTGGCTGCCTCCTGGCGGTTTCGGGTCTCCGGTGCTGCCTTGCTATTCTTCCGACTTGCTGTCGGCCCGCCAAACGCGGACCCTGGCGGCACGGCAGGTTGCCCGAGCGGCCAATGGGAGCGGACTGTAAATCCGTCGCGAAAGCTTCGAAGGTTCGAATCCTTCACCTGCCACGCGTGACCGACGCCGCCCGTGACCAGCCCTTGGTCACGGGCGGTCGTGCGTCTCACGCCCGGGTGCCCTCCGGACACACGTTGGTCGGTGGCCCGAGGGCGGCAGGCCCGCGGCCCGGCGAGCAACGTGTGTCCGCCGGTGAGGGCCCCCGCTGCCGGCTCGGACCGCATCGGCATGATGGCGTCCGTGACGGAGCAGATCCACGACATCGGCAAGCGCCGGGCGTGGGTGATCTGGCTCGTGGCACTGTCGGTGTACCTGCTGGCCGTGTTCAACCGGAGCTCGTTGGGCGTCGCCGGCCTGCTGGCCCAGGACCGCTTCGGGATCTCCGCGACCCAGCTGTCGTTCTTCGTCGTCCTCCAGCTGATCGTGTACGCCGGCCTCCAGATCCCGATCGGTGTCCTGCTCGACCGCTACGGATCGCGGGCCCTGCTGCTGGCGGGGCTGGTGCTGATGTCGATCGGTCAGCTGGTCTTCGCCTTCGCGCACTCGTTCCCGGTGGCCGTCCTCGCCCGCGCGGTGCTCGGGGCCGGCGACGCGACGATCTTCGTCAGCGTGATCCGCCTGGTGACGTTGTGGTTCCTGGTGCGTCAGGCGCCGCTGGTCACGCAGCTCACCGGGCAGGTCGGCCAGGTGGGGGCGATCATCGCCGCGGCGCCCCTGTCCTTCGCCCTCGACCGGCTGGGCTGGACCCGCTCGTTCGCCCTGGCGTCGTCGCTGGGTGTGGTGCTGATGGTGGCCGTCGCGCTGATGGTCAAGGACTCGCCGTACCGGCGCACGGGCGTGGTGCGGATCAAGATGCGCGCCCTGCGTCGCACGCTCCGCCTGGTCTGGGGCAACCCCGGCACGCGCCTCGGCATGTGGTCCCACTTCACCTCGCAGTTCTCCGCGACCGTCTTCGCGCTGCTGTGGGGCTTCCCGTTCCTGGTGCGGGGCGAGGGCCTCTCGTCGGGGGCGGCCAGCACGCTGCTGATGGTGATGACCGGGTGGGTGATCGTGAGCGGCCTGGTCCTGGGCGCGCTGGTCGCGCGCTTCCCCTTCTACCGCTCGTGGTTCGTGCTCGGCATCGTCGGCGCCATGGCATTCGGCTGGGCCGTCGTGCTCGCACGGTCGACCCCGGCGCCCATGTGGATGCTGGTCGTGCTGGTCTGCCTGATGGCGACCGGTGGACCGGCCTCGATGGTCGGCTTCGACCTGGCCCGGACGTTCATCCCGGTGGAGGCCTCGGGGCGGGCCAACGGGTTCGTGAACGTGGGGGGCTTCTCGGCCAGCCTCCTGACGATGGGCCTGATCGGCGTGCTGCTCGACTGGCACAGCGGTGGCTCCACGTCGTACGACCTCGGCGACTTCCGGGTGGCGATGTCGGTGCAGTTCCTGTTCTGGGGCTTCGGGGCGGCGCAGATCCTGCGCTACCGGCACAAGGCGATCGCGCACCTGCACCGCCTGCACCCCGGCGTGGTCGAGTCGATGAAGCGCGGGGAGGCGTTCGCACACCTGGGCTTCGGGGACCGTGAGGGCGTGTAGCCGCGTCGCCCCGGCCGGAGGTCTCAGGAGGCCTCTTCCTCGGCCTCCATGGCGGCGACGTAGTCGCGCTTGATCCGGCGCCAGGCCTCGTCGGTCATGGACCGCCGCCAGTACGGCGAGCACGACAGGTCGCCGCGGCTCAGCCCGCGGTCGTGCAGGAGGTGGGTGCGTACGGCGCGGATCTCGTCCGCCTCTCCGTGGACGAACCCGAAGGGCACCCCCGGGAGGAAGGTCAGGTCACGGAGGGAGTCGACCAGCAGGTCCGCGTCGTCGGCGGCACCGCGGCGGTGCAGCCAGCGGACCTCCACGTCGGCCCGGCTCGGCAGGTCGACCTCGTGCGCGGGCCCGTCGCAGACGATCCGCGCGACGGCACGGGCCCCGGGGGGCAGATCCTCCAGCGCAGCGGCGATGGCCGGGAGAGCCGACTCGTCGCCGGCGAACAGGTGCCAGTCAGCGCTCGGGTCGGGTCGGTAGCCGCCGCTCGGTCCCTCGAACACGAGGACGTCGCCGGGCCGCGCCGCGGCGGCCCACGGGCCGGCCACCCCGGAGTCGCCGTGCACGACGAAGTCGAGCGCCAGCCGGCGGTGGTCCGGGTCCCAGGCGCGCACCGTGTAACGGCGCCGCGCCGGCCACTCCTCCTTCGGGTGCCCTTCCCGCACCTGGCGCGGGTCGTAGACCTCGCCGTACGACGCGCCGTCCGGGCGGAAGGCCACGTTGACGTAGGCGTCCGTCGCGTCCGGCATCGCCAGGTGCTCCAGGTCACCACCCGCGAGCGTGACCCGCACCATGCCGGGCGTGAGCTGCTGCGTTGTCTCGACGCGTCCGTGCACTTCTGACCTCCTGGGTAGGTGAGGCGAGGATCAGCCGCCGAGAGGCGGCAGCTCGCCGGTGAGCTCGCCGGTGTTGAGCGGGGAGTCCTTCCGCGACACCATGTCCAGCCGCTCGGCAGGGGTGAGGGCCTCGAGCAGTGGCGCCACGTCGGTCCCGAACCCGTCGACCTCGGGTGCGACCGGCACCGGGACGACCGAGTGGACGACGCGGTCGGCGTACACGTGGACGACGTTGACCGCCTGGTGGCCGTCGACCGCCGAGATCAGCCGGTCGAGCGGGGCCGTGTCGACCGTGTAGCAGGTGGCCGCGGCCACCGAGACCGGGATTCCGGCGAACGTCGAGTGGGAGGTGAAGTGGTAGTGCCCGCCGAGGATCGTGCGGACGTCGGAGCCGCGCAGCACGGCGGCCAGGCGCTCGGTGTCGAGCAGCTCGATGATCTCGGCGGCGGGCACCAGCGGTGAGGGGATCGGCGGGTGGTGCAACGCCAGCACCGTGCCGTGCTCCGCCGGGGTCGCCAGCACCTCGCTGAGCCAGGCCAGCTGGTCGTCGGTCACCTCGCCGTGGTGCCAGCCGGGCACGCTGGTGTCGAGGCTGACGATGCGCAGCCCGGCCACGTCGTAGACGCGGTCCTGGGGTGCCTCGGTGGCCTCCTCGTCGAACAGGTGCTGGGCGTACGCCGCGCGCTCGTCGTGGTTGCCCATGCACCAGACGACCTGGGCGCCGATGCCCGCGGCGAACGGCTCGACCAGGTCGCGGAGCGTGCGATAGGCCTCCGGCTCGCCGAGGTCGGCGAGGTCCCCCGTGAAGACGAGTGCCTGTGGCGGTGGGTCGATCCGCACCAGTCGCTCGAGAGCGGTGCGGAAGTGCGTCACCGTGTCGATCGCGCCGTACTGCCGCGCCTCGCCGGCCAGCAGGTGGGTGTCGCTCACGTGGGCGATGACGTGGGTGGGTGGCGCGAGCTGGCCGAACTGGATCACGGGTCGAGCCTACGGGCGGTCTACGCTGGCGAGATGCTCGAGGGCGGCACCACACCGACGCCTGACCGCTTCGTCTCGTCGGGCCGGCTACCCGGCCGCGACACCGTCCAGGCGACGGTCGACGAGGCGTACGAGCTGTTCCGGGGCGAGAGGTCCGGAGCGTTGTCGAACGTGTATCCCGCACTTTTCTCGGCGAACCCCGACCACTTCGGGCTTGCGGTGGTCTCCACCGGCGGTGAGCTCGCGACGTCGGGGGATGCCCGGGTTCCGTTCACCCTCATGAGCCTGGCCAAGCCCTTCGTCTTCGCGCTCGTCTGTGACGCCGTCGGGATCGAAGCGATCAGACGGCTGGTCGGCTTCAACGCCACGGGGATGGCCTTCAACTCCGCGACCGCCGTCGAGCGAGACCCGCACGGCCGGACGAATCCGATGGTGAACCCGGGTGCGATCGCCACGGCGAGCCTCGTACCGGGACCGAACGTCGAGTCCAGGTGGCAACGCGTGCAGGACGTCCTGTCGCGATGCGCCGGACGCCCCCTCGTGCTCGACGAGGGAACGCTGGACTCGGCGCGAGCCACGAACCACCGCAACCGGGCCCTCGCGAACATGCTCACCGCGCTCGGAGCCCTGCATGGTGACCCCGATGACGCGGTGGAGATCTACACGCGCCAGAGCTGCCTCTCGATCACGACTGTGGACCTGGCCGTGATGGGCGCGACGCTGGCCGCGGGAGGGACCAACCCCCTCACGGGCGAGCGGGTGGTCGATCCGGAGACGGCCCACGCCACGCTGGCCGTGATGACGATCGCGGGGATGTACGAGACGTCGGGGGAGTGGTTGCTGGACGTCGGCATGCCCGGGAAGAGCGGCATCGGCGGCGGCATCGTCACCGTCTCGCCCGGCAAGGGGGCACTGGGGAGCTTCTCGCCGCTCCTCGATGCGGCCGGGAACAGCGTCCGCGGAGAGCTGGCTGCCCGGCACCTGGCGAGGCGTCTGGGCCTCGATCTCCTGGCCTCCGAGACCGTCGCCCCGGGCACCTGAGCGGGTCAGAACTCGACGCGCTCGCGGATGATCGGGCAGGTCATGCAGTGCCCCCCTCCGCGACCGCGGCCGAGCTCCGCGCCCACGATCGTGATCACCTCGACCCCTGCCTTGCGCAGGAGCGTGTTGGTCAGCGTGTTGCGGTCATAGGTGAAGACGACGCCGGGCTCCAACGCCACGGCGTTGTTCCCGCTGTCCCACTGCTGCCGCTCGGACTGGTACACGTCGCCACCGGTGTCGATCACCTGGATCGAGTCCAGGCCGAGCGCTCGTGCGACGACGTCGACGAACGTTGCAGAGCCTTCGTCCACGACGGCGACTCCCGGTGCCGCGTCCGACGGCAGCAACGTGAAGGTGTGGACCGCGTCCATGATGGTCGGGTAGAGCGTGACGATGTCGCGGTCGACGAACGTGAACACCGTGTCGAGGTGCATCGCGGCCCGCAGCTTCGGCATGCCGGCGATGATCACCCGTTCGGCGGCGCCCTGCTGGAAGAGGGCGGCGGCCACCTGGGTGATCGCCTGCCGCGAGGTCCGCTCGCTCATGCCCATGAGCACGACGCCGTTCCCGACCGGCATGATGTCGCCGCCCTCGAACGTCGCCGCGCCCCACTCGAGCTCTGGGTCGCCCCACCACACCGTCGAGCCGGCGTAGTCCGGGTGGAACTCGTAGATCGCCTTGTAGATCAGGGTCTCGTCCTTGCGGGCCGGCCAGTAGAGCGGGTTCATGGTCAGGCCGCCGTAGAGCCAGCATGTCGTGTCGCGCGTGTAGAGCGTGTTGGGCAGCGGCGGCATCAGGTACTCGCGGACTCCCGTCGACTCCCGCGCGAGCGTGATGTAGTCCGTGCGGTAGTCCTCGGGGAGGTCCTGGGTGGCGAGGCCGCCGATCAGGTTCTCGGCCAGCTGTCGTGGGGCCAGCGACTCGAGGTACGCGCGGGTGGCGTCGACGAGCCCGAGCCCGACGTGGTTGGGCTCGACCTTGCGGTCCAGCAACCAGTCACGAGCACCGTCGACCTCCAGGGTCTGAGCCAGCAGCTCGTGGAGCTCGACCACCTCGACCCCACGCTGGGTGAGCTTGTTGACGAAGTCGGCATGGTCGCGTTGGGCGTTCTCGACCCACATCACGTCGTCGAACAGCAGCTCGTCGTTGTTGCTGGGCGTGAGCCGCCGGTGGGCGAGGCCCGGTGCGCACACCAGGACCTTGCGCAGGCGGCCGACCTCGGAGTGGACGCCGTACGTCGAGGAGACGGACTCGGTCATCGTGAGTTGCCTTTCGTCGAGTGGTGCTCAGAGGGTGATCCGACCGGTCCACAGGGCGACGGCACCGAAGACGCCACCCGCCACGATCACGGCGCACAGCGCGATCTCGGTCGGGCTGAACAGGCGGCGCCCTCGCTCGCTGCGGGCCTTGACGTAGAGCAGCGTGGCGGGCGCGAGGATCACCGTCGCGAGCAGCAGGAACTTGAGTCCCGCCGCGTCGAAGAGGAACAGGATGTACGCCGTCGCGGCTCCGGCGAAGATCGTCTCCCTGCGCCGGGTGCGGGGGCTGACGGACTCGTAGGCCTCGCCGACGAGTCCGAGCTTGAGGGCATAGGCCGCCGCCAGGAAGTACGGGATGAGGGCCAGGCTGGTGGAGAGATCCAGCATGAAGTTCAGCGCATCGGTGATCACCAGCGTGGCCGCGAGCAGGGCTTGGATCGCCAGAGAGGTGATGACCAGTGCGGTGATCGGTGTGCCTTGGGCGTTCTCCCGGCCCAGGAACTCCGGGAAGTCCTCGTTGCGGGCGGGGATGTACATGACCTCGGCGGCCATCAGGGTCCACGCCAGGTAGGCACCCAGGACCGAGACGATCACGGCGACGCTGATGAAGACCTTGCCCCAGTCGCCCACGACCGACTGGAAGACCCCGATCATCGACGGCTGGCGAGTCGCGGCCAGCTCCGGCTGCGGGACGACCGAGTAGCTCGACAGCGTGACCAGCGCGAAGATCGAGAGCACACTCAGGAACCCGAGCACGGTCGCGCGACCCACGTCCTCGCGCCGCCTCGCGTAGCGCGAGTAGACGCTGGCACCCTCGATGCCGATGAACACGAACGTCGTGATCAGCATGGTGTTGCGGACCTGATCGTTGAGGTCGCCCAGGTCGCCGTAGCCGTAGGCGGTCCAGTTGTCGGAGAACACCCCGGCGTTGAAGTTCACGAACAGCACGACGATGAACACCAGGATCGGGATGATCTTGAAGACGGTGACGATCCGGTTGATCACGGCGGCGTCGCGAACACCCCGGGCGATCAGGATGTGGAAGACCCACACGCCGATCGTCGACAGGGTCGCGGCGAGCACCGTGTCGCCGTCACCGAAGGCTCCGAAGAACGTGCCGAGGGTCGCGGAGATGAAGACCCAGTAGAAGGTGTTGCCGGCCACGGTGCTGGCCCAGAACCCGATCGCGGAGTTGAAGCCGGCGTAGTCGCCGAACCCGGCCTTGGCGTAGATGAACACCCCGGAGTCGAGATGCGGCTGGCGGATCGCCAGGTTCTGGAACACGAAGGCGAGCATCAGCATGCCGGTGCCGGCGATCGCCCACGCGATCAGCGAGCCGAGGATGCCGGTCGCGACGCCGAACCGCGCCGGCAGCGAGAAGACCCCCGCGCCGACCATGCTGCCGACCACCATCCCGGTCAACGTCGGGAGGCTCATCTTGGCGACGGGGCTGGTGGGGGTCTCGGGCTCGGCCTGGCCGCCCGTGCTCGTGCGGTTCCGGTCGAGGTCAGTCCTGTCCGACACGGGCATCCTCCGAGCGCCTGCGGCAGGTTTCGGAGCCCGAAGAGCTGGCCGGCCACATCGGTCGAACGTCCCGGGGCGCACCGCCGTTTGCGCCACAGTGTGGTGGGACAGGCGGGAGCGCGACATCGTCCGCGAAGGGTGAGGATCCGACCGCCGCAGCCTCGTTCGAACTCAGCCGCGGTCGCGCGGGCCGCCCTGTTCAGCGCCCTGTCGCACGGTCCGCAACGCCGGACCGGGGCTCCCGGCCGCGCCTCGTGACGGAGGCCCGGCCGGGAGCCGACGGGTCAGCCGAGCCGGTCGAAGTACCAGCCACGGCCGTGGGTGGCCGCGTACAGCTTCTTCCCGTTGCCGGACAGCGTCAGCCCGTAGACCGCCACGTGGGGGAGACCCGGCGTGGTCGTCCAGTGGCGTGTCCGGGGAGACTGCACCATGACGCCCCAGTCGGTGCCGGCGTAGATCCGCCTGCTGTTCCAGTCCACGGCCACCGCGGTGATCGGCTGGTCGCCGAGGTTGCCGGAGATGTCCCGGGAGTGGACCCGCTTGGTGGCGGGGTTGTAGTGCAGGTTGTAGAGGTGGCCGCCCGCGGCGTACGCCGAGTAGCCGCTGTAGGACACCACCGCGTGGTAGGGATCCTTCGGGTCGATGCTGATGCCGCTGATGAAGCGGGTCGGAGGCGCGGCGCCGGTCGAACGCTGGTCCAACCGGGTGAACGTCACGGCCGAAGGGTCGGCCGCATCGGCGTTGGTGGAGATGAAGATCCGCCCGCGCCTCGTCGCCGCCCACATGATGTTCTTCTTGTGCTGGGCGTGCGCGATGGCCACCACGTAGTTGCCCGCGCCGGCGTAGTCGTTGCCGTACGCCGTTCCCGACAGGTCACCGGGACCGTTCAACGCGGAGCCACCGAGCGGCTGCCAGTCACCGCAGGTGATGCTGAAGTCACCGGTGAACTCGTTGCAGTGCTGGTCCAGCGTGGCCTGGGCTCCACCGTTGTCGGTGGTCCGCCAGATGTGCTGGAGGCCGGTGAAGACGGTGCCGGGTGCGGCGTTGTCGCCCTCCATCGGGATGTAGAAGGACGAACTCTCGCCACTGCCGAGCAGCGGGTCTGCGATCCAGTCCCATCCGGTCGGCTGTGAGCCGTGGAAGTTCACGTCGACCTGCGGGTTGTAGTAGGTGTGCATCCGGATGCGCTTGTTCGCCGGGTCGATGTAGCTGTTCCCGCCGTCGCCTCCGACCGACTCCGCAGGCCCTTGGGCCATGTCCGACTCCCAGCTGCCATTGTCCTGGGTGCCGCCCTGGACGACGCCTCCCTTGACGGTCATCGACTGGAACTGCAGCGTCTGGAGGCCCGAGTTCACGTCCCGGTTGCTCGTCGGGATCGCCGAGAGCCATCGCTGGCAGTTGGTCAGGTCCTGGCCGGTGAGCCCGCGTCCGGCGCAGTCGGCGGACTTGTCCACGAACGGCCCGGACTCGACCGCCACGCCACCGTCGTCGCCGAGCACCCACTGGTCGGGGTGACCGGGGATGAACGCGAGCGCGTGCTGGTCGGGGTGGAGGCCGTTGTTGTTCACGTCGTTGGTCATGTCGGTGAACGAGACGCCGGCGTTGGTCGACCGGATGATGGCGCGGCCGTTGCTCGGCTGGTGGGCGGTGAAGATCTCGTCGTAGTTCATCGACCCCGACAGCACCACGGTGTCCGGCTGCCCGGGGGGTGTGGAGACGACCATGTCGTAGCTGCACTGCCCCTGGCAGAAGTTGTAGCTGTCGTAGCCGGTCGAGGTGTTGCTCGAGTCGCTGAGCGGCGTCCAGGCGACCGTCGGCGCGGTGGCGTCGTCGGTGCGCAGGAGTCCGGCCACGGAGTCGTTGAAGTACGTCGAGTCACCGAGGTAGATCCGGGTCTTCCCGGCCAGGTTGGTCGCGTCGAACTCCACCCGGTTGGTGCTCGACGTCGCCGCCGCGCCCGGGTTGTTGATCGAGTAGATCCGGGAGTACGACGACTCGCCGGGCAGGCGTCGGTAGAGCCCGTAGTCGCTCACCGAGGCGTAGGAGATCTTCGGGTTGTTCGGGTCGAACTCGACCTTCGACACCCCGCCCCGGAAGAAGTCGTTGCCGTTGGCGGACGAACCGTCGACCGGGTCCTGAGGCTCGTTGATGACCTGGGTCCAGGTGCTGCCGCCGTTGTGCGTCTCGAACAGACCGAGCGGCGCCGCGCCGGGGGGCGTCATCCGACCGCCGTTGACCGACGAGCTGCCGTGCCGGGCCAACATGGTGCCGACCAGCATGTGGCGGGCGTTGGTCGGGTCGACCGCGATCGTGGCCACGCCGCGGTTCTGCGAGTACCGGTGGAATCCCTTGACCTCGTGGAACGTCCGGCCGCCGTTGGTGGACCGGAACAGACCGACACCGGCCTCCGAGTCCGACGACCCGTTGGGCTCGCCGGTCCCGACGTAGAGGACTCCGTGGGAGATCGCGAGGCTGCCGATGGCCTGGCTCGGGATGGAGCCGCCGATCGGGTGCCACGACGGGTGGGCTGCGGTGATGTCGGCGGTCTTCCAGACGCCACCGCCGGCCGTTCCGATGTAGACGGTTCGGCCGTTGTGGCTGACCACGATGCTGGTGGCGCGCCCCGAGACGTGGCTGGGCTGTCCGGTGTAGGTGACCTCACCGGGAACGGTGCCGTGGGTGTTGGGGATCGGGGTCCAGCGACCGAGGGCCGCTGAGCGGCTGCTGGTGGGGGCCTTCGCTGCGAACGCCGAGAAGGACCGGCTCGTCTGGGTGGTGCCGATGGCGCTGCGGGGGAACGCGTTGTCCTCGTAGATCATCTGGTTCGGTCCGTAGGCGGCTTCCTCGCCGCCGTCCAGCTTCTCCATGATCGAGGCGATGGCCTGGGAGTGCCGGTTGAGCCCCGGGTGCTCGTGGACGAACCCGGCGATGGACTCGCCTTCGTCGTGCTCACCGAACAGCTTCTGGTGAAGGGTCTCCGGCCCCACGATCGCGAGCGCACCTCCTCCCACGACGAGGGCCGTGGCGACTCCGGCTGCGATCGACATTCCGAGCTTGCGCGATGGCATGCGTGAACCTCCCGTGAACCTGCAACGAAGTGGATGACCCTGACCGGGCCGGGACGATCTTCATCCCGATCCGCCGGTTTGGGAAGACCCTGGGGGGTGCTCGTTCCGATGGATGCGCAATCCCGCCTCGGTGAGGAGGCGGACGCGCCGCACCCAGTACAGGGCACGCAGGCACACCAGGCCGAGCACGGCCGCGACGATCCCGACGACCGTGACGCCGCCGTGGTTCCGGGTGAAGCCGACGGCGATCAGGACCGCGCCGGCCGGCACCAGGACGACGGCGGCCACGGCGACGCCGGTCAGGATCGCCGTACGCCGGGTGCCCACGTCGAGCTCACATCCGCGCCGGGTCGATCCTGCCGGTGACCTCGCCGAGGGTGATCCGGCCCCCACCGGTGCCGGGTGCGGAGTACCGCAGGGTGACCTCGTCGCCGTCCTCGAGGAACGTGTGACCGCCGGCGAACGGCTCCGCCCCACCCCAGCTGAGCTCGAGGAACGAGCCACGCGTCCCGGGCTCGGGGCCACTGATCGTGCCGGAGGCGAAGAGGTCGCCGGTGCGGGTGCTGGCACCGTTCACGGTCAGGTGGGCCAGCATCTGGGCCGGCGACCAGTACATGGTCCGGTAGGGCGGACGGCTGACGACCTCACCGTTCAGGACGATCTCGACGGCGATGTCCAGCGCGCCCCCGTCGGTCGAGCCGGTCGGGACCAGGTACTCCAGCGGCGTCGGGTCCTGGGCGGGCAGGTCGGTACGGGCGGCGGCGAGTGCGGCCAGTGGCGTGACCCATGCCGACACGGACGTCGCGAACGACTTGCCCAGGAAGGGGCCGAGAGGGACGTACTCCCAGGCCTGGATGTCGCGCGCGCTCCAGTCGTTCAGCCCGACCACCCCGAAGACGTGCTGCCCGAACTCGTCGACGCCGATCCGGCTTCCGCGATCCGAGCCGACGCCGACGACGAAGCCGAGCTCGGCCTCGATGTCCAGCCGCCGGCTCGGGCCGAGCTCCGGGCGTGGCCCGTCCCCGCCGCTGGTCGAGCCCGCCGGGACCCGTTGCCCGCACGGCCGCACGACCGGCGTACCGCTGACGACGACCGTGCCGGCGCGGCCGTGGTAGCCCACCGGGAGATGCCGCCAGTTGGGCAGCAGCGGCTCCTGGTCGGGCCGGAAGATCCTGCCGACGTTGGAGGCGTGGTCGAGGGAGGCGTAGAAGTCGACGTAGTCACCCACCGTGAACGGCAGGTGCAGCGTGACGTCGTCGAGGGGGATCGCGTCGCTCGACGGCACCCGCTCGACCAGGTCGGCGCGGGTCTCCGCCCAGGCATCGGGTCCGAGCGCCAGGAAGGGGTTCAGCGTGGGCTCGGCGAACTCCTCGCGGCCCGTGAGGGCGTGCAGGTCGACCACGGTGTCGCCGTGGCGGACGCCGACGCGCGCGGCTCCGTCGGCGGTCGAGAACACGCCGTAGGGCAGATGGTCGAGGCCGAAGCCGTCAGTCATGGGGCGCCTCCAGCAGGCCGAGGCCGAGCAGGTCGTCGAGCGGATCGCTGACGCTGCACGAGCCGTACGACGTGAACCAGCGGCGGGCACCGGCGAGGTCGCTGGTGCGAGCCATCGCGACCAGGTCGTTGGCGTAGTGGTCGTCCAGCACCTCGGCGACCTCCGCGGGGGAGCCGCCGTCGAAGGCCACGCGGGTGGCGAGCAGGACGTTGAGGAATCCGTGGTGCTCGAAGCCGGTCTCGTGGTCGCGGTGCCGGAGGGCGTGGTGGAGCCCGGCCGTGCACTTGTACGACGTCTCGCGGTCGAGCGCGGCGTCGATCCAGGCGGCCACGGTCGCGGCGACCGGGAAGAGGTGGGCCTCGAGGCCGCCGGTCCGGAACTTCAGGTGCGCTTCGGACTCGGCCGCGATGTCCGCCGCGGCGAGCCAGTCCGGCGTGGGATCGGTCTGCGGCAGCTCGACGAACACCTGGGTGTCCTCGAGCCCGCCGTCCGCCCGCGCGGCGTCGACCGCGGCGACGATGCGGCGGACGTTGCCGGAGAGGTCGTCGAGGTCGCGGACCGCCGCCTCGAGCCCGACCAGGCGGTGACCCTTGCGCGACGCGAGGGTCGCCACGCCGGCGACGGCACCCGCGCCTCCGGTGAGGACCACCGAGACCGGGACGTCGGTCGGCACGTCGGGGAGCTTGGTGTCCGTGACGACGAGCGGCCCGACCAGGTCGGCGTACCACTCCCCGCGGCGGCCGCGATAGGCCTCGACGGCGTCCGGGAGCGTGGCGTCACCGGGCGGGAAGATCGCGGCGTCGTCCACGAACCCGGCCCACGCCGCGGGAAGGGTGCTGCTCACGGTGCCAGCCAACCACAGGCCTCGTCGGGCTCCGACCCGGTGCCGACAGCGGCGAGGGCTCAGGGTGGTGCTCGTGCCGGGAAGGCCGTTTCGCCGACGAGTCAGAACCACGGGACTGCCTAGACCAGTCGGGCCCGCCCCCGCTTGCCGAGCTGGTCGGCGACGATGACCCGCTGCACCTCGCTCGCGCCCTCCCAGATGCGCTCGACGCGGAGCTCGCGGAACAGGCGCTCGGCGACGTTCTCACGCATGTAGCCGCGCCCGCCGAAGACCTGGACGGCCCGATCCGCCACCCGCCCCGCCATCTCGCTGCTGAACAGCTTGGCCATCGAGCACTGCGCGTGGGCGACCTTGAGGTCGGCACCGGTGTCGAGACCGCGCGCGACCTCGTAGACCAGGGCGCGGGCCGCGAACAGCTCGGTGAGGCTGTCGGCCAGCATCGCCTGCACGAGCTGCTTGTCGGCGAGCCGCTCGCCCCCGATCTCGCGCTGCGCCGCGAACGCGCTCATCTCGTCGACGAGCCGCTCGGCGGCCCCGAGGCACCGGGCGGCGACCATCAGCCGCTCGAACCGGAACCACTCGTAGACGAACGACATGCCGTCGCCCTCGGACCCGATGAGGTGGGACGCGGGGACCCGGACCTCCTCGAAGGCCACCACCGGGTGGTGGTGCGCGATGGTGTGGGTGTAGGCCGGGTCGCGCACCACCCGGATCCCCGCGGTGTCCTTGTCGGCCACGAAGAGTGCCTGCTGGCCGGCGTGGTCACCCGTCGTCAGGACCGCCTGGAAGAGGACGTAGTCGGCCAGGTTGAACGACGTGACGTGCCACTTCACCCCGTCGAGGACGTAGTCGTCGCCGTCGCGCCGTGCGGTCGCCCGGAGGTCGGACACGTCGGAGCCGGCGTGCTCCTCGGTGATCGCGTAGCACTCCTCGCGGTGCCCGGCGACCGTCGGCAGCAGGTAGGTCTCGCGCTGGTGGTCGTTGGCGACCGCCGGCCACCAGGCGGGCGGCGTCGTCAGGCACCACGCGAGCGCGTTGGTGACCCGGCCCCCCTGCTCCTGGACCAGGACCTGCTGGAGGTGGCTGCAGCCCCGGCCCCCGACCGACGCCGGCATGTTGGTCGCGGTGAGGCCCAGCTCGACGGCCCGGGCCTCGATCCGGTGCCGGACGTCGTCGGGAAGCTCACCGCCGTGTGCCTCGGCGTACTCCTCGAGGGGGATCAGCTCGTCCGCGAAGCCGCGCGCGCGGTCCTGGAGCTCGAGGTCGTCGGGGGTCAGTCCGTACACCGGGCCTCCTGCTGGTCGGGCGTCCTCGGGCAAGGTTGTCGGGCAACGACGGGACCCGTTGACTGACTGTTCAGTCTATGCCACGCTCGCAGCCATGACCACCGTGCCGCGGACCGCGGACGCCGTCGTGGTGGGCGGCGGGACGATCGGCGCCTGGGCGGCCTGGTTCCTGCACCGCTCGGGCGATCGGCGACGTCGTGCTGCTCGAGCGCGACACGCTGGGACAGGGGGCGAGCTCGCGGGCGGCCGGCATGGTCCGAGCGCAGGGCGGCACCGAGGCGGCCGTGCGGCTCGGGCTCTACAGCCGCGACTTCTACGCCGGCCAGCAGGCGCTGCTCGGCATCGACTCGGGGTTCGTGGCCCAGGGGTACTTCATGCCGTGCTTCACCGAGCCGAGGTCGAGCAGGCCGCGGACGCGCGTCGCGATGCAGCAGGGCCTCGGGCTCGACGTGCGATGGGTCGACCCCGACGAGGTCGACGCGACGAACCCGGCTCTGGCGCCGGGCCGGACGCTGGGGGCGTCGTACGCGCCGGGCGACGGCTACCTCGACCCCCCGACGCAACGTGCTGGCCTACACCGCGGCGCTCTTCACCGCAGGGGTCCGCGTCCGCGAGCGGACGGCGTTCACCGGGCTGCGTCGTCGAGGCCGGGCACGTGGCCGGGGTCCAGACCTCGGCCGGCACGATCGCGACGTCGCGGGTCGTGCTGACCGGCGGCCCGAGCCTCGCCGCCGTCGGGGACGGCGGCCGGTGTGCGGATCCCCGCGGGCGGCGTGCGCCACCAGGTCGTCGTGACCGAGCGCGCATCCCGACCTCGCGCCGGAGCGGCTGCCGATGGTGTTCGACGTCGCGTCGGGGCATCTACTGGCGGCCCTGGGAGGGTGGCGTGCTCTGGGGGATGAGCAACCCGGAGGAGCGGCCGGGGAGGCGACGAGTTCGACGGCGCGTACTATCGCGCTGATGCGTGCGCGGATGGCCATGCTGCTGCCGACCACCGCGGCGGGTGGGCCTGCGCAAGTCCTGGGCGGCGACCATCGACTTCACCCCCGACCACCTGCCGATCATCGGCCCCGCGATCGGCGAGGCCGGACCGATCGACGGAGCCTTCGTGGTCGGCCGCGCCGGAGGCCACGGGATGATGTGGGGCCCGGGGATGGCTCGCGCGGTCGCGGACCTCGTGCTCACCGGCGACACGGACGTCGTCGACGTGACCGACCTCGGGCTCGACCGCTTCGACGCCGCCGGACGCAGCCGGCTCGCACCCGACCCGATCGCCCTGCCGTTCCCCGAGACCGCGACCTCCTCACCCTGACCCGCCGTCGGAGCCTCGAGCGGGGAGGACGAGCGCGTCGACGACGAGAGCCGCGTCGGGGCCGACGACGACCGGGTTGAGGTCGACGGCCGCGAGGTCGTCGCCGAGCTCCACGGCCAGCTGCCCGAGCGCCACCAGCGCGTCGGCGAGCGCGCCCACGTCCGCGACCGCCGAGCCGCGGTAGCCCTCGAGCATCCGGGCCACCCGGAGTCCCCGGACCAGACCGAGCGCCGTGTCGAGGTCGAGCGGCGGCAGGGCCACGGTCCGTTCCGCGACCAGCTCGACCAGCGTGCCTCCCGCGGCGACCACGACCAGCGGCCCGACGAGGGGGTCGCGGACGATCCCGAGGGCCACCTCCACTCCCTCGACCTGCCGTTGGACGACGACGCGCGGGCCCAGCCGCGCGGCCAGGTCGTCGTACGCCGCCGACACCGCGGCAGGGCCGCCGAGCCGGAGCCGGACGCCGTCCGCCTCGGTCTTGTGGTGCACCTCCGGCTCCGCGGTCTTGAGGACCACCGGGAAGCCCAGCCGTACGGCGACCTCCACGGCCTCCGCGGCCGACTCCACGAGGTCGTGGTCGACGACGCCGATCCCGTAGGCCGCGAGCAGCGCCGGCCAGTCGGCGACGGCTGTGTCAGCGCCTCGACCGCAGACGCTCGCGACCAGAGCCGCTGCCGGGCGGCGTCCACCACGACCTCGGGCCGAGCGGGCGGCCGACCCGCCAGCAGGTGCCCCAGCGCGCGCAACCCCGACGCGTCCCCTCGAGCACGGGGATCCCCGGTCCCGGAGCAGCCCGGCGGCCGCCTGGTCCACCGCGGACGGCAGGTTGGCGAGCACCGCCACCGGCTTCGGCGTCAGCGACGAGCAGCGTCTGCAGGGCACGGGGGAAGGAGTCGTCACCGTCGTACTCCTCGACGAGGTCCACGGCGAGCGCGACCGCCCCGACCGCGGGATCGTCCGCGAGCACGGCCAGCGCGTCGCCGAACAGCCGCTCGCGTGTCCGCGCCGCGGCCCCAGACGTCGAGCGGGTTGATCGGCTCGAGCCCCGGATCGAGCAGCTCGGTCGAGCGCGCCCGACGGTCGCGGGGGAGAGGGTCGCGAAGGGAACACCGAGTCGTTCGGCCACGTCGGCGACCAGCACACGCTCGGCCCCGGAGTCGTGGACGGTGGCCAGCCCGCGGCCGCCGGCGACCGGCCTCCGGCCGATCGCGAAGATCTCCAGGCTGTCGGTGAGGTCGTCGAGATCGGTGCAGCGATGCACGCCGTAGGCCGTGAACAGCGCCTCCCATGCCGGCGTCGGACCCGGCGATCGCCCCGGAGTGCGCGTCGACGAAGGTCCGCCCGCGCGACCGAGCGCCGCCGACCGTCGAGCGCGACACCGGGATGTCCCGCGCCGCCGCCGCGGCGAGGCAGGACGCGAACCGCCGGCATGCGCGCAGCGTCTCGAGCACCAGCCCGATGACCGGGTCTCGGCCAGGTCGACGAGCGCATACGCCAGATGGTCGGCCGTCGTCGTGACCAGCTCCTGCCCGGAGGAGACCGCGACGGTGAAGCCGAGCCGTCGGTGCGTGCGCAGGAGCGCCGAGAAGACCGACCCGGAGTGGGTCACCAGCGCGATCGGCCCGGCCGGCAGCGGGTTCCGCTCGAGATAGCCGATGGCCCGCACGCCCGTCGTCGTGTCGACGAACCCCATGCAGCCCCGCCGATCACCGCCATCTCGCCGGCGGCCTTCACGACCTCGTCGCGCAGCGCCGGTGCGCCGGGCCCGTAGACCACGGCGCCGGCGTCGCCCCGCGCCGCCGCCTGCTCGAGCAGCCGGCGACGAGCGCCGAGTCCGGGACACCGAGCAGCACCAGGTCGACGGGCTCCGGGACGTCGGCGAGCGACGGCACGCAGGCGTGCCCGAGGACCGAGGTGCGGCCCGGGTTGACCAGATGGACACGGGCCGGTCCCGGGCTCCGGAGCACCTCGGTCGTGAGCCGCCAGCCGAACGAGTCCGGGCGCTCACTGGCACCGACCACCGCGACCGACCGCGCCGCCATCGCGGTCCGCAGCCGGGGCGGCGGCTCGAGCGTCACCGAGCCCGGCGCGCCAGGACGCGACGGGGCGACCGCCTTGCCGCCCTGGCGTCGTGAAGGGCCGCCTTCGCCGCCTGCATCCCGGGGATCCCGCAGACACCGCCCCCCGCATGGGTGGCGGAGCGACGCGTAGTAGAGGCCGGAGACCGGGGTGCGGTAGTCGGCGTAGCCCGGCGCGGGCCGGAGGTGGAAGAGCTGCTCCAGGGACAGCTCGCCGTGGAAGATGTTGCCGCCGACGAGCCCGTACTCGGTCTCCATCTCGTGCGGCCCGACCACGTCGCGCGCGATCATCGAGTCACGGAAGCCCGGCGCCACCTCGTCGTAGAGGTCGATGACCCGGTCGGCGTACGACGTCGAGCTCGTCGGTGTGCGGCTCCTCGCTCCAGTCGGCCGGCACCCACTGGGTGAACAGCGAGAAGATGTGCGGGACCCTCGGGGTTCAGCGTGTGGTCGAGCGTCGTCGGGATCACGCCGTCGCAGAACGGCGCCGCGGCCGGCCGTCCCTCGCGGGCGTCGATGAACGCTCGCTCGATGAACTCCATGGTCGGGCGCCATCTCGACCGACCCGGTGTGGAGCTCGGCCTGCCCGTCGGTCGGGTCGGCCGTGAACGAGGGCAGCCGGTCGATCGCGAGGTTCACCTTGACCACGCCGCTGCGCGAGCGCCACCGCTCGATGTCGCGCACGAAGTCGCCGGGGAGGTTCGCGGCGCCCACGTGCCGCAGGAACGCCAGCTGGGGGTGCAGGCTCGTGACCACCAGCGGAGCGCGCACCTCCTCGCCGCCCTCGAGGACGGCCCCCTCCACCCGACCGTCGCGCACCAGCAGCGAGTCGACCGGCGCCGACGTGCGCACCTGGGCACCGAACGTCTCCGCGCTGCGCCTGATCGCGTCCGAGACCGCGCCCATCCCGCCCTCGGGGTAGCCCCAGGACCCGAGCTGCCCGTCCCCGACGTCGCCGATCGAGTGGTGAGCCATGACGTACGCCGTGCCCGGCTCGTAGGGACCCGCCCAGGTGCCGATCACCCCGTTCACCGCCATGGCCCCCTTGACCTGCGGGGACTCGAACCAGTCGTCGAGCAGGTCGGCGATGCTCATCGTCATCAGCCGGGTGACCTCGGCGACCGTGCGGGCGTCGACGCCACGGTTGCGCCACACCAGCTTGGCGAGCGCCGCGACGTCCGCCGCGGCGTGCGACCCGATCGCGGGCGGGACCGTGAGCAGGAGCGGCGCCAGCACGTCGGCCAGGCCCCCGAGCCAGTCGTTCCACTCCTCCCAGGCGCGCGCATCCTTGCTCGACCACTTCGCGATCTGCTCCCGGGTCCGGGCCGGGTCGTCGTCGTAGATCGTCAGGGAGCCGCCCTCGGGGAAGGCCTGGTAGTACGGGCCCATCGGGTGGACCCGGTAGCCGTGCCGCTCCAGCTGCAGATCCCGCAGGATCGTCGCCGGCATCAGGCTCATCACGTAGGAGAGCCGGGTCACCGAGACGCCCGGGAGGTCGGGCCACGGCTGCTCGGTCGTGGCGGCACCGCCGGTGGTCGCGCGTCGTTCCAGGACGACGGTGCGAAGACCTTCCCGGGCCAGGTACGCCGCGGCGACCAGCCCGTTGTGCCCGCCGCCGACCACGACCGCGTCGTAGCTGTTCGTCATGGTCCACCGTTCGGTAGGGGCCGCCCGGCGGCCACGATCCTGACTGACTGTTCAGTCTAAAGCGTGCTAGCGTGCGGCCACAAGGAGCGGGACCGATCGGATCGGGGACGGATGGCTGCGCGCGAGCACGGTGAGGCTGTCGCCGACGTACGCCGTGACCAGATGCTCGCCGCGGCTGCGACGTTGATCGCGGAGCGCGGCTTCGGCGACACCCGGATCGCCGACGTGGCCGAGCGCGCCGGCGCCAGTCCGGCCCTGGTCATCTACTACTTCGGGACCAAGGACAGCCTGCTCACCGAGGCGCTGCGCTGGTCCGAGAGCTCTTTCTACACCGCCACCGAGGAGATGCTCCGGACGACGAGCACGCTCCGCCGCCGGCTCGAGATCCTCGTCGAGTGGACGCTGGTCCCCGACAAGCAGACCGCGCTCACCGGCGACTGGGGGCTGTGGTTCGACCTGTGGGCCCAGGCGTTCCGGCATCCCGAGGTCAAGAAGGACCGCGCGGAGCTCGACCGCCAGTGGCGTGACCTGATCGCGCGCGTGGTCCAGGCCGGCATCGACTCCGGCGAGATCGGCGAGGTCGACGTCGAGACGTTCGCGATCATGTGGGGTTCGCTCCTCGACGGCCTCGTCGTCCAGGTCGCCCTCGACGATCCGGTGGTCGACGTCGGGCGAGCGAGGAAGGTCGCCCTCGACGTCGCGGTCAAGGAGCTCGGCCTGGCCGCCGGGCGAGGGCGAGCCCGCAAGCGGTAGCGCCCACGGGGTCCGCGGGTGTCTGGACCCGGTCCGGTCGCGGGCATAGCGTCGGAGGTGGACACGAGACCACCTCATCCGGAGATGGCCCGCAGGACGGGAGGCCATGCTGTGTTCATCCAGATCATCCAGGGCAGGTGCACGCACCAGGACGAGCTCCGCGCGATGGCCGAGGGCTGGCGGAAGGAGCTGAGCGGTGGCGCGGTCGGCTGGCTCGGCGGCACCTACGGCTTCACCGACGACGACCAGTTCATCGGCGTGGTGCGCTTCGAGTCGCGCGAGGCGGCTGCAGCGAACTCCACCCGCCCGGAACAGGGCGCGTGGGCCGAGAAGATGATGGCGCTGATGGACGGCCCGGTGGAGTTCCACGACTGCGACGACGTGATGCTGTTCCTCGACGGCGGCTCGGACGACGCAGGGTTCGTCCAGGTCATCCGCGGCAGGGTCGACGACCCGAGCCGGATCAAGGCGATGCTGGCGGACACCACGATGCTCCACGAGATGCGCCCCGAGATCATCGGCGGCACGCTGGCCATCGAGCCGGACGGCACGTTCACCGAGACGGTCGCCTTCCGCGACGAGGAGAGCGCCCGCAGCGGGGAGCAGAAGCAGCCGCCGGACGAGATCCGCGGCGAGCTCGAGGCCATGATGCGTGGGGCGACCTTCTACGACCTCCACCACCCGTGGTTCGAGTCGGCCTGACGTAGGGCTTCCGGCTCGTGAGCTTCGACGTCTCGGCGGAGGCCTACCTCCGGTTCATGGGTCGCTACTCCGAGCCGCTGGCCGGGGAGTTCCTGCAGGGGGCGGAGCTCTCCGGTCACGGCCGGATCCTCGACGTCGGCTGCGGGCCAGGAGTGCTCACGCAGGTGCTGGTCGACCGCTACGGTGCGTCCGCCGTCGCGGCCGTCGATCCCTCGGCGCCGTTCGTGGCGGCCACCCGGGCGCGGTTGCCGGGCGTCGACGTACGCCAGGGCGTGGCCGAGGCGCTGCCCTACGACGACGACGTGTTCGACGCCGCGCTGGCGCAGCTGGTCGTCCACTTCATGGCCGACCCGGTGGCCGGCCTGCGCGAGATGGGCCGGGTCACGCGGCCCGGAGGCGTGGTCTCCGCATGCGTGTGGGACCACTGCGGGGGACACGGACCCCTGTCGCTGTTCTGGAGCGCGGCCCAGGACCTGGACCCGGACGCACCGAGCGAGCGCGACCTCCCCGGCACCAGGAAGGGGCAGCTGGCCGAGCTCGCGGTGACGGCCGGGCTCTCCGACGTCGAGGCGTCGGGGCTGACCGTGCGCGTCACCAGCGAGTCGTACGACGAGTGGTGGGCGCCCTACCTGCTGGGCGTCGGGCCGGCGGGGGCCTACGTCGCCTCCCTGGACGACGATCATCGGCAGCGGCTCTTCCGGCGCTGCACCGAGGTGCTGCCTGACCCGCCCTTCGAGCAGACCGCCCTGGCCTGGAACGTCCGGGCGCTCGCGTGACGGGCTCAGCCGGTCAGCACCCGCAGCGCGCGGGGTGACACCTCTACGGAGACCTCCGCGCCCTCCTCGAGCCACTCCGGGGGCTCACCCGCCACGTTCGAGACGTCGGCCTCGAGCCGCAGGCCGCCACAGTCGAGCAGGACCGCCGTGTGGGCGCCGCGGAACGTCAGCGTGGCGACGCGGCCCGGCAGGACGTTCGTGCCGTCGCCGCCGGCCGGCAGACGCGAGACCGTCACCCGTTCCGGCCGGACCATGACCGACACCCGGTCGCCGGCCCGGGCGCCGTCGCCGTCGACGCGCAGGTCGACCGCGCCGATCCGGCAGCACAGCCCGTCGGCGTCTGCCGACACGACCTCGGCGGGCCACAGGTTCGTGGTGCCGAGGAAGGTGGCGACGTGTGCGTTCGCGGGCGTGCTGTAGACCTCGCTCGGCGTCCCGATCTGCATGACCCGGCCCTGGTCGAGCACCGCCAGCCGGTCGCTCATGGTGAGCGCCTCGTCCTGGTCGTGGGTGACGTAGACGAAGGTGGTGCCGACGACCTTCTGGAGCGAGCGCAGCTCGATCTGGAGCTGCTTCCTCAGCTTGGCGTCGAGGGCACCCATCGGCTCGTCGAGCAGGAGGACCGTCGGTTCGAGCACCAGCGCCCGGGCCAGCGCGACTCTCTGCTGCTGCCCGCCGGAGAGCTGGTGGGGCTTGCGCTTCGACAGGGCCCCCATCTGCACCAGGTCGAGCGCCGCGCCGACGCGTCGCCGTACCTCGTCCTTGCCGGCCCGCTGGTAGCGGAGCCCGAAGGCGACGTTGTCCGAGACGTCGAGGAAGGGGAACAGGGCGTAGGACTGGAACACCGTGTTGACCGGCCGCTTGTGCGGCGGCACCTGTGAGAGGTCCTTCCCGTCGAGCTCGATCCGGCCCTCGTCCGGCTCCTCGAACCCGGCGATCATCCGCAGCGTCGTGGTCTTGCCGCAGCCCGAGGAGCCGAGCAGCGAGAAGAACTCGCCCTCCCCGATCTCCAGGTCGAGGCCGTCGACCGCGACCTCCTCGCCGAATCGCTTCACCAGTCCGGTCAGGGTGAGGGCCCCGGCCATCAGGCAGGAGCCCCGAGCAGCTCGTCGGCGAGATGGTCGCAGTTGGCCACGAAGCGGTCGATGTCGTCGTCGGTGTGCTGCACCGAGATCAGCCACTGCTCGACCTTGCCCCACGGCGGCAGGAACGCGCCGCGGTTGTGCTGGACCAGCCAGTGGGCGTGACCGTAGCGGCCGTCCAGCTCGCGGAAGTCGCGGAAGTCGCGGATCGGCTCGGGCAGGAACGACACGCACCCCTTCGCGCCCGCCGTCACGACCCGCCAGGGGGCGTGGTGGCGGTCGATCACCCGCTGCAGCCCGTCGCGGATGCGGTCGCGCAGCCGGTCGAGATGGGCGTAGACGTCGGGGGTGAGCACCTCGGTCAGCATGGCTCGCGCCGCGGCCATCGCCAAGGGGTTGCCGTTGAAGGTGCCGACCTGCTCGTACTCGCCGCGGGCGATCAGGCCCATCACCTGGGCGCTGCCGCCGATCGCCGACGTCGAGAGGCCGCCCCCGAGGGCCTTGGCGACGCAGACCAGGTCGGGCGTCACCCCCAGGAGTCCGGTGGCGCCGGACGGTCCGACGGTGAGACCGGTCTTCACCTCGTCGAACGCCAGGAGGGCCCCGTGGTCGTGCAGGAGGTCCCGGAGGCCGACGAGGTAGCCGTCGTCGGGGTGGATGATCCCCGCGTTCATCATGATCGGCTCCACGATCATCCCGGCCACCTCGCCGGGGTGCGCCCGCAGCGCGCCCGCCACGGCGTCGAGGTCGTTGAACGGCACGACGGTGGTGAGGTCGGTGACGGCGGCCGGCAGGCCCGAGTTGCCGGGTACGCCGAGCGGCGCGGCCCGCGGCCCGATCTCGTCGTCGGCCTCCGGCAGCACCGAGACCATCACCGCGTCGTGGTGCCCGTGGTAGCCGCCCTCGACCTTGAGGATGCGGTCGCGGCCGGTGGCCGCCCGCATCAGGTGGACGGCGTCCATCGTGCTCTCGGTCCCGGAGTTGCCGAAGCGCCAGAGCGGCTGGCCGAAGCGCTCGGCCAGGTTGTCGGCCACCACGATCGAGTCCTCGGTGGGTTGGGCGAAGTGGGTGCCGCGCGCCACGCGGGCACGCACCGCCTCCACGATCGCCGGGTGGCCGTGGCCGGCCAGGGACACGCCGTACCCGCCGTGGAAGTCGGAGTACTCGCAGCCGTCGACGTCGTACACCTTGGAGCCCGAGCCGTGGCTCAGCCACACCGCCTGGGGCTCGGCCACCTGCCAGCTCGACGTGGCACCGCCGGCGAGCGTGCGAGCCCGCTCCGACAGCTCGCGGCTGCGTGGCTGTCGGGCCAGGAACGCGGCCGTCTCGTCCTCGATCAGCGCGTCGATGCGGGTGGACAGCTCGGGGGCGATCTCGGTCGCGGTCATCGAGGCTCCTCGCCCGGAGTGGTCATTGACTGATTGTTCAGTCTATGTCAGCGTGAGAGACTCCGGCAAGGACACGATCCGGCCGTGACAGGGGGTTGGATGGCCGCACGCAGGGGTCCCGCGTTCGACCGGGCGCGGCAGCTGCGACGCCGCACGCTGCTCCGTGCGGGCCTGACGGCCGCGGTCGCGCTGCCGGCGTTGTCGGCCTGCCGGACCCGTACCCACGACTACGGTGCGCTCCGGATCCCGGCACCGGACCACCCGATCCGCTGGCCGCTGAGCAAGCAGCACCCGATGATCGAGTCCGGCCTGAAGCCGCAGGCGGGCTCCACGTTGCGCATCTACAACTACGCCGACTACCTGTCACCGCGGATGATGAAGGACTTCGAGTCGCGCTGGGGTGTCGACATCCACCTGTCCACGTTCAACGACGCCGACGAGGCCCTCACCAAGATCGCTGCCGGGAGCCTCGGCTTCGACCTCTACTTCCCGAGCTACGACTCGGTCGGCAAGCTCATCCAGGCCGACCTGCTGCGACCGCTCAACCACGACTACCTCACCCATGCCGGCAACCTCTGGAGCAGCTTCCGCGACCCGTGGTACGACCGCGGCGCGCGCTACACCATCCCCTACACGATCTACAGCACCGGCATCGGCTGGCGCACCGACCTCGCCCAGGTCGACCTCTCCCAGTACCGCACCCCCTACGACGTGTTCTGGGACACGACGTACCGCGGCAACGTGGCGATCCTCGACGACTGGCACACCGCGATGGCCATGGTGCTGATGCGCAACGGCGTCGACGACATCAACACCACGAGCTCCCGCGACCTCGCCAAGGTCCGGTCCCAGCTGATCGAGCTGCGCTCGACGATGCGGCCGAAGGTGACGATCTCGATGTACAGCGACATGCCGGCCGGTCAGTACGGGCTCGCCCAGTTCTGGTCGGGCGACGCGATCAACATGCCCTACTACCTGCCGAAGAAGGTGGATCCCGGCGTCCTGCGCTACTGGTTCCCGGCCGACGGCAAGGGCGAGGTCGACAACGACCTGTGCGTGTGCCTGGCCCAGGGATCGAACCCGGTCGCCGCGCACTTCTTCATGAACCAGCTCCTCGACGAGACCAGCGCCGGACAGAACTTCGGCTACACGGGCTACCAACCACCCCTGAAGCAGTTCACGCCGGCGACCCTGGTCAAGCAGGGTTACGTCCCCGCGAACCTCGCCACCGCCGTGGTCCAGCAGGCTGACTTCCAGAGGGGGTTCCCGCTGCTCGAGCTGCCGGTGACCACGGACAGCGAGTATCACCAGATCTGGCAGGAGTTCCAGTCCGGTGGCTGAGGACGCGCCCCAGCGAGGCGTGGGCCGCAGGTGGCTCTGGCCGGTGCTCGCGCTGCCCGGCACCGTGTGGCTGCTGGTGCTCTTCGTGGCGCCGATGTACGTCGTGGTGTCGATCCTGTTCGGCGGAATCGACCCGATCCTCCGGCAGCCGGTGCCGGTGTGGGACCCACGGCACTGGGACTTCACCCAGTTCGACTTCGTGATGGGCCGGATCTTCGGGTCGGACCCGTACTTCCGCCCGGCGCTCATCCGGACCGTCGTGTACGTCGCCGTGGCGAGCTTCCTCTGCCTGCTGATCGCCTATCCGGTGGCCTACTTCACGGCTCGCTTCGCGGGGCGGTGGAAGGGCGTCCTGCTGGCGGCGCTGATCGCTCCGTTCTGGATCAGCTACATGATGCGCATGCTCGCCTGGGTCAACCTGCTCCAGACCGACGGCCTGGTGAACAAGGCCCTCAGTGCCGGCGGGCTGTTCAACGTCCACGTGGCGTGGCTCCAGGGCCACGGCTCGACCGTGGTGCTCGGCCTGGTCTACGGCTACGTGCCCTACATGATCCTGCCGCTGTTCGCCGGGCTCGACCGCGCCCCGGTGGCGGTGATGGAGGCCGCGCGCGACCTCGGGGCCAACCGGTGGGAGACGTTCCGGCGCGTGACCTGGCCGCTCAGCCGCACCGCGGTGCTGGTCAGCCTGCTCGTGACCTCGCTGCCGATGCTGGGCGACTACTTCACCAACGACCTGCTGTCCGGCTCGCCGTCCACCTCGATGATCGGCAACCTGATCAACAACTCCGTGCTGACGCCCGGACAGACCGGCCAGGCGGGTGCCTTCGTGCTGATCATCCTGGTGGTGTCCGTGGTGCCGATGCTGCTCTACGTGCGGAGCACGCGCAGCGGTGTCGAGGTCGCCTCGTGATCGAAGCCGGAGCGCGCGGCGGTCGCACGCCTTCACGCCCGCCGTTCCTCGGCGCGCGGACCGCGAGATCACGGAGAAGCTCGTGATCGGGGCGCGCGCGTGACGAGCCCCATCGCCTGGTGGCGCAACCCGTGGCGGCGGCCCTGGGTGCTGGGTGCCGTGACGATCGGCTACCTCGCCTGGTCGCTGCTCCCGGTCCTCGTCGCGGTGATGTTCTCCTTCAACTCCGGCAGGTCGCGCGTGACCTGGCAGGGCTTCTCGATGCGGTGGTACTACGGCGACCCGCTGCGCTCGGTCTGGCACGACGCCAGCCTGCACACCGCCCTCACCCACACGCTGTGGCTGGGTGTGCTGTCGACGGTGATCACGATCCCGCTCGGTGTCGCCATGGCGCTGGGCTTGGACCGATGGCGCGGGCGGGTCCCAGCCGGGGCGAACCTCGCCGTCCTGGTGTCCTTCGTGCTGCCCGAGATCCTGATCGCGGTGTCGTTGCTGTTCGTGGCGACCGTGCTGGTCTCGCCGGTGACGCTCGGGACCTCCGGCCAGGTGCTCGGGCTGGTGACCTACCAGCTGTCCTACCCGGTGGTGATCGTCCGCGCGCGGCTGCTCACCATCGGGCGCGACTACGAGGAGGCTGCGGTCGACCTGGGGGCGTCCCCGTTCGGCGCGGTCTGGCGGGTGCTGCTCAAGATGCTGCTGCCCGCGATCTTCGCGAGCGCGGTCCTCGTCTTCGCCGACGTGATCGACGACTTCATCATCGTCCGCTACCTCTCGGGCGACTCCAGCACCGAGCCGGTGTCGGTGAAGGTCTACAACACCGCGCGGGCCGCGCCCACGCCGGCGCTCAACGCACTGACGACGCTGCTGCTCGTCGCATCCCTGGTGGCGGTGACCGTGGGCTTCCTGGCCTACCGTTGGTTCACCCGCGGCGAGAAGGCCGGACGCAGTCTCGACGTGTTCGCGGGCGAGGCCTAAACTGGACTGAACCGCTGTTCAGTGAAGGAGGCGAGATGCCGACGATCCCACCCGCACCCCTCGACCAGGCCGAGCTGGAGCTGTCGCTGGCGCCGTTCGGGTCCAGCCGGATGCTGCCGCGACAGGCCTATCTGTCGGAGGACGTGCTGGCCTGGGAGCGCGCCCACCTCTTCGACGGCTGGATGTGCCTGGGCCGCTCCGCGGAGATCCCGCCGGGCGGCCTGCGGGCGGAGTCGGTCGGGGACTACGGCGTCCTCCTCACCCGGGACCGTGAGGGCGAGCTGCGGGCGTTCGAGAACGCGTGCCGGCACCGCGGCCACGAGCTGCTCCCGTGCGGCGGGTCGACCGAGGCCAAGGCGATCGTCTGCCCCTACCACGCGTGGTCCTACCGCCACGACGGGAGCCTGATCGGGGCGCCGCACTTCCGCGAGATCGAGGGCTTCGACAAGTCGACGCTGGGGCTCAAGCCGGTGAAGGTCCAGGAGTGGCACGGCTGGGTCTTCGTCGACCGGTCCGGGTCGGCCGAGGACTTCGCGTCGTACATCGGCGACCTGGAGCCGATCGTCGCGCCGTACGACGCCGGGTCCCTGGTCACCTGTGAGACCCACGAGTACGACGTGGCGGCCAACTGGAAGGTGATCGTCGAGAACTACCAGGAGTGCTACCACTGCTCGATGATCCATCCCGAGCTGTGCCGGGTCTCGCCCCCCGACTCCGGCGAGAACCTCGAGCGCGACGGCAACTGGGTGGGTGGCTGGATGGAGCTCCGTGCGGGCGCGGAGACCATGTCGCTCGACGGCCGCAGCGGCGGCGTGGCGATGGCGCGCCTCGACGAGCACGAGCTGAGCACGGTGATGTACGTCGCCGTCCTGCCCAACCTGCTCATCTCCCTGCACCCGGACTACGTGATGACGCACCAGCTGGTGCCGCTCTCGCCGGGCCTCACCCGGATCACCTGCTCGTGGGCGTTCCCGGCCGACGTCGCGGCGCGCGAGGGGTTCAGCGCGGCGTACGCCGTGGACTTCTGGGACCTGACCAACCGCCAGGACTGGTCCGCCTGCGAGTCGGTGCAGCGCGGCATGCGCGCGCCGCATTACGAGGCCGGCCCGCTCGCCCCGGACGAGGACGGCGTCTACCAGTTCGTCAGCCGGATCGCGCAGGCCTACCGGGGCGGCTGAGGGTCAGCTGGTCCAGGCGTGCCAGAGGGCGGCGTACTCGCCGTTCTGCGCGACCAGCTCGTGGTGCGACCCCAGCTCGACGATCTCGCCGTCGATGACGACGGCGATCCGGTCGGCGTCGTGCGCGGTGTGCAGGCGGTGCGCGATCGCGACCACGGTCCGGCCGTCGAGCAGCGCGTTCATCGAGCCCTCGAGGGTCCGCGCCGTCCGGGGGTCGATCAGCGACGTCGCCTCGTCGAGCACGAGCGTGTGCGGGTCGGCGATGATCAGCCGGGCCAGCGCGATCTGCTGCGCCTGGGCGGGCGTCAGTGCCTGGTTGCCCGACCCGATCACGGTGTCGAGGCCGCTCGGGAGCCGCTCGACCCAGTCGCGCGAGCCGACCGCCGAGAGGGCATCCCACACGGCTTCGTCGGGGGAGTCCTCGCGGGCGAGCACGATGTTGTCGCGCACGGTCCCGACGAAGACGTGGTGCTCCTGGGTCACCAGGGCGACCTCGGTGCGCAGCATCTCGAGCGGCAGTGCCACCAGGTCGACCCCGCCCACCTGGACCGAGCCGGTGCGCGGGCCGTTGATGCCGGACAGCAGTCGCCCGAGCGTCGACTTGCCCGACCCCGACGGCCCGACGATGGCCAGCCGCTCCCCGACCTCGAGGTCCAGCGAGATGCCGTGGAGCACGTCGTGCCCCTCGCGGTAGGCGAAGCGGAGGTCCTCACCGACCAGGTGCGGCCCGTCGGGCCGCTCGGTGCCGGGCGTGCGGTCCTCGGGCACCTGGGCGATCCCGAGCAGGCGACTGGTCGACGCGACGCCGACCTGCAGCCGGTCCATCTCGCCGACGAGGCGGTCGAGCGGACCGCTCAGCGACTCGACGTACAGGAGCGCGGTCGTGATCTGCCCGAGCGAGACCCAGCCCCGGTGGTAGCCGTAGGCCCCCACGAGCACGGTGACCACGCGCGGGGTGTTGAAGGTGACATCGATGACGGTGAAGAGCAGGTTGCGCAGCGTCATCGTGTAGCGCTCGGCCTGCGCCGACACCGCGATGTCGTCGTCGCCGGCCTCGACCCGCAGCACCGGCAGTGCCAGTGCCTCGACCGTGCGGGCGCCCTCGACGGTCTCGGTCAGCGTCGTGTTGATCCGGGAGTACGTCGCTCCCTCGGTGATGTAGCCCTTGGGGGCGCGCTGGAGGTAGCGGCGTACCTGGAACGTCGAAGCCGCGATCAGCATCAGCGACGGCACCGCGAGCACCACGGAGTTCAGGAGCATCGCGACCACCGAGAGCGCGACCGTCAGGCCCGAGATGATCGCCTGCGGCACGCCGAACTGGACGGAGCGGCTCATGGTGCCGACGTCGCGGGTCACGCGGGTGACCAGGTCGCCGGTGCTCGCGCCCTCGACCCGGCCGAGCGGCAGCCGCAGCACCGTGGTGACGATGTACTCGCGTGCGGACGCGAGCAGGTCCTGGCCGAAGATCGTCGAGCTCCACTGCGCCAGGAAGGTCAGCAGCGCCTGGAGGCAGACCACCGCCACGATCACCTCGGCGAGGTGGTCGAGCTGGCTCAGCTGGACGGCCCGGCTCCCTCCCGCGACGGTGCGGTTGACGAGGTCGCCGAGGAGCCGGGGCACGACGAGTGCGGTGCCGGCCGCGAGGGCGTTGAGCACCACCAGCCAGGTGAAGAGGCCCTTCCGCTCACGCAGGAGGCCGCGGAAGAACGTCGCGACGGCGTGGTTGTCGGCCACGGGCCAGCCGCGCTCCGGATGCCGCGACGCGGCGTACGTCGCCTGCGCCCGCCGCTCGCGGAGCAGGTGGCGCCGATGCAGCGCGGCCAACCGCTCCCGCCGCGAGACGCCGACGGGCGGGACGAGCTCGGGCGGGATCGGCGGCTCGGGCCGGCCCCGGTCGGCCCAGGTGTCGGCCGAGGACGCCAGCGGGTCAGACAGGGCTGTGCTCATGGCCGGACACCTCCTCCACCGGAGCGTCCATCGACCGCGCGACCACCCGGCGGTACGCCGAGCTGTCGCGGAGGAGCTCCTCGTGCGTGCCGGACTCGGTGGCCCGCCCGTCCTCGAGGAGGACGACCCGGTCGGCGTGGTGGAGCCACAGCGGCGAGACGGTGCTGATGACCGTGGTCCGCCCGCGGCGTACGGCTGCCACCCGGGCCGCGATCCGCGCCTCGGTGTGGGCGTCCACCGCCGAGGTCGGCTCGACCAGCACCAGGATCGGTGCCTCCGCGGCCAGGGCCCGCGCCAGGACCACCCGCTGGCGCTGTCCGCCGGAGAGCCCGCGTCCCCGCTCGTCGAGCAGGCCCTGCCATCCGCCGGGGAGGGCGTCGTAGACGTCCTCGGCGTTGGCGACCTGCAGCGCGCGCTCGGCCTGCTGGCGGGTCAGGCGACCGTGGGGGTCGATGGCCTGCTGCAGGGTGCCGGCGAACAGCTGGCTGCCGGTGTCGCTGACCAGGATCTGGTGCCGGACGTCGTCGAGCGAGGCGGACCCCAGGTCGACGCCACCGAGCCGCACGCCCCACTCGCGGCTGGCGAGCTCCTCGTCGAGGGCCGCGAGCCGGGCGCGTTCGGCGAGCCGCTCGGCCCTGGCGCGGCGGGCCGCCCGCCCCTTGATGCCCTCCTCGAGCTCCTGGCTCACCGGCTCGGTGTCGGCCGGCAGGTAGCGCCCGAGCCGGTCGGCCAGCGCCGCGGTCTGCTCGGGCACGCCGCAGACCACGATCGTGAGCTCGCCGTGCCGCGCGGTGAGGCCGCTCAGCTCGTCGTAGAGGTCGGCGTCCAGGGGCAGCGGGGTGCTCGTGGCGAGGTCGGGCCACGGCGGCTGCTGCTCGAAGATCGCGACGGCCTTGCGCGCCGACACCATGGCGCGGGTGACCTTCTGAGCCAGCTCGAAGAACGTCTGGATCGGGTAGATCATGAACAGGGCGTAGCCGAGGAAGCTGATGAGCTGCCCGATCAGGAGGTCGCCCGCGATCACCTGACGGGTGCCGAGCCACACCAGAAGCACGATGAAGACGCCGGAGAAGAGCACCCCGACGGCCTCGATGATGGCCTGCCAGATGCCGGCCGACACCCCGGCCTCGCGGGCCAGCTGCGACTGGCGGTCGTAGTTGCGCCCGAAGGTGCGCTCCCCGCCGATCCCGCGCAGGATCCGCAGGCCCGCGACGATGTCGGTGGCCATCGAGGTGAGGTCGGAGTTGCGGACGCGCTCGAGCCGCTGGCGTCGTTCGAGGGGCCGCAGCAGGGGCAGCGCGGCCGCGACCAGCACGGGAGCCGCCACGAGCATCAGGATGCCGAGCGTCGGCGACGTGGAGAGCACGATGAAGGCGACGATCAGGTAGGCCACCAGCTGGGAGCCGGACCGGGCGATGATCTCGGTCAGCGCGCCGAACTCGTCGGAGTCGGCCGAGGCCACGCTCAGGACCTCGCCGGTCGGCGTACGACGGGGCAGGACGTGGCCCATCTGCACGACCTTGCGGGTCACCATCTTCATGGTCCCGTAGAGCGCGATCAGCCAGCTCCGCACGACCAGGGTGTGCATGACGATGCCGAACGTCGCGCCGATCAGGGTCACCAGCATCAGCAGCCCGGCCCAGTAGAGGGTCTCGCTCGCCGAGTGGGCCACGATGCCCTCGTCGACGGCCTTGCCGAACAGCCAGGGGCCCACCGTCAGCGGCAGCTGCCACAGGACGCCGACCACGGTGGCCAGGGCGATGACCTGCCACTGCTCCCGGAGCAGCCACAGGAGGAACGCCCTCGGGGTGCGCGTGTCCGGCGCGGGACCCGGCTGTTGTCCGGGCGCGCTGAAGAAGGTGGAAATCTCCGGTGGGAAGTCGCGCATGGCTGATCGAGCCTAACCATCGGCGGCGCGCCTCAGCGAACGGTTTAGCCGCGACCACCCCGGCCGAGCACGGCTCGACCGGACTACGGAGGGAGGTCCTAGTCTGGCGCCATGCCCTACTACCGCAGTGTCGGCAGCGTGCCGCCGACCCGGCACACCCAGCACCGCGACGGGGACGGGAACCTCTACCGCGAGGAGCTGATGGGCGAGGAGGGCTTCTCCTCGGACTCCTCACTGCTCTACCACCGCGGCGTGCCGTCGGCGATCGTCGACTCCCAGGTGTGGGACCTGCCCGACCAGACCCGGACGCCGAACCACCCCCTCAAGCCCCGCCACCTCAGGCTCCACACGCTGTTCCCGGCGGTCTCGACAGGCTCGACCAGCGCCGGGGGCACGGCCGGCGCCGGGGGCTCGACCAGCGCCGGGGGCTCGACCGGGGCGTGCCCGGTCGAGGGCCGGCGGCTGATCCTGGGCAACAACGACGTCCGGATCTCCTACGTCGTCACCGGCACCGACGCCTCACCTCTCTACCGCAACGCGATCGGCGACGAGTGCGTGTACGTCGAGTCCGGGGCCGGCACCGTCGAGACGGTCTTCGGCGTCGTGCCCTACCGCACCGGCGACTACGTGCTGGTCCCGCGGGCGACCGACCACCGGTGGGTGCCCGCGGAGCCGAGCCGCCTCTACGCCATCGAGGCCAGCTCCCACATCGCCCCGCCGAAGCGCTACCTCTCGCGCTACGGGCAGCTGCTCGAGCACGCGCCGTACTGCGAGCGCGACCTGCACGGGCCCGACGAGACGCTGCTGGTCTCGACCGGCTCGGCCGGCGATCCGACCGACGTCGACGTGCTGGTCAAGCACCGGGCCGGCGGGCAGGTCGTCGGGAGCCGCCTCACCTACGCCACCCACCCGTTCGACGTGGTCGGCTGGGACGGCTGCCTCTACCCGTTCACCTTCAACGTGGAGGACTACATGCCGATCACCGGCAAGGTCCACCAGCCGCCGCCGGTGCACCAGGTCTTCGAGGGCCACAACTTCGTGATCTGCAACTTCTGCCCGCGCAAGGTCGACTACCACCCGCTGTCGATCCCCGTGCCCTACTACCACTCCAACGTCGACTCCGACGAGGTGATGTTCTACGTCGGCGGCGACTACGAGGCGCGGAAGGGCTCGGGCATCAACATCGGCTCGATCTCGCTGCACCCGGGCGGGCACGCCCACGGCCCGCAGCCGAGTGCGATCGAGGCGTCGCTGGGGGCGGAGTCCTTCGACGAGCTGGCGGTCATGATCGACACGTTCGTCCCGCTCGACCTGGGCGAGGGCGGCCTGGCGGCCGAGGACCCGGCGTACGCCTGGACCTGGGCGGGCCGCGGTCCGGGCGCCGACGACGGCACCACCGAGGACGGCGGCCCGGCCGTCTTCTCCAACTCGTGAGTCGACGACCGTGACCGAGATCCTGACCCCGCGCGACGTCCCGCTCGGGGGCCTCCGCGCCATGAACGTACGGCGCACCCTGCCGCAACGCGGGCGCACCCTGATCGGTGCCTGGTGCTTCCTCGACCACTACGGTCCCGACCGGGTCGACGAGACCGGTGGGATGGTCGTCTCGCCGCACCCCCACACCGGTCTGCAGACCGTGAGCTGGCTGTTCGGCGGCACGATCGAGCATCGTGACAGCGCCGGCACCCACGCCCTGGTCCGTCCGGGCGAGCTCAACCTGATGACCGCCGGTCGCGGCATCTCGCACTCCGAGGTCTCCACGGACGAGGCGACGGTCCTGCACGGCGTCCAGCTCTGGGTGGCGCTGCCCGGCGCCTACCGCGACGCCGAGCCGGCGTTCACCCACTACGTGCCCCCGGTCGTCCACGGTCCGGGCTGGGACGCCCAGGTCTTCCTCGGCTCGCTGTTCGACAGCACGTCGCCGGTCGAGACCTACAGCCCCCTCGTCGGTGCCGAGATGATCCTCGACAGCGGCACCCGGTTGTCGCCGGAGGCCGACCCGACCTTCGAGCACGGCGTGCTGGTCGACTTCGGCACCGTCCACGTCAACGGCGTCGAGGTGACCCAGAACCACCTGGCCTACGTCGCGCCCGGCGAGCCGTTGGAGCTGGAGGCGGACGACCTCGCCCACCTGCTGCTGCTCGGCGGCCGACCGCTCGGCGAGGAGATCGTCATGTGGTGGAACTTCGTCGGTCGCGACCACGAGGAGATCGAGACCGCCCGCGCGGACTGGATGGCCCAGATCACCGACGACAACGGCACCCTGCAGGACAGCTCCGAGATCTACGACGGGCGCTTCGGCATCGTGGCGGGCGACCACTGGCCGCCGATCCCCGCGCCCGCCCTCCCCCACGCCCGGCTCAAACCGCGCCGCTGACCGTCTCGACCCCCCCGGGCGGTGAGCCAGGACCGATCCGGGTCGCCGGAACCGGTCCTGCCGCACCGCTGGGGCCCAGGCACTCGAACGGGCGGTGAGCCAGGACCGATCCGGGTCGCCGGAAACGGTCCTGCGCCACCGCCGGATGCCCGAGCACTGTCGGCGGGCTCTGACAGGATCGGCGTGTGCCCGGACCGATCGTCGGCGATGACGGCCTCGCCCGCTGCCCCTGGGGTGACGGCGACCCCGTCATGCGCGCCTATCACGACCTCGAGTGGGGGATGCCGGTGGTCGGGGAGGCGGCCCACCTCGAGCGGCTCACCCTGGAGGCGTTCCAGTCCGGTCTCTCCTGGCGCACGATCCTGCTCAAGCGGCCCGCGTTCCGTGAGGCGTTCGCGGGCTTCGACGCCGAGGTCGTCGCGGCGTACGACGAGCATGACGTCGCGCGCCTGATGGCCGACGCCGGCATCGTCCGCAACGGGGCGAAGGTCAACGCCGCCGTCACCAATGCCCGGGCCACGGTGGCGCTGCGCGAGCGCGGCGGCCTGGCCGCGCTGATCGAGGCGCATCGGCCCGCGGCCCCAGTCGCCCCCCACGACACCTCGGACGTGCCGACCAGCACCCCGGAGTCCCTGGCGTTGTCGAAGTCCCTCAAGAAGGCGGGCTTCGCGTTCGTCGGGCCGACCACGATGTACGCGCTGATGGAGGCGATCGGTCTGGTGGACGACCACGTCGTCGGCTGCCATCGGCGTGGGAGCGCATCCGCGGCCCGCTGACGTATCAGGGCGTGTCCCCTGTTCCTCCTCATGGTGCGTCCGGTCGACAGGGACCTGACGTCAATCCCTGTGAGGCGCCGCCATGCGCACCACCCGACGGCCGCCGGACCCCACGTACCGGCGGCCGTCCTGGTGACCCCCGGCGCCCGAGGCGGACATCGAGCATCGTTGCTAGCGTCGAGGGCATGCGATCTGTCGTCTACCGCGCCACCGGCGACTCGTCCGTGCTCGAGCTGGTCGAGCGGCCCGTGCCCGATCCCGGGCCGGGCGAGGTCCGGGTCCGCGTCGTCGTCGCGGGGGTCAACCCCACGGACTGGAAGGCGCGAGCCGGCCTCACCGGCCCCGCGGAGCTGCCCTTCCCCGAGGTAGTTCCGGGCCAGGACGCCGCCGGGCTGGTCGATGCGGTCGGCGACGGCGTGACGCAGGTCGGGGTCGGTGACCGCGTCTGGCTGTTCCTGGCGCAGCACGGGCGCCCGACCGGCACCGCGCAGGAGTACACGGTCGTCCCGGCCGCCCACGTCGTACGCCTGCCGGACGCCGCGTCGTACGACGTCGGCGCCAGCCTCGGCGTCCCGGCCATGACCGCGCACCGGGCCCTGACCGTGCACGAGGACGGCCCCAGCCGACTGTCCCCGGGTGCGTTGCGAGGGCGGACCGTGCTCGTCACCGGCGGGGCCGGCGCGGTCGGCCATGCCGCCATCCAGCTGGCCAGGTGGGCCGGCGGCACGGTCGTCACCACCGTCAGCAACGACGACAAGGCGCGGCTCGCGACCGCCGCGGGCGCTCACCACGTCGTCGACTACACGCGTGGCGACCCGGTGGCAGCGATCCGTGCGGTGGCACCCGATGGCGTCGACCTCGTCGTCGACGTGGCCCTGATCCAGAACGTCGCGCTCGTGGCCGGCGTCCTGAAGACCCGCGGCTGCGTCTCGGCGTACGCCAACACCGGAGGCACCGAGGCAACCCTGCCGGTCCGGCCCTTCATGACGCTGAACGCCCGGATCCAGTTCATGATGCTCTACACCGTCGGCGACGACGCGCTGCGGGCCGCGGCCGAGGACGTCGCCGCGGCCGCCGCGGACGGGGCGCTGGAGGTCGGCGACGAGGCCGGCCTTCCGCTGGTTCGCTTCCCGCTCGACCGGGCTGCCGAGGCGCATGACGCGGTCGAGGCCGGCACGGTCGGCAAGGTGGTGATCCAGGTCGGCTGACCCACCGACACACCTGGGTGCTCCGCCGACGGTGGCACGGCCGCATCCCGGAGACGAACGTGTGTCCGGAGGACCCTCGAGCCGGCTCGTCGACACCCTCGCCGGACCCGGTGAGAGGGTGGCCTGAGGCGGGTGCAGAGGATTTCGGGATCAAGTCGGCGGCTGTGTATCCTTCACGGTCGTTGCCCCTTTAGCTCAGTCGGCAGAGCGTCTCCATGGTAAGGAGAAGGTCTACGGTTCGATTCCGTAAAGGGGCTCTGGGCAGGGGCCCCGCCCCTCTCCTGGTGGGGTAGCTCAGGTGGTTAGAGCACACGGCTCATAATCGTGGTGTCGCGGGTTCGAATCCCGCCCCCACTACACAGTGGTCGACCGAGGGTCGACCTCGATCGACAGCACGACCGACTCAAAGGATTCCCCGTGGCCAGCAAGAGCTCCGACGTTCGCCCCAAGATCACGCTCGCCTGCACCGAGTGCAAGGAGCGCAACTACATCACCAAGAAGAACCGGCGCAACGACCCCGACCGCATGGAGCTGAAGAAGTTCTGCCCGCGTTGCCGCACCCACACGCCGCACCGCGAGACGCGCTGATCCCAGCTCTCCCGCACGCCCGCTCGGTCGCCCGGGCGGGCGTCGTCATGTCCGGGCCGCGGCGCCGGGGCCGCCGCCGGTAGATTCGGCGCCATGCCGATCGACCAGTCGCTCGTGGGCCGCTCGTTCCCTCCGACCCCGCCGTACCGCGTCTCGGAGGAGAAGGTGCGCGAGTTCGCAGTCGCTACCGGGGGACAGTACGACGGCGGTCCCGCGCCGGCGACGTTCCCGATCCTGCTGGCCATCGAGGCGATGAACGCCTTCCTCGACGCCGAGCAGGTCGACCTGTTCCGGATCGTCCACGGCGACCAGAAGTTCCGCTACCGACGGCCGGTGGTCCCCGGAGACGTGCTGACCGCGACCCTGACCGTGGCGAGCCTGCGCCAGATCGGCGGCAACGACATCCTCGGGACGACCAGCGTGCTGTCTGACGAGTCCGGCGAGGTGGTCTGCGAGACCAGTGCGACCCTCGTCCACCGGGGCGGTGAGTGATGCAGACCGGAGACGTCCTCGACACCCAGACCTACGTCGTACGCCGGCTGGACCTGGTGCGCTACGCCGGCGCGAGCGGCGACTTCAACCCGATCCACTGGTCCGACCGGGTCGCCACCGCCGTCGGTCTGCCCGGCGTGATCGCGCACGGCATGTTCACGCTGGCCCTCGCGGCCCGGGCCGTCGCCACGTGGACCGACGGGGGCGAGGTGGTCGAGCTCGGCGCCAAGTTCACCAACCCGGTCGTGGTTCCCGATGACGACGAGGGCGTGGAGGTCGTGGTCGCCGGTACCGTCACCGACGTCGGCGAGGGGCTCGCCACCCTGTCCTTGGCGGTCACCTGCGCAGGGCAGAAGGTGCTGGGGATGCCCAGGGCGGTCGTGCGTGCCTGAGGCGCTGCGCGACCACACCACGCTCCGGCTCGGTGGACCCGCCCAGGCCTGGGCGCGGGCGACGACCGAGGACGACCTGGTCGACGCCGTACGCCGCGCGGACGAGGCCGGTGAGCCGGTCCTCGTCCTCGGTGGGGGCAGCAACCTGGTGGTGGCCGACGAGGGCTTCCCGGGGACGGTCGTCGAGGTCGCGACGTCCGGCATCCGCGCCGACACCCCGGGCGACGACCCGACGTGCGGGGGCGTGCTCGTCTGCGTCGCGGCCGGCGAGGAGTGGGACGCCTTCGTGGCCACCGCGGTGGAGCGCGGCTGGGTGGGGGTCGAGTCGCTCGCGGGCATCCCCGGGTCGGTCGGCGCCACCCCGATCCAGAACGTCGGCGCCTACGGCCAGGAGGTGTCCCAGACGATCGCGTCGGTCCGGGTCTGGGACCGGCGGCTGCGCGGCGTGCGCACCTTCGCCGCCGCCGACTGCGGATTCGGCTACCGCACCAGCCGCTTCAAGGCCGACCCCGGACGACACGTCGTGCTCGACGTGACCTTCCAGTTCCGGCAGGGCGAGCTCGGAGCCCCGGTCGAGTACGCCGAGCTCGCACGCGCCCTGGACGTCGAGCCCGGGTCGCGAGCCCCGATGGCGGACGTACGGCGCGCCGTGCTGGACCTGCGGGCCCGCAAGGGCATGGTGCTCGACCCGGAGGACCACGACACCTGGAGCGCCGGGTCGTTCTTCACCAATCCGGTCGTCGCCGCCGACCGGGTGCCCGACGGGGCACCGGCCTGGCCCCAGCCCGACGGCACGGTCAAGACCAGTGCGGCCTGGCTCATCGAGCGGGCGGGCTTCGGCAAGGGCTACGGCGACGGCCCGGCCCGCCTCTCCACCAAGCACACCCTCGCGCTGACCAACAGGGGCGGCGCCACGACCGGCGACCTGGTGGCCCTCGCGCGCGAGATCCGGGACGGCGTCGAGGCGCGCTTCGGCCTCCGTCTGGTCAACGAGCCCGTGCTGGTCGGCTGCGAGCTCTGAGCCCTCGCCCTAGGGGTGGAAGGCGCCGTTCTGGAACGACGGGACCGGGGTGGACGGACCGATCGTCCCGCCGCTGGGCACGGCGACGATCAGGGCGATGATCCCGATGAGGGCGACCACCCCGAGGACGAGCAGGACGGTGCCGATGATGCCCATGATCCGGCCCGCGTTGGCCCGGTCGCGGCCGGCGTACCGTCCGGGTTCGGCATCGATCTCGCGCACGGCACGTCCGCCGATCACCCAGGCGAACGGCGACAGCACCAGGGTGATGCCCCCGCACAGCGCGATCCCGACCAGCCCGACGATGCCGAGCACCAGCGCGGTGGTTGCGGACGGGTGGTCCGGCAGGCCGGCGCCGTACCCCGGCGGGTAGGTGCCGTAGGGCTGCGCGCCGTACGGGTTCGGGGCTTCGTACTGGTCGAACGACCCCGGCTGCGGGTAGGGGTTCGGGGGTGGTGCGTAGGGGTTCTGGGGGGCGCCGTACGGGTTCTGCGGCGGGGGAGGAGTGCCGTACGGCTGCGTCGGGCCGTAGGGGTTCTGCGGCGGCGGGACCGATCCGGGACCCGGGGCAGTGCCGCCCGCGGCGTCGTCGGACGCTCCCGAGGGTCCTGGGGTGGGCGGACGCTCCTCGTCGCTCATGGCGACATCGTGGCAGATGCCGGCGCCGCCGACAGCCAGGCACCCACCTCGTCGAGCAGCGTGGCCTTCACGTCGTCAGGGGCGCACGACGCGCGGACGGACATCGCGGCGAGCTCGGCCATCGTCTCGTCGGAGAGCCCGTGGGCGGCGCGCATCGTCGTGTACTGACCGGCCAGGCGGGAGCCGAACAGCAGCGGGTCGTCGGCACCCAGCGCCACCGTGGCGCCCGCGTCGAGCAGCGTCGGCAGCGGGACCGACGTGAGGTCGGAGTAGACGCCGAGCGCGACGTTGGAGACGGGGCAGATCTCCAGGGCGATCCCCGCGTCGACGACGCGGGCGAGCAGGTCCGGGTCCTCCACCGAGCGGACGCCGTGGCCGAGACGGTCGGCGTGCAGCGAGTCCAGGCACTTCCGCACCGAGGCCGGACCGACCAGCTCGCCCCCGTGCGGCACGAGCAGGAGCCCGGCGCGGTCGGCGATCGCGAACGCCGGCGCGAACTCCTCGGTCACCCCTCGCCGCTCGTCGTTGGAGAGCCCGAAGCCGACGACTCCCCGCCCGGCGTACTGCGCGGCCAGGCGTGCCAGCGTGCGGGCGTCGAGCGGGTGACGCGTGCGGTTGGCCGCGATCACGACCGCGATGCCGAGCCCCGTCGCCTCGGAGGTCTCGCGCACGGCATCGAGGACCAGGTCCGTGAAGGCGGTGATGCCTCCGAACCGGGCGCCGTACCCCGACGGGTCCACCTGGATCTCGAGCCAGCGCCCGCCGTCCCGCACGTCGTCCTCGGCGGCCTCGCGGACCAGACGGCGTACGTCGCCCTCGGTCCGCAGCACCGAGCGCGCGACGTCGTACAGCCTCTGGAAGCGGAACCAGCCCTTCTCGTCGGCGGCCGACAACCGGGGCGGCCAGTCGCTCACCAGCGGGTCGGGGAGCAGGATGCCGTCCCGCTCCGCCAGCTCGAGCAGCGTCTGGTGGCGCATCGACCCGGTGAAGTGGAGATGGAGGTGGGCCTTCGGCAGGGTCCGTACGTCGCGCGGTTCCCCACCTGACCGGCTCGGTGGTGGTGCGTCGCGCGGCTCCGAGGCCGGCGCCGCGCTCGGTAGCGCCCCGCTCGGTGGTCGAGCGGAGTCGAGACCACCACCCACGTCAGGCGAAGAGCTTCTGCAGCCGGGTGATGCCTTCGACGAGGTCGTCGTCGCCGAGCGCGTAGGAGAGCCGCAGGTAGCCCGGCGAGCCGAACGCCTCACCCGGGACCACGGCCACCTCGGCCTCCTCGAGGATGTATTCCGCCAGGTCGGACGAGGTCTCGATCACCCGGCCGGCGTGCTCCCTCCCGAGGAGCTGTTTCACCGACGGGTAGGCGTAGAAGGCGCCCTTCGGGGTCGGGCAGACGATCCCGTCGATCTCGTTGAGCATCGAGACGATCGTCCGGCGCCGACGGTCGAACGCCGCCTTCATCTCGTCGACCGCCGACAGGTCGCCGGAGACGGCGGCCAGGGCGGCCCGCTGCGCGACGTTGGAGACGTTGGAGGTCGCGTGGGACTGGAGGTTGGCGGCGGCCGCGGCCAGGTCCTTCGGCGCGATCAGCCAGCCCACCCGCCACCCGGTCATCGCGTAGGTCTTCGCGACCCCGTTCACGACGACGGTGTGGTCGGCCAGGAAGGGGCACAGCACCGGCATCGAGCCCGTGTCGACCCCGTCGTAGACGAGATGCTCGTAGATCTCGTCGGTGAGCACCCACAGGTCGTGGTCCTCGACCCAGCGGCCGATGGCCCGGATCTCGTCGGCGGTGTAGACCGCCCCGGTGGGGTTGGACGGGGACACGAACAGCAGCACCTTGGTGCGTTCGGTGCGGGCGGCCTCGAGCTGGTCGACGGTGACCTTGTAGTCCTGGGTCTCGTCGGCGAGCACCGGTACGGCGACGCCACCGGCCAGCTGGATCGCCTCGGGGTAGGTGGTCCAGTACGGCGCGGGGACGATCACCTCGTCGCCCGGATCGAGCATCGTGGCGAAGGCCTCGTAGATGGCCTGCTTGCCGCCGTTGGTGACGACCACCTGGGCGGCCTGGACGTCGTACCCGCTGTCACGACGCGTCTTGTCGGCGATGGCCTGCTTCAGCTCGGGCAGCCCTCCGGCCGGGGTGTAGCGATGGTTCTTCGGGTCCCGGCAGGCCGCGGCCGCGGCCTCGACGACGTAGCCGGGCGTCGGGAAGTCCGGTTCGCCGGCCCCGAAGCCGATCACGGGCCGCCCCTCCGCCTTGAGCGCCTTCGCCTTGGCGTCCACCTTGAGCGTCGCCGACTCGGCGATGGCGCCGATCCGGCGCGAGACGCGACGGTCGCGGGGGCTGCTGGAGGTGCTGACGTCGGAGGCTTCGGTCATGGCCACCATGGTAGGGGTGACCGGCGGCGCCGGCCCGAGGCGACCACGCTCATCGGGCCCGTCCCCGGCCACGGCTCGGGCGGGCGTTTGGACTCGCTCTCGGTCGTGCCCGTAGACTCGACCTCCGGTGGTTCTCCCCCATGCTTTGGCATGCCCGCTGCTCGGTGCGAGATCGGGTCGGGAGGATCAGAGGGCACTAGCTCAACTGGCAGAGCATCGGTCTCCAAAACCGAAGGTTGGGGGTTCAAGTCCCTCGTGCCCTGCAAGAAAGCATCAGCCATGAATGGCCGGCCGACCTGGTCGACCGGGTGAGACGGGAAGAGGTGACCACGTGTCGGGTAACGCAGTCCGGTCGCGTGACGGCCGGCGTTCCGAGCGCACCGGTCCGGTCCTGTTCTACCGACAGGTGGTGGCCGAGCTCCGCAAGGTGGTCTGGCCGACCCAGCAGCAGCTGGTCACCTACTTCTTCGTGGTGATGGTCTTCGTGATCTTCATGATGGCGTTCGTCGCCGGGCTGGACCTCGGCATCGGCAAGGCCATCTTCTGGATCTTCAACGGCAAGTCCCACAGCTGAGGTATGGAGTAGACGTGTCGCAGTACGACATCGAGCACGACGCCGCAACGGAGGAGACCCCCGTCGCGCCGGTCGACGCCGCAACCGAGGAGTCCGTCGTGACGGAGGCCCTCGAGGAGCCGGCCGACGACGTCGCTGACGCGAGCGACGAGACCCCGGAGGGCGACGCCGCCGCCGAGGAGCCGGTCGCCGACGAGGTCGCCATCGAGGAGGTCGAGACGGCCGACGAGGTTGAGACCGCCGACGAGGCCGAGCCGGCCGACCAGGCCGCCGATGAGGGATCCGAGGCCGAGGACGACCCGCTCGAGGAGTTCCGCCGCGAGCTCTGGGCCAAGCCCGGCGAGTGGTACGTCGTCCACACCTACTACGGCATGGAGAACCGCGTCCGCTCCAACCTGGAGAACCGCATCGTCTCCCTCAACATGGAGGACTACATCCACGAGATCGTGGTCCCCACCGAAGAGGTCGCCGAGATCAAGAACGGCCAGCGCAAGATGGTCAAGCGGACCGTGCTCCCGGGCTACGTGCTCGTCCGCATGGACCTCACCGACGAGTCGTGGGCCGCGGTCCGCCACACCCCGTCGGTGACCGGGTTCGTCGGCCAGGCGCACCAGCCCGTGCCGCTGAGCATGAGCGAGGTCGAGAACATGCTGGCGCCGGCCGCGGTGGCCCGCGCCGAGGCCCCCGCTGGTGCGGCCGCGTCCGGCGGCTCCGGGACGACCGCGGCGAAGAAGCCGGTCGAGGTCGCCGACTTCTCCGAGTCCGACTCCGTGATGGTCGTCGACGGCCCCTTCGCCACGCTGCACGCCACGATCACCGAGATCAACGCCGAGGCGCAGCGGGTGAAGGCGCTCGTCGAGATCTTCGGCCGGGAGACCCCGGTCGAGCTGAGCTTCAGCCAGATCCAGCGCGTCTGACCGACTCGCCGGGCGAGTCGGTCAGCACCGCGCGAGGTCGAGCGAGCGCCGCGACCGAGGAACGAAGTCGCGTGCCACGTGTCGAGACCCGCTCGGATGCCGGGAGCGATCTGCCCCTTGGTCTCGACAGGCTCGACCAGCGGGGCTGGGGCTCGACCGGCGGGGCTGGGTCTCGACAGGCTCGACCAGCGGGGCTGGGGCTCGACCAGCGGGGCTTGGTCTCGACAGGCTCGACCAGCGGGGCTGGGGCTCGACCAGCGGGCTGGGGCTCGACCGGCGGGGCTGGGGCTCGACCAGCGGGGCGGGATTTCGCATCTGGGCCATCACGGACCAGAATGGTGCGGTTGCCCGGGCCGACCAGTGACGGCGCCGTGTGACGCAAGGTGGCAGAGCCGGTCCGGCTCGCGATGACCACGACGTACGACACGAAGGACACGAAGAGCAATGCCTCCCAAGAAGAAGATCGCCGCGCTGGTCAAGGTCCAGCTGCAGGCGGGCGCCGCGACGCCGGCGCCTCCCGTCGGTACCGCCCTCGGTCCGCACGGCGTCAACATCATGGACTTCTGCAAGGCCTACAACGCCCAGACGGAGTCGATGCGCGGCAACGTGATCCCGGTCGAGATCACCATCTACGAGGACCGGTCGTTCACGTTCATCACGAAGACGCCGCCCGCAGCGGAGCTGATCAAGAAGGCCGCCGGCCTGCAGAAGGGCTCCGGCGTCCCGCACAAGGAGAAGGTCGGCCGGCTGACCAAGGACCAGGTCCGCGAGATCGCGCTCACGAAGATGCCCGACCTCAACGCCAACGACGTCGACGCCGCGATGAAGATCGTCGAGGGCACCGCCCGCTCGATGGGTGTCAGGACCGACTGACCCCCTCGGTGGTGGTGGTCGAGCGTCGTCGAGACCACCGTCACGCCGTACCAAGCAACCGTGGCAGGGCCGCGCTGGCCCGACGACCACATCTGGAGAAGAGGAAGACCAGCTCATGCAGCGCAGCAAGACGTACCGCGCAGCGGCAGAGGCGTTCGACAAGGACGAGCTCTACGCCCCGCTGACCGCGATCAAGATCGCCAAGGACACCAGCAAGAAGAAGTTCGACGAGACCGTCGACGTCGTCATGCGCCTCGGTGTCGACCCGCGCAAGGCCGACCAGATGGTGCGCGGCACCGTCAACCTGCCCCACGGCACCGGCAAGACCGCGCGGGTGCTCGTGTTCGCGAACGCCGAGAAGGCCGATGCCGCGCGTGAGGCCGGCGCCGACGTCGTGGGTGGCGACGAGCTCATCGAGAAGGTGAACGGTGGCTGGCTCGACTTCGACGCCGTCGTCGCGACGCCGGACATGATGGGCAAGGTCGGGCGCCTCGGCCGCGTCCTCGGTCCGCGCGGTCTGATGCCGAACCCGAAGACCGGCACCGTGACGCCCGACGTCGCCAAGGCCGTCTCCGACATCAAGGGCGGAAAGATCGAGTTCCGCGTCGACCGCCACGCCAACCTGCACTTCATCATCGGCAAGGCGTCGTTCTCGGAGACCCAGCTCGCCGAGAACTACGCCGCCGCCCTCGAGGAGGTGCTGCGGCTCAAGCCCAGCAGCTCCAAGGGCCGCTACCTGCGCAAGGTCACGGTCTCGACCACGATGGGCCCCGGGGTCCAGGTCGACCCCAACCGCACCCGCAACGTGGCCGTCTCCGACGAAGGCTGAGCGAGGACGTGCCGCCCGGCCAGGGCCGGGTGGCACGACCGGAGCGAACGCCGTCGCGAGCTTGCTCGCACGGCGGCCTGACGCCCGGCATGGGCCGGGTGGCACGACCGGAGCGAACGCCGTCGCGAGCTGCTCGCACGGCGGCCTGACCTGCCCGGCCAGGGCCGGGTGCCGCCGAGACGTGGCTGCCGCTCGCGCGCTACTCGGTGAAGACGCGCTCGTCGACCAGCTTCTCGGTGACGACCTGGCCGTTGGTGTCGAACCGGCCCTGGTCGAAGCGCTTCTTGAACTCGATCTCCGCACCGCCGGTGCCGGACCGGTTCTTCTCCACCGTGAGCACGGACCACTCCTTGAAGCGCTCCGCGTTGCCGGCGCCGTACACGAGGTGGTGCCGGGCGACGATGTCGGCCTTGGTGGCGAGGATGAGCACGACGTCGGGCTCGTAGGACAGGGCGGTGGAGCCTCGCATGTGCCGGGTCCGCATCCGGCTGCCGGGCTCGAGACCCTCGTGGTCCATGGCCGCCACCGCGAACACGGGGCAGTCGAACTCGATCGCGACGTCCTTGAGCTGCTCGGTGATCCGGGTGATCCGGTCGTCCTCGTCGAGGTCGGCCAGCGGCATCGCGACCTTCTGGAGGTAGTCCACGATGATGAGGGGCGACTCACCGGTGTCGCCGATGACCTTCTTGACGGTGTCGTTGATCTCGGTGATGTCCGTGTGCGTCGCGGTGGAGCGGTGCACGACCAGGCGGTCGGCGTACTCGCTCACGCGCAGGAGGGCCTCGGTGCCCGTCGTGGTGGCGGCCATCCGCTCGATCAGGCCGCCGGCGCCGCCGTCGGTGCCCTCGAAGATGCTGCGGATCTTGCTCAGGCTCGGCGCCTCGAAGGGGTCGAGCTCGCCCGCCTCCATCGCGACGAGCCGCTGGACCAGCGCGTCCGCCTCGAGCTCGTAGGAGAAGAACACCGCGGAGCGGCCGGTCTTGACCGCCGCTCGGGCCGCCTGGAGCGCGAACATCGTCTTGCCCTGGCCCTGCGGCCCACCGAGGAGGTTGAGGGTGCCGGACCTGAGTCCACCGCCGATGGCGTCGTCGAGGAGCGGGAAACCTGTCGGCCACAGCCGGACGCCCCCGTGGGGGCTCCGCAGACGGCCGTCGGCCCGCTCGAGGACGGCGGACATGGAGGTCAGCTTGAAGTCCATGCCCACGATTGGAACATGGATCGGGCCGGTCCGGTCACGATCGGGCAAAACACGACGGACCTGGACCAGACCACCTGACCGATCTGTGTCATTCGCGTCATAGGTGGCCGCGATCCCCGTCTCTCAGCGATTGACCGTACCAGTCAGGCGCCGCCTGACAAGGGATTCGACGGTCGATTTTACCGGCGTACCCGAGCCGCCGATCCGTGTGGATTTCGGCCTCCGCCTCCCGAGCGCTCTAGTCTCGAGCACAGTAACCAGAGACCGCTGGTCGTCGCGACTGCACCGCAGTCCGATCGAAGGCTCCGCGCAAGCGGGCGGCCCGCGCAGGTGACAGAGCGGCACCACCTCGAGTGATGCGTCCACGCCCTGGGCCTGCGCCCGGGGCGTTCGTCTTTCCGGGCCTTCGAGCCGGGGTCTCGCCCATCGGAAGGAGACCCATGGCGCGGGCAGAGAAGCAGGCCGCCGTCGCGGAGATCGTTGAGTCGTTCAACGGTGCCGCCGGTGCTGTGCTGACCGAGTACCGCGGTCTCACCGTGAAGCAGCTGCAGGAACTGCGGCGCTCCCTCGGTGAGAACGCCAACTACGCCGTGGTCAAGAACACGCTGGCCAAGCTCGCCGCGAAGGACGCGGGGATCGACGGCTTCGACGACCTCCTGACCGGTCCGACCGCGATCGCCTTCATCAACGGCGACGTGGTCGAGGCGGCCAAGGGTCTGCGTGACTTCGCCAAGGCAAACCCCACCCTGGTCATCAAGGGTGGAGTCCTCGACGGCAAGCCCCTCGACGCTGCGGAGGTGGCCAAGCTGGCCGACCTCGAGTCGCGCGAGGTGCTCCTGGGCAAGCTGGCCGGCGCGATGCTCGCATCGCTCAGCCAGGCCGTCTACCTGCTCAACGCTCCGGTCGCTCAGGTCGCCCGCCTCGCGGGGGCCCTGCAGGCCAAGGCAGAGCACGACCCCTCGATCCTCGCAGGTGGGGCCGGCGCGCCGGCCGCCGCCGAGGAGGCCCCGGCGGTCGTCGCCGAGACCCCCGCTGACGAGGTGACCGAGGCCCCCGCCGACGAGACCACCGACGCCTCGGCTGCCGCCGAGTCCGACGAGGTCCCGGCCGCGGAGGCCACCGCCGCCTCTGACGAGAGCGACACCACCGAGGCCTGAACGGCCGACGTACCCACCTCACACCCAGGCCCGGACCCGGGCCGAGAACGGAAGGAAACGCCACCATGGCGAAGCTCAGCACCGACGAGCTGCTCGACGCGTTCAAGGAGATGACGCTGATCGAGCTCAGTGAGTTCGTGAAGCAGTTCGAGGACACCTTCGGCGTCACCGCGGCCGCTCCGGTCGCCGTGGCCGCCGCCGCCCCCGGCGGTGCCGCCGGCGGCGCCGCTGCCGAGGAAGCCGCCGAGCAGGACGAGTTCGACGTCATCCTCGAGTCGGCCGGTGACAAGAAGATCAACGTCATCAAGGAGGTGCGCGCCCTGACCTCCCTCGGTCTCAAGGAGGCCAAGGACCTGGTCGAGGCCGCCCCGAAGCCGGTTCTCGAGCGCGCCCCGAAGGAGGCCGCCGAGAAGGCCAAGGAGGCGCTCGAGGGCGCCGGCGCCACCGTCACCCTCAAGTGACCCCAGGCCGGTTGTGACCGGCCACCGGTGACGGTCGTCCCCCGGGACGACCGGTCGCCACCGCGCGAAGGGCGGGTGTCTGACGGCACCCGCCCTTCGGCGTGTCGGGCCCTACCCCACAAGACCGGCCGGGCTCACCCCTGGGGGTGTCTCCACCTGGGGTGAACTTGTGCGTAACTTTGCGGAGCCGTGGGCGTTATGACCAGGTACGCGTTCGACGTACCCCGATAGGCCGGCTGATTCTGGGAGGGCAGCAGACCCCATGGGTGTAGAGATCCAGATCGAGGGTCTGACCAAGTCCTTCGGCAAGCAGCTCATCTGGGGAGACGTGACCCTGACCGTCCCCGCCGGTGAGATCTGCGTCATGCTCGGGCCGTCCGGCACGGGCAAGTCCGTGCTGCTCAAGACCCTGATCGGGCTGCTGAAGCCCGACCGCGGCAGCGTGGTGATCGAGGGCGTGGACATCACCAGCTGCCCGGAGCGACAGCTCTACGAGATCCGCAAGCTGTTCGGGGTGCTGTTCCAGGACGGCGCCATGTTCGGCTCGATGAACCTCTACGACAACGTCGCCTTCCCGCTGCGCGAGCACACCCGCAAGTCCGAGTCCGACATCCGCTCCATCGTGATGGAGAAGATGGAGCTGGTCGGCCTGGTGGGTGCCGAGGACAAGCTGCCCGGCGAGATCTCGGGTGGCATGCGCAAGCGAGCCGGGCTGGCCCGCGCCCTGGTGCTCGACCCCGAGATCGTGCTGTTCGACGAGCCGGACTCGGGTCTCGACCCCGTCCGTACGTCGTTCCTCAACCAGCTGATCGTCGACCTCAACGCGCAGATCGACGCCACGTTCCTCATCGTCACCCACGAGATCAACACCGCCCGGACCGTCCCGGACAACATCGGACTCCTGTACCACCGTCACCTGGCGATGTTCGGCCCCCGCGAGATGCTGCTGTCGTCGGAGGAGCCGGTCGTCCGTCAGTTCCTCAACGCCCAGACCATCGGCCCCATCGGCATGTCCGAGGAGAAGGACGCCGACGAGCTCGCCGCCGAGCAGGGCCAGGAGCTGCCGCCCCTGCCGCCGATCCCGCTCCAGCTCGAGCCGTCCAACGGCATCCCACGCCGCAGCCAGCGGCCGCCCGGCGAATGGTGCCGCGAGAACGGCATCACGCCCCCGCCCGGCTCCTTCGAGGAGAACATGACGATGACGACGGGCGGCTGAGGTGGCCTCCCTGACCTCGGCGCGCGTCCTGGCCCCGATCGGGACCGCCGGCAAGCTCTTCGCCTTCGGCCTCGACGTGGGTCGTGGGGTGTTCCGGCGACCGTTCCAGATGCGGGAGTTCCTGCAGCAGGCGTGGTTCATCGCCTCGGTGACGATCGTCCCGACGGCGCTCGTCGCGATCCCCTTCGGCGCGGTCATCGCCCTCCAGGTGGGCGGCCTGATCAAGCAGTTCGGCGCCCAGTCGTTCACCGGCTCGGCGTCGGTGCTCGCGGTGGTCCGCGAGGCGGGCCCGATCGCGACCTCTCTTCTGATCGCCGGTGCCGCCGGCTCGGCGATCGCCGCCGACCTCGGCTCGCGCAAGATCCGCGAGGAGCTCGACGCGATGATGGTGCTGGGGATCGACCCGATCCAGCGCCTCGTCGTCCCCCGCGTGCTGGCCTGCATGCTGGTCGCCGTCTTCCTCAACGGCCTGGTCAGCGTCGTCGGCGTCGCCGGCGGCTACGTCTTCAACGTCGTCCTCCAAGGGGGCACCCCAGGGGCGTACATCGCGAGCTTCACCGCGCTCGCCCAGCTGCCCGACCTCTACCAAGGCATGGCCAAGGCCCTCGTGTTCGGGCTGATCGCGGCCATCGTGGCCTCCTACAAGGGCATGAACGCCGGTGGGGGCCCGAAGGGTGTCGGCGACGCGGTGAACGAGTCCGTCGTCGTGTCGTTCATGCTCCTGTTCGTCGTCAACTTCGTGATGAGCGCGATCTACTTCCAGCTCGTCCCCCCCAAGACGGGTTGACGCGATGGCCAACGTGAAGGCGGTCTACGAGAAGCCGCTCAAGACCCTGGACGGACTCGGCGAGGAGCTGGCGTTCTTCCTGCGCGCCCTGGCGTGGACCCCCAAGGCGGTGGTCCGCTACAAGAAGGAGATCCTGCGGATCCTCGCGGAGGTCACCCTCGGCTCCGGGGCCCTGGCCGTGATCGGTGGCACGGTCGGCGTGATCACCGCGATGTGCTTCTTCACCGGCACCGAGGTCGGGTTGCAGGGGTACGCGGCGCTCAACCAGATCGGCACGGCGGCGTTCTCGGGCTTCGTCTCGGCCTACTTCAACACCCGCGAGATCGCTCCGCTGGTGGCCGGGATCGCCCTGGCGGCGACCGTCGGGTGCGGCTTCACCGCCCAGCTCGGCGCCATGCGGATCTCCGAGGAGGTCGACGCGCTCGAGGTCATGGCGGTGCCGTCCCTGCCGTTCCTGGTCAGTACCCGGATCGTGGGCGGCCTGATCGCGATCGTCCCGCTGTACGTCGTGGGCCTGCTGTCGTCGTACTTCGCGACGCGCCTGACCGTGACCCGGTTCTTCGGGCAGAGCACGGGCACCTACGACTACTACTTCAAGACCTTCCTGCCACCCGGCGACGTGCTGTGGTCCTTCGGCAAGGTGCTCGTCTTCGCGGTGACCGTCATCCTCATCCACTGCTACTACGGCTACAACGCCTCGGGCGGCCCCGCCGGGGTCGGCGTGGCGGTGGGCAAGGCGGTCCGCACCAGCATCGTGGCCATCAACGTGATCGACCTCTTCCTGTCGATGGCGATCTGGGGCGCCACGACGACCGTCAGGTTGGCGGGTTGACGATGGGGAGCAGCATCCGGTTCAAGGCCCTCGGCGTGGTGTTCATCTGCCTGCTCCTCGCCGGCGTCTGGCTCACCTACGGCATCTTCACCCAGAAGTTCACGCACTTCGACGAGGTCACGCTCGACGCCTCGACCATCGGCCTCCAGATGCCCGAGCGGGCGGACGTGAAGATCCGCGGCGTGATCGTGGGCGAGGTGCTCGGCTTCACCGCCACCGACCAGGGGGCCAAGGTCAAGCTCGGGATCTTCCCCAACCAGATGCACACGATCCCCGCCAACGTGACCGGCGCGATCGTCCCCAAGACGCTGTTCGGCGAGAAGTACGTCTCCCTCGTGATCCCCCAGAACCCGTCGCCGAGCTCGCTCCAGGCGGGCGCCACGATCACGAAGACCCAGATCCCGGTCGAGGTGCAGAAGGTCCTTGCGGACCTCTACCCGCTGCTCCGCACGGTGCAGCCCGCCGACATCAACATGACGCTCAACGCGATCTCCACGGCCCTCGAGGGGCGCGGCAACCAGCTGGGCCAGGACCTGGTGACCGTCGACCACTACCTGAAGCGGGTCAACCCGCAGATCCCGGCGATCGTGCAGGACCTGAAGCTGACGACCACCGTGTCCAACACCTATGCGGACGTGATGCCGTCGATCGCCCAGATCCTGCGCAACACCATCAAGACCACCGGCACCCTCCAGGGCCGGCACCAGCAGCTCCAGACGCTGTTCACCGACGTCTCGGCGTTCTCCAACACCGCCCACGACTTCCTCCGGCAGAACGGCAACAACATCATCCGGCTCGGGCAGGTGAGCGCGCCGCAGGCGCAGATGCTCGCGCGCTACGCACCGGAGTACCCCTGCCTCCTCGGCGGTCTGGTGAACGCGGCCAAGCGTGAGGCCCAGGCGTTCCGCGGCTTCACCCTGCACATCGTGCTCGAGACGCTGCCGCACCAGCCCCGCGGCTACAACCCGAGCGACAGCCCGGTGTACGGCGACTCGCGCGGCCCCAACTGTCTCCACCTGCCGTCCCCGCCCTGGAGCCAGACCAACCCGGTGCGGCACCAGCCCAACTTCCGGGACGGCGTGAACACCCCCACCGGCAAGGGCACCGACCGGGTGGCGCCGTCCTACTTCACGCGCGGCACCGGGTACGCCGGCAGCAGGGCCGAGTCCGGCCTGCTCAAGAGCCTGCTCGGCCCGTCTCTCGGCGTGCCCGCTCAGGACGTGCCCGACCTCGGCGTGCTGCTGGTCGGCCCGATGGCCCGCGGAGCGAAGGTGTCGCTGCGATGACCCTTCTCCTCCTGACCGGCACGCGTCGCAAGGCGGGTGGTCGCTGATGGCGCGCCTCGACGGCAAGACCACGTCCGCCCTGATCAAGCTCGTCATCTTCATGGTGGTGACCGCCCTCGCGACCGGTGTGCTGGTGATCCTGATCGGCAACATCACCTTCGGCTCGTCGCACACCTACAAGGCGGAGTTCGTCGACGCGACCGGGCTGGTCGGAGGCGACGACGTGCGGATCGCCGGGGTGAAGGTCGGGTCGGTGAAGAGCATCTCGATCGTCGACCGGACGCGCGCCATGGTCACGTTCAGCGTCCAGAGCGACACCGCGCTGACCAAGTCGACCCACGCCGACATCCGCTACCGCAACCTCGTCGGGCAGCGCTACATCGCCCTCACCAACGAGATCGGCAGCACCGGGGTGCTGGCCCCCGACTCGACCATCCCGGTCTCGCAGACCTCGCCCGCGCTCGACCTCACCGTGCTCTTCAACGGCTTCAAGCCGCTGTTCCAGGCCCTGTCGCCGGCCGACGTCAACGAGCTCTCCTACGAGATCATCCAGGTCTTCCAGGGCCAGGGCGGCACGCTGAACGGGATGCTGGCCAACACGGCGTCCATCACGCAGACGCTCGCCAACCGCGACCAGGTCATCGGTCAGCTGATCACCAACCTCAACTCGGTGCTGGCCCACATCGGGAGCCGCAACCGGCAGCTCAACCAGCTGATCACGACGTTCCGGCAGTTCGTGGGCGGCCTCAAGCACGACCGTGGGGCGATCCTGGGCTCGCTGAACCAGATCTCCGACCTCTCGGTCCAGACCGCCGACCTGGTCTCGGGGATCCGGGCTCCCTTCGTCTCCGACATCCATCACCTGCGCGGGTTCGCCGCGAACCTCGACCGCGGCAAGGCCGAGATCGACCGCGTCCTGCAGGTGATGCCGATCAAGCTGACCAAGGTCGGGCGCACCGCGATCTACGGCTCGTGGTTCAACTTCTACCTCTGCGACTTCACCGGACAGATCAGGATCGGCAAGCAGGCGATCCCGGTGAACTACAAGACCGGCTCGAGCAGGTGTCATCTGCAATGAGTGTCCCCTTCCGCGAGCGCAACCCCGTGGTGGTCGGAGCGATCAGCCTGGCCGTCATCGTGGGGCTGATCCTGCTCGCCTTCAACGCCGAGAAGCTGCCCATCATCGGTGGCGGCAACACCTACTCGGCCGACTTCAGCGAGGCGGGCGGTCTGAAGGCCAACGACGAGGTCCGGATCGCCGGCGTACGCGTCGGCAAGGTCGACTCGGTCGCCTTGGACGGCGACCACGTGAAGGTGACCTTCCGGATCCAGAACCCGGCCGACTTCGGCACCGAGACCCAGGCCGCGATCAAGGTCAAGACCCTGCTCGGAGCCATGTACCTCTCCCTCGAGCCGGCCGGCCCCGGCCAGATGCCGAAGGGCACCGAGATCCCGGTCAGCCGCACCCAGTCGCCGTACGACGTCGTGCAGGCGTTCTCGGGGCTCGCCGGCCGGGCGCAGAAGATCAACACCAACCGGCTGGCGCGCAGTCTCACCACGCTCGCGGACCTGACCCGCAACACCCCGACCAACTTCCGTCACGCCCTGGCCGGCGTGTCGGCGCTGTCGAGCAACCTCGCCGCCCGGGACGCCCAGATCGGCACCCTGCTGCAGAACCTCCGCAGCGTCTCCACGACCCTGAACGCCCGCGACCAGGACATCGTCGGGCTGATGCGCGACTCCGCGGTGCTGTTCAAGGCGCTCGACCGGCGACGTCAGGCGATCCACAACCTGTTGCAGTCGACCTCGCAGCTGTCCGTGGAGCTGACCAAGCTCGTCCAGCAGAGCCGCGGCGACCTGAAGCCGGCGCTCACGCACCTGAGCAGCGTCGTCGACGTCCTCAACAAGGACTCGGACAACATCGACCAGAGCCTGCGGCTGATGGCGCCGTTCTACCGGGTCTTCGCCAACACCCTCGGCAACGGCCCGTGGTTCGACACCTACATCCAGAACATGCCTCCCGTCCCGCAGGTGGGTGGTTGAGATGCGGACCGTGACCAAGTTCGTCCTGCCCCTGGTGCTGCTGGCGCTCGTCGTCGTCGGCCTGGTGACCTTCGTGTTCAGCGGCGGGAAGCAGAAGACGCTCACCGCGGAGTTCCCGCGCGCCGTCTCGATCTACCAGGGCAGCGACGTGCGGGTGCTCGGTGTGCCGATCGGCAAGATCGACTCGGTCACCCCGTCCGGCACCCACGTGATCGTGAAGATGCACTACGACGCCAACGTCCAGATCCCCCAGAACGCGAAGGCCGTGATCATCTCGCCGTCCATCGTCGGGGACCGCTTCGTGCAGCTGACGCCGGCGTACTCCGGCGGACCGGTGATGGCCAGTGGGGCGACCCTGTCGGAGAGCCGGACGGCGGTGCCGCTCGAGCTCGACCAGATCTACTCCAGCATCGACGACCTGACCGTCGCGATGGGACCGAACGGCGCCAACAAGAAGGGCGCCCTCACCGACCTGCTCGACACCACGGCACGGAACTTCGGCGGCCAGGGCCAGAAGTTCCACCAGACGATCCAGGACTTCAGCCGCCTCAGCGGGACGCTGGCCGACAACAAGGACCAGCTCTTCGGCTCGCTGCGCGAGCTCGAGGGCTTCGTCCACACCCTGTCGCGCAACGACCAGACGGTGCGCTCCTTCAACACGTCGCTGGCCCAGGTGTCCCACATGCTCAAGGGCGAGCGCGGCGATCTGGCGGCGTCGCTGCACAACCTCGGGATCGCGATGCAGCAGGTCTCCGGCTTCGTCAAGGACAACCGCGCGATCCTCGGCAAGAACATCACCGGCCTCGACCAGGTCACCAAGATCCTGGTCAAGCAGCGCAAGGCCGTCAGCGAGACCCTGCGAGACGCACCCCTCGCGCTGAACAACCTCCTGCTGACCTACAACCCGCAGGCGGGCACGCTCGACACCCGCGCCAACCTCGGGGAGATCGCCAACCAGATCAGCTCCGACCCGGCCACCTTCCTGTGCGGCATCCTCGACCAGGCCAACCAGGGCGGTCAGTCGTGCGACACGATCCGGCAGATCCTGGGGAAGGGCCGCCCCGCCGCCCTCACCCGCAACCACCGGACCACGTCGCCCGACCGCAGCGACCCCACACTCGGCGGCCTCGTGGGAGGTGCCCGATGAAGCGGCACGCCGTCGCCCTGTCCGTGGCCAAGGTCGTGGTGGCCGTCGTCGGCGCCGCCCTGATGCTGAGCGGCTGCACGATGGACGTCTACAAGTGGCCGCTGCCCGGTGGGGTCAACGTCGGCAGCAACCCGATCACGATCACCGCCCAGTTCCGCGACGTGCTCGACCTGGTGCCGCAGTCGACGGTGAAGGTCGACGACGTGACCGTCGGCAAGATCACCGACGTGTCCCTCAAGGGCTACACCGCCGTCGTCACCATGCAGCTGCGCAACGACACGAAGCTGCCGTACAACGCCGTGGCCACCATCCAGCAGACGAGCCTGCTCGGTGAGAAGTTCGTCGAGCTGGCCCCGCCACCCACCGGAGCGAGCTCGACCCCGCTGCGGAGCGGTGACGTGATCCCGCTCGCCCAGACCGGACAGAACCCCGAGGTCGAGCAGGTCCTCGGCGCCCTGAGCCTGTTGCTCAACGGCGGCGGGATCGGTCAGCTGCAGACCATCACGCGCGAGCTGAACACGACGCTGCACGGTCGCGAGGGCGAGGCGCGGTCGGTGCTCCACCAGATCAAGACCTTCTCAGGTCAGCTCGACCAGCACCGCCAGGAGATCGTCCAGGCCCTGGAGGCCCTGAACCGCCTGTCGGTGTCGCTGAACAGCCAGCGCTCGACCATCGACGCCACGCTGACCCAGCTGCCGGGGGCGCTCCAGTCGATCGACAGCCAGCGGCACGACCTGGTCCGGATGCTCCAGGCGCTGGCCCACCTGAGCGGCGTCGGCGTCCACGTGATCAAGCTGTCCAAGCAGACGACGATCGACACGCTGCGCCAGCTGAGCCCGGTCCTCGGCCAGCTCCAGGCCTCGGGGTCCAACTTCGTGAACGCGTTCAACGTCGCGCTCACCTACCCGTTCGTGGACGAGGTCGTCGGGCGCGACCCCCAGGTCGCCCGCAACCTGCAGATGGGCGACTACACCAACCTGTCGATCAAGTTCGACATCTCCCTGGACGGCAAGGGCAGCCTGCCCTCGCTGCCGACCGGCCTGCCCACGACCCTGCCCACGCTTCCGACGTCCCTGCCCACCAGCCTGCCGACCTCCGAGATCACCAAGATCATCGGCGACGTGGCGAAGTGTCTCCAGAGCCGCGACATCACGAGCAAGGCGTGCAAGAAGGTGCTCGGCGATCCGCAGGAGCTGGCCAAGCTCATCGCCAAGTGCAAGCAGCGCAAGCACAAGAACAACCAGGTGTGCCAGGCGCTCAACTCGATCCCGAGCCTGCCCACGGGCGGCACCGGCCTCCCGACGCTGACCCTCGACCCGAGCTCGATCCTGCCGTCGCTGCCGCGCGGTGGCGTCGGGGTACGGCGAGTGGCGTTCGGGCCGCGAGGGCCGACCATGGGTCAGCTCTCCCGGCTCTACGACCCGGCGCTGGTGAGCCTGCTGGTACCGGGGCTGGTGGTGAGCCGATGATCACGCGTCGTACCAAGATCCAGCTGATGATCTTCGCCCTCATCACGCTGCTCGGGGTGAGCTTCGTCGGCGCGAAGTACGCCCAGCTGAACCGGCTGTTCTACAAGACGTCGTACACGGTCGTCGCGCACTTCCAGGACTCCGGCGGGATGTACGCCGGAGGGATGGTCTCCTACCGCGGGGTCCGGGTCGGGCAGGTCGGCAAGCTGGTGCTCACCAAGCAGGGCGTCGACGCCTATCTCGACATCGACAACGGGTGGGACAACAAGATCCCGTCCGACGCGCTGGCCGTGGTGGGCAACCGCTCCGCCGTCGGTGAGCAGTACGTCGACCTGCAGCCGCTGACCGACAACGGTCCCTTCCTGCACAACGGCTCGCAGATCGCGCAGGCCGACACCCGGACCCCCTTGCCGACCCAGAAGCTCCTCGGTGACATCTCCAACACCGTCGAGTCCGTCAACAAGGGCTCTCTGAGCATCACCGTGCACTCGCTGGGGCAGGCGTTCGCAGGCACCGGTCCGGACCTCCAGCGGATCATCGACACCGGCACGTCGTTCATCCACACGGCCAACGCCAACTTCGACACGACCACCGCCCTGATCAGGGACGGGAACACGGTGCTGAAGGGTCAGGTCGCCTCGGGCGACGCCATCCGGTCCTTCGCCCACGACCTGCGGCTCTTCTCCGGGACGCTGGCCGGGCACGACCGGGACCTGCGCCGGGTGATCGACAACGGCTCCGTGACCGCCACCCAGCTCCGGCTGTTCCTCCAGGACAACAAGATCCACCTGGCGAGCCTGATCAACAACCTGGTGACCACGGGCGACATCGTGGTCAAGCACCTGCCCGGGCTGCGCCAGGTGCTGATCATCTACCCCTACGTCGTCGAGGGCGGCTTCACCGTGGTCTCGAGGTCGCCGGAGACCGGGCTGTACGACGCCCACTTCGGCATGGTCACCACCAACAACCCGCCGGTCTGCCACAACGGCTACCAGAGCACCCACACCCGGGTCCCGCAGGACGGCTCCAACGAGCCGATGAACATGCAGGCGCACTGTGCCGAGCCGGCGGGCCAGTCCAACCCGCGCGGTGCCCAGCACGCGCCGGCCAACCGTCCCGCACCGCCGTGGTACCGCTCGCCGGTCGTCGCGACGTACGACCCGACGACCAAGCACCTGACCTGGGGAGACCACGTGGCCCCGGGCTTGGCCCAGCCCGGTAGCGTCGCCCCCGCAACCCTCGGAGAGGAGTCGTGGAAGTGGCTGTTGCTCCAGCCCCTGGCGACCCAGCCGAGGTGACGAGCGACCACCCCACGAGCGCCCCTCGGGCGGCCCTCTTCCGGTTGGTCCTGCTGTGCACGCTCGCGGTCGTCCTGGTCGCCTCCCTCGTCACGATCGCGGTGCTCTACCACGATCGGAACCTGCACGGCCTCTTCCACCAGAGCTCCGACACGGTGCAGGCGGACCGTGAGGCCGCGATGGCGCAGACGCAGCAGTTCGTGCTGCGGGTGAACACCTACGGTCCGTCGATGCTCGACTCCCAGGGGCAGATGCCCGCCTACCGGCAGCGGGTGAAGGCCGTGATCACGCCGAAGTTCGCGGTGTCGTTCGACCAGAACGTCACGCTGGCCGAGCAGAGCGTCAAGAACTACGGGCTGCAGCGCTCGTGCGCGGTGTACGCCACCGGGATCGAGGCCATCAGCAGCGACACCGCGACCGTGCTGGTCGCCGGGTCCCTCACCCAGACGGCGCCCAACAAGAAGGGCAAGCGGGTGGCCGTCGGTGAGCCGGCGCCGTTCCGGCTCCGGGTGACCCTGGACAAGATCAACGGCCACTGGCTGGTCGACGACTACCAACCGGTGGCCTCGTGAACGCCAACTGGTACGACGTCCTCGACGTGGAGCCCACCGCCTCCGCGGAGGAGATCCGGGCGGCGTGGCGGACGGCCGTCGCCGACCTCGACCCGACCGACCGTCGGTTCCGGGTCTACAACCAGGCCGCCGAGGTGCTCCTCGACCCCACCCGCCGGGCGGCGTACGACGCCGAGCTCGCGGCCGCCGACGAGGACACCCCGCCGACACCCGAGCCGGCGGGCGCCGAGGAGACGCCGGCTCCCACCACCACGGCGCCCGCAGCCGCCGAGCCGAGCCGCCGCGACAGGTGGCGCAGCCGCCTGACCCCGCGCGCGAAGGAGCCGGCCGCCGAGGCCACCGCCGCGCGCCCCGAGGCGGATCGCGACGGGGCTCGTCCGCTGTGGACGGTCCCCGGCTGGCTCCTGATCGGCCTCGCGGTCCTGGTGGCGGCCTCGCTGGTCCTGGTCGGCGTGCTGCTGACCAAGACGTCGGAGAAGGCCCTCGAGAGCGACACCAGCGCGGCCCAGTCCGCCGCCGACCAGGCGATCGTGCCGATCCTCTCCTACGACGCCCACCACCTCGGCCAGAGCTCGGCCGCGGCGACGCCCTACATGACGTCGAACGAGCAGCAGCAGTACGACAAGCTGTTCGCCGTCATCAAGCAGAACGCGCCGCGCACCGGGACCGTGGTGCGCGCGAAGTTCGTCGCCTCCGGCGTCGTGCGGTCGGGGGTCGACCGCGTCGACGTCCTCGAGTTCGTCAACCAGGTGACCTACAACAAGCAGCACCCCACGACGCCGGTCGTGTACAAGAACCAGGTCACGGTCTCCATGGCGAAGGTCGGCAACAGCTGGCTCGTGGACAACCTGACCACCAACACCGGCTAGCACCGACGGGCCAGTCCGGACGGGCCGGGCCGTGGGACGAATTCCACGGGGTGGGGAGATGTGCTTGACCTGAGGGCCGACCGGGTTCATCATCGTGGGAACGTTCGGCCGAGTGGGTCGGATGCTATTTGTGGTGCGCGCCTCTCTGCGGTACGATCATTCTTTGCGCCTGCCCTCAAATGCTGATCGCCTGCCCGGTGGCTGATTGAAGTGGGGGGCGGCGCGACTCCCAGAGCGAATCGTCGAAGGACACCTCTTGGCCGCGCGTACCACCGCCGAAGTCTCCACCACCACGCCGCAGCGCATCTCGTTCGCGAAGATCAAAGAACCTCTCGAAGTCCCCAAGCTCCTCTCCCTGCAGACCGACAGCTTCAACTGGCTGATCGGCAACGACGCCTGGCTCGAGCAGGTCGCCGTTCGGGAAGGGGCCGGCGAGGACGTCTCCCACAAGTCCGGTCTGCAGGAGATCTTCGAGGAGATCTCCCCGATCGAGGACTTCTCGGAGACGATGAGCCTCTCCTTCGAGAACCCGGTCTTCTACGACCCCAAGTACACCGTCGAGGAGTGCAAGGAGAAGGACTTCACCTACTCCGCGCCGCTCTACGTCTCCGCCGAGTTCACCAACAACGAGACCGGCGAGATCAAGGGCCAGACGGTCTTCATGGGCGACTTCCCCCTGATGAGCCCCCGCGGCACCTTCATCATCAACGGCACCGAGCGCGTCGTGGTCAGCCAGCTGGTCCGCTCGCCCGGCGTCTACTTCGAGAAGACCGCCGACAAGACCTCCGACAAGGACATCTTCACCGCGAAGGTGATCCCCAGCCGCGGTGCCTGGCTCGAGTTCGAGATCGACAAGCGCGACATGGTCGGCGTCCGCCTCGACCGCAAGCGCAAGCAGAACGTCACCGTGCTGCTCAAGGCCCTGGGCTGGACCACCGACCAGATCCTCGGCCGAGTTCGGCGAGTACGAGTCGATCCGCCTCACCCTCGAGAAGGACCACACCGAGGGCCAGGACGACGCGCTGCTCGACATCTACCGCAAGCTCCGCCCGGGCGAGCCGCCGACGCGCGAGGCCGCGCAGACGCTGCTCAACAACTACTACTTCAACCCCAAGCGCTACGACCTGGCCAAGGTCGGCCGCTACAAGATCAACAAGAAGCTCGGCACCAGCGAGGCGTTCGACCAGCAGACGCTGACCGTCGACGACATCGTGGCGACGATCCGCTACATCGTCCGGCTGCACAACGGCGACGCCGACGCTCGAGGACGCCGCCGGTACGACGTACCTGGACGCCGACGGCAAGCCGATCGAGGTCCAGGCCGACGACATCGACCACTTCGGCAACCGCCGGATGCGGACCGTGGGCGAGCTGATCCAGAACCAGCTCCGTACCGGCCTGGCCCGCATGGAGCGGGTGGTCCGCGAGCGGATGACGACCCAGGACGTCGAGGCGATCACGCCGCAGTCCCTGATCAACATCCGCCCGGTGGTCGCGGCGCTGAAGGAGTTCTTCGGCACCTCGCAGCTGAGCCAGTTCATGGACCAGACCAACCCGATCTCGGGCCTGACCCACAAGCGCCGCCTGTCCGCGCTGGGTCCGGGCGGTCTGTCCCGTGACCGGGCCGGCATGGAGGTCCGCGACGTCCACCACAGCCACTACGGCCGGATGTGCCCGATCGAGACCCCCGAGGGTCCCAACATCGGTCTGATCGGGTCGCTGGCCTCCTACGGGCGGATCAACCCGTTCGGGTTCGTGGAGACGCCCTACCGCAAGGTCGTCAAGGGCAAGGTCACCGACCAGGTCGACTACCTCACCGCCGACGACGAGGACAAGTACGTCATCGCCCAGGCGAACGCGCCGCTCGACGACAAGAACCGCTTCACCGAGGAGCGCGTCCTGGTCCGCCAGCGGCACGGCGAGGTCAGCGAGATCCTGGCCGACGAGGTCGACTACATGGACGTCTCGCCGCGCCAGATGGTGTCGGTCGCGACGGCCCTGATCCCCTTCCTCGAGCACGACGACGCCAACCGGGCCCTGATGGGCGCCAACATGCAGCGTCAGGCGGTGCCGCTGATCCGCAGCGACGCCCCGCTCGTCGGCACCGGCATGGAGTACCGCGCCGCGGTCGACGCCGGTGACGTGCTGGTGGCCGAGAAGCCCGGCGTGGTCAAGGACGTGTCCGCCGACGTCATCGAGGTGATGAACGACGACGGCACCTACTCGACGTACAAGCTGTCGAAGTTCCGCCGCTCCAACCAGGGCACCTGCATCAACCAGCGCCCGCTGGTCAGCGAGGGCGACAAGCTGGTCGAGGGTGCCCCGATCGCGGACGGCCCCTGCACCGACGAGGCCGAGATGGCGCTGGGCACCAACCTGCTCGTCGCCTTCATGCCGTGGCAGGGCAACAACTACGAGGACGCGATCATCCTCAGCCAGCGCCTGGTGCAGGAGGACGTCCTCACCTCGATCCACATCGAGGAGCACGAGGTCGACGCCCGCGACACCAAGCTGGGTCCCGAGGAGATCACCCGCGACATCCCCAACGTCTCCGACGAGATGCTGGCCGACCTCGACGAGCGCGGCATCATCCGCATCGGCGCCGAGGTCACCACGGGCGACATCCTGGTCGGCAAGGTCACGCCCAAGGGCGAGACCGAGCTGACCCCGGAGGAGCGGCTGCTGCGCGCGATCTTCGGTGAGAAGGCGCGCGAGGTGCGCGACACCTCGATGAAGGTGCCGCACGGCGAGTCCGGGACGGTCATCGGCGTCCGCGTCTTCGACCGCGAGGAGGGCGACGAGCTCCCGCCGGGTGTCAACCAGCTGGTGCGGGTCTACGTCGCGCAGAAGCGCAAGATCTCGGTCGGCGACAAGCTCGCCGGACGCCACGGCAACAAGGGCGTCATCGCCAAGATCCTGCCCATCGAGGACATGCCGTTCATGGAGGACGGCACGCCGGTCGACGTCGTGCTCAACCCGCTGGGTGTGCCGCGACGGATGAACATCGGCCAGGTCCTCGAGCTGCACCTCGGGTGGCTGGCCAAGCAGGGCTGGGACCTCGACATCAGCGAGGACAAGGGCAAGGCCGACTGGAAGGACCGCCTGATCAAGATCCACGCCGACAAGGCGGCTCCCGACACCAACGTGGCCACCCCGGTCTTCGACGGTGCCAAGGAGGACGAGATCACCGGTCTGCTCGGCTCGACGCTCCCCAACCGGGACGGCGTCCGGGTGGTCGGCCACGACGGCAAGGCGTCCCTGTTCGACGGGCGCTCCGGCGAGCCGTTCCCCGACCCGGTCTCCGTGGGCTACATGTACATCCTCAAGCTGCACCACCTGGTCGACGACAAGATCCACGCACGGTCGACCGGCCCCTACTCGATGATCACGCAGCAGCCCCTGGGCGGTAAGGCCCAGTTCGGCGGCCAGCGGTTCGGCGAGATGGAGGTGTGGGCGATGGAGGCCTACGGAGCGGCGTACGCCCTCCAGGAGCTGCTCACCATCAAGTCCGACGACGTGCCGGGCCGGGTGAAGGTGTACGAGGCCATCGTCAAGGGCGAGAACATCCCCGACTCGGGCATCCCCGAGTCGTTCAAGGTGCTCGTCAAGGAGATGCAGTCGCTCTGCCTCAACGTCGAGGTGCTGTCGCAGGACGGTTCCCAGATCGAGCTCAAGGACGCCGAGGAAGACGTCTTCCGGGCGGCCGAGGAGCTCGGCATCGACCTGTCCCGCCGCGAGCCCAGCTCCGTCGAAGAAGTCTGAGACGTCCCCGGTACGCCGGCCAGCCGGCGTACCGGGCCCCTCAGTCCTGACTCAAGAGATTTCGCTTACAACCGAAGGAATGCAGCCACTGTGCTCGACGTGAACTTCTTCGACCAGCTTCGGATCGGCCTGGCCACCGCGGATGACATCCGCACGTGGAGCCACGGTGAGGTCAAGAAGCCGGAGACGATCAACTACCGCACGCTCAAGCCCGAGCGTGACGGTCTCTTCTGCGAGAAGATCTTCGGTCCCACCCGGGACTGGGAGTGCTACTGCGGCAAGTACAAGCGCGTGCGCTTCAAGGGCATCATCTGCGAGCGCTGCGGCGTCGAGGTGACGCGGAGCAAGGTCCGCCGCGAGCGGATGGGCCACATCGAGCTCGCCGCCCCGGTGACCCACATCTGGTACTTCAAGGGTGTGCCCAGCCGGCTCGGCTACCTGCTCGACCTGGCGCCGAAGGACCTCGAGAAGGTCATCTACTTCGCCGCCTACATGATCACCTCCGTCGACGAGGACGCCCGCCACCGCGACCTGTCCTCGCTGGAGAACAAGGTCCAGCTCGAGCGCGAGCGTCTCGAGAAGCGTCGTGACGGCGCCATCGACGACCGCTCCAAGAAGCTCGAGGAGGACCTCGCGACCCTCGAGGCCGAGGGTGCCAAGGCCGACGCGCGCCGCAAGGTCCGCGACGGGGCCGAGCGCGAGATGAAGCAGATCCGCGACCGGTCGCAGCGCGAGCTCGACCGCCTCGAGGAGGTGTGGAGCACCTTCAAGTCGCTGCAGGTCCAGGACCTCATGGGCGACGAGATGCTCTACCGCGAGATGAAGAACTGGTTCGGCAAGTACTTCGAGGGCTACATGGGGGCCACGGCCATCCAGAAGCGCCTCGAGGACTTCGACATCGAGGCCGAGGTGGCGTCGCTGCGCGACACCATCGCCAACGGCAAGGGTCAGCGCAAGGTGCGCGCGCTCAAGCGGCTCAAGGTCGTCGACGCGTTCCGCAAGACCGACAACAAGCCGCAGGGCATGGTGCTCGACGCCGTCCCGGTGATCCCGCCCGACCTGCGCCCGATGGTCCAGCTCGACGGCGGTCGCTTCGCGACGTCCGACCTCAACGACCTCTACCGCCGGGTGATCAACCGCAACAACCGGTTGAAGCGCCTGCTCGACCTCGGTGCGCCCGAGATCATCGTCAACAACGAGAAGCGGATGCTCCAGGAGGCCGTGGACTCGCTGTTCGACAACGGCCGCCGCGGTCGTCCCGTCACCGGCCCGGGCAACCGGCCGCTGAAGTCGCTGTCCGACATGCTCAAGGGCAAGCAGGGTCGCTTCCGTCAGAACCTGCTCGGCAAGCGCGTCGACTACTCCGGTCGTTCGGTGATCGTCTCGGGTCCGCAGCTGAAGCTGCACCAGTGCGGTCTGCCCAAGCAGATGGCGCTGGAGCTGTTCAAGCCCTTCGTGATGAAGCGGCTGGTCGACCTGTCGCACAGCCAGAACATCAAGTCCGCCAAGCGGATGGTCGAGCGCGCGACGTCGGGCCTGTCCCGGTACGCCGTGGTGTGGGACGTCCTCGAAGAGGTCATCACCGAGCACCCGGTGCTGCTCAACCGGGCACCCACCCTGCACCGACTCGGCATCCAGGCGTTCGAGCCCCAGCTGATCGAGGGCAAGGCGATCCAGATCCACCCGCTGGTCTGCTCGGCGTTCAACGCCGACTTCGACGGCGACCAGATGGCGGTGCACCTGCCGCTGTCCGCCGAGGCCCAGGCCGAGGCCCGGATCCTGATGCTGTCGACCAACAACATCCTCAAGCCGTCCGACGGTCGGCCGGTGACCATGCCCACGCTGGACATGATCATCGGGCTGTTCTTCCTGACGACCGACCGCGACGGCGAGGTCGGCGAGGGTCGTGCGTTCTCCTCGCAGGCCGAGGCGATCATGGCGTTCGACCGCGGTGAGATCTCGCTGCAGAGCAAGGTGAAGATCCGGTTCACCGACATCATCCCGCCGCTCGAGCTCGAGCTCGGCGCGGACTGGGAGGAGGGTCAGTCGATCACCCTCGACACCACCCTGGGTCGAGCGATCTTCAACGACACCCTGCCGGCCGACTACCCCTTCGTGAACTACGAGGTGGGCAAGAAGGCCATGGGCGCGATCATCAACGACCTGGCCGAGCGCTACACCAAGGTCGAGGTGGCCGCGTCGCTGGACGCGCTCAAGGACACCGGCTTCCACTGGGCCACCCGCTCGGGTGTCACGGTCTCCATCGACGACGTGACCACGCCCGAGAAGAAGGGCGAGATCCTGGCCGAGTACGAGGGCCAGGCCACCAAGGTGCAGAAGCAGTTCGAGCGCGGCCTGGTCACCGACGAGGAGCGCCGTCAGGAGCTCGTCGAGATCTGGACCCAGGCCTCGAACGACGTCGCCAAGGAGATGGAGAAGTCCTTCGACCGGAAGAACCCCATCTTCATGATGGTCGACTCGGGTGCGTCCGGAAACATGATGCAGATCCGGCAGGTCGCGGCCATGCGTGGTCTGGTGGCCAACCCGCGGGGCGACATCATCCCGCGGCCGATCAAGGCCAACTTCCGTGAGGGCCTGTCGGTGCTGGAGTACTTCATCTCCACCCACGGTGCCCGCAAGGGCCTGGCCGACACCGCGCTGCGGACCGCCGACTCGGGCTACCTGACGCGTCGTCTGGTCGACGTGTCGCAGGACGTCATCATCCGTGAGGACGACTGCGGCACCGAGCGCGGCATGGACAAGCGGATCGGCGTGCGCACCGAGGACGGGACCGTCCGCAAGGACGACAACGTCGAGACCTCGGCGTACGCCCGCACCACCGCGGTCGACGTCACCCACCCGGAGACCGGCGAGGTGCTGGCCGCCGCGGGTGACGACCTCGGCGACGTCAAGATCGGTGAGCTGGTCGCGGCGGGGATCGAGACGGTCCGGGTCCGTTCGGTGCTCACCTGCGAGGCCAAGACCGGCACCTGTGCCAAGTGCTACGGCCGCTCGCTGGCCACCGGCAAGATGGTGGACATCGGCGAGGCCGTCGGCATCATCGCGGCGCAGTCGATCGGTGAGCCCGGCACCCAGCTGACGATGCGGACGTTCCACACCGGTGGTGTGGCCTCGGCCGACGACATCACGCAGGGCCTGCCCCGCGTCCAGGAGATCTTCGAGGCGCGCATCCCCAAGGGGCGCTCGCCGATCTCCGAGGCCGCCGGACGGGTCGAGATCGAGGAGACGGACAAGACCCGCAAGGTCATCGTCACCCCCGACGACGGCTCCGAGGTGCTCGAGTACCCCGTCTCGAAGCGGTCGCGCCTCCTGGTCGCCGACGGCGACCACATCGAGGTCGGCGACATGCTGACGGTCGGTACGCCCGAGCCGCACGAGGTGCTGCGCATCCTGGGTGTCCGCAAGGCCCAGGAGCACCTCGTCGAGGAGGTCCAGGCCGTCTACCGCAGCCAGGGCGTGTCGATCCACGACAAGCACATCGAGATCATCGTGCGGCAGATGCTGCGCCGGGTCACGGTGATCGAGTCGGGTGACACCAACCTGCTCCCCTCCGACCTGGTGGACCGCGTCCGCTTCGAGGAGGAGAACCGTCGGGTGGTCTCCGAGGGCGGCAAGCCGGCCTCGGGTCGTCCGGTGCTGATGGGCATCACCAAGGCGTCGCTCGCCACCGAGTCGTGGCTCTCGGCCGCCTCCTTCCAGGAGACGACCCGCGTGCTCACCGACGCGGCGATCCACGCCCGCTCCGACAGCCTGCGTGGCCTGAAGGAGAACGTGATCATCGGCAAGCTGATCCCGGCCGGTACCGGCCTGGAGCGCTACCGGAACATCCGGGTGGAGCCGACCGAGGAGGCGCGCGCCGCGGCGTACGCCGTCACCGGCTACGACTCCTACGACTACGAGTTCGGGAACACCGGCTCCGGTCAGGCGGTCGCGCTGGACGACTTCGACTTCGGGTCGTACCAGAACTGACACCTCCCGGGCGTCTTCAGCAGTGATCTGAGGGCCGGGTCCGCCAGGTGCGGATCCGGCCCTCGTTCCATTTCCGGATGGGGTTGTGGGGGTAGTCCGTGACGAAAATGCTCCGAATCGGGCTCGTGGAGGTGCTTTTCGTCACGGACTACCCCGAGAGCATCCGGTCCCTGTGGAAAACCGGCTCGGTCAGCCCTTTGGGTCGGCCGCGGGCCAGGCCCGATCAGCCGACCCACCGACGACCGGGCACCGGCCCGGATTCCGGGGAACCACCGGCGTGCTGAGAGAATCGGGCCCATGACCGCGCGGGAGGAGACCGACGTCCTCGTCGTCGGCGCCGGACCCGCGGGGTCGGCCGCGGCCGCCTGGGCCGCGCGGCTCGGGATGGACGTGCTGCTCACCGACGCCGCGGTGTTCCCCCGCGACAAGACCTGCGGCGACGGGCTGACCCCCCGCGCGATCGGCGAGCTGGAGCGGCTCGGTCTGGGTGACTGGCTCCGGGCCCACACCGTCAACCAGGGCCTCCGCGCGCACGGGTTCGGCCGCACGCTGCTGCTGCCGTGGCCCGGCGGTTCGCTCCCGGCGTGGGGGAGTGCGGTCGCGCGCACCGAGCTCGACGACCACCTCCGGACGACCGCCATCAAGTCGGGCGCCCGAGCCCTCGACGGCCTGCGCGCGGTCGACGTACGCCGCGACGGCGAGCGGGTCTCCGCCGTGGTCTTCACCCGGGGGGACGAGACGGTCGAGATCGCGTGCCGACGCCTGATCGTGGCCGACGGTGTCCGCTCCCCGCTCGGCAAGGTGCTCGGACGCGCCTGGCACCGCGACACGGTGTACGGCGTCGCCGGCCGCTCCTACGTCACCTCGACGATGTCGGACGATCCGTGGATCAGCTCGCACCTCGAGCTGCGCGGGGAGCACGGCGAGGTGCTGTCCGGCTACGGCTGGATCTTCCCGCTGGGCACCGGCGAGGTGAACCTCGGGGTCGGCACGCTGGCCACCGCGAAGCGCCCGGCCAACCTCCAGGTCAAGCAGCTGATGGCGTCGTACGCCGATCAGCAGCGCGGGGCCTTCGAGCTCGGCGACGACCTCCGCGCCCCGACCAGCGCGCTGCTCCCGATGGGCGGAGCCGTGACCGGTGTCGCCGGTCCCAACTGGGCCCTGGTCGGCGACTCCGCCGCCTGCGTCAACCCGCTCAACGGCGAGGGCATCGACTACGGACTCGAGGGCGGACGTCTGGTCGCGGAGCTCCTGGCCGACAACGCCGATCTCGCGACGGCGTGGCCCGCGACGCTCACCCACCACTACGGGGAGTCCTTCTCGATCGCGCGACGGCTCGCCGGCCTGGTCACCGTGCCGCGCGTGCTCGCCGCCATCGGCCCCGGGGGCATGCGGTCGGAGTGGCTGATGACGCTCGCGCTGCGATGGATGGGCAACCTCGTCACGGACGAGGACCGCGACCGGGCCGCCCGCGTGTGGCGCTGGGCGGGCCGACACTCACACCTGAGGGACGCCCGGCCGCCGTTCGCCTGACAGGATTGGCCCCCCACACCGAGGAAGCCGAGCCATGCCCAAGCCCCTGCCCAAGCTGCAGCGGGTCGCGGCGTACGCCCTGATCCTGCGCGACGAGCAGATCCTGCTCACCCGGCTGGCCAGCCGGATCTCCGCCGACGAGAAGTGGCACCTCCCCGGCGGCGGCGTCGACCACGGCGAGAACCCTCGCGACGCTCTGGTCCGCGAGATCCGGGAGGAGACCGGCCTCGAGGCCGAGGTCGGGGACACGGCGCGCGTCTACTCCGCCCACCTCCCGTCCATGTGGCGGCAGGGACGCCGCTGGGACTACCAGGCGCTCCGGATCGTGTACGACGCGTGGGTGCCCGCCGACGCGCCCGACCCCCGGGTGGTCGAGGTGGACGGGTCCACCGTGGACGTCGGATGGCATCCGGTCGCGGACGTGACGTCCGGGGCGCTGGCGGTGACCGACATCGTCCTCGAGGCGATGGCGGACCATCGCCCCTTCCAGCTCCAGCGGATCGGCGTCTACGCGCTCGTCCGACGCGGCGGGGACGTCCTCCTCACCCGGATCTCGGCGCGCGGCTTCCACTCCGGCTCCTGGACCCTGCCCGGCGGCGGCCTCGACCACGGGGAGTCGCCCCGGGACGCGCTGGCCCGCGAGGTGCGCGAGGAGTGCGGAGTCGAGTGCCGCGTCGGCGACCTGCTCGACGTGCACGACGTGCACTTCGACGGCACCGCGCCCTCGGGCCGGTTCGAGGACTTCCACGGGGTCCACCTGGTGTTCCGAGCCGACGTCGCCCCCGACGCCCAGCCCCGCGTCACCGAGGTGGACGGCACCACCGACGCCGCCGCCTGGGTCTCCGTCGCCGACATCGACGCCGGGAAGGTCGAGGTGCTCGACGTCGTCCGCGCCGCCCTGGCGGCAGCCACCCCCACGTAGGCTTCGAGGGTGAACCCCCGGCACCGGCGTCTCGTCATCCCGCTGGCGCTCGCCGGGCTCCTGCTGATCGTCGTGATCGCTGCGGTGGTGCGCCGATGAGCGAGCCGCTCCTCCGGGCGTTGGCCCGCCTGCGTGCGCTCATCCTCGACGAGGAGACGCTGGTCAGGGCCGTCGCCTCGGGCCGACAGCGGGGCGCCCAGCCCGGCTGGCGACGGGCCGAGCTCCGCTACGTCGACCTCAAGGCCGGTCGCCACCTCCAGGTCACGACGTACGACGACGCGCAGGCGCACACCCACAACCATGCGGTGGGAGACGCGGCCCGTCGGGCCGTGGACGACCTGCTGGACCAGCCGTTCGGCAACTGGCACGTCGACACCACCACCGAGACGCACCAGCTCCGGGTCACCAAGAAGCTCGAGGCGGTCGTGCACACCCGCGCGCAGCAGACCGAGCCGGACCGCGACCACGACCGCGACAAGGGCCGCCTGCTCGCCGAGGACGACCCGGTGTTCCGCGCGCTCGGGCTCAGCGACCACGAGGGCCGGATGAAGCCGAGCCGGCAGGGGAAGTACCGCCAGGTCGAGGAGTTCCTCCGGATCCTCGACGCCTCCATCGGCGACGCGCTCGGCAAGGGCCACCTGCGCACGCCCACCCCCGACGACCCGCTGCGGATCGTCGACCTGGGCTGCGGCAACGCCTACCTGACGTTCGTCACCGAGCGGTTCCTCACCCACATGCGCGGCCTGCCGGTCCACCTGACCGGTGTCGACCAGCGCGAGCAGTCGCGGAGGCACAACGAGGAGCTCGCGGAGTCGCTCGGCATCGAGGCGACCTTCGTGGCGGACTCGATCGGAGGGGTCACCCTGTCGCGGCCCCCCGACGTGGTCCTCGCCCTGCACGCCTGCGACACCGCCACCGACGACGCGCTCGCACGGGCGATCGGATGGGAGGCGCCCCTGGTGCTGGCGGCTCCCTGCTGCCACCACGACATCGCCGCGCAGCTCCGCAGGCAGCCGACACCGGCGCCCTACGCGATGCTGACCCGGCACGGCATCCTCCGCGAGCGGTTCGCCGACACCCTCACCGATGGACTGCGGGCCTCGCTCCTGCGCCTCGCGGGATACCGCGTCGACGTCATGCAGTTCGTGGGCAGCCAGCACACCCCCCGCAACACGCTGCTGCGTGCGGTGCGGACGGGCCGGCCGGTCGAGGGCGGCTCCGCGCGCCGCGAGTACGACGAGCTGGTCACCGCGTGGGGCGTGCGGCCACGGCTGGCCGAGCTCCTCGCCGATGCGTAGCGCCCTGCTCTCGCTGGTGATCACTGCGCCGTTCGCGGCCGGGGCGGCGGTGACGCCGCAGCCGCCGCACAGCACCCACGTGCTCACGTTCCACGACCCGGCCATCGTCGAGGCCAGCGCGCTGGTCGTCTCGCGCGGGCTCTTCCTGACCACGAACGACTCGGGCGACAGCGGGCGGGTCTTCGCCGTCGACCGCGCCGGCGACACGGTCGGGGTCACGCACTGGTCCGCGCACCCCACCGACTGCGAGGCGCTGGCGCCGGCCGGGCCCGGTCATGTGTGGGTCGGCGACATCGGCGACAACCTCGCGCAGCGGTCGTCGGTCTCGATCACCCGGGTGGCGGTCGGGCGCGGCGACCGCACAGTGAGCGCCACGTCGTACCGGCTGACCTATCCGAAGGGGGCGGCCGACGCCGAGACCCTGGTCCGCAACCCGGCGACCGGGCGCCTCTACCTGGCCACCAAGAGCATCTTCGGCGGCCTGCTGTACGCCGTCCCGCGGCGGCTGACGCCGACCGGCACCAACCACCTGAGGCAGGTCGGCCACGTGCTGCCGATCGCCACCGACGGGTCCTTCTTCCCCGACGGCCGCCACCTGGTCGTGCGCGACTACTCGTCGGCCGTCGTCTATGCCTGGCCCTCGATGAGGCCGGTCGGATCGTTCCCCCTCCCGGCGCAGCGCCAGGGGGAGGGCATCGCGGTGGCCCGTGACGGCAGCGTCTACGTCTCGTCCGAGGGCCCGCAGTCGCCGGTGCTCGAGGTGCGGCTGCCCGCAGCCGTCCGACGCGCGGTGGCGCCCGTGAGCTCGTCCCGCCACCCCGCTCCCTCCGCTGCGTCGTCCGCGCCGCCGGCCGGCTCGGGCTCGCGGGTCAGCGCCTCGGACCCGGCGTCCCACGACGCGTGGCCCTGGCTGGCCGGCGGCCTGCTGGCGGTGGTCGCCCTGGTCGTGCTGCTCCGGGCCCTGCGTCCTCGGTGACGTCGTGGCGGACCTCTCCTTCGGGGTGAGGGCGCCGGCATCGAGCCTGGCTAGCCTGTGCCCATGGCCCGGCTGAGGAGGAGCTCTCCGGACGACCCGGGCTGGACCCGCCGCCGTGCCGGCCGGGGGTTCGTCTACCTCGACCAGGGCGGGGCCCGGCTGTCCGCCGAGGATGCCGCACGGGTCCGGAGCCTGGTCATCCCGCCGGCCTGGCGCGACGTCTGGATCTGCCCGTGGCCGAACGGCCATCTCCAAGCCGTCGGCACCGACGACGCGGGACGCCGCCAGTACCTCTACCACCCGGACTGGCGTGCCCAGCGGGACGCCGCCAAGCACGTGCGGGTGCTGGAGTTCGGCCGGGTCCTGTCGAAGGCCCGCGAGCAGGTGCTGGTCGACCTGGGGACCGAGGGCATGAGCCAGGACCGGGCGTGCGCGACCGCCGTACGGCTGCTCGACCTCGGCTACTTCCGGATCGGCAACGACGTGTACGCCGACCAGAACGGCAGCTTCGGGCTCACCACGCTGCAGCGCCAGCACGTGCGCAGGAAGGGTGCCACGCTGGTCTTCTGCTTCGTCGGGAAGTCGGGCATCGAGCACTGCATCACCATCGACGACCTGGCCACCGTCGAGGCGCTCGAGGTGATGCGGCGCCGCCGCGGCCCGGCGGACGAGGAGCTGCTGGCCTGGAAGGACGGCCGCCGGTGGCGGGACCTCGACTCGGCCCAGGTCAACGACTACGTGCGTCGGGCGACGGGCCAGGACGCCACGGCGAAGGACTTCCGGACCTGGCACGCCACGGTGCTCGCCGCGGCGTCGCTGGCGGAGAGCGAGGAGCCGGGCAACACCAAGGCTTCCCGCAAGCGGGCCGAGGTCGCGGCGATGAAGGAGGTCTCGGAGTTCCTCGGGAACAGCCCGGCGCTGGCGCGCTCGTCGTACGTCGACCCGCGCGTCGTGGACGCCTACGAGGAGGGCAAGACGATCCGGAGCGCCGTGCAGCGCCAGGTCTCGGGCCCCGACGAGCGACAGGCCGTCCTCGAGCGCGCGGTGCTCAGGCTGCTGCGCACCGCCTGAACTGTCACGTCGGCGGCCCGGCGCGGCGAGCTCGGGCGCCCCTGTCGAAGGAGATGCGAACGGGGAACGATGGGGTCATGGAGATCATCGTGGTCGAGGGTGACATCACCGAGCAGGACGTCGACGCGGTCGTGAACGCCGCCAACCGGGCGATGCGGGGCGGCGGTGGCGTCGACGGTGCCATCCACCGGGCCGGTGGCCCGGCGGTGCTGGAGGACTGCGTCCGCCGCTTCCCGGACGGGCTGGCGACCGGGGACGCGGGCTGGACGACGGCGGGGGAGATGCCGGCGCGATGGGTCATCCATGTCGTGGGTCCCAACTACCGGGCCGGCGAGACCGAGCGGTCGCTCCTCACCTCGTGCTACCAACGGGCCCTGGCTGTGGCCGACGAGCTCGGGGCGAGCAGCGTGGCGTTCCCGCTGGTGAGCGCCGGGATCTACGGATGGCCGAAGGACGACGCGATCTCCGCGGCCGTCGACACCTTGCGGACGACGCCCACGCAGGTCGAGCAGGCGCGGATGGTCGCGTTCGGCCGCGACGCGTACGACGCGCTGGTGGCGGTCGTCGGTGGCTGAGGACCGGCCGGTCTTCGTGCTGCACGAGCACCACCGGCCGCAGCACCACTTCGACCTGCGCCTGGAGGAGGACGGCGTGCTGCGCTCCTGGGCGGTGCCCAAGGGGATGCCGACGGACTCGCGGGCCGACCGCCTCGCGGTCGCGGTCGGCGACCACGAGCTCGGGCACGCGACGTACACGGATGAGACGAAGGAGATCGCCGACACCGGGTGGTGGGAGCTGGAGGACCGCAACGAGAGGAGGTTCGTGTTCGTCCTCCACGGCCGCGAGGGGGCGAGACGGTACGCCCTGATCGACACCGGGAACGACTGGCTGCTCCACCTCACCCGTGCCCAGCCTCGCCATTGACACCCCCGGGTCCGCGGGAAGAGTGTGGCTGGCGTCGTGCACCTTTCTCAGGGCTGCGGCATTCGAGGCGGCGGCGCGGGGTGCCGACTCGAGTGACGGAGGACAACGTGAACACAGCTCGACGCGGGAGGCGCGGTCACAGCGCGTTCCTCTCCGCGGTAACAGTGGGTCTCATGACCATGGCGACCCTGGCAGCGGCAGGTGCCACCGCACATGCCGCCACGCACCACTCGACGAAGGCAGCCAAGGCCTGCGCGTCGCCGGCCCGCGGCTCGGCACGCGTCGGCCGCATCGGCGGCATCGACCGCGCCGTGTCGGTCCGGACCGGCTGCGGGGTCCACAACATGGGCGACCCCGCCAACGGCACGCCGCCGCTGCTGTTCCACGGCGGCCTGGTCATGGGCACGAAGTCGACCGGCCCGGTGGTCCTCACTCCGATCTTCTGGAACCCGTCCGGATATCCGATGGACAAGGACTACAAGCAGATCCTCAAGGGGTACCTCAAGGGTGTGGCCGCCGACAGCGGCAACCACCGCAACGTGTTCTCGACGTTGAACGAGTACTTCGGGACGAACGGGGCCATCCGCTACAAGGTCAGGTTCGGCACCGCTGTCAACGACACCAACCCGCTGCCCGCGAACGGCTGCACCGTGGAGGCGAACGACACCAGCAACATCTACGCGGACAGCTCGGGCTACAGCGCCTGCCTCGATGACGACCAGGTCATCGCCGAGACCGACCGGGTCGTCTCGAGCCTGTTCCTGCCTCGGGATCTCGGTCACATGTACGTGCTGTTCCTGCCCAAGCACGTCGAGACGTGCTTCTTCGCGGGGTCGACCGCCACGGCGAGCAACTTCTGCACGATCAACCACCAGCCCAGCGCGGCCTACTGCGCCTACCACAGCCAGGCTCCGAGTGGCACCGTGTACGCCAACCTGTCGTTCCCGGTGTACGAGTCACAGACCGGCTTCACCTGCAGCAGTGACTCCAGGTTCCCGACGGTCCAGACACCCAACGGGAACGCCGACGCCGACACCGAGGTGAGTCCGACCAGTCACGAGGTCATGGAGGCGATCACCGATCCGGACACCAGCACGGGCTGGTACGACTCGAGCGGCTTCGAGAACGGCGACGAGTGTGCGTACGTCTACGGCGCCACGCGTGGCCCGGCCGGTCAGCTCTACAACCAGGTGATCGACCACAACCGCTACCTGACCCAGGAGGAGTTCAGCAACCGCGACTTCCTGAGCACGGGGGGCGGATGCCTGCAGAGCGAGTGACCCCACCGCACGCGAACCACTGACGACGGCGGCCCTGGACGCGTTCCGGGGCCGCCGTCGGTTTCACCGGTATACCGGTGAAACCTGATGTTCCCAGCCGAAATATCGACCGGGTACCTCAGGTTTCGGCTGGGAACCTTCTCGTGGTGCGATCCCTCAGAGCCGCTCGACCACGTAGTCGATGCAGGCGGTGAGGGCCTCCACGTCGGAGGGGTCGATCGCGGGGTACATCGCGATGCGGAGCTGGTTGCGGCCCAGCTTGCGGTAGGGCTCGGTGTCGACGATGCCGTTGGCCCGCAGGGTCTTCGCGACGTCGTCGGCCTTGATCTCGTCGTCGAAGTCGATGGTGCCGATGACCAGCGAGCGCATGGTCGGGGTCGACGACGTACGGCGTCGTGTAGGACGTCTTCTCGGCCCAGCCGTAGAGCGCGTCCGACGACGCCGTGGTCCGCTCGACCATGCCGGTCAGGCCTCCCTGGGAGTTCATCCAGTCCAGCTGCTCGGCCATCAGGAAGAACGTCGCGATCGACGGCGTGTTGTAGGTCTGGTTCAGCCGGGAGTTGTCGATGGCGGTCACCAGGTCGAGGAACGCCGGGATGTGACGTCCGCTCTGCTTGACCGTGGTCGCGCGCTCGAGCGCGGCCGGCGACATCAGTGCGATGTAGAGCCCGCCGTCCGAGGCGAAGCACTTCTGGGGGGCGAAGTAGTAGACGTCGGACTCGGCGAGGTCGACGGGCAGGCCGCCGGCGCCCGACGTCGCGTCGACCAGGACCAGGGCGTCGTCCGCCGCGCCCGCGGGACGGCGTACCGGCGCCATCACCGCGGTCGAGGTCTCGTTGTGCGCCCAGGCGTAGACGTCCACACCCTCCTCGGCGACCGGGTCCGGCCGCGTGCCGGGGTCGCTCTTCACGATCGAGGGCTCCGCGAGCCACGGGGCCGCCGTGACGGCGGCCGCGAACTTCGACGAGAACTCACCGAAGGACAGGTGCTGGCTCTTCTCGCGGATCAGGCCGAACGACGCGACGTCCCAGAACGCCGTCGCGCCACCGTTGCCCAGCACCACCTCGTAGCCGTCGGGGATCGAGAAGAACGACCCGAGGCCGCTGCGCACGCGGCCCACCAGGTTCCGGACCGGGGCCTGGCGGTGGGACGTCCCCATCAGGGACGAGCCGGTGGCGGCCAGGGCGTCGAGGTGGCTGGTCTGGATCTTGGACGGCCCCGCGCCGAAGCGGCCGTCGGCCGGCTTGAGGTCCGCGGGGATCGAGATCGCGTCGGTCATGAGCAACCTTCCATGAGCGTGAGGTGGTCTGCCTGACGACGCTGTCGGCGCTGACTATTGTGGCAGGGCCGCCGATCCGGACCCGCGGGAGGACACCAGATGAGCACCCTGCCCGGCCCGGACCTCAGCGGCCCCGGCGACGACGGCGGTGCCCTTGTTGCCGGCTGACCTGCGGATCGAGCAGGTCCCGATCACCCACCCCGACGCGCTCCGGCTGATCGACGAGGTCCAGGCGGAGTACCGGGTCCGGTACGGCGGACCCGACCGCACGCCGCTCGAGCCGGCGTACTTCGAGCCGCCGGCCGGCGCCTTCTACGTGGGGTTCCGCGACGACGTCGCCGGTGGTGATGGGCGGCTGGCGCTTCCGCCCCGACGTGTCACGGCTCGGCTCCGCCCGGACGGCCGAGGTGAAGCGGATGTACGTCGCGCCCGCGGCCCGGCGCGCGCGGACTCGCCCGGCTGATGCTCGCTCACCTGGAGGCCACGGCACGGACGTCCGGTGCGGACGTGATGATCCTCGAGACGGGCACCGCCCAGCCGGAGGCGATCGCGTTGTACGAGTCGGCGGGCTACGAGCGGGTCGAGTCGTTCGGCTACTACCGCGACGAGCCGCTCAACCGGTGCTTCGGTCGCGTCCTCGGCGGCCCGTAGCCGCTCGCGCCTGCGGCGACAACCTTTCAGCCGGCGGCGAGCTCTTCCGCCTGCGGCGGAGGGTCTGTGGCCGTGGGCCGCGGCCCGGTGGCGCCGCCGACGGGGCCGGGTCGCCGCTCGCCGAAGTCGACGCGAGCGGGCAGGGCCGAGTGCGTCGACCGGCGCCGCGCGACTGACGTCACCCCTGCGGCCGGCCTCCCACCGGCTCACGGACCGCAAGCAGTCACGCCGGAGGCGCGATCGGTCGCGCGAGCGACGACTCGCCGGAGGCGAACGCGCCCGCCGCAGGCGGACGATTAGCGACCGAGCCGGGGGCCCACGCGCGTCCGCGGGCCGGCGGCGCGGGAGGCGGGCCGGTGTAGACGGCGCTCGGACGGATCAGCCGGCCGGTGCGCTTCTGCTCGAGGATGTGGGCCGACCAGCCGCCGGTGCGCGCGCAGGTGAACATCGAGGTGAACATCGGCGCCGGCACCTCGGCGAAGTCGAGCACGATGGCCGCCCAGAACTCCACGTTGGTCTCGAGCACCCGGTCGGGGCGTCGCTCGCGCAGCTCGGCCAGCGCGGCCTTCTCCAGTGCCTCGGCGACCTCGTAGCGCGGGGCGTCGAGCTCGCGCGCGGTACGCCGGAGCACCCGGGCGCGCGGGTCCTCGGCGCGGTAGACGCGGTGGCCGAAGCCCATCAGCCGCTCGCCCTTGTCGAGGAGCTCCTTGACGTACGACGTGGCGTCGCCGTCGCGCCGCTCGACCTCCTCGATCATGCCGAGCACCCGTGACGGGGCACCGCCGTGCAGCGGGCCGCTCATGGCGCCGATCGCACCGGAGAACGCGGCCGCGACGTCGGCGCCGGTCGAGGTGATCACCCGGGCGGTGAACGTCGAGGCGTTCATGCCGTGCTCGGCGGCCGAGCTCCAGTAGGCGTCGATCGCCTTGACGTGATCGGGGTCGGGCTCGCCCTTCCAGCGGATCAGGAACCGCTCGGCCAGCGTCCGGCCCTTGTCGACCTCGCGCTGCGGGACGATCGGCAGGCCCAGCCCGCGGGCGGCCTGGGCGGCGTACGACAGCACCATGACGGCGACCCGCGAGAGGTCGAGCCGCGCCTGCTCGTCGGAGATGTCGTAGGTCTGGCGCATGCCCAGCATGGGCGCGAGCATCGCGACGGCGGCCTGCACGTCGGCCCGCACGTCGCCGGTGTGGATCGGGATGTTGTAGGGCTCGGCCGGTGGGAGCCCGGGCTCGTAGGCGCCGTCGATGAGGAGGCCCCAGACCTTCTCGAACGGCACCCTGCCGACCAGCTCCTCGATGTCCACACCGCGGTAGCGGAGCGCGGACCCCTCCTTGTCGGGCTCGGCGATCTCGGTCGCGAAAGCGACGACGCCCTCGAGGCCCTCGTGGATCTCCGGTTGCTGCTGGCTCATGCGACTCCTTCGTCGTCAGCTCCTCCTGCCGATTCTGCCCGCCGACCCGCCGTGACGCACGCGCGGGTCGGCCCCGGTGGTTGGATGCCGGTGTGAGCGACCGTTACGCCGACCTGCGCCGGGACTACGCCGGCCATGGGCTGGCCGAGTCCGACCTGGCCGCCGACCCGTTCGCGCTGTTCGCGCGCTGGTACGACGAGGCGGTGGCCGCCGACCTGTACGAGCCCAACGCGATGGTCGTGGCCTCCGTCTCCGCCGAGGGGGTGCCCTCGGCCCGGATGGTGCTCCTCAAGGCCTTCTCCGAGGCGGGCTGGGTCTTCTTCACCAATCTCGGCTCGCGCAAGGGGGTGGAGCTGCTCGGTAACGCCCACTGCGCCCTGCTGTTCCCCTGGCACCCGCTGGAGCGACAGGTCCGGGTGGACGGGGTGGCCACGGTGCTGCCGAGGGAGGACGTCGAGGCGTACTTCTCGACGCGGCCGCGCGGTGCCCAGCTCGGCGCCCACGCCTCCCACCAGTCCCAGGAGGTCGGGTCCCGCGCGGAGCTGGACCTGGCCTGGGAGGCCGCCGACACGGCGTACCCCGGTGCGGTACCGGTGCCCGACGAGTGGGGTGGGTTCCGGGTGATCCCCGACGCCGTGGAGTTCTGGCAGGGCCGGCCCGGCCGGATGCACGACCGGCTCGTCTACCGGCGTGCGGCAGCGCCGGGCGACGGCTCCACGGGCGGGGCCACGAACGCCTGGACCACGCACCGCCTGGCACCCTGACCGCATCACGAGGGACCGATCCGATCCCGCGGGGCAGTACGGTACGGCGGATGAGACGCCCCCTCCTGCTCGCCCTGGTCACTGCCGTCTTCGCGTTCGGCGCCGGCTCGGCCGTCGCCGCCACCGCGTCCGGATCGGCGTACGGCGCCCTGCACGCGCGTCAGGCGGCGCCGCACCGGGCCGTCGCCCGCGGCGTGAAGCACGTGCCGGTGCCGTCCGCAGGTCGGGCCGTGGACACGAGCCATCCCGACCACGTCATCGGGAACGGCACACCGGCCAGCTGTACCGGTGTCAAGGTCGTGCGTGCGGTCGCGGCCGGTGGCGTGATCACCTTCCGCTGCGGGTCGAGACCGGTCGTGATCGCCATGCACCGCACCGCGAAGGTCCAGAACACCAGTCGCCGCGTCGTGATCGACGGCGGCGGCCTGGTCACCCTCGACGGGATGGGGACCCGTCGCATCCTCTACCAGGACACCTGCGACCAGCGTCAGGTGTGGACCACCGACCACTGCGACGACCAGGCCACGCCGCGGCTCGTCGTGCAGAACCTGAGGCTCGCCCACGGCAACTCCACGGGCCACACGTACGACGGCGGCGGCGGCGGAGCGATCTTCGACCGCGGCGGACAGCTCAAGATCGTGCACTCGACCTTCGTCGGCAACCGCTGCGACCGCCTCGGGCCGGACCTCGGGGGAGCGGCGGTCCGGGCCCTCTCGCAGTTCCGCATGCGTCCGGTCTACGTGGTCGGCAGCCGGTTCGTCGGCGGCCGGTGCAGCAACGGGTCGGGCCTGAGCAGCATCCAGGTCTCGTGGACGGTGCTGAACAGCGTCTTCACCGGCAACCGCGCGATCGGGCACGGCGCCAACCCGCCGCACCCGGGCACCCCCGGCGGGGGCTCGGGCGGGGCGATCTACACCGACGGGAACGGCTACCGGCTGCTCGTCGCGGGCACCCTGATCCGGCACAACCACGCCAACGCGGGCGGCGGTGCCATCTTCTTCGTCAGCAACGACCACACCGGCACGCTGCATATCCACTGGTCGACGCTCCGGGACAACGTCAGCGCGGGGTTCGAGAACCATCCGGGGATCTACTACCTCGGCCACGGCCCGATCGACGTGCGCGACTCGATCGTCCGCTGAGTCGATCCGCGCACAACGACTTGTGAGTGAGTGTTCACTCAGTTATCGTCGACGGGTGACCCCACGTGCCCGCCCGATGGCGCCCGAGGACCGCCGTCAGGCGATCGTCGTGGCGCTGATCCCCCTGCTCGTGGAGCGGGGGAGCGAGGTCACGACCAAGGAGATCGCCCAGGCCGCGGGGATCGCGGAGGGCACGATCTTCCGGGTCTTCCCCGACAAGCGGAGCCTGTTCCTCGCCGCCGCCGAGGAGGCCATGAACCCGGCCGGCGGCGAGCAGGCCTTCGACGCAGCCCTGGCCGGGGTCACCGACCTGCGCGAGGGCGTCGTCCTGGTCACCCGCCGGGTCCTCGACCGGATGCGGCTCACGATGTCGGTGATGATGGCGGTGCGTCCTCAGCTCATCGCCGCCTTCCACGAGGAGAAGGCCGCGGGCCGCAAGCCCGAGATCGGGCCGCCTGCGTTCGTGCTCCAGGCCCAGGACGACCTCCACCGCCGACTCACCCGCCTCTTCGAGCCGCACGCCGACGAGCTCGCTGTCGACCCGGGCACCGCAGCGGTCGCCCTACGCAGCCTCATCTTCGGCGCCCACCGCCCCGAGCTCGGCCTGGTGCCGGCTCTCACCGCAGACCAGATCGCCGACCTCCTGCTCGGCGGGGTCCTCGCTCGGAAGGATGCCTGAATGCTGATCCGCCTCGTCCGCCGGTTCCTCACGGACTATCGCCGCCCACTGACCATCGTGGTCGCGCTGCAGTTCGTGGGCACGGTTGCGGCGCTCTACCTGCCCAGCCTCAACGCGGACATCATCGACAACGGAGTCGTCAACGGGGACAGCGGCTACATCATCAGGATCGGCGGCCTGATGCTCGGGGTCGCCTTCCTCCAGATCGGCTGCTCGATCGGCGCCGTCTGGTTCGGCGCGCGTACGGCGATGGGTTTCGGCCGCGACATCCGCGCCGCCATCTTCCACCGGGTCGGCTCGTTCTCCCAGCGCGAGGTGCAGGACTTCGGAGCACCGAGCCTGATCACGCGCGAGACCAACGACGTCCAGCAGGTGCAGATGCTGGTGCTGCTGTCGTGCACCCTGATGGTGATGGCGCCGATCATGATGGTCGGCGGCGTGATCATGGCGATCCGCGAGGACCTCGGGCTGTCCTGGCTGATCGCGGTCACGGTGCCCGTCCTGGCGCTCGCCCTGGGCTTCATCATCTCCCGGATGGTGCCGAGCTTCCGGCTGATGCAGGCCAAGATCGACGAGGTCAACCGGCTCCTGCGCGAGCAGATCACCGGCGTCCGCGTGGTGCGCGCCTTCGTGCGCGAGCCCCTCGAGACCGAGCGCTTCGCCGTCGCCAACCGGGACCTCACCGCGGTCGCGACCCGGGCCGGACGGTGGCAGGCCGCGATGTTCCCGACCGTGATGCTCGTGGCCAACGTCGCCTCGGTGGCGGTGCTGTGGTTCGGCGGTCACCGGGTCGAGTCCGGCGGCATGCAGGTCGGCGCCCTGACGGCGTACCTCTCCTACCTCCTGCAGATCGTGATGTCGGTGATGATGGGCACCTTCATGATGATGATGATCCCGCGCTCGGCCGTGTGCGCCGACCGGATCATGGAGGTCCTCGGGACCACCTCCTCGGTGCCCCATCCCGAGGAGCCGGCTCACGAGCTGCCCGAGCCGGGCCGGCTCGAGCTCGACGCCGTCGGGTTCAGCTACCCGGGCGCCGACCTCCCGGTCCTGCGAGCCCTGTCCTTCCGAGCGGATCCGGGACAGACCGTGGCCGTGATCGGTTCGACGGGGGCGGGCAAGAGCACCTTGGTCAACCTCGTACCGCGGCTGTTCGACGTCACCGACGGCGCGGTGAAGGTGGGCGGGGTCGACGTACGACGGCTCGCGCCCGAGCGGCTGTGGTCGATGATCGGGCTGGTCCCGCAGAAGGCCTACCTCTTCAGCGGCACGGTGCGGTCCAACCTGCTGCACGGCAAGCCGGACGCGACCGACGCGGAGCTCTGGCACGCGTTGGAGATCGCCCAGGCCGACGACTTCGTCCGCGCCATGCCGGAGGGGCTGGACGCCCCGATCACCCAGGGCGGCACCAACGTCAGCGGTGGCCAGCGGCAGCGCCTCGCGATCGCGCGCGCCGTCGTACGACGGCCGGACATCTACCTCTTCGACGACTCGTTCTCGGCTCTCGACCTCGCCACCGACGCCCGGCTACGGGGCGCCCTGCGTCCCGTCACCCGCGAGGCCACGGTCGTGATCGTGGCGCAGCGCGTCTCCACCATCCGCGACGCGGACCTGATCCTGGTGCTCGAGGACGGCGTGGTCGTCGGCCGGGGCACCCACCACGAGCTGCTCGACGACTGCCCGACCTACCAGGAGATCGTCGCCTCGCAGCTCAGTGCCGAGGAGGCCGCATGAGCGCCACCGACCAGCCCGACGCCTCCACGGGCACGGCCGCCGGGCCGGGCCGGCTGAAGGAGACCGAGCGCATCCAGGCCGGTCCCGGTCCCGGGCGTGGCCCCTTCGGCGGCGGCATGGTCGGGCAGAAGGCCAACGACTTCAAGCCCAACGCGAAACGTCTGGTCGCCCGGATGGCGCCCGAGAAGCACAAGGCCATCGGCGTGGTCCTGCTGGCGATCGTCAGCGTCGGCCTCATGTCGCTCGGTCCACGCATCCTGGGTCGCGCCACGGACCTGATCTTCGCCGGGATCCTCGGCAAGCAGCTCGGCAACACGTTCCCGGCGGGCACCAGCCAGCAGCACGTCGTCGACGCGATCCGTGCCCACGGCGACGACAAGAAGGCGTCCATGGTCGCCTCCATGCACCACTTCACGGTGGGTCAGGGCGTCGACTTCGCAGCGGTGGGCCACGTGCTCACGATCGTGCTGGCGGTCTACGTCGCGGCGTCGCTGCTGGCGTTCCTCCAGGGCTACCTGCTGAACGACGTCGTGCAGCGCACCATCCTGAGGATGCGCTCCGACGTCGAGGACAAGGTCAACGCGCTACCACTGAGCTACTTCGACCGGCAGCCCCGCGGCGAGCTGCTCAGCCGCGTCACCAACGACATCGACAACATCAGCCAGACGCTCCAACAGACGATGAGCCAGCTGCTCACCTCGCTGCTCACGGTGATCTTCGTGGTGATCATGATGTTCTCCATCTCGTGGGAGCTGGCGCTGGTCGCCCTCGTCACCGTGCCGATCACGATGGTCGTGACCGGGGCGGTGATGAAGCGCAGCCAGGGCATGTTCATCGACCAGTGGCGTCGCACCGGCCGGCTCAACTCCCACATCGAGGAGACCTTCTCGGGCCACGCGCTGGTCAAGGTGTTCGGGCGTCAGGAGGAGGTCGAGCGGACCTTCGCGGAGGAGAACGAGCAGCTCTACCAGGCGTCGTTCGGGGCGCAGTTCGTCAGCGGCCTGATCATGCCCACGATGATGTTCATCGGGAACCTCAACTACGTCGTGATCGCCGTCCTCGGCGGCCTGAAGGTGGCCAGCGGGTCGATCTCGCTGGGCGACGTGCAGGCGTTCATCCAGTACTCCCGGCAGTTCACGCAGCCGCTGACCCAGGTGGCCTCGATGGCCAACCTGCTGCAGTCGGGCGTCGCGAGCGCCGAGCGGGTCTTCGAGCTGCTCGACGCACCGGAGCAGGAGCCGGACGCGCTCGGGTCGGCCGCCGCCGAGGGGGAGCGGCACGGCGAGGTGCGCTTCGAGCACGTGTCGTTCTCCTACGACCCGACCGTGCCGCTGATCGAGGACCTCTCGCTGGTCGCAGCGCCGGGTCAGACCGTCGCCATCGTCGGGCCGACCGGTGCGGGCAAGACCACGCTGGTCAACCTGGTGATGCGCTTCTACGACGTCTCGAGCGGCCGCATCACGCTGGACGGCGTCGACATCGCGTCCGTCCCGCGCGCCGCCCTGCGCGACCAGATCGGGATGGTGCTGCAGGACACCTGGCTGTTCGAGGGCTCGATCCGCGACAACATCGCCTACGGCCGACCGGGAGCGACCGAGGACGAGATCCTCGAGGCCGCCCGCGCGACGTACGTCGACCGCTTCGTGCACTCGCTGCCCGATGGCTACGACACGCACATCGACGAGGAGGGCAGCAACCTGTCCGCGGGCGAGCGGCAGCTCGTGACGATCGCCCGCGCGTTCCTGTCGGATCCCGAGCTGCTGATCCTCGACGAGGCCACCTCGTCGGTCGACACCCGCACCGAGCTGCTGCTGCAGCACGCGATGGCAGCCCTGCGGACGGACCGCACGTCGTTCGTGATCGCCCACCGGCTGTCCACGATCCGCGACGCCGACCTGATCCTGGTGATGGAGGACGGGGCCATCGTCGAGCAGGGCACCCACGACTCGTTGCTGGACGCCGAGGGTGCCTATGCGCGCCTGTACAACGCGCAGTTCGTGGCACCCCAGGAGGAAGCGGTCGCCTGAGGCGCCGGTGCTGCGGTCCGCCGACCCTCAGGCCCAGGCGAGGCGCTGGCCCAGGGCCACGTCGGGGACGGCGTGCGGCCCGGTCGGACTCCAGGTCTGCACCAGCCCCGCAGCATGGGCGTAGGCAGCGGCCTCGGTGCGCGTCGAGGCGTCCAGCTTGGTCAGGATGTGCGACACGTGGACGCTGGCGGTCTTGGGTGAGATGAACAGGCGCCGGCCGATCGCGCAGTTGGTCGCGCCGGCGGCGACCAGGCACAGCACCTCGCGCTCACGGTCGGTGAGCAGGGAGACCTTGTGCTCGGCCGACCCGAACCGCGGGGACGGCGTGGGAGAGACGGACTCCCGCTCGCGGGCGACCTGCTCCGGAGCGCCCTCGGCACGGTGGTCGGCGTCCGGGGCGAACTGGACGAGCAGCCAGCCGTGGCCGTCCTGCTTGACCGAGAGCCAGCCGCGCACCACGTGGTCGAGCACGGCGACCAGGTCGGTCGGCTCGATGTCCTGCACGTCGGCGGAGGACCGGGCCGACGCGGTCGCGTTCGACCCCGGGTCCAGGACGTCCGCCATCAAGGACAGCAGGCCCGCGATGGGTGCGGCTGGTGCATCGGTACTCATGCATCCAGAGTCGGCGCCGCGGACTTCGAAGTCGTCAGGGTCGGCACCCTGAGATTAGGAAGCGGACCTCCGCCGGTCGAAAACGTCGCGGCAGTCGGGACCCGATGGTGTCACCATGCAAGGGGACGCGACGAGGGAGCGCGGGGGGTGATGCACCGTGGTGAGCCGCCTGTACGAGCGGTCCGAGGAGCTCGCGGTCATCGATGCGGCCCTGGCTGAGCTCGGCTCCGGTCGCGGCAGCGCGATCCTGATCGAGGCGCGCGCCGGCCGAGGGAAGAGCTCCCTGGTCGAGTACGCCGTCGACCGGGCCCGGGAGTCCGGTTGGCAGACCCTGGTCGCACGGGCGCGGCACCTCGAGTCCGCTGCTCCTTTCGAAGTCCTCAGACGGCTGCTCGGCCCCGCGGTCGAGGCGGCCGGTGGGCCCGAGGCGCTGCACGGGGCGGCCCGGTTCGCCGCACCCCTGTTCACTCCCGGCGCCGATCTGTCGCAAGGGATCGACTACGGCTGCCAGTGGTTGGTCGCCTGGCTCGCGGAGCAGGCGCCGCTCGTGCTCGCGGTGGACGACGCGCAATGGGCGGACCGCGCCACGCTGCGGGTCATGCTCGACGTCCTGGCCGAGATCGCGGTCCAGCCGGTCGTCCTGGTGCTGGCCAGCCGGCCGGTCGAGAACCCGTCCGTCCAGCCGCTCCTCGCCGCGATGACGGCCCAGCCCGATTGCACCCTTCTCACGCCGGCACCCCTGAGCAGGGCCGCGGTGGCCTCGATCGTCGCGGACACCCTCGGGCGCCCGGCTCACGAGGCGTTCGTCGACGCCTGCCTGAAGGTCACGCGCGGCAACGCCTTCTACCTGCATGAGCTCTTGCGGCCTTACCTGACCGACTTCCGTCCGGACCAGCAGACCTTCGTGAAGGACGGTGCGCTCTCGCTGCGCAGGACCCTCTCCTGGCGGCTGGGAGAGCTGGGGGCGGCGGCGACCCGGCTGGCCCAGGCCGCGGCGATCCTGGGAGACGGGTGCTCGCTGCGGGTCGTCGCCGAGCTGGCCGAGCTCGAGGACGCCGTCGCCGTACGTGAGGTCGCCAGGCTGGAAGCCGCCAGCGTGCTGAGCCATGGCGACCCCGTCGAGTTCCTGCACCCGCTGATCCGGGCCGCCGCCGAGAAGAGCCTGCCCGCGGTCGCGGTCGGCGAGCTGCACGCCAGGGCGGCCCGCGTGCTGTGGTCGAGCGGCGCCCCGCCCAGCCAGGTCGTCCAGCATCTCGTGGAGTCACCCGGGTCCGGCGATGCCCGCGTCTCCGGGTTCCTCTCCGAGCAGGGCCTGGCGGCGCTGGAGTCGGGGTCGATGGCGGTGGCCGCCCAACTTCTCCGCCGTGCCCTCGACGAGCCACGCGCCGGCTGAGCAGCGTGACATGGTGATGGTCCGGCTGGGGCAGGCCCAGCACGCCCTCGGTCAGCTGGACCAGGCGCGCGCCCATCTGGAGTCCGCGCTCACGTCGTCCGCACGTTCCGTTCGCCTGTCCGCGGCGGCTGAGCTGTTCGACGTCCTCGAGGAGGCCGGCTACTACGCTGAGATGGGCGATCTGCACGCGCTCGTCGTCGACGATGCAACCGTTTGGGGCAACGGACGCCGAAGTGCGACTCAGGTCGCAGTTGTTCACAGACGTCGTCATGGGGGTCGAACCGGGTCTCCGCGGACCTTCCCGCAGAGATGCGTGAGACGGACAGCGCGTCCCTTCCGGTCGAGCGGGGCGTCGACCGCTACCTTCTCGTGGCCGCGGCCATCTACGAGCGCACGTGCAGAGCGGCTCGACCGCCCGCTTCGAGCACCACCTCAGGCGCGCGGTCGCCAGCCTGCCCGCGAGACGCCGACGTCGCTCACGGAGTGGGACGTGCGGTCCGCGTTCGTCGCCGCGACCGTTCCTCGCCGACGACGCGCTCGAGGAGACGGATGCGATTCTGGACCGTGTCGCCCCGGCAGTGTCTCGTCTCGGCGGTCCCGTCCCGTTCCTCCACGCCGAGCTCGCATCATCGGCGGATCCTCAATACGATGCGCAAGGGCAATTTCGAGGATGCGCTCCTTCGCCTCGAAAGCGCTGAGGACTTCACGACAGGCGCCACGGCCTGACGGGATACGATGGCGCGCACCGATTCGTCCGCGGTTGGATCGCCCTTGAGCAGGGGCGAGCATGCCGAAGGCGGGGCGCTTCTCGCGTGATCGGATCGGTGACGACAACGTTCTCGCCCGCATTGGGGGCGCTGCTGTCCGGTGCGCCCGAACGCGCCCTGTCGATGCTGGCCGAGCTCGACTTCGCGGTGGTGCCGGACGCGGCGGTCCGGCAGATCGAGGTCGAGTTCGAGCCGCACCTGATCGCCAGCCACGCCTTCCAGCTCGTGGGCGACCGGGAGCGCGCCGTGGCAGAGGCCGAACGTGAGGTCGCGATCCGTAGGACGTATGGCTCCACGTACCGACTCGCCCAGGCGCTGCGACGCCGAGCCTCGTTCCTTCCGGCCAGGCGAGCTCTCGGTCTCCTGGAGGAAGCCGTCGGCCTGATGGAATCGACGCCGGCGGCGGCCGGTCCACGTCCGTGTTGCGGGGTCCTACGGCGCCGCGCTCCGTCGAGCCGGGGACCGCGAGCGCGCCCGAGAAGTGCTCTACGGCGTGGTGGACGGCGCCACCGACATGGGGATGGGTCGGCTTCGCCACAAGGCCGTGCGCGAGCTCGCATTGGCTGGTGGGCGGCCGCGACGGGCCCGCACTACCGGTCCCGCATCCCTGACGGAGGCGCAGGATCAGGTGGCGCGGCTCGCGGCGTCAGGTCTCACCAACCGGGAGATCGCCGAGCAACTGTTCGTCACGATCAAGACGGTGGAGACGCACCTGGTCGCCGTGTACCGCAAGCTCTCCATCGGCGGTCGGGATGCGCTCGCATCGGCGCTCGAGACCTCGGCTGGCTCTCCCCAGGACGAGGTAATCGGCACCGCCATCTCTTGACGCGCCGCCTCGACCGGGCTGACGCTGTAGAGGAGCCGCGGCTCCTCGCTCGCATCGGGTCGCGACGGGGGAGGTCCCATGGGAGAGGCGCGCCAGTACGACCTGTACATCGATGCCCCGGACGATGTCACCGATCCGGAAAAGGTCCGCGTCTGGGCAGGGGAGTTGGCAGCTCAACTGGCGGCTTCGGTGCACGTCGATGTCTGCGTCAGCACGGGTGATCCTGCTGGGACTGACACGGGCGGATCTGCCCGATGTTGGACGGCATGCCGTGTGACGCGAGGTACACGCTTCTGAACGTCGCATTCCGCGTCTGCACAGGCAGGAACCCTCAGCCAGTGCCAGCCGCCGATCTCGTGGAGATTGCCGCGAAACTCAGAACGAATCCGCCTCGGCAGTAGTGGGGACCGACCTTGATCCACCTCGCTCGGGGTGTGTGTGCCAAACGCGGCGCGGCTCGGACCCGCGCAGACCCACGTGGGGCGCATCCGAGCGCGCGGCTCGAGGTCAACCAGCACAGGAGGTGCCATGGTGAACCGGCAGCGGTATGACGTGGAGATCAATCCGCCCGACGGTCTCGACGACAAAGAGATGCGCAAGTGGCTGCGCAACTTCGCCAAAGAGGTGGTGCGAGCCGATCGGCTGCGCGTGACGATGGTCAGCGGTCAGCCGCCACCGGGCGGTGACGACCCCGTCTCTCAGCTGCCGCCGGGCGAGGATCCGGACGCAGTGGGTATCCACTTCACCTTCAAGCTGTGCTCCGCGCGCCTGATTGAGCCGAAAGAGGACCGACTGCTCGAGCACGTCGACTTCGTCCAAGAAGCGCGAGTGCCGTCGACTGCTTCGCCGGACTCTCAGGGCGTCGACGCACAGCCGCAGTCCGACAACTCATGAGGGAGTCGCGGTACAACGTCGTCGTCGAGGAGGCGGACCGCGTCTGGGTCTACAACGGAGTCTCGGGGATGCAGCGGTCACTCCCGGCGGACGAGTGGCGCGATGTGAGACGGTTCCTCGCCGATGACGGCGGCGGGGTCCCGCCGGTGGAGACGCTGCGCGACCTGACCCTCGGTCGGATGATCGTCAACGACGAGCAGGACGAGCTCGAGATCCTGGAGCGGCGGTACCGGGCGGGGACGGCGGACCGGACGTCGTTCGGTCTCACGATCGTGACCAGTCTCGGCTGCAACTTCGACTGCCCGTACTGCTACCAGGCCAAGGTCCCCTCGATCCTCGACGAGGAGACCGAGCGCCTCCTGCTCGAGGTGCTCGACGAGCAGCTGCCGACGATCGAGCGGTTCCACGTGACCTGGTTCGGAGGCGAACCGCTGCTGGCCAAGGACCGGCTGTACCGGCTCTCGGAGAAGTTCATCGAGAGAACCGAAGCGGCCGGCGTCGCCTACTCCGCGAGCATCGTCACCAACGGCTATCTCCTGACCCGCGAGACGGCCGAGCGGCTGCGGGACTACCGCGTCGGGGGCGCGCAGATCACGCTCGACGGGCCGCCCGAGACGCACGACCGCATGCGGCCACTGAGGAGCGGCCGCCCGACGTTCGAGGTGATCCTCGACCGGATCGAGGAGGCGGCGTCGATCCTGCCCATCGCCATCCGGGTCAACCTCGACACCGCCAACGCCTCCGAGGCGGACGCCTTGCTCGATCTCCTCGTGGACCGAGGGCTGAGCGGACGCGTCGCCGTCTATCCCGGGCAGATCGTCGCGTACGACGAGGGGACCGGCGCCCCGAGCGAGACCTACCGTCCGCAGTGCTTCACGATGCCGGAGTTCGCAGCGGTCGAGCGGGCGTTCCTGACTCGCGCCCGCGAGCTCGGCCTGGCGGCCGTCGATCTGCCACAGCCGGTGACGTCACCGTGCACGGCGGTCCGGGTCAACGAGCTCGTGGTCGGCTCGCGCGGCGAGCTCTACAAGTGCTGGGACTCGGTGGGCAACAGCCAGGAGGTCATCGGCCACCTGCGCGACTGGCGCGACCCGAACGACCGGGTGCTGAAGTGGCTGCGGTACGACCCGTTCACCGACGAGGCATGCCGCGGCTGCATCGCCCTACCCACGTGCATGGGTGGATGTGCCCACCACGCGATGAGCGACCGCGCCGGCGACTCCAAGTGCTCGACGTTCCGGCTCACCTATCGCGAGCAGGTGGCCGAGTTCGCTCGCGCGGCCGATGCCGCCGGGGCGACCGGGCTGCGCCATGCGCTGCTGCCGTTGGTGCCCGTCGGCGCTCACGCGTGAGCAGGTGAGAGCTCAGAGGGACGGTTTGACCTCGGGTTCGGGAGTCGTCCCGGGGTCCTCGCCGGGGTGCGGTTCGGTGGGAGCGACCGGGTCGCCCGAGGGCACGATGTCGGGATCTGCAGGGGGCTCCTGCGGTGTCGTGGTCATGCAGCGCCCGTACCCGGGCCGATCGCGGTCATGCCTCGACCACGGCAGCCGAGGACAACGCCTCGGTGAGACACGGTGGAAAGTTGCTTGAGGCGGGTTGCCACCGCGGGTTACCGTCTTCGTACACGGGAAAGGAGGTGGTCCAGAGTTGAATACTTTCAGGACGCGTGAGGTGGCTGCGGTCTAGCAGCAACCGGCCAGCCCGAAGTGTTGCTGGCAATCCAAACGCAGACACCCGACCCGCAGGTGATCCCGGCCACACGTCCGGCCGCGAGGGTCTTCGGAGCGATCCGGAGGCGCACCTGCGGGTTGTCTGCATTTCGCCGCCGATTCGGTGGAGCACGTCCTGCGGGAATATAGTTGTCGTAGACAACCTTTAGTCCTGCGTGAGGAAAGCATCCGTGTCCCATCCCGTCGCCGTTCCGGCTCCAGCGGAGGCAGCCGCGCCGATGACGCACCGTGAGGTGCTCGAGGCCCTGTCCGGTCTGCTGCTGGCCATGTTCGTGGCCATGTTGTCGAGCACGGTGGTCTCCAACGCCCTGCCTCGCATCGTCGAGAGCCTGCACGGCAGCCAGACCGGCTACACCTGGGTGGTCGTCGCGACGCTCCTGACGATGACCGCCTCGACCCCGATCTGGGGCAAGCTCGCGGACCTCTTCAGCAAGAAGCTCCTCGTGCAGTCGGCGCTCGTCATCTACGTCGCCGGCTCGCTGGCCGCGGGGCTGGCGCCCAGCATGGGCTTCCTGATCGGCGCTCGCGCGGTGCAGGGCCTCGGCGTCGGCGGGCTGACCGCGCTCGTCCAGGTCGTCATCGCCAGCATGGTCACCCCCCGCGAGCGCGGCCGCTACTCCGGCTACATCGGCGCGGTCTTCGCGACGGCCACGGTGAGCGGGCCGCTCATCGGTGGCCTGATCGTCGACACCCCTGGCCTCGGGTGGCGCTGGTGCTTCTACGTCGGCATCCCGGTGGCGGTCCTCGCCTTCGGTGTCCTCCAGAAGACGCTGCACCTGCCCGTCGTACGCCGCGAGGTGCACATCGACTACCTCGGCGCGGCGCTGATCATGTCCGGCGTCAGCCTGCTCCTGGTGTGGGTGAGCCTGGCCGGCAGCCAGTTCGCGTGGGCGTCGGCCACCAGCGTCGGCCTGGTCGCGGCCGGGCTGCTGGTCCTGGCCGGTGCGGTGTACGTCGAAGCCCGGGTGGCGGTGGAGCCGATCATCCCGCTGCGCCTCTTCCGCGACCGGACGACGGCCCTCGCCACGGGTGCCTCGGTGCTGGTCGGGGTCGCGATGTTCGGCGCCACGGTCTACCTCAGCCAGTACTTCCAGCTCGCCCGCGGGATGAGCCCGACCCGCGCCGGGCTGATGACCGTCGCCATGGTGGGCGGCCTGATGCTGTCGAGCATGGTGACCGGGCGGATCATCACCCGGACCGGGCTGTGGAAGCGCTACCTCGTGGGGGGCATGGTCCTGGTCGTCGCCGGCCTGCTCCTCCTCAGCCTGATCGACGCGACCACCCCGCTGTGGCGAGTGGGAGTCTCCATGGCCGTCCTGGGGCTCGGGCTCGGTGCCGCGATGCAGAACCTCGTGCTGGCCGTGCAGAACAACAGCGCACAGTCCGACCTCGGCGCGGCGAGCTCGCTGGTGTCGTTCTTCCGGAGTCTCGGCGGCTCGATCGGCGTGGCCGTGCTCGGCGCGATCCTCAGCCATCAGGTCGCCACCACGGTGACCGCGGGGCTGGCGTCGGCGGGCGCCACAGGTGCCGGGCACCAGACCAGTGACATCCCGGTTCTGTCGGCGCTCCCTGCTCCGGTCCGTGCGCTCTACGAGTCCGCGTTCGGCGAGGCGACCGGCCACCTCTTCCTGATCGCCGCGCCGTTCGCCATGCTGGCACTCCTGTGCGTGCTGTTCATCCGCGAGGTCCCCTTGCGGACGACGATCCAGCGCACGGACGAGACGGTGGCGGTGCCCTCATCGGGGTACGAGGCGATCGTGGACGACGAAAGGGTGGCAGTCGGTGTCGCGAGCTGACGAGCTGGGCAGGCTCGAGCAGGAGGTCGGCGTCCTCATCCGGCGGGTGCGGCGCGTGATCGGCGAGCGCGCACGTGCGGTGCACGAGGACCTGCAGCCCGCGTCGTACCTGATGCTGATGTACCTCGCCGCCGAGGGCCCCCAACGCTCCTCGGTGCTCTCGGAGCGGTTCGGCGTCGACAAGGGGGCGATCAGCCGACAGGTGCAGCACCTGGTCGACCTGGGCCTGCTCGACCGCACGCCCGATCCCGACGACGGCCGCGCCACGCTGGTCTCGGCCAGCCCCGACGCCGTGCTGCGGATGGAGGCGGTGAACCGCGACCGCCGGACGTGGCTGGACGAGCGTCTCGGCGAGTGGTCCGAGGCAGACCTGCGCGACTTCGTCGCCGGGCTGGCGCGCTACAACGTGGCCCTGGACTGAGACCTGGTCAGGCGAGCCAGACCGCGGTGTCGGGCGGCAGGAGACCGCCCTGCAACGGCCCGCTGGCGATCACGACCTCACCGGCCGGCAGTCGGACCGGTCGACGGCCGCAGTTGCAGACGACCGTGAGCGGCCCGCGGCGGAGCTCGAGCACGGTCGACCTGCCCGGGACGAGCTCGACGCCCTCGCCGGCCCCGTCGAAGCGACGCCGGAGCCGCAACGCGTCGCGGTAGAACGACCAGGTGGACCCCGGGTCCTTCCGCTGCGCCGACGCCGTGAGACCGGCCCAGTCGTCCGGCATCGGCAGCCAGGTCCGTACGCCGGCAGGGCTGAACCCGTACGGCGGGCGGGTGCCGCGCCACGGGACCGGCACGCGGCAGCCGTCACGTCCGACCTGACCCGTGCGGAACCACAGCGGGTCCTGGCGGAACTCGGGAGCGACGTCGACCTCCTCGAGGCCGAGCTCCTCGCCCTGGTAGAGGTACGACGACCCGGGCAGCGACAGCATCGTGAGCGTCGCCGCGCGAGCCCGGGCCAGCCCGGTGGCCCCACCGCCGTACCGCGTGGGATGGCGGATGACGTCGTGGTTGGACAGCACCCAGGTGGGTGCCGCGCCGACGAGCCCGACCGCGTCGAGCGTGCCGCGGATGACCTCCGCGAACGCCTCGGCGGACCAGGGGGCCAGGAGCCACGCGAAGTTGAACGCCTGGTGGAGCTCGTCGGGTCGGACGTAGCGCGCCATCGCCTCGGGCGTCTGCGCCCAGGCCTCGGCCACGGCCATCCGGTCTCCGTCGTACTTCTCGAGCACCCGACGCCAGTCGCGGTAGACCTCGTGCACCTCGGGCTGGTCCCACATCGGCTCGTCGGGCAGGTGCGGCCGGATCACGCTGCCGGCGGCCAGGTCGCCCGTCCGGGCGGTGGCCGGGACGACGGCGGCCTGACCCCGCTGGTTGCGCAGGCTGGCGACCTTGAACAGCCCGTGGGCGACGTCCACCCGGAAGCCGTCGACACCGCGGTCGAGCCAGAAGCGCAGGACGTCCTCGAACATCGCCGGCACCGCCGGGTTGCGCCAGTTCAGGTCCGGCTGCGAGGTGTCGAACAGGTGGAGGTACCACTCTCCGTCCGCCCCCTGCGGTGGGCCCTGACGACGCTGAGTCCCCGGGACGCGGGTCCAGGCGGGGCCGCCGAAGACGGACTCCCAGTTGTTCGGTGGTCGGCTGCCGTCGCGCCCCTTGCCCTCCCGGAACAGGTAGCGAGCGCGCTCGGCGCTCCCCGGCGCGGCCGCCAACGCCTCGACGAACCACGGATGGTCCGATGACGTGTGGTTGGGAACCAGGTCGACGATCACCCGCAGCCCGAGGGTGTGGGCCTTGGTGAGCAGGTCGTCGACGTCCGCCAGGGAGCCGAACCGCGGGTCGACGCCGACGTAGTCGGACACGTCGTACCCGGCGTCGTGCTGGGGCGAGGGGTAGAACGGCGTCACCCACACGGCGTCGACGCCGAGGTCGCGCAGGTAGGGCAGCCGCGAGGTGAGGCCCGGGAGGTCGCCGAGGCCGTCGCCGTCGGAGTCGGCGAAGCTCCGGATGTAGACCTGGTAGAAGACCGCGTTCTTCCACCACGGTTCGGCGGCAGCCTCGTCGGTGCCGTGGTCGCTCACGAGAAGGCCGCCGGGTCCACCGCGATCCAGAGGTGCTCGGCCGAGCCGACCACCCGGCCGTCGGCGTCGTACATCGTGGAGGACGTCCAGGCCTTGCGGCCCTCGCGGCCGCGACCGAGACCCACGACGACGTGCTCCTCGCCGATCACCGGGAGCGAGTCGAGGCGGGCGGTCATCCGAGCCAGGACCATGAGGCGCTCCTCGAGGTCGCCCGCCCAGCCGCCGACGCAGTCGAGCGCCGCCCAGGTGACGGGCACGCTCGCGCGCGGGTGCTCGTCGGCGTACGCGTGGAAGTCCTCGGCGACGCCGGCATCGGGGGTCCAGGTGGCGGCGACGCGCGGACGCGGCGGCCGGCCGGCCTCGGACGTGGCGTCCGCGACGCGGCCGGGGAAGATCCGCAGCCCGTCGCCCTCCGCCCGTCCGGTGCCGCAGGAGAAGCAGGTCGGGAAGGGGTGGCTGCCGAGTCCGGCGTACGACGCGGACGCGGCCCGCGCCTGGTCGGGGTCGACCGGCTCGACGTCGGCGATCTCCTCGTGGCTGCAGCGCGCGGAGAGCACCGGCCGGCCGTCGTACGACGCGGCGACGCCGCCGCCCTCGGCGGGCAGCACCGGCATCGGGACGTCCAGGGGCGGTGGGGCGTGCAGGGTGACGGTCACCGCGGGCCACGGTCGCGCGTGGTCCTCGGGGCACTCATGGCCCGCGTAGACCGAGATCGCCCCGGCGCTCCACCCGCCGTTCCCCGACGACGGGGGCCCGCAGAAGCGGGCCGGGACGATCACGTCGGGCATGGAACTCCTCGTCGTCGGTGCGGACCGGTCCAACTCTGCCAGCCCAGGGGCGATGGGTCACAATGACTCGGTGAGCGACCTGATCGACACCACGGAGATGTACCTCCGGACCATCTACGAGCTGGTCGAGGAGGGCATCGTCCCGTTGCGTGCCCGGATCGCGGAGCGCCTGCACCAGTCCGGCCCGACGGTGTCGCAGACGGTCGCGCGGATGGAGCGCGACGGCCTGGTGACGGTCGAGGGGGACCGGCACCTCGAGCTGACCGGCGAGGGGATGCGGCTGGCGACGCGCGTGATGCGCAAGCACCGGCTCGCCGAGCGGCTGCTCACCGACGTGATCGGGCTCGACTGGGAGCTCGTGCACGCCGAGGCCTGCCGCTGGGAGCACGTGATGTCGGAGACCGTCGAGCGTCGCCTGGTCGAGCTCCTCGACCATCCGACGGAGTCGCCCTACGGCAACCCGATCCCCGGGCTCGCCGAGCTGGGGGAGCTGTCCGCCGCCGGCGAGTTCCTCGACGGGATGGAGCTGCTGTCCGACCTCGTCGGGGAGCAGCAGGCCAGCGTGCGGGTCCGCCGGATCTCCGAGGAGCTGCAGAAGGACGAGCCCCTGATGGGTACCCTCCGCCGCATCGGTGCCCTCCCCGACAAGGTCGTCGGCGTCACCGCGACCGAGGCCGGGGTCCTGGTCGGCTCCGGCGGCGAGACGGCCGAGCTCGACCTCGAGGCCGCGGCCCACATCTTCGTCTCCCGCGCCTGACCGTTGAGCCGCGGGTTATGGCTCGTTGAGCCGCGGGTCATGGTCCGTTGAGCCGCGGGTTATGGTTCGTTGAGCCGCGGGTTATGGCTCGTTGAGCCGCGGGTAGTGGTCGTCCTCAGACCGCCGTCGCGCCGACGAGGGCGGTGAGGAACTCGGAGCACCCGGCTTCGACCTTCACCGTGGCCAGGTCGTCTCCCCGGGTCGTCCCGCGGTTGACGATGACCACCGGTACGCCGGCCCGGGCCGCACGGCGTACGAACCGGAAGCCGCTCATCACGGTCAGCGACGACCCCACCACCAGCAGGGCGTCACCCGGGGTGAGCGAGTCGACGGCGTCGTAACACTGCTGGACCCGGGCGGGAGGGACGTTCTCCCCGAAGAACACCACGTCGGGTTTGAGGATGCCTCCGCACGCGGAGCAGGTGGGTACGACGAAGCCGGCCGTCTCGTCGAGGTCGACGTCGCCGTCGGGTCGGGTCGTGGCGCCGGCGTGGGCCTCCGCGAAGCCCGGGTTGTCGCGCGACATGCGCTCCTCGAGCCGGGCCCGGCTCGTCGTACGTCGACACGCGAGGCAGACGACGTCGGCGATCCGGCCGTGCAACGCGACGAGGCGACGGGATCCGGCGGCTTCATGGAGGCCGTCGACGTTCTGGGTGATCAGCAGGTCCGGGTCGAGCCGCGCGAGCGCCCGGTGCCCGTCGTTCGGCTCCGCCCGGCGCATCCTGCTCCAGCCCAGATGGCTGCGTGCCCAGTAGCGCTGGCGGGACGCGGGGCCGCTCACGAACTCCTGGTACGTCATCGGCTGTCGCGCGGGCGACCCGGGACCGCGGTAGTCGGGGATGCCGGAGTCGGTGGACAGCCCGGCGCCGGTGAGGACGACGAGACGGCCGCCGCACAGGACCTCGGGGATCACCATTTCCCGCGGTTCAACGGACCGTTCGACGCTGTTCAACAGACCATTTCCCGCGGCTCAACGGACCATTTCCCGCGGGTCAACTGGCGTAGCGGGCCCGGGACCGGGCGCGGGCCTTCTCGGCCTCGACCTCGCGGTTCTTCGGGGGCGCGGCGGTGACCCAGTCGTCCAGGAGGTGCTGGGTGATGTGGGCGATCTCGTGCACGGCGCGGTCGAACGCCTCCTGGTTCGCCGCGGACGGCTTGGTCGAGCCGCTCACCTTGCGGACGAACTGCAGGGCCGCCGCCGACACCTCGTGGGAGGTCGCCGGCGGCTCGAAGTTGTTCAGAGGGCGGATGTTGCGGCACATGGCGTCGAGAATACGCCGGGCCCCGACGGACACGAGCGGGTCCGACCCGTGGTGAGCGCAGGCGCAAGGCCACGGTCGCGGTCATCTGACGAGCGCTCTGGCCGACGGCTTCCCTCGGCTGTCACGATGGGGGCCATGACCGATTCGTCCCGCTCCGACCGGGAGTTCGACCTCGTCCTGTTCGGCGCGACCGGCTTCACCGGTCGCCTCACCGCCGAGTACCTCGCTCGGCATGCCCCGTCCGGCCTGCGCTGGGCGCTCGCCGGCCGCAACGAGTCGAAGCTCGAGGGCGTCCGCGAGCACCTGGCGACGATCGACGGTGCTCTCGCCGATCTGACCCTCCTCACCGCCGACGTGACCGACGACGTCTCGCTGAAGGAGATCGCCACCCGGGCCCGCGTCGTGATCACCACGGTCGGCCCCTACCTCGCCTACGGCGAGCCGCTGGTGGCCGCCTGCGCCGAGGCCGGCACCGACTACGTCGACCTCACCGGCGAGCCCGAGTTCGTCGACCGGATGTACGTCGCCCACCACGCCACCGCCGAGGGCACCGGCGCCCGGATCGTCCACGCATGCGGCTTCGACTCGATCCCCCACGACCTCGGCGCCTACTTCACCGTGAAGCAGCTGCCGGAGGGCGTGCCGATCACGGTGCGCGGCGTGGTGCGGGCGAGCGGGATGTTCTCCGGCGGCACCTTCCACTCCGCGATGACCGCCATGTCGCGCGGCAAGCAGCTGAAGGAGGCGTCCGCGGCCCGCCGGCGGACCGAGCCCCGACCGGAGGGCAGGTCCTCGCGGGCCGTGTCCGGCAAGCCCCATCGCGACCAGGTCCTCGGCCGTTGGCTGCTGCCGCTGCCGACGATCGACCCGATCATCGTCTCGCGCAGCGGCGCCGCGCTCTCGTCGTACGGGCCCGAGTTCCGGTACTCCCACTACGCCGGCACGAAGACCCTGCGGTACGCCGTCGGCGGCGCGGTCGCGGTCGGGGTGCTCGGCGTGGCCGCGCAGATCAAGCCGGCCCGGCAGGCGCTGCTCGGCCGCATCAAGCAGGGCGACGGCCCTGATCCGGCGAGGCGCGCCAAGTCCTGGTTCCGGGTCGACTTCGTGGGTGAGGGCGGCGGTCAGGCCGTGCGCACCCGGGTGTCCGGGGGTGACCCCGGCTACGACGAGACCTCCAAGATGCTCGCCGAGGCCGCGCTGAGCCTGGCGTTCGACGACAACCCGCCCACGGCGGGGCAGGTCACCACCGCGCAGGCGATGGGCGACCACCTGATCGAGCGGCTGCAGGCCGCCGGGATCCGCTTCGAGGTGCTGTAGGCCGCGTCCTCAGGGGACGGTGACCGGTACGACCGTCCGGGCCGACGTCTGCCTGCCGTAGCCGTGGTAGACGACCGTCAGCTGGTGGGTGCCCGAAGGCAGGGTCGCCAGCAGGGTGCCGCCGTGCCCGGCGATCACCCGGAACCGCCCGAGACCGTGGCCGCCGAGCAGCACGCGGGCGCGACCGCCCGGCGCGCTCAGGCCCGGCGCGCGCACCCGCAGCTGCAGGTAGACGTGTCCGTGCCGCATCGTCGTCCGGGCGTGCAGCACGGGCACGGCGCGGATGCCGCGGACGGCGACCGAGCGACGCGGGTGCGAGATCCAGTTCGTCGCCTGGTACGTCACCAGCACATACACCCGGTTGCCGACATCGGCCGGCGTCAGGACGTACGTCGCCGCGCGGGCGCCGCGGATCGGGTGACCGGAGCGGTACCACAGGTACTGAGGCGTGGCCGTCGTCGGCGCGAACGTCTTCACGTGCGCCGTCAGGGTGCGACCGACCACGGCGCGGCCGGTGACGGTCGGCTTGTCCTCGGTGACGTGCCCGAGCATCACCGGCGTCGTGGCGTTCGTCGTGGCGTCCTGCGACGTGTACCCGGCCGAGCTCGCCGTGACCACGGCGTGGATGCGGAAGCCCGCGTCCGCCGCGACCGGCTGGTACGTCGCGCCGGTGGCGCCGTCGATCGCCGTCGACCCGTCGTACCACTGGTAGGTGATCGTGTCGGGGGTGATCGACCACGAGCCGCTGGAGGCGCCGCAGCGTCCGGCCGACCACGGGATGCCCGACCAGGGTCGGCGCCTGGGTCGAGGTGATCACACCCGGGAGGACGGCGTCGGTCGCGGCGCTCGGGAGCACGGCGGTCAGGTAACCGGGTCGGGACGCGGTGACCTGGACGGTGACCGGCTTGCCCAGGTCCTCCGGGCGCGGCGTGAACCTGCGGGCGGTCGCTCCGGGCACGTCCGTGCCGTCGACCACCCACTGGTAGCCGATCGTCGCCTTGGGTGACCATGCGCCCGGGTCCGCCCGCAGCTGCACGCCGACCTGGGCGGTGCCGATCACGGCCGGCTCGCGCGAGTTGAAGAACGTGCCGGGCGCCACCGGGAGGGACGCCGCCGACGTGGCGACGGCATCGGCGTACCCGGTCTGGCTCACCGTGATCTGCACGGTGATCTGCTTGCGCAGGTCGTCGGGCGTCGGCGTGTACGTCGTACCGGTCGCGCCGCTGATCGGGGCGCCGTCGGCGAGCCACTGGTAGGCCACCGCGCCCGCCGGCGACCACGTGCCCGGCGAGGCCGTCAGCGTCTTGTCGACCTGGGCGGTGCCGGAGATGGTCGGCGGTGAGTCGGCGGTGAACTGGCCGGGGGCGACCGCGACGGTGGCGGCCGAGGCGACGCGCATCGTCGTGTAGCCGGGAGCGGTCGCGGTGACGCGGACCTGGAGCTGCGCACCGAGCTGGTCGGCCGTCGGGGTGAAGGTCGAGCTCGTCGCGCCGGTGATCGCGGTGGTCCCGGCGTACCACTGGTAGCGGTAGGCGGCGGCCGGAGTCCAGGTGCCCGTGGTCGCGCTCAGCGGAATGCCCACCTGGGCCTGGCCGGAGATGGTCGGGACCGCGCTGTTGGTGAACACGCCCTTGGCGATGGAGCTGGTGGGCGGGCTCTGCGCCGTGCCGCTGTGGGCACCCGCCTTGGTCGCGGTGACCTGGGCGCGCAGGCGCTGGCCGACCTGGGCGGCCGTCGGCTGGAAGGCCCTGGTCGTGGCACCCGCGATGGGCTTGCCGTTGGCCAGCCACTGGAAGTGGAACGTGAGGTTGCCCTGGCTCCAGGAGCCACGGTTGGTGACGAGCTTCTGGCCGACCTGCGGGGTGCCGGTGACCGTCGGCGCGACCGTGTTGCGCACCACGGTGTCGCGCACGTGGATGAAGCCGCTGGGCCACAGCGAGCTGGTGTCGGAGATGGTGCGGGTGTCGTAGAAGCCCTCGCGGAGGTAGTTGTACTCCTCGATCGTGATCGCGCCGTCGCCCACGGTCTGCACCCAGGCGACGTGACCGCGCGAGGACCCGGCCGACCCTGCGGCCCACCACGCCACCGCCCCGCGGACGGGGTTGTCGTCGACGGGGATGCCCGCGGCCTTGGCGGCGTTCTTCCAGTTGGAGGCGTTGCCCCAGTGCACGCCGTCGAAGTAGTTGTCGAACGCGACGTTGTTCTCCGAGTTGAGCCGCCAGGCCACGAACGACGTGCACTCGCGGTTGTAGAACAGCCACGGGTCGACGAGGGAGTCCTGGGCGGCGTGCTTGAGCCGCGCCGGGTAGTCGTCGACGCCCGAGGCGGCGCTCACCGTCTCGGGATGCAGCACCGGAACGATGACCGCGAGCAGGCCGAGGAGCGCCAAGACGCCGATGCGTCGTGTCAAGGAGACACGCCGAGCCGAGCGACGTCTGTTGCGCATGGGGCAGACGTTAACGGTGTGAAGGGGGGTGGGTCACGTGGTTCTGGGAATCACAATGATGTGGTTCGAAACGGCCCCTCAGCCTCCCTCCATGGTGCCGCAGCGAAAGGTCCCGCGGGCGATCTTCGAGGACTTCGCCCGCCCTCCACGGTGTGCCTGATGGGGCCTCGCAGACGTGCCTGGCCGGCCCCGGTTTTCCACAGGGGCCGGTGCCCTCTCGGGGTAGTCCGTGACGAAACGCACGGAAATCAGCTCCCGGGAGAGGATTTTCGTCACGGACTACCCCGGCCGGACAGACCGGACCCGGGTACCCGACATCGCGGTCGGCGTTCGGCGGTCGGCGTTCCGCGTATGGCGGGGAAGACCTCGACGCCGCTCGGCCGGGGTGTCATGCATCAGCCGACGTACGTGTCACTCATCAGCCGAAATCGCACGGGAGCGGTGCCCCAGGCCAGAGTCGAACTGGCGACCTTTCGCTTAGGAGGCGGCTGCTCTATCCACTGAGCTACTGGGGCGGTGGTTTTGGAATAGTAGTTGGGAGGACGCCCGCGACCGACTCCGGGCGAACCTTCGCGGAGGCCGCGATCGGGACGATGCCGCGCATCCGAGGCCGCGTCGGGGGCGTCCGTCGACGCGGGTTCGTCGTCGGCGTCGCCCGGTCAGACCCGGCGGTCAGGATCAGGCCCCCACGACCCAAGCGGCCGACCTCCCCTTGTCCGCCGACCGTGGCGAGTCACACTGGAGGGAGGCGGTCCGACGCGACCGCGGTGGCGTCGGACACTACTTCCTGGTGAGGTGGCGGTGATGGCGCACGGAGACATCCTGGTGCGGACGGTCGAGGCGACGCAGAGGTCCCTCCAGGAGCGCCTGGACGAGGCGCTTCGACCCCACCGCAACCCCCTGCGCCCGCGTGACCACTACGCGGCCACGGACACCTTCCTCGCCGCGACCAGCCGGCACCTCGCGGCGGTCGAGGCGGTCGTGCTCGAGCGGGTGCGGCACGGCGGGCCGGTCGGGCACGCGCTCGCCAAGGAGTACCTGCACGCGGCCCGGCAGCTGGAGCTGACGCTGGCGCTGATCAAGGGACGGCTCTACGGCGAGGCGCACGCGATCCATCTCAAGTGGCCGGACCTCTGGGTCGACGCTCGCTCCCGTCTCGACGAGCACAACCGGTTGGAACGTCGCATGATCGAGGAGCTGATCGCCCACGGCGACCCGGTGACGCTCGACGGGCTCGCCCGGCGGATGTTCGACGTGGAGGCGCACGGCCCGACGAGACCACACCCACGCACGCCGCACACCGGCCTCCTCGGCCTCGCCGCGCGACGCATGTGGGGGTACGCCGACCGCTTCTGGGACGCCGCCGAGGGACGGGTGATCCCCGACCCCGTGCACCCCGCCCCGCACCGGCACGACAGCCTGCTCGCGCAGTACCTCGTGGCCGACCCCAAGTTCGACGCCAAGGCGACGATCGTGGACCACCACCACCACCACCGCACCCCGGCGAGCACACCACCGAGCACGCACCAGCCGGATCAGCAAGCGCCGGTTCCGCCGCCGCCGACCGGCGTGACCGAGCGCAGACGGTGAGCTACGCAGGAACACAGCGCGAGCCCCGCACGCTCGCGTGCTAGCTGCGTGGCGCGTCGTCGGCCCGGTCCGGGAGCGGCGGCCGCGGGAGCGACCACCCGTAGTGGATCGCCAGCAGCCTCAGGACCAGGGCGACCGCGATCGCCAACCAGCGTGCCGGCGTCGCCGACACGTGCGCGTCGTCGAGGAGGACGAGAACGGTCGCGCCGGCGACCGAGGTGAGTGCGTAGATCTGCCCGACCAGGATCAGCGGGCGCTCGCGAGCCAGCACGTCGCGGGCGACGCCGCCACCGACCCCGGTGACCACACCCAGCAGGACGGCGACAGGCCCGCTGATGCCGGAGGCCAGGGCGAGCCCGGTCCCGGTCACCGTGAACACGGCGAGGCCGGCGGCGTCCGCGACGAGGATCAGACGTCGGGCATCAAGGGCGCGGCGCGGCCGCCGGTACGCCTCGGCGATCACGACGATCGAGGTCGCGAGGGCCACCCAGATCGGCCAGGGATCGGGGATCCAGCCCACCGGGTGCCGACCCAGGAGCAGATCGCGCAGGGTGCCTCCGCCGACGGCCGTGACGACGGCCAGCACGGCGATGCCGAGCCAGTCCATCCCTGCTCTCGCGGCCACGGCACCCCCCGAGACGGCGAAGGCAATGGTCCCGATCAGCTCGAGGAACGAGAAGGGGTCGCCGATCGTCACCCGTGGAACGCCGTGATCCCACTCAGGGTCGGGACGTACACGTAACCGCCGTCGACGACCTCGGAGGGGAAGTGGGTCAGCGAGCCGGCGTGGATGCGCTGGACCACGCTGCCGTTCCGGAGGCGCAGGACGAAGAGGTCGCCGGAGCCGCGGTCCGCGACGTACACGCGCCTGCCGGCGATGACCGGGGACCCGTAGACCCCCGACGCCGACCAGGCCCAGTGCAGGCTCGAGCCACCGACGCGGAGGGCGCGGACCTGGTCCTGCCCCAGGCACGGCATCAGCACGGTCCGCCCGATCACCGCCGAGCCGCCGAACGCCCGGCAGCCGTCGAGAGACGCGATCGCGGTGCCGACCCCGCCGAGGTGCTCGTGCAGCAGGTAGACGGTGCCGCGCTTCCCGGCGATCACCAGGCGGTGGACGCGGGGCACCGAGGTCGGGGAGGACGAGCCCAGGTCGAGGTCGGCGGCGTTGTCGGCGCGCCAGGAGGCGGGCGCGAAGAGCGAGAGTCGATGCAACGTCCCGGGCGAGAGCTCGGTCACCGAGTCGCTCTTGTCGTAGCGGCCGTTGACCTCGGCGCCGTTCCCGCTGGCGACGTAGACGTGGCCGTTGCGGCCCAGGATCGGGCCGGGGGTGGCCCACATGCCTGCCTCGCGGGAGGTGGGGACGGCGTAGTGATAGGTGGGACCGTTGCCGGTGACCGAGGTCGAGGTGACGTAGCCGACGTAGTTGTCGCAGTCACCCGCGAGCCCGCCGAACGACACCACCACGCGGCCGTGCTCGACCAGGACGGCCGCGCGCTCCTGCTCCGCCGACCGGTTGCGGTTCGGCAGGACGTCGAGGCTCCGGTGCCAGCGGCGGTGCCCGGTCGTCGCGTTGAGCGCCCACAGGGTGTGATGACCGCCCACGGTCTCGGCGACGGCGAACACCGAGCCGGTGCGGCGGTCGTACGCCGGGGTGCCGGTGATGCCGAGCGGGTCGATGTCGCCGCAGGGAAGGCCGCTCAGCGGCTGGGGGTGCCCGAGGTTCGTCTGCCACCGCCGGTGCCCCGTGCGCGCGTTGAGCCCGAACACCTGGTCACGCTCGGTCGCCACGATCAGGGTGCTGCCGACGACCAGCGGCTCGCCGTACACCGCGGCGCCGAGCCGTCGTGTCCACGCGTGCCTCAGCGGCGATCCCGCGGATCGTGGCACGTGCCCGGCCCGTGACGCCGCGTGGTGGTAGGTCCACCAGGGAGTGAAGCTGGTGGCGGCCGCCCGGGCCGGGCCGACCGGGACCGTCTTCTGGGCGGCGGGAGCCGCCGACGAGCAGGCGGCCACCACGACGAACGCGAGAGGTACCAGGACCGAGATCAGTCGACGCATCCACCCAGTGTGACCTGCGCCACCGGTGCTCGTCATCTGCCCGTCGGGCAGCGGCCCGGCGGCTCGGACGGCTCCAGGTGACTCATGGGTACGCCGCGGAATTGTGTCTGGGCCACCTCCCGGTCACAATTTGGTCACGCCCCGTATGTTCGAGGCGGTCCCGGTCGCGCCCGGCCGGAGATTTCTCCCTGACCAGAGGTTGATCCATGTCCGCTGTCCCCCCTGACGACGCCGGGACCACCGGCGACGCCGCGGCCGGAAAGCGCAAGGGCACCCCCAAGGTCCATCACACGGTCGGCAAGGTCGTCCTCGCCACCATGGTGGTGATCGCGCTGGTGACCGGTCTGAGCGTCGTGTTCCTGTACCGCCACTACAACTCCAACCTCACGGTCGTGGACGTCACCAAGGAGCTGGGCACCGACCGGCCGACGCCGAAGGGGCCCTCGGGGCCGCTCAACATCCTGGTGATGGGCTCGGACAACCGCAACGCGCCCGGTGACCACATCGACAACCTCACCAACATCGGCAAGCGCTCCGACACCACGATCCTGGTCCACCTGTCGGCGGACCGGAAGCACGCGTACGGCGTGAGCATCCCGCGCGACTCCGTGGTGAACCGGCCGTCGTGCCTGGACAACAAGGGCAAGCAGATCTCGCCTCCGACGGCCGGCGCGATGTGGAACGACGCGTTCAACATCGGGGGGGCCGGCTGCACGATCCGGCAGTTCGAGCAGCTGACGCACATCCCGGTCGACCACTACATCGTCGTCGACTTCAACGGCTTCAGGTCCATGGTCGACGCGATCGGCGGCGTGGACGTCTGTCTTCCGCACGCAGTCGTCGACCCGATCGGCCACATCAACCTCCCGGCCGGCACGCACAAGTTCTCGGGCACGCAGGCGCTCAGCTACGTGCGCGAGCGCCACGACCTCGGCAACGGCTCCGACATCGGCCGGATGAAGCGCCAGCAGGCGTTCATCGCGTCGATGGCGCACCAGGCCATCAGTGCCAACACGTTGGCCAACCCGATCCACCTCGCGCGGTTCCTCGAGGCCGCCACCAAGTCGCTGACCCTCGACCCGGGCCTCAAGACGCTCGCCAAGCTGGTCGGCCTCGCCTACCAGTTCCGCCACATCGGCCTGAAGAAGATCCAGTTCGTGACCACCCCCTGGGAGGTCGACCCGAGCAACCCCAACCGCGTGATCTGGGCGCCCACGGCGAAACTGCTGTGGAAGGACATCGCGATGGACAAGGTGCTCCCCAAGTCGCTGCTGTCGGGCGCCATCAACGCTCACCACATCCCGGGAGTCACCAAGCCCGGCAACCCGACGGCCCACCCGAGCAACAGCCAGGCCGAGCAGCAGGCAGCCCAGCAGAACCTGGCCAACGGCCTCTGCGCCTGATGGCAGATCCAGCCTCACCCGAGCAGTCGGCCGAGACCGACTGGGAGAAGCGGCGTCGGCTCGCGCGGGTGTTCGGTGACGTGCTCCCCGAGACGACGTCCGACGAACGCGATCCTGAGGAGTCCGTGACCGAGGACGCCGGGGACCGCTGGTTGCGGGCCCAGGTCCCGCCGCATCACGGCTGACCCCGAGCCCTTCCGGGGCGGGGGTCTCGACCGACCTCAGGTGATCGTCGTACCCGTCGAGGCGCCGCCCTGCTGACGGGCGAGCAGGTCGCGGATCTCGGTGAGCAGGGCCACGTCCGCCGGGGTTCCGCTCTCCTCGGCCGGGAAGTAGCGCTCCTTGGCGACGGTGTAGGGCTTCACGATCAGGAAGTACACGACGGCAGCGATGACCAGGAACGAGATGATCGAGGTGATCCAGATGCCGATCAGCAGACCGCCTGGCTTGTAGTGGCTGAAGTCGGGGTTGCCTCCGGCCTTGCCGATCAGGCCCATGATCACCGCGACCGTCGCGGTGACCACCGCGGCGAAGGCGGTCGCCATGATGAACGCGACCGCCAGCTCGACGAGGTTGCCGCGGAGGATGAAGTTCTTGAAGCCGGTCATGGCACTCTCCTCTGGGCCGCCTCGACGACGGCCGGGGTGGTGGGACGCCGGTCACGCTAGCGGGAAATGACCACGCTGAGGAGGTCCGTCGCAGCGGCTCCCGCGATGCCGTCCACGTCCGACGGATAGGCCGCCACCAGCAGGAGTCGCCCCGACAGCTGAGCCGCATCGGCGCTCTGCTGGTCGGCGGCCGGGAGCGCGAGGACCGGGACGTCGACCGCGACGTACGACGCCGTACCGCGACGCGGGTCGGCGGCGACCAGGTCGACGCGGTCGCCGACCCGTAGCAGCGCGACGACCGCGGCATCCGCGATCCGTACCGGCAGTGCGACCCGACCCGGATAGCCGCTGACGAGGGACGGAGCGACGAGGCGTACGTCGGTGACCGGCTCGCCGGCACGGACCGGCGCAGCCAGCGTGCGACCGACCGCCCTCGGGGCCGAGCCGACCGGAGCGACCGCGGCCGGATAGCGCCGCGCCACCAGGTCGCGGGGAGTCAGGACGGTGCCGGAGGGCAGGTCGCGGGCGGCGACGGACACGGTGACCTGACGACCGGGCGAGGGTCGTGCGGCGTGGATGCCGGCGAGCACCGCCAGAGCCAGGCAGACGGCCGAGAGCGGGCGCCGACGTGCGAGCACCGCGCGGCGTACGGCGCGGCGTGCTCGCTCGCGGCGCCCCGCGGCGAACGAGGGAACCTCTGAGGTCGGGGCGGTCACGCTCCGACGGTAAGGGCGTGGTCGGCCGGTCCGCGGAGTCTCTCCACAGGCCCGACGTTCAGCTGCTGCTGGACGATCCCGCGGGCGTGGACGAGGTCTTCGAGGTCGACGAGCTGGAGCTGGAGCTGGACGAGGACGAGTCGGACGAGGACGAGTCCTTGGCCGCGGCGGCAGGGGGGCTCGAGGTCTCGGACGATCCCGAGGACGAGGAGGACTCGGCTGCCGAGCCTCCCGCGGAGGACGACCCGGCGGAGCTCGTCGAACGACTGTCGTTGCGGTAGAAGCCCGACCCCTTGAACACCACGCCCACGGCGTTGAACACCTTGCGGAGGCGGCCGCCGCACTCCGGACAGACGGTCAAGGCGTCGTCGGTGAAGCTCTGGAACTGCTCGAAGGCGTGGTCGCAGTCGGTGCAGCGGTACTGATAGGTGGGCAACGCAGGGATCCTCGGGTCTGAAGCCGGCTGGCACTCGCCACCGGCGACTGCCAATGGTACGGCATCCGCATAGGCGACTCCCGCGTGAGACCCAGCGGTCGACGAGCCCGGAGGTCGGTGGCCGAGCGGGTGTGCTCGGTGGTCGAGCGAAGTCGAGACCACGGTCGGTGGTCGAGCGGGGCATCGTTCGGTGGTCGAGCGAAGTCGAGACCACGGTCGGTTCGGTGGTCGAGCGGGTGTTCGGTGGTCGAGCGCGTGTTCGGTGGTCGAGCGAAGTCGAGACCACCCGGTGGGGGACTACTCCGGGCGGTGTCTCGCCTCCCACGCGTCCCGGTCCGTCCCTCGGGCCAGGCGCGGCAGGTCCTCGAACCGGCCCTCGATGAGCGCGATCCGTTTCGCTCTGCTCCAGTTCTGGATCTGCTTCTCGAACCCGAACGCCGCACCGATGTGCTCGAACTCGGCCGCCCACACGAGCTGCACGGGCAGACGGCACCGCGTGTAGGCCGATCCCATACCCATCATGTGCTGGGAGAGGCGGGATCCGAGGTCTCGGGTGCTGCCGACGTACAGCGATCCGTCGGAGCATTCGAGGATGTAGGTCCAGGCCATCCGGCCATGGTGACCGCGCCCGTGGCCTCGATTCCATAGGAAGGCAGACACCTGTGGATGGTGGTCTCGACGTCGCTCGACCACCGACCGGGGTCGGCCGGCGACCGGGGTGGTGGTCTCGACTTCGCTCGACCACCGACCGGGGTCGGCCGGCGACCGGGGTGGTGGTCTCGACTTCGCTCGACCACCGATCGAGGTCGATCAGCGGCCGGGGTGGTCTCGACTTCGCTCGACCACCGACCGGGGTGGTCTCGACTTCGCTCGACCACCGACGGGGTGGTGGTCTCGACTTCGCTCGACCACCGACCGGGGTGGTCTCGACTTCGCTCGACCACCGAAAGCATGGGCTCGACCGGCGAAGGCAGGGGTCAGCGGAGGGGGATCCAGCGCGTGGGGGTGGCCGCGGCGGTGACCGGGAGGTCGTGGTCGTCGACCGGGACCTCGAGGCCCACCTCGTCGTCGTACAGGCAGACCACGACCGGCGTCCCGACCGGCACCCGGGCGAGGGCCCGGTCGTACGAGCCGCCGCCCTGGCCGAGGCGCGCGCCGTACGACGACACCGCCAGGCCCGGCACGATCACCACGTCGGCGGTGGCGACCGCCTCCACGCCGAGCCGGTCCACGGGCTCCAGCAGCCCCATCCGGGCGGGTGCGAGCGAGGTCGGGCCGCGCCAGGTACCCCAGTCGAGGTCGAAGTCGGGTCGCAATGACGGCAGGATGACCCGCTTCCCGGCCGCCGCCAGGGCATCGAGCAGCGCACCGGTCCCGGGCTCCGCGCCGATCGAGACGTACGCCGCCACGGTGGCCGCGCGGCGTACCTCCGGGCGACCCGTCACGACGTCGGCCAGGGCCTGCGCCGCCTCGACCACCTCGAGGAGCGGGCGCCGGTGACGCGACGTGCGGATCCGGTCTCGGAGGGCGATCTTCGCCACGGAGGCCGCGGACGCCGGTTCACTGCCCGAACGGGATTGCGGTGGGGGCACCGGGCAAGCCTACGATCGCGGCATGAGCAGTGCCGGACTCGATCGCGCCCGGGCCAAGATGTCGGACGCCGGGATCGACCCCGTCGCGATCGAGACCTTCGCCCACTACTACCGCCTGCTCGAGCACGGCGAGACCGGTCTCATCGCGGAGTCGTCGATCGAGCCCCTCGACATGGAGTCCCTCGCCGAGGTGCAGATCGATGAGGAGGCGGCCACGGCGGCGATGCGCACGACCGCGGTGATCAAGCTGAACGGCGGACTCGGCACCTCGATGGGCATGGAACGCGCGAAGAGCCTGCTCTGCGTGCGCAAGGGTTGGTCGTTCCTCGACGTCATCGCCCGGCAGGTGCTCCACCTGCGCCGCACCCACGACGCGCGGCTGCCGCTGATGTTCATGAACAGCTTCCGCACCTCGGTCGACACCATGGACGCCCTGGCGCGCTACGCCGACCTGCCCGTCGACGGGCTGCCGCTGGAGTTCCTGCAGAACCGCGAGCCCAAGCTGCTCGCCGACGAGCTCACCCCGGTGAGCTATCCGCGGGACCCCGACCTGGAGTGGTGCCCGCCCGGTCACGGTGACCTCTACACGGCGCTGCGCGGCACCGGCCTGCTCGACCAGCTCGTCGACGAGGGCTACGAGCGGGTGTTCGTCTCCAACTCCGACAACCTCGGCGCGGTGCCGGACCCGCGCATCGCCGGCTGGTTCGCCCGGTCCGGGGCGCCGTTCGCGATCGAGGCCGTACGTCGTACGCCGTCGGACCGCAAGGGCGGCCACTTCGCACGGCGGAAGGCCGACGGCCGGATCGTCCTGCGTGAGACGGCCCAGACCTCCGCGGAGGACCAGAAGGCACTCGGTGACCTCGACCGGCACCGCTTCTGCTCGACCAACAACCTGTGGTTCGACCTGCGGGCGATGGCGGAGGCGCTCGATGCCCGGCACGGCATCCTCGGGCTGCCCCTGATCCGCAACGTCAAGACGGTCGACCCGGCCGACCCGGACACCCCCGAGGTCATCCAGATCGAGACCGCCATGGGCGCCGCGATCGAGGTGTTCGAGGGCGCCCGCACGATCGAGGTCGGCCGCGACCGGTTCGTCCCCGTGAAGACGACCAACGACCTCCTCGTCCTCCGCTCCGACGTCTACGACGTCGGCCAGGACTTCGTGCTCAGCCCCGCGGCCGACCCGCTGCCGTTCGTCGACCTGGACTCGGACTACTACAAGCTGGTGCCCGACTTCGAGCGGCGGTTCCCCGACGGAGCACCGTCGCTGCGCGAGGCGACCTCGCTCAAGGTCTCGGGGGACTGGACCTTCGGCCGCCAGGTCAAGGTCGTCGGCGACGTCTCGCTGGAGACCTCCGCGGCCGAGCGCGTGCCGCCCGGTAGCGTCTTGGAGCATGACTGACGCGCTCGTCTCCGTCGAAGACCACCGCGGCCGGATCCTGGAAGCGATCTCGCCGCTGCCGGCCTTCGACCAGCCGCTGATGGAGGCCTTCGGCCTCTCGGCGGCCGAGGACGTCCGCGCCACGGTGGCGCTGCCCGGGTTCGACAACTCCGCGATGGACGGGTACGCCGTGTGTCATGCGGATGTCGCCACGGCATCCGACGAGTCGCCGGTCCACCTCCCGGTGGTCGGCGAGATCGGTGCCGGGCAGGCGACCCTGCTCGCGATGTCACCGGGCACCGCGGTGAAGATCATGACCGGCGCTCCGGTGCCCGCGGGCGCCGACTCGGTGGTGCCGTACGAGTGGACCGACCGGGGCGTCGCGAACGTCGTGATCTCGCAGGCGCCCGAGCTCGGTCAGCACGTGCGACCCGCCGGGCAGGACGTCGCGGTCGGGGACCTGATCGTGGAGCGCGGCGCGGTCCTGGGGCCGCGCCAGCTGGGCCTGCTCGCGGCGGTCGGCCGGTCGTCCGTGCGGTCGCGGCCGCGGCCGCGCGTGGTGATCATGTCGACCGGCTCCGAGCTGCGCGAGCCCGGCACGACGCTGGGTCACGACTCCGTGTACGACGGCAACTCGTTCCTGCTCGCCGCGGCGGCCCGACAGGCCGGGGCGATCGCCTACCGGGTCGGGATCGTGCCCGACGAGCCCCGCGCGTTCATGGATGCCCTGTCCGACCAGCTCGTGCGGGCCGACCTCGTCGTCACCAGCGGCGGGGTGTCGATGGGCGACTACGACGTGGTCAAGGAGGCGCTGAGCCCGCTCGGCACGGTGTGGTTCGGCGGTGTCGCGATGCAGCCGGGCAAGCCGCAGGGCTTCGGGATGGTGGGTGACGACGAGGTGCCGATCGTGACGCTCCCGGGCAACCCGGTGTCGTCCTACATCTCCTTCGAGCAGTTCGTGCTGCCCGCGATCCGCAAGCTGATGGGGCGGACGCCCTACATCCGGCCCTCGGCGGACGCCGTGCTCACCCACGGCCTCGCCTCGCCGGACGGGCGTCGTCAGTTCGCCCGCGGCATCATGTCGGTCGTCGACGGCCGGCTCGCGGTGACGCCGGTCGGCCCCCAGGGATCGCACATGATCGGCGACCTGGCCGAGTCCGACGCGCTGATCGTGGTGCCCGAGTCCGTGACGTCGGTCGACGCCGGTGAGACAGTGACCGTGCTGCCCCTCGACGAGGAGTTCTGATGGACCGACTCACCCACGTCGACGAGTCCGGCGCCGCCCGGATGGTCGACGTGTCGGGCAAGGAGGTCACGGCCCGCGAGGCGGTCGCGGCCGGACGGGTGCTCGTCTCGGCCGAGGTGGTCGAGCTGCTGCGCGGAGCCGGCGTACCCAAGGGCGACACCCTCGCCGTGGCCCGGCTGGCCGGGATCATGGGTGCCAAGCAGACGCCGTCGTTGATCCCGCTGTGCCACCCCCTCGCGATCTCCTCGGTGACGGTCGACCTCCAGGTGGGCGACGACGCGGTCGAGATCGTGGCCACCGTCCGCACGACGGACCGGACCGGCGTCGAGATGGAGGCGCTCACGGCGGTCGCCGTGGCCGGCCTGACCGTGATCGACATGGTCAAGGCGGTGGACAAGCGCGCGGTGGTCACCGACGTGCGCGTCCTCACCAAGACCGGCGGGAAGTCCGGTGACTGGACGCGATGACCGCTCCACGTCAGCGCTTGCGCCGGGCGTCCGCATGAGTATGCGGGCCGCCGTGGTGGTCGCCTCGAACCGTGCGGCCACCGGCGTGTACGACGACTCCACCGGTCCCCTGCTCGTCGAGTTCCTCACCTCTCTCGGGTTCGCCTGCGAGCCCCCCAGCGTCGTCCCGGACGGCGAACCCGTCGGAGCCGCCGTCTCCGACGCCGTCGACGGGGGTGTCCGGGTGGTGCTCACCACCGGCGGCACCGGACTGACACCCACCGATCGCACCCCCGAGGTGACGCGGCCGCTGCTCGACCGCGAGGTGCCGGGCATCGCCGAGGCGATCCGCGCGTACGGCGTCGGCAAGGGTGTCCCGACCGCGGCGCTCTCGCGTGGCCTCGCGGGGGTGTCCGGGTCGTGCCTGGTCGTCAACCTGCCGGGCTCCCGCGGTGGCGTGAAGGACGCGATCGCGGTGCTCGAGCCGCTGCTGCTGCACGCCGTCGAGCAGATCGTCGGGAGCGACCATTGACCGCCGGCTGGCCGGCCACCCTGCAGTACGGCGAGGTCACGCTGCGGCCGCTGCGCTACCGGGACGCCCGCGCCTGGCGCGCCGTACGTCGTCGGAACGCGGCCTGGCTCCAACCCTGGGACGCCACCGTGCCTCCCGGAGGGTCCGAGCGTCCGGCGACGTTCCGCACCCTGGTCTCCCGGCTCCAGCGCAACGCGCGCCAGGGTCACGGCATGCCGTTCGCGGTCGAGGTCGGCGGCAGGTTCGCCGGCCAGGTGACCGTCAACAACATCGTGCGGGGCTCTGCGCAGTTCGCCTCCGTCGGCTACTGGCTCGACCGCGACGTCGCGGGCCGTGGGGTGATGCCGACGGCGGTGGCCCTGGTCATCGACCACTGCTTCCGCTCGGCCGGGCTGCACCGGATCGAGGTCGCCATCCGCCCGGAGAACTCCAACTCCCTGCGGGTCGTCGAGAAGCTGGCGATCCGCGAGGTCGGCTACGCCCCGCGCTACCTGCACATCGACGGGGCCTGGCGCGACCACCGCATCTACGCGATCACCGTCGAGGAGTGTCCGGAGGGCATGCTGGCCCGACTTTCACAGGAGTCACACGAGTGATTTCGCGACACACCTGTTGACATCCCCGGGCGCCTGTGTCGGCGAACCTAGTGTCGGGCCGTGGACCTGAGCGGACTCATCTTCGTGGCCCTCGCCGTGGCCTGGGCCGCCTACCTGATCCCGAAGGCGCTCCGCCATCACGACGACGTCGTCCGGGGCCGCTCCATCGACCGCTTCTCCCAGAGCATGCGCGTGCTCGCGCGCCGCGAACCGGTGAGTGCGCGGATGGCCCGCCTGGTGGTCTCGCCCGCCCGCGCGGCGACGGCGGCCGTCGTGAACACGAAGCCCTCGGCCATGACTCCCGAGCCCGACGCGTCGTACGCCGTCCGTCGCCAGGCCGCAGCCCGAGCGACCAAGCGCCGCCGCCGGGTGCTGTCTCTGCTGCTGCTCGCCCTGGTCGCCGTCGTCGGTGTGTGTGTCTCCGGCCGCCTCGCCTGGGCGTACGCCGCGATCCCGGTCGTGCTGCTCGCCGCGTGGCTGGTGGCGTGCCGACTCATGGTGAAGAAGGAGCGGGCCTGGCGTCCCGCGGTCCTGGTCGAGGCCACCACCGACGTGGATGCAGGAGTCGTCGACGGCGCGCCGGCAGGCACCATCCCCGCCGAGCCCGACGCCGCCGCGGCAGCGGACCCGAAGCTGTGGGATCCCGTGCCGACCACCCTTCCGACGTACGTCTCCAAGCCGCCGGCCCGCCGCAGCGTGCGCACCATCGACCTCGACTCGACCGGGGTGTGGACCTCGGGCCGGACCGACGCCGACTCCGCCCTCGCCCGCGAGGCCGAGGCGGCCGAGCGGGTACGCCGCCGGGTCGGTCGCAAGGACGCCCCGGGCGACCGGGCGGTCAACTCCTGACTCGTCCCGAGTCGATTCGGGGAGGCGACATCCCCGGTGCTAGCCTTTCGCTTCGCGTCGTACGACGCATGGGGCTGTGGCGCAGCTGGTAGCGCATCTCGTTCGCAATGAGAGGGTCAGGGGTTCGAGTCCCCTCAGCTCCACCAAACCTGCAGGTCAGAGCGGGTGTCGACCTCCTGAACAAGGAGGCTCGAGGTGGCTACTCCGCACTTACTCCGCACTTATTCGACCGATACGCCCCCGCCATCGGGCGGTCTCGCGGCACCTCGCACCTCGTCGGTCGAGCTTGTCGAGACCAACGCACCTAGGTGCATGGACCACCACACACCACGAGACCGACGACTCCACCACGCACCGGATCGACCCGGTGCTGACCATGACCCAGCTCTGCGAGCTCCTGCAGATCAATGCCCAGACGCTCTACGACCTGCGCTGCCAGGGCCGAGGCCCCACCGGGCCCATCACGCCACGCGTCAACGCCCGAGAGCGCGCTCAGGTGGGAGTCGCGGGCCAGACCAACAGCACGTGCTCCTCGTCGAACGTCTCTCCGACAACACGAGGTCGAGCGAACACGTGCAGGTTGAACGTGCCCTCGTTGTCAGTCACAGCGCGACCGCCATTGTTGTACTCGTTGCCGTACGCCTCCAAGCCGTTTCGGGGAAACCCCATGACGCGGGCAACCACCACACCGGACGCCTCGTGCGGGTACGCGGCCCGCAGACTTTCCAGCGTCCTCGTCGGCTTAGCCTGAGCTTCCAGCACGTTCAGCGACACCTGAGTCGCAGTCTCCGACTCCACGGGCGGAGGCGGCTGGATCAGCGTCCTCACCCACGCCGTGTGGTCAAGCACGGTCAGCCCGAAGCCTTGCGGAGCGTCGTCGGGCAGCGCCTCCTGCTCGAAGCAGTAGTCCCAGGAGCTGATCAGCATGTACGACCCGTCGGTCCACAGCAGCTGAGGGCCGAGCTTCCGGACCCCCTTGTCGAGTTTCACCCGGGCGAGCCCAGCCGGCTCCGCCTCGGCGACCTCAACGTCCGGGTAGCGCAGCGATGGAGCCAAGAAGAAGTCCGACTCGAGCACGGCGGCAACCTGGTCCTCGGTCAGCTCTACTCCGGTGACAAGCTCGGCCATCGCCAGACCGGCCACCCAGGGGTTCACCCAATCGTTCTCGTCCTCGCCTTCGAGATCGACCCACGCGGCGTCGAACAACGGCCGTAGTTCGACCGGCACCCGGTCAGGATCGCTGAGATAGATGAACTCGTCGTCGTCGAAGACCAACTCACCAGCGCGAGCGGCCCCGAATCGGTAATGCGCCAAGATGTTGCTGCGCACCACCGCCGCCGCACCAGCCTCCGACAAGGACGCCAAGGCGTCGAGCGATGGATCGCCGAACCCTGACAGCTCAACCGCGAGCACTCCGCCCGGAATCTCTACCGCCGCCCACGCCGCCGACCCATGATCAAAGTCCCAGCCGTCCTCCGCCGGCCTCGACACGTCAACGCCCAGACCCGCCAGGACTGCATCGCGCGTCACACCAGAGACCACCAGAACCGTGAGGCCCTCCGAGTCTGGAAACGCCGGAAGGACTCGCTCGTAGAACTCGACTGTCGCAGCCACGGCCGGAGCATAGAGGCACGAGCAGGCACCGCTGAGCGAACAACGCCGTGAGAACCGCTCACGACCTCGTGGCTTTGGTCGCCGCTTCGAACGCACCCGACTGCACTCACATCGGCTGTGAGTGAGCCCGCAAGCATGAGCGGTCCTTTCGACCACACCTTCGGGTGTGGCGGGCGACCACCGTGGGGCGGACTCTGGGCCTTGCCCGGATATGCCACCGGGGTCCCTGTTCAGCCCTTTGCCGGGGTGCACTCGGGCCCCTGTCTCAGGGCGGGTGAGTGCCTCTGGTGGAGTGGAGTCGGGGCATCCCGCGCCTGAGACGGGGTGGCAACAATGAGTGAGGCAGCGAGGGGAATCGATCAAGACGGTTGTTCGGTCGAAAGTGGTTGGCACTGGGTTGTCGGCCTGGGGTCGGCGTGGGTCCGCGCCGGCGGGCGCGGGCGCGCGGGGGTGACGAGATGATGCGGCGCGGGTGGAGTCTGGTGCTCGGTCTGTTGCTGGCGCCACCGATGATCGTGGGGCTGATTGCGACGCCGGCGAACGCGGCCGACACCCAGCCGCCGACGGTGCCGACCGGGCTGAACGCGACCAGGGTGCTCTCCATCGAGGTGGATTTGGCCTGGAAGGCCTCCACCGACAACCGCCGCGTCGCCGGGTACACGGTTTACCGCAACGGCGTGCGCATCGGCACGACGCCTCGGGACACGCGAACGTTCGCCGACACCAATGTCGCGGCGTCGACCACGTACCGCTATAGGGTCGACGCGTTCGACGCCGCGGGGAATCACTCCCGTCGGTCCCGTCGGCTTTCGGTGACCACGGCGCCGATCACGCACGTCGTTGTGATCGATCAGGAGAACCACAGCTTCGACAACGTGCTCGGGAAGCTGTGCACCCAGATCGCGGCGGGCAGTGTCACCGGGCACCAGGCCTGCGACGGCGCCACCGACGGCAGGCTCTCCACGGGCCAGGTGATCCCGCTGAAGCAGGCGTCGGACCTGGTACCGGGCGTCGCCCATATCATCCGGGCGCAGCAGGACGCCATCGACGGCGGCAAGATGGACGGGTTCGACAAGATCGGCGGCTGTACCGCGACCCGCGCCTATGCGTGTTACACGCAGTTCGACCCCTCCCAGATCCCGAACCTGACGGCGCTCGCCAACAGGTTCGTGATCTCGGACCGGACGTTCGAGTTCGCGACGACGCCATCGTGGGGCGGGCACCTGGTGCTGGCCTCGGGGACGTTGGATGGGTTCGACGGAGACAACCCGACGCAATCGACCTTCACCAGCAAGACCGGTCCCGGATGGGGCTGCGACAGCTTCAAGGACGCCAGGTGGTGGAATGGCAGCAAGTGGGTCCTCGAGCCGTCGTGCGTCCCGGACAAGAACGGCAACGGTCCGTATCGATCCTCGCCGGTCCGATACGTCCCCACCATCTTCGACCGGCTGGACAGCGCCGGACTGACGTGGAAGATCTACGGCGGGGTCGGTGGGCCGACCTCGGGCTTGGGCTATGGCTGGACGATCTGCCCCAGCTACTACGAGTGCCTCGGATCCGCGCAGCGCGACAACCTCGTGCCGGCGGCGAACGTGATCAAAGCGGCGCAGGCAGGAACACTGCCGAGCCTGTCGTTGGTGATGCCGACCAACAGCAACTCCCAGCACAACGGGGACTCGATGGCGGTGGGGGACAATTGGATCGGCCGCGTGGTCGCGGCCATCGAGAAAGGCCCGGACTGGTCCTCGACCGCCATCTTCATCACCTACGACGACTGCGGCTGCTTCTACGACCACGTGCCGCCGCCGTCGTCGAGCACCGGCATCCGGGTTCCGATGGTGATCGTGAGCCCGTACGCCAAGGCGGGCGTCACCGACTCAACGCCAGCGACCTACATGTCGCTCCTGGCCTACACCGAGCACACCTTCGGGCTCACGGCGCTGACGTCGGCCGACCGCTCCGCGTACGACTACCGGAATTCGTTCGACTACACCCAGACGCCGGTGCCGCCGCTCGCCATGGTGAAGACGTCCGTCCCGCAGCAGGAGCGGACCTACATCGCCAACCATCCGCCGCGTGAGGACGATCCGACATAGCGAAACGAGGCAGTGGAACCGCACTCGCCGAGGTGTTGCGTTGATCGCCTGAACTCGCAGGCAGATGCGGATGGTTGGGAGCCCACACCGGACCGAGGAACCCACCCACCTGGCAGCCGCTGCGACCAGCTCTAGACGATCGTTCTGGACTACCTGAGCAAGTCATCTGGCGCTGAACGCGGGAGTTGAGACCTTCGTTGCCCCTGATCATCTGGGTGGACCGTGTCGCTGAGCGCCACCGCAGCCAGCACCGCGGTCGAGGCAGTGATCCCGACGATAAGCGCGAGCGGGAGGTGGTCACGGCGAGGAGTGCGAGCACGGGGTTCCGAGTGGTCGCGATCGCGGTACCTGTCCAGCCGCCAGGCGATGGAACAAGAGTTGGGCCAGCAAGAACAGTGCGGGGCCGCCGAAGGCGAGGACCGTGAAACCGACGGTCGCTTCGTCGCCCGGAGCGGCGATCGCGAGCTCGTCCGCGACGACGACATCGATCAGCGCAATGACGATCAATGTCAACGTCCAGGTGCCCCACAACCCGACCGCCCCGGGGGTAGGCCGGCTAACCGAGAATGGCTGCGACAAGTTGAGCGCCTTCAACATAGCGCACCAGTTCGACGGCACTGAGAAGCGCCCGAAGCGCTTGGACGAGTTCGCGAACGACCTACAGTCATGCACTGATTACCTCGGCAAGCACCCCGACCAGTACGACAAGTACGCAGCCGTGCTGCAAGGCGGCTGGCTCTGAGTCTGGCCAAGAGGCCTTTTGCGTCCACGCCCGCCTTGCCCGCGCACTGTCATCGGCTGTGAGTGCCTTGGATTCGCGCCGAAAGCCGGCGAAGTGGGTCAGTTGCCGGGCCGAGGTGACGCAGGTTGAGGTCCGGCGGTGTGATTTGTCCTCTTGGTTCAGAGCTCGCCTGTGTAGTCCTGGGTGGGGCCGGCGAAGTAGCCGCTGCCCTGAACGGTCGTGATGTCGTCGAGGATGAGACGAATCCCGGTGATCGCCTCGGACATGGCGAGCCCGACGGCGAAGGGGTTGGTGTCCTCGCCCGGCTCGTCGGTGTGCTCGGTGTCGTCGGTCTCAAAATCGTCGTACACGAGGTCGAAGAGTTCGCGCAGCTCAGCGGGCACGGTCTCGGGGTGGTCGGTGTACATGAACTCGTCGTCGTCGAAGAGCAGCTCACCGTCGCGGGCGCATCCGAACCGCAGGTGTGCCATCACGTTGTTGCGGACCACCGCGGCGGCACCACCGTCCTCGGAGAGCTTGCGCAGCTTGTTCAGTGTGGGGTCGCCGTATCCGGTGTGCTCCAGACCGAGGACACCTCCTGGGATGTTGGCCAGCGCCCAGCCGGTGACTTCCGGGTCGTCGCTGTCGCCGTCCGGGACTTCCGTGTCCGGGTCGATCTGGAGGATCTCGAGGACCTGAGCGCGGGACTTGCCGGCGACCACGAGGACGGTGAGCGACTCGGTGTCGGGAATCGCCTCGACGAGCTCGACGTATGACTCCGGGCTGGGTGGACCTGACACGTCCCGCGGGCTGCTGCTGACAGAGTTCGCGGCCTCCGCAACCTTGGTCGGTGTGTACTGCGGGGCATCCACCCGCCCCGCGCGGCCCGAGCCCGCTCGCTGCGAGGCCGGCCAGCTCACGAGGATGTGTTCCTCAACCAGGTCGCCCCACTTGTTCTCGCGGCGCCGTGCGAACACCACGATGCGGTGACGACCCTCGGCCGCCACCGTGACCGGATGGTCTCCGCGCCAGCTGCCGATGGCGTCGAGGCCAGTCGAGTCGTTGTCGAGTTCGAGGTGGGCCTCGTGCGGGTGGGTCTTGCGGAGCCGGGCCAGGACGTCGGCTGGCTCGGCGTCGGCCTGGTACACGGTGACCTGCACCTCCCTTGTCCTCGTCTCCCCCAACGGGAACACCCAGGCCATGCGATCGCCGACCTCGATGCTCAGCCCGGGCCGCGGCACCGGATCCGGGAGCACCTCAAAGAAGCGCCGGAATCCGCTGACGAGGGTGTAGAAGCCTTCGTCGGTGTGAAGGGCTTCGCGGGACGACTTGCGAACCTCGGCGTCGCGGCTGGACACGATCGGACGCGGGTCCACGGGCTCGCGGCAGGGGTACACGTCGAGCTGGTGCTCTTCGTGGTCACCCGCTCCCGGACGCCGCCGCAACGTCAGCGTGTAGCCGTACCGACCCGAAGCGGCCGCAACCTGGGCGATGGCTCGACCGTCGACGATGACGTCGAGGTCACCGCCCTCGCGAAGGCCGCCCCGCAAGACCTCCGCGGCCTCCCAGCCAGGATCGGGATTCTCCATCGAGGGGGTGATGTCGCCCAGGCTGGCGGTCTCGATGTCCTCATGGAATCGGACATCCAGGGAAACCCTGCGGGGCCTGCCGAACTGAATGATGAAAACCCCATACATCGAGGCCGAACCGATCTCGTCACCCCACTGGCCAGGCACGGGCTCCTCAGCGCTCGCCGCCGATACAAGGTCACCGAGCATGTAGTAGCCGCCCGGACAGTCGAACTCCACCTTCATGAGCGGATGCTACGACCGCAGCTTGGCGCACGGCGCCAGACGGCTGAAGCAGCCCGCCTCAACCGTCGGGCGGGCTGGCGTTGACGAAGAGGGTGTGCGAAGCCCTGGCGGTAGGACGCGGGACGCCGTCGCGCGCGGGCAGGCCGTCTCGCGCACTAGGGTCCGCTGAGTGGACATTGACCGCATCGACCACCTGGTTCTCACCGTCGACGACGTCGAACGCACCATCGCCTTCTACGTCAACGTGCTTGGCATGACAGAGGTGACCTTCGGCTCGGGCCGCAAGGCACTCACGTTCGGGTCGAGCAAGATAAACCTCCACCAGCGGGGGCGGGAGTTTGAGCCCAAGGCCGCGAAGCCCACCCCGGGAAGTGCGGACCTGTGCTTCATCGCTGACGACCCGCTGGATGTTGTCGTGGCGGACCTGGCTGCCAGCGGGATCGCCGTAGAAGAGGGGCCGGTTCCGCGTACTGGTGCGCGGGGTCCCATCACAAGCGTCTACATCCGTGACCCGGACCGGAACCTTGTCGAGCTGTCGAACTACCTCGAGGAATGACGGGGCGGCTGGTTCGCGGCGGAGTGACGCATCTGGGCTCACGGGCTCTCGGGACCCGACATGAATCGTCTGCGGGCGGGAGAATCGGCGGGTGTGTCAGTTCAGGGTTCGCGCTGCGGGGGTCGACGATGCGCCGGCGATGGGGCGACTGATGGTCGAGTCTTTCCTGGCCGCGCACCGCGGACAGATGCCTGGCGCGGCCTTTCGGAAGCGCGTGGATGAATGGACTCCCGAGGTGTCGGCAACCGGATGGGCCAGGGCGCTGGCCGCAATCTCGGCCGGCAACCCGGACCGAGACGTTGTCCTGGTCGCCGAGGACAACGGTGGACTTCTAGGCCTGGTCTCCGGTGGCACAGCACAGGAGGGCGGCGTCATCGGTACGACGTGCGAGATCGGTTCTCTGTACGTCCACCCTCAGCATCAGGGTCATGGCATCGGTGGGGCACTGTTGCGCGCTGCTGCCCGCCATCTGGCTGAACTTGGCTACAGCGAGCTTCGCATCGGCGTCTTGTCCGCCAACCGTCCCGCGAGGGTCTTCTATGAAGCCATGGGGGGCCGTGAGATCGCGCAAGGTTTCGAAGACGAAGAGGGTTACCTTCTCCCGCTGACGATCTACGGGTGGGCAGATGTCGCGGAGCTCGCCTCCGCCGAAACCGGTTCCGCTCCACCCACAGAACAGAGGAGTCGCGACTGAGCGCCCGCCTACCCGCGTCGAGGTCCTCGTGCCGCGGCTGCTGACGGGCCGCGTCAGTAGCCCTCATGCGGCGGAGTGACGCAGGTGAACTGACGCCGACAGCCGGTGAAGTGACGCTCCGCCGCCGGCAGGTGTTGGGGCCGAGATTGCGTTGCGCTCATGATGGATCGTGCGCGAACTCTGGCTACGCCGGCTCAGCCGCCAGCTGGCCCTGTTTCGAGGTGGATGGCGGGTCGGCCTGTCTTGGTCCATGCGGATCACGGTCGCCGCGGTTGCGGGGTACGTCGTGGGGAAGTTGCTGTTCCCGGGCACCCAGCCACTGCTGGCGGCGTTGACCGCGATGCTGGTCGTGCAGGTCACTCCGGTCTCCCTGCTGGCCAGCGGCGTGGACCGGGTGGTGGCGGTGGTCACCGGGGTCACCCTGGCAGTTGTCTTCGCCTCCGTGGTGCCGCTGGAGTGGTGGAGCCTGGGCCTGCTCATCTTTGTCTCGATGGCAGTCGGGCAGGCGTTGCGGCTGCGCGGCAACCTGCTCGAGGTGCCGATCAGTGCGATGCTCGTGCTCGGCGTGGGAACGCTCGGGACGGGGTCGGTGGCCTGGCAGCGGATCGTGGAGACGCTGGTGGGCGCCGGGGTCGGGGTGGCGACCAATCTGCTCTTCCCTCCCAAGGTCGACACCGCCTCGGCGGCCCAGGCCATCGATGGGCTGGCCGATTCCATCAGTGAGCTGGTCAGTCGCGCCGCTGCGGAGCTCTCGGAGCTGGTCGAGAAGGGTGGCGAGATCGCACCCTCATCTCGGCAGTGGCTGGACGAGGCTCGTCGGATCACCCATGTCGAGGTACCCCGAGCGGGCTTCGCCCTGGCTCACGCCGAGGAAGGCCGCCGGCTCAACGTACGCGCGGTTCGCACCCCCGATCTCGGGCCGGGCCTGCGCCAGGGACTCGAGGCACTGGAGCACTGCGCGGTCGCGATTCGGTCGATGTTCCGGGCGCTGGTGGACGCCACCTCCGAGCCAGGTTTCACTCCCGACGGGGTCGTGAGGGACTTGCTCCTCGGACTAGCCCAAACGTTCCATGAGGTGGCTGCCGGTATCGATGCATTCGGCCAGCTCGTCCGCAACGACGCCGGTCCGGCGGCGAAGCTGAGCACCGAGGATGCCCTCGAGCTCCAAACCGCTCTCGAAGGACTCAGGGAGGCGCGGGCTCGGCTCGAGGACCTGCTCACGGTCGAGCTCGCTCCTGAGCTGCGCGAGCTCATCGCCGTGGCGCTCTCAACGGTCCGGCGCCTCCTTCGTGAGATGGACCTGGAACAGCGAGTACGGCGTCAGCTCGAGCTCGGACGACCGGCACGACCACGGGCGCCGTACCTCGGGAGGCCCACCGGCCCGGCAGCTCCGCCCACACCGTCACGCTTACCATCCATTCCGCCGACCTCGCCCATCGAAGTCTCACCCGACGACGAAACCCAGACGCTCCCGGTTCAGACGCCCCCGCATCGCGAGAAGCCGCAGTCCTGAGCGAGCGCCCGAACGCGAAGCGTCGCAGGTGGAGCGCCATCACCCGGCGGAATGGGTCAGTTCGAAGACCGCGTGGATAGCGGCAGAGCGGCCGTTTGGCTTCGCTACCCAGGAGGACGGGGGCGAGCCAGGCAACGGGAGCAGGGCGACACCGACCCAGAATGTCCTGCGGCGTGCAACTTCCAAGGCCGTCGCCCTGGAACCGCCAGGCTCGCGGATCGGCGGCGACCATGCCAATCGCGACGGAGACACCGATGACGAAGAAGGCCAGCTCGAAGAGCCAGACGTCCCTGGGTCGGCGCGGGTGTCGCCCCGGCACGTCAAGTGGTGGAGACCATGACCCGGGCGATCCCGTCGATGACTTCGGTCCAGACAGCTACGGCGTTGCCCCCAGAGGCCATGCCGACCAGCGTTTCCGATCGGTCGCCGGGGGTCTCCGTCGACACCGACTCGACCGGTCCCCACTCGCCAGTTGGAGCGCGTTGCAACGATCGCAGAGCGAAGTTCGGAGCGGGGTCTTGCCAGATGAACGTGGTGGTTCCGTCGGCGCTCATGGCGACACGAGGTGAGGTCCCCTGCGCGATGTTCACCCGCGCATCCCATGGCCCACCCGCGGGACGGCGCCTCGGTCAGAACAGAGCAAGTGAAAGTCTCGGACGCGTCATAACCGCACTCGTACCAGGCCACGACCACATCACCGTTGTCGTCGATCGCCACGCCGCCGAGGCTCGGGCCGCTGTCCCCGAGAGGCTCTTATGGACCTTCCAGACGCCGCCGATCGGCCGGACTGCTTCCCGCACGGTCTGATCCGTGCCCTCATACGCGTCCTGCATCCAGGCCGTGACGGTTTCGCCGGCGGGGTTCATGCGCACCAACGGCACGACGCATGAACCGCCCAGAACCGACACCGATCCCCAGCGACCAGAGGCGGCAGCGCGTCGACGCGTCATCAGACCGGGGCAATTGTCGCTGATCTCGACCGGGTACCCGCGGAGCCAAGCGACGGTGACGTCACCTCGCTCGTCCATGGCGACCTGAGGGGTGTAGTCCCAGTGATGCCGAGCGAGGTTGCCCGACACTGCAAACGGGTGGCCCCATCCACTGCCGGGATGACGCTGGACCGCCTTGACGACCCACCTGCGAAGCTTGCTCGTGGTGACCAATTCAGACCACACCACCGTGACGTCTCCACGGGTGTCCATCGCGACGTCGGGCCCAAACCGGGGTCGCGTAGTTCCGGTCAAGGCCTGGGGAGGTGTCCATCCCGAACCCGACGGATGCCGCGAGAACTGGATCTGCCTGCCAGACTTCCACACGGCCACCGCGCCCCCGACTGGGTTCATGGCCAAGGCCTGTTGGGTCTTGTTGGCGGTTCCACCGCCCGAGACACTGGTGGGCGAGCTCCAAGGGCCCCCACCGACGCGCGTGGACGCCACCATGCGGACAACACCCGAGGCCGAGCGCTGCCTCCACATCACCGTCGCATCACCATTGGCCGCCACCGCCAGCCGCGGCCCCGTGGCCTTTACGCTGGGTGAGGACAATGCCTGGGGCAACGTCCAGGTCGAAGGGTTCCAGCTGAGGTCGTTGCCCAGCTTCCCAGCCCTGCCGGCTGAGGCCAGTCGGGTGCTGCTGGCTACTCCGCGGTGAGGTTGACCTGCGGACGCAGGCGCGGTCAGGGCGAGTGCGGTGGCAGCGGCGGCACAAAGGGTTGGCATGTGTCGTCTCCGACGCGGCGGGGCTCCCGTCTGGCCACTCAGTGTGCGGTGGTTGGCTCGACTGGTCATCGTTCTCATCCTTTCTGCCCTTTGAAGGTCGGATGTGCACGAAGGCGGCGAGGTTCGGTCGCCCTCGTCATTCGTTTTCTGCTCCTCGGATGCGCGCGTGTTTGTCCAGCGGGTGAAGGCCGACGCCGCCCACTGGCGATGCGGACATCGCCCGCGGATGCTGCCCTATCGCAATCCCAGCGCCGAACCGCGGGAGATCGGCCTCGAGCTCGCGCGGCCCGAGCCCGCGGCTCGGCGGGCGTCGGCCAAAGGAGACAAACCCGAGTCCTTCCTCGACTGGCCGCGGCGTTCGAGGCGATGTCCTCCCCTGAAGGGCGAAGGGACAGCACACGAACCCGCGTCCATCTGGGCGGTGTGCAGCACCTTCGAGGCACGCCCGATCTGGACGCTATGGGCAGCCCCTGGTGAGGTTCGCGGTCCCGTCCGGCCCTCGACCTAATCTGAACCCCATGGCGCACGGTCCCGCCAGTACCGAAGACGCGGTCCCAGGCTCGGCCGATGAGCAGGAAGGACTCGCAGGCGATATCTGCGATCGGCCGGGTCGGGCTCTGGGTGCCCAACTCCGCACTTACTCCGCGTTTATTGCCTCCAGGGGGCCCGAGATCTGCCGAGCCGGGGGAGTGGAATCGTCGGCAACCCGAACATCGGGGTCGACATCTGCCCAGGTCAGAGCCGGTTTGAGTCGAGCAGGCCCGAGATTCACCGAGGCGTCATGCGGCTCCCAGTGGCTTGAGGGGGTCAGGGGGTTCGAGTCCCCTCAGCTCCACAAGGCAACGCCGGTGCACCTCCGCGCCTTCCACCCACCGGCTCGGGTCGTGTGCCCGAGAACGCGCTCCAGACCGACCTCCGGCACACGACATGCCCTCGTGGCCGCCGAGACGTCGGTCGCGGCATAGTGGAGGCGTGGACGCCCAGGTGGCTGCGCATCTTCGTTCGGTCACCTCGCCGACGCGTCGCCGCGACGCGGACACGCTGGTGTGCTTGATGAAGGCGCAGCGACCCAGGCGGGACCCCGTGACTCGATGCCAGGGGTATCTCCGCCGGTGCGCGCAGCGGAGCGGATGTCGGGCAGAGGGTGTGAAACCTGGTAGCTGTGAGTGACGGCCCGGTTGTGATCCTCTCCGACGACAGGGTCACTCTCCGACCGTGGTCGAGAGCAGATGCGTCGTTCATGGCGGAGGCAAGTGCCGACTCGGCGATCCGACGCTACAGCGGGGCCCACGACCGGCAAGGTCGCCCGGCTCCGCCGCTGTCACACGAAGAGGCCGAGACCGTCATCGACCGGTTCGACCTGAACTGGAGGGCGTTTGCTGCCACGGGGACGCCCGTTGGTGTCGCATTCGCCGTTGCCGACGCGAGATCGGGCGAACTGGTCGGCTGCTGTGGCGTTGATGACTGGACGGGCGAAGACGTGGCGCAGTTCGGATACTGGATCGCAGCACAGGCGAGAGGCCGCGGTTACGCCACTCGGGCGGCGATCCTGCTCACGCGCTGGTTGTTCGAGCTCGGGGCAGCCCGTGTCTTCCTGACGATCGTCGCGGGGAATGAGGACTCGGTCGCTGTGGCACGCCGAGCGGGGTTCGTGTACGAAGGGACGATGCGCTCGTACGGCGTGTGGCAGGGTCGGCGCTGCGACGTCAGGTGGTTCGCTGCACTACCCGCTGAGTGGTCCATGCTCGGTTCAGATGAACAGATCTGACTCGAGCCGAGCCGGACGCGCAGGATCGCGACGGGTTGTCGAGCACGATCATCGGTGCGAGCGAGCGCAGACGGCGCCGGAGGCAACGTGGAAGTGCAGGGACAGAGACCTCAGACCCGGCGCTTGAGAACGACGAGGCTGGCGGCGTAGGTGGCACCACCGACGACGCAGATGGCGCCGTAGCCGCCGGGGTCGCCGTCGTGGCGCGCGACGGAGACGATCGTCCCGATGATGGCCGCCAGTGCCATCGCCAGCCCCGAGAGCGCCGTGGCATCGCGATCGAGGCTTCTCTGTCGCTCGTCACCCCCGGCGCGGATGATCGCTCCGATGTCGCTGTCTCGTCCGGCCCACAGGTAGGCGACACCGCCGGCGACCGCGTAGAAGACGACCAGCCCGAGGGCGAGGCCCGGATCGCCGCTGATCCACGTCGCCACGGCCAACGCGCCTCCGCCGACGGCGAGGATCGCCGCCGCCGCGGTTCGATGCCCTGCGGTCCTTGCGTACGTCATGACGCCTCCTCCTGGTCGTCGATGAAGATGGCTTCCACGCTCTCCTCGAAGTTGCGCGCGATGGCGAGCGCGAGTGGCAGGGAGGGGAGGTAGCGGCCGTTCTCGATCGAGTTGATCGTCTGCCGCGACACGCCGAGCGCGGTGGCCAACTCGCCCTGGGACATGCCCTGCCGGCTGCGGAGCTCGCCGACTCGATTCCTCATGTGACAAGGATGCTTGACATGCTCCAAGGTGTCAAGGGTGCTTGACAACCCCGAACGGAGGCGCCGCATTTGCCCGTGTCTACGCGGGCGGTGACGGGCTGGTGGAGCGGCGTCCGATCAGGGCCCAGCCCGAGGCGGCCACGCCCAGTCCGACGAGGATCGCGAACCCGAGGACGGTGTTCGGTGCGCTGGCCCCTTGGTCGAGGGCGATGCCGGCTCCGATGACCGGCACGGAGAGTCCGACGTACAGGGCGATGAGGAGTGCCGACGTCATCGCCAAGCGGTCCTCCGGCGCCGCGGCCTCCAGGACGATGCCGGTGGTTCCTTTGAACACGGCCCCCGAGCCGGCGCCGATGAGTGCACCGGACAGCAGGAAGAGCGCGAGGCTCGGCGTCGACAAGCGGACAGATGTCACGAGCACCGCCAGGCCCACCAGCATCGACACCGTGCCCAGGCCGAGAACCCGGGAGGCGGAGAAGCTCGTCGTAGCCAGTTGGGAGGCCACACCGCAGGAGAAGACCAGGAACAGGGTCGCGCCAGTCGCATCGCCGAGGTGAGGCAAAAAAGCGAAGCCCACCAGCTCGTCGGCCGATGGGCTTCACCCCAGTTGCCCCCCGGGCCTCCCCCGAGCCCAAAGGGCCATGCCAAGCAAGGTAAAACGATCCGGTGACCACGTCCATGGCCCGGTTGAGCCACCGGTGGGGCCACCTGACTGGCCCCTCTCGGCCACGGGGCTCAGGTGGCGGCTGCCTGTTCGACGAGTTCGCCTTCGAGCATGATGGTGATCTCCTCGCTGACCACGAACCGTCCATCGAGCACCGGATTGAAGGTCAGCCCGAAGTCCTTGCGGTTGATCTTCGCGCTTCCGCTGTAGCCGATCCGGTGCCCCATCATCGGGTCGTTGAACTCACCGAGCCTGGTCATCTGGAGCGCCACCGGCCGGGTGTTGCCTTTGATCGTCAGGTCGCCTGTGACGGTGTACTGGTCCTCGCCGGCCGGCTCGACCCCGGTGCTGGCGAACGTGATCACCGGGAAGTTGTCGGTGTCCAGGAAGTTCTCCGACCGCACATCCTTGTCTCGGACCTCGTTGTGGGTCTTCAAGCTGGCCGCTTGGATCGTGACCTGGACGCGCATCGCCTCCAGATGGTCCGGGTCGATGTCGGCCGATGAGGTGATGTCTGAGAAGTGTCCTCGCACGGTCATCATGCCCAGGTGCTTCGCCGAGAACTCCACCTGCGTGTGGTACGGGTCAAGCTGCCAGTCGCCCATGGTGTGTGCCTTTCCAACCCGACGCTTGAAAACGGCGAACGGATCTTCGTCCGTCCTGTTCTCGAAGATACGCGGACATAGTTGAAGGGACAACCACTCCGGGCCTCACGGCCGTGTGCAGGCCCGGGTTCCTGAGCTACGGCTCAGCGCCGCACCAGCGCTCGCAACAGAAACCCGATCGCGAGAAGCGTCAGGACGATGAGAAGCGTCTCGAAGGGCCCGATCCCGAACATGCCTTCTCCCGTCGAGTCTCGCTGCCTGTTCACCCACAGCGGGTGAAGCCGCGCGGTCATCCCGCTTCCCACAATGCCGTATCGACGGGTTCACGACGTGGGCCGAAGGGGGTCGGCGGATGGGATGTCTGCTCGCACTGTTGGCCGGGTTCGCACCGAGAGTCGCTCTCGTGCTGATCTGGATCTTCTCGAGCCTCGTGGATCGCGCCTTCGACGGGTTCCTGATCCCGCTGCTCGGGCTGATCTTCTTCCCCTATGCCACCTTGTTCTACGTGCTGGCCTACCACTCGGTCACCGGGGTCAGCGGATGGGGCTGGGCCTTCGTGGTCCTCGGCTTCGTCTTCGACATCGCGCACTGGGCCGGCGGCGGTGCGACCGGTCGCTCGCGCTACGCGGGGGCGTAGACCTCACGGCGCCGGAATGTCGCAGCCGGCGGACCGAGAGCCCTATCAGCCGATGGAGCGATCTTGGCCACACGATCGTGTGTTCCTTGAACCTTGCGGGTTGACTGGCCCATGGCGGGCGGCGCCGTGGTCGCCTCGCTGTGTTCTCCCGGAAGGACCCCCCGTCATGAACTCCCTGCGCCGGGCCCGCGCCGTAGCCTCGCTGGCGGCGTGCGGCGCGCTCTTGACGCTCGCCGGGTGCGGCAACACCGGCACCGTGCGGAGCGCGGCGGGCCCGTCCGGCACGTCGAGCTCCTCCACCCAGCACCCGACGGCGAGTCCGAGCCGGACTCCGGGGTCGACCCCGAGCAAGAAGGTCTACCCGACCGGGCCGCCGATGCTGCTCGACAGCATCGCGCCGCTGAGCGACACCACGGTCGGGGTGGCCATGCCGCTCTCGATCGTCTTCACCGACCCGGTGAAGACCTCAGCGCGCAAGGGGATCGAGCAGCACATCCAGCTCAAGACGAGCGTCCCGGTCTCCGGCGCCTGGCACTGGTTCGGCTCCCAGCGAGTCGACTTCCGGCCCCGGACGTACTGGAGGCCGGGCACGCACATCTCCATGGTCGCGAACTTCGACCACGTTCCCGACGGATACGGGCGCTACGGCACCCACAGCTACTTCCGCCACTACACGATCGGTTCCGACATCCGCACCCACGTCTACGTCGGACAGCACAAGACCGTGGTGACCCACAACGGCATGGTGCTACGCACCATGCCCAGCGACGCCGGCAGCCCGCAGTTCCCCTCCTGGGACGGCACGATGGCCGTGGTCGACAAGTCGCCGAAGGTCCGCATGACCTCCTGCAGCGTCAACATCACCTGCGACAAGCACAACCCCAACTACTACAACCTGGTCCTGCCCTGGGACGTCCGGATCACCATGTCCGGCACGTTCCTGCACTACTCGACCGGCGACCCCTACCCCGGTCACAGCTACGGCTCCCACGGCTGCGTCCACCTCTCCTGGAACAACGCCAAGTGGTACTACGCCCTCTCCAAGCAGGGCGACCCCGTCACCGTCACCGGCTCACCACGCGGCCGAGCAGCCGGCGACAACGGTTACGCCGACTACGACGTGCCCTGGAACCAGTGGCTGGCCGGCAGCGGCATGAAGGAGTTCACGACCGGCTCCTGAAGGGGCCATCGCCCTCGGCTCACGTCGTCGTCGTCCGCTGGTGGAAACATGGAGACGGGACTGAGCCCGGGTGGCCTGGAGGGGTGGCATGGACGACGACTTCGAGGGTGAGAGGCTCGACCGGTCGGTGTGGCTGCCGCACTACCTGCCGGCCTGGAGCTCGCTGGCCTCGACTCGCGCATCGTATGAGGTGCATGACTCGTGCCTGGATCTGTTCATTCCTCCCGAGCAGGGGTTGTGGTGTGCTGGGGAGCACCTACCCCCCTTGCGCGTCTCGGCCGTGCAGTCGGGCAACTACTCCGGTCCCGTGCTCAGCACCCGAGGTCAGCAACCGTTCCGCTCCGGTCTCGTGGTCCAGGAGGAGCAGGAGGCTTTCTGGGGTTGGACGCCGCGCTTCGGCCGGATCGAGGTCACCGCGAGGATGTGGTTGTCGGCGCGTTCGATGGCCTCGCTGTGGCTCGTGGGCCGTGAGCTGGAGCCGAGGGAGAGCGCGGAGATCTGCGTCTTCGAGATCTTCGGCGACTCCGTGGTTGCCGGCACCAGCGCCGCTGTCGGGTCGGGCCTGCACTCGTTCCGCGACCCCGCGGTCGTCGAGGACTTCGCGACCACGCGGGTCGAGATCGACGTCGCGCTCTTCCACACCTACGCCGTGGAGTGGACCGCCGAGTCGGTCGTCTTCTCTGTCGACGGCACCGAGACGCGCAGCTGCCCGGGTCCTCCGACGTACCCGATGCAGGTCATGCTCGCCGTCTTCGACTTCCCCGAGCAAGGCACCGATGCCGACCGGGGCCACGTGCCACGACTTGTCGTCGACCGTGTCGCGAGCTGACCTTCCACCAGCACCCTGCACCGTTGTGGCTGGAACCCGCAGCCCGATGCCTGGGGGCCTCCCGGCCTCATCAGATGAAGCTCGGGCCGCCCGGGCTCCGCCTCGTACAAGGAACCCATCAAGGTCAGCCGCCCAGGCGGATCGTCGCGCACCGAGGCGGCGAGATCGGCGGCGTACTCGACAGCGGTTGGCATCCACCATTCTCAGCAGACCGTGCCCCCATGCACGTCGCCGCACCGCGGGGGGTGCGGGCGCGGTCCCGCCAGCGGGCGTGCGAGCGCCCGACGTTGCTCACGCGGCGGCTCGTCGGACAGCGGTCGGAAGTCGCGGATCTTGCCGCTGGCGCCGCAGCCCAGCGAGTGCCACCATCGTTGGGGTGACTTCCCCGATCAGCATCTACGCGCTCGAGCAACCCATCGAGTACAACCCTCGGGAGTACTACCGGCACCTGGACGAGTTCGTCGTGGAGGTGATCCGCCGCGTCGGCGACGAGATGCCGCGACAGCCGGCACCCATGGTCTACGAGATGCTCACCCTGCAGGTCTCGCAGCGGCTGCCGGGGATCGAGGTCGACGACACGGCGCTGCGCGACGCGGCTGCCCGGATCGCCGTCGGACTGTCCCCGGTCTGAGTCCCTTTCACCGTCACCGGTGTCGCCGGGCGATGACGTCCGGCAGGACCTGCGTGCCCTCCTTCTGTACGGCGGTCAGCTGGTTCGGGTCGAGCCCCAGGAGGGCGAGGATCGTCGGCGCGACCTGGGTGGTCTCGACCGGGGCGGCATCGGTCCGGCGTCCGGATGCCGTGGGCCGCTGACGACCATCAGGACGTGGCGGTCGCCGGTGTTCATGCCACCGTGCTCGGCGAGCTTGGTCGGCTTCGCGTAGACGATGCCCTCCTGGACCTTGCCGAAGACGTCGGGGTAGTGGCCGTTGTCGACCGGGACGCCGAAGAAGCCGGCGGCCTCGGCGCCGGCCCAGATCTGGGCGAGGCCGGAGTGCTGGACGGTGACCGGGTTCTGGTTGACGTCGAAGCCTTGGGCCGTGTGGTCCCACAGGTAGGTCTTGACGAAGTCGCACGCGGCCTGGGAGTTGTCCGAGAGGTAGGACTGCCACAGGTCGTCGTCGGTCCCGGCGACGATCAGCTGGGCGTTGTCGGGGTGGGTCTGCTGCCAGGCGGCGTTGATCGCGTCGATGATCGGGCCGTCCTGGACGGTGACGAGCTTGCTGCGGGTCCTGCGGCGACTGGCCGTGCTTGGCGGTGACGATGATCGTGGTCGAGCCCGCGAGGCCGTCCTGGTGGATCTCGGAGACCATGCGGCCGAGCTGGGCGTCGACGTAGTCGAGGGCGCTCGAGAGGACCGGGCCGGGAACGAGCCGGCCGTCGACCCGCTGGTAGCCGCCCGGCTGCGGGGCGCTGGTGGTGTAGTTGCCGTTGCGCGTCCGGACCGATCAGCGTCGTCGGGGTCGAGCGGATCTTCTGGGCGACCGAGACGGCCTGGAAGTTCATGCCGAAGATCGCCGGGGTGCCGACCTGGGTCGTGCCCGAGTGGTCGCGACCGTCGATCTCGTTCAGGATGGCCTGGACCTTGTAGCCGTCGTACTGCTTGGTGGCGGCCTCGATGTGGGCCCAGTCGTCGTCCTGCGGGTACGGGACGCCGTTCGGCTCGACGGCCTGCGAGTCGATCTCCGGACCGAAGTAGTCGTCGATGCTCGTGACCGTTCGAGCCCGGGCCGTTGAACGACATGTAGACGGCGTGCTTGTCCGACCAGGCGGTGCGCATGCCGGCGTCGTGGATGACCTGGAAGATCGTGTTGTCGCCCAGGTAGTCCCACGGCATGACGTTCTTGCAGGTCGCCGGGTCGACGGGGAAGGTCGAGACGTTGAACGACGAGGCGTCGTTCTTCAGGTTCATGATCGCGGCCGGGTTGGTGTCGACGCCGTTGGCGAAGATCGAACCGTTCTCGTCGAACGACGGGAAGGTGCCGTTCGCCGGGTCGATGAAGTCGTTGACGTTCGCCAGCGCGTCGTCCGGGGAGTCGTAGACGACGTCGCCGCCGGTGGCCGGCTGGCCCGGGGTGCAGGGAGCGCCCGGCTCGTCGGTCTTGTGGCTGTACTCGACGTCGTAGTAGATGCCGGTCGACCTGGGGTTGCCGCCGGTCATCAGCGCGGTGCCACCCGGGTCGGAGTCCGACGGGTTCGACGTCGCCGCGTTGGTGAACTCGACGCCCTGGTGAGTCAGCTTGGCGAGCGTCGAGCTCGGGTGGTGGGCGACGTACCAGTCGAGGTCGCTCTGGTGCATGCCGTCGACCGAGATCAGCAGCACGTGCTTGGCGGTGTGCGCGCTCGTCGGGCGAGCGGGCTGAGCGCTGGCGCTCAGGAGCGGAAGCGCGGACAGCGCTGCGGCGGACACCGCCGCCAGTCCGAGCGCGGCCGGACGGGTGTACTTCGACATCGGGCTCTCCAGGGGATCGACGGTGGCCTGACCCCGCACATCGCTGTGCGTCCTCCATGGCTATCGGCCCAACGTGAGCGCTGAGCGACACCCAGGTGTCCAACGGCTGACGTTCCGCCGGACCGAGCCCCGGCGGACAAAACGAACCTCGAAGGACACGTAGCGACGACATGAACTCCACGCGGCCGGTTCGCGGGGCCGGGAGGAGCCGTCGGGCTACGGACTCATTGATGGCCAGGAATGTTTGTGATCCGAGGCACCGCCCTCTTCACTGGACGCGTGACCCGAACCGATGAGCTGCGCGCTCTCGACGAGTTGGCGGACCGGCTCCAGGGGCGTTTCCCCCAGGCGCCACCCGATCGGATCAAGCAGGTGGTCTCCGAGGTCCACCACCAGTACGACGCGAGCCGGGTCCGGGACTTCATCCCGGTGCTGGTGGAGCGTGAGGTCGTGGAGTACTACCGCGCGTCGGCGGAGCGACCTCACGCCGGGTGACCCTGGCCTGCCCGGGTGAGCGGCCCGCGCGGCGTCTGCGGCACCTGGTGTTCAACTTCGGACGCCATACTCGGTCAGTGCCCTGGCTGATCGCGACGAGAGCGTCGTCTTGACGCTGACGCGCTCAGCCCTGGCACCGCCGGCGCGGACGCTGGTGGACGTCTTCCGGCAGACCGTCGCCGCGCACCCGGAGGCTCTGGGCCTCGACAGCGGTGCCGAGCAGCTGACGTACACGGAGTTCGCCGAGGCGGCCGGCGAGCTGGCCGCCTCGCTCCACGTGAGCGGGATCGGCAGGGGGGACCGGGTCGGCATCCGGATCACGTCGGGGACCACGGACCTCTACGTCGCGATCATGGGCGTCCTGTTGTCGGGTGCGGCGTACGTCCCGGTCGACAAGGACGATCCGGACCAGCGCGCGCGCCTCGTCTTCGACGAGTCCGACGTCGCCGCGATCATCGGCAACGGCCTGACCCTCACGCCGCGCCGCCCAGCCCGTGGGGCGCGAGACCCCGAGGATCCCGGGCCCGCGGACGATGCCTGGATCATCTTCACCTCGGGCTCGACCGGCACGCCGAAGGGCGTGGCGGTCTCCCACCGGTCGGCCGCGGCCTTCGTCGACGCGGAGTCCCGGCTGTTCCTCCGGGCCGCGCCCCTCGGTGAGGGTGATCGGGTGATGGCGGGCCTCTCCGTCGCGTTCGACGCCTCGTGCGAGGAGATGTGGCTGGCCTGGGCGCACGGGGGCTGCCTGGTGCCCGCGCCCCGGTCGCTGGTGCGCAGCGGCGTGGACGTGGGGCCGTGGCTGGTCGCCAACGCCATCACCGTGGTGTCCACGGTGCCGACCCTGGTCTCGCTCTGGCCGACGGACTCGCTGGACTCGGTGCGCCTGCTGATCATGGGCGGGGAGGCCTGCCCGCCCGAGATCGGCGCACGGCTGTCGCGGCCCGACCGCGAGCTGTGGAACACCTACGGCCCGACCGAGGCCACCGTCGTGGCCTGCGGAGCCAAGCTCACGGCGGATGCGCCGGTACGGATCGGACTGCCCCTGGATGGCTGGGACCTCGCGGTCGTCGACCCGGCCGGGACCCAGGTGCAGCCGGGGGAGACCGGAGAGCTGATCATCGGCGGGGTCGGGCTGGCCCGGTACCTCGACCCGGAGAAGGACGCCGAGAAGTACGCGCCGTTCCCGAGCCTCGGCTGGCTGCGCGCCTACCGCAGCGGCGACCTCGTCGTGTACGACGAGCAGGGGCTCGTCTTCGCCGGTCGCAGCGACGACCAGGTCAAGCTCGGCGGACGGCGCATCGAGCTCGGCGAGGTCGACAACGCGCTGAGCGCTCTCCCCGGGGTGCTCGGTGCGGCAGCCGCGGTGAGGCGGAGCAAGGCCGGCAACCAGATCCTGATCGGCTATGTGATGGTCGACTCCTCGTTCGACCACGCGGCCGCGGCGGAACAGCTGCGCGCGGCGATGCCGGCGGCACTGGTGCCACGGCTGGCGGAGGTGCCGGTCTTGCCGACCCAGACCTCGGGGAAGGTCGACCGCAACGCGCTCCCGTGGCCGCTGGCCGCGGCCGAGGCCGAGGCCCGCGAGCCGGCCCGGCTCGAGGGGACGGCGGCCTGGATCGCCGAGCTGTGGCTCGATGTCCTCGGCGCGGTCGTCGTCGGCGCGAAGGACGACTTCTTCGACCTCGGCGGCGGCAGTCTCACCGCGGCACAGATGGTCTCGCGGCTCCGAACCCGCTACCCCGAGGTCACGGTGGCCGATCTCTACGAGCACCCCACCGTCGGAACCCTCGCGGACATGCTCGAGGAGATGTCGGCGCCCGCCCTGCCGGGAAACCGCAAGGTCGGCCCGACCCCGTCGAAGACCCAGGTCGGGCAGGTGGTCTCGACCGTCCCGTTGCGGCTCCTCGGGGGTCTGCGCTGGCTGACCTGGATCGTGGCCGGCAACAACCTGGCCTCCGGTCTCCTGGGGCTCCGCTTCCTGCCTACCTTCTCGTGGTGGTGGGTGCTGCTCGGGTGGGCCGCCTTCGTGTCCGCCCCCGGGCGGATGGCCCTGAGCGCGGCCGGGGCGCGCCTGCTGCTGCGCGGCATCGGCCCCGGCCGCTACCCGCGAGGTGGCCGGGTCCACCTGCGGCTGTGGCTGGCCGAGCGACTGGCTGACGAGCTCGGCGCCGCGAACCTGGCGGGCGCCGCCTGGATGCCGACGTACGCACGCGCCCTGGGGGCGACCATCGGCGAAGACGTCGACCTGCACTCCCTCCCGCCGGTGACCGGGCTGTTGACCCTGGGCGACGGCGCGTCGATCGAGCCCGAGGTGGACCTCGGCGGCCACTGGCTCGACGGCGACGTGCTGCACATCGGCGCGGTCGAGGTCGGAGCACGAGCCCGGATCGGTACCCGCAGCATGCTCGGCCCCGGAGCCGTCGTGGGACGCGGTGCCGAGGTCGCGCCCGGGTCCGCGGTCATCGGTACGGTCACCAAGAACCAGTTCTGGTCGGGATCTCCGGCCGAGCCGGGGGGCCGCGTGCGCGGACCCTGGTCGACGAGCCGTCCCGAGCGCCGGCGGCGCTGGGTCTTCGCGTACGCCGCCGTCGCCAACCTGATCTCGCTGCTCCCGATCGCGGCGGTCCTGGCCGGTCTTGCCGTCACGATCCCGTCAGCCGAGCAGGCCACCTCCACCGGCGATCTGGCCGGCGTGCTGTTCGCCTGGCTGCCCGTGTCGGTCCTGGTCGCCTTCGTGGTGCTGACGGTCCTGGTCGCCGGGCTCGTGCGGCTCCTCGGGATCGGGCTGACGGCCGGTGTCTACCCGATCCACAGCCGGCCCGCCTGGCAGGCGTGGGCGACCATGAAGGTCCTCGACGAGGCCCGCACCTGGCTCTTTCCCCTCTATTCCAGCACTCTCACCCCGGCCTGGCTGCGGCTCCTGGGCGCCCGGGTCGGGCATCGGGTGGAGGCCTCGACGGTGCTCCTGATCCCGAAGCTGACCACCATCAACGACGAGTCGTTCCTGGCCGACGACACCCTGATCGGCAGCTACGAGCTGGGTGGTGGCTGGCTCCGCGTGGAGCGCACCAAGATCGGGAAGCGGGCCTTCGTCGGGAACTCCGGGATGACGGCTCCCGGCCGCAAGGTGCCGAAGGAGTCGTTGGTGGCCGTCCTGTCGGCCGCTCCACGCCGGAAGACGGCCAAGGCAGGAACCTCCTGGCTCGGCAGCCCGCCGAGGCTCCTGCGCCGCGCCAGCGGGCAGCAGGACGACAGCCGGACCTACGACCCTCCGCGGCGGCTACGCGTGGCCCGCGCGCTCGTCGAGGCCTGTCGGGCATTCGCCGTGATGGCCTCCGTCGCGCTCTACGCGGGTGTGGTCTGGGGTACCGACATCGTGCTCGACGGGCGGTACCCCCTGGTCGCGGTCCTCGTGGTGGGACCCCTGCTGATGGTCGGGGGAGCCGTAGCCGCCGGCCTCTCGGCCGGGGTCAAGTGGGCCCTGGTCGGCCGGATCCGGGCGGCCGACCACCCGCTGTGGAGCTCCTTCGTCTGGCGCAGCGAGCTGGCCGACTCCTTCGTCGAGGTGGTCGCCGCCCCCTGGTTCGCGCGGGCGGCGAGCGGAACCGCGGTCCTGAACCTCTGGCTGCGGGCGCTGGGGGCCTCCGTGGGCCGGGGTGTGTGGTGCGAGACCTACTGGCTGCCGGAGCCCGATCTCGTGGAGCTGGGAGACGGGGTGACCGTCAACCAGGGCTGCGTTCTCCAGACCCACCTGTTCCACGACCGGGTGCTGAGCACGGGCCGCGTGCGGCTCCGGACCGGCTCGACGCTGGGCACCAACAGCGTGATCCTGCCCGCATCCCAGCTCGGTCGCCACGCTACGGTGGGCCCCGTGTCGTTGGTGATGAGGGGTGAGTCGGTGCCCGACAAGACCCGCTGGATCGGCAACCCGATCGGCCCCTGGCTCGACGACGAATCGCGCGAGTCGGCCACGTGAGTCGACGCCCCGAGGTCGACTCCTACACCCCCGGGCACGGCGACACGGCGTACGCCGTCGAGCACTACGACCTGGACCTGACCTATCGCGTCGAGGGCAACCACCTGTCCGGTCGGGCTCGGCTCTCCTGCCGCGCCCTCGAGGACGTCGACACCATCACCTTGGACCTGCACGGGATGCGCGTCGCCAAGGTCACCCGCGACGGCGCGCAGGTCCGGCACACCCACACCAAGGACAAGCTCACGGTCCGCCTCGGGTCCCGGGTCCTGCGCGGCCGGTCGTTCACGCTGGCCGTCCAGTACGCCGGAAGACCGACACCGCTGTCCACCCGGACGCTCGGCGACGCCGGGTGGGAGGAGCTCACCGACGGCGTCATCGTGGCCGCCCAGCCGCACGGCGCGCCGACGTGGTTCCCCTGCAACGACCGGCCGAGCAACAAGGCCGGCTACCGGTTCACGATCACCGCGCCGACGACGTACACCGTGGTCGCGAACGGCACGTTGGTGTCGTCAACCCGCCGCAGCAGCGCCACCACGTGGGTCTACGAGCAGCCCGAGCCGATGTCGCCGTACCTGGCGACCGTCCAGATCGGGCGCTACCGGATCCTCGAGCTGGACGCGGTCGTGCCGCTGTACGCCGCGGTGCCCGAGGCGCTGGTGGACCGGTACGACGAGGCGTTCGGGCTGCAGCCCGAGATGCTCAAGCTCTTCACGCGGCTCTTCGGGGAGTACCCGTTCGAGCGCTACTCCGTCGTGATCACCGAGGACGACCTCGAGATCCCCCTGGAGTCACAAGGCCTCTCGACGTTCGGTGCCAACTTCCTGACCACCGACTGGAACGCCGAGCGACTGATCGCCCACGAGCTGTCCCACCAGTGGTTCGGCAACAGCCTCACCCTCGGCCGGTGGAAGGACATCTGGCTGCACGAGGGCTTCGCGTGCTACGCCGAGTGGCTGTGGTCCGAGGAGTCCGGCAAGGCCTCCGCCCAGCAGCGGGCCACCGAGCACTGGGAGCGGCTGCACGACCAGGACGAGGACCTGCTGCTGGAGGATCCCGGCCCCGAGCTGATGTTCGACGACCGCGTCTACAAGCGCGGCGCCCTGCTCCTGCACGCGCTGCGGGTCGTCCTCGGTGACGACGCGTTCTTCTCGTTGCTCAGGGCCTGGGCCTCCGAGCACGCCCACACCACGGTCTCGACCGAGCAGTTCGTGTCCTTCGCGCAGGGTCGAGCCGACCTCGACCTGACGGCCCTCTTCGACGAGTGGCTCAGCGAGGAGACCCTTCCCGAGCTGCCTGCCTGATCCGGAGTCGCGGAGCCGATCCGGTCAGGACCGACAGGCACGCCACATGACCCGGGATCGCCACGTCGTGCATCCACACGGATCCGGGGGGCGCTGACGGCGCGGACCACGCGACGAGCCGGGGCGGCTGGTCGGCGTCGCCGAGCCGGATCCGTCGCAGATCGACGCGCAGACCGTCGCCGGTCGCCTTGAGCAACGACTCCTTGCGCACCCAGGTGGTCGCCCGGGCCTCGGCGGTCGTCGCCGTCTCGCCCGGGTGCAGGGCCACCTCGTCGTACCCGGTGAAGCGTGCGGCGTCCCGCCGTTCGACATCCACGCCGACCGCCGCGCCCGACGAGACCGCGACCAGCGCCACGTCGTCCGCCCGGCTCACGCTGACCCACAGAGCCCGCGCAGCGGCAGGGCGTGTCAGGACCGGCCGGCCATGGTCGGAGGAGCCGCACCGGGGACAGGCGTGTGACAGTCGCACGTCGGTGCCCGGGACGCCGAGGACCCGGCTCACCTCTCGACGAAGCAGAAGCGAGGCGTCGGCTCCGGATCCGCGTCGCCACACGACCGAGACGAGGTCCCGGGTCGGCAGCGCTACCTGAGCCATCGTCGGTTGCGCTTGCGATCCAGCTTCGCCCAGGCGGTCGTCCAGCGCGCCTCGGCCTGGGCGGCGAGCAACCGCTCCTGGGCGCTCAGTCCACCGAGGATGAAGATCTCGTCGTCCGGCCTGTCGCCGGCCGCGGCCAGCTCGCGCAGCCACGCCTGGGCGACCAGGCTGTCCTGCACGTCGCCCAGCTCCGTCTGGAGGCGCTTCGCACCTCGCGCCAGCCGACGCGCGTCGGCGCCGTACGTCGGGACCAACGTCTCGGAGGAGTACCGCAGGCGCTTGGCGCTCTTGCGCACCCGATGCAGCTCTGCGTGACGGTCCGCGTCGTCTGCCACGTCCGTCGTGGCCCGGACGCGTCGCGCGAGCCGCTTCCAGTCCCGCCGGACGTATGCACGGAGTGCATCATCCGGTGGCGGGGGATCGACAGCCCAGGGCGGGGCGGCCGCGAAGGCGGTCAGGTCGTGTCGGAGCCTGGTGTAACGGACGGAGTCGAGTGCGGCCAGTGAGCGCGTCACGCCGGCGGTCTCGGCATCTCGGCTCTCGACCTCGATGAGCGCGCGTTCGTCGGGCGCCACCGCCAGGACGCGCAGCCGGTCACGCACCACCTCGTGGTCACGGGCGGCGCCCAGCTCACCCGCGAGCCACACCAGCTCCCCACGCAGCGAGACAACCGCGTTGTTGTCGAAGAGCGGGCCGAAGGTCTTCAGGATGCTGCGCAGCCGACGCAGCGTGACCCGCATCTGGTGGACGCCTCGAGCCTCATGGCGCCGGATCCGTGAGTCGGCACGGGTCAGCCGGTCGCTCAGCTCCACCAGCCGGGCCGCGACCACGGATCCGTCAGCGCACTCGGTGGTCATCTCCGGCGCAGGATCCATACCGTCGTTGTACCACCGCGTCGGACCTGCTCACTGCCGGCGGTCGGTGCATTGGACCGTTGTTGTTCACCGGGGCGCCACGGTCGCGCCACCAGACCGGAGCAGGGTTTCAGCCACACCCCATTTCTGCATCAGAAGGACTCGCATGCGATCTCGCCGCGCCGCCGTCTCGTCCCTCGTCGGTCTCTCCGCGACCGCCGCCCTGACCGTTGCCGCCGTGGGCAACCCGGCGTCGGCCCAGCAGACGGCCACCTTCAGCCCCGGGAACCTGGTCGTCAGCCGGACCCTCTACACCGCCGACCCGTCCTCGATCGTGCCCGGCGTGACGCAGCTCCCCGCCGGCTGTACGTCGGACTGCGTCACCGCGGTGGCGGACGGCGGCTACCCGGAGGTGTTCAACAACGAGAGCGTCGACCCCAGCTTCGGAGTCACCTCGCCGATCTACCTCGACCAGATGAACACGGCCGGTCAGATCCTGAGCTCGTTCGCGGTCCCGACCGGCACCGGTCACGGTCGCAACGCCGATCGGCTCGTGACCAGCTTCCCGTCGAAGTCCGAGGTCGCCCTCAACCTCTCGACCGACGGCCAGGCGCTGACGTTCATGGGGTACGTCGCGCAGCCGGGCGCCGTCGACGTCTCGAACTCCAACACCCCGGGAGTCGTCGACCCCACGGACCCGGTCGGCACCAGCGACTACCGTGCCGTCGCCCAGATCGACAAGAACGGGCACCTCACGTTCACCGAGACCAACGCGTACAGCGGCAACAACGGCCGCGCCGCCATCCTCGACTCGGCCGACAACCTCTACTACACCGCCGGCAACGCCGGGAACGGGGCGAACCCGCAGCCCACCGGGGTGATCGCCGGGGCGGGCGCACAGATCCTCTCGCCGACCACCGACACCGAGCTCGACCAGGCCCCGGGAACCCCGACGCCGGTCGGTGCCTTCAGCATCACCCAGCTCGGCCTGAAGGCCGACAAGGTCGGCAAGGACACCAACTTCCGCGGTCTCACGATCTCCGACAACGTCGTGTACCTGACCAAGGGCAGTGGGTCGAACGGGGTGAACACCGTCTACTTCATCGACACGACCGGAACCGCCTGCCCCAACGGCGTCGGGCTGCCGGTCCCCGGAGCGAAGCTCCCCACCCACCCGCTGAGCTACGACCCGTCCACGCTGCAGTCCACGGGACTGCCCACGAACATGTGCATCCTCGAGGGCTTCCCGACCCAGCTCGCCAAGTCCAGCACCGACTCGTTCCCGTTCGGGCTCTGGTTCGCCGACCCGACGACCCTCTACGTCGCCGACGAGGGTAACGGCACCGCGACGTACGACCCGATGACGAACACCTACACCGCGGCGGCGTCCCAGACCAAGGCCGGTCTGCAGAAGTGGGTCCTCAGCGGAGGATCGTGGCACCTCGCCTACACCCTCCGACAGGGGCTGGACCTCGGCACGCCGTACACGGTGAACGGGTACCCCACCGGGACCAACCCGGCGACCGGACTGCCCTGGACACCGGCGACCGACGGGCTGCGCAACCTCGCCGGCCGCGTCAACCCGGACGGAACCGTCTCGATCTTCGCGATCACCTCCACCGTCAGCGGAGCCACGGACACCGGCGCCGACCCCAACCGCCTGGTCACGGTCACCGACTCCCTCGGCGCGACCTCGGCCGGGAGCGAGGCCTTCCGCACGCTGCGGACCGCCACCTCGGGCGAGGCGCTGCGCGGGGTGTCGTTCACACCCGGGAGCTGAACCCGGGCAGTGACGTCGGCGGGTCCGCACGTGCTCCGCGTGTCGGCCCTCCGTCGCGTGCGCCTCTCGGGCGCCCCGAGGCGCTCGGTGGGTGCGAGGGAGCTCCGCCGATCCTTAGGTCCCTCCGCCCGAGGGGTGCCGAGGACTAGGCGTCCTCCCCATGTGGTGATGAGCTCTTAGCGCGAGCGTGGTGGTCATTCCAGCCGGACATCCCGGCTACCGAACAGGGGGACCACCATGAACACGTTGTCGTTCGTCCGACGCCCCGCCTCGTACGCCGCCGCAGCCGCCGTGATGGCGACCCTTGCGTTCGGCTCCGTGGCGGTGGCGCAGTCACCTCCCGTGAAGCAGGCCGTCGCGCCCGCCATCGCCTACATCTCGCCGTCCGACCGCCACTTCGGCGGCCACGTGATGCTCGGTGAGTGAGGCCGGCAGGCGCAATCTCGTCCGGGCTCGGGCCCGGCGATCACCCGTGGTCGGGAGATGGGGTGGGTGCCTGCCCACCCCGAACCCGGTCGCCACCGGTCTCGGGGGCGCCTACGATGTTTGATCTGGGGGTCTTGGCTGCCTCCACGCCGAGGGCGGTGGACGACATGCCCCTACCGAGCGGGGGAGCTCTTCTTCTGCTGGGGCGAGGGCGGGAGACCGCGGAGCTGGGCGAGGCGCTCGGGCTCGCGGCGGAGGGGACCCCGCAGGTCGTGCTGGTCGGCGGCGATGCGGGTCTCGGCAAGACCACGCTGGTGGCGGACCTCGAGCGACGCGCCACCGAGCTCGGGTTCACGGTGGCGACCGGGCACTGCCTGGACCTCGAGGCGGGCATCTCCTTCGCGCCGGTGGTCGAGGCGGTGCGGGCTCTGCTCGCCGGCCTCGACGACCTCCATGCGCGACCGTCGGCGCGGCGGATGCTCAGCCTGCTGGACCCGTCAGCCCCCAGGAGTAGGGCGAGCCTCCGGGTGCTGGACGACCTCACCACGGCCGTGCTCGAGGCGGCGTCCGTCGGTCCGGTGCTGATGGTGCTGGAGGACATGCACTGGGCGGACACGCTCGACCCAGGACTTCGCGGCCGCGTTGGCCGGGACCGCCCGCGGGGGCCTGCTGCTGGTGCTCACCTTCCGCAGCGACGAGCTGCATCGTCGGCATCCGTTCCGCACGACGTTGGCCGAGATCACCCGGACCCTGGGGTGCCGTCGTCTCGACCTCGGCGGGTTGGGTCGCGACGACATCGCGGGCCTGGTCGCGGCCCGCACCGACGGGCCACCGGACCCGGCGCTGGTGGGTTCGGTGCTGGCGCGGTCTGCGGGCAACCCGCTGTACGCCGAGGAGCTGCTGGCCGCGGACCGGGACGGGGTCCCGGGTCATCTGTCCGATCTGCTGCTGGCCCGCATCGACGCCCTCGAGCCGGGTCCGCGGGCGCTGCTGCGGGTCGCCTCGGTCAACGGGACCCGGCTCGACACCGAGACCCTGGCGGAGCTGGCGGGACTCGACCAGCCCGAGATGGACGGCTATCTGCGGGAGGCGCTGGACGCCAACGTGCTGCGTCAGGCGGGCGGGTACTCTGGAGTTCCGGCACCCGCTGTTGCGCGAGGCGACCTACGACGACCTGATGCCCGACGAACGCACCCGGACCCACGCCCGGCTGGCCGAGATCCTCCAGGCCCGGGTCGACGCCGACCCGGATCCCGGGCTGGCGGCGCTGAGCCGGCTCGCCTTCCACTGGAACGCCGCCCACGACCTGTCCCGCACCCTGACGGCGTCGGTCCGTGCCGGGCTGCGCCGCGAAGCGACTCGGAGCCGCCGAGGCCATCACCCAGCTCGAACGCGCGCTGGCGCTGTGGGACCGGGTCCCCGACGCCCAGGCCGTGGCCGGTCTCCCGCAGGCCGAGCTCGTCGTCCTGCTGGGCGAGGCGGCAGCCCAGCAGGACGACGACGAGCGCTGGCGCACGCTGGTCCACACCGCGGTGGACATGCTCGGGCCGGACCCCGACCGGCTGCTGGCCAGCCGCGTCTACTCCGCGTTGGTCCCCGTCTCCCGCCGACGGGGACGCGATCGGGAAGCAGGAGGCGATCCGACTCGCCGTCGAGTACGCCGGCGACGCCCCGACCGAGGAGCTGGCACGGGCCCTGAACGCCCGGTCGCTGTACCTGAACCGGCACGCCCAGTTCGCCGCCAGTGTCGAAGCCGCACAACGAGCCCTCGACGCCGCCAGGATCGCCGGGTGCGTCGACGTGGAAGTGGATGCCCTGTACCTCGGATCCCTCTCCCGCTTCTACCTCGGCCACATCGGCGACGCGCTCGCGGGGATGGAACGGGCCGAGGCCGTGGGACGGGCAGCGGGCCAGGGTCGGGCAGGTGCTCGGCGGGCTCTCGCCTGCAGGTACATGGAGGCCGGACAGGTCGATCGTGGCCACTCCATCGCGAATGAGGGCTTCGAGGAGGGGATGGCGCTGGGGCTTCCGATCCAGGCGACCCTGTGCGGGGACGCGGCGCTGGTGGCGCTCCTGTGGCGAGGCCGCCTCGACGAGGCCGAACGGCGGCTCGCGGAGCTCGAGGAGCTCGGACTGCCCGCAGACAGCGGGCGCTGGCACGTCGCCGCGGGCGGAACTGTTGCTGGCACGAGGCGACGCGGACGCGGCGACCCCGGTGGTCCACGCAGACCGTCGCATTCGCGCACGACGTAGGGCGGTACCGGTGGGACACCGAGGTCCTGACCGAGCTGCAGCTCGCGGCGATGCTCGACGACCCGCCCGGCGCGGTCGAGACTCGCGAGGTCGCACCTGGCCCAGCTCGACGACTGTGACTCCCCGCTGACGTCGGCCGGGGCCGCCCGGATCGGCTTCCAGGCTCTCTGCCTGGATCGGTCGACGCCCGGGCCCCAGACCGACGAGCTGCGGGACCGCGCCACCGGTCAGCTCCAGAGGGCACGTGCCGGCCTCACCGACGAGTGGCGCCCGACGTACTACGGGGTCCAGCTCGCACTCGCCGAGGCCTACGCCGCCAGGTACGCCGGAGAGCCGGCCGCCGACCAGTTCCGGGCGGCGACAGCCTTGGCGGAGCCGTTCGGTGCCTACTTCGCCCTCGAGCCCCGGCTGAACCTGGCCACCGAGCTGCTCGCCCACGGCGGCCGGGACGAGGGCCGCGAGCTCCTCGTCGCGTGCTGGAGCACCGCGCACGACATGGGTGCCCACGACCTCGAACGCCGGGCCGTCCGGCTGGCCGCCCGCACGAGGGTGCCGCTCCCGGAGTCGGCTCGAGTCCGAGGGCCGCTGAGCCGGCTGACGCCTCGCGAACGCGAGGTCCTCGACCTCCTCGCCACCGGCGCCACCAACAAGTCCATCGCCGAGACGCTGTTCATCACCCAGAAGACCGCCAGCGTCCACGTGTCGAACGTGCTGGCCAAGCTGGACGTCACCAACCGCGGCGAGGCCGCCGCCCTGGCCCGACAGCTGGTCGGCTGAGAGGCGGGGGAGGGCCGATGACGGGGTTCGTCGTACGGCGCCTCGTCAGCGCGCTCCTGGTGGTCATCCTGACCTCGATGTTCATCTTCGTGCTCTTCTTCGTGGGCATGGGCGACGCCCCCGCGGTGAGCTACTGCGACAAGCTCGGGCCGGGCCGCTGCACCCCGGCCAAGCTCGAGGCGATCAAGCACGAGATGGGCTTCGACCAGTCCGTCGTCCGCAACTACCGCGAGTGGGTCCAAGGTCTCTTCGTGGGCCGCACGAACGTCTACATGGACGGGAAGCTCTACGACTGCCCCGCCCCGTGCCTGGGCATCTCGATCACCACCGAGCGAGCCGGTCTCGACCGAGCTCGCGCAGCGGTACCCCGCGACCCTGACCCTGGCCGTCGGCGGCGCCACCCTCTACCTCACCGGCGGGGTCGTCCTCGGTGCCGTCGCCGCCCGGTGGCGCGGGCGCACCGCCGACCGTCTGATCGTGGGCAGCACGCTGGTGGTCTCGGCCATCCCCGACTACCTGATCATCCTGCTGGCCTGGATCTACTTCTCCCTCAAGCTGCCGTTCTTCCCCAACACCGGCTACTACCCGATCACCGAGAACCCGCTGAAGACGGTCAGCTACATGATGCTGCCCTGGCTGGTCCTCGGCATGACCAACCTGACCGACTACGCACGCTTCACCCGCGGGCAGATGGTGGAGGCCCTCAACGAGGACTACATGCGCACCGCCCAGGCCAAGGGCCTGCCGGTCCGTCGACGACTGTTCCAGCACGCGCTGCGGGCCGCGATCGTGCCGGTGATCACGATCTTCGGCCTCGACTTCGCCACCCTGCTGGCCGGGACGGTCTTCGTCGAGCAGATCTTCGGCATCGACGGCATCGGCTACTGGGGCCTGCATGCGCTCCCGACACCGGCGGTCAGGGCACCGCCCGACATCAGCGTCATCAGCGCCACCCTGCTGGTCGCCGCGGTGCTGATCGTGGTCGGCAACCTCATCGTCGACGTGCTCTACGCCTTCCTCGATCCCCGCGTCGTCGTCAGCTGACGGCCGCACAGCGGTGCAGCCTGACAGGGCGAGGCCCACCAGCCCGGGGCCGGCGGGCCTCGCCCGTCCGACGTCCTCGGAATCCCCCGTGGCTCCAAGGGCGTGCCACCGACATTAGATCGATCCAAGTCGGCTCGTCTACACCCAGAGGCGCGTGTCCAGCATGCGTCCTCCCGCCAGACCCGGGCGCACGAGGCATCGGAACGCCGAACATCGAGAGATGAGGTTCCGCTGCCTGTATCGTCCGCTGCAGTCGCGTCCGGATGCGGGACGCCCGGGGGCTTCGTGGGGGCTGGCATGGCCAGGTTGGTGGAACGAGCGCGCACGAGGTCGACGCTCGCAGGCGGAACACGGAACCGACGGGCGATCGCCGTCGCCGCTGCGGCTCTGACCGTGATCGGTCTGCTGGGGGCCGCGACCGTGCCCGCCTCGGCGGCGACCTCCGCGAGCGGGTGCTCGTCCGGAGTGACGGCCGGGCCGGTCCACTCGGGTCGCTTCCTCGGCATCGCGCGCCCGGCCCGCACGGGGGCGCACTGTCCGGCGAACGTTCGCCGCTCCTCGAGCACCGCCTCGGCGGGTCCGTCGAGCACCGAGATCGCGGCGCCGGCCTACCCGGGCACTCCTCCGCTGATCAATCACGGCGGACCGGTGATGGCCACCCCGTCGGCCGGCAACCAGGTGGTGGTGACGCCGATCTACTGGGCACCGTCGGGATATGCCTTCACCGGCAGCTACCAGAACGTCATCAACACCTACCTGGCGGGGCTCGCGGCCGACAGTGACAAGACGACCAACGTGTTCGCCACGACGTTCCAGTACTCCGGCAGCAACGGCGCGATCAACTACCGGATGACGGCCGGCACCCCGATCACCGACACGAACGCCTTCCCCAGCGCGGGCTGCACGACGAACAGCGGGTCCATCTACGCCGACGGGACCGGCTACAACACGTGCCTGGACGACACCCAACTCCAGGCCGAGATCGCGTCGGTCGTCGCCGCGCACGGCCTGACCAGCGACCTGGGGCACATGTACGTCCTGTTCCTGCCGAAGGCCGTCGAGTCCTGCTTCTACCCGGGCAACCCGGCGGGCCAGCAGTGCAGCATCAACTCGACCCCGAGCGGTGCCTTCTGCGCGTACCACAGCGCCTTCGGCAGCGGCTCGGGTGAGACCGTGTATGCGAACATGCCGTTCCCGATCTACGCGTCGGCGACCGGGTACAGCTGCACCGACGAAGGGCTCAGCGGCAGCCAGCAGATCCAGCAGCCGAACGGCGACCCCGACGCCGACGTGGAGGTCAGTCCGCTCAGCCACGAGATGGCCGAGGCGATCACCGACCCCAACAACAACGCCTGGTACGACTCGTCCGGCTACGAGAACGGCGACGACTGCGCCTACATCTACGGCACCCTGGCCGGGTCGGCCGGCGGCTACTACAACCAGACGGTCAACGGTCACCACTACCTGACCCAGGAGGAGTTCAGCAACAGCCGACTTCGCCGCCGGTCGGGACGGCTGTCAGCAGAACATCCCGGCGGTGACGCCGACCGTCACCGGGCTCACCCCGTCCCACGGTCCGGACACCGGCGGAACCAGCGTGACCATCACCGGCACCGGGTTCCCGGGGGCTACCTCGGTGAGGTTCGGGTCCACCGCTGCCAGCTTCACCATCGTCGACGCCACCCACCTCACCGCCACCGCCCCGGCAGGTACGGCGGGAATCGTGGACGTGACCGTGTCCACCGCGGCTGGAACCAGCACCGGAACCCTTCTCGACCACTACACGTACACTTCCGCCACGCCCGCGCCGACCGTGGCCGGGGTGTCCCCGGGGAGTGGGCCGACCGCCGGCGGAACTGTGGTGACCATCTCCGGCACCGACCTGACCGGTGCCACGGCCGTGAAGTTCGGCCCGACCGCGGCGACTGGCTACACCGTCGTCGACGCGACCCACATCACCGCGATCGCACCGGCGGGAGCAGCTGGGACCGTGGACGTGACCGTGTTCACCGCGGGCGGCACCAACGAGGCAAGCAGCGCCGATCGGTACACGTACGTGCCTCCGACCCCGCCCGCCCCGACCGTGACGAGCGTGTCTCCCAACAGCGGCACCACCGCCGGCGGATCGAACGTCACCATCTCCGGCACCAACCTGACCGGCGCCACCGCGGTGAAGTTCGGTGCGACCGCGGCGGCCGGCTTCACGGTCACCGACTCCGGGCACATCACCGCCGTCACACCGGCCGAGTCTGTGGGGACCGTCGACATCACCGTGACGACGGGCGGCGGCACCAGCGCGATCGGCAGCGTCGACCAGTACACGTACGCGACCCCGAAGCCGCCAACCCCGACGGTCACCAAGGTCCTGCCCAACGCGGGGCCGACCACGGGTGGCACGAAGGTGACCATCACCGGCACCAACCTGACCGGCGCGACCGCCGTGAAGTTCGGAGGGCACGCGGCCACGACCTTCACGGTCACCGACTCCGGGCACATCACCGCGAAGGCACCGGCCGAAGCCGCCGGTACGGTCGACATCACCGTGACCACCGCCGGCGGCACCAGCGCCACCGGCTCGGCCGACCGGTACCGCTACCTGGCGCGGCCGCACGTGACCGCACTGTCGGTGCGGTCGGGCCCCAAGGCCGGCGGGACCAAGGTGGTCATCACCGGCAGCGGGTTCACCAAGGGGGCGGTGGTGCGATTCGGGACCAAGGCGGCGACCGTGGTGAGCGTGAAGTCGTCCACGAGGATCGTCGTCCGCACCCCCCGGCACGCCGGCGGCGGCGTCGACGTGGTCGTGTCCACCGTCGGCGGCACCAGCCGCTACAACCTGAAGGACCGCTACACGTACACCTGACCTGCCCGATCACCCGGACGCCGCTGCTCGCGCTACGGCGTCTCGCCACCCAGGCGTTCGAGGAGCTCGCGGTCATCGGCCGACAGCCAGGTCTCGTCGAGGAGGCGTCCTCCTGCTGTCCCGATCGCGAGGACCAGGGGCTGGGCCCATGCGTGTTCGATGAGGGCGACCGCGGCGAACCCCTCGGGCCCGACCGCCTCGTCGAGGGACCAGGAGGACGGGTCCGGCTCGTTTCGCTCGGCTCCGTCCGACTCGGCCTGGGGCTCGCCGAGGAGAGCGGCCGCCAGCCGGCCGAGGCCCGGGTCCATGCCCGGCGGGGGCGGTAGCACCTCGAGGCCGCCGTCCTCTGCGCGCGCCACGAACAGGACGTCGAGCAGTCGCACCACACCCGCGTCCCCGAGCCGGGTGAGCTCGGACAGCACGGCACCCGACCTGGGCAGCTCGTCGAACCCGACCACGAGCACCTGCACCGGCCCGGTCACGACGTCAGCCGCGCGGAGAGCTGACGATGCTCCTCGGGGGTGATCGCGCCCGTGTCGAGGAGGTGCTGCAGAGCCGCAAGCTGGTCGTCCGGCGAGGCTGAGGTACGTCGTTCAGGAGGAGGGCCGGGAGCCGGCGCGGCGGGTGCGCCGGGAGGATGCTCGATGGCGTACACCTGGTCCGGGGTCAGCCTGCCGCCGTAGTAGGGCACGTTGCCGGTCATCCCGGACCGGCGCAGCTGCCTGGGTACCAGTCGCAAGGATGGCTCCCCTCCTCGACGTGACCCGACCAGCATGCCCCATCCGCCGCCGAAGCGGCGGGCGCAAGGGGTGCGATTCCCAGACCAGCAAGGGGAAACGGCGTTCGGGGACGGACGCTCGGACGGTGTGACCCGGAGGCGTCGACAGGCCGTAAATGTACGGACCCCCCGCGCGGAGCGCGGGGGGTCTGGCGCGTCTGGAGTGATCCAGTCGCGGACCTTGCTGGTCGGCCTGGGGGGCTGGCGCCTGCGAGGTCTCCACCTGGTGGCTGGGGGGTTGCCACCTGATGTTGACTCAAGTTTACACGTCTTGCCCCCTTGGGTGACAGATTCGCCAAAAACACCGGGATTTTACGAAGTGAGCCTCTGGCGGGCTCAGTCACGCTCAACCACGCTCGTTCGGGGGCGTCCGGGGCGTGGCACGTGGGGTCTCGAGGGGGTCGTTCCGACACTCCCCGGCTTGTCAAGGCTTCCAAATTTGCCACTCCATGCCCCATGCTTCTCCCGGAGCTCGGGACCGGCATCACACAGGGAGATCATTGACATGGCACGCAACACCAGGATGAAGATCGCCGCACTCGCTTGCACCCTCGTCGCAACGCTGGGTATGGCGGCCGTCTCGCCGGCGACCGCGGCGCACGCGGGGAAGACCCCGATCAGCAACGCGCGCGACGACCGGTACTGCTGCTGAGCGCGGTACTACCGACCCAGGAATGCAGATCCGGCGCTCAACGCGGCCGGCCGGCGCCGACTAGACCGACTGCATAGAACCGAGACGCGGATGCGCCGAGCGGGTGCGTAGTCCGGTGGAGGCGGCCGCACTGCGGTAGGCTTCGCGCGCAGCCTCGACGTCACCCACGTCCTCGAGCAGACCTGCGAGTTCGAACCAGAGTTGAGCCGCACCGCGATCGGCACCGATGCCCGGTGAGGATGAAGACTGCATGCCGGTACGCGCGCTTGGCGGCTGTCGACGTCACCCAACGCCGCCGCGGCCTGACCCTCGAGCGTCTTGGCGTCCGCTGCGATGATCGGTGCCTCGCCGCGCACCGTGTCCAAGACCGCGGCGCTCATCGCTCGAGCAGCGTCGACGTCACCCTCGAGGAAGTGCGCGCGGGCGCAGGGCGAGGTCGTTGCGGGCGACCTCAACAGAGCTCGCGCTGCACCAGGCGAGTTCTTGCGCGGCCTGTTCGAGGTTGCGGTGCGCCTGGGCCACATCGGGCGGGTCGAGCCGGAGCTGCATGATGCCGAGCTGCGTGCGCAGCCGGGCGAGGTTGCGGCGCGTCCTGCCCTTCGGCCAGCAAGCGCGAGTGCCCGCTCGGCGAGCGGAACCGCGTTCGCGTACGGAGCCCTGCTCGGCCTCCATGATGCTGGCGTTCCAGTACGCAGAGGCGCGGGCCGTGGGGGACGCCAGCGTCTCGGCCTTGACCACGGCCTTGCGGCAGGTGCGCACGGCCTGGCCGGCGTCGCCGCGCTCGTAGTAGGCCGCCGCCAGGGTGACCGCCATCTGGACGGCCTCGTCGGCGCTGTCCAGGGGGGTGCCGGCCAGCTGCTCGAGCACGCGCTCGCCGACCTCGATGGCCTTGGTGAGGTCGCCGGACTCGCGGTAGCAGCGGCTCAGCGCGATCGCCGCCTTGATCCGGAGGAGGCCACCCTCGGTGGAGGCGACCAGCGGCTCGAGCTCCAGGATCGCGTCGTCGAGGATGCCCTGGCCCTCGAGCGCACGGGCGATCAGGTAGCTGGCCCCGGAAGACGAGCTCGTCCTGGGAGGCGGCCCGAGCGCGTTCCAGGGCCTGGCGCGCCTGCGCCTCGGCCTCGAGGTGCTGGCCCGTCTCCAGGGAGAGCTCGGCGAAGTCGAGGGTCAGCTTGATCTCGTCGAACTCGCGCGCGGTGACCCCGCGGAGCAGGTGGTCGACGGGCACACCGAGCCGAGTCGCCAGGTCGTGCAGCACGGTGCCGTTGGGGCGGCGCTGCCCGGACTCGATGCGGGACACGTAGCCGACCGAGATCTCCTCACCGGCGAGCTGGGTCTGGGTCCAGCCCTTGGCCACCCGGGCCGAGCGGATCCGATCGCCCAGCTGGGCAGGGTCGATCTCCTTGAGCAACGCCGCATCGCGGGAGTCCATGACCCGATTGTGACCGATGATCGACAAATCCGGTCATGAAATGTGACAAGACCAGGTAGTACCGAGGCAAATTTGCCTGAACTGACCCATTCGGACTATGCCGAGTCATCCGAACGGATAGAGTTCCGAGGGTCGGCAGCGGCGCCCTGGGCGTATAAACTGCCGGTGTTTGGCCGGGGGGCTAGGCGTCACGCGTGCGTCATGCGACGCACGCGTGACGTGTTCCTGCCGCCGTCAGCCGGCCGCCCCGAGGGCCCCGTCGAGGATCCGGTTCGCCGTCGTGAGGGTCAGCTCCTGCGCATGGCGCGGCGAGAGCCCGCGGACGTCCAGCAGCACGATGAACGCCTCCCAGCCGATCACCATCGAGAGCGCCGACACCAGGTCGTCGTACTGCGTGCTCGAGAGGCGCTCGCGACACGGCTCGACGGCCCACTCGATCCAGGCGACCCGCCGGTGACCGCGACGCGGCTGTCCCACCGCGGGAGGCGGCGCGTCGACGGTGAGCCGGATCAACGTGCGGCCCAGGGGGAGCGAGCTCTCCATCGTCGCGAACGTCTCGCGGACGAGGGTGTCCACGCGTGCGCGCGGGTCGTCCGAGGTCTGCTGCTCCAGTGCCGCGTCCACGTCGACGTTCAGCAGTCCGATGGTGGCGTCGAGGATCAGCTGGTCCAACGTCGGGTAGTAGAGGTAGACGGTCCGTCGCGACACGTCGGCCGCGGCCGCGATCTCGTTCACCGTCGGCTCGCCGCCACGGCGCAACAGCTCGACGGTGGCGGCCACGATCGCCCGCCGGGTCCGGCGTCGCTGGGCGGCGCGACCGCCCTCATCGACCTGCCCCATCACCGCGTCCGCCTCCGCTCTTGACATCCGTGGCCTCCGGTTTCACTATACCACTGTGCATTCATTGCACAGGAGTGCAACAACGAGAGACACGACCACGGAGAAACCGACATGACCGACTGCGCCCTCGACACCACCACCCGCCGGCCGCGTGCCGTCGCACGTCCGGCGCCCCGACGCTCGAGACCCGACGGCATCCCCTGGTGGGTGGCCCTGCTCGGGGTCGTCGTCTTCCCGCTGTCCCGCGGCCGTAGGGACGCGGACGAGTCGCAGGGGGACCAGGCGTGGGTCGTCTCCGCCGGCTCCGGCACCGCCTACGTGGCCGCCGTGTTCGTCGACGAAGCCACGCGCTCCACATCACCGCGATCAGGAGAGAGGTTCAGCTCATGAGCACCGTCATCACCGTCTACGAGCTCCCCGCTGAGGGTCCGGCGCCCGCCGACCCGGGCGACGGACACCGCCGCCACCGGGCACTGGGGCGGCCGCCCGCCGCGTTCGGCTGGATCGACCTGGCCGAGGTCGGGTCGGCCGATGAGGCCGGAACGCTGGTCGAGGAGGCCGCAGCCAGGCCCGGAGCACTTCCGGGTGCGTACGACGTCTTCCACGTGGGCGAGCGGGCTGCGGCGCCGTACGCACCGGACGCCGCCGACGCCTCGGTCATCTTCGTGAACTGCATGCGGGTGCCTCCGGGCCGGGAGGACGCGGCCTTCGAGGCGTGGAGCCGGGTGAACGCCTACATGGTGACCAAGGCCGGCTACCGCTGGCACCGACTGCATCGGCGGGTCGACGACACCGCCCCGTTCGGCCTGGTCAACGTCGTCGAGTGGGAGTCGCCGGAGGCCTGGCAGGCGGCGCACGACGAGGGGTTCCGCGCCCTGACGGACGGCGAGCTCCCGTTCACCGCCCATCCGACCCTGTGTCGACCCCTGACCGCGTCGGTCACGAACGGCTGAGGGCGACCATGACGACGATCGATGCGGAGCGACGCACCCCGGCCGCCTCGGAGGCCGAGGTCTCCGGCTCCGTCACGTTGATGAACAGCTTCGTGGTCGACCCGGACCAGGACGCCGCGTTCCACGCGTTGTGGGAGCGCACGAGCCGCTACTTCACCGGGCAGCCCGGGTTCGTCTCGTTGCGCCTCCATCGCGCGGTGAGTGTCGACGCGCCGTACCGCTGGGTCAACGTGGCCATCTGGGACAGCGAGGAGGCCTTCCGCGCCGCGACCACCACCGACGAGTTCCGGCGGGTGGTCACGCAGGCCGGGTGGGAGCGGTTCCCGAGCTCGCCGGTGCTCTTCCAGGTCGTCACCGGCGTGGGCTGACCGAGCCGACCGCGCCGCGGTCTGACGGTGGGAGCCATGGCCTACAGTGGCGACCTCAGCACGGGGGCCCGTCACAGGTGAGGTGTCGATCGCGATGCTGCTCTCGATGGCCTTCGTGCCTCCCACCGAGGTGCTGGAGGAGCTCGACGCCGTCGTGGTTGCCGCGGGGGGTCGTCCGGAGGAGCTCGACCGGATCCCGCTGCCGGAGCTGCAGCTGTCCGTGACGCTCTTCGGCAACGTCGCCCGGGGCGACGCGGCCCACCTCATCTCCGCGCTGACCAGGCTGTCCGAGCGGTGGCCCACCGCGCCGACCGTGAGCTTCTCGGGAGGCGCGGCCCTCGAGTGGCCCGGCGACACGTCGGTCTGGGCCAAGCTCGTGGGCGACGTGGAGGTGCTGGGGGACGTCGCCCGCAGCATCGCGCCTGCCGTGAACCGGCTCGGCTTCGCCGTCGACCGTCGCCGGTTCCGGCCGTGGCTGCCGCTCGGACGGATCACGCCGGTCACCGACCTCGGCTTCCTGGAACGACTCCTGGCCGGGCTCGAGGGCCATCAGGGCAGCCCCTGGGTCGTCTCGCAGCTCAGCCTGGTGAAGACCACGTTCGACGCGACCCGTGGCAGCGGCGCCTCGCAGGCGTTCGAGGTGCTGCGGGACTTCCCGCTGCCGCACGCCTGACCCGGGCCTCTCGGGATACTCCCCGACGAAATGGCTGTGGATCACGCTGTTTCCACAACCAAAAGGTCGGGGAGTATCCCGGCGTGCGGCGCGCGGGGTCTGGTCAGATCGCGGCGGCGACGAGGTGCTGCCGCACGGACTCCTCGGAGGCGGGGCGGTGCAGCAGGTAGCCCTGCGCGTAGCGGGCGCCGACGTGGTCGCGCAGGTGCTCGAGCTGCGAGGCCCGCTCGATGCCCTCGACGATGACGTCGAGCCCCAGGGCGTCGCCCATCGTCACCACCGACCGCAGCAGTCGGCACGAGCGCTCGTCCCGGTCGATGTCGTTCGAGAGGCTGGCATCGGTCTTGAGGATCTGCACCGGCAGGTGCTTGAGGTAGCTCAGGGAGGAGAACCCGACCCCGAAGTCGTCGATGGCGAACACCGCCCCGGCGTCGACCAGCCGCTCCATCGCGACCTTGGTCGCGTCGTCGTCGGAGACGACATAGCGTTCGGTCAGCTCGAGGATCACGGTGACGCCGGGCATCCTCTCCATGGCCGTGGTCACCTGGGCGACGAACCCGGGGTCGCGCAGCTGCAGGGCCGAGATGTTCACGCCGACGCTGAAGTCACCGCCCGCGGCCGCGCTCAGCCTGGGTGCGTCGACCGTGACCAGCTCGAGGATCCGCTCGCCCAGGGGCCCGATCAGGCCGGCCCCCTCGGCGGCCTGGATGAACACGTCCGGGGGCACGTCCCTGCCGCGGGAGCTCCACCGGGCGAGCGCCTCCACGCCGGCGACGCGCCCGGTGGCGACCTCGAAGGTCTGCTGGTAGGCGACCTCCAGCTCGTCGGCGGCGACCGCGGCCCGGAGGGAGTCCACGAGCTCCAGGCGGGCGAGGTGCGAGGCACCCAGCGTCTCGTCGTACGCGAGGTGCCGGTTCTTCCCGCGCGCCTTGGCCTCGTACATGGCCAGGTCGGCCCGGCCCAGGAGCTCGTCGGCGTCGCGTACGTCGTCCCCGAACGCCGTCCCGATGCTCGCGCTGAGCGGCATCTGGTGCCCGTCCACGACCACGCCTTCGCGGAGCGCCGCGAGCACGCGGTCGCACGTGGAGTCGATGTCGTCCGCGTGGACGTCCTCGAGCAGGACGGCGAACTCGTCACCGCCGAGCCGGGCCACCGTGTCGCCGCGTCGTACGTGGGACCTCAGCCGGTGCGCGACTTCGACCAGGACGGCGTCCCCCGCCGCGTGGCCGAACCGGTCGTTGATCGGCTTGAAGCCGTCGAGGTCGCAGAACAGGACCGCCACCCGGCCCAGCGACGGGTCGGCCGCGCGGCCCAAGGCCTCCTGCGTCCGCTCCAGGAGCAGCCCGCGGTTCGCCAGGTCGGTCAGCACGTCGTGACGCGCGAGGTGCGTCATCGACTCCGTGAGCCGGAGCCGCGACAGCGCGTCGGACGTGACTGCGGCCATCGCCTCGAGGGCCTCCGCGTCCGCCGCACTCGTCGAGCGGGCACGCTGCCGGGCCGGCGCGACCACCCACAGCGTCCGGCCCTCGTCCTGCACCGCGGCCCCCACCTCGTGCGCGGCGGGCGGAGCGTCGCGCACCGCGACGTTGCGCAGCTGCAGGAGGGTGCGAGCGCTCTCGCGCAGGCTGCTCACGACGGTCGTGTCGTCCGGAGCCGTGTGCATGCGCACGGCCGTGTCGAAGAGGACCGAGAGGCGACGCGCATTCTCCCGGCCCCGGGTCACGGCGCGGGTCGCGACGAGCAGCGTCATCAGCGGGACGGCCAGCAGCCCCCAGGTCCACCAGGGCGTGGACCGGCTGACGACCGCAGCCAGGTAGCCGAGGCAGTCGAACGGCACGAAGCATGCGACCGCCAGCATCGTCCCGGGCTGCTCGAGCTGCTGGCGGAGCGACGCATGCTGCTCGAGCGCGACCGAGGCGGCCGAGACCCCGAAGTCGACGACGAAGTAGCCGACGGCGGCCAGCGCGACCGCGAGCAGCTCACGGGGCTGGCCGTACGCGTTGCCGCGCACCTGCGCGACGGTGACGGCCGCGACCGTCGCGCCGAGCACGCCGACCCCGATGTTGAACAGGGTGGACTTGAGGCGCTTGCGGCCCGTGAGCTGGGTGACCACCACGCCGACCGTCCACACCGTCAGCGCGACGTGGGGGCGGACCGTGCACAGCAGGAACATCAGGACACAGGAGTCGAAGCCCACCTCGAGACCCCCGGCGCCGCGGTCGAGCAGCATCGGGAACCGGGCGATGACGACGATGAGCGGGACGCACAGCAGCGGCGTCCCGACATCGGCGAAGGCGTCCGCGGAGGTCTGGAAGGCCGACGCGATGCCCATCGCGAGGCCGAGCGTCACGATCACGGCGTCGAAGACGTTGCTCGCCGACGGCGTTCTCGACATGCGGTGAGCTCCTCGTGACGCGACGTCGCCCGGACGGCGTACCCGAGAAGTATGCGGACGAGCGGTCCCGCTGTCCTGGCTTTGCCGAGGACGCCGCCCCCCGGGGCCGGTCGCCGGTGGGAGCCGGCGGCCGCTCACCCGCGCCGTGACAAGGTGGAGGAGAAGCCACGTCGAAGGAGGATGAGATGCAGTACACGAAGCTCGGTGCCACCGGTCTCGAGGTCTCACGGATCACCGTCGGGTGCATGAGCTGGGGCGACGGCGGCACGGCGCGACCGTGGACGCGCGACGAGGCCTTCGCGGAGCAGACGATCAGGGCGGCTCTCGACGCGGGCGTCAACTTCTTCGACACCGCCAACGTCTACTCGGCCGGCACCAGCGAGGAGTACACCGGCCGCTCGCTGTGGAAGCACGCCGACCGCGAGGACGTGGTGCTCGCCACCAAGGTGCACGGGCGGATGCGCCCCGGCCCCAACGGCGCCGGCCTGTCCCGCAAGGCGATCCTGCAGGAGATCGACGCCAGCCTCTCCCGGCTGCAGACCGACTACGTCGACCTCTACCAGATCCACCGGTGGGACCCGAGCACGCCGATCGAGGAGACGATGGAGGCGCTCCACGACGTCGTCAGGTCCGGCAAGGCCCGCTACCTCGGCGCCTCGTCGATGTACGCGTGGCAGTTCGCGAAGGCCCAGCACGTCGCGCGGGTCCACGGCTGGACGCCGTTCGTCTCGATGCAGAACCACTACAACCTGATCTACCGCGAGGAGGAGCGCGAGATGCTCCCGCTCTGCCAGGACCAGGGCGTCGGCGTGATCCCGTGGAGCCCGCTGGCCCGGGGACGCCTCACCCGGCCGTGGGACACCAGGACGAGCCGCTCGGAGACCGACCAGTTCGGCACGTCGCTCTACCGCGACGAGGACGCGGCCGTGGTGGACAAGGTGCTGGAGGTCGCCCGCCGACGGGGCGTCTCACCGGCGCAGGTCGGCCTCGCCTGGCTGCTGGCACAGCCGGCGGTCACCTCACCGATCGTCGGGATCACCCGGCCCGAGCACCTCACGGACGCGGTCGCCGCCGTCGACCTCGAGCTCACCGACGAGGAGCTCGACGAGCTCGGCGCGGGCTACGTCCCGCACGCGATCGCGGGTCACCAGTAGGCCGACCCGGTCGCGCGCTCCGAGGATCCGCTAGATCCAGCGGGCGAACCAGATCCGCTGCAGCCACTCGGCGTGGGTGAGGAGCCCGTCGGTGTAGATCGGCCAGAACCACGCGAAGTTCAGCATGACCAGCACGACGTACGAGCCGGCGACGACGACGCCGACGGTACGCCGTGGGGTCGGCGCCCGCGACGGGCCGAGCAGCTTGCCGATCGCCAGCGTCAGGGCCAGCACCAGGAACGGCAGCGTGATGATCGAGTAGAAGCTGAAGATCGGGCGCCCGTCGTACAGGAACCACGGGAGCCAGGTCGACGCGACCCCGACCACGGCGACCCCGAACCGCCAGTCCCGGGCACCGATCCACATCGCGAGGGCGTACAGGAGCGCGAGCACCCCGCCCCACCACAGGGCCGGTGTGCCGAGCAGCAGCACCTGGCGCAGGCAGTCGCTGTTCGCCGGTGCGTCGCACCCCTGCGTCCCGGGCTTGATGCCGGTCTGGGCGTCCACGCCGACCGGTCGGTTGAGGAGCAGCCAGCCCCGCGGCTGCGAGGCGTAGGTGTGCGTGCAGCCGGTCAGGAAGTGCACGTGGAAGACGTAGCACGTCGCGGTGGTAGTACGCCAGCGACTCGAGCCCCTGCACCAGGCCGGCCAGGCCGTGCTTCACCGGCTGTCCGGCGGTCGGCCAGTGCTTGTTGTTGTCGTACGTGATGTTCTTCCCGCAGTCCGACCCACCCGGACACGTAGTGCGTGTACTGGGTGTCGGAGAGGTACTCGACGTACTGGCTGGAGTGCATCAGCCACCCCGTCCAGGTGGCGATGTAGACGACCAGCCCGACGAGCACGAGGTGGAAGAACGCCGGGACGCCGTCGGCCACGAGCGCCTTGGCGCCGGCCCAGCTGACGCCGAACGAGCGGCGCGCTCCGGCGCACCACGCGACCGCCAGCAGGCCGAAGGCGGCGAGCGGGTAGATCGCCTCCCACTTGCTGCCGCAGGCGAGTCCCCAGCAGACGCCGGAGGCCAGCAGCCACGGGCGGAAGAGCAGGCCCTTGATCGGCCCCCAGCCCGAGTCTGATCTGCTCGGGGACCAGCGAGGCCATCCGGGCGCGGTACCAGTCCCGGTCGAGCACCAGGCAGTGCACCGCGCAGAGCAGGAAGAACGCCACGAAGATGTCGAGCAGCGCGAGCCGCGAGAGCACGAACTCCAGCCCGTCGAAGGTCAGCAGCAGCCCGGCCACGCAGCCGAGCAGCGTCGAGCCGGTGAGCCGCCGCGCGAACCGGATCATCACCAGGATCAGCAGCGTCCCGACGATCGCCGGTACGACGCGCCAGCCGAGCGGTGTGAACCCGAACGTCTTCTCGCCCAGGCCGATCAGCCACTTGCCGACCTCCGGGTGCACCACCATCGAGGCGTTGGGCTTCCACAGGTGGGTCGTCTGGCCGGCGAGGATGTGCTTGTTGGCGATCCCGCCGTCGTTGTTGATGTAGTCGCGGGCGTAGCCGAAGTGCCACAGCGACCACGCGTCCTTGGCGTAGTAGGTCTCGTCGAACTCGAAGGCGTGCGGCGTCCCGAGCTTCCAGAGCCGCAGGAAGAGGGCGATCACGGAGATGCCCGAGCGTCGCGGTCCAGCCGATGAACGGGTCCTCCAGCGAGCGGCGGCGCGAGGCCCGGTCCGCGGCGAGCGGGACGGTCTCCCCGTCGTCGCCGTGTGCGAGCCCCACCATGACCCGGCGCGGCTCCGACGGCTGCCCGCGGCGCGCGTCAGTCGCGGCGGCTCGGGTCGTCACGTTCGGCAACTGTACGTGCCTGCGATGATCGAGCGGTGACCGAGCGCCGTGGTGTCCTCGTGCTCGCCGCCACCCCCATCGGGCGAGCCGGCGACGCGCCGCCGCGGCTGGCCGCAGGAGCTGGCCGGTGCGGACGTCATCGCCGCGGAGGACACCCGGCGGCTGTCCCGACTGGCCGCCGAGCTCGGGGTCGAGGTCAAGGGTCGGGTCACGTCGTACTTCGACGGCAACGAGGCCGCCCGGACGCCCGGGCTGGTCGAGCGGCTCGCGGCCGGCGACCGCGTCGTCCTGGTGACGGACGCGGGGATGCCGAGCGTGTCCGACCCGGGGTACCGACTCGTCGCCGCCGCCGTGGACGCGGGGGTGACGGTGACCGCGGTGCCCGGGCCGTCCGCGGTCCTGACCGCGCTCGCGGTGAGCGGGCTGCCCGTCGACCGGTTCTGCTTCGAGGGGTTCCTGCCGCGCAAGGCGGGGGAGCGCGCCCGTCGGCTCACGGCCCTGGCCGCGGAGGAGCGGACCCTGGTGTTCTTCGAGGCGCCGCACCGGACCGCCGCGGCGCTGACGGCGCTGGCCGAGGCCTTCGGGCCCGACCGACGGGCCGCCGTCTGCCGCGAGCTGACCAAGACCCACGAGGAGGTCCGCCGCGGCGGACTGGCCGAGCTGGCCGACTGGGCCGACGCCGGCGTCCGCGGCGAGGTGACGCTCGTCGTGGAGGGCGCCAGTCCGGAGCCCCAGGCCACCGACCTCGACTCGCTGCGTCAGGCCGTGGCCGGCCTCGAGGGCACCGGCGAGACCCGCAAGGACGCGATCAAGGCCGTCGCCACCCGGGCCGGGGTGCCGAAGCGCGTCGTCTACGACGCGGTGCACGGCGGGAAGGACGACGCATGAGCGGTGCCGAACCGGAACAGGTCCGAGACCGACGAGCAGGGCAACCGGCGGGTGCGGGAACGGCCGCCGCTGCCCGAGCCGCTGCCGCACCCGGTGGTCGACAACCACTGTCACCTCGACATCGCCGACGGCGAGTGGCTGGAGACCGGCGACGCGATCGCACGCGCCCGCGAGGTCGGCGTCCCCCGGATCGTCCAGATCGGGTGCGACCTGCCGGGAGCGCGGTGGGCCGTCGCCGTCGCGCAGGAGTACGACGCGCTGGTGGCCGGCGTGGCCCTCCATCCCAACGAGGCGCCGCGTCTCGCCGCCGAGGGGCGGCTCGACGAGGCCCTCGCCGAGATCGAGCGTCTCGCCCGGACCCACGACAAGGTCCGCGCCGTCGGCGAGACCGGCCTGGACCACTTCCGGACCGGCCCCGAGGGGCGGGACGCCCAGGTCGAGTCCTTCGCGCGGCACATCGACCTGGCCAAGCGTCTCGACAAGACGCTCGTCATCCACGACCGCGACGCCCACGACGAGGTGCTCGCGGTGATCGACGCCGAGGGCGCGCCCGAGCGCTGGGTGATGCACTGCTTCTCGGGCAACCCGCGCTTCGCGCGCGCCTGCCTCGAGCGCGGCGCCTGGCTGAGCTTCGCGGGCACGGTCACCTTCAAGAACGCCCAGCCCCTGCGCGATGCCCTCGCGATCACCCCGCAGGACCGGGTCCTGGTCGAGACCGACGCGCCGTTCCTCGCGCCCACGCCCTACCGCGGCCGTCCCCACGCGTCGTACCTCGTGCCGGTGACCGTGCGGGCCATGGCCGAGGTCCGGGGGGAGGACCTGACCGAGCTCTGCCAGGCGATCGACGCGAACACCGAAGCAGCCTTCGGCGGGCCCTGGTGACGGCCGCTAGGCGCACTTTCGCGGAGTTCCGGGCGCCATTTTCCGGCGGTTTTCGGACACGAGACGCTCATCACGTTCACCCACAGATGCGGGTCGAGGGTTTGGGGGACCTCCAGCGGGTACGTATGGTCTGATGACTGTTGGCCGGGATCGGGTGAGATTTCGTCTGGCGCCGCCGGCCGCGTGTGACGCGCGGCCATGAGTGAATGTCGTTTCCACGGCCTCCCGGAGGAGGCGTGAGAGAGCGTGAGGCGCCGGCCCGAGGCCCGGGGAGTACGACGTACGGAGAGCTGTGCGCCACACGTTCGCACGAATCAGCAAGAGCAAGACAGCCCTGGTCGGTGCCGCCGCGGTAGCAGCGGTGGCGGTGATCGGGACGACCGTCGGCTACGCCTCGATGGGCAAGTCGGTGACCCTCAATGTGGACGGCCACGTCGAGCACGTGAGCACGACCGGTGACACGGTCGGCCAGGTGCTGGCGTCCCAGGACATCTCCCTGCGGCCCCATGACGAGGTCGCGCCCGCGGTGAGCCAGCCCGTGAGCGACGGGACCACGATCGCGGTGCGCTACGGCAAGCCGCTCAAGCTCGACGTCAACGGCCACACGTCGACGTACTGGGTCACCGCCACCAACGTGCGCGGCGCACTCCAGGAGATCAACCGCAGCTTCGACCGGGCCGCCCTGTCGGTGAGCCGCGGTGCCGGGATCACCCGGAACGGCCTGCGCATCACGGTGGCCACACCCAAGAAGGTGTCGGTCGTCGTCGGTGGCAACCACGCCATCCACCGCACCGTGCCCGCGCTGACCGTGGGTGGGGCCCTCAAGGCCCTGCACATCAAGGTCGGCAAGCACGACGTCGTCCACCCCGGGCTGCACCACCGGATCGGCAACGGCGACAAGCTCGTGCTCACGCGGGTCCGCATCGTCCGCCGGCACGTCTCCGGCGAGTCGATCGCGCACACGACGATCACCCGCAACGACGCGTCGATGCTCAGCGGGCACAGCTCGCTGGTGCGCGCCGGGCACGACGGGCTGCGCAACGTGACCTACCGGATCACCTTCCGCAACGGCCGGCTGGTCGCCCGTCAGGTGGTGTGGCAGCACGTGCTGCGCCAGCCGACGGCGGCGATCGAGCGGGTCGGCACCAAGTCCGCGCCCGTGGCGGCGCCGAACTTCGCCGGCGGCAACACGGTCTGGGACCAGATCGCCCAGTGCGAGTCCGGCGGCAACTGGGCCGAGAACACCGGCAACGGCTACTACGGCGGCTTGCAGTTCTCGGTCGGTACCTGGCACGCGTACGGCGGTGCCGGGCTGCCGAGCCAGGCCTCGCGCCTGACCCAGATCGCGATCGCGACCAAGGTCCGCAACGCCAGCGGCGGGTACGGCTCCTGGCCGGCCTGCTCGCAGTCCCTCGGCCTGCCGCAGTGAGATTCCGCCGACCGTGCGTGCGCGGTCGGCGACCAGGAGCCCCCTCACTAGGCTGAACGCCATGACCTCCGCCGGCCCGAGACTTCTCGGGCCGGCGGAGGTGCGTTCGCTGGCGGCCGGTCTCGACGTACGCCCGACCAAGCAGCGCGGGCAGAACTTCGTGATCGACCCCAACACCGTCCGGCGGATCGTCCGCGAGGCGGGAGTCGGTCCCGAGGACGTCGTGGTCGAGGTCGGTCCCGGCCTCGGCTCGCTCACCCTCGGCCTGCTCGGCGCTGTGTCCCGGGTGGTCGCCGTCGAGATCGACCCAGTGCTGGCCGCGGCTCTCCCGGCGACCCTGGCGGACTACGCCCCCGACCAGGCCGCCCGGTGCCACGTGCTGGCCGCGGACGCCCTGCGCATCGACGCGATCCCGGGCCCGCCACCCACGGCGCTGGTGGCCAACCTGCCCTACAACGTGTCGGTGCCGGTCCTCCTCCACCTGCTGGCGCTGCTGCCGAGCCTGGAGCACGGGCTGGTGATGGTGCAGTCCGAGGTCGCCGACCGGCTCGCGGCCCCGCCCGGCTCCAAGGTGTACGGCGTCCCCAGCGTCAAGGCCGCCTGGTACGCCGACGTACGACGTGCCGGCGCCGTCGGCCGTCACGTCTTCTGGCCGGCGCCCAACGTCGACTCGGGGCTGGTCGCCTGGACCCGCCGCGACCCGCCGGCGACCACGGTGACGCGTGAGCAGGTCTTCGCCGTCATCGACGCGGCCTTCGCCCACCGCCGCAAGGCGCTGCGAGGTGCCCTGCGCGACCTCGGCGGGTCAGCGGAGGACACCACGGCCGCCCTGACCGCCGCCGGGGTCGACCCGATGGCGCGCGGCGAGTCGCTCACGGTCCGGCAGTTCGCCCGCATCGCCGAGGAGCTCGCGTGGTGAGCCCGCCGAGCCTCACGGTGCGGGCCGCGGCCAAGATCAACCTCCTGCTCGGCGTCGGGGCCCCGCGCCCGGACGGCTTCCACACCCTCGTCACCGTCTACCAGGCGATCAGCCTGTACGACGACCTCACCGTGGCCGCCGACAGCGACCTGACGGTCGAGACCGACGTGGCCCGCTACATCGACGCCTCCCACCTCCCCGCGCCCGGTCACAACATCGTCGACCGGGCGGCTGCCGCGCTGGCGGCGCACCACCACCGTCCGGTCGGCGCACGGGTCAGGATCGACAAGTCCGTCCCGATCGCCGGGGGCCTGGCCGGGGGTTCGGCGGACGGGGCGGCGGCCCTGGTCGCGCTCGACCGGCTGCACGGCCTCGGCACCTCCGATGAGGACCTCCTCACGCTGGCCGCAGGCCTCGGCAGCGACGTCCCCTTCGCGCTGCTCGGCGCGACCGCCCTCGGCGAGGGGCACGGGGAGCTGGTCACGCCCGTCGTCGACCCCGGCTCGTGGTGGTGGGTCGTCGTCCCGTCCGAGGACGGCCTGTCCACGCCCGCCGTCTACCGCCACTACGACGAGCTGCGGCCCGACGCGCCGCTGGTGCCCGAGGGGCCGGACGCGATCGTCGCGGCACTGGCGAGCGGGGATCCGCGCGAGCTCGCCGGTGCCCTGCACAACGACCTGGAGCACGCCGCGTTCGACCTCCGGCCCGACCTGGCCACCCTGGTCGCGGAGGGGGTCGCGGCCGGGGCGCTACGCGGGCTGGTCTCCGGCTCGGGGCCGACCTGCGTGTTCCTGTGCGAGTCGGCTGCGCACGCGCGCGAGGTCGCCGCGCGGCTGTCCGCCGACCACGACCAACGCGTCGTACTCGTGGCCCACGGGCCGGTCGCCGGCGCCCACGTGGTCGGCTCATGAGCAGCGCGGGGACCGAGCGACCTTCTCGCAACCTGGTCAACCTCGAGCGGGTCTCCAAGGCGTACGGCGTGCGCCCGCTGCTGACCGACGTCTCGCTGGGCGTCTCGGCGGGCCAACGGGTCGGGATCGTCGGCCGCAACGGCGACGGCAAGACCACCCTGCTCGAGGTGCTGACCGGCCAGGAGCCGCCCGACGACGGCCGGGTCTCGATGTCGCGAGGCCTGGCGATCGGCTACCTCCACCAGGGCGACACCCTCGACGACACGCACTCCGTGCGAGATGCGGTGCTCGGCGGCAAGCCCGACCACGCCTGGGCCGCGGAGCCGCGCACCCGCGAGCTGGTCACCGAGCTGCTGGCCGGCGTCGAGCTCGACCGCGCCGTGATCGGGCTGTCCGGGGGTGAGCGGCGCCGGTGCGCGCTGGCCGCGCTGCTCCTGCACGAGCACGACCTCATCGTCCTCGACGAGCCGACCAACCATCTCGACGTCGAGGCCGTCGCCTGGCTGGCGGAGCACCTCGCGGGGCTCACGTCGGCGCTCGTCGTGGTCACGCACGACCGGTGGTTCCTCGACGCCGTCTGCCAGCAGACGTGGGAGGTTCACGACGGGGTCGTCGACAGCTACGACGGCGGGTACGCCGCGTTCGTGCTCGCCAAGGCCGAGCGCCAGCGGCAGGCCGCCGCCACCGAGGTGCGGCGCCGCAACCTCGTCCGCAAGGAGCTCGCGTGGCTGCGGCGTGGGCCGCCGGCGCGCACCTCGAAGCCGAAGTTCCGGATCGAGGCCGCCTCCGCGCTCATCGACGACGAGCCGCCGCCGCGCGACCGGCTCGAGCTCCAGCGCTTCGCCACCCAGCGGCTCGGCAAGGACGTCCTCGACGTGGAGGACGTCGACCTGCAGCGCGGTGACCGGATGCTGCTCTCCCACGCCACCTGGCGACTGGGGCCCGGAGACCGGGTCGGTCTGGTCGGGGTGAACGGCGCCGGCAAGTCGTCGGTGCTGTCGTTGCTGGACGGGTCGCTGGCTCCGACGGCCGGCCGGGTCAGACAGGGCCGGACCGTCGCCCTCGAGCACCTGACGCAGTCCTTGGACACGGCGACGTACTCAGGTCAAGCGCCCATCGACCCGGAGGCGCGGGTGCTGGAGACGGTCGAGTCCATCCGGCGGGTGACCCGGACCGCGACCGGTGAGATCACCGCGACGGCGCTGCTCGAACGCTTCGGGTTCACCGGCGACCGCCTGACCGCGCGGCTGGGCGACCTGTCGGGCGGCGAGAGGCGGCGCCTCCAGCTGCTGCGGCTGCTGCTGACCGAGCCCAACGTCCTGCTCCTCGACGAGCCCACCAACGACCTCGACATCGAGACGCTCAACGTGCTCGAGGACTTCCTCGACGACTGGCCGGGCACGCTCGTCGTGGTCTCCCATGACCGGTACTTCCTGGAGCGCGTCACCGACACCGTCTACGGGCTGCTCGACGACGGCCGGATCTCGATGCTTCCCGGGGGCGTCGACGACTATCTCGCGCGCCGGCTCGTGGCGAAGTCGGCGGCCGCGTCCGAGGGGGCTGGTGGAGCCGCCGAGCCGGCGGCGGAGAGCACGCCGGCCGCGGCCGAGAAGGCACGGTCGGGCAGTGCCGAGGAGCGAGCGGCGCGCAAGGTGCTGGCCCGGGTGGAGAAGCAGCTCGAGCAGGTGACAGCCCGTGAGGCCGAGCTCAACGCCGAGGCGCTGGCCCATGCGTCCGACCACGAGCGGCTCTCGGAGATCTCCCGCGCCCTGACCGACGTCGCCGCCGAGCGGGACGCCCTCGAGGCGGAGTGGCTCGAGGCCGCCGAGATCGTGGGCTGAGTGTGCGTCGCCGGCTCAGTCGGCGAAGGGGGCGAGCAGGGCACGGAGCAGGGAGGCGAGCTTGCGTCGGTCGCGCTCGGGGAGGTCCGCGAGAAAGGCGCGCTCGGCCTCGAGCAGGGCCGTGAACGCGGCGTCGACCGCTTCCTTGCCCTCCGTGGTGAGCCGCACGATCACGCCGCGCCGGTCGACGGGATCCGGGTAGCGCTCCACGAAGCCGCGGGCGCTGAGCCGGTCGACCCGGTTGGTCATGGTCCCGCTGGTCACCAGGGTCTCGCGGAGGAGCCGCCCCGGCGACAGCTCGTACGGCGCGCCGGCGCGTCGCAGCGCGGCGAGCACGTCGAACTCCCAGAGCTCGATCCCGTGGCTGGCGAAGGCCTCCCGCCGCGCCAGCTCCAGTCTCCGGGCCAGGCGGCTGACGCGGCTGAACACCGCGACCGGGGCGAGATCGAGATCACCGCGCTCGCGGCCCCAGGCCTCGACCAGCTCGTCCACCTCGTCGCGCACGGGATCAGTCTAGATGCAGTCGAGAATCTTGACATCAAGAAGATTCCGCCTGACACTAAGTATCTCGATATCAAGACACTTTGAGGAGGGCTCGCATGCCCCACACCTGGGACCCCGAGCGCTACCTGACCTTCGCGGACGAACGCGGACGCCCCTTCGTCGAGCTCCTGTCCCGGGTGGACGCGGCGGCACCGCAGACCGTCGTCGACCTGGGTTGCGGTCCCGGCAACCTGACCGCGCTGCTCCGAGCTCGCTGGCCCGGGGCCGACATCCGTGGTCTCGACTCGAGCCCGGAGATGATCGCGCGGGCCCGCGGGGTCGACGCCTCCATCGTGTTCGAGGTGGCCGATCTGCGGGACTGGTCGAAGGGCGCCGACCCGGTCGACGTCCTCGTCTCCAACGCCACGCTGCAGTGGATCCCCGGTCACCTCGACCTGTTGGCCGCCCTCGTGGCCAGGGTGCGGCCCGGCGGCTGGCTGGCGTTCCAGGTGCCGGGCAACTTCGACGAACCCAGCCACACGATCCGGCGGGACCTGGCCGCGGAGGCGCCCTACGACCGGCACACCCGCGACGTCGCGGTGCCGAGCAGTCATGACCCGCAGGTCTACCTGGAGACGCTCGCCGGCCTGGGCTGCCGCGTCGACGCCTGGGAGACGACGTACCTCCATGTGCTCACCGGTCCCGACCCGGTCTTCACCTGGGTCTCCGGTACCGGTGCCCGTCCGACGCTGCAGGCGCTGCCGGACGACCTGCGCCCCGCCTTCGAGGAGGAGTTCAAGCGACGGCTGCGCGAGGCCTACCCCGAGCGCGACGGGCGTGTTGTGCTGCCGTTCCGACGGGTCTTCGTCGTTGCGCAGGTCTCGACGGGCTCGACCGGCACGAGCGGCGGGGCGCTGTGATCCGGCTCCATCACGTGCAGGTCGCCTGCCCGCGCGGCGGCGAGGCCGCCGCTCGGCGGTTCTATGCCGGCGGCCTCGGGCTCACCGAGGTCGAGAAGCCCGACGACCTGGCACCGCGCGGCGGCGCCTGGTTCCGCGCGTACGACGACCGCGGCGCGGTCACCGCCGAGCTCCACATCGGCGTCGAGGAGCCCTTCGCGCCCGCCCGAAAGGCACACCCGGCGTTCGTGGTCGACGACCTCGAGGCCACCGCGCGGGCTGTCTCGGAGGCAGGGGGAGACGTGGACTGGAGCGAGCGGCTGACGTTCGAGGGCTACCAGCGCTTCCACGTCCTCGACCCGCACGGGAACCGGGTCGAGGTGCTGCAACCGCGCGAGAGCTGACTGGCGTCCGTGGGCGGTGAGTCAGGACCGGAACGTGGGTGTCGGAACCGGTCCCTCCTCACCGCCGCCCGGCGACCGCGTCCGCGGGCGGTGAGTCAGGACCGGAACGTGCGTTCGGAACCGGTCCCTCCTCACCGCCGCCCGGCGAGGCGGTCGGACGGTGTCAGGAGCTCATCGGCAGCCCGGAGGCCGCCGCGTTCTCGAAGTCGTCGTCGACGGCCACCACGGTGCGCCCGTGGCCGGCCAGGAACGACGCGGCGATCGAGGCGCGGTAGCCGGCCGCGCAGTGGACCCAGATCTCGCCCTCGGGGAGCTCCACCATCCGACGCGGGAGCTCGTGCAGCGGCAGGTGCCGCGCGTCGATGACGTGACCGTCCTCCCACTCCAGGCGGCGGCGTACGTCGACGACGACGACCTCGCGGTGGTGCACCACCTGGGCGAGGTCCGCGAAGGTCGCGCGGCGCAGAGCCGCCAACCCGTCCGGAGCCCAGTCCTCGACGGGGCCCGTGCCCGCCCCGGCCAGCCGGTCGATGCCGATCCGGACCAGCTCGCGCTGCGCCTCGGCTACGTCCTCGGCGGTCTCGGCGAGCAGCGTGAGCGGCGTGTCCCACTCGATCAGCCAGCCCAGATAGGTGGCGAAGGAGCCGTCCAGCCCGAAGTTCAGGGAGCCGGGCACGTGCCCGGCCGCGAAGGCGACCCGCGTGCGCAGGTCGACGACCCACTCGCCCGCCTCGATCCGGTGGCGCAGCTCGCCGGCCTCGGCGCGGGTCGGCGGGGTGAGGTCGGGCGCGGCCGCACCGGCGAGGTTGGCGGTGCTCATCCGGGCGTAGTACGCCGGCCAGACGTCGAGGCCCGCGAGCAGTTCCTTGGCGTAGGTCTGCTCGTCCTGCGTGAGGACGGGGTTGTCGCGGCGCTCGATGCCGATGGTGGAGCTCGTGGCCTCGGACTGGGTGGCCGCGCAGAACGACCCGAAGCCGTGCGTCGGGAGCACCTCCGCCGCATCCGGGAGGAGGTCCGCCAGCCGGTGGGCGGACGCGTGCTGCAACCGGACCAGGTCGTCGGTGTGGTCGGGTCCGAGCAGGTCCGGCCGGCCCGTGGCGCCGTACAGCAGCGATCCGCCGGTGAACACGGCGATCGCCTCCTCGGCGTCGTACAACGCATAGGACAGGTGCGTGAAGGTGTGGCCCGGTGTCGCCACCGCCACCAGGCTCATCCGGCCGCCGACGCCGACCCGGTCGCCGTCGCGGATCCGCGTCCGCTCGAAGCTCACCGGGTCCTCGGCGTTCACGTGGTACGACGCGCCGGTCGCGGCGGCCAGCGCGAGCCCGCCGGTGACGTAGTCGTTGTGGATGTGGGTCTCGAAGACGGCCTCCAGCCGCACGCCGTGCTCCTCGAGCAGGGCGAGCACCCGGTCGATGTCGCGCTGCGGGTCGACCACGAACGCGACGGACCCGTCGTGGACGAGATAGCTGCGGTCGCCGAGCGTGGGGGTCTCGATCGCGACGAGGCGGAGGTCACTCATCCACGGCCCTCTCCTCGGAATACGGCGGCAGTGCCCGACGCTGGAACCGTCAGCACCCCCGGGGGCCTCCCCGCCCTCGAAAGAAAGGTTACCGATGGCCACCCACGAACTGACCGAGCAGTCCTTCCAGGACACCGTGACCGGCGACGGCATCGTCCTCGTCGACTTCTGGGCGTCCTGGTGCGGCCCCTGCCGCATGTTCGCCCCGATCTACGAGCAGGCGTCCGAGGCGCACGCCGACATCACCTTCGGCAGCGTCGACACCGAGGCCGAGCAAGGGCTGGCGGGCGCGCTCCAGATCACCTCGATCCCGACCCTGATGGCGTTCCGCGACGGCATCCTCGTGTTCCGTCAGGCGGGTGCGCTCCCGGAGCCCGCGCTGGCCGAGCTGATCGGGGCCGTCCGTGGCCTCGACATGGACGCCGTACGCCGCGAGGTCGCGGCCCAGGGCTGACTCGGTGGTCGAGCGTCCCTCGGTGGTCGAGCGTCCCTCGGTGGTCGAGCGAAGTCGAGACCACGACCCGACTCGGTGGTGAAGCACCCCTCGGTGGTCGAGCGAAGTCGAGACCACGACGACTCGGTGGTGACCCCTCGGTGGTCGAGCGAAGTCGAGACCACTACCCCGGCTTCTCGGTCACCCACAACGAGATCACGCCCTCGATCACGACCGTGCCGTCGTCGCGGACGCCCCGCACCCGTACCGGCAGGTCGGGATCACTGCCGGTCCAGGCGAGCGCGTCGGTCTCGGCGATGCAGGTGATGTCGGAGGTCGCCTTGGCGGTGTAGGCGATCTCCATCCCCTTCGGGATCCAGCGCCGCCCCGGTGGGATGCTCGCCTCGGCGAGCGCGCCCATCGCCGCCTCCAGCCCGTTGCACAGGGCGATCGCGTGCACCGTGCCGAGATGGTTGTGCACGCGTCGACGGTTCCGGATCACGAGCTCGGCGCGGTTCGGATCGATCACCGTGAAGCGCGGCCTGATCGAGGCGAAGTAGGGCGCCCGGCGGGCGAACATCAGCGAGAAGGCGCGGGGGCCGGCCGGAAGCCGCCCGGCCCACCTCCAGAGGCTCAGGACGTCGGGCATCGGGTCAGGTTACCAGTGAGTAACGTAGGAGTCGGTGGTGGTCTCGACTTCGCTCGACCACCGAGATCGCTCGACCACCGAGGGTGCCCTTGGTCTCGACAGGCTCGACCAGCGGGCCGCTCGACCACCGAGATCGCTCGACCACGAGGGTGCCCTTGGTCTCGACAGGCTCGACCAGCGGGCCGCTCGACCACCGAGATCGCTCGACCACCGAGGGTGCCCTTGGTCTCGACAGGCTCGACCAGCGGGCCGCTCGACCACCGAGATCGCTCGACCACCGAGGGTGCCCTTGGTCTCGACGGGCTCGACCAGCGGGCCGCTCGACCACCGAGATCGGTCGACCACCGAGGGTGCCCTTGGTCTCGACGGGCTCGACCGCGGGCCGCTCGACCACCGATCGCTCGACCACCGAGGGTGCCCTTGGTCTCGACGGGCTCGACCAGCGGGCCGCTCGACCACCGAGATCGGTCGACCACCGAGGGTGCCCTTGGTCTCGACGGGCTCGACCAGCGGGCGCTCGACCAGCGGGTCGCTCGACCAGCGGGCGGGTCAGCCCCCGTGGCAGAAGACCGGGTTGGTGAGGGCGACCATCGGTGCACCCGACTGGTAGGTCATCGGGTCGGCGACGGCGCCCGCGGGGCGTCGTACCTCCGCCCGCACGAACGCCTCCGAGGCGTCGACCGTCGCGTCGAGCACGAGGCTGCCGCCGTTGTCCGCGAACCCGGCCGCGAGCACCCCGCTGCTGCCGATCAGCTGCCCGAGCGTGCCGGGTACGCCGGTCGCCTCGAGGTGGCAGGCGAGCTGCTGCCCGCTGCCCACGACGACGGTGTCGCCCACGCCGCCGGTGTTCGTCGGATCTCCGGTGTCGTGGGCCTCGAAGGTGAGGCCGACGGCCGAGGACTCGGCGATCCAGCAGTGACCGCCCTTGACCGCGGCCACGATCGCCGCGCTCGAGAGCGTGTCCGCGCGGTAGACCGTCTGCGGGAGCCCGACCACCTGGCCCTCGTGGTGCGAGTCGGAGTTGCCCACCGCGGGCGTGTAGTGGCCGCCCACGAGCTGCTGCTGCCAGGCCTCCACGGCACGCTCGTTCCAGATCGACCACGGTCCGTTCCACACCTCGAACGCGTCCATCTGCGCGTACGTCGGGTCGAAGTCCCACTCGGTGCCGGGCACCGGGACGAACGGGTGCGCCGCGATGGCCACGCCGCCGAGCTCGCGGGTCAGGCCGGTGAACCGGCCGAGCTTGTGGTCCGCGGCGCGGTAGCGCCAGTCGATCCAGGTGCCCGGCGTGGTGCCGGTGGAGAGCCAGTGGCCGTTTCGGGTGGTGACCTCCTCGCCGCTGACGACGAGGAACCCGTCGGGCACGTGGCGACCGAAGATCCGGGTCGCGGCGTTGGTGTTGTGCTCCGAGGTGCCCATGAAGTCGAGCCCGTTGGCCTGGGCCTGCGCGACCAGCTCGGACGGCGTCCAGCGGCCGTCGGAGTAGATCGAGTGGAGGTGGAGGTCGCCGCGGTACCAGCCGGGCCCGGTCCCCGGTACGGCGATCGGCGCGTGCGAGGCCCGGAAGGCCGGCTGCACCGGCGCGCCGTACTCCATCGTGACCCGCACGTGCCACGGCGTCCCGGGTGGCGTGATCAGGAAGGGTCCGAGGATCACGTTCCAGCGCCCCGGCGTGAGCGGCCCGGCCAGGTAGCCAGGGGTGGCCCAACGGTGGGTGATCCGGAAGGAGCGGCGGGCTCCGCCGGACCAGCCGCGGAACCCGGCGGCGTCGCCCAGACCCTTCCCCGACGGGTCGAAGACGCCGATGTCGACGACGTTCGTGCTGAAGCCGACGCCGGTGTCGTCGGGCTGGAAGTCGTAGTGCACCTCGAGCGCCCGCACGCCCTTCGGCATCGTGAAGGGCAGGTAGTGCCAGTCGGGCGTCCTCGGGTCGGTGAAGCGGCCCTGGAAGTGTCGGGTGATACGTCGCCCGGCGGCGGCGGCCGGGAAGTCGACCAGCTCGGAGCCGGTGATCAACCCGGCCCCGAGGCCGGCGCCTCCGAGCAGCAGCGAGCGGCGGTGCAGGGCGTGGGGGGTGCGGTCCTCGGTCATGGTGGCAACACCCTGCAGCCGAGTGGTCGTCGGCGCAACGACCGCCGCCCGTTCACGTTTGGGAGTCGCCCCCGCGGTCGCCGTACCCTGGGGCGGTCATGAGCAGCCCCGCCCGCACCTACGAGGTCCGCACCTACGGGTGTCAGATGAACGTGCACGACTCCGAGCGGCTGACCGGGCTGCTGGAGGAGGCGGGCTACCTCGCCGCGCCGGACGGCGAGCAGGCCGACGTCGTCGTCTTCAACACCTGCGCGGTGCGGGAGAACGCCGACAACAAGCTGTACGGCAACCTCGGCCACCTGGCGCCGGTCAAGGCGAAGCGGCCGGGCATGCAGATCGCGGTCGGCGGGTGTCTGGCGCAGAAGGACCGGGCCACGATCACGCAGAAGGCCCCCTGGGTCGACGTCGTCTTCGGCACCCACAACATCGGCTCGCTGCCCGCTCTCCTGGAGCGGGCACGGGTGCAGGAGGAGGCGCAGGTCGAGATCCTCGAGTCGCTCGAGGTCTTCCCGTCGACCCTGCCGACCCGGCGCGAGTCGGCGTACGCCGCGTGGGTCAGCGTCTCGGTCGGGTGCAACAACACCTGCACGTTCTGCATCGTCCCCAGCCTGCGCGGCAAGGAGAAGGACCGGCGACCCGGCGACATCCTGGCCGAGATCCGCGCGCTCGTCGGCGAGGGCGTGTCCGAGGTGACCCTGCTGGGGCAGAACGTCAACGCCTACGGCGTGGAGTTCGGCGACCGCCAGGCGTTCTCGGGGCTGCTCCGCGCCTGCGGCGAGGTGGAGGGACTGGAGCGGGTGCGGTTCACCTCGCCCCACCCGGCGGAGTTCCGCGACGACGTGATCGCGGCGATGGCCGAGACCCCCAACGTGATGCACCAGCTGCACATGCCCCTGCAGAGCGGGTCGGACCGGGTGCTGCGCGCGATGCGGCGCTCCTACCGCCGGGAGAAGTACCTCGGCATCATCGAGCGCGTCCGCGCCGCCATGCCCGACGCCGCGCTCAGCACCGACATCATCGTCGGCTTCCCCGGCGAGACCGAGGACGACTTCGTGCAGACGCTGGAGGTGGTCCGCGAGGCCCGATTCGCCGCGGCCTTCACCTTCCAGTACTCCATCCGCCCCGGCACCCCCGCCGCGACCATGCCCGACCAGGTCCCGCCGGAGGTGGTCCGGGAGCGGTACCAGCGGCTCGTCGAGCTCGTCAGCGACGTCGCGTGGGCCGAGAACCAGAAGCTGGTCGGGTCCCGGGTCGAGCTGCTCGTCGCCGAGGGCGAGGGACGCAAGGATGCCGCGACCCACCGCCTCACCGGCCGGGCGCGCGACAACCGGCTCGTCCATTTCGACGACCCTCGGTGGTCGGGCGGGGGCGTGGTGATCCGGCCGGGCGACATCGTCGAGGTCGAGGTCACCTACGCGGCCCCGCACCACCTCGTCGCCGACGGCCCGGTCCTGGCCCACCGTCGTACCCGCTCCGGCGACGCCTGGGCGGCCCGCACCGCCGACCCGTCGACGGCCGCCGCGAACGCGGTCGGGCTCGGGATGCCGTCGATCGGCGCCCCCGCCTGACCGACGAGGTCAGTCGGAGCTGCGAGGGTCCTTCGACGGGTAGCCGGCCCGGGGCGCCAGACCTTCGGGGTTGTCCTCGGGGTTGCCGGTGCTCTGCTCCGGCGGGGTGTCCTCGTCGGTGAGGCCGGGGTCGCCCGACGTACCGGCCTGACGCGTGTCCTTCTCCCCGTCCGTGGACACCTGGCCCGGGCCCGTCGGGCCCACGCGCTCGCTGCTGATGCCCATCCCGCCCGCGGCTCGGGAGGGACCACCCGCGTTGGGGTTGGAGTCCGCGAGCTCGGTGTCCTGGGCGAAGCCGCCCTCGCTGGTCGAGCCTGTCGAGACCCCGTCCTCGCTGGTCGAGCCCCCGCCCTCGCTGGTCGAGCCCCCGCCCTCGCTGGTCGAGCCTGTCGAGACCCCGTCCTCGCCGTGCTCGCGCTCGTCGGTCACGCGGGTGCCTCCTTCTCGGGTTCGCTGGCGCCGTCGGTGCTCGCACCCTCGTCGGTGTCCTCGGGCTCGCGCAGCTCGTCGGGGACACTGTCCTCGACGGTGGCGTTCCCGAGGAGCGAGAGGTCCGGGACGACCGGAGTCGGATCTTCCTCGTCGATCGCGTCGACGCCTCCCGGCGGCGGCTCTGCGGGCTCGACCTCGGGGGTCGGTTGCTCGCCCAGTTCGATCACCATCCTGGTCTCCTTCCGGTGCGCCGTCGGGGCAGCGACGTCGCGGAATGCGGCGGGCCGAGTCGTCAGGCCCTCTTGAAACCGTACGTCGTGTACGGCGCGACCCCCACCCCCACTTGGGTGAGGACACGGAGCTCGTGAGGTACCACGGGGTCGGGCAGTTCCGTGAGCGCGAACCACCCGAGAGCGGCACACTTCACCGGCTCCACGATCCGCGGTTCCCCGGACCACGACCGAGCCGCGAAGAAGAAGTCGATGCGCTCGTCGATCGGGTCGGCGTACGCCGTCCGCTGCATCGACGTGAGGAACTCCAGCTCGAGGTCGTCGACGTCGATCTCCTCCCTCGCCTCGCGCCGCGCCGCGTCGTACGCCGTCTCGCCGCGCTCGACGTGACCCGCGGCCGCCGCGGCCCAGTAGCCGTCCATGTAGCCGGTGTTCTGCCTCAGTTGGAGCAGCACCTCGTCGCCGTCGGAGCCCCGGCGCAGGAGGAACACGTACGACGCGGGGACGACGCGGAAGCGATCGGTCATCCGGCCACCCTAGGGTCGCCCTAGGAGTGCAGGACGTCGAGCGCCAGCCGCAGGATGTAGAAGGCGACCGGCAGGCAGAACACGATGAGCATCACCCAGGCCGCGATCCGGTGCTTGAGGCGCGAGGAGTCCAGCTTGCCGGCGAAGTCGAGAAGCGCCCCGTCGGGCACGTGGTGGGTCAGGCCCATCCGCTGGGCGTCGGCGGGCATCCGGTTGCCGGGGAACCAGTAGGGCGGAGCGTTGTCGTCGGGACCGTAGTCCTCGTCGAACTCGTCCTCCCGCACCTCAGGCATGCCTCAACAGTAGGCCAGACTTGCGGCATGCCAAGGCCGCCGATCGTCGCTGTCGTGGGTGCGACCGCCGCCGGCAAGTCGGGGCTCTCGCTGGATCTCGCGGAGCGCCTCGACGGCGAGATCGTCAACACCGACGCGATGGCGGTCTACCGCGGCATGGACATCGGTACCGCCAAGCTCCCGGACCGCGAGCGGCGCGGCATCCCGCACCACCTGCTCGACCTGCTCGACGTGACCGAGCCGCTGACGCGTGGCGGAGTTCCAGGCGTGGGCGCGGGCGGCGATCGCGGACGTCCGCGGCCGGGGGCGGACCCCCGTGCTCGTCGGGGGATCGGCTCTCTACACACGGGCGGTCCTCGACCGGTTCGAGTTCCCGGGGACCGATCCCGCGGTACGACGTGCGCTGGAGGCCGAGCTCGCGGCCGTCGGCCCGGCGGAGCTCCATCGCCGACTGGCCGAGTCCGATCCGGAAGCGGCGGCCCGCATCCTCCCCGAGAACGGTCGGCGGATCGTCCGCGCCCTCGAGGTCATCGAGCTCACCGGCCGGCCCTTCAGCGCATCCTTGCCGGAGCACGCGTACGCCGATCCGGCGACCGTCCAGATCGGCGTCGACATCGACCGCCCGACCCTGGACCCGCGGATCGAGCACCGGGTGCGCGAGATGTTCGATGCGGGGTTCGTCGACGAGGTACGCCGCCTCCTCGACGCGGGACTCGCCGAGGGCCGCACGGCCCGTACCGCGATCGGCTACCGCGAGGTGGCGGCGTACCTCTCGGGCGACCTGACCCTCGACCGGGCGGTCGAGCTCACCACGACCGCGACCCGGCGGTTCTCCCGGCGACAGGACAGCTGGTTCCGCAAGGACCCGCGGGTGGTGTGGGTGCCGTGGGACGCACCCGACCGGCTGGAGACCGCGCTGGCCGCGGTGCGCGGCGCCTGCTCCCGGGAATCGGGCGATCCGGCCGATCCTGGCCGCGCCTGAGACACTGGGGACGTGAGCTACCCGTTCCTGAAGGGCCACGGCACGGAGAACGACTTCGTGCTGCTGCCCGACCACGACGGGACCGTCCACGGCGACCTGACCGCGGAGCGGGTCCGCGCACTCTGCGACCGCCGGGCCGGCCTCGGCGCCGACGGCGTCCTCCGCGTCATCCGGTCTTCGGTGGTCGAGCGAAGTCGAGACCACGAGTCCTCGATGGTCGAGCGGCCCTCGGTGGTCGAGCGAAGTCGAGACCACCACGAGCCCGAGTGGTTCATGGACTACCGCAACGCCGACGGCTCGTTCTCGGAGATGTGCGGCAACGGGGTCCGGGTCTTCGCCCGCCACCTGCTCGAGGAGCGACTGGTGCCCGCCGACGAGCCGGTCCGCATCGGCACCCGCGCCGGCGTGAAGACGGTGACGCGTGACGGCGACGACTACGTCGTCGACATGGGCCTCGCGCGGCTTCTCGGCGAGACCAAGGTCGGGGTCGCGGACCGCTCGTGGCCCGCGGTCCACGTCGACCTCGGCAATCCCCACGCGGTGGCGTTCGTCGACGACCTGGCCGAGGCCGGACCGCTGACCGACCGGCCGTCGTACGACGAGGGGCTGTTCCCGCAGGGCGTCAACGTGGAGTTCGTCGTACGCCGCGGGCCGGACCACGTGGCGATGCGCGTGCACGAGCGCGGGTCCGGCGAGACCCGGTCGTGCGGCACCGGTGCCTGTGCCGCGGCGGTTGCGGCCGCCGGTGACGGACCCGGGCGCTGGCGGGTCGACGTACCGGGCGGGACCCTCACCGTGTCTCGCGACGAGCGGGGTCACGTCTTCCTCGCCGGGCCGGCTGTCATCGTCGCCAGGGGCACGACCGACCTCTGAGTCGTGTGCCCGACGACGCGCAGGAGCGCGTCCGGAGGCACACGACCCGTGTCCTATGCTCCGCCGCATGGACATCACCGGATCCTCCGCCCTCGTCACCGGAGCCGCCTCGGGCATCGGCGCCGCGGTCGCCCGGCAGCTGGCCGCCGCCGGCGCGCGGGTCGTGATCGCCGACGTGCAGGACGACAAGGGGCAGGCGCTCGCCGACGAGCTGGGTGGCGCGTTCGCCCACGTCGACGTCACCGACACCGCGCAGATCACCGCGGCCGTCGACCGGGCCTCCGAGCTCGCGCCGCTCCGCGTGCTGGTCAACTCCGCCGGCATCGGCCCGGCCGCCCGCACCGTGGGCCGCGACGGCGCCTACGACTCGGCGCACGACCTGGAGCTGTACAAGAAGGTCATCGCGATCAACCTGATCGGCACCTTCGACGCGATCCGGCTGGCCGGGACGGCGATGTCGCGCCTCGAGCCGCTGGAGTCGGGCGAGCGTGGGTCGATCGTCAACATGGCCAGCGTCGCGGCGTTCGACGGCCAGATCGGGCAGGCGGCGTACTCCTCGTCCAAGGGCGGCATCGTCGGCCTGACCCTCCCGGTGGCCCGCGACCTCTCCGCGATCGCGGTCCGCGTCAACACCGTCGCACCCGGCCTCATCGACACCCCGATCTACGGCGAGGGCGAGCAGGCCGAGGTGTTCAAGGCGCGGCTGGGGGAGTCGGTGCTGTTCCCCAAGCGGCTCGGTTCGCCCGAGGAGCTCGCCTCGATGGTGCTCGAGTGCGTCACCAACTCCTACATGAACGGTGCCGTCGTCCGGGTCGACGGCGGCATCCGGATGCCCCCGAAGTAGCCGCGTGCGGCCTGCCAAATTCCCCGCCTGAGCGGGAAACTGGCACCCCCCAAACGCCCCGATGGAATCACCGCGGGAGACCAGCCGTTGGCCGGGCATGAGCGAGTGGATGCGCGCGGTCGTCGTCGAGCGGCCCGGTGGGCCCGAGGCGCTGACACTGACCACGTTGCCGGTCCCGGCGCCGGGGCCGGGCGAGGTGCTGGTCGAGGTCGAGGCCGTCGGGGTGAACCCGGTCGACTGTGGGAACCGCGAGGACCCGTCGTGGGCGGGCCTCGAGGCGCCGTACGTCGTGGGCTACGAGTTCGCGGGCACCGTCGCCGGCTCGGGCGAGCCGATCTGGGGCCTGCTCCCCGTGCAAGGCACCCGTGAGGGAGCGCTGGCCGAGCGGGTCGTGGTCGCCGCGGACCGCGTCGGCCCACGCCCGCCGGAGCTGGACCCCGTGACGGCGGCGGCGCTGCCCCTGGCCGGCTGCACCGCGCTCCAGGTGCTGGAGCGGATGGGGCTGCCCGAGGGATCGTGGGTGCTCGTGCACGGCGCGGCCGGTGGGGTCGGGCACCTGCTCGTGCAGCTGGCCGCGCGGCGCGGCCTGCGGGTGGCAGCTGCGACCCGGCCGGACGACCGCGCCCGGCTCGAGGCACTCGGCGTGGAGCTGTGGCTCGACCGGGCCGACCCCGACCCCGCGGCCGCCGCCACGACGGCGCTCGGTCACGAGCTCGACGCGGTCGTCGACCTCGTCGGCGGCCTCCTGGAGCCGTCGCTCCCGCACGTCCGCGTGGGCGGCCACGCCGCCACGATCGTCGACCTGTCCGGCGACCTCGAGCTCGCCATCGACCGCAACATCGATCTCCACGGCGTCCTCCTGCGCGTCGGCCGCGACCGCCTCGATGCGCTCGCCGCGCGAGGTCGCGGCCGGCCTGCGGCCCACCGTCGTCGCGACGTACCCGCTCGACCGAGCAGCCGACGCCCACCGCCGCCTGGAGTCCGGCGGCGTCGGCGGCAAGCTCGTCGTCACCCTCTGACCAGCGGGACGTCGTACGTTCTGGGCGCCGGGACGACCACCGCGCATGACGTCCTAAGAGCGCACCCGGGCGCTGGTCGGGTCGTACATCGGCCGCAGCGAGACCTCCGCGCCGAAGCGCTCGCCGGCGATGTCGACCTCCCACCGCCCGGCGTCGAGCCAGTCCTTGGTGATCTTCTCGTCGGCGCTCACGAAGGCCAGGCCGACCGCTGCGCCGAGCGTCCAGCCGTACGACGCGGCGCGGACGTAGCCGACCACGTCGCCGTCGCGGAGCACCGGCTCCGCGTGGTAGAGCAGCGGCTCGGGGTCTGTGAGCCGGATCTGCACCAGCCGCTGGGTGGAGGGGAACGAGTCCTTCCGCGCGAGCAGCGCCGCCTTGCCGCGGAAGTCGGTCTCCCACGCGACGGCGAAGCCGAGACCCACGTCGAGCGGGCAGTCGGTGTTGTCGATGTCGTGGCCGTAGTCGCGATAGGCCTTCTCCATCCGCAGCGACGCCAGCGCCTTGAGGCCGACCGGCCTCACCCCGTCACCGGCCGCCAGCGCGTCGTACAGCTCCAGGGCGCGGTCGGCGGCGACGTAGAGCTCGTACCCGAGCTCGCCGAGGTAGGTGATCCGCGCGCAGGTGACCGGTACGCCCGCCACCTCGATCTCGCGGACGCCGCGGAACGGCCACGCCTCGGTCGAGAGGTCCGCGTCCGTCAGGGTCGCGAGCACGTCGCGCGAGAGCGGCCCCTGGAGGTTGAGCTGTCCGAAGTCGGCGGTCGCGTCCTCGACGCGTACGTCGCGCCCCGCCGCCGCCCGGCCCAGCAGCCCCGCGACGTGGCCGTGGGCGGTGTCGGAGGCGACCACCCAGAAGCGGTCGTCGGCGAGCTTCGAGACCGTCAGGTCGGCCTCGATCCGGCCGTCGTCGTTGAGCCACTGGGTGTAGGTGATCCAGCCGGGCTCGCCGTCCACCGCGCCGGCCGAGAGGTGGTCGAGCATCGCGCCCGCCTCGGGCCCGGTGACGGCGTACTTCGCCATGAACGACATGTCCATCAGCCCGACGCCCTCGCGCACCGTGCGGTGCTCCTCCGCCCACTGCTCGAACCACGGCGCGCGGCCCCAGGTCGGCTCGGCCTCCGGCGTCACGCCCGGCCCGGCGAACCAGTCGGCGCCCTCCCAGCCCGACACCTCGCGCAGCAGCCCTCCGTTCGACACCAGCCGGTCGTGCACCGGGGAGAGCAGCCGGTCGCGCATCGTGTGCAGCTGCTTGCCCGGCGTGTGGGCGGCGTACACGGTGCCGAGGATCTCGGTGGTCCGGTCGCGGCGGTACGCCGGCTCCAGCTGGTCGGCGCGGAAGCGGGCGACGTCCCACGCGGTGACGTCGACATCGGGCAGCCCCCCGACGATCCAGTGCGCGAGCACGCGACCGAGGCCACCGGCCGAGAGGACGCCGACGGAGTTCATCCCGGCGGCGACGAAGTAGTTGCGGAGGTTCGGCGCCTCGCCGACCGCGGGCATCAGGTCGGGGGTGAAGGACTCGGGTCCGCAGAAGAACGTGCGCACCCCGACCTCGAGCGTGATCGGCACCCGCGCCATCGCGCGCTCCAGGAACGGCCCCATCCGGTCCCAGTCGGGCTTGAGGGTGGTGAACGACGCGGTCGGCGGGATCCCGTCGACCGACCATGCAGCGGCGCGGGGCTCGAACAGGCCGACCATCATGCCGCCGCCCTCCTCGCGGTAGTAGCCGTACGCCGCGGGGTCCTCGAAGATCGGTGCGTCGGGGTCGATCCCGTCGATGGTGTCGGTGAGCAGGTAGTAGTGCTCCGCCGCCTGGTTGGGGATCACCACCCCGCTCCGCTGCCCCAGCTCGCGGGCCCACATGCCGGTGCAGTTCACGACGTACTCGCACTCGATGACCGCCCCGTCGCTCCGTTCCCGGTCGCCGGTCGAGCGTCGGTCGCCGGTCGAGCCCGTCGAGACCACGACCCCCGTGACCCCGCCGTCCTCGACCAGGACGTCGTCCACCCGCACCCCCTCGACGACCCGGACCCCGAGGTTCTTGGCACCGCGGGCGAGGGCCTGGGTGAGGTCGACCGGGTTGACCCGGCCGTCGCCGGGCACGTGGAAGCCGGCGAGCAGGTCGTCGGTCCTCGCCCAGGGGAACAGGTCGGACATCTCCTTCGGAGAGATCTCGTGGACCTCGAGCCCGAGGTGGCGCTGGAACGCCGCGACCCGGCGGTACTCGTGCAGCCGGTCCGCGTCGGCCGCGGCCTCGATCAGCCCGACCGGCTTGAACCCCGTCGACATGCCCGTCTCGGCCTCGAGCCGGGCGTAGAGGTCGCGGGAGTAGAGCCGGATCCCGGTGCTGGTCTCGGAGGTCGAGCCGAAGCACGTCATCAGCCCGGCCGCGTGCCAGGTCGTCCCGCTGGTCAGCCGGTCGCGCTCGAGGACGACGACGTCGGTCCACCCCTCGTGGGCGAGGTGGTAGGCGACCGAGCACCCGATCACGCCGCCGCCGATGACGACGACCCGGGCCCGGTCGGGCAGCTCGGCGAGGTTCATCGGCACAACCTAGCGCCGACCGCGGCCCGGCCTCAGAGTGGTCGGGGAGGGCCACCGGGCCAGGCTGTGCACCGTTGTGGCCCCGGAAGTGCCTCGGTGAGGGGCCACAACGGTGCACAGCACCGCCCCGTGGCCCTCAGGCAGCACTCGAGTGTCCGGGGAAGTGGGGCCGCCAGTCGTCGCGGGGACGCGCCGGCAGCCCCGGCAGTCCGCGTGCCCGGAGCACCGCGAAGACCCGGTCGACGGTGCGAGCGGGCTCGGCGTACACGCCGCGTGCGGTCACCACGACCAGACGCCAGCCGCCGTCATCGATCCACTCTCGGCGGTCGAGGTCGCGTTCCCAGGTCTCCTCGCGGAGGACGTGGTGCCGACCGTCGTACTCGACGATCACCTTGACGCCCGGCCAGCTCAGGTCGAACCGGCGGATCCGCTCGCCGTCCACGTCGCGGATCGTGTGGTTGATCTCCGGTTCCGGGATGCCCGCCAGCACCAGCAGCATGCGGAGCCGAGACTCCATGGGGGAGTCGACCTCTGCTCGCACGTACGACGCGGCGCGGCGCGCGTGACGCCCCGTGCGTCCCGGCATCACGGCCACCCGGTCTCGCAGTTCCGTGATCGTCACGAGTCCGCGCCGGACCAGGTGATCGCCGACGACGACGAGGTCCACCAGGTCGAGTGAGGCCGCCAGCTCCGTGAAGACGGCCAGGGCGCTCGAGCACCTGCGACCGCGCACCGTGACGACGTCGGGATCGACGGCGACGTGGCAGACGATGCCCTCACGCCTTCGGCGGTGGCCTGGGTCGAGGACGGTGACGTGCTCGTCGGGCGAGGTCGGGATCGGGACACCGAGCAGGCGGGCCGCGGACGCATGGCTCGCGAAGGCGGACGGGTCGTGCAGCGCGAGCGCGGCGTCGATCCGTTCCTCGTCCCACCGCGGGACCATCGCGTCCACGAAGACCCCCCGGAGGAGGGACCGGAAGCGGGGCCCGCGCAGGGTCTTCGCGCTGACGCCCGCAGCCAGGGCCGCGGCCCGTGTGAACGGTCGTCGTACGTCGAGACTGTCAACGGTCACCGCGCCACTCTGCCCCCGACCGGGTCCCGCCGGCAGCGCTCCTCCACAGGCACGCGGTGCCTGCGAGGTACGCCGAGGGCGAAAGGGTTCGCGCCGGGGTCGGCGCCGACCTACCCTGGACGACATATGACGAACGCACGTGACGACTTCACCCTCGACGCCGAGCTCGACGAGACCACCGGCTGGGACGACGAGGAGAGCGACGAGGCCACCGACGACGCCTGGGAATCCGGGTACGCCGAGGACGACGACCCCGAGCTGACCACCGGCGAGCAGGACCTCGCCGAGCGGTACGCTCTGCGCCGGGTCCAGGGCCTGTCGACCGAGCTCGAGGACATCTCCGAGGTCGAGTACCGCCAGCTCCGGCTCGAGCGGGTCATCCTGGTCGGTGTCTGGACCGAGGGCTCGGTCGAGGACGCCGAGAACTCCATGGCCGAGCTGGCCGCGCTGGCGGAGACCGCCGGGTCGGAGGTGCTCGACGCGATCTACCAGCGCCGCAACAAGCCCGATCCCGCGACGTACATCGGGCGCGGCAAGGTCGACGGCCTCCGCGAGATCGTGCGCGCCACCGGCGCCGACACCGTGATCATGGACGGCGAGCTCGCACCCAGCCAGCTCCGCAACCTCGAGGACAAGGTCAAGGTCAAGGTCGTCGACCGCACCGCGCTGATCCTCGACATCTTCGCCCAGCACGCCAAGAGCGCCGAGGGCCAGGCACAGGTCGAGCTCGCCCAGCTCAACTACATGAAGCAGCGGCTGCGCGGCTGGGGCGGCAACCTGTCGCGCCAGGCCGGTGGCCGGGCGGCCGGCGGTGAGGGCATCGGTGGCCGTGGCCCCGGTGAGACCAAGCTCGAGACCGACCGCCGCCGCATCAACACCAAGATCGCCAAGCTGCGCCGCGAGCTCGCCCACATGAAGGGCACCCGCGACACCAAGCGCCAGGAGCGCCGGCGCCACCACATCCCCAGCGTCGCGATCGCCGGCTACACGAACGCCGGCAAGTCCAGCCTGCTCAACCGCCTCACCGGCGCCGGGAGCGCTCGTCGAGGACGCGCTCTTCGCCACCCTCGACCCGACCACGCGTCGTACGGCGACCAGCGACGGCCGCGTCTACACGATGAGCGACACCGTCGGCTTCGTCCGCCACCTGCCCCACCAGCTGGTGGAGGCGTTCCGCTCGACCCTCGAGGAGGTGGCCGACTCCGACCTGATCCTCCACGTCGTCGACGGCTCGCACGCCGACCCCGAGGGGCAGATCACGGCCGTGCGCGAGGTGTTCGCCGAGATCGGCGCCGACAAGGTGCCCGAGATCATCGTCATCAACAAGGCCGACGCGGCCGACCCGATGGTGCTCGCCCGCCTGAGGCAGCGCGAGCCGCACGCCGTCGTGGTGAGCGCGAAGACCGGCGAGGGCATCGACGCGGCGCTGTCGCTGGTCGAGTCCGACCTGCCCCGCCCGGGGGTCGAGTTCTCGGCGCTCGTGCCCTACGCCCGGGGAGACCTGCTCGACCGCCTGCACCAGCACGGCGAGATCGCCTCGATGGAGCACACGGGTGACGGCACCGTCGTCCGCGGGCGGGCCCACGCGGACCTCGCCGGCGAGCTCGCGGCGTACGCCGTCTGACGAGGGCCCCTAGGCAGGCGCACCCGGGCGCCGTACCGTCGGTCCGTGTTCACGACGGTGACCCTGCGCGACGGCCGCACCCTGGAGTACGCCGACCTCGGTGACCCGGCCGGCGTTCCGGTGCTGTTCTTCCACGGGACGCCGGCGACCGGCGGTGCGGCCGCGGTCGTCGCCGACGTCGCTCGCAGGCATGGGGTGAGGCTCGTCGCGCCGAGCCGGCCCGGGTACGGCGACTCGACGATCAGCCCGCCCGGGCTGGCGGCATCGGCGCCCGACACCCTCGAGCTGGCCGACCAGCTCGGCCTCGACCGGTTCGCCGTGCTGGGCACGTCGGGCGGGGGACCGTTCGCACTGGGGGTCGCCGCCGTCGCGCCCGACCGGGTCCTGGCCGTCGCCGTGCACGGCGGCCCCGGTGTGTACGCCGAGGTGAAGCCGGAGGTGCTGGGGGAGGACGACCGTCGTGCGCTCTCCCTGTTCGCCGAGGGTGACGTCGACGAGGCCATGCGGATCATGACCGAGCTGGGTGACGCCGACCTCGGCGACATGCGTGACCTCTCGCCGGCGGAGTTCACCGCGGCGATGGCGAAGATGGCGCCGCCCGGCGAGAGCTGGTTCGACCGGCATCCCGACCTCCGCGGCCCGTTCGAGGCCGACTTCCAGCGCGCCATCACGACCTCGCTCGGCTACGCGCGCGACAACCTCTCGTGGCTGGGCCCCTGGGACGTCGACCTGACGGCGATCACGAAGCCGGTCCGCCTCGTCTACGGCGAGACCGACCAGATGGCGGTGGTGGCGCACGGGGAGTGGCTCCGCGAGCGACTGCCGGACTCCCGCCTGACCGTCGTGCCGGGCGGCCACGGGGACGCGACCTTCGGTGCCGTGGACGAGACGTTCGCGACGATCGCCGGAGCCTGACCGCCGGCGGCCGGTCCGCTGTCCACGGGCGCGGATAGGGTGCAGCGATGCCTCGCCCCTCTGACGACCAGCGCCCGCCCGTGCGGGAGGTGCTGGCCGACGCCGTCGAGGCGCTCGGCGGGCAGGAGCGGCCGGGCCAGATCGCGATGGCCGAGGCCGTCGGCGAGGCCATGGCCACCCACCGCCACCTGGTCGTGCAGGCCGGCACCGGCACCGGCAAGTCGCTGGCCTATCTCGTGCCCGCGCTCCTCCACCACGAGCGCGTGGTGGTCGCCACGGCGACCCTGGCGCTCCAGCACCAGCTCGTCGAGCGCGACATCCCGCGGCTCGTCGAGGCGGTCGGCGACCGGGTCGACGCGTCGTACGCCGTGTTGAAGGGGCGGTCCAACTACGCCTGCCTCCACCGCATCCGCGAGGGCGTGCCCGACGATCAGGGTGCCCTGATCGAGGTGCCCGAGAGCTCGATCGGCAAGAAGGTGCTCCAGCTGCGGGCGTGGGCCGAGAAGGAGGCCACGGACGGTGGCAGCGGTGAGCGCGACCACGCCCCACGGCACACGGACCGCGAGTGGCGGCAGGTCAGCGTCAGCCACCGCGACTGCCTGGGGGCGGCGCGCTGCCCCTTCGGCGAGGAGTGCTTCGTGGAGAAGGCCCGCGAGGAGGCGCACCGCTCACACCTGATCGTCACCAACCACTCGCTTCTCGCGATCGACGCGATCGAGGGCGTGCCGATGATCCCCGACTACGACGTGGTCGTGGTCGACGAGGCGCACGAGGTCGTCAGCCGGGTCACCCAGGCCGCCACCGACGAGCTGGCGGCCTTCGAGATCGACCGCGCGGCCCGGCGCTCGAAGAGATGGGTGTCCGAGGGCGACCGCGAGACTTCTCCGGCCGACGACCTGGCCGACGCCGGAGACGCCCTGTCTGCGGCCATCTCGGAGGCGAGCCCCGGCCGGTTCGACGTCGTCCCCGAGGCCGTGGCCGACGCGCTGGTCCTCGTGCGCGACGCGGCGCGGGCGTGCTTGTCGGCGTACCCCAAGGAGACCGACGCGAGCGATGCCGACGCCGGTCGCACCCAGGCGCGGGGCTCGGTGCAGGAGGTGTTCGCCACCGCCGAGCGGATGGCGGCCGGGTCGGAGTCCGACGTGCTGTGGCTGACCGAGGGGGGCGACCGGATCGCGCCCAGACTGTGCGTGGCGCCGCTCGAGGTGTGGGGTCCGATGCGCGAGAAGCTGCTCTCGGACAAGACCGTGGTGATGACGTCCGCGACCCTGATGCTGGGCGGCGACTTCAGCGCCCTCGCCACGTCGGTGGGGCTCAAGCCGGCAGAGCGGGTCGAGGTGGTGGTCGGCGCCACGGTCCCGCTGACCAGCGACGCGGGGGCCTTGGTCTCGACAGGCTCGACCAGCGGCGGGGGCGGCTCGACCAGCGGCGGGGGCGGCTCGACCAGCGGTGGGGGCGGCTCGACCAGCGGCGGGGGCGCGGACCGCTCGAGCGGCGACGTGCTGCCGTGGGTGGGCCTCGATGTCGGGTCGCCGTTCGACTACCGGCAGCAGGCGATCCTCTACGTCGCCCGCCACCTGCCGCCGCCGGGCCGCGACGGGCTCGGCACCGCGCAGCTCGACGAGATCGCGTCGCTGGTCGACGCCGCGGAGGGCCGCACGCTCGGCCTGTTCAGCTCGCGGCGCGCGGCCGAGACCGCGGCCGAGGCGATCCGCGAGCGGCTGCCCCACCTGACGACGCTCGCCCAGGGCGATGCCCAGCTCCCGGAGCTCGCGCGGCAGTTCGTCGGCGACCCGCACACCTGTCTCTTCGGCACGCTCAGCCTGTGGCAGGGCCTCGACGTGCCGGGGGAGACCTGCCAGCTGGTGATCATCGACCGCATCCCGTTCCCGCGGCCCGACGACCCGCTGATGAGCGCCCGCCAGCGCGCCGCCGACCGCGAGGGCCGCAACGGCTTCATGCAGGTGGCCGCCACCCATGCCGCGCTGCTGCTCGCCCAGGGCACCGGCCGGCTGATCCGGAGCTCCGCCGACCGCGGCGTGGTCGCGATCCTCGATCCGCGGCTGGCCACGGCTCGCTACGGAGGGTTCCTCAAGGCGAGCCTGCCGCCGATGTGGTCGACGTACGACGGCGACCTGGTGCGCCAGGCGCTCGCCCGACTGGCCTCGGGCTAGGGAGTCTCGCCGCGGCTCGACTCGAGCGAGTGGTCCGGTGAGTCGACGGTGATCGCGTTTCCTGCGACCCGGTCGTGGTAGCGGATCCGGGCCTGCGTGCGTTCGCGTGCGTCGACGAACCACGGGTCCACCACCCACATGGCCACGATGACGATGGCCCAGCCGACGAGGATGTCGATGACCCAGTGGTTGCCGGTGCCGATCACGACGGTGGCGGTGGTCAGCGCGTACAGCCAGGCGAGACCGCGGGCCCAGTAGTTGCGGGTCGTCCGCCACACGACCAGCGCCACCCACAGCGACCACCCCGCGTGCAGGCTCGGGAAGGCGGCCAGCTGGTTGGTCAGCCCGCCCATCCCCTTGGGGGCCGAGGCGTCGGCGCCCCACCAGCCCTGGTCGGCGTGCAGGTCGAGGACGTCGACGTAGCCACCGCCCAGCAGGCGCGGCGGCGCGGTCGGCAGCAGCAGGTAGCACGCCAGCGCGACCAGCGACGCGACCACGAGCGCCCAGCGTGCGGGCGCATAGATCGCGGGTCCCTTGCGGAAGAGCCAGACCAGCACCCAGAGCGTGACGGCGTAGTGGGCCGCGGCGTACCAGTAGCAGGCCGGGATGGCCGCCCACGCGTGGTGGACGAACCAGGCGTTGATGGAGTGCTCCCAGTTGAGGTGCAGCACCCTCTCGAGGTGCTGCAGGTCGCCGGCCCGCTCCTGGGCCGGGCCGAGGTCGTTCTCGGCCACGGTCCGGGTCACGCAGTAGAAGACGTAGAGCGCTCCGATGAAGGCGATCTCGCGCACGCCACGACTCCGCAGGATGCCCCCCCGGGCGATCCCAGCCAGGCTGGATCGTGCACTCATTCCCATCAGTCTCTCAGCGGTCGCAACCGGGTTTCGTATTCCCCACGGCGGACCAGGAGGGCTGAAGGAGGGCTCAGATACGCCGCAGGACCGCCGTCACCTTGCCCAGGATCGTCGCGTGCGTGCCGTCGATCGGGTCGTACGACGCGTTGTGCGGCAGCAGCCAGACGTGGCCGTCCTTGCGCTGGAAGGTCTTGACGGTGGCCTCGCCGTCGATCAGCGCGGCCACGATCTCGCCGTTCTCGGCGGTCTGCTCCTGGCGCACCACGACGTAGTCGCCGTTGCAGATCGCGGCGTCGATCATCGAGTCGCCGCGCACCTCGAGCAGGAAGAGCGTGCCCTCGCCGACCAGCTGCTTGGGCAGCGGGAAGACGTCCTCGAGGGTCTCCTCGGCCAGGATCGGACCGCCCGCGGCGATCCGCCCGATCAGCGGGACGTAGCTCGCGGTCGGCATCGCGTCGCCGACGTCGGTCTCGTCGTACGACGACTCCTCGGCCGTGGACATGGACCGCCGGGCGGCCATCACCTCGGGCAGGAACACCTCGAGGGCGCGCGGACGGTTGGGGTCGCGCTTGAGGAAGCCCTTCTCCTCGAGGACCCGCAGCTGGTGGGCGACGCTGGAGCTGCTGGTCAGCCCGACGGCCTCGCCGATCTCGCGCATGCTCGGCGGGTAGCCGCGCTTCTCGATCGAGTCCTTGATCGTGGCCAGCACCCGCACCTGGCGCGGGGTCAGCCCGGTGGCGTCGGGCGGCCCGTCGGGGAGCTCGCGCACCCGGCCGCCCGCGCCTGCTCGGGATCTGCTCTTCGTCATGGCTGAAACCGTACGGCGACAGCCACCCCGGAATCAAACACCTGTTCGAACGGCGTGTCGTGGGACGGCTCCTCGATCCCGGGGATGCGCCGGGCGGCCCCGTCGGAAACCGTACGACGCAGGATGCGGCGCGCCGGATGCTCTGGCGCTGGACGACGAGGGCCCTCATCATCGAGGCATCGACCGGGCGCCGGACGCCGGCACCAGGTCACCACCCGCGGTGCCGGGCCGCGGCTCACGGAGCCTGGAGGGGCAATGAGGACTGGGGGAGTCGCGGCTCGTACGACGGTGCGATCGCTGATGGCGGTCGCACTGGCGGTCACGGGCCTGACCTGGATGAGCGAGGCACCGGTCGGGGCCTCGAGCCCCTCGGGCGGAGCCGCGGCGGCGACCGTGACCCCGCCGGACATGCGCATGCTCGTGCTCCGCAACGAGATCTCGATCGGCAACGACGGCACGACGAAGCTGCTGCACTACTCCCACGTCACCTCCGACCTGGGACCGGGACCGTTCGAGATCGTCCCGCACTACGACTCGGCCACCGGCGTGGCGACGTTCTCCCAGGAGATCTTCAACCGGCCGTCGGCCGGACATTGGCGACCCGACCACCGGGTACCGGTCGCCGCCATCGGCGTGTTCCACGGGCCCTTCGACTACCAGTTCCCGCTCAACTCGTTCGCGCTGCTGAGGGCCGGCAAGGTGGTGGCCAGGAGCCCCAAGACCGACTACTGCATCACCGGCGACTACCGGGTCGGCGGCGTGCCCCACACGCCCCCGCAGACGTTCATCCCGGCGAGCAACTGCCAGGACCCGACGGCGCCGCTGGGATGGTCGATCGGCTGGGGCGACCAGTACGACCAGACCGACTCCGGCCAGCCCATCGACATCACCGGCCTCCCCGACGGCACCTACACGCTGCGCGGGATCGTGGACCCGGAGCACCTGCTGACCGAGACCAGCAGGACCAACGACGTCACCGACACGGTCCTGACGATCCAGGGTGACCAGGTGACCGTCGGCGCCCAGACGCACCCGAACCTGCCGCTGCCGTCGGTCCGGATCACGTCGCCCAGCCGGGGTGCACGGGTGCACGACACCGTCCGGCTGAGCGCCCGTGCGTCGGCGAAGGGGTCGCGCGTGAGGTCGGTGCAGTTCCTGGTGGACGGCGTGCCCGTCGGCAAGCCCGACACGACGGCGCCGTACGCCGTCAGGTGGCACGCCGGCTCCGTGACCCCGGGTCGTCATTACGTGAGCGCCCGGGCCACGAACGCGAAGGGGATCATGAACACCGCCCGATCGGTCGCGGTGACGGTGCAGGCACGGCTGGGCGGCCTGCTGGTCGACCGCAGCGCGACGGCGGTCGGCGGGACCACGGTGACCCAGCGCGGGTTCAGCACGCCGAGGGCGGGCGACCTGCTCGTCGCCCTCGTCGGTGCCGACGGCCAGGGCCAGCACGTGACGGTGCACGGCGGCGGGCTCACCTGGAGGCTGGTACGACGTGCGAACAGCCAGCCGGGGGACGCCGAGGTCTGGAGCGCCCGGGCCCACTCCGCCCTGCGCTCGGTGACGGTGCGGGCCACGGCGGCCCGGACCGGCTACGACGTCTGGATGAACCTGGTCGCCCTGAGGGGCGCCTCGGGCATCGGCCGGACCCGCGCCTCGTCGAGCAGCGGGGCGCCCCCGAAGGTCGCGTTCCCGGCGAGCGCGGCCGGGTCCGTCGGGCTCGCCGTGGGCAACGACTTCGACCAGGCGGCCTCGCGACACGTCGGCAGCGGGCAGCGGCTGCTCGGGGAGGAGCTCGCCGCCACCGGCGACACGTTCTGGTCGCAGGCGACCTCCCGCGGTGCCACGGCGCGGGGCCGCACGATCACCCTCGACGACCCGTCGCCCACAGGCGACCGCACCAACCTCGTCGGTATCGAGATCCGGACCCGGGCTCCGGCCCGGGCGGACCGGGCCGCGCCGACGGTGCGGATCGCCAACCCGATCGCCCGGCAGACGGTGAGCGGGACCGTCCCGGTCGCCGCCTTCGCCGGTGACGACGTCGCGGTCTCGTCCGTCCGGTTCTCCGTCGACGGGCACCGGCTCGGCGCCCCCGTCACCAGCGCGCCGTACGTCCGGCGGTGGAACACCACGGCGACTTCCCCGGGGCGGCACGTGCTCACGGCCCGGGCGGTCGACGCGGCCGGCCACGTCGCGACGACGCACCAGGTCGTGCATGTGCTGAACCCGGCGCCGCCGATGACCTGCTTCGTGGTGCAGTCGGACGTGAGCGCCCGGGGGAAGGGCACGGTGAGCACGCCGCGCTTCCACACCGCCATGGGCGAGGAGGTGCTGCTGGCCCTGGTCTCCTCGGACGGTCCCGCGACGCCGGGGGCCCAGTCGGCCGTGGTCCACGGAGCCGGGCTGACCTGGCACCTCGTGGGCCGCGCCAACACCCAGCGCGGTGACGCCGAGGTCTGGACGGCGACGACCGACCGGGTCCTGACGCGGGCCCGGGTCACCTCCACGCCGGCGATCGCCGGCTACGACCAGCACCTGACCGTCGTCGCGCTCGAGGGCGTCACGCGGGTCGGCGCCGTGACCTCGGCGGGCGCGGCCTCCGGCGCGCCGCACGCCGGCCTGGCGATCACCGGACCGTCGGCGTCCCTGGTGTTCGCCGTCGGTACGGCGAGGGGGGCGGTGCGACCGACGTTGCCCACCGGCCAGATCTTCTCCGGCCACTGGGCGGACCGGTCGGCGCACGCGTCGTTCTGGAGCCAGTACACGAACCAGGCGATGTCTCCGGCGGGCACGACGGTGACGATGCGGGCGGTGCGGCCCGCGGCGCGGCCGTGGAACTTCGTGGCGGTGGAGGCGGTGGGCGAGGAGGAGTAGCCCGGCGGCTCTGGTTGGATCGAGGGTCATGGACAGCTGTGTCGTGACCGGCGGCGCCAGGGGCATCGGGCGCGGGATCGCCGAGCGGATGGTGGGCCGCGGGTACGCCGTGGTCGTCACCGACGTGGACGGGGACGGGGCACGTCGTACCGCCGCGGAGATCGGAGCGGCCGCCGGGCTGGCGCACGACGTACGCGACCCGGCCGGCCACCGGTTCATCGCGACCACGGCGCTGCGACCACGGGCGGCTGACGGCGTGGTTCAACAACGCCGGCGTCGGCGACGACGGGCGACTGGTCGACCTCTCGGACGAGCAGGTGCAGCGCCTCGTCGAGGTCAACCTCCTCGGCTGTCTGTGGGGGATGCGAGCCGCGATGGCCGCCTTCGACCCGCGCGGCGGCGACGTCGTGAACATCGCGTCGCTCTCCGGGCTCGGGCCGGTGCCGGGCTATGCCGTGTACGCCGCCACCAAGGCGGCCGTGGTCTCGGTGACGATGTCGGTGTCGGCCGAGGTGCCGGCCGGCGTGCGGGTGCACGCGCTGTGCCCCGACGGGGTGCAGACGGCGATGCTCGACGCGCAGGACCACGAGGCCGTGGGCTCGCAGCTGGTGCACTCGGGCGGCCGGATCCTCACCGTCGACGAGACCGCCGACGCCGCGGTCGCGCTGCTCGGGACCCGCCGCGTCGTCCGCAGCCTGCCGGGCTGGCGCGGGGGCCCTGACGCGGTCGGGCGGACTCGCGCCGTCGGTCGCGAAGTACGGCACCTCCCTGTTCGCGGCGCGCGGTGCCCGGGTGATCGCCCGGCGCGCCGCCGGGCGGTGAGCCAGGACCGGTTCTCCTCCACCGAATCGGTCCTGCTCACCGCCGGGCGTCGTCGCGGCTCGGCTGGGGGCATCGCCACGCGCCGGAAATCGTTCGAACATTTGTTCGTGTCGCTGCTTGAAACCGTTCGAACACCTGCTCTACCTTCGTACATGTGTTCGATCGAACGTCTGATCGGACCGCCGCCAGGACCCACTGTCGGTGGTCACCACTAGACAGGAGATCGAAGACAGGTACCGACGGCCGCTGAACGCCAGCGGCACTTCCCCAGGAGGTCCCAGATGAGCAGCATCACCGCCACCCGCACCCCGCGGTTCACGCCGCCCCCGGCACCGACGCGCAAGCGCGTGTCCCGGCGGCCGCTCGCCCCTCAGGGATCCTCCGTGATCGGCCGCGCCGATCGCCCGGTGCTGCGGATCGTGGCCGACGCCCCGGTCGAGCACCACATCGCCGCTGGTCGAGCCCCGGCCGCTGGTCGAGCCCCGGCCGCTGGTCGAGCCCCGGCCGCTGGTCGAGCCTGTCGAGACCACGGCCACGCCGGTCGAGCTCGTCGAGACCCGCCGCGTCCGCCTGGAGGACTTCTTCGCCGCGGAGTACGACGGCGACGAGCAGCAGCTCGAGATCCTGGCGCCCCGGCGCAGCACAGTGCGGCTGACCCGGCGCGGCCGGCTGGTCGTGCTGATCGCCTCGGTCGCGGCGGTGCTCGGCCTCGCGTTCCTGGCGGCGTCCGCGTCGACAGCGAGCTCCCACGCCGAACGCACCCACGTCGTCACCGTGGTGCCCGGCCAGACGCTGTGGGACATCTCCGCCCGCGCCGCCGGGGGCGGCGACATCCGCTCGATGATGACCCACATCGAGGCGATCAACCACCTCGGCTCCACCAGCCTCCAGGCCGGCCAGCACCTCCGGGTGCCCCTGAGCTAGCCATGGAGCCGCCGGTCCAGCGATCGGACTCGGTGGTCGAGCGAACACGCTCGGTGGTCGAGCGAACACCCTCGGTGGTCGAGCGAAGTCGAGACCACCACCACGAACTTCCGTCGGCCGCCTCGACCCCGGCCGGCGGAGAGCCGGGGAAGACGGGGGGCAGCGCAACCCCATGCGCGCTGCCCCCTGCGGTTCCCCCCGACCACCCGGTCAGATGCACGCGCGAGCCGATCGGTTCGCCCTTGGTCTCGACAGGCTCGACCAGCGGGGGCGAGGCCCTCGGTCTCGACAGGCTCGACCAGCGGGGCAGCCTGGTCTCGACAGGCTCGCAGACCCTCGGTCTCGACAGGCTCGACCAGCGGGTGCGTCGAGCGCCTTCCTTCGGTGGTCGAGCGAAGTCGAGACCACCACCCAGCGGACTCAGCGATCGGCGAGCCGGCGTACGAACTTCATCCCCGACCACGTCTCGTCGATCGCGGCGATCTTCACGTCCACCCAGCCGAGGGACAGCCCGACCTCGCGCACGACGTTGTCGTTCAGGTCGCTGTCGAGGCCGAGCCGCTTGGCCGCCGCCAGCTTGGTCCAGCACGCCCACACCGCCCCGGCGGTCACGGTCCGCGCGAAGAGCGCGGGCAGCCGGTCCTCGAGCGTGGCCAGCTTCGTGTGGAACGTCAGCGTCACATCGAGGTCGTCGCGCAGCCGTCGTACGACGTGGGCGCCGGGCGGGAGGCCCAGGTCGAGCCCTTCGGGCAGCCGGTCGAGGAGCACGACGTGACCGTCCTTGACCCCGAGCTTGCGGGGGAGCGGAGTGCCCGAGTAGCCGGCCGACGGTGGTTCGGCCATGGCTCAGCGCGCCGCCCTGCGGCCGCCGGGCGCCCGCGGTGGGGCGTCCGGCTCGGTGCCGGCGCGCAGCCGTTGGACGAACCTGGTGCCGAGCATCATCGCGACGAACAGGCAGGCGATCGCGCCGGCCGCAGCCAGCACCAGGAACCACCAGCCCCGCGCGTCGCCGTTGCGCGCCGAGGTGCCGAAGTCGATGGCGACGTAGACCAGATAGCCCCAGGCGACCACCGCGGCGGTGATCCCGAGTGCGAGGAGCAGCAGCGCGAGTCGCCCTCGTCCCCGCCGTCGCGGACGGAGCGTCGGCAGCTGGGAGGTGTCGAGCCGGACCCGGTCCGACGCCTGGGCGGCGTGACGCGGCGCCGCGTGCCTGCCCGACCGTTCCACGTCCGCCACGCGGCCATTGTGACGGATCGACGGAGCCGACGACACGCCGACCGCACAACCCGCGTTCCGGGGCCGCTCAGGCCGCTGACCTGTGCGAATGCGCACCTACTCCCGGTACGCCGAAGAGGTTGCCACGAAACTCCCGGAAGCACTTGCCAAGCCCGACGCCCCGACGTACGGTTACCACTACATCTAGTAGTTACACCGTTGTGGTTTTCCACATGTAGTCCACACGGACAGGGTGCGGATCCCACAGAAAAGCGCTGGTTGTCCACAGGAAACGACCGCCAGTCCACACCGAAACACCCCCGTCACGGGGGCATTCGGCGCGCCCCGACGACGTTGTACCGAGTGAGGGAGAGGAGAGACCCGATGCACTGCCCGTACTGCCGGCACACCGACACCAAGGTCCTCGACTCCCGCGTGTCCGAGGACGGTACGGCGATCCGCCGCCGGCGCCGCTGCGAGAGCTGCGACAAGCGGTTCACGACCGTCGAGCTCATGCAGCTGACCGTGCTCAAGCGCTCCGGCGCCACCGAGCCGTTCAACCGCGAGAAGGCGATCGCCGGCGTCCGCAAGGCCTGCAAGGGCCGCCCGGTCTCCGAGGACGACCTGGCCTGCCTGGGCCAGACCGTCGAGGACGCCCTGCGCAACGAGGGTGCCGCCGAGGTCCCGGCCCACGAGGTCGGCCTGGCCATCCTCGGCCCGCTCCGCGCGCTCGACCCGGTCGCCTACCTGCGGTTCGCGAGCGTCTACAAGGCGTTCAGCTCCGCCGACGACTTCGAGGACGAGATCGCCCTCCTCCGCATGGAGCAAGCAGCGGCCGCCCCGGTGGTCGAGCGAAGTCGAGACCACGAGCCGCCGCTGGTCGAGCCGACCTCGCCGCTGGTCGAACCGACGTCGCCGCTGGTCGAGCCTGTCGAGACCAAGGCGGACCGCCGAGCCGACGCGCACGCCGTACCCACCGGATAACCCACAGACCACCCGGCGCGTAGTGGGGAAGCTGCGCGCCGGGTGCACCACTTCGGCGGCCGGGCCGCCAGCGGTGGTCGAGACGAACCACCTCGGTGGTCCAGCGGAGCCACCTCGGTGGTCGAGCGAAGTCGAGACCACCACCAGCAGGACCAGACCAACCGCGCGAACGAGGAACACGAGGAGATGCGATGACCGAGACGGTGAACCCCAAGGTCAAGGGGGACAAGGCGTCGGGCCAGGGCCTGACGATCGAGCGTGTCTTCAGCACGCCCGGCACCCACCCCTACGACGAGATGACCTGGGAGCGCCGCGACGTCGTCCAGACCAACTGGAAGACCGGCGAGACCGTCTTCGAGCAGCGCGGCGTGGAGTTCCCCGACTTCTGGAGCGTCAACGCCTCGACGATCGTCACCACCAAGTACTTCCGCGGCGCCGTCGGCACCGAGGTCCGCGAGTGGAGCCTCAAGCAGCTGATCGACCGGGTCGTGAAGACTTACACGTTGGCGGGCCTCGAGCACGGGTACTTCGCGACCCCGGCCGATGCCGAGACCTTCGAGCACGAGCTCACCTGGCTGCTGGCCCACCAGTACTTCTCGTTCAACTCCCCGGTCTGGTTCAACGTCGGGACGCCGTCGCCGCAGCAGGTCAGCGCCTGCTTCATCCTCAGCGTCGACGACTCGATGGACTCCATCCTGAACTGGTACAAGGAGGAGGGCTTCATCTTCAAGGGCGGCTCCGGTGCCGGCCTCAACCTCTCCCGGATCCGGTCGTCGAAGGAGCTGCTGTCCTCCGGCGGTACGGCGAGCGGCCCGGTCTCCTTCATGCGCGGCGCCGACGCCTCGGCCGGCACCATCAAGTCCGGCGGCGCGACGCGTCGTGCGGCGAAGATGGTCGTCCTCGACGTCGACCACCCCGACATCGAGGAGTTCGTCTCGACGAAGGCGCGCGAGGAGGACAAGATCCGCGCGCTGCGCGACGCCGGCTTCGACATGGACCTCGGCGGCGCCGACATCACCTCGGTGCAGTACCAGAACGCCAACAACTCCGTCCGCGTCAGCGACGAGTTCATGCGTGCGGTCGAGGAGGGCACCGAGTTCGGGCTGCGGGCCCGCAAGACCCACGAGGTGATCGAGACCGTCGACGCCCGTGAGCTGTTCACCAAGATCGCGCAGGCGGCGTGGGAGTGCGCCGACCCGGGTCTGCAGTACGACGACACGATCAACGACTGGCACACCAACCCCGAGACCGGCCGGATCACCGCGTCCAACCCGTGCTCGGAATACATGTCGCTCGACAACTCCTCGTGCAACCTCGCCAGCCTCAACCTGCTGAAGTTCATCAAGGACGACGACACCTTCGACTCGGCGCTGTTCCAGAAGGCCGTCGAGCTGATCATCACCGCGATGGACATCTCGATCTGCTTCGCCGACTTCCCGACCCAGGCGATCGGCGACACCACCCGCGACTACCGCCAGCTCGGCATCGGCTACGCCAACCTCGGCGCGCTGCTGATGGCGATGGGGCTGGGCTACGACTCCGACGGCGGCCGGTCCATGGCCGCGACCATCACGTCGCTCATGACCGGCGCGTCGTACAAGAGGAGCGCGGAGCTGGCCGCGATCGTCGGCCCGTACGCCGGCTACGCCCGCAACGCCGACGCCCACAACCGGGTGATGCGCAAGCACCAGGCGGCCAACGACACCGTCCGCACCTTCCACGTGGCCGACGCGCAGGTCCACAAGTTCGCGACCCAGGCCTGGGCCGACGTGATCAAGCTGGGCGAGACCAACGGCTTCCGCAACGCGCAGGCCTCGGTGCTCGCCCCGACCGGGACCATCGGCTTCATGATGGACTGCGACACCACCGGCATCGAGCCCGACTTCTCGCTGGTGAAGTTCAAGAAGCTGGTCGGCGGCGGCTCGATGCAGATCGTCAACCAGACGATCCCGCGCGCGCTGAAGAACCTCGGGTACGACGAGGAGAAGATCGAGGCGATCGTCGCCTTCATCGCCGAGCACGGCCACGTGATCGACGCGCCGGGTCTGAAGACCGAGCACTACGAGGTCTTCGACACCGCGATGGGCGCCCGGGCGCTGAAGCCGATGGGCCACGTGCGGATGATGGCGGCCGCGCAGCCGTTCCTGTCCGGCGCGATCTCCAAGACGGTCAACCTGCCCGAGACCGCCACGGTCGAGGAGATCGAGGACATCTACCTCCAGTCGTGGAAGCTCGGCCTCAAGGCGACCGCGGTCTACCGCGACAACTGCAAGGTCGGCCAGCCCCTCTCCGACGGCAAGTCGGAGTCGTCGAAGAAGGACCAAGCTCGTTCGACGTCGGTCGAGCCTGTCGAGACCACGGCGGACGTCGAGACCAAGACGATCGAGAAGATCGTCTACCGCCCGACCCGCAAGCGCCTCCCGAAGTCGCGTACCTCCCGCACCACGTCGTTCACGGTCGGCGGCGCGGAGGGCTACATGACCTCCGGTGCCCACGACGACGGCGAGCTGGGCGAGGTGTTCCTCAAGCTCGGCAAGCAGGGCTCCACCCTGGCCGGCGTGATGGACGCGTTCTCGATCGCGGTGTCGATCGGCCTGCAGTACGGCGTCCCGCTGGAGACCTACGTCTCGAAGTTCACCAACCTGTCCTTCGAGCCCAACGGTCTGACCGATGACGCCGACGTGCGGATGTCGAAGTCGATCATGGACTACATCTTCCGCCGCCTGGCCCTGGACTACCTGGACTTCGAGTCCCGCCAGGCCCTCGGCATCTACTCCGCCGACGAGCGCCAGCGCTACCTCGAGACGGGCTCCTACGAGCCCATGGTCGAGGAGGTCGGCTCGGCGGACGAAGTCATCGGCGACCTCTCCGCCCCGGTCGAGCCGTCGTCGTCGGTCGAGCCTGTCGAGACCATCGACGCGGAGCTCGTCGAGACCAAGGCCACCTCGCCGCTGGTCGAGCCTGTCGAGACCAAGGCGCACGTCCAAGAGGCCCACACCTCCGCCGAGCTCCTGGAGAAGATCACCGGCACCGCCGTCGACTCCCCGCTCTGCATGACCTGCGGCACCAAGATGCGCCCCGCCGGCTCCTGCTACGTCTGCGAAGGCTGCGGCTGCACCAGCGGCTGCAGCTGAGGTGACCTAGGTGTGATGTCCAGGCAGGTTGTTCAGTCGGCTGATGGTGGTGGGCCTCCGATGGCGGAGTGGGCTCGGTGGTGATTGTAGAAGTGCAGCCAGCCGGGGAGGGCGGCTCGGCGTTCGGTTTCTGAGTCGTAGAGGCGGGCGTAGGCCCAGCCGTCGGCGAGGGTGCGGTGGAATCGTTCGATCTTGCCGTTGGTCTGTGGTCGGTAGGGCCGGGTCCGTTTGTGGGTGATGCCGAGCTCGGCGCAGGCGTCGCGCCAGGCGTAGGAGCGGTAGCAGCTGCCGTTGTCGGAGAGCACGCGTTCGACGGTGACGCCGCGGTCGGCGAACCAGGCGACGGCTCGTTGCAGGACGCCGATCGCGGTGTCGGCTTTCTCGTCGGCGCAGATCTCGACGTAGGCGACGCGGGAGTGGTCGTCGATGACGGTGTGCAGGAACGCGGTGCCGATCCGTGGCTTGTAGTCGGTCGCCGCGTGCGCCGGTGCGCCGGGCGGTGGCCGCGCGGTTGCGCTCGCCCTGCTGCCGGCCGACGAAGCGCTGGCCGCCGCCGTCGGGGATGTTGCCGAACTTGGTGACGTCGACGTGGATCAGCGAGCCGGGGTGGTCGTGCTCGTAGCGGCGGATCGGTTCGCCGGTGACCCGGTCGATGTGGGAGAGCCGGTTGATCCGGCACCGCACCAGCACCGCGTGCACGGTCGAGGCCGGCATGCCGAGCTGGCCGGCGATCTGGACCGGGCCGAGCCGGTGACGCCACCGCAGCCGCACGATCTGCCGCACCACCGCGGGCGGTGTCTTGGTCGGGCTGCGGTGCGGCCGCGAGCTGCGATCAGCCATCCCGGCCGGCCCTTCGGCGCGGTACCGGTCGGCCCACTTGCGGGCCGTGCGCGGGCGAGACCATGAACATCTTCGCCGCCGCGGCGTAGGTCCAGCCGTCCTCGACGACCAGCCGCGCCAGCCGCAGACGGGCGCGCGGGGTCAGAGCAGCGTTAGCGTGGGACACGAAGGCCTCCTGGTGGGTGAAGCGGTTCCTAGACAGCTCCACTTCACAACCGGAGGCCTTCACCTGTCAGCCAGACTCACCGCCGCAACACGGAACAACGTCCCTGGACATCACAGCTAGATGAGGGGGATCCAGTGGTGGGTCCCCCTCATCGTCATTTGTGAGGGCGCGCAATCGCGTCGACCTGATATCCACGCGGCGGTAAGGCAAGGTCTATGTCGTGAGTCTTGGAGATATCGGTGTCGAGCAGCGAGCAGGCCTCGTCGAGGCCGACGAGGTGGGCAGAGCGTCGCTCTCGACGCGTGACGGCTTCGGGCACGCCACGACGTTCTCGCCGTCATCGGGGACGCTTCTACGTCCAGCTCCTCCTCGGCAGCTCGCCCTCGCCTACGCGGACCAGGGCTAGCCCCTCATTGCCAGCGAATTTGACGCAACCGAGGCAGTCGCCCGCCCAGGCGTCTTGGGTTCGAGGTGGTGCCCTTCAAGGGACTGTGGTGGGTCAACCAAGGCTTCACGTACCGCCAAGAGCAGCAGGGTGGATTCGTGCGGGCGCCGAAGGTGACCAAGGCCGGGCATCCGGTGGCGCATCACGTCGCGGTCAGCCAGTTGCGCGAGGGTCAACAGATTGTTCACTACGCAGGCGGTGCTATCCGGGCCGTGAGCGTGGTGACGCACGCTCCAGAGAGCGTCAGAAAGCCCGACGAACTCACGGGCGATGCCTGGGAAGTTGATGGCTACGGATGCCGAGTGGCTTACCGCGTACTGGGTTCGCCAATTGAGAGAGCAGGGATGTCCCGCATCGGACACCGAACGTGGGACCCTTCGATGTCAATGGCGACGTCAAGCAGGGATACCTGTTCAAAATCCAAGACGACGAGCTGTTTCCCCTGTTGGAGTTCCTGAAACTCAAGAATTCCAGATTTGTTCTCGCCGCCTGAGACCTCGGAGGCGGATCCATTCAGCCGCGGAGATGAATCAAAAATGCGACCGAACCCCGTGCATGAGCTCCTTCGTGCGTTCAAGAACAGAGATCTCGTTCTCGAGGGTGTGCCTGGAACCGGTAGTCCTTCGCGATTGAGAAGCTGGCGGACGAGTGGCATGGACACACAGGCCGCCACCTCGTGGAGTTCGCAGGCAAGCCATACGCCGCCCAGGTGATGCACCCAAGCACCTCGTATGAGGACTTCATTGAAGGGTTACGCCCCTCAGTCGACCCCGACCTCGACCGTCACAGGATTTCCACCAGCCGGACGCGGCCGGCGGGGACTTCGCCGTTGTTAACGGGTTCTGGTAAGGCGTGCATCCAAGCGGCTGCCAACCCTGGCAAGGATGTGCTCGTCCTGATTGACGAGCTCAACCGCTGCAACGTTTCTAGCGTGCTCGGTGACCTACTGCTCACCCTTGAGGCATCTCGCCGCGCGAGCTTCGTTGGCCAGGACCCGGGTCGCGCATCCGCTTCGGACTGGCAAACCTCTGTGCCGGTCACGGCCCTACTCGAGTCGGGTCTTCTTCGTGCCGGACAACGTTTACGTCGTTGCGACGACGAATACTACGGACAGGTCCGTGGCACCCCTCGATGCGGCGATCAGACGACGGTTCGCGTTTTTCCGGATCGAACCCGACACGGACAGCGCGATCGCGCGACGCGCAGGTGGCGCTTCCGAGCGAGGACGCCGGAAACGGTGGCGACTTCGGGCCGGATGCTCAGGCAACTGAATGAACGACGTCTTAGCCCGATGTCTCGGTCCAGACGCCATGCTCGGCCCGTCGTACTTGTACGCCTTGACGAGCGTGTTGGAGACAAGGTCGGCGACGCCGACGTCGAGCGTGTCTGGCGGTTCAGCGTCGTTCCGCAGCTCATTGACGTCACGAGGTCCTACGGCGCGGAAGACCTGCTAGGCACCGCTTCGCGCGATGAGTGGTTCTCCCAGCACGGGTCGCAGGTGCGGGAGGTGGTGGACCAGGCGAGGGCTAGGTTGGCGGCGCTAGACACCTTTTTGGCGGGCCTGGGGTGCCGGATCCTGGTCGACGGAACGGGACTCGCGCGCGGCGCGCGTGCCGTCGACGCGACGACGGTCGCGTCGACGTCAGCTACGCGCCGATCCAGCTCGCCGAAGACAGCGAGCCGGGATCCTCGCAGAGTGACGGTCACTCTCGCTGCCGCTCCAACGGCGCCCGGGTCGGGCTGGCCCGGGCTCGCAGCAGGCGACCTGCAAGTGGCCGTGACGGTTTCCCCCAAGACGTGGCGCCGACCGGGCCTCGGCAACTGTGCACGTCCGAGGACGCGCTGGCGTCGACACACCGATCTGAGCCTCTACGAGACGGAGCGGCTACAGCTCAGAGGGACCGATGAAGTCGTGGAGGGTCTCATCTGGGAGATGTTGGGCGCCTCCCGGCGAACCGAAAACGGTTTGCTCAGTTGGGACAGCTCATTGCTGGCGCCCGATGTCCCACTGAAGGCTGGAGTAGCAACGGGTGAGTTCCGGCTCCGAGATCTCACGTCGGCAACTGCGGACCTCCTGCGACTCTTTGATCGGGTTGACCTGCTCCACACCACCGAGGACGACCTGCTCGGCGGCTCCTCGCGATCCCCGTTGCATCGACCGCTTCTCTACCGGCGCTTCATCGATGCCGTGGCCAAGCAAGTGGGAGACTGTTCGGCCAGGGTATCGACGATGTTACGGAGCTCAGATCCACTATTCGCGGGCGCCTGGACACAACCAGTGCAATGTTCTGGAGCGCGGGCGCATCAGCAGGCCTCCGGTGCCACTACGAGTCGTTGACTCTTTCGACGGACTTGTTGAGCTGCGTATGCGCTGCGCTGGAATGGGTGGCTGACGGTCGCGGGGCCGGCTCCCCTCTCCCAAACGAATACAGCGATCGACGTCTCCGGCACGACGCTGTGACGCTTCGAAGAGTGCTGTCGGAGGCCGTCGCTCTGCCGCCTCGCGACGCCCTCGCTCGTTGGTCGATCCCTGCGTCTGGGTCGCCTTGATCATGCCTGGTCGGAGAGTCTGAGCCTCGCCCTGATGACATTGGGGGAGTTTGAAGTCGTCGCGAGTCGACGCTCAGAGCGCAGCAGTCACCGCAGTGGAACTGTCCGTTCCGAGCGACAAGCTGTGGGAACGAATCGTCACCGAAGCACTGCACCGTGCGGGCTTCGAGTCCGTGCTCGCACAGGCAAACGAGCTCACTTCAGATCCTTGGATCAAGTCCGCAAAGGCGTACTCGCATACCTACCCTGACAACGTTGCCCGCCAGAGCATGGACGCATTCATCGTTGATGCGAAGTACAAGACACCCCCCACGGGCGCTGCCCCCGGACGTGATGACCAGTACCAGATGTTCGCGTATAGCCACCTCGTGCGGGATACACCCCGCACGGTGCGAGCAGCAGTCCTCGTCTATCCAGGCGCTCAACCTCGTGCCAAGTGGATTCGCGGGCGAGACGAGGATTCGTCGCGGCCAGTTGAGCTCTTTGCCGTCCAAATCCCCTTCCCTGCGCCGCACGACGTTGCGTCATCCCATGCGTGGGAGCGGTACATGGTGGGTGCTGGTTACCGACTCGCGAACGACATCGGATCGGTGGAGAGGGCTGTTGGGGCAGTGAGTGCCTGAATAGCGGCAAAGCCCGACCAAGCGGCCAGGGTGCCCCATGACTCCTTTGAAGGCGCCAAAGAACTGGGCAATCACTCATCGCTCGCACATCCACTGACCGGCATCATCGACCCGATCGTGCTGCCACCTCGGATGGACAGTCTCAAGGTCGCCCTTCGACGGCAGGCAGACGCGAGGACGCAATCAGCTATTCGGAGTGTCGACGACGTAGAGGTCGTGGTCGGAGAGACGGACAGGGCCGTTGAATGCGGGAATTCGCTGCCCCGCTACGACGTGCCAGGAGTTGGGGACGGCGATGTGGTCGATGCTCAGGAGTCCGTCCAAGGCGTGTGGAAGCTCCGCAGTCGGAAGAGCAAGGCCCAGCTCGGCCACCGTCTCCGTCAGGGCCGCACGACCCCCGCAACTGCCGGCGAACTCCGGACCAGAGATGGCGAGGTTCCAGTCGCCGCCCCAGCAGAGCTCGCGCTCCGGGAACGCGGCGAAGAGGGTCTCGAGGGTGGCCCGAGTCCGGTCGGCGTGGTTGATGCCGTGCCACGGCTCGACGTCCCCGGTTCCCTTCCAGGGCAGGATGGAGCTCACGAAGGTCGTCTCGCCGATCCGGGCCATCGCACTGGCGGGGTGGGGATCGGCGAGCGGCTCGAGCGGCGTACGGCTGAAGATGCCCGCCCAACGGACCTTCGAGCGCATCTCCGCGCTGGTCACGTGGCCCGTGTAGTCAGGTATAGCCAGCCGATCGCTCACTTCGGTGAGGAGCCAGACGTCGCAGTCCGCGGCTGGACAGGCAGTCGAGGTGCCGGTCCGACCATCGACCGGCGAGGTTCCACGTCCCGATCCGCATAGGGCGATCCTCGCGGATCGATTCCGGCAAACCGCCCCGCCGAACCGCGGCACTCCCTAACCTTTCTCGGCACGCACTCGGTCTCGGGGAGAAGTGGTGGCAGGAGAATCGGCTCGGGAGGTCGCCCGCAAGCGGCGCGCCAAGGCGGAGCGGCTCAATCGGGTCGCAGACGCGTACGAACGTGGCGCGGACGGCGAACGGCAGACCGCGGACGCGCTGGCGATGCTGCCGGCCTCTGGATGGTTCGTGCTCCACGATGTGCGGTGGCCGGGGAAGCGGTTCGCGAACATCGACCATGTCGTCATCGGTCCTCCCGGTGTGTTCGTCATCGACTCGAAGGCGTGGAACGGCGTCGTCGAGGTGCGCAATGGCGTTCTCCGACAGAGCGGTTACTCACGTGAGCCGGCAGTGGCCTCCGCCGCTGACGCGGCCATGGCCGTCGCCGAGCAGGTCCCGGGCCTCGACCCGTACGCCGTCCAGCCGGTCCTGTGCTTCGTCGGGGATCACCAGCTCGAGGGCTGGGCGCGGGACGTGATGCTCTGCACCACGGCCAATCTGGTGCCGATGCTGACGTCCAGACCTCAGGTGCTGGACGGTCCCGCGGTGCGCCGCACGTTGCTGGGCCTCCAGCAAGCGTTGAAGGCGGCGACGAGCGCTCCGCCAGCGACCGTGCGACGTACGCCGAGGCCATCGAGGCGAGCAGCGTCCGCGAGGCACTCTGGAGCGGGTCGCACGATCGTGCGCCTGCTGGGCCTCCTGGTCCTGATCGGACTGATCCTCTTCGGGATACAACAGCTGCCCAAGCTGGGGTCACCGCTTCGCGCACGTGATCACGTCGGGTCTGACCCCGAAACCGACTGCGGGCGCGCAGGGCCGGCCCCTCGGCACCGCCGAAAGGCTGGCGCCAGGCACTCATCGCCCGCCGCTGCGCGTCACGGTCGATCATGCGATCACCGCTCGGCGGGTGGGTGCGTTGCCGTACCTCTACACCGGAGAGCGGTTCTTCGCGGTGCGCGTCCGGATCAAGAACCTGGGCCGGAGACCGTGGGTGTCGCAGCCCGGGACCACGATGCACGTGCTCGATACGTACAACATCCCCCACCCGAGCGTGGGCGTGATGAGAATCCGGGAGGGTCGCGTCCTACCGGACTCGTTGCGAGTTCCGCCCGGCCACACGGTGCGTGGGTATGTCGTGTTCGAGGTGTCCCGGACCATGCCGGTCACCGGGTTCACAGTGACCGTTGGCCCAGGGGAGCCACGCACCGCCACGTGGACGATCGATCACCAGTGACCTGCAGGTCGCGTCGGAGTGACTGACTCCCCGTCCTACTTTCGTAGGACGCGGCCGGTGACCACCTGTCGTACCTTGAGCCGGTGGCCAGAGTCTGGCGGTTCTTCGCGACCTGGGGGCTCGACCTCCTGATCGTCGCCGCTGCTGCGGCGGGTGCGATCGGCACGCTGGTGCGCACCGATGTGGATCGGCCGGACGGGCTGCAGCTGTGGTTCGAGGTCGTGGCCATCACCGTCATCCCCCTGGCGCTGTTGGCTCGGGGGAAGTTTCCGTTCCTCGCCCCGGCGTTCGTGTGGGTCGCTGCCCCGTTGTTGACCTTCCTCGACCACCAGGTGATCTCGACCCAGGCCGCGATCTTCCTCAGCGGCATGGGGGCGGCCGTGCTGCTCGGCAGCCTGCGTAACGAGCTTCAGGCTCGGGTCGGACTGGTGCTCGTGCTGGTGGGCTCGGCGGTCGTGGTCTACCACGACCCGACGCACTCGGCGGGTGGCCTGATCTTCACTCCCGTGCTGTTCGCGGTCGCCTGGCTCGTGGGCTTCGCGTTGCGCGACCGCGTGGAACGGACCGAGGCCGCGGAGGACCGCGCGGCGCGCGCCGAGCGCGAACGCGAGTCGGCCGCCCGGGTGGCGGTGGCCGAGGAGCGCGCCCGGATGGCGCGCGAGCTCCACGACGTCGTCGCCCACGCGGTGAGCGTGATGGTCCTCCAGGTCGGGGCGGTGCGGCACCGGATGCCGGACGGGTCCGCGGAGGGTGAGGTCCTGCGGAACGTCGAGGCGGCCGGTCGTACGGCGCTCGCGGAGATGCGCCGGATGCTGGGCGCGCTGCGGCAGGGCGACGACCTGGTCGAGCTGGCGCCGAGCCCCGGGCTGGACGACCTGCAGACCCTGGCGGGAGACGTCCGCGCCGCGGGGCTCGACGTACGACTCCATGTGACCGGCGAACCGGCCGACCTGCCGCGCTCGCTCGACCTGTCGGCGTACCGCATCGTGCAGGAGGGGCTCACCAACGCCCTCAAGCACTCCGGCGGACGGCGCGCCGATGTGACCGTCGAGTACGCCGCCGACCAGCTGCGGCTCGAGGTGCGCGACGACGGGCCGGGCGGCTTCGCGCGGAACGACGGGTTCGGGCACGGGCTGATCGGCATCGGTGAACGGGTCAAGGCGTACGGCGGGGACATGTCGGCGTTCGTCGCTGCGTCCGGGGGGTTCGTGCTCCGGGCCTCTCTGCCGCTGGAGCACGCGGACGCGTAGGGAGCGTCCGTGTCGGGCTGGTGGTCTCGACTTCGCTCGACCACCGAGGGGCTCTTGGTCTCGACAGGCTCGACCAGCGAGCCGTCCGCTCGACCGGCGTGGGGACTGGTGGTCTCGACTTCGCTCGACCACCGAGGGGCTCTTGGTCTCGACAGGCTCGACCGGCGAGCCATCCGCTCGACCGGCGAGGGCTCTTGGTCTCGACAGGCTCGACCAGCGAGCCTGCCGAGGCCTGCGACTTTGGTCGGACTCGGGCGGGGCTTTGGTGCCACGGGACGCGCGACTTCTGGGCGACGCGGAGGACCACCCGCCGTACCATAGCGTCAGCGCCATGATCAAAATCGACTCACTGACCAAGAAGTACGGCGGCACCACCGTCGTCCACGACATCAACTTCACCGCCCGAGACGGCCGGGTCACCGGCTTCCTCGGCCCGAACGGCGCCGGCAAGTCCACGTCCATGCGGATGATGGTCGGTCTCACGACGCCCACGGAGGGCACCGCGACCATCTCCGGCCGAACGTTCGCCGACCTGCCCAACCCCGGGCGCGAGGTCGGCGTGATGCTCGACGCCTCCGCCCAGCACGCCGGCCGGACCGGCCGCGAGATCCTGACCATCGCTCAGCAGATCCAGGGTGTCCCGGCTTCCCGGGTCGCCGAGCTGCTCGAGACGGTCAGCCTCACCGCGACCGAGGCCGACCGGCGGGTGGGCAACTACTCGCTCGGGATGCGCCAGCGCCTCGGCATCGCGGCCGCCCTCGTCGGCGACCCCTCGGTGCTGATCCTGGACGAGCCCGCCAACGGGCTCGACCCCGCCGGCATCCGCTGGATGCGCGACCTGCTCCGCGACTACGCGGACCACGGGGGGACCGTGCTGCTGTCCTCCCACCTGCTGTCGGAGGTCGAGATCATCGCCGACGACATCGTGATGATCGGACAGGGACGGATCGTCTGCCAGGGCTCGAAGTCCGAGCTCCTGCAGGCCGCCGGCACCGTCGTCCGCGCCACGGACGCCGTCGCCCTCCAGCGCGCCCTGGCCGCGGCTGGTATCGCCTCCACCGACTCCGACGACGGATCGCTCCGCACCGAAGCAGACACGGCCCGCGTCGGACGAGCGGCGTACGACGGCGGCGTGGTGCTCACCGAGCTCCGGAACGCCGACAGTGGCGGACTCGAGGAGATGTTCCTCGAGCTCACCGCCGACACCCAACGGGACAACCACACAGAAAGGTCAGCGGCATGAGTGCCACCACCGCCGTCAACGCAGACCAGGTCACCACCGGTCGACGCCAGGAGTTCGCACACATCCCGCTCAGCCGGGTCGTCCGCGTCGAGCTCCGCAAGATGTTCGACACGCGGTCCGGCTTCTGGCTGATCGCGAGCATCGCGATCACCGGCCTGATCGCCACGATCGCGACCATCGCCTTCGCGCCGGACCAGGACCTGACGTACTACAACTTCGCCAAAGCAGTGGGCTTCCCGATCACGGTGATCCTGCCGATGGTCGCCCTGCTGGCCATCACCAGCGAATGGAGCCAGCGCAGCGGGCTGACGACGTTCACCTACGTCCCCAGCCGCCGGCGCGTGATCGGGGCCAAGACCCTGTCGGCGGTGATCGTGGCGATCGCTTCGATGCTGTTCGCCTTCGTGGTCGGGGCGGTCGGGAACGTGGTCGGGAGCGCCATCGCCGGCACGCCGACGGTCTGGGACCTCTCGGTCGGGCACGCCGCGACGATCGTGCTGGGCAACCTGGTCTCGCTGTCGATCGGCGCCATGCTGGGGATGCTGCTGCTCAGCTCGGCCGGCGGCCTGGTCATGTACTTCGTGCTGGTCCTGCTGGTGCCCAACCTGACCAGCCTGCTGGCCGCCAGCCAGGACTGGTTCAAGCACCTCCAGCCGTGGGTCGACCTGCCGTTCGCGCAGACCTACCTGTTCGAGGGGATGCACACCGGCGCCCAGTGGGCGCACGTCGCCACCGCGTTCACGCTGTGGATCGTGGTGCCCGGGTTCTTCGGGCTCCGTCGGGTGATGCGGTCCGAGGTGAAGTAGGCCGTTCCGCACAGGGACCCCGTCACTCTTCCGGGTGGCGGGGCCTCTGTCGCGATCCGGTGGTCTCGACTTCGCTCGACCAGCGATGGGCTCTTGGTCTCGACGGGCTCGACCAGCGAGCCTTCCGATCGACCGGCGAGGGCTCTTGGTCTCGACGGGCTCGACCAGCGAGCCTTCCGATGGGCTCTTGGTCTCGACAGGCTCGACCAGCGAGCCTTCCGATCGGTCTCGACGGGCTCGACCAGCGAGCGCGCTCGTCCGGCGGGTGGCGCGGCTACGCTGCCGGGCATGGTGCTGCTGATGACCAACGGAGAAGGCATGCGCGGGGGAGCGGTGCACCACACCATCGCCGACCATCCCTTCCTGGGCGAGGTCGAGACCGCGCCGAAGTACCGCTTCTTCTCCGTGCGCGACGAGTTCCCGGCCCTGGTGCCGGTGGACGAGGGCGGCGGCGTCGTCCGCGGCGAGCTGTACGACGTACCCCTCGAGGTGCTGCGCGACTCCTTCCTGCCGAGCGAGCCGCCCGAGCTCGAGCTCGGCGCGGTGGAGCTCGACGACGGCCGGGCGGCGCTCTGCGTGATCCTGCGGCCGGAGGAGCGCGGGCGGCACCGGGAGATCACCGAGTACGGCGGCTGGCGGGCCTACCGCGCCTCGCAGGGCTGACGGCGCCGACATGCCTGCGGCGGACCTGGCCATCGACGCGCCCCGCGCGGTCGTGGACGGCCGCGAGCAGGGCTGCACCGTCCTGGTGCGCGACGGTCGCATCGTCGGAGTCGAGGAGCTCGGCGAGCGGCGAGACGCCGACCGCAGCGTGCGGCTCGACGACGACGTGGTGCTGCTGCCCGGCCTGGTCGACACCCACGTGCACTGCAACGACCCCGGCCGAGCCGACTGGGAGGGGTTCGAGCACGCCACCCGGGCGGCCGCCGCCGGCGGCGTGACCACCATCGTCGACATGCCGCTCAACAGCGTGCCGCCGACGGTGGACGCCACCGCGCTCTCGGCGAAGCGCGCGGCGGCCGAGGGCCGCTGCGTCGTCGACGTGGCCCTGTGGGGCGGCGCCATCCCCGGCAACACCGACGACCTGCGACCGCTGTGGGACGAGGGCGTGCTGGGCTTCAAGTGCTTCCTGGTCGACTCCGGCGTCGAGGAGTTCCCGCCCCTCGATCAGGCCGGCCTGCTCGAAGCCGCCAAGGCCGTCGCGTCCTTCGACGGCCTTCTGCTCGTGCACGCCGAGGACCCGGGCAGCGTGCAGCCGGCCCCACCGAGCACCGACTACGCCGAGTTCGCCGCCAGCCGACCGCCCGCGGTCGAGGTGGTCGCGATCGAGTCCGTGATCGACGCCGCGCGGGCCACCGGCTGCCGGATGCACGTCGTGCACCTCGCGGCCGCGGACGCTCTCCACGTCGTACGCGAGGCCCAGGAGGCCGGCGTCCCGATCACCGCCGAGACCTGCCCGCACTACCTGACCCTCACCGCCTCCGACGCGCCGGACGGTGACGCGGCCTTCAAGTGCTGCCCGCCGCTGCGCGACGGTGACAACCGCGACGGCCTGTGGGCCGGGCTGAAGGACGGGACGCTCGGCATGGTCGTGTCCGACCACTCGCCGTGTCCGGCCGAGCTGAAGGCGACCGGTGCCGGCGGCCTGGCCGACGCCTGGGGCGGGGTCAGCTCGCTCCAGCTGAGCCTCGCCGCCACCTGGACCGAGGCCCGACGGCGCGGGCACGGCCTGACCGACGTCGTGAGCTGGATGGCCACCGCGCCGGCCGCCATGGCCGGTCTCGGGCGGAAGGGCCGGATCGTCGAGGGCGGCGACGCCGACTTCTGCGTGCTCGCGCCCGACGAGACGTACGTCGTCGACCCGGCGCGCCTCGAGCACCGGCACCCGATCACGCCGTACGCAGGACGGACCCTGACCGGCGTCGTCCGCCAGACCTGGCTCGCCGGCCAGCCGATCGACCTGAAGGCGCCGCCGCGGGGGCGGCTGCTGCGACGAGGAGACCCACGATGAGCCACGGCTTCACCGACCAGCCCGACCTCGCCTCGCGCGCGCTCGGGGGCGGCGTCGTCCACGCGAACGACGACCTCTTCGCCGCCCGGGAGAACCTGGTGACCCCGGCCCCGCCGCTCCACGACCCGGGTGCGTTCGGGCCGCGCGGCAAGATCTACGACGGCTGGGAGACCCGGCGCCGGCGTACTCCCGGCAACGACCAGGCGATCGTGCGGCTCGGGGTGCGCGGCACCGTGAGCGGTGTCGTCGTCGACACGTCGTACTTCGTCGGCAACTACCCGCCTCGGGTGAGCGTGGACGGCGTGGACCTGCCCGGCTATCCGTCGGCCGACGAGCTGCTCGACGCGACCTGGCGCCCCCTCGTACCGGTCTCCGAGGTCAAGGGCGACGCGGCCAACGCGTTCGCGGTCGAGGGGTCGCCGACCTGCACCCACGTACGGCTCACGCTCCATCCCGACGGCGGCGTCGCACGCCTCCGGGTCCATGGTCGCCCGGCGCCACGACCCGAGCTGCTCAGCGGCACCATCGACCTGGCCGCTCTCGAGAACGGCGGCGACGTGGTCGACTGCTCCGACGCGTTCTATGCCTCGGCGCGCAACCTGCTGATGCCCGGCCGGGCCCACACCACCGCCGACGGCTGGGAGAACGCGCGCCGCCGCGATGGTGGCAACGACCACGTGACCGTGCGTCTGGCCGGGCCCGGCACCGTCCGCCGCCTGGTCGTGGACACGTCGTGCTTCCTCGGCAACGCACCCGCGGAGGTGCTCGTCCGGGGATGGCTCGGCACGCCCGACAACACACCGTTCGGGTGGGTCACGCTGCTGCCGCGAAGAGCCGTGCAGCCCGACACCCGGCAGGTACTGATCGTCGACGGCGACGCGGCCACCACCTCAGTGGACCACGTCCGTCTCGACGTCTTCCCCGACGGGGGGCTGGCCCGGTTGCGGGTGCTGGGCGAGCTGAGCCCCGAGCTGAGCGCCCCATTGCGGGCCGACGACGCGACGGAGTGATAGGAAGTCCGGAGAGGAGGGGGAGGATGCCGCACGTCTGGGACCCCAGCGACGACGAGCTGCGCGCGTGCTGTGCCGCGGACGCGTGGCTCGGCCGGATGTCCCTGGCCCGCCCCTTCCCCTCGGCGAAGGCCGCCTGCGACCTCTCCGACGAGATCGTGCTCGACCTCGACGACGCCGCCCTCGACCAGGCGCTCGGAGCGCATGCTCGGATCGGCGAGCGCCGGCTCGGCGTCACCACCGAGGACCGTTGGTCCCGCAGCGAGCAGGCCGGCGCGCTGGCGGTCGAGGCCGATGTGCAGGAACGGCTTGTCGACGGCAACCGCCGCTACGAGGAACGCTTCGGGCGGGTCTTCCTGATCCGGGCGGCCGGCCGGTCCGCTGAGGAGATGCTGGATTCGCTGGAGGAACGCCTCGGTCACGACGACGAGACCGAGCGCGACGTCGTACGCCGTGAGCTCGCGGAGATCGTCCGGCTCCGGCTGCTGAAGGTGGTGGAGCCCGGATGAGCCTGTCGAGCCACGTCCTCGACGCGGTCCGCGGCGTCCCGGCCCGCGGCGTCGCGATCCGGTGGGAGCGCCGGACGGGCGGAGACTGGGAGCGGGTGGCCGAGTCCGTCACCGACGACGACGGCCGTGTCTCCGGCTGGGAGGCCGCCACGACGATGGGCGTGCACCGGCTGGTGTTCGGCAGCGGCGACTACTTCGCTGCGCAGGGCGGTACGACGTTCTACCCGGAGGTCGTCGTGGTCTTCGAGGTGACCGACGCCGACGCGCATCACCACGTCCCGCTGCTGCTCAGCCCGTTCGGCTACTCGACGTACCGAGGCTCCTGATGGCGGCGCGACTCGGGGCCAACCAGTACGGCAAGGCCGAGATCCGCCTGATGAAGGTCGACCGCGACCGGCCGCGGCACGTGCTGCACGACCTCACCGTCAGCGTCGCGCTCGCCGGTGACATGGAGGACGTGCACCTGGTCGGAGACAACAGCGCGGTGCTCCCGACGGACACCCAGAAGAACACGGTCTACGCGTTCGCCCGCGAGCACGGGGTCGACCAGGTGGAGGACTTCGCGGAGCTGCTCGCCCGGCACTTCGTCGACACCCAGGAGGCGGTGCACCGAGCGACGGTGAGCATCGACGAGCATCCCTGGGAGCGGCTGGGCGACCACTCGTTCGCCCGGGCCGGCCGCGAGACCCGGACGACGACGGTGACGCACGACGCCGACGGCACGCGGTTCCGGTCCGGGATCCGCGACCTGGTGCTGCTCAGCTCCACCGACTCGGAGTTCCAGGGCTTCGCGACCGACCGCTACACGACGCTCCCGGAGACCGACGACCGCATCCTGTGCACCTCGGTCGAGGCCCGCTGGCGATGGGCGGAGCCGCCGGCCGACTGGCAGGCGTCGTACGACGCCGTGCGCGCGGCGCTGACGACCGCCTTCGCGGACACCTACAGCCGCTCCCTGCAGCAGACCCTCTACGCCATGGGCACCCGCGTCGTGACCACCTGCCAGGGGCTCGACGAGATCCGGCTGCGGCTGCCCAACAGGCACCACATCCTGGTCGACCTCGCGCCGTTCGGGCTGGACAACCCGGGTGAGGTGTTCCACGTCGACGACCGGCCCTACGGGCTGATCGAGGCGACGGTCCTGGCCGACGGGGCCGAGGCCGACGACGGGGTGTGGTGATCCCGATGGACCTGGTGCAGCCATCGACATGGGCGGAGGCGCTGAGCGCGCAGGCCGAGCGGCCGGCCCTGCTGCCGATCGCCGGTGGCACCGACGTGATGGTCGACATCAACTTCGGGCGGCGCCGTCCCGACGGCCTGCTGGACCTGACCCGTCTCGACGAGATCGCCACCTGGTCGGTCGAGGACGGGACCTTGCGGATCGGCGCCGGCGTCACCTACACGCAGGTCCAGTCCGAGCTCGCCGGCCTGGTGCCCGGGCTGGCGATGGCCTCGCGCACGGTCGGCTCGCCGCAGATCCGCAACCGGGGCACGGTCGCCGGCAACCTGGGCTCCGCGTCCCCGGCCGGCGACGCGCACCCGCCGCTGCTGGCGTCGGGCGCCATGGTCGAGGCCGAGTCGGTGCGCGGTAGCCGCCTCATCGCCGCGGCCGACTTCTTCACGGGCGTGAAGCGCAACGCGCTCGACCCCGACGAGCTGATCCGGGCGGTGCACGTCCCGGTCACCGGCGGCCCGCAGCAGTTCGCGAAGATCGGCACCCGCAACGCGATGGTGATCGCGGTGGCGTCGTTCGCGCTCGCGCTGCACCCCGACGTACGACGGGTCGGCACCGGCATCGGGTCGGCCGCCCCGACGCCCCGGGCGGCGCCGGCGGCCGAGGACCTGCTCGCCGGAGAGCTCGACTGGGACGGCCGCGCGCCGCTGGCCGCCCCGGTCGTACGCCGCTTCGGGGAGCTGGTCGCCGAAGCCGCCGACCCGATCGACGACGTCCGCGGCAGCGCGGCGTACCGCCGCCACGCGCTGGCCGTGCTGGCCGCCCGCACGCTGGCCTGGGCCTGGGACGAGTACTGCACGCAGGAGGCGTCATGAGGGTCCGCTGCACGGTCAACGGCGAGCCGCGCGTCGCCGACGACGTGTGGGCCGGGGAGAGCCTGCTCTACGTCCTGCGCGAGCGGCTCGGCCTGCCCGGCTCCAAGAACGCCTGCGAGCAGGGCGAGTGCGGATCGTGCACGGTCTACCTCGACGGCGTCCTCGGTCTGCTCCTGCCTCGTCGCCGCCGGCCAGGCCGAGGGCCGCACGGTCGTCACCGTCGAGGGGCTGGCCGACGGCGAGCGGCTCGACCCGGTGCAGCAGGCCTTCGTCGAGGCGGGCGCCGTGCAGTGCGGCTTCTGCACACCCGGGCTGGTCGTGGCCGTGCACGACCTGCTGCAGCGCGACGCCGACCCGTCGGACGCCGACGTCCGCGAGGCGCTGGCCGGGAACCTCTGCCGGTGCACCGGCTACGAGAAGATCCTCGACGCCGTGCGGCTGGCCGCGTCGCGCGACGGGAGACTCCCGATGACCACGGTGATCCAGGGCTGCGCCATCGCGACGGTGGACGGCGCGGGCACGGAGCACGCCGACGGCCACCTCGTCGTCGACGGGTCGCGGATCACGGCCGTCGGTGCCGGACCCGCGGATCCGACGGTCGTCGACGGAGCCACCGTGGTCGACGCGCGCGGCTGCCTGGCGACGCCCGGCCTGGTCAACACCCATCACCACCTCTACCAGTGGGCGACGCGTGGCCTGGCCCAGCAGGAGGACCTGTTCGGGTGGCTGACCGCGCTCTACCCGGTCTGGGACGGGCTCGACGAGGACGTCGTCGGCGCGGCCGCCGCGGCCGGGCTCGGCTGGCTCGCGCGGACGGGCTGCACGAGCACGACCGACCACCACTACGTGTTCCCCCGCGACGGCGGCGACGTGCTCGGCGCGACGGTCGCCGCCGCCCGTGAGGTCGGCCTGCGGTTCCACCCGACCCGCGGGTCGATGGACCTCGGGCAGGCCCAGGGCGGGCTGCCGCCCGACTCCGTCGTGGAGACCACCGAGGCCGCACTGGCCGCCACGCTGCGGGCGATCGACGAGTTCCACGATCCGTCGCCGGGCTCGATGCTGCGGATCGGCGTCGCGCCGTGCTCGCCGTTCTCGGTCACCGAGGACCTGATGCGCGAGGCCGCCGCGCTGGCCCGGGATCGCGGCGTACGGCTGCACACGCACCTCGCCGAGACCACCGACGAGGACGCGTTCTGCCGGGAGCGCTTCGGCTGCTCGCCGACGGAGTACGCCGACGGGCTCGGCTGGCTCGGCGACGACGTCTGGCTCGCCCACTGCGTGCACGTCGAGGGCACGGGCGTGAAGCGGCTGGCCGAGTCCGGCACGGCGGTCGCGCACTGCCCGACCAGCAACGCCAGGCTCGGGGCCGGGCTCGCCCCGGTCGCGGCCCTGCGGGCGGCCGGGGTCGCGGTCGGGCTGGGCGTCGACGGGTCCGCCTCGAACGAGGAGAGCTCCTGGTGACCGAGCTGCACGCCGCCATGATGGTGGCCCGGCTGCGCGGCGGGCCGGGCGCCATGACCGCACGCGAGGCGCTGGCGCTGGGCACCATCGGCGGCGCGCGGGTCCTGGGCCGCGACGACGAGCTCGGCTCGCTGGAGCCCGGCAAGCTCGCGGACATCGCACTGTGGCGGGTCGACGGTCTCGGCCACGCCGGCTGCGACGACCCGGTGGCGGCGCTGGTCCTCGGGTCGCGGCCGCCGCTGGCCCGACTGCTCGTCGGCGGAGCCACGGTCGTGGAGGACGACGTCCTGCTGACGGCCGACGAGCGCGCGCTGGCCGGTCGTGCGGCGACGGCGACGCGCACCCTGCTCGCGAGGAGCGGACGATGACTTCCGCGCCCACGGGCACCCGCACCCGCATCCGCGACGGGGTCGGTGAGAGCGCGGCTCGGCCCGACGGCGGGCTCAAGGTGCGCGGGGAGTTCGCGTTCTCCTCCGACCTCTGGATGGACGGGATGTTGTGGGGCGCCACGCTCCGCAGCCCCCATGCGCACGCCCGGATCTCAGGCATCCGCACGGCGGCCGCCCTCGCCGTACCGGGTGTCTTCGCGGTGCTCACGCACGAGGACGTGCCCGGCGTGAACGCCTACGGGCTGGAGCGCCGCGACCAGCCGGTGCTGGCCGACGACCGGGTTCGCTACCAGGGCGAGCCGGTCGCGCTGGTGGCCGCCGACCATCCCGAGACCGCGCGTCGGGCCGCCGCCCTCATCGAGGTCGACTACGAGGAGCTTCCGACCGTGACGGACCCGCGGGCTGCGGTGCGGGGGGAGTGCGAGCCCCTGCACGCCGGCGGCAACACGGTCCGGCACGTCCGGATCCGGCACGGCGAACCGGCGGACTCGGCCCCGGTGGTCGTCACCGGCGAGTACGAGGTCGGCATGCAGGACCAGGCGTTCCTCGGGCCGGAGTCGGGCCTCGCGGTGCCGGCCGTGGACGGCGGCATCGACCTGTACGTCGCGACCCAGTGGCTGCACGTCGACCGCAGCCAGGTGGCCTCTGCCCTGGGGCTCGACGAGGAGCTCGTCCGGATCACGCTGGCCGGCGTCGGTGGCGCCTTCGGGGCGCGCGAGGACCTGTCGATGCAGGTGCACGCGAGCATGCTGGCGCTGCGCACCGGCCGGCCGGTGAAGATGGTCTACTCACGCGAGGAGTCGTTCTTCGGGCACGTCCACCGGCACCCGGCCTGGATGCGCTACGAGCACGGCGCGGACGAGGACGGCCACCTGCTCTACGTGCGCGCGGAGATCGTGCTCGACGGCGGTGCCTACGCGTCCAGCACGCCGGCGGTCGTCGCGAACGCGGCGACGCTGGGTGCCGGACCGTACGTCGTACCCCACGTCGCCATCGACTGCTACGGCGCCTACACCAACAACCCGCCGTGCGGCGCGATGCGCGGCTTCGGAGCGGTACAGGCCGCGTTCGGCTACGAGTCACAGATGGACAGGCTCGCCGAGGCGGTCGGCGTCGACCCCGCGGAGATCCGGATGCGCAACGGGCTGGCCGAGGGCGACCGGATCGCGACCGGGCAGGTGCTCGACTCGGCCGCGCCGGTCGCCGAGCTGGTACGCCGGGTGCGCGACATGCCGCTGCCCCCGCCGGCCACGGCGGATCTCCGGTCGCTGCCCGGCGGCGTCGCCAACACGACGCACGGTGAAGGCGTACGACGCGGTGTCGGCTACGGCGTCGGCATCAAGAACGTCGGGTTCTCGGAGGGCTTCGACGACTACTCCACCGCCCGGGTGACGGTGCACGTCGTCGGCGGGGAGCCCCTCGCCACGGTGCACACCGCCGCGGTGGAGGTCGGGCAGGGGCTGGTGACCTTGCAGGAGCAGATCGCGCGCACCGAGCTGGGGATCGCGCAGGTGCGCGTCGAGACCGCCGACACGACGGTCGGGTCGGCGGGGTCGACCTCGGCGTCGCGGCAGAGCTACGTCACCGGCGGGGCGGTGCAGGCGGCGTGCCGCGAGGTCGCCGCCGAGCTGCTGGCCCGAGCCTCGGTCGCCGCTGGCGTGGCGTCCGACTCCCTGAGTCTCGAGGACGGCTCCGTCGTCGGGCCGGCCGGCGAACGGGTCGCCGCGGTCGTCGACCTGGTCGGCGAGGAGGCGCTCGAGCGGACGGTGGTGTGGCGCCACCGCCCGACCACGACCCTGGACCCCGAGACGGGACAGGGGAACGCGCACGCGCAGTTCGCGTTCGCGGCGCACCGGGCCGTCGTCGACGTGGACGTCGAGCTGGGGCTGGTGAAGGTGGTCGCCCTCGACTGTGCGCAGGACGTCGGACGGGCGCTCAACCCCGGCGCGGTGTTCGGGCAGATCCACGGCGGCAGTGCCCAGGGTCTCGGCCTGGCGATCATGGAGGAGATCCAGGTCGTCGACGGGCTGGTCCGCAACCCGTCGTTCACCGACTACCTCATCCCGACGGTGCTCGACATGCCGCCGATGCGGGTCGAGGTGCTCGAGCTCGCCGACCCGCACGCGCCGTACGGCCTGCGCGGCGTCGGTGAGCCGCCGACGATCTCGTCGACGCCGGCGGTCGTCGCCGCGATCCGGGCCGCCACCGGGCTGGCCCTCACCCGGGTCCCGGTGCGGCCCGAGCACCTCACGGGCACCTGACCGGGTCACGTCGCCGGGCGGCGGTGAGACCGGACCGATCCGGCTGTTGGAAACCGGTCCGTTCTCACCGCCCGGCTGCGGACGGGGCCCATGGCGTCGGGTCGCGGTGAGGTAGGACCGATCTGGCGCGCGGAAACCGGTCCTACGTCACCGCTCGGCGGGGTGCTTCGTCCGGGCGGGAGTGCACGCGGGCGTGACAGGATCGTGAGCGTGGCACGGAAGAAGGACCAGGCGGCCGACGGCCTGGGGCCGTTGCGTCCCGACCTGGCCGCGGCTGCGGCGCGGCTGGGGTCGCGGCTGCGCGATCCCGCCGAGCTGGCGCCGGTGCCGGCGTACCTGAGCGGGGACGAGACCGTCCGGTTCGTCGCCCAGGGCACGCACGAGCGCGGCAGCGGGGTGCTGGTGCTGACCGACGCGCGGCTGCTCTTCTTCCTGCGCCGGGTGACGAAGCCGTCGCTCGAGCTGCCGCTCGGGCTGATCTCCTCGGTCACGACCTCCGCGGGGCTCTCGACCGGCGAGGTGGCGCTGGCTGTGGGGGAGGACGTCGTGGCGGTCTCGCGAGTCGTGAAGAAGGACGTCGAGCCGCTCGCGCACGCGATCCGGCGGGCGGTGGAAGCGGCTCCCGACCAGCCGACCGTGGCACCGGACCCTGCCGCACGTGTGGACCCGTTCGAGGCCATGGAGAAGCTCGCGGCCCTCCGGGACGGCGGTGTGCTCACCGAGGAGGAGTTCGCGGCCAAGAAGCAGGAGCTGCTGGACCGCCTCTGAGCGCGGGCCCGCGAACAGTCCACACCGCGATCTGTCGGGCCCGTTGTCCACAACCCGCACGAAGGGCCGGCCGACGACCTGCCGGCACGGCTTGGCTGGAGGGCATGTCCCGAGCTCGTCACCACTCCCGCCCGAGCGGGTTCCGACGCCGTGAGCGCGTCGCCGACCTGATGACCCCCGAGCTGTATGCCATGGTCGACCGCTTCGTCGCCGCCGAACGTGCCGGTGACGCCGCGGAGGCGCTGGCCTATCACTCGGGGATCCCCATGTTCCGAGGCAGCCGCCACCGGGCGCTGCTCGAGCAGCTCGTCGGCGCAGCCGGCGAGCTGACGCCCTGGGTGTGGGCGCGGTGGATCGTCTATCAGTCACTGCGGTGTGAAGACCCTGGATCGAGGACCGGAGTGCTGCAGCAGGCCGCCTTGCTGGACGCCACCCGCACGTTCCACGCAGACCTGCTCGATGCGGCGTACGACGCGGGCGATGACCCGCTCCGGGTGCTGACGCGGGTCCTGGGTGAGTCCTGGGCGTGCCAGCAGCTGAGCGCCTACGACTACGGGACGCTGGCTTCCTTCCTGGACGAGTTCGCGGCGGGGGAGCTGGCCGAGTCCGCCGAGCTCGCGCGGTCATGGGTGGGAGTCGCGATGGGCGGATACCGCATCGGGGGTCGGACCGGACCGGCTGCCTTGTCGGTGCACGAGGCGGTCTCCGGCGACCGCCACACCGTGCTCGACCTCGGCGCCGCAGAGGTCGTCGCCGGAGCGGCCGGCTGGGTGATCGGCCGCCTCGTGCCGAGCGGCACGACTCCTGCCCTCATGTTCGACAGCACGCCGCTGGCGGTCGAGGAGACGGTCGCGCGCGACGTCGCCGTGAGCGCCAAACCGTGGGGGTGGCGCGGAGTGGTGCAGCGTGCGCTCGAAGAGCAACGGATGTCGACCTCCGATCTGCTGCGTGACGACTACGAGCTGATGACCGACGTGCTCTCGCTCCGTCTGGTGGAGTTCGGCACCCCACCGACCGACCTCGCGCGGGTGATGGCCCAGCTGAGCAAGGGGAGAGACGAGGTGGGGAGGGCCGCCTTCCGCATCCTGCGATCCGCTGCCGAGGGGTCGCTCGACGACGACGCCGCGCCTTACGTGGCCGCCGCGGTTCTCAACGCCCATGCCTACGGCGACGCGCGCCGGATCCTCGCTCCCGGGCAGCAGCGGCACTGGACGCGGTGGGCCGAGCTCACGCCCGTCCCGGCGCGTGGCCGGCTCCTCCGCTTCGCGGCCCTCACCGCGGACGCCGCATGACCGGCGGCGTGAGCACTCCGATCTGTCCGATCGCGAGGTCGCCCCCCACCTGCGCGGGCTCCGGTGGGGGACCTAGCGGTGACCGATCGTGGCTCTCGTGATCGTCAACCTGCGGTTGGGGCACGCGGCCGCGAGACGGCCCAGGGTGGACTTCTCCGCGTTGGTCACGGTCAGGCCCCAACGTGTCTTCACGGCGACCCAGGACCGGACGTACCGGCACCGTCCGTCGACCGGGAGCCAGGAGGTCGGGTCCTGGTCGCCCTTGGACTCGTTGTCGTGGGTGTCGACGGCGACCAGGCTGCGCCCGTCCTGGAGGTCGTTGTAGTAGCGGACGCGGGTGGCGCCGTTCCACCGCCAGGCACCGGAGATCCACGCGTTCTCGACCGGCACGGTGTGGTCGATCTGAACGCTGCTGGCCTTCGTGTACGTCGCGGCGTTGTAGTACGAGTACCACCGGCCGGTCTCGATCGTGCAGTAGCTGTTCTGGGTGGTCGCCGTGAGCGACTCGTCCTTCAGCACCACGGCCCGGGTGTCGCATCCGCCGCCTTGGCTGATCCAGTCGCCGAAGTCCTTCGCGCGGTCGTAGCTCGCGGCATGCGAGTGCCTGGCGACGGGGAGCTGCTGGATCGCGGTCCGCAGGCGCAGGTGCACGGTGCCGCTGGTCGCTGCCGCCGCAGGGGCCGGGTCGGCGAGCCCCGGGAGGATCGATGCGGCGAGCGCGAGTCCTGCCAACAGTCCGACGAGACGTGTGGAACGGATGCTGGTCACGCCTCGCAGGCCGTTCCGTCCTTGTCGCGATCCAGGTTCGCGTGGTTGGCCCAGTACACGTTGCGGGCGTGCGTGCCGTAGGCAGGCCGCCCGTAGCCGTCGCGGACCTGCTTGGCGGCTGCGGCGGCGCTCCTGGCGACGCCGTGCTTGAAGTCCTGGTGCAGCGCCGTGCAGTTGGAGTACTTGAGCTGCGCGGCGTCGGCGCTGCCGATGCCGGTGACGGTGAGGGCTGCGGCAGCGGCGGCCACGGCGATCGTGCGGATGGGTGACATCGGGTTTCTCCCTGGGTGTGGTCTGGTTCGGGTGGCACGTCAGCGGCAGGGCGCGGCTGCCGTGAGTGTCGAGGGCGTGCGGGTTCGTTCCGTGCCCAGCGCCGAAGGATCCGCCGACGGGCGAGTCGCTGTCGCTGAGCTCCTGGGGTGGGGTGGATCGAAAGAGCGATCCGGTCACCTGAGAGACGCGGCTACGTGGCCGGCGTGACGGCAGAGGGTGTGAGGGATGCGTCACGCCCCCGCCCTGACCTTGTTCGGATCGGTGAGGCCAGGGCCAGCACCGGCCGGTAGGTCGATCGGACGCTCGCGCCGACGCTCCCTGGTGAGCAACCGCGAGCGCGCCGATCAGCGACTGCCAGCAGGACGCGGTCGTCTGCGGCCGGCGGAGGAGCGCCGGAGCGTCAAGGCCCGTGGCCCATCGAAGGGGTTTCTCCCCCTGGGTCAGTCCCGGTGGTGGAGCAGGTCCTCGAACGGCGTGGGGTTGGCGAACGGGTCGTCCGGGAGGACCGAGCCGCGGCGGAGGACCTTGTCGGCGAGCTCGCCGGCCGCGCGATCGATGCGGGCGGACAGGGAGCCGACGCTGACGGTGGAGCCCGCGCCGAAGTCGGAGCTGGCGGCGAAGACGCCGGTGGGGACGACATCGGCGCGGAGATAGGCGAACAGCGGCCGCATCGCGAAGTCGAGGACGAGGGAGTGGCGGGCGGTCCCGGCGGTGGCGGCGACGAGGACCGGCTTGCCCTCCAGCGTGCCGTCGTCGAGGACGTCGAAGAAGCTCTTGAAGAGTCCGGAGTACGACGCGCTGAAGACCGGCGTCACCGCGATCACCGCGTCGGCCTCGGCCACCCGGCGTACGGCGTCGGCCAGGGCGCCGGTCGGGAACCCGGTGAGCTGGTTGTCGGTGATGAGGTGCGCGAGGTCGCGGAGCTCGATGACGTCGTAGGCGGCGGTGGTCTCGACTTCGCTCGACCACCGAGGAGCGTCGCTCGACCACCGAGGAGCTTCGCTCGACCACCGAGAGAGGGCCTTCACCGTTGCCGCCCCGAGGGCGTCGGCGAGGATGCGCGTCGAGGACGGGACGGAGAGGCCCGCCGAGATCACCACGATCGACGTCATGCCGAGACCTCCGTGGTCTCGACGAGCTCGACCGACGGGGAGTGCGAGTCGCTCGACGATGTGCTTTCGACGAGCTCGACCGACGGGGAGTTCTGGGCAGCGACCAGCGATGCGTGGGTGGGCGCGTCGGGGACGTGGGCGGGCTTCAAGGCCGCGAACTCGCGACGGAGCACCGGCACGACCTCCTCACCGAGGATGTCGAGCTGCTCGAGCACGGTCTTCAGCGGCAGTCCCGCGTGGTCCATCAGGAACAGCTGGCGCTGGTAGTCCCCGACGTACTCCCGGAAGCCGAGGGTGCGCTCGACGACCTGCTGCGGCGACCCGACCGTCAGCGGCGTCTCGCGGGTGAAGTCCTCGAGCGAGGGGCCGTGGCCGTAGACGGGGGCGTTGTCGAAGTACGGGCGGAACTCGCGGACGGCGTCCTGGCTGTTCGCCCTCATGAACACCTGACCGCCGAGGCCGACGATCGCCTGGTCGGCCGTCCCGTGCCCGTAGTGCTCGAAGCGGCGGCGGTAGAGCTCGACCATCCGCTGGGTGTGCGAGGCCGGCCAGAAGATGTGGTTGGCGAAGAAGCCGTCGCCGTAGTACGCCGCCTGCTCGGCGATCTCGGGGGAGCGGATCGAGCCGTGCCATACGAACGGGGGTACGCCGTCCAGCGGCCGCGGCGTGGAGGTGAAGCCCTGGAGCGGCGTCCGGAACCTGCCCTCCCAGTCGACGACGTCCTCGCGCCAGAGACGGTGCAGCAGGTGGTAGTTCTCGATCGCGAGGTTGATGCCCTCACGGATGTCCTTGCCGAACCACGGGTAGACCGGGCCGGTGTTGCCGCGGCCCATCATCAGGTCGACGCGACCGTCGGAGAGGTGCTGGAGCTTGGCGTAGTTCTCCGCGATCAGCACGGGGTCGGTGGTCGTGATCAGCGTGGTCGCCGTCGACAGGATCAACCGCTCGGTCTGAGCCGCGATGTAGGCCAGCGTCGTCGTCGGCGCGGAGGCGATGAACGGCGGGTTGTGGTGCTCACCGGTCGCGAACACGTCGAGCCCGACCTCCTCGGCCTTCTTGGCGATCGCGACGGTCGCCTTGATCCGCTCGTGCTCCGTCGGCGTCCGGCCCGTCGTCGGGTCGGGCGTCACGTCGCCCACGGTGAAGATGCCGATCTGCATGTCAGTCCTGTCCTCGGGTCGTTGCGAATTCAACTACTCGCTCAACACGTCTCGACCTCGGATCATTCCGGACCGCGTCGTCCAGCGGGCCGCGGTCTCGGCAGGTGTGACCGGTGGCAGTAGCCCCGTGGCAGGGTGCAGGTATGACCGGTCTCGTCCTGCCGCAGCCGGGCATCCTCGCCCTCGGCACGTCCGCCCAGACCTATCTCGAGCTCGACCTGGTGACCCCGACGCCCAGCGCGGCCGACCTGCTCGCCGCGGTGGCCGAGGTCTCCGGCGGCCTGATGACCGGTCAGGGGTGCAACGTCGTCGTCGGCTTCCGGCCCGAGCTGTGGCGTCGCCTCGCGCCCGGCATGATGCCCGATGACGTCCACGGGCTCGACGAGCCGCTGACCGGGCCGGACGACTTCACGATGCCCGCCACGCAGCACGACCTCCTGGTCTGGGTGGCCGCCGGTGCCCGTGACGTCGTGTTCGACGAGGCGATGCGCGCGGTCCGGGCGTTGGGCGGGCTCGCGACGGTCGCCGACGAGACGACCGGGTGGACCTACCACCACCACCTCGACCTCACCGGGTTCGTCGACGGGACGGAGAACCCGCCGATGGGAGCCGCGGCCGAGTACGCACTGGTCGGCGGCGGCCCCGGCACCGGCGGCTCTGTTCTGCTGCTGCAGCGTTGGGACCACGACGCCCTCGCCTGGGAGCGTCTCGGCGTCCCCGGTCAGGAGCGGGTGATGGGCCGGACCAAGGAGTCCAACCAGGAGATCGAGGACAAGAGCCCCACCTCCCACATCGCCCGCAACGACCAGGACCAGGTCGGGCAGATCCTGCGTCGCAACATCGCGTACGGCGACCTCCGGAGCCACGGCACGCTCTTCGTCGGACTCTGCGGGAGGCAGGCCACGCTCCACGAGATGCTGCGGCGGATGGTCGGCGCGGACGGTGGCGGACGGGACGACCTGACGCGCTACACCTCCCCGGTGACCGGTGCGTACTACTTCCTGCCCGCCGCGTCCGACCTGCCGCCGCCGCCGGAGGACGACTGAGCCCCTCCGCCGCCGCCATTTCTGCGCGGCGACCCTTGCCGAGGCCCGCGGACAGGACGATGGTGGGAACCCTCAGCGGAACGGCACGAAGGGGATGGTGGCGATGGAGGCCAAGGTCGGCGATCGGATCGTCGTCGAGGGCCACACCGTGGGCTCGGCACGCCGCGAGGGGGAGATCCTCGAGGTGCGCGGCGAGGACGGCGCGCCGCCGTACCTGATCCGCTGGGACGACGGCCACGAGGGGCTCTGCTTCCCCGGAGCGGACGCCCACCTCGCCCACTCCGCCTGAGTCGGGGGACCCAGGAACGGATCAGTCGAGACTGCTCACATCCGGGGGCACGTCGACCGCGTGCTCGCGCAGCACCGACAGCGGAATGACCTCGAGCGCGCGCTCGTTCGTCGAAGCCAGCACGATCGGGGCCGCCGTACCGTCGTGATAGGCCTGCAGCCAACGCACGGCGACGACGCACCAGCGGTCGCCGGGCTTCAGGCCCGGGAACCCGTACGCCGGCATCGGCGTGGAGAGGTCGTTGCCGACCGCCATCTGGTGCGCGAGGAACTCCTCGGTCACCACCGCACAGACCGCGTGGAGTCCCAGGTCCTCGTCTCCGCACGAGCAGTTCCCGTCGCGGTAGAAGCCGGTCATCGGGTCGGTCCCGCACGGCTCGAGCGGACCGCCGAGGACGTTGCGCTCGTTCGTCGCCTCGGGCATGTCCTGCATCATGCCGCCTCCCTCGTGCGTGAGTCTCCTGGCGGGAGCGAGCGAGGACGTCCTGGCCGAAGGTGAGGGAACGGTCAGCGGCAGCCGTACATCCGCAACAGCCGGCACGAGGCCACCCGCGCCTCTGCGCTCTTGTCCCGCGCGGCCAGACTCGAGGTCGAGGCGACCGGCGTGGTCGTCCCGGTCGACGCCCGCCACCTCATCGTGAAGCAGCAGCCGGGCGATGTCCGCGTCGTATCCCGCAATCAGATCGCGACCTGGCTCCTGCGCAGACCCGATCGGCTCCCGCTGCACGGGCTCGACCAGATCTACGAGGCCGCGCGGCGGTCGACCACCTGGGCGGGGTGGCCCGGGCCACGGCTGGCGTCCCGTCCGGGCGCCCATCCTGCGTCACCTGCCCGCATGTCTCGACATTCGTGTGAAACCGGGATGTGATGGTCACCGGACGAGCTCCGTCGTCCGCCTCGGGGTCGGCGCATGTCATGTCGCTCGAGGACTGCTCGGTGTCACGCCACTGGGAGGAATCGATGAAGTTCGCGCACTCTCGCCGTGCAGCCGTCGCCCTGACCGCGGTGCCGGCGCTCGTCCTGTCCGCCGCCGCGGGCGCCGCAGTCGCCAAACCTCACTCCGGCGACCACTCGATCGACCACATCGTCGTCATCTACGAGGAGAACCACAGCTTCGACAACCTCTTCGGTGGCTGGGAGCGGGTCAACGGGCTCAAGGAGGCCACGCCGCAGAAGCAGGTCGCCCCGGACGGTTCGGTCCTGCCCTGCCTACCGCAGAACGACGTCAACCTGACCTCACCGCCGCTGCCGGTGACCTGCTCGGGCACCAGCGGTACGACCGCCATCAACTCGGCCTTCACGAACAACCCGTTCACGATCGATGACTACATCAAGCCGACCGACACCACCTGCCCGGACCCCAAGGTCTTCGCTCCGAACGGCGTCCCGAACGGCTCCGGGCTGCCCGGTGGCTGTACGCGCGACATGGTGCACCGCTACTACAACGAGCAGTACCAGATCGACGGCGGCAAGCAGGATCGCTATGTGGCGGGCAGTGACGCCGTGGGTCTCACGATGGGCCACTACGACACGAGGTCGCTGCCGATCTACCGCTACCTGCACTCGGCCGGCGCCCCCCACTACGCGATCGCCGACAACTTCTTCCAGGCGGCGTTCGGTGGGTCGTTCCTCAACCATCAATGGCTGATCGCAGCCGCGACCCCGGTGTTCCCGAACGCGGTGCGCGACTACGGCCCGAACGACCTGCACTCCATCGTCGGCCCCGACGGCTTCCCGGCCGGTACGCCGTTGCACCCGGCCGCCCCAGGCGCCAAGGACGCGGCTCTGACCCAGGCGGCCAACCCGGACGGCTCGTGCACGGTGAAGGACGGTGTGGCCGCCCCGCCGGCGGGCACGACGTGCGGTGACTACGCCGTCAACACCATCCAGCCCCCGTACCAGCCCTACGCCCCTGGGACTGCGCTCGCCCGCCGGCTCCCGCCCCAGACCGCGCCGACGATCGGTGACCGGCTGTCGGCCTCGGGCGTCGACTGGGCCTGGTACTCGGGCGGATGGTCCAACGCCGACGGTGACGTGGGTGGGCCGGGCTGGACGAACGGCAGCACCCCGGGCACCTGCACCGATCCGCACACCGCCACGGGTGCCGTGTACCCGAACTGCCCGAACGCGCTGTTCCAGTACCACCACCAGCCGTTCAACTACTTCGCGAACTACGCGCCGGGAACCGCCGCTCGCGCCGCGCACCTGCGGGACGAGGCCGAGTTCATCGCCGCCGCCAAGAGCGGCGACCTCAAGCCGGTCAGCTTCGTCAAGCCGATCGGGGCCGAGAACGAGCACCCCGGCTACGCGAGCGAGTCGGCGGGCAGCAGCCACCTGGTCGACCTGATCAAGGCGATCCAGTCGGGTCCGCAGGCCCAGCACACGTTGATCGTCGTCACCTACGACGAGTTCGGCGGGCAGTGGGACCACGTCGCACCGCCGATGGGTTCGCCCGGCATCTCCGACCGATGGGGACCCGGCACGCGCATCCCGGCGCTGGAGATCTCACCGGCGCTCAAGCACCCGTTCTCCGTCGACGACACCGAGCACGACACGACGTCGATCCTGGCGACGATCGAGCACATGTACGGGCTGCAGCCGCTGACGAGCCGCGACGCCTCCGTCCCGGACCTGTTCCAGCCCCCGGTCTTCGTCGGCCCGCACGGCGAGGACGCTGGCGACTGACGGGGACGACTGAGAGCGGCAACCGAGCGGAGGTCTGAAGCGAGTCGCCCTCCCGACGCGCCTGGCCGACATGCGGAACACTCAGTCGTGGTCCCAGGGCGGCTCGTCGCCGAGCTTCTCGTAGTACTTCGCCAGGTGGCTCTTGACCCGGTCGACGTCCTTGGCGGGCAGGTCGACGCCGCCGCGGCCGCCGACCATGACGTTGCCGGCCGCCATGACGCCGTGCGGGACCGCGCAGAGCCGGCCGTCGATGGCATCGGCGATCAGCAGCTTGTACGCCGTGAAGTTGTCCTTCTTGTCCGCGTCGTACCAAATGTGGGCGTCCCGGTACTTCTCGTTCGGTTCGTCCTCGGCGCCCGCCCAGTGGCGGACCCGCTTCTCGGCGGCGTCGCCGTCCCACGCGCGGTCGCGGTCGGCGAGGGGGAGGTCCTGGAAACTCGTGACAGCCATGACGGTTCCGTACCCGTCCACGGTGACCACCATCGAGCTCCGTGGCGAGGAGGGGTGAGCGTCCGACTTCTCAGTCGCGGGGTGGCCAGGACGCCGCGCCGAGCTCGCGGGACAGCGCCCGGGCGGTCTCCCGCACCAGATCGCCGGGCTCGGAGTCGGAAGCGCCGGAGACCACGACCCCGATCGCGCCGACGACGCCGCCCCAGGAGTCGAACACCGGGCTGGCCACCGCACCCTCGCCGATGACCGCCTCGTCCTGCTCGCGAGCGATGCCGGTCTCGCGGATCCGGTCGAGCTGGGCGCGCAGGTCGGACGGCGAGGTCACCGTCTCCCCGGTCATGCTGCGCAGCTCCCCGGTGGCCAGCAACCGGTCGGCGTCCTCGGGCAGGAACGCGAGCATCGCCTTGCCGAGAGCACTTGCGTGCGCCGGGATCACGATGCCGACCTCGGGCATCTGTCGGCTGCCGTCCGGTCGCGGCTCGTGGTGGATGATCACGACGTCGTCGATCAGGAGGACGCCGGTGCGCACGGCCATCCCCGTCCGCCGGGCGAGGTCCTCGGCCCACGGGATCGCCTTGGACCGCAGCTCGAGGGTGTCGAGGTAGACGTTGCCGAGGCGCAGCACGGCCGGCCCCAGCTGGTAGCGGCTCGAGCCGCGCTCCTGCACGACCATGCCGTGCTCGACCAGGGTGCGGACGATCCCGTGGGTGGTGGACGGCGCCAGGTCGAGCCGCGCCGCCAGCTCCGAGAGGCTCATCCGCCGCGCCCCCTGGAGCGCGGTGAGCACGCGGATCGCACGGTCGACGGACTGGATCACCGCTCAGACCTCCCAGGAGTGTGACATTCGTGCGAGAAGTATGCCGAAGAGTCTTGTGCATCAGTGAATCATGGTAGTAACGTCCACACATCATTCGACAATACCGAATGACGTTCGATCCTCGGGCACGAAAGGACAGAAGATGCTCGACGAGACCACCACAGCTCAGCAGCTCGCAGCAGAGTTCATCGGGACCGCGTTCCTGGTCTTCATCGGTGTCGGGTCCGTGCCCGCCACCCTGATCGTGAACGGCAACGCGCCCTTCACGATGGCCGATCTCGGCATGATCTCGCTGGCCTTCGGCACGATCGTGGTCGCCACCGTCTACGCCCTCGGGCACGTCGGCGGCAACCACATCAACCCGGCCGTCACCCTCGGCCTGGCCGTCTCCGGCAAGTTCCCCTGGTCGCAGGTCCCCGGCTACATCGCCGCGCAGGTGGTCGGTGCGATCGTCGGCGCGGCCGCCATCATCGGCGTCCTCGGCCACAAGGCGAGCGATGTCGGGCTCGGCGTCGCGTCGTACTCCGACATCAGCTGGGTCCAGGCCTTCACCGCCGAGTTCGTCGGCACGTTCATCCTGGTGTTCACGATCTTCGGCGTGATCCACCGCAAGGCCGCCGCCGGGTTCGCGGGCGTCGCCATCGGCCTGGTCGTGTTCGCCGCGATCATCCCGGTCGCGCCGGCGACCGGTGCGTCGATCAACCCGGCCCGCACCTTCGGCCCGATGCTCGTCCAGCAGATCGCCGGGGGCACCGTGAAGTGGCAGCCAGCTGCCGGTCTACCTGGTCGCCGAGCTGCTCGCCGGTGCGGCCGCGGCGCTGGCGTACGGCTTCATCGCGCACACGCCGGCGGACCGCGCCGTTGCCCCCGGGATCGACCTCGCCGATCCTGAAGAGGCGGTCCCCCACACCGCCTCGGCCTGACCCGCCCATCACCCGAGAGAAGAACGACCATGAAGAAGCTGATCAACGACCCGAACGACGTCGTGGCCGAGGCCCTGCTGGGCATCGAGGCCGCCCACCCGGACCTCCAGGTCGACCACCAGCAACAAGATCATCTACCGCGCCGACGCCCCGCGGTCCGGACAAGGTCGGCATCATCTCCGGCGGCGGCTCCGGTCACGAGCCGCTGCACGGCGGGTTCGTCGGGCTCGGGCATGCTCGACGCGGCCTGCGCCGGTGAGGTCTTCACCTCCCCGGTGCCCGACCAGATGCTCGCGGCCACCAAGCTCGTCGACGGCGGCGCCGGGGTCCTGCACGTCGTGAAGAACTACACCGGCGACGTGATGAACTTCGAGATGGCCGCCGAGCTGGCGGCCGCCGAGACCGGCGCCCGCGTCGTGTCCGTCGTCACCGACGACGACGTCGCCGTCCAGGACAGCACCTGGACCGCCGGCCGTCGCGGCGTCGGCGTCACCGTGCTGCTGGAGAAGATCGCCGGGGCGGCCGCCGAGCAGGGCCGCGACCTCGACGCAGGTCGCCGACGTCGCCCGCAAGGTCAACGCGAACGGCCGCAGCATGGGCGTGGCGCTCACCTCGTGCACGGTCCCGGCCGCGGGCAAGCCGACGTTCGAGCTCGGCGAGGACGAGATGGAGCTCGGCGTCGGCATCCACGGCGAGCCCGGTCGCCAGCGCGTGCCGCTGGCCCCGGCCCGGGAGATCGCCGCAGATGCTCGTCGAGCCGATCCTGGCCGACCTGCCGTTCTCCTCCGGCGACCCGGTCATCGCGTTCGTCAACGGCCTGGGCGGCACGCCGCTGATCGAGCTCTACGTGATGTACAACGAGGTCGACAAGATCCTGTCGGGCACGGGGTGCAGCGTGGCTCGCTCGCTGGTCGGCTCCTACATCACCTCGCTCGAGATGGCCGGCACGTCGGTCACCCTGCTCAAGGTCGACGACGAGCTGCTCTCGCTCTGGGACGCTCCGGTCCGGACTCCGGCACTGAGGTGGGGAATCTGACGCAATGGCTGACCACGTGACCACGGCGGGCCTCGACGCGTGGGTACGCGCGCTTCGCCGCACTCGTCGCCGAGAACCGGGACCACCTGACCGAGCTCGACGCCGCGATCGGCGACGCCGACCACGGCGTCGAACATGGACCGGGGGATGAAGGCCGCCGTGGCCGCGCTGGACGAGACTCGGCCCGAGCTACCGCCGGCGCGCTTGTTCAGCAAGGTCGGGATGACCCTGGTCTCGACCGTCGGCGGCGCCAGCGGGCCGCTGTTCGGCACCTTCTTCCTGCGCATGGGCACGCTCGTTCGGCGACACCGACACCGCCACGCCCGGACAGCTCGCCGCCGCGCTGCGGGCCGGGCTCGACGGAGTCGTCGCCCGCGGCAAGGCCGAGCCCGGCGACAAGACGATGTACGACGCGCTGGCACCCGCCGTCGACGCGCTCGACACGGCGGTGGGCGAGGGCGTCGACCTCGGGCCGGGCCTGGTCGCGGCTCGCGACGCCGCCGCGAGCGGCCGCGACGCGACCATCCCGATGCTCGCCCGCAAGGGCCGGGCGAGCTATCTCGGCGAGCGCAGCGTCGGGCACCAGGATCCCGGCGCCACGAGCGTCGCGCTGCTGCTGCAGGCAGCCGCCGACGCCATCGCCTAGCCACCGCGACCACGGCACCGGAAGGAGCCCCACCATGACCGTCGGCATCGTCGTCGTCTCGCACAGCCGGGCTCTGGCGCGGGCGGCCGTCGCGCTGGCCGCGGAGATGCTGCACGGCCGCCCGGTGCGAGATCGAGGTCGCCGCCGGGCTGGACGAGCACACCTTCGGCACCGACGCGGTCGCGATCAAGGAGGCCATCGAGCAGGTCGACGGGCCGGCCGGCGTCGTCGTCCTGATGGACCTCGGCAGCGCGGTCCTCAGCGCCGAGCTGGCCCTCGACCTGCTCGACGACCCGACCGCCCGCGACCGGGTCGTGCTCTCCCCGGCGCCGATCGTCGAGGGACTCGTCGTCGCCGCCGTCGCCGCCGCCGGGCGGTGCGAGCCGGGCCGAGGTCGCCGCCGAGGCCCGCGCGCGCCCTGATGGGCAAGGCCGCCCACCTGTCCGGCCCCGACGAGGCCGAGCCGGGCGACGCAGCCGCGACGCCGTCCGGCGGACGAGGTCGTCGGCGTCCTTCACGGTGGCCAACCAGCACGGCCTGCACGCCCGGCCCGGCCGCCCGACTGGTCAGCGAGGTCGCGCGGCCTCGACGCCGACGGTGACCGCTGCGCAACCTGACCACCGGTGCCGGTCCGGTCCCGGCCGCCAGCCTCAGCCGGGTGGCCACCCTCGCCGCGCTGCACGGCCACGAGGTCGAGGTCCGGGCCTCCGGCCCGCAGGCCCAGGAGGCGGTCGAGCACCTGCTCGCGCTGGCCGCCCGCCAGTTCGACGAGCCGGCCGAGACCCGACGCCCGCGTCCGCACCGCCGTCCGCGACTGCCGGGTCCGGTCCGCGTCGGCGCCTCGCCCGGCATCGCGATCGGACCGGTGCGCCGGCTGACGGCCGCGCCCGTCGACGACCGACGACCGCGAGGTCGGCGACCCCGCCGCGCGAGTGGCGCCGCGTCGTCGAGGCGGTCGCCGAGGTACGCCGCGACATCGAGCACCTGCGCGCCCTCGACCGTCCGCGAGGTCGGCGCCGCACGAGGCCGGCATCTTCGACGCCCACCTGACCCTGCTCGCGCGACGCCGAGCTGCTCGCCGACGTCAAGCAGCGGATCGGCGACGGCGCCGGCGCGTTCGCCGCCTGGACCGGCGTGCCTCGCCGACGTCGAGCGCCAGTGGGCCGAGCTGCCCGACCCCTACCTGCGCGAGCGGGCGGCCGACGTCCGCGCCGTCGGCGACCAGGTCCTGCGGGCGCTCGCCGGTGGCGCCGTCGCAGCAGACCCTCGCGGACGGCATCCTGGTCGCCCGGGACCTGACCCCGGCCGAGGCCGCGGGCCTCGACCTCGTCCCGGTGACGGGGGATCGTGCTCGCCGCCGGGAGCCCGACCTCGCACGCCGCGATCCTGGCCCGGTCCCGCGGCATCCCGCTCGTCGTCGCGGCCGGGCGCGAGGTGCTCGCCGTGCCGGAGGGCACCACCGTCGTCGTCGACGGCGCGACCGGCGAGGTGCGCGTCGACCCGGCGCCGGACGTGCTCGCCGAGTACGACCGTCGGGCCGCGCGAGCTCGCCGACCGCCGCGCCCGGCGACCTCGGCGCTCGCCAGCGAGCCGGCGGTGACCGCGCGACGGCACGCACGTCGGTCGTGGCGGCCAACCTCGGCTCGGTCGGCCGACGCCCGGTCGGCGTTCGACTGCCGGCGCCGACGGCGCCGGCCTGGTCCGCACCGAGTTCCTGTTCCTCGGCCGCGACGCACGCTCCCGACGTCGACGAGCAGGAGCAGGAGTACGCCGCCGATCGCCGCGGCGCTCGGCGGCCGTCGGATCACCTTGCGGACCCTCGACGTCGGCGGCGACAAGCCGCTGCCCTACCTGCCGGTGCCCGCGCGAGGACAACCCGTTCCTCGGCCTGCGCGGGCTCCGGCTGTCGTCTCGACCGCCCCGACGCTGCTGCGCGACCAGCTGGTCGCCATCTGCCGGACGGCCCGGCGCGGCACCCGTCGAGCGTGATGTTCCCGATGGTCTCCACCGTGCGCGAGCTGCTCGCGGCGCGCGAGCTGCTCGCCGACGCCGCCGGGCCCGGCGGCCTCCCGGCGGGCCTGCGGGTCGGGATGATGGTCGAGGTGCCGGCCGCCGCCCTGAAGATCGAGTCGTTCCTGCCGCACCTCGACTTCGTCAGCATCGGGACCAACGACCTGACCCAGTACACGCTGGCCGCGGAGCGCGGCAACGCCGGCGGTCGCAGCGCTCTCCGACGCCGCTCGATCCCGCGGTGCTCCAGCTGATCGACCGGGTCTGCCGGGCCGCCGCGCGGCCGGGTGCGACGTGGCGGTCTGCGGCGAGGTCGGCCGCGGACGACGCCGCGGTCCCGCTGCTGTCGGGCTCGGGCGTCCGCGAGCTCAGCGTCGGGCCGCACGACGTACCCCGGGTCAAGGCGCGCGTCCGCGAGCTCGACCTCGAGCTCTGTGAGGTGACCGCCCAGGCGTCGCTGGTCCTCGAGGGCGCCCCCGAGGTACGGGAGCTGGTCGCCACGAAGCTGGGATCGCCGCCCGCGAGCTGACCGGCCCGAGACATCGTCGCTGACACCCGCGACCTCGCCGTGAGCGATCGCGGTCGTTCCGGGCATTGTGCGCCGCCTCGGCTCGGGTGGACACTCGGACCGTCTGGAGGCGCGCTCGGACGCTGCGAGCCACTGCGAGGTCGCGATGGGTGTGGGGGGACAACCACCGAGGGACGACCGCGTGCTGCCGTTCACCCGCGGCCTGTCACTGTTCATCATCCCGTTCCTGGTGGTGGCCTGGGTGATCCTCTACCTGTTCCCGGGCCACACCGCGCGTGTGTGGGCGTGGACGATCCCCCTCACGATGACCTCGATGGTGCTGGCGTCGGCGTACCTCGGCGGCGCCTACTTCTTCCTGCGGGTCGCGGGGGAGCGGCACTGGCACAGCGTCGCGATCGGCTTCCTCGCGGTCACGACGTTCGCGTCCCTGCTCGGGGTGGCGACGCTGCTGCACTGGGACAAGTTCCTGCACCACCACGTGGCCTTCTGGCTCTGGGCGTCGCTCTACTTCACGACCCCGTTCCTGGTGATCGGTGCGTGGTTCGCCAACCGGAGGTACGCCGCGTTGCCCGCCGACGGCGACGTGATGCTCCGGCCGACCGAGCGCGCGGTGATCGCCCTGGTCGGGCTCGCCGCCCTCGTGATGGGGGTCGTCATGTTCGTCGCCCCGAGCTCGGTCATCGACCTGTGGCCGTGGCCGCTGACGCCGCTGACCTGCCGGGTGATGGCGGCGGTCTTCTGCCTCGGCGGGGCCGGCGCGGGCGTGTGGCTGGACCCGCGGTGGACCTCGCTGCGGCTCATGCTGCAGGTCGAGGTGATCATGCTGGTGCTGATCCTGGTCGCCGCGGTGAGGGCGCGCGACGAGATGATCTCGGGACGTGCGCTGACCTGGCCGCTCCTCGGGGGCTTGCTGCTCATGCTGGCGGGGTCGGGTTACCTCTGGGCCTCGTACGAGCTGCGGCCGCGCCCGGTGGCGCCGGCGGTCTGAGGGGCCGGGACCGACGGGTCAGGAGCCCCGCATTGACCGTCTCCCACGACAGTGCCACGCTCGCCCTGAGGACGAAGGGAGCGACGGATGGCCCACCACCCCCGATCCTGGTCCGTGCGTCGGGCGGTGCGGCTCCGCTTCTGGTTCGAAGCCGGACTCGGCGCGGGGAGCATGGCCGCGTTCGTGCTCACGTTGCTCGTGCCGGACTGGATCGAAGTGGTCTTCGGCGTCGACCCGGACCACCACAGCGGTGCGTGGGAGTGGGTGATCTCCGCCGGGCTCCTGGTCGCCGCGGTGGTGTCGGGCGCGCTCGCCCGGCTCGAATGGCGTCGGCCACTGCCCGCATCTCTCTAACCGGGGGGCGGCAGCACGACCCCGAACCCGGCCACCGCCAGCCGCAGCAGGACCTGGCCGGGCGCGAGCAGGTCGGCGATCCGGGCGGCGCTGAGTACCTCCAGCTCGGCCAACCGCGCGTCGTACGTCGACGAGCCGACGAGGCGGGCCTCCTGCAGCTGGGTGGTGTTGAGCCAGACCTTGAGCCGCGCCTCGCGGAGGAACCGCTTCGAGGCGACCCGGTTGAGCGGCTGCAGCGCGCGGTCGAGCAGGCTGCGCGCGGACCGCGACGCGAGCTCGTCGTCCTCCGCCGCGACCCGGCCGGCCAGGACGCCGTCGATCCGCTCGTGATCGCGGCGCCGACGGTCCATCAGGCCGGCGTCGGTGAAGTCGTCGTCCGTGATCACGGCCAGCAACGCCTGGGGGAGGTCGAAGTTGACGTGGGCGTTGATGCCGAGCAGCACGTGTCGGAGGGCCGGGAGGTCGGACGGCGCGTCGAAGGCGAGCCGCCACGGGCGGGACGGCGTCCCGCCGCCGAGGTGGGCGTCGAGCGCGGTCAGGTAGAGCTCGGCGAAGGCGACGTCCCACCGTTCGACCCACTCCGCGTCCTCGAAGAGGCCGCCGTCGACGGCCTTCCCGACCGCGGCGGTGGTGCGTTGATAGGTGCCGAGGAACTCGCGGAGCGGCTCCTGCTCGGGGGTCAGCGCGTCGAACCGCTCCTGCATCGTCGCGACGACGGAGTCGACGGCAGCGGCCATGGGGCAAGTCTCCTCGGGCGAGTGACCCGTCCGCTACCCGCCGAACCAGCGGGCGACCCGGCTGGAGCCGAACTCCGCCTTCACCGCCGCCAGCTCGGGGGACGGGCCCTCGAGGGTCCCGGTCGGTCGCTGACCGCTGGTGAAGGTCACGTCCACCAGGGCGACGTTGTCGTGCCCGAACTCCACGTAGCAGACGCCGCGGCCGTCATACCGGTCGTCGTACGACGTGCCGCGGACGGCGGCGACGATCTCACCCGCCACGATCGCGGCCTGCCCCTCGGCGAAGACGCCGGCCTTGGGGGTGCCGACGCTGGTCACGTCGCCGACGGCGTACACCCCCGGCCACCGGGTCTCGAGGCTGAGCGGGTCGACCGGGATCCATCCGTCCTCGGTGAGGCCGGCGTCCACGACGACCCGTGGCGCGCGGTGCACCGGCACACCCAGGTAGAGGTCGTAGGGGAGCTCGGAGCCATCGTCGAGGACGGCCACGCTGCGCGACGGGTCGAGCGAGCTCACCGCGGCGCCGGGGCGGAACTCGATCCCCCGGTCGGCGAAGGCGTCGAGCAGCGCCGCCGACGCCTCGGGCGACGGCGGGACCGGGCTCGGCAGCGGGAGGACGAGGGTGATCTCCGACGTCTCGCGCAGCCCGCGGGCCTGCAGGTGGTCGTGCACCAGAAGTGCCGTCTCGCTGGGAGCGGGCGGGCACTTGTACGGCGTCGACGACACCCCCACGACGACCCGGCCTCCGCCGAAGCCGGCGAGGACCTCGCGGGTCGCGAAGGCCCCCGCCTCGGTGTAGAACTCGTGACCGCCCTCGACGAGGCCCGGCGTCGCCGACGCGTCGAGGTCCGCACCCAGGGCGATCACCAGGACGTCGGCCTCGAACGCTCCGGCCGTGGTGTCGACCAGTCGCGCCTCGGGGTCGATGTGCTCGATCTCCGCCTTCACGAACCGGACGCCGGGCTTGACGATGTCGGCGTACGCGTGGCGGACCTCCGCCGCGGTCCGCCGCCCGAACATGACGTCGAGCTTGGCGAAGCCGAAGACGAAGTCGTCGGTGCGGTCGATCAGCAGTACGTCGACGTCCGCGCCGAGCTCGGCCGAGAGCCGGGCCGTGAGCTCCAGGCCACCGAACCCTGCACCCAGGACGATGACTCTCAGCGATCCGGAGCTCACGGCCGACCCTCCGATCCCGTCAGACCTGGAGCGGAGGCGGCTCGTGGCTCTCCGGTCCCAGGTCGTCGTGAACGTGGTGACGCACCCCGCGGTCCGGCCGGGCGATCAGGAAGTAGACCGCGCCCACGATGAAGATGATCGCCATCACCACCAGCGTGATCCAGTCGAGGTTGAAGAAGGCGCGGGGTGACGAGAGTCCGGTCGGCAGCACGACGTCGATCAGGATCAGGCCGAGGTAGACCACCGCGATCACGTTCACTGTCATGCCCCACCGGCCCATCGTGAACCTGCCGGCCGGCACCCAGCCGCGTCTCCGCGCGACCAGCGCGGCGATCACGGTCATCAGGAACGACAGATAGATGCCGCTCACACCGAACGAGACCAGCGCCACCAGGGCGTTGACCCCGCCGGGGTAGGTGATGAACAAGAAGTGCTTGTCGTGCGCGGGCGAGGCGAAGACCAGCAGCATGAAGAGCACGGTGATCACGGTGCCGCCGATGAGCGCGTTCACGGGCGTTCCGAAGCGCGGGTGGACCCGCGAGATCCACCGCGAACCCGGAAGAGCCTCGTCGCGGGCGTAGGAGAAGGCCAAGCGGCTTCCCGCCCCCTGGATCGAGGTGCCGCACGAGAAGAACGCGAAGATGATCAGCACCAGGAGCAGGTCCTGGACGCCGGAGGGGAGCTCGCCCAGCAGGAACGGCACGCCGCCGTTGACGGTGTCCGAGACGCCCTTGGGGCCGGAGGGGATCGAGAGGAGCAACGCGCCGACCAGCACGAACGAGGCGACGCCGCCCCAGATGAGCGCCCACCGCATCGAGCGCGGAACCTGGCGGCCCGCGTCCTTGGTCTCCTCGGAGATGTCGCCGGCGGACTCGAACCCGTAGTAGATGTAGACCGGCGCCAGTACCGCGATCAGCGCGGCCGCGAGATAGCTCCCGTGGAAGTTCATGCCGTAGGGGTTGGTCGCCACGTGGGTGACGCCCTGCGTGGTGAAGAGGTAGCCCAGGCCGTGGTGGAAGCCGTGGATGCCGAGGATGACCGCGATCCCGAGGGTGCCGAGCACCTCGACGTAGACGCCGAACCGGGCCACCAGGCCCATCACCTGGGCGCCGGTGATGTTCAGGATCGTCTGGATCAGCAGCAGGATCAGCGTGACGTACAGGATCGTGTTGTGGTTGCTCGGGTCGAGGTTCCAGCCGAACCAGTTGTGGGTCAGCGCCGCGACGTAGCCGACGACGCCGGTGTCGACCGAGGCGACCGTGATCAGCAGCGCGAACCCGTAGAACCAGCCGACGAACCAGCCGTAGCCGGGGCCGACGGAGAACTTGGAGTACTGGTAGAGCGCGCCCGCGACCGGGTAGTGGCTGGCGAGCTCGCCGAAGACGAGCGCGACGAACAGCATCCCGATGACCGGGATCCAGTTGAGCCAGAGGTAGACCGGGCCGCCGGAGCCGAGGCCGAGTGCGAACAGCGAGTAGATGCCCACCATCGGCGAGAGGTAGGTGAACGCGACCGCGAAGTTCGAGAACAGGCCGAGCACGCGGTGCAGCTGCGGCTGGTAGCCCAGGCTCTCCAGCCTGGCGTCGTCCTGGTCGATCTCGGGAAGGTCAGCGGCGTGGCTCATGCGGCGCTCCGGAGGTCAGGCTGCGGCCGGTGTCGCCGCAGCACGTCATGCTTGGCTCATCCCGATTGAGCCCCGTCCGCCCGAGCGCCGACGGCGGACCTCACCCTAAGCCCGGGGGCTGATCGACGGAAAGAGGTGTGACCGGCGCGTCGTACGACGAAATCCGCAGCCGGGACGCCCCGCGGGTCGGCCCGCCCGCTGGTCGAGCGAAGTCGAGACCACAGACCGCGCTGGTCGGCCGCCCGCTGGTCGAGCCTGTCGAGACCAAGGGACCCTCGGTGGTCGACCAAGCCCCCTCGGTGGTCGAGCGAAGTCGAGACCACAGACCCGAGGCCCCGCTGGTCGAGCCTGTCGAGACCAAGGGACCCGCTGGTGGGCGAAGTCGCGGTCACAGACCCGGGTGGGACCCGCCCGCTGGTCGAGCCTGTCGAGACCAAGGGACCCTCGGTGGTCGAGCGAAGTCGAGACCACCACCCTCTTGCGCCCGTGCCGCACAATGCGGTCATGAGCGACCAGGCGCGTACCCGGTGGCTCCTCGCATGCGGCGTCGCCGCTCTCGCGGCGTTCGCCGTCTTCGTCTGGGGCGGGTACGCCGAGGGGTGGGCATGGACGGGCCTCTCGTCCCAGGTGACGTTGTGGGACTGGCTGGAAGGGCTCGCCCTCCCGGTCACCGTCGGCCTGCTGCCGCTGATGCTGCGCCATCGCGACCACCTGGGGCGAAGCCACCGGGCCGCTGTTCTTGCCGCCTTGCTGGCGTTTGTGGCGCTGGTCCTGGCGGGCTACCTCCTGCCGATGCCGTGGACAGGATTCACCGGCAACACCCTGTGGGACTGGCTCAGCCTCGCCCTGCTGCCGGTCGTGATCGCCACCTCCACGCTGTGGCGACCGCCGCCCCGATGGACGTCACGACACGTCGGGCTGCTGGTCGGCGGAGCCGTGCTCGCCGTGGTCGTCGTCGCCGCCGGCTACCTCGTGCCCTGGGCGTGGACCGGCTTCACCGGCAACACGGCGTGGGACTGGATCAAGCTGCTGTTGCTCCCGGTCCTGCTGCCGACGCTGGTGATGCCGCGGCTGCTGCGGGCGGCCGAGGAATGGATGGCCGCGGAGCCCGAGGGCTGAGGGCGGGGCGGCGGAAACGTGGTCTCGACTTCGCTCGACCACCGAAGGTTGCCCTTGGTCTCGACGGGCTCGACCAGCGGGCGGGTGGTCTCGACTTCGCTCGACCACCGAGGGTTGCCCTTGGTCTCGACGGGCTCGACCAGCGGGCGGGTGGTCTCGACTTCGCTCGACCACCGACGGGTTGCCCTTGGTCTCGACGGGCTCGACCAGCGGGCGGGTGGTCTCGACTTCGCTCGACCACCGAGGGTTGCCCTTGGTCTCGACGGGCTCGACCAGCGGGCGCTCGACAGGCTCGACCGGCGAGGCAGGGTCAGTCGGTGGTGATCTTCACCCGGTCGGGGTAGAACGCCACGTGGTTCGCGATCTCGGAGACCGCGTCGTACGGCGTGACGTAGGACCAGACCGCGTCCTCGGCGAGGGTGTCGCCGTCGCGGAGCGAGTAGTAGGAGGCGTCGCCCTTGAAGGGGCAGTAGGTCTCGTGTGACGACGGCTGGAGCACGTCGTGGTCGACGTCCTCGAGCGGGAGGTAGTACACGGGCGGATAGCTCGCCTCCCGGAGGACGAGCGCCCGGTCCGTCTTCGCGATGAGGCGCTCACCGAAGTGGACGGTCACCGTCGACTCGGCGGGGGTGATGGTGATCGGGTGGTCCGGGCCCGGGACGAGGACGCGCTTCTCGGTCATGTCCGTCTCAACCGTGCCGCCGCCGGACGGATTCCCGTCGAGAGGCCCGGGGTGGCAATTCGGCCAATTCGCCACGAAGAGCGGGGAGGCTTCCTACTCTGGTGACGTTTCTTGTCCTGGGGGACGAAACAACGACAGAAACCGCAAGGCAGCCCGCCCGGGCGCGAACCGCCGATGAGGCGGCCGGGAGGGTTGCTCGGGGATACGGGGGTATCCGCTATGGCACGACACGCTGCCGACACTTCGCCGACCGCCGAGCTGGAGCGACTGCGCGAGCCCGCCGCCGAGCCACCCCGCGGAGGTCGGCGTCGCCTGAGCGAGCCGGACGCCGAGCTCGCCCTCGCGCTCGCGGACCTCGCCGTCGTCGCGACCGACCTGGACGTCGCTCCCCTGGAGGCGGCTCACGAGCCCCCCGTGACCGTGGCCGTGATCCCGCCGGTCGTCACCGAGAAGGTCGTCACCGAGAAGGTCGTCACGGCCTCCCGAGCGGTACGCCGCTCGGCCCGGTTCACCTTCGACGGGGACGTCGCGGGGTGCCTGCGGACGCACGTGGTGGCCGCCCTCGTCACCGTGCTCAGCCTCGGCTTCCTCTTCCCCTGGGGCCTGGTCACGGTCCAGCAATGGAAGGCACACCACCTCAGCGTGGGTGGCCGCCGGCTGGTGTTCCGCGGTGACAGCCGCGACCTTCTCGGCCGGTGGGTGGCGTGGTGGCTGCTCACCCTGGGCACGCTCGGCATCTACGGCTTCTGGGTGTACGGCAAGGTCTCGCGCTGGGTGTGGGCCAACACCGACTACGAGGCGGTCTGGCAGATCGAGTCGGAGTCCGCGACGGCGTACCTGAACCGCCCGCTGGCACCGCCGAGCCGGCTGCACCTCGCGTTCTTCACCGAGGCCGGGCGGCACCAGGTCGGCTGATTCGCCACGAGCCGCGCGGCCGCGTGGTGCGCGCGTGCTTGGCCGAGGTGGCACGATCCCCGTCATGCCCCGTACGCCGTTCGCGCGCGCGCTGTTCGCTGCCGTCGCGGTCCTCATGCTCGCCCTCGCCACCCTGACCGTCTCGCAGACGGCGTCGGCCACGCCGCCGTCACCGCCGTTCACGCTCCGGCCCGGCACCAACCAGCTCGAGGTGCTGGGCGCCGACGCCCAGACACCCGTGGACCTCCAGCTCGTCCATCACGGCGTCGTCGTCGGCACGGGCACGACCGACGCCCAGGGCAGCTTCGAGTGGCGGCTGCTTCCGTCCGGCACCTACACCGTCCGGACGACGAGCGGCGCGCCCTACGTGTCGCCGCCGGTGAAGGTCACCTGGTTCGGGTCGCCGCCACCGGCCCAGTCGTTCTACTCCAGCCAGTCGCTGCACGACGGCTTCAACTTCATCACCACGCGCGACGGCACCACCCTCTCCGCCAACGTCGTGCTGCCCAAGAACGCCGGGCCCGGTCCGTACCCGACCGTGGTCGAGTACAGCGGCTACGACCCCAGCAACCCGCGCGAGACGACGTTCCCCCAGCTGTTCAACACGCTCGGCTACGCCTACGTCGGCGTGAACGTCCGCGGCACCGGCTGCTCGGGCGGCTCCTTCCTCCCGTTCGAGCCCGTGCAGAGCCTCGACGGCTACGACGCGATCGAGGCCATCGCGGCGCAGCCGTGGGTGAAGTTCCACAAGGTCGGCATGGTCGGCATCTCCTACCCCGGCATCGAGCAGCTCTACGTCGCACGCACGCGGCCGCCGCACCTGTCCGCGATCACGCCCCTGTCGGTCATCGACGACACCTACCGCGGCACCCTGTGGCCGGGCGGCATCCTCAACACCGGCTTCGCCACTCCGTGGGCGACCGCGCGCGCCCACGACGCGCAGCCCTACGGCGAGGGCTGGGAGCACAGCCCGGACCCGGCCAACCCGGGACCCAACCCGACGTGTGACGCCAACCAGCTGGTGCGCGACCAGAACCCCGACCCGGTCAGCACCATCGAGGACAACCCGTTCTACAACAAGACCTACTACCGGCGGATCGACCCGACCCGCTTCGTACGGCGGATCAACGTCCCCGTCTACATCGCCGGCGCCTGGCAGGACGAGCAGACCGGCGGCCACTTCCCGGACTTCCTGAACCGGTTCCGCTCCGCGCCTCACGTCTTCGCGACGATGAGCAACGGCTCGCACACCGAGTCCCTGAGCCTCGGCGAGTTCGGACGGTACGCCGACTTCCTCGACCTGTACGTCGCGCGGCGGGTGCCCACGGGCATCGACGCCCTGGTGGCGCCGGTCCTGGCGAAGAGCATCACCGGCATCCCGAACCTCTCGCTGCCGCAAGGGCAACGACTACAGCGGCCTGACCTATGCGCAGGCCAAGCACCTCTACAACTCCGCGCCACCGGTCCGGATCCTCTTCGAGGAGGGCGCGGCGAAGGGCGAGCCGTCCGGCGCCCCGCTGCCGCGGTTCGAGAAGTCGTTCTCGTCGTGGCCGATCCCGAGCGCCAGGACGACCCGCTTCTACCTGCGTCCGCACGGCCGGCTGGCCTCGACGCCGACGAAGCCCGGGAGGCCGTTCCCGCGGTCGTTCTCGGCCGACCCCAAGGCGCTCCCGGCGACCGACTACTCCGGCTCCAGCAACGCGATCTGGGGCGCCCACCCGGCGTACCACTGGGAGCAGATCCCGAAGGGCACCGGCCTCGGCTGGATCACCACGCCGCTGAAGAAGAACCTCGTGACCATCGGCAGCGGCTCGCTGAACGTCTGGGTGAGGTCGTCGACGCCCGACGTGGACCTCGAGGCGACCATCAGCGACGTGCGCCCCAGCGGACGTGAGGTCTACGTCCAGAGCGGGTGGCTGCGCGCCAGCCACCGCAAGCTGATCGCGAGCCGGTCGACGCCGACCAAGCCGGTGCACACCGACCTCCAGGGCGACGCGCGGCCGATGCCGCACGGGCAGTTCCGCCGGCTCCGGATCGAGATCCTGCCGTTCGCGCAGCCGTTCCGGGCCGGCGACCGGCTGCGGATCACGCTCGACGCACCCGGTGGCGCCAAGCCGTTGTGGGCCTTCGACACCATCGACCACGGCCAGCGGGTCACCATCGCGACCGACCGCAGGCACCCGTCGTCGCTGGTGCTGTCCGCGGTGCCCGGCGTCGCCGTACCCAAGAAGGCACCGCCGTGTCGCTCGCTCCGCTCGCAGCCGTGCCGGACCTATCCCGGCTGAGGATCGGCCGGGGGCGGGCCGGGCATCGGTAAAGAGTTCCGGGTTCGGCGGACAGGCCCGCGCCCGCCCCGTAGACATGGCGCAGGAGCTCGCCGGGCCGGGCCGCCGCTCGGCCAGGCGTCCCGGCAAGGTAAAGGAATTCCCGTGGCCCCTGCGGGTCAGGTGTTCGCCTGCCCTGAATGATTACGCTTTCCCCAACATCTGGGGGGGTGTGGCGCATGGCTGAGTCCGACAAGGTCATCAACGCCGTCATGCAGGCGACGGGTGAGTCCTACGAGAAGGTGTCCAGGCTGTGCACGGTCGCGCACGAGACCGTGGACGAGTGCATCACCGATGACATCTCCGTGGTGGCACCACCACTGGTGATCGGAAGGCTCGGCTGCCCGGTGCTCGACCGGTTGCTGTTGCGTCTCGGAGACGGGGCCTGGCAGCTTCCGGAGAGCGTCGATGTCACCGAGCCGGAGCTGGCCGAGACCCTGGTGCTGCCGATCGACACGATCGCGCGGTACCCGATGATCGGCCGCTTCGGCTTGTTGGCGCGGTGCATGGATCGACTGATGATCGAGGACGCCGACGCCGAGCGGTCGCTGGCGATCCTCGACGCGTGGCTCGCCACGTTCGCGCCCGACGCGGCCGGCCAGCCGAGTCCCTACCCGGTGTGGGGCCTGCCCAACCGCGCCGCCTTCGAGGGCTGGCTGCTCGCCCGCCTCGACCTCCTGCACCAGCTCGGGTACGCCGTACGGCTGGCCAACGAGGAGATGGACGGCGTGCGCGGCCAGCAGCACATGTTCGTCGACGGGCGCCGCGCGGACCTGCTGCTCCGGTTCACGTCCGACTGCGACAAGGGCGCGGCCGACGACTGGCTGGTGATCGAGACCAAGACGACCGCGGTCGGCATCGGTGCGCTCGACCAGCTGGCCATGTCCGTCGACTGGCTGCGTGCGGAGTCCCGGCCCGGCGAGGTGCACGGCATGCTCATCGCCGACGGGCTCAGCCTCGAGGTGGAGCGCGGGCTGCGCGAGCGGCGCTTCGACTACCAGTCGATGGCGGCTCTGGGCTACCGCCGCTGGGTGCGGCTGCACTCGCCGCTCCAGCCCGAGCCGGCGCGCGACGCCACGTCGATCAACTACCCGCAGAACCTGTCGGTGCGCACCCTGGCGGCCGCGCTCCGCTGAGAGACCTTCTACAGGACCCCCGCCGGTTGCGGAGCCGGCGGGGGCTTTCTCGTTCCGGCGTCACGGGACATTTGTCGTAGCGAACCGCCCACATCCGGCTCTGCCCCCCGCTGCGTCGCGTTCCTAGCGTGGAGATGTCGCCCAGAGCGGGCGGGAGCGGAGGAACGGCGATGACCCAGGTGGTCCAGGACACCACGACGAACCGGACCGGACGGTGGCGGGACGACTGGCCGGTCGCAGCAACGGCAGCGGGGCTCGCTGCGCTCGGCTGGCTGCTGGCATCCCCGGTCGCCGGCATCGACCTGACGGTGAGGTCGGGCTCCGGTGAGCAGCAGGTGAACCTCATCTCGGTGGTCGTCACCGCGATCGTCGTGGCGGCAGCCGGTGCGGGGCTGCTCCGCGTGCTCGAGCGCCGTACGTCACGGGCTCTGCGCCTGTGGACACGGATCGCCGTCGGCCTGTGGGTGCTGTCGTTCGCGGGGCCGCTCGGAGCGACCTCGCTCGCGGCCGGCCTCGCGCTCGGCGGGCTGCACCTGATTGTCGGCACGGTCGTGGTCGTGGGGCTGCGCCGACGGCACGCGGGACGCGTAGCGTGACCGCCGTGCGGACGTGGCTCGGCTCGAGGTGGCAGCGCAACGCCTCGGTCCTGGTGTGGACCCCGGTCCTGCTGCTGGGCCCGGTCCTGGACCTGCACGGCAGTGCGGGAGCGGTCGCGGTCCAGGTCGCGCTGATCGTGGTCATCGCGGCGTCGGCGGTCGTCGCCGCACTCACCGGCGGACCGCCGTGGCGGGACGCCCGTGCGCCGATCGCGTTGTCGACGCTCGTCGCGGCGACCTTCGCCGGGGCGCTGCACGGCAGCAGCCAGTGGCTGCCCACCTGGATCCTGCTGGCGAACGCCCTGCCGACCGCGCTGCGTGGCCGATGGCTGGTCGGAGCCGTCCCGATCACGGCGCTGGCGTCGATGGGAGCGGCGTGGGCGGTGACGCCGCACCACGCGAGCCGGATGTGGACCGAGGGCTTCGTCGTCCTCCTGGCCGGGCTGGCCAGCGCGGCCTTCGCCGCCCTGCTGGACACGATCGGCGAGCTGCACCGGACCCGCCAGGAGCTGGCTCGGGTCGCGGTCGCGGAGGAGCGGGAGCGGTTCTCCCGCGACCTGCACGACCTGCTCGGGCACACCCTGTCGGTGATGGTCGTCAAGGCCCAGGCGGTACGGCGACTGGTCGCCCAGGACCCGGACGCGGCGGCGGCCCACGCGGCCGACATCGAGCAGATCGGCCGGCGCGCCCTGATCGACGTACGCCAGGCGGTCGACGCGATGCGGGCGCCGACCCTCGAGGAGGAGCTCAGCGGCGCGCGGCGTGCGCTGGACGCCGCGGGGATCACCACCCGGGTCGACCGGCCGGGTGCGGAGCTGCCCCGACCGGCGGACGAGGTGCTGGCCTGGGTGGTGCGGGAGGGCGCGACCAACGTGCTGCGCCACTCCGGCGCCAGCACCTGCCGGATCGAGCTGTCCGAACGCGACGGGCGGATCGTGCTGACGATCGCGGACGACGGCGTCGGCGCTCCGTCCGCCCCGGGTCTGCGACTCGGCGGTCTGGAGGGCCTGCGCGATCGCCTGAGCTCGGCCGGGGGAGAGCTCAGCGTGGACCGCCGGGACGACGGGTTCCGCCTGGTGGCCAGCCTGCCCGGGGGTGGCACCACGTGATCCGGGTGCTGCTCGCCGAGGACCAGGCGATGATGCGCGGCGCGCTCGCGGTGCTGCTCGACCTCGAGGACGACCTCGAGGTCGTGGCGCAGGTGTCCACCGGCGACGCCGTCGTGCCGACCGCGCTCGACGTGCGGCCCGATGTCGCGCTGCTCGACATCGAGCTGCCCGGCATGTCCGGGCTCGACGCCCTGGTGGTGCTCCGCGAGGCACTGCCCGAGTGCCGGGTCGTGATGGTGACGACGTTCGCCCGGCCGGGCTACCTGCAGCGGGCCATGGCCGCCGGCGCAGCGGGGTTCCTGGTCAAGGACGGACCCGTCGAAGGGCTGGCCGACGCCATCCGGCGGGTGGCCGACGGAAGGACCGTGGTGGACCCGGAGCTCGCCGGTGCCGCTCTGCGGATGCCGGCCAGCCCGCTCACGCCGCGAGAGCGCGACGTCCTCGCCGCGGCCGAGGACGGGGCGACCGTGGCCGACGTCGCGGCCCGGCTGCACCTGTCGGAGAGCACGGTGCGGAACTACCTGTCCGACGCGATCGGGAAGACCGGGACGCGCAACAAGACCGAGGCCGCGGTCCTGGCCCGGCGCAACGGCTGGCTGTGATCGGGGCGCGCCTCCTAGCCGGTCAGCGACAGCAGGTACGCCGCGAAGCCGGCCGGGGCGCGGCCACGCAGCCGGCCCGACGTGAGGACGGGGAGCCGCGAGGTCGCCTGCCACGGGATCCCGGCGGCCTTCATCCGGTGCACCAGGTCGACGTCCTCGCCGACCGCTCGCGCGCGGAACCCCCCGACCCGGTCGTAGGCCGCGAGGGTGAAGCCCAGGTTGGCGCCGAAGACGTAGGAGTGGCCGTCGCGCAGGTGGTGCCGACCCCGCCACCAGCCGAGCCTGGCCGGTCCGAGCTCGTCCGGGTCCGGCCACACGGTGCCGAGCACGAGCTGGGAGCCACCGGCTGCCAGCTCCAGCTGGCCGCTCAGCCAGTGGATCGGGACCTCGCTGTCGGCGTCGGTGCACGCCACCCAGGTCCGCGACGGCGTCGCGGGGCGCCTCCGGCGAGCCGCCTCCACACCCGCTCGCCGGGCGAGCCCGACGCAGCCGACCTCCGCGGTGACGATGGCGACGTCGGGAAACCGCTCGACGACCTCGTGCGAGTCGTCGGTGCAGGAGTCCAGGACCACGGTCGTCGACACGGTCACCCGCGGCCACGTGTGTCCGAGGTGTCTGACGGTCGCCTCGATCGCGGAGAGCTGCCGGCCCAGCAGGGCGCGTTCGTCGTGCGCCGGGACCACGACGTACACCTGGTCGATCACGTCGATGCTCACCGGTCGCTGGCCGGCCAGTCGGCGGCGTGCACGCGGATCTCGACGTCGCGGTCGCGGTAGACGGCCTGGAGGGGAGGGACCTGGTCACCCTCGAAGCGGCGATGTACCTCGTCGGCGTCGAGCAGCCAGCCCTCGATCGGGTGGCGCCAATGACACAGGACCACGACGCCGTCGGGGTCGAGGCTGTGGGCGATGCGTTCGACGAGGCCGTCGAGGGCGGCCGGGCTGAGGAAGTAGCCGACCTCCGAGACCACGACCAGGTCGAACCGGCCCGAACTGGGCCACTCGGCCGGCACGTCGAGATGGTCCAGCGCGACGTCCGGTCGGTCGCCGAGCCGGCGCTGCGCCGCGGCCAGCGCCGCCCGCGAGCGGTCCACCGCGAGGACGTGGTCGGCTCGACCGGCCAGCGCCTCGGTCAGGGCCCCGGTCGAGCAGCCGACCTCGAGCGCGCGTCGGAAGCGGGGACGTGGGAGCGCCGCGAGCAGGAGCTCGCGCTTGCGTCGCTCGTACCACCGTGAGTCGACGCCCCACGGGTCCTCCAGCGCGCCGTGCAGCTCGTCCAGCTCGTCGTCGCGGCAGTCCGCTCCCGGCGTCACCACGAACCATTCGTGGTCACTCCGGAAGTGGGCGAGCAGCTCCGGGGCGAGCAGCGCCTCGTCGCCGGCCAGCGGCGACAGCGGCGCCACCTGGCTCCGGTGCGCCTCGACGGCTCGGCGCTTGGCCTCCAGCGCCCGTCGGGTGGCGCGGAACGGGCGCAGCCGCGAGGCTCGGCCGTCATCGGGGGAGGCCCAGTGCCAGAACCACACTGGGAACTCCCACAGCTCCGCGTCGGTACGACGGGCGGTGGCGGCGGCGGCGCGGCCCACCGCCCCGTGGTCGGGATGGCCGTCCTGCGACCAGGTCGCCACGATCGCGGTGCCCGAACCGTCCCCCACGATCTCCACCAGCCGGTCCGTCAGCTCGGTGAGGTGCTTGTCCACTGCGCCGTCCGGCAGCCCGAGCCACCGCAGCGACGGGACGCCCACCCCGAGCTCGCGCGCGGCGGCCACGTACTCCTCGGCTCGGAGGAGGGCCACGTCGTCCGGGACGTGAGTGGGGGAGCGTGGGTGGCTGAGCTCGCCCTCGGTCGCGCAGACCAGCTCGACCTGGAGGCCGGCGGCGGTCGCGGAGGCGATCAGGGCGCCGGCGCCGAGGGACTCGTCGTCCGGGTGCGCGGAGACGACCACCAGGCGGCGCACCCCCTCGAGGGTGAGGACGGCACGGGTCGCCGGCTCGAGGGCGGCCTGCCAGGCGGTCGCCGGAGTACCCGGGCCGTCGGCGGTGAACTCGGGCGGGGCGGGGTCCGTCACCACCACCGCCATCCAGGCTGGTCGTCACGTACCTGCCCACCCTGCCGGGCCAGGTCGCGTTCGGCGTGGTGCTGACGGAGATAGACGGTGAGGTCGGCGACCCGGCGGGCATGGTCCTCGTCGCCGGTCAGCGGCGCCGGTCCGAGGGCGTGGCCGACCCGGGTGAGAACCTCGTCGGCGCTGTCGGCGACGACCTGGCGTGCGCGCTGGGCGACCAACGTCGTCTCTACGTCCGGCGTGCGGGGGTCGTCGGCGACCGCGGCCGCTTCGGCCAGCACGGCGCGGGCGCGGGCCAGCGCGGTGTCGACGGCGCCGAGGTGGAGCAGCGAGACCTGGTCCGGCTCGCGGCGCAACGCCACGGCCCGGAGGGTGCGCGCCAGGGCCACGGTGGCGCCGTACCAGACCGCCGCGACGCCCACGCCGCCCCACGCGAAGCCGGGACGCGTGAGGTACCACTGGGGCTCGCCGACGGCGATGGCCGGCACTGCGTCGAACGTGACAGCGGTGCTGCGGACCTGCGGCAGGCCGCGCGCGGCCCACGTGGTCGACTGGCCCCCCGCCATCGCGCCGTCGGCAGGAGCGACGCCGGGGTGGCAGAGATCCACCGCGAACAGCCCACGGTGCTGGTCGTCGACCCAGGCCGTGACCAGGGCATGGCTGGCGCGATCGGCCAGCGAGCACCAGGGCTTGACGCCCTCGAGGACGACGCCACCCGAGGTGTCGCCCGTTGCTCTCAGACGCTCGGCCCCCTCCGCGGCGTACACCTGCCAGAGGCGGGCCGAACTCCACTGCTGGGAGCAGCGATGCCAGTCGTCGTCGCGGATCTGACCGTGGCGGCGTGCCTCGCGGAGGATGGACAGGGCGTCGAGGTGCGGCTCGGCGACCCGGGCCACCGTGAGGTCGACGGCGCCCGAGCGAGGCGAGAGACTCCCAGAGGGAGAGGGTGTCGCCCTGCATCGGCAGCGGCGCCCAGGGGCCGAGGTCGTGGGCCACCCGCAGGGCGGCTGCGAGGTCGGGTGGCGTGTCCGCCGGCACCGCCTCTCGCGCCCGCTCGGCCGCGAGGCGAGGGAGGGGTCCGGGCGCACCGCGCCGCAGGGAGACCGCGTCGCTCATCGCTGCTTCCTCTTCCACCGAGACCACCCCCACGGTACGGAAGCGAGGGGGTACTCCTCCTCATCCACAGGGGTGGCTTTCGCCACCGCCTTGGTGAGGGTTGCGGGCGCGGTCCGGTCAGGACCAGGGTCGGTGTGTCAGCGACGGACGAGGCGGAAGCGCGATCGCCACCGCTGCCAGCCGAGGGCGACCCGCCACCCGAGGAACAGCGCGCCGAGGACGAGGCCCGCCACGATCACGAAGTCGACCGGCGTGCCGTGGCCGAGCGAGTGGCGCACGACCATGCCGACGACGAGGGTCCAGAGCCAGACGCGGACGCCGGCGCGGAGGCTGAGCGGGTCGGTCTTCGTGAACGCCGTCAGGGCGAGGGCGAGCGCCGTACCGAGGAGGAACGGCCATGCGGTGTGCCAGACGCCGATCAGTCCGCCGGACTCGTGGTGGCTGGACCTGCCCACGGCGGCGAAGAAGATGACCACCAACGCGTCGGCCACGAGGGCGATCGGCCAGGCGTTGCGGCGGCGGTTCCAGGTCACGGGCGGAGTCTTCCACCCGGCTTCGGCACGGTCAGCGGCGGCCCGTTCGGGCTAGATCTCGTGCGTCTCAGGGAGGCAGGTCACGGTCGGGTCACGATGCTGGAATCCCTTGTGGACAAAGGAGATTCGTCGCCTTGGAGTGTCGGTGGTGGGTGCTTGGCTGGAGTCATGTCGATGATGGCGCAGCCGCTGGAGGAGCACCCGCTGCTGCGGTGTCTGGCGGCCATCGACGCGGGGCTCGATGACGTGGCCGACCTGGACCCGGCGTTCCTGCCGACCGGGGAGAAGGCGCGGGCGCTGGTCGCGGTCGACCGGGAGCTGGCCCGGCTCGAAGGTCTGCGGTTGCAGCTGGTGGCCGCGGCCGAGGATGTGGCCGAGGATCGGGGGGCTCGGTCGGCCGGGGTGTGGCTGGCGGTCGAGAGGCGCGAGGGCGTCCCGGCCGGGGTCCGCACGCAGCGGCTGGCCGAGGCACTCGACCGGCGACCCGTGCTGCTCGCCGCGCTGCGGGGCGGCGAGATCAACGCGGCGCAGGCCGGAGTGATCGCGGGCGCCTTGGACGCGCTGCCGGCCGACCTGGACCCCGACGTGGTGGCGCGGGCAGAGGCCCGGCTGCTCGCCGACGCCGGCCGCTTCGGGCCCCGCGAGCTGCGGACCCTGGGCCGACGGGTGCTGGAGGCGGTCGCCCCCGAGATGGCCGAGCGGGCCGAGGAGCGGCTGCTGCTGGCCGAGGAGCAGCGCGGCCGCCGCGAGGCCCGGCTGAGCTTCCGGCCACGCGGCGACGGCGTGGTCGACGTGATCGCCCGGGTCCCCGAACAGGTCGCCGATCGGCTCCGGGTCTACCTCGACGCCTTCACGGCACCCCGCCGCAGCGCCCTCGGGTCGCCGCCCGGGGCTGCAGTCGGGTCTGCGGTGGGGGACGTCGACCTGCTGTCGCTGCCGCGGCGCCGCTGCGAGGCGTTCTGCGCCCTGCTGGAGCATCTCCCCGCCGCCGGGCTGCCCGTCCACGGTGGCACCGCGACCTCGGTGATGGTGATGATCGACCTGGAGACCCTGCGCGGTCAGGTCGGGGTCGCCGAGCTGTCGACCGGCGGACGGATGTCGGCCACGGAGGTACGCCGCCTCGCCTGCACCGCGAACATCCTCCCCGTGGTCCTCGGCGGTGCCGGCGAGGTCCTCGACCTCGGCCACGGCCGACGTCTCTACTCGCCCGGGCAGCGCAAGGCGCTCGTGGTCCGCGACCGGCACTGCCGCACCGAGGACTGCGAGATCCCGGCCGCCTGGTGCGAGGCGCACCACGTCAGCGAACCCTGGTCCACCGGCGGCCGGACCGACCTCGAGAACGGGTTGCTGCTCTGTCCGTTCCACCACCACCGCGCCCACGACGCGCGATGGCGCGCCAGCCGGCTCCCCAACGGCGACCTCAGGTTCCACCGCCGCACGTGATCGGGGTCAATACCCGACCAGGTGCGGGGTCGCGCTGACCACCTGGAGATCGACCGGGGCCCCGGGGACGGTGAGCGTGGCGGGGATGTCGCGCCAGGGGCCGTTCCCGACGCGGTAGCGACCGGTGTACGTCGTGTCGAGGCTCGGGTGGACCGCCCCGACGTGCTGGTAGCGATAGGTGACCCGCAGGTCGGGGAACGCGGCGCCTGGATCGCTCGTCGAGCGGTCGGCATCCGACGTGCCCGACCCGAAGTGCCAGGTGTACTGCGTGGGCGTCGCCTCGATCGTCACCCGCTGTCCGATCAGCGTCACCGTCTGCGTCGTCGGGTGGGTGTTCGTCGTGTAGAAGTTCGTGTCGAAGTTGACCAGCGTCCTGCCCTTCGGCGGCTGGACGACGAGGGGCGAGGCCGGCCAGCTCAGCCGCTCGAAGGCGTGCTGCACCTGGGCGGGCGTGAGACCTCCGAGGTGGCGTGCCTCCTGCTTGGTGAGGCAGGCCTGCCAGTCGAGCGGGGTCGGGCTCGCGTCCTCGTAGACGTTGAACAGCCACCCGTCGTGGCCGGCGATCGTGCACGAGCCGGGCTCGGCGCAGAGTGCGAGCCCGCCGACCTCGCACGCCGGTCGGATCGAGTACGAGTGGCCGGTGTGCGCGGTGATGTACGCAGTGGTCTCGGAGCCGGACTTCACACAGCGCTGTCGCGCTCTCCTCCGAGGTCGCCTGTCGTCGCACATTGACCTGTTGCATCGTCCGCCAGAACAGCTCAGGGTACGCAGAGCGCCACTACGATCACAAGACGACCGCTATGACGAAGGACAGTCCGCCTCATCGCGACAACTGCGCCTTGCTGCGAGGACTCGCCAGCTGTCACCGCATTCGTGATGGTGAGTTGATCCGTGGCTGGACCGCCTCGCAAGTGCTTGATCAGGCGCCGTCGAGGACGTTCGATAACGAGTTGGGCGTGAGTTCGACCGTTACCGCATAGACGAGCCGCGCTGCCGTTGCGATCGCGTCCTGTGGCGATCGAGAGAATCGTCCAGCCGTCCCAACGTGACGAACCCTCCGGCTTCGTAGAACTTCGCGGACGTCGGCAGGCCAGTTGCCATGCACGCTCGGCATCGTCGACTCATCGCAAGATACAGGCCCGGTCTTGCCCGTGTTCTCCATCCGCTTCTCGGCCGCAGCCCAGCGCCGGATGAAGTGCTCGGGCGTCTCGTGCGCGGGCGGCTGGGTCGGCGCGGAGGACGTCGGACCGCTCGAGATCGGCGGGTCGGCGACGGACGAGCCGCCGCCACAGGCGGCGACGAGGGCGCAGGGCACGACGAGCAGGGCGGCGAGCGTACGTCGTACGTGCATCGCGGCAGTCCTCCCGAGACCACACCGGCACCGATCTCCGACCACCGTACTCACGTTGTCCGGTTCTCGGCACCCACCGCCCGCACCGCCGTGCGGAGCTCACGCGGGCTCGGCCAGGAGGTCGTCGACCGCGATCGGCAGCACGTCGTGGTCGTGCGCCAGGTGGACCACGTCGAGGACCGCGCCGCCCCTCCGTCCGGCGGCGTAGAGCGCCCGCGCCCACGCACGGTCGGTGGCGTCGGGGCGACCACCGCCCGGCCGGCTGCGGAGGAACGCGAACCGGAGGTCGGGTGACGCGAGGTGCTCCAGCACGCGGGCGAACGCCTCGACGTCGTCGTCCTCCGGCGCCTCGGACGCCTCGACGATCTCCATGATCTGGGGGATCGGCCGGTCGTCCTGGATCACGACCATCCAGAGCGTGTGCGTCGAGAAGCCGAGCGGCGACATCAGTCGGCGCCACACCTGTTCGAGGTCGGCCTGGGTGCGGACCAGCGGAGCGAAGGCTTCGTCGTTCATGCGTCCGACCATCCTCCGATCGCGCCGGGGCCGCGAACGCTTCTCCACAGGGCCGGCGTCGTCGCGTGCGGGGTCGAACGCGCGGCGTCGCACGCAACTAGGCCCCGCTAGGGTCGGACGGCAGAGGACGAGGAGGCCCGATGACCCACGACTACCTGCAGGTCGACGACCTGCTCACCGACGAGGACCGCGCGATCCGCGACACCGTGCGCGACTTCGCCCGCAGCGAGCTCGCACCCCACGTCGCCGAGTGGTACGACGCGGGCACCCTGCCCGACGACCTCGGCCCGCTGTTCGGCAAGCTCGGCCTGCTCGGCATGCACCTCGACGGCTATGGCTGCGCCGGCACCAGCGCGACGGCGTACGGCGTGGCCTGCCGCGAGCTCGAGGCGGTCGACTCCGGGCTGCGCAGCTTCGTGAGCGTCCAGGGGTCGCTGGCGATGTACGCCCTCCATCGCTGGGGCAGCGAGGCCCACAAGGAGGAGTGGCTCCCGCGGATGGCGACGGGCGACGCGCTCGGCTGCTTCGGACTCACCGAGTCCGATGCCGGGAGCGACCCCGGGTCGATGAAGACCCACGCGCGCCGGGACGGCGACGACTGGGTCCTCAACGGCTCGAAGATGTGGATCACCAACGGCACCCTCGCCGACGTGGCGGTGGTGTGGGCGCAGACGGACGACCCTTCGGCAGGCTCAGGGCAGCGAGCGATCCGTGGGTTCGTCGTACCCACCGACACCGACGGCTTCATGGCCAGCAAGATCCGGCGGAAGCTGTCGCTCCGCGCCTCGATCACCGCCGAGCTCGCCTTCGACGACGTCCGGCTGCCGGGTGACGCGGTGTTCCCCGACGTCCGCGGGCTCAAGGGTCCGCTGTCCTGCCTCAACGAGGCGCGGTTCGGCATCGTCTGGGGCGCGGTCGGGGCGGCGCGCGCCTGCCTCGAGGAGGCGCTGGCGTACACGCAGGAGCGCGAGCAGTTCGGCAAGCCGCTCGCGTCGTTCCAGCTCACCCAGCGCAAGCTCGCGACGATGACGGTCGCGGTCAACAACGCGGCCCTGGTGGCCTGGCGGCTCGGCGCCCTCAAGGACGCCGGCACACTCACGCCGGCGCAGGTCTCCTACGGCAAGTACGCCAACGTCCGCGCCGCGGTCGACGTCGCGCGTGAGGCGCGTACGACGCTGGGCGGGGCCGGCATCACCCTCGACCACGCGATCATGCGGCACATGAACAACCTCGAGACGGTGATGACCTACGAGGGCACGGAGGAGATGCACCTGCTCTCGATCGGCGCCGACCTGACCGGGATCCCGGCCTTCCGCTGAACGTCCCGAGCTATCGCGCCTCGGCGTCGCGGACCCGCGCGCACAGGGTCTTCAGCAACGCGCGCGCGAAGTCGGGCTCGTCCGCGAGCAGCCGCTCGAACTCCTGGTGCGGGATCGCCAGCGTCGTCATGTCGTCCGCGGCCGTGACCGTCGCCGAACGCGGCCTGCCGTCGATCATGCTGATCTCGCCGAAGTAGTCACCGCTCCCCAGCGTGCGGACCTCGGAGCCGGCCACCGACACCGACGCGTGGCCCTCGAGGATCAGGTGGAAGGCCAGCGAGCCCAGGCCCTCCGTCGCGACCTGCTTGCCCTTCTCGTGCGGGACCCGGCGACCCCGGTCGAGCAGCTTCCGCAGCTGTCGGCGCGTCAGACCCGTGAACAGATCGACCGCCGCCAGCATTTCCTCCGGACTGCGCTCCCCCTCGCTCATGGCGCCTCCCCTCGTCGTCGCTTGCCCCGACACTAGACCTCTCGTGCGTCCAGGGGGAGCGGTGACGAGTGCCCGGTTCCCGTCGGCGGTGAGCGTGCCGGCGCACGGAGATCACCGGAGATCCGGGCGTACCACTGCGGCGCGACGTACGCTTCGCAGCCTAGGAGAGGAGCCGCCATGTGGTGGTTCATCGGCATCGTCGTCGTGGTGATTCTGGTGGCGGGTCTGGCCGTCCGGTCGCGCCGGCGTCGCGCGATCGGCAAGACACCCGACGTACACGGGACCCAGCCCGGCTACCAGGGGACCGAGCAGCAGAAGACGATCGGCCGGTACGGCGAGCACCTCTGAGGCGCCTCACACCAAGCCGTCGTAGATGCCCTTCGTCTGCTCGGCGATCGCCTGCCACGAGAACGACTCGATCGCCCGCTGTCGGCCCGCGCGGCCCATGGCTGCGGCACGGTCGGGGTCGCTGACGACCGAGATCAGCGCCTCGGCGAAGTCCTTCACGTACTGGTCCGGGTCGAGCGGCGTGCCGGTCCCGTCGGTCGCCTGCTCGATCGGCACCAGCAGTCCCGTCTCGCCGTGGACGACGACCTCCGGGATGCCGCCGGTGGCGGTGGCCACGACGGCGGTCTCGCAGGCCATCGCCTCCAGGTTGACGATGCCGAGCGGCTCGTAGATCGACGGGCAGACGAACGCCGTCGCGGCCGAGAGCAGCGCGACGACGTCGGCGCGCGGGAGCATCTCGCGGATCCAGACGACGCCGTCGCGGGTCTCGGCGAGCTCGGCGACGAGGCCCTCGACCTCGGCCAGGATCTCGGGGGTGTCCGGGGCGCCGGCGCAGAGCACGAGCTGGACGTCGGGCGGCAGCGCGGCACACGCGCGCAGGAAGAGCGGCAGCCCCTTCTGCCGGGTGATCCGCCCGACGAACACCACCGACGGGCGTTCCGGGTCGACGCCGTGCGAGCGGACGCGATCGGGGTCGTCGACGTGCGACCACCCCTGGGTGTCGATGCCGTTGTGCACGACGTGCACCTTCGCCGGGTCGACGTCGGGGTAGGCGTGCAGCACGTCGTCGCGCATCGCAGCGGACACCGCGATCACGGCCGAGGCTCCGAGGTACGACGTGCGTTCGGCGAAGGACGAGAGGGCGTAGCCGCCGCCGAGCTGCTCGGCCTTCCAGGGACGCAACGGCTCCAGCGAGTGCGCGGTGACCACGTGCGGCACGTCGTACAGCAGGCCGGCGAGGTGGCCGCCGAGGTTGGCGTACCAGGTGTGCGAGTGCACGAGGTCCGTGCCCGCACAGCCGCTCGCGATGGCGAGATCGACCCCGAAGGTCTGCAGTGCGGAGTTGGCCGACGCCAGCTCCGGCAGATCGGCGTACGCCGCGACGCCGGGCTCGTCGCGTGGTTCGCCGAACGCCTGCACCCGGACGTCGAGGTCGGCCAGTCCACGTAGCGCGCGGACGAGCTCGGCGACGTGGACCCCCGCTCCGCCGTAGATCGCGGGCGGGTACTCCTTGGTCAGGATGTCGACGCGCACCTTGCGGACGGTACTCCGGTGCGGTGGTCCCCGCCCGGCGGTCTCGACGGGCTCGACCGGCGGGCCGGGTGGTCTCGACTTCGCTCGACCACCGAGAGTTCGGGCTGGACCGGCGGGTGGGGTGGTCTCGACTTCGCTCGACCACCGAAGGTTCGCGCTCGACCACCGAGGTTCGGCGACCGAGGGTTGGGGCTGGACCGGCGGGTGGGGTGGTCTCGACTTCGCTCGACCACCGAGGGTTGCGGCTCGACCACCGAAGGTTGGGGCTCGACCGGCGGGTGGCTCGCCCATCGTCAAAGGTGCCTGACATGACTAACGTGACCGACATGAGTCCGGCCAGCCGCAAGAGGGTCCTCGCCATCGTCCTGGCCGGTGGGGAGGGCAAGCGGCTGATGCCGTTGACCGCGGACCGGGCGAAGCCGGCGGTGCCCTTCGCGGGGATCTACCGGCTGATCGACTTCGCGCTGTCCAACGTCGTCAACAGCGGCTACCTGCGCGTCGTCGTGCTGACGCAGTACAAGTCGCACTCGCTCGACCGGCACGTCACCACCACGTGGCGGATGTCGACCCTGCTGGGCAACTACGTCGCAAGCGTCCCGGCGCAGCAACGGGTGGGCAAGCACTGGTACCTCGGCAGCGCCGACGCGATCTACCAGTCGCTCAACCTGATCCACGACGACCAGCCCGACATCGTCGTCGTGGTGGGCGCGGACCACGTCTACCGCATGGACTTCTCCCAGATGGTCGACCAGCACGTCCTGAGCGGTGCCGCCTGCACGGTGGCCGCGATCCGGCAGCCGATCTCGCTCGCCGACCAGTTCGGGGTGATCGACGTCAACCCCGCCGACCCGAGCTCGATCCGCGAGTTCCTCGAGAAGCCGAAGGACCCGGTCGGCCTGCCCGACAGCCCGGGCGAGGTGCTGGCCAGCATGGGCAACTACGTCTTCGACGCCCAGGCGCTCCTGGAGAGCGTGACCCGGGACGCCACGATGCAAGGCTCGAAGCACGACATGGGCGGTGACATCGTGCCGGCGTTCGTCCGTCGTAACGAGGGTGCGGCCTACGACTTCAAGGACAACCAGGTCCCGGGCGCCACCGACCGCGACCGCGGCTACTGGCGCGACGTCGGGACGATGCGGTCCTACTACGACGCCCACATGGACGTGGTCACCCCGCTGCCGGTCTTCAACCTCTACAACGCCGAGTGGCCGATCTTCACCGACTACGGACCGCAGCCGCCGGCGAAGCTCGCCAAGGGTGCCGACGGCAGCGTCCCGGTCTCGGAGGAGGCCCTCCTCTCGCCGGGTGTCGTCGTCTCGGGCGGGCAGGTGCGTCGCTCCGTGCTCTCGCCGGCGGTCCGGGTGGAGCAGGGCGCGGTGGTCGAGGGCTCGGTGATCATGAACAGCGTCCGGATCGGCGCCGGCGCGGTCGTCCGCAACGCGATCCTCGACAAGGAGGTCGTCGTACCCCCGGGGGCCGAGATCGGCGTCGACCAGGAGCTGGACAAGAAGCGCGGCTTCATGGTCGAGGACGGGCTCACCGTCCTCGGCAAGGGTCAGGCGTTCCCCGATGCCTGACCCCGACACGTGACAGGACCGGTGTGGACGAATCGGTGATCGGACCCGTCGACGCGACCGTCGTACCGCGGTACGCCGGCCACGCGACGTTCGCGCGGCTCCCGCGACTCGAGGACGTCGGCAGGGCCGACGTCGCCGTCGTGGGTGTCCCGTTCGACTCCGGGGTCTCCTACCGTCCCGGCGCACGCTTCGGCCCCGCGCACATCCGGCAGTCCTCGCGGCTGCTGCGCCCCTACAACCCGGCCCAGGGGGTGTCGCCCTTCGCCGTGGCGCAGGTGGCGGACGCCGGCGACCTCGCCGCCAACCCCTTCGACATCGCCGCGGCGATCGCGGCCGTCGAGGCCGGCGCCGACGACCTCTCCTCCCGGGTCGGTCGCCTGGTCACGCTCGGGGGCGACCACACGATCGCGCTGCCGCTGCTGCGCTCGGTCGTGAAGCGGCACGGCCCGGTGGCGGTGCTGCACTTCGACGCGCACCTGGACACGTGGGACACCTACTTCGGCGAGCCCTACACGCACGGCACGCCGTTCCGCCGGGCCGCCGAGGAGGGCCTGATCGACGCGACGAGGTCGGTGCACGTCGGCATCCGCGGACCGCTGTACGCCGCCACCGACCTGGCGGACACCCACGAGCTCGGGTACGCCGTCATCACGTGCACCGACTACGACCGGCTCGGGCTCGACGGGGTGATCGTCGCGATGCGCGAGCGCCTCGACGTCGGGCCGGTCTACGTCTCGGTCGACATCGACGTCATCGACCCGGGCATGGCCCCCGGCACCGGCACCCCCGAGGCGGGAGGCCTGACCTCGCGCGAGCTGCTGGCCACGCTCCGGGGGCTGGGAGGCCAGGGCGGCGCGGACATCGTGGGTGCCGACGTCGTGGAGGTCGCGCCCGCCTACGACCATGCCGAGGTGACCGGGATCGCGGCCTCACACGTGGTCTACGAGCTCATCTCCCTGATGGCGACCCGACTCGGAAAGGACAGTCATGACGGCGACAGCTGAACCGCGGCGGAGTGCGATCGAGGTCCGGTCGATCGACTACGTCCCGCTCGCCGAGCGGCACGGCAAGCTCTGGCACCTCGGTCCCCTGTGGTTCATGAGCAACGCCCAGATCGCGACCCTCGCGGTCGGCGTGCTCGGCGTCGGCGCCGGCGGCAACCTGATCTGGGCCCTGATCGCGATCGTGCTCGGCACCGCCGTCGGCACCTTCTTCATGGCGGCGCACTCGTCGCAGGGTCCCCAGCTCGGGCTGCCGCAGATGATCCAGTCGCGTCCCCAGTTCGGCTATGTCGGAGCGATCCTGGTCTGGCTGTTCGCCTATCTGCAGTACGCCGGCTTCAACGTGTTCAACACGCTGCTGGCCGGCGAGTCGATGAACGCGACGGTGGGCGGCAACACCAAGGCCTGGGTGGTGGTCGGCACCATCCTCGCCGCGATCGCGGCGATCCTCGGCTACGACGCGATCCACGGCATGGAGCGCTACCTGACCTACGGCTTCCTGCTGTTCTTCGGCATCCTCACGATCGTCGTGCTGACCCTGCACTACCCGGGCGGGTCCTTCGACCTCGGCAACTTCGACCTCACCCCCTTCCTGCTGCAGTTCTCGGTGGTCGCCGGGTACCAGATCAGCTGGGCGATCTACGTGTCGGACTACTCGCGCTACCTGCCGCCCGACGTCACGGTGCGCAAGACGTTCTGGTGGACCTACGGCGGCTCGGGGCTCGGCGCCGTGTGGATCATGTGCATCGGGTCCGCCTTGGCGGCCTGGGCCGGGCTGGGCTTCAGCGGGACCGGGATCCCCGAGCTCAAGGCCACCGGAGACAAGGTCTTCAGCGGCTTCGGCGGCATCATCCTGATCTTCTCCGCTCTCGGGCTGCTGTCGGTGACGGCGCTGAACATGTACGGCGGGTCGCTCACCCTGATCAGTGCCGTCGACTCGTTCAAGAAGGTCCGGCCCACCCTGGTCATGCGTGTGGTGATGATCGGCGTCACGGCCGTGCTGTCGCTGGTGGTGGCGCTGGCCAGCACGTCGTCGTTCCAGAGCAACTTCTCGAACTTCCTGCTGCTGGTGCTCTACTTCTTCATCCCCTGGACCGCGGTGAACCTGGTGGACTACTTCGTGGTGCGCAAGGGCCACTACGCGATCGCGGAGATCTTCAAGCCCTACGGCATCTACGGGCGCTGGGGATGGCGCGGCATCATCTCCTACCTGGTCGGGTTCGCGGCGATGCTGCCGTTCTTCAGCACCGGCCTCTACTCCGGCTGGGTGGCGAACGCGGCCCACGGCGCCGACTTCTCGCTGTTCATCGGGCTGCCCGTGGCCGCCGTCCTCTACTGGGTGCTCTGCCGCTCGGTCGACGTCGACGCGGAGGCGCGACTGGCCGTCGAGCAGGCCGACGTCCTCGAGCGCGAGGCGATGGCGCACGAACGCACCGAGGGATGAGCAGTCCCTCCGCCGCGGTGCTGGCGGCCGCGGTGCGCGACGGCCGGACCTCGGCCGAGGAGCTCGTGACGGCGGCGCTCGACCGGATCGACGCTTGCGAGGGCGACGTCAACGCCTTCACCCTGGTGCTCCGCGACGCCGCGCTCGAGCGGGCTCGCGAGATCGATGCCGCCGACCCGGCGTCCCGCGGACCTCTGGCCGGCGTACCGGTCTCGGTGAAGGACCACATCTGGATGGCCGGGCTCCCGGCCACCAACGGCTCGCGTCGCCCTCCGGGACTTCGTGCCGGACGTCGACGCCGTGCCCGTGGCGCGGCTGCGCGCCGCCGGCGCCGTGGTCGTCGGGAGGACCAACAACCCGGAGTTCTGCTACCGCGGCTACACCGACAACGCCCTCCACGGGACGACCCGGAACCCGTGGTCGCTCGACCGCACTCCCGGCGGGTCCAGCGGCGGTGCCGGGGCGTCGGTCGCGTACGGCGCGACCACGATCGCGCTGGGCACGGACGGCGGCGGCTCGATCCGGATCCCGGCGGCCTTCTGTGGGGTGGTCGGGCACAAGCCGACGTTCGGGTTGGTCCCGAAGCTGCCGGGCTTCCGCGGCTGGCCGAGCCTGTCCGTCGACGGACCGCTGGCGGCGTCGGTCGCGGACGCGGCCCTGGCCCTGCGGGTCATGTCCGGGGCGCACCCGGCGGACCCACTCACCTGGCCGGTGCCACCGGGCGAGGTCGGGCCGGTCGACTGGTCGCGGCTCCGGGTCGCGGTGTCCGAGGACCTCGGCTGGGCGCCGGTCGAGCCGGTCGTCCGGGCCGCCTTCCGGGCGGCGGTGGACCGCCTGGCGGACGACGGCGCCCGGGTCGCGGAGGCCTACCCGCAGACGTCGTACCCCGACCCAGCTGTGGAACGACCTCGCGCTGCCCGAGGGGTTCGCCTCCGAGGGCCCGCTGCTGGACCGCGACGGCATCGACCCCACCACCCGGGAGATCGTGGAGGCCGGGCGGGCCGCCACGGCGTCCGACTACCTGGACGCACAGGAGCGCAGACGGGGGTTCACGGAGACCTGGGAGACGTTCTTCGAGGAGTACGACGTCCTGCTGGCGCCGTCGATGCCCGTGCCGGCCTTCGGCACCGACGTCAGCGGGCCGAGCCACATCGACGGCACGCCGGTCGACCCGTTCTTCGACGACTGGTGCGTGCTGGCCCTGCCGGCGAACCTGACCGGGCAGCCCGCCTGCGCCGTACCGACGGGTCTGACGCCCGACGGCCTGCCCGTCGGGATGCAGGTGATCGGGCCGCGATGGTCCGACTCCCGCGTGCTCGCGGTGGCCGACCGCCACGAGGAGCTCACCGGGTTCGAGCTCGTGCCTGCGACGGCGGGGACCCGATGACGGAACCCGCGCGCCACCGCGCGCGTCCCATCCGCATGCGACGCCCTCTCGGAACCCTGCTCGCGAGCCTCGCGCTCGCCGCGACGGCCGCGTGCGGCACCACCAGCTCGACGACCGCCGGCCGCCCCGCATCGCCCTCGGCAGGCCCCATCGCAGGCGCCCAGGTGCTCCCCCTCATCTCCCAGACGGGCGCCGGAGGACGGGTCTCGACGTGGGCGCGACCGCTGGACACTCCCGCGCACGTCCGGGCGTTCACCGACCAGTTCCGGGTGCCCGGGATGGCCCATCGGATCAACAGCGCCGTGGCGCGGGCCGAGCCGAGGGGGCACATCCTGATGGGAGCGGTCGTCTCGGTCGGCTGTGACCGCCCGCCCGGCGCCGACGTCGTCCTCGACGGTTCCGGGCGGGTCCAGATCGTGCCCCACGAGGTCGCCAGCCCGCTGCCGGAGTGCCTGGCACCGGTGACCACGGTCGCGATCGCCGACATCCCGGGCAGCGACTGATCCTCGGGCGGCTCGTCCCGGCTCCGCCTCCACGGTGTGGTCTCCCCTGGCCGTTAGCGTGATCGCGTGGAGCCGTGGAACACGTTCGTCGAGGGTGACAACCTCGACGTGCTCGAGCGGCTCGCCTCCTCCGGGAGGCGTTACGACGTGGTGTACCTCGACCCGCCGTACAACACGGGGAACCCGTTCGCCTACCAGGACAAGATGGTCGGCCGGCGGGTCGACCGCCACCGTGCCTGGGCCGCGATGATGCGGCCCCGCCTCGAGGCCGTGCGGGAGGTGATGACCGAGCGGGGCGCGGTGTTCGTGAGCATCGACGACCACGAGGTGGCGCACCTGCGGCTGCTCATGGACGAGGTGTTCGGCGAGGACGGCTTCGTCGCGCAGATCGTGGTGAACCTGAACGCCAAGGGGCGCCAGCTCGGCAGCGGCTTCGCGACGTCGCACGAGTACCTCCTCGTCTACGCGCGCTCGATCGCGTCGTGCGCGCTCGACCCGTCGAGCCCCTCCATCGTCGACCCGGCCGACTTCCCGCTGACCGACGCCGACGGTCACCGCTACCGCCGCCTGCCGCTGCGCAACACCAACAAGAAGTTCAACCCGATCACGGCGCCCACGATGCACTTCGCGATCTTCGGCTCGCCCGAGACCGGACGCGTCTCGGCCGAGCCGTTCGCGGGGAGCCTGGAGATCAAGCCGGTCTTCGGAGACGGCGCCCCGGCCGTGTGGCGCTGGTCGGCGACCCGGATCACCGAACGTCCGGACGACCTCGTCTGCCGGTGGGTCGGCGGCGCCACCGGCCGCCGCGCGGACGTGTTCCAGAAGGACTGGCTGCACGAGGGCCGCCGCAAGAAGCTGCGCACGATCTGGCTGGCTTCCGAGATCGGGTCGACCGACACGGCCGTCGCCGAGCTCAAGGCACTCGTCGGGCACCTCTTCGAGTCGCCCAAGCCCACCGGGCTGCTCCGCCGGATCCTGGAGACGATGCCCGCACGACGCCCGCGTGCTGGACCCCTTCGCGGGCAGCGGTACGACGGGCCACGCCCTCGCGCTCCAGAACGCCGCGGACGGTGGTCGGCGTACCTGCCTCTCCGTCAACTCACCCGAGCCGACCCGGCCGGGCTCCAACGCGCGACCTGGCCGGCCATGCGCGGGTCAGCGACGTCACCCGCGCCCGGCTGCTCGCCGTGGCCGACGTGGTCGGCGGCGGCTACGTCGAGCTCGACGCCTCGTCCCTCTGGGACCCGTCCCTCTCGGACCCGTCCCGCGTCACCTAGGTCGAGGATCCGGCGTACCAGGTGCGCCAGGGCCTCGAGTCGGTGGAGCCGCCATGATGGGCGCATGACGACACGCGTGGCACTGGTGACCGGTGGATCGAGCGGGATCGGCGAGAAGACCGCGCTGCGCCTGCAGGCGGAGGGCTTCACGACGTACGCCGTGGCCCGACGCGTCGACCGGATGGAGGCACTGGCCTCGGCCGGCGTGACCACGTTCGCGATGGACGTCACCGACGACGCCTCGATGGTGGCCGGGGTCGAGCGGATCATCGGTGAGCACGGACGGATCGACGTCCTGGTGAACAACGCCGGGTACGGCTCCTACGGCGCGGTCGAGGACGTGCCGATCGACGAGGCCCGGCGGCAGTTCGAGGTCAACGTGTTCGGGCTGGCGCGGCTGACCCAGCTGGTCACGCCTCACCTGCGGGCGCAGGGGAGCGGCCGGATCGTCAACATCAGCAGCATCGGCGGGAAGTTCTACGAGCCGTTGGGTGCGTGGTACCACGCGACGAAGTTCGCCGTGGAGGGCTTCAGCGACAGCCTGCGCGTGGAGCTCGCGCCGTACGGCATCCACGTCGTGATGGTCGAGCCCGGCCCGATCCTCACCGAGTGGAACACGATCGCGCGCGAGAGCCTCGTGGAGACCAGCCGCGGCGGCGCGTACGAGGAGCGGGCGGAGGCGGTACGCCGCCGGCTCGAGAAGGCGGACGGGCGGATGACCGCGAGCAGCCCCGACGTGGTGGCGAAGAAGATCGTCAAGGCCGCGACGGCGGCGCACCCGCGGGCGCGCTACCCGGTGGGCAAGGGGGCCGGCACGATCCTCGGCGCGCGGCGGGTGCTGCCGGACCGGGCCTTCGACGCGATCGTGCAGCGCCTCTACTCCTGAGGTGGTCTCGACTCCGCTCGACCACCGAGGCGGTCCGCTCGACCACCGAGGCGGTCCGCTCGACCACCGAGGCGGTCCGCTCGACCACCGAGGACTTCGGTCAGCGGCGAGTCAGAGCCCGGCGGCCTTCTCCAGCGCCGTGAGCTCGGAGTCGAGGTGGATGAGCAGCCGCTGCAGGTGCGGGACGGTACGCCGGCACCCGGTCAGGCCGAACGCCATCTGGTCGGCGTAGGAGTTGCAGGTGATGTTGAGGGCCATCCCGTCGATCGGGATGGACAGCGGGTAGGTGCCTCGGAGCCGCATGCCGTTGAAGTACTGCGTCGTGCGCGGGCCGGGCACGTTGCTGATGATGAGGTTGTACGGCGGCCGCACCACGCCGCCCATCCGCAGCATCGGACCGAGGATCGCGGGTGCCTGGCCGAGGGCGCTCATGGCCTGGATCTGGATCGGGGTCATCGAGGCCAGCGCCCGCTTGCCGTCGACCATCGAGTCGTGGATCGCCTGCAGCCGGTCGGCCGGGTCGTCCAGGTCGGTGCCGAGCTTGACCATCACCGAGCCGACCGCGTTGCCGCCCGACGACGACGCGACGTGCGACTCCTTCGCCTTCAAGCCGATCGGCACCATCGAGACCAGCGTCGTGTCGGGCAAGGCGTCCAGCTCGAGCAGGTAGGTGCGCATCGCGCCGCTGCACATGGCCAGCACGACGTCGTTCAGGGTCGTGCCGGTCGCCTTGCTGATCGCCCGCAGCCGCTCGAGCGGCCAGTCCTGCGCGGCGAACCGGCGGGCCGCGGTGATCGGCTGGTTGAGGATCGTCCGCGGCGCGTAGAGAGCCAGAGCCGACGTCTCGTTCCGGACCGAGCGGTTCAGGGTCCTCACCAGGGCCGCGGGCATCCCCACGGCCTCGGCGCTGATGCCGAGGGCCTTCCGCATCGCCTGCATCGGTACGTCGGCCAGGTTGGTCTCCGACTCCTCCCGGTCGTCCGAGGAGGACTTGCCGGAGGACGGGTGGATGGCCCAGGGCGCGGGCATGTCGGTCTTGTCGGGATCCGTCGAGAGGATGCTCTGGAGCAGCCGCATCGCGGAGATCCCGTCGACCAGCGCGTGGTGGAGCTTGCAGTACATCGCGACCCGGCCGTCGCGCAGGCCCTCGATGAGATGCCACTCCCACAGCGGCCGCTCGGTGGCGAGGCGGGTCGAGTGCAGCCGCGAGCACAGCTCGAGCAGCTCGCGCACCCGACCGGGCTTCGGCAGCGCGCTGTGCCGCACGTGGTACTCGATGTCGAACTGGTCGTCCTCGACCCACACCCACTGGCCCGCGGTCTTGACCGACCGCACCGGATGCTTGAGGAACAGCGGCGCGATGTCGTCCGACTCGCGGAGCTGGGTGTAGAGGTCGGCGACGTAGTTGCGCCCCGCGCCCTCCGGCTTCTGGAACAGCTGCAGCCCACCGACGTGCATCGGCATCCGCCTGTTCTCCGCCATCAGGAAGCCCGCCGCGGTCGGGTCGAGGGGATGCACCATGCGCCGATCCTCGCCGCTGGGCCAGTGGGGGACAAGGGCGGGACTCAGTGCCGGTCTTTCGCCGGGGCCTCATGGCATGCTCGGGGCATGGAGGCGAGTCCGTTCGAGGGCGCGCTGGTCCGCGGGCGTCTCTCGCTGGCGGCGAGGCTCGGCCGGTGGCGCGCCAAGCGGTGGGCGATCGCCCAGTGCGCGATCGCGGCCGGGGTCGCCTGGTGGTTCGCCCAGCACGTGGTGGGCCATCCGACCCCGTTCTTCGCTCCGGTGGCGGCCGTCGTGTCGTTGGGTACGTCGTACGGCCAGCGGCTGCGGCGGGTCGCCGAGGTGACCATCGGCGTGGCCCTCGGGGTGTTCGGCGGTGACCTGCTCGTGCGGGTGATCGGCACCGGCGCCTGGCAGATCACGCTCGTGGTCGGGCTGGCGATGACGGTCGCCATCCTGCTCGACGGCGGCCAGGTCTTCGTGATCCAGGCGGCGGTCCAGTCGATCGTGGTGGTCACGCTGCTGCCCGATCCGAACGCCGGCCTCACCCGCTGGACCGACGCGCTCGTGGGCGGCGCCGTCGCCCTGGTGGCCGCGACCGTGGTCCCCGCCGCGCCGCTGCGACGGCCGAGGGAGCAGGCCGCCCAGGTGCTGAGGAAGGTGCGGGACCTCCTGCTCGCCGCGAGCGACGTGATGCAGACCGGCGACGTCGAGCCCGCGATGTCGCTGCTCGCCGAGGCGCGCTCCACCGACCACCTGATCCGCGAGCTGCAGGACGCCGCGGACGAGGGCCTCGACGTGGTGGCGTCGTCGCCGTTCCGGGTCCGGCACGGGCCGGGCCTGCGGAAGATGGCCGAGCTGGTCGAGCCGCTCGACCGGGCGCTGCGCAGCACCCGCGTGCTGGTGCGGCGGACCGCCGTCGCGGCGTACCTCCGCGATCCCATCCCGCACTCCTACGCCATGCTCACCGCCGACCTGGCCGCGGCGGTCGAGGTGGTCGCGACCGAGCTCGACGCCGACCGGATGCCCGTCGCGGCGCAGCCGGCGCTGATCGCCGTCGGCCTGGCCACGGGCGAGGTCGAGCGCAGCGACGACCTGTCGGCCGAGGTGATCCTGGCCCAGATCCGCTCCGCGATCGCCGACCTGCTGCTGCTCACCGGGATGGACCCGCTCGAGGCCACCGATGCGCTGCCGCCGGTGCGGCACTGGTGACGGCGGTGACTCCGACGTCGGCCCACACCTGGGTTCTCCACGTCGACCTCGACCAGTTCATCGCCGCGGTCGAGATGCTGCGGCGACCCGAGCTCGTCGGCCGGCCGGTGGTGGTCGGGGGGCGCGGGGACCCGACGGAGCGCGGCGTGGTCGCGACCGCGTCGTACGCCGCCCGCGAGTACGGCGTGGGGTCGGGGATGCCGCTGCGGACCGCGGCCAAGAAGATCCCCGACGCCGTCTTCCTGCCCGTCGACCGGGAGGCGTACGACGCGGCGTCGGCGCAGGTGATGGCGACGCTGCGGGCACTGGAGTGGGGCGGCGTCCCGGTGGTGGTCGAGGTGCTCGGCTGGGACGAGGCGTTCCTCGGCCCCGGGGAGGGCCACGGCGACCTCGGCGACCCGCGGGAGTTCGCCGAGCACATCAGGGGCAGGGTCTTCGACGCCACCCGGTTGAGGTGCGGCGTCGGGATCGGTGACAACAAGCTCCGGGCCAAGATCGCGACCGCGTTCGGCAAGACCGGTGAGGGGGACGGGTCGGGCATCGGGTACCTCACCGAGGCCGAGTGGTTCGACGTGATGGGGGAGCGGCCGACCACCGCGTTGTGGGGCATCGGGTCGAGGATCGGGAAGCGGCTGTCCGCGCTCGGGATCGAGACCGTGCGGCAGCTCGCGGAGTCCGACGCCCGGATGCTGGCCGATGCGATCGGGCCGACGATGGGGCCGTGGTACCACCGGCTCGGTCGCGGCGCCGACTCCAGCCCGGTCGACGCCACGCCGTGGGTGCCGCGAGCCCACGGGCGCGAGGAGACCTTCCAGAGCGACCTGACGTGGGACGTCGTCGCCGGGGAGCTGCGGGCACTGACCGCACGCGTCGTCGAGGACATCGACCGCGAGGGGCGCCCGGCGGCCCGGGTCGGGATCAAGGTGCGCTACCGGCCCTTCATCACCGTCAACCGCTCGCTGACGCTGCCCGAGCCGACGAACGACGCGTCGGTCCTGGCGGAGGCCGCGGTGTCGCTGCTCGACCGGGTCGAGCACGACCGGCCGGTGCGGCTGCTCGGGGTCCGCCTGGAGATGGTCGAGCCCGAGGGAGGGTACGACCGGTGACCGAGCACCCTCCGGGCATGGACTGGCGGGCCTGGCACCGGGACTACGACGACCCCGAGTCGCCCGTGTCGCACCGGCTGCTCGAGGTGCGGGCGCGGCTGGCCGCCGTCCTCGCCGAGCGCGCCGGCCCGGTCCGGCTCCTGAGCATCTGCGCAGGCGACGCGCGCGACGTGATCCCGGTCGTGGCGTCCGCGGGGGGTGAGCTCGAGGTGACGCTGGTCGAGCTCGACCCCGACCTCGCGGAAGGCGCCCGCAGGGGTGCCGACGCGGCAGGCGTCGCGGTGGACGTCCGCGTCGCGGACGCGGGTGACCCCGCGACGTACGCCGGGCTGGTCCCCGTCGACGTCCTCGTGATGGTCGGCCTTCTCGGCAACATCTCCGACGACGACGCGGGCACCACCGTCGCGGCCGCCCGATCGCTGGTGGCGACGGGTGGCACCGTGATCTGGAGTCGGAGCAACCGGTTCCGGGCCGAGGCCACGCACGGCTACGACGACCCGGCGCTCTGGGTGCGCCACCTGTTCGAGGCGCAGGGCTTCGAGACCGTGGACTACCTGGTGCCGGACCAGGAGGCGTGGCGGCTCGGCGTCTCGCGACTGACCGTGCCGCCGAGCGGCTCGCTGCCGGAGCGGCTGTTCAGCTTCGTCCGTTGAGGTCGGTCAGCGCACGCAGCCAGGGCTCGTGGCTCCCGTCGTACGGCGGGTGGCCGGCCGTCAGGCGCGCGTGCACGGTCTCGCACGACCTGATCGCGGCCTGCACGACGTCGTCGGGGTAGCCGAGAGCCACCCGGTGCTCGGCGAACTCGTCCTCGTCGTCGACGAACACCTCGCCGTCCACGCGACGGATGACGTCGAGGTCCAGGTCGATCGTGCGGGCCGTGGCGCCGTCCCAGACCGGCGGAGTGGTGATGTCGACGTACACCGCCACCCACTCGCGTGGCTCGCCGTGGAAGGTGGCGACCCATCCGCGGTCCTCGGCCGGGCTGTCGGGCGGAGGCAGCAGCCCGACCTGGTCGTTCCGGGAGACGACGGCCTGGCCGGGCCGGGTCATCGACGTACCGGCGGGGAAGCCGATCCAGTCGCCGTGCTCGTCGCTGCCCAGCCAGATCGCGTCGAACCGCCAGTGCGGCCGGTCCCCCCACTTCTCCATCTCCAGCCGGACCGGATCCCCCACCTCGAGCACCATGCCCCCACCCTCTCGTTCACCCGCGGGTTAGGGCTCGTTGACCCGCGGGTAATGGTCCGTTGAGCCGCGGGTTATGGCTCGTTGAGCCGCGGGTTATGGCTCGCTGAGCCGCGGGTAATGGTCGCGAATCCGCAGAGGACGACGGGACGCCGCTCAGCCGACCTTACGGCGCGGCTCGCTTGACCATAAGGCGCGGGTCAGCGAACCCCGAGGCGCGGGTCAACGGACCAAAACCCGCGGGTCGACGGACCAAAACCCGCGGGTCGACGGACCATGAGGCGCGGCTCGACGGACCAAAACCCGCGGGTCGACGGACCATAAGGCGCGGGTCAACGCTTGGGGGGCTTGGTGCGCTTGGCGACCGCGGCGACGACGTCCTGGTAGCGCGAGCCCGACAGACGCGCGAAGTGGTGGAGCGCGTGGGCGTCGAGCCCGACCAGCACGCGGGCGCGGTTGCCGAGGATGCCCTTGGTCACGATGATCTCGGCGGCCCGCTCCGGCTCCATCTTGGCCAGCTTCTCGTCGAAGTAGCGCGCGCTCTCGTCGTGGTCCTCGCGGTCGGAGACGCGGGCGTTGCGCGCGATCGCGGTCTTGATGCCGCCGGGGTGCACGCTGGTGACGCCCACCGGATGGCCGGCGATCAGCATCTCCTCGCGCAGGGCCTCGGTGAACCCGCGGACGGCGAACTTCGACGCGTTGTACATCGACTGGCCGGGGATCGAGAGCAGGCCGAACAGCGATGACAGGTTGACGACGTGGCCGTCGCCGGAGGCGATCAGGTGGGGCAGGAACTCCTTGGTGCCGTTGACGACGCCCCAGAAGTTGATGCCGATGATCCAGTCCATGTCGTCGTACGCGAGGTCCTCGACGTCGCCGGCCAGCGCGACCCCGGCGTTGTTGACCACGACGTTGACGCGGCCGAACTGCTCGGCGACGGCACCGGCGTACGCCGCGAGCGCGGCGCGGTCGGCGACGTCGAGCCGGTCGCTGCGCACCTCGCGCGCGCCGGACGCCTTGACCAGGTCGACCGTCTCGGCGAGCCCCGCCTCGTCGATGTCGGAGATCGCCAGGAGCGCGCCGCGGCGGGCGACGTCGACCGCGAGCGCCCGGCCGATCCCCGACGCCGCGCCGGTGATGACGACGACCTTGCCGTCGAGCGACTTCATGCCGTCGCCGCCTCGGGCTCGGCTTCGGGCTCGGGCTCGGGCTCCGGGCGATCGCTCGCCGGCGCCTGCACGTCGTACGCCGCGACGTCGAACTGCGCGAGCAGCCGCCGGAACGTGTACGTCGTCCGCGGCCACAGGATCGTGTTGCGGCCCTGGGTGTCGAGGTACCACGACGAGCAGCCGCCGGTGTTCCAGACGGTGCGCTTCATCCGGCGTTGCAGGTCGGCGTTCCAGTCCTGCTGGTCGTCCGCGCGCGGCTCGACGGCGGCGTACCGGTGCAGCCGCATCGTGGTGAGCGCGTCGCGCAGGTAGGCCACCTGCGACTCGATGATGAACACCATGCTCGTGTGTCCCTGGCCGGTGTTGGGTCCGACGAGGAGGAACAGGTTGGGGAAGCCGTGGACGGTCGTCCCCTTGTACGCCGCCATGCCGCCAGCCGCCCACTCGTCGGCCAGCGAACGGCCCTCGCGACCGACGATCCGCTCCGCGATCGGGAGCTCGGTCGTGTAGAAGCCGGTCGCCACCACGATCACGTCGACGGGGTGCTCCTCGCCGTCGCGGGTGACGACGGAGGTCGGCGTGACCCGGGCGATCGGGTCCGTGACGACGTCGACGTTGTCCGCGGCGAGGGCCGGGTAGTAGGTGTTGGACCTGAGGATCCGCTTGCAGCCGATGCGGAAGGTCGGCGTCACCTTCGCGCGGAGCTCCGGATCGGCGATCCCCTTGCGGAGGTTGGCGAGGGCCGCCTTCTGCGCGGGCGCGGCCAGCTTCGGCTGCCAGGTGAACGCCGGCACGTAGCCCTCGTGCGACCAGTAGATCCCGGTCCGGTAGAGGCGGCCGAGGGCGGGGACGTAGCGGAGTGCCAGGCGCTCGAGGCGGCCGTAGCGCCGGTCGTTGCGGGGGATCACCCACGGGGCGGAGCGTTGGTAGACATCAAGATGCGCCGCGACCTGCTGCACCTCCGGGATGATCTGGATCGCGGAGGCGCCGGTGCCGATCACGGCCACCCGCTTCCCCCTCAGGTCGACCGAGTGGTCCCACCGCGCCGAGTGGAAGATCTCGCCCGCGAACCCGCCGATCCCGTCGATGTCGGGCAGCTTCGGCTCGGACAGGCCCCCGGCCGCGGCGATCAGCGTCTTCGAGAACACCGTGCCGGCCGTCGTCCGGCACCTCCACAGCTGGACGTCCTCGTCCCACTCGGCGTGCTCGAGCGAGGTGCGGAACACGCAGCGGTCGAGCACCCCGGACTCGTCGGCGACCCGGCGGAGGTAGTCCTGGATCTCCGGCTGCGGGGAGTACGACGACGACCACTCGCGGTTGGCAGCGAACGAGAAGGAGTAGAGCTGGCTGGGTACGTCGCAGCAGGCGCCGGGGTAGGTGTTGTCGCGCCAGGTGCCGCCGACGTCGTCTCCGCGCTCGATGACCAGGAAGTCGGTCTCCCCGTCCTCGGCGAGCTTGATCGCGGCGCACAGGCCGCCGAAGCCCGCCCCGACGATCAGGTGGGCGACGCGGGCCGGCATGCGCTGCACGTCCTCCGGCGCGTCTGCGGGCGTGCGGGCGAGGTCCGAGGCGGTCGCTGCCATGTCGCGACGCTAGTGGCGCTATTGAACGACTGTCAATAAGGTGGTGGGCGTGAGCCCGAGCACACGGACCTCCGCGACCCGCAGCAGGCTGGACCCCGCCAGCCGCCGCGAGCAGCTGCTCGACCTGGGCGTCCGGCTCCTCGCCACCCGCTCCCTGGACGAGCTGTCGATCGACGACCTGGCCGAGGAGGCCGGCGTCTCGCGCGGCCTGCTCTACCACTACTTCGGGGGCAAGCACGAGTTCCGCGAGGCGGTCTGCCGTCGCGCCGCCGACGATCTCGTGGCCCGGACCGCCCCACCGACCGAGGGCGATCCGCTCGAGCGGCTGCTGGCCTCGATGACGGCGTACCTCGACTACGTGATCGGCAACTACCAGGGCTACGTCTCCCTGGTCCGCGGAGCCGCCGGTGGCAACGCCGCCCTGCGACAGGTCTACGACGACGCCCGGGCCGCGCTGACCGAGCGGATCTTCACCGCCGACGCGCAGGGGGACGTGGTGCCCGACACCCCGGCCGCCCGGCTGGTCGTCCGCGGCTGGGCGGCGTACGCCGAGGAGCTGGTCCTGGCGTGGATCGCCGACCCTGCCGGGGTCGCCCGCGAGGAGCTCGCGGACCTGCTGGCCGGCTCCCTCCCCGCCCTCGTCGCCGCCATCCCGGAGTAGTCCACAGGAGCCTGGGTTGTCCACAGGGGTGGCGGGGTAGTCCGTGACGAAAAGCTCCTTTCCGGGCTGGAAAAGGACCGTTTCGTCACGGACTACCCCGGGGGCCACGCGGCCTGTGGACAACTACCCCGAGGTGAGGTCGTAGAGCGTGACGCCGTCGACGGTGCGGGCGGTGAAGGTCTTCTCGACCCAGCTGCTGATCTGCGAGGCCGTGCTGCCACCCGCGCTCAGACCCGGTCCGCCGGCGGAGCCGCCCTGCCCCCCGCCGATGAAGTAGTGGATCTTCCCCTCGGCGACCCATGCCTGGAACTCGGCCAGCGTCGGGCTCGGGTCGCTGCCGTTGAACCCGCCGATCGGCATCACCGGGTCCTGAGTCGCGAGCTGGTAGCCGGCCGCGCTGTTCGAACCGACCGCCGCCGCCACCCAGGTGTACGACGACGCGTCGGTCTCGAGCAGCCTGGTCAGGGCGGCGCTCGGGGTGCTGCCGTCGAGCAGACCGCCGACGCCGGCGCCGCCGGTCGCGCCCCGGGTCGTGCCCCCCGTGCCACCCGGGCCGGCCCCGAGACCACCCGGCGCTGCCCGGAGACCACCCGGCGCTGCCCCGAGACCACCGGGAGCGCCCCCGAAGCCGCCCGGCGCACCGCCGCCCAGCCCCGCCCGACGACGGCCCCGCGCTCGGGATCGAGCCGGAGTGCGGCGTCGCTGCCGTGGCGAGGGAGTACGCCGCAGGGCCGGCCAGCCCGGCCACGACCGCGGTCGCGGCGGCCGCGGTGGCCACGGTGCGCGACAGATGCCGCACCCCCACGACCAGGAGCGCCGACGCGAACCCGAGCGTGGCGACGGCGTACCGCAGCCACGGCTGCCACGACGCGTCCCGTGCGAGCAGCTCGAAGGACAGGCCGGTGGTCAGGGCCACCGTCAGTCCCAGCAACCCCGTGGCGACCAGCGACTCCCGGTGGCGCCAGAGGACCAGGGCACCCGTGGCGACCAGCGCCCCGATCGCGGGAGCCAGCGCGACCGTGTAGTACGCGTGGAAGATCCCGGCCATGAAGCTGAACGTGAGGCCGGTGACCAGCAGCCAGCCGAGCCACAGCGTCAGCCCCGCGCGCAGCGCGACACCCCCGCGTCCGCGCGCGAACCAGAGGCCGGCGACCCCGAGGAGCAGCGCGGCCGGGAGCAGCCACGCCACCTGGGTGCCGACCTCGGAGCCGAACATCCGCCACAGCCCGGTCGCGCCCCACCGCCCGCCGTTCCCCCCGCCACCGCCGACCGACCCGGTCTCCGACCCGCTGAGGCGGCCGAGGCCGTTGTAGCCGAGCGTCAGCTCCAGGATCGAGTTGTGCTGGGAGCCGCCGACGTACGGCCGGGCGGCGGCCGGCCACAGCATCACGATCGCCAGCCACCAGCCGGCCGCGACCACCAGCCCCCCGGCCGCCGCCAGCAGGTGCAGGATCCGCTGCCGCCAGGGAACGCCGGCGAAGATCGCGTACGCGGCGATCAGGGCCGGGAGCACCAGGAACGCCTGGAGCATCTTGGCCAGGAACGCCAGACCGACCAGGGCACCGGCGAGCGCAAGCCACCGCGCCGCTCGCCGACCTCCGCCGGTCGGGCCCGTCGACACCGACGCCTCGACCGCGCGGAGCGTGGCGTACGCCGACCCGACCATCAGCAGTACCAGCATCGCGTCGGGGTTGTTGAACCGGAACATCAGCACCGCGACGGGGGTCAGCGCCATGATCGCGCCGGCGAGCAGGCCAGCGACCGCCGAGCCCGTCGTACGGCGGACGGTGGCATGGAGCAGGGCCGACCGCGGCGACGCCCTCCAGCGCCTGTGGCACCAGGATGCTCCACGACGACAGCCCGAAGAGTCGGACGGAGAGCCCCATCGGCCAGAGCGCGAGCGGCGTCTTGTCGACGGTGATCGAGCTGGCGGCGTCGGAGGAGCCGAAGAAGAACGCCTTCCACGAGACCGAGCCCGCCTGCGCGGCGGCGGAGTAGAAGGAGTTGGCCCAGCCCGACTCGCCCAGGCCCCAGAGGTACAGCGCGGCGGTCGCCCCGAGCAGGACGGCGAGCGCCCAGCGTTCGGCCGGTACGGGGAACGGGCCGAGCCGGGCGCCCGCCGCCTGACGTCCCCGTCGCCCGGACGATGCGGTACGGCGGGGACGGTCCTGGGCGTCGCGGGCGAGCGCGGGAGAGGTGGTCTCCGAAGTCATGGCCCCACGGTCACGCGACGGGCTGGCAGCCGACCCTTGCCGCCCTGTGGACGATCTGTGACTCGCGGGGTACTCCGTGACGAAAATGCTCTCTTGCGGGCCTCGAGAGGAGCCTTTCGTCACGGACTACCCCAGCAGGGCACCCGCCCACAGGAGCCCGAGCGCTCAGCCGGGGAGGGTGACGGCGACCTCGGTCGACCCGGGCTCGCTGCTGAGCCGGACGGTGCCGCCGTGTGCGGTCACGATCGCGTGGACCAGCGCCAGGCCGAGTCCCGCGCCGCCCTGGTCACCCCGGGTGCGGGCGACGTCGCCGCGTGCGAAGCGCTCGAAGGCGTGCTCCGCCAGCCCCGGGGGGAACCCCGGCCCGTCGTCGTGGACGCTGAAGCCGCGCGTGTGGGCGGTCACCGTGACGGTGGTGCCGGGAGGGGTGTACTTGCGTGCGTTGGCGAGGAGGTTCGTCACCACCTGGTGCAGCCGCTGGGCGTCGCCGGTCACCTCGACGGACTCCTCGGGCAGGTCCAGGCGCCACTTGTGGTCGGGATCCACCACCCGTGCGTCGGACACCGCCTCCACCAGCAGGCGCGAGAGGTCGACCGGCCCGCGTTCCAGCGGCCGGCCGGAGTCGAGGCGGGCCAGCAGCAGGAGGTCCTCCACCATCGACGTCATCCGCGCGGACTCCTCCTCGACCTTGTCGATCGCGGTCCGCACGGTCGCGGCGTCGTCCGGGCGGCGCCGGGCGAGCTCGGTGTAGCCGGCGATCGTGGTGAGCGGGGTCCTCAGCTCGTGGGAGGCGTCCGCCACGAACTGCCGTACCCGCTGCTCGCTCTCGTGCCGGGCGTGCAGCGAGGACTCGACGTGGGCGAGCAGCGTGTTCAGCGCGGCGCCGACCTGGCCCACCTCGGTCCGCTCGTCGGTGAGGTGCGCGGGGACCCGCTCGGCCAGGTCGATCTCGCCGGTCGCCAACGGCAGCTCGGCCACGTTGTGCGCGGTCGTCGCGACCTCGCGCAGCGGCCGGAGCTGACGCCGGACCAGGAACGTCCCCACGCCGGCCGCGGCCGCGATGCCGAGAGCTCCGAAGAGGGTCTCCCAGGCGATGAGGCGAGACACCGGGCCGTCGACGGATGACGTCGGCAGGCCTGCGAACAGGATGTCCCCGTCCGGGGCCCTCGCGACCGCGACGCGATATTCACCGAGACCGGGAACGTTCACGTCCTGGAGGCCACCTCGGAGCGGGAGGTGCGAGAGAGCACCGAGTGCCGCCGCGCCCAGGGCCTCGGGTCCACTGTCGGTGGCGACCTGGGCATAGGCGCCGCTGGGTCGGACGACCCCGCTGAGCGTGCCGGACCGAGGGAGGTCGAAGGGACGGTTGTCGCGGTCGCCGTCACCGGGAGGTACGACGGGTTGGGTGGTGCTCCCCTGGGGGAGGCGATGCACGAGCGCACTCACGTCGGAGTCGAGACGTCCGGAGAGGTAGGAGCGGAGCGCGAGGGTGGCGGCCCCCGCGATCAGGAGTGTCGAGACGGCGACCAGGACGACCAGGGTGACGACCAGCCGCGAGGTGAGGGACGCGAAGCGCTTCACGGCCGCCTCACGTGACCGGCTTCAGCACGTATCCCGCGCCGCGCATGGTGTGGATCATCGGCTCGTGCCCGGCGTCGATCTTCTTGCGGAGGTAGGAGATGTACAGCTCGACCACGTTGGCCTGGCCGCCGAAGTCGTAGTTCCAGACCCGGTCGAGGATCTGCGCCTTCGACAGGACCCGCTTCGGGTTGCGCATGAGGAAGCGCAGGAGCTCGAACTCGGTGGCGGTGAGTGCGATCTCGGCACCGGCACGTCGTACCTCGTGGCTGTCCTCGTCGAGCTCGAGGTCGCCGACCGTGAGCACCGCGGTCGACTCCGCCCGGCGCGCACCCGCGCGCCGCATCAGCCCGCGGAGCCGGGCGACCAGCTCCTCCAGCGAGAACGGCTTGGTCACGTAGTCGTCGCCGCCGGCGGTCAGGCCGGCGACGCGGTCCTCGACCGAGTCGCGCGCGGTGAGGAAGAGCACCGGTACGTCGGGGTCGGCCGTGCGCATCCGGCGCAGCACCTCGAGGCCGTTGAAGTCGGGCAGCATCATGTCGAGGACCACGGCATCCGGGTCGAAGGACTTGCCGGCGGCCACGGCCTTGGCGCCGGTGTGGGCGGCCGAGACCTCGAACCCCTCGTAGCGCAGCGCCATGCTGATCAGCTCGGCGATGTTGACCTCGTCGTCGACGACGAGCACGCGCAGCGGAGTGCCGTCCGGCCGGGTGAGCTCCATGGCAGCAGTGTGCGGTCCCTGGCTGTGCGTTTCCTGTGAGACCCCTGTCGGGAGAGCCACGTCCCGTTCCGAGCCTGCGCACAGCCTCGCCACAGAGGCCGGTCCCACACTCGCGCCATGAGCGACGCCGACCAGAACGCCACGTTCGACCCCGAGTCACCGCTTCCGCCGCCTCGGCCGCACCACGACGAGGCCGCCACGCCGTCGTACGCCGCGGCGCCGCCGACCCGCTTCGTCGACCGCGTGCTCGGCATGCGCGCGGTCCTCGCGGTCGCGCTGGCCGGAGTCGTCATCGGTGGTCTCGGCGGTGTCGTCCTGGGCGCCACCACGAACGGCTCCGACGGCGGGTCCCGGGGTGGCCCCGGCGGCTTCCCGGGCGGTCAGCGCGGTGGCTTCCTCCACCAGGCTCCGCAGCAGCCGTTCGGCCAGGCACCACCCGGCACCTGAGCTCAGCCGGCGGCGTCGTAGAGCCGGAGGGCCATCAGCGGGCAGTTGCGGACCGCGTGCCGAGCGGCGTCCTGCCGGCGCCCCGGAACGGCGGGGTCGCGCTCGCCCGAGCGGGCGACCGGGAAGCCGAAGTCGTCCACATCGAGCAGCTCCGGCAGCAGTTCCGCGCAGCTGCCGTGCCCGTCGCAGCGGGTCCAGTCGAGGTGCAGCCGGGTGGTCACGCGACCCGCCGCATCCGGCAGGGGCACCAGCCGTCGAGGTGGGCGGCGACGTGGTCGCGGAAGACCTCGAGCGTCGAGGCCACGAAGCGGGCGGTGCCGTCGGGGTGACCGCATGCGCCGCGGCCGGTGACCTGCGCGGCCATCCGCGCGATCTCGTCGCGCAGCCCCGGGTCGCGGACGCAGGCCGCCAGCCGGTGCAGGTTCGCGGCCAGGTGGGGGAGGCCGTTGACGCACGGTCCGCACTGGCGGGCGGAGGCTTCGGCCAAGTAGTCCGCGACCTCGGCCGCGAAGGCGATCGGGCAGCTGCCGTCGTCCAGCACGTGCAGGACCCCGGCGCCGACCGCGGCGCGCCACGGCGCGAGCTCCCCTGCTGTCAGCCGGACGTCGAGACGGGACGCCGGCACCCAGGCTCCGTGGTAGCCGCCCACCAGGACGGCGGCAGGCCGCACCGGCTCCGCGGCCGCGAGCACCTGCGCCAGACTGGTGCCGCGTTCGGCCTCGACCACGCCCGGGCGCGAGACCGAGCCGGTGATCGTGAAGAGCGACGTGCCAGGGTCGTCCGGGGTGCCCGCGGAGCGGAACCACGCGGCGCCGTGCCGCGCGACGAGCGCCACCTGGGCCAGGGTCTCCGCGTTCAGCACCAGGGTGGGACGTCCGCCGACCCCGGACTCCGTGACCCGGGTGAAGGGGTCGCGAGGCACCGCGGGTCGCCCGTCGAGCTGGTTGACCAGCGCCGTCTCCTGGCCGGCGACGAAGCCCCCCTCCAGAGGGACCACGTCGACGCGGCGTCGCCGCGCCGACTCGGTGGCTGGTCCGGGGTCGATCTCGGGCCCGACGGCGAGGATCGCGCGCTTGGCACGCAGGGCGTGGCCCACGACCTCGAGCCCGTCGAGCACCAGATGCGGGTTGCGGCTGAGCAGCACGGCGTCCTTGTGGCTGAGCGGCTCCCCCTCCATGGCGTTGCCGACGACGACGGGCTTCCGCGCGGCCGCGGCGACGGCGCGCACCTTGGTCGCCGTCGGGAAGCCGGCACCGCCACGACCGGTGAGACCGGCGTCGGTCACCGCCCGCACCAGCTCGTCGAGGCCGAGGCGGGGGAGGGCGTCGTACGGCGCGTCGGCGGCGGCCACGTCGAGCAGGCGTCGGGTCGAGATCATGGTGGTCATCCGGTTGTTCTCCTGGGGTGACGGCTCCAGCCGCGGTGGGCGTAGGACGGCGCGAGCCGCCAGCCGACGGCCGCCACGACGGCGGCGACGCACAGCACCGCCAGGGCCCGGAACCACGCCGAGCCGGCGTCGGTGCCGTTGCCGAGCGCGTGCAGCAGGGCCACCGGCCACAGGGCGTACGTCGCCCAGTGGACGGCCTTGAAGACCCGTGGTCCGACGCGCTGCCGCAGCAGCGAGACCACGGTGATGACGGCGAGCAGGTCGAGGGCGAGCGTGCCCAGGCCCAGCCACAGCGGCTTGTAGGCACCGAGGAACGGGAACACGGCGTCGACCAGCCTCAGCTGGGCGTACGGGTCCAGGTACAACGTGCCGACGTGCGCCACGACGAGCGCGGTGCCGGTGAGGGCGGCCGTGCGATGCAGGTCACTGGTACCGAAGCGTCCGAGCCACGGCACGCGACGTCCGGAGCGGGCGACGATGCCGAGGACCAGCGCCACCGTGAACAGGACGAGCGCGACGACGCCGGTGCCGCGACCCAGGGCCCACAACGCCGAGCTCACGCCGCAGCCTCCCGCGGCCAGTCGCCGACCGGGCAGACGCGGTGCCGCTGGTCGACCAGGCGGGCGCTGAACCCGCGTTCGGCGAGCCAGCGCGGGGCCTCGTGGCCGAGGATCACAGCAGCGGTCGAGGCGGTGTTGGCCTCGGCGCAGGTGGGCCCGGCCACGGTGGCGCTGCGCCACACGGCCGCCGCCGGCGCCGCCGTCCGGGGGTCGACGATGTGGTGGATCCGGACACCGCCGCGGCGCCACGCACGTCGTACCGTCGAGGAGGTCGCGACCGCCGAGCCCGGCTGGAGGGTGACCTGGGAGGCCGGGTCGTCGGGCGAGTCGGACACCAGCACCTGCCATCCCTCCTCGGGACCAGGTCCGGCCGTCGCGATGTCGCCCCCGAGCTCGACGAGGACACCCACCCCGACGATCTCGGCGGCCCTGCGGGCGGTGAGGTCCGCGGCGCGGGCCTTGGCGGTCGCGCCGAGGTCGAGGTCGATGCCGGCGGGCAGCTCGAGCCGGTCGCCGTACAGCTTCACCCGGCGGAAGCCCGGCACCCGCTGCACCAGCGTCACGGCTGGCCCGTCCTTCGGCAGCAGCTCGATGCTGCGGTCGTAGCCCAGCTCCCTGACGACCCCGCCCACGGTCGGGTCGACCAGGCCACCGCTGGCCTCCGCCGCGTCCAGGGCGGTACCGACCAGATCGGCCAGCAGCGGCGACAGCGTCGTGGTGCCGGGCCGGAGGGACCGGATCTCGGAGTCGGCGCGGAACCGTGAGCACGCGCGCTCGACGTCGTCGAGCCCGGCGCGCACGACCTCGACGACGGCGGCGAGGGCCGTGGGGTCGGACACCACGACCGAGGCCGTGGTGCTCCACAGGTCGAAGCGGTACGACGTGTCCACGTCAGGAGCCGCTCGTGGTGGCCTGCGGAGCGGTGGTGGTGGGCTGCGTCACCCGGCTCGACGACGACTTCGACGACGACTTCGAGGACGACGACTTCGACGAGGAGGACCTGGACGACGTGGACGACGAGCCCGTCGAGCGGACGTGGGCGCGGTGGCCGGAGCTGCTGCCCGTCGAGCTCCCGGAGGTGCCCGACCCGGTCGTCTGCCGGCTCGCCTGGGCGGTGCCGGTGTGGGTGGTCAGACCGAGGCCGAGGGCGGCGCCGACGGCACTCAGCACGCTGAGGCCCACGAGGCCCGCCTGCAGACGCCGGCTGCGTCTCATCTGTGTCATGCCTCGACCTTGCCCGGACCGTCTGTGCGCTTCCTGTGAACGCCCTGGCACCCCGGTGTCCGTGTGGTGCGAGCAATCGCGTTGCGGGCAGCCGGGAGGGGTGGGGGAGAATCACCCGCGTTGTGGACATCACCTTCCCGCCCGAGCTGCCGATCAGCCAGCGGCACGACGACATCGCGGCGGCGATCCGGGACCACCAGGTCGTCGTGGTGGCGGGCGAGACCGGGTCGGGCAAGACCACGCAGCTGCCCAAGATCTGCCTCGAGCTCGGTCGCGGCGCCGGCGGGCGCGGCCGGCTGATCGGGCACACCCAACCGCGCCGGATCGCCGCCCGGTCCGTCGGCGAGCGCCTCGCCTCCGAGCTCGGGACGACCCTCGGCGACGAGGTCGGCTACCAGGTGCGGTTCACCGACCGGACCTCCGCCAGCACCCGGATCAAGGTGATGACCGACGGCATCCTGCTGGCCGAGCTCCAGCGCGACCGACAGCTGCGCCGCTACGACACGATCATCATCGACGAGGCCCACGAGCGCAGCCTCAACATCGACTTCCTGCTCGGCTACCTCAAGCGCCTGCTGCCGCGGCGGCCGGACCTGAAGGTGGTCATCACCTCCGCCACCATCGACCCGCAGCGCTTCGCCGCCCATTTCAGCGACGCGCGGGGGCGGCCGGCTCCGATCATCGAGGTGTCCGGCCGCACCTACCCCGTCGAGGTCCGCTACCGCCCGCTCGTCGACCTCCCGGAGACCGACGAGGAGGGTGAGGCCGTCGTCCGCGACCAGACCGAGGCGATCCTCGACGCCGTCCGCGAGCTCTCGGCCGAGGGACCCGGCGACGTGCTGGTGTTCCTGCCCGGTGAGCGGGAGATCCGGGACACCGCCGACGCCCTGGGCGATCTCCAGCAACGCCTGCGGCTGGAGATCGTGCCGCTCTTCTCGCGGCTGTCCGCGGCCGAGCAGCATCGGGTGTTCTCCTCCCACCCGTCCACGGTGCGACGGATCGTGCTGGCCACCAACGTCGCCGAGACCTCGCTCACGGTCCCCGGCATCCGGTACGTCGTCGACACCGGGCTGGCGCGCATCTCGCGGTACTCCGTGCGGACCAAGGTCCAACGGCTCCCGATCGAGGCGATCAGCCAGGCGTCGGCGCAGCAGCGGTCCGGCCGGTGCGGCCGGGTCGAGGCGGGGATCGCGATCCGGCTGTACGCCGAGGAGGACTTCGAGGGCCGGCCGCCCTTCACCGACCCCGAGATCCTGCGCACCAACCTCGCGTCGGTGATCCTGCAGATGACCTCGCTGGGCCTCGGCGACGTCGCCCGGTTCCCCTTCGTCGAGCCGCCGGACCGGCGCAACGTCGCCGCCGGGGTCCAGCTCCTCGAGGAGCTCGGGGCGGTGGTTCCGGCGAGCTCGACCGACGGCAGCAGGCTGACCCGGCTCGGGCGCAGGCTGGCACGGCTCCCGATCGACCCTCGGCTCGGTCGGATGATCCTCGAGGCCGAGCGGCTGGGCTGCGTGCGCGAGATCCTGGTGATCGCGGCCGCGCTCTCGCTGCAGGACCCGCGCGAGCGGCCGCTGGAGCAGCAGGCCCAGGCCGACCAGCTGCACGCCCGGTTCAAGGACCCGACGTCGGACTTCCTGACCTGGCTCAACCTCTGGCGACACCTGCGCTCACAGCAGCGCGAGCTGTCCAGCAGCGCCTTCCGGCGGATGTGCCGCCGGGAGTACCTCAACTACCTGCGGGTGCGCGAGTGGCAGGACTTCGAGTCACAGCTCCGCCGGGTCTGTCGCGAGCTCGACGTCGAGCTCGGCAAGGAGCCGCGGTGGTCCCGGCCCGCGGCCGACCCACCAGGGGGATCGGGGGCCGCGCCGGGCTCGACCGTCGTACCGGGCGGGGCCGCGTACGACGCCGACGGCATCCACCAGGCGCTGCTGTCCGGGCTCCTCTCGCACGTCGGCGTGCTGGACGAGCGGGACGCCACCGGCCCGACGAGTGGCAGGGGGCCCGGCAGTCGGCCGCGCGGCCCGCGCGAGTACCTCGGGGCGCGCGGGGCGAAGTTCGCGATCTTCCCCGGGAGCGGCCTGCGCGGCAAGAACCCGGCGTACCTCGTGGCGGGTGAGCTGGTCGAGACGGGTCGGCTCTGGGCCCGGCAGAACGCCGCGATCCGGCCGGAGTGGGCCGAGGAGATCGGCGGACACCTGGTCAAGCGCACCTACAGCGAACCGCACTGGTCGAAGCGGCGCGCGGCCGTGATGGCCTATGAGCGGGTGACGTTGTACGGCGTACCGCTGGCCACCGACCGGTTGGTCTCGTACGGCCGCATCGACCCGGCGCTGAGCCGGGAGCTCTTCATCCGCCACGCCCTCGTCCAGGGCGAGTGGTCGTCGCGGCACCGCTTCCTGGCGGAGAACCAGCGCCTGCTCGAGGAGGCGGAGGAGCTCGAGCACCGCGCCAGGAGACGGGACATCGTCGTCGACGAGGAGACGCTGTTCGACTTCTACGACGCCCGCGTGGGGCCGGACGTGGTCTCCGGCGCGCACTTCGACCAGTGGTGGAAGCAGGAACGCCGCAGCCGGCCCGACCTGCTCACCTTCGACCCGGCGATGCTCACGCACGACACCGCCGAGGAGGTGCACGCGGAGGACTTCCCCGAGGCCTGGCAGCAGGGCGAGGGGCTGACCTTCCCGATCAGCTACCACTTCGAGCCCGGCGCCGCGGACGACGGCCTCACCATCGACGTCCCGGTGGCGACCCTCAACCGGGTCGCCACCGACGACTTCTCGTGGAACGTCCCCGGCGTCCGTCACGAGCTGGTGACCAGTCTCATCCGCAGCCTGCCCAAGAACCTCCGCGTCAGCTTCGTCCCGGCCCCCGACCGGGCTCGGGAGTTCCTGGCCGCGACCCCGCCGGGCGACGAGCCGTTGCTCGACGCGCTCGAGCGGTGGGCGCGTGCCACCACCGGAGTCCACGTCCCACGCGAGGCCTGGGACTGGTCCAAGGTCCCGGACCACCTGCGGCCGACGTACCGCGTGGTCGACGACGAGGGCCTGGAGCAGGGGCGGGGCAAGGACCTCGAGGTGCTCAAGGCGCCGCTCCAGGGTGAGTTCGAGCACGCGCTCGCCGCCGTCGCCGACGACAGCGGGCTCGGCGCCACCGGCGAGACCGGCTGGGTCTTCGGGGACATCCCGACCGAGATCCTCCAACGGCGAGCCGGTCACGAGGTGCTGGCCTACCCCGCGCTCGTGGACGAGGGAGCCACCGTGGGACTCGCCGTCTTCGGCTCCCCGGACGAGGCTGACTCCCGACACCGTCTCGGCGTCCGCAGACTCCTCCTCCTCGCCCTCCCGGAGGGCGATCCCACCGCCGGGCTCGACACCACCGCCCGCCTCGGTCTGGCCGGGTCGCCGTACCCGTCGGTCGCCGAGCTCCTCGAGGACCTCCGTGCGGCGATCCTGTCGGACGTCGTCGACGCACATCCCGCGGCCCGCACCCCCCAGGAGTACGACGCGCTGGTCACCGCCGGCCGCGAGGCACTGGCCGACCGCACGGCGCCCGCTCTCGCCGACGTCGTCCGGGTCCTCGCGGACTGGCGCGACACCGACCGGCTGCTGAGCGGCCGCGCCGAGCTCGCCACCCTCCCGGCGCTGCAGGACCTGCGACAGCAGCTGGCGCGGCTGGTCGGACGAGGTTTCCTGGGCGAGGCCGGGGCCGACCGCCTGCGCCGCTTCCCGACGTACCTCCTCGCGATCCGGCGCCGCCGCGAACGGCTCGACGACGACCTGGGCCGGGACCGGCAGCTCATGGACCAGGTCCTCGGCCTCGAGGAGGCCTGGCTGCACCAGGTGGCGGCGCTCCCCGAGGGACGTCCTCCGGGCGAGCGGCTGCGGCGGGTGCGGTGGATGCTCGAGGAGTACCGGGTGTCGCTGTGGGCTCAGCAGCTCGGCACCGACGGACCCGTCAGCGACCAGCGCATCCGAAAGCTCCTCGCGACCTGACCTCGCGAGCGCCTTCCGGTCGTTACTGTGGGGAGGTGACCCAGCGTCCGCACCACCGTCCGCTCACGCCGGGCGACCAGTTCTTCGGAGCCCTCGAGGCGACCGACGACCCGGTGCGCGTGGCCGAGGCGGCCGATCGGGCCGCGGAGCTCCTGGTGCGGGGCGCTCGCGCGTCCGGCGACGGCGAGGTCGCCGACCGGGTCCTCCATCTGGCCGACACCGAGGGGATCGAGACCATCGCGGAGGCCTGGGCGGACCGTCCGGCCGACTCCGTGGCCGGCTGCCTGTGGCGCCTGTACCTGCTGCGCTCCTGGGTGTACGCCGACCCGGTCGGGGTGGCCCGGGAGTTCGAGGCCGGCCGCTCGCTGGCCGCGGTCGACGACGTCGTGGCGGGCGTGGCCGACCCGCCAGGACCGGACGAGCTGCGGGCCATGGTCGACCAGGTGCTGCGCGGCATCGTGGACGGGGACTTCGCCGACGTCCTGCTCCGCGCCGCGGCGTTCGCCCGCGTGGTCGCGACCGGCCGGGCCGGGCTCCCCGACAGCAATGCCCTCGCGGCGGCCCGGATGCAGTCCGTGGCCGACCAGCTCGACCGCTCCGCCCGGCTGGAGATCGCCGGCCACCTCGCCTGACGCGCGGCTCGAACGGCTCCCGCCCCCGCAGCGGGCGCGGCGGGTCGTCGGGAGCCCGGGCCGACTCGCCATCCACAGGGTGGGGCTCGCAGTTCGCGCGCTACCGCGCGCTCTCGCTTCGCCCCCGGTGCCCGATGGGGGGCTCGCAGTTCGCGCGCTCCGTGCCGGCTGTGGAGATCTCGCGTTCGAAGCGCGCTCTCGCTTCGCCCCCGGTTACAATGTCGGAGTGCGCCGGGCCGTGGCAGCCCCGGGTCCCAAAATCAGCCGCTTCGAGCGGCCACGCGCCGTGAGGCGCTCCCGGTCCGGCGCACCTCGCACTTGTCCGGAGGACTAGGGTTTCGGCCGTGATCGGGCGAGGCAGAGGACGACGACGCACCGTCCCCCTCGCGGCCACGGCCCTGCTGGTCGTCGGCACGGTCCTGGCCGGTTGCGGGTCCTCGTCGTCTTCCACCCCGGCCGACCCGAGCAGCTCCACGAGCGCGTCCGTGCTCAAGCAGCTCCCTCCGGAGAACCTCACCTTCGGGGTCGTCGGCCCTCCCGGTGCGGTCGCCGCCTACCAGCAGATGGCCTCGCTGTTCGCGCCGCTCGACCGCCGGGTGACCGTCAAGGTCGTCTCCTGGCCCGACGAGGCGACCATGATGGCCGACCTGCGCAACGGCGCCCGCGTGCCCGACGTGTTCCTCGCCTCCCATCGCGACCTGTTCTGGCTCACCCAGCACCAGACCGTCCAGCCCATCGACCAGCTGCTGGACGACCGCGGCGTCGACTTCGGGGACGTCTACCCGCGCAGCTCCCTCACCGCGTTCGGGATGAACAGCCGCCTCCAGTGCCTTCCCTACGGCATCGAGCCCTCCGTCATCTTCTACAACAAGCGGTTGGTCAAGTTCCGGCAGATGAAGAACAACCCGCCGACCGCGGGCCAGGGCTGGTCGATCGACCAGTTCGCGGCGGCCGCCCGATGGGCCGTGCGGCACCATCCCGGCGTCGCCGGCGCCTACGTCGACCCGAGTCTCGAGGGCCTGGCGCCGTTCGTCCTCTCCGGCGGGGGCCAGGTGTTCGCCGGATCGAACCCGCCGACGTCGCTCGCCCTGTCGAGCCCCGCCAGCCAGAAGGCCCTGGTCCGCACCGTGCGCGTGCTCCACGAGCCGGACGTGATGGCGTCCCCCGCAGAGCTGGGGAGCAGCTCACCGGAGCAGGCGTTCGTCCAGGGGCGGCTCGCTCTGCTCCAGGGCTCGAGGCAGCTCGTGCCGGCGCTACGCAACAAGCTGGGCTTCAGCTTCGACGTGATGCCGATGCCGACCCTCGACTCGCCGGCCACGGTCGGCGACCTCACCGGTCTGTGCATCTCCCAGCATGCGCGGGACGTCGGGACCGCGGCGGACTTCCTGGTGTACGCCGGCTCGCCCGACGCCCTCGGTGAGGTGGCGTCGGCCGGCTACCTGCAGCCGGCGAACCAGACCGTGGCGCTCTCCGACGCGTTCCAGCAGCACGGGCACCTGCCCCAGCACGCCGCGGTCTTCACGTTCAGCGTGAAGAGCATGTACTACCCGCCCCTGATCGGGCAGTGGGACCAGCTCGACCAAGCCGTGGACCCGCTGGTGCAGAGCATGGTCCGCCGCGGCACGTCGCGGGTCCCCACCCTCACCCGGCACATCGACCGGATCTCGCGACGCTGGCTGGGTGTGCCGCTGGGCCCGACCGGCTCCGGTCAGCCGTCGCCGGGCTGAGCCGACGCGATCGCCTCGACCAGCATCGGGGTCGCCAGCTCGACCTGCCACGGCCGTGCGCCGTACGTACGCAGCTCGGCCGCCACGGCGGCGGGCTCCGGCTCCGGCGGCGTCCACATCAGACGTCGGACGGTGTCGGGGGAGAGCAGGTTCTCCGCCGGCACCTCGAGCTCCTCCGAGAGCCGGGCGACGCCCTCGCGGGCGGCCGTGAGCCGCGCGGCCGCCACCGGGTCGCGCTCCGCCCAGGCGCGCGGGGTCGGGGGACCGTCGATGCGCGGCGCCCGCGCCGGCAGCTCGTCCTCGGGCAGCTCGCTGGCCACCCGCAGGGCCTCGACCCAGCGGTCGGCGTAGCGCTGGGCCCCCCGTCCGTGGAAGCCCTTGGTCGCGAGCAGCTCCGAGCGGGTCGTGGGCATCGTCATCGCGGCCGCGACGATGGCGCCGTCGCCGATCAGTCGGCCCGGCGACACGTCCCGCTCGCGGGCCAGCGCGTCGCGCGCCTCCCAGAGCTCGCGCACGGCGCCCAGCAGGCGGCGGCCACGCACCCGGTGCAGGCCGGAGGTACGTCGCCACGGCTCGTGGCGCAGCGTCGGGGAGAAGCTGCGCAGGGCGTCGAACTCCTGGCGTGCCCACTCGTCCTTGCCCGCGGCCTCGAGCTCGGCCGCGAGCACGTCGCGCAGCTCGATGAGGACCTCGACATCGAGGGCGGCGTACTCCAGCCACGGCCCCGGCAGCGGACGCGTCGACCAGTCCGCGGCGGAGTGCTCCTTCTTCATCGAGTACCCGAGCCGGGTCTCGACCAGCGTGGCGAGCCCGACCCGTGGGTAGCCGAGCAGCCGACCGGCGAGCTCGGTGTCGAACAGCGCGGCGGGGGTGAGCCCGACCTCGGTGAGGCAGGGGAGGTCCTGGGTGGCCGCATGGAGGATCCACTCCGTGCCGGCGAGGGCGTCCTGCAGGGGCGCCAGGGAGTCGAACCCGATCGGGTCGACGAGGAACGTGCCCGCACCGTCGCGGCGCAGCTGGATCAGGTAGGCGCGCGAGGAGTACCGGTAGCCGGACGCTCGCTCGGCGTCGATCGCGACCGGTCCACCGGCCGCGGCCAGGGCCTCGCACGCGTCGGCCAGCGCGGGAGGCGTGTCGGTCAGCGGGGGCAGGCCGTCGCGCAGCTCGAGCAGGGGGGCAGGGGGCGTGTCCTCGGCCTCGACGGGCGCGGGCGTCTCCGCGCCCGGCAGGGTTTCTCCGGGCGTGTCGTCACCGTCGAGCGGGATCGGGGATGCGGAATGGGTATCAGGCGTCATCGTCAGTGACCGGCTCCACGCCGACCACGACGACTGGGCATGGCGGTCACGCCCTCCGGGACCGGCGGCAGGCCCGCCGCCGTACACAGTAGTTCCCCCCACGCAGCAACGTGACCCTCGATGTCGAGACGCCCCTCGGGGAGGGTCGGCGTCCACGAGGCGCGGATCTCGATCTGGGCGCTCCCGGAGTCGTCGGCCATCTGCCCGAAGCTGTCCGTCGCGACCCGGGTGACCGTCCCGGACGCCGCCGTGTACGACGCGCCGTGCGACGTGAGTGCCTCGGTCAGCCACGACCACCCCACGTCGGCCAGGGCCGGGTCGGTGATCATCTCGAGGTCGATCTCGGCGCGGGCGTAGCCGACGCAGCGGTAGGTGCCCTCCCACGCGTCGTTTCCGGCCGGGTCGTGCAGCAGGATGAGCCGACCGGTGCTGACGTCGACCCCGTCGACGGTCACGTCCGCGCTCAGCGCGGCGGCGTACGGTGCGATCCGCTGGGGTGCCGGCATCGGCTCGCAGAGCACCTCGGGTCGCAGGCGCGCCTCGCCCATCGCCCGCACCGCCTCCTGGAACTCCGGAGGGGTCGGTGACGGGTCCGCGCCAGGGCGCGTCTCAGGACCGACGACCATGCCCTCACAGTAGGTCGGGCGTTGAAGGCGGATGTGGGAACACGCCGGGTCACCTGAGAGCATTCATCCATGACGAACCCCCGGGACGGCGCCTTCCTGCGGGCGGCCCGCGGGGAGGCCGTGCCGCACACGCCGGTGTGGTTCATGAGGCAGGCCGGACGCTCCCTGCCGGAGTACCTCGAGGTCCGCAAGGGCGTCGGCATGCTCGAGTCCTGCATGGACCCGGACCTCGTCACCGAGATCACCCTCCAGCCGGTACGTCGCTACGGCGTGGATGCGGCCATCTTCTTCTCCGACATCGTGCTGCCGCTCAAGGCGGTCGGTGTCGACCTCGACATCAAGCCGGGGGTCGGCCCGGTCGTGGCGAACCCGGTCCGCACGCTCCAGGACGTGGCGGCGATCCCCGACCTGACCCCCGACCATGTCCCGTTCACGACGGCCGCGATCACCGCGCTCGTGGCCGAGCTCGGGGCGACGCCGCTGATCGGGTTCGCTGGGGCACCGTTCACGGTGGCGTCGTACCTGGTGGAGGGCGGCCCGTCCAAGGACCATGCGACGACCAAGGCGATGATGTTCGGCGCGCCCGACGTCTGGGACGCCCTGATGCGCAAGATCGCCGGCATCTCGGCGGCGTACCTCGCGGTTCAGGTGCGGGCCGGTGCTGCCGCGGTGCAGCTGTTCGACTCCTGGGCGGGTGCGCTGACCCCCGCCGACTACCGCGACTTCGTGATGCCCCACTCGGCGCGGGTCCTCGCCGCGGCGGGCGAGCTCGGAGTGCCGCGCATCCACTTCGGCGTCGGCACCGGGAGCCTGCTCGGGCTGATGGGTGAGGCGGGCGCCGACGTGGTCGGTGTCGACTGGCGTACGCCGCTCGCCGACGCGATCCCGCTGGTGGGCGACCGCGCCGTGCAGGGCAACCTCGACCCGACCCTGGTCTTCGCACCGACGGACGTGATGACCCGGCGCGCCGCGGAGATCATCGAGGCCGGTCGCGCCGCGCGCGGCCACATCTTCAACCTCGGCCACGGCGTGCTGCCGGCGACCGACCCCGACCAGCTGGCCCGGCTGACGGAGTTCGTCCAGAGCTACTGAGCGGCGTCCTCGGACGGCGTCGCGACGGGCGGGGTGCGCCACGTGCGCCGTACCCACCACCACACCGGTACGCCGACGATCACCAGCAGCACGGCGAACGGCAGGACGGCGCCCACGACGGTGAGCGCGACCAGGACCGTCCCGGTGAGTGCCGCCCAGCCGTGCTGCAGTCCGGTCAGGAACCCCGCGTGGTGGTCGTGCCGGGGTGCGGCGACCACCGGGCGCGGAACGGAGAGGTCCAGGTTGATCGTCGACATGCTGGTCTGGTTCGTCAGGTAGTCGCGCTGCGACTTGAGCGACTGGTACTCGCCGCGACGCTGGGTGATCGCGTTCTCGAAGCGGAGCAGCTGGTCGATGTTCGCGGCCTGCCGCTGGAACGAGTTGAGCTCGTTCAGGCTGATCCTCAGGGTCTTCAGGCGCTGCTGGATGTCGATGACCTCGGTCGTGACGTCCTTGGCGGTGCTGGTGGAGTGCACCACCTTGCCGAGGTGCTCGAGGTCGTCGACGGCCGTGGTGAAGGAAGAGACGGGTACCCGCAGCACCAGGTGTGAGACGCGGATGCTGCCGTGCTTGTCGTAGACGGTGTTCTCGTCGTCGATGGAGCCCTGGAGCCGGGTCAACAGGGTGTCGACGCGGTCCCGCGCCCACTGCGGGTGCGACGTGCGGATCGCCACGTCCCCGATCTTGATCACGGCCTGGTGCTCCACGTTCGCCGTGGAGCCCGCTGCCTTGCCGGCACCGACCGTGCCGAACTGATCGGTGCCCGCGGGCGGGCCTGCCGCCAGGGGGAGACTCGCGGCGTTGCCGGAGTCGGCATTGCTGCCGGCCGCCGTCGAGGCTCTCTCTCCGCTGCTGGAGCTGCAGCCACTGAGCGCGACCAGGCTGACGGCGGCGACGGTGGCGAGGAGGCGGGGACGCGTGAGGCTCATGGCGTTCGGACGCCGGTGCCGCCCGTCCGGTTCCGCCGCTGCACGACCGTGACCGACCGTTGGCCGAACCGTGACCATGGGCCACGCGGTCGGCACGCCTACGGAGCGGCGGCCTCCTGCAGGGGGAGATCGCCCCGGGGGGCCGCGGCGGCGGCGAGCTCGGCGGCCGCGGCTTCGACGAGCTCCTCGATCTCCGCGACACCGGTGACCGGTCCGCCCGCCAGCAGCCGGTCCGTGCCCAGCAGCACGGCCCCGGGCGACTCCGTCGCCAGCCGACGCCGCAGCTGGCCGTCGGGATCACCCAGCAGGCTGTCGCGGAGCTCCGGGAAGCGCGCGTGCAGCACGTTCCACTCCCGCTCGGACACCACGTGCGTGCGCACGGGGACGAGCCGGGCGGCCCAGCCGGGCACCCGCCGCAGCACGTCGGCCGAGGCGGGATCGCCCGGGTCGCAGAACACCAGCAGCCGGGCGGCCGCGTCGCTCAGCTGCCACACCGACACGGTGCCCTCGGGGCCGTCCAGCACGCCGTACGGGATCGGCGACGGTTGGTACGCGAACGGGTCGGGCTCGAGGTCCTGGGCCTCGGGCAGGGAGGTCGGATGCTCCTCGCGGACGACGAACCCGACCACGAGAGCGGTGAGCAGGACGCCGGCCAGCCACCAGGCCTGGTCGCCCAGGTGGAGGAGCCGCTGCAGGACCCCGTCCCTCCGCCACGAGTCCGCCCAGGTGATGACCGCGACCGCGAGGAGGACGCCGTTGCGGACCAGCGTCCAGCGCGTGACGAGCCCGAGGCCGAGCCGGCCGAAGCAGCCGCAGGTGATCCCGTAGGGCAGCCGCACGGCGCGCAGGATGACCAGGAAGTAGGCCAGGAACAGCAGCAGCGTGCCGGTCGCGGCCACGACGTACCACCCGTCGGGTGCGAGCAGGAGGAACGCCGCGAGCGCGAGCTCGCCGTAGGGCAGGAGGCGAGGAGCGTGCAGCCGGAGGAGGACCTCCGGCAGGTCGAGCTGGAGGAAGACGGACGAGGTGTCGCGGGGGTCGCGGAGCTTGGCGACGGCGCTGACGAGCAGGATCGCGATGAGCAGCAGCGGCGGGACGACGAACGGCGCGCTCGGCACCGGCTCAGCATAGGGCGGTTGCCCCGCGCCGAAGGGCGCTTCGGGCGAGGTGGGAGAGTGGCGCACGTGTCCGACCCGAGACCCGATGTCGTGGTGGTGGGCGGCGGGGTCGCCGGCCTCACGGCCGCCCGCGACCTGAGCAGGTCCGGACTGTCGGTGCTGCTCCTCGAGGGCTCTCCCGATGTCGGTGGCAAGCTACGGCTGGCCGCCGTGGGCGGGGTCGCCGTCGACGTCGGCGCCGAGTCGATGCTGGCGCGGCGTCCGGAGGGTGTCGGGCTGGCGGCCGAGCTGGGCCTCGACGTAGTGCATCCCGTGGCGGGGTCGACGCAGCTGTGGACCAGGGGCGCGCTCCGGCCGCTGCCCCGCACGGTGTTCGGCGTACCTCTCGACCTCGACGCGCTCGCGTCCACCGGCGTGCTGTCCGGCGAGGGGCTGGCGCGGGCACGTGCGGAGAGCGTGCACCCGTTGGGTCACGACGACGTCTCGGTGGCCGAGCTGCTCGGCTCCCGGCTCGGCCCTGAGGTGGTGGAGCGCCTGGCCGAGCCGTTGCTCGGTGGGGTGTACGCCGGTCGTGCCGCGAACCTGTCGGCCGCGGCGACCGCGCCCCAGCTGGTGTCGATGGTGCGTGAGCACGGTTCGCTGCTGCGGGCCGCGGCCGCCCTGCCCCCGCCGTCGGGCGCGCCGGTGTTCGCGGGCCTGGAGGGCGGGCTCGGCCGCCTGCCTCTGGCGCTGGTCGAGGACGGCGGCTTCGAGGTCCGCAGGACGGCCCCGGTGCGCGTGCTCGCCCGATCCGGCTCGGGGTTCCGGCTGACGGTGGGCTCGACGAGGTCGCCGCAGGTGGTCGAGACGTCGCGGGTGGTGCTCGCGGTGCCTGGCGCGCCGGCGGCACGACTGCTGGCCGAGGTCGCCCCCGAGGCGGCCGGGGAGCTCGCGACCCTCGAGTACGCCTCGATGGCCGTGATCACGCTGGCCGTCCGGTCGCTGGAGGTCGGCGACTCGTCCGGCTTCCTGGTGCCGTCGGTGGACGGTCGGCGGATCAAGGCGTCGACGTACTCCTTCAACAAGTGGGCCTGGATCGGCGACTCCGCCGACCTGCGTCTGCTGCGGGCGTCGATCGGTCGGCACCGCGAGGAGGCGTCGCTGCAGGCGTCCGACGAGGAGCTGGTCGCCCACGTCGTGGCCGACCTGTCGCTGGCGACCGGTCAGGAGGTGCGGCCGGTGGATGCGCACGTGCAGCGGTGGGGAGGGGCACTGCCGCAGTACGCGGTGGGACACCTCGCCCGGGTCGCCCGGATCCGCTCGGCCGTGGGGGCCGTGCCGGGGCTCGCGGTGTGCGGTGCGGCGTACGACGGCGTCGGCATCCCCGCCGTGATCGGCTCCGCCCGCCGCGCCGCCGCCGAGGTCACCGGGGCAGAATGAAGGCATGAGCAGCACGCCCAGCAACGCCGCCCGCACGCGCGAGATCAACGACCTGGTCCGCTACACGATGTGGTCGGTGTTCCGCCTCGAGCGGCCGCTGGGGCCGGAGGACGGCGGGGCCGACCGCGCCGCCGAGGCGGCCGAGGTCTCGGACCTGTTCGACAAGCTCGCCGCCGACGACGTCGTCGTGCGGGGCACCTACGACGTGGCGGGGCTGCGCGCCGACGCGGACGTGATGGTCTGGTGGCACGCCGCGTCGAGCGAGCAGCTCCAGGACGCCTACCACCGCTTCCGCCGTACGGCGTTCGGTCGCCGGCTCGCCCCGGTCTGGTCGCAGATGGCGCTGCACCGCCCGGCGGAGTTCAACAAGAGCCACGTGCCGGCGTTCCTGGCCGAGGAGGAGCCGCGGGCGCACGTCTGCGTCTATCCCTTCGTGCGGTCCTACGAGTGGTACCTCCTCGAGGAGACCGAGCGCCGCCGGCTGCTCGCCGAGCACGGGAGGATGGCGCGCGACTACCCCGACGTCCGGGCCAACACCGTCTCGAGCTTCGCCCTGGGCGACTACGAGTGGATCCTGGCGTTCGAGGCCGACGATCTCGGTCGGATCGTCGACCTGATGCGCCACCTGCGCGGCTCCGAGACTCGTCGCCACGTGCGCGAGGAGGTGCCGTTCTACACCGGCGCCCGCACCCCCGTCGCCGACCTCCTGGCCCGCCTCCCCTGACCGTTCACCCGCGCCTTATGGTCCGTTGAGCCGCGGGAAATGGTCCGTTGAACGGCGCGAAATGGCTCGTTGAGCCGCGGGAAATGGTCCCTTGAGCCGCGGCACATGGTTGGCAGGAAGAGACCACCTCCGACTCGCCGGGCCACGAGGCGCGGCTCAACAGACCACGAGGCGCGGCTCAACGGACCACGAGGCGCGGCTCAACGGACCACGAGGCGCCGTTCAACGAGCCATAAGGCGCGGCTCAACGGTCAGTCGGCGGGGTGGTCGGCCGGCTTCTCCGCGGGCTCGAGGGTGAGGCTGATGGAGTTGATGCAGTACCGGTCGCCGGTGGGGGTGCCGTAGCCGTCGGGGAAGACGTGGCCGAGGTGGGAGCCGCAGTTGGCGCAGCGGACCTCGACGCGCTTCATCCCGTGGGAGGTGTCCTCGATGTACTCCACGGTGTCGGTGATCGGCTGGTAGAAGCTCGGCCAGCCGCAGCCGGAGTGGAACTTGGTGTCGGACTCGAACAGCTTGGCCTGGCAGGCCTTGCACCGGTAGATGCCCGTGGTCTCGGTGTCGGTGTACTCGCCGACGAAGGGCCGCTCCGTGCCGGCCTTGCGCAGGACGGCGTACTCCTCCGGCGAGAGCTCCTGGCGCCACTCGTCGTCGGTCTTCTCCACCTGGTAGGTCATGCCCCCACGGTAGTCCGGCGGGCAACGAGTCGGCAGCCCCGCCGCATGCGGACGGCGCACGAGGGAACGAGCGGGTGACGAGACCCAGGACACATTGACACTCTGAGTGTAAACGAGTGTTACGTTTTAGGGGACACCGGAGGAGTTGAGACGTCATGCCGCTCGGGGAGCAGCTCGCCCAGCGAGTCCCATGGGGCCGGATCCGGGAGGCCGGGACCCGTCTCACCACACCGCTGCATCCCGACGACTACCTGTCGATGATCAACCCCCTCTGGACCGCGCGCGAGCTGCGCGGGCGCATCGAGCGGGTGATCCCCGAGACCGACGACGCCGCCACCGTGGTGATCCGGCCCGGTTGGGGCTGGCGCTGGGACCATCGTCCCGGGCAGTACGTCGGGATCGGGCTGCAGCTGGGCGGCAAGTTCCACTGGCGCAGCTACTCGATCAGCTCGCCCCCGCTGCGCTCCGGCCGGACCCTGTCGATCACGGTGCGGGCGATGCCGGAGGGCTTCTTGTCCTCCCACCTGGTCAACGGCTGTGAGCCCGGGACCATCGTCCGGCTGGCAGCACCCGAGGGCGACTTCGTGATGCCCGAGCCGCCGCCGGCGAAGGTGCTGTTCCTGGTCGGAGGGAGCGGCATCACCCCGGTGATCGCGATGCTGCGCACGCTCGACCGTCGCGGCACGATGCCCGACGTCGTCCTCCACTACTCCTCGACCACCCCGGAGCGGATGATCTTCCGCGACGAGCTCCAGGCGCTCGCCGACCGGCACGACAACCTGAGCCTGCTCGAGCGGCACACCGATCTCGACGGCATGCTCGCGCTCACCGACCTGGACCGCGTCGTGCCCGACTGGCGCGATCGCGAGACCTGGGCCTGCGGGCCGGCCCCGATGCTCGACGCCGCCGAGGAGCACTGGCAGCGGGCCGGCCTCGAGGACGACCTGCACCTCGAGCGGTTCTCGCTGGAGCTGGGCGGCGACGGCGGAGAGGGCGGCACCATCACGTTCCGCAGCACCGGCAAGACCGCCGAGGTCGACGGTGCGACCACCTGTCTCGAGGCGGGCGAGTCCGTCGGCGTCGGGATGCCCTACGGCTGCCGGATGGGCATCTGCCACACGTGCACCCTCACCCTCGTCGACGGCAAGGTGCGCGACCTGCGCAACGGCACCGAGTACGACCAGAGCAACGACCGGGTCCAGACCTGCGTGACCGTCCCCGTGGGGGACTGCACGTTCGACATCTGATCTCGACGGGCTCGATCCACGAACGAACGCCGATCCACGAACCAAGACCGATCCACGAAGTACGCCGATCCACGAAGGAGACACCATCATGGCGATCAGCGACGTCCAGGAGTACACCCACCTCACCGACGAGGAGGTGGAGCAGCTCGGCCGGGAGCTCGACGCGATCCGCGCCGAGATCGAGGAGTCCCGCGGCGACGCCGACGCGGCGTACATCAACCGGATGATCACCGTGCAGCGCAGCCTCGCCGCGGCCGCCCGGGTCACGCTGCTGGCGAGCCGGTGGAAGCCGGCCTGGGTCGCCGGTACGACGATGCTCGGCCTCGCCAAGATCCTCGAGAACATGGAGATCGGCCACAACGTCATGCACGGCCAGTGGGACTGGATGAACGACCCGGAGATCCACTCGTCCACCTGGGAGTGGGACACCGCGCAGCCGGCCGAGCAGTGGAAGCACAGCCACAACTACGTGCACCACCAGTTCACCAACGTCCTCGGTCACGACAACGACATCGGGTACGGCGTCCTCCGGATGGCCCGCGAGCAGAGGTGGCACCCCGCCAACCTCGGCCAGCCCGTCTACAACGCCGCCCTGGCCCTGCTGTTCCAGTGGGGCGTCGCCCTGCACGACCTCGACCTCGAGGCGATCCGCAAGGGCAAGAAGGACCCCCACGTGATGCGGAAGCAGCTGCGCCAGATCGGGCAGAAGGTACGCCGCCAGTTCGCGCAAGGACTACATCGTCTACCCGGCGCTGAGCGGTCCGAGCTGGAAGACCACGATGACCGCCGACGCCACGGCCAACCTCATGCGGAACGTCTGGTCGTACGGGATCATCTTCTGCGGCCACTTCCCCGACGGGGCGCTGCACTTCACCGAGGAGGAGCTCGAGGACGAGACCCGGCCGGAGTGGTACCTCCGGCAGCTGCTCGGCTCGGCGAACTTCACCGGCAGTCGCCTGCTGCACATCCTCTCGGGCAGCCTGGGCTACCAGATCGAGCACCACCTCTTCCCCGACCTGCCGAGCAACCGCTACCCGGAGATCGCGGAGAAGGTGCAGGCCCTCTGCGAGAAGTACGACCTGCCCTACACGACCGGACCGCTGTGGAAGCAGTACGGGCAGGTGTTCCGCACGATCCTGAAGCTGTCGCTGCCCAACGGGATGACCAGCAGCGACCAGCCGGAGCCGCCGAGCCCGCCGGTCGAGCGCGGTCGCCTGAGCGACGAGCAGCGTCCGACGCGCCGCCTGGAGACGGGCGCCTGGACCCGGGCGTCGGCGTGAACCTCACCAAGGTCGCCCACTCCCTCGGCGGCGTGCTCGCCCCGCGGCGCCCGCGGATCGACGGGGCCAACTCCTCGTCCTGGTCGTCGCCGCCGGTCGACCCCGAGCACGGGGTGCCCGTGCCCTTCGCCTGTGCGTACGACGACGGGCGGGCCGGGCTCTCGCTCCTCAACAAGGCGCGCGTCACGCAGTGCGCCCTCAGCCGGATCTGCGGCGTGTGTGGGGGCGGTCTCGACCGGCCCGTCGCGTTCGTGGGCACCCCTGACGAGGAGGGCCGCAACGCCTTCCACTTCCCGCCGTTGCACGTCGGGTGCGCCGCGACCCTCGTCGCCGCGCTGCGGGAGCACGACGTACCGGTGCCGGGGCAGCAGACGCCGACCGAGCCGGTCGTGGTGACCTGCTCGGGCTTCGAGTTCGTCCGGCCGACGGCGGCCGACCTCGACCGGCGACCGGTCTTCGCGCCCGTCGCGGGCGGGGTCGCGGATCCATGCGGTCGGTCCGGCGGGTGGCTAGCCTGACGGCATGCCGAAGACGCCCGCCGCCGAGGTCCTGGTCCCCGGTCCCGACGGTGAGCGTGCCGTCCGGGTGAGCAGTCCCGACCGGGTGATCTACGAGGCCACGGAGCGCACCTCGGAGGTCACCAAGCTGATGGTGGCGGAGTACGTCGCGAGCGTGGGTGACGGGCTGATGCGGGCCCTGCGGGACCGGCCCACCGCGCTGGAGCGCTGGACGTCGGGCGTCCGCCCCGGCATGCGTCTCGCCACCAGCACGACCGATCGCGACGCCGACGCGTTCTACCAGAAGCGGGTGCCCAAGGGTGCGCCCGACTACCTCGAGTCGGTCAACGTCACCTTCCCGTCGGGCCGGACCGCCGACGAGATCTGCCCGACGGAGATCGCGGTCCCGGTGTGGTGCGCCCACATGGGCACGCTCACGTTCCACCCCTGGCCGGTGCGCCGCGACGACGTCGACCGGCCCGACGAGCTGCGGATCGACCTCGACCCCCAGCCGGGTACGACGTTCGCGGACGCGGTGCGGGTCGCCGGGGTCGCCCGCGAGCTGCTCGAGGAGCTCGGGATCCGGGGCTACCCGAAGACCAGCGGCAACCGCGGCATCCACATCTACGTGCGCATCGAGCCGCGGTGGGAGTTCACCGACGTGCGGCACGCCGCCATCGGCTTCGGGCGCGAGCTCGAGCGGCGCGACGAAGGCGTGACGACGGCCTGGTGGAAGGAGGAGCGTGGGGAGCGGATCTTCGTGGACTTCAACCAGAACTGCCGCGACCGCACCATCGCCTCGGCGTACTCCCTCCGCCCGATCCCCGGCGCGCCCGTCTCCACGCCGATGACCTGGGACGAGCTCGCCGGTGTCAGCGACCCGGCGGCGTACAACCTCTTCACGGTGCCGGACCGTCTCGGCGACGGCGACCCGTGGGCCACGATCGACGACGTGCACCACTCCCTGGAACCGTTGCTCCGGCTCTTCGAGGAGCAGGGTGCCGTCGAGCTGAACTACCCGCCGGACTATCCCAAGATGCCGGGGGAGCCGCCGCGGGTGCAGCCGAGCAAGAAGGTCGCCTCCCACTGGGACGAGGCCGGCAACCGCATCGAGGACTGACGCGGTCGGTCGGACCGCCCGCGGGCGGCTCACCTAGGGTGGCCGCATGCGCTCGTGGCGATCGGTCCTGGCGCGCCGGAGCCGGGTCCCGGTGTCGGTCGCCATGGCCACCTACAACGGGGAGCGGTTCCTCCCCGAGATGCTCGAGAGCATCGCCGCGCAGACCCGGCCACCGGACGAGCTCGTGGTCCGCGACGACGGATCGGCGGACGGGACCGTCGGGATCCTGGAGGCGTTCGCGCGGCGCGCGTCGTTCCGGGTCCACGTGATCGCGGGCGACGAGCGGCTCGGCTACGCGCAGAACTTCGTGGCCGCCAGCAGTGAGTGCTCCGGCGACCTCGTCTTCTTCGCCGACCAGGACGACTCCTGGCGTCCCGCCAAGCTCGAGGCCGTCGCCCGCCGGGTCGACGCCTCGCGGAGCCTGGCGGTCTTCCACGACTTCGCGCTCCAGTCCGACGACGGCACCGAGCTCGCGCCCTCCTACTACGCCCTGCTCGCCGAGCGTGGCTTCGGGCCGGCCGTCGCGATCAAGGGGTGCAGCATGGCGGTCACCCGCCCGTTCCTCGACACCTGGGGGTGGCCGCCCGCGTCGACGACGGTGTCGCACGACTTCTGGGTGGCCCTGATCTCGAGCGCGTTCGACCAGCGGGTGAACCTCGAGGAGATCCTGATCGACCACCGGCTGCACGCGGACAACACGTCCGGGTGGATCCCCGACGACGGCTCGCGGGCCTTCACGGTGCGCGGGGAGCAGACATCGGACGTCGACCTGCTCCTCGACCTGGTGCTCAAGAACCGGCGCCTCCGGGTGTGGACGAAGACCTTCCTGGACCTTGTCGACGAACGGGGCGAACCCCTCGACCCGGCGGCCGCGCAGCGGCTCCGACGGAGCCTGCGGACCAACCGCCGGCGGCACCGCGAGGCACGCGGCTGAGCCTCACTCGGTCGGCGCCGGCCCGGTCTGGTTGCGGTTCGCCTTCGTCCAGGTCCGTACGCCGGGCTTGACCGGGTGGTAGACCATCCCGGGTCGCTCGAAGGACTCCGGTGACTCGTGGAAGTAGCGCCGGCGCACCGGACGGAAGCCGAACGTGAGACCGTCCGGCCGCCCCGCCGGCGTCTTCCCGACGTAGATCCGGGACCGGCGCTCCTCCGGCGTGAACGGACCGTCGTTGCCGAGGTCCTCGATCCTCGCGCCGCTCGCCAACGCGGAGGTCGGCAGCGTGTACTCGTAGTGCCCCTGCCACTCCTCGTCCGCCATCGCCACGGCGTAGGAGTTGAGCAGCCCGCGCGAGATGCGCATCAACGGGTTGAGCGAGTGGACCCACTGGTCGTCGCGGACCCAGGACGGTGCCTGGGACCGCGGCCAGTGGCTCCAGTCGGGGTCCTGCGAGCGGTACAGGAGCGTCGTCGTCAGCAGGTCGGCGTCGTTGTCGACGAACTGACCGAACAGCTCGTCCCAGCGGCCGGTGTAGTCCACGTCGTACTCGATGGCCCACACGTGGTCGCCCCGCAGTGCTCGCAGCACCGGCACCAGGAGGGTGTCGAGGTAGCCGCCCTGCACACCGCCGTGCCGGACCATGGCGCGGTAGCGTCCGGCGAGGACCTGGGCAGGATCCTGGTAGGCGAAGGGTGCGCGCGGCCTCGCTCCGGGGTCGGTGCTGAACACGAAGTGCCAGGTGACCAGGTCACCGCTCTCGCGGACCAGCCGCTCGAAGTGCCGCCGGATCCGGGGCGAGCTGCGGTGGGTGAGGAAGATGCCCTCGGCCTTCATCGGCTCTCGCCCCGCGCACCGCCGAGGCGAACCGCCGCCGCGCCCACCGGCCGCGCAGGGCCGCCGCGACTCGACGCGGCGCGCCGGTGACGGTCCGGGTGCGGCACCCCGCCCGGCGAAGTCGACCAGGATCGGCGACCCGTCCACCTCGACCACCGCGGTGCCGGCCCGCCCGAGCGGTCGGGCACCGACCCGGCGGAGGGGTACGTCGAGCACGGTCCCGCCCGCGGACCCGACGGCCAGCCGCAGCCGCCCGTCGCGCACGATGACGCGGTACGCCGCGACCGCGCGCGTGGGGACCGAGCCGCTGGCGACCTGCGCCGTACCGTCGAAGTCAGCCCTCGTCACAGGCCCGTGACGCCCTCGCCGGTGCCGCCGGCCTGCTCGTCGAAGTTCTCGTGCTCGAGGAGGTGCAGGACGGGGACGCCGATCTTGCGGCGGGCTCGCGAGCTCCAGTCCAGGTGGAAGAACTCGGAGACCACGTGGGGGCGGGTCAGGATGATCGCCTCGCGGCCGTCCACGCGCGAGACGGTCGCCGCCAGCGCGTCGATCGGGTCGTCGTCGACCACCTCGCCCTCCGCGGTCGCGCCGGCCGCACGCAGCGCGGCCAGCGTGCTGGCGAGGTCGCGCTCGGACTGCCGCTCGCTCTCCTGGCGCACCGTCTCGAGGTCCTCGGGGTTCATCGGCATCGACGGGGTGACCAGGGTGTCGCCGCCCACGGCCCCCATGGCCGCCTCGATCCGGGCGGCGGCGTCCTCGGCCGGCAGCAGGACGTGGTAGCGCACGTCGTCGTCCAGACCCTCGTGGAGGGACCGCACCTGGGCGGCGTCTCCCGAGGTGAGCGCCTGCTCGACGAGCAGGACGACGGTGTAGGTCTCGCTCATGTGTCAGCTCCCGGTGGGCGGAGGATCGGTGCGCCGAAAGCCTAGCGGCCGGGCGGCCCCTGGCCGCCCAGCACATCGGTGAGGTCGTAGGAGACCGGCTCGTCGAGCTGGTCGTAGCCGCAGCTCTCCGGATCGCGGTCCGTACGCCAGCGGCGGAACTGCGCCGTGTGGCGGAAGCGCCGCCCCTCCATGTGGTCGTAGGCCACCTCGATGACCAGGTCGGGGCGCAGCGGCGTGAAGCTGAGGTCCTTGCCCTGGCTCCAGCGGCTCTGGGTGCCGGGCACCCGATCCGGGTTGGCGGTCAGGAACTCCGCCCAGCGGCCCCACGGGTGGTCCTCGATCGGGACGACCAGGGGCTGGAGCTGCGCGATCAGCTCGGCCCGACGGGCCTCGGTGAAGCTCGCGCTGACGCCCACGTGCTGCAGCTGCTCGCCGTCGTACAGGCCGAGCAGGAGGCTGCCGAGCAGCGGTCGCTCCGGCGTGCTCGTCTTGTGCTCGCGGTAGCCGGCCACCACGACGTCGGCGGTGCGCTCGTGCTTGATCTTGAGCATGGTGCGGGCGTTCTCGGCGTACGGCGCCCCCAGGGGCTTGGCGACCACGCCGTCGAGACCCGCGCCCTCGAACTGGTGGAACCACTCCTCGGCCCTCGCCGGGTCGGTCGTGGTCCGGGTCAGGAAGCAGGGGCCGTCGCTGAGCCCTCCCAGCGCCTCCTCGAGCGCGGCTCGGCGGTCGGCGAACGGGCGGTCGACGTAGGACATCGTCGCCGAGCGCGAGCAGGTCGAAGGCGACGAAACCGGCGGGGTCTTCTCCGCGAGCATCGTGATCCGGCTGGCGGCGGGGTGGATGCGCTCCTGCAGGGTCTCGAACTCCAGCCGGTCGACCCCGTCGTCACCGCGGAGGGCCACGAAGATCTCGCCGTCGAGCACGCAGCGGTCGGGCAGCTGCTCGCGCATCGCCTCGACGACCTCCGGGAAGTAGCGCGTCAGCGGCTTGGTGTTGCGGCTGGCGAGCTCGACCTCGTCGCCGTCCTTGAACACCAGGCAGCGGAACCCGTCCCACTTCGGCTCGAAGCTGAGGCCGGCGACCCCGTCCACGGAGTGCTTGGCCGGGTCGGGGATCCCCTTCACGCTCTTGGCGAGCATCGGCCGCACCGGCGGCATCACGGGCAGGTCCATGCGAGCGACCCTAGCCCCGCCTCCGGACACACGTTGGTCCCCCGGAGGCGACGCGCAGCGCCCCGCCACCGGACCAACGTGTGTCCGCGCGTCGCGCGCGCCTGTCGACACCGGCAGTGCCCTGTCGGTAGGACGTGCCGCCCCGCCAGGCGGGCCCTTACCCTCTAGGCATTCCCCGGTTGGTCTGCCGGCAGGGCCCGCCTGACTTTGAATCAGGACTAGCGACGTAGGTTCGACTCCTACCCGGGGAGCGACGGCAGCGGATCAGCCTGGCGGACGATGGCGGGCGAACCGGCGTCGGGGATTAGGTTGGACCTCATGTCGAGCGACCTCACCGTGATCGTGCTGGCGGCGGGTGGCGGCACCCGGATGAAGTCGAAGACCGCCAAGGTGCTGCACCCGATCGGTGGCCGCAGCATGGTCGGCCACGTCCTGGTGGCCGTCCGGGCCCTCGAGCCGGCCCGTGTCGTCGCGGTCGTCGGTCACCAGCGCGACCAGGTCGGGCCGCACATCCGGTCCCTCCTGCCGGAGGTGACGCTCGCGGTCCAGGAGGAGCAGCAGGGCACCGGGCACGCCGTACGGATCGCCCTCGAGGCGAGCGGGACGACGACGGGCACCGTCCTGGTCGCCGCGGGCGACACCCCGCTGCTCCAGGGACGGAGCCTGCGCGCGTTCGCCCAGGAGCACCGTGCCGCCGAGTGCGCGGTCAGCGTCCTCAGCGGGATCGTCGACGACCCCTACGGCTACGGCCGGATCGTCCGCAACGACGAGGGCGACGTCGAGGCGATCGTCGAGGAGAAGGACGCGACCGTCGCCCAGCGGTCGATCCGCGAGATCAACTCGGGGATCCTGGCGTTCGACGCGGAGTTCCTCGCGGAGGCCCTGCCCAAGCTGGGCAACGACAACTCCAAGGGCGAGTACTACCTCACCGACACCGTCGGCCTCGCGCGCGACGCCGGCCTCACCGTCGGTGCCTTCCCGCTCGACGACGTCATGCAGACCCAGGGGGCGAACGACCGCGTGCAGCTCGCCGACCTCGGCCGGGAGCTCAACCGCCGGATCCTCCAGGCCTGGATGCGCGACGGCGTGACCGTGATGGACCCGGCGACGACCTGGGTCGACGCCGACGTCCGGCTCGCCCCCGACGTCGTCCTGCTGCCCGGCACCCAGCTGCTCGGCGCGACCGTGGTGGGTGACGACGCCGTGATCGGCCCCGACACCACGCTCAAGGACTGCGAGATCGGGCGCGGTGCTCGCGTGGTCCGTGCCCACGGAGAGCTGGCCGTGATCGACGACGGTGCGCAGGTCGGACCGTTCGCCTACCTCCGCCCCGGTACGTCGCTCGGGCCCGGCGGCAAGATCGGCACCTTCGTCGAGACCAAGAACGCCCGGATCGGCGCGGGCGCCAAGGTGCCGCACCTGTCCTACGTCGGGGACGCCGACATCGGCGACGGCACCAACATCGGCGCCGGCACGATCTTCGCGAACTACGACGGGGTGGCCAAGCACCACACGAGCGTCGGCAAGGGCGCGAAGACCGGTGCCAACAACACCTTCGTGGCCCCCGTGACCATCGGCGACGGGGCGATGACCGGCGGCGGCGCCGTCGTACGCCGGGACGTGCCGCCCGGTGCCCTGGCCGTGTCCGGCGGCCCGCAGCGCAACCTGGAGGGACGCTCGCGCGTGTCCCGCCCTCCCGGGGAGGAGGCGACCCAGATTCGGGATGCCGCCGACGGTGGGGGAGAATCCTGACCCGTGAGCGCCAAGAGCAAGAAGACCACCAAGAAGCACCTCATGGTCTTCTCCGGCCGGGCTCACCCGCTGCTGGCGGAGGAGGTCGCCGCCGAGCTCGGCATCGGCCTGGTGCCCACCCAGGCGTTCGAGTTCGCGAACTCCGAGATCTACGTGCGCTACGAGGAGTCGGTCCGGGGCTGCGACGCGTTCGTGATCCAGAGCCACACCGCTCCGATCAACGAGTGGATCATGGAGCACCTGATCATGGTCGACGCGCTGAAGCGGGCCAGCGCGAAGCGGATCACCGTGGTCATGCCGTTCTACGGCTACGCGCGGCAGGACAAGAAGCACCGCGGCCGTGAGCCGATCTCGGCGCGCCTCATGGCCGACCTGTTCAAGACCGCGGGGGCCGACCGGCTGATCACCGTCGACCTCCACGCCGACCAGATCCAGGGCTTCTTCGACGGCCCGGTCGACCACCTCATGGCGCTGCCGATCCTGGCCGAGCACGTCCTCGCGCGGTACGGCGACCAGCGGCTGGCCGTGGTCAGCCCCGACGCCGGGCGGATCAAGGTCGCCGAGCGCTGGTCGGCCCGGCTCGGTGGGGCACCGCTGGCGTTCATCCACAAGACCCGACGTACCGACAAGCCCAACGAGACCGTCGCCAACCGTGTCGTCGGCGACGTCCGCGATCGCATCTGCGTGCTCGTCGACGACATGATCGACACCGGCGGCACCATCGTGCAGGCGGCCGAGGCGCTGGTGAACGACGGCGCCGCTGGCGTCGTCATCGCCGCCACCCATCCGATCCTGTCCGGGCCCGCCGTCGACCGGCTCAAGAACAGCCCGGTCAAGGAGATCGTGGTGACCAACACGCTGCCGATCTCGGACGAGCAGCGTTTCGACAAGCTCACCTGCCTGTCCATCGCCCCGCTGCTCTCACGCGCGATCCGCGAGGTGTTCGAGGACGGCTCGGTCACCTCGATGTTCGACGGGCACGCGTGACGCCGACCTCCTTGCAACGCGCAGTTACCGGCGCTCCCGCGCCGTTGAGGCGGCGCGCAAGCGCGAGTAACTGCGCGTGACAAGCGGGCTCAGCCGGACCGACGCACCCGCAGCGCGACGTCGTACTCGTCGACGACGTCGCGCCAGCCGCGTCGGAGCACGGTGTTGTCGGTCCGGTCCGCCGCGGCCTCGAGGTCGTCGCGGAAGGCCTCGAGCCGTTCGAGCGCCATCGGGAGGCGCGGCGCCGAGGACCCGACGTCCGCCGCGAAGCTCTGGCTGCGCTCGGCCATCCGCGGGGCGTCCTCGAGGTACCTGGCCAGGTACGGCGCGCAGAGCTCCTCCTGACCGGGTGTCCACAGCCCGCTGACGAGCGCGTCGAAGTCCCGGTTCGAGACGTGGGGGTCCACGATCCGGCTCCAGGCGTCGGCCTTGGCGGCGGGGTCGGGACGGCTCGCCAGCGCCGTCAGCGAGGCCTGGTGCCCGCTCGAGGAGCGGTCCGCGGCGGCCTCGCGCTCGACCAGGTCGGCGCCGGCCTCGCCCATCGTCACCAGACCGGCGTACGGCGACCCAACGGGTGTCGCGGTCGACCTCGAGCCCCGGGCGCGCCTCGCCCGCGTCGAGCCAGCCCCTCAGCAGCGTGGCGTCCGACGTCGTGGCCGCGAGTCGCCGCATCGCGGCCAGGCCGCGGTCCCGGTCGTTGGCGCCGAGCGCAGTCGTGCACGCCGCGGCGACCGAACGCTCGGCGGACGCGAGGGCCTCCGGCGCCGTCCACTGCGGGAGCACGACGCGGCTCACCCGACGGAGCACCGAGTCGAACACGACGGGGTCGGTCTCCACACCCAGGTGGCGGTCGACGACCTCCATGAACGCCGGCGCGGCCAGCTGCCCGGACCGCACCCGGGTGAACGCGTTCGACCACGCCACGGCCCGCAGCAGCGGATCGGGCATCGCGGACAGCCCGTCGACGAGGGCCTGCCAGGACGCGTCGTCGAGGAGGACCGCGGCGTACGCCTCGTCCGCGGCGTTCGGGATGACCGGCGCCCCGGCGTACTCCGGCAACGGCACCGGCTCTCCGACCAGGTCGACGAGCCGGGTGGCGCTCACCGCGGACCCGTCGAGGGCGGCGACGGTGAAGCGGTGCGGGCGGGAGCCGTCGCGCTGCAGCACGGGTACGTCGCCCTCGCGGGTCACCCGGATCGTGTCGAAGCCGGTGGTCCGGAGGTAGGCCTCGGCCCAGCCCCGGACGTCGCGGTCGGTGACGGAGTCGAGTGCCTCGAGGTAGTCGGCCAGCTCGGCGTTGCCGAACCGGTGCTTGGTCAGGTACCGGTTCGTGCCGGCGACGAAGGTGTCCCATCCCAGCCAGATCACGAGCTGGTGGAGCACCGAGGCGCCCTTGGCGTAGGTGATCATGTCGAAGTTGGTGAACGCCGTGTCGACGTCGACGAGGTGCTCGGCGTCCTCGGCGATCGGGTGGGTCGAGCGGCGCGCGTCGGCCGAGTAACCGGTCGGCTTGCGGTTGAGCGAGAAGTCGGGCCACGAGCCGACCACCCCGGCCTCGTGAGCCACGTGGTAGCCCATGAAGTCGGCGAACGACTCGTTCAGCCAGGTGTCCTGCCACCACTTCATGGTCACCAGGTCGCCGAACCACATATGGGCCATCTCGTGGGCGATCACCGTCGCCCGGTCGACCAGCTCGCCGGCGTCCGGCTCGTTCCGGGGGAGGTACTCGTCGCGGAAGGTGACGCATCCGGCGGTCTCCATCGCGCCCCAGTTGTGCCCGGGCCCCATCACCTGGTCGTAGGAGTCGAACGGGTACGGCTCGTCGAAGGTGGTCGTGTAGAAGTCGAAGCAGCGCTCGGTGACCTGGCGCATGTCGTCGAAGTCGCGGTCGAGCTCGGCCGCGAGCGACGCGCGGGCGTGCCAGCCGAAGGGCAGTCCCGCGTGCTCCCAGGTGACGGAGTGCCACGGCCCGGCGCAGACGGTGAACAGGTACGTCGAGATCGGCGGCGTGGTGGTGAAGCTGCGGACGCCGTCCGCGACGCCGTCGGCCCGTCCGTTGCCGAGGACGGTCCAGTCGTCGGGGGCCCGGACCGTCAGCGTGACGGGTGCCTTGAGATCGGGCTGGTCGAAGCAGGCGAACACCCGCTGCGCGAGGTCCATGCCCGCGTAGGCCGCCACGTAGGTCGCGTCGTCGGCCGGGTCCGTGTAGGTGTGCATCCCGTCGCCGTCGTTCACGTAGGGCAGCAGGGCCTCGACGATCACCTCGTTGCGGGGCGCGAGGTCGTGCAGGATGATCCGGTGCCCGTCGTAGGCCGGGTCCGTCACCGGACTGTCGTTCACGGTGAGACGGAGGTCCTCGGCCCGGGTCAGCTCGAGGAAGGTCGTGGCTCTGGGGTCCACGAGGTCGAAGGTGACCGTGGTGCGACAGCGGAACGCCTCGCGCGAGGTCAGGTCGAGCTCGATCCGGTAGGCGACGTCGGAGATGCGAGCGGCACGGGCGCGGGCTTCGTCGTAGGTGAGGGACACGCTTCCGACCCTAGGCGAGCGGGGTTCGGCTCGACCACACGGATCCGGCCGCCGGCAGGCCCCTCCGGCGATTCGCCTGCCGGGCCGGCCCTGTCTAGACTCGGACAGTTGCCTCGGCGAGGGACCCTGGAAGTCCAGGGCATCCGTGATCGACAGGGCCGGCTGACCTCACGCCGCGCTGACCCTGTCGCGCGGCGTTCCTCGTGTGGGGCCCCGACACCTGGTGGCCGAGACCACGACGACACGTACGAGGAGATGACGGTATGCCCGACAAGATCAGCGCGGAGCTGCGGACCGAGTTCGGCAAGGGCGCCGCACGGCGCATCCGCCGCGAGCACAAGATCCCGGCCGTGGTCTACGGCCACGGCAACGACCCGATGCACCTGACCCTGCCGGGCCACGACACGATGATGGCGCTCAAGCACGGCGGCGCGAACGCGCTCCTCGAGCTCGACATCGACGGCAAGCCCCAGCTCGCGCTGGCCCGCGAGGTGCAGGTCGACCCGGTCCGCCGGGTCCTCGAGCACATCGACTTCGTGGCCGTCCGCAAGGGCGAGAAGGTCACCGTGGACGTGCCGCTGCACCTGGTCGGCGACGCCGTGTCCGAGACCCTGGTCGTCACCGAGAACTCCACGGTCCAGGTCGAGGCCGAGGCCACCAACATCCCCGAGCGCATCGAGGTGTCCATCGAGGGTGCCGCGGTCGGCACGCAGATCCACGCCTCCGACCTGGTCCTTCCCGACGGCACCACGCTGCTCACCGACGCCGAGACCCTGATGGTCAACGTGACCCAGGCCCAGACCGTCGAGCAGCTCGAGGCCGAGCTGGCCGAGGCCGAGGCCGACGCCGGCATCGTCCACGAGGTCTCCGACGAGGAGCTCGCCGAGAGCGAGGGTGCCGCCGAGGGCGACGCCGCCGAGGGCGAGGGTGGCGAGACCGCCAAGGGCGAGGCCTCCGAGGGCGACGCCGGCGAGTGACGTTCCTCCGCCGCCCGGGCTGGCTACGTCGCAGCCCGGACCCGGCCCGGACTCGTGGTACGAAGGCGGGTGACATGGCTACGAGCGAGGTGTGGCTCGTCGTCGGCCTGGGCAACCCGGGGCCGTCGTACGCCGGTCACCGGCACAACGTCGGCTACCTCGTGACCGACGAGCTGGCCGACCGGATGGGCGCGTCCTTCCGGGCCCACAAGTCGGGCCGGGCCGACGTCGTCGAGGGCCGCCTGGGTGCCCCGGGCTCCGACGGTCCGCGGGTCGTGCTGGCCCGCGCGCGGTCCTACATGAACGAGTCCGGGGGGCCGATCTCCCAGCTCGCGAAGTTCTACAAGGTCCCGCCCGAACGGATCGTCGCCGTCCACGACGAGCTCGACCTGCCGTTCGACACGATGCGGGTCAAGCTCGGCGGCGGGGACAACGGCCACAACGGGGTGCGGTCGCTGCGGGCATCGCTCGGCACCGGCGACTTCCACCGGGTACGGATCGGGATCGGTCGCCCCCACGGCCGGCAGGACGTCTCGGACTTCGTGCTCTCGGGCTACTCCGCGGCCGAGCGCAAGGACATCCCGCTCCAGGTGACGTCGGCCGCCGATGCCGTGGAGTCCCTGGTCACCGAAGGTCTGGAACGCACCCAGGCCCGCTTCAACTCCTGAGCCGCGCGCTCCCCCTCCGAGTCGGGACGCGTGCCTGGCCGCTGATTTCGTTGCCGGTCACCCCTGGCCCGACGGAGCCAGTGGGAATTTACCCAAATTGCCACGTCCCGGTCTGGTCTATCTGGTAGAGGGCCCGCACAATGGCGATAGCTGGTCGTTGACCCGGGGGGGTTGAGATTGGGTGGCCAGCCTGGGACGGGACCTACGGGTCCCGGTGGGGGAAGATCGTGGAGCTCGTCTGCTTTGGCGTGCCGCGGATCCGTCTGCTGACGGCCGCGGCGTCAGGCTGCGTCCACGCGATCGTCGTACGGCCGACTGCCGTTCCTCGCGCTGTGCGCCCAGCCCGGCAGCCCCATGCTGCCGGGCTGTCGGCGTACGGCGTCACTCCCGCCCACGAATGCTCCGGACGAGTCCGTCCGGAGCACACATGGAACAGGAGATCAGCAGATGAACAAGCCCAGCAGACGAGCAGTCGTCCGCACCGGCGTCTGGAGTGTCCCGGTCGTGGCCGTCGCCACGATCGCGCCCGCCTACGCCACCACGTCCGGCAACCCGCCTCCGGTGGTCATCAGCGGCTGCGCTAGCGGGTGCAAGCTGCCCGGTAAGCCGAACGACTGGTCCTACCGGATCGTGCTCACCTTCAACTCGACCTCGAGCAGCGCCGAGGTGGTCACCATCCTCAAGTTCGACATCAGCGGCGCGCCGACGAGCACGTTCTCGCCGGCGACGTTCTCGGTGCCGAGCGGTGCCTCGACCAAGCAGTTCGTCGTGTCGAGCTCCAACAGCGCCAACCGGAACGCCACGATCACCTACACGGTCGAGGGCCAGACCTACACGGTCGCGATCGCGCTTCCCAGCTTCCACCCCTGCCCGGACCACTGAGCGGGGCGGCACAGGCACTCTCGCACCCGGGCGGCAGCAGCCGAGGCGCGGACTCTGGCGGGTCGCGCCCTCGGTAGGCTGCCGCCGTGACCTCCGACGTCCGTGCACCCGGCGAGCTCGACGACCATGCACTGGCGGCCTGGCTGGCCACCACGGCCGGTCGGCGGTTGCTCGAGGTGCGCGAGGGTGGCCTGTCCGGTCGGGAGCTGAAGGACGCCGGTGACCGGGCTGCCCACGAGCTGTTGGTGGAGCTGTTGGCTCGACACCGGCCGTCGGACTCGGTGCTCTCCGAGGAGGGCAAGGACGACAAGCGGCGCCTGGAGGCGCACCGGGTGTGGATCGTGGACCCGCTCGACGGGACGCGGGAGTTCTCCGAGCCCCCGCGCGACGACTGGGCGGTCCACGTCGCACTCTGGGAGGACGGCGACCTCGCGGCCGGAGCGGTCGCGCAGCCCGCCCTCGACGAGACGTTCCACACCGGGCGACCACCCGTCGTACCGCCGCGCACCAGCGCGCGTCCGCGCATCGCCGTCTCGCGGACCCGCCCGCCCGCCTTCGTCCAGGCCCTCGCCGCGGAGATCGACGCCGAGCTGGTCCCCATGGGCTCCGCGGGCGTCAAGGTGATGTCCGTCGTCCGCGACGTCACAGATGCCTACGTCCACGCCGGCGGCCAGTACGAGTGGGACAACGCCGCACCGGTCGCCGTCGCGCGTGCCGCGGGTCTCTTCTGCTCGCGGGTGGACGGCTCCGAGCTCCGCTACAACCAGGACGACGTCTCCCTCCCCGACCTGATCGTCTGCCGAGCCGAGCTGTCGGGCCAGATCCTCGACTTCGTCCGCCGACACGGCACCGGCTGACCGACGCGCCGACGTATCTGGGCGATCCGCGCGGCCCTCCTCACCTCAACAGCCGAGGAGGACGTCATGTGGGACACCGTGGTCGAGACCACGACACATCTCTCGCACGAGATGCCGTGCCCGTGGTGCGGTCATGCCTCCCACCGGTTCCTGTCCTGCTCCGACCACTGTGACTGCCACGGCCTGCTGATGTCGTACGACGAGGAGTCGGTCGCCTGAGGCGGAACCGACCCGCGTGCCGGTGCGTCTCACCGGCATGCTCACGCGACGCGACTCCCTGCGGCTCCTCGGCGCCGCCGGGCTCGCCGCCCCCGTGCTGACCGCCTGCGGAGAACGCCACGCCGCGCCGCCGTCTGAGGCCGGCGCGGGTCTCCGACTGGTCAGTGCCGACGTCGCCCGCAGCGCCGGCGACCTCTCCGCGGTCCCCGGCGTCGTGTCGGCGATCGGCGCGTTCACCGTCGACCTGTGGCGCCGACTCGGCACCACCGCCGGGAACCTCGCGCTCTCGCCGTACTCGATCGCGACCGCGCTCGCGATGACGGCGAACGGAGCGGCGGGCACCACGCGTACACAGATGCTGGACGTGTTGCACATCCGGTCGCTGGCGTCGTACAACGCGGGGATCGACGCGCTCACCCAGGAGCTGGACGCGCTCGCCGGGCCGGTGACCATGCCGGACGGCTCGACCGACGTGATCGCCCTGGCCTCCGCCGACCAGCTCTTCGGCGACCGGGCAACCTCCTGGGAGACGCCCTTCCTCGCCGTCCTCGCCAAGGAGTACGGAGCAGGGATGCGGACCGTGGACTTCCGCGGTGCCCCCGAGGCGGCCCGCGTGCTCATCAACCGGTGGACCGCGAGCCGGACCCACGGACGCATCCCCACGATCCTCCCGCCCGGCACCGTCGACGCGCTGACCCGCCTCGTGCTGGTCAACGCGCTCTACCTGAAGGCGCCGTGGGCGACGCCGTTCGACAAGGACCTGACGACGTCGCAGCCGTTCCGGCGCGACGACGGCACCACGGTGGACGTGGAGATGATGCACGGCGGGGGCGAGGGGAGCGCGCTCTACCTGCGCGGAGACCACTACGAAGGGGCCCGGTTGCCCTACGCCGGCGGCACGCTCGCCCTGACGCTCGCCCTGCCCGACAGTGGTCGCGAGGTCGACACGCTGGTCGGGCTCCTCGGCGGCGATCTCCGCGCGCCCGGCAGCGACGGGCTCAGCCTGGCGATGCCCCGGTGGACCTTCCGGGCGGCGACCGACCTCGAGTCGCTGCTGAAGGCGCTCGGGATGGCTCTCGCGTTCACCGACGGCGCCGACTTCTCCGGCATGTCGGCGCAGGACCGTCTCGCCATCACGGACGTGCTGCACCAGGCCTTCGTGGCCGTCGACGAGGACGGCACGGAGGCCGCGGCAGCGACCGCGGTGGTGATGGGGGAGACCTCCGCCCAGGTCACCCGGCACCACCTGGTCCTCGACCGGCCGTTCCTCTTCGTCCTGCACGACACGGCCCACGGGACCCCGCTCTTCGTCGGCAGGGTCGCGGACCCGTCCTGACCGGTGGACCGACGAAGCCGTCAGGCGACGGGCGCCGGCCTCGTCATCCCCAGGCCGACGAGGCCTCGTCGTGGTTGAAGCCACGCAGGATGCGGAGGTGGAGGTCCTGCGTCTGGGACGAGGGGTCGACCCCCAGCTCGTCCGCGAGATGTGCGCGGTAGGTCTCGAAGACCCGCAGCGCCATCGCGACCTCGCCGAGCTCCGCATGGGCACGCATCAGCGCCCGGTGGGCCGTCTCCGACGAGGGGTCCAGCCGTACCGTGATCGAGGCGAGGTCGAGCGCCTCGCGGAACAGGCGCAGGTCGAGCGCGGCCACCGCCGCGTCGCAGAGCATCTCCTGGTACCACTGCCGCAGGTGGTTGCGCTCCTCCACCGCCCACGCGCTGTCGTCGTCGTGTGCATGGAAGTCTCCGCGGTACAGCCACTGCGCCGCTCGGGTGATCGTCAGGACCTCGGACGAGGCCCGGGTGCGGGCTGCGATGTGGGCACGACGGGCCAGGACCAGGAACGCGTTGACGTCGACCCACGCGCTGCGCAGGGCCAGCGCGTCGGACTCGCGGACGACGCACGGCTGGCCGACGGTCCGGCGGATCTGGCTCGCGGCCGTGCGCAGGCTGTTGCGCGCGCGGGCGGCCGTGGCGTCGGGCCACAGCTTGTCGATGAGCGTGGGCACGCGCACCGGACGAGCGTCCGCAAGAGCCAGCAACCGCAGCAAGTCGCGCGTCTTGCCGGTTCGCCACTCCTCCTGCTTGACCAGACTCCCGTCCGCCCGGCGTACCTCCAGATCCCCGAGAAGTCGCACACGTATCAGTTCAGACTGCTCCATCAAAGGCCTCCCCCGAGCCGTTGCTGAGCTGCAGCCATTCCTCGGCTGCACTACCACTCTAGTGTGCGCAGTGCAACCTTGTCTCCCCACCGTCCAGCCCGGGGACCCACCAGCCGTGCTCTGGTGCGGCCCGGCCCGACGTGGGGGTCGTATCGGGGAGCAGCGCTGGAGCCGAAGCAGGACCGGGAGGGCCGACCCGCGGTGCGGGTCGACCCGTCCTGCCCGGTGTCACGGCTGGTGGGTCAGTCTCGGGGACGGAAACCGTCCGGAAGGCCGACCCGTGCCACGGGATCGAACGTCCTCGGTCGGGCCCTGGCCCGACGACGTGTCAATAGGCGCCGCGATGGTGGACGACGGCACCCAACGTCCGAGCGAGGATCCCGACGTCCGATCCCAGCGACCAGTTGTCGACGTATCGCAGGTCCAGGCGCACCGACTCCTCCCATGACAGGTCCGACCGGCCCGACACCTGCCAGAGCCCGGTGATCCCGGGCTTGACGGCCAGTCGGCGGTAGACGTCCGAGTGATAGCGCTCCACCTCGGCCGGAAGCGGCGGCCGTGGCCCGACCAGGGCCATCTCCCCGCGGACGACGTTGACGAGCTGCGGGAGCTCGTCGAGCGAGTAGCGACGCAGGATCCGCCCCACACGCGTGGTACGCGGGTCCTCGCGCACCTTGAAGAGGATCGAGTTGGTCATGGGGAGCGAGGCCAGCTCGTCCCGACGTGCCTCGGCGTCGCAGTGCATGGTGCGGAACTTGAGCATCGTGAACGCCACGCCGTCCTTGCCGGTCCGCCGCTGGCGGAACAGCGCCGGCCCCGGCGAGTCGAGACGCACCAGGACGGCCACGGTCAGCAGGACGGGAAGGAGCAGCATCAGACCCAGGGCGGCCAGCGTCCGTTCGGCGGCGTCCTTGACGAACCGCCGTCCCCCGGCGAGCTGTGGGTGGCTCACCGCCACCAACGGGAGCGGGCCCGCGTGCGCGAGGCGGGTGCGGGTCCGGGACACGTCGAGGAGCGACGTGGCAAGCAGGAGACGGGTCCGAGACCGCTCCAGCTGCCAGCCGAGGCGCCGCAGCGCGGCCGCGTCGACGTGACGGCACGGGGCCACGAGCACGGCGTCGGCGGACGCCCGCGCGGCCGCCTCGGACACGTGCTGGAACCCCTCGACGGAGCTGCTGCCGGCGCGGCAGACGGCCACGACGTCGTACCGCGGTGAGCGACTCGCTCCGAGCTCGGTGACGATCCGCTCGACGTCTCGTCGGTGCCCGGACACGACCACGCGCAGGGTCCCCCGAGCCGTCCCGGCCCGGGCCGACGGGAGGATGCCGGTGAGCTGACGCACGGCCAGACCGGTGGCGACCAGGAGCGCCACCAAGGCGGCGCCGGCGCCTCCCTGAGGTACCGGCGCCACCTCGATGGCGTCGTCCACGAGAACGAATCCCGCGGCGAGCACGCCCACTCCCGCCAGCGTCAGCCGCCGGACCTGGTCGGGCCAGAGCGGGAGCGTCGCGGCGGAATAGGAGCCGGTGGCCGCGAGCGCGACCACCCACATCGCGACCAGCTCGATCGAGGACTGCGTCCCGTGCGTCTGCACGAACGGCACCATCGACACCAGGAGGGCGACGGCCGCGTCGGCGGCGACCAGCCACGGGCCGCGCAACCCTCGCGCGCGTGCGACGGCGGTGGTGGGTGCGGGCACCTCGACGAGTGGACGGCTGCGTCTGACTCTCACCGGAGCTCGCCGCGCGGGAGCCTCCGGAGACTCCCGGACGAGCGGTACGACGGTGGTCACGAGACCACCGTCCCGGTGATCCTGACGGCGCGCGCGGCCTCACGGATCGAGCTGTCTGTCCAGCACATGACGTTCCCCGTCCCCCCGGCGCGAACGCGCCAACTCCCACTCAAAAACTAGGAGTGCACACCGGGAGACGCATGCCGCAATTCGGTGAACTCAGCGGCCGGAGAGGGTCACCGGCGGACGCCATCCGACGAGATGGGCGGCACCGACCGCCGCCAGCTGAGAGGTGACCTCGAGCTTGGCCAGGATGGACTTCACCTGGGTCCGGACGGTCGCCTCCGAGACGAACGACGCGAGGGCGATCTCGCGGACCGGCTGGCCGTCCATCAGCCGGCCGAGCACCACGCGCTCCCGCGGGGTGAGCAGCTCGAGCTTGCGACGCATGTCCCGGATCAACGCCTTCTCCTGGTGGAACTGGCTGATCAGCGCGTCACGCTCCTCGCGGTCGATGACCGGTCGGCGCTCGCCGATCAGGCGGATGGTCGCCAGGATCGAGCTGAGCGGGGTCGACTTCGGCAGGACCGTGCGGGCGCCGTAGCGCAGGCACTCACCCCAGCGAGCGCGGTCCATGCTGCCGGTCACGACCACCACGGCGATGCCGGAGCGGGTGAGGGGCTCGACCAGGCGGACGCCGTTCCCGCCGCCGGCGAGATCCAGGTCCAGCAGCACGATGTGCGGCCGCGCGTGGAGCAGACCGGTCAGGAGCTGTCCCGACATCGCGTTCTCCGTCACCGGCTGCCGGTGGACGTCGTACCCCTCCAGGGTCAGCGCCACGTCGATCGCTTCTGCGAAGAGGACGTGGTCCTCGACCACGGCGACGCGGGTCATCCCGAGCGGGCCAGGCATGACGCCGACTCCTCAGCTGCTGGAAGGGCGAGCGTGAAGGATGCTCCGCGCGAGGACGAGCGAGGGTCGAGGCTCAGCTGCCCGCCCATCTCGACGGCCAGGCGGCGCGCGATGTTCAGCCCGATGCCCTGCCCCGGCGACTCGGGCGCCCGTGCTCCGCGCTCGAACAGGCGGGACGCCACGTCGGGGTCGATGCCGGGGCCCTCGTCGGAGACCGACACCAGGACCTGGGCCGACGACCGGCGCACCCGCAGCGAGACCGGCGATCCCGGGGCGTGCCGCAACGCGTTCTCGAGCAGCACGTGCACGATCTCGACCACGTCGTCGTGCCTCCCGGTCGCGAGGGCCCGGGCGCCCCCCCAAGCAACCCGGTGCCCCCGCAACCGCAAGCCGTCGACCAGCGGGTCGATGGCCGTGTTGACGTCCACCGGCTCGGGTGAGACCAGCGGGTCGTCGACGAGCAGACGCTCGAGCCGGGCCAGCTCCGTCTCGTAGAGGCGTTCGAGCCGGCTCCTGGCCGGGGCCGGCATCCGGTCCTGGCGCTCGTGCAGGAGGCCGTAGGTCGTGCGGATCCCGGCGACCGTGGCCCGGAGCTCGTGGAGCCGGTCCTGGTCGCGCCGCACCGATGCCTCGGCCGAGGCCGCCCGCGCGCCGAGGGAGCAGAGCTCCGCCTGCGCGTCGTCCTCGTGCGACCAGGTGCGAAGGCGCCGGTCCACGAGGTGCGCCAACAGTGGCACCTCCCCCAAGGACCACGCCGCTGCCACGAGCAGGAGCGCCCGGTGCGACAGCCCGGCCTCGACACCCGCGTACATGAGCACGGGCACCGTCAGCAGCAGCGCCGCGAGCGCCGGCAGCAGCCAGCGCTCGCTCCCGGCCGCTCGCTCCGACGCCCTCTCGGATCGGTCCGTGAGCTCGGACTCGTCGTGAACTCTGTGACGCAGCTCGATGCTGCGGACGCTTGCCCCCCGGCCGGTTGACTGACGTTCGCGCTGCTGCGTGTTCCCCCCAACAAACATGCTTCCCCCCGGGGAGATGTATCCCCCGGCCGCAAAAAAAATGCGTCAACCAAGCGGCAAATGAGCGTGGGAGCCGCCGCGTGGGGGTTCCTCCCGCGACCGGGTCACTCGTCGGCGCGAGGGCCGAACAGGGCCTCGTGCGCGGCTCACCGCCGTACCCGGATCGTACGTCCTCGTCGCACTCTCCGTGGCCGAATCCGAAGCATCCTCAATTCAGGGGATTACCCCATCCGGACGGCTTACTACCGTCGACCGCAAGCGGTGGAGCCGGCTCACGGCGCCATCGGATACGGGGTTCAGCGGGCCGCGGCTTGCCGCTGATCGCTCTGGCGAGACGAGGAGCCGGTTGGTCCGGCGCAGCCAGACGTGGACGGCGCGACAACAGGCACAGCCAGGGTCGGCGGGGGCGCTGAGGGGGGAACGATGAAGGTTGCTGTTCTGGGCTTGGGGTACGTCGGCACGGTCACCGCAGCCGGCCTCGCCGCCAGCGGGCATGACGTGGTCGGCGTCGACGTCGACCCGTTCAAGGTCGGCTGCATCGCGGCCGGCCGTAGCCCGGTCATCGAGCCGGGGATCGACGAGCTGGTGCACGAGGCGGTGTCGGCGGGGAAGCTCCGTGCGACGAGCCGCATCGCCGACGCCTTGTCCGGCGCCGAGGTGTCGCTGATCTGCGTCGGCACTCCGTCCGCCTCGAACGGCGGTACGGACCTGCGGTACATCGATCGGGTGGCCGCCGACCTGCGCGAGGCGATGGAGTGCGTCGAACCGCCCGAGTCGGGCCACCACTCGGTCGTGGTGCGCAGCACGGTGCCACCCGGCACGGTCGGCGCACCTCGCCGAGACGTACTTCGCCGACGTCCCCGACGGATGGCACGTCGGCAGCGCGATGTGCCCGGAGTTCCTGCGGGAGGGCTGCAGCGTCACCGACTTCTACGACCCGCCCATGGTCGTGATCGGCACCGACGACGAGGACACCTTCGCCCAGGTGGGCCGCCTGTTCTCGTTCCTCGACGTGCCGCCGCACCAGGTCGCGGTGGGCACCGCCGAGGCGCTCAAGTACGCGTGCAACGCGTTCCACGCCACCAAGATCTCGTTCGCCAACGAGATCGCCCGGGTCTTCCGCAACTACGGCGTCGACTCCCGCGAGGTGATGTCGGCGTTCCTGATGGACGAGAAGCTCAACATCTCGCACGGCCTACCTGCGCCCCGGGTTCGCGTTCGGCGGCTCCTGCCTGCCCAAGGACCTCCGGGCGCTGCACCACCTGGCGCGGGCCAAGGACGTCGACGTGCCGCTCCTGCTCGGTACGACGCTGACCAACGAGATGCTCCTGCGAGACGCGGTCGACCGGGTCCTCGCGGCCGAGGGCAGGAGCGTCTGCCTGTTCGGTCTCAGCTTCAAGATGGACACCGACGACCTGCGCGAGAGCCCGAACGTCGAGCTGGCCGAGCGCCTGATCGGCAAGGGCTACGAGGTGTGGATCTACGACCCGATCATCCGTCCCGAGCGGCTGGTCGGCGCCAACCGGCAGGAGGTCATGACCCGGCTGCCGCACGTCGGACGCCTGCTCGTCGTCCTCGCCGGAGGAGGCCATGGCGAACGTCGACATCGCCGTGGTGTCGTCGAACGAGCCCTCGGTGGTGGCCGCCCTGCTGTCCTCACCTCCACCGCGCATCATCGATCTCAACGGCAGGCTGGGAGCCGAGGTCGAGGCTCTCCCGGGCTACGAGGGGATCGGCTGGTGACCATTGCGCTCCGCCGCGCCAGGTCGACCGGTGTCGGCCACCCGCGCCGGCCTCGGGCCGAGCTCCGCCGCGTCACGCCGACCAGGGCCGGCCAGCGGCGACGGCCTCGGGTGCTCATCATCATCCAGAACCTCGCGGTCCCGTTCGACCGGCGGGTGTGGCTGGAGTGCCAGTCGCTGCGCGACGCCGGGTACGACGTCACCGTGGTCTGTCCCGCGGGGCAGGACTCGGTGCCCCACCGGGTGCTCGACGGCATCGAGATCTACACGTACCGGCCCTACGCGCCGGGCGGTACGGCGGCCGGGTTCGTCGCCGAGTACGCCTACTCGTTCGCCGCGACCGCACGCCTGGTGCTGAAGGCCCGGCGGCGTCGCGGACCGTTCGACGTCATGCAGGCCTGCAACCCGCCCGACATCTTCTGGCCGCTGGCCAGGATGGTGCGTCGGCGGGACGGCACACGCTTCGTCTTCGACCACCACGACCTGTGCCCCGAGCTCTACCGCTCGCGCTTCCGTGACGCGCGGACGCCGGCGTACGTCGGCCTGGAGTTCCTGGAGCGGATGACCTTCCGGACCGCCGACCGGGTCACCTCGACCAACGAGTCGTACGCCGCCATCGCCCGCCGGCGCGGGGGCAAGTCCGCCGAGCACGTGACGGTCGTGCGAACCGGCCCCGACCCGCGGCGCATGGCGCCCGGGCCCGGAGGTCCCCGAGATGCGGCGCGGACGTCGGCACCTGGTGGCCTACCTCGGGGTGATGGGTCCGCAGGACGGCGTCGACCTGGCGATCCGGGCCGCCGGCGAGATCGTGCACGGGCTCGGAAGACGCGACGTCTCCTTCACCTTCATGGGCGCCGGCGACAGCTATCCCGAGCTGGTCGCGCTGCGCGACCGGCTCGGGCTGCAGGACCACGTCGAGCTCCCGGGCCGGGTGCCGGACAGCTTCGTCACCAAGGTGCTCTCCACCGCCGACCTCGGGCTGTGCCCCGACCCCATGAACCCGCTCAACGACGTGTCGACGATGAACAAGACGATGGAGTACATGGCCTTCGGGCTGCCGGTCGTGGCGTTCGACCTGCGCGAGACCAGGATGTCGGCCGCCGATGCGGCCGTGTACGTCGAACCCAACGACGTCGGTCTGTTCGCGCGAGGAGTGGCCGGACTGCTGGATCACCCGGAGCTCCGCTCGACGATGGGCCGGATCGGTCGCGAGCGAGTCGTGGACGAGCTCGCCTGGGAGCACCAGCAACGCGCCTACGTCGAGGTCTTCGAGGACCTGGTGCACGCCACCGCGGATGCGAGGCGCTGACCTCGATGTGTGGAATCGCCGGGACCTTCCAGCAGCCGGAGGGCAAGATCCTCGCCAGCACGATGATCGAGCGCATCGCGCATCGCGGCCCCGATGCGTGCGCGCTGCAGGAGGTCGTGCGACCGAACTACTCGGTGACGCTCGCGCACGCCCGGCTGTCGATCATCGACCTGCACGGCCGCGGCGAACCAGCCGTTCGCGAAGGACTCCCTGACGCTGGCCTACAACGGCGAGCTGTACAACTACCGCGAGCTGCGGAGCGAGCTGATCGCCGAGGGCGCCTCGTTCGCGACCCGCTCCGACACCGAGGTCGTGCTCGAGGCCTGGCGGCACTGGGGCACGTCCGCCCTGGCCCGCTTCCGGGGCATGTTCGCGTTCGCCGTCCACGACGCCGAGACCGGGGACCTCACCCTGGTGCGCGACCCGCTCGGCATCAAGCCGCTGTACGTGATGGAGCGCGGTGAGGGCGTGCTGTTCGCCTCGGAGCTCAAGGCGATCGTGGCCGCGGTCGGCCCCGAGCTGCGGGTCGACCCCGCCGGCATGGTGGCGTCGGCCCTGTACTACTGGATCCCGCAGGACTTCGACGCGATCGAGGGAGTGCACAAGCTCCCGCCGGGCACGTGGAGGACCTTCCACGTCGACGGCCCGACCACCTCCGGCACCTACTGGAGCGCCTCCGAGACGGCGTCCCGGATGGCGAGCGCCGAGCGCCCCGACCTCGCCTCGGTGCTCGAGGAGTCCGTCGCCGCTCACCTGGTGGCCGACGTCCCGGTCGCGTCGTTCCTCAGCGGCGGCCTGGACTCGAGCATCGTCACGGCCCTGGCCCGGCGGCACGCGCCCGACATCGAGGCCTACTCGATCGCCTTCCGCGTCGAGGACAACCGCGTGGAGGCCATGCCGGACGACGCCCGGTACGCGCGCCTGATGGCCGAGCACCTGGGGATCCGTCTCCACGAGATCGAGCTCAGCCCCGACATCGTGAGCGAGCTGCCGCGCATGGTCGACACCCTCGACGAGCCGATCGGCGACCCCGCCGCCCTCAACACCGAGCTCATGTGCCGGGCGGCGCGCGCCGCCGGCGTGAAGGTGCTGTTGTCCGGCATGGGCGCCGACGAGCTCTTCGGCGGCTACCGCAAGCACCTGGCGTGCCTGCTCACGGGCCACTACCGCCGCCTGCCCCGACCCCTGCGTGAGCGGGTCGTCGGCCCGACCGTTCGTCACCTGCCGGTGATGGCGTGGGGTCGCGGGATCCGCGTGACCCGCTGGGCCCAACGGTTCATGACCTTCGCCGAGCTCGAGGAGGAGGCGGCGTTCCGGCGCAGCTACACGTTGTTCGACCGCGACGAGCTCGGCCTGCTCCTCGACCCGAGCCTGCAGCCGACCGTGGACGGCGTGCTCGACGCGCATGCACGGGTGTACGAGGACACCGACCTCGACGACCAGGTGAACCGGATGTGCCTCGCCGACAGCCGTCTGTTCATGGCCGGGCTCAACCTGACCTACACCGACCGCGCCAGCATGGCGGCCTCGTGCGAGGTGCGGGTCCCCTTCGTCGACCCGGTGGTCTTCGAAGCGGCCTTCGCCCTGCCGGGGTCCGAGAAGATCCGTGGTCGGGTCCAGAAGGCCGCGCTCAAGGACGTGGCGCGCGCGTGGCTGCCGGATGCGGTGATCGACCGCCCGAAGGCGTCGTTCGGGGCGCCGCTGCGCGCCTGGGTGACGCACGACCTGGCGCTGATGATCGACGACGTCCTGGTCCGCGGCGAGCTCGTCGGCGCGGGGTTCGTCCAGCAGGAACCGCTCCTCCGCATGGTCGCGGAGCAGCGTGGAGGGAAGCGGGACTGGTCCAAGCAGCTGTGGGAGCTGCTGACGTTGGAGACCTGGTACCGCAACATGCGCGAAGCCGGGGTCGGGAGCCCGTAGCGCGGAACGGAACACCGTGGGGGAAGTGGGGGAGATGAAGCAGGTAGCGCAGAACTACCGGTCGGGGGAGCTCAGCGTCCTCGACGTGCCGTCGCCGGCGTGCAAGCCGGGCGGGGTCCTCGTGAGGACGACGCACTCGTTGATCTCGACGGGCACCGAGCTCATGAAGGTCAGCGAGGCCAGGCTCTCGCTCCTGGGCAAGGCCAAGGCTCGGCCGGACCAGGTGCGCAAGCTCCTGGACTCGGTGGCCCAGCAGGGCGCCCTGGCGACGTACCACAAGGCGATGGGCAAGCTCGACAGCTACACGCCGCTGGGGTACTCGCTGTGCGGCGTCGTCGTGGAGGTCGGCGCGGGAGCCGAGGAGTTCGCGGTCGGCGACGTCGTCGCGGCCGCGGGCAACGAGTTCGCGCTCCATGCCGAGCTCAACTGGGTGCCGACGAACCTGTGCGCCAAGGTCCCGGCGGGCCTCGCCTCGGAGCACGCGGCCTTCGCCACCGTGGGTGCGATCGCCATGCAGGGCGTACGTCGCGCCGAGCCGCAGCTCGGTGAGCTGTCGTGCGTGATCGGCCTCGGGCTGATCGGGCAGCTGGTGGTCCGGCTCCTGGTCTCCGCCGGGATCCGGGTCGTCGGCTTCGACACCGTCCCGGAGCGCTGCCGCCTCGCCGAGAAGGGCGGGGCGATGGCGTGCGCCGCCCCGGACGACGACGGAGTCGCCCTGGTCCAGCGCGCGATCGGCCGCGCGACCGGTGGCCTGGGTTGTGACCACGTCTTCCTGGCCGCGGGCAGCCGCTCCAACGGTCCGGTCGAGCTCGCCGTGAAGGTGGCGCGCGACCGCGCCCGCGTGGTCGACATCGGCAAGACCCGGCTCGACCTGCCCTGGAACTCCTACTACGAGAAGGAGCTCGACGTCCGGTTCTCCCGGTCGTACGGACCCGGGCGGTACGACGACAGCTACGAGCTCGACGGCATCGACTACCCCGCCGGGTACGTGCGTTGGACCGAGCGTCGCAACCTCCAGTGCTTCCTCGACCTGATCGCCGGCGACCAGCTCGAGGTCGGGTCGCTGGTGTCGGGAACGTTCCCGATCGACGAGGCCACGACGGCGTACGCCCGGCTGGAGGACGGGACCCTGTCGGGCGTCGGCTACCTCCTCGAGTACCCGGAGGCGGACGCCGCGGTGACGCAGCGGAAGACGAGAAGGGCGGGGGTCCACGCCCTGCCGACCAGGCCACGCCACGACGAGGTGCGGGTGGGGTTCGTCGGCGCCGGGAGCTACGCGAGCTCGATGCTGCTGCCCCACCTGGCGGCCGACGCCCGGGTCCGGCTGGTGTCGGTCGCGACCACGCGCTCGCTCAGCGCGGTCAACGCGCGCTACAAGTTCGGGTTCGAGAACGCCGACACCGACACCGAGGCGGTGCTCGCCGACCCCTCCCTCGATGCGGTGTTCGTGGTCACCCGGCACCAGAGCCACGCCGACCTCGTGTGCCGCGCGCTGCGGGCCGGGAAGGCGGTCTTCGTCGAGAAGCCCCTGGCCCTGAGCGAGGAGCAGCTCGAGCAGGTCCTGGCGACGGTGGAGGAGACGGGGAACGACCGGCTGATGGTGGGCTTCAACCGCCGCTTCGCCCCCTTGTTCGTCCACCTCCGGGAGCACTTCCGCCGCAACGACGCCCCGGTCTCGGCGCGCTACCTGGTGAACGCCGGCCAGCTCGACCCGGCCAGCTGGTACCTGAAGGCGGACACCGAGGGGTCGCGGTTCGCGGGCGAGGGCGGTCACTTCGTCGACACGCTCTCGGCCCTGGTCGGCCACGATCCGGTGGAGGTGGTGGGGCAGACCGGGCCGACGGGTGACGTGCAGGTCTCGCTCCGCTACCCCGACGGGTCCCTGGGCTCGATCACCTACGCCACCGGAGGGCACCGCCGCTTCCCGAAGGAGGTCCTCGACGTGACCGGCGGCGGCGCCAACGCGCGTCTCGACAACTTCACCCGGGTCTCGGTGTGGACGCCTCGAGGACGCGAGCACAAGCGGTCGCTGTCCGGGCAGGACAAGGGGCAGCAGGCCGAGGTGGCGGCGTTCATCCGCGCTGTGCAGCGGGGCGCGCCGATGCCGATCTCCCTCGACTCGCTGGTCGCGACGACGAGGGCCACGTTGCGGGCAGAGGCCGCGCCGTACCGAGGAGAGACGCTGTGAACCGGGCCGGCTGGTACGTCCGGCGGCTCCGCAAGATGTCCATCGGGGAGGTTTCAGGCCGGGCGCGCGACCACGTCCGGCAGCAGAAGTGGGCGACCCGGCGCGTGCGTCCAGGATCCGGCGCGCCGCCCGCAACGGGGCTGTCTCAGGAGCTCCACAGTCCCGTGGGAGTCCACATGGTCGCCCGTGACCCGGTCCCCACCCGGGTTCGGGCGACCACCCGAGCGTCCGGTGACCGGATCCTGTCCGGTGACTGGCCCCTGCTCGGCGTCGTACGCACGGATCTGGCCGACCCCGACTGGTTCCGGGACCCGGTGACCGGCGTCGCCGCGCCGAGTGATGTCCTCGCCTTCTCGGTCAACCCGCGGGACGAGTCGACGACCGGCAACGTCAAGCAGGTCTGGGAGCTCTCGCGCCACCACCACCTGACGCAGCTCGCGGCCGCCTACTGGGTCACCGGCGACGAGCGGTACGCCGAAGCGGTCGATCGGCAGCTGCGCTCGTGGTGGGCCGCCAACCCGCTGCTGTCGGGCATCCACTGGACCAGTGGGATCGAGCTCGGCGTCCGGCTCGTGTCGTGGGTGTGGATCCGCCGGCTGCTGGACGAGTGGCCCAAGGTGTCGGACCTGTTCGAGAACAACGAGGAGTGCCGCCGGCAGCTCCGGTGGCACCAGGAGTACCTGGCGGCGTTCCACAGCGAGGGCTCGTCCGGGAACAACCACGCGGTCGCCGAGGACGTGGGTCTGCTGGTGGCGGCGTGCGGCCTCCCGTGGTTCGAGGACAGCGCGGGCTGGCGCGAGGAGGCCTCCCGCCGGTTCCGCAGGCATCTGGTGGCGAACACCGGTGCGGACGGACTGAACCGCGAGCTCGCCACCGACTACCACCGGTTCGTCACCGAGCTGGCCCTGGTCGCGCTGACCGAGGCGAGGGCGTCCGGGTACGACCTGGGCGATGACCTCTGGAGGCTCGTCACGTCGAGCCTCGACGCCGCGGCCGCCCTGCTGGACGTGCGCGGGCGTGCCCCGCGACAGGGTGACGGCGACGAGGGTCGCGCCCTGGTGCTCGACGGAGAGTGCGACCCGTGGGCCGTGCTGCTCTCGGCTGGCGCCGCGACCGTCGGGCGCCGTGCCTGGTGGCCCGAGACCATGCCGAGCCTCCTCGGGCTGCTGCTCGGGGAGCTCGCCGACCGGGCGCCGGAGACCACCGGCCGACCCGGCGCCCGGCCGCGGTCCTTCCCCGATGCCGGGGTGGTGCTGCTGCGCACGCTCGGCCGAGGACCGGCCCGAGATCTGGTGTCGATGCGACGGCGGACCGCACGGCTTCCTGTCGATCGCGGCGCACGCGCACGCCGACGCCCTCTCGCTGGAGGTCCGTCACGACGGTGTCGACGTCCTGGCCGACCCGGGGACCTACTGCTACCACGGCGAGCCCGAGTGGCGGGAGTACTTCCGCTCGACGAGGGCGCACAACACCGTCTGCGTCGACGGACGCGACCAGTCGGTGTCGGGAGGGCCGTTCCTCTGGACGCGCCACGCCTCCACGACCGTGCTGCGCGACGAGACCGGTGTGGACGGCGACCAGGTCTGGGAGGCGGCGCACGACGGGTACCGGAAGCTGCCCGGCGGCGCCGTCCGCCACCAGCGCGTCGTACGGCTGTCGCCCGGGGAGCGCACCCTCACCGTCAGGGACCTCCTCACCGCGCGTCGGCGCGGGCATGACCACACCGTCGCGCTCGCGTTCCACCTCGGGCCCGACGTCACCGCGGCGCTGGACGGACCGCGGGCACGACTCAGCTGGCGGGGTCCCACCGGCGTCTCCGGAGCCGACCTCTTCCTGCCGCCGGCACTGAGCTGGTCGGCCCATCGCGGGGAGTCGGGTCCGCCGTTGGGCTGGTACTCGCCCGCCTTCGGTCAGCGGGTTCCCGCGACCACGCTCATCGGCACCGGGGTCGCCGAGCGGCACGACGAGCTGGTCACCCGACTGAGCTTCGACCTCGAGAGCGAGGAGGGGCGCCATGAGTGAGCAAGCCCTCGACATCCAGGCAGCCCTCTCGATCCTGGGCCGACGTCGCCGCGTGATCGTGGCCGCCGGGCTGCTGGGCGCGGTCGCCGGCGTGCTGTTCGTGCTGGCTCGTCCGCCGCTCTACTCCAGCAGCACCCTGGTGCTGCTCCCGCCCTCGCAGAGCAGTGGTGCGGGCAACGGTCGTGACATGGTGACGGAGACCCGGATCGTGACCAGCGACGCCGTCCTCGGCATCGCCCGGAAGCTCGTCGACCCGGTCCTCAGTCGCGACCGCATCGGACAGCTGGTCACGGCGGACTCCCCGAGCGCGGACATGCTGCACATCGTGGCGCAGGGCACGACGCCGAAGGCCGCGGAGTCGCTGGCCCAGGCGGTCGCGGTCGGCGAGAGCGAGTACGAGCAGTCGTCGACGAGCACGGTGTCGCAGGCGGCGCTGGCGACCCTGGACGAGCGGCAGTCGCGGCTGGAGGGTCAGCTCGGAACCGTGAACAGCGAGATCAAGCGCACCAAGGCGCTCCTGGCCGCGCAGTCGCCGAAGGCCCCTCAGGCTCGGGCGGCGCAGACCGCCCTCGCCCAGCTGACCGCTCAGCAGTCCACGCTGGTCCTGGACATCGACAGCATCAAGTCCCAGCGCAGCACCAACGCGACCGCCGGCCCGGCGGCGACCATCGTCCAGAGCGCGACGCCGGCCAAGCGACCGCAGCTCGCGGTGTGGATGGTCCTGTCCACGCTCCTCTTCGCCCTCATCGGCGTGGGCCTGGCCGCGACGGTGGTCATCGCGCTCGCGCGCCGCGACCGGCGCCTGCGCACGCGCGACGAGATCGCCGACGCGCTCGGAAGCCCGGTCATCGGCTCGGTCAAGAGCCACCGCGTTCGCACGACCGCGGCCTGGGGCCAGCTCCTGGAGAGCTACCGTCCGGCGCCCGTTGATGCCTGGGCGCTGCGCCAGGTGCTCGACCGGGTCGGTGCCGGACCTCTGCTCGCCACGGCAGGTGGCAGGGGTGGAGGAGCCCCGCCGAGCCGGCTGACGGTGGTGGTCGTGGTGGCGGCCGAGGACCCCGAGGCGCTCGCCGTCGCGGGGCAGCTGGCCTCGCACACGGCGTCCCTGGGCGTGGCGACCCACCTGACCGCCCGCCAGCGTCACGCGGCCGCCGACGCGCTCTGGGCGACGAGCGCCACGGGCGAGGAGACGCGACCGGGTCTCCGGGTGGATCCACGCCGGTCCGCGGCGCGGGGCAAGAACGGGTCGGGCCTGCTGCTGGAGCTGGCCGTCGTGGACCGACAGCAGCCGGTGTTCCCCGACCTGCGGCGGGCCGACGCGATCGTGCTGATCGTCTCGTCGGGGACCGCGACCGAGGAGGACCTGGCCCGGGTGGCCGTGGCGGCGTACGAGTCCGGTGGCCGGTTCCGCGGCATCGTCGTGGCCGACCCCGACAGCCTCGACCACACGACCGGACGACTGCTCCAGGCGCAGCGCGCGGTGGAGCCCCCGATGCCCATGAAGCTCAAAGGCGTCGAGACCGATGAGTGGCACGAGCGGGACGGAGACGGGTCATGAACGCTCCCGTATGGCGGGTCGAGGACGACGGAGAGGTCCAGCTCCCCGCCTCGGCGACCGCGGAGGCCGGGCTGGTGAGCCTGCCGTTCCTGGCCGCGGCGGTGCGCAGACGCTGGCGACGCGTCGCCGCGACGGCAGCCGTCTGTGTCCTCCTGGCGCTCGCCGTGCTCCAGGCGGCCGGAGGGCAGCACGCGGCCACGGTCACGCTCCTCCTCACCAGCGACCCGACCGTCGACCCGAACTCCGCGGTGGCCACGAACATCAGCCTGCTGCACACGCGCGCCGTCTCCGAAGCGGTCGTGCACGATCTCGAAGCCTTCCGGACTACGCCCGAGAGCTTCGGGGCGAGCGTGACGGCCGCGCCGCTGTCCAACCAGCTGATGACCGTGACGGTCGCGGCCCCGACGGCCCAGGAGGCGATCACACGTGTCAACGAGCTCGCCGCGGTCTACCTGGCCTTCCGCGGCAAGCAGCTCAGTGCCTTCGCGAACTCCACGATCCAGGCCAACCAGAACCGCATCGACACCCTGAACGCCCAGATCGCCATCCTGTCGAAGAAGTACGACGCGGCGGCCTCGACGGCCGGCCAGGAGCAGCTGGCGACGAACCTGCTGACCCAGCGGGCCCAGCTGCAGGCGGAGGTCATCACCGCCGACCAGCAGAACGCGCAGACCGGACTGCAGAGCGAGGCGATCAACGCCGCCAGCCACGTGGTCGACGCCGCAGCCATCGTCCACAAGTCGCGGACGAAGCGTGCCGTGCTGGCCGTGATGTCGGGGCTCATCGGCGGGACCGCGCTCGGCCTCGCGCTGGTGCTCGGACCCGCTGTCCTGTCGACGCGTCTCCGTCGACGCGACGACGTCGCGCGTGCTCTCGGCCTGCCGGTGCGTTTCAGCTCCGGGCCCGTCCGCAGCAGACTGCGCTGGCTCACGGGACGGGTGGCCCGGCGCAACGGGGAGCGGCTGGCGCACGGACTCGCCACCGCGCTCCCGGACGACGTCGAGACCGCCCGGCTCACTCTCGCGACCGTCGGCGACGTCCGCGACGGCGCCTTCGTCGTGGGTGCCCTCGCCGACGAGCTCGCGCGGGAGTCGACCAGCGTCGCGGTCGTCGACCTGTCGGCCTCGGGCGCGCTGGCCAAGCGGCGGGGACGCCTGATCGGGCGCCGGGACCCCATCCACAACCGTCAGCTGATCAAGGTGCACCGGCACGACGTACGGGTGTCGGAGCTGGCGTCCCGAAGCCGCCTCCGGCTCAGCTCCGACAAGGACCTGGGCAAGGTCGAGGTCATCCTGACCCTGATCGAGCTGGACCTGGGTGCCGGGATCGATGCCCTCGGCGACCTCGCGGATGCCGCCGTGGTGCTGGTCAGCACCGGGCGTGCCAGCGCCGAGCGCCTCCGGTCGTCCGCGACGCTGCTGCGACAGTCCGACATCCATCCCGCGTTCGCGATGCTCGTGGGCGCTGACGACACCGACGACAGCTCCGGGTTCCTCGAAGCGGTCGGCCAGGCGCGCCAGCCGGCGCGGCGGTCCTCATGACCCTGGACGCGTTCGCCGGCCCGGCCGCGCTGTCCGGCGCAGCCTCCCGACGGTGGAGATCGGCGGACAAGAGGGTGGCTCTGGCCTGGGGAGGGCTGTTCCTCAACGTCCTGGCCTTCACCACCATGCCGACGGTGCTGCCGATCCCCGGCCGGATCGGCCAGCTGTGCACGCAGGGAGCGCTGGCGCTCGCGCTCGGCGTGGCCCTGACGGTCAACCCGCGTGCCGTGATGCGGCCGAACGCGTTCATGCTGATCCTCACGCTGGCCGCCGTGGTCGCGATGATGACGAGCATCCACTCCGCGTTCCTGATCGGCTCCACGTACCGGTCCGTCCGCTACTTCCTCTTCATGCTCGTCGCGTGGCTGCTGACTCCCTGGTGGGGCCGCCGCGACATGCTGCTCCTGAGGTGCCACCGGCTCTGTCTCGCCCTCGTGCTCGGCTCGGTCGTGATCGGGGCCGCGCTGTCGCCCGGGGCCGCTCTCGGCAGCGGGCGGCTCTCGGGGGTCCTGTGGCCGGTGCCCCCACCGCAGGTGGCGCACTACGCGGCGACCATGTTCGGGACCACGGTCCTCCTCTGGATGTGCAAGGTGCTCCCCGGACGGCACGCGGCCCTCCTCGTGCTCGTGTCCAGCGTGGTGCTGGTGGCCACGCACACGCGTACCGCTCTGATCGGTCTCTTCGCCGGCCTGCTGGTGGGCGGAGCCTCGCTGTTCCTGGGGAACGCACGGGTCCGGCGTACGGCGGTGACCTCCGTGGGGATCGGGCTGCTGACCGTCCTCATCTTCGCCAACGAGCTGCGGACGTGGGCCCTGCGTGGTCAGGACAGCTCCCAGGTGAGCGAGCTGACGGGTCGGACGAAGGTGTGGTCCGCGGTGATGTCCCAGCATCGCCCGATGCTCGAGAACTGGTTCGGCTCCGGGATGTCGAACATGTCCTTCAACGGCCTGCCGATCGACAGCGACTGGGTGGCCACGTTCCAGGACCAGGGGTGGTTCGGCGTCGCCCTGGAGGTCTGCCTCTTCGTGTTCCTGCTCGTCACCGCGATCGGCCGCGCACGCGGGCCGCACAAGGCGATCAGCCTCTTCCTCATCGTGTACTGCCTCTTCGCCTCCATCACCGAGGCGGGGCTGGACGGCCCGTCGGCCTATCTGCTGGACCTGATGGTGGCGGCCTCCTTGCTGTTCGCGCCGCAGGCGGTGGGGCGGACATGACCAGCCGCACCGAACCGATCATCATCGCCTCGCTGGCCCGGGAGCAGGGCATCACGGGAGTGCACACGCACGTCCACCAGCTGGGCGAGTTCCTCGCGCGCTCCGACGGTGCCGTGACGCAGGTGACGCCCCACAGCTGGGCCGGACGATCCGTGGTCCGGCGGCTGGCCCTCGGGCCGCTGTTCGGGGTGCGGCCCTTGCTCGAGCGGACCTGGGGACCGGCCCACGTCTGGTGGTACCGCACGTCCCACGAGTGGTTCCTCGAGCGCGCGTTGCGGCGTCGGCTGGCCGACGTCGGGCCCTGCGTCGTGTACGCCCAGTGCCCGCCGTCGGCGCACGCCGCCCTGCAGGCACGTACGGGACCAGATCAACGCGTGGTGCTGGCCGTGCACTTCCGCATCTCCCAGTCCGACGAATGGGCCGACAAGGGGCACATCGCGCGGGGTGACCGGCTCTACCGGTCGATCCGCGAGTTCGAGAGGCGGACGGTACCGGCCGTCGACGGCCTCGTGTTCGTCTCGTCGTGGGCGCGGTCGGCCCTGCAGGCATGGATGCCGGAAGCCGCACGCGTGCCGGGCGTGGTGATCCCGAACTTCGTGCGGGCCGTCCCGGACCATGGCGTGGCGCCCCGAGGTGACCTGGTCAGTGTCGGCAACCTCGAGGCGATCAAGAACCATCGCTACCTGCTCCGGGTCCTGGCTGCGGCCCGGCAGCGCGGAGCCCGCTACACGCTCGACGTGTTCGGTGAGGGCGTCGAGCGGGGCAACCTCCTGGCGCTGGCCGCCGAGCTCGGGGTCGAGGACCAGGTCCGGCTGTGCGGGTTCCGTCGCGACGTCCCGCAGCTGCTGCCGGGCTACCGGCTGTACGTCCACGCGTCGTACTCGGAGTCCTCGTCCCTGGCCATCATGGAGGCGATGGGCGCCGGCCTGCCCGTGGTCTCCAGCGGAGCCGGAGCCCTTCCGGAGCTGTTCGAGGAGCCGGAGCACGGCCGCTTCTGGCCGATCGACGACCCCCAACGAGGGGCCGAGATCCTGATCGACCTTCTCGAGTCCGACGAGGAGGTCCGGCGAGCCGGTCGGGCCGCGCTCGAGAAGTTCCGCAACGACTACGACGCGGAGGTGGTCGCGCCGAGGCTCGTGTCGTTCCTGCGGTCCGCGCCCGACGCGACGATCGACGGCTCGTCCCTGCGCGCACCGGCACGGTCGAGCGAGACGGGCATCCCGCGGACCTACATCAGCAGGCAGCGCCGAAGGGTGCGGGAGAAGGCCGACGCGAAGCGAGTGGGTGTTCCAAGGTGAGGCAGTTGAGGGGGGAAACCGAAATGAGCAAGGCGAACGATCGTCGTCCCGGCGTCCTGCTGGATCGCGACGGGACCATCATCAAGGACCTGGGGTACGTCGGCTCGGTCGACCGGGTCGAGCTGCTCGACGGGGCGGCCGAGGCGGTCGCGGCGCTCAACGCTGCCGACATCCCCGTCGCCGTGGTCACCAACCAGGCGGGCGTCGCACGAGGCCTCTACGGGATCGAGGACGTGCGTGCCGTACATGCCCATCTCGACGCTCTCCTGGCGCGCGCGGGAGCCCACGTCGACGCCTGGCTCTTCTGTCCGTACCACCCGGACGGGACCGTCGAGGAGTACTCCCGATGGAGCTCGGACCGGAAGCCGGCGCCGGGGATGGCCCTCGCCGCAGCGCACCGGCTGGGGCTCGATCTCAGCCGCTCGTGGGTCGTCGGGGACAGCGACTGCGACGTCGAGCTCGCCCGTGGAGTGGGTGCCCGGCCGATCCGCATCGGAGACGTGGACGACCAGACCCCGGTGGCGACCGTGCCGAGCCTGTCAGCCGCCGTGGGCCACATCCTGGCGGAGCACGCGTCGCGGGAGGATCCAGCGCTGCAGGTGCTGACGTTCCCCCAGATGCGTTACGAGTCGGCGTACCTCTTCGCCGAGCACTACTCCCACGAGCTGGCCCAAGCCCTCGCCACGGTCGACGTGGCTGCCTTCGACCGCGCGTCGAAGATCCTGGGGGACGCCTATGACCGGGATGCCGCGGTCTTCGTGTGCGGCAACGGCGGGTCGGCGTCGATCGCGAACCACCTGCAGTGCGACCACATCAAGGGCGTGCGCGGCGGCACGGACCTGCACACGCGGGTCACCAGCCTGTCGACGAACGTCGAGATCCTCAGCGCGATCGCCAACGACATCGGGTACGAGGCGGTCTTCGAGTACCAGCTCGAGTCCATCGCCCGTCCCGGTGACGTGCTCGTGGCCGTGTCGTCGTCCGGACGGTCGCCCAACATCGTGCGGGCACTCGCCTGGGCGGAGGCCCACAGCATGCAGACCATCGCGATGACCGGGTTCGGGGGAGGAGACGCCCGCACGATCGCGGGCGTCTCGATCCACGTGGACGCGGACAACTACGGGATCGTGGAGGACGCGCACCAGGCCTGCATGCACCTGCTGGCCCAGTACGCCCGACAGTCGAGGATGGACGCCGATGCAGTCGCGACGACGGTCTTCTGAGGGGATGCGGGTCGCCGTCAACCTGTTGACGGACGATCCGCACAACCCCTCGGGGGCCCACTGGTTCTGGACCCGGGTGATCCCGGAGATGGCCGTCCGGCTCCGGGACGACGAGGAGCTGCGGCTCCTGGTCAGCCCTCGGCTGCGGCACATGCACAGCGGCTACCCGGGCCGGGTGAGCCACCTGATGTTCCCCTGGTCCAACGAGCACCCGCGGTTGCGCACGCTGAGCGAGCAGGTCCTGGCCCCGCTCCGGCTCCCGCTCGACGGCGTGGACGTCTACAACACGCTGATCGCGCCCGCGGTGCGCCCGGCACCGGCGGTGGTGGCTCACTTCAAGACCATGCACGCGTTCACCACCCCGGAGGCCGTGCGACCGCTGGTGCGGTGGTACCGGGAGAAGGGCTACCCGCACACCGCGAGGACGGCCGACGCCATCATCATCAACTCCGAGAGCCTGCGCGCCGAGGTCGACCACTACCTCGACGTGGATCCCGACAAGCTGCACCTGATCCCGGAGGCGGTGGACCACGACCTCTTCCGGCCCGGCGACCCCGACGAGTCACGGACCCGGCTCGCGCAGCGGTACGGCGTGTCCGGCCCGTTCGTGCTGTTCGTGTCCTCGCTGTGGCCGTACAAGAACTGCGACGGGTTGATCCGCGCGTTCGCACGCGCCGGCTCGGACCTCGCCGACCACCGACTGGTCGTGGTCGGGCCGCTGCGTGACGGCGCGTACGTGGCCGAGCTCGAGGCGCTCGCGTCCCGCCTCGGCGTCGCCGACCGCGTCGTCTGGGTGGGTGGCGTGCCGCTGGAGGAGACCGTGCACTTCTACCGCGCGGCCTCGGTGTTCGCCTACACCTCGCACAACGAGACCTTCGGGCTGCCGATCCTGGAGGCGATGGCCACCGGTTGCCCGGTGGTGACCTCCGACTGCAGCGCGATGCCCGAGACCGCGGGGGGAGCGGCGCTGCTCGCCGACCCCGACGATCCGGACAGCATCGCGTCCGCCCTGGTCGAGGCCTGCGGGGACGACATGGAGCTCATGCGCAAGCTGGGCGTGGCCCGGGCCCTGGAGTTCACCTGGGGCGCCACCGCCGCGCGCACGCTCGAGGTGTACCGACAGGTGCACGCCGCGAGGAGGGAGCGGTCATGAGGATCCTGGTCACCGGCGGGGCGGGCTTCATCGGGTCCCACACCTGCGACCGTCTGGTCGAGCTCGGGCACGACGTGACCGTGCTCGACGCCCTCACGGCGCCGGTGCACCGCGACGGCAGGCCGTCGTACCTCACGCCGGGCGTGGAGCTGTACGTCGGTGACGTCCGCAACCGTGAGCTGCTCGCCAACCTCCTGCGCCGCGCCGACGCGGTCTACCACTTCGCGGCGTACCAGGACTACCTGCCCGACTTCGCCCGGTTCGTCGACGTCAACGTCGTGTCGACGGCCCTCATCTACGAGATCGCGGTGGCCGAGGGCCTCGACCTGCAGCGGGTGGTCGTGGCGTCGTCCCAGTCGGCCATGGGGGAGGGCCGCTACCGCTGCCCGGTCGACGGCGAGCAGACCCCGGGGATGCGACCCGAGTCCGCGCTCGCGGCTCGACGCTGGGAGATCCCCTGCCCCCAGTGCGGCGGCGAGCTGGAGATGCAGCGGACACCCGAGCGGTTCTCGAACCCGCAGAACGCCTACGGCATGTCGAAGTACGCCGAGGAGATGCAGGCGATCAACCTCGGGCGTCGCTACGACATCCCGACCGTGGCGCTGCGCTACAGCATCGTCCAGGGCCCGCGGCAGTCGGTCTACAACGCATACTCGGGCGCCTGCCGGATCTTCTGCCTGCACTACGCCCAGGGCGGTGCGCCGACCGTCTACGAGGACGGCGGCGCCATCCGTGACTACGTCAACATCGAGGACGTCGTCGACGCCAACGCGCTCGTCCTCACCCACGAGGACGCCGTCGGCCGGGTCTTCAACGTCGGCGGGGGACGGGCGTACACCACCTGGGAGTTCGCCGAGATCGTCCGCGCGCACTACGGATCCGACCAGGCCGCCCGCATCACCGGCGAGTACCGGTTCGGCGACACCCGCCACATCTTCTCCGACACCGACGCTCTCGAAGGCCTGGGCTGGCGGGCGCGCAACACCCCGGTCGAGTCGGTCGCGGCGTACGCCGAGTGGCTGAAGTCGCAGGCCGACCTCGACCGCGTGCTGGCGCACGCCGACGCGACCATGCGGTCGCTGGGCGTGGTCCGGGGGACGTCGTGAAGGCGGTCCTGCTCGCCGCGGGCCTCGGCACCCGGCTCCGGCCGCTGACCGACACCACGCCGAAGTGCCTGGTGCCGATCGGGGGACGCACCCTGCTCGACATCTGGCTGGACGCGCTGCGCGACCTCGACGTCGACGAGGTGCTCGTCAACACCCACCACCTGGCCGACCAGGTGGCGGCCCACGTGGCCCAGCGCGCCGGTGGTCCGCCGGTGCGGCTGCTCCACGAGGAGTCGCTGCGCGGCAGTGCCGGCACCCTGCGCGCCGCACGGGGTCTGCTCGAGGGGGACCCGTGGTTCCTGGCGGTGAATGCCGACAACCTCACCGACTACGACCTGGCCGACCTGGTCGCAGCCCACACCGAGGGCGCAGCCGTCGCGACGCTGACGGCGTTCCACGCGCCGCAGCCGTCGGCGTGCGGGATCCTCGAGGTCGACGACACCGGCCGCCTGGTGGGGTTCGAGGAGAAGCCCGCCCACCCGCGGGGTGATCTCGCCAATGCCGGGCTGTACGCGTTCGGGAGAGAGGTGCTCGACCTCATCGACGCTGCGGAGCCGTGCGACCTCGGCACCCGCCTGCTGCCCCGCCTCGTCGGGCGGGCCCAGGTCGTCGGGATCGGCGACGCCTATCTCCGCGACATCGGCACGCCCGAGGCGCTGGCCGAGGCTCGTGCCACCTGGCGGGAAGGAGCCCACCGATGATCATCACCCAGACACCGCTGCGTGTCGGTCTCGTAGGCGGCGGCACCGACCTGCCGTCGTACTACCGGGAGCACGGCGGCCGGGTCCTCAACGCCGCGATCGACAAGTACGTGTACGTCGTCGTCAAGCAGCGCTTCGACGACGACATCTACCTCAACTACTCGCAGAAGGAGATCGTCAGCCGGGTCGAGGACATCCGCCACGACCTGGTCCGCGAGGCGATGCACATGGCGGGTGTCCGGCACGGCGTCGAGATCACCACCCTGGCCGACATCCCGTCGGCCGGCTCGGGTCTCGGCTCGTCCTCGTCGGTGACCGTCGGCCTGCTCCAGGCGCTGTTCGCCTACCAAGGGGTGCAGCTGTCGGCCGAGCGAGCTCGCCGAGCGTGCCTGCACGATCGAGCTGGATCGGTGCCAGAAGCCGATCGGCAAGCAGGACCAGTACGCCGCGGCGTACGGCGGGATCTGCGACCTGAGGTTCGGCCCCGGCGACCGGGTGAGTGTGGAGCCGATCCGTCTGGAGCCGCCCCTGCACCGGCACGTGCAGGGGGAGCTGATGCTCTTCTACAGCGGCATCACCCGCAGTGCCGACACCATCCTGCGGGAGCAGACGGCCAACGTCAGCCAGAAGCTGACCCAGCTCGGACTGCTCCGCGACCTCGCCGAGGGTGCCGCGGACGCCCTGCGCATCGGGGACAGCGACCAGGTCGGCGTCGCCCTCCGGAAGAGCTGGGAGGCCAAGCGTGACCTGGCTTCCGGGGTGTCGAACACGGTGCTGGACGCCGCCGTCGACGCGGCCGTCGACGCGGGAGCCACCGGCGCCAAGGTCGCGGGCGCCGGCGGCGGAGGGTTCGTGCTGGTGGTGTGCCCCGTCCAGCACCAGGCCGCGGTGCGGGTGGCCCTGGCGGAGATGAAGGAGCTGCCCGTGAAGATCGACCCCTACGGCTCGAGGATCGTGCTCAACGTCCATCGAGACATCTGGGGCTGAGGGGCCGAACCGGTTCTGCGCGGCCGATTCACATCTACACTGAGGACTTGACCGGGCCTGGCCCGGGTCTCAACGGGGGATCATCGGATGTACATCACGGTGCGTGATCGGCCGACTCGTGCGCGGCGCAGCTCACCACAGATCCGGCAACGCGTCGCCGGCACCGTCGTCCTGCTCGGTGTGGTCAGCATGCTCACGGACATCTCGTCCGAGTCGGTCAACGCCGTCCTGCCGATCTACATCACCTCGACGCTGGGCATGTCCGTGCTGGCCTACGGCTTCATCGACGGCATCTACCAAGGCGTGAGCGCGCTGGTCCGGATCGCCGGGGGCTGGATCGCGGATCGCGGGGATCACCCCAAGTGGGTCGCTGTCGTCGGCTACCTCATCTCGGCGGTCAGCAGGGTGTTCTTCCTGCCGGCGACGAGCCTCGCCGCCATCACCTCGATCATCACCGCGGACCGCCTCGGCAAGGGCCTGCGAACCGCCCCTCGCGACGCGCTGATCGCTGCGTCGTCCCCCCAGGCCGCGCTGGGCCGCGCGTTCGGTGTCCATCGCACCCTCGACACGCTCGGCGCGCTGATCGGGCCGCTGATGGCCTTCTGGATCATCGGCATCGCCGTGCCGAACGACTTCCACGTCGTGTTCGTCGCCTCGTTGGCGTTCGCGATCATGGGCGTCGCCGTGCTGATCCTGGTCGTTCCGGATCTCCGGCCGCGCCGGCAACGGCTGTCTTCCGGCGACTCCGTCGCCACGGCTCCCCGGGAGCGGCCGTCCTGGCGCCACTTCGGCAACCCGCAGTTCAGCCGACTGATCGTCTCGGCCGCACTCCTCGGACTCTTCACGATCGGCGACGGCTTCCTCTATCTCGAGCTCACCGAACGCGACTCGCTGGCCACCAAGTACTTTCCCCTGCTCTACGTCGGGACGAACTTCGCCTACCTGGCACTGGCGATCCCGTTCGGACGCCTCGCGGACCGCATCGGGCGAGCACACGTGTTCCTCGGCGGACAGGTCCTCCTGCTCGTCGCCTACCTGTGCGCGGGCGGCCCGCTCGGCGGAGCCGCCGTGTCGATCGGCTGCCTGGTCTTCCTCGGCGCCTACTACGCGGCAACCGACGGTGTCCTCGCCGCGATGGCCAGCGGGGTCACGCCCATCTCGGTCCGTACGAGCAGCATCGCGACGGCGCAGACGGCGGTCGCGCTCGCCCGGTTCGCCTCGTCCCTCGCATTCGGGCTGCTGTGGGTCAGGCTCGGTCGGACGGACGCGCTCATGCTCGTCGCGGTCCTGCTCACCCTCGCCATCCCCGTCGCCGCACTCCTGATGCGCGGCATGGACAGGACGGCCGCCGGGTGAGCCTTCGGAAACGAGCGATCCTTCTCGCGGCCATCTGTGTGCTCGCCCTGGGGGCCTCCGCCGCCTACCTGGTCGCCTCGCGCAACCATCAGAGGACCGTCGAACAGACCACCGCGAACGTGGCACAGGCCTCGCTCGCCGCCGTCGAGGCGCATCCACGAATCGTCTTCAGGAACCTGGCACCCGGAGCGGGCTACGGTTCGGTGGCCATGGTGCCGCTCGACGACCCCGGAGGCCCGCGTGCCATCACCACCACTCCCTGCGAACGGGTCTACGCCACGTCGAAGAACGTGATCTGCCTGTCGTCGGACCGTGGCTTCATCACCACCTACGGCGCGCACATCCTCGACGACAACATGCAGCAGACGCAGACCCTGCCCTTCATCGGCATTCCGAGCAGGGCCAGGTTGTCGCATGACGGCTCCTACGCCGCCACCACGAGCTTCACCGCGAGCGACTCCTACGGGGCCGTGTCCTTCTCGACGCGCACGTACATCACCGCCGTCGGCGGCCAGACCCTCGGCAACCTCGAGGACTTCACGTTGATCGACAACGGGAAGAAGATCGAGCCGGCCGACCGCAACTACTGGGGAGTCACCTTCGCCTCGGACGACGACACCTTCTATGCAACGGTCCGGACGTCGCACCACACGTGGCTGGTCCGCGGCAGCATGTCCCAGCGCACGATGGTGATGCTGCACGAGGACGCCGAGTGCCCGTCCCTCTCCCCGGACGGGAAGAACATCGTCTTCAAGCAGCGAGGCAACCTGCCCCTGGGCACGTGGCGGCTGGTCGACTACGACGTCGCGTCCGGGAAGGTGACCCCGCTCGCCGAGACGCGCAGCGTGGATGACCAGGTCGAATGGCTCGACGACGCGCGGGTGCTCTACGCGGTGCCGCGGGGTGGCCCCCACTCCGAGATCGACGACGTCTGGTCGGTCCCGATCTCGGGATCTGGCAAGCCGAAGCTGTTCCTGCCGGAGGCATCGTCACCTGCCGTCGTGCAGTGACCGTCGCCACGGCCACGTGCCAGAGCACTCCCTATCGAACCCTGGTCCCCCGGGAGTCGCCCGCCCACTGTCCCAGCCTCGCGGCCGTTGCCCCGCTCAGGGCGGCCGCCGCCAAGAGGCCGGCTCCGATGACATCACTTGCCGGATGCACCCACGCGAGGATGAGCGCGCCGCCCATCACACATCCCACGGCTGCGGGCAGCAGCCAGCCCCAGCGGGTGCCGGGTCGGAGGAGCAGCACCACGACGCCGAACGCGGTGACGGCACTGACCGTGTGCCCGGAGGGGAAGCTCCCGTGGGCGACCGGCCCTGCGCTCGTGTCCGAGTGCGCCATCACCCACTTGGTCCCGAGTGTGGCGACGACGACCGGGATCCCGACCATGGCGAGCACCGCGAACGGACGAAGGGAGCGACGGGCCAGGCTCAGTGCCGACACGACCAACAGCAGCGGCAGCACGAGGTGAGTCGGCCGGAGCGCCCCGACGACACGGGCGGCACGGATCTGTACCAGCCCCCAGACGTCATCCGGGCTGACCGCCTTGGCGACCGCGACGTCGAGGTGGTCGAGCAGGCGCAGGTGCACCGCCACGGCGAACAACCCGTAACAGGCGGTGAGGCCGAAGGGGAGGATCCATCGGGTGTACCTGCGCCGGGGTGCTCGAGGGACGCCATCGCCCTCGAGGCTCCCGGGAAGTTTCACCGAGGTCGCTGCCACGACGCCCTTATCGCGTGGTCTGCTTGACGCCGGCCGCCAGGTGGCTCATGAGCGCCGGCACGGCCTGTGTCGCTGCCCGGACGCTCGAAGCAGGGCCCTTGCCGGACGCCGCGGCATTCACATGCATCAGCACCACCGTCCAGTAGCCTCGCCGGTCGGCACAGGCGGGTATCGGGTGCTTGGTGGCCTTGGCCACCGCCGGCTTGGCCTGCCTGAGGGCCGCGTTCAGGGCATGGCCGTTGCCGGCCTTCGCCGCCGAGCTGACGCCGCGCAGGGCGATCATGACGCTCTTGCCTTCGCCCTTCGCCCAGGCGTGGTACTGCTGGCTGCAGCTGACCGGCGCGATCGGCGTGCCGGCGCGATGAGCTGCGGGCCCCGCGTTCGGAGCCGTGGAATGCCCGCACGCGGTCAGCCCGACGACCGCAGCACCCGCCGCGGCAAGACCAAGCCGATTCATCCGATACTCCTCACTTCGTGGTGACTGGTCATCAGGGTGAGTACACGACGTCGACCCAGTAGTTCGACGCGTTGTAGGTGTTCGACGGGAAGGCGTTCGCCGATCCGTAGGCGTAGACCCCGCCGCCGGCGAGCGCGGTCAGCGGACCGTTGGCCACCGCCGACCCGAGCCCGTTGCCGGTGACCGCGTAGTGGCCGGTATCGGTGTGGAACGAGACGACGTACGTCGTGTTCGCCGTGATCGTCACCGGGCTGGAGAAGTCCAGCTCCTGCCAGCCGCTCGCAGTCTCGTTGGTGAAGGTTCCGGTCGCGAGCAGGGCCCCGCTGGAGCTCCACAGGCTGCCGATGTGAGACCCGGTGTTGTCGGCGTACTTGTAGAAGCGGACGCCGACGACCCTCCCGCCGCTGCTGGACTGGAACTGCACACCGAGGTTCACCGCACTCGTGTCGGCCGCGTCCACCGCTCCGGTGGGCGTCCCGTTCTGCCAGACGCTGCAGGGGCACTGAGAGACCGTGCCCGTGGTGAAGCTCCAGGAGAACGGACTGCTCATCGCCTGGCCGGAGGAGTTCTGCGCACCGGACACCGTGGCGGTGTAGGTGGTGCTCGCCGCCAGCGCGCTGGTCGGGGTGAACGTGGCCACCGTGTTGCCGGTGGTGAAGCTCACCGCACCGGGCACCGAGTTCCCGCCCGAGTCCTTGACCGTGAAGGACACCGTGTTGGGCACGACCGCCTGGTTGAACGTCGCTGTCGGCGCCACCGACACCGCGACCCCGGTCGACCCGGCGGCCGGCGTCGCACTCGACACCGTGGGCGGCGTGGCCGAGGTCTGCGAGTACACCACGTCGACCCAGTAGTTCGACCCGTTGAAGCTGCTCTGCGGGAACGTGTTGGCCGTTCCGTAGGCGTAGACCCCGCCGCTCGGCCAGCGCGGTCAGCGGACCGTTGGTCACCGCCGAGCCCAGACCGTTGCCGGTGAGCGCGTAGTGCCCGACGTTGGTGTGGTACGAGCACGACGTACGTGGTGTTCGCCGTGATGGCCACCGGGGTGGAGAAGTCCAGCTCCTGCCAGCCCGAGGCGGACTCACCGCTGAACGTGCCGGTGGCCAGCTGTGCTCCGCTGACGCTCCACAGGGTGCCGACGTGCGAGCCGGTGTTGTCGACCTGCTTGTAGAACCGCACCCCGGTCACGAACCCGCTGCTGCTGGCCCGGAACTGCAGGCCCAGCGTCACCGCGGTCGTGTCGGACGCGTCCACCGCCCCGGTGGGTGTCCCGTTCTGCCAGACGCTGCACGGGCACTGGGACACCCCGGCGGTGGTGAAGCTCCACACGAAGGGACTGCTCATCGCCGTGCCGGAGGTGTTCTGCGCACCCGACACCGTGGCGGTGTAGGTGGTGCTCGCCGCCAGTGAGCTCGTCGGGGTGAACGTGGCCACCGTGTTGCCGGCGTTGAAGCTCACCGCCCCGGGCACCGAGTTCCCGCCCGAGTCCTTCACCGTGAACGACACCGTGTTGGGCACGACCGCCTGGGAGAACGTCGCTGTCGGAGCCACCGACGCCGCCACCGCGGTCGCGCCGTCGTTCGGCGTCACCGTGGTCACCGAGGGCGGCGTGGTTCCCGCGCTCTGGGCGTACACCACGTCGACCCAGTAGTTCGACGCGTTGAAGCTGTTCGACGGGAACGAGTTGCTCGAGCCGTAGACGTACACGCCGCCGCCGGCCAGCGCGGTCAGCGGACCGGTGGTGACCGCCGACGCCAGCCCACCACCGGTGATCGCGTAGTGCCCGACGTTGGTGTGGTACGACACGACGTACGTCGTGTTCGCCGAGATCGCCACCGGAGTGGAGAAGTCCAGCTCCTGCCAGCCCGAGGCGGACTCGCCGCTGAACGTGCCGCTGGCCAGCAGCTGCCCGCTCGAGCTCCAGAGGCTGCCGATGTGGGAGCCGGTGTTGTCGGACTCCTTGTAGAACCGCACGCCGGTCACGAACCCGCTGCTGCTGGCCCGGAACTGCATCCCCAGGTTGACCGCGCTCGTGTCGGCGTCATCCGTCGCGCCGTTCGGTGTGCCGTTCTGCCACACGCTGCAGGGGCACTGCGGACCACTGGTCGTGAAGCTCCACACGGACGGGCTGCCCATGGGGGTGCCGTTGCTGTTCTGCGCCCCGGACACCGTGGCGGTGTAGGTGGTGCTGGCCGCCAGCGAGCTCGTCGGGGTGAACGTCGCCACCGTGTTGCCGGCGTTGAAGGTCGTCGCACCGTTGATCGTGTTCCCGCCCGAGTCCTGCAGGGTGAACGACACGGTGTTGGGCACGACGGCCTGCGAGAACGTCGCCGTCGGTGCCGCGGACACCGCGACGCCCGTCGCCCCTGCCGCCGGTGTCACGCCCGTCACGGTCGGCGCCGCATTCGGCGTCACCGCACTGGACGGTGACGAGCTCGGCCCCGTACCGGTCGCGTTGGTCGCCGACACCGTGAACGTGTAGGCGGTGCCGTTGGTCAGCCCGCTCACCGTGGTCGACGTCGCCAGCGGAGTGCCGGTCACCGTCACCGGTGTCTGCGCGTTCGCTCCGATGAAGGGCGTGACCGTGTACTGGGTGAGCGAGCTGCCACCGGTGTTGCTCGGCGCCGTCCAGCTCACCTGGGCCGACCCGACACCCGCGGTCGCCGTCACGCCGGTCGGCGCGCCGGGCACGCTCGGCGCGCTCGGGGTCACCGAGTTGGACGGTGAGGACTCCGGGCCGGTGCCGGCCGTGTTGGTCGCCGACACGGTGAACGTGTACGCCGTGCCGTTGGTCAGCCCGGCCACGGTGGTCGAGGTGGCCGGCGGGCTGCCGGTCACGGTGACCGGGGTCTGCGCGGTCGTGCCGATGTAGGGCGTCACCGTGTACTTGGTGAGTCGTGCTGCCGCCGTTGTTCGTGGGCGCGATCCAGCGTCACCTGCGCCGAGCCGTTGCCGGCCGTCGCGCTCACGCCGGTCGGTGCCCCGGGCAGGGCATTCGGGGTCACGGTGTTGGACGGGGACGAGTCGGGGCCGAGGCCGTTGGCGTTGCTCGCCGACACCTTGAACGTGTAGGCGGTCCCGTTGGTCAAGCCGGTCACCGTGGTCGACGTGGCCGGCGGAGTGCCGGTCACGGTGACCGGGGTCTGCGCGGTCGAGCCGATGTACGGCGTCACGGTGTACTTGGTGATCGCGCTGCCACCGTTGTCGGAGGGCGCGGTCCAGCTCACCTGCGCCGATCCGTTGCCGGCCGTCGCCGTCACCCCCGTCGGCGCCGCCGGCACCGACGGCTGGGTGAGGTTCACGTCGTCCAGGTACATCCAGGTGTCATCCGGGTTGGCCGCCCCGTCCTGGTGCACGTTGAACCAGAGCACCACGTCCTTGCCCTGGAACTGGGTCATGTCGAAGGTGACCTGGGTCCAGGCCGAGGAGTTGGAGTTGCTCTTGAAGATGGTCGCCAGCGTCTGCCCGGAGGTGCTCTGGACCTGTGCCTCCTGCCAGTCGTACACACAGCCAGTGCCGGAACAGACGTCGTCCGCCGAGGACGGCCGGTACCAGAAGGACAGCGTCGTGGTGCCGGTCGGCGGGATGGAGACCGTCTGCGAGAGGGTGCTGTCCCCGCTCGGTGCCGGGGTCGGCTGGACGGTCCCGAGCAGGGCCGACGACGTACCGGAGTGGGCCTGTGCGCCGCTCGCGGTCGGAGTCGACGTGCCAGCGGTCGTCCAGGAGGTGAGTCCGTTCTCGAAGCCGCCGTTGCTGACGTGCAACGCACTGGATGACGGCGTGACCGCGTTCGAGTTCGCGGACTCCGGCCCGTTCCCGGCTGGGTTGGACGCGGTGACCGTGAATGTGTACGTCGTGCCGTTCGCGAGCCCCGAGATGGAGGCGGTGGTCGGCGCCGGGTTCCCGGGCACCGTCGTCGGGGTCTGCGCGGTGGAGCCGATGTACGGCGTGATGATGTACGCCGTCGCCGGGTCACCTGTCGTCGGCGCCGACCAGGAGACCGTGGCCGAGGCGAAGCCGGCAGTCGCGTTGACGTTGCCCACCTGGCCCGGCGGTGTCGTGAACGTCTGCGGGGTGAAGACGGGGTCCACGTAGTAGTTGGACGCGTCGTTGGAGGTGTTCGGGAACGTGCTGCTGCCCGAGTGGACGAGGACGCCGTTGACCACACCGTTGGTGTTGCGCAGCGCGTGGAGCGGAGGGCTGTCCACGTTGGTGATCGTGGGCGCCGTCCCCAGCTCCGGCGTCGTGTAGAAGTAGCCGCTGTCGTCGGAGTAGTGCCCCTTGGGCGCGTAGTAGGACGCGACGTACGTCGTGTTCTTGTTCAACGCCACCGGTTGGGCGAAGTTGACCTGCTGCCAACCCGACCCGGACTCGTTCGTGAAGGTCGCGCTCGCCAGCAGCTGCCCGCTCGCGCTCCAGAGGTTGCCGATGTGCGTGCCGGTGTTCGTGCTGGCCTTGTAGAAGCGGATCCCCGTGACGACCCCGAAGGTGTCGACCTGGAACTTGACGCCTACCTCGGTCCCCGCCGTGTCGCCCGAGTCGATCGTCTTGGGGACGACGGCCGGCCCCCAGAGGGAGCACGGACAGGCCATGTTGACCGTCGTGCCCGCGCCGGGCTGCTGGAGGTTCCCGCTGTCGTCGACCGCGCGGGTCTTGATCGTCGCCGTGGGGCTGCCGTGGGCGACCCACGAGTAGGTCCAGGTGACGGACGCGCCCGGGTTGGACATCGTGGTGACCGGGTGCCAGGTCGTCCCGCCGTCGGTCGAGACCTCGACACCGGCGACCACGCCACCACCGGCGTCGGTCGCGGTCCCGCTGATGGTCACGTTCGACCCGTTCGACAGGTTGGCACCCTGGGCCGGTGAGGTGATCGTCGAGGTGGGCGCAAGCGTGTCGGTGGACGGGGTGGCCGCCGTCAGCCCCTGCATGAGGGTGGCCGGCTGCACGTTGCTCATGTCGGCGAACAGGTTGACCGTGGCCTGCTGCATGGCCGTGTCGGTGGGGTTGCTCGAACCCCCGTTGTCCAGCCCCCACGCCCACTGCACGGTCCCGGCGCCGAACACGAGGGCACCGCTCGGGGCGCGATAGAGCGTCAGGTGATGCGTCGCGGTGCTTCCGAGCTGGGTGGTGCCGCCGAAGTCGGTGAAGATCTCCGAGTTGTTGCTGGTCGTCGAGGACATGTCCATCAGCCCGGCAGGCCGATACCCGTTGTCGGCGTCGACGTCCCACTCGTAGCCGAGTGTGCCGACTCCTGGATCGAGCGTGGTGGACTGGCCTGAGGTCAGGCTCGCCACCCTCGTATTTCGCCAGAATCGGAGCTTGCTGTAGGAAGCGGGCACGTTGATGTCGAGGGTGCTGGCGTTGGAGTTGACGTCGAACAGCTGTCCCGTCACCCCGTTCTGTGGTCGTCCACCGTCCGCCGGTGGGCTGAACCGCGGATCCATCCACGATCCGGTCCACGTGGTCGGGTCCTGCGGGTCGACCGGAGCGTCGTAGTGGGTCTCCTTGTAGCTCACCAGCGTCCGGTTGGGCGTGTTGGTGCCGTCGGCGCTGGGCTCGAGCCGGGTCTTCCAGAACATCTCGTTGCCGCTGAAGAAGGCAAGGTTCACCCCTGCGTCGCGGGCCGCTTCGACGTTCGTGCGCTGCTGGCCCGTCCAGTACTCGTCGTGGGCGTCCGAGACGAAGATCTTGTGGTTGGTCAGCAGCGACCCTCGGGTGGCGACGTCGAGCCCGCTCATGTAGCTGACGTCGTAGCCGTTGCGTTCGAGGAACCGGATCATGTCGTACTCGGCGTACATGAACCAGCTTCGTCCGCTGTCGTCCTCCGCGGTGTGGAACGGCCGGTTGTAGGACACCTTGGAGGCGCCCTTGTACGCCGTGGGCGAGCCGGCCGGACAGTTGAGCGAGCAGGTGTAGAGGCTGTTCTGGTTGGTACCTTGGCCGGTGTAGGTGTTGTAGGCCTCCCACGTCTCGTCCGAGGTCTGGACCACGATGTCCGAGTGGCTCGCGTCGTTGCGGACGACGAACGGGATGAGGCTGCTGCCTCCGGTGTCGTTGCGGACGATGTGGGCGAGGTACAACCCGGACACCGCGTCGCTCGGCACCGACCAGGAGGCCGACACTCCCCAGTTCCCGCAGTCGATGAGCCCGGTGCCGTTGGCACCGTTCCCGCAGGTCGGCTGGGTCTGCGGGAGGGTGGCGGTCGGCAGCATGTTGTTGACGATCTTGCGGGCGCCGTTGCCCTGGTAGTAGCCCACGCGCAGGATGTCGATGTGGTACGCCTTCGCCGGCGTGTTGATCTTGAAGGACTCGGTCTCCCCGACGTTCACGCTCATCGCGGTGGCGAAGCCCTGGATCGTCGGGTCGCCGGCGCCGCTCACCTGCCAGTCGCTCGGCGGGTCACCGGGGAGCGTGTTCTCACACGCGATCACGCTGGTCACCGGCGGCCCGCACGGGCCGGCCGCGCTGGCCGGTTGCGCATAGACCGCGGAGAGCAGCCCGATCAGCACGGCGACGACCGAACTGATCACCAACGCCCGAGGCGGCATCCGTCGTGCAAGCAGCCTTGTACCTCGCATGTGCGCCCCCCAGTGCACGCGCAGCCAACTGTCATCGGCTGCGGCGCCTCCAGGGTGGCCGGTGACCGGCTCCGTGCGCTTCCCTGAAACTGGGGAAGGCCGCCCGGGTCAGGGGTCCGTGGTCGGCGAGGTCAGCGCGGCGAGGCGCGCGTCGAGCGACGCGATCCTCTCGAGGAGGTCGATGCTCCGGAGCCCGAGCGTCAGGTGTGAGCTCTTCAGGACACGCGCCGCGGCCTGTTCGACGCCGCTCAGGCGCACCCGCCGGACCCGCAGCACCCCGTCGCCGGTGAGGACGTCGCTCCAGCCCTCGGTCGTCGACCATCCGACGACCCGACCCGGGACTCGGCCCACGAACACCTTCTCCTCGGGAGACGGCTCTGCCTCGAGGATCGAGACCCTCTCCAGCCCGAGGAAGGTGAACGCGTCCGGGTAGGGGGACCCGACGGCACGGACGAGGGCGTCGACGTCTCGCGTGGACGCCGACCAGTCGACCATGCCGTCGTCCGGCAGTCGCGTGCAGCAGTAGGTGGCGCCGCCCTCGTCCTGTGGAGCGCCCGGGTCTCCTTGAAGCCGGCGGTCGACCGCTCGCGGCAGGATCTGCGCCTGGAGGGCGTTGAGCCGGTCGTACAACGTGCCGATGGTGTCGCGCGGCCCGATGGGGACCAGCTCCTGGGCGAGCACGCCGCCGGCGTCCAGCCCGGGGGTGATGGAGTGCACGGTCACTGCGGCGTGCGACTCGTGGTTGATGATCGCCCAGTTCACGTTCGCGCGACCGCGATAACCCGGGAGCGGTGAGTAGTGGACGTTGACGAACGGACACAGGTCGAGGATCGGGCCGGAGATGATCCGGTTGTACGACGAGATCACCACGCAGTCGGGCCCGAGCCGGGCGACGAGCTCGAACACGTCCGCGGGAGTCCGCAGGATCTCCACCGGCACGCCCGAGTCCCTCGCGTGCTCTGCCACCTCGTCGTCGCCGTCCCGGACGAGCGCGATCACGTCGAAGGACCCGAGGAGGCTGTCGAGGGCCGCGCGGGTGGTCGGACCGAAGCCGACCAGGAGGATGCGTGACCGTGGCGGGCTAGAGCTCATCGAGGAACTCCAGGTCGAACGCGGTGCGGTCGGCCGGCGGTCTCAGCAGGACCGATCCGACCTTCAGGCCACCGGCCTGCAGCCGGACGACGGGCTCGGGGCCCGGCTGACTGGGGAGGATCGCCATGTGGCCGACCGGCGGCGCCTGGACCGGCCAGTAAGGGACACCCGCTTCGCCCAGCACCGGTCGGTCGAGATCACCCCAGAACTGCACGACGACCGCCGTCGGCCACGTCCGGGCGATCCGGTGCACGTCAGCCGTGGTGATCACCGGGGACCCGGTCGGCGTCAGCGACACGAGGACGAAGTCGGGATCGAACTCGGGGTCGACGTCCCCGATCGAAGAGGTCGACCGGACGACCGCTCCCGCCGAAGCCAGGCCCGCCTCGAGATAGGTCGCGAACGGGTTGTCGCAGACCACGACGATGCGCGTGCCGCGGACCGCGGTCCCGGCGTCGAACAGCAGCTTCACCGCCATCGTGCCCAGATAGGAGAAGACGTCGACCATCGGGTGCCGCTCGTTGGTGCCGGCGACCCGGATGCCGCGATCCACGGCCTCGTCGAGCGCGAGGTCGAACCGGCCCGCCTGGATCTCCCAGGACTCGAACATCAACGGGAGCGCGGATCCTGGACGCATCCGCCCGATCACCTCGCCATCGAGGGGCCGCACGTGTCCACTGTTCGTGACGACGTCGGCCTCGTCGATCACCGACAGCGGACGATCCGTCCGCACCTCGATGCGGTCCAGCACGCCGGCTACCACCGCGAGCTCGCGGGTCTGCCGCACCACCTCCTCGACCGAGCCGTAGGGGGTCGAGCGGGTGAAGCCGTAGACGCGTCGGGCCCCGGCCAGGGCCGCGATGATCGGAGTCACGGCGTAGGCGCCGGTCGCCGCCTCGGTCACCACGACCGCGTCGTCGAGGTCGATGCGCATCTCGGCGACGGACTTCTCGGCCAGGCGGACGAGTCGCTTCACGTCCATGCCGGGAACGGCCACCACCGGCACCCCGGTGGCCCCGGGTGTCGGTTCTCCGTCCAGCGCCGTCTCGGCAGATGTCATGCTGGCTCCTTCGTCTCCGGGTCTCATTGTCACCATCAGCGTGGTCCCTGTCGTGCAGTCACGGGGCGAGGTATCTCCACAAGCCCCGGGAACTCGTGTTGAATCGTGGGCCAACCGGCTGCTGCGACGTCGGGCCCGTCGTCACTCGCGTGGGCCGCGCGACGGCGCGACGTCGGGGGCCGGACGATCAGGGCGACGCGGGGGTGGAGACATGGCAGCACGGTCGCCGGAGACGGTGGAGTCGCGATGAGCTCGGTCAGCGTGGTCATCCCGTGCTATCGCTACGGTCATTTCCTGGAGGCCGCGGTCAGCAGCGTTCTCGACGACCAGGAGGGCGTCGACGTACGCGTGCTGATCATCGATGACGCCTCGCCCGACGACAGCGCCGCCGTGGCCCGGGAGATCGCCTCCCGCCGTGACCGGGTCGAGGTGCTCGTGCACGACGTGAACCGGGGCAACATCGCCACGTTCAACGAGGGACTGCTCGAGTGGGCCGACGGCGACTACTGCCTGCTCCTGTCCGCCGACGACCGGGCCACCCCGGGAGCCCTCGCCCGCGCCAGGGACCTCATGGACGCCCACCCGGAGGTCGGCATGGTGTACGGCCGCGCCCTCTGGGTCGAGGACGGCGCACCCCTCCCGACGCCCCGGACCACGGTGCGGGGCTGGTCGGTCTGGCCCGGGCAGGAGTGGCTCGAGCACCGCTTCCGGCAGGCGGAGAACCCGCTCACGACTCCCGAGGTCGTCGCACGGACGTCGCTGCAGCACCGGGTGGGGGGCTACGATCCCGAGCTGCCGAAGGCCGCCGACATGGAGCTCTTCATGCGCCTGGCCGCCCACGCGCACGTGGGGTTCATCCGAGGGGTGGACCAGGCCTTCTACCGGCTGCACAGCACCAACATGAGCAAGACCGTGACGGCGCTCATGGACCTGGAGCAACGGCGGTCCGTCTTCGAGGTCGTGCTCGAACGCTACGGCGACAGGCTCGTGGACACCGACCGCCTGTCCCGCATGGTGCACCGGCAGCTGGGTCGTGAGGCGCTCTGGGCGGCCGGGCGCGTCTACGACCGTGGCCGGCTGCGCGAGTCCGATCTCGGTCGACGCCTCACCGGCGGGGGGTTCCAGGAGGCCGAACAGGACATCGACGAGCTGCTGGCGTTCGCCGCCGACTGCTGGCCCGACGTCACCGGCACGCGGCTCTACCGCACGCTCGAGGCACGCAAGCGACTCGGCCCTCTCGAGCTCCAGTACCTGCTGAACCAGAAGGGGCAGTGGTGGCTGCGCCGCCGCTCGTGGAAGTACCGCGGGTACTGAGACGGCATCCCCTGTTTGAGGGATCCGGAGGCCCGCAAAGACACCTAGCCTGGGGGACATGACCGCAGCCATCGGCTTGGCGGTCGTGGGGGCAGGATACTGGGGGCCGAACCTGGTTCGGAACGCGATGGCCACGCCATCGCTCCATCTGCGCTGGCTCTGCGACCTCGATGAGGAGCGCGCGCGACGTGTCCTCGGGCCCTACTCGACCGTGTCCACGACGGACTCCTTCGACGCGATCCTCGATGACGACGAGGTGCAGGCGGTGGCGATCGCCACGCCCGCCGCCTCCCACTTCCCACTGGCGATGGCGGCCCTGGACGCCGGCAAGCACGTCCTCGTCGAGAAGCCGTTGACCTCCGCGTTCTCCGACGGGAAGAAGCTCGTGCAGGCGGCGGAGGACCGCGGGCTCGTCCTCATGTGCGACCACACGTACTGCTACACCTCGGCCGTCCAGGAGCTGCAGCGGCTCGTGCACAGCGGCGCGGTCGGGAACCTGCAGTTCGTCGACTCCGTCCGGATCAACCTCGGCCTGGTCCAGCCGGACGTCGACGTGCTCTGGGACCTGGCCCCGCACGACATCTCGATCCTCGACTACCTGCTCCCGCCCGGGGTCTCGGTGGTGTCCGTGGCTGCCCACGGTGCCGATCCGATCGGCCACGGGATGGCCTGCGTGGCCTACCTGACCCTGCGGCTGTCCACCGGAGCGATGGCGCACGTGCACGTCAACTGGCTCAGCCCGGTCAAGATCCGCACGATGGTCATCGGCGGCTCCCACCGCACCGTGGTGTGGGACGACATGAACCCCACTCAGCGCCTGTCGGTCTACGACACCGGGGTCGAGCGCTGGGCGTCCGACCAGCTCGGGGCCGACGACCGCAAGCAGGTGCGGATCTCGTACCGCACCGGCGACATGGTCGCGCCCGCGCTGCGAGAGCAGGAGGCCCTGCGATCGATGCTGGGCGAGTTCGCCGCGAGCATCACCCAGGGCCGGCCCGCGGCCACGGACGGATGGGCGGGCCTGCGGGTGATGCGCGTCCTGGAGGCGGCGGCGCGGAGTCTGAGGCTCGACGGGGCCTTCGTGACGTTGGGAGACATCGAGTGATCAACGGCAGCGTGTGCCTGGTGACCGGGGGAGCGGGCACCATCGGCTCCGGCATCGTCGACCAGCTCGTGGCCGCCGGGGCCGCCGAGATCCGGGTCCTGGACAACTTCGTGCGAGGGCGCAAGGAGAACCTCGCCGATGCGCTGACCTCGGGAAGGGTCCACGTCGTGGAGGGCGACATCCGCGACGTCGACGTCGTGCGCGACGCGACCACGGGCGCCGACCTGGTCTTCCACCAGGCGGCCATCCGCATCACGCAGTGCGCCGAGGAGCCCCGGTTGGCGCTCGACGTACTGGCGACCGGGACGTTCAACGTCCTCGAGGCGGCCGTCGCCGCCGAGGTGCGCAAGGTCGTCGCGGCCTCGTCTGCGTCCGTCTACGGGTTGGCGACCGAGTTCCCGACGACCGAGCAGGAGGCGCCGTGGGCGAACGACACGTTCTACGGCGCGGCCAAGGTCTTCAACGAGGGCATGCTCCGGAGCTTCCACGCGATGTACGGGCTGGACTACGTCGCGCTGCGCTACTTCAACGTGTACGGGCCGCGGATGGACATCCACGGTCTCTACACCGAGGTGCTGATCCGCTGGATGGAGCGCATCGAGGCCGGTCAGCCACCGCTCATCTTCGGTGACGGGCGGCAGACCATGGACTTCGTCTTCACCACCGACATCGCCCGCGCCAACCTCCTGGCGGCCGAGGCGGACGTCACGGACGCGGTGTTCAACATCGGCAGCAACACCGAGACCAGCCTGCTCGGGCTGGCGGAGGCGCTGCTCGCGGTGATGGGGAGCGACCTCCGGGTCGAGCACGGTCCGGATCGCGCCGTCAACGGAGTGACCCGGCGACTGGCGTCGATCGAAGCCGCCGAGCGCCGGCTGGGCTGGCGGCCGGAGGTGGACCTCGAGGAGGGGCTCGGCCGCCTCGTCGACTGGTGGCGCGCGGATCGCAGGCACCCGTGATCCCGGTGATGAAGCCGTGGCTCGGCGAGGAGGAGGCCCGGGCTGCCGCGGACGCCGTCTGCTCCGGCTGGGTCGCCCAGGGGCCCAGGGTGGCCGAGTTCGAGTCGCGGTTCGCCGCCCACGTCGGCGCCGAGCACGGCGTCGCGGTCTCGTCGTGCACGACCGCGTTGCACCTGTGCCTGCACCTGCTGGGGGTCGGCCCCGGCGACGAGGTCGTCGTACCGTCCTTCTCGTTCGTGGCCACCTCCAACTGTGCCCGCTACGTCGGTGCGGACCCGGTGTTCGCCGATGTCGAGCCCGACGACGGAAACCTCAGCGCCCGGACGGTGGAGCCGGTCCTGACCGAGCGCACGCGTGCCGTGGTGGTCGTCGACCAGGGCGGCTCGCCCGCGGACGTGGAACCGCTGAGACGGCTCTGCGACAGTCGCGGGATCGCCCTGGTGGAGGACGCCGCGTGCGCAGCCGGATCTCGCTACCGCGGCGCGCCGGTCGGTGCCGCGGCGGCGCTCGCGGCGTGGTCGTTCCACCCCCGCAAGCTCCTCACCACCGGCGAGGGCGGGATGCTGACGACGTCGGATGCCGAGCTCGCGGCCCGGGCCCGTCGGCAGCGCGAGCACGGGATGAACGTCAGCGCGGCCGACCGCCACGTGAGCCGGCAGCCGGTCATCGAGAGCTACCTCGAGGTCGGCTTCAACTACCGGATGACAGACATCCAGGCCGCGGTGGGCCTGGTGCAGCTCGCCAAGCTCGACGAGATGGTGCAGAGGCGGCGGAGCCTGGCCGCGCGCTACCGGGCGATGCTCTCCGACGTACCCGGTCTGCGCGCCGTGCGGGACCCGGCCTGGGGCGAGTCGAACTTCCAGTCCTTCTGGGTCGAGCTCGACCGTGAGTACCCGCTGAGCCGGAACGAGCTGCTCTGCGCCCTGGCCGACGCAGGGGATCTCGGCACGTGCCGGCATCATGGCCGCGCACCGCCAGCCCGCCTACGCCGACCACCCGCACGTCGACCTGCCCGTCACCGAGCGACTGACCGACAACACCCTGATCCTGCCGCTCTTCCACACGATGAGCGCGGACGACCAGGCCGCGGTGGTGGGAGTCGTCCGCGGCGCCGCCGGGCTGGGGCTCGCCTCGTGACCCGCCGCTCCCGACCCGCGGCCCGAACCTGAGGAGGCGACATCGTGCACACGATCCCGCTCGTCGATCTGTCCGTGCAGCACACGCACATCGCCGAGGAGGTCGAGGCCGGCTTCACGGAGGTCCTCGCCGCGGGCGACTTCATCGGCGGCAAGGCCGTGGCCGCCTTCGAGCAGGAGTACGCCGACTTCGTGGGCGCCCGCTCCTGCGTGGGCGTCGCCAACGGCACCGACGCACTGGAGATGGCGCTCCGGGCCAGCGGGGTCGGCAGCGGCGACGAGGTCGTCCTGCCGGCCAACACGTTCATCGCCACCGCGGAGGCGGTCGTCCGGGCGGGCGCCCGCCCGGTCTTCGTCGACGTCGACGACGACGCGCTCCTGATCGACCCGAGTCGGGTCACGGAGGCCCTGACCGAGCGGACGCGGGCGGTCATCGCGGTCGACCTGTACGGCCAGGTCGCGCCCTTCGAGGAGCTCCCGTCGTCGCTGGCGGAGCGGGGTGTCGTCGTGATCGAGGACGGCGCCCAGTCCCAGGGCGCAGTCCGCCACGGCACGCCGGCCGGTCGCTTCGGTCGCGTCGCCGCGACGAGCTTCTACCCCGGCAAGAACCTCGGCGCGTACGGGGACGCGGGCGCCGTGATCACCGATGACGACGACCTGGCCGAGCAGGTGCGCCTCCTCGGCGCGCACGGCAGCTCGACGAAGTACCAGCACACGCAGATCGGGTTCAACTCGCGGCTGGACACCCTGCAGGCCGTGGTGCTGCGGGCGAAGCTGCGCCGGCTGCACGAGTGGAACGAGGAGCGTCGCGCTGCCGCAGCGGTCTACCACGACCTCCTCGGCGGGGTCCCGGGCCTGCGCCTCCCGGTCACCCTCCCGGGGAACGTCCACGTGTGGCACCTGTACGTGGTGAGGGTGCCGGACCGCGACGAGGTGCTCCGTCGGGCTCGAGCCCACGGGGTGGGCGCCAGCGTGCACTACCCGACCCCGGTCCACCTGACGCCGGCGATGGCGGAGTTCGGGACCGGGAGGGGCAGCATGCCGGTGAGCGAGCGGGCGGCGGGGGAGATCCTGTCGCTGCCGATCTATCCGGGGATCACGGTGGAGCAGCAGGAGCGCGTCGCCGACGTCGTACGCAGCGCGCTGGGAGCCGGCTCCCCGTGAGCGCGGACGGGATCGGCCCCGACCCCTCGCAGCCATGACCGTGGACGAGCGGCCGGGTTCGCAGGAGCAGCTCGGGAAGCAAGCGGCGTCCGGGTTCCTGTGGCTGGCCGCCCAGAAGTGGGCCGTGCGCGTGAGCGGGTTCGCCACGCTCGTCGTGCTGACGCACGAGATCACGCCCAAGAACTTCGGGGTGGTCGCCGCCGCCATGACGGTGATCCCGATCGTGTACCTGCTCTCGGACCTGGGGTTCTCGACGTACCTGCTGCAGACCGACGACGTCGACCAGCTGAGCGTGAGCACGGCCTTCTGGACGTCCGTGGGTGCCGCCGCGGTGCTCTCGGCGGGCCTGTTCGCCGTGGCGCCCCTGCTGGCGATGGCCTTCCACATCGAGGAGCTCGCCCAGGTCCTGCAGGTGCTGGTCCTCGCGGTCGTACCGACGGTCCTGGCCGGCGTGCCCCTGTCGCTGCTCCGCCGCGCCATGGCGTTCCGTTCCGTCGCCATGCAGGCCGTGGTCGCGGCCATGCTCGGCCAGGTCGTGGCGGTCGCGCTCGCCCTGAACGGCGGCGGTGTCTGGGCCCTGGTGAGCCAGCTGATCGTCACCCAGTGGGTGGTGGCGATCCTGGCGTGGCGACGTGCCGCGTGGCTGCCGTCGCTGCGCCTGTCACTGCCCCGGCTGCGCAAGATGGCGGTCTTCGGCGTCCGGGTCTCGACCGTCGACGTGGTGGCGACCGTGCGGATCCTGGTCGAGAGCTGGATCGTCACCGTCGCCCTCGGCCCGTGGGCCCTCGGCCTGCTCAACATCGGCCAGCGGCTCGTCCTCGTCGCGCAGGACCTCGTCGCGGCCTCGATGGTTCCGGTCTCGACGGTGGTGTTCGCCCGCGTGCGTGACTCGGCGGACCGGCTGCGCACGAGCTACCTCAAGGCCCTGGGAGTCGTGTACGCCGTGGTCTCGCTGGCGATGATCCTGCTCGTGGTCACGGCCCCGGAGCTCATCCCCCTGCTCTTCGGGAGCGAGTGGAAGGCGAGCGTGGTCCCGGCGCAGGCACTCGCCGTGGCCGGCATCATCACCCTCGGCGCGATGCTGGACCACGGGCTCTTCTACGGCCTCGGACGCCCGGGCACCTGGCTCAGCTACGCCGTGGTCGTCGACGCCGCGACCGTGGCGACCACCGCCGTCGCCGTGCGTTGGGGGCTCACCGGGGTCGCGGTGGGTTTCGTCATCGTCGCCTTCCTGGCCACGGTCGCCCGGTGGTTCCTCGTCTCGCGGATGCTCGGGTGGGGCCTGCGTGAGGTGGCCCGGCCGTTCTTCAGCGTGGCACCCATCACCGCCGTCTCGATGGTCGTCGGGGCCGTCACGCTGCAGGCGCTGCCGGGCCGGCCGTTGACCGGGATGTTCGTGGCCGGCGTCGTCACCGTCGTGGTGTACGTCGTGCTGCTGCGTTGGCTGGCGCACGGGATCATCCGGGACGCCCTCGGCATCCTCCCGGTGCCGGACCGATATGCCGCCCGCGCGGGACGGCTGCTCGGCCTCGGCCAGGCCCGACCCGCCTGACCGGACCACGGGCCGCCACGGTGTCCGTGCCTGCGAGCCGGCTGTCGGCGGGCCCGACTATCGTGGACGGTCTCACCCCCTCCCGTGCCCGGAAGGGGGCTGTCGTGCTGTCCGTCGAGCAAGCCCCGCGAGGTGTCCGTGATCCTGACCGCCGTCTCAGACGCCGTCCTGACCGAGCCGGCGCTCGCCGAGCCGCTGGCGGAGGCGCCACACCTCGGTCTGCACGACCTCACCGGACCGGCGGGGCTGCGCCCGTTCCTGGTCGACGGCCTGGTCCGCGCCGGACGCACCGTGCTGCTGGTCACGGCCACCGGCCGTGAGGCCGAGGACCTGACCCAGGAGCTCGCCTCGCTCATCGACCCGGCGAGCGTCGCCTACTTCCCGAGCTGGGAGACGCTGCCCCACGAGCGGCTCAGCCCGCGCAGCGACACGGTCGGCCGCCGGCTCGCGGTGCTCCGCCGGCTCCGGCACCCCGGCACCGGCGCCGGGACGGGCGCGCTGCGTGTCGTGGTCGCTCCCGTCCGGTCGATCCTGCAGCCCCAGGTGGCCGGCCTGGGAGACCTGGAGCCGGTCGAGCTGGCTCCGGGAGACACCGTCGCCCTCGACGACGTCGTACGCCGGCTCGCGGACGCGGCGTACACGCGCGTCGACCTCGTGGAGAAGCGCGGCGAGTTCGCGGTCCGCGGCGGTCTCGTGGACGTCTTCCCGCCGACGGAGCAGCATCCGATCCGGGTCGAGTTCTGGGGCGACGACGTCGACGAGGTCCGTTCCTTCGCGGTCGCCGACCAGCGGACGATCGAGCCGGTCGACCGCCTGTGGGCACCGCCGTGTCGCGAGCTCCTGCTCACCGACGACGTCCGCCGTCGCGCCGCCGAGCTCGGCAGGGCCCATCCCCAGCTGGCCGAGATGACCACCAAGATCGCGGCCGGCATCGCCGTCGAGGGGATGGAGTCACTGGCCCCGGTGCTGGTCGACGAGCTCGAGCTGCTGGTCGACGCCATGCCCGACAACACCCAGGTGCTGGTGGTCGAGCCCGAACGGGTCCGCAGCCGGGCCCACGACCTCGTCGCCACGAGCGAGGAGTTCCTCGGGGCGTCGTGGGCCGCCGCCGCCGGTGGGGGACAGGCACCCATCGACCTCGGCGCCGCCTCCTACCGCGAGCTCGACGACGTGCGGGCCCACGCCCGCGAGCTCGGCCTGCCCTGGTGGACCATGAGCCCCTTCGGCCTCGACGACACGGGCGGACGCACCGCCCGGGCGGTCCCGGTCGAGGGCTATCGCGGCGATCTCGAACGGGCTGTCGCGGACCTCCGCGGCTGGCTGTCCGACGGCCACCGGGTCGTCGTCGTCCACCCCGGGCACGGCCCCGCCCAGCGCATGGTCGAGGTGCTGGGCGAGCACGACGTCGCGGCCCGGCTCGTCGAGCCCGGGGACGACGCCCCGCTCGAGAGCGGTCTGGTCACGGTCACGACCGGCACCCTGGCGCACGGCTTCGTCGACGACGCCCTCGGCCTCGTGCTCGTCACCGGCGACGACCTCTCGGGGCAGCGCGCGGCCACCCGCGACCAGAGCCGGATGCCGGCCCGTCGGAAGCGGCAGATCGACCCGCTCGAGCTCAAGGCGGGCGACTACGTCGTCCACGAGCAGCACGGCGTCGGGCGGTTCGTCGAGATGCGACAGCGCGAGGTGCAGGGAGCCACCCGCGAGTACCTCGTGCTCGAGTACGGCGCGTCGAAGCGTGGCGGGCCGCCCGACCGACTGTTCGTGCCGGCCGACAGCCTCGACCAGGTCACCCGCTACGTCGGGGGCGAGCAGCCGAGCCTCGACCGGCTGGGCGGCTCCGACTGGTCCAAGCGCAAGGGCCGGGCCAGGCGCGCGGTGCGCCAGATCGCCGCCGAGCTGATCAAGCTCTACGCCGCTCGTCAGGCCACCCAGGGCCACGCCTTCGGGCCGGACACGCCGTGGCAGCGCGAGCTGGAGGACGCGTTCCCGTTCCACGAGACCCCCGACCAGCTGACCACGGTCGAGGAGGTCAAGACCGACATGCGGCGGGTCGTCCCGATGGACCGGCTGGTCTGTGGCGACGTCGGCTACGGCAAGACCGAGATCGCGGTGCGGGCGGCGTTCAAGGCGGTGCAGGACGGCAAGCAGGTCGCCGTCCTGGTGCCGACGACGCTGCTGGTGCAGCAGCACTACACGACGTTCGCCGAGCGGATGGGCGCGTTCCCGGTGACCATCCGGGCGCTCAGCCGTTTCCAGACCGAGAAGGAGGCCCGCGAGGTGGCCGACGGCCTGCGCGAGGGCTCGGTCGACATCGTCATCGGCACCCACCGGCTGCTCAACCCCGACATCCGGGTCAAGGACCTCGGCCTGATCGTCGTGGACGAGGAGCAGCGGTTCGGCGTCGAGCACAAGGAGCAGATGAAGCGGCTGCGCACCAGCGTCGACGTGCTCTCGATGAGCGCGACGCCGATCCCCCGGACCCTGGAGATGGCGATCACGGGCATCCGCGAGATGTCGACGATCACGACCCCGCCGGAGGAGCGTCACCCGGTGCTCACCTACGTCGGCGGCTACGAGGACCGCACCGTCACCGCGGCGATCCGGCGCGAGCTGCTGCGCGAGGGCCAGGTGTTCTTCATCCACAACCGGGTGCAGTCGATCGAGAAGGCCGCCGCCCGCATCCGGGAGCTGGTCCCGGAGGCGCGCGTCGCCACGGCGCACGGCCAGATGGGCGAGCACCAGCTGGAGCAGGTGATGCTCGACTTCTGGGAGAAGCGCTTCGACGTCCTGGTCTGTACGACGATCGTCGAGTCGGGGCTCGACGTCTCGAACGCCAACACCATGATCATCGAGCGGGCCGACGCGCTCGGGCTGTCGCAGCTCCACCAGCTGCGCGGCCGCGTCGGCCGGTCGAGCGAGCGCGCCTACGCCTACTTCCTCTACCCGGCCGAGAAGCCGCTCACCGAGACCGCCCACGAGCGGCTGGCCACGCTCGCCCAGCACTCCGACCTGGGCGGCGGCATGGCCATCGCCATGAAGGACCTCGAGATCCGCGGGGCCGGCAACCTCCTCGGCGGCGAGCAGTCGGGGCACATCGCCGACGTCGGCTTCGACCTCTACGTCCGACTGGTCGGCGAGGCGGTGCAGGAGTTCCGTCAGGACGGCTCTCCGGCCGACGAGCTGGGGGAGGTGCGCATCGAGCTGCCGGTCGACGCCCACCTGCCCCACACCTACATCCCCAGCGAGCGGTTGCGGCTCGAGATGTACCGGCGCCTCGCCGAGGTCCGGTCCGACGACGACGTCGACCAGATCCGCGACGAGCTCGACGACCGCTACGGCGAACCGCCGGTGGAGGTGGCCTCCCTGCTGCTGGTCGCGCGCTTCCGCGCGCGTGCCCGCCAGGCCGGGGTCACCGAGGTGACGATCGCGGGACGCAACGTGCGCTTCGCGCCCGTCGAGCTGCCGGAGTCACGGGTCGTGCGCCTCCAGCGGCTGTATCCCCGGAGCATCCTGAAACCCGCGATCGGGACCCTGTTGGTGCCGCGTCCGCAGACCGAGGTGATCGGGGGCCGTCCGATCGATGGGATCGCCCTGCTTGAATGGGCCCGCGCGGTGATGGACAGCGTCATCGATCCGAGGGAGGGAACGGCATCGTGAGCGAAGCGAGAGCGCGCGTCGGCGCGGGTGCTGTCGAGGGCCGTGCGGGTGCGCGCGAACTGCGAGCTCACCGGAGGGCATCGTGAGCGAAGCGAGAGCGCGCGTCGGCGCGGGTCGTGTGTCGGGCCGATCGGTCGGCGTGGTGGGTCTCGCCCTCGTCGGCCTGCTGCTCAGCGGGTGCGGCTCGCTGGGCATCCATCCGGGATCGGCCGCCGTGGTGGGCAGTGACACGGTGTCGATGAGCAAGGTCGACTCCACGGCGTCGCTGTACTGCCAGGGCCTGGCCTCCACCATCCAGACGTCCCAGACCTCCCAGATCCCGATGCACGGGATCCGTCAGCTCGCCGCGATCGGCCTGGCCTCGCAGCTGCTCGGACAGGGCCTCGCCGCGCACTACGGCGTGGGCCCGGGCTCGGGATACGCCCAGGCGATGACGCAGCTCAAGCAACAGATCCCCGCGATGTCGGCCGACCAGAAGAGGGCGGTGCTGGAGGTCGAGGGCGGTTTCCGCTACCTGCAGTGGGTGCAGGTCGCGGTCGGCCAGAAGCTGCTGGCCGAGTCCGGGCAGTCGACCGGTGACGTGAAGGCGGCGCTCCAGCGCGGTCAGGTGGCCACCCAGGACTGGCTCAAGTCCCACCCGATCAGCATCGACCCGGTCTTCGGCGTCAAGGCGGACGGCGGTCAGTTCAAGTCGGTCCAGGACCAGACGTCGTACCCCCTCAGCGCGCTGGCCTCGATGGGCGCGGCCGGCACCACCACGCAGCCCGATCCGTCCTACACCGCGGCGCTGACCCCCGCGGAGCGCTGCGGCTGACCATGACCACGGGCGACGGCGAGCCACTGCTGGACTTCCTCGCCGACATGCGACGCCTGCGTCGTGAGTGTCCGTGGAAGCGGGAGCAGACCCATCGCTCGCTGGCCCGCTACCTCCAGGAGGAGGCGGCGGAGACAGTCGAGGCCATCGACACCGGGGACGAGGACCATCTCCGCGAGGAGCTCGGCGACCTGCTCCTCCAGGTCTACTTCCACGCCGTGATCGCCGAGGAGTCGGGGGCGTTCACGCTGGACGACGTCGCCCGCGGCATCGCCGACAAGATGCACCGTCGCAACCCGCACGTGTTCGGTGCCGACCGGCCGTCGGCGCTCTCCGCCGCCGAGGTCGACGCCCAGTGGCAGCGGATCAAGGAGGGCGAGCGGGCCCGCGCCACGCCCTACGACGGGATCGCCGACGGACTGCCCGCGCTGCTGCTGGCCACCAAGATCCTCGAGCGCCTCGGCACCCGTCCACGCGTCGAGACGGCGACGCCGGTCGAGCCGCTGACGCCGGTCGAGCCCGTCGAGACCACCGCGAGCACCATCGGCGATCGCCTCCTGGCCGTGGTCGCCGAGGCCGTCGACGCCGGCGTCGACCCGGAGCAGGCCCTGCGCGACGCCGTCCGTCGCGCCGTGGCCCACGACTCGCCGGCCTGACGGCGGCCCGTCAGACGGGCGGCTCCGGGTCGTACTGGATGCCGCGGCGCACCTCCCGGGCACGCTCCGTCCCGGCCAGCCGGGCCACGAGGTGCAGCGCCATGTCGATGCCGGCGCTCACCCCCGCCGCGGTGATGACATCGCCGTCGTCCACCCAGCGCGCCTCGGGCCGGACCTCGATCGTGGGGTCGTTCTCGGTCAGTCCCCCGAGGGCGCCCCAGTACGTCGTGGCGGGACGGTCGCGCAGGAGTCCCGCCTTCGCGTACACCAGCGAGCCGGTGCACACGCTGGTCAGCAGCGGGACGGTCTCGCGCTGCTCGCACAGCCACTGCAGATGCTTCTCGTCGCCGCTCAACGCCCGGGTGTCGCCACCGGGGTGCACGAGGACGGCCATCGGCGGCAGCTCGTCGCGTGCGTGGTGGGGCTGGACGACGAGCCCCTTGTTGCAGGTCACCGCCTGGCCGTCGGTCGAGAAGGTCGAGGCCGTGAAGCCGTCCTCGGGGAACGCGCGGGTCCACCACGACAGCACCTCCCAGGGCCCGACGGCGTCCAGCTCCTCCACGCCGTCGAACAGCAGGATGCCGATGTGGCCGGGAGTGTCGGAGGACGTCGCCATGAACGCCAGCGTGCGCCGGTCGACCGCCGCGGGCGAGTGGCAGCAATGCCAATATCCATCATGATCCTGCCTCGTCGTGTGGCACCATCGTCCGCATGCATCGCGTCGTGGCGTTGGCGCTGCCCCGGGTGGTCGCGTTCGACCTGACCATCCCGGCCCAGATGTTCGGCAGCTGGCGCGAGCCCGCGCCGTACTCGTTCGAGGTGTGCACGCCGTCGCCCGGCCCGGTCGCGACGACGACCGGGTTCGCGGTCGAGGTCACGCGCGGTCTCGACGCCCTTGCCGAGGCGGACACGGTCGTCGTCCCCGGCTACGAGCCCCACGACCGCCCGGCGGACGAGGTCTGCGACGCGTTGCGGCTCGCGTCGGCCCGCGGGGCCCGGCTGATGTCGGTCTGCACCGGCGCCTTCGCCCTCGCCGGCGCGGGACTGCTCGACGGGCACAGCGCCGCCACCCACTGGGGGTCCGCGCGCGAGCTGGCGGAGCGGCATCCCGACGTCGAGGTCGACCCCGACGTGCTGTACGTCGACGCGGGCCGGGTCCTCACCAGCGCCGGGCTCGCCGCCGGGATCGACCTGTGCCTGCACGTGGTGCGCCAGGACCACGGCGCGGCGCTCGCCTCCGAGCTGGCCCGTCGGATGGTGGTGGCGCCGTACCGCGACGGTGGACAGGCCCAGTTCCTGAGCCGGCCGTTGCCGTCGACGGGCGACGGGCTGGCGGCCACGTGCGCGTGGATGATGGCGCACCTCGCGGAGCCGCTGACCGTGGAGGACCTGGCCCGTCACGCGGGCTGGGCGCCGCGCACCTTCGCTCGCCGTTTCGTGGCGGAGACCGGCACCACCCCGCTGCGCTGGCTGGCCGACCAGAGGCTGGACGAGGCGCGCCGCTTGCTGGAGACCACCGACCTGGCGATCGACCAGGTCGCGGAGCGCAGCGGGCTCGGCTCCGGTGCGAACCTCCGGCTCCACCTGTCCCGGAGGCTCGGCGTGACGCCGACCGCCTACCGGCGCACCTTCCGGGGCGCCGTCGCCTGACCGGGAACGGTGGTGTCGGGCGGTCGGGATCCGTCGGGTCGGTGAGGCCGTGTCCGGGTGCTGAACGCCCCGCGGGTGCTGCGCGCCGCGGCCCGGTCCCCTGGCTAGTCTGAGCGGCATGGCCATCATCGAAGCTGTCGGCGCCCGCGAGATCCTGGACTCCCGCGGCAACCCCACGGTCGAGGTCGAGGTGGTCCTGGACGACGGGTCCTTCGCCCGCGCGATGGTGCCGAGCGGCGCATCGACCGGCGCCTTCGAGGCCGTCGAGCTGCGCGACGGCGACGCGGCGTACGGCGGCAAGGGCGTGCAGAAGGCCGTGGCCGGCGTGGTGCAGAGGATCGGGCCGGCTCTCGAGGGCATGGACGCCGACGACCAACGCCTCGTCGACCAGACGATGATCGATCTCGACGGCACCCCCAACAAGGCCGAGCTCGGGGCCAACGCGATCCTCGGTGCCTCCCTGGCCGTGGCGAGGGCCGCGGCCGACTCGGCGGGTCTGCCGCTCTACCGCTACGTCGGCGGCCCGAACGCCCACCTGCTCCCGGTGCCGATGATGAACATCCTCAACGGCGGCTCGCACGCCGACTCCAACGTGGACATCCAGGAGTTCATGATCGCGCCGATCGGCGCGGCCACGTTCCGCGAGGCGCTGCAGGCCGGGGCGGAGGTCTACCACGCCCTCAAGGCGGTGCTGAAGAAGAAGGGCCTGGCGACCGGGCTCGGCGACGAGGGCGGCTTCGCGCCCGACCTCGACAGCAACCGGGCGGCGCTCGACCTGATCGCCGAGGCCGTCTCCGCGGCCGGGCTGGGGCTCGGCACCGACATCGCCCTCGCGATGGACGTCGCCGCCAGCGAGTTCTTCGACCACGGGTCCTACGCCTTCGAGGGAGGCACGAAGTCGGCCGACGAGATGACGACCTACTACGCCGACCTGGTGTCGTCGTACCCGATCGTCAGCATCGAGGACCCGCTCAACGAGGACGACTGGGACGGGTGGAAGACGCTGACCGACGAGCTCGGGACGAGGAGCCAGATCGTCGGCGACGACCTGTTCGTCACCAACGTCGAGCGGCTGCAGCGCGGGATCGACGGGGGCCAGGCGAACGCGCTGCTGGTGAAGGTCAACCAGATCGGCTCCCTCACCGAGACCCTCGACTCCGTCGAGCTCGCGCACCGCAGCGGCTACCGCTGCATGATGAGCCACCGCTCCGGCGAGACCGAGGACACCACGATCGCCGATCTCGCGGTCGCCACGAACTGCGGGCAGATCAAGACCGGCGCCCCGGCCCGCTCGGAACGCGTCGCCAAGTACAACCAGCTGCTGCGGATCGAGGAGGAGCTCGGCGACGCGGCGCGGTACGCCGGGGCCCGCGCCTTCCCGCGGTTCGGGGCCTGAACCGCGATGCCACAGCCGCGGCGCGCTCCCACCGGACGCCCTGGGTCGCGACCCGGGTCCGCCCGGCCGCGCCCGCGACCGCGCCCGGCGGCCGCCGCGGCTCCCGCTGCGCCCGTCGCGCGGCGCCAGTCCCGGTTCACCGGGCGGGCCATGGTGCTGCTGCTGGTGCTGTCGGTGCTGACCATCTCCTACGCGTCGTCGCTCAAGGCCTACTTCCAGCAGCACGGCCAGATCCAGCAGCTCCGCGGCCAGATCGCCTCCAGCGAGTCGAGCATCCGTCAGCTGGAGAGCGAGAAGGCCCGGTGGAACGACCCGGCCTACGTCCGCGAGCAGGCCCGGGCGCGCTTCGGCTACCTGATGCCCGGCCAGACGTCGTACGTCGTGATCGGTGCCGACGGCAAGCCGCTCGCGGCCCAGGCGACCCTCAGCGACCCACGCACGACGAGTGCGAGGACGCCGACCGCCTGGTGGACCACCGAGTGGCGGTCGGTGCAGCTCGCCGGCAACCCCCCGTCGGCGAGGGCGAAGCACCCGCCCCTGAAGTACCTCGGCGGCAACGGCCGGTGAACCCCGCCGGGCGCTCCGGCGGGGTCGCCGACGCCGACCTGTCGGCGGTCCGGGCCCAGCTCGGGCGCGAGCCCCGCGGCACCCACGCCATCGGCCACCGCTGCGCGTGCGGCCTGCCCGACGTGGTGGTGACCGAGCCGCGGCTGCCCGACGGCACGCCGTTCCCGACGACCTACTACCTCACCTGCCCCCGTGCCGCGTCGCTCATCGGCACCCTGGAGGGTTCCGGGGTGATGCGGGAGATGGAGACGCGGCTCGCGGAGGATCCCGAGCTCGCCGCGTCGTACGCCGAGGCGCACGAGTCCTACCTCGCCGCGCGCGCCGAGCTGGGCGACGTCCCCGAGATCGCGTCGGTCTCCGCAGGCGGGATGCCCGACCGGGTCAAGTGCCTCCATGCCCTCGCCGCCCAGGCCCTGGCCGCGGGGCCTGGCGTCAACCGGCTCGGCGACGAGGTGCTCGACCGCCTGGGGGCGTGGTGGTCCGACGGTCCGTGCGTGGAGCCGGGGACGGACCCACCGGTGGGTGACCAGCGCCCGGACGACGCGGAACGCAGCCGGGTCGCGGCCATCGACTGCGGCACCAACACGATCAAGCTCTTCATCGGCTCGCCGCCCCGTGCTTCGGTCCGGGCGTCCCGGATGGTCCGTCTCGGACAGGGTGTCGACCGGACCGGCAGGCTCGCGGACGACGCCCTGGCCCGCACCTTCGCCGCGGTCGAGGAGTACGCCGGGCTGGTCGCCGAGCACGGCGTCCCGCCCGATCGGGTCCGCTTCTGCGCCACCTCGGCCACCCGCGACTCGGCGAACGGCGACGTGTTCGCGCGGGGTGTCCACGACCGTCTCGGGGTCTGGCCCGAGGTGCTGACCGGCGCGGAGGAGGCGGCGCTCTCCTTCGACGGAGCGGTGCGCAACCTCGGCGCCCCGCTCACCGAGCCGGTCCTGGTCATCGACATCGGGGGCGGCTCGACGGAGCTCATCGTCGGCACCGGCGCGCCGGTGCCGGCTGCGACGGCCGCCGACTCGATGGACGTCGGCTCGGTCCGGCTGCACGAGCGGTGGCTGCACGGCGACCCGCCGACGGCCGACCAGGTCGGGGCCTGCGTGGACGACATCGAGGCCGCCCTCGACGCCTGCCCGGTCGACCCGGGCGGGGCCGCCCAGCTGGTCGGGGTGGCCGGGACGGTGATCACGGTGGCCAGCGGCGTCCTCGGACTGGCCGCCTACGACCCGAGACGCACCGACCAGGCCGTGATCGAGGTCGCCGGCGTGCACGAGTACGTCGCCTGGCTGGTCGGGCGGTCGGTGGCGGAGCGCCTGGCCCTTCCCTACATGCACCCCGGACGCGCCGACGTGATCGGGGCCGGTGCCCTGATCCTCGACCGCGTGCTGCGGCGTACCCGCGTCGCCACGATGACCGTCTCGGAGGCCGACATCCTCGACGGGATCGCCTGGTCGGTGGCGGAGGCGCTGACGTGACGCCCGTGCCCGACCGGCCGACCTTGCTGCCCCACCCGGTCACCGGCGCACTCTTCGCGAGTCCGGTGCCGGCCGGAAGCGGCTGGCCCGACGACCCCGCCACGCCCGCGACGCCGGTGGCGAGGACCCCCGCGGCCGTGCGTCGTCTCGCCGCGACCGACGACCTGGCCGAGCTCGACGCCCGGGTGAGCGTGTGTGCGGCCTGTCCGCGGCTGGTCCGGTGGCGGGAGGACGTGGCCCGCGACAAGCGAGCGTCGTTCGCGGGCCAGCCCTACTGGGGCCGCCCGATCGCGGGCTGGGGCGCCCCCACCGAGGGGCCGGGAGACGCGGGCCTCGTGATCGTCGGGCTGGCGCCGGCCGCGAACGGCGGCAACCGGACCGGCCGGGTCTTCACCGGCGACTCCTCGGGCGACTGGCTGTTCGCCAGTCTGCATCGCGTCGGGCTCGCGACCCGGGAGCGCAGCGAGCACGCGGGGGACGGGCAGGCCCTGGTGGGCGCGCGGATGGTGGCCACGGTGCGCTGTGCCCCGCCCGAGAACAAGCCGACGGTCACCGAGCGCGACACCTGCGCCCCGTGGGTCGATCGCGAGCTCGCCCTGCTCGCGCCCGCGATGCGGGTGGTCGTGGCGCTGGGGGCGTACGGCTGGGGCGGGGCACTCCGGGCGCTGTCGGGTGCCGGGTTCGTCGTGCCGAGGCCGAGGCCGCGGTTCGGTCACGGCGCCCGGGTCTCGTTGGAGAGGGACGGGCACACCGCCGTCCTGCTCGGGTGCTACCACCCCTCCCAGCACAACACGTTCACCGGCCGGCTCACGCCGGCCATGCTGGACGAGGTCTTCACGACGGCGCGCGACCTCGCGGCCGGGTGACGCCTGCCACAATCGAGCGGTGACCCTGCACGCGATCACGGTCGTCGGCCGCGACCGCCCCGGCATCATCGCCGAGGCCACGAGCCGGCTCGCCTCGCTCGGACTCAACCTCGAGGACTCCTCGATGACGCTGCTGCGCGGGCACTTCGCGATGACCCTGATCTGTGCGGGTGACGCCGAGCGCCGAGACGTCCAGGAGGCCCTGTCCCCACTCGCCGCCGACGACTCGCTCGCGGTGACCGTCCGGGAGCTCCCGGCCGGCGGGTCGAGCGACCCGGCCGGCACCCCGTGGGTGCTGACCGTCCACGGCGGCGACCGGACCGGCATCGTGTCGTCGATCGTGGCCGAGGTCGCGCGGGTGGGCGGCAACGTCACCGACCTGACGACCAGGCTCGCCGGCGACCTCTACCTCCTCGTCGCCGAGATCGACCTGCCCGTGTCGGCCGACCCCGAGGCGCTGGCGGCGTCCGTGCGCGAGGTCGCCGCCGGGCTCGGCGTGGAGGCCACGCTGCGGGCGGCCGACGTCGATGAGCTCTGAGGCCGTCTCGGCCTGGTCTCACGGTGACCTGCCGGTGGCCGGCCGGGTGCTCGAGGTCGTGCTCGCCCCGCATCCGGCCCTCGCGAAGGGCGGCGACGAGGTCGACCCGAGGGCGCCGCACGTGGTCCAGCTGGCCGCCGATCTGGTCGCGACCATGCGGGTCAGCCCCGGCTGCGTCGGTCTCGCCGCACCTCAGGTCGGCGTGGGCCTCCGTGTCTTCTGCGTGGACGTCGCCGGTCACCCGAAGACCCGTGCCCAGCACGGCACGTTCGTGCTCTGCAACGCCGAGGTCGTCGAGGCGAGCCGCCACGAGCGGGCGCGCGAGGGGTGCCTGAGCGTGCCCCACTTCACCGGGGACGTGAAGCGGGCGACGCGGATCGTCGTACGCGGGCAGCTGCCCGGCACCGGCGAGACCGTCACCCTCGTGACCGACGCGTTCGAGGCGCGGGCTCTGCAGCACGAGATCGACCACTGTGCGGGGCTGCTGTTCCTCGACCGGGTCGCCGGCGCCCACGCCGTCCATCCCCGTCGGTCCTACCTCTGACCGTCGGACGTCATACGGTGTGTGCGCAGCACCCCGACGGCACGCCCGGCCCCCGTATCCCAACCGGCAGAGGAAGTCGCCTTAAAAGCGATTCAGTCTGGGTTCGACCCCCAGCGGGGGCACCGCGGTCACACCGGCCCGGCGGTGGCCAGCTCGCGGAGCTCGTCGAGCCACCCGTCCTCCTTCGGCCAGACCGAGCGCATCAGCCAGGTCGCGCCGGCCGCCTCGAACTCCTCCGGCGTGTATCCGGTGGTCCACTGGGCGACCAGGTCCCAGTCGTCGTGCGGCGGCGGGCCGACGTACGCCGCCAACGCCTCCGGAGCCAGGTGGTCGTCGGCGATCGGGATGTAGCCGTCCCAGCGCTTCGAGCGCGCGAGGGGGAGGGTGTGGGGGGCGCGGCCCGCCACCCAGATCGGGATGCGCGGGCGCTGGACCGGCAGGGGGCGCATCGAGGCGGTGACATCGAGGTGTTCGCCGTGGTGTGCCACCCGGCCCTCGCCGAGGAGTGCCGCGATCACCGTGAGCGCCTCGTCGGTCATCGCGGCGCGCACCCGGTAGGACGGCTCGTCGCCGAAGTCGGAGAAGTCCAGGTCGGGCGGGTCGCCGAGGCCGACGCCGAGGACCGCCCGGCCGCCGCTGAGGTGGTCGAGGGTGACCAGGTGCTTGGCCACGACCCAGGGACGGCGCCGGGAGAGCGGGGTGACCATGGTGCCGAGCCGCATCCGCTCGGTGGCCTGCGCGAGGGCGCCGAGCATCACCCAGGGGTCGTGGACCTCGACCACGTCGTCCCACCGCAGGTGGTCCCACAGGAAGAAGCCGTCCCAGCCGCTGGCCTCCGCGGCGCGCGCGAGGGAGACGACCTCGGCCGGATCGGTGAACGGCGGGACACTGAGACCGAAACGCATCCCGCGAACCTAACAGCGGGCGCCGACGGGCCGGCGGCGGTGGCGAACCTGCGCCGCTCCGGTTCCGGTTCCGCGATCGGTAGGATCGAGGCAAGCGGCTCCGTCAGAGCGACGGCCGCGACGGCCTCCAAGGAGGAGACCATGCAGAGCAACAACCCCGTCTTCCGCAACTCCGACGAGTTCAACGGGAAAGCGTCCAACGCCTACGGCAACCAGGTGTACGGCGGGAGTGGCGCGGCCTACCCCGGCTACGGCCAGTCCGACCCGTCCACGTGGAGCACCGGAACGCCGACCCACACCGAGCCGTCCACGGGCCCGATGACGATCGACAGCGTCGTGCAGAAGACCGGCCTCACCCTGCTCGTGCTCCTGGTCGCGGCGTTCGCGACCTGGGTGATGACGCCCGCGCTCAGCAACAACATGACGCAGGCCCAGGTCAACCAGCTCTACGTCGCGATGACCATCGGCGGTCTCGGCGCGTTCGGGCTGTCGATGCTGAACTCGTTCAAGCGGGTGATCAGCCCGGTCTTCGTGCTGGCCTTCGCCGCGCTCGAGGGGGTCGCGCTGGGCGCCTTCAGCAAGTTCTTCGAGTACCAGTACGGACACGGCATCGTGATCCAGGCGGTGATCGGCACCTTCGCGGCCTTCGCCGGCACCCTGGCGGCGTACAAGTTCTTCAACATCAAGGTGAGCGACAAGTTCCGGATGGGCGTCATCGCGGCCATGTTCGGGATGGTCGGCCTGGCGGTGCTGCAGCTGATCGTGGGCGTCTTCGGCGGCGACCTCGGGATCAGCAGCCTGACCGGGATCGGCTTCGTGTTCTCGCTGCTCGGGCTGGTGCTCGGCATCTTCATGCTGATCCTCGACTTCGACTACGTCGAGAACGGCGTCCGGGCCGGCCTGCCGGAGCGCGAGTCGTGGCGGGCCGCGTTCGGCCTGACCGTCAGCCTGGTGTGGATCTACACCAACCTGCTGCGGATCCTGGCGGTCATGCGTCGCTGACCTCGTCCTCTTCGGAGGGGGCCTCTGGGACGGAGCGCAGCCGGGCACGCCGGCGCAGCTCCACCCAGAGGCCCTTCTTGTCGCCGAGCTCGGTGCCGGGTGTCTTCGCCGCGCGCACGGCGGCCGTGGCGACCGGCATCGTGCCCTCGCCCCGGGCGCGGCGCGGCTCCTCGGCGCCGAACCCGAGCGCGTTCAGGGCGCTGGGCACCAGCACCTCGGCCAGCGCCCGGTAGCCCTCGGCGGAGGGGTGGAACCGGTCCGGACCGAACAGCACCGCCGGGGCGGCCGCGAAGTCGGGCCCGAGGATCGAGCCGAGCGACACCGCGACGCCGCCCTCCTCGACCGTCGCGATCGCCTGCGCCGCGGCGAGGCGACGCGACCACGAGCGGGCGACCTGCTTGAGCGGAGGCGGGATCGGCTTGACCGTGCCGAGGTCGGGGCAGGTGCCGACCAGGACCTTCGCGCCGGCCTCGCGCAGGCGGCGTACGCCCGCGGCGAGCTGGCGGACCGACTGCGACGGCCGGACCTGGTGGGTGACGTCGTTGACGCCGATCAGGATCACCGCGAGGTCGGGGGCGGTCGTCAGCGCCCGGTCGATCTGGCCGTCGAGGTCGGCCGACTGGGCCCCGACCTTGGCGAAGGCCCGCAGGTGGACCCGCCGGTCGGCTCCGCTCGCGAGCCCGCTCGCCATGTGGGCACCCGGCGTCTCGACCGCCCGCGCGACGCCGTACCCCGCGGCGCTGGAGTCGCCGAGCAGCGCCACCTTGATCGCGGGGCCGGGCCGACCGCGGCCGTACCAGCCGGTCGAGTCGGGCGGCGGGTCATCGGTGGCGTTGCCGATGGCGTGCCGGGCCAGGGATGCCTCGGCGCGCAGGACGCCGTACAACCCGGCGCCCAGCACCGACAGACCCCCGCCCCCGAACGCCGCGGCGGAGGCCAGCTTGCGCGCCGCGGCCGCCTTCCCCATGACGCCAACTTATCGGCGCGGTACCCCCGTCGCGCGCACGGGGCCTCCGCGGCCTCGGCTCCTGATGGCCGCGCGGGGCCGTGGCTCGGGACCGGCGTGACTCGGGTCTCACCCGGGATTGGAACGATCTAACCCGGCCGAAACATTGAACCTGGAGAGTGGAACCAGCGAGCCGCACCGGTTCGCGGGAAGGAGACACACCATGACCGCCACGACGATCCGCACCGTCGGCCGCCAGCTGCTGCGCCGCGTCAACGACTACACGCTGTGGGCCTTCAACCCGCAGCCGGAGCTGAGCAGCCGCTACGACCGCCGGCCCTGACCACCGGCCCCGACCACCGGCCGCCTGACCACCCGGTCCCGAACAGCCCGCGCCGCCCGCCGGTGCGGCCTGTTTCGTTGAGCCGCGGGTAATGGTCCGTTGAGCCGCGGGATATGGCGCAGGGTCATGGCACCACGCACCACCAGGCGCGGGTCAACGACCACGAGGCGCGGGTCGACGGACCACGAGGCGCGGGTCGACGGACCACGAGGCGCGGGTCGACGGACCACGAGGCGCGGGTCAACGGACCACAAGGCGCGGGTCGACGGACCATAAGGCGCGGCTCAACGGGGGTGTTTCGTCGATGCGGGACGAGCCCGGCGGCGCGACTATGTTGACCGCCATGGAGTACGTGGAGTCGCTGCTCGACCTCGTCGGCAACACCCCGCTGGTGCGGCTGCACCGCACGCTCGACCGGGCCGAGGGCTCGGGCGGCCCGCTGGTGCTGGCCAAGGTCGAGTACCTCAACCCCGGCGGCTCGGTGAAGGACCGCATCGCCTCGCGGATGATCGACGCCGCCGAGGCCTCGGGCGAGCTGCAGCCGGGCGGCACGATCGTCGAGCCCACCTCCGGCAACACCGGCGTCGGGCTGGCCATGGTCGCCCAGGCGCGCGGTTACCGGTGCGTGTTCGTGTGCCCCGACAAGGTGAGCGAGGACAAGCGCAACGTCCTCAAGGCGTACGGCGCCGAGGTCGTCGTGTGCCCGACCGCCGTCGCCCCGGAGCACCCCGACTCCTACTACAACGTCTCCGACCGCCTGGCCTCGGAGCCGGGGGCGTGGAAGCCCGACCAGTACTCCAACCCGAACAACCCGCGCTCCCACTACGAGACCACCGGTCCCGAGATCTGGCAGCAGACCGAGGGCCGGATCACCCACTTCGTGTGCGGCATGGGCACCGGCGGCACCATCAGCGGCGTCGGCCGCTACCTCAAGGACCAGAACCCGTCCGTCCAGGTGATCGGCGCCGACCCCTCCGGCTCGGTCTACTCCGGAGGCACGGGTCGGCCCTACCTGGTCGAAGGCGTGGGTGAGGACTTCTGGCCCGAGACCTACGACCGCTCGGTCGCGGACCGGGTCATCGAGGTCTCCGACGCCGACTCGTTCGCCTTCACCCGCCGGCTGGCGCGCGAGGAGGCGATGCTCGTCGGCGGCTCGTCCGGGATGGCGGCCTTCGCGGCCGCCCAGCTCGCCCACGAGCTCGCGGGAACCCCGGAGGGCGACGCCGCGGTGATCGTCGTACTCCTGCCCGACTCGGGCCGCGGCTATCTCACCAAGGTCTTCAACGACGAGTGGCTGGCCCAGTACGGCTTCGCCAGCGGGGCGGCCACCTCCGAGCAGACGGTCGGCGAGGTGCTGCGCGGCAAGTCCGGCCGGCTGCCCGACCTCGTCCACACGCACCCCGGCGAGACCATCGCCGAGGCGGTGCAGATCCTCCAGGAGTACGGCGTCTCGCAGATGCCCGTGGTCCGCGCCGAGCCGCCGATCGTGGCGGCCGAGGTCGCGGGGTCGGTGTCCGAACGGACCCTGCTCGACGCGTTGTTCACCGGGTCCGCCCGGCTCACGGACCGCGTCGAGGACCACATGTCCCCGGCCCTGCCGACCATCGGGTCGACCGAGTCCGCCCACGACGCCGTCGGCCTGCTGGAGAACGCAGACGCGGTGCTCGTGCACGAGGACGGCAAGCCGGTCGGGGTGCTGACGCGGCAGGACCTGCTGGCGTTCCTCGCCGGCTCCTGACCCGGTCGTCCTCCCGACCCACGTTGGTCGGCGATCCCACCCTTCCGAGCGCTCGTCAACGGCCGACGCGTGTCCGTGCGTCAGCGCCCTTGTGCAATGCGTTAGTGGTGGCTAACGTATCGACGTGACCGACGCGTTCGCAGCAGCCGCGGAGCCCACCCGGCGCCGCATCCTGCAGCTGCTGGCGCCCGGCCCGAAGTACGCGGGTGACATCGCGAGCCACTTCGACGTCACCCGGTCGGCGATCAGCCAGCACCTCGGCGTCCTCGCCGAGGCCGGACTCGTCGCCGCCGAGCAGCAGGGACGGCAGCGCCTCTACCGCATCGACCCTTCGGGTGTCGCGCGGCTGCAGGCCGAGATCGCCTCCTTCTGGACCCACGAGCTCGACGAGCTCGTCCGCGACGCCCACCGCGCCGTCAACAGATCCGCACCATCCGAGGAGAAACCATGAACGACGTCTTCACCTCCAGCGTCGAGCTCCCCGTCACCCCCGACGAGGCGTTCGTGCTGCTGACCGATCCCGAACGGCTCCGGCGCTGGAGCGCGGTCTGCGCCACGGTCGACCTGCGTGCTGGAGGCGCGTGGAGCTGGACCGTGACCCCCGGTCACGTGGCAGCCGGCCGGATCCACGAGGTCGAGCCCGGTCGCCGGTTGGTCCTCGGGTGGGGGTGGGAGGGCGACGAGTCCCTGCCCCCGGACGCGTCCACGGTCACCGTCACGATCGAGCCCGCGGGGGCGGGGAGCCGGGTCACGCTGACCCACGCCGGTCTCGCGGAGGCGCAGCTCGCCGGGCACGCCGAGGGCTGGGCCCACTACCTCGACCGGCTCGAGCGGCTCGCCGCGAAGGGCGATGCCGGGCCCGACACGTGGGGCCGCGCACCCGAGAACCTCGACCCGGTCGTGGCCGGCTACGCCGCTCTCGCGGTCATCCAGCCGGTCCTGCGCGCGCTGACCGCCGAGGACCGGCCGAAGCCGACGCCGTGCCCCGACTTCACCTGCCACCAGCTCGCGGTGCACCTGATGGAGTCGCTGGCCAGCCTCGGCGGCATGGCCGGCGCCACGGTCGCGATGCCCGAGTCAGGCTCCCTCGAGACCAAGGTCTCGGTGATGGCCGACCAGGCGCTCTCGGCCTGGCGCGAGCGCGGCCTCGAGGGCACGGTGACGGACCCGGCCGGACGCGACGTCCCCGCGTCGTTCGGGCCGGCCGTGCTGGACATCGAGCTCCTCCTGCACGGATGGGACCTCGCCCAGGCGACCGGGCAGACCGTCGAGGTCTCCGACGAGGTCGTGGCGTACGTCTCCGGGCTGGCCGAGCAGATCGTCCCGCCCGGGCGCGGCGGGCCGTTCGCCGACGAGATCGCGCCGGCGGACGGCGCCGGAGCACTCGACCGGCTCGCGGCGTACTCGGGCCGACAGCCCCTGCCGGCCTGACCACCCTTCACCCACACCCACCACAAGGAGATGGACATGAGCACCTACCTGCTGGTCTACCAGGGTCACCTCGACCCCACGCGGCAGCCGAGCCCCGAGGAGGGCGAGGCGATCATGAAGGCCTGGGGTGACTGGATCGGCAAGACCGGTCCGGCCCTCCGGGACGTCGGCGCCCCGACGGGCGACCGCGCTCGCGTCGGCTCGGGCGAGCCGCTCGCGATCACCGGCTACTCGGTCGTGGAGGCCGACAGCCTGGACGCCGCACAGGCGCTCTGCGAGGGGCACCCGTTCCTGCAGGGCGCCCCGACGGACTTCTCGATCGACGTGTACCAGCTGGAGCCGATCGCCATGTGAGCACCCGGGCCCGGTGTGAGGTGCGCGACGGGCGGGCCGTTTCTTGGGTTCACCTTGGCCAACTCTCAGGGAGGTCGGGAAGCCTCGGGGCGGCCCCTGAGAGAGGAGCTCCCCATGCCGTCTGCCCGCCACGTGAAGCTCGCCGCCAAGGTCCCCGAGGTCACCGCCGTCTTCTGGGTGATCAAGATCCTGACGACGGGCATGGGGGAGACCGCCTCGGACTACCTCGCCTACACCAACCTCATGCTCGCCGCGGTGGTCGGTGCCGGTGGGCTGGCCGCGGCCATGTGGTGGCAGTTCCGCAGCCCGGAGTACCGTCCCGCGGCGTACTGGTCGGCGGTCGCGATGGTGGCCGTGACCGGCACGATGGCGGCCGACGCGCTGCACCGCTTCGTCGGTCTCTCCTACGCGGTGACGACGCCGTTCTACGCCGTCGTGCTCACGGTGATCCTGGCGTGGTGGTGGCTCTCCGAGCGCACCCTGTCGATCCACAGCATCTACACGCGCCGACGCGAGACGTTCTACTGGGCGACGGTGATGGCCAGCTTCGCGCTCGGCACGGCCGCCGGCGACCTCACCGCCGCGACCATGAACCTCGGCTACTTCACCTCCGGGCTGCTGTTCGGGGTGATGATCCTGGTGCCGCTGGTCGCCTGGCGGCTCGGCCTGAACGAGGTCACCGCGTTCTGGGCGGCCTACATCCTGACCCGGCCCCTCGGTGCGTCGTTCGCCGACTGGTTCGGGAAGCCGGGCTACCGCTCGGGTCTCGGGTACGGCGACGGCACCGTCACCGTGATCACGCTCGCGGTGATCGTGGCCCTCGTGGTGTGGGTGCGGGCCACGGGTCACGGCGTCCAGGCGCCGCTCGAGCCGGAGCGGCAGCTCGAGGCCGACCCCGCCTGACAAGGGGCACGTCCGAGCCGGAACTCGAGGGGCTCGACCGGCGGCTCGGCTCGACCGCCGGACCACCCGCATTGCCCTGCGGTCTAGCGTGGAAGACGTGACCGACGCTCCGACTCCTCGCACCCTCGGCCAGCTCCGCGCCTCGGGGCACGTCCAGAAGACCCTCCGCGACGAGCTGCGCGACAACCTGCTCGGCCTGCTCGCGGCCGGCGTGGACCCGTGGCCCGGCCTGCACGGCTTCGACGACACCGTGATCCCCCAGCTGGAGCGCGCGCTCCTGGCCGGGCACGACGTCGTCCTCCTCGGTGAGCGCGGCCAGGGCAAGACCCGGCTGCTGCGCTCCCTCGTCGGCCTGCTCGACGAGTGGACGCCGGTGATCGCCGACGCCGAGCTGGGGGAGCACCCCTACGACCCGATCACGCCGGAGTCGCGTCGCCGCGCCGACGAGCTCGGTGACGAGCTGCCGGTCGCGTGGCGGCACCGCGACGAGCGGTACGCCGAGAAGCTGGCCACGCCGGACACCTCCGTCGCCGACCTGATCGGTGACGTCGACCCGATGAAGGTCGCGGAGGGCCGTCACCTCGGCGACCCCGAGACGATCCACTTCGGCCTCATCCCGCGGAGCCACCGCGGCATCGTGGCGATCAACGAGCTGCCCGACCTCGCCGAGCGGATCCAGGTCGCGATGCTCAACGTGATGGAGGAGCGCGACATCCAGATCCGGGGCTACGTGCTGCGCCTCCCGCTCGACACGCTGGTCGTGGCGAGCGCCAACCCCGAGGACTACACCAACCGCGGACGCATCATCACCCCGCTCAAGGACCGCTTCGGAGCGGAGATCCGTACCCACTACCCCACGGAGCTGGACGACGAGATCGCGGTGATCCGCCAGGAGGCGACGCTCGTCGCCGAGGTGCCCGACCACCTGGTCGAGATCCTGGCCCGCTTCACCCGCAACCTGCGCGAGTCGAACTCCGTCGACCAGCGGTCCGGGGTCAGTGCGCGGTTCGCGATCGCCGGCGCCGAGACGGTCGCCGCCTCCGCGCTGCACCGGGCGACGAAGCAGGGTGAGGACGAGCCGGTCGCCCGCGTGGTCGACCTGGAGCCCGCGGTCGACGTCCTCGGCGGCAAGATCGAGTTCGAGACCGGCGAGGAGGGCCGGGAGACCGAGATCCTCACCCACCTGCTCCGCACGGCCACCGCCGAGACCGTCCGGAACCACTTCCGCGGGCTCGACTTCGCGCTCCTGGTGGACCGGATCGAGGCCGGCTCGATGGTCACCACCGGCGAGCAGGTGACGGCCCGCGACTTCCTGACCGGTCTCCCGGTGCTCGGGGAGTCCGAGCTGTACGACGACGTGTGCGACCGTCTCGACGCCCGGAACGACGGCGAGCGTGCGGGCGCCATCGAGCTCGCGCTCGAGGGGCTGTACCTGGCCCGCAAGATCAGCAAGGAGTCCGGCGGCGGGGAGACCGTCTATGGCTAGACACCAGCCCCGTGCGCGCTACCGGGCCTACGACGGCGGTCCGGACCCGCTGGCCCCTCCGGTCGACATCGCCGAGGCCCTCGACGCCATCGGCCAGGACGTGATGGCCGGCTACTCGCCCGAGCGGGCGATGCGGGAGTTCCTGCGCCGAGGCGGCCAGCAGCAGCGTGGACTCGACGACCTGGCCCGCCGGATCGCGGAGAAGCGGCGGGAGCTCACCCAGCGGCACAACCTCGACGGCACCCTCCAGGAGGTGCGGGAGCTGCTCGATCGCGCGGTGCTCAACGAGCGCAAGCAGCTGGCCCGCGACATCGATCTGGACGACGGCGACCGTGCGCTCCGGGAGCTGCAGCTGGACAACCTGCCGCCCTCGACGGCCGCCGCGGTCAGCGAGCTGAGCCAGTACGACTGGCGGAGCCGGGAGGCCCGCGAGGACTACGAGCGGATCAAGGACCTGCTCGGCCGGGAGATGCTCGACCAGCGGTTCGCCGGCATGAAGGAGGCGCTCCAGAACGCCACCGACGAGGACCGCGCCGCGATCAACGAGATGCTCACCGATCTCAACGACCTGCTCGCGAAGCACGCCCGAGGCGAGGACACGTCGGAGGACTTCGCCGACTTCATGGACAAGCACGGCAGCTTCTTCCCGGAGCAGCCCCAGAACGTCGACGAGCTGATCGACGCGCTGGCCCAGCGCGCCGCCGCCGCCCAGCGGATGCTCAACTCCATGACCGCCGAGCAGCGCGCCGAGCTGATGGCCCTGTCCGAGCAGGCGTTCGGCTCGCCGCAGCTCATGCAGCAGCTCGCGCAGCTCGACGCCAACCTGCAGTCGCTCCGACCCGGGGAGAACTGGGGCGGATCCGAGCGCTTCGACGGCGAGCAGGGGCTCGGGCTCGGCGACGGTACCGGTGTGCTCCAGGACCTCGCCGACCTCGACGACCTGGCCGAGCAGCTCGCCCAGTCGTACGACGGCGCCCGGCTCGACGACGTCGACCTCGACAAGCTGGCCCGCCAGCTCGGCAACGACGCGGCCGTGGACGCCCGGACGCTGCAGCGGCTCGAGCAGGCGCTGCGCGACTCCGGCTACCTCAAGCGCTCCAGCGACGGCCAGCTCAAGCTCAGCCCGAAGGCGATGCGTCAGCTCGGGAAGGCGCTGCTCAAGGACGTCGCCACCCGGATGAGCGGGCGCCAGGGCCAGCGCGACCTGCGCCAGGCGGGTGCGGCCGGCGACCTGTCCGGGGCGACCCGGGAGTGGGAGTTCGGCGACACCGAGCCCTGGGACGTCACGCGCACGATCACGAACGCGGTCCGCAGGACCGTGTCCGAGGAGGGTCCCGGCTCCGCCCGACCACCGACCCGGCCGCTCCGGATCCGCGTCGACGACGTCGAGGTGAGCGAGACCGAGGCCCGCACCCAGGCCGCCGTCGCCCTCCTCGTGGACACGTCGTTCTCGATGGCCATGGACGGTCGTTGGGTGCCCATGAAGCGCACCGCGCTGGCGTTGCACACCCTGATCCGGTCGCGCTTCCGCGGCGACGCGCTCCAGCTGATCGGGTTCGGACGGCACGCCCAGGTGATGGACATCGAGGAGCTGACCGGACTGGACGCGATGTGGGACAAGGGCACGAACCTCCACCACGCGCTGCTGCTGGCCAACCGGTTCTTCCGCAAGCATCCGAGCTCGCAGCCGGTGCTGCTGGTCGTCACCGACGGCGAGCCGACGTCCCACCTCGAGCCCAACGGCGAGGTCTACTTCGAGTACCCGCCGCACCCCCTGACCGTCGCCTACTCGGTCCGCGAGCTCGACAACTCCGGGCGGCTCGGCGCCCAGGTCACGTTCTTCCGGCTCGGCACCGACGCCGGCCTGGCCAGGTTCGTGGACTCGATGGCGCGGAGGGTCGACGGTCGCGTCGTGGCGCCCGAGCTCGACGACCTCGGTGCCGCGGTCGTCGGCTCCTACCTGGGCTCGCGCGGCCCCTCGGGCCCGGACGGTCACTACGGCGACTGGTTCGGAGGGCGAGGGTTCTGGGTCGAGTGAGGACGTTCCGACCGGGCGGAGCCCGGGCGGAGCGGCCGGAACGAGCGCCGCAGCGAGCGTGCTCGCAAGGCGGCCTGACATCGACCTCGGCGAGCCCGGCGGAGCCGGAACGACGCCGCAGCGAGCGTGTCGCAAGGCGGCCTGACATCGACGCTCAGGGCGGAGCCCGCTGCGGAACGAGCGGCGCAGCGACCGACCGCCGGCGGCCTGACCACCGACCTGACGCTTCAGCAGGTGACGTCCTTGCCGGCGAACCGGGCCCAGGCGGCGGCGAAGAACACGATGACGTACGCCGCGTCGAGGTAGAGCCCGGCCGACATGTTGTTCCACGCGATGGGCGACCGGAACAGGTCGCCGAAGTCCATCCAGTGGTGCGTGAGCAGGTAGGGGTGCAGCCAGGACACCTGGGGGATCGAGTCGAGGATGAAGCACGTCGAGCTGAAGACGATGGTGGCGATGGTGGCGGCGATCGGCTGCTCGGTCAGCGTCGAGACGAACAGGCCCACGGCGCCGAGCGCCGCCATCCCGCAGGCCAGGTAGGCGGCGGCGGCCAGTACCCGGACCAGTCCGTCGACGAACCCGACCTGGGTGCCGGACAGCAGTGTCATCGACCCGCCGCCGAACAGGGCGAGGCCCATCACCATGCCGACGACCGCGACCGTGAACGTCGCGATGAAGGCGCCGATGGCGACCGCGGCGTACTTGACGAGGAGCAGGCGGGTCCGGGTCACCGGCACGGTGAGCAGGTAGCGCAGCGTGCCCAGGTTGGCCTCGCCCGCAACGGCGTCACCGGACACCACCGACACCGCGAGCGGCAGGAACAGGCCGAGCTCGATGGTGAGCGCGGCGAGCGCCACGAACAGGCCGTTGCCGGTGATGGAGCGGAAGAAGTCCGGGGCGTCGTTGCCCGGCTGGGACAGGGTGCTCTTGACCGCGATCGAGATGAACACGGGAACGGCGGCGAGGACCAGGAGTCCCGCCTGGTTGCGGCGACGGCGCACCATCAGCCGCACCTCCGAACCCAGGAACCGCGGCGACACCCGCGCAGGACGCTGGCGCACGGCACCCGGCGGGGCCGCGGCGACCGGCTCAGCCGCTGACATCGAAGCCCTCCCCGGTCAGGGAGACGAACACGTCCTCCAGCGACGGGCGCTCCACCCGGAAGCCGGTCACGCCGATGCCGGCGTGCACGAGCGCGGCCACGACCTTCTCGGGTGGTACCCGGCCCAGCCCTCCCACGGCGTACGTCGAGGTGCTGCGCACGCCGGTCAGTCCGAGCTCGGTGAGCACCCGGGCCGCTTCACCGGGCTGGTCGCACTCGACCCGGGCCTCGACGTCGTCCCGACCTCCGCGCACCTCCGCGACCGTGCCCTGGGCGACCAGTCGCCCGACGTGCATGACCCCGAGGTGGGTGCACATCTGGTCGACCTCGGACAGCAGGTGGCTCGACACCAGCACGGTGGTGCCGTCGTCGGCCAGCGAGCCGATCAGCTGGCGGACCTCCCGCGTGCCCTGCGGGTCGAGCCCGTTGGTGGGCTCGTCGAGGACGAGCATCTCCTTGGGCGTGAGCAGTGCCGCCGCGATCGCCAGTCGCTGCCGCATGCCGAGCGAGTAGGCGCGGTAGCGCTTGTCGGCGGCCGCCAGCAGCCCGACGCGGTCGAGTGCGGAGTCCACGCGCCGCGTCGCGGTGCGGGGCTCGGCCAGCCGATCGGCGGCGTCGAGGCGGCGCAGGTTGGCCCGTCCGGACAGGTACGGATGGAACGCCGGCCCCTCGACGAGAGCCCCGACGGACGGCAGCACCTCCGCGCCGGACCGGGGCATCGGCCGGGAGAGCAGCTCGATCTCGCCGGAGGTCGCGACGACGAGACCGAGCAGCATCCTGATCGTGGTGGTCTTGCCCGAGCCGTTGGGACCGAGGAAGCCGTAGACGCCCCCGATCGGCACCTCGAGGTCGATGGCGTCGACCGCGGCCTGCGACCCGAACCGCTTGGTCAGCCCGCGGGTCCGGACGGCGAGGTCGGTCACGAGCCCGACAGGGCGGCGTACAACCGGCTCGGTGCGACGGCCCCGACGACCAGCTGTCCCCGGTCGGTCAGCAGCGCCGAGAACACGGTGCCACGGAGCAGGTGGCCCGAGCCCCAGGGGCCGGAGACGGTCGGCAGCGCGCGGAGCACGCCGCCGAGGGAACCGGACGGCTGCCCGGCCTTGCCGGACGAGGCACGGGTCACGACGACGGAGGTCCACCCGGAACCGACCACGCGGACGCCCGGCGCGGCGTGCGCGTGGCCCTTCGCGGAGGAGGGTCCGTGACCGCTGGGAGTCGTGCCCTGCTTGACCGTGGCGCCCGGGGGCGGTGTGAAGCCGAAGACGGAGGCGGGCGGTGTCGAGGTCGAGAACGACGTGAAGCCGACCTCGAACGCCGGCGACGACGCGCCCCGCGCGAAGACCTGGACCCGCGTCGGGATGTGCGTGGACCCGTCGATGGCGATCCGGACGGAGCCGACCAGCGAGCGCGGGTCGCGCGGGACGAGGTCGAGCTGGTAGGCGGACCGGCCGGCGACGACCGCGGTGGGGTCGGTGGTCACCCGGGTCGACGGCGTGATCGCCTTGAGGGCGGCCTGCGCCGCCTGCTGCGGCGTCATGGGGGTGCCGGAAGCGGGGCCGGTCGATGTCGCGTCCTGCCCGCCACCCGTCGGCACCGCGTAGTGGGTGGCGGTGTTGGTCGCGCTCGACCACGCCCAGAGGTCGGCGCCGTTGCGGACCAGGTCGGACTCACCGAGCTGACCGAGCAGCGCCAGCCGCACGTGGTCGGGCCCGGCGTACCAGAGACGCATCGTGTGGGAGCCGGACACGAGCGACGAGAAGCTCGCGCTGTCGCCTCCGTGGCCGCCGATCGACGGCAGCGAGGGGAGGCCCAGGTTGGAGGTCTGGACGACCGTCCCGGAGAGCGCGTGGAGCTGAGCGTGCTGGACGTCGACCAGCAGCTGCGCGGCCGTGCGCGGGGGCAGCGAGCCGTGCGCGGACGCGGTGATCGAGCTGACGATCGGACCGGCGCCGGCGAGCAGCACGCCGGCCGCGACCGGGACCGCCCAGCGCAGCCGGGAACGCGAGGTGAGGGTGGGCATGCGTCCATGGTCCACGGCGGCGCTGTGAGTCCGCTGAGAACCTGTGACGCCGGTCAGCCACGAACGCCCGGACTCGCATGCCATCGTGGGCGCATGCGCCTGCTGGTGGTCGAGGACGAGGTCCGGCTGGCGCGCGCCCTCCAGCGGGGACTGGTCGCCGACGGCTTCACGGTCGACCTCGCCGCCGACGGGGTCTCGGGTCTGACCGCCGCCCGCGACGGCCAGTACGACGCCGTACTCCTCGACGTGATGCTGCCGCGCCTGTCCGGGTACGAGGTCGTGAGGACGCTGCGGGCCGAGGACAACTGGGTGCCGGTGATGATGGTGTCCGCCAAGGACGGCCCCTACGACCAGGCCGACGGCCTCGACTACGGCGCCGACGACTACCTGACCAAGCCCTTCGACTACGTCGTGCTGCTGGCCCGGCTGCGGGCTCTGCTGCGGCGGCAGAGCGACCCGCGGCCGCCGGTGCTCACCCATGCGGACGTGCGGCTCGACCCGGCGACCCGCGACGTCTCGGTGGGTGGTGAGCCGGTCGCCCTGAGCCGTCGCGAGTACGAGCTGCTGGAGTTCTTCCTCCGGCACCCCGACCGGGTGATCACCAAGGTCGAGCTGCTCGACCGGGTCTGGGACGCCCGCGGCGTGGGCTACGAGCCGAACACGGTGGAGGTGTACGTCGGGTACCTGCGCCGCAAGCTCGGGCCCGGCGTGATCGAGACGGTCCGCGGAGCCGGCTACCGGCTCGCCCGATGAGCGCGTCCGGCTCTCGCCCCGTCGCGGGGTGGTGGAACCGGCGCTCGCTGCGGGCGCGGCTGATGACCATCGGCCTGATCGGCCTGGCCGTCGCGCAGGCCGTCGGCAGCGTCGCGCTCTACGTCGCGCTGTCGGTGGCGAGCCGGCACGATCTCGACCGCCGGGCCGCGGCCACCGCGCAGCAGGTCGCCGACCTGGTCACCTCGGGCCGACTGCCCGACCCGATCCCCGTGACCGGCTCGGAGTCGGTGCAGGTCGTCGACCGGAGGGGCCGGGTGCTGAGCGCCTCGGCCAACGGCGACCGGCTGACCGCGCTGCTGACCCCGCCGGAGCTGGCGCGCGCCGAGTCCGGCCCGATCACCGTCCCCGGGGAGCGGCTCGGGATGACCTCGTCGCTCCGGGTCACCGCGACGCCGTCCTCCCGGGCACCGGGGGCGCCGGTGGTCGTCGTGGCCGAGCCGGTCGCCGACCTCGCGCGCAGCCAGCACCTGCTCATCGTCACCCTGCTGGTCGGATTCCCCCTGCTCCTCCTGGTGCTCGGCCTGATCGCCTGGCGGGTGATCGGGGCGACCCTGCGGCCGGTGGAGTCGCTGCGCTCCGCCGCCGAGCGCGTGTCGGGCTCGGGACACGACGAACGCCTCCCGGTGCCGGAGTCCCACGACGAGATCCACGCCTTGGCGGTCACGCTCAACTCGATGCTCGACCGGCTGGCCGCGGCCCGCGACCGCGAGCGCAGCTTCGTGGCGAACGTCGCGCACGAGCTCCGCAACCCGCTGGCGTCGCTACGGGTGCAGGCGGACGTCAACCGCCGGCACGGAGCAGGGGAGGAGGACCACGCGGACCTCGCGGCCGAGCTCGCACGGCTGTCGGCGCTGGTCGAGGACCTGCTGGTGCTCGCGCGGCTGGATGCGGGGGAGGAGCCTCCCGCGCCCGACCCGCCTGCGGAGCCCGCGGTCGTACTCCCGGGTTTCGCGACCTCGCCCGACGACGAGGCGGCGCCGCGGGTGACGGTCGGCTCGGTGGCCGCCGGCACCGTCCCGATGACGCGGCTCGAGCTGGAGCGCGTGGTGGGCAACCTCGTCGACAACGCCCGCCGGCACGCCCGGTCCAGGGTCGAGCTCGGCTTCGCACGGACGACTCGCGAGGCGGTGCTGCGGGTGGCCGACGACGGCGACGGGATTCCGGCCGCCGACCGCGAGCGCGCGTTCGACCGGTTCGCGCGACTCGACGACGCACGGGACCGGGACACCGGCGGCACCGGGCTGGGGCTGGCGATCGTGCGCGAGCTGGTCCGGCGTCGCGGCGGCGACATCCGCCTCGGCGACTCGTCGTACGGCGGCCTGGTCGCCGAGGTCAGGTTCCCGCTCGCTGGCTCGTCCGCCTGAGGCGGGGGGAGAGCCCACCTCAGGGTCGCGACCGAAGGACTCCGGCGAGCTCCTCCACGCCGTCGACGAGGCGCGTGCCGGGACGGGCCCAGGAGGCGTTGGCGTCGACCGCGTGGACGGGTACGCCGTCGGGCAGCGCGCCGCTGGCGACCAGGTCGTCGGCGAGGCGCTGCGAGCCCTCGCGGTCGAAGCCGCAGGGAGCCACGACGACCAGATCGGGGGCCGCCGCGTGCACGTCGTCCCAGGTGACCCGACGTGACTTCGCGCCGGGCGTTCCGAGCACGGGCTCGCCGCCGGCGATCTCGATCATCTCGGGGATCCAGTGGCCCGGCGCGAACGGAGGGTCCGTCCACTCCAGGAACATCGTGCGCGGTCGGTGCCGCCCGGCGGTCTCCCGTCGTACGACGTCGAGCCGGCTGCGCTGGCCGGCGACGAGCGCCTCGGCCTCGGCCTCGTGGCCGGTGGCCCTGCCGAGGGTGACGATCGACCCGAGCACCTCGTCGAGCGTGTGCGGGTCGATCGTGAGGACCTCCGCCGTGCAGCCGAGGTGCGCCAGCGCGTCGTCGACGACCGACACGTCGACCGCGCACACGGCGCACAGGTCCTGGGTGACCACGAGATCGGCGTCGAGGCCCGCCAGCGCGCCTTCGTCGAGGTGGTAGAGGTCGTCGCCGCGGGCCATGGCCCGGACCACGAAGGCGTCGATCTCGGCCGGGCCGAGCCCTTCGGGCATAGCGGAGGTCGACACGATCCGCCGGCTGCGCGCTTCCAGCGGGAAGTCGCACTCGAAGGTCACCCCGACCACGTCGTCGCCGGCCCCGATCGCGAAGAGGATCTCGGTGGTCGACGGGAGCAACGAGACGATCCGCACCCGTGCAGCGTAGGGCGTCCCTCGGTGTCCTCGGACAGCGCGCGGCGGTACCTCGATCCGGAGTCGCTCCCCCGGTGGCTAGGGTCAGGCACGCGATGAACGACGACGGTGCAGCACGCTGGGACGAGTCGACCCGACCCAGCCTCGACGAGGCCGGCGACGCGACGTACTCGTCGGCGCAGGAGGCCTACCACCGCCACCTCGTGGAGATCCACGACCACCTGCGCTCCGAGCTCACCCGGCTCCACGGCCTGGTGGAGGAGGTACGGCGGGGCGTGCTGACGGCGGTGGAGGCGCGCTCGGAGGTGCACGGCATGTCGCTGCGCCAGAACAACTGGACCCTGGGCGCCTACTGCCAGTCCTACTGCGGCTTCGTCGACGGTCACCACTCGCTGGAGGACGCCAGCGTCTTCCCCCATCTGCGACGCGCCGAGCCCGGCGCCGGGCCCGTGCTCGACCGCCTCTCGGAGGAGCACGTCGTCATCCACCACCTGCTCGACGACGTCGACCGGGTGCTGGTCCGGCTCGTGCAGGACGCGGACGAGGCGGCGCTCGACGCGGTGGAGGAGTCGCTGCAGGTCCTCGGCGACCGGTTGCTCAGCCACCTCGCCTACGAGGAGCGCGAGCTCCGTGGTCCCTTGGCCCGGCACGGCTTCTACTGACCGGGTGCGCCGCGGCTCGGCCGTGGGTAACGCGGAACGGATCGACCGCCCGAGGCTAAGGCGTGGGGTGCGCATCCCTTCCGCGCTTTCCCTCGACGTCGCACCCTAGAGTCGCGGCGTGACCGACCCGTCCACCACCGTGCTGTTCCTGCTCGGTGTGGCGGGACTCGCGGCCGGGTTCGTCGATGCCGTGGTCGGCGGAGGCGGCCTGATCCAGCTCCCGGCCCTGCTCCTCGGCCTGCCCTCGGCGGCCCCGGTCAACGTCCTGGCGACCAACAAGCTCAGCTCGATCTGCGGCACCACGGTGAGCAGTGCGACGTTCTACCGCCGGATCCGTCCGGACCCCCGCACGTTCGGGCCGCTGATGGCCTGCGCGTTCGTGGGGTCGGTGGGCGGCGCCCTGATCGCGTCGCACATCTCGAAGGCGGTCTTCGACCCGATCGTGCTCGTGGTGCTGATCGTGGTGGGCGGCTACGTGCTGTTCCGGCCCGCCCTCGGCGAGAGCACCGTGCTGCGCTTCGCCGGCTCGCGGCACGTCCTGGCCGCGATGGGCACCGGGCTGGTGATCGGGGTGTACGACGGCGCGCTCGGCCCCGGGACCGGGAGCTTCTTCGTGATCACGCTCGTCAGCCTGCTGGGCTACAGCTTCATCGACGCGTCGGCCAAGGCGCGGCTCGCCAACTGGGCCACCAACCTCGCCGCCCTCTGCGTGTTCCTGCCCCAGGGCGCGGTGCTCTGGAAGGTCGGTCTCGTGATGGGCGGCTGCAACCTGGTCGGCGGCTACGTCGGCGCCCGGACCGCGGTCGCACGGGGCACCCGGTTCGTGCGCGTGTTCTTCATCGTCGTGGTCTCCGCGTTCATCGTGCGCATCGGCGGCGACGTCCTCGGCGTGTGGTGAGCCGGCCCGAAACGGCGGTGCGGACGGTCGGTGACGCCCGCTAACGTCGCGGGCATGGACCTCCGGGCGTTCCCCGACCGCCCGCGCGACACCCTCGACGGCCAGACAGGAAAGTGACCATGGACAACCGCACCGACCCACCGGTGATCGCCGGGGAGCTCGACACCCTCCAGGGCTTCCTCGACTTCCACCGCGACACCCTGCGCCTCAAGACCGACGGGCTCGACCAGGCACAGCTGGCCACGACGCTGCCGCCGTCGACCATGACGTTGGGCGGGATCATGAAGCACCTGGCCCTCGTCGAGGACGGCTGGTTCGGGGTGACCCTGCTCGGGCACGAGCATGCCGAGCGGTGGCGGTCCGTCGACTGGGACGGCGACCCCGACTGGGAGTGGCGCACGGCCGCCGACGACAGCCCGCAGGAGCTGCGCGCGCTGTTCGACGAGGCGTGCGCCGCCAGCGACCGCTGCATCGCCGAGGCGGTCGCCGGCAACGGGCTCGACACGCTCTCGGTCAAGGAGAGCCGTCGGGAGAAGTCCGCCTTCACCCTGCGCTGGATCATGGTGCACATGATCGAGGAGTACGCCCGGCACAACGGCCACGCCGACCTGCTGCGCGAGTCCATCGACGGTCAGACCGGGGAGTGACCCCCACGTCCGATCACCGCATCCGTGCCGCAACCGACGACGACTGGCCGCGCATCTGGCCCTTCTTCTCGGCGATCGTCGCCGCCGGCGAGACCTATGCGTTCCCCGAGGACCTCACCGTCGAGACCGGTCGCGGCTGGTGGATGGAGCGGCCGCCGGGGCTGACCGTGGTGCTGGAGGACGCCGGCCGGGTCGTGGGCTCGGCCAAGATGGGACCCAACCGACCCGGTCGTGGGGACCACGTCGGCACCGCGTCGTTCATGGTCGACCCCGCCGCGCAGGGGCTCGGCGTCGGCCGCGCGCTCGCGTCGTACGTCGTGGCGTGGCACCGCGCGGAGGGCTACGCCGGCATCCAGTTCAACGCCGTGGTGGAGACCAACGAGGCCGCGGTCCGGCTGTGGAGGTCGCTCGGCTTCGAGATCGTCGGGACGGTGCCCGGCGCGTTCCGCTCGGCCGCGCACGGGCGGGTGGGGCTGCACGTGATGTATCTGCCGCTCGACTGAGCGCGGCGGTCAGGCCGGGCCGGCGAACCCGGGGAGGTACTCCGTCAGGATCTGCCGGAAGGGGGCCTCGGCGCCCAGCTGGCTGAGCACGCCGACTCCGCCCAGCCAGGTGCGGTGGATGAGCAGGTAGCCGGGCGGCAGGTTGAGCCGCAGCGCCAGGCTGAACGTCGGCTCCCGGGGGTTGTTCAGCCGCTGGAACTGCCCCTGCATCCACTCCCGGGAGAAGCGGAAGCGCTCGACCTGGGTCGGTTCCACGAACGGGGACAGGTAGTCGAGCACCAGGTCGGGATCGAGCTCGACGCCCGGCTTGATGAAGCCCTCGCGCCGCAGACCGGCGACGAGCTCCCCCGGGTCGCGGAGCCCCGCGATCCGGATCAGCGAGCCCATGGCCACGGGGAGGGCCCGGTCCGGAAGCCTGGCCACGGCCCCGTAGTCGAGGACGCCGAGCCGGCCCGGGCTGCCGTCCGCGTTCGGCAGGATCCTGAAGTTCCCCGGGTGGGGGTCCGCGTGGAGCATCCCGGTGCGCGCCGGGCCGGAGAACAGGAACCGGACGAAGAGCTCGCCGTAGTGGTCGCGCTCCTCCTGGGTGCCGCTCTCGATCACCGAGGCCAGCGAGGCGGGGCTCTCGAGCCACTCGGTGACGAGCACGTGCTCACCGACGGCCACGACGTCGGGGACGACGATCTCGGGGTCGTCGCGGAACGCCTCGGCGAACGCGTGCTGGGCCTCGGCCTCGAGCGTGTAGTCGAGCTCGTCGTTGGCGCGGGCCTGGAGCTCGGCGAGCAGCGGCTTCACGTCGATGCCGGGCACCATCGGACCCAGGGTGCGGGCCAGCCGCGACAGCTGGCGCAGATCGCTGCGCAGGGCCTCGCCGGCGCCGGGGTACTGCACCTTCACCGCGACGTCCTGGCCGTCGGCCCAGCGCCCGAGGTGGACCTGGCCGATCGACGCCGCGGCCGTGGGTCCGCCGTCGAGCCAGACCAGCTCGTCGCGCCAGTGCGCACCGAGGTCGGCGGCGATCTGGTCGCGCACGGTCTGGGTGGGCATCGGCGGCGCGGAGTCCTGCAGGCGGGTCAGCTCCGCGCGGTACGGCGCCACCAGCTCGTCGGGCAGGGCCGCCTCCAGCACCGACATGGCCTGCCCGAACTTCATCGCGCCGCCCTTGAGCTCGCCCAGCGTGCGGAAGAGCTGCTCGGCCGTGCGCTGCTGGATGTCGCTCATCACGGCCTCGGCGTTCCGGCCGCCGATCCGCTTGCCGAACCCCAACGCGTTGCGCCCGGCGTACCCGAGCGGCAGTGCCGCCAGGCGCGCCGTGCGCCCGATCGCCCTGCGTGGCAGCTCGGTCATGCGTCCATTCTCCCGTATCGCCGGTCGGCGCGCCGACGCACCCACTCCGGGGGCGCTCCCCGGACCCCTGCCTGCGACAGTGCTCGCATGGTCCCGGGTCTCCTCAGCGCCTTCGGCGCCGCCGTCCTGTACGGCGCGGGCACGGTGCTCCAGGCGGTCGGCGTACGCCGCGCCGGTGCCGCCGCCGGTGCCGGCTGGTGGGCGCGCGTCTGGGCCGGGCGGCTCTACGCGTCCGGGCTGCTGCTCGATGCACTCGGCTTCCTGGCCTCCATCGCGGCGCTGCGCACGCTGCCCCTCTTCGTGGTGGAGTCGGCGATCGCCTCCAGCGTCGCGATCACGGCCGTCCTCGCGGTGCTCTTCCTCGGCGTCCGGCTGAGCGGCCGGGAGGTCCTGGCGCTGGGCGCGGTCGGTGTCGGGCTGGTCGCGCTCGCCGTCAGTGCCCACTCGGGAAGCGCCGCGCCCCTCGCAGGGGCGGCGCCGTGGCTCCTGCTGGGCTCCGTCGTCCCCGTGGTCGCGATCGGGGTGCTCGCACTGCGCCTCGGCGGCCCGACCGGGGCCGCTCTGCTGGCGGTGACCGCGGGTCTCGGCTTCGGTGGCGTCGGCGTCGCGGCTCGCGTCGTCGTCATCCCGTCTGCCGCTTGGCGCGTGGTGCTCGACCCCGTGGCCTGGGCGCTGGTGGCGTTCGGAGCGATCGCCCTGGTCGCCTACGGGCTGGCACTGCAGCGCGGAGCCGTGACCACGACGGCCGCCGTCACGTTCACCGTCGAGACGGTGGTCCCCGCCGCGATCGGCTTGGTGTGGCTCGGCGACCGGGTGCGTCCCGGTGCCGGGCCGATCGCGGCGGTGGGGTTCGTGCTCACGCTCGGCGGCTGCATCCTGCTCGCTCGGCACTCGTCCGAGGAGGTCCCGGCCGTCGAGCCGTGATGTCGGTCGCGGTCAGGCGTCCGCGGGGAACGGCACGCCGGTGTTGGCGTGGCAGCGGTCGCCGTAGGGGTGCTTGTCGAGGTACTGCTGATCGAGCAGAACACGTAGTGACGACCGTGCGATGTGCTTCTTCCGAGCGAGGGATGTCCGGCAGCGCCGGGGGTCCGAATGGTGCAGCGCCCGGCCGCGTTCGAGCCTGATCGGGCGCCGGGTCACGACAGACCGACGATGGTCCCGTCGTCGAGCAGGTCGATCCGGGAGGCGGCCGGTGTGGACGGCAGCCCGGGCATCGTCATCACGTCGCCGCACACCAGGACCACGAAGCCCGCGCCAGCTGAGAGCCGGACCTCGCGCACGTGCAGGTCGTGACCGGTCGGTGCTCCGCGCAGGCTGGCGTCGGTCGAGAACGAGTACTGCGTCTTGGCGACGCAGACCGGCAGCCCGCCGTACCCGTCGGCCTCGAGACGTTCGAGCCGCCGCTTGGCCTTGCCGTCCCACGTCACGCTGGACGCTCCGTAGAGCCGATGTGCGAGTGTCTCCGCCTTCTCCTTGAGCGGTAACCCGTCGGGATAGGTGAAGGAGAACATTGTCGGGCCGGAGTTCTCGAGCAGGTCCAGCACGCCCTTCGCCAGGTCGGTGGCGCCGGCGCCACCGTCGACGAAGTGAGTGGCCGGATGGGTTCGGACCCCCAGGTCGTCGACCAGCTCAACCACCCGGGCCACCTCGGTGTCCGTGTCGGTCGGAAACCGGTTGAGCGCGACCACGCACGGGATCCCGTAGACCTCACGAACGTTGCGCACGTGCCGCGCAAGGTTCTCCATGCCGCGCTCCACGGCACCGACATCCTCCGTCCCGAGGTCGTGCACGTCCACCCCGCCGTGGAACTTGAGCGCCCGGACCGTGGCCACCAACACCGCGGCGTCGGGACGAAGCCCGGACTTCCGGCACTTGATGTCGACGAACTTCTCCGCGCCGAGGTCGGCCCCGAAACCGGCCTCCGTGACGACGTAGTCGGCCAGCCGCAAGCGCCGCCCGGGTGGCGATGACCGAGCTGCAGCCGTGCGCGATGTTCGCGAACGGTCCACCGTGCACGAACGCCGGCGTGTGCTCGAGTGTCTGCACCAGGTTGGGCGCGAGCGCATCCCGCAACAGCACCGCCATCGCGCCGTGAGCTCCGAGCTCACGGGCGGTGACCGGCCTCTTCTCCCGGGTGTAGCCGACCACGATGTCGCCGATTCGGCGCTTGAGGTCGGCCCAGGACTCGGTCAGGCAGAAGATGGCCATCAGCTCGGAAGCCACGACGATGTCGAATCCATCCTCGCGCGGATAGCCGTTCGCGGGGCCGCCGAGACCAACCACCACGTCCCGAAGCGCCCGGTCGTTGAGGTCGAGGACCCGCTTCCAGTCCACCGAGCGGACGTCGATGCCCAGCGCGTTGCCGTGCTGGATGTGGTTGTCCACCAGCGCCGCCAACAGGTTGTTCGCGGCCGCGATCGCAGCGAAGTCGCCGGTGAAGTGCAGATTGATGTCGGTCATCGGCACCACCTGGGCCCAGCCGCCGCCTGCCGCGCCGCCCTTCATGCCGAATACCGGACCCATCGACGGCTCGCGCAGGCAGGCCATCGTCCTCAGCCCGAGCCCCCGCAATGCGTCGGCGAGTCCGACCGTGGTCGTCGTCTTGCCCTCGCCCGCCGGCGTCGGGGACATCGCGGTCATCAAGATCAGCTTGCCGAGCGGCCGCCTTTCGAGGGACTGGAGGTAGCCGAGGTCGACCTTCGCCTTGTGGTGGCCGTAAGGCACCAGGTAGACCGGATCGATGCCGAGCTCATCATGGGCGACCTGGGTGATGGGGTGTAGCTCAGCGGCGTTCGCGATCTCGATGTCCGACAGCACTCAGGTCCTCTCCCTCGTGACGCCCATGCGCCTCAGTAGTCGCGAGCGGCCCTCGGAGTCTGGCAGAGTGCGCACGTTGGACTCCACGTTCATCCTCGCGATCGCGGACCCGGCCCTGGCCACTTCACCGGCCGCGACGAGGTCGGACAGCAGCCCCGACCTGGCGGCGGGTCGCAGCAGATCGATCAGCACCAGCACCTCGATCGCGGTCTCGACGACCTGCGCCTGCGGCTCGGACGCCCTCAGCAAGGCCTCGCTGATGGCCGAGCGCCGCTCCTCGTCATCGGACCACACTTCGCGAGGGACTGCCCACGCATGGGCCACGGCACCGAAGGCCCGCTCGTCGTCGGCCACCAGCTGCTGCGCCTGGGCGACGAGCCGTTCGGCGCGCTTGACCAGCGCGGGTGCGTCGCAGTAGCGGGCCACCATCGCCACGAGGGCCGCAGCCTGGGCGGTGCACAAGGCCGCGACCGAGCCGCCCGCCGGGGTCGGTGTCCGGGCGGCGAGACGGTCCAGGAACTCGGAGACCGTCCCGGCGTCCCCATTGGCGTCGCGCACCACAAAGCCACGCTAGTGCCGCAAGCGCCCGGCGCAACCCCCAGCGGGCGGCCGCTTCGCTGTTCCGAACCCGACTCGATGAACGCGCACGTCACGTGCGTCGTCCGGCGCATGTCGAGCACGACGTACGCCACGCGAAGCGTGCCGGATGCGGTCAGGCCGTCTGGGGGAACTTCACTCCGGTGCTGGCGTGGCAGCGATACCCATTGACGTGTTTTGCAAGGTACTGCTGGTGCTCGTCCTCGGCGTAGTAGTACGGCGTCTCCGACGCCGGCCGGATCTCGGTGGTGACGTCGCCGTACCGGCGGCGGGCGAGCTCGTCGGCGTACACCTGGGTCAGCTCGCGGGCCGTCTGCTCCTGCTCCGGGGTCGTGTAGTAGATCGCCGAGCGGTACTGGGTGCCGACGTCGTTGCCCTGGCGCATGCCCTGCGTCGGGTCGTGGACCTCGAAGAACGTCTTGACCAGGTCGGCGTAGGAGACGACGGCCGGGTCGTAGACGATGCGGACCGCCTCGGTGTGGCCGGTCCGGCCGCTGCAGACCTCGTCGTACGACGGGTTCGGGGTCATCCCGCCGGCGTAGCCGACCGAGGTCGACCAGACGCCCGGCTTCTGCCAGTAGATCTCCTCGGCGCCCCAGAAGCAGCCGAGCCCGAAGATCGCGACCTCGTAGCCCTCGGGGACGGTCGGGGTCACGACCGGCGCGTCGAGCACGCGGTGCTTCGCGGCGATCCGGAACTCGTTGGTCGGGCGGCCCGGCAGCGCCTCGTCGGCGGCCGGCAGGGTGGTCTTGTGACGGGAGAAGATCGACACTGGTGCTCCTTCGTGAGGCTTCACAGTGTCCAACACCGGGCAAGGCCGCCGCGTTCCCGGCACCGGTGATGCATCCCGGACGCGTCGAGCGGTGGTCGAGCGGAGCCGGGTCCACCACTACCCTCGTCGGGTGACCCAGGAACACCGCCAGAAGTCCGGTTTCGACACACGCGCCATCCATGCCGGCTACGAGCCCGACCCGACCACGGGCGCGGTGATCCCGCCCATCTACGCGACCAGCACCTACAAGCAGGACGGCGTCGGCGGGCTGCGCGGAGGCTACGAGTACAGCCGCTCCGCCAACCCCACCCGGACCGCGCTCGAGGGCGCCCTCGCCGCGCTGGAGGAGGGCGAGCGCGGCTTCGCCTTCGCGAGCGGGCTCGCCGCCGAGGACACCATCCTCCGGGCCCTCACCCGGCCCGGCGACCACGCCGTCATCCCGGACGACGCCTACGGCGGCACCTTCCGGCTCTTCGACAAGGTCGAGCGGCTCTGGGGGCTCGAGCACAGTCCGGCGCCGGTCAGCGACCTGGAGGCGGTCCGCGCCGCGATCCGCCCCGGTACGACGCGCGTGGTCTGGGTCGAGACGCCCACGAACCCGCTGCTCAACATCGGCGACATCGAGGCGCTGGCCTCGCTCGCCCACGATGCCGGCGCCCTGCTGGTCGTCGACAACACCTTCGCCTCGCCGTACCTCCAGCAGCCGCTCACCCTCGGCGCCGACGTCGTCGTGCACTCGACGACCAAGTACGTCGGCGGGCACAGCGACGTGGTCGGCGGCGCCGTCGTGGTCCGCGACCTCGATCTCGCCGAGGCCATCACCTTCCACCAGAACGCGATGGGCGCCGTCCCCGGGCCGTTCGACTGCTTCCTCACCCACCGCGGCCTGAAGACCCTCGGGGTCCGTATGGACCGTCACTGCGACAACGCCGAGCAGGTCGTGGAGTTCCTGACGCGGCATCCGAAGGTCGCGCAGGTCATCTATCCCGGGCTCCCCGAGCACCCCGGTCATGAGGTCGCCGCACGGCAGATGAAGCGGTTCGGGGGGATCGTGAGCTTCCGGCACGCCGCCGGCGAGCAGGCCGCGCTGGACGCCTGCGCCCGGGCCGAGGTGTTCACCCTCGGCGAGTCGCTGGGCGGCGTCGAGAGCCTGATCGAGCACCCCGGCCGGATGACTCACATGAGCGTGGCCGGTACCGAGCTCGAGGTCCCCGCCGACCTGATCCGGCTCAGTGTCGGGATCGAGACGGCGGACGACCTGATCGCGGACCTGGACCGTGCTCTCGCCTGACCCGTCCGAGGACGGGTGCGTGATCTGTGTCGACTTCGGTTCCACCTTCACCAAGGCCCTGCTCGTCGATCTCGCCCCGGGGCGGGTCGCGGCCGCCGCCGAGCACCGCACCACCATCGACACCGACGTCCTCGACGGGTACGACGCGTGCCTGGCGTCGCTGGTCGACCAGGATGCCCGCGCGGCGGACGCACCGACCCTCGCCTGCTCCAGCGCGGGAGGAGGCCTGCGCATCGCCGTCGTGGGCAACGAGGAGCTGGTCACGGCCGAGGCGGGACGACGCGTGGCGCTCTCGAGCGGCGGCAAGGTGGTCGCCGTGTTCGCCGCCGGTCGCGGCGACGACCTGAGGCAGGTGCCGGCGAGCGAGCCCGACGTCGTCCTCCTCACCGGGGGCACCGACGGCGGCAACCCCGAGCCGATCCTGGCCAGCGCCCGGCAGCTGGTCACGACCTGGAGCGGCCCGGTGGTCGTCGCCGGCGACGTCGAGGCCCGCGAGGATGTCGCCGCGATCCTCTCCGGGAACCCGCTGGTGGTCGCCCCCAACATCGTGCCGCGGATCGGCGTCCTCGCTCCCGAGGGCGCCCGGACGGCGATCCGCGAGCTCTTCCTGTCCCACGTCATCGGCGGCAAGCACCTGAGCAGCCGCGACGACTTCCTGGCCATGGTCCAGGGCGCGACGCCGGACGTCGTCCTGACCGGGGTCGAGCTGCTCGCCGAGGTGGCCGGCGACACCGTCGTCGTGGACGTGGGGGGCGCCACCACCGACGTCCACAGCGTCGTCGAGCTGGACCCCGAGGAGGCCGGGCTCAGCCGCGAGGTCGTGGCCACCACGCGGGTGACCCGCACCGTGGAGGGTGACCTCGGGATGCGCTGGTCGGCCGTCACCACGGTCGAGGCGGCCGAGCGCGGAGACCTGGCGACCGCCGCGCGGCGCCGCCGCGACGACCCGGCGTTCGTCCCCCACGACGACGCGGAGTCGGAGGTCGACGAGGAGATCGCCCGCGAGGCCGTCGGCCTCGCCCTCCGTCGTCACGCGGGCCGCAGCAAGGTGGTGGTGAGTCCCGAGGGCCGAGTGCTCGAGCGCTCCGGGAAGGACCTCCGCGAGGTCGATCTGCTGGTCGGCTCGGGGGGCGTCCTCCGGCACGGCCGGCCCGGGGTCGCCGGCCGGGTCTTCGCGGGCAGCACGGGCGAGCACGTCGAGGGCGGCTGGCAGCTTCCCCGGCGCGCGGGTGTCCTCGTGGACACCGACTACGTGCTCGCCGCGGCCGGACTGCTCGCGGTCGACCATCGCGACGCGGCCCGCCGACTCGTACGGCGTCTGGCCGGGTCGCCGGTCGCATAGGGTCGGGTCGTGAGCAACGACGGCGCGCCGACCCCCGGCACCCCGGCCGGGCACCAGGGCACGGGTGAGCGGTTCACCGAGCGCCTCGCCCACCAGTGGGCCAGTCGCCGGGTCGAGCGCCACACAGAGGTGGCGATCGCGACCGGTCCCTCGAACTTCTCGCGGGCGCAGGTCCCGTGGGGCCTCGACCTCGCGGCGGCGTGGGCGTGGCGCCTGATCGTGATCGGGGTCGCGACGTACGCGATCTTCCGCGGGATCGAGTTCTTCGCCGAGCTCACGATCCCCGTGATCATCGCCCTGCTGATCGCGGCCCTCGGCAGTCCCCTCGTGGCCGGGATGGAACGGATCGGCATCCGGCGCGGCATCGGGGCGGGCATCGTGGTCCTGGGCGGACTCGCGCTCGTGGCCACCATGCTCGCCTTCGCCGGCCAGCAGGTCGCCAACGGCGCCAACGACCTGGCGACCCAGGTCTCCGACGGGCTCGGCCAGATCAAGGACTGGCTCCGTACCGGCCCGTTCCACGTCAGCGACGCCCAGATCAACGACTACATCCAGAAGGCCCAGGACTCGCTGTCGAAGAAGGCCCAGAACGGCGCGTTCCTGAGCTCGGTCACGAACATCGGCAGCGCCCTGGGCCACATCCTGGCCGGGCTGTTCCTGGTCCTGTTCTCGACGTACTTCTTCCTCGCCGACGGCGAGCGGATCTGGGCCTGGTTCGTCCGTCTCGCGCCGCGTGCCGCGCGCGCGAACGTCGACAGCTCCGGCCGCGTCGCCTGGGTCTCCCTGACCCAGTTCGTGCGCGCCACCGTGATCGTGGCCATCACCGACGCCGTCGGCGTGATGATCGCGGCGTCGATCCTGAACGTGCAGTTCGTGCTCGCGATCGGCGTCCTGGTCTTCCTCGGCGCGTTCGTCCCGATCGTCGGGGCCTTCGTCGCCGGGACGGTCGCCGTCCTCGTGGCCCTGGTCGACCACGGGATCGTCGTCGCGCTGCTCATGCTGGGCGCCGTGGTCCTGGTCCAGCAGATCGAGAGCCACGTGCTGCAGCCCTTCCTGATGGGGCGCTTCGTGTCGGTGCACCCGCTGGGCGTGATCGTGGCCATCGCCGCCGGGATCCTGCTCGCCGGCATCCCGGGCGCCCTCGTCGCCGTGCCCTTCGCCGCCGCCGCCAACGCCGTGGTCCAGCACCTGGCGAGCCAGACCACGCTCGGCGAGGATCCCCGGGAGGCGCTGCACGACGACTACGGCGGCCCGGAGTCGGGGGGCGAGACCGACGGGGGCGACGAGCACGACGACGGCCACGTCGGGGACCTCGACCAGGCCGCCGTCGCGGACGAGCCGGACCGACCCCACACCGACAAGGAGCACGATGGCTGACGTGGTACGGGTCTCGGTGGAGGACATCGAGCGGGCCGCGGAGCTGATCAAGGACCTCGCCGTGCGGACCCCCATGGAGGAGTCGCGCTGGCTGTCGGCGCTCACCGGCAGCTCGGTGCGACTCAAGTGCGAGAACCTCCAGCGCACCGGGTCCTTCAAGGTGCGCGGCGCCTTCATGCGGATCTCCCACCTCACCGACGAGGAGCGCGCTCGCGGGGTGGTCGCCGCCTCGGCGGGCAACCACGCGCAGGGCGTCGCGCTCGCGGCGCAGTCCCTGGGGATCCAGGCCACCGTGTTCATGCCCGAGGGCGCGCCGATCCCCAAGGAGAAGGCGACCCGCGGGTACGGCGCCCACGTGGTCTTCCACGGGCGCTACCTCGAGGACGCCCTGGTCGCGGCGCGCGAGTTCGAGGCGCGGACCGGGGCCGTCCTCATCCATCCGTTCGACAGCGTCGAGGTCGTCGCCGGGCAGGGGACGGTCGGGCTCGAGATCCTGGAGCAGGCACCCGAGGTCGAGACCGTGGTGGTGCCGTGCGGGGGAGGCGGGCTGCTGTCGGGGATCGCGATCGCGGTCAAGTCGCGCAGGCCCGACGTCAAGGTCATCGGGGTCCAGGCCGAGGAGGCGGCGGCGTACCCTGCCTCGCTCGCGGCCGGTCGCCCCGTCCCGCTGGAGTCGATGTCGACCATGGCCGACGGGATCGCGGTCGGCCTCCCCGGCGAGGTGCCGTTCGCCGCGGTCCGCGACCTGGTCGACGACGTGATCACGGTCTCGGAGGCGTCACTCTCGAGGGCCCTGCTGGCGACCCTGGAGCGGGCCAAGATGGTCGTCGAGCCGGCCGGCGCCGCCGCCGTGGCCGCCATCCTCGACGATCCCGGCCGGTTCTCGTCCCCCACCGTCGGCGTGCTCTCGGGCGGGAACATCGACCCGCTGCTCCTGGGCAAGGTGATCCAGCACGGCATGGCCGCCGCCGGGCGCTACCTCAACCTCACCCTGCGCATCCCCGACCGGCCGGGTGGCCTCGCCCGGCTGCTCTCCGAGGTCGGCGAGGTCGGCGCCAACGTCATCGAGGTGGCCCACGCCCGGATCAACGCGGACCTCTCCCTCGACGAGGTCGAGGTCCACCTGCAGCTGGAGACGCGCGGCGAGGCCCACGCCGAGATGGTGCTGACCCGGCTCCGCGAACGCGGCTACCGCGTCTTCGAGTAAGCCTGACGACCCCGCGTCGCTCGACCCGACTCGGCGTGAACCGCCTTGCCCGCGAGCGGGCGGCGGCGTCCTCGCTCACACAGCGAAGGGAACGGCGCTGACGATCTCGATCTTGGCGACCTTGCCGTTGGGCTGCTCGAAGTCGACGGTCTCGCCCGCCTTGGCGCCGACCAGCGCGGCACCGAGCGGCGACTGCGGGGAGTAGACCTCGATCTCGGTGTGGTCCTCGGCGATCTCGCGGGCGCCGAGCAGGAACACCTCGTCGTCGTCGCCGGCGTAGCGGTAGGTGACGACCTTGCCGGGGGACACGGTCTGGTCGTCGGGGGAGGCCTCGGTGGTGACCTGGCCCAGCATCTCCTCGAGCTGCCGGATGCGACCCTCCATCTTGCCCTGCTCGTCCTTCGCCGCGTGGTAGGCGCCGTTCTCCTTCAGGTCGCCCTCGTCACGGGCAGCGCTGATCCGCTCGATGACCTCGGCGCGGGCGGGGCCACGCAGGTGCTCGAGCTCGGCGTTGAGCCGGTCGAAGGTCTGCTGGGTCAGCCAGATCATGCGGAACTCCTCGAGACGCGTCGAAGCGCCTGTCTCGTGTCGGTGTAGTGGGTGCGCCACCGGTTCAGGGACTGCTGGGTCGCTGGTTGCGTCTTCGCGGCGCGGCCAGAAGCGACAATTCTACCAAGACAACCGACACAAACCCACAAACGCGCAGGTCAGCGCGGCTGATCCTGGCCGTCCGCGATGCAGCCGGGGACGTCCACCGAGGTGGCCCGGCGCTCGGTCCGCACCGTCACGAGGTTGGAGCCCGAGGTCGGCGTGAAGGTCAGCTCGCCGACGATCGTGTGGTCGCTCGCCAACGCCTGCACCGTGCACGTGGGGTGCCGCGTGCCGTGGGCCAGGTGGACGTCGACCCGTGCGGTGGTCGAGTGGGCGTCGACGACCTGCCAGCCGATGAGCTGCGACTCGACCTCGGGGGTCGCCTGCCGGTAGGCCGCCCACAGGAGCCAGGCCAGCGCGACGGCCGCCACGACCACGACGGCCGCGATCGTGACCGGTCGCCGCCACGCGGGGGGCGCGGCGTACCGCTCGGAGATGGCCTGATCCACCCGCCCATGCTCCCACCCCCGGCCGCACTACCTAGACTCGAGCCCATGTCCCACCGCTCCGCCGGCGGCCCGCGTCCGGGTGACGGCTTCCGACTGATGCATGTGCACGCCCACCCCGATGACGAGTCGAGCAAGGGCGCGGCCAGCACCGCCAAGTACGTCGCCGAGGGGGTCGACGTCCACGTGGCGACCTGCACCGGCGGCGAGCGCGGCTCGATCCTCAACCCGAAGATGGACCGCCCCGACATCGCGGCGAACATCACGGAGGTCCGCCGCCAGGAGATGGAGCGGGCCCGCGACATCCTGGGCATCCGCCAGGACTGGCTCGGGTTCGTCGACTCCGGCTGGCCCGAGGGCGACCCGCCGCCCCCGCTGCCCGAGGGCTGCTTCGCGCTCGTGCCCCTGGAGGAGTCGACCGAGCGGCTGGTCCGCCTGATGCGGGAGTTCCGCCCCCACGTGGTCACGACGTACGACGAGAAGGGCGGCTACCCGCACCCCGACCACATCCGCTGCCACGAGGTGAGCGTCGCCGCGTTCGCCGCGGCCGGCGACCCCGAGCGGTTCCCCGACGCCGGCGAGCCGTGGCAGCCCCTCAAGCTCTACTACCACCATGGGTGGAGCTACGAGAAGCTCAAGGCGATCAACGACGCGATGCTCGCCCACGGCCTCGAGTCGCCGTACGCCGAGCGGCTGGAGAAGTGGGACCGCGACCCGGAGTGGGACCAGCGGGTGACCACGCGCGTGCCGTGCGGCGAGTACTTCGGCGTCCGCGACCAGGCGCTGCTGGCCCACGCGACCCAGATCGATCCCGACGGGCCCTGGTTCGCCATCCCTCACGCCATCCAGCAGGAGGTCTGGCCGACCGAGGACTACGAGCTGGTCACCAGCCACGTCGAGTCGTCGCTGCCCGAGGACGACCTGTTCGCGGGGATCCGCGTCCCCGACCGGGCGCACGCCTGAGCCCCACGCCTGAGACACTGGGGTCATGCAGTACGCCGCCGCCCTCCTGATCCACGCGCTCGACCCGGTCCCGAGCGAGAACGACGTCAAGGCCGGCTGGGGGGCCTTCGCGGTGTTCCTGCTGCTGATCGCGGCCGTGGCGTTCCTGTGCTGGAGCTTCGTGAAGCAGATGCGCAAGGTGAAGGCCGCGAACGACGCCGGTGTGTACGACGACCACGACGCGACCCGCGCCGACACCACCGGCTCGGACCGCGGCTCGGATCAGTCCGGCTCCTGACCCCCGTGCCTCCACGGGCTCGGTCGGCACCATCGAGCGTCGGACACCGGCGAGGCCACCTCAGCAACCACTGAGGCGTCCGTTGACCGTCGGGGCCCACGGGGTCGATGCTCCGCGGATGCCGATCGTGCTGGCGACACTCCTGGTCCTGGTCGCTCTGTACTGCCTGGTGCGCGCCGTCGCGCCGCGGCTCGGGGGCGGGCGGGCAGAGCATCGGCGTGATGTCGACGCGTGGCACGTGGTCATGGCGAGCGTCATGGCCGCGATGCTGCTGGGTGACCTCTCCCGCCCCGCGGCGCTGGCAGCCCTGGGCGTCGCAGTCGCCGCTGCGTGCTGGGGCGTGCTCGGGATGGAGCGCCGTTCGGGCCGGGCCGCGCAGGTACGGCTCGTGGTGGGAGCTGCGGCCATGGCGGTGATGACCCTGCCGCTGGCGGGACCCGCCGAGGCGGACTCCGCCCGGCACACCGCCCCGATGGCAGGCATGTCCTCCGGCTCCTCGAGGATGCCTCCGGTCTTGCTCCTGATCGTGCTCCTGGGTGCGTTGACCCTGGTCGGAGTGACCCGGGTCCCGACGCTCGCGCGACGCTCCACGGAGGTCGTCCCGCGGGTCGACGCCGGGTGCGACGTCGTGATGGCGGGAGCCATGGCGGTCATGCTCGCTGCGCTCCTGTGAGCGCGTCGCCCAGCGAATCAACGGTTCGCTTAAGTGCGCGTTGACGACGGGCGGCGGAAGGGCGACAGTCCTGGGACCAGGCAGAGGAGGTCCCCATGCAGGTCCCGGCCCCGTTCGAGTACGAGCGCGCCACCAGTGTCGAGGACGCCATCGGGCTGCTCCAGCGGCTGGGATCGGAGGCCCGCCTGATCGCGGGCGGTCACAGCCTGCTCCCGATGATGAAGCTGCGACTGGCCAACCTCGAGTACGTGATCGACATCAACGACCTGCACGACGAGCTGGGCTACGTCCGGGTCGGCGCCGACGAGGTGCGGATCGGCGCGATGACGCGGCACCGCGAGCTCCTCGAGTCGCCGGAGCTCGCGGCCCTGTTCCCGATCTTCGCCGACGCCGAGCGGGTGATCGCCGATCCCGTCGTACGCAACCGCGGCACGATCGGTGGTTCGTTGTGCCAGGCCGACCCCTCGGAGGACCTGACCGCCGTCTGTACGGCGCTCGACGCCCGCTGCGTCATCCGGGGCGCTGACGGGGAGCGGGTCGTCTCCATGGAGGAGTTCCACCGCGGCCCGTATGAAACGGCGGTCGGTGCTGCGGAGATCCTGACCGAGATCAGGTTCCCGGTGCGCCCGAACGGGTCGAGCGCCTACGCCAAGGTCGAACGGCGTGCCGGGGACTGGGCGGTGACGTCGGTCGGTGCCGCGGTCTGGATGGACGGTCCGAACATCTCCGACGCACGGGTCGGCCTGGCGGCGGTCGGACCCAACACGACCGGCATCCCGGCGATCTCCGAGGCTCTACAGGGCCAGCCGCCCTCGGAGGAGCTGTTCGCGCGGGCCGGTGCCATCGCGGCGGAGAGCTGCTCACCGGCCACCGACAACCGGGGGACCGCCGAGTACAAGCGGCACCTCGCCGACGAGCTCACCCGCCGCACCCTCCGGACGGCGGTCGAGCGCATCCGGGCCGGCGAGGCCGGCGATCGCGCCCCGGGCCACGGAAGGGACAGCTGACATGCAGGTGACGATGACCGTCAACGGCGAGACCGTGACGCGCGAGATCGAGGGCCGGATGCTCCTGGTCCACTTCCTGCGCGACGAGCTCGGCCTCACCGGGACCCACTGGGGCTGCGACACCAGCAACTGCGGCACCTGCGTGACCTGGCTCGACGGCGAACCCGTGAAGAGCTGCACGGTCCTGGCCGCGATGGCGGGTGGACACGAGGTCCGAACCGTCGAGGGACTGGAGCAGGACGGGGTGCTCGATCCGGTCCAAGAGGGCTTCATGCGGTGCCACGGGCTCCAGTGCGGGTTCTGCACCCCCGGCATGCTGATGACGGCGCGCGCCCTGCTCGACCGCGACCCGGACCCGTCGGAGGAGACGATCCGCGAGGCGATCTCGGGGCAGATCTGCCGCTGCACCGGCTACACGACCATCGTCCGGTCGGTCCGCTGGGCCGCCGAGCACCAGGGTGAGGCCGAGAAGGTGGGGAGCGAGTCATGACCACGACCGAGCCTGCCGGCGGACTCGCGGCCGCACCGCCCGAGGACCTCGAGCACGCCGACAACGACCAGCACCCCGTCGGTCACGGCCGGATGCTGCGCAAGGAGGACCCGCGGTTCATCCGAGGCATGGGCAAGTACGTCGACGACATCAAGCTGCCCGGCATGCTCCACCTGGCGATCCTGCGGTCGCCGGTCGCCCACGCCACCATCGTCAGCGTCGACGTCAGCGCCGCGCAGGCGCACCCGAAGGTCAAGGCCGTGATCACCGGCGCCGACCTGGCCGAGAAGGGCCTGGCCTGGATGCCGACCCTCTCGAACGACGTCCAGGCGGTGCTCGCCACCGACAAGGTGCGCTTCCAGGGACAGGAGGTCGCGTTCGTCGTCGCGGAGGACCGCTACTCGGCGCGGGACGCTCTGGAGCTGATCGACGTCGAGTACGACGTCCTCCCTCCCGTCATCGACGTCCGCAAGGCGCTGGCTCCCGACGCCCCGGTGATCCGCACCGACCTCGAGGGCAAGGCCGACAACCACTGCTTCGACTGGGAGACCGGCGACAAGGCCGCGACCGACGCGGTCTTCGAGAAGGCCGACGTCGTCGTCACCGAGGACATCGTCTACCCGCGCGTCCACCCCGCGCCGATGGAGACCTGCGGCTGCGTCGCGGACTACGAGCGGGTGGGCGGTCAGCTGACCCTGTGGACGACGAGCCAGGCTCCGCACGCCCACCGCACCGTGTACGCCCTCGTGTCCGGACTGCCGGAGCACAAGATCCGGGTGATCGCACCCGACATCGGCGGCGGCTTCGGCAACAAGGTGCCGATCTACCCCGGTTACGTGTGCGCCATCGTCGCGTCGCTGGTGATCGGGAAGCCGGTCAAGTGGATGGAGGACCGGTCGGAGAACCTGGTCAGCACCGGATTCGCCCGCGACTACGTGATGCGCGGCGAGATCGCGGCCACGCGAGAGGGCAAGATCCTGGCCATCCGGACGCACGTGCTCGCCGACCACGGGGCCTTCAACGGCACGGCAGCCCCGATCAAGTACCCCGCCGGCTTCTTCGGCGTCTTCACCGGGAGCTACGACCTGGAGGCGGCGTACTGCTCGATGACCGCCGTCTACACGAACAAGGCCCCCGGTGGCGTCGCCTACGCCTGCTCGTTCCGGATCACCGAGGCCGTCTACCTCGTCGAGCGGATCGTCGACTGCCTGGCCTACGACCTGGAGATGGATCCGGTCGAGCTGCGCAGGAAGAACTTCATCCGGCCCGACCAGTTCCCGTACACGACGAAGACCGGCTGGGTGTACGACTCCGGCGAGTACGAGCGGGCACTCGACGTCGCCCTCGACCTGGCGGGATACGACGACCTCCGGCGTGAGCAGGAGGAGAAGCGCGCGAAGGGCGAGCTGATGGGGATCGGCGTCGCCTTCTTCACCGAGGCCGTGGGCGCCGGACCGCGCAAGGACATGGACATCCTGGGCCTCGGCATGAACGACGGCGCGGAGCTGCGGGTGCATCCGACCGGAAAGGCCGTCGTGCGGCTGTCCTGCATGAGCCAGGGCCAGGGGCACGAGACGACGTTCGCCCAGATCGTGGCGGAGGAGATCGGGATCCCGCCGGCGGACATCCAGGTGGTCAACGGTGACACCGACCAGACCCCGTTCGGGCTCGGCACCTACGGCAGCCGGTCGACCCCGGTGTCCGGAGCGGCTGCCGCACTGGTGGCGCGCAAGGTGCGGGACAAGGCGCAGATCATCGCCTCGGGGATGCTCGAGGTCTCGGTCGCGGACCTCGAGTGGCAGAAGGGGGCCTTCCACGTGAAGGGCGACCCCGGCCGGTCGGTGACGATCCAGGACATCGCCATGCGGGCCCACGGTGCGGGCGACCTGCCGGACGGGATCGAGGGTGGCCTCGAAGCGCAGATCTGCTACAACCCCGAGAACCTCACGTACCCGTTCGGCGCCTACATCTGTGTGGTGGACGTCGACCCGGGCACGGCCGCGGTCAAGGTGCGCAGGTTCGTCGCCGTCGACGACTGCGGCACCCGGATCAACCCGATGATCATCGAGGGTCAGGTGCACGGCGGCCTGACCGACGGCGTCGGGATGGCGTTGATGGAGATGATCTCCTTCGACGAGGACGGCAACTGCACGGCCGGCTCGCTCATGGACTACCTGATCCCGACCTCGCTCGAGGTGCCGCACTGGGAGACCGGCCACACGGTCACCCCGTCGCCGCACCACCCCATCGGTGCGAAGGGCGTGGGGGAGTCCGCGACCGTCGGTTCGCCCCCGGCCGTGGTCAACGCGGTCGTGGACGCGCTCAAGCCGTTCGGTATCCGTCACGCCGACATGCCGCTCACGCCCTCACGGGTGTGGGATGCCATGCAGGGCTCCCCGAAGCCGCCGATCTGAGAGGGTGCCGGTGACGACGACGATGTCGGAACGGGCCGACGAGCTGAGCCGGTCGGGCGTGCCCTTCGTCCAGGCCACGGTCGTGCGCGCCCAGGAGCCGAGCTCGGCCAGGCCCGGTGATCGCGCGATCATCCTGGCCGACGGCTCGATGGAGGGCTTCGTCGGTGGCCAGTGCGCCGCCGGGTCGGTCCGGACGGCCGCACTCGACGCCTTGAGGTCCGGCGAGAGCCTGCTGCTGCGGGTCCTGCCCGACGGCAACGACGCGTTCCCCGAGTCGCCCGGCGCCTCGATCGTCGTCAACCCCTGTCTGTCCGGAGGTGCCCTGGAGATCTACCTCGAGCCTCTGCTGCCGTGCCCGCGCCTCCACGTCGTCGGGACGTCGCCCACCTCGGAGGCCGTGGCGGCGATGGCGCCCGCGCTCGGGTTCGTCGTGGACCGCGGCGACGGCATCGGGACGCCGTCGGGAGCGACCGCGGTGATCGTCTCGAGCCACGGCGGCGACGAAGCGGCAGCAGTGCGCGCCGCCCTGGCCGCAGGCGTGGGCTTCGTCGGCGTGGTGTGCAGCCGGACCCGGGGCCGGGTGCTCCTCGACGAGCTCGACCTGGCAGCCCTCGACGCGGCCCGCGTCCACACGCACGTGGGCCTCGACATCGGAGCGAGGACGGCGCCCGAGGTGGCGCTCTCGATCCTCGCGGAGCTGGTCCGCGAGATCCGGCTCGGCGGACTGGCCACTCCTGTGGCCACCGACACCGGGCCTGAGACGGCCGTCGACCCGGTGTGCGGGATGACCGTCACCCTCGGTCCCGACACGGTCCATGCCGTGGTCGACGGTGTCGATCACTGGTTCTGCAGGTCCGGCTGCCGCGAACGCTTCCTCGCCGACCACGCGTCGTGAAGGACCTGCTGCACGACGGTGTCGCGGCTCTGGTGCTGGCCGCCGGCGGCTCGAGGCGACTCGGGCAGCCCAAGCAGCTCCTCGACTACCGCGGCGCCACCCTGCTCGACGCCACGTTGGCAACGGCGCGTGGGGCCGGTTTCGAGCAGCTGGTGGTCGCCCTCGGTGGCGCCGCCGACGAGGTGCGGGCGCGGGTCGACCTGAGTGGCTGCGACATCGTGGTCAACCCCGACTTCGGCGACGGCTGCGCGACGTCCATCCGCAGCGGGCTCGACCACGTCGCATCCGGCGATGCGTGGGCTCGTGCTCCTGCTCGGCGACCAGCCGGGCGTGACCGTCGACGCGATGTCCAGGCTGGTCGAGAGGAGTCGGGACCACCGGATCGGTGTCTGTGCGTACGACGGCGGGCAGCACCCGGAGCTCGGCCATCCGTTGTGGTTCGATCGGAGCATGTTCGACACTCTGCGGGGGCTGCACGGTGACAAGGCCGTGTGGAAGCTGGTGGAGGCCGGCGAGGACGTCCTCCGCGTGCGAGTCACAGGGCGGGTCCCGCTCGACGTGGACACCTGGGACGACTACCGCGCGTTGCTCGCGGCGGAGGGGTGAGCCCTCGATGACGTCCCCGCTCACGGCCGCGGACCTCCGACGCCGCTTCGACGACGAGGGCTATCTCGCCGACGAAGGGATGGCGACGGCGTTGTTCCTCACCCTGGAGCTCGGTCTGCCGCTGCTCCTGGAAGGGGAGCCGGGCGTGGGCAAGACCTCGGCGGCGCAGGTGCTGGCCCGCGTCCTCGAGGCGCCGCTGGTTCGGCTCCAGTGCTACGAGGGCCTCACCGCCAGCGAGGCGCTCTACGACTGGAACCACCAGCGTCAGCTGCTCGCCATCAGGCTGGCGGAGGCTCAGCACGAGCGGCTCACGGAGTCCGACCTGTTCAGCGAGGAGTTCCTCGTCGAGCGGCCGATCCTGCGCTGCATCCGGCACACCGGACCGCGGCCCCCGGTGCTGCTGATCGACGAGGTCGACCGCGCCGACGACGAGTTCGAGGCGCTCCTGCTCGAGGCCCTCGGCGAGGGCTCGGTGACCGTGCCCGAGATCGGGACGTTCACCGCGCAGCACCCGCCCGTCGTCGTCCTGACCTCCAACCGCAGCCGCGATCTGCACGACGCACTGCGGCGGCGGTGCCTGTACCACTGGCTGGAGTTCCCGGAGCCGGCGCGCGTGGTCGCGATCCTCCGGCGGACCGCACCGGCAGCCGGCATCGCCCTGATCGAGTCGGCGGCACAGTTCGTCGGGCATGTCCGGGCGCAGGACTGCGACAAGCCGCCGGGCGTCGCCGAGGCGATCAACTGGGTCGCCGCGCTCTCGGCACTGGGCGCGACCGAGCTGGCCCGCGGCGTCGTGCTCCCGACGCTCGGGGCCTTGGTCAAGACTCCCGACGACCACGACCTGGTGATCGACTCGCTCGACTCGTACGCGTTCGGGTGAGCCCCACGATGGAGGAATCGGCCGGCGGCAGCATCATCCGGGGCGTGGACCGGGCCGCCCTCGCTGCCGCCCTGGGCGATCGCCTGCGCCGGGCCGGCGTGCCCGTGACGCTCACCGCGATGACCACCTTCACCGAGGCGCTCGCCGTCCGCTTCCCGGCCACCGTGGACGAGCTCTACTGGACGGCACGGCTCACACTCGTCGCACGGCAGGACCAGCTGATCGACTTCGAGCGGGTCTTCGACGCGGCCTTCCGCGAAGCCGTCCTCCCCTCGGACCCCCACGCGCGCCGGCTCGGTCAGGGCGAGGAACGTGGCGAGGGCGACGCGTGGCGGTCGGTGGCGGGGGAACCGGGCGACCGGGAGTCCGGCGCCGGGGGCCTGCCCTGGCACACCCTGCCGAAGGCGGAGGCCCGGCCGGACGATGACCTCGAGCACCGGGTGTTGCCCGACCCGTTGCCGAGCGCCGTGGCGCGCGTCGCCGACACGCCGTTCGACGAGCTCGACCCGGCGCAGCTCGCCCTGATCGAGCGGTGGCTCGCGGCGTCGGCCGATCGCTGGCCGGTCCGCCGGAGCAGGCGCACCCGGGTACGGGCACGCGGTCACCGGCTGGCGCTCCGGGAGACGGTGGCGTGGTCGCGCCGAACCGGCTGGGAGCCGCTCGAGCTGCGCTACCACCGCCAGGTGCCGCGGCCCCTCCCGATCACGCTCCTCGTGGACCTGAGCCAGTCCATGCAGACCTGGTCCAGCGCCTACCTGCACCTGATGCGGGCCTTCGCCCGCACGCGTCGAGCCGAGACCTTCGCGTTCTCGACGTCCCTGACCCGGTTGACCCCCGCTCTCTCGCACCACTCGACGTCCGTGGCGATCTCCCGGGCCAGCGACGAGGTGGGCGACCGGTACGGCGGCACGCACCTGGCGACCTGTCTGCGTGAGCTCCTGCGCTCGAGGCACGGCAACCCCATCCGCGGCGGCGTCCTGGTGATCGCCTCCGACGGCTGGGACAGCGACCCGCCGGAGGTGATGGCGAGGGTGATGGCGCAGGCGGCCCGTAGGGCCCGCCGCATCGTGTGGCTGAACCCACGGGCAGCGGCCGAGGGGTTCCAGCCGCTCGTCGCCTCGATGGCGGCGGCGCTGCCGTTCTGCGACGCGGTCCTGCCGGCCGACCGGCTGACCGCCCTTCCCGCGGTGCTCGACGCGATCGCCGGGGACCAGATCTGAAGGCCCCCGGCCCAGGAGAGCCGGTCGGGGGTCGAGCCCGGCACGTAGAGTTGTCGCGTGACGGATGACGCCGACCCCATCGCCTACACCGCGCTCCTCCCGGGCACACCGGTGCAGGCGAGCGACGGGCACGAGTTCGGCACGGTCGAGGCCGTGCTCGTGGTCGAGGAGGTCGACGTGTTCGACGGCCTCGTGGTCGCGACGGCCCAGGGCACCCGCTTCGTCGACGCCGACCTGGTCGACTCGATCTTCACCTCCCACGTGTGCACGACTCTTTCGATGGTCGAGGCGGCCGACCTCCCCCTTCCGGACCAGTCGCCGGTCTACGAGGCCGACGCGAGCGACGACACGGGCGCGTCCCTCGGCGACCGGCTCGGCCGCATGTTCGGTCGCGGCACCTGGAAGCGGGAGCGGTAGCCCGACCCTCCGCTAGCTCCACAGGGTCACGTGCACGGCCGGGCGGAAGCGGCCGACGTGCACTCCCGCCCCGCGCACCATGGCCTGCGTGGCGCGCGGGGTCGTGATGAAACGCAGCAGCTCGGCCGCGGCCGGTGTCTGGGCGTGGGCCGGGAGCCCCATCGCGACCCAGCTGCCCTGCGCGCGCAGTCCCGGGCCGGTGAGGACGACCAGACGCTTGGCGGTCAGGTCACCGGCGACGGCGAAGCGGACCGCCAGCGTCACGCCGTCCCCGCGCTTGGTCTCCTCGAGGGCGGCGGCGTCGCTCTGGAAGATCTGTTGTCCCTTCTCGGGGACCGCGAGCCGACGCAGCATCGCGGGCACCGCGCCGGTCGTCTCGGCCGCGGACGGGCCGAGACACCAGGTGAGGCGTCGTATCCGGTCCGCGGTCAGCTGCGAGCCGGCGAGCGGATGGTCCGGCCGGGCCACCGCCACGACCTCGTAGTTGAGGAAGGGCACCTGGACGAGGCCGGGCTCGGGCGCCGCGCCCACGGGCCCGATGGCCACGTCGACCGCACGAGCCAGGAGGAGGCCTCCCAGTCGCGCGGGTGGCCGTGCGCTCAGCTCGACCTGCAGGTCGTCGGCACGGGAGGCGAAGAGCTCGATCAGCCCCGGCGCCGCATGCTCCGCGAAGAGGTGGGACGCCGCGACCCGCAGGACCCGCTTGCCGCTGCCGGCCTGGCTGACCTCGAGGATCGTGCGGTCCTGGAGGCCGAGGATCTCCACCGCCCGGCTGGCCAGACGGAGGCCGCCAGGGGTGAAGGCAAGCCCGGACGACGTACGACGGAAGAGGTCGTCGTCGAACTCCCTGCGCAGCTGGGCGACGTGCATGGAGACCGCCGCCTCGCTCACGTGGAGCTCTGCGGCGGCAGCCTTCACCGACCCGAGTCGGACCACGCTGGCGAAGGCCCGCAGCTGGGTCGGGGTCACGCGGGAACTCTAGTCAAGCCTGACAACACGGACGAGGGCGTCGTACGCCGTGCGGGTGCCGCCGTCGGGCTGCTCGACCTGTCGGCCGACCCGCTCCGCGCGGCGCACCTCGAACGCCTCACCGCCGAGGTCGGCCAGCACGTCGTCCGCGGTCATCAGGACCGCCGGGTCCGACGGGCCGCCGGTGCCCTCGACGAGGTTCGTGGAGTCGTGGGCGACGAGCAGGAACGTGCCTCCCCGGCGTAGCGCGGCGAACCCGTTCCGTACCGCGGACCGGCGCTCACCGGCGGAGAGCTGGAGGTAGGCCACCACGCACAGGTCGTACGACGCGTCCGCCGACCAGGCCGTCGCGTCCGCACAGACCCAGTCGACCGGCAGGTCCCCGGCGAGCTGGCGGCCCTTGTCGAGGGCGGCCTGCGCGAAGTCGACGGCGGTCACGTCCCACCCGCGGGAGGCGAGCCAGATCGCGTTGCGGCCCTCGCCGGCGGCCAGGTCGACGGCTCGTCCGGGTGGCAGGTCCGCCAGCTCCGACTCCACGAACTGGTTGGGTCCCGCCGACCAGACCAGCTCGGTGGCGCGGTACCGCTCGTTCCAGGCCTCGGCGTCCATGTGCCCCATTCTGTCGCGCGGGGGCGACGCGACTCGGCCGGGGCGCCGCGTGAGCGACAACCCCGGCCGGGCCGGTGGTTCCTCCGTCTACGTCGTCAGCAGCCGCCAGCCACGTGGGCGAAGTTGTTCAGATAGGTGTCGTAGCCCTGCTCGGCGATCGACGGCGACTGCCGCGCGAACCACGAGAAGTGCACCTCGTCGTCGACGACGGTTGCTCCTCGAACTTCGGGGTGCCGATCCTGTCGCCCTGGTTGGATGAGCCGGCGGCCTGCGACGTGGTGGTCGAGGCCAGAAGGGCGCCGACCGCCACGGTGGTGGCGGCGGCCCATACGGCGGATCGTTTGCTCCTGCGGATGGTGCTCCTCGTGGGTTGCTGCCGGGTCATGGGGTGCCCGGACCGCGGTCAGTCTCTCTCCGGAGCCGGTCCTTGGGGACCCCCCAAGCCGCGATCGACGGACGCCGACGGCATGCCATAGTTGCGGGACGAGGCCGCTCGCCGCGCTCGGTGGCCGCGTCGACCGGACCGACCGAGCCAGCAGAAGCCGGAGAAGCCGCGATGGGTCTGATCATCCCCCTGCTGCTCCTCGGCGTGCTGGCGAGCCTGTCGCCGAGCACGCTGGTGGTGTTCATCCTGCTGCTGGCCACGGCACGGGCGAGGGTGAACGCCTCGGCGTTCCTGGTCGGCTGGATCGCCTCACTCAGCCTGGTGTTCGTGGTCAGCTACGCGCTGGGTTCGTTCACCCCGGTCCACCGCGGGCGCGGCGGCCCGACGGTGGACGTCATCGAGATCCTGCTCGGCCTCGCGCTCGTCGCCGTGGGCGCTCGTCAGTGGCGGCGCCGGAAGCTCCCACGTGAGAACGACGGGTTGCCGCACTGGCTGACCGACCGGCTCGACCGGCTGGCGCCCTGGGGGGCCACCGTGATGGGGATCCTCATGCAGCCGTGGACCCTCACCGCCGCGGCCGCCATCGTCGTCGTGCACCACCACGCGGCGTTGCCCATCACGCTGGTCGCGTTCGCGTTCTTCACGGTCGTGTCCACGGCGACGGTCGGGGCCATCTACCTGTACTTCGCCAAGCGGCCGGACCAGGCGCAGGCGCGGCTTGACGCGTTGCGTGTTCGCGTGGTGCGGTCCGCCCCGACCATTGCCGCCGCGGTCTCCTTGGCCGTCGGCGCCGTGCTGGTGCTCGACGGCATCCTGGGCCTCGCCACCGGCTGAACGCGTCGGCTCTCGAAACCCTGCAGAGAGAGGAGCATCAGTGGCCAACCGGTTGGCGTCGGCCACGTCGCCGTACCTCCTCCAGCACCAGGACAACCCGGTCGACTGGTGGGAGTGGGGCGACGAGGCCTTCGCCCAGGCCCGGCGCCGAGGGGTCCCGGTGTTCCTCAGCGTCGGGTACTCGGCCTGCCACTGGTGCCACGAGGTTCCAGGATTGGCGGCTGTGCGCGGATTTTGACGAAACCGCAGGTCAGAGGGGGTGTGGCGGGTCATGCCGGTTCAGCCAAGATCGCCGTTGGACACCGATTCCGCGGCTTCGTGTATCACTCTCGTGCATCACTCGCGGTCTTGAGTTGACCGTTTGCAGACGTTCCGGTCGACCTTGTGCAGAAGCCTGCGCCTGGGACCTATGACTAGATTCCTGCTCACATGATCAGTAGTCTGTTCATATGGACTTCGGTGAACCCTTCGGCGGCCTGATAGCTGGAGCGCGCGGTGCGGCGCTAGCCGTGCTGCTTCGCACTGGCGCGCCCCTGACCGGACGGCGCGTGCACGCGTTGGTCGCGGATCGCCACAGTCTGGGTGCCGTGCAGCAGGCGCTGCGAGACCTCGATCGGCTGGGGCTGATCACGACGGAGGCCATCGGGCGTGCCGGCGTGCACCACATCAATGAAGGCCATGCAGCCATCGCCCCACTGCGTTCCTTGGCCAGCCCGATCGAGATGCTGACTCGCGTCGTGGAGGAGACCGTGCGAGGCGTCGAAGCCGTCATCGTGTTCGGATCAGTTGCTCGCGGCGATGCCCACGCAGACAGCGACGTCGACCTCGTGGTGATCGCCCCCGCGACCTGGGACGGTGGGGCCGAGCTGCAGCAGCAGGTCCATGAGCGCCTCGGCAACGACTGCGACGTCCTGCACCTGACCGGCGACCACTTCAAGCTCGCTCCAGAGGACCGCGAGCCAGTCGTGTCCGAGATATTGCGCGACGGGATCGCCCTGGTCGGCACCATGCCGCGTCGGAGTCGGGTGGCGTCATGACGAACACCGAGAGCAGGAACCGCGCCAAGAGGTTCCTCCACAAGGCGCAGGAGTACCTGGACTCAGCTCAGGACAACCTCGATCTCGAGCGCGCGACTCCGGCCGCTGGGGATGCGATCCATGCCGGCATCAGCGCGAAGGACGCGATCGTGACGGCGTTGACCGGGGAGACCAGCAAGGCGAAGGACCACGCCAAGGCGGTGAAGGAGTTGCGCCAGGCGCTCGGTGCTCACCGCGATGCCGCAGCGGCAGAGAACGCGTTGCGAGAACTGATCTCGAAGAAGGGCGAAGTCGAGTACGGCGCCACGCTCATCACGCTCGCCAAGGCGAAGCCTCTCGTCCGGCGAGCGATGGTGCTCGTCGAGATCGCGAACGAGCTGGTGAGGCGGCCCTGATCTGAACATCGCACAGTTTGAGGCTCGTCGGGTCTCACGACAACACAACAGCTTCGTGCCGGGCGGCGTTCGGCGCCACGGCTGCGGGGAGGGCCGTCACGCCGACCGCCGTCGTCGCTTGGGCTGGGGCAGCAGGTCGGTGACGGTTGTCGGCTCGCGGTCGGGCGCGACGAGAGCCTCCAACGCTGCCTCGGCCAGCGCCATGCGCTTCTCCTCCCACGCCGAGCAGCTGGTCGAGCCGCCAGCGGTCGGGATGTGTCATCACCGGCGGCGGCACCAGCTCGCGGTCCTTGAGGTTCTGGTAGCCCTTCGTCTTGCCCCAGCCGTAGCGAGCCATCACCTCGCTCGCGCTGAGGAAGACGTGGCGCGGGGTCGTCCATGGCTCTCACACCGCCTTCGGCTTGCCGAGCGATCGGGCTGGGAGGCGAGGCGCTGCGTGCGGATGAAGCGTCGCAGGTCGCCGACGGTCGTGTAGAGCCGCCGGCCGATCTTGAAGAACTCCGGCCCGGTGCCCTTCTGGCGCCACCAGCGGACGGTGTTGACCGGGGTCCGCAGGATCTCGGCGACGTCGTCGAGCGTGAGCAGCTCGTCGTCGTGGCGAGCGTGGAAGGGGACGTCGTGGGTGTTGCTGTTCATGGTTCCTCCTGTCAGGCGTTGGCCCGCGAGGATCGTGGGCGACAGGTAGGTGTGAAGGCCGTGCCGCGCGGAGGGCCAAATACGTTCGATCGGATATCGTCGAGGGATGGATCGGGCGTACCTGATCGAAGTCGCACGACGAGCCAGCGGTCTCACGCAGGCCGAGCTCGCCGCCAGATCCGGTACGTCGCAGGCGACGATGTCGGCGTACGAACGAGGTCTGAAGTCGCCGACGCTCAAGGTCGCCGCGCGGATCCTCGAGGCCGCGGGTTACGACCTCAACCTGCGCCGGCTCATCGACTGGGTCGAGCACGAAGCGCCCGGAGTCGGGCACTTCTGGGTGCCGAGCACCCTGTGGCACGTCGAGACGCCCGACTGCTTCGCGATCCTGGCGTTCCCCGACCTCGTCGGCGACGGGCCGATGCGCGACGTGGGACATGCACGACCGCGCGCAGCGCAAGGGCGTCTACGAGCAGTTGCTCCAAGCGTGGCTCGCCCGAGGAGATGATCCGCTGGATCGACGGCCCCCTCCTCGTCGAGGTGTGGGAGGAGCTCGACCTCCCGGACGCGGTCCGCGAGGCGTGGAAGTGGCCGATTGTGGTCGCGCGGGGACCGACCCAGCCGGACACCGTGCGGATCCTGGGCCGAGGGGACGACTCGTTCACGGCTGAAGCGTGGGTCCGCGGACACGAAGCAGTGCCAGTGAGGGCGCCGACTCCGAAGGAGCCGCGGGTGCGGTTCATCCGGACGCGCTTCGACGCGCGGCCGCCAGAGCCGACTGCGGACGGCGACGGGATGAAGCCGGCAGCGACCGTCGCCAAGATCGCCGAACGGCTCGCCACTCAACTGGCGACGTCGCGGCACCCCTCCGCGCTGGCCACCTGGAACGCTGGAGTCGCGTTCGCGCGGAGGTGGGCGGACTTGGACAACGGCCACACCGTTGTGCTTGCACCGAGCGGACCCGGATGCGTCGTCGGCGTCACGGTCGAGCCCTACGACGACCGGCTCGACGTCGGCGAGCAACTGATCAGGCTGTGGCGAACGGGCTGAACCCGATCCGGTGCCTCAACCACGCTTCAGAACCCGATGCCCGGTGCCGACGGCGATGCCGCAGGCCGGGAATCGAGCTCGGCAGGAAGACGCGGCGCCGCCCGTCGCCTTGGTGCCTTCGGTCCGTACCGCTCGATCGCCTCGGCCGCCGCCTCCCGCGCGTGCGCCGGCCCGAGGTCGGCACGGTCCCGGCCGAACACGTCGCACCACTGCTTGCGCGCATCCTCGACGGATTCGGCGACGAGGTGCGCGACGTTGCGCTCGCGGCCGCGTGTCATCCCGACGTACGCCGACGCGGCCCCGCTGTGCTCGCCGACCAGCACATGGCTCTCGGTGACGGTGGCGCCTTGCGCGCCGTAGGCGGTCGTGGCGTAGGCGAGCTCGACATCGCGGCGCACGTAGTCGGACGGCAGCACACGAGTCCCCGCCTCGCCCCTGACGGTGAGCGCGCCGCGATCGCAGCTGAGCGACGGTCCAGATCTCGCGGTTCGCGACGTCGACATCGCGGTCGTTGCGCCGGGTCGCGATGGTGTCGCCGACGCCGATCCGTTCACCTGCCGCGGTCAGCACCTGCTCGTCGACCTCACCGGTCGCCTTGCGGATCCGGTGCGCGAAGGCGTTGATCCGGCCCACCTGCTCGCGGGTGTCGGCGACGACGAGCTTGCCGACGCTGGCTTCAGCGGCAAGGCGTCGGGTCCGCTCGACGTCGCTTCCGTGGATGACGATCTCGCCGCGGGCGCAGGAGTTCGTCGAACACCTCGCCAGGCGCGGTACCGGTCCGCATCCGCACCGACAGCTCGGCATAGCGCGGGGTCCTTGAAGCGGCGTACGCCGTCGAGTTGTTGCACCCGATCCGGGGCGTACCGGGTCGCCAGATCCAGGACGCCCGCCACGGCCGACGGCGGGGAGCTGATGGCGGTCGCCGACCAGCATCACCAGGGCCTTGTTCTCGTCGGCGAGGCGGAGTAGCGCGCGGGCGGTGTCCTGGTCGACCATGCCCGCCTCGTCGACGACGAGCAGGTCGCCTCGGCGTAGTCGGGCGCTGACGTCGGGCGACGGAGTCGACTCGACTCCACCGACCGTCCTCGTCCCAGCGGAAGCCGTGCTGGTGGAGCAGCCAGGCGGCGGAGTACGACGCCGCGCCGATCGCGCCCTCTGCGACCTGGGCCGCCTTGAGAGTCGGTGTCACCACGACCATCCGACGCCCGGCCGCGATCGCGCGCTCGCGGGTTGCCGCGAGACGGGCGGTCTTGCCAGCCCCGGCCGCGCCCTCGATCACGGTGATCGTCTTGGCTTCGGCACGAGTCGCAAGAGCGGTCGACGATCTCGTGCTCGACGGCCAGCACGTCGACCGACGTGAACGAACGCACGTGCTCGGGCACGTCCGATCGGGGGAGTAGCGGGCGTGAGGCGGCGATGACGCGAGCGGTCAGATCCTCTGCCAACTCACGGCGCACGGCGCCGGTCGACCACGCCTCCGCCGGACGCGATGATCCGCTCGACCTCGCCCCGGGCGTCGGCCGCGTTCCACGCCGAGCGGCGCGACCCGAGCCGTGACCAGCGCCAGCTCGACCACGCCGTCGCGATCAAGCGCACCGGTCGCGCAGCGAGCAGAGCGGCGCGTTCGGGGCAGGTGCGAGGTAGCCGAGCTCGTGCAGCTCCTCGACCCAGCGCTGCCGCAGCTCGTCACCGCTGGTCGGCACGACCTTGTCCGGTCGGGCGTCGGCCCACGCTCGCCGATCCCATGCCTGCCGCAGCGTCGGCCCGGGCTCCTCGCCGGGATGCTCGGAGCGCCACTCGGCCTCGTAGGTGTCGACGTTGGCCTCGATCTGCTTCGCCCGTGCGCTGAACGCTCCCGTGTACGGCGCCAGTTCGACGACCTCGCCGGTCTCAGCGTCCAGTGTGCAACCCGCGTCTCGCCAGGGCCCCTCGGAACCCCGGATTGGTCATCACGGCCGCGTGCCCGATCCCGTTGATCGCCTCCAGGCTGTCGCGAACCCCGACGGTGTGGAGTCCTCGCCACGCGCCGGCAGCGAAAACTCGGGCGTTGATCTGGAGGTGCAGGTGTCGATGAGGGTCGCCGGCCCGGGAGGTGAAGTGGCGTACGACGGCCGCCTCGATCTGCTCGACCGGCACCTGCAACTGCCGGTCCCGAGGCCCGACGCGTGTCGTCGAGTGGGTGGCGAGCCACCCGATGATCTCCTCGGCCGCTGCCATCTGCGCGGCGTCGTACGCCTCGGCGATCTCGGGGTGCAGCGCGGCCGCGAGTGACCAGGTCTTCGGCCCGTTGACGGTGACCTCGACGAACCGCACGCCCTTGTCGTCCGTCCGCAGCCGCCCCTTCGCTGCGTCGGTCTCGACGTCGAATCCGGCGACCCACTGCTCGTAGGTCTCGCCGTCCATGTCGGCTCGGCGCTCGACGCCATCGGGGGTCGCGATTGAAGTGCATGGCGACGCCGCTGCCCTCGGCGAGGTAGTAGTCGTCCGCCCGGGAGCGATCGGCCTCGACGTAGTGTCGAGCGGCGGCCGCTGCGCCGCGGTAGATCTTCATGCCGCCATGCATCGAAATCACCTCCGTCAACAACCGTCAACAACCGTGAAACCGCAGGTCAGCGGCCACATCGGCGCCCGTCCCACTACGAAACTTCGTAGCATGCGTGCCGCTTGAGCGGGAGGGTGAGATGGGCGATCTGGAGGGCGGAGTCGGGAGCCGTTGATGGTTGGCGATGACGGTTTGGGGGCTTGGGGGTGGGGCTGAAGGAACAAGGCGCGGGGCGGACAGCAGAGGGTTCGAGGAGCCGTTGTCGGCCGGCACGCGGACCGAGGTAGGTCGCACACCTGAAGCCCAGTTCAGCGATGCCGGGTCAGGTGAACCAGCCCGCGTTCCGGCACGACTTTGGTGGGCGCCGCGGGGTCCGCGAGTCCAGATGCAGAGGCGCTAGGCGGGCCCGACGCGGGAAGCCTCTGCGATAGCTGTGTCGGCGGAGCTGATCGAGGAACGCTGGCACCGCAGAGGGTCATTGTGTGCAGGCGCATACGCGGACCGACGCAGCGAGGAATCGCGCTGATTCCCGGCGGTATGACTGTCATCAGCGATCTGAACCGGACGAGACCAATACCCCTTCCCCAACGATGGGAGCAGACCCGACTGAGCTGCGCCGACTGTCACGCACGCCCCCAACCTGTCCTGCTGTGGTGCAGTCGCCTCTCGCGATCCGCCCTTCGACATGCGCGAAGGCGACTTCGGCGCGGCGGGTCGGGGTCGACACGGTGGCCCGGGAATCTGTGCCTCGGTCGTTGTGTTCGCGCGTGTTTCACGCCGCATGCGTGCGGGCGGAGGTGACGACCGCGAGCAGTCCGGCGCAGCACCCGACGGCAAGGGCCGCCACGAAGGGGTCGCCTGCGGTGCGCTCCACGGCCGCGAAGACCGCCCCCGAGGCGGCGATCGTCGTCGCGCCGCCGAGAGCGTCGGCGATCGAGAGCGCCGCGGAGTTGAATCCGCGCTCGGAGTCTCCCGACTCGGCCAGCATCGCCACGCTGGTCCTGGGGTAGGCGAAGCCCATGCCCGCGCCGGCCAACACATATGCGGCCGCGGCGACGACCGCGGGCGCGTGCACCCACACCAGGAGCGCCAGACCGAGGATGCCGACCAGCACGGTGGCGCTACCGAGACGCATCGCAGCCCGGTCGCTCACCGTGCGGGAGAGGCGGGACTGCGCCCAGCTCGCGGCCGACCAGGACAGGCCGACGCCGGTCAGGGCGAGCCCGGCGACGCCGGCGCTCAGCCCCCACCGTTGCTGGAGCACGAAGACCACGAAGGCCTCACCGCAGAAGAACGCCCCGCTCAGCAGGGCGCGGGTGGCGATCACCGCCGGCAGCCCTGGAGCTGCTCGCAAGGTGCCGGAGGGCAACAACGGGCGGATCGCGAGGAGCAGCACGGCCGCCGCGACGACCGTCAGCCCCGCCAGGGCGTCGGGTCGCGACCCGAGCAGCTGGAGGGCGAGCACCGCGATCGCGCCGACGCCGGCGCAGGCGAGCCGCGACGTCGGGAACCGCGCTCCTGCCGTGGGGGCGTCCAGCCCGCGCAGGGAAGGAGTGATGCCGACAGCCGCGACCACCACCAGCCCCACGACACCGAGGAACACCCAACGCCACCCGACGGCCTGCGCGACGTAGGCCGCGAGGGCCGGCCCGAACAGCGTGGGCAGGATCCACGCCGCTGAGAAGCTCCAGAAGACCGCCGGTCTCAGGGACGGCGGGTACATCAGGCCCACCAGCACGTACAGACACACGGTCACGCCCCCGCCGCCCACACCCTGAACGACGCGAGCCGCGATCAGGACCTGCATCGACGGGGCGAGCCCGCAGCCGACCAGCCCGACGGAGAAGAGGACGAGCGAGACGGCCAGCGGGCCGACCGTGCCACTCCGGTCGCTCCACCCACCGGCCACGACCATGCCGACCACGCCGCTGGCCAGCGGCGCGGCGAACACCAACGAGTAGAGACGGATCCCGTGCAGCTCGGCGGCGACCCCCGGCATGATCGTCACCACCGCGGTCGCCTCGAACGCAACGAACGCGCAGAGGGCGAACAGGCCACCGGTCAGGGCGGCGTAGCGTCGCGAGAAGAGCCCGGGCTCGCGCTGTCGTTCGGTCATCGCCCCGCTCATCACGTCGCACTCTAGGACTTCAAGTCCGCTCGAAGTCAACGGAGCCGCTCAGGGCCAGCGTTCCGACACGCGCACCCACGATCGAGCGCCCCCGACGCTCCACGACACGTAGGCCCGGGGAAGACGGACGCCGAGTCGCGGCCCTGCCGATGGGGTGTCGCGGGATGCCGCCGCCGACTGGCGGGCTGCGCGATGGCTCCTGGAGGTAAATCAGTCGACGTCTAAGGTCCGCGAGCGCGGCGCCGGCCATCGGCATCGCGCTGCTAGACGTCACGGCGTAGCCGCTGGGGTGATGGTCAGTCCTCGTGGTCCGCGGACCACACCGGATCCTGTCGGTTCTCCTGCTCCTCCGGGTCCACGTCGACGCGCTCGGCCGCGTCCGCTTCGGAGATCTCTTCACCCTCGGGCACGTCCCCAGGTCGATCGGAGGCTCGTGATCCGCTCTCTCGGTCATGGACGGGCTGTACCCCCTGTCGCGCTCGTCATGCCCCGGGACGCCCGGTGCCGCCCGGGCGACCCGTCAAGGACATCGGCAAGCGCCCGGGTGAGCGCGTCAGGGTCCTGGTAGACCGCAGCCGCTCCGGACTCCTCCAGCTCACACCCGGCGATGCCGCCGGTGAGCAGCCCAACGGCGAGGTGGCCCGCACGTCGCGCCGCCTTCATGTCCCACACGGAGTCCCCCACGACCGCGGCGTGGAAGCCGTCGACACCTGCGACAGCGCGTTGGACGGGCTCGGGATCCGGCTTCGTGGTGTCGGTGTCCTCACCGCTGACGGTTCCATCGATGAGGCGACGGGCCTCGAGCAGCTCGACCGCCTTCTCGGTCTCGTCGCGTGCCCCGGAGCTGGCCAGCACGACCAGGAGCCCGCGCGTCTTGGGCGCCTCCAGCAGTCCGGTCGCCCCGGGGGTAGGGCTGAGATGGGCAGAGAGGTCCTGGAGGGCCTCGGACTGTCTGCTTCTGACCTCATCGCCGATCGACGCTTCCACAGCCGCATTCGTGACGGCGGCGACGAGCCGGTCCCCGCCCATCCCGATGGCCCGGTGAACCTTCCAGGACGGGACCACGACACCCAGCACCCGGAACGCTTCTCGCCACGACCACCCGTGGGCGTCCACCGAGTCGATCAACGTCCCGTCGATGTCGAGCACCACGGTGTCGATCGGTCGGTGTCCGGTCTCTGTCACACCCGTCCCGTAGCCCGCTCAGGTCACGCGGAGCCTTACTCCCAACCCGCGCCGTCGTGCCGCCCGGGATATGGTCGGTCAGCCGCTGCGCTCGGTGCGTGGTCCCGGCGGGTGAGACGCCGGCGCTTCTGAAGGGGCTTGGCCGCGCTGCCGGGCTCGAGGTAGGCGACGAGGAACAGCACGACCGACAGGATCACCAAGAACACCGTCACCATGACCAGGCTCTGGCCCACATCGCTGTGCACCGTTCCGACACGCGAGAGGGACATGGTGAAGACCCTGCCCGGCGCGGGTCGGACTGAAACGTTCGCATCGGTCGCGCCGACGCGCTGCAGCGTGTTGGCCCCGTCTCCACGGGCGTGCGCGACCGCCGCGAGACAGAGCGCCCCAGCCGGTATGCCTCCTGCCTGCGGCTAACGGACTCGACCATGAAGGATGCCGCGAGGAGCTGCTCGCCAGCCCCACGACGAACTGACGGAAGGAGACCACTCAAGGGGCTGCTCGCCAGGGCCCTGTTTCAGGCTGGCGACAGGTGGCGACCCAGGATTTCTGCGGCTTCCCGGGGCTCGGTGCGCCCGGCCGCAGCTCTACCGGCGGCAGCGCTTTCAACCGCCCATGTGACCGGGCGCGCCCTTACGGGTCAGCGTTGGTCTGCTTGCCGGCACCCTCGGTCCTCTCGCCCTGCTGGGGAGGAATGCCAGGAGGGCAGTCATCCCAGTCGCGATGTGCCTCATGCCAGGAAGGAGCCAGCCGGCCCGCAGCCCCGAACCCGCCGCAGCGGATCCCGGTGGACGCCCTACAACGCGTCAGGGGCAGCCACCGGGATCTCTCAGCTGGGTCAGTGCGTGTAGCCCTCGAGCTTGTTGGCTTTCTCGGCGAAGGTGTTGGTGTAGGTCGTGGCCAGGTCGACGTTTCCCTTGACCTTGCCGGCGAGCTTGTCGACGTTGAGGACGGTCTGTGGACCGTTGGCTGGCATGAGTCCGTCGGGGAGGAACTGGCCCTTGTCCTGGGTGAGGGCGCTGATGTAGTCGGATCGGGTGATCAGGCCGTTGGAGACGAACGACGCCGGGAGATGGTCGGCGATGTCGGCGGCGCTGTGGGTGTGGATGTAGTGCATGGTGGCGACGAGGGCGTCGACGACCTTCTGCACGGTGGCCTTGTTGGCGTTGACCCAGCTGGTCAACGCGAGCACGCCGGCCGCCGGGAACGTCCCACCGAGCGCCTGGCTGGCTCCTGCTGTGGAGGCCAGGTCGACGGCCGAGTAGCCGAGGTGCTTCTTCTCGATGGCCGCCACGGTTGGCTGTGTCGTCATGCCGCAGACGATCTTGTGGTGCTCCAGGGCGGCGATGAAGGTGGTGCCGTCGCCGACGCCGACGCGGTTGAAGTCGCTGGTGCTGAGGTGGTTGCGGGCGGCGAGGTACAGGGTGAGGTCGTCGGTTCCCGATCCGAGGTCGGTGACCCCGACGCTCTGGCCCTTCCAGTTGGCTGCCGAGCTGACGTTGGTGCCGTTGGCGCACATCTCGCGTTCGCCGGGGGCTCCGCTGAGCTGGACCACGTCGGTGACGGGCTTGCCGGCTTGCTGGAAGTCGATGGTGTGGACGTACCAGGCACCGGCCATGTCGACCTGGCCGGACGCCATGGCATCCTCGGCACCTACTCCTCCGGCTGACTCGGTGCTGAGCTGGACGTTGACGCCGTACTTCTGGTAGTAGCCCAGGTCCTGGGCGAGCTGGTAGGGCAGATAGATCTGCTTGTCGATGCCGCCGACCATCATGGTGACGGTCGGGGTGCCGTTCGAGCTGGCGGCGTTGCTGTTCCCGCAGGCTGCAGCTCCTACGGCGAGTGCCGCCATGACCAACGTGCTGGCCGCCTTGTGTCTGATCAGTGATCGGGGCATGAGTGATCGCCTCTTGCTTTCATGGGTGGGTGAGGTGCACGTGCACGGTCGTGCACGCGTGAGAGGGCAGGGTCCCCGCGTCCAGGACGCGAGGGGCGACGCCGCTAGAGGCCGGCGGTCTCGGTGCGCTGCGGTGGTCGCCAGGCGAGCAGCCGCCGCTCGAGGAGTCCGATCAGCCCTTCGGCGGTCAGGGCGATCACGGCGATGATGAGCATGGCGCCGAACACCCCGTTGGGGTCGAAGTTGTTCTGCGACGAGGAGATGACGAGCCCGAGCCCCTTCTGGGCGCCCAGGAACTCCCCGACGATCGCGCCGATCACGGCGAAGCCGAAGGCGACGTGCAGGCTGGCGATGATCCAGGTCAGCGCCGATGGCAGCACGACGTGGCGCACGATCTGCGAGTCGTGAGGCACCCAGCACGCGGGCGTTCGCCAGGAAGTTCGCATCGACTTCGCGGACTCCCTGGAAGGCGTTGAAGAAGACGACGAAGAAGACGAGGACCGCGGCGAGCATGACCTTGGAGGTCGTGCCGAGACCGAGCCAGACCACGAAGATGGAGCCGAGCACGATGCGCGGGATGGCGTTCGCGACCTTGATGTAGGGGCCGACCACATCGGCCAGGAACGGAAACTGGCCGAGCAGGACTCCGAGCACGATCCCGCCGCAGACGCCGTAGACGAAGCCGAGCAGGGCCTCCTTCATCGTGACCCAGATCTGGAGCCAGATGGATCCGAACTGGGTGCCGTTCTCGACCCAGTCCTTCAGCCGCAGGGCGATGCCGGTCGGCTGACCGAAGAAGAAGGGGTCGATCACCTTGAGGGAGGTGAGCAGCTGCCAGCCGCCGACGAGGACCACCAGCAGCACGAGGCGGGTCGCGTTGACGGTGAGCCGCCGACGCCTCCGTCGCGCGCGAGCCTGGTTCGACGCGGACGGCGGCGCCTCGATCTGCGGGCTCCGGGGCGCGGTGGTCTGCTGAGGCATCGTCTTCTCCTGCGGGTCGTGGAGGGCCTGGCTGCTCATGCGAGTGCCCCCGTCGCCGCGGTCGTGACGGCGTAGGCGTGCTGCACCTCTTCGCGGAGCGACTCCCAGATCTGCTGGTGGAGTTCCAGGAAACGTGGGTCGAAGCGGATGTCCTGAACGGCGCCACGCGGCCGCGGGAGGTCGATGTCGTAGGTCGCCTTGACCGTGCCGGGCCCGGACGTCATCACGACCACGCGGTCGGCCAGGGCGATGGCTTCCTCGAGGTCGTGAGTGATGAAGAGGACGGACGGGCGGGTCTCCTCCCACAGGGAGATCAGCTCGTTGGACATGATCGCCTTCGTCTGAACGTCGAGTGCGCCGAACGGCTCGTCCATCAGCAGGATCGAGGGCTCGTTGATCAGGGCTGCCGCGAGACTCACCCGCTTGCGCATGCCCCCGGACAACTGGTGCGGATGGTGGTTCTCGAAACCCGTGAGGCCCACCCGGCCGATCCAGTCGCGCGCCGCGGACTGGGCGTCGCCCTTCGACATGCCGCGGAACCGCGGTCCCAACGCCACATTCGCCAGCACCGTCTTCCACGGGAGGAGCGCGTCGGTCTGGAACATGAAGCTGGTGCCGGACGCGATGCCGTCGACGGGGTGGTCCGCCACCATGACCGTTCCGTCGCTCGGCCGGTCGAGGCCCGCCACCAGGGTGAGCGTGGTGGACTTCCCGCAGCCGGTCGGACCGACGACGGCGCAGAACTGGCCTCGCTCGACGGTCAGGTCGACGTCACGGATGGCGGTGAACGCGGCGCCGGTCGGGCTGACGAACCGCTTCGTGACGCCGGACAGCTCGATACGCGAGGACCGACCGGTGGCCGACTCGGACTGCGGTGTCCGCGGGTCGCTCGTGGGCATCTGGGTGCCTTCCATTCGGGGCCGTTTCGAGAATGCCCGGACGTTAGTTTTCAATGGCATGAACGGGAAGTCTTGAGCGCATTACCGGGATATGAATCGTTGCGGCACCTTTTGATCGTTCTGCTCGTCTCGCCCGGTGGCCCACCGCGCGGCACACTGAATCGAGGCAACGAGATGTGGGTGAGTGATGAGACCGCGCAGGCTGTCGACGAGGATCCTGGCGAGCCAGGTTGTCGTGCTCTTCGTCGTGATCGGGCTCGGCTTCCTGCTGTTCACCCGTGAGCTGCGACGCGACATCGACCGTGGCTACGAGGCCCGCGCCCTCTCCATCGCCGAGGCGGCTGCCCAGGACGGCCAGATCCGCCATGCCATGGCCGCCGGCGATCCGCAGCACCGCGTGGCGGCCCTCGCCGAAGGGCTGCGGCGGGCCACGGGCGCCTCCTACATCGTGGTCATCGACCGGCACCGCGTGCGCCACTCCCATCCCGATCCGAGCCTCATCGGACGCAAGGTCGCCGAGCCCCTCGTCGCGCTCGACGGGAACGGGCACGTCGGGATCGACAGCGGTGCCCTCGGCCGCTCCGCCAACGGCAGGGCGCCGTCTGAGGGCACCGGACGGGGCGATCATCGGTGAGGTATCCGCGGGTCTGCTCGAGCGCAACGTCTCGCGACGCCGTCATGCGCTCGGTCCCGGCCCTGGTCGACTACTCAGTCCTGGCGCTGGTGGTCGGCACGGCCTTCTCGCTGCTGCTGGCCCGCCGCCTCAAGCACCAGACGTTCGGGCTGGAGCTGGATGAGATCTCCGAGCTACTCCAGGAGCGTGAGGCGATGCTGCACGGAATCAGCGAAGGGGTGATCACCCTCGACACGGTCGGCCGGGTCTCGCTGATCAACGAGCGGGCGCGGCGACTGCTGTCGGTCCAGAGGCCTGAGGACCATCTGCCGCTGGACCGCATTCTCCCGCCGGGTCGGGTTCGCGACCTGGTCGGCGGCGTGCTCGGGCGACGAGGTCGAGGAGCGGGTCGTCACCGACGACTACGTGCTGATCCTGACCCGGATGCCGGTCAGCCATGCGGGCAGGCCGCTCGGCGCGGTCATCACGATCCGGGACCGGACCGAGAGCGCCGGGCTGTTGCGCGAGCTCGACAGCGTACGCAGCCTCACCGACGCGCTGCGGGCCCAGCAGCACGAGCACGCCAACCGGATGCACACGCTGGCCGGCCTCCTCGAGCTCGGCCGGTACGACGAGGCGGCGGCGTACCTCTCGGAGCTGTCCGACCACCTCGGCTGCTTCGCCGAGACGCTGCGCGAGCAGATCGGGGACCCGACGATCGTCGCGTTGCTGCTGGCCAAGACGACGATCGCCGCCGAGAGAGGGGTGGTGCTCACCGTGCACGCCGGGGACGACGTCGGGTCGATCGAGGACGCCGCGACCAAGACGGGGGTGTTGGTGAGCATCATCGGCAACCTGGTCGACAACGCCATCGACGCGGCCGCGTCCAGCAGCAACCCCGACCCTCAGGTGCGCGTCGAGTTCCAACGCCCGAACGACAGTGAGCTGGAGATCACCGTCTCCGACAACGGACCGGGCGTACGCGACGTGGGCCGCGTGTTCACCGACGGCTACACCACCAATCCTCCGCGCGACGGCGCTCCGCGGGGGCTGGGCCTGGCGCTCGTCCACCGCCTCGTGATCCGCAACGGCGGACGGCTCAGCGTCCAGAACGCGCCGGGGGCGGTCTTCGAGGTCACGCTGCCGACTCGCGACCGCGCCGCCACCGCGGGCAGCCGCGCATGATCCGCACCCTGGTGGTCGACGACGACTTCCGCGTCGCCGAGATCAACGCCGCCTACGTCCTCAAGGTGCAGGGCTTCTCGGTGTGCGCCCGTGTCCACAACGCCGCGGACGCAGATGCCGCGATCCAGTCGCTCCACCCGGATCTCGTCCTGCTGGACCTCTACCTCCCCGACGAGCACGGTCTCGACCTCCTGCGTCGCGTCCGCGCCGAACCCGCCCCTCCGGACGTCATCGTGATCACCGCAGCGCGGGACGCCGATAGCATCCGCGCCGCCATGCAGCTCGGCGCCGTCCACTACCTCGTCAAGCCGTTCTCCTTCGACCGGCTGGCCGAGCAGCTCTCGGCGTACCGGGCTCTCCACACCTCCGTCTCCCGGCTCCACGACGCGTCACAGGAGGACGTCGACAAGCTCTACGCGTTGATGCGCCCCCTGAACAGATCGCCGAAGGGCACCTCGCAACCCACCATCGCGGCCGTACTCGAGACGCTGCAGGAGCGCGCACCAGTCCCTGACCGCCGGCGAGCTCGCCCAACGCGTCGGAGTCAGCCGCCCCACGGCCCAGCGATATCTCACACATCTCCTGGACGCCGGGCTGGTACACCGCGAGCTCCTCTACGGGAACACCGGGCGCCCATCTCACCGCTACCGCGCGAAATAGGGCTCTTGTCCGAAACGCGGCGCTAGCCCACAAACCCGACAAGTCGACGATTCTGATCGGAAGCCCGGTGCCCAGCTTGCCGCCGCTCCTTCGATTCGCCTGGAGCGGCCACCGGTGCCTCGAGTTGGCTCAGGCGAAACTGACCGTCTGCGACCGAGCCCGACCTCAGCTAGAAGCACCCGGGCTACCCCTACCTGTCCGCGGCCTTCGAGAAGCTCGGGACCCTCCGGTCGGCACCGCTGTTCCAGGGTGCGTCGCGACAGGCCGGACTCGGTACCAGGTCAAGTCCCTCGCGAACACGATCGACAGCGGCGCCAATGAGCATTGCATCCGATCGAGGCACGGCGTCGATCGGTATGCACTAGTCATGATCGAGGACTTCACGGTGGTAGACGTCGTAGCGCTTCCGCCCGACCTCACCAACGTGTGCGCGACGCTTGGCAAGAAGCAGCCCCGGCAAGACGTCGAACTGCAGTTCACGCGGGCCAACTGGCTTGCCATTCGCAATCATCCAGAACAGTTTCGCGAATTCGGGGTGCAGATCTGGCTGCCGCCGGGCCTGGCCGACCGCTAAGGCCCTCGTGCTCAGCGGTTGACCAACTCAGTCAGACAAGAGTCGAGATGCGAGGTCCTCAGGCGGCGATGTGGCGCGGGCCGGGATCGCGCCGGCTTCCGGCGGAGTGACGCCCTCAACGGACGGCTCGCGCGGCGCGGGGCACTGCCCCCGCTTGGCCAAGCCATGCGTTGGAATCGGGGCGCACAGGCACCGATACTTTGGGAATGCGGACCACCGATCAGCTCGCAGCAGCGGCTCACCGGAGTTGCGTAGCTTGCCTTTGGCAAGCTGGCCGAGCACAGCCCGGGTGGTGCGCATCGCACGGACGGTCCCGTGTTCGCGTTCGTGAGCGGGCTGCCAGCCGCGGAGCTCAATGGATGCATCGTTGTCGAGTCGACTCCACCCGGGACGCTGGTCGCAGCGCTGGATTGGCTCACTGACAGTGGTCTGCCCTACGGGCTCTGGCTGGATGGTCCCGCTCGGCAGCTCGCCTCCATTGCGCAGCAATACGGGTTGGATGCCGACACATGGCCCTGTCCCCGGGCATGGTGCTGCACCCTATTCTTGAGCCGCCCCCGCCAGCTGCGGGGTGAGCGTCACGACCGGGCTCGAGCCCGGCGTCGCGGACTGCGTACCGTCGTCGATGGCCAGTGATGCGGAGATACGGTTGTCCACGACCTGGCTCGACGGTCATCCTGTCGGTAGTTCGATCGCGATCCGCAGCGGCGATGTGTCGAGCGTTGTCGCCGTCGCCACGCGGCCAGAGGCCCGGCACAGGGGTGTCGGGACCGCCGCGAGCTGGGCCGCTGCAGCGGCCGGCCGCATGTGGGGATGCGACACCGTGGCGCTCGAGGCCACTGAGATGGGTCATCCGGTGTAAGCCGCCATGGGCTTCCGCACGGTCGCTCACTACGCGACCTTTACCGCCCGCGGAGGCTGAGCTTGTCGATCTCGCGCCGCGGGCAACGACTCCCGCGAGACGCCCACCTGGCACGACCCGTGGCGGGAGGTGCTCGCCGCATACCACCGGAGCCAACCAACACGAACGCGGCGGAGTGACGCGGGTTGGATCCCGCGCCAACTCCCGGCGGGACGACGCACCCTGACAGCGGCATAGAGGCCGCTTTCAGCGGGTGAACGGTGGAAGTCACGAGGCGGACTCGAGCAACCCCGCTGGCAGCCATTCCTCGACCACGACCCACCCGCCGGCCTCGAGCACGGGCCGGACGACGCGGCCCTGCCAGCCGACGCCGGTCCGGCGCCACTCCAACAGCAGGCCGGGCAGCCGGCCCTGCCGATCGGTCACCCAGCACGGCTTGACCGGAGGCGGCTCCGGCGCTGGCGCAGTGCCGTGGATGCGCTCGTGCAGGCTGCGCCCGTCCCCCTTGCGCCGCATGCCACCGGCCATGCCACAGTCTGACACGGACTCGAACGCGTGTTCGACGTTCGGCCGCGCGTCCCTACGAGGCTCCCCGTGGTCCCGCAGGGCGCGCAACCCGCCGCACCAGGGTGGCGTGGCGCCGAGCTGATGAGCGAGGGCCGCGACCGCCGAGTCAGGTCGCTGGCCCTCGCAGAGCCCCTAGCGGGGTGTGTTCCGGTGGCCTGGGGCTCACTGCGAACATATGGCGAAGTTGACGGTGCTCTCCACACCCGCGCGGGTGGATTCCCCCACCGAGAAGTCGTGCGGAATCGGAGAGTCCTCCTCCTGAGGGGTGCGCCCCCGCTGGCAGGCCTCAGCGTCCAACTCGGCGCCAGCTGGGGAGCGCCCTCGGACCGGCGCGAGGAGAGACCGGACTTGGCTGTCACGACGGTAGGCAGCCATCGGGGGCCCGTGGTCCTCATCCCTGGGGACTGGCGAAAGCGACGCCCGCCGGGGCTCGGGTGAATCCGGCGGGCATCGCGGGAGCCGCGGTCAGTGAAGCCGCGGCCCATATGAGTCCCATTCCCCCCGCGAGGCAGCTCAAACCTCCGAAATGGTCGCGCCCCGCACGCTGCGTGAGCCGGGCGGGGCGCTAGGCCCCGGGGTCCCTCCACCGGCAAAGTGTGTTCCCCGAGGCTTCGACCGTGGAGGCTACGGCGAGCCTGATTCGCGCTGTACACCCGCACGGGTGGATTCGCGCGACGCCTGGTGGGGAGAGCGGCGACCAGCTGCGCCGAATCGCAGCGGTGGGAGGACGAATCGGGGCGCCCCACAGGTATCCCCCCGGATAACCTGCCGAGCGCCCCACGTCCGATGTGGCTCCGAGATCCCGAGCCCCCGCTCTCCCCCCGGAGGAGCGCTGGGACGTTGTCGGGAGTATGTCGCGGTCGACAACGCGGTGTCCCGGGTTTCCGAAATGAAGGAACCCCCGCGTCGGGGGGAGGCGGGGGTTCGAGCGTTCTCAAGCTGGACACCGAGAGCGCTTCCGGGGGCGAGGGGGGTTTGCCACCCGGCATTGCCTAACCATACGTCCAGCAGGCAGACCTCGCGGCAAATCAGGCAAATTCCTCCTCCTGGGTCCTCTTCGCCGCCGCCGCGTCGTCGAGATCCCGACTAGCGGGGCGGCGCCATCGCGTAGACGCGGCGATGCCCGCCAGCTCTCGGGGCCTGGCGGGCAGCTGTGAGTCCCCCCGGCCTCACACCGCGACGTCCCGTGGAGTGTTGGGCCCGCACCCACGAGACGTCACTGCCGGGTCGATGCCCCGGCATCGACAGTGGACCATGCGACCCGGGCGCCACGGCTCACCCCGCTGGGCGGGATAGCGGGGCGTCCCGCCTGGCCCAAACACAGCAGGACACCCCACTCTCTCCCGGCAGGATGCCCGCGCTGAACGCGCCTAAACACGCCCGATGAGACGACGATGCCCGCCGGCATGTGGTTTTAGACCGGCGGGCATCGGGCATCGGGGGGTGGTGGACGCGTCCGGCCGGCCCCCCGACCCTCGCCGGACGCGTCCACCCTGTGGGTGTCGTCTTGGTCCGAGAGATGGTGCGCCCCGCCGGTTCGCGTATGCCGACGGGGCGCGGGCAGTCGCGGAACGGAGGGAACACGCGACTGGGTCTAGGTAGCGTTCCGGCGACCCTACTCGCCTCCAGTGGTGGGCGACACCCCCCGGCACGCGCAGAACGCCACGCCGACTGTGAGCGGCGGGCCACTCCCACGGCTGGCGTTGAAATCCCTTCCGTCGGGTACAGAGCTGGCGGTGTGCCCGACCGTTCGGGGCAGGCGGCACTCGGCGTGCAGCTGGCGCGGCCGGGCACACCGCCAATCTGCGCACTCCGCCCAATCTGGGCGATGGCCGGGTCCAAAGAGCACGGCTGCTGGTCGAGGTCGGCGACATCACCCGGTTCCCCGACCGCAACCACTTCGCGTCCTGGACCGGCACCGCACCCATCGACGCCTCCTCCGGCGACCACGTCCGACACCGGCTGTCCCGCGGCGGGAACCGCCAGATCAACCGAGCCCTCCACATGATGGCCACCGTCCAGCTCCGCAACGCCACCGACGGACGCGCCTACTACGACCGCAAGAAAGCCACCGGGAAGAGCTCTATGGAAGCCATGCGCTGCCTCAAACGAAGCCTCTCCGACACCGTGTATCGGACCATGCTCAACGACCTCGCCCACCATGCGGCCCACACCGCAGGGACGGGTCCGGGAGGGCAACGAGGCAACGACTCTGACTCCAGCGCGGCCGGCTCACAACCCCAACACCGGCACTTCGGACAAGCCACTCCGGGACCCGTCACCACCCAGCCTAAGCCCGCACTCCCCAAGGTGTCTTGACACAGAAGGGAGCCATGTGAGGCCGTTGATGACGACCCGGATGGGGGTCGGCTGCGGGACTTGATCAGGTGTGGATTTAGTGTCCACATATGCCCAGCGTGCGGACCGCAAACAAACGCGAATCGGACGCAGCTCAAGCGCGCAGCGACTTGGCGGCGTGCCGGGAATTGAATCGTTCGGGACGAGTGTCTCAGGTTCAAAACCCGTGGGTCCGGGCAAAGAAGCAGTTTCCGTCGCGTTCAAGTCAGGCATGCGCGGAGACCTCAGGCCAAGGACGCGTAAGTCTGGGTGGTGGTGGTCGAGGTAGCGCCCCTGGCTCACGCGGGCCATGGACGGGCGGGCGTGCCGTTCCATTTGCGGCATTGGGCCTTTGGGCGCTGGGGGCGCCGAGGCCAGCAGCGAGGTCCGGTGACCGAGGAGCCGCCGGACCCGGCACTTGTCCCACATGGGATGTGACTGACTCGTGGCGGTGGTGCGCTCGAGTCGCTGCGCGCGGTACCGGAGTTGCGCCGCGTCGCGAACCTCCCCGAATCGCTGCGCAGCCCCCTCGAGGTGGACGCGCGGAGCCGAATGTGTGTAAGGCGTCCACGAACTCACATCTCAGACGTAGGGTGGGCGATGAAGCTCACCGGTGACCCGAGACCACCGGTGGGCTTCATCTATTCGTTCGCCGAGAGGGTCGATGCCTCGCTACTCCGAAGCAGTCCAAGTCGTTCGTTCGCAGGTTGTCGACCGACTTTCAGGTACCCGGCGGCGATCAGCACGGCTTACTACAGCGGCGCCCGGACCGTGCGCGCGTTAGGGAGGTTCGCCAGAGCCGATCAACGGGCAAGCGCACACCCCTCGGGTCCGAGGTGGTGCGGCCTGGGCGACTAGGGTGCCGAGGGTGCGCGAGCCGTTGGACTTCACGCCCGAGGAGGAGGCCGAGGGGCGGGAGTTCTTCGCCCTCTACGGCAGGTGGGATCCGTTCGACCTCGACGGCGTGCGCGACTTCTTCGACGGTTTCGACCGCCCTTGGTGGTTGGTGGGCGGCTGGGCGATCGAGGCGTTCACCGGCGCTCTTCGCGAGCACGAGGACATGGACGTCTCGCTGCTGGCGTGCGACGTGCCGGCGCTGCGGGAGTTCATCGGCGACCGGTGGCACCTGTGGACCAACGTGAGCGGACGGCTCCGGCCCCTCACCGACAGGTCGCCCGATCTTTCCGGAGCCGGACTGCCAGATCTGGGTACGGCGCGATGCCGGGTGCCCGTGGGTCCTGGACATCGTGCTGACCCCGGACGCGGACGGGTTGTGGCGGAGCAAGCGGATGCCCGATCACGTCGCGCCTCTCGACGATGTCACGTGGGTGACCGGCGAGGGGTGCGGTGGCGGATCCCGAGATCGTGTTGCTGTACAAGGCCGCAGCCGGCCGCCGGAAGGACGGCCGTGACCTGGCGCGGGCGTGGCCGCTGCTCAACGGGCGGCAGCGCGCATGGCTGGTCGCGGCGGTGCGTAGCTCTATCCCGAGCATCCGTGGCTTGCCGACCTCGACATCGACGGCAGCGGGAGCACGTCGGGGAAGCCGTGAACCGTCTGGCTGGTGATGGTGGCGGCCGCGCGGGGCGGCGTCGCCCACGTCGGCGGCAGGTGGATGAGGCCGGCATCGGGTCCGCAGGGGTGGCGCGCCTTTGACCCTGTGGCAGCCGGAGGATACTGGGACGGCCTTCACCGCTGCGTCCCGGTGATGGAACTCGCCGATGCGAAATCATCGAGCTTATCTCCAACCGCGGCGATCTGCGGGGTCAGCGACCGCTGAAGCCCCCACCGGCTGATGGCCATGAGCACAAGCCGGACAGCGGGCGGGAGGGGGACGCCCGGGTTTCTGCCAGCTGGCTTTCGTTGGTCAGGGTTCGAGCGCGACTGCGGCTTCGGGGAGAAGGGTGACGACGGTGTCGAGTTGGGTGATGTGGAGGAGGTGCGCGATGCGAGCGCTGGCCCCGGCTACCGAGAGGGTGCCGCCACGGGCCGTGGCCTGGTTCAGCGCTGCGACGAGGGTGCCCAGGCCTGTGGAGTCCATGAAGGTGACCCGACTGAGGTCAACGACGAGGTGGGGGACGGTTTGGAGGGTGATCGCGTCGTCGTAGGCGTCGAGCAGGTCGCTTCTGGCAGCGAGATCCAACTCACCGGCGAGCGCCGACCACGACGTGGTCCTGTCTGAGTTCAACAACTGTGCTGGGTCTGGGCACGGCCTATCTCCACTGGACGAGCGAAGAAGACCCCGGTTTCCCGGGGCGGCTTCGCAGCCCGGGACTCGTCGCGGATCCGCGACGAGCTTCTTCGTCGCAAGACATTGCCACTGCGACCATTTCTTGTCTAGGTGATGCCGGGCAAGGTCGCTGCTCCTCACAGTCAAGCCACGCCCTCTCATCGGCTACAGCCGGAGGTTCGCGGCCGCCGAGGAGGGAGAGCTGGCGGAGGTTGTCGCGTCGGCCCGGTCTGGGCTTGGGCAGCGGCGCGGCGTAAGGTTCGTCCTGCGGCTTGTCGTTGCCCAGACCCCGTACTGACGTTGCCGCAGTCCTGCGCTCGGGGGTGGTGATGCGACGACGAGTCGCTGGTTGGTCGACAGACCTTCATCTGTCGGTGCAACCCGGCAGCGTGGCAAGGGCACGCGATTTCGTTCACGGCCACCTGTGTCACCATCTACTGGCGTACTTGGCTGACGACGTTGAACTGGTCGTGAGCGAACTGGTCACGAACGCGATGGTGCACGCACAGACGCCTCTCCGGGTGTCCCTGCATGGGTTCGAGCAGACGCTGCTGTTGGAAGTCGAGGACGGCTCTGAGGCGGATCCCGTCCGAGTCGTTGCCCCGCTGCTCGCCCCGGGAGGTCGTGGCATCGCCATCGTCCACGAGTTGAGCCGTGACTGGGGCGTCATCGCACGCCCGGAAGGCGGCAAGTCGGTGTGGGCCGAGTTCGCCTTGCGCACTGTTGACCCCCGGCCAACGCCTCCCATGAAGCCGTTGGGGTGACGGATTTGTTCTGGTGCATCGCACGTCTCGCGCTCGGGACCCCACCGGTTGAACCTGTGCAGGTCGAGCTGCGGGGAGGCTCCCAGCAGACCCGACCAGCGATTGCCGAACGGAGTCAGCAACCGCTGGGAATTGACCCGGGGCGCTGGACCTCGCCCGGCGGAAAGTGGTCGACCTTTCGACCGCGTTGACAATGCCCCCGCGCAGCCAATCGATGCCTTCCTCGAGACGTCCACGCCGTCGGCGCACCCGAGCTCGAGCGCGGCATGTGTGTGAGCCGACGCTATGAGCATGAGTTCCGCAGCGACCGTCCGCACGCGCCATTCGCCGAACAGCTCCTGCCTCGACACTGAGTCCGCTCCGACGCTCCGACAGGCAGCGCGGACAGGCCGGGGCGTCTCCTCGGCATGGCGGATGCGATGGTGGAACGTCGCGGTTCACCCGACCGCCGTGGGGCGGGTGCCCAGAGGCGTTGGGTGGACGCGACCTGCCATTGGTGGGACTCTCGAAGCACAGGCTCGTTGCGTCTGCGACGAGTACGGGCTGCGAAGCGCCCTCGGACCCCGGATACTTCGCTATGACAGCGGAGACGTCTTGTTCAGAGCCAGACCAGCCGCTGAGCATGTCGAGTCCTCGGCGATCCGGCTGCCTCGCGACGTCGAGCCGGGCGTCAGGGGCGCGTCCGCGGTTGTGGATTGCGGCGGCGGCATGCGCGGCCGCCAGCGCCTGCTGCGGCCGTGCTGGTGGTTGCGCTGATGGCATCTTCTGATGGCTTGAGTGCCGAGCTTCTTGGTCTGATCTCGGGGCACCGGTCCGAACCGGGCGACGCTTCCGGCACGTTCGGGTGGTTGCAGAGGCTGTGTCGGACGGCCACCGACGACCTGGTGGCTTCCGGGGTCGGCATCACTTTGGTCTCTGCGGAAGGCGAAATGGTCACGGTCGCTGCATCCGGGACCAGGGCGGCCCACCTGGAGGGGCTGCAACTCGAGCTCGGCGAGGGCCCGTGTGTCGAGGCGTTCGGGTCGCGGCGCCCGGTGCTGGTGGCCGACCTCGAGGACGGCTCGGTGAACCAGTGGCCCGGCTACGCACCCGCGGCGCTGGAGGAGGGGGTCCGAGCCGTCTTCGCGCTGCCCCTGCAGGTCGGCGCGGCTCGACTGGGCGCCCTCGACATCTACCGAGACGAGGCCGCCGGGCTGTCGCGGGTCGCGTTGGCGAGGGCACTGACCTATGCCGAGCTCGCCGTCGGCGTATTGTTGGAAGCCCAGGACTCTGACCCGAGCGCGCTGCTGAACCTCGACGACCCACACGTGGTCTTCACCGTCTACCAGGCCCAGGGCATGGTGATGGTCCAGCTCGGCGGTACGCCCACCGATGCGATGGCACGGCTTCGTGCCCACGCATATGCCGAGGGAAGGCCCCTGGGAGAGGTGGCCGAAGACATCGTCGCTCGCAGACTCACCTTGGAGCGAGACGACGGGTGAGGTGTCCGGACACGCGCAGCATCACGCGTCAGAATCATTTCGGGATCAGCAGGAGGCATGACCACGATGATTGAACCCCAAGAGCTTGCGCGAGTCTTCGTCGATGTGGCCGACACCCTGGTCGATGAGTTTGACCTGATCGAGTTCCTCCACACCGTGACCAGCCACGCCTCCGAGCTGGTCGACGCCAGCGCCGCGGGCTTGCTGTTGGCCGACCACCACGGGCGCCTCCAGCTCCTGGCCGCCACCGACGAACGCGCCGAGATGATCGAGCTCTTCCAGGTCCAGTCCCTCGAGGGGCCCTGTCAGGACAGCTATCGGCTCGGGCAACCGGTCGTGAACGCAGACCTGCGCGACGCCTCCGACAGGTGGCCAAGGTTTGCGCCCCGGGCCGTTGCCACGGGGTATCGGTCGGTGCACGCCTTTCCGCTGCGCCTGCGGGGCGACCTGATCGGTGCCCTGAACCTGTTCAGTGTCCGGGTCGGCACGATGAACGAGGCCGATGCCGCAATCGTCCAGGCGCTGGCAGACGTCGCCACCATCGGGTTGCTCCAGGAACGAGCGATCCGGCAGGCCGAAGCCCTCACCGAGCAGCTCCAGGGAGCCCTGAACACGCGGATCATCATCGAGCAGGCCAAAGGAGCCTTGGCCCAGATGCACGGACTCACCACCGCAGAGGCGTTCCAACGGATGCGGGAATACTCACGCGCGCACCGAACTCCGCTGACCGACGTGGCCACCGCCGTGGTGGCCGATCCCTCACGCGTCCCAGGACTCACCTCAGGCAACTGATCCGACCCGCTCGCCGGCCGTTCAGCATGTGCGCGAGGCCCGACCACCGGCAAGTGTGTTCCCCGAGGCTTTCGGCTGTGGAGGCTACGTCGCGGCCGATGCGCGCCGGACACCCGCAAGGGTGTGATTCGCAGCGTGACGATGCCCGCCGGAGTTTCGTGTCATCGGCGGGGCGAGCGGACGCGCCCTGCGGGTCCCCGACCCTCGCCGGACGCGTCCACGTGTGGGTGGCGTCCTGGCCCGAGACGGGGTGCGCCCACCGGATTCGCGTGTGCCGGCGGGGCGCTAACGGTCGCGGTAGCGGGGGAACACGCGACTGGGTCTAGGAAGCGTTCCGGCGACCCAACTCGCGTCCCGCGAACGGCGACACCCCCGAGCATGACGATGCCCTCCGGGATTCGCCGGCGGTCCTGCCCACCTGGCCACCGCATGCGGAATGGGTGCGCGCGTTCGCCGAATCGGACGGCTCCGGAGGTCGTGGCAGAGGATGTGTGAAAGGGACACCGGCTGATCGCGTTTCTGGGGATTGGCCCTCGGCCGGGCTGCCTGATCGTAGGCGTGGCAACCGCTTGCGGGCGCACCCAGCCGGCGGGGCGCAACCACGTAGAGCCTCGTCGACCATTCGGGCAAGAGCCCGGGGCACACACGCACCTACCGTCCAAGCAGTCGCGAATCCCAAGCCGGGACCAGCCGGCCTCGCGCTCACTCAATCGCGGAGACAGCCACCCAGCGAAGATCGCCCCGCCGACCGCGTGAGCGGGAACGACGGGACGCTGGCGGCTCGAACGTCCTCGCACCTGGGTGGGGGCGACCTGTAGTGCCCCCGTGCGACAGGTCGCGCCCGTCCCGGATCGTCAACGCCGCGCTCTTGTCACTGCTGCGTGAGCCCCGAAAGCGCGGCGCCGATGATCGCAACCTACGCCCCTCGCCCGGCTTGTGAAATAGAGACGCGCCCCGCCGGTCTCCGAAGAGAGTGCGGCGGGGCGGCTGGTCGCGGACGGGGGACCGCGACCGAATCGTCGACGCTAACGGCCTCGCCATGGCGTTTCAAGGATCTTTACGCGTCTCTTGCGGTTCACGCGAAACGTGCCCTCGTCGCCTCGTGAAGTGAGCGCCCCGCCTGGCGGGGTGTGCTAAACGGGCGGGGCGCTAGGTCCACCACGGGGGAGAGGCAGGCCCATCGTCACAGTAGGTCCGCACGGTCTGCCCTTGGAATCCCCGCTATCGGGTACAACGATTCTGGTGTGCCCGACCGTTCGGGGCAGGCGGCACTCCCGTGCCGACACCGCGGCCGGGCACACCGCCATCTGCGCACTCCTCCGCCGAATTCGGTGATGGCCTGGTCCCTGGAGTCGTGCAGAATCGGAGAGTCCCTCCGTCGGAGGGGTGCGCCCCTGCTGGCAGGCCTCCGAGTCCAACTCGGCGCCAGCGGGGGAGCGCCCTCGGTCCGGCGCGGGGGATCGGACCTGCTCCTCACCATAGAATCCGTGGGCGCCGGGTCATCATCCCGTGCGGAGGAGAGCGTAGCCGCGGTGATGCCCGCCAGCTCTCGGGGCCGCCGGCGGGCATCTGTGAGTCCCCCGGCCTCACACGCGACGTCCCGCGGAGTGTTGGGCCCGCACCCACGGGTCGCCGAGAACACTCGGGGCGCCTCGTGACCGGTCATCTCTCCGCGAACTTCCTCGAAGACCTCTTCCAGGCCGAGCTCATAGTCACCCGCGCCGATGCATTTGGCTGCATGGCTCGCGCCCCCCAAGTCCAGGACCGGTCGTCGCCCCCGCAAGATTCCGGCCACGTAAACGTTAGGCGCTCGTCCGACTGAGATAGGTCCTTTGGGGTGAGACGGGAGCATGACGATGCCCGCCGACGTTGGATTGCCACCGGCCGGCGGGCATCGGGTCAAGCGAACGCGGCCGGCGGGTCCCCCGACTCTCGCCGGACGCGTCCACGCATGTGGGTGGCGTCTCGAGGCGTGGTGCGCCCCGCCGCACTTGCCCGAAAAGAACGACGGGGCGCTCCAGTCGCGTGCGGGGGAGGATGACGCGACTGGGTCTGGGTAGCGTCGAAAGCGCCCTCAGGCTACGCCGCGGCCCGACGTCTCGCCAAGAGCATCTTCCAGCCGAGCATGACAATGCCCGCCGGGGTCTCGGGTCCCCGGCGGGCATCGGGCCAAGCGTAGCGCGGTTCAGGTAGTCAGGGCGGCCACCGCGGCACGTAGGTCCCGGATGACCTCCTCGGCCTCCGCGACCGTCACCACCACCCGCGCATAGATCCGCAGACTCGGCGCGGGGTCATCGCCCTCCTGGGGGACCCCGTCAGCCGCGAGCCGGCCCAGGTGAGGGGAATGGAGACGGTGGCCTTGTCGATCGGGCGCGGTCCCAGCCTGAGGCCGACGCCCCAATCAGGCAGGAGATCGGGACGGGTCCATGGGTGCCACCACAGCAGCCCGATCAACAGCGAGGGGGCGCCGAGCAGGACCGCCCCCGCGACGAGCAGACGCCGCAGATATTCTCGCGCCCAGCACGTCAGCAACTCAGCACGCGACTGAGGAGTGGGGTCGACCGTGCGGTCGGGTCCCGATGTGACTGTCACGGCGGAGATTCAACATGAACCAACTTCGCGTGTCCTTCGAGGCGCGCAAACAGACGCTCATCGGTGCGACCTCAAGCGGTCAACGCAACACTTCGGCTAGTGCTTGTGATGGTGTCTTGAAGCCGAGGGTCTGTCGAGGGCGTCCGTTGAGCTTGTCGGCGATGGTGTCGAAGTCGGCTTGGGTCAGGGTGCGGAAGTCGAGGGTCTTGGGGAGGTACTGGCGCAGGAGCCCGTTGGTGTTCTCGTTGCTGCCGCGCTGCCACGGACTCTTGGGGTCGCAGAAGTAGACCTCGATCCCGGTCTCCTCGGTGAACCGGACGTGTTGGGCCATCTCGTGGCCTTGGTCCCACGTCAGGGATCTGGTCAACGCCGCCGGCAGGGTGGTGATCTTGGCGGCCAGGGCGTCGGCGACCAGGTCGGCTTTGTGTCCATTCGGCAGGGCGACCAGCATCACGAACCGGGTCGAGCGCTCGACCAGGGTGGCGACCGGGCTCATTCGTTTGCCGAAGACCAGGTCGCCTTCCCAGTGTCCGGGGACCGCTCGGTCGTTGGCCTCTGCGGGGCGTTCGGAGATGTTGAGGATCCCCGGCCGGCCACCACGACCGTCCGGCAGCCGGGTGCCCTGCGGTCGGCGGATGACGCGGCCGGTCCGCAGATGAGCGGTCAGCTCCCGGCGCAGGGCACCGCGGGACTGGATGAACAGAGTGCGGTAGATCGTCTCGTGCGACACCTGCATCTCCGGGTCGTCGGGATAGGTGGCCTTCAGCCAGCCGGCGATCTGCTGCGGTGACCACTGCTGCTGCTTCAGCTTCTCGCCCACGATCGCACGCAGCGCCGGCCGGGTCGCGAGCTTGCAGGGCTGGGGACGCCTGGCTCGCGCCCACGCGAGCTGGTCAGCCGGTGCGGCCCGGTACCCGCGGCGACCGCCCTGCGCGGCGACCTCGCGACTGACCGTCGACGGTGCACGACCCAGACCCGCCGCGATCGACCGCAGCGACAGCCCGGCCGCCAGACCTCTCGAGATCTCCTCCCGCTCGCCCAGGCTCAACCGGCCCGGTGCGCGTCGCCGCGGAACGGGCCGGATCCCACCACACCGCACCAGATACGCACGCACCCCACCGGCCGTCAGCCCCAACGCACGAGCCGTCGGCCTTGCCGCATGACCAGCTCGCAACCGCGCCCAGATCTCATCCTCATCCGCCGGCGAGAACCTCCGATAACCACGCACCATCGCAACCTCCTCAAATCAGGAAGTGTTGCGCTGACGCATTGAGACCACCGGCATGAGCGCGCGTTCCAGACAGGGGGTCCTCCTGGTGCAGGCTGCGCGGGTGACCTCCTGGTGTTCTGGCCGGACTACGGTCTCCGGCCGCTGAGGGCTGACGGCAAGCCTGTTGACGTGCCATCGCTGCTGATGGGCGAGACCTCATCGGGGCCCGTGGTTCGACTGAGCCTGGCGCAAGATAGCGGCTGTCCGGGATCGTGGGCACGTGGAATTCCGGCGTGCGGCTGAGGACGAGTACGATTCCGTGCTCGCGCTGGTCGTTCGCGAGCAGCCTCACCTGGAACCGTCCGAGTTCGCCCCGATTCTCTACGACCGCGAGCTGGCCCCGGAATGTGCGGTCCTCGTCGCCGAAGAGCGGGATGGCCTGGTCGGGTGTGCGGTCCTGGTCCGACTTGCTTTCGACCCTCCGGAGCACTCCGTGGGATCAGTGGTCGTCGCCGCAGCCCGTCGCGGTCGTGGCATCGGTCACGCCCTCAAGACTGCGCTTGAGGATGCCAGCACTTCCGGGACGACCGAGATACGCGGACGCGTCTACGACGACGACACGCGGTCACTTGCAGTGGCCGAGCACTGGGGCTACCAGCGACGCGAGCACGAGATCTTCTCGAGGCTCGACCTCGTTGACGTCGCCGCCCCCCACCTCCCAGAGGGTGTCGCCATTACTGCGCATCACGACTTTCAGCCGCCGGATGCGGAGGAGGTCAACCAGATGCTGGATGCCAGTCAGACCAATCCTGAGCGGGAAACCCTCGGCGTCCTTGACCTAAGCCGTCTTCTCGCGTCGGCGGCCCGAAACGAGACACCACTGCTTGTGGTCACTCGAATCGAGGGTGCTCCGGTGGCTCTGTCCACTGCGCTGGTGTCCGGTGACCTCGCCTACATCGGCTATACCGGGGTCGACCCGGTGTTCCGCGGCCGCGGGCTTGCGAGACTGACCAAGCAGGCGCTCCACGTCGAGGCACGGGCCGCAGGGGCGCGCGCCTGCCTTACGGCGAACGAGCAGAACAATCGCGGTATCCGCCGGATCAACGCCGAGATGGGGTTTGTGGTCGAACATGGGATCTGGCGCGTGACCAAGAATCTCAAGACCTGAGCCGAAGGGCCAGCGCGTCGCGCCGGTTGTTGACGCGCCCTCATCGCATGTTCGGACGCTACGGCCGCTCTACCGGACAGCGGCATGGGCGGACGCTACTGGCCGCTCTACCGGACAGCGGCATAGGAGGACGTGCCGCGTTGCCCAAGACTTACTTGATCTGGCAGTAGACCTTGACTGATGCGAGACCCCCGTCAGTCACGCGGACCGGCGCGGGGGCTGCACACAGTCCCTTTCCGGCGTTGTAGTCAGGACTTGTTGCGGTGACCTTGTACGTCCCGGGGTGCAGGTGGATGACGAACGCGCCTTGCGAGGTGAGCGTCTCGGCCACGTTTGAGCCAAACGACACCGTGCCCTTCGACAATGCTCGGGGTGAGCCTGGAGCGGGCCCACCGACGAATAGGACCTGTCCAGAGACGGTTCCGCTCGGCTCCTTCGGTGGGAGTTGTGAGCCCGGCTGCGACTCGGTCGGGCCGCTTGACGAGGTGGATGAGGGGATCGGCCCGGGCGCACCTGCGGCACTCCCGCTCGACGCGGAGCCGCTACAAGCCGTCAGAGTCGAGGAGATCACAAGTAGGAGCAAAGGCCCGAGACCCGCTCGTCGCATCCGCCTCACCACTCGCCTCCGGTCTGACTACCAATGTTCGGTGTGAGTATGACGCTCCCGTCCCTCCGCTGGTTCCAGTCAAACCATGCCACGCACTCACATCGGCATGAGCGAGCACGGACCGCGACACGTGCGTGCGTTGTCGGAACGTCTGACTTCGGGCCTATGTCATGTGCTGCGGGACCTCCGCCTCTGGGAGCCCGAACTTGGCCGGCGAAGAATTGGGTGTGGAAAGACGGAGGCGCATTGAGATGATGTGGAATGACTCGTGGAGCTCAAGCCAGTGGATCGGGATGGCCTTGATGATGGCTCTCGTTTGGATTGTTGTGGGAGTCATCGTGGTCTGGCTGGTCCGGTCTGGTGGGACGACCTGGCGCGGGCCCGAGCGAGACGCTCATTCTGCCGAAGACGTCCTGGCAGAGCGATACGCCCGCGGTGAGATCGATGAAGAGGAGTTCTCCCGGCGTCGTGGACTCATGGCCAAAACTCCCCACGAGTAGGCCTCACCGCTGCGCGGTAGAGATCCGGCCGCGCCTAGCGACCCTGGTGGTTGGCACGACCAGCCTGCCCGGGACCGTCGCGCTCGGAGGCCTCGGCCGGGGTTTGCGCGGGGGCTGTGTCGTCATCCCCACCGTGGTCGTGGTTCATCGCATCGGGAGATCCGCCCATCATCGCGAGCATCTGACGGCCGCCGGTGGCGTAGAAGCGCACCAGGATCACCGCGGTCAACGCCAGGGCAACGAGGTTCAAGACGGTGGTGTAGTTCCAGGTGATGCCCGTTTGCACCACGGTTGCCTGAGCATGGTCAGGGACCAGGCCGAGGCCACCGAAGAGCAGCTCGACGAGGTAGCCGCCGATGACCATGGTCACGTAGAAGCCGCCGAGCAGCACCAGGGTCATCTTGGTGCCGTAGTACTTCCGGTAGATGAAGAGGATCGGGATGATGATCAGGTCGGCGAACATGAAGGAAATGACGCCACCGAAGCTGATGCCGCCGCTGTAGAGCACCGCTGCCAGGGGCACGTTTCCGATCGAGCAGACAAAGCTCAAGATGGCGATGATCGGGCCGATGATCGGGCCCCAGATGGCTGACAGAACCGGGTGGCCGGTCAGGAACAGGCTCCTCCAGAACGAGTCCGGGACCCAGGCCGCGACGGCACCGGCGATGAGGAGACCGATGACGATGTCGCGGAGGACCGCTGCCCACTCCATGACGTAGATGTGGCTGACGGACGTCAGGCCTCTGCCGCTGAGCAGGCGGCGGGCGAAGCTGCCCTCACCCTGGATCGACATGTCCATGGCGGCGTGGCCCTCCATGGAGCCGGCCACCCCCTTCTCGGCCTGTTCCCGAGCCGCGTCGATCAGCTGGCTGCGGACGAACACGCGGAAGAAGATCGCCATCAAGACGATGATGATCGGGCCGCCGACGAACTCCGCCAGCGTGAACTGCCAACCCAGCAGCAGGGCCATGATGATCCCGAGTTCGATCACCAGGTTGGTGCTGGCGATCTCGAAGACGATTGCGGCGACGAAGCTCGAGCCCTTGCGGAACAGCGAACGCGCCAAAGCGACCGCCGCATACGAACACGACGACGACGCCACCCCGAAACCGGTCGCCTTGAGCAGCGTCGCGGGCCTGTCATCGCCGAGCGTGCGCGAGATCGTCTCGCGGCGCACCACGGCCTGGACCACCGCCGACAGGATGAACCCGAGAATCAGGGACCAGGTGATCTGCCACGTCATCGACCCGGCCATCTTGAGCGCGTCGCCGAGCGCGCCCAGGATGTTCACGACCGGCTAACGGCGTGTGCTGGGAGGGTTCCGGACCTCATGCCCGCATGGTGACACGGATGCGCGCTGATCGGCTGAGTGAGCCGGACAGCGTGTCAGTGAGTTACCCACCGGTTACCCGCCGACTTTGGTGGGGAGGGCGAGACTGGCAGGCATGACCGGCCTGACGCTGCGCTGCCCTCGGTGCAAGCAGACCTTCGTGAGCGACGACGCGGACCAGCTCGCGGATGCGCTGGTCAGCCACGTGGAGCAGGAACACGGACACACGCCGCCACGCGAACATGTCTTGGCGCGAATCCAGCGGCAGAACCCGCCTGACTAAACGCGGCCATCGATGCCGGAACGCTCTCCTGAGGCCGTGTTCGAGCTCGAGTGCTTCGCCATCGTCGAGTGACCCAGCCGGCTCTCCTGAGACTGCACCCGCACATCGCCGGCATCAGCGATTGCTGACAGCAGCCATGATGAGGACGTTGGCGAGACCTTCGGGCCGCCTTTATGGGCCGACCAACAAGCAGAAGGGATGCCCAGCGGTATCGGCAAGCACGTAGAGAGGGTTGCCTTCATCGGCGGTGCCGTCGTACAGCAGCGTGGCTCCGAGAGCCTCGGCCCGCTCGCGATGCGGCGTGAGGTCTTCATGCGTCGGTACACGGAAGTCCATGTGCATCTGCATCGAAACCTCCTCCGACGGCCAGGTCGCCCGCTTCATGTCGACCTTCTCCTGAACCGTGAGCACACGTCTTCCCTGGGCGTCGATGAGGACGAGCCAATCGGCATCATCGGCGCTGCCATCGCTCGGTGGCTCGTCGCCTGGGCGGTACCTCACGCCCAACAGCACGCGGTAGAACTCGGCCAGACCGCGGCAATCTGGGGCATCGATCGCCGTGTGAATCAGCACCGGAAAGGTGTCCATGGCGATTCTCCCGTTCGCCTAGAAACGATGACCTCGAACACCGTTCGAGCCGACGTCGGTCTCGCCCACGGTATCCAGGCTAGGGGCACCCCCGACGACGCTCATCGGTGCAGGCGCGCGCGGACAGCGGCCATGAGCGAACGCTCCACGCCTCCCGAGGCTCACCCCACTGCCTCAGACTGCCCTCTGTGCGGCTACGGTCCCGGTCCGAGTGGGCGTAGTCATCGCAGTGGTGAGACCGGCGGCATCTATTCCTCAACCAGTAGAACCAGCGTCTCAGGCAGTACGCCGTCGTACTCCATCGCGTCGGCCATCTTCTGGTCTTGCATAGCGGTCATGACCACGTCCAAGTCAGCCACATCCATCAATACCGCGACTTGTGTGCGGTTCTGCGGGTTGACGAACGTCCGGATATTCGTGACTCCGAGCGGGCCGAAGACCTCTTCCCGCTTCGGCGAGGCAAGCCAGTGGTCTATGTCCTTCACATCGTGGTGTCCGATGACGGTCGGCATGCTGCCTCCTGGGCTGCGGTCCGCGCATCTGCGCAGACATCGTGCGCAGCGTACTGCGACGAAGCAAGAGGCCGCGACCGCTCATCGACTGCCATGTGAGCGCGTCGGACGCCTGGCGATCTATGGGGGCTAGCTTGGGTGGGGTTGGCTTGACGAACCCTTGAGCCGGCCGCACACCCGAGTCCGAGCGGCCGCTCGTTTGCACTCTCCCTTTCGAACCTTGGCAGGCGATAGGTAGGCAGGACGGTCCGAGGGTGAAGTTGCACGCTGCCGATGTTGGGGCCCGAGGATGACTTGGCTGCTGGCGACGAGTCGCAGCGACGGGGGAGTGGCGCCGCCGTCCCACTGTCGTACTGGTCGACATGCTTCGTGATGCCTTGAGGCGTCATACGCGGAATGACGCCGGCCGAGGCCGCGCCCGATCCCGGCGGAATGCACCCTCACAGCGGCATGTCCATGCGTGTCGGGTCGCCTTCGATACGGTTCGGGCTCTGCTTCCGATGGGCCGAGTGGCTGCGGCCAGGCTGCGACGAGACAGTGTCGATTCCGGCCAGTACATCACGAACGATTCGTTGCCATGCCACTGACCACTGACACGGCTGCGTTGGACTATGCCTCGTACATGGCCGCTGCCGGAAGTCATCCGGGACACAGCGACGGCCGGTGGCCCGTCGAGGGGTTCACGCTCGAGGATGACCAGGAGTTGGTCGCAATGCACCAGGCCGATCACGAACACCACCGCGCGTTCACATATGTCCTGCTCGCGCCATCTCTGACCGAGGCCTTGGGCTGCTGGTACCTGAATCCCCTCCGGGAGTACCTCAAACGCGCTAAGGCCGATCCCCACTCCTCGACGCCATACCACCGGCATCAGCGATGGTCACGTTCTGGCTTCGCCAACACCAGCAGGACACCGGCCTGGCGGACGTCGTGGTTGAGGCCGTGGATGACTGGCTGCTGACCGAGTGGCCGTTGGCGACCTTCGTCTTTCGCGTCCTGCCGATGAGTAGCCCTGTGTCAAGCAGTCTGTGTGAGGACTCGTTGTAGGGCTCGGTGTTTGGTGGGGTCGTAGGGGACGCGGTCTTGCCAGCAGCGCCAGATGATGTGGAGCCAGGCGCGGGCCAGGACTCGGGTGGCGTGGGGGTGGTCGAGGTGTCGGGCTCGGCGCGTTGGTAGAGGTCGGCGGCCCAGGGGTTGGCGTGGTGGGAGTCGCCGGCGAAGTCGATGACGGCACCGCGGAGTTGTTTGTCGACTGCCCAGCGGAAGGTGACGACTTTGACGTTGCCGGACTGTTTGGTCGAGGGTGCGGCGCCGGCCAGACAGATCAGCGCTTCGGGGGTGGGGAACCGGCCGCGGGCGTCACCGATCTCGGCCAGGAGTCGGGCGGCGCGGACGGTGCCGGACTTGGGCAGTGAGGTGAAGATCGCGGCGTCGGGATGGTGGGCGAGCTGGTCGGCGATCTGGTCTTCGAGGGCTTTGATCTGGGTGCGCAGGCTGGTCAGCGTGGCGACCAGGGCCAGAGTGATCTGGGCTCGGGCGGCGGCTTCGGGGCCGGTGGTGCCGCGCGGTGGCTTGGTCCAGGTGTTCCCACAGCTGGTCGAGGTTGGCCAGGTGGTTGTAGCCGACCGAGCGCAGCCAGTTCCCCAGCCGGGTCCGGGACAGCCAGTCGGCCTTGTCCTGGCTGGGGAACCGGGTCAGGAACCGCAGCGTGATCGCTGAGTCGATGTCGCTGAACAGCCCGATCGCACCGGGCAGCGTGGTTTGCAGGTGGGCGCGGAGCTGGTTGGCCATCGCCACCCGGGCATGGACGAGGTCTTGGCGGGCTCGCACCGTCATCCGCAGCGTCATGGTGGCCTCGCTGTCGCGGGTCAGCAGTTGCAGCCGTCGGCGGTCGGTGCGCAGCACATCGGCCAGCACGTAGGCGTCGAACGCGTCGTCCTTGTTGCCCGGCCGACCCGTAGCGGCCGCGGAGGTTCTTCAGCTGGTTCGGGGCGATCACGACCACCCCAAGACCCGCCTCGAGCAGGGCATCGACGACCGGGCCGTCGGGCCGTTCGATCGCCACCTCGCAGACTCCTGCCCGACGCAGCCGAGCGACCAGCTGGCGCAGTCCCGGCGCGGTGTGAGCGACTGTGAACCGCTCCAGCTGGATACCGCCGGGATCGACCACGGCCACGGCGTGTTCGGTGCTGGCCCAGTCGATGCCCGCGGTCGGAGCCGGGTTCGGCGACCTCGATCCGATCAGCTGGTCGATCTGGTCAATCATGGTCTCGTGCTCCCTCGCTGTTGCCTCAGCAGGTGGCACCCCCAACGGTTCGGGACACGACTGCCGGTCGCTCACTGATCGGCGCTCTGATGGCGCACAGCCCTGTCGCCAGTCGGCGTGTCCTGGGCCGTTGGGCCCCGCATTACTCATCGGGGACCTCACAGGTCTCGCGGTCGTGGCGGTGACCCAACGGGAACCAGGGATGCGCCGGTGACTCCACGTCACCGACACCAATCACGGTGCCGGATCACCCCACCGACCACCACACCTTCGCCCAGTGAGCGGTCGTCGTGCACGGCCCTTGAGCGACAGAACCTTCGGAAGGCTCACCTCCCTTTACCGGGCGATTCGCGGTCTTACGTCTGGTAACTGCACTCCGCGCAGTCGTCTCGGCGTCAGCATCCGCACATCGGCATGTCAGTGAGCCGGACATGTGCGGACGTTTTCACTCGGCGCGTCATCGGCTGTCACTCCGCTTTCTGCCTTTCGACCCTGACTGGGGACCGAGGGCCGGCGTAGGGTGAGGTGTCCTCCGCGATCGGGGGATGTGCCCCGGACCCCGGTACTCCCATCCTGTGGTGCGAACACGTGCGTCACAGGTCAACTGGGGGAAGCCAGCGGAGCGCGCCCACTCTCGAGGCGTCGTCGGCTGCGCATACCTCCTTCGGAGGAGCGCCGAAATGAAGATCACCAACGAGAACCTCATCCGCTTAGCGGGCTTATCGGCCCTGATAGCGGGGATATGCTATGTCGTCGTCGGAGTATTCCACCCAGCCAATCTCCCTGCGTCGGTCACCACAACCCGTTGGCAGATCGTGCCATGTCTTTGCCTGTGTGATGTCCTTCTTTGGTGTGATCGGCATGGCGGGATTATATGCTAGGCAAGCCTTGAAGACTGGCTGGCTTGGACTGATCGGCTATGTGCTCCTTACGTTTTGGTTCGTACTTATTATGGGCTTCAGCTTCGTCGAGGCTTTCGTCTTGCCTCACATTGCCAGCGCCGCGCCCGGATTCGTTCAGTCTTGGATGGGGATGTTCAACGGCCCCGCCGGCACATTCGACATCGGTGCACTTCCGACCCTGTGGACCATTTTCGGGTCCCGTCTACATCTTGGGTGGCCTGCTCTTTGGCGTCGCGACCTTCCGAGCGGGAATCCTGCCGCGTTGGGGCGGCGCGCTACTGGCGCTCTCGACTCTCTTGGCGCCGTTGGCGGCTGCGCTTCCGAACGCATCTCAGCCCAAGACGGCAATCCCCATGGGTATCGCGCTGGCTTGGCTTGGCTACGCCCTATGGGCACAGCGTCCCTCGCACACTGTGACAGATACGACGCCAGAGCCCGCGGGGGCCGTATGAGCGCCAAGGAGGCGACAGGAGTCGCGCCGCCCCCACATAGAAGGATCTCCCGGCTGGCCGGCATACTCTATGTCCTCACGTTTGTATCCATTCCGACCTTCGCTCTATACGACCCTGTAAAGAGCTCCAACTATGTGTTGCGCTCGGGACCAGACACGCCTGCAGTCGTTGGCGCTATCCTGGAAATCATCGTTGCACTGGCGGGCATCGGCACCGCAGTCGTGCTATTCCCGATGCTGAAGAGGCAAAGCGAATCAGCCGCATTGGGACTCGTGGCTGCTCGAATCCTCGAGTCCGGGACCATCTTCGTAGGGGTAGCCTTCTTGCTGTCCGTCGTCACCTTGCGTAGATCCGGGGCCGGCGCCGATGCCTTGGCGACTAGCCACGCACTCGTCGCCTTGTACAACCGTATTTTCCTGTTGGGGCAGAGTTTTATGCCAGCCGTTTGTGACCTCTTGCTCGGAACGCTCCTCTACAAGTCCCGCCTGGTGCCCAGGGGCCTTTCGCTGATCGGAATCGTCGGCGCACCACTCCTCGTCCTGGGGTACCTGGCGGTGATGTTCAGATGGCATCGCCCAACACAGCACATTGGCGGGCCTCTCGGCGCTCGCGGTGGCTGTCTTCGAGCTCTCCCTCGGAATCTGGCTCACCGTGAAGGGCTTCAATCCAGAGGCCGCTGAGGCGCTATACGCCCGCACAAGCTAACGGGGCGCCGCCCCGTAGAAACGCACGTTTGCCTCTTGCCGCCCACTTCAGCGACATGCTCACATCGGCCTTGTTCCATTGACCTCAGGACCGGTGCCTGGCGAGGGTCGGTCCAGGTGCCCGGGTCGTCGCTCTCACATCGGCTGCCCTCGATTCGTCGTGTGGCTCTCATCTGGCCTGCGTGACCCGGTGCCGCAGGGCGGGAGAGGCTCAAGAGGGGTTTGCTCAGCTCGAAGCAGCGGTGCCCTCCCGACCCGACAACCACGTCGGAACCAGCGTCGGGAGGAACACATGGCACCAGAAGAGCAGGGCGTGGTGATCGGGATGGACCCGCACAAACGGTCGGTCACGATCGAGGTGATGGACGCCGACGAGCAGGTCTTGGGTGGTGGAAGGTTCACCACCGACGTCGCCGGCTACCGGTCGATGCTGGACTACCTACGGCGGTGGCCGTACCGGGTCTGGGCGATCGAGGGCTGCAGCGGGATCGGCCGCCACATCGCCCTTCGACTGCTGGCTGACGACCAAGAGGTCGTGGACGTCCCACCGAAGCTGTCGGCACGTGCCCGGGTCTTCTCGACCGGGCAGGGCCGAAAGACCGATGCCACCGACGCCCACTCGGTCGCGCTGGTCGGGACTCGGATGGCCGGGCTGCGACCAGTAGTCGATGACCAGCAGTTGACGGTGTTGCGGGTTCTGGCTGACCGCCGCCGCTCGCTGGGTGCCGACCACACCCGGATCGTCGCCCAGCTGCACCACCTGCTGCTCGAGCTGATCCCGGGCGGGGCGAAGAAGAACCTCTCCGCCGCCCAAGCCAAAGCGCTCCTCGCGAAGGTCCGTCCCCGTGACACCGCCAGCAAGGCACGACGGCGGGTTGCCGCGGAGCTGATCGCCGACCTCGAACGGGTCTACTCCCGCACCAAAGCTGCCGACAAGGAGCTGCGCGACCTGGTCGCGGCCACGGGGACCAGCTTGATGGACCTGCACGGCATCGGCCCTTCAGGTGCCGCCCGGCTGTTGGTCGAGGTCGGCGACATCACCCGGTTCCCCAATCGGGACCACTTCGCCTCCTGGAACGGCACCGCACCCATCGACGCCTCCTCCGGCGACCACGTCCGACACCGGCTCTCACGGGCCGGCAACCGCCAGATCAACCGGACCCTGCACATCATGGCCACCGTCCAACTACGCAACGCGACCGAAGGCCGCGCCTACTACGACCGCAAGAAAGCAACCGGCAAGACCTCGATGGAGTCGATGCGTGCACTGAAACGGCGACTGTCCAACATCGTCTACAACACCATGCTCGACGACGCCGCCACAGCTACAGGGACGGGCCCGGGAGGGCAACGGGATAGCGACTCTGACTCCAGCGCGACCGGCTCACAACCCCAACACCGGCACTTCGGACAAGCCACTCCGGGGCCCGTCAGCCCACCAGCCTAAGCCAGCCCTCCCGAAGGTGTCTTGACACAGAGGGGAGCCATGTGCGCGAGCGCGGACAGCGGCATTAGTGCGTTGGGTCTCGCCTGCCTCGCGTTGAACCAGAGTGACTGGCGCTTCGAGCCATCGGAGAACGTGCAGGTGAAGCCCTTGGGCGAATACCCAGAAGTGAGCCAGCTGACCGTGCGTCTCACCCGCTCCTGGTCATGGCCACCAGATCGCGGCGGCAGTCACTGGTCATTCGGGTCCAACCAACCGGCATGTAGGACCGGCGCCGTGTGAGCCGATCGACCACATCACCACGCCGACGACGACCTTCCGCATGGATCGTGACCCTACTGCTGCCCCTCTGTAACTGGCGGAGGAAGGGCCAGGAAACACGATGGGGACACACGGACATCGGCACGAGCCCGAGCAGGACAGCGGCTATGAGAGTGCGTCTCGAATCTCTGTAACGGCCGCGACTCTTTCACCATCGTGGACCGCTCATGAGGCGCGTTCTCAGGCGGCCACGCGGAGAACGCCGAGATCCGCCAGCGCGAGAAAGGTACATGCACGTCCCGTTCCGCAAGGAACGCGTTTCGCCGGGGTATCCACCTCGACCAGGGTGCGCGTAGCGTGCATCTCCTCGGAGAACGGAAGTGCGACATGGTCGCCACGCTCGAAGTCGCGTTCCTAGTTCTGTTTGTTGTACTCGGCTTGTGGGGGTTCAGCCGCACCACCCTGTTCCGGGCTCATATGAGGTCGGGGGCCGACCCACGTGCGAAGGGAGACGACTTCGGTTTTGGGAAGCGGTCCCCACGTATCACGTCGGCGGAAAGCCGGATGCACCCGCCCACGGCGCGACATTACGACGACAAGTAGTCGTCGCTCGGACCGTCTCCGCGCTCAATGAGAGGGGAGACCCCCGCATGAGGGCGACCACTTCCGCTCATCGGCATGAGCGAGTACCTGACGGCGGCATCAGAGTGCGATTTTCGGTGCTCGCAACGGCCAGGGATGACACCGTCCCGGCATGGACTCGGCGGAGGGGTTGTTGGGGCGCCTCGAAGTGGCATTGAAAGAGGCCGATGTTGGTGGTGTCCGGACTGGCCCTACGCCGGGCATCGTTGACCTCCTTCTCCATGTTCTCGCTCTGCCCATCGACGGGGCCAGTCAACCCCGATCTGCGGCGGGGGCTTCGTCTCAGCGGCGTGGGAGATATGGCGTTTCTCCTCAGGCGCGACTCCACTGATGGGTATGGACCGCCACTCTCCCTGGAGACGCTCGACGCGGTCGAGGAGTTCTTCGAGTCGTTGTCGCACCAGGACGCGATGTACGGATGGCGGTTCTTCGATGAACCGAGCCTGACGGAGGACTAGCCGTCCGATGTGAGCCTGCGACTGACCCTCGGCGACAGCTCTGGCCACGTCTTCTACTGGTTCACCGAATTTTGGCGCGGCACGGGCGAGGATGTCGAGGGATACAGTTCGAGGGCACCATCGCCTTCGATCGGCTACGGGTACTCCTCGCGGACGGGGCGGAAGTGGATCCAGAGGACTTCGCGAAGGCCGGCGAACGCTGGTGGGAAGGACTCCACAATGGCGACCCGCGTGTGTGCGGCGATGCACAGCAGCAGACGGCCACCCAGGCCCTTCGCTGGCGCGGTCCTGGAGGCACCTCCCTTCTCGGAGCGTTCTAGTCGGTTTCAGCGAGCAGCCGCTCATCGGCTGCGATGAGTGCGCACCGGACAGCGGCATGGGCGGACGCTACGGCCGCTCTACCGGCATGTGCGGACGCTACTGCCGCTCTACCGGACAGCGGCATGTGCGGCTGTCCGCGCCAGTGTGCGAGCGGCACTGTCCTCAGGAGGGATGCCGGGACAGTCAAACGCGGACTGCTCGGAACTGGTGGTGCCTGGCCGACGCCCAACAAAGAAGGCGCTGCCGGTAAGCGTCGGCCATATGACTGTTTGCTCGCGGCCACAGAATGTTCGATGCGCTGATCGCATATCGATCGCGACATTTCGGCGTTAGGTCGGGTCGGAACAGCGGGAGTGCATCCCGCTGCCTCGATGATCGCAGCAGAGCTATGGCCACGGCGCGGTGGTAGCGTGCCAGCCGCGCCCGAATCGCAAGTTGCCCGCTCGTATTCAAAGATGGAGGATGGCGATGTCATCGGTTGACGACGTGTATCGCAACACAGACATGCTGTTGGATGCGCTCGTCAGAACGCCGCCCTTCGGCATCACGGGGGGCATGGGCCAAGTGGGCTCGTTTCCGGGGCTCGTGCCCGGCACCTATAACGCCGCACAACAAGCACGGGACGACTCCGCGGCAACCCTGGCCATCGTCAAAGACACCGCCGACCTTTTAAGTGCGGTCGACGGAGAGACGCTCGCACGCATCGAGGCGGCCGCCAATGGCACCGCTCAGACAATGGCCCAGCTGGCAATCGACATAGCTGCAAGCCGAGCGAACACCGATCAGACGTTAGGTCGCATCGAGTCAGATCTCAAACAGGACTGGGATTTTCTGCTCACAGTGCGTTCCGATCTCAATGACGTGAGCTCTAAGCTCGACACTTTGACCGGGCAGCTTCAGCAGGACATGATCGAGCTGAACGCCAAGCTCGACGCGCTCGCGTCACAAGTCGAAGCCCTGCCTCAGAAGTGATCACGAAGATGGATCTCTGCACGGATAGGTGACATCTGATCTGCGTCGATGTGTCGGCGCTGGAAGGATGTGCACCATGCCGAAGGCGTTTCCCAAGGAGTTCCGCGAGGACGTGATCCGGGTCTACCGGGACTCGGATGCCTCGATGGCCCAGGTCGCGAAGGACTTCGGCATCTCGCCGTCGTGCCTGAAGCGGTGGCTCACGATCGATGACCGGAAGTCGGCCAGTCCGTCGCCGGCCGGTCGGGCGCGAACGAGTCCGATGCGCTGCGTGAGGCGAACAAGCGGATCAAGCTGCTCGAGCAGGAGAACGAGGTCCTGCGCCGCGCGGCCGCGTATCTCTCGCAGGCCAATCTGCCGGGAAAATGATGTACCCGCTCGTCCGCGAGCTGGCCGCCGACGGTGCGGATTCCCGTCACGGTGACGTGCCGGGTGCTCAAGATCGCCCGCCAGCCCTACTACCGCTGGCTGGCCAACCCGGTCACCGACGCCGAGCTGAGGCGCGGCCTACCGGGCGAACGCTCTGTTCGACGCCCACCGCGACGACCCCGAGTTCGGCTACCGGTTCCTGGTCGACGAGGCCCGCGACGCGGGCGAGTCGATGGCCGAGCGGACCGCCTGGCGGATCTGCTCGCAGCTCGGCTGGTGGTCGGCGTTCGGGAAGAAGCGCGGCAAGAACGGCAAGAAGCCCGGCCCGCCGGTCCACGACGACCTGTGCGCGTGGTCGACGACAAGGGCGGGTCCGCCACGAGTTCACCGCCGACCGGCCCGAACGAGCTGTGGCTGGCCGACATCACCGAGCACTGGACCGGCGAAGGCAAGCTCTACCTCTGCGCGATCAAGGACGTCTACTCCAACCGGATCGTCGGCTACTCGATCGACTCACGGATGAAGTCCCGGCTCGCAGTCGCCGCACTGAACAACGCCGTCGCCCGTCGCCGACGCGAGGGCGCCGACGTGGCCGGCTGTGTCCTGCACACCGACCGCGGGTCGCAGTTTCGCAGCCGGAAGTTCGTCCACGCGCTCAACCGTCACGCCATGGTCGGCTCGATGGGCCGCGTCGGCGCGGCCGGCGACAACGCCGCCATGGAGTCGTTCTTCTCGCTGCTGCAGAAGAACGTCCTGGACCGCCGCGCCTGGGCCACCCGAGAAGAGCTGCGGATCGCGATCGTCAGCTGGATCGAGCGGACCTACCACCGCCGCCGAAGACAGGCCGGCCTCGGACGATTGACCCCGGTCGAATACGAGTTGATCATGACGACAACCGCCACCCAGGCGGCCTAACCGAAACTGTCACCCGTTCGTGCAGCAGACCCGACAGCGGCATCGAGGAGCGGTGGTCTTTACGACGCCACAACCATGCTCCACTGACGGCCCTTACCGAGTTCTGTGGCCACCAGGCTTTCGTCGGGCGCGGCCACGCCTCCGGCGGCCCGAGGACAAAAGCGGATACCCGATGAAGCGCGCGGAGGCACGAGTGATTCCGAGTCGTCGAGTAGCCCTGCGACCTGAAGCCGGCTTGTCGAAGTCGGCGTACTCGTTCGCGATATCTCGACCTGAACGCTCTCCTCCCAAGACTACCGCCGCCGCCCGGAGACCGTCGACGTAGAAGCCGAAGCCGCTGAACGTGGGGGCGAATGTCAAGGCGTTCGACCTGCCGCCAAGGTGTGCGACACGCGGTCCCGAACGGCACGCTTCGGAAACGCCCACGACCTCGTTGTGCCGTTCGGAAACGGCTGGGACGGCGGGATGGCGGGACCGGTCGAGCGTGCCAAGAAAGGCCTCTGGCCCCCGCCGTCGGGAGTGGCAGCCCCGGTCCGCTAGGCGCGGACAGCCCGCAGGCACGTGCGGACCTACCGCCGCTCACCGGACAGCGGCATGGCGGGCGATCCCGGGATGGACCGGGCAGTGGCGGATCAACCAGATGGTGGACGTCGCATCGGCCAGACGGGAGGTCCACCGTCGGGAAGTTGCAGCACACCCTGGTGGGCGAACCCCAGGCGCTCGTAGAGGGCGGCGCTGCCCTCGCTGCTTGCCTCGATATAGGCCGGAAGCCCCTCAGCGTCACAGCGTTCGAGCGTGGGCTGCATGAGGGCGCTACCGAGCCCTCGTCCCCGCAGACCGGGCCGGATCCCGACCCATCTGACGTAGTGGTGAGGCTCGGTCAGGTGACGCTCGGCCATCGCCCGTTGCATGTCGAGCACCCGTTTGAGCTTGAATCCGTAGGCCCAGAAGAACCGCAAGGCCGTGCGGCCATCGACGGCCTTCGGCATCTGCCACCCGTCTGGTGGCAGGGTGAGGCACGCACCGACCAGACCTCCGCGGCCGTCGTCTGCCGTGCTCACCTGACCACCGTGGGGAAGGACGTAGACCTGCAGGTCGAGGGCAAACATCAGTTCCCTACGTGCTCTGCGCCGAGTCCGCTGAGGCAACATCCACTCCGTCACCGGCTCGCCCTCGAACGCCTGCGTGAGGGCGGCGCTCACCGCCGCCACCTCAGCCCCATCGGCCTGCCTCACGGTCGGCACGTGGACGACCTTAGCTCCGCTGCCCGTCAGCAAGCCCCTGTTGGGGTGGCCAGTTCGATGGTCTGGTTTCCGTCGCGGCCCAGATGCTCTGACGGATGCACGCTCATCGCCATGTGAGTGCTTCGGAAGTGGCGTCCAGCAGAGTGGTGTACGGATCCCGGTGAGCGTGTCGCTGCTGAAGTAGGCGACGGCCATCGGGTGATCCTTCGAGTGATCTGCGAAAACCGACTCGAAGAAGGACACCACGATGACCGTCAACCCCAGTATCGACCCTGCCCGTCTGCTCGAGGAGCAGCTGGCCCAGGCGTCGCCGGATCTGCTGCGTGAGCTGCTGACCACCTTCATCAACACGCTTGATGTCGGCCGAGGCCGACGCGGTCTGCGGCGCCGCGCTACGGCGCAGCGTCAGCCCGGAGCGGGTCAACCGCCGCAACGGCTACCGGCACCGCGACTTCGACACCCGCGCCGGCACCCTCGACCTGGCGATCCCCAAGCTGCGGCAGGGCACCTACTTCCCGGAGTGGCTGCTGGAGCGCGCAAGCGCGCCGAGCGGGCGCTGACCTCGGTGGTGGCGACCTGCTACCTGCTCGGCGTCTCGACCCGGCGGATGGACAAGCTGGTCGCAGTCCCTGGGGATCACCACGCTGTCGCAAGTCCCAGGTCTCGGAGATGGCCAAGGAGCTCGACGACCACGTCGAGCGAGTTCCGCACCCGCCCGCTGACCGACGCCGGCCCGTTCACGTTCGTGGCCGCCGACGCCCTGGTGCTCAAGGTCCGCGAAGGCGGCCGGGTCGTGCCGGTGCCACGCCCTGGTCGCGACCGGCGTCAACGCCGACGGGCACCGCGAGATCCTCGGCGTCCAGGTCACCACCAGCGAGGACGGCGCCGGCTGGCTGGGGTTCTTCCGCGACCTGACCGCCCGCGGCCTGTCCGGGGTCAAGCTCGTCACCAGCGACGCCCACGCCGGCCTGGTCGCCGCGATCGCCGCGACCCTGCCCGGCGCGGCCTGGCAACGCTGCCGCACCCACTACGCCGCCAACCTGATGTCCGTGACCCCGAAGAGCTCCTGGGGCTGGGTCAAGGCGCTGCTGCACTCGGTCTACGACCAGCCCGACGCCGAGGCGGTGCACGCCCAGTTCGACCGGGTCGTCGACGCCCTGACCGAGAAGCTCCCCACGGTCGCCGAGCACCTCGAGAACGCCCGCGCCGACATCCTCGCCTTCACCGCGTTCCCCAAGGAGATCTGGCGCCAGATCTGGTCCAACAACCCCAACGAACGCCTCAACCGCGAGATCCGCCGCCGCACCGACGTGGTCGGGATCTTCCCCGACCGCACGCTCGATCATCCGGCTCGTCGGCGCCGTCCTGGCCGAGCAACACGACGAATGGGCCGAAGGCCGCCGCTACCTCGGACTCGACGTCCTCGCCCAAGTCACAGGCCGTCGACACCACCGCCGAGGAGGTGACCGACGACCTGACCACTGCAGGCCATCACGGCCTGAACAACAACGACGAAGGATCACCCGTCGTACACCACGCCAGCGGACTTGACCCTTGGGTGGGGTTGGCTTGACGAACCCTTGAGCCGGCCGCACACCCGAGCCCGAGCGGCCGCTCGTTTGCACTCTCCCTTTCGAACTTGGCGGGTGAGCCGTACCCGGTCCGGTTCAGGCGTGGATGTGCACATGTCCGCTGTTGGTCCGTGAGCTTCTGGATCGGATGCTCGGGCCGGGGCGCGAATGGCACCAGGAGGTAGTGCACTGGCGGCGAAGTGACGCAACTGTCCGCTGCATGAGCCGTCACGCTATGCCGTTCATGTCAGCGGCAGATAGGCGAACTCTCGGCCTCCCTTGACGACGCCATACCCACCGCCCGGTGACGTCGTCCGGACTAGCAAGGTCCGGTTACCGTGCGCTGCGTGTCAGCGACGGCTGAAAACTGACCCGGAGCGTAGAACCCGCCCCTTTTCGAAATCCCTGGAGCTCGGTGGGACCCGAGGGAGGGAACCGGTGAGGCACGCTGAGCCCCATGCTGGCGGGCTTCGCTTTGACCCTGATGCCCGAAGTGCAGGTCGCGCTCCTCGACGTGCCCGGCTGGTCGCCCGGCTGTCCTGCCTGCACGGCGGGCCGCAGCCATCCTCCGGCTTGGTCCGCGGAGGCTATGGCCGTCGGCGGAGCTCCCGCCGCACCGGTCGGGCCGCCGGGCAAGAGACGCCAGTCTCACCACCCGCAGCCCCGTGCCCTTTCGCTGGGCTCAGTCGAGCCATGGGCGGGGCTCGGTCGAGCCATGGCGGGGATCCCTTGGGCGATCTACCGTGCTGGCACGGTCCTGGGTTGGGGGAGTCCCAGGGGCGGCATCGGGGTCCAGCCGCGCCCAGCCCGTCTGCCGGCGAGCTTGCTTTTGCTCCACATCGGCGATGCGGCTCGATTCGTCGTGGTGGTGCCCTGAGTTACCGGGGGCGGTGTGCGACCGAGCGGTGCCCCGTTTGCGAATCTCCCCCGAACCGCGGCGGGGCACCGCCTATGTGCCCGGAACCCCGCCGCCGCGATCCTGTGGTGAGCAGTGGGACTGAATGCCACCCGGCAGCTGACCGACCGGCTTAGAACGTCAGGTTGCCGACCGCGTTGATCTGCAACTGGAACGACTGCGGCGGCCGGTGCTGGTTGCAGCCGACGATGACGCCATGCACCCGGTAGGTGCCGCCACCGGAGATGCTGGCGTACGCCCTGGTGCCCCCGGTCGCCTTCCAGGTGCCGTGCTCGGGGAACGTGCCGTAGCAAGTCCTCCGGTCGAACGCTGGACGGGCCTCCCGATCCGCTGGTGCACCACTGTCACCGTGCCCCGGGGAACACGAAGTGGTCGTTGTGGGCACTGAGCACCTTGTCGACGCCCTTGGCGTGGATCACGCCGAACCCCTAGGACCGGGCTGTTGGTGTTGGAGTTCGCGTTGTTGCTCAGGCCGAGGAAGTGCTCGTGTCCCGCCGCTCTCCCGGCATGGTGACCTCCGGTCGCGACAGCGGCAGGTACGCTCAACAGCGCTCCGGTCACAGCCAGCATCAAGGCGAGCAGACGGATACGAGTACTCATAGGACTGCACCTCTTCCCAAGGCGTGAATGAGTGAATAAACCCATCCATCGTGCACCCAGCCAGGCACCGCCTCACCCCCAAAGCGGTGGATTTTCGAAGAAGTGCCATCTACCCCGCACTCGGGCTCGCCTTCTACGTTTGGCGGCCAGCAGCGGGTGTGGACGGGGAGCACCCGCCGTGGCCCCCCCTCGGCGCTCCCGTGGCGGCCCGATTCAAGGCACCTCACCCTGCGGCACCCGCCCGCTCTTGCCGCTGTCCGGCTCACGCACACGCCGAGGCGGCGGATGCATGGTCGGCGACCACCCATCGCCTTCGCAGCCCGTACCTCGCGACGCTGCCGCGGGGACCTGTGGTCATGCTGGTCCGATCGTCGGGCGGAGTGCCTCCGTTTGGACAACGTAGCCCTCGTTTTATGCGGGGCAGGTCTGTCGCCACGGGCGGCTGGGGAAGACGTCGGCCCACTCCGCGGGGGTCAGGCCGCGTCCGGTGATCGAGCAGGCGTAGTTGAGGGCGTGGGCGGTGGAGGGGTTCCACCGGAATACGCCGCCGTTGGACGTGTCCACCAGGCTCGTGCCGTCGGGGGTGACGTTGCTATAGGCAACTCCGTTGCCCGGCGGCAGCGTTGCGGTGGCGAGTAGTTGACCGTTCCTTCCACCAGAGCGAGCTCGCGGGTGTTCGAGGCGGCGGTGACCACAGAACCGTCTGCTTTGTAGCGCGCCGAGACCACTACGCCGGAGAAGGCGGTCACGGCCGGTCTGATCGTCTTCCCGGTGGCCGAGTCGAGGACGGCGACCTCCCCGTCGAGGTCCCCGACCACGAGGTGCTTGCCGTTGGTGCGTAGTCGCAAAAGTAGGCGTTCGCGACGCCGGCGGAGCCGCTCCAGGCGAGCGTGCCAGTGTTCAGGTCGACAAGGTAGGAACTGGTGATGGGTACCTGCCGGTAAGGAGCGCCATCGGGTGCCGCCGGCGAGCACGCAGGCGTATCTGCCGTTCGGTGAGGCGGCGATGCATTCCGATTTCCGAGGCGCGCGGACCGCGTGGCCGTCCGGCCCCAGGGTCCTCGGGGCCAGCCGGCCGACGTTGCCGTCGATGTCGGTGGCCAGCAGGTAGGGGTCGTCGGCCGAGGGGCGAGCCGCGCGACCAGTGCATCATGACGCGCCGTTTGGTCAGGAGCCTTCCTTCGATGACAGCCTCGCGGTCCCGGGTCTGTCATCGGGGACCAGCCTCTGGTCGGACGAGCCAGTTCCCTGGCGTGGGATCTGGGCCCGTAGCAGGTGGTTCAGGGCGGTGAGAGCCGGGGTGGGCTCGAGCATGCTGTCCCACAACAATCCGCCGCGATAGTGCAGGCCGTGATGGTCCATGTAGGACGTTGAGCCGTACACGCCCCCGATGCCCCAGGTCGTGAAACTCAAGCAGGTCGGCTCAGCCAGGCACGCACCGAGGATGGCGCTGAACTGTTCGGTTTGAAATGCGGGGCCATCGGTTCCTTCAACATCCAATTTCAGAGACGCGCGAAGCCACGCCTATCTTGGCGAGGGCCTCGATGTGCCGCCGCAATGTGCGAGCATATTCCTCGTCACTATGTTGATAGACATGGGACTCGAACCCGACACAGCCGATCGGCACGTGCCTGTCCACGACGAGACGCTTGATGTAGCGGTAGGTGTTGACCCAGCGCGTGTCATCGGCCTCCAAGCCGTAGTCGTTGAAACAGAGTTGCAGGTGCGGATTCGCTCTATGCGCGACCCGGAAGGCTCGAGGGAGGTAGCTCGGGCCGATCGATCGCAGCCAGATGTCGTTGCGTAGCAGCGTGCTTTGGTCATCGGAGATGGGTTCATCGACGACGTCGTAGGATGTCATGAGGCCTTGGTAGCGCCGGACATCGTGGGTGACCAGGGCGTCCATCACCCTCCGCATTCGCTGGGGGTGGCGAGCCGCGAGGTTCGTCATCCAGCGAGGGTTGGCTTCGCCGAACACGGCGGTATGGCCATGGAGTTCGAGACCGTTTCGCCTGGCTGCCCCGCGCGATCAGATCCTCCTCGCCGTAGTCGAACACTCCGGGACGCGGCTACCGCGAACTGTGGCTTCCCCGCGTTCTCGGTGGTGAGCTGGCCGAAGTTCCCGCCGAGTGCGAGCCGGCGGTAGCGTGCCGCAGATCGGAGGCCGGCGGGCCGATCGACACCGCCGCTCCGATCCTGAAGACCGGACGTACCTTCGCCACGAGCGCCTGAAGACCGTTTGGGTCTTGGTGTCGGAACACCTTGTCGAGCGGATGCTGCACGCTGACCGTGCCGTCTGCCGCGACCGGGTGGACGGCCAGCCGGGTCAGCTCGAACCGGCCCTGGGGCGAGTTGCTGTCCAGGCCGAAACCAGATCCTTCCCCCCCTTGAAGATGCCCCGGTCCGCCATGGTCGCGACGGAACGGGCATCGACCAAGATGCTCAGCCGCCCTCGGCTGTCTCGGACATCGAGCACGTACGCCTTCTTGACCGGAATCCGGTGAGCGGTCTGGAGCCCGCGGGGATCCTGCCGCGCGCACGCCCACATATCGGTGCGCAGCCACCCGCCATTCAGGCTGATCCGGATGCTGGCCGGTTCGTACCGGTGTTCATCAAGGATCACCGGCACCTGGCCGTACAACTGCACAACCGCGCTCCGGCGGACCTGATCGATCCGAGCGGACACCTCGAAACCACCGGTCGTGGTGACGACCAAGGCATAGTTGACCGGCGGATTACTGACTCCCGCGCTTCCATCCTGATGCACGATGGACCGGCCCTGCCACACGACGTGGACAGTCCCCCCCGCAGGCGTCGCACCGGGCTCGTCCTGCCACGATGCGTCCCGCTGCAGGTGATTCGCGCCCGGGATGGCGTTCCCGAACGATCCCGACGCGTTGCAGCCTTCTTGAGACGCTGCTTGGTCGCGGCCATGGCCCGCGCCGCTACACGCTGCCAAGAGCAGCGCACCCGTCGTAGCCGCAACCATCCCACGCCTGCAACGCACCAACGATGGTCGCCTCAGACGGCGATCCGACATCTCCCCACGGCCCATACCGGAGTCTAAATCCAGGGTCCGCCCGGAGTGATGGGCCGAAACCCGGAACGCTTAGGGCGTGCACCCTCCAGGGAGAGATTCGATTCAGAGGGCGGCACGGTGAGGAAATGCCCCGGTTGTGATGTGCCACAGATTCCGGGGAGGCAGGGGAAGCCTTTCGGCCGCCCTCTTGCCGCCCCGCTGGCGGCCCATGACGATGAGTTCGCCAGGTGAACTACGCAAGTTGACCATGGCCACCAGCCCGACATCCACCTACGGAGGCGTCGATGGGAACGAGTTCGCCGGCGCCAGACCGAGCCCTGTTGGAAGCTCTTCGTCGGCAGCGCGCGGAGTTGCGTGAGTCGATAAGCGCACTGGAACTCGCGTTGGCCGCGCCGGCGCCCAGCGGTCAGTTGCGATGGGCTGAGCGTGTCCACGTGGCCCTTGTCGAGCTGTCCGCCGACTTTCGCGAGCACGTTGACGTCACTGAGGGGCACGACGGGCTGTACGTCGACATACTCGCGACGGCGCCGCGCCTCTCCGATGCGGTAGCTCGCCTCACTCGGGAACACGAACAGATCAGCGACCTCCTCGATGACTTGCTCGCCAGAGTGCTCACACCCAAGAGCGAGGATGTGGACCAGGTTCGCGGACTTGGCACAACGCTTCTCGGATTGCTCGTCAGCCACCGACAGCGCGGCTCCGACCTGGTCTACGAGGCCTACGAGTTCGACGTCGGGGGCGAGACCTGACGAAAGGGCGCCAGCTCAGTCATCGCGGACAGCGGCTCATTGCATGCGCGCAAGGACCGAACCCGCGGCTTTTTCCGGGCGCGCTGCCCGTCGCCTGTCGCCCCGCCTCGACTGCCACGCGCTGGTTGTGTCCGACTCTGCAAATGGCGGGGGGAAGCCGAGCCTCGCTCCTTGGCCGACATGAGGAGCTCACGATCGCACGCAGGGGCACATGCAAGCCCAGTGCATCGACCGAGGATTCTCTGGGCGCCCGATCATGCGCTATCCGAGCTGTCCGGGACCTGCGTCAAACTGGGCGATGTGGGCTACCTGAGAGACGCAATCTCTGGATCTACAACTCCGCCAGTTTGTTGACTGAGTCGCGGAGGGCGTCCTCGCCGGCGCGGACGTAGTGGTTGAGGACGGTGGTGAGCTTGTCGCCGAGGTACTGGGCGACGACCTCCCAGGGCTCGCCGAGCTCCTCGTGGAACCACTTGGTCGCGGCGTGGTGGCGGAGGTTGCGGTAGACGATCGTGCGCGGGCCAGGCGTTGTCGGGGTCGTTCTCGTCGACCCACGCGCGGACGCGGTGCCAGCGCTCGTTGTGCATCTCGGGCTTCACGGGCAGGCCGGTGACGGTGTCGACGAAGAGCCACAGCTCGTCCTCGGGCGGGACGGGGTAGTTCCACCAGGCGAGGTTCTTGTCCTTCTCCCGGGCGGCCAGCGACGCGCGGCGCTGGCGCTCGTCCTCCTGGGCGTTGAGCGACCTGCTGCAGCGACGCCTTCGCGGGCAGGCCGAGCAGCTCCTTGACGCGGGGGAGGAGCTCGTCGTGCATGAGCGACTTGGGCAGCGGCACCTCGTGGAGCGTGTGGTTCTTCACCGGGCCGCGGAAGCCGGCCGCGTGGCGCGGGGTGATCCAGGAGCCGTTGACGTGGACGTAGCCGCGGTCGAAGAAGACGTCGATCGCGCGCAGCGCGTTCTGCTCGCCGAGGCGCAGGCCGCCGAAGCCGGCGACGCGGATCTTCGTGCCGAACAGCGGCAGCCGGGTCATCAGCGGGTCGGTGCCCTCGGGGCCGCACAGCTTGTCGGCCGCGGCGGCCATCGCGCTGCACCTGCCGGGTCTCCGGGCGCAGGCGCGGGTCGACGTACTGCGCCGTCGCTCCGTGCAGCACGTTCGCTCGGCCGATCTCCAGGCCGTCCAGCGGGTCGATGCTGCGGTCGAGCCAGCCCAGGCGCCAGGCGAGCTTGCGCATCGCGGCGAGCTGGCCGCGCAGGTCCTCGCGGCCGCGCTGGGAGAAGAGCGTCTTCGCGCCCTTCTCCATCACCTTGCGGCTGTGCTCGACGCGCCACTTCGTCACGGGCACGTCGCCGATGGTCGGGAGGATGTGGGCGTTGAGGCGGGACTCGCGCCCCTCCATCGTGCGGGGCTGCTTGCCGCGCTCGATCGCTGTCCTTGAGGTACTCCTCGCCGAGCATCCGGATCGTCCGAGAGGCGCGCACGTCGGCGCCGACCGGGCGTCGCCTGCTCGGTGTCGAGCGCGGCCTCGGCCTGCGCGAAGATCTTGCGCGCCTCATCCTCGGAGGCTAGCGCGGCGCAGCACCCGCTTCCACGGCTCGCCCTCGCCGGCCGGCGCCCGGAACATGACCTGGTACTTGTTGCTGCCCGGAGCCGGTGCGTAGAGCCGCACCCGCCACGGCCGCGCGCTGCCGCCCAGCGTGCGCGGCTTGCCCTGCGCGAGCAGCTTCGGCTCGAGAGCGCGGGGCCACGAGAACCTCCTAGGCTGGAGGAGCCATCGTACGCCGGTCTTCGTGTATCACTCTCGTGTATCACTCAGGGAAAAGTGATGCACGTGCCACTCGTCAGGAGTCACAGGAATGGCCAACCGCCTCGCCAACGCGACGAGCCCATACCTGCTCCAACACGCCGGAGAATCCGGTGGATTGGTGGGAGTGGGGACCCGAGGCATTCGCCGAGGCGAAGCGTCGTGATACACCAATCTTGCTTGTCGCGTCGGGTACGCCGCCTGCCACTGGTGCCACGTGATGGCGCACGAGTCCTTCGAGGACGAGGCGACGGCCGCGCAGCTCAACGACGGACTTCGTCTGCGTCAAGGTCGACCGCGAGGAGCGCCCCGACGTCGACGCGGTCTACATGGACGCGACGGTGTCGATGACCGGGCAGGGCGGGTGGCCGATGACCGTCGTGCTCGACCACGACGGCAACCCGTTCTTCGCCGGGACCTACTTCCCCGACCGGCCGCGTGGCGGCCAGCCGTCGCTTCGTCAGGTGCTCACGGCGCTCACCGAGGCCTGGCGGGACCGGCCGGACGACGTACGACGCGCGGCCGCCGCGGTCCGTGACCACCTGGCCCGGCAGACCGCCCTGTCCGGGGAGGCGCTCTCCGCAGCGGACCTCGACGCCGCGGTCACGCTGCTCGAGCAGGAGTTCGACGCCGTCCGCGGCGGCTTCGGCGGGGCTCCCAAGTTCCCGCCGTCGATGGTGCTGGAGTTCCTCCGGCTGCGGGCCGGCACCGACGTGCGGGCGCGGCAGATGCTCGACGGCACGCTCGAGGCGATGGCGCGGGGTGGCCTGCACGACCAGCTCGGCGGCGGCTTCGCGCGCTACAGCGTGGACGCGGGCTGGGTGGTGCCGCACTTCGAGAAGATGCTCTACGACAACGCCCAGCTGGTCGGGCTCTACGCCCGCTGGGGCACCGCCGTCGGAGACCGCGTCTCCACGGATGGCCGCCGAGTTCCTGCTCCGCGAGCTCCGCACACCGGAGGGCGGCTTCGCCTCGGCGCTCGACGCCGACAGCGAGGGCGAGGAGGGGCGCTTCTACGTGTGGACGCCCGCGCAGCTGGAGGAGGTGCTGGGCACCGAGGACGGCCGCTGGGCGACCGCACTGTTCGAGGTCACCGGCACCTTCGAGCACGGCACCTCCACCCTGCAGCTTCCCCACGATCCTGACGACTGGGCCAGGTACGACGAGGTGCGGAGCCGGCTGCGCAACGCCCGCGAGCGACGCGTCCGTCCCGCCCGCGACGACAAGGTCGTGGCGGCCTGGAACGGCCTGGCGATCAGCGGCCTCTGCGACGCCGGCCGCCTGCTCGGGAACGAGGAGTACGTCGAGGCGGCGCTCCGTGCGGGCGAGCTCCTGGCCGATCTCCACGTGGACGACGGCCGGCTGCGACGCGTCTCCCGGGACGGACGGGTCGGCGCTCCCGCCGGGGTGCTCGAGGACTACGGCGCTGTGGCCGCCGGCTTTCTGGCCCTGTGCGGCGTGACCGCCGACGAGCGGTGGCTGGAGCGGGCGACGTCATTGCTCGGCACCGCGCTCGACGTGTTCCGGGCCGACGACGGAGGGCTCTTCGACACCCCCGCCGATGGTGAGCGCCTGGTCGCGCGTCCCCGCGACCCGAGTGACAACGCGAGCCCGTCGGGGACCTCGGCCACCCTGCACGCCCTCCACGCCGCGCACGCTCTCACCGGGGACGCACGGTGGCGAGACGCGGCGGACGAGGTGCTCGCCACCGTGTCGACGCTCGCGCGGCGGGCCCCTCGGTTCGCGGGGTGGTCGCTCGCCGCCGCCCAGGCCCGGCTGGACGGAGCCCCCGAGATCGCGGTGGTCGGTCCCCGCGGCGACGACCGCGACGCCCTCGAACGCAGGGCACGGTCGTGGCCCGGGGCGGTGGTCGTCGTCGCCGACGGCGAGCGGGCCGGCGTACCCCTGCTGGTGGGGCGTCACGCCGTCGAGGGGCGTCCGGCCGCCTACGTGTGCCGCAACCACGTCTGCAGGTCTCCCGTGACGAGACCTGACGATTTGGCTCCCGAGGGCGGAGGCTTCATCTAGTCTTCATCCGACCGCGACCGGGGGGTGCGGCGAAGCAGAACGAGGTTCGGGGTGGGGGATCGAGCCGGGGGCGGGCAGCGCGAGCCCGCAGACACGCAGCCCGAGGACGTCGCACGGATCGTCGAGGCGGTCCGCGAGGTGGTCGGAGCACGCGCCGTCATGATCAGCCGCGTCGTCGACGACGACTGGCTGGAGGTGGTCGCGTTCGCGGGAGCCAACGGCATGGACCCGTCCGGCAGGCGGTGGCGTCGATCCGACCTGACCCGGTCCCTCGAGACCTCGCGCCGGGTGGGCCGGCTGCACCTGACCACGCGCCGCGCCGTCGCCGCCGGGGGAGAGGGGATGCCCGACAGCGGGATCCTGATCGCCCCGCTGAACGCGACCGACCGGGGGCTCGTGGGCGTGCTCGCCACCGACGGGCCCGCCGACGTCGGGCGGCTCGCGCCGGAGACCTGCACCCTGCTGGAGCTCTATGCCGACCAGGCGCGACTGGCGCTCGACCTCCAGCGCGAGCACGCCACCCTGGCCGAGCACCTGCGCCTCTCCGAGGCCGCCCAGGCCGTCCTGCACGAGGCCACCGAGCAGCCGGACGTGCCGGCGATGCTGGCGTCGATCGTCGCCACCACGACCGAGATGATGGCCGCGCGCGGCGTCTGGGCCTGCGCCGCGCTCACGGCGGACACCCACGCAGCCGCGTCCCAGCCACCGGAGGTCGGCGGACGGCTGGGCGCGGACACGTGCGACCTGGTCCTGCCCGTCGTCACCGCCTGCTGGCGCGACGACGTCACGCTGACCGAGGAGAGCTCGCCCGTGCTCTCGGGGCTGGCCGCCCAGGCGGGCCTGCAGCGCGCGCTGGTGGCCGCCATCGGCAGCCCGAGGGAGCTGCGGGGTGCCCTCCTGGTGCTGCGGAGCCCCGACGACCCGCCCTGGACCGAGCGCGAGCGCGAGTCCCTGCGCGGCCTGGGCCGTCGCCTCGGCACCGTCGTGGAGCAGCTGGAGACCCGTCGGCGCGACCAGGACGTGGTGGACCAGCTGCGCGAGCTGGTGGAGTACCGCCGCGACCTCGTGGCGTCGATCACGCACGACCTCAAGACGCCGCTGACGGCCATCCGGCTGAACACCGAGCTCCTCGCCGCCGATCGACGTCTGGCCGAGGCGGGTGCCCACCCGGTCGCGGCGATCCGGCGCAGCGCGGACCGGCTCTCCCGGCTGGTCGACGACCTGCTGGCTCTCGCACGCACGGAGGAGGGCGCGGCAGGCCCGCCGGGCGACGCCGACGTGGTGGCGCTGGTCCGCGAGGCGTGCCGGCACGCCGAGGTGGAGGCCCAGCCGCGGGGAGTGACGTTCGTGCTGGACCTCCCGGACGAGCTGCGGGCCCCGGTGGATGCCGAGGCACTCGCCCGGGTCTACGTGAACGTCGTCGACAACGCGGTCAAGTTCAGCCTGCCCGGCGGCGAGGTCCGGATCTCCGTACGTCGTGCGAAGGGCGCCGTCGAGCTCGTCTGCTCCGACGACGGCATCGGCATCTCCGAGGAGGACCAGGCGGCGGTCTTCGACGTGTTCCGCCGCTCCCGTGACCCGCGCGCCAGCGTCGTGCCGGGGAGCGGCATCGGGCTCGCCATCTCCCAGCGGATCGTCGCTCGCCTGGGCGGCAGCATCGGCGTCGAGTCCGTCCAGGGCGAGGGGTCGACGTTCGTGGTCAGCGTGCCCGCCGAGCCCCGGTCGGCCTGACGGGACTCCCAGGCGTCAGCGCAGCCCGATCTGGGCGACCAGTCTCCCGGCGAAGCTGTGGACCGGGATCCCTCGCGTCACGAGGCCGAGCCCCGTGTGGAAGGCGAGCACCACGAGCACGATCCCGACCACGCCCACGAGGAGCCGTTGGAACGGCCGCGGGTCCCGCGAGCGCGTGGCGCCGTGGAGGTGCGCGATCCAGCTCCCCAGGCCGTTGGTCACCAGCGCGCTGATCACGCTGGCGACGGCTGCTCCCAGGATCGTCCCCACCAGTCCGAGCTGGTGCGAGAGCGCGGTCGCCGTCGCCGCAGCGACCGCACCGGCGACCACGGTCGGGTAGTTCAGGGTGTGTGTCTTCTCGTCAGCCATACCCCCGGTGTGACGCACGGGCGCAGCGGAATGTTCCCCGACGTGAGGGAGCACACGTCGACCGGGCGCGGGGTTCAGCGCAGCGAGTAGGTGGCCAGCGACAGCGAGACGTAGTGGGTGACGAACGCCAGGATCGTGCAGGTGTGGAACACCTCGTGGAACCCGAACCACCTCGGCCACGGGTTGGGACGCTGGAAGCCGTACACGACACCGCCGAGCGTGTAGAACGCCCCGCCGACCGCGACCAGGACCAGCACCACGGTGCCGATCCCGACGCCGAGGCGGTGGGCGCCCGCGGCGTACGCGGGGAGGAAGAAGACGGCCGACCACCCGACGGCGAAGTAGATCGGGGTGTAGAGCCAGCGCGGCGCGCCCAGCCACAGGATGCGGAAGCCCACGCCGAGCAGGGCGCCGGACCACACCATGGTCAGCAGCACCACGCGGTCCGTGCCGCGCAGCAGGAGCAGGGAGAACGGCGTGTAGGAGCCGGCGATCAGCAGGAAGATGCTCGAGTGGTCGAGGCGCTGGAGCAGTGCGTGCATGCGGGGCGACCAGCGACCGCGGTGGTAGGTCGCCGACACGGTGAACAGCAGCACGGAGCACACGGCGTAGACGGCGGAGCCCCAGCGCGTGGCGGCCGTCGGCGAGAGCACGACCAGGACGATCCCCGCGGCGAGGGTCACCGGAGCCGTCGCGAGGTGCAACCACCCGCGCAGCTTCGGCTTGACCTCCGCGACCCCCTCGGCCACCTGATGGGCGAGGGTGTCGAGACCGGCCCGGATCGACTCGCTCATGAAATGACGGTACCCGCGGGGTCGGCTCGCTACACCTGGAACCCGGGGATCCCTCCGGTGGCTACCATCGGGGGGTGGCTGCGATCCCGGAGCTGAAGGAACGTGTACGCCGGCTGCTGTACCCCGCCTACGAGGCGCGGATGGTCAGGTCCCTCCCGAAGGAGCGGATCCCGCAGCACATCGGCGTGATGCTCGACGGCAACCGACGCTGGGCCAAGGGGGTGGGCGGCGACAGCACGCACGGCTACCGCGCGGGCGCCGCCAACATCGAGCCGCTGCTCCAGTGGAGCGAGGAGGTCGGCGTCCAGGTCGTGACCCTGTGGCTGCTCTCGACCGACAACCTCAACCGGCCGCCCGGACAGCTCGAGGGCCTGCTCACCGTCATCGGCGACGCGGTCGAGGCACTCGCCGCCGAGCAGCGCTGGCGGATCCACCCCGTCGGCGCCCTCGACCTGCTGCCGGCGGCGCTGTCCACCCGGCTGAAGGAGGCCGAGGAGGCGACCCGCGAGGTCGACGGCCTCCTGGTCAACGTCGCCGTCCCCTACGGCGGCCGCCGCGAGATCGCGGACGCCGTGCGCTCCCTGCTCCAGGAGCACGCCGAACGCGGGACCAGCCTCGAGGAGCTGGCCGAGGTCATCGACGTCGACCACATCGCCGAGCACCTCTACACCAAGGGCCAGCCCGACCCCGACCTCGTCATCCGCACGTCGGGCGAGCAGCGGCTCGGCGGCTTCCTGCTGTGGCAGAGCGCCCAGAGCGAGTTCTACTTCTGCGAGGCCTACTGGCCCGACTTCCGCAAGGTCGACTTCCTCCGCGCCATCCGCGCCTACGCCCAGCGAGAGCGTCGCTTCGGGGGCTGAGCCGGACGGTTCCCGTCATCTCATCTTCACCCTCTCGTTCGGCGGGTCGTACCTCATCCGTGCCCCGCCAGGCGTACGTTCGCGACATCGGTGGGTAGGGGAAAACCCGCCGAATCGGGAGGCCCGTTCGTGACGATTCACGACCAGACAGCGCAGCGGATGATGCTGCGCCGAGGAGGTCGGCACTCCGGCCTTCGGTCCCCATCCCGGTCCACCAGCTGAACGAAGCGGACCGGGCGACGAGTGCCCGCACGGTCCGGTGAGGGGTTGTCCGGTGCCGCAGGCCACGCAGGGGACGCGGAAGTCCAGGTCCCAGAAGCGTTCGGTGCGAACCTTCGTCCTCGACACCAGCGTGCTGCTGTCGGACCCCGGCGCGATGCGCCGGTTCGCCGAGCACGAGGTCGTCCTGCCGGTGGTGGTGATCACCGAGCTCGAGGCGAAGCGCCACCATCCGGAGCTCGGCTTCTTCGCCCGTACGGCGTTGCGGGCTCTCGACGAGCTGCGGGTCACCCACGGGCGTCTCGACGAGGCCGTGCCGATCGGCGACCTGGGCGGCTCGATCCGCGTCGAGCTCAACCACACGGACCCGGCCTCGCTGCCCTCCGGGTTCCGGCTCGGCGACAACGACACCCGGATCCTCGCCGTCGCCCGCAACCTGGCCAACGAGGACCACGACGTCACGCTGGTCTCCAAGGACCTCCCGATGCGGATCAAGGCGTCCGCCGTCGGCCTGCGCGCCGAGGAGTACCACGGCGAGAAGGTCGGCGACTCCGACCCCGGCTACAGCGGCATGGCGGAGCTCGAGGTCCCCGCCGCCGTCCTCGACGACCTGTACGACGTCGGGTCGACCGACGTCGAGGCCGCCCGCGACCTGCCCTGCCACACCGGCCTGGTCCTGCTCTCCGAGCGCGGTACGGCGCTGGGCCGGGTCGGGCCCGACAAGACCGTCCACCTGGTGCGGGGTGACCGCGAGGCCTTCGGCGTCCACGGACGCTCGGCCGAGCAGCGGATCGCGCTGGAGATGCTGCTCGACCCCGAGGTCGGGATCGTCTCGCTCGGCGGGCGCGCCGGCACCGGCAAGTCCGCCATGGCGCTGTGCGCCGGACTGGAGGCCGTGCTCGAACGGCGTCAGCACCAGAAGGTCGTCGTCTTCCGTCCCCTGTTCGCCGTCGGCGGCCAGGAGCTCGGCTACCTCCCCGGCTCGGAGTCGGAGAAGATGTCGCCCTGGGCGCAGGCGGTGTTCGACACGCTCGGCTCGATCACCTCACGCGAGGTGATCGAGGAGATCCTCGACCGGGGGATGCTCGAGGTCATGCCGCTCACCCACATCCGCGGCCGCTCGCTGCACGACGCCTTCGTGATCGTGGACGAGGCCCAGTCGCTGGAGCGCAACGTGCTGCTCACGGTGCTCTCCCGGATCGGCGCCAACTCCAAGGTCGTGCTCACCCACGACGTGGCGCAGCGGGACAACCTCCGGGTGGGTCGGCACGACGGCGTCGTGGCGGTCGTGGAGAAGCTCAAGGGCCACCCCCTGTTCGCCCACGTCACGCTGACCCGCTCCGAGCGGTCCCCGATCGCCGCGCTGGTCACCGAGATGCTGGAGAACGTGACCCTCTGAGCCGGCGTCCCGACCGCCTCGGGCGCCCGTCGTCGTGACCGTCCCGTGACCAAAGCCACCTTCGCTGTGGGGCGGGTGTGGTGGGTGTGATCCGTGTGACATCTGAGACGCCCGCTACGCCAAATTTCAAGCACTTTCTGGTGCGTTCGGTTTGCACGCCCTGCTCGAAGTCATGCATGGTGGCTGGCAGTCCGTCGTGCGGTCGGGAGGGTCACGGAGGCCCCGACGGTTGGCGGGCGCACCCGAGTCGTCTACCCCCGAGTGCCTACCTGTGCCGCATCAGCAATACGTACCCAAGCATCGGGCTGCGCCTGCCCTCGAGCAGCCGCCGGCCCTCGCCGGACCGCGCCATCTCGGCGCCCGCCAGCGACCCGCCCGCAAGGCTCTGCGCACCACGGTGACCCTGACCGGCCTCGCCGCCGCCGCCACCGGCGTCGCGGTGGCCGCCGGCGTGGTCCACACCCCGAGCGCCGCGGTGAACCTCGCCGACTCCCTGACGCCGCTCGCGTCGGCCAAGCCGCCCTCGGCGCCGGATCTGCAGCACCGCAACGTCGTCGTGTCCCGCTCGCTCGACCGTCGGCAGAGCAGCCCGCGGGCCAAGGGCGGCGCGGCCACGAGCGACCCGGCGAAGAAGGCGGCCCTCGGGCTCAGCACCGGCCCGGCGGTCAGCGGGCAGGAGAGCCTGTCCTCGCAGGACCCGCAGACGATCGCCGCGGCCCTGCTCCCGTCGTACGGCTTCTCGTCGTCGCAGATGTCCTGCCTGGTGCCCCTCTGGATGGGTGAGAGCGGGTGGCGCGTGGACGCCACCAACGCCTCCTCCGGCGCCTACGGCATCCCGCAGTCGCTCCCGGCCTCCAAGATGGCCTCGGCGGGTGCCGACTGGAGGACCAACCCGGTCACCCAGATCAAGTGGGGTCTGGACTACATCCGGTCGAGCTACGGCTCGCCGTGCGGTGCCTGGGGCTTCAAGCAAGGGCACGGCTGGTACTGATCCGCCGCGTCCCGGTCGCGCCGCGACCGCGGTGCCCGACGCCTCGTGGTCCCGACGGTGCCGGTCCGCCACCGACTGCTGGTCGGTCGCGTGTCTGTGATTTTCCCCAGGGAAACCACGGTTTCGCCACGGGCGGGCCACACCGCGGTATCTAATTTCCCCACACGCGGCCGCAGAGGCCGTGACGCGTCGGCTGGGGAGCCGGCGCTCCTACCTGGGGGGACCATTGAACGTCGTACGCCCGTTGCGCCTGCTCTCAGGCGGCCTGACCGTCGCTCTCGTCATCGGTGTGCTGGGGACGACCGCGGCGGAGGCGAAGCCCACCAAGCCCGGCGGGGTGACCGGCCTGGCCGCCACCGTGACGCCGAGCCACGGCACCTACGGGGTCGCCTCGACCTGGAACGCGGTGACCGGCGCGACCGGCTACAAGGCCTCGTTCACCCGGGCCGGCGCCACCGTCGCCTCGGCCACCGTGACCTCGCCGGCCTGGAACGCCACCCTCACGACAGCACCCGGTGCGGTGACCCTGTCCGTCAAGGCGGTCGTCGGCCGTCATCCCGGACACGCCTCCAGCCTCACCGTGAACCTGCCCGACGTGACGGCGCCGACCGGCAGCTACTCCTCGACGTGGGACAACAACACCGGGATCGCCACCCTCACCCAGGACTCGCTCAGCGACGACTCCCCGGTCGCGCAGGTCACCCGGACCGTGGACTGGGGAGACGGCAGCGCGCCGCAGGCGTGGACGACCGGCACCACGCTCACCCACACCTACCCGCTGACCGCCGCACGCTACGTGCCGACGGTGACCCTCGAGGACGCCGCCCACAACATCGCCGTCGTGGACGCCGCCGCCGTCGTCATCAACGACAGCACGGCGCCGACGGGCACCTTCGCGGTCACCCCGGCGACGGCCTGGGCGACGCTCACCACGGTCACGGTCAGCCAGTCGGCCCTGGCCGACAACTGGAGCCCCCAGGCCGACATCACCCGGTCCGTCGACTGGGGCGACGGCTCACCGGCGTCCGCCTGGACGACGGGCACCACCATCTCCCACGTCTACACGACGGGCGGCAGCTTCACGCCGCAGGTGACGATCACCGACGAGGCGCACAACGCCGCCCAGGTCGCGACCTCGGCGGTGGCGGTCACCGTCGACTCGGTCGCCCCCGTCGTCCGGCTCCTCCTGCCTCGGGCGCACCAGCACTCGGTGCGCGCCTTCCGGACTCTGCGCGGCAGGGCGACGGACACGGCCGGCACCGGCGTGAAGGTCGTGGCGCTGCGGATCGTGGAGAAGCGCGGGACGCGCGTGGTACGGCTACCGCCCGGCGACCCGGACCTGGGTCAGGGCGGCCACGAAGGCCAAGGCGTTCGCGCGGAGCCGCACGATGTCCCGGACGACCAACTCGCTGCACCGCTGGTCCGGGAGGATCGTCGGGCTCCGCAAGGGCACCCTGATCTATCGGGTGAAGGCCACCGACAACGTCGGCAACGCGTCCCGGACCCTGACGCACCGGGCGACGCTCACCAAGCGCTGACGGAGGCGCTCAGGAGGCCGTCTCGAGGCCCACGAGCCGCGCGCTGACGTCGTACAGCCGCTCGCCGAGGGCGTCGTCGCGGGCGAGGTCCGAGGGTTCGCGCAGGCGGTTGCGCTGGTAGTAGCCGCCGGTCTCGCCCTCGACCTCGGGGCTGGTGGCGAGGTAGGCCAACCGGGAGCCGCCGACCGCCGGACTCTCCATCTTCCAGCGCTTGACCACGGCCAGCACCGGCTGGGCGAACCACGGTGCACCGCTCCAGATGTTGGTCGCGATCGCGCCCGGGTGGAGCGAGGTGACGGTCACGCCCGTGCCCGCGAGCCTCCGCGCCAGCAGCCGGGCGGTGAGCACGTTGGCCAGCTTGGAGCGGCTGTAGGCCTTCATGATCGAGTAGCCGTGCTCGAAGCCGAGGTCGTCGAGATCCATGGTCCCCGAGTAGTGGCCGGCCGACGAGGTGAACACGATCCGGGCCGGAGCGCTCTCCACGAGACGCTGCATCAGGAGCTCGGTGAGCAGGAGGCCGCCGAGGTGGTTGACCGCGAACGTCGACTCGATGCCGTCGGCGGTGAGGATCCGGCGGGAGAACACGGTGCCGGCGTTGTTGACGAGCACGTCGATCCGGTCGCAGGTGGCGAGGAGGTCGTCGGCGAGCCGGCGTACGGCGGGCTGGTCGGCGAAGTCGCACAGCAGCGAGTCGACCCGGCACGCCGGCTGCTCGGCCCGGATCCTGGCCACGGCCGCGGCCGTCCGGTCGGGGTTGCGGCCGACCAGCACGAGCCGAGACGCCGGGGTCGGCCGCCGCCAGCTGGCTGGCGCACTCGAGGCCGATGCCGTCGCTGCCGCCGGTGATCACGTACGGTCTTCACGGGTGGGTCATCCCCTCGACGTCGAGCGCCTCGTCGAGCTCCTGCTCGGTGATCTCGCCGCGCTCGACGTAGCCGAGGTCGAGCACGGTCTGACGGATGGTCGCGCCCTTCGCCAGGGCCTGCTTGGCGATCGTCGCCGCCGCCTCGTATCCCAGGGTGCGGTTGAGCGGGGTCACGATGCTGGGGGAGGACTCGGCGTACGCACGGAGGCGCTCGCGGTCCGCCGTCACCCCGTCCACGCAGGTCGCCAGCAGCCGCGAGGCGCTGGTGAGCAGCCGGATCGACTCGAGGAGGTTGCGGGCGATCACCGGGAGCATGACGTTGAGCTCGAAGCTGCCCGAGGCCCCGGCGAACGTGATCGCGGCGTCGTTGCCGATGACCTGGGCGCAGACCTGGAGGGTCGCCTCCGGGATGACCGGGTTGACCTTGCCGGGCATGATGCTCGACCCGGGCTGGAGGTCTCGGAGGTGGATCTCGGCCAGGCCCGCGGTGGGGCCGCTGCCCATCCAGCGCAGGTCGTTGCAGATCTTGACCAGGCCGACCGCGAGCGTCTTCAGCGCCCCGCTGAGCTCGACCAGCGAGTCCTGGGTGCCCTGGGCCTCGAAGTGGTCGCGGGCCTCGGCGAACGTCTCGCCGGTGTCGTCGTTCAGGTGACCGATCGTCTGCTCGGCGAAGGAGGCGGGAGTGTTGATGCCGGTGCCGACCGCCGTCCCTCCGAGGGCGAGCTCGCGGACGCGGGGCAGGACCGCCGCCACCCGCTCTCGCGCGTACGACGCGGTCGCGGCGTACCCGCCGAACTCCTGGCCGAGGGTGACCGGTGTGGCATCCATCAGATGGGTGCGCCCCGACTTCACGGCGTCGGCGAACTCGCGGGCCTTCGTGCCGAGCGAGCCCGCCAGGATCCCGAGCGCCTCGTCGAGCGGCCCGCAGGCGAGCACCGCCGCCACATGGATCGCGCTCGGGAAGGTGTCGTTGGAGGACTGGCTGGCGTTGACCACGTCGTTGGGGTGGCACTCGACGCCGGCGCGTGCGGTGAGGGACGAGACGACCTCGTTGACGTTCATGTTGGTGCTGGTCCCGGAGCCGGTCTGGAACACGTCGATCGGGAACTGGTCGTCGTGCCGGCCGGCGACGATCTCCTCGACCGCCGAGACGATCGCGTCGCGCTGCTCGGGGCCGATCACCCCGAGGTCGGCGTTGGCCCGCGCGGCGGCCGCCTTGATCCGCGCGAGGGCGTGGATGAGCGCGGTCGGCAGCGGCTGCGCACTGATCGGGAAGTTCTGGACCGCCCGCTGGGTCTGGGCCCGCCAGAGGGCCTCGGCGGGGACCTCGACGTCGCCCATGGAGTCGTGCTCGATGCGGGAACCGCTCATGCCGACGAGGCTACGCGGCGCGCGACGTAGAGCCAGTAGAGGTCGTCCCGGTCCTGGAGCCGGACCTCGTGCGCCTGCTCCTCCACCTCGCCGAAGACCGCGCGCAGGCCCTCCACGAGCTCGGGAGCCTGCGCGGCGGACCAGAACACCAGGGCGCCGCCCGGTGCCAGGCGCTCTCGGAGCAGCCGGAGGAACGGCGGGCGGTAGAGCGCGGCGTTGGCCTCGTGGACCAGATGCGCCGGGCCGTTGTCGACGTCGAGCAGGACCACGTCGTACGCCGCGGACGTGGCCTCGGCGACCGCGGTGGCGATGTCCGCGACGACGACCCGCGCCCGCCGGTCGGCGAGCAGCTGCCGACCGTGGGGGACGGTGCCGTCGCGCATCCAGTCCACGAGCGCGGGCTCGATCTCGACGACGTCGCAGTGCTCGACCCGTCGGTCGCCGAGCACGCGGTCGAGGGTGAACCCGAGGCCCAGCCCGCCGACCAGGACCCGGCGCGGGTGGTCGACCAGCGCGAGGGCCGCGTCGGCCAGGGCGCGCTCCGACGCGTGCTCGGCGGTGTCCATGACGAAGACCCCGTTCGCACGCAGCTCCAGGACCGTGGACCCGCCGTCCGCGGGCCGGCGCTCGCGGAGCACGAGCTCGCCGTGCTCGGACTCGCTGCGGGCCACCTCGACGTACTCCACGGGCTCCACCGTAGGCGTCGTCGACGCGCCCGGACGCGCGGGGAGTTGGTGACTGGGCGGTTTGTGGAGTAGATAAGTCAAGATAGGATCGCCGACCGCGCGCCGGCCCGCACGACGGAGGACGTGAATGCCCGAGGCACGACCCACCCCGCGGATCGCCGTCGTCGGCGCCGGGGCCGCCGGAAGCCTCACCGCGCTGCACCTCGCCCGCGCCGCCCGTCGCCGGGGCACCCCGCTCGAGGTCGTGCTGCTCGACCCGGCGCCGTACCGGGCCCGCGGGACCGCGTTCGGGACCACCGACGAGCTCCACCTGCTCAACGTCCCCGCCGGCGGCATGAGCGCGCTGCCCGAGGAGCCGGGCCACTACGTCGCCTGGCGCGCCCGCCACCACCCCGACCTGCTGGCCGAGCCGGGCGCCTTCGCCCCTCGCGCGGAGTGGGGCCGCTACCTCGACGAGACCCTCGAGCTTGCCTACGGTGGGGAGGTGCCACTCGGGTTGCGTCACCTGCGCGTCCGGGCCACGGGCGTGCGGCGCGACGGGTCCGGCGTCACGTTGGCGACCGACGACGGGCAGCTGGTCCCGGCCGACGCGGTGGTCCTGGCCACCGGGGAGCGGGCCGCGGCGGTCGGGTGGGCCCCCGCCGCTCTGCGCGACTCCGCCTTCTTCGTCGCCGACCCCTGGGCGCCGGGCGCCCTCGACGTCGTACGACGTGACGCGGCCGGCCCATGCGACGTGCTGCTGGTGGGTACGGGACTCACCATGGTCGACGTCGTCCTCTCCCTGACCGGGCCGGCGCGCCGGCCCGACCGCCGGCTCCACGCGATCTCACGCCACGGCGAGCTCCCGAAACGGCACTCCGACGACGTCCAGCCGGCCGCCATCCCCGAGATCGACGACTGGGGTCACTCCCTGGCCGACGTCCGGATCCGTGCGGCCGAGCACGTCCGCCGCGTCCAGCGGGCCACCGGCGACTGGCGGCCCGCGGTGGACGGGCTGCGGACGGTCGTGCAGGCCCTCTGGCAACGCCTGGACGAGCCGGACCGCGAGGAGTTCCTGCGCACCGACGCGAGCACGTGGGGGCGGCTCCGTCACCGGATGCCACCCGGTTCGGCCGACGTCGTCCGGGCGCTGGAACGCGGTGGGGTGCTGACCCGCGCCTCCGCTGAGGTGCTCGGCGCGGAGCCGCTCACCGGGGGCGGGCTCCGTGTCACCCTGTCGGACGGCACCGTCCGCGACGTCGGGTGGGTGGTGAGCTGCACCGGTCGGAGCGCGGCCCTGGTGCCCGGCGGCGATCCCCTGTACGACGACCTGCTGACGCCACGAGGCGGCGTGTCCCTCGGCCGGCTGAGCACCGCCGGGCTCGGGCTCTGCACCGAGTCGGGCCGGCTCGTGGACTCCGCCGGTGAGACCGCGGCGCCGATCTGGACCCTCGGAGCGCTGCGCCGCGGCGAGCTGTTCGAGTCCACGGCCGTCCCGGAGATCCGGACCCAGGCCGCCCAGCTCGCCGGCGCGGTGCTGGACGAGGTCGCCCCGCTGCCCCGGCGGCTGGCCGACGGCCGGCTGGTCGGCGGCCACCACCCGATCGCCCGGCCGCGCGACCCGCTCGGCCTGCCGCTGTCGACCACGGCCGAGGCGGCGGCGGCGTACAACGCAGGGCTGGAGCGCCTGATGCGCCTCCAGTCCGGCGCGGAGGACAAGCTGCTGGAGGCGTGCACGCTCGATCCCGGCTTCGCCGTGGCTCACGCCGCGCTGGCGATGCTCGGGCACGAGGCGGGGGCCGACGTCGACGTGCCTGCTGCGCTCGAGGCCGCACGCGTGGCCGCCCGGGCCCGCGCCGACGAGCGCGAGCGGAGCCTGGTCGAGGTCGTGGGCCGCCGGGTCGAGGACGTCCGTCGCTCGGGCGCCACCGCCCTGATGAACCACATCGCCCAGCACCCGCGTGACGTCCTCGCGGTCTCGGCCGCGGTGCCGACGATCGCGTTCTCCGGTGTCACCGACATCCAGCAGGAGGCCTGGGAGCTGGTCGAGGGCCTGGCGCCTGCGTACGGCGACCACTGGTGGTTCATCTCGCTGCTGGCGTTCACCCGCCAGGACCAGTCGCGCTTCGACGACGCCGGCCTGCTGGCCGAGAGCGCGCTGTCGTGCGAGCCGACGTCCGGGCACGCCGTCCACGCGCAGACGCACGTGCTCTACGAGACCGGCCGGCACGACGCGGGCCGGGCGTGGCTCGACAACTGGGTGGGCGAGAGCGGCCGGGCGGCCAGCCACCGAGCGCACTTCTCCTGGCACGCGGCCCTGCACGAGCTGGCGCTCGGCGACACCGAGGCGGTCCGGCAGCGCTACTACACCCAGCTCGCGCCGCCCACGGTGACCGGCGTCCGCGCCCTCGTCGACTCGGCCTCGCTGCTGTGGCGCTGGTGCGTGACCACGACGGGCTGGGACGCCGCAGCCGGCGGTACGACGTTCGCCGGCGAGGCGGCACCGCCGCCGGTCGAGTGCGTGCTGGAAGCAGCCGGTCCCGAGCTCGTGGACCGCCCGGAGACGCCGTTCGTGGCCCTGCACGCCGCCCTGGCCATCGCCGCGGCCGGCGACCTGCCCCGACTGGCCCGCCTCAGGACGCACTGCCAGGGCTCGTCCGAGCTGATGGTGAGGACGACCGTGGTCACCGTCTGCGACGCGCTGCTGGCCGCGGGAGAGCAGGAATGGGGTCGCGCCGCCCAGCTCCTCACCGACGTGCTCCCCGGCCTGCCCCGGGTCGGGGGGTCCGCCGCGCAGCGGGAGATCGTCGAGGAGACGCTGCTCTTCTGCCTGGTCAGCGACGGTCAGGCCGAGCGTGCCCTGGCCCTGCTCGACGGCCGGCTCGACCGGCGCAGCTCACCGCTGGACCGACGCCGTCGCGACTCCCTGGTGTCACCCGAGACAGCCGGGCTCCCTCGCTGACGTTTCGCCGGTCTCCGGGGGGCTCTTCCACAGGCCGCGAACGACCCGTGGCAGGGCCGCGCCGTCAACTCGACACTGGAGTCCATGGCCCGATCGCCGGTCCCCGGCCACACCCGTGACCACGCCTTCCGCGCTCTCGCCGAGCTGGCTCGCGACCAGGGCGGTGTCGTGTCCAGGCTCCAGGCCTACGGCGTGGGCATCACCCGTGGGCAGCTGCGCGCCCAGGTGCGGGCGCGTCGCTGGAAGCGGATCGGCTCCCAGTCACTCGCCCTGACGACGGGCGAGACGGACCGGGTCGGCATGCTCTGGGCGGCGGTGTTCGAGGCCGGACCACGAGCACACCTCGACGGCGCGTCGGCCCTGCTCGCCTCCGGCCTCGAGCACTTCCGGGTGGATCGGATCCGGGTCTCGGTGCCCCGGGGTGCGCGGGTCCGGCGCGGCAAGGGCCTGGACATCCGCCAGACCCGCCGCTGGTGTGCCGACGACGTGACAGGGTCGGGCGTGCCGCGGACGCGCCCGCCCGTGGCGGCCGTCAGAGCTGCCCTGTGGGCCGCGAGTGACAAGCAGGCGGCCCTCCTGCTGACGATGTCGGTCCAGCAGGGTCTGACGACGGCCGAAGCCCTCGGCGTGGAGGCCCTCCGCATCCGGCGTGACCGGCGCCGTTCGCTGATCCAGGCGGTGATCCTGGATCTCATCGGCGGCGTACGGTCCTTCGGCGAGCTCGAGTTCTCGCTCGAGTGCCGACGCCGAGGCCTCCCCGAACCCAGCCGTCAGGTGGTCCGGCGCGGCCGGAACGGCCGCTACTACCTCGACGTCGTCTGGGAGCGTTGGGGCGTCGTCGTGGAGATCGACGGGATCCACCACTCCTGGGCGACCCAGGTGGTGGGTGACGCCCTTCGGCACAACGACGTCGCGCTCACCGACGCCCTCGTCCTCCGGCTCCCGATGCTCGGCTTTCGCGTCGCCAAGGAGGAGTTCTTCGCCCAGATCGAGCAGGCACTCGTCGCCCGGGGATGTCCCCTCCTCGATCACTCGGCGTGACTCCAGCAGACGTCATGCGTCGTGGTCGCCGGAACGACCAGCGCGCATGACCTCCCGCCAGACGTCATGCGTCGTGGTCGCCCGAACGACCAGCGCGCATGACCTCCCAGCAGACGTCATGCGTCGCGGTCGCCGGAGCGACCCGGGCGTATGACGTCGTCCCGCCGCTGCGCTACTGCGCCGACCGCACCCGGATGCCCGACAGCGGCACGGTGACGGCGCCGGAGGGGTCGGTGAAGAAGTCGTTGCCCTTGTCGTCGACCACGATGAAGGCCGGGAAGTCCTCCACCTCGATCCTCCAGACGGCCTCCATGCCCAGCTCGGGGTACTCCAGCACCTCGACGGACTTGATGCAGTCCTGGGCGAGCCGGGCCGCCGGGCCGCCGATGGAGCCGAGGTAGAAGCCGCCGTGCGCAGCGCAGGCCTCGGTCACCTGCTTGCTCCGGTTGCCCTTGGCCAGCATCACCATCGAGCCGCCCGCGGCCTGGAACTGCTCGACGTAGGAGTCCATCCGCCCGGCCGTGGTCGGGCCGAACGAACCGGACGCGTAGCCCTCCGGGGTCTTGGCCGGGCCGGCGTAGTAGACGGCGTGGTCGCGGAGGTACGACGGCATCCCCTCGCCGGCGTCGAGCCGCTCCTTGATCTTGGCGTGCGCGATGTCGCGGGCGACGACGAGCGGCCCGGTCAGCGACAGCCTGGTCTTCACCGGGTGCTGCGACAGCTCGGCCAGGATCTCGGCCATCGGCCGGTTGAGGTCGATCCGGACCGCGTCGTCACCCGACGGCAGGGTCTCGCCGGTCGGGTCCGGGAGGTAGTGGGCCGGGTCGGTCTCGAGCTGCTCGAGGAAGACCCCGTCCGGGGTGATCTTGCCGAGCGCCTGTCGGTCGGCCGAGCACGAGACGGCGAGCGCGACGGGGCACGACGCGCCGTGCCGGGGGAGCCGGATCACCCGCACGTCGTGGCAGAAGTACTTGCCACCGAACTGGGCACCGATGCCGAAGCTCTGCGTGAGCTTGAAGACCTCCTCCTCGAGCTCGAGGTCGCGGAACCCGTGCGCCGACAGGGATCCCGAGGTCGGCAGGTGGTCGAGGTAGTGCGCGGACGCGTACTTCGCGGTCTTCAGCGCGAACTCCGCGCTGGTGCCGCCGATCACCACGGCGAGGTGGTACGGCGGGCACGCGGCGGTGCCGAGCGAGCGGATCTTCTCGTCGAGGAAGGACAACATCCGTTTCGGGTTCAGGACGGCCTTGGTCTCCTGGTAGAGGAACGACTTGTTGGCCGAGCCGCCGCCCTTGGCCATGAAGAGGAACTTGTACTCGGGGACGCCGGCCCCCGACTCCAGGACCCGGTCCGGAGTCGCGTAGAGCTCGATCTGTGCGGGGAGGTTGGTACCGGTGTTCTTCTCCTCCCACATGGTGAGCGGGGCCAGCTGGGAGTAGCGCAGGTTGAGCCGGGTGTAGGCGTCGTACACGCCCTGACTGATCGCCTCGGCGTCGTCCGCGCCGGTGAGCACCCCCTCGGACTTCTTGCCCATCACGATCGCGGTCCCGGTGTCCTGGCACATCGGGAGCACGCCGCCCGCGGAGATGTTCACGTTCTTGAGCAGGTCCAGCGCCACGAACCGGTCGTTCCCGCTCGACTCCGGGTCGTCGATGATCCGGCGCAGCTGGGCGAGGTGGGCGGGGCGCAGGTAGTGCGCGATGTCGTGCATCGCCTCGGCGGTCAGCCGGCGCAGCGCGGACGGCTCGACCTGCAGGAAGGTCCGGCCACCGGCCTCGAACGTGGAGACGCCCTCGCTGGTCACCAGCCGGTACGGCGTGTCGTCGGGGCCGAGGGGAAGCAGGTCGGAGTAGCGGAAATCGGCCTCGTCGCCGGAGGAAGCAGCACTCACGCCAGCACCCTAGTCCAGCCCTCTCACTACGCTCGGACCACCATGACCGCCTACGCCATGCTCGTCGCGCCGTCGGCCAACCGCGTCTACGCCCACGTCGCCCCGGCCCTGACGGTCGCCGAGCTCGGCGTCCTCGACGCGTCCGTGCTCGGCGGCCGGCTCGGTCCGGTGACGACCGAGGAGCTGGGTGGCGTGCCCTACCTGACGTTCGCCGGCGAGCTCACCGACACCGACCTGCGCCACCTCGCGAACGTGTCGACGGCGTTCGCGCTCTTCGAGCGGCGCGACGACCTGCTGCGGCCCGTCGCCCTGCAGCCCCTGGACTGTCTGGACGACGACCTCCTGACGATCCTGAAGTACCAGGGCAAGACCAACGAGCTGTTCACCAAGCTGCTGCTCAACGTCACCACGCTCTCCTCCGCCGGCGCCGCCCGGGTGCTCACCGACCGGCTGCGGATCCTCGACCCGCTCTGCGGGCGCGGGACCACGCTCAACCAGGCGCTCATGTACGGCTGGCACGCCTGCGGCGTCGACGTCGACGAGCGGGACGTCGAGGCGTACGCCGCGTTCCTTCCGACCTGGCTCAAGCGCAAGCACCTCAAGCACACCGCCGGCACCACCAGGCTGCGCCGCGACGGGCGCACCCTCGGCCGCCGCTTCGACGCCGAGCTGGCCGTCGACAAGGAGTCGTGGGCGGCCCACGACACCCTCACGGTGAGCGTCGCCCACGCCGACACCCTGGTCGCGCCGGAGATCTTCCGGGCCGGCAGCTTCGACGCGGTCGTCACCGACGCGCCGTACGGCGTGCAGCACGGCAGCCGCTCCGGCGCCGCGCTGCGGCGCAGCCCGCTGGAGCTGCTCGCCGCGGCTGTGCCGGGCTGGGTCGGGCTGCTCAAGCCCGGGGGAGCGGTGGGGGTGGCGGTCAACGTGCGCACCAGTCCGCGCGACGAGACCCTCGCGGTCCTGTCGGACTCCGGTCTGGAGCCCCTCGACTCCGGGCCGTACCGCGGCTTCGAGCATCGCGTCGACCAGGCGATCGTCCGCGACATCGTGATCGCGACCAAGCCCTGACCCTCGTTGACCCGCGCCTCGTGGTCCGTTGACCCGCGCCTCGTGGTCCGGTGAGCCGCGCCTCGTGGTCGGTCGAGCCGCGCCGACGGGGATTAGTCTGGCGCCATGGACACGCCGGACCCGTCCCAGCTGCGGATCTCCGACCAGGACCGCCACCAGGTCGCGGAGGTCCTGCGCGAGGCCGCGGGCGAGGGGCGGATCGACCTCGACGAGCTCGACCAACGTCTCGACGCGACCTTCGCCGCCCGGACCTACGCCGACCTGGTGCCGATCACGATGGACCTCCCGGTCCAGCCGACGACCAACCTGCCGGCACGTCCCGCGCGCCGCGCAGCCCTCACCGGTCGTGCGGGGCCCCGCCGAGGAGCGGCACCTGGCGATCCTGAGCGGCGTCGACCGCAAGGGCGTCTGGGTCGTGCCCCAGCACCTGGTGGTGTTCGCCTTCATGGGTGGCGCCACCCTCGACCTGCGGCAGGCACAGTTCGCCGGGCAGGAGGTCGTGCTGACCATCAACGCGATCATGGGCGGCGCCGACATCACCGTGAACCCGCACACCCACGTCATCATGGAGGGCGTCGGCATCATGGGCGGCTACGCCGGCCCCAACGACAGCACGCCGGCCGAGCTCGACGAGCACAGTCCGGTCGTGCGCATCCGGGGCTTCGCCCTGATGGGTGGCGTCAGCGTCACCCGCAAGCCCGTCCGCGGCGGCCGCAAGCGGCTCAGGCCTCGCTAGCACCCTCCTGCTGCGCCGGAGTCGCGATCGCGTCCTGCTCCTCGGCCGCCTCGGCGGTCGCCGCGGGTGCGTCGGTGGGGACGTTGCCGGCCATGCTCTTGTCGAGGGTGAGGTTCTCCCCGGTGGCAGGGTCGAAGAGGTGCATGTGCGAGGAGTCGACGTAGATCTCGGCCTCGTCGCCCTCCTTGATCCGGCTCGCACCGTCCAGGCCGATCACCAGCTGGGTCCGCAGCGACTCGCCGTCGAGGTCGCGCTCGAGCTGCAGGAGCTGCTCCTGCACCTCCGGCGGCGCCTCGAAGGGGATGTAGGCGTAGGCCTCGTTGCCCAGCCACTCGACGACGTCGACCTTCGCCTTGAAGGTGTGCCCGGCCGTCTTCGACGCGTCCATCACGGAGGCGTCCTCGAAGTGCTCGGGCCGGATGCCGGCGATCAGCAGCCCCTTCCCCTGGGCCGCCCGGGCCTTGTCGTCGGGGATCTTCACGGTCCCGAACGGGAGCTTCACCTCGTTGCCCTCGACGGTCGCCGGCAGGAAGTTCATCGGCGGGCTGCCGATGAACCCTGCGACGAACAGGTTGCCCGGCTGGGTGTAGAGCTCCCGCGGGGTCGCCAGCTGCTGCAGGATGCCGCGCTTGAGCACCGCCACGCGGTCGCCCAGCGTCATCGCCTCGGTCTGGTCGTGGGTGACGTAGACCGTGGTGATCCCGAGGCGCCGCTGCAGGCGGGAGATCTCGGTGCGCATCTGGCCGCGGAGCTTCGCGTCGAGGTTGGACAGCGGCTCGTCGAAGAGGAACGCCTCCGCGTCGCGGACGATCGCACGTCCCATCGCCACGCGCTGCCGCTGGCCGCCGGAGAGGTTGCCGGGCTTGCGCTCGAGGTGCTCGTCGAGCTCGAGCGTCTTGGACGCCTCCCGCACCTTCCGGTCGACCTCGTCGTTGCTGGCGCCCGGCCAACCGGAGCGGGAACGCGATGTTCTCGTAGACCGTCAGGTGCGGGTACAGCGCGTAGTTCTGGAAGACCATCGCCAGGTTGCGGTCGCGCGGCGCCAGGTCGTTGACCTTCTTGCCGCCGATCATCATGTCGCCGGAGGTGATGTCCTCCAGGCCCACGACCATCCGCAGGAGGGTCGACTTCCCGCAGCCGGACGGCCCGACGAGGATCATGAACTCGCCGTCCGCCACGTCGATGCTGACGTTGTTCACGGCGGGGAAGCCGTCGCCGTACTTCTTGACGATGCTCTTCATCTCGATGGCAGCCATTGGATCAACCCTTCACTGCGCCGGAGGTCAGGCCGGCGACGATCTTGCGCTGGAACAACAGGACGATGATGATCACCGGGATCGTGACGATCACGGACGCCGTCGCGAGCTGCGAGTACGGCGGGTTGAACGGGTCGGGGCCCACGAAGAACGCCATCTGCGCCGGCACCGTCCGGGATGCGGTCGTCGACGTCAACGAGAGCGAGAGCACGAACTCGTTCCAGGCGAAGAAGAAGGTCAGGATCGCCGCGGTGAACACACCGGGTGCGGCGAGCGGGACGATCACCTTCCGGAACGCCTGCCACGACGTAGCGCCGTCGACCTGGGCCGCCTGCTCCATCTCCCACGGGATCTCGCGGAAGAACGCGGAGAGGACCCAGATCGCCAGCGGCAGGGTGAACGTCATGTAGGGGATGATCAGCCCGGGCCAGGTGTTGAACAGGTGGAACGTGCGCCACATGTCGAACAGCGGGCCGACCAGCGCGACCACCGGGAACATCGCGATCGCCAGGGCCATCGACAGGACGAACCGCTTGCCCCTGAACTCCAGCCGGGCGATCGCGTACGCCGCGAGGGTCGCCATGATCACGGCGAGCACGGTGGAGATGATCGCGATCCCGAAGGAGTTGCGGAGCGCGGCCAGGAAGTCCTTTGAGGCGCTCTTGTCGGAGGTCATGCCGAGCAGGACCTTGTAGTTCTCCCAGGTCGCGTGCTGGGGCAGGAACTGCGGGCTACCGGTGGTGGTCTCGGCGAGCGACTTGAACGACAGCGAGATGATCCACGCCACGGGCAGCAGGCACCAGACCATGATCAGCACGAAGCCGACCCAGGTCCAGACGCTGGTCTTCCTCATCAGCCCTCACCCCTCGCCTGGGCCAGGTTGACCCCGAAGAACTTCACGATCATGTAGGCCAGCAGCAGCACGGTCAGGAAGAGCAGCACCGAGAGCGCCGAGCCCATGCCGAGCTGGAACTGCTCGATGGATTGTCGATAGGTGAGGAACGACGACGACTCGGTGTTCTGGGCGCCCTTGGTCATCACGTAGATGTTGTCGAAGATCCGGAAGGCGTCCAGGGCCCGGAAGAGGACGGCGACCATGATGGCGGCCTTCATGTTGGGCAGGATCACCTTGAACAGACGCTGGGTCGCGGTTGCGCCGTCGACCTTCGCGGCCTCGAGCATGTCCTCGGAGATCTGCGACAGCCCGGCCAGCAGCAGCAGCGCCATGAACGGGGTCGTCTTCCAGATCTCCGCCACCATGATCGCGAACATGGCGTGCCAGTGGTCGCCGTACCAGTTGGTCGAGCTGCTGATCCCCGGCAGCCAGCTGAACCAGGAGTTCACCCATCCGTTGTTGATGGAGAAGGTGAACTGCCAGGCGAACGCCGAGACCACGGTGATGATGCCGTAGGGGATGAGGATCGAGGTCCGCATCAGCCCGCGGGCGAAGATGATCCGGTGCATCACCATCGCGAAGGCGAAGCCGATGACGAGCTCGATGGCCACGGTCACCACCATGATGATCACCGTGTTGAGGGTGTCCTTCCAGAACAGCGAGTCCGTCAGGATCGTGCCGTAGTTCGCCAGCCCGATGAACGACCGGTCGTTGGGCGTCGTCAGCCGGTAGCGGTACAGCGACAGGTACAGCGCCTGGAGCATCGGGTAGGCGGTGACCAGCAGCATCATGATGACCGCGGGGGCCACCAGCTTCTGCCCCAGCCGGTTCTCGGCGGCGGACCGGTCGGTGTAGGCGGCCTTCTTGCGCGAGGTGGTGTCGGCCCTCGGAGCCGTAACAGTGCTCACAGGAGGCTCTTTCCTTGGAGGACGTCCTGGATGAAGGTCGAGGACGAGGCGGGCGTGTGGGAGTTCACGGCGGTGGGCGGGTGCCAGGTGCTCTGGAGCGCTCCGGAGATGTCACTCCAGTACGGCGTGACCGAGCGCGGCGCGGCCGCGTTGAGGCTCTGCTGGAACAGCTTGAGCAGCGACGCGGGGTAGAGCTTCTGCAGCTTCGGGTCCTGGTAGCCCGCGGGGCTCGCCGGCATGTTGCCGGTCAGCTCGGCGTTGATCCCCTGGTTCTGGGGCTCGACGATGCAGGAGGCCGCCTTGGTCGCCTCGGGGACGTGGCTGGAGTAGGCGCTGACGCCGATGCCGATGCCGCCGTAGGGGGGCCTCGCCGGCTTGCTCTTGACGGTCTCGGGGTACATCGCATACCCGATGTCCTTGGCCACGTTCGGCTGCGTCGCGTCGTAGTTGTGCCAGATGTAGGTCCAGTTGACCATGAACGCCCCGTTCGGAGCCCCGAACGCGCTGCCGGCCTGGCCCTCCTGGGCGATGGTCAGGTCGGGGGGTGCGGCCTTGGAGTGCGCCAGCTCGTGGATCACGTTGGCCGCCTCGTCGCCCGCCGTGCTGTTGACGTCGATCGTCGCGTTCACGCCCTTGTTCGCGTTGGTGATGATCGAGCCCCCGGCCCCGGAGATCAGGGCGTTGATCCAGACGACGTACCCCTCGTACTTGTTGGCCTGGACCGCCACCGTGCCGCCGTTGTCCGACGCGTTGGTGATGATCTCGCTCCAGGTCACCGGCTGGTTCATGTCGATGCCGGACTTCTGGACGAAGGACTTGCGGTACCAGAGCACCTGCGTGTTGGACCAGAACGGGTAGGCGACGAGCTTGCCGTTCCAGGTGGCGGCCGCCGCGGCGCCCTTGAACGACTGGCTGCTGAGCGTCTGCTGCTCCGCCTGCGGGATCGGTGCCAGGAAGCCGGCGTTCGCGAGCTCCGCGGTGTACGGCGGGTCGATGCTCATGATGTCGATGCCGGAGTCGTGGGCCGCCAGGCGGCGGGCGAGCTGGACGCGCTGCTGCCCGGCGTCCTGGGGGAGCGTCTGGGTGACGATCTTGTAGGCGCCGTTGGCGGCCTTGGTGCACGCCGCGGCGACCGCGGCCTGTCCGCCGTTGTCGGGGTTGATGTACCACGTCAGGGTCGGGACGCCGCCGCTGCTGCTCGAGCACGCCGTGAGGAGGCCCGCTCCCGTGGCCAGGGCGACCAGGGATCCGGCGACTCGGCGCCTGCTGTGGGTTCTACGTGAGGGAACTTCCGGCCCCCGAGATCCCCTGAGCACGTGCATCTTGCGCTCCCTCCACGAAAGTGAACTCCCTCACGTCTAGTCCCATTCGGGGGCGGTTGCAAGCCTTGACTCTCATCTGGCCTTGTGCCTAGGCCCGGGAGCGGGCTCAGGCGCGCGACGCGGTGCGGGAGATGGCGTCGACGAGCGTCTCGTAGAGCTCCGGAGGGAGGTCGTGCCCCATCCCGTCGACGAGCAGCAGCTCGGCGCCCGGGACGGCCGCGGCGGTGGCGCGACCGCCCGAGGAGTGCACCATCCGGTCGGCCAGGCCGTGGACCACCAGGGTCGGCATCCGGAGCCGGTGGAGCGCCGAGGACCGGTTCGGCTGGGTCAGGATCGCCATCATCTGCCGCAGCGCGCCACTGGCCGAGACACCGCGGTCGTAGGCCTCGCCCGCGAGCTCGCGGGTGCGTTCCTCGTGGCGCGGGTAGCCGGGCGAGCCGATCATCCGCCACATCACGACGCTCGAGTCGGCGTAGGCCGCGCGTCCCGGGCGGATCGGCCGCAGCATCGCTGGCAGGAGCCGAGGATGCTGCCACCCCACGGTGCGCTTCCCGGTGGTCGACATGATGCTGGTCAGCGAGCGCACCCGTGACGGCTGGGCGATCGCCATCGTCTGGACGATCATGCCGCCCATCGACACGCCGACCAGGTGGGCCGACTCGAGACCGAGGTGGTCGAGCAGCCCGAAGGCGTCGTCGGCGAGGTCTCCCAACCCGTAGGGGGCTCGCACCCGGGCTCCGGCGTACGCGCGGACCAGCATCCGCCGCGTCACCCGCCCCGTGCCGCGCGACGAGCGGCCGACGTCACGGTTGTCGAAGCGGATCACGTAGTAGCCGCGCCGGGCGAGCATCGAGCAGAACGCCGGGTCCCAGAAGGTCATCTGGGTGGCCAGCCCCATGACGAGCAGCATCGGCTCGTCCTCGGGATCGCCGAAGGTCTGGTAGCACAGCTCGATCCCCGAGGAGACCGGCGCGAACAGCTCGGCGGAGCGCGGAACGTCCTGGTCGGCGGCGTCGGAGGCCCGGCCGTGCGCGGGGGTCTCCGGGGAGAGGGGTGCGGGGGCTCCTGAGCTCACCTGGGCACCGTATCCAAGTGGGTGAGGCGCGAAGGTCGCGGACGTCGTAACGTCCGCTCGTGACCACGCTCCGCGTCGCCGACTTCCTCCTCCCGGAGGGGTACGCCGCGCCCGGCCGCGCGGCGGTGCTGCGCGAGGCGAGCGTCGTCACCGAGGCGGGCCGGCTCGCGTGGATGCGGCTCGGGCGGCGCGTGTCGCGACGCCAGGCCTACGCCGGCGAGGGGATCGTCCGCGATCTGGACCCGGTGGTGCTGGTCCCGGGATTCATGGCCGGCGACGCCAGCCTGGCGCTGCTGTCCCAGGCCCTCCGAGAGCGAGGCCACCGCACCTACCGGGCCCACATCCGGGCCAACGTCGGGTGCACCCTCCGGGCCGCGGAGCAGCTGGAGTGGCGTCTGGAGGAGGTCGCGGCTCGCCGCGGCCGGCGCGTCCGGATCGTCGGACACAGCCTGGGCGGGATGCTCGCGCGCGGCCTCGCCGTACGCCGGCCCGACCTGGTCTCCGGCATCGTCACGCTGGGCAGCCCGATGCTCGCCCCGGGTGCCCACCACGCCTCGCTGACCCGGAGCCTGGACGCGCTGGTCCGGCTCAGCCGCGCCGGGGTCCCCGGTCTGATGGCGTTGGAGTGCGTGGCCGGGCAGTGTGCCCGCACGAGCTTCGACGAGAGCCGGCTGCCGCTGCCGCCCGGCGTGGCATTCACGGCCGTCTACTCGCGGCGTGACGGGATCGTGGACTGGCGCGCCTGCATCGACCCGCTCGCCACCGCCGTCGAGGTGCGCTGCTCCCACCTCGGGATGGCGGTGGATCCGACGGTGATCCGGGCCGTGCAGCACGCCCTCTCGCCCGCCGGTGCGTCAGCCGACGTGCGAGCCGTAGGCGTGTAGCTTCTCGAAGCGGTGCTCGCTGGTGATCAGCCGTACCGTCCCGCTGCGCGACCGCATCACGAGCGACTGCGAGGTCGCCCCGTGGGCGCGGAAGTGCACCCCCCGCATCAGCTCGCCGTCGGTGATCCCGCTGGCCACGAAGAAGCAGTCGTCGCCGGTCACCAGGTCGTCGGTCGACAGCACGTGGGCGGGGTCGAGGTCGTGCCCGGCGTCGAGCGCGCGTTGCCGCTCCTCGTCGTCCTTGGGCCACAGCCGACCCTGGATGACGCCGCCGATGCTCTTCATCGCGCAGGCCGTGATGATCCCTTCGGGGGTGCCGCCGACGCCGAGCAGGAGGTCGATGCCGGTGTCGGGCCGGGCCGCCATGATCGCGCCGGCCACGTCGCCGTCGACGATGAACTTGATCCGCGCTCCGGTGGCGCGGACCTCGTCGGCGAGCTGCTCGTGCCGGGGGCGGTCGAGCATGACCACGGTGACGTCCTCGGGGTGCGAGCCCTTGGCCTTGGCGACGGCATGGATGTTGTCGGCGACGGGGTTGCGGATGTCGACCACGTCGGCCGCCTCCGGCCCGGTCACCAGCTTCTCCATGTAGAACACCGCGGACGGGTCGTACATCGAGCCACGCGGCGCGACCGCCAGGACGGCCACCGCGTTGTTCATGCCCTTGGCGGCCAGCGTCGTGCCGTCGATCGGGTCGACGGCGACGTCGCACTCCGGACCCGTGCCGTCGCCGACCTCCTCGCCGTTGAAGAGCATCGGCGCGTTGTCCTTCTCGCCCTCGCCGATCACGACGACGCCGCGCATCTGGACGGTGGAGATCATCTTCCGCATCGCGTTGACCGCGACGCCGTCCGCGCCGTTCTTGTCGCCGCGACCCACCCAGCGCGCCGCCGCCAGGGCCGCCGCCTCGGTGACCCGGACCAGCTCCAGGGCGAGGTTGCGGTCCGGCGAGTCGGGGGCGGCTTCCAGGCTCTCCGTCATGGCGCGATGGTATCGGTCAGGTCTGCTCGGCCGGGTACGTACGGACGGCGGTCTCCTTCACCGACAGCCAGACCTGTCGTCCCGGCACGAGCTCCAGCTCGGCCACGGACTCCGGGGTCACGTCGGCCAGCAGGTCCGGATCGGCCGACACGAGCAGGCGGACGGCGTCTCCGTGCGGCGCGATGCTGGTGATCGCCCCGCGCCAGCGATGGCGGGCCGATCCGGCCGGCTCGGTGAGCGACACGGTCACGCCCCGGGGGCTGAACGACATGAAGCGACCGTCCCGCGCCAGGACGTTGAGCCCGACGAGCCGGGCCACGTGGTCCGTGCCGGGGCTGGGCCGCCACCTCCCGTGGCGGCCCCACCTGGGCCAGGCGGCCGGCGTCGAGCACCCAGACCTGGTCGGCCAGCGTCAGCGCGTCGAGGGCGTCGTGGGTCACCAGCACCGCGACCCCGTCGTACGACGCGAGGTGGCGCGCCAGCTCGACCCTGAGGCCGGTGGCGACCCCGACGTCCAGACCGCCCAGCGGCTCGTCGAGCAGGAGCAGGCGCGGCTGCGTGGCCAGCGCCCGGGCGATCGAGACACGCTGCGCCTGTCCGCCCGACAGCTCGCGCGGCCGCCTCCCGGCGAGGTCCCCGATCCCGAACCGGTCGAGCCACTCCTGCGCGGCCCGCTCCGCGGCGTCGCGGGCCACGCCGCGGCTGCGCGGGCCGAAGGCCACGTTGGCCAGGGCAGTCAGGTGCGGGAAGAGCAGCTGATCCTGGAACGCCAGCCCCACCGACCGGTCGCGTACTGCCCGGGGCGGGGACGACCACGACTCCCCGTCGACCCGGATGTCGCCGGCCGACGGCACCAGGCCGGCGAGGGCGCGCAGCAGCGTCGACTTCCCGGCACCGTTGGGGCCGATCACCGCGACCACGTCACCGGCCTCGGCCGACGTGGCCGCCTGCAGCCGGCCAGGGACCGAGACGTCGATCTCGAGCGTGCTCACGGGCGGGTGAGCCATCGGTTGCGCAGGAGGACGAGGACGCCGATCGAGACGACGAGCAGCACCATGCTGACGGTCCGCGCGACCAGCGGGTCGGCCTGGAGCTCGGTGTAGATCAGCGACGGCATGGTCTGGGTGGTGCCGGGGAAGTTCCCGGCGAAGGTGATCGTCGCACCGAACTCACCGAGGGACCGTGCCCAGGCCAGGGCGCTCCCGGCCACGACACCCGGCAGCGCCAGGGGCAGGGTGACCCGTCGGAACGTCGTCCAGCGGTCCGCACCGAGCGAGGCCGCCACCGCGTCGTACTCCTCACCCGAGGAGCGCAGCGCACCCTCGACGCTGAGCACGTAGAACGGCATCGAGACGAAGGTGTGCGCGATGACCACTGCGGTCGTCGTGTAGGGGATCGTCAGTCCGAACGCCTGGTCGAGGGGCCGCCCGAGCAGTCCGGTGCGACCGAGGGCGGTGACGAGTGCGACGCCGGCGACCACCGGAGGCAGGACCAGGGGCACGAGCACGGCGGCCCGCACCAGCGACCGGCCGGGGAAGGGCACCCGGGCCAGCAGCCACGCGAGGGGCGTCCCGAGGACCAGGCAGATCACGACGGTGGCCACCGACGCGAGCGCGGTCAGCCAGAGGGCGTCCCGGACCGCCTGCGAGCCGAGCAGGGCGGGCAGGTGGCCCCACGGCGTGTCGAGGACGAGCGCGACCATCGGTACGACGAGCAGCAGGGCCGCGAGCGCAGCCGGGACGACCAGGACCAACGGCGCCCGGCCGAGTCGTGGTTGGCCCGGGGGGCTCACGGAGGGCCGAACCCGGCCTTCGCGAGGATCTGCTGACCCTTCGCGCCGGTGACCAGGTCGACGAACTGCTGCGCGAGCCCGGCGTTCTTGGACTGGTCGAGGGTGACGATCGGGTAGGTGGTGGTCTGCTTCGCGGACCCGGGGATGGCGAGGTGCTGCACCTGGCTGCCGGCGGCGGTCGCGTCCGTGGTGTAGACGATCCCGGCATCGGCCTCGCCCTCGGTGACCTTGGCGAGCACCGACTTCACGTCGACCTCCATGCTCACCGGCTTGCCGGTGATGTGGTTCTGCTGGAGGAGCGCCTGGGCGACCGTGCCGCACGGCGCGGTCGTGACACACACGACGTACTTGACCGAGGACTTGTCCAGGTCGGAGAACGTCGAGACGTGGGCCGGGTTGGCGGCCGGGGTGACCAGCACCATCACGTTGGTGGCGAAGTTCGTCGGGGTGCCGCGCTCCGCGGCCTTGGCACTGGCCATCGTCGTGGTGTCGGCCGTGGCCAGGACGTCGGCCGGGGCGCCCCCGACCGCCTGCTGCGCGAGCGTGGCCGACGAGTCGAAGGCGAACTTCACGGTGACGCCCGGGTGCTGGCTCTCGAACTCCTGCCCGAGCTGGGTGAACGTGCCGGTGAGCGAGGAGGCGGCGAGCACGGTGAGGGTGGTCTTGTCGCCACCGCCGCACGCCGAGAGCGGCAGCAGGGCGAGCAGCGCGGTCAGGACGGCGAGTCTGCGTTTCATGGGCGCTCCACGACGACGTTGGTGGACTTGACGGACACGATGGCGCGGACGCCGGGCTCGAGGCCGAGCTCCTCGGCGGCCTCGGCGCTCATCAGCGAGACCATGCGATGAGGCCCGCAGGTCACCTCGACCTGGGCCATCACGGTGTCGCGGACGACCTTGGTCACGATCCCGGAGAGCCGGTTGCGCGCACTCACCGCCCGGGCCCGATCGGCCACCCGGTGCGGGTTGTTCGCCAGCGACTCGGCGAGGGCGGCGAGGTCGGCGCCCGCGATCACGGTCGGCCCGGGACCGGCCTCGGCCGGCAGCCGTCCGGAGTCGACCCAGCGTCGTACGGTGTCGTCGCTGACGCCGAGCAGGTCGGCCGCCTCCGCGATCCGGTACGTCGTCACGCGCGCAGTCTTCCGCATCTGCGGTCTCCTGAGCCAGATAGTCCCGAATCTGCGGATCGTCGATCCTCAGGAGGTGAGCCAGAGCGCGACCGCGGCGGCCAGCAGCGCCGGCGGGGTCAGCGCGAGCGACACCCGGTGGAAGGCCGCGTGCCGCGGAGTCTCGGCGTACCTGGTCAGGGTGCGCCGCCAGAGCAGGTTGGCCAGCGACCCGGTCCAGGTGAGGCCGGAGCCGATGTTGAGCCCCAGCAGCGAGGCGAGCACCGCGGTCGTGCCGAGGGGGGCGACGATCGGCACCAGGAGCAGGGTCGCGGACAGGTTCGTGAGCAGGTTCGCCAGGAGCGTCGCGATCACCGCGATCCCGAGGATCCCCGCGAGCGAGAGGGAGTGCGGCACCGTCCGTCGGACCGCGTCTCCCAGGAAGCCCGCAGACACCCCCGCGACCACCACCCCCAGTCCCAGCACCCAGATCGCGAACCCCGGGTGGGCGGCCCGCACCAGGTCCGGTCCGCCGATCAGCCCGCGCCGCAGCGCCCAGACCCCCAGGACGACGGCGGCCGCGAGCGACACCCACCACGGCTGTCCGCCGAACGGAGAGACCGCGGCGAAGCCGACGAGCATCAGCCCGACGACCACGACCGGGAACACCGGGATGGGCACCGGCTCGGTGGTGTCGGGTTGCAGGTCGCCCCGGAGCTGGGTGCGGAAGAGCAGCCGGAGCCCGACGTACTCGACCACCAGCACCACGGCCAGCACGGGAGCCATCCGTACCGCGAACCCGGTGAACGTCAGGTCCAGATGGGGCAGGGCGAGCAGGTTGGTGAGGTTGGAGACGGGCAGCAGCAGCGACGCGGAGTTGGCCATCCTGAGGCAGGCGTAGGTCCCCGGCTCGGCCGGCACGGAGCGGGCGAGCCCGGCGGCGAGCACCACGGGGGTGAGCAGCACGACCGTGGCGTCGAGGCTGAGCGTCACGGTCACCACGGCCGCGAGGAGGAACACGCCGGTGAAGAGGAGCACCACCCGGCCGCCGCTCCAGCGGCCGACCCGCTGGGCGGCCGCGGTGAAGAGCCCGGCCCTCGCGCAGACGTCGGAGACCACGAGGATCGTGACCAGGAAGGCCACCACGGGGGCGAGCTGGGTGACCGCCGCACGCGCCTGGCCGGCGGTGAGCAGACCCGTCGCCAGCGTGGCGCCCGCACAGAGCACCCCGGCCAGCGCCTCGACCCGCCCCGACGGGTGGGCGAAGGCCACCGCCAGCATGCCCGCCAGTGCCAGAACGACGACGACGTCCGAGACGGGGGGCACGGGCGCAGCGTAGGCGACCTGTGAGGATTGACCCGACAGGGAGCGGAGGCAGCAGGTGAGTGAGCAACCCGGCCGGTACGAGCGGTCGACGTCCGGCATGGTCGGAGCCCTGCTCGTCACCGTGCTCGTCATCCTCGCCTTCGTCGGGTTCCGCGCCTGCGACCGCACGAACCTGGTCGTCCGGCCCCCGCACGTCGACTACCTGGCGGAGGTCGGCTACGCCCAGCGGTCGGGCGCGGCGCTGCTCTATCCCCGGGCGCTCCCGCGAGGCTGGCGCGCCACCCAGATCGAGTACTCCCCCGGCCGGCGCCCCGAGCTCGGTCTGTCGATGCTGACCGGCGGCAACGAGTACGCCGGCTTCCGGCAGTCGCCGGCCCCGCTGCCCGAGCTGCTCACGACGTACGTCGACCCGCACGTCACCGCGGGCCGACCCGTCACCCTCCCCGGGGCCGCCGTCGCCAGGTGGGCCACCTGGACGGACTCCGGTGGCGACACCGCGCTCGCGGGGCGCTGGCACCACGAGACGGTGCTGGTGTTCGGCTCCGCCTCGCGGGCCGAGCTCGAGGCGCTGGCGCGCTCGTTGACGACCCGGAAGGTCTGAGGCCGCCCGGTCAGTCGCCGTCGATGGCCGCGTCCAGCCGCTGCCGGGCGCCGTCGAGCCACTCCTGGCAGACGGTGGCGAGCTTCTCGCCGCGCTCCCACAGGGCGAGGCTCTCCTCGAGCGTGGTGCCGCCCGCCTCGAGCGCTCGCACGACCTCGATCAGCTCCGCACGGGCCGCCTCGTAGCTGGGCCTCTGCTCGCTCATGCGCTCTCCTCCGGGACGGGTAGGGGCTCGACGCCGGACGTGGTCGCGAGGAGGCGACCGTCGGCGACGCGGATGCTGAGGTCGTCGCCGACGGCGGCCTGGGCGGTCGAGGCGACCACGGACCCGTCGGCGGCCTGGACGACGGCGTAGCCGCGTTGCAAGGTGGCCAGCGGGGAGAGGGCGCGAGCGCGGGCCCGCTGGTGGACGAGATCGTCGCCGGCCCGTGCCAGCGCGTGGGACAGGGCGCGCCGGGTCCGGTCACGCAGGTCGCCGACCTCGACGCCGCGGGCGTCGAGCAGGCTGCGCGGGTCGGCCAGCGCGGGCCGCGACCGGAGGTCGGCCAGCGCCCGAGCCTCGCCGTCGACGAGCTGACGCACCAGGGCGCGGATGCGCTCGGTCGCCCACGCGACTCCCCGCAGCTCCTCGGCCATGTCGGGCACGACGTGCTTGGCGGCGTCGGTGGGGGTGGCCGCCCGCACGTCGGCCACGAGATCGAGCAGCGGCGTGTCGGGCTCGTGGCCGATCGCCGACACCACGGGGGTGCGGGTCCCCGCGACGGCGCGCACCAGACCCTCGTCGCTGAAGGGGAGGAGGTCCTCGACAGACCCACCGCCACGGGCGATCACGATCACGTCGACGCGGGGGTCACGGTCGAGCCGGGCGAGCGCGTCGATCACCTCGCCGGCGGCTCGCGAGCCCTGCATCGCGGCGTACGCCGTCTCGAACGCGACGCCCGGCCACCGCCGCCGGGAGGTCTCCACCACGTCGCGCTCCGCCGCCGAGCTCGGTGCGGTCACCAGCCCGACGCGGCGCGGCAGGAACGGCAGCGCCTTCTTGAGCTCCGGCGCGAAGAGCCCCTCGGCGGCGAGCAGCTGTCGACGGCGCTCGAGGCGCGCCAGCAGCTCGCCGAGCCCGACCATGCGGATCTCGCGGGCGACGAGGGAGAGCGTGCCGCGGTTGGCGTAGTAGTCGGGCTTGGCGTGGATGACCACGCTCGCGCCCTCGACCAGGGGCGGGTTGAGGCTGTCGAACAGCGTGCGCGCGCAGGTGACCGGGATCGAGATGTCGGCGGCGGAGTCGCGCATCGTCATGAAGACCGTGCCGAGACCCGGTCGGCGGCTGACCTGGGCCATCTGACCCTCGACCCACACCGCACCGAGCCGGTCGACCCAGCCCGAGATGGCCAGGGCGATCTGCCGGACCGGCGCGGGTGCGGCGGGGGAGGTCTCCAGGGCCATGGCCGCGAGCGTAAGGCACGGCGCCGACGCGGCCGACGGCGTACGGCGGGTGCTCGCGGGTTCGGGCGCTCGGCCCTCCCCACCTAGACTCGGCCGCATGAGTGTGGACCTCGGCATGCCGACCAAGGGCGTACGCCTCGCCGCACCTCGTGGTTACTGCGCGGGCGTCGACCGGGCGGTGATCACCGTGGAGAAGGCTCTCGACCTGTACGGCGCGCCGGTCTACGTACGCAAGCAGATCGTCCACAACAAGCACGTGGTCGCCGACCTGGAGTCCCGGGGGGCGGTGTTCGTGGAGGAGCTCGACGAGGTGCCCGAGGGCGCCACGGTCGTCTTCTCGGCGCACGGCGTGTCGCCGACGGTGCACGCGGAGGCCAAGGAGCGCCGGCTGAAGACCATCGACGCCACCTGCCCGCTGGTCACGAAGGTCCACCACGAGGCGAAGCGGTTCGCCGGCGACGACTACGACATCCTCCTGATCGGCCACGCCGGCCACGAGGAGGTCGAGGGCACCTCGGGCGAGGCGCCCGAGCACATCCAGCTGGTCCAGGGGCCCGACGACGTCGACAAGATCGTCGTGCGCGACCCGTCCAAGGTGGCGTGGCTGTCGCAGACGACCCTCTCGGTCGACGAGACCCTCGAGACCGTCGACGCCATCCGCCGGCGCTTCCCCGAATTGCTCGACCCGCCCAGCGACGACATCTGCTACGCCACGCAGAACCGTCAGCTCGCGGTCAAGGAGATCGCCCACGACGCCGACCTGGTGATCGTGGTCGGCTCGGCGAACTCGTCCAACTCCGTCCGGCTGGCCGAGGTCGCGCTCGAGGCCGGCGCCAAGGCCGCCCACCGGGTCGACGACGCCGACGAGATCGACGACGCGTGGCTCGAGGGCGTCGACAAGGTGAGCGTGACGTCGGGAGCCAGCGTGCCCGAGGCGCTGGTGGACGGCGTGCTCGGCTACCTGTCCGACCGGGGCTATCCCGACGCGGAGGCGGTGCACAGCGCCGAGGAGTCGCTGATCTTCGCGCTCCCGCCCGAGCTGCGCCGAGACCTGCGGGCCGCGTCGCGTTCCTGAGCGGCGCATCCGGTCGCGACGTACCGCCGGAAATCCGGAGGGTCGTCGCCACGCCGCCGCGGCGTGGGCCCTCCTAGACTCGGCGGATGGCCCGGTACGTCGACGTCCACCCGGACAACCCCCAACCGCGGCTCATCACGCAGGTGGCCGACGCCGTGCGCGACGACGCCCTCATCGCCTACCCGACGGACTCCGGCTACGCGCTCGGCTCGCGGCTGGGCAACCGCGAGGGTCGCGACCGGATCCTGGCGATCCGCGGTCTCGACGACAAGCACGACTTCACGCTGCTCTGCTCCGACTTCGCGCAGCTCGGGCAGTTCGTGCACGTCTCGAACAGCGCCTTCCGCGCCATCCGGGCCGCCACGCCGGGCCCCTACACGTTCATCCTCCCCGCGACCGCCGAGGTGCCGCGCCGGCTGATGCACCCGAAGAAGCGCACGGTCGGCGTCCGGATCCCCGACCACGCGGTCAGCCAGGCGCTCCTCACCGAGCTCGGCGAGCCGATGCTGACGAGCTCGCTGATCCTCCCGGGCGAGACCGAGCCGCGGGCCCTGGGGTGGGAGATCAAGGAGGAGCTGGACCACGTCGTCGACGTCGTGGTGGAGGCGGGGGAGACCCTGGCGGAGCCGACGACGGTCGTGGACTGGTCGGAGGGCTATCCGGAGGTGGTACGCCGCGGGGCGGGCGACGTGTCGCGGTTCGAGGAGTGAGCCCGCGTCAGCGGGCGCCGCGCTGACGCGCGAGCAGGGTGGCCAGGCACACGGCGTATCCCGCGAACAGGGCGAGGCTGTGCCGGGCCAGTCCGGTGATCACCGCCTGGACGACGCTGTCGTGAGGCGTGGCGATCACCTCGGGCCCGTTGAGCGCGACGATCACCATGGTCCCGAACATCAGCAGGGGCGGGAGCACGCCGACGGTGAAGAAGTCCTGCGGCCGCACCATCAGCGCCGCACCCAGGCAGACGAGCACGAAGCACAGGTCGAAGAACAGCTCCAGGTGGCCGACCATCGTGACCTCGGCGGCGGCCACGCTGAGGACGACCGCGCTCGCGAGAGCGACCACCTCGCTCCCGCGGGTGTCGCCGGCCCACGGCGGGAGCAGCGCCACTCGAGGAGGGGACGCGTGAGGGTGGTGACCCACGCGCGCTCTCGTCGCGTCCGTGGCTCGCGTCGCGCGCCCGACGCGTGTCACGGTGCCACCGTATGCTCGCCCGCTCCCTCGCCGTCCGCGGCGCGCCGGGGCAGCGCATGCACCGAGCCGACGGTCCGGACGGGCGCGTCGACGGTCGGAGGAGCCTCGAGCGCGCCGTCGGAGGCGTCGATCTCCTCGAAGCGTCGCGCGGCGACCAGCACCCGCGACTCCCAGGACCCCACGGTCTGGTTGTAGGCGCCGACGGCGGCGTCGAGCGACCGGCCCAGCTTGCCGAGGTGACCGCCCATCGTCTGCAGCCGCTCGTGCAGGTCGCGTCCCAGCCGGTGGATCTCGCGCGCCTGGTCGGCCAGCGCCTCGTGCCGCCAGCCGTGGGCGACGGTGCGCAGCAGGGCGATCAGGGTGGTGGGACTTGCCAGCACGACCCCGCGCTCGGCGGCGTACTCGATCAGCGAGCCGTCGGCGTCGAGGCCCGCGGCCAGGAAGGACTCGGCGGGGAGGAACAGCACCACGAACTCCGGCGTCTCGGGCAGCGAGCGCCAGTAGCGCTTGGACCCGAGCAGCTCGATGTGGCCGCGCAGCTGGCGCGCGTGGCGGGCGCGGTGGGCCTCGCCCTGGTCGGGGTCGTCGGTGCCGGTCGCGTCGAGGAACGCGTCGAGCGGCACCTTGGCGTCGACCACGACGCTGCGTCCGCCCGCGAGCCGCACGACCAGGTCGGGGCGGAGCGCGCCGTCCGCGAGCTGCACCTGCTCCTGGAAGTCGCAGCGGTCGACCAGCCCGGCCACCTCGACCGCCCGTCGGAGGTGGAGCTCGCCCCAGCGCCCGCGGACCTGCGGCCGGCGCAGCGCGGTCGAGAGCGTCTGCGTCTCGCGCCGGAGGATGTCGGTCGAGTGCCGCATGTCCAGGACCTGCTGCTGGAGCTGCCCCTGCCAGCCGGCCCGGGCGTGCTCGAAGTCCTGCAGCTGGTCGCTGAGCCGGTCGAGGCCCTGCATCACCTCGGCCTGGTCGACCATGCCCTGCCCGAGCGTCCCGACGTACGCCGGGCGGGAGCGCGCCCAGAGGACCCCGACCAGCGCGCCGAGCGCGAGTCCGATCACCAGCACGAGGAGCGGCGACATGAGTTCCATGGGGCGACCCTCCCAGGACCCACCGACAACTCGGGATAACTTGCACCCCATGAGGCACGGACACCGCGCGTTGGTCGGCTCCCTGGCGGCGACGCTGCTGCTGGGCGCCTGCATGGGGAACGGCTCCGGGACGGGGTCGCTCCAGGCCCGGCACCCCCGCCGGCACCACCCGTCGACGTCACCCGCCACCTCGGCCCCGACGCCGAGCACGCTGCCGTCCACCCCGAGCGCGAGCCAGACACCCACACCCTCCGTGCTGCACTTCACCCCCACGTCGAACGGACGGCACTCCCACGCCTGTGTCGTGGTGAAGCCCGGCGGCCCCGCCCAGTACGTCTACTACCCGGTCATGGTGAGGGCGAGCAGCGTGGTCGACCTCGACACGGTCACGGTCGACCACTCCGACGGCGTCCAGGTGAGCGGTGCGTGGGTCGCGCCGAGCCCGAAGTACGGCGGCACCGGGATGGTGGCCGGGTGGCCGGCCCCGGCGATCCTGCGGCAGAGCCCGAGCGTGCAGTGGAGCCAGCGGGTTCCGGCGGCGGGCGCGTCGCTCGAGCCGGCGACCGGTTGGTACAACGTGTTCCTGCACGTCTCGGTCGACCCGCAGGTGGCGTCGTCCACCATGGACGGGGTGGTGCTGACGTTCCATGACGCCGACGGCGCGGGTACGTCGCGCTGGGTCGACCACATCGCGTTCAAGCCGTCCTGCTCGGCGACCTGACGGCCCGCACCTCCCGCGGCCTCACCCGAGGTCCACGACCACGGGTGCGTGGTCGGACGCGCCCTGGCCGGCCCGCTCCTCGCGGTCGATGAAGGCGCCGGTCACCCGCTGCGCCAGGGACGGCGTGGCCAGCACGAAGTCGATCTTGAGCCCTCGATCGCGCTCGAAGCGTTGCCGGTAGTAGTCCCAGTACGTGTAGCCCGGGGCGTAGCGCCGCGTGACCTCGGCGTACCCCTGGTCGAGGAACGCCTGGAACGCGGCGCGTTCCGGGGGCGTGACGTGCGTCGAGTTCCGGAACTGCTCGGGGTCGAAGACGTCGTCGTCGGTGGGGCAGATGTTCCAGTCGCCGACGAGCGCGGTCTCGCCGTCCAGCCATGACGTGGCTGCCTCGCGCAGCCGCGCCAGCCAGTCGAGCTTGTAGACGTAGTGCGGGTCGTCCGGCTTGCGGCCGTTGGGGACGTAGAGCGACCAGATGCGGACGCCGCCGCAGGTCGCTCCGATCGCCCGCGACTCGGCCGCCAGCGGCTCACCCCACCCGGGCATCCCGGCGAAGCCGGTGGTCACGTCCTCGATCCCGACCCGGCTGATCAGCGCGACGCCGTTCCACTGGTTGGTGCCCGCCGCCGCGACGTCGTAGCCCATCGCCTGGAGGCCCATCAGGGGGAGCTGGTCCTCGCGTGCCTTCGTCTCCTGCACCGCGAGCACGTCGATGTCGTGCCGCTGGAGGAACGCCTCGACCCGGCCGATGCGTGACCTCAGCGAGTTGACGTTCCAGGTGGCGATCCGCACCCGGTCACCCTAGAGGCGGTGGACACGGGCCGGCCGTCGGGCCAGGGTAGGCGTTCGTGTGCAGGCTGTTCGGCATGTCCAGCGGGACGACGCCGGTCCGGGCGACGTTCTGGCTCCTCGACGCCCCGGACAGCCTCGACGTGCAGTCCCGGGACAACCCGGACGGCACCGGCCTGGGGATCTTCGACGACGCGGGACGACCCCGGCTCTACCGCCAGCCGCTGGCGGCGGACGACGACCTCGACTTCGCCCGTGAGGCGCGCGAGCTCGAGTCGACGACCTGGGTCGGTCATGTCCGGCACGCCACCGAGGGCGCGGTCTCGCTGCGCAACACGCATCCGTTCGCGATGGACGGCCGGATCTTCGCCCACAACGGCGCCCTGGGTGACCTGCCCGCCCTCGAGGAGCATCTCGGCGACGACCTCGCCCTGGTGGAGGGCGACACCGACTCCGAGCGGCTCTTCGCGCTGGTGACCCGCGAGATCCGGCGTCGCGGTGATGTGACGGAGGGGCTGGTCGACGCCCTCGACTGGGTCGCGGAGCACCTGCCGGTGTTCGCGCTCAACGTCGTGCTGGCGACGCCGCACGAGCTCTGGGCCGTGCGCTACCCCGACACGCACACGCTCTTCGTGCTGGAGAGCGAGGCCGGTGCCGTGGCCCACGAGAGCCGGGCCGGCACCCGCGTGACCGCAGACCAGGCGCCCCCGCGCGTGGTCGTCGCCAGCGAGAGGCTCGACGACGACCCGGCCTGGGACGAGCTCGCCCCGGGGGAGATGGTGCACGTGCGGCCCGACCTGACCGTCGAGCGCACCGTCGTGAGGTCGCGGCCGCCCAACCGGCGGATGACCGCCTGACCACACGTGGCCGATGGTCGTAGGACCACCGTGCGATGGCGACCGCGACCTCGTTCGCGGGACAAAGGTGGGGACCGGGAATCCGACCCCAAGGAGTCATCATGAAGCGCATCACGATCCTCGCCGCCGCTGGAGCCCTCGTGGCCACCCCGGCGTTCGGCGTCTGGGCGGCCGACGCCGCCACGAGCGGGGCACCCGCGCCGCACGTGCGGATCACGGAGCGGCACGGCGAGCCCGAGCCGGGCGACGACCACGCGAGGCATCGGCACGCGGACGACCGCGGCGCCCATCATCGGCGCGCGGACGATGCCGCCGGACGGCACCGGCACGCCGAGTTCGAGCCGGGTGACGACCGCGGCGGCGTGCGCGAGGCGGAGCCGGGTGACGACCGCGGCGGTCACGACGGTGGCGACGACGGCGACCATCACGGTGGCGACGACGGCGGCCACCACGGCCACGACGACTGACCCCACCCCCCTCCGGCGCCCGGCTCGCGAGTCGGGCGCCGGACGTCCGTCCGGCGACTGGTTGGATCTGGCCATGCGACGCGTCGTGACGGTGATGTTGGTGGTGGCGATCGCCCTCGATGTCGCCTACTGGTCGATCTGGTTCACCCGGCGCGACTGGCTCGCCAGCGAGCACACGCGGGCCTACTACGACTTCGAGAACGCCTTCCCCCTGGCCGACGCGTGGCTCGGAGTGGTCTGCGTGCTGGCGCTCGTGACCCTGGTACGACGCCAGCCGTCCGCCCTGCTCTGGCTGGTCTGTGCCGGCGCTGCCGGCCTCTACCTCGGGTGCATGGACCTCCTCTACGACGTCGAGCACGACATCTTCGGCACCGGCGGCGGGGGCGTCGTCGAGGCCGTGATCGTGGCGGTGACGTGGGTCTTCGCGCTCACCGTGCTCCGCTTCGCCTGGACCCGGCGCGGCGAGCTGCTCGGATCGGCGGCCTGAGGGCCCGTCGTACCCCGACGGGCACAAGCCCCGAGCAGCCGCGTCGTTCGAGCGCGGGCACGGGCCGGGTGCCGACCTTGTGCCCGTCCGGCTACGCAGCGCGATTGGGGGACCCAGGTCACCGTCCGTAGACTCGCCGCCCGTGGCTCTCACCATCGGCATCGTCGGACTCCCCAACGCGGGCAAGTCGACGCTCTTCAACGCGTTGACCAAGAACGACGTGCTCGCGGCGAACTACCCGTTCGCCACCATCGAGCCGAACGTCGGCGTCGTCGGCGTCCCCGACGCCCGCCTGCAACCGCTCGCCGAGCTGATGGAGTCGGCGCGCGTGATGCCGGCCACGGTCGAGTTCGTGGACATCGCCGGCATCGTCCGCGGCGCCTCGGAGGGGGAGGGGCTCGGCAACAAGTTCCTGTCCCACATCCGTGAGTCCGCCGCGATCTGCCAGGTGACGCGGGTGTTCCGTGACGAGGACGTCACCCACGTCGACGGCGCCGTCGACCCGGAGTCCGACCTCGGCACCATCCAGACCGAGCTGATCCTGGCCGACCTGCAGACCGTGGAGAAGGCGATCCCGAGGCTGGAGAAGGAGGCCCGCGGCACCAAGTCCCTGACCGCGAACCTCGACGCGGCCCGGGAGACCCTGTCCGCGCTGGAGGCCGGTACGCCGGTCATCAACACCTCGATCGACCGGTCCCTGGTCCGGGAGCTCTCGCTGCTCACCGCCAAGCCCTTCATCTACGTCTTCAACTGCGACGCGGACGAGCTCGCCGACGACGACCTGAAGTCGCGCATGCAGGCGCTCGTCGCGCCGTCCGAGGCGATCTTCCTCGACGCCAAGTTCGAGGCCGAGCTCGTCGAGCTCGACGACGACGACGAGGCCCGCGAGATGCTCCACGAGATGGGCGTCGAGGAGTCCGGCCTCGACCAGCTCGCACGGGTCGGCTTCGACACCCTCGGCCTGCAGACCTATCTGACGGCCGGCCCGAAGGAGACCCGGGCCTGGACGATCCGGCAGGGTGCGACCGCCCCCGAGGCCGCCGGCGTGATCCACACCGACTTCCAGCGCGGGTTCATCAAGGCCGAGATCGTGTCGTACGACGACCTCATGGCCGCCGGTTCGCTCCTCAAGGCACGGGAGGCCGGCCGGGTACGCATGGAGGGCAAGGACTACGTGATGCACGACGGCGACGTGGTCGAGTTCCGCTTCAACGTGTGACTCGCAGTGTTCGCGCAGGGCAGCGGGGATGCCCCAGGCCTGACCGAGTCGCCGAGCATGTCGGCACAATGCGCGTGATGAGGCGGATTCAAGGGGTGCGGGGACCGGCGACAGCGATCCCGGCGTCCCCGACGGTGCTGACCTACTCGCTGAGCGCGTAGGTGGTCGCCGCTGCGAACCCCGCGGTGGTGGCCGCGCCCAGCACCCGAGTACGCGTCGGGGTGCGTGACGTCGCGATCAGCAGCGCGTCCAGGCCCTCGTTCACCGCGGCGGCGAGCATCAAGCTGCGCCGGTCGTCGGTGTCACGAACCAGGAGGGACAGCGCCCCGACGACGGTGGTGCGGGTACCCCACACGCGAGTCATCAGGCGCACGTTGGGCTCGTCCCGCATCCCGTAGAGACCCAGGAACGACCGGGGCGATGGTGTGCGACGCAGCTTTCGACCCCGACCGTGAACGTCCCGGTCGCTGCTGGCGTGAGGTCATCGACGCGCGGTCGTGAGCTTCGCGCGGAGACGGGCGTTCTCGGCTTCCAGCTCCAGGACGAGACGGATCCCGGCCAGGTTGAGTCCTTCCCCGAGCAGTTCCCCGATCCGTCGGAGCACCATGATGTCGGCCTCGCTGTAGACGCGGGTCCCGCCCGCGGTGCGAGCCGGCTCGAGCAGACCGCGCCGTTCGTAGACGCGCAGGTTCTGGATCGGAAGGTCCGCGCGCTGCGCGGCGACCGAGATCGCGAACAACGCTCGTTCATCCGCACTCATGGTGGCGATCCCTCCGGCTTGACGGCACCTGCATCGTACGCTATATAAAACCTATAACAGCCAACACACATTCACGTAAGAAGGGAGACCCCCATGTTGCTGCGCACGACGGACCCGTTCCGTGACTTCGACCGCCTGACCAACCAGCTGCTCGGCACCACCAACCGCCCGGCAGTGATGCCCATGGACGCCTGGCGCCAGGGCGATGTCTTCCAGATCGAGTTCGACCTGCCCGGCGTCTCCCCGGAGTCGATCGACCTCGATGTCGAACGCAACGTGCTCACGGTGCGCGCCGAGCGCGTCGGACGCAACGGCGACTGGGAGATGCTCGCCTCCGAGCGCCCCCGTGGCGTCTTCAGCCGGCAGTTGGTCCTCGGCGACAACCTCGATCTCGACCGGATCGAGGCCCACTACGACGCCGGCGTCCTGCGCCTGTCCATCCCGGTGGCCGAGCGTGCCAAGCCACGCAAGATCGAAGTCGGCTCCGGCTCCACCGAGCACACCGCGATCGAGGCGTAACACCGTCGACGGCACGGCTCCGCCGCCCGCGCGCGACATCACGCATGCGCGCACGGGGGCGGGGCCTGCTGCCTCAGCCGTGAGGAGAAACGTCCATGACCATCACCGCCCCGCTGAGCCCGGAGCTCTGCGACAGCCCCTGCAGCGTCGCCGACTGCCTGGAAGCTGCCGCCCTGATGGGGGCCGCGACCGTCTCGATCAACCCCGCCCTGGGCGCGCCCCCCGACTTCGAGACCGTCACCTTCGGCCTGCCGCTGTGCACCAACCACGCCCACCTGCTCCGCCTCGGCTGCACCCTGACCCGCTTCAGCAGCGGCCTTTGACGTGCCGCACCGAGCAGGGCTCGTACGCGGGTGTCGCAGCGCGCGGGCCACGGTTGCGCAGCGGCACGTGGAGTCTCCGGCAAGGGGCGAACAGCCCTTTCCGGTCCGCGGCATGCTCACACACTCGTGGGTGCCGGGGGTTCCAGGGTCGCGGCCAGGTCGGCGGAGACGGCGGCGAGCTCACGCGACACCTCGGCGGCTGCCGATCGGGAGATGGTGCCGATCCGTTCCCGGGAGAGCCGGACCGCGTCGCGCAGCTCGACGGCCCGAGCCCGGCCTGCGTCGTCGGGGGCGGCGGCCGCCAGGGCGGTGAGGCGGTCCTCGACAGCGGCGACCCGGGCCTCTCCGACGGCCCAGCCGCCGCGGACCTCCGCAGCCGATCCCGCTTGCTGCAGCTCGGGCAGCAGGACGCGGGCGAACCAGCCGACCTCCTGCTCGGCAGCCGCGAGGTCGGCCCGCCAGGCACGTCGACGGTTCGCTCGCACCAGCAGCGGAGTCGCGACCGCGGCTCCGACCACGAGCGCCGCCAGGAGCCACCAGACCCAGGTCGGCACCTCCTCGCCGCTCGACGATGACGCCTCGCCCGGGGTCGGCGACGTCGTCCCCGTCGAGGGCGTCTCGCTCGAAGGCTGGCTCGGGGCTTGGCTCGGGGCTTGGCTCGGGGTGGGCGTCTGGGACGCGGAACCCGTCGCGCTGGCCGGCGGTGTGCTGGGTGGTCGCGTGCTGGCCGGCGGCTTGCTCGTGGGGGGCTTGCTCGTGGGGGGCTTGCTGGTCGGAGGTTCGCTCGTGGGTGGTGTCCGGGTCGGGGGTGTCCGCGTGGGTGGTGTCCGGGTCGGGGGTGTGCGGGTGGGACGCGACACGGTCGCCGTCGCACTCGGTCCGGCGGTCCCCGTCCGCGACGGCAGGCCGGGCGCAGCCCCCGAGCCCGAGCCGGCACCACAGCCGGCGAGCAGGACGGTCGCCACGACGAGGCCGGTCAGCTGCCTCGACACCCGCGTCCGCTGGTCGGTCACCTCGATCGTGACATCGGGAGGCGGGCCCTGGCGATGCGACGCTTCTGGGGCCCCGGTCGTCACGCGAGGTCGGCGTATGCCTGGAGGAACAGCGCCTCGGCGCACGCCATCCGTTCGATCTCGCGGGGGTCGACGCTCTCGTTCGGGGCGTGGATGAGTGCCAGGGGCTCCTCGACACCCATCAGGATCAGCTCGGCGTCGGGGTAGGTCGCCGCGAAGACGTTGCAGAGGGGGATCGACCCACCCTGGCCGAGGAGCACGAGGTCCTGCCCGTACGCCTCCTTCATCGCGGTCCGCATGGCGTCGTAGGCGTGGCCACCGGTGCTCGCCCGGAACGGTGACCCGGTCGCCTCGGTCGTCACCTCGACGTCGACGCCCCACGGGGCGGCACCACGCAGGTGTTCGCCCAACGCTCGCTCGGCCTCGTGGGGCTCGGTGCCCGGCGGGATCCGGAGGTTGAGTCGTGCGCTCGCCTCCGGCACGATCGCGGCGCTCGAGCCCACGACGGGCGGGCAGTCGATCCCGAGGATCGTGAGCGCCGGCCGGGCCCAGAGCATGTCGGACACGGTGCCCGAGCCCAGCAGCGACTCGTCGGCCCCGACGCCGATGTCGCTCCGGAACGCGTCGGTCGGGTACGGCGCTCCCTCCCACACCTCCGTGTTGTCCAGCCCCCGAACCGTGGTGTCCCCGGCCTCGTTGCGCAGCGAGGCGAGCATCGCGACCAGGGCGGCCAGCGCGTCCGGTGCCGCCCCGCCGAACATCCCCGAGTGCAGCTCCGTCGGCAGCGCGGTGACCCGCACCACGACGTTGACCATGCCTCGCAGGCTCGAGGTCAGGGCCGGTCGGCCGACGCCGGCGTTGCCGGTGTCGCAGACGAGGATCGTGTCCGCCCGGAGAAGATCGGCGTTCTCGGGCACGAACGCCTCGAGGCCGCCGGTGCCCTGCTCCTCCGAGCCCTCGACGACCAGCTTCAGGTTGACCGGGATGTCGTCCCCCAGGGCACGCAGAGCGGTGAGATGCATGACGATGTTGCCCTTGCAGTCGGCGGCGCCCCGGCCGAACCAGCGTCCGTCGACCTCGGTCAGCTCGAACGGTGGCGTTCGCCACGCGGCGTCGTCGAGCGGCGGCTGTACGTCGTAGTGGGCGTAGAGCAGGACGGTCGGGGCGTCCGGCCGGGAGCTCGGCCGGGACCCCACCACCGCACTGCTGCCGTCCGGTGTCTCCGCGAGCCTGGCGTCCTCGAAACCGACACCCACGAAGGCGTCGAGGACCCATTGAGCCGCTCGCGTGCACTCCTCCGCGGGGAACTGTCGGGTGTCGGCGACGGAGGGGATCGACACCAGGTGGGCCAGCTCCTCCCGCGCCCTGCCCATGAGCTCCGACACGCGCGCTGCGACGTCCACTCGGGTCATCCCCTGATCACGGTGTCGAGATCCAGGTCGTTCACGACCTTCTGGAACTGGGCCAGCTGGTCGGGGCAGTAGATCTTGATGATCAGGAGCTCACCCTTGACCGCACGGTAGTCGGCCACGATCGGCCGGATGCCGGGCCCGGCCGCGCCGTTCACGAGCATGCCGCTGAGCGTGGCACGAGCCAGTGCCGAGCCGGGGTCGTTGCAGGTGGCGCCGCCGTCGGTCCCGAGGACCCCGATGATCTGGTCCTGCGACGGCACATGCTGGACGCCGGCGCTGGTGAGTGCGGCGCTCAGCTGGTTGGCCTTGGCCTGGGCCTCCTTGCTGTGCTGGTTGGAGCTGTAGGCCAGGAGCCCGATGATCATCAGCATCACGACGATGACGCCGATCACGACGTAGGTCGTCCATCGCTCGGTGCTCGTCTGGGTGTGCTCCGGGGTGCTCATGACGGGATCGCCTCCTCCGGCACGGGCTGCTTCCAGGAGGGCTTGCGGAACCGGTAGAAGAGGAACGGGACGAGCAGTCCGAGTCCGAGGGCCCCTCCGGCCACGATGATCAGGTAGGACGCCGGGTTGCTGCCACCGAACTGCGAGGGTGGGATGAAGCCGACCAGCAGTGCCGCGAGGGAGGCGGCGAAGCCGATGCCGCACAGCCCGACGAGCATCGGCGCGCGGTAGCCGCGTGGATGGTCGGGGTCGTTCCGGCGCAGCCGGACCGCGGCCACGAACATCAGCAGGTACATGATCAGGTAGACCTGCGTGGTGATCACCGAGAAGATCCAGTAGGCGCTCGAGACGTCGGGGATGAGCGCGTACCCGAGCGCGATGACCGTGGTGACGAGTCCCTGCACGACCAGGATGTTCTGCTGGACGCCGTTCTTGTTCAGCTTCTGCAGGTACGGCGGGAGGTAGCCCTCCTGCCGCGAGATCAGCAGCAGGCCACGGGACGGCCCGGCCAGCCAGGTCAGCATGCCCGCCACCGAGGCGGACACGAGCATGATGCCGAAGATGGGCGTCAGCCACTGGATCCCGAAGTTGGCGAACACCGCGTCGAAGGCCTGCATCACGCCCGCGGTCAGCGAGAGCTCGTCGGCGGGCACGATCCAGGAGATGGCCAGGGCCGGCAGGATGAAGATCAGCAGCACGAGGCCCATGGCCAGGAACATGGCCCGGGGGAACTCCTTGGCCGGCTTGCGGAGAGAGCTCACGTGCACCGCATTCATCTCCATGCCGGAGTAGGACAGGAAGTTGTTCACGATCAGCACCAGGCTGGAGAGTCCCGCCCAGGCGGGCAGCAGGTGGCTGGCGTTCATCGGAGCGGCCGACGGGTGGCCCTGTCCGAGGAAGACGACGCCGAGGACGACGAGCACGACACCGGGGATCAGGGTGCCGATGATCAGGCCACCGCTGGCGAGACCGGCCACGCCCTTGGTGCCTCGCGAGGACACCCACACGCCGGACCAGTACACGACGACGATCACGCACGCGGTCCAGACGCCGCTCGTGGCGAGGTCCGGGTTGATCACGTAGGCCAGGGTGCTGGCGACGAACCCCAGGAGGCTCGGGTAGTAGAAGATCGTCATCGCGAACTGGCACCACACCGCCAGGAAGCCCATCGGCTTCGAGATGCCCTGCGAGACCCAGTTGTAGACGCCCCCGTCCCAGCCGGACGCGAGCTCCGCCGAGACGAGCGAGGTCGGCAGCAGGAACACGACCGCCGGAAGCAGGTACAGGAAGACACACGCCAGGCCGTAGACGGCCATGGTGGGAGCGGCGCGCAGGCTGGCCACCGAGCTGGTGGTCATCATGGCGAGCGCGACCCACGAGATGTACGAGATCGCGGGTGCCTTGGTGCGAGCGGCAGCCCGGGGGAGGGACTCGTCCGCCGGCACGTCCATGGCGCTCATCGCACGGCCTCGGCGGCCGGCTCCCGAGAACTTCGCTGTGTCGTCATCGGGCACCTCTCCTCAGGGCTGATGGCGCTCAGCGTCGTCTCGACCGAGTCGCCCGTCCTCACACGTATCGGGTGAACGACCGGCCGGGCAGGACCCGGGTCCTCACTCCACGATGCGCAGGCGGCGATCGGTGTTGTTCAGGCGCCGACCGCCGTCCTCGGTGACGGTCACGATGTCCTCGATCCGGACGCCGAAACGGCCCGCGAGGTAGATGCCGGGCTCGACCGAGAAGCACATCCCCGGCACCAGCGGCTGCTCCTCGCCCTCGATCATGTACGGCGGCTCGTGCGTCGTCGTACCGATGCCGTGGCCGGTGCGGTGGATGAACTGCTCGCCGTACCCCGCGTCCGTGATGAGCGCACGCGCCGCCCGGTCGATCTCCTGACAGGCGACGCCCGGTCGGACCGCGTCCACGCCCGCCTGCTGCGCCTGCCGCACCACCTCGTGCACCTCACGGATCTGGGCCGTGGGCTCGCCGACGCACACGGTGCGGCTGGTGTCCGAGCCGTAGCCGCCCATCAGACCGCCGAAGTCCAGCACGACCGCGTCGCCCGTCTCGATGACGCGGTCACCGGCCTCGTGATGCGGGTTGGCGCCGTTCGGGCCGGAGCCGACCACCGTGAAGTCGACCTGCTCGTGGCCGAACTCCCGGAGCAGCCGCGCCAGGTCGGCCGCGACGTCGGTCTCCTTCCTGCCCGAGAAGCGCACCTCCAGGATCCGCTCGTACGTCGCGTCCGCGGCGGCACCCGCGGCTTCCAGCCGGGCGAGCTCGTTGGCGTCCTTGACGGCCCGGAGCATCGGCAGGCTCTGCGTCACCGAGCGGTACGACGAGTCGGGCAACGCCTTCTGGAGCCCGAGCAGGTGCATGGCCCACGCCGAGTCCGAGATCCCCATCGTCGCGCGCTCGCCGATCAAGCCGCTGGCCTTCTCGAACGGATCCTCGCCGTCGACCCAGTCCACGATCGCCAGGCCCCCTGCTCCTACGGCGCTCTCGGCGTCCGGACGCTCCAGGGTCGGCACGAGCAGGGTCGGCTCCCGATCGGCATCGAGGACGAGCAGCGTCAGCCGTTCGGTGATCGCCGTGGGCTGGTAGCCCGTGAGCCAGACCAGGTCCGGGCCGGGTGTGATCAGGAGCCCGTCCAGGCCCGCTCGCGCCGCGTCCCCCACGACGCGGCGCATCCGGGCCGCGTAGTCCTCGCTCGTGAACGGCACACGTGCCGGTTGCTGGCTCATCGTCAACGCCCTCTCTCAGCCGGACACCGCGCTCGGCCGCCCGGCCGTCGCGGAGGTCGGCAACGTGTGCGTGTGGGCCGCGGCCGCCGCCGCCGCGTCCTCCAAGGTGCCGGTCGCCGCGCGGTGTCGACCCATCACGAAGGCCATCAGGACGCCCAGGAAGCTGAAGACGGCCATCATCCAGGAGGCTGCGGCGAGGCCGGAGGCCAAGGCAGAGGACGGCGACGCGCCGTCCGCCGTGTGGTTGGCGATCACGGTGCCGTAGATCGTGGCTGCCAACGCCGTCGCGACCGCCGCGCCGACGTATCGGGCCATGTTCGAGACGCCGGACGCCGAGCCCACCTGGTGCTCCGGCACCGAGGCCGTCGACGCCGAGGACGCGGGACCGTTGGACAGCCCCATCCCGACGGCGACCGCGATGAGCGGCAGGAGGAACGCGGCGTACTGCCAGGAGTCGTGGACGAAGCCGACGATGATGAAGCCGACCGTGGTGAGAGCGAACCCGATGCCTACCGTCTGTCGTGCGCCCACCTTCGCGGCCATCCGCGGCACCAAGGGCGCCACCACGACCAACCCGACGGTCGCCGGCAGCGTGGCGAGGCCCGCCTGGAGGGGGCTGAACCCCAGGCCGGACGGGTTCTGGAAGTACAGGCTGAGCAGATACATCAAGCCGTTGATCGTGCCGGCCCCGATCAGGATCGCGACCGTCGACCCGACCAGGACCCGGTTGCGCAGGAGAGTGAGGTCGAGGAGTGGCACCTTGACCCGGCGCTCGACGGCGACGAACCCGAACCCGGCTCCGATCGAGACCGCGAAGCAGCCCAAGGTGGCGGCCGAGAACCATCCCCAGTCGCTGCTCTTGGTGACCGCCAGGATCGTCGGGGTCAGCGTCAGCGCGACCAGGACCGTGCCTGCGTAGTCGATCGAGCTGGATCGATCCGGGTCCCGGGACTCTCCGACGGTGGCCGCGGTCAGCACCATGCAGCCCGCTGCGATGACGGCGTCGATCCAGAACAGGCCCTGCCAGCCGGTGATGTCGACGAGGAGCCCGCCCACCAGGGGCCCTGCGGCCGCTCCGACGGCGGCAGCGGCTCCCCAGAGGGACACGGCACGGAGCTGCTCCTGGCCGCGGTTGGCCACCGACAGCAGGCTCAACCCGCAGGCCAGGATCGTCGCGCCGGCCGCGCCCTGGATCAGCCGCCCGACAATGACCGCTGCGCCCGACTGAGCCAGCGCGATCAGCACGCACGACAGCACGAACAGGAGCAGGCCCAGCTGGAACACCCGCTTGCGGCCGAAGACGTCTCCCAACGACCCCGACGTCACGATGACGGCCGCCCCCACCAGGGAGTAGCCGGTCACCGCCCACTGCAACGTCTCGACCGAGGTGCCGGTGTCGGCCGAGATGGCCGGGAGCAGGATGCTGACCGCCGAGGTGTTGGCGTTGACCACGAGGGTCGAGATGCAGGTGGCCGCGAGCACGCCACTCATCCGGGTTGTCGTCTGCGCGACGTCGCTCATCCGGTGTCCTTCCGCGGGCGGACGTGACGCTAGCGGCGGCTCCGCCTTCTCTCCTCATCCGGTTCGGGGGAGGTCTCGGCCTGCTCCGGATGTCTGCTCGGGTCACGGCCGACGGGGACGAACCTGCCGGACCCTCCCTGCCGAGTCGTGGGTGGATCGGCTCATCGTCGATGGGTGAGGAGGTCAGGACCGGACGATGGGACGGTCGACCTCGTGGACTCGAGCGAGGAGCGGCACGAGGTCTTCGCCTCCTTCGACCTCGCGCTTCGGATCGGCGAGGTGCTGCTGGTCTCGGGTGCGGGGGCCGCGGACGTCGCGGCGACGATGGACGAGGTCGTCCGCGCGTGTGGTCTGCGGAACACGTCAGCCGACGTCACGTTCGTGGACCTGACCCTGCGGCATCAGCCCCGCGCCGATGAGCCCGCGGCCCTCCAGATCCGTCGGGTCACCCGGCGCCGGGTCGACTACGAGGACCTCATCGAGGTGGACGCGACCGTCAACGACCTCGTGGCCGGGACGGTCAGCCGGGACGAGGCCGCTGCCCGGGTCGCCAGGATCGTCTCCACCGGCCATCACCGGCCCCGTGGCGCGATCACCCTCGGCTGGGGGGTCGTCGGCGCCGGCATCGGTCTGACCCTCGGGGGGAGCTGGCTGGTCTGTCTCTTGGCGTTCCTGGGCGCGTGCGCGATCGACCAGACGCAGCGGCTGCTCGCCCCGCACCGCATCCCGACGTTCTACATCCAGGCCGCGGGTGCCTTCGTGGCCACGCTGATCGCCGTGGCCGCGGCCGCCACCCCGGCCCAGCTGAACCCGTCGCGGGTGATCACCGCCGCCATCGTCATCCTGCTGGCAGGCATCGGGCTCATGGGCGCCACCCAGGACGCCCTGAACGGGTTCCCGCTCACCGCCAGCGCCAGGTTCCTGAACGCGATGCTGGACACCACGGGGATCATCGCCGGCGTGAGTGCAGGGCTGACGACCGGAGACGTCCTCGGCATCGACCTCGGCTCGGTGAAGCCCGGCGCCGCCGGGCTCGCCGCGGCCGGAGTCACGGCCGTGGGCGCCGCGATCGCCGCCTCCGCCTACGCCTATGCGTGCTACGCCCCGCTGCGCTCGATGGTCCCGGTGGCGCTCGTCGCAGCCATCGGAGAGGGCGTCGCGCTGGCCGTGAAGCATGCCTCCGTGGGCGAGACCTGGAGCTCCGCGGCAGCCGCGGTCACGATCGGCGCGTTGTGCTACCTGGTGTCCCGACGGTTCCGACTCCCTCCGCTGGTGATCGTCGTGCCGGCCGTGGTCCCGCTGCTGCCGGGCCTGGCCATCTACCGGGCACTCGCACTGCTGGCGGCCGGAAAGGACGGAGTGCCCCAGCTCGTCGCGGCGATCGCGACGGCGCTGGCTCTGGCGGCCGGTGTCATCCTGGGCCAGTACCTCGCCCAACCGCTCAAGCGGGAGGCGCACCGACTCGAGACCCGGCTGGCGGGACCACGGATGGTCGGGCCCTTCCGCCGCCCGGGAGGGCCGCGCTCCTCGGCGATCGGCGACCCCTAGCCCTCTTCGTCGACCCGGGTCTCGGACCGGTCACGGTGCGGACACGGGGCGGACCTCGATCCCGCTGGAGGGTGCCGACGCCTCCGGGAGGGCGGCGGCGATCCGGACGGCGTGGTCCAGGTCGGTCGCCTCGATCAGGTAGTAGCCCCCCAGCACGTGCTCGCTGGCCACGAACGGACCGTCGGTGACCTGGACGTCTCCCGCAGCGTCGACGCGAACCGATCGGCCCCTCCATGATCGCTCGAGCTCGTGGCCGCCGACGACGGCGTCGCCGTGCTTCTGGTGGAAGACCTGGTGCGCTGCGCCGTTCGCGAGCGCCTGCTCCTCGCTCCACGACTCCCAGATCTGCTCGTCGCCGTAGATCATCACGATGTAGGTGCTCACGGGTGTTCTCCTCTGTGGGTCGAACGGATGTCGGTACCTCTATGTCGCGCTCTTCCGCCGTCGATCGACAATTCCCCTGCCACGTGTGCGCCGACGCGGGTCATGCGGGGGCGACGAGTACCGGCTCATCGTCTACCCCTACGCCGCCGCGACGGGCGCCTCCTTGTTCGGGGAGCCCGGCTTCGGCGATCCGGGGCCTGACACACTGACCGCATGGACGTCGACGCCGCGTCGGTCTCGCAGGGGGACCCGCACCGGCGCCGGGCCGCGCACCTGTACGGGCTCATCGTCAGTGGCGCCGTCCTCGCCACGGTGCCCGACGACTTCCGGCTCATCCGGGTGGCGCTCGTCCTGCTGGGCACACTGATCATCTACTGGGCGGCCGAGACCTACGCACACTGGATGGCGGCGCGCACCGTGCACCAGCGCGACCTCACCCGCGACGAGTTCCGGAACGTCGTCGTCGACGGATGGCCGCTGGTCGCCGCCTCCGGCGTCCCGCTGGCCCTCCTGGCCGCCGAGGCGCTGGTCGGGATGGACACCCATCTCGCCGTCGACATCACCCTCGCGGTCAACGCGGTGCTGCTGTTCGCCCTCGGCTGGCGGATGGGACGCGTCAGCGGCCTCACCGGGGCGCGTCTGCTGCTCGGCGCCGCCATCTCCGGTCTGCTCGGCGTCACGCTGATCGCGCTCAAGTCGCTGAACCACTGAGAGCCAGCGCCCCGAGCCGGCCGGCCCGCTCAGGCGCGTGCCCGGCCCCTCGACATCGCCCACGCGTCGGTGAGGGCATCGACGACGCGCAGGAGCCCGAGCAGCACGGTCAGCCCGGCGGCCGCCGCCACCAGGAACCCGATCTCCTCCTGCGTCAGTCCGGTGCCGTCGGACAGGGCGCCGGTGAGCCGGTGGGTGCCCGTCGTCAGTTGCATGCACCCAGGCTCGCGGCAGGGGATGACGTGCACATCACCCCACATGGATGAGCACCGATCCCGTGACGACGCACACACGCCCGACCCGCGCTCCCGCCGCCGTCGACGCCCCGCGAGGGCCGGCCCCGCCATCAGTCAGGTGAGTGTCAGATCGCGTCCCCGACCCTTGAAACATGACCACAGACCAAACGACGCGAGTCGGCCAACGGATGTTGAACAAGGTTCCCGAGGTCACCGTCTACTTCTGGATCATCAAGATCCTGTGTACGACGGTGGGCGAGAGCTTCGCCGACTACATCAACGAGACCCTGGGCTTCGGCCTCACCAACACGACGCTGGTCTTCTCGGCGGCCCTCATCGTGGCGCTGGTCGTCCAGTTCCGGCTCAACCGGTACGTGCCGGGGGTCTACTGGCTGTCCGTCGTCCTGATCAGCGTGGTCGGCACCCTGCTCACCGACAACCTCACCGACGGCCACCACGTGCCGCTGTGGATCAGCTCCACGGTGTTCGCCGTGCTGCTGGCCGCGGTGTTCTCCATCTGGTACGCCCGTGAGCGCACGCTGTCGATCCACACGATCGTGACGACGCCCCGTGAGGCCTGGTACTGGCTGACGGTGCTGGTCACGTTCGCGCTCGGTACGGCGGTCGGCGACTGGACGCTCGAGCTCACCGGATGGCCCCCGGGCCAGTCCGTGCTGCTCCCGCTGGGCCTGATCGTCAGCGTGCTGGTGGCGTGGAAGCTCGGCGCGGGGCCGGTCCTGTGCTTCTGGCTCGCCTACATCCTGACCCGTCCGCTGGGCGCCAACATCGGTGACTATCTGGCGTCTCCGAAGGCGGACGGTGGCCTCGGCCTCGGGACCCTCGGCACGAGCGTGCTGTTCCTCGGCACCATCCTGGCGGTCGTGATCTTCCTGACGATCACCGACAAGGACCGCACCGAGGCGATCAAGGCCCGCGAGCAGCGGGCACCCGTCCTGGACGAGGTCTGAGGAGAACGCGATGACAGAGATCCGTACCCAACGCGTCCTGGTCGTGACCGACCGGGCCGAGCCGACCAAGTCCCTGCGTGACGCCATCCGGCACCGCGCGGAGAACGGTGACGTCCAGTTCCGGCTGATCGTCCTCAACCCGGCCCGGGCCGAGCTCCACCCGCTCCACCCGGAGCGCCACGACAAGGCCGCCGAGGCCGAGACGATCCTGGCCGCCGCGTTGCCGAAGCTCGAGCTGGCGGCGCACGCGCCGGTGATCGGCTCGGTGTCGGTCCGGCACGACCCGATGGACGCTATCGAGGAGACGCTGTTCAGCGAGCCCGTCGACGAGATCATCCTCGACGTGCCGCCGCACCACTTCTCCTCGTGGCTGCACCAGGACCTCGAGCACCGACTGGCTCACTTCAAGATCCCGATCGTGACGATCCGTCACGAGTCCTGGCAGCACTCCTGATCCGCACGCCCCAGAGGCCGCTCCCCACACCGTCGGGGAGCGGCCTCTGTGCGTCGTGCCGGCCAGAACGGGTGCCACGCCCTAGCGACCCATGCCCGCCTCGACCGCGGTCACCTGGAAGGACTTGTCGAACTTGACCGTCACCTGGGTGCCGTTCGCCTTCGTCATGTGGGCCTCGTAGGCAGCGTCCCCGCTGTCCCCGCGGCTCCGTACCAACGTTGTCTCATGGGCATGAGGTGCTCCTTCCACGTCGGCCGACGGTCGGCCGCGTACGTCGAGGGTCGTCCCGGCTGCTGGCCCGGTGGTGGGAGGGGACTGGCAGCGGGCTGTGAAACCGGGACTGCCGAAGTCGCCGGACCGTGCCAGCATGGGCGCGTGCGCGAGTCGGTGTACGAAGCGGCAGGGGGCGCCGAGGCGATCCTCGCCCTCGCCCATGCCTGGCACGAGCGCTGCCTGGCCGATCCGGTCGTGTCCCACGCGTTCACCCACGGCTTCCGGGCGGACCACACCGAGCGCCTGGCGGCGTACTGGGCCGAGCAGCTCGGTGGCCCGGCGTCGTACAGCGAGGGGTTGGACGACCAGAGCCACGTGCTGCGGTTGCACTCCGGCAACGGCGAGCACCACGAGATGGACGAGCGCGCCGTGCAGTGCTTCGCCCAGGCCATGGACGACGCCTGGCTGCCCGACGAGCCGGAGCTGCGGGCGACGCTCGCCGCGTGGTTCCGGTGGGGAGTCGAGCTGATGGACTCCCATCCCGACTCGGCCGACGAGGTGCCCGAGGGGTTGGCGCTCCCGCTCTGGAGCTGGGACGGCCCCGTCGCCGAGGGCTGATCGCCGGGCTCGCCGCTCTTGGCAAGACGGCCTTAAAGTGCTATCTATGTGATATCACTTTAAGCGGAGGAGCAGATCATGAGCAGTCCCGCATCACCCGGCACCCCGGCGCCGGTGGGTCATCAGGGGGCACGGGTCGAGATCGCCGAACGTCGCGCCGTCGCCGTCACCGGCTGGCTCGGGGTGCTGGCCGTGGCGCTGTGCGCCTGGATCACGAACGTCGCGCTGCGGCACGGTTCCGCGTGGGCCTGGGTCCCGATCGTGGTCGGCGTGATCATCGCCCTGTCGCTCGTCGTCGTGCCGCCCGGCCAGACCTCGGTGGTGCAGTTCTTCGGCACCTACGTCGGCACCGTCCGGCGCTCCGGCTTCTGGTGGGTGTTCCCCCTCACCGTCCGGCGCCGGGTGAGCATCCGGGTGCGCAACTTCGAGACCAACCGGCTCAAGGTCAACGACCTGGCGGGCAACCCCGTCGAGATCGCCGCGATCGTCGTCTGGCAGGTCGCCGACACCGCGCGTTCGACGTACGCCGTCGACAGCTACGAGGACTTCGTCTCGGTGCAGGCCGAGTCGGCCCTTCGCCACGTCGCGACCGTCCACCCGTACGACGACGCGGAGGGCTCGGACACCTCGCTCCGCGGGTCGACCGACATCGTCGCCGGTGAGCTGGCCCACGAGGTGGCCGAGCGGGTCGCCATCGCCGGCGTCGAGATCGTCGAGGTGCGGATCTCCCACCTGGCCTACGCCCAGGAGATCGCCCAGGCCATGCTCCGCCGTCAGCAGGCGAGTGCGGTGGTGGCGGCCCGGAGCCGGATCGTCGAGGGCGCGGTCGGCATGGTGGAGATGGCGCTCGATCGGCTGGCCGCCCACGAGGTGGTCGAGCTCGACGAGGAGCGCAAGGCCAACATGGTCAGCAACCTGCTCGTCGTCCTCTGCGGTGACCAGCCGCCGTCCCCGGTCGTGAACGCCGGATCCCTGTATTAGTGACCACGCGCAAGCAGGTCCTCCTGCGCGTCGATCCCGCCGTGCACGACGCGCTGATGCGCTGGGCCGACGACGAGTTCCGCAGCCTCAACGCCCACGTCGAGATGCTGCTGCGGCGCGCGCTCGCGGACGCAGGCCGGATGCCCCAGCAGGCCGGCCCGCTCCCGAAGCGCGGCCGGCCGAGGGCCGACGACCGCTGAGCGCTCCCGGCCGGATGCGTCAGGCCCGGGGATCCCTCCGTCGCGCGACCACCAGGAACCGCCGGATCATGTCGTCGAAGGTCCGGTCCATCTCTGCGATGCCCTCCCGCATCTCGTCCGGATCTCCGCCCTCCTCGGCGGCGATCTCGTCGAGGCGGGCCAGGAGGCCGGTGGTGGCGGCCCGCTGACGCGCCAGCCAGTCGGCGGTCTCGTCGTACCGCTCGACCTCGAAGCCGGCCGCGGCCAGGAGCGGCCGATGGTCGTCCACCTGGGGCGGACGGTTCTCCGGCTGGCGGTGGTAGTCCCACGACGTCATCACGAGCCGGCCCTCGGGGCGGATGACACGTGCCAGCTCGGCCATGGCGGCCTGCTTGTCCGGAGCGAACAGGAACGCGTCCACGCTCATGACCACGTCGACGGCGGCGTCCGCCAGGGGCAGGTCCGCGAAGCTGCCCAGGACGAAGGACGCCTCGATCCCGACCGCGCTCGCGGTCGCCGCCGCGGCGTCGAGACCCGTCTGCGCGATGTCCACGCCGGTCAGGGTCGCTCCGGTGTCTGCCGCGACCCAGAGCCCCGGACCGCCGCGGCCGCACCCGACGTCCGCGAGCCGGTTCCCCGTGGCCCGGACCACGTCGGACATCGTCGCGAGCTCGGATCGGGACACCCAGCTGTAGGGATCGACGCCCTCGGGGTACTCCGGCCCCATCGCGTCGCGCCACACCGCGGTCGTCGTGGGCGAGATCGGGTTCGCATGTGCCTCGTTGAACGTGGCGGTCAGGTCCATCCCGAGAGCGTGCGGGATCGGGCCACCGGACGCAATGGCACGGACGGGCTACGCCGGCGCGATCGGCAAACCCGTGCCGGGACGGCGGATGCTCTGTCACAGTGAGGTCGTGGACGCGCTCCTCGGCGCCATCATCGGCCTCCTCGTCGCTGCCGTGCTGGCGATGCTCAACTCCTGGCTCACCGACCGCGAGAAGGTCGCGGAGAGCGTGCGCGAGCAGCGGGTCCGGACCTACCCGTCGGTCTGGGAGCGCACCAGCGTCGTATCCCGGTGGCCGCGGACCGACGCGACCCGGGAGCACGCCGTCCACCTCCATCTCGACCTCCGCCGGTGGTACTACTCCGGCGGCGGGCTGTTCCTCTCCCGGGCGGCGCGCGAGCGCTACGAGCATCTCCAGGTCATGCTCGAGGCGATCGTGGCGCAAGGGGACGACGGCCCCCTCGGCCACTACGAGGAGCTGATGGACGCGGCCTCGTGGTTCCGGACCGGCCTCACCTCCGACCTGCAGACGCGGCAGTCGCGCAACCCGCTGACGGCCTGGTCCGAGCGCCGGCGACTGGAGCAGGAGCGCGCAGAGGCCCGGGAACGCGAGCACCGGGTCGGGGCGCGGGAGTACGCCGGCGACGGCCGGACCGAGCGCCACCGGCCGGAGCACGGACCCCAGGTGATGCTCACCGCGGAGGACGAGCGGCTGCACCTCCCGGACCTGGGCCCGTCGGCCGGACAGGGACCCGGCTGACCGGGAGGAGAGCGACATCACAGCGCCGGGATTGGATCGTTCCAATAAAGCGGACCACACTGGGGGGACACGCTTCACCCACTCGAAGGGAACCCGAGATGTCCCGCCTGATCGACGACCTGAACACGCTCCACGACGGCTTCGTCGCGGCCATCAACATCGCCGTCGGGGAGGACGACCTGGACCGCGCCGACCGGCTCGCCGCCGAGTACGACGAGGAGGCGATCCTGATGATCGCCGTGCACGAGGGCAGGACCGACCTGCTTCCGCTGCGTCGCCCGAAGCACGCCGACTCCGGTCTGCGTGCCCTGATCCGCCGGCTCACGCAGCACCGCGCCGCCTGACCCCACCGGTCCCGTCCTGTCCGGGCAGGATGGGGCCGTGGACGAGGACCTGAGCTCGGCCAAGGAGCGCGGCTGGCGCGAGCTCGCCGAGATCGACGCCGCCCTCGAGCGCGGAGACCTCGACGAGGCGGGCTGGCACGCGGCGATCCTGGCGATCGTCGAGCCGGCGTACCTCGCCGCGACGACGGCGCAGATGCAGTCCGGGCACAGCGGCGATGCCGCTGCCTGGGAGTACTCGCGCCGCCTGGTGATGGACGCGGTGGACCGCGGCGGGAGCTTCCTCGACATCGGCTGCGCCAACGGGCTGCTCATGGAGTCGGTCGCGTCCTGGGCGGCCGAGGACGGCCTGGAGATCGCGCCGTACGGCATCGACATCTCCGAGGGGCTGACCCACCTGGCGCGCGACCGGTGCCCCCAGTGGGCCGACCGGATCTGGACCGGCAACGCGGCCTCCTGGCGACCGGTCCGACGCTTCGACTACGTGCGCACCGGACTGGAGTACGTGCCCGACCGCAGCCGCCCGGCGTTCGTCGAGCACCTGCTGACCTTCCTCGAGCCCGGCGGCCGGCTGATCATCGGCAAGCACAACGAGGAGACCGACCGGGACGACCTCGCGGCCGCCGTCGAGTCCTGGGGCCACCCGGTCGCCGGCCGGAGCACGCGGGCGCATCGCCACCCTGCGCTGTCCTACAAGGTCTTCTGGATCGACAGCCCGGTCTGACCCACGTCAGACGAGCACGACGACCAGCAGCGCCGCCACCACGACCAGCGCGGCCGTCATCGTCAGCCCGAGACCGAACGACGGCAGGGGCTGGCGCAGCCGCATCGCCCGCTCCACGCGGGCCCAGCGGACGAACGAGAACACGCTGAGCCCGGCGCCGAGCACGATCAGGCCCACCGCGAGGACCGTCCGCAGCCCGTGCGGGCCCGGCGTGTTCAACGCATGGAGGGCGACGCCGCCGGCGAGCATCGCCAGCGCGGTACGGACCCAGGCCAGGAAGGTGCGCTCGTTCGCGAGCGTGAAGCGTGGGTCGGGCTCGTCGCCGGCGTCGTACACCCACCGGGGCTGTCGCGTCGTCACGCCCCTCATCGTGCCGCAACCGCCGCTCACTACGCTCGCGGGCATGACGGCCGAGTTCGACCGCGACACCGAGGTGACCCCGACCGGCGACTCGAGCTACGTCGCCGACCTACGACCCGGCTGGGTGGTCGGCGCGGGTGTCAACGGGGGTTACCTGCTCGCCACCCTCGGTCGGGCCATCCGCCGGTCATCGGCGCACCCCGACCCGCTCACGATCAGCGCCTACTACCTCACCGCCTCCCAGCCGGGGCCGGCCACGCTGCACACCCGGGTGCTCCGCGAGGGCGGGACCACGACGGTCGCGGCGGACCTGGCGCAGGACGGCGCGACCCGGATCACGGCGCTCGCGACGTACGGCGACCTCGACCGCCTTCCCCGCGATGTCGGGACGACGGCGACCGAGCCGGACCTGCCGCCGCGCGAGGAGTGCTGGGGGACGGACCTGGCGCCGCCGGAGTTCCGTGAGACCGCACCGCCCCTGCTCAGCCGGTTCCGCCTCCTGCTCGACCCGGCCACCGCCGGCTGGGCCGTCGGCAGTCCGAGCGGTCGCGGCCTGATCCAGGGCTGGTTCCGGCTCAACGACGGCCGGGAGCCCGACCCGCTCTCCCTGCTGCTGGCGGTCGACGCGATGCCGCCGGTCACCTTCGAGCTCGGCCGGATGGGCTGGGCCCCGACGCTCGAGCTGACCGCGCACGTCCGGGCCGACCCCGCACCGGGGTGGCTCAAGCTCCGTCACGAGACGCGCAACCTCGCCGGCGGCATGTTCGAGGAGGACTGCGAGGTCTGGGACTCCGCGGGACGCCTCGTCGCGCAGAGTCGCCAGCTGGCCCGCCAGCCACGCCCCGTGGGCTGATCGGACGGCATCACGTCCCACGATGACCGGAGGTCGTCCGTTAGTCTCTCGGGGGTCCCGCGGGGGACCTGGTGCAGGGGGTCGGGCAGGTGTCGGGTCGCGGGTCGCTGGTAGCGGCGACACTGGCGTGCGCCCTGGCGGGCGTGCTGCTGCCGGTCGCCAGCACGCCCTCGGCCGCCGCGCGTGCCGGGTCGGCCGCTGGTCCCCGCTCGCTGAGCATCCCCGCGTACGTCGGCAGGAGCAGGCTGACGGCACGGCTCCCGGTCGGGGGGCCGGTGAGCTACGCCCTGCCGACGCTGCCCGTCGGTGCCCAGCGGGTGACCGGGGACTGGAACGGCGACGGCGCCCGGACGCCCGGGATCTTCACGAACGGACAGTGGCAGCTGTGGGACGACGTCGTCCGCACCGGCGCTCCCGACGTCGACGTCACCTTCGGCCAGGCCGGCGACCTCCCGGTCACCGGAGACTGGAACGGTGACGGCATCACCGACTTCGGCGTGGTGCGGGGATCGGAGTGGCTGCTGACGCTGGGGCCGCTGCCCACCGACGGCTCCGCGCCGGTCATCTGGCGAGACCTCACCTTCGGTGCGCCCGGCGACCAGCCGGTGGCGGGCGACTGGAACGGGGACGGCACCGACGGCATCGGGACCTTCCACAACGGGCGCTGGCTGCTGGCCGACTCGCTCGCCGACCCGACGGCCACGACCTCGGTCTCCTACGGCGCCCCGGGCGACGAGCCGGTGGTCGGCGACTGGAACGGGGACGGCACCGACGGCATCGGCGTCGTGCGCGGGAGCACCTGGTACCTCAGTGACTCCGCCACCGCTCCGAGGACGGTCGCCCGGCCGGTCCTCGCTCGTCGCGGCGGGGACGTCCCGGTCGCGTGGCGGGTGCCGGTGGCGAACGGCGCGGCGACCTGCCCCACCCGGCGTACCGCCACCGTCGGCCGGGCCTCCTGGGTCGTGCCGAGCGCCGTGCTCGGCCGGGACGTCGGCCGGTCGGTCGGCCGCACCGGCCGCCTGGTCCGCGGCTCCCTGGAACAGACCGAGCGCTTCCTGCTCGGCGATCAGTACGACGCGCTGTGGCGGTCGACCCGCTCGCGGGCCTACCTCAGCCTGCTCGGCCGGCCCGGCCGCGACGAGCTGGCCATCCGGCTGCCCGCCATGTCGGCGCTGACCGTCGCCATCGGGCTGCGGACCGGTGCCGCGGACCCGGCCGTCGTCGGCCGGACCCCGACCGCCGCCACGGCGTACGTCGACCAGCTGGTCCGCTCGATCGCCTGCGAGCACCTCTCGGTCAGCCCCGGCGGCTGGGGTCGCGGCTGGGAGACCGCGCACTGGGCGATGCTCACCGGCGCCGCGGCCTGGCTGGTGTGGGGCCAGCTGACCCCGCAGACGCGGTCGGACGTCACCTCGATGATCGTCGACGAGGCGGACCGTCAGACGCGGCTCGCGGTGCCCTACTGGGGCCGCCCCGACGGCACGATCGCCACGCCCGGCGACACCAAGGCCGAGGAGTGTGCCTGGAACGCGGGGCTCCTCTCGCTGGCGAGCTCGATGATGCCCTCGGCGCCGCGGGCGCCCCTCTGGCGCGCCAAGTCCGCCGAGCTCGCGGTGGCGGCGTACGCCACCCGGCCCGACCTCTCCTCCTCCACGCCGGTCAACGGGGTGCCGCTGTCCGCCCGGCTGCAGGGCTTCAACGCCTACCCCGACGGGACGGTGGAGAACCACCAGCGCATCCACCCCGACTACGCCAGCAACGTGCAGCTGCTCTGGCAGGCGGCCGACTTCGCTCGGCTGGCCCGGCAGCGGATCCCGGAGGCGATGTTCCACAACGGCGGCCTGGTCTACTCGGCGCTGAGCACCGTCTCGTTCCAGGCCGGGGCCCCGAGTCCGGCCGGTGGTTTCTACGCCCAACCCGGCGGCACCGTCTACGTGCCGGGGACCGATCGCGTCTACTACCCGCAGGGCGACGACTGGGGAACGGTGCGCCGAGCCCACTTCGTGAGTCTCGACGCCCACGCGAGCGTCTACGCCCGCTACCTCGGCGCCACCGGCTGGCCGGCGAGCCAGGCCCTGGTCCAGCACGAGAACGGCCAGCGGGCGCTGCGCCGGTCGAGCGGCAGCGACGACGGCCGCACCTACTCGGCCGACCCGACCGTGGCCGCGCAGCAGGACACCTACCCCGGGCGTGAGGAGTACGCCGCGGAGAATCTCGCCACCGCGTGGCTGGCCCTCTACGTCGGTCAGCTCGGCCTGCCGCGGCTCGACCGCAGCACCCTGCTGGTGCCCGGCTCCACCGCGCCGGCGGAGCGGGCTCCGGCCTCGGCCCTGCGCGCACCCTGACCGATGGCCGACGGCAGTCCCCCACCGCCCGCTCTGGTCGTGGGCGCCGCGGTCCTGGAGCACGGCTGCCTGCTCGCCGCGCGTCGTACCAACCCTCCGACCGCGGCCGGGCGCTGGGAGCTCCCCGGCGGCAAGGTGGAGGCGGGGGAGTCGCCGGACGAGGCGCTGGTGCGGGAGATCCGCGAGGAGCTCGGCTGCGGGGTCGTGATCGACCACTGGCTCGACGGCCTGGAACCGATCGGGACGTCGTACGCCCTCCGCGTGGCGGTCTGCCGGCTGGTCGACGGGGTCCCGCGGGCCGGAGACGACCACGACGAGCTGCGCCGGCTCGCGCCCGAACGGCTGCACGACGTCGACTGGCTGGAGCCCGACCGGCCGTTCCTCCCGGCCCTTCGCGCGCTCCTGCTCGACGGCGAGGCGCTCGAGGGCGGCAACGTCGGCGGGGCGGTCCGGATCGGCGACACCGTGCGTCGCCCCGTGGGGCCGTGGACCCCCGCGGTCCACGGCCTCCTCGACCACCTCCGCGCCCGCGGACTGCGGGGGGTCCCGCAGCCGCACGGGTACGACGAGCGCGGGCGGGAGGTCCTCGACTACCTGCCCGGGGAGGTGATCGACGTCGACACCGAGCTCCTGGCCGAGGCCCGGCTGGCGGACCTGGGCCGATGGACCCGGGAGCTCCACGACGCGGTGCGCGACTTCCACCACCCGGGTCCGTGGCGGTTCCCGGCTCCGGAGACGTACGACGTCGTCCTGCACAACGACCTCGGGCCCTACAACGTCGCGTTCGGGGGCGAGCGGGTGGTCGGCGTCTTCGACTGGGACGTGGCCGGACCGGGCTCCGTCCTGTTCGAGCTCGCCCACGTGGCGTGGTGCGCCGTCCCCCTCTTCCGCCCGATCGCCGACGACCTCACCGTGGACCGGCTGCGCATCCTCGCCCAGGGCTACGGCGGACCGTCACCCGGGGAGATCCTGCTGACGGTCCCGGCGCGCGTCCGGAGCGTCGTGGAGGGCATCCGGGCGGCGGTGGTCGCGGGCGACCCCACGATGGCCCGGCTGGTCGCCCTCGGGGAACCCGCACGGACCGAACGCGCCCTCGATGCGTTCCAGGCGCGGCTGCCGACCCTCGCGTCGGCCGTCGATGGTCCGCCCTAGTCTCGGGTCATGAGCGAGACTCCCGCGCAGCGCCTGTTGCTCGTCCACGCCCACCCCGACGACGAGTCGATCGCCACCGGCGCGACCATGGCGAGATACGTCGCCGAGGGTCGCGGCGTCACGCTGGTCACCTGCACCGGCGGCGAGATGGGCGAGATCCTGGTGCCGGAGCTCGAGCACCTGGCGGCCGACCGCGACGACGGGCTGGGCGAGCACCGGCGTGGCGAGCTCGAGGCCGCGATGAAGGTGCTCGGCGTCACCGACCACCGCTACCTCGGGGGCTTCGGGCGCTACCGCGACTCCGGCATGGAGTGGCACGACGACGGCCACGCCGTGCCCGGGCGCGACGTGCCCGAGAACGCGTTCTGGCACGCCGACCTGACCGAGGCCGCCACCCAGCTGGTCGAGGTGATCCGCGAGCTCCGGCCCCAGGTGCTGGTCACCTACGACCAGTTCGGGCACTACGGACACCCCGACCACATCCAGGCACACCGGGTCGCCATGTACGGCGCCCAGCTCGCCGCGGTGCCGTCGTACCGCCGCGACCTCGGCGAGCCGTGGGACGTCGCGAAGATCTACTGGACCGCGATGTCCGAGAGCCGCATGAGGTCCGGGCTCCGGGCGCTGCGCGAGGCCGGCGACACCACGACCTTCAGCGGCATGGACCCCGACGGTCCGCTCCCGATGACCACCCCCGACGAGGACCTCTCCGCCGCTGTCGACGCCACCGCCTACGTCGAGCAGAAGCTGGACGCCATGCGTGCCCACGCCACCCAGATCGCCGTGGACGGGCCCTTCTTCGCCCTCAGCAACAACCTCGGCAACCGGGCCTGGGGGGTGGAGCACTTCCGGATCGCCAAGGGCCGGCCGGGAGAGCCGGGCCCCGACGGCCTCGAGACGGATCTCTTCGCCGGCCTGTGAGCCACGCCTGAGCGTCGAGCGGATCGGCGCGTACAGCCACCCTCCGGGGTGGGCTGGTCCTACCATTTCGCCGTGGCCCGCTCGACCCGGCGAGACGCCCCACCGCGCCCCGAGGGCGAGGGCGGACGCGTCGTCCTGATGCTGATCCTGGGCCTCGCCCTGCTCGCGGGCTGCTGCTACGTCGCCGCCTACCTCGGTGCGAGCGACAAGGTGCCGGTCGGCACCCGGGTCGGCGGCGTCGACATCGGCGGCCACAGCCCCACCGCGGCGGTCGCGGTGCTGCGCGAGGGCCTGGCGAGCCGGGCCGGCACGCCGTTCACGGTGACCGTCAACGGACGCACGCAGCAGGTGCCGCCGACTCAGGTCGGTCTCGACGTCGACTACGTCGCGTCCGTGCGCGCGGCCGGCGCGGCGCAGAGCTGGTCGCCGTCCCGTCTGTGGAACTACTACACGGCCGGCGACGCCCTCGATCCGGTGCTGACCCTCGACCAGATCCGGCTCGCCCAGCTCGTCCGGCGTCTCGACGTGACGGACGGGCGTACGGCCACCGACGGGTCGGTCGTCTTCGGCCGGGACAGCTTCCGGATCAGACCGCCCCGGCCCGGGTTCCAGGTCGACCTCAAGGCCGCGGCCTCGGCGTTCTGGAACACGTATCTGTCCGACCAGCCGAGGGTTCAGCTCCGGCTGACGCCGACACCCCCGGTGATCGACGCCGCCGCGATCCAGCGCTTCGTCGGGAGCTTCGCCAACCCGGCCGTCGCGTCGCCGGTCCAGCTGCGCTTCGGCCACGCCACGCTGCGCCTGCAGCCGTCGTCCTACGTCCACCTGCTCGGGTCCCGGCACGTCGGCCGGGAGCTGCGGCCCACGGTCCAGGCCCGAGCCCTGGCCGCGGTCGTCGACCAGCGGCTGAGCGGCGGAGCCCCCGTCGACGCCCCGAAGGACGCCACCGTCGCGCTCGTCGCCGGGACGCCGCAGATCGTGAAGTCACGCCCCGGGCTCGTCTTCGCCCCGCACGACGTCGCCTCGGCACTGGTGCGGGCGATCCGCTCACCTCATCGCACGGCGACGGTGCACGCGAACCTGACCCCGGCGTCCTTCACCAACGCGGATGCGCGGAAGCTGCGCATCCGCCACCCGATCGCGTCCGCCACGGTGCGGCTGCGGCGTGGGCTGGCGGCCCGAGGGTTGGTGGCCGCGGCCGGTCGACTCGACGGCACGGTGCTCAAGCCCGGCGACAGCCTGTCCCTACGCGGCGTCCTCGGCCACGACGTCCCGGCCGACGGTCCCGGCACCGCGCTCGCGTCCGGCCTGTTCGACGCGGCCTGGCTGGGTGGCCTGAAGGTCGACGCACACGCCACGCTGCCGTCCTACACCCGGGTCTATCCGATGGGTCGCGATGCCACGCTGAGCAACGGGCAGGACCTTGCGCTCACCGACGACTCGACGTACGGCGTGCTGGTCTCGGTGGTGGTCGGCCGGCCCACCTCGTCGCACGGTGGCTCCCTCACCGTCACCCTGTGGTCCAAGCCCACGTGGACGGTCACGTCGAGCCACGGCGAACCGACGAACGTCGTGCCGGCGGGCCGGACGATCGCGCACGGGAGCTCGTGCCACAGCCGGCCCGGTCGCGACGGGTTCGACGTCACCGTGACCCGCAGCTTCGCGGCCCGGGGCACGAGCACCGTCGACCACGTGGACTCCTACGCGGTCCACTACAGGCCCGTGGCCGCCGTGGTGTGCCGGTCCCACGGGCACTGACCCCGGGTCAGCCGGAGGTCTTGTCCAGCAGCTGGAGCAGGTCGTGGGCGGCCAGCTCGACCTCCTTGTGGCGCCACTCGGAGGCCCGGTACACGCACGCGATCAGCGCGGTGCGGTGCACCCGGCGGAAGTCGCCGTACACGAAGGCACACCGCGCCTTCGTGCCGTCGGCGGCACCCTCGGTGAGCCCGAGGTGCCAGGCGGCGTACTCCTCCCAGGAATGTCTCGCGAGGTAGGTGTTCTGAGCCTCGGCGTCCGGCTGCACCTGCCCCCAGTCGCTGTCGAGGACGTACTGCCGGCCCTGGATCAGCTCGCGGCAGCGCGCGACGGCGTCGGGGTTGACGGAGTAGCGGGCCATGGCTCCATCCTGCGGGCGGGCGCGCTACGGCGCCAGCCGGTGGAGGTCCCGCGGGAAGAGCGTGACCTCACGGATGTTGGGCGCCTCGACGAGCCGGCCGACCCAGCGCTCGAGCCCGATCGCGAAACCGCCGTGCGGCGGGATGCCGCGCCGGAACGCCTCGACGTACGACGCGTAGGGCTCGTAGGGGTGACCCCGCTGTTCCAGGGCGGCGACGTAGTCGGCGTACCGGTGGAGCCGCTGCGCGCCGCTCACCAGCTCGATGCCGCGGAAGATCAGGTCGAAGGCGCGCGACCAGTGCGGGTCGCCCGGGTCGGGGTGGCTGTAGAACGCACGGTTGGCCGTCGGGTAGCCCTCGACGACGAGGAAGTCCGACCCGTGCTCGGCCGCGGCCCACTCGCCGAGCGCGCGCTCGTGCGCGGGGCTCAGGTCGGGCTCGTCGGCCGGAGCGCCCGCGATCTCGAGGGCCTCGCGGAAGTGCACGATCGGGAACTGCTCGGGCACCTCCGGCAGCTCCAGGCCGAGCCGCTCGACGGCCGGGGCGGCGTGGGTGCGGATGCCGGCGACCATGCCCGCGACGACCTCGCGCAGGCAGGCGATCACCTCGCGGTGGTCCTCGATGAACCCCAGCTCGACGTCGAGCGAGACGTACTCCGCCAGGTGCCGCACGGTGTCGTGGGGCTCGGCGCGGAACACCGGACCGACCTCGTAGACGCGCTCGAAGACTCCGACCAGCTGCTGCTTGTAGAACTGCGGGCTCTGGGCGAGGTACGCCGGACGCCCGAAGTAGTCGACGGCGAACACGTTGGCGCCGCTCTCGGTCGCGGACTCCACGAGCTTGGGGGAGTGGACCTCGGTGAACCCGTCGGCGTCGAGCGTCTCGCGGAAGCCGCGCAGGCTGGCGGCCGCCAGCTCCCACTTCGCCCGCTGCGCGGGGTGGCGCCAGGTCGTCGCGGCGTGGTCGAGCAGCGTCGGCAGACCCGTGGTGAGCGTCGGTCGCCAGAGCTCGACGGCCGGGGTGTCGGCCGGCTCGCCGAGCGCGGTCACGGTCGCCTGGGTGACCTCGACACCGCCGGTCGCCTGCGCGTTGGGCGTGGCCGTGCCGGTCACGGTCACGGGTGTCTCCTCCGGCGGGACCGGCGTCCCCGCGGGGAGCACCACCTGCGCCAGTCCGGTGCGGTCGCGGACCACGAGGAAGGTGATCTTCGCCAGCTCCCGCCGACGATGGACCCAGCCGTCCAGGCGCACCCGTTCGCCCGGCGTCGCCCGGGGCAGTGCTGACGCCAGCGTGCGAGCGACCGCCTCGCCCGTCGAGCGTGTCCCGCCGGTCGAGCCGAGGCCGCCGGTCGAGTCGGGGCCGCCGGTCGAGTCGGGGCCGCCGGTCGAGTCGGGGCCGCCGGTCGAGCCGAGGCCGCCGGTCGAGCCGAGGCCGCCGGTCGAGCCGAGGCCGCCGGTCGAGCCTGTCGAGACCCCGGCTGTCTGCGCGGTCGAGTGTGTCGAAACCATCGTTCACCTCCAGTTGATGAAGCCCTGGAGGTGTGGGCGGGGGCAAAGTCGCGGTGCCACCACACCTTTGCCGGGTGAACCCCGGCCTCTCGCTGTGACGTCGTACGCACGGACCTCCGCGTCTCTCCCGGGTCGGAGGGGGTTCGTCAGGCCCCGCGGCGGTCACGGAAATGGTACGGCGAAGCGTTGCCCGAGCACGAATCGATTCCGCTCTCGACCCTGAGTCGGTGGTCGACCTCGTTCGGTGGTCGAGCGGAGTCGAGACCACGAGCCCGGCCGGTGGTCGACCTCGTTCGGTGGTCGACCTCGTCGGTGGTCGAGCGGAGTCGAGACCACCACCGCTGCCGCCTGGTCGGTCGTGCTGCCACCCCGAAGAACGGAGCGCGTGGTGGCGGTGGGTGGTGGGTTGCGGTACCTGGTTGCGGCCGCCGTTCGGGTTCCGGTCTGCTGGGCTGCTCCCTGTGGTTGCGGCCGAAAACCTTCGGCGGAGATGCCGGTGTGGGTTGCAGGACTGGCTCTCGTGGGTCGACCCGGTCGGTGGTCGAGCGGTGTCGAGACCACGTGCCCGTTCGGTGGTCGACTTCGATCGGTGATCGAGACCTATCGGTGGTCGAGCGGAGTCGAGACCACGGCCCGTCGGTGGTCGACGTGGTTCGGTGGTCGAGCGAAGTCGAGACCACGAGCCCGGTCGGTGGTCGACCCGTTCGGTGGTCGAGCGCCATCGGTGGTCGAGCGGAGTCGAGACCACCACCACCCTGCCGCGAGGTCGGTCCTGTTGCCACCCCCGAAGAACGGAGAGCGTGGTGGCGGTGGGTGGTGGGTTGCGGTACCTGGTTGCGGCGGCCGTTCGGGTTCCGGTCTGCTGGGCTGCTCGCTGTGGTTGCGGCCGAAAGGGTTTCTCGAGAAGTTCTCGGGATCCCTTGTGGAGGAAGGGGAAACGCGGGCTTGGAGTGTCGGTGGCTGGTGCTTGAGTAGGGGGCATGACCAGCACTACCCGCGAGGCCCGCCGGGCCGCCCCGGCCGGAGGGTCGGCTGGGCGGTCGGTGGAGCCGGTGTTGGATCGGGCGGTGTCGGCGTTGGCGGCGAAGCGGGCCGCGGAGGTGGCGTTGTTGGTGGCGGCCACGGAGTGGGCCGAGGCCCATCCGGCCCGCCCCGGTGGCGAGGCGGCCGGGTGGGGTGAGCGGGACCTGTTCGGCGAGGGGTTTCTTCCCTTGGCCGGTGAGGGGGCGCCGGTGGTGGCGGAGTTCGCGCCGGTCGCGTTGGGCGCCGCGCTGGGCTGGACCACGGCCGGGGCGCAGGTCCTGATGGGCGACGGCCTGGAGATCAAGCACCGGCTGCCCCGGTTGTGGTCGCTGGTCGCCGAGCTCCGGGTGCCGGTGCACCTGGCCCGCGAGGTGGCCCAGCAGACCCGGCACCTGGCCTACGAGGCCGCCCGCGACGCCGACCGGCTGGTCACCGCCGACCCCGCCCACCTGGACTCGGCCCGGGTCGAGGCCCTGGTCCGTCAGGCGCGGCTGTTCCACGAGCCCGACCTGGTCACCGGCGAGGAGGAGCACGCCCTGGCCCACCGTCGCGTGGAGCTGCACCGCGGCTCGACCCCGGCCACCACCGAGGTCTCGATGATCCTGGACACCCCGGACGCCGAGGCCTTCGACGCCGCGGTCGCCCGGACCGCGGAGGTGCTCAAGCGGCTCGGCGACGGCGACGACCTCGACATCCGCCGGGCCCGGGCGGTCGGGGTGCTCGCCGACCCGCAACGCGCCCTGGACCTGCTCACCCCCGACCCCGGGACCGGCACCGGGACCGGGACGCCGGCCGGGCCCCTGGTCAAGCCGCCGGTGAGGCCGGCGGCGGTGCTGTGGCTGCACCTGGACCACGGCGCCCTGCTCGACCTCGACACCTTCCCCGCCCCGGTCACCTTCGACCGGCTCGGCACCGTGTCCTCGGATCTGGTCCGTGCCTGGCTGGCCGAGGCCACCGTGATCGTCCGCCCCGTCCTCGACCTCGCCCGCACCGACGCCGTCGACACCCACGACCCGCCCGCCTGGATGGCCGACCTGGTCCGGCTCCGCGACCCCTGCTGCGTCTTCCCCGGCTGCCGTCGCCGATCCCGAGGCTGCGACCTCGACCACATCGACCCCTACCTCCCCCTCGACCGAGGCGGACCACCCGGCCAGACCCGGCCCGACAACCTGGCGCCCCTGTGCCGCCGCCACCACCGCGCCAAGACCCACGCCGGGTGGAACTACCACCGCCGACCCGACGGCGCCTACCACTGGACCTCACCGGCCGGCCGCACCTACGTCGTCCTGCCCACCCGACGGACCTGACCACCCAACCGGTCAGCGGCCGGCCAGGACTCAGCGCGCCGCGGTGGGTCACTGGACCTCCTCGAGCAACCGTCGACGGGGCGCCCAGTAGCCTCCGGACCATGACGCGGATCGGCGGAGAACCCCGTGGCTGACCTCGTGGCAGCGCTGGCGTCGGGCCCCGTGGTGCTCGACGGAGGGCTGGCCACCCTGCTCGAGGCGCGCGGGCACGACCTGTCCTCCGAGCTCTGGTCGGCGCGCCTGCTCCGCGACGACCCCGGGGCGATCGTCGACGCCCACCGCGAGTTCTTCCGCGCCGGGGCGCAGGTGGCGACGACGGCGTCGTACCAGGCGTCGTTCGAGGGGTTCGCCCGACTCGGCCTCGACCGTGACGCCGCGGCCGACCTGATGCGTCGCAGCGTCAGGCTGGCCGTGGAGGCCCGCGACGAGTCCGCGCCCGGTGGGTGGGTCGCGGCGTCGGTGGGGCCTTACGGCGCGGTCCTCGCGGACGGCTCGGAGTACCGCGGCGACTACGGCCTCGACGTCGCTGAGCTGCGCGCCTTTCATCGAGCGCGGCTCGACGTCCTGGGCGACGCGGGCGCCGACGTCCTGGCGGTCGAGACCGTTCCGTGCCTCGCCGAGGTCGAGGCGCTCTGTGCCGAGCTCGACGGAAGTGGGCTGCGGGCGTGGCTGAGCCTGTCGGTCGCGGGCGGGAGGACCCGCGCGGACGAGTCGCTGGGGGACGCCTGGGCGATGGCGGCGGACGTGTCCGAGATCGTGGCCGTGGGCGTGAACTGCTGCGCGCCCGACGACGTGCTCGAGGCGCTCCCGGGCACCGGGCCGCCCCTGGTGGCCTATCCCAACTCCGGGCAGGGCTGGGATGCCGTACGCCGTTGCTGGACCGGCGAGTCCGCCTTCGACCCGGGCGCGGTCGGCGCCTGGCTGGACGCGGGGGTGCGTCTCGTCGGCGGCTGCTGCCGGGTCGGTCCCGACGACGTCGCCGGCATCGCTGCAGCGGTGCCCGACCGGTCGTGACCCGGTCGGGGTCGGGCGGTCGGAAGCGGGATACGATGCGCGTTCCTCGCAGGGCCGCCCCGGCCCGGTCCGGGGCCACAGGAGGTCGCAGCAGGTGACGAGACTGGCTGCCCCGCGCGCGGCGCGTGCGGCCCGGCTCCTCAGCCGGTGACCGGCCGCCGCGGAACGGTCGCCCGCGACACCGCCTTCCTCGCCGTGGGCTCCGCCCTCAACGGGCTGCTCGCCTACGTCTTCTTCGCCATCGTCACGCGGGCGCTGGGCGCCGAGGTGTCGGCGCCGGTGTCGGTCCTCTGGGCCTACTGGAGCCTCGCCGCAGCGGCGCTCGCCTTCCCGCTGCAGCACTGGGCCGCCCGTTCCGTGGCGGCGACCGGCAGCGACCACGTCGTACGTCGCTCGCTCCCGGCGGTGAGCGCCGCCCTGCTGGTCATCAGCCCCGTCGTCGGCCTCGTGGCGTGGCTGGCCCGCGAGCCCCTCTTCCACCGAGGGGACGCCTGGTTCCCGCTCCTCGTCGCCGTCTCCACCATCGGGTCCGCCCTCACCGGCCTGGTGCGCGGCATGCTCCAGGCCCACGACCGCTTCCGGGCAGTCGCCCTCGCCCTGGTGCTGGAGAACCTCGTCCGGTGCGTGGTCAGCCTCGCGCTCGCCGCCCAGGGCAACCACGACCCGGTCGCCTACGGCCTGGCGCTGATCGCCGGCTACGTCACCGGCCTGGTCTGGCCGTGGACGTTGAAGATGACCCGACAGGGGGACGACCACGAGTCGCCGCTCGCCCTGCTCGGCGGCGCCAGCGGCGGTCAGCTCCTGGGCCAGATCGTGCTCACCGGCGGCCCGGTGCTGCTCGCGCTCACCGGCGGGTCACCCGCCGAGGTCACCGTGCTGTTCGCCGGGCTGGCGCTGTTCCGGGCGCCGTACACCCTCTCGATCGGCATGGTGGCGCAGCTGACCGCGCGGTTCACGGCCCTGGTCGTGGCCGGACGGTACGCCGCGCTCGGGCGGATCCGGTCGAGCGTGGTGACCGCCACCGTGGTGCTCGCCGTCCTCGCCGCGCCGGTCGGTGCGGTGGCGGGTCCGCCGCTGCTGCCGTTGATCTTCGGCCACGACGTCCGGATGCCCGGGCGACTCACGGCGGTCCTGGCCTCGGCCTCGACCGTCGCGATCGCGACCCTCGTGATGACCCTGCTGCTGCTGGCCCTGGGCCGGACCGCCGGCCTGGTACGGGCCTGGCTGCTCGGGGCCGTGCCGGGTGCGCTGTTCTTCGTGCTGTGGCCGGCGCCGGTCCTCGACCGCACCTGCTGGGCGTTCCTGGTCGTCGAGGTCAGCGCCTTCGCGTGGATGGTGCTCGAGCACGCGCGCGGTGCTGCGACCCTGCGCGCGGACCGCCGGACCCACGCGACGCCGGCGCGCTAGGCCGCTCAGCCGACGCTGGTCTTGAGGGCGCGGCCGAAGCTGTCCACGACCCGGTCGATCTGGCCGTCGGTGAGCGTGTTGAAGAACGGCATCCGCATCAGGCGGTCGCTGACGTCGGTGGTCACCGGGCAGTCCGTCTCGTACGCCGCGAAGCGTCGGCCGCCGATCGAGCTGTGCAGGGGCACGTAGTGGAACGTCGGGTTGATGCCCTCCTGCCGCATCTGCTCCATCACCTGGTCGCGGGTCGCCTTGTCGGGCATCAGCACGTAGAAGAGGTGGTACGCCGGGTCGCAGCCGTCCGGGATCGACGGCAGCGTCACGCCCCGGTCGGTGTACGACGAGAGCGCCGCGACGTAGGACTCGTGGACGTGGCGCCGCTTGGCCTGGATCTGGTCGCGCTTCTCCAGCTGGGCGAACAGCGGCGCGGCCAGGATGTCGGCGAGCCCGAACGACGACCCGGTGTCGACCCACGAGTACTTGTCGACCTGGCCGAGGAAGAACGCCCGGCGGTTGGTGCCCTTGTCGTAGAGGATGCGCGCTCGGTCGACCGACGCGGGGTCGTTCACCAGCAGGGCGCCGCCCTCGCCGCAGGTGAAGTTCTTGGTCTCGTGGAAGCTCAGGCTGGTGAAGTCGCCGAAGCTGCCGAGCGCCTTGCCCCGCCAGCGGCCGAACAGACCGTGGGCGTTGTCCTCGATCAGGGAGACGTCGGGCCGCTCGGCCAGGACGTCGCGGATCCCGTCGATGTCGCACGCCACTCCCGCGTAGTGCACGACGACCACGGCGCGGACCCGTTCGTCGAGGAGCTCGGCGAGGTGACGGGGGTCCATCCCGAGCGTCCGTCTGCTCGATGTCGCAGAAGATCAGCTTGGCGCCGCGACTGGCGAAGGCCAGCGCGCTGGTGGAGAAGGTGAACGACGGGACGATCACCGTGTCGCCCGGCTGGAGGTCCAGCAGCAGCGCCGTCAGCTCCAGGGCCGCCGTGCACGAGGTCGTCAGCATGACCTCCTGCGCGCCGGCGTCCTCCTGCAGGATCGTCGCGGCCCGCTTGCTGAACGGCCCCGACGACGAGGTGTGGCCGCCGGCGAGGCTCTGCTCGAGGTAGGCGAGCTCGTTGCCCTCGATGGAGGGGACGTTGAAGCGGATCGGGTCCGGGTGGTCCCTGAAGTCGGTCACGGGTATCAGTCCTTGCGGGTGTCGAGGGGCCGCACCGCGGCCCACGGAAGGGGTCGTCCCACCAGGGACTCGAGCTCGCGGTCGCTGTCCTGGAAGTACTCTCGCAGAGCGGACCCGAGCGCCGGGTCGACGACCGGCGACCTGGTCGTGCTCCGGTTGACCGGCTCCCGGTCCACCGCGGCGGCGGACCGCGGGTCGGCCCCCACGTGCTCGAACGTCGCGGCCAGCCCCGCGGGGTCCTCCAGGAGCTCCTCCAGGAACTGGACCCGCAGCAGGTCGCCGAAGGCGTCCAGCCACGGCCGCAGGGCGGAGGCGTAGCGGCCCCGCTCGAGATAGGCGTACGGCGACACCGAGGTCACCGCCGGGTCCCACGGGAGCGGACCCTCGAGGCTGCTGGTCAGGACCTCCTCGAGCGAGCGCTGCTCGAGGCCGTTCTCGGAGCTGAACTTCCAGTTGGACACCGCACGGGCGATCGGGTCCCGGAGCTGGACGACGAGACGTGCCTGGCCCAGCACCGCGCCGATGCGCTCGATGGCGTCGGGCCGGTCGAGGTAGCTGGTGCTCTTCTCGCCCAGGACCTGCCCGGGCGTCGCGTGACCGAACCAGGTGCGGACGTACCACTCCCGGTCCTGCCCGGGGCCGAGGTCGTCGAGGAAGACCTTCGGCTCGGGGCGGGTCGGGCGCGCCATCGCGATCCCGGGGTGCGCCTCCAGCTGGTGGTGCAGCCAGGTGGTGCCGCAGCGCTGCGCACCGATCACCAGGAAGTGCCGGGTCACGGCTCGATCCCGGGCCCGGGGTCCTCGACCACGCGCTCGATGACGTGGAAGGTCTGCTCGACGCTCACCGCGTTGAGCGTGCGGACGACGTACTCGCCGAGCATCGACAGCATCGCGATGATGAAGCCGTTGAACACCGACACGATCACGACCAGCGACGTCCAGCCGGGCACCGACGAGCCCTCCACGATGCCGTGGATGAAGTAGAACGCGCCGAGGAGGAAGCTCAGGGCCGCCAGGCAGAAGCCGGCGACGGCCGCCGCTCGCAGGGGGTACGACGAGTAGCTGAACAGGATCGCGAGCACCAGGCGCAGGATCCGCACCATGTTGTAGCCGCTCTTGCCGACCGCGCGGGCCTCGTGGCGGACCGACACGTTGCCGGGGTTGTTGGAGAACAGCAGCGCCTGGCCGGTGACGTAGGGGTGAGCGGTGCGGGAGGCGCAGATCCGGTCGACGACGTCGCGCCGGAGGATGCGGTAGTTCGAGACGGCGAGGTCGTCGGGCTGCCCGAAGACGCGCCGGTTGATCATGCTGATCAGCTTGCTGCCGAGCTGCCGGTGACCGGCCGCCTGCTTGCGCAGGAACTTCCCGAACACGACGTCGTGGCCCTTCATGGCCTCGTCGATGAGCAGCAGCGCCTGGTCGGGCGGGTTCTGGAGGTCGTCGTCCATCGTGATCACGTAGTCACCGCGCGACTCCATGAATCCGGCCAGGTTGGCGTGGTGCTGGCCGTAGTTCTTCAGCAGGTTGAGCGCGACCACGTGCGGCGTGGTGCGCGCCAGCCCCGAGATGACGGACCAGCTGCGGTCCGGGCTGCCGTCGTTGACGAGCACGATCTCGAAGCGCAGGCCGGCGCCCTCGAACACCTCGATGACGCGGCGCACCGTCTCACCGACGATGGCCTCGCTGTTGTAGACGGGGATGACGACGGAGTAGAGGTACGCCGCCCGATCCGTGACCGCGGCCGCGTCCGCGGCCACCACCCTGCGTTCAGCCATGTGTCATCGCCCTCCGACTTGCCAGGTGTATCCGACGGCGCACCTGCGGGGGCACCGACGTGCGGACCCACCACACGAACCCCGGAGCCGTGCCGACCCGCTGGTAGTCCCGGGACAGCACCGACGTGAGCCAGGAGCCCTTGAAGGTGGGTGCCACCACGATGTACGTCGGCGCCTGGTGGTCGATCCACCGCCCGTAGCCCTTCAGGCCACCCGGCCACGTGTCGTCGACGTAGCGGGTGAAGCCGTTGGTGAACATCTGGATGGCCGACGGGTTGCGGCGGTGCGCCATCACCAGGGCCTCGGGTGCCTCCACGGACACCATGGTCGCCCCGCGGGGGCCGGCGTGCAGGATCGCCGCGACGGACGCCCGCTGCCGGAGCAGGCCGGTGCCACGCGTGTCGAGGGAGGTGACGGTCGCGAAGGCCGTGCCGACCAGGGCCAGCGTGGCGGCCACCGCGGTCGCGGCCCGCACGTCCAGCCGCGCCAGGACCGCGGCGACCAGGCCGCCGATGCCGAGCGCGGCGAACGGGAGCAGCTCGAAGAGGTCCGGCCAGCCGTTGAAGGCGATGCCGGCCCAGCCGAGGCCGGCGAGCGTCGCGACACCGGTCGCCACCACGGTGGCTCGGCCGGCATCGCGCGTGCGCCAGGCGGGGCGGACGGCGAGGACCGCGAGGACCGGCAGCGCGACCAGGCCGACCAGGATCACCCAGAGCGACGCGCCGTACCCGCCGCGGAGCGTCGACCAGCTCAGCGAGAGGTGCGACAGGGCGTTGCCCTGCTGGGTGTACTTCGCGTTGATCAGGAGGAAGCCCTCGAAGAACGTGTGCAGCGCGCCCTCGACCGCGTAGTAGACGAGGGTGACCGCGGTCGGGACCGCACCGCCCACGGCGAAGCGCACCATCGCGCCCAGGCGCCCCTCGGGAACGAGCACGATCGCGACGATCGCGGCCAGCAGGAGGACCGGGAACACCGGCTGCCAGGTGAGCGTCGACAGAGCCGTGAAGGCACCGGCGGTCGCCCACCGGCGGTGCTGCATCGCGAGCAGGGCGGCGAGCAGGAACAGCACCATCGCGGTCTTCTCGCGCGGCCCGTTGGTGGCCAGGTCGAGGAAGCCCTGGAACCCCAGGAAGGCGGCCGCGGCGACCAGGCCGGCCCCGCGGGAGCCGAACATGTCGCGGACGAGGAGATAGACCAGGCACACGCAGGCGACCGAGAGCAGCGTGAAGAAGGCCCGCGCGGCGTGGATGTCCGAGACGCCGACCACCCGGCCCAGCGCGATGCCGACGCCGGGGAGGATGTGGGCGAGCGGCCCGGCCCGGTTCAGGATCCCGACGTAGGGAGGGTCGCCCGCGAGGAACCGCTGGCCGCCGTACATGTAGACGCCCAGGTCGCGACCCAGCGTCTTGTCGAACCCGTGCAGCAGGTAGACGACGAGGCTGACCAGTCCGACGAGACCAACCAGGGGGTCCGCGGTCCCGACGCGGGCGCGCAGGCTGGACATGAGGCGTGACCTGACTGGGGAGGGGGTGCGGCGCGGCGACTCTACCAACCAGGAGGTGGCCGTCCGGGCGGCGCTCCCGCTGCCCTGGGCCCCGTCTGTCGGATCCGTCACGGTGCCTCGGCCGGGACCGCCAGGTGCCGTTCGCTCACGACGGCGCCTCCGCCGTCGCCCTGGCGTTCGCCCGCTCCATCGCGGACCGCATGCGGGGAGGGACGGTGTCGCTCACCCACCAGGTGAACAGGGGAGCGGACCCGATCTGCACGTAGTGCTTCTTCAGCCAGGGCATGAGCCAGTGGGGCTTCACCCCCGTCTCCACGACGATGTAGGTGGGTCGGTGCCGGGCCATCCACCCCACGTAACCGGCGAGTCCCCCCGGGTAGGTGGCGTCGACGTAGGCCGAGAAGCCGTTGTCGAACATCTGGTACGGCGTCGGGTTGGTCCGGTGGGCGATCACCAGGACCTCCGGCGACTCGATCGACAGGATGGTCGCGGGGTGCGGGCCGTGGGCCAGGACCGCCGCCACGGAGGCGCGCTGCACGAGCAGGTCGTGCACCCGGGTGGACACCGAGTACTGGACGGCGTACGTCGTGCCGAGCACCGCCAGCACGGCCGCGACGGCCACGGCGACCCGGGCGTCGACCCACCGCAGCGCCAGCGCGGCGGCCCCGCCGACCCCGATCGCGGCCAGGGGCAGCATCTCGAACAGGTCGGGCCAGGCGTTGAAGGCGATCAGGCTCCAGCCGAGCCCGACCAGCGTGCCCGCGGCGAGCCCGGCGTAGGTGGCCGGCGTCGCCTCGCGGGTGCGCCAGGCCTCCGGAGCCGATGCGACTCCGAGCACCAGGACGGCCGCGAGCCCGAACACGATCACCCAGGTCAGGGCGCCGTAGCCGACGAAGAGGTTCGCCCAGATCGGCGCGAACGCGGTCGTGGCGTTGCTCTGGTGGGTGTACTGCGCGTTGATGAGCACGAAGCCCTCGAGGAACGTGTGCAGGGCGCCCTCGAGGACGTAGTAGACGACGACCACCGCGGTCGCCGCTGCCCCGCCGAGGAGGAGCCGCGTCAACGCGGCCAGCCGTCGCTCCGGAGCGAGGAGGAGCGCGACCAGCGCCGCCGCCAGGGCGACGAAGAAGACCGGCTGCCAGGTCAGGGTCGCGATCGCGATCCAGGCCCCGCAGGTCGCCCAGCGGCGGTGCAGCACCGCGAGGAGGGCGAGGATCAGGAAGAGCACCATCGCGGTCTTCTCGCGCGGCCCGTTGGTGGCCAGCTCGATGAAGCCGTGGAAGCCCAGGAAGGTCGCGGCGGCGACCACGGCCGCTGCCCGCGACCGGGTCAGGTCACGCACGAGGACGTAGGTCAGGCACACGCACGCGATCGCCAGCACCATGAACAGCGCCCGCGCCGCGTGCACGTCACCGACGCCGACCAGGCGTCCCAGCCCGATCCCGACGCCGGGGAGGATGTGGGCGAGTGGCCCGGCCCGGTTCATGATCCCGACGTAGGGAGGGTCACCGGCGAGGAACCGCTGGCCGCCGTAGGTGTACACCCCGAGGTCGCGGCTCAGCGCCTCGTCGAACCCGTGCAGCAGGTAGACGACGAGGCTGACCAGCCCGACGAGCGCCACCAGGGGGTCCGCCGCCCCGACGCGGGCGCGCAGGCTGGACATGAGGCGTGACCTGACTGGGGAGGGGGTACGGCGCGGCGACCCTACCAAGCAGGAGGGGGTCGCCGGCCATCACCGCAGCGGATCGGGAGGACCGGCGAGGTAGCGGCAGGTGTGGTGGGTCAGGAAGCCGAGACCGTCGTACAGCGACAGGGCCGGGAGGTTGTCGGTCTCCACGTGCAGCCACACCGTGGCCGCCCCGTTCTCGGCGCCCCAGGCGAGGAGTGCGGCCATCATCGCGCGCGCGTGGCCCTGCCCCCGGTGCTCCGGCGCGACCCGTAGGTCGTGGACGCCGAGCCAGTCGCCGTCGAGCGCGGCGCGGCCGCTCCCGACCTCGGCCGTGCCGGAGCGCCGTACGACGCGCACCCGTGGGCCGTCCTCCTCGAGCCGGACCTCGTCGTCATCGCCCAGGCCGCGCGAGGCCATGGCCACGGAGGTGAGCATGAGGTGCGCGTCGCCGCCCGGGACGACGGTCCAGCCGAGGTCGGTGAAGCCCTGCTCGGTGGGGGAGCCGAGCTCGACCTGGACCAGCGCCGCCCGGCCGCGTCCGGCGTAGAAGGCGCGCACGAGGCCCGCCGCCTCGGGCAGGGCGAGGCCCGGATCGCCGAACGCCAGGCACGAGTTGGCGCGCTTGATGAGGCGGCCGACCGGCGCCGGGTCGCTGCGCAGCTCCCACTCGCCGAGAGCGACCCGCTCGACCCCCGGCCACAGCGGCGCCGCGTGACGCTCGGCGTCGCGGGCCGGGACGCGCTGGCGTACCGAGGCCCGCGGCGGCACCGGCTTGCCGGAGACGATGGCGGACAGCGGGACCACGACCGGAGGTCCCGACGCGGGCTGGATCGTGCAGGCCTCGTCTCCCCAGGCGAGGCACACCCCCAGCAGGTCGGTCATCGCCGGACCACCCGACGGACCGGTCTCGCCGGGAAGGACCCGGCGTACGACGACGCGCCGCCCGACGACATGGGGACCCAAGCCGTGGGCGGGTCGAGGGGCGGGCATCTGGGGATACTAGGCTGGCGCTGCAACCGCTCGTTCGTGTCGTCAGGAGGACCAGGTGACCTACGTCATCGCCCAGCCGTGCGTCGATCTGAAGGACCGCGCCTGCGTCGACGAATGTCCGGTCGACTGCATCTACGAGGGCAAGCGCATGCTCTACATCCACCCCGACGAGTGCGTCGACTGCGGTGCCTGCGAGCCGGTCTGCCCGGTCGAGGCCATCTTCTACGAGGACGACACCCCGGAGGAGTGGAAGGGCTACTACGACGCCAACGTCCACTTCTTCGACGACCTCGGCTCGCCCGGCGGTGCCGCGAAGCTCGGCGAGATCGACCACGACCACGAGCTGGTCGCGGCGCTCCCGCCGCAAGAACACGACGAGTGACCGACCCGGTGGTCGAGCAGAGTCGAGACCACCGACGCGCACGGGTCTCCGAGCGGCTCCCTGACTTCCCCTGGGACCAGCTGACGCCGTACGCCGCGCAGGCACGCGCCCACCCCGACGGCATCGTCGACCTCTCGGTGGGGACCCCGGTCGACCCGACCCCGGAGGTCGTGCGCCGGGCCCTGGAGGCCGCCTCCGACAATCCCGGCTACCCGACGACCGTCGGCCGGGTCGAGACGCGCCGGGCGGCCGTCGACTGGCTGTCCCGCCGGCACGGCGTGACCGGGCTCGGCGTGGACGGGGTGCTCCCGGTGATCGGCACCAAGGAGCTGGTCGCCGCCCTCCCGTCGCAGCTGGGGCTCGGTGCGGGCGACCTGGTGGTCCTCCCGGAGCTCGCCTACCCGACGTACGCCGTCGGCGCGGCGCTCGCCGGCGCCCGGGTCGCGGTCACCGACTCGCTGACCAGCCTCGGACCGGAGCGGCCCGCGCTGCTCTGGCTCAACTCACCGTCCAACCCGACCGGGCGGGTGCTCCCGCCGGCCCACCTGCGCAAGGTCGTCGACTGGTGCCGCGAGCGCGGCACCGTACTGGTCAGCGACGAGTGCTACCTCGAGTGCGCCTGGGAGGCCGAGCCGGTGTCGGTGCTCCACCCCGACGTCTGCGGTGGCACCCTCGACGGCATCCTGGCGGTGCACTCCCTGTCGAAGCGCTCCAACCTGGCCGGCTACCGCTGCGGCTTCGTGGCCGGCGACCCCGGGCTCGTCGCCGAGCTGCTCGCCGTCCGGAAGAACCTCGGCCTGATCCAGCCGGGCCCCCAGCAGGTCGCCATGGCGGCGGCCCTGGCCGACGACGCCCACGGTGAGGAGCAGCACGCCCGCTACGCCGCGCGCCGGACCGTCCTGCGGGCGGCACTCGAGTCTGCCGGCTTCCGGATCGACCACTCGGAGGCCTCGCTCTACCTGTGGGCCAGCCGCGACCGTGACTGCTGGGACACCGTCGCGGACCTCGCCGGGCTAGGCATCCTCGTCGCCCCGGGCTCCTTCTACGGCGACGCCGGGAAGCGGCACGTGCGGGTCGCCCTCACCGCCACCGACGAGCGGGTCGACGCGGCGGCGACCCGACTGCGCACGCACCCCTGAGTCACCGGACGGCGAGTGCGGGTGCCCCGCCGCCTCGTCGCAGGCCAGACAGCGCAGGTGATGGCCGAGATGCTCGAACAGCATCGCGTCGAACCGGTAGAGCCCTCTGACCCGGGTCCCGCACAGTGTCTTGTCCGCCCCCTGGGCGACGGCGTGTCCCCACTTCTCGGGCACGCGCTGGGCCCGCTGCGAGAGGTGGCTGCCGGCCCGGTACGCGGCGGGCAGGACGATCCGGGAGACCCGGTCCGACGCCACCGTGTAGCCGCTCACGTGGCGATCGTGGCACGGGAAGGTGAACAACCGGTGCGGGCAGGCGGAAGCGGTTTCCCGAGCATCGACCCGTGGCCCGCGGTGACCAGACATCCCCGTGAAACAAGGAGATTCTCCCAAACCAGGCCCGTTGTTCTCGTGTCGTTCACCTGGATCGGTCCCCCTGTTGGGCTGACCTGATCACGATGCTCTCGTCCCGGCCCACGGTGGGGCCGGCCGGCAACGAGAGCACCAGACTGACGTGACCACGATCCCCGTGCAGGGCCCTCCGCGTGAGGACGTCCTGCCACGCACGATCGCGCGCAACGCCTCGGGCGACCGCGCCCGAGGCACCCGACTCCGGCCGGGCCTCGAGTCCACCGTCGATAGGCCCGGCCGGTCCCTTCCCCGCGCGTGGTGGGCGACTCCGTCCGGCCTCGGACGGCGGGCGAGCCGATGACCACCCTTCCGCTGCAGGATCGGCCGGCCGGCGCTCCGCCGGTGCCCCGCAAGATCTCGCGGAAGCCGACCGGCGGCGACGCCGTCTTCGTGCACGCCTTCCGCTCGGTGGGGGCCTCCGTGCTCATCATCACCGGCGGCATCGGCGTCTTCCTCGCCCTCCAGTCGGTGCCCACCCTGCGGCACTACGGGACCGGGTTCTTCAGCGTCCACCAGGGCTGGAACTTCGACACCGACCAGGTCAGCGTCGCCTCGCTGCTGGTGGGCACCGTCGAGGTCGCCCTGATCGCGATCTCGATCGCGTTCCCGCTCGCGCTGGCCACCGCGCTCTACATCAGCGAGTACGCCCCTCCCCGGCTGCAGGCCACCCTCGTCGCCGCCATCGACCTGATGGCGGCGGTGCCCTCGATCGTCTACGGACTGTGGGGCCGCGACCTGATCCAGTCGCACGCCGGCACGCTGGCGATGTTCGTCGACCGCCACGTGGGGCCATGGGCGGTGCACGGGTCGGCGGAGACGTTCCTGCTGGTCGTGATGATCACCGGCGCCCTGATCGGGGTCGTGCTCCGCTGGGGGGCGAACCTCACCAGCCGCTGGGCGCGGATCCCGTTCTACCTCGCCGGGGCGGCAGCACTCACGCTGGTGCCGGTCTGCTTCACGGTCAACGCCGACCCGAACGCCGCGAACCTCGCCGCGCAGCAGTCGTCCTTCCAGAAGAGCGCGTTCATCGCCGGCATCGCGGTGGCGATGATGGTGCTGCCGATGGCCTGCGCGATCATGCGCCAGGTCTTCAGCCAGACCCCTCCCGGCGAGAAGGAGGCGGCACTGGCCCTCGGCTCGACCAAGTGGGGAATGATCCGCGAGGTCGTGCTGCCGTTCGGCAAGGGCGGCATCATCGGCGGCACCATGCTCGGCCTCGGCCGCGCGCTCGGGGAGACCATCGCGGTCCTGCTGATCATCAACCAGGTCTTCCAGATCAAGCCCAACGTCCTCGAGACCGGTACGGCGACGGTGTCGTCCACCATCGCGGCGCAGTTCGGCGAGGCCACCGGCATCCAGCTCAAGGCGCTGCTGACGGCCGGCTTCGTGCTCTTCGTGATCACGCTGATCGTCAACACGCTGGCGGCGATCGTGGTCAACCGCAGTCGGTCCGGGAACGAGACGTCATGACGGTGCTCGGCCGCTACGTCGACGCGCCGGAGGTGTCGCGCACCTTCATCCCGCCGCGACCCGTCGGCGGCGACGCGCCCGCGCCCCGCACGTCGCTGGGCGTCCCACCGCTCGAGAACCGGTTCCTGTCGTGGGGTTCCCGGGTCGCCGCCGTCGGGCTCGCCTGGGTGATCGTGGACCGGCTGCTGCCGATCCAGGGGCTCGGCGTGGCTCGTCGTGGTCGCCGTGGTCTGCAACGCCGTGCTGCTCGCGGTCGGCACGCTCGTGATCGACAACCGGATCGCCATGGCCGACCGGATCGCGCAGCTGGTCGTCTCGACCGGCGCGACGATCGTCTTCCTCACCCTCGGGACCGTCCTCTTCTTCGTCTTCAAGCGCGGCTGGGCTGCGCTGCACTACTGGAACTTCTTCAGCCAGACGATGCAGACCACGCTGCCCGACGCGCCGTTCAACCAGGGCGGCGTGCTGCAGTCCATCGTCGGCACCCTGATCGAGCTGGCGATCGCGATCGCGATCACGCTGCCGCTGGGCGTCGCCACGGCGGTCTACGTGAACGAGGTGGGCGGCCGGTTCGCCCGCCTGATCCGCACCGTCGTCGAGGCGATGACCGCGCTGCCGTCGATCGTCGCGGGGCTGTTCATCTACTCGTTCTGGATCATCATCCTCCACGAGCCGCGGTCGGGGCTCGCCGGAGCGCTGGCGATCAGCGTGATGATGCTCCCGATCATCGCCCGCGCCTCGGAGGTCGTCCTCCGGGTGGTGCCGGGGAGCCTGCGCGAGGCCTCCCTGGGGCTCGGCGCCAGCCGCTGGCGGACCATCTGGCACGTCGTCCTGCCGACGGCCAGGCCGGGCCTGGCGACGGCCCTGATCCTGGCGGTCGCGCGCGGCATCGGCGAGACCTCTCCGGTCCTGATCGCGTCCGGCTACGCCACGTTCATGGTCACGCACCCGCAGAGCGGCGTGATGAGCTCGCTCCCGCTCTCGGTCTACAACAGCGTGATCGCCCCCGAGCCACGCGCGGTCGTGCGCGGCTACGCGACGGCCGCGGTGCTGCTGATCCTGGTCCTGACGCTCTTCGTCATCGCGCGCCTGCTGGCGCGCCCGCCGTCGGCCAAGCCCTCCCTGCGTCGTCGGATCCGGGGCTCGCTCGAGTCCGTCCGCCGCCCGGCCCCGCGGGCCGCATCCGCCGTCCCGTCCCGCCTCACCGAGGAATCCCCGTGAACCCCCGCCGCAACCGTCCCGCCGTGCTGCGGGCCGCCGCCCTCGCCCTCGGCGTGGTGATCCTGTTCGCCACCGCGCCCGCGGGCGCCTCCACCGAGTACGCCGAGATCGAGGGTTCCGGCTCCACCTGGGCCTACGGGATCATCGCGCCCTGGATCGCACAGGTCCAAGCGGCGTACGGCATGCAGATCACGTTCAACCAGTCCGGCTCGTCGCAGGGCCGCAAGGACTTCGCCAACGGCGTCACCGACTTCGGCGACTCCGACATCCCCTACCAGGGCGTGGACCCGACGACCGGCCAGACGGACGCGAGCACGAGGCCCTACGCCTATGCGCCCGTGGTCGCGGGAGGCACGGCGTTCACCTACCACATCACCGTGGGCGGCCACCTGGTCACGAACCTGCGGCTGTCGGGGGAGACCGTCGCGAAGATCTTCACGAACAAGATCACCAACTGGTCCGACCCCACGATCACCAAGGAGAACGGCGGCCACGCGCTGCCCTCCGAGAACATCAAACCGGTCGTCCGCTCCGACGGCTCGGGTGCGACCGCGCAGTTCACGCTCTGGATGGACAAGCGGTACCCGTCGATCTGGCGGCCCTTCAACGGCGGCAAGGCGGGCCTGACCTCGATCTTCCCGCGCCAGGGCAACCAGATCGCCGTCGCCCAGGACGCCGGGGTGATGAACACGATCAAGGGCTCCGGCGGCGAGGGCGAGATCGGCTACACGGAGTACTCCTACCCCCTCCAGGCCCACTACCCGGTCGTCTACGTCGAGAACAGGTCGGGGTTCTACGTCCAGCCCACCCAGTACAACGTCGCGGTCGCGCTCACCCAGGCCAGCATCGTCGGCTGCAACAAGAACGGCACGTGCAACCCGAGCGGCATCCCGGCGAACAGCTACCTGACCCAGAACCTCGACAAGGTCTACACGTACGGCGACCCGCGGACCTACCCGCTCTCGTCGTACTCCTACATGATCGTCCCGGCCAGCAAGTCCGACCAGCGCATGACCGTGCCGAAGCGGCAGACCCTCGCGGACTTCCTCAGCTACTCGCTGTGCACCGGACAGCGGTTGGCCGGCCCGTACGGCTACTCGCCGCTGCCGCTCAACCTGGTCAAGGCCGCCTTCGGCCAGCTCGAGAAGCTCGGTCCGAAGGCCCAGGGCGGCGCCGTGACGGGGGTGCACGTCAAGAACCCGTCGGCCAACCTGGCCGCCTGCAACAACCCCACCTTCGTGAAGGGCAACCTCTCGGCGAACCACCTCGCCCAGGTCGCACCGATGCCGCTGGCGTGCCAGAAGGCGACGAGCCAGCCGTGCGGCGACGGCACCGTGGCGCCCGGGACCAACGGCAACACGACCAGCAGCGGCACGAACACCCACACCACGAGTGGGAACACCACCGGGAACACCGGCACCACCCCCGGCGGCACGAACACCAGCACGGGCACCACGTCCGGTGGTGGACCACCCGCCGCGCCCGGCGGCGCGACGCCGGTGACCACGGGTGACGGCACGACCACCACGGCCGGTGGCACGACGACGCTGACGACGCACCACACCGACCACGACCGAGCTGGCGGCGCAGAGCTCCGACAACGCGATCTGGGGCTGGACCGCCGTGGTCGAGCTGCTCGCCATCGTGCTGCTCCCCGGCCTCTACGTCGCGTGGCTGCGTCGCCACAAGGGCGCCCGATGACACGCCACGTGCGGCTCTGGGTGCTGGTCCCGCTGCTCGCCTTCGCCGGCGCGGCCCTGGGGATCCTGCCCGGGCCGTCGGCCACGGCCGCGCCGGCAGGCGCGGGCTGCGCGGCGTCCTACGGCGGTTCCGCCCGGGGCGACTCCTGGTCGGCGACCGAGCCTCTGCAGCGCACCTTCTCCGACGCGTCGGGCGCGACCAGCACGAGCAACTGCTTCCGGCTGACGGTCGAACAAGCACACCGACATGCAGGACCACGAGCGCATCACGGTGAAGTGGACCGGAGCCCACGTCACCGGCGGTCGCTCGCTGAACCCCTACGGCGAGAGCGGCCTGCCCCAGGAGTACCCGGTCGTGCTCATGGAGTGCCGCGGCGTCGACCCCAAGGACTACCCGGGCGGGACGGTGCCCTCGGGCCACGAGGCCGTCTCGCCGGAGACCTGCTGGACCAACACCTACTTCCAGCGCACCAACTCCGCCAACCCGGGCGAGGGCATCTGGGAGCAGGACGCCGCCAACGGGGACAACACCGACCACATCCAGGGGATCAGCCCCGGCGACCTGCCGGCCAACTGCAACGTCAACGCGAACTTCGACTACGACATCACGCCGTTCCGTGCGCACGGCGGCAAGCTGTTCGCCGGCTGCTCCTCCCAGTCGATGCCACCGGAGGCGACCGTCAACTCGGTGAGCATCCCCAACGAGGTCTACGCGTTCACCAACACCGACGGCACCGGCACCTTCCCGTTCGAGGTGCGGACGGCCCTGGAGAACCAGTCGCTGGGCTGCTCGTCCACGGTGCCCTGCACCCTCGAGGTCATCCCGATCGACGGCATCAACTGCGACAAGCCGGACGTCAACGCCGCGTGCAACCAGACCGGCGACCTGCCGCCCGGCCGGGTGAACACCGGTCAGGCGCCGCAGGACGCGGTCGCGCCCGCGTTCTGGGCCTCCGCGTCGAACTGGGAGCGACGGGTCCCGGTGCCGCTGAAGTTCTCGCCTCCGCCCAGCGTCTGCACCGTCGCCTCCGCGGGGAAGCCGGTGCCGTTCTACGGCTCGGAGCTGCTCGACCAGACGGCGCTGCAGTGGGTCCCGGCGTACTGCCTGAACAAGCAGCGCTTCAACTGGCAGGACAACGTGATGCCCGACGACGCGGCCTTCGCCCTGATGCAGAGCGGTCAGGCGGCGGCGGCGGAGGTCTCCGCCCGAGGGGCCGGTGACAACGGCATCGGGTACGCGCCGACGGCGGCGACGGGCTGGGCCGTCGCGTTCGACATCGACAAGCCGGACAACGCCGGTCAGCAGATGACGATCAAGCTCAACGCGCTGCTGCTCGCCAAGCTGCTGACCGAGTCCTATCCGGGCTCGACGTCGGTGGCCGCGAGTCATCCCGGCTTCGCCCACAACCCGCTCTCGCTCAACCTCGACCCCGACTTCTCCAGGCTCAACCCCGGGCTCGACCTCTCGCACTGGTCGGAGGCCGCGGCGACGCTGCTCGCGAACTCGACCAGCTCCCAGGTCATGTACCAGGTGAGCTCCTACATCGCCTCCGACCCGAAGGCCATGGCCTTCATCGACGGGAGACCGGAGCACGACGGTCCCTACACGATGCGGGTGAACCCGGCGTACCAGCACATGAAGCTGCCGGTGGACTCCTGGCCGCAGCTCGACACCTGGCAGTTCAAGACGGCGCCGAACTCCTGCCTCAAGGCGCAGGGCAATGCGATGCCGCCGTACATGCCCTTGATCGCGAACCCGGTCACCAGCCTGCAGCTGGTCGCCCAGGCCATGCTCTACAACTGGCCCAACGTCGAGACCGGGTGCACCGGGACCGGCACCCCGGACGACCCCTACCAGCTGGGCAGGGTGGCGCCCCAGGGGGTCGGCAACCGCTTCATGCTCGGCCTGGTGACGCTGGGCGACGCCCAGCGCTACGGCCTGACCACGGCGAAGCTGCAGGCAGCACCCGGTCATTACGTGGCCGCGGACAGTGCCGGGATCAAGGCAGCCCTGGCGCTGGCCACGAGGACCGGGACGATGCGCCCGTTCGTGCTGACGCAGGCCCGGATCCACGGTTCCACGAAGGCCTATCCGGGCGCCATGCTCGTCTACACGGCGGCCAAGACCTACGGGCTGCCGGCCGCGACCGCCCAGGACGTCGCGCAGTTCATCCGGGTCTCCTCGACGCAGGGGCAGCAGCCCGGGCGTGGCAACGGGCAGCTGGCGGCGGGCTACGTGCCGATCACGAACTCCGGGGTGACCCGGGCGTTCTACCAGCAGGCGCAGCAGGTCGCCGCCGCCGTCGCGGCTCAGAAGGCGCCGCCGACCCCGACCAGCAGCCATCCCTCGGGCTCGCCGAGTCCTCCGCCGGCCGCCGGGCCGCCGCCCGGCCCCACGTCGCAGGGTGGCCTGCCGGGCGTGCCTCCCGGCGGGGCACCGCCGGGCACGGCGCCCTCGACCGCGCCGGCGGCGCTGCCGAGCACTCCGTCGGGCACGGTCCCGCTCGCGGACGCCCAGCTCGCCAGGACCGCGGCTGTCACCTCGAGCGCCGGCGCCGGGCTGCTGGTCGGCCTGCTCGTCGTCGGGGCGTTGGCCAGCCTGGGTGCCGTCGCCACCCGGACCGTCCTGGCCCGCAAGGGCCTCCGATGAGGACGCCGACCCTGGTGCCGGCTCGCAGCACCGGCGCCGGCCGGCCGATCCGGCCGGGCGAGCCGGCGGAGACGCTCTACCTGTTCTCCTCCGCCTGCACGATCATCGTGCTCGTCTGCGGGTGGATGCTGCTCCAGATGCTCGTGCTGGGACGGCTCAGCGAGACCCGGGCGCAGCACCTGCTCTTCAACGAGTACCGCACCGAGCTCGCCACGCAGACCGCCCCGACGGGCGCCCTGGACTACAACGGCAGACCCGTGGCCGCGGGCAGCCCGGTGGCGCTGATGTCGATCCCGGCCCTCGGGCTGCACGACGTGGTCGTCGTCGACGGCACCGCCTCCGGCGACCTGCTCGACGGACCCGGGCACCTCCGCACCACCCCGCTTGCCCGGCGACATCGGCACGTCGCTGGTGATGGGGCGCAGCACGACGTACGGCGCCCCGTTCGGCACGATCACCTCGCTGCACCCGGGGGACCGGATCGACGTCCTCGGCGCCCAGGGCGCCGTGACCTACACCGTCAAGGACGTTCGTCGTGCGGGCGACCCGATCCCGCCGTCGCCCACCGGGGCGAAGGCCGGCCGGCTCATCCTGGCCACCGCGGACCAGCACCGGGTTCCTCTCCGGACTGCATCCGCGCGACGTGGTGTACGTCGACGCCGACACCTCGAAGGCCTACCCCTCGGGGCCGGTCTACCCCGCGGTGCCCGCGGCCGAGCAGGCGATGCAGCACGATCCCGGTGCCCTGCCCCTCGTGGTGCTGCTGCTGGCCTTCGTGGCCGGCCTCGTCCTCGCGGTGAGCGTCGCCCGGCGACACCTCCGAGACGCGCTGGTCTGGCTGGTGGCTGCACCGGTCGCGATCGCGCTGGCATGGGCGGTGACCGACCAGGTCATGCGCCTCCTACCGAACTTGATGTGACCGCATCAAGAAAGACAAGAAGAAACCGAGATCAGGAGAGCAACTGATGTCTGTCCGTAAGATCAGCGCCAGGCTCGGAATGGCCGCCGTGGCCGTCTCCGGCTTGGTCCTCACCGCACTGGCCCCGGCCACCGCGGACACCGTGCCGGGCCAAGACAGCGTGCCAGGGACCTACACCCTCGGGACCACGGTCATCGGCGTCGGCTCCGACACTCTCCAGTGGGTGGATGACAAGCTCTCCGCCGACTACGACGCGACCACCCCGACCGTCTCGTGGGCGAACTTCGACGCCTGCCTCGGCAACACCACCGCCGGTGCTCCGGGTCTCGGCGACAACCCCGACGGCTCCGGCTTCCCCTGCGGCGCCGACCACACGGGCACCAAGCCCGGCGTCAAGCGTGACGAGGGCGTCGTGGACCCGGCGGCCGCCGGTGGCTCGCTGCCGAGCGGTTCGGGCGACGGCCGCACGCTGCTGCGCAGCTCCGACCGACAAGCTGTTCAACGACGTGGCCTACGGCCGGTCGTCGGGCCCGATCAACACCACCGACCTCGCCGCGGGCGAGATCGCGCTTCCGTTCGCCGTCGACAAGATCGTCGTGTCGACCCACCCGGGCGGACCGGCTCCGGCCTCGCTGACCGGTCAGCAGATCCTCAAGATCTACAACGGCACGTACACCAACTGGAACCAGGTCGGCGGCAAGAACGCTCCGATCCACCCGTACCTGCCCAAGGCCGGCTCCAGCACGCTGAACGCGTTCGAGTCCTTCCTCGCGGCGCTGGACGGCGTCAACGAGGCGCCGGGATCCGACAACGACCAGACGTCGCACTCGGCGGCCTCGCAGACCTGGCAGGGTCCCGGGACGCCCATCACGTCCACGAACTGGAACACCGGTTCCGCGAACGTCGAGGAGCACGACCCGTCGGTCGTCATCGCCGATCCCGATGCGCTCGAGCCGTTCTCCTACGGTCGCGCCCAGCTGGCCAACGGCACCTCGCAGACGGTGCGCATCGAGGGCGGCTGGTCCGAGGACCGCGAGCTGTACCACGTCGTCCGAGGCGCCGACATCTCCGGCGCGACGACCACCCCGTTCAAGTACGGCAGCGACGGCGGCGTGCTCGAGGGCCTCTTCTCCGACACCGGGTGGGTGTGCACCAACGGCACCGCGCAGGCGGACATCGCCGGTGCCGGGTTCTGGCCGCTGCAGAGCGGCACGACCACCGGCCACTGCGGTGTGAAGAACGCCAACACCGAGGACACCATCAACCCGTTCGCGTCGAACGGCGTGAACGAGGGTGCCGCCACCACCACCAGCGCCTTCGTTCGTCGCGGGGGCGGTCCACATCAGTGTCTCCAGCAACAGTGCCACTCCGACCGGCTCCGTCCAGGTCGTCGTCGCGAACCCGTCGACGCCGACCGGTTCCCCGGCCGCGTCGTACCACACGACGGTCCCCCTGGGGGCCGACGGCACCGCCACGGTGAAGCTGCCGGCCACGGTCTCGGGCATGAAGACGTTCGACGTCGCCTACCTGCCGACCGACTTCGGGGCGAAGTCCTCGGCCGGCGGCCACACCGCGCTCGGCTCGTCGTACGCGGAGTTCACCACCAGGGTCCCGGCGTCGAAGGTCGCCACCACGGTGCAGGCGACCGCCAAGCCGCTCCGGCTGGCGAGCTCGAGGTCCAACACCAAGGTGACGGCCATCGTCAAGGCGGCCTCGGGCACGGCCAGGCCGACCGGCACGATCGTCATCATGCGGGGCACCCAGAAGGTCGGCACCGGCACCCTGAAGCGGGGCACCGTGACGATCACGGTCAAGGGCACGTCGCTGAAGAAGGGCAAGAACAAGCTCGTGGTCAGGTACGTCCCGAAGGGCAGCTTCAAGGCCCCGAGGACGTCCCCGAGCGTCACCGTCACCCGAGTGAAGTGACCTGGTGGTGGGCCGGGGTTCGCCCCGGTCCACCATCGCTCCTCACGAAGTGAACCGAACTGAGAGAGTTTCGATCATGAGCATGACCGACCGGACGCAGGTGATCCCCGTGGTCGAGTCCCCCGTCCCGGCCACCGAGGCCACCGCTGTGGACCAGATCCCCGTCACCCGGATGCGGGACGCCTCGAAGAGGGGGCTCGCGACCCTGGAGGCGCGCGAGGTGAGCTCCTGGTTCGGTGACCATCTCGTGCTGGACCGCGTCTCGTTGACGATGCACGCCGGCGGCATCACCGCGCTGATCGGTCCCTCCGGATGCGGCAAGTCGACGTTCCTCCGCACCCTCAACCGGATGCACGAGCTGGTGCCGAGCGCGCAGCTGGCCGGCGAGGTGCTGCTGGACGGGCAGGACGTGTACGCGCCCGAGCGGAGGCTCACCGACGCCCGTCGCGAGGTCGGCATGGTGTTCCAGAAGCCCAACCCGTTCCCGGCGATGTCGATCCGCGACAACGTGCTCGCCGGTCTGAAGCTCACCGGTACCAAGGCCTCACGCACCGAGAAGGACGACCTCGTCGAGCACTGCCTGCGCCTCGGTGGTCTGTGGAACGAGGTCAAGGACCGGCTCGATTCCCCCGGTGGCGGCCTGTCCGGCGGCCAGCAGCAGCGCCTGTGCATCGCCCGGTCCATGGCGATCAAGCCGCGGGTGCTGCTGATGGACGAGCCCTGCTCGGCCCTGGACCCGACCTCCACCCGGGTGATCGAGGAGACGATGAAGTTCCTCGCCCAGGAGGTCACGATCGTCATCGTCACGCACAACATGCAGCAGGCCGCCCGGGTGTCGGACCAGACCGCGTTCTTCCTGGCCTCGCACAACACGCCCGGCGTCATCGTCGAGCACGGCGACACGAGCGCCATGTTCGGCAACCCCCAGGACCAGCGCACCCGCGACTACGTCCAGGGACGGTTCGGCTGAGCGGGGTGCCGCGGGTCGTCGGGGCGCTCTCGGCCGGGATCCTGCTGGTGGGTCTCCTCACCGTGCTGGCCGCCGGGGGAGGCACCGGCCGACCCGTGTCGAGCCTGCCGGTCGTGGTGGCGGCTCCGGTGCAGCAGCTGACCCCGGTCGCCGCGGTGGTGGGGTCGGCGCAGGGCGCCGTCCCGGTGGTGAGCCCGTCCTGGGTCGCCGCCACGTCAACCGCGTCCGGGATCCCGCAGCCGGCGATGCGCGCGTACGGCGCCGCCACCATCGAGGTGGGCCGCTCCGACCCGGGCTGCCATCTCGGCTGGACCACGCTCGCCGGGATCGGCTGGGTGGAGTCCCAGCACGGCACCATCGGCGGCCGCACGCTCGGGAACGACGGTCGACCCGACCGGCCGGTCTTCGGGCCGCTCCTCGACGGTCGCGGGCGCCTGGCCGCGATCCGGTCGTCGTCGGGCGGGTGGCAGCGGGCCGTCGGGCCGCTGCAGTTCCTCCGCTCGACGTGGAGCACCTGGGGAGCGGACGGCGACGGGGACGGACGCGCCGACCCCCAGGACCTGGACGACGCGGCGCTCGCGGCGGCTCGGTACCTCTGTGCCGCCGGCCAGGACCTCGCCACCGGCGCCGGGTGGACGGCCGCCGTGCTGTCCTACAACCATGCGGACGCCTACGTGCGCGCCGTCTACGACGCAGCCACGACGTACGCCGGCCGGACGGGTTCCGTCAGGCGGTGACGGAGCCGGGCATCGCCCACGCGTCGGCGGCGTCCGGATGGGTGAGCAGCATGTGGTCGTCGACCGACTCCTGCTCCGCGGTCGTCCGGGTGGCGCTCAGGGACTCCGGGATGCGCACGGCCGAGATCGCCTCGAGGCGGATCACGGCGTGCTCGGCGTGGGTGGTCAGGACCAGGCCGTGGCCGTCGACCCCCGCCACGACGCCGCGCAGCCAGTGGCCCTCGATCAGGACCTCGACGGGCATGTCGGCCTCTTCGGCGCGCCGCAGCGCGGTGCCGATGGTGAAGATGGTGGAACTGTGCATGTGATCCCCCTCGAAGCCCCCCCGGGCTCTGCACGATGTCCCCGAAGGTTACGTCCCGGGCACGAGGTTCGCGGGTAGCCGAACGGACAAATCTGGAGAGTCCGTCCGGGTCAGGAGGAGGGCGGGACGTCAGTCCACGACCACGGACCCGGCCGTGGCGCCGCCGCCGTGCTGCCAGCCCGCGCCGCTCCCGGCCGACCAGGCATGCCCGGCGTACCCGACGTGGGTGAGCCCCAGCCCATCTGCGTGGCTGACCAGGAACGAGGCGAGCGCCCAGCCGAGCGGCCGGTTCGGGGCTCCCACCTGGAGGTGCGACCCCGACGTCACGGTGACGCTCACCGGGCCGAACGCCGGCGCCAGGGCCTGCCGGAGCGCCGCGGCGCGACGTGCTGCCGGGGCGTGGGCCGCGGCGGGAGTCGCCAGGTGACAGGTGAAGGCGGCCGGTGAGAACCCGGTGAGAGCCGAGGCGAGGGCGCGTGCGTCCGACTCGTACACGGCGTACGCCGACGGGTATCCCGAACGCTGTACCCGCTGCGCGGCCACGGTCACCGGGAGCGTGTCGTAGCCGGGCACCTTGACCAGCGCGTCGTAGAAGGCGTTCGTCGCGTGCACCGGGTTGCGGATCTGCGCAGGCGTCCCCCAGCCCTGGGACGGGCGCTGCTGGAAGAGCCCCAGCGAGTCCCGGTCGCCGCCCGGGAGGTTGTAGAGCTTGGACTCCTGGAGCGCGGCCGCCAGGGCGATGGTGGCCGCGTGCGCGGGCATGCCGCGCTGGACCGCGATCGCGGAGATCAGGCTGGCGTTGCGCGCCTGGGTGTCGGTGAGGATGACGGTGAGCCCGCTCACCTTGGTGGTGCACTGGCCGACGGTGCTGTCGCTGCCGGAGTGGTCGTGGGAGACGCCGTAGGCGACCCCGCCGACCACCAGGCCGAGCGGGATGACGACGGCGGCGACGCGCCTGAGGACTCCCATCAGTTCTGGTGCAGCGCCTCGTTGAGCACCACACCGCCGGCGCGCCAGGGCACGACCTCGACCGCTCCGGTCACGGAGTTGCGCCGGAAGAGGAGATGGTCGCCCCCCGACAGGTCGAGCGCCTTCACCACGCGCCCGTCGGGCATCGTCACCTTGGTGCCGGCGGTGACGTAGCACCCGGCCTCGACGACACAGTCGTCGCCGAGGGAGATGCCGATGCCGGCGTTGGCGCCGATCAGGCAGCGCTCGCCGATCGAGACGACCTGCGTACCGCCGCCGGACAACGTGCCCATGATCGACGCGCCGCCGCCGACGTCCGAGCCGTCGCCGACGACCACGCCGGCGGTGATGCGGCCCTCGACCATCGAGGTGCCGAGGGTGCCGGCGTTGTAGTTGACGAAGCCCTCGTGCATCACGGTCGTGCCGTCGGCCAGGTGGGCACCGAGTCGGACCCGGTCCGCGTCGGCGATGCGGACGCCGCTGGGGAGGACGTAGTCGGTCATCCTCGGGAACTTGTCGACCCCGAGGACCTGCAGCGGTCCGACGGCGCGGAGGCGCAGACGGGTCGTCTCGAAGTCGTCGACCGGGCACGGGCCGGCACTCGTCCACGCGACGTTGGTGAGCACCCCGAAGATCCCGTCCAGGTTGAGACCGTGCGGGCGGACCAGTCGGTGGGACAGCAGGTGGAGCCGCAGATAGGCGTCCGGTACGTCGCGCGGGGGAGCGGTGAGGTCGGTCTCGACGTGGACGACGTCCGTGCGCACCCGGCGTACGGCGTGGTCGGCGGCCAGCGCGGTGAGCGCCGTCGGAGCCGTGGTGTCGGCGTCCGCCTCGCCCAGCGCGGGGGCGGGGAACCAGGCGTCCAGCACCGTGCCCTCGCTCGCCCCGGCGGTCACCACGCTGATGAGGGCCCAGCCGTGCGCCTTGTGCTCGCTCACGCGGGCCACGCTACTGGCCGGTGCGCCCGTCGATGCATTCGCGGAGCAGGTCGGCGTGACCCACGTGCCGGGCGTACTCCTCGACCATGTGGACGATGATGTCGCGGACCTCGACGCGGTCGCCCTCGTAGTCGAAGGTCACTCCCAGGTCGTCCACGCCGGCGAGGTACTGCTGGGCGTGCGCGACCTCCCGGCGCCAGGACTCCCAGGCGTCGGCCACGACCGCGTCGTCCGCGACCGCGCCGTTGAAGTCCAGGTCGCGGTCCTCCTCGGTGCGGTAGAGCCGCGGCTGGTCCATCCGGCCCTCGAGGGCGCGGCGGAACCAGTGGTGCTCCACCCGGGCGAGGTGGCGGACCAGACCGAGCAACGACATCGTCGACGGCGGTACGGAACGGCGCGCGAGCTGCTCCGCGTCCAGGCCGTCGCACTTCAGCTCGAGCGTCGTCCGGTAGCGGTCGAGATACTCGGCGAGGATCGCCCTCTCGCCCACGGCGGTGACGCCGGTCTCGCGGGGGTCGTCCTCGGGATCGACCCACATGTCGGGGAACTGGCGCTCGGTCACGGGGAGGCACTCTGCCCTGGTGGGAGCCGCGGCTCAAGTCGACGGCGCGCGCTCGAGCGGGCCTCACGTCGGCGAGGCCGGGTGCGTGAACATGGCGAACCGGTTGGCGCTCGTGGCCCGCTGCAGGGCGTCCGTCCCCGCCGTACGGCTGAGGTACCAGTTCCAGTCCGTGCCGTGGCCGACCAGCCAGTAGTAGCGGGCCAGCATCCCGTGCGGGAAGGTGCCCCGCACGTTCTCGCCGACCACCACGAACGTGGGGCGCAGGTGACGCATCCGGGTGGCGAACTCCTTCATCCCTCCGGGGTAGGAGTGGTCGAGGTAGCGGTCCATGCGCAGCCCGAACAGCTGGTACGGCGTGGGGTTGTCCCGCCCGGCGATCGCGAGCACCTGCGGAGCGTCGACCGAGAGCACGGTCGCGCCCGGGGGCTGGGTGGCCAGGACGGCGCGCACGTCCGCGCTCTGCTGGACCAGCGCGTCGTTGCGGGACCTCACGGCCACGACGCCCCCGAGGGCGACGCCGGCGACCACGACGGCGGCGGTGACCAGGACGCCGGCGCGGCGCGGCACGTGGGCCGCCACCAGGAGCACGATCGCCGCCGCCCCGAGGGCGCCGAACGGCAGCACCACGAAGAGGTCCGGCCCGCCGTTGACCACCGCCAGGGTCCACGCGGTGGCCGCTGCTCCCGCGGTCCCGGTCACCACGAGCCGGCGCGGGGCCGCCGAGCCGCCGAGCCGAGAACGCCGGGCGACCGGGATCGCGCGTACCGCGAGGACCGTCAACGCGACCAGGCCCGCGATCGCGACGAGGAGCGAGAGGTGGTAGGCGGACCACAGGATCCGCCAGGTCTGCCGGGGCGAGGAGAACGCCGAGGGCTGGTGCGTGTAGAGCACGTTGACCACGACGAATCCGCCGACGGCCGCTCGCAGCGCGCCCGCGAGCGCGAAGACGACGACGGCAGCCAGGGTGACGAGCCCGCCGCCGGCCACGAACCGGAGCAGCGCGCGGAGCCGGCCCTGCTTCTCGAGGAACGCCGCGGCGAGGGCCGCCGCGACGGCCGGTGCCAGGACCGGTTGCCAGGTGAGCGTCGCGAGCGCGGCACACATGCCGGCCGTCAGCCAGCGCCGACGCCCGAGCAGGATCAGCGTGACCACCAGGAGGAGCACCATCGTGGTCTTCTCCCGCGGGCCGTCCGAGGCCAGCTCGAGGAACTCCTCGAAGGTCAGGAAGATCGCCGGCGCCACGAAGCCGGCCGCACGCGAGCCGAACAGGTCCCGCGCGAGGACGCACAGCCCGGCGCAGCACAGGGCGGAGAGGATCGTGAAGAACAGGCGGGCCGAGAACACCGGGTCGAGCCCCAGGAAGTGACCCAGCCACATCGCCAGGCCCGGGACCGCGTCCGCCAGGGGGCCGACGCTGTTGAAGATGCCGACGTAGGGCGCGATGCCCCGCGTGACGTGCTCACCGCCGTAGGTGAAGACCCCGAGGTCACGCTCCAGCACGCCCTGGTAGCCGTGCAGCGCGTAGACGCCCAGCGCCACGACCCCCACGAGGACGGGGTCGAGGGTGCCGCTGCCGAGCCACTGCCGCGCGCGGTCGAGGGGCCGTCCCTGCCCGGCACGGGGGAGGGGGAGGCGTCGTTCCACGGGCCGTCCGTTCGCCAGGACGCCCCGGAAGTGGGCCAGGCTCACGTCCGGATGCTCCCGTTCCAGGTTGAGGGTTGGATGAGGATTGCGTGATCAGAGCTTGAGAACGCCTCCAGTGTTCGTCGCGGCATCTGCAAACCCCCTGTCTGCCGGGCGGCCGCACCCCGTACCCTGGCGACACAGGCGTTCGAGCCGTCATCAGCGGCGAGCCTCCGGAAGAACGGGTCGAGCCGAGCGAGACCTCACTAGAACCGGACGGGTGGGCCCGTCACAGCCGGCGAACGAGCGGTCGCGCGTGGTGTTGCGCGGCAAGCGAGGTGGTACCGCGGTCCCCGGCAGCATCCGGGGGATCGTCCTCGAGGTTTCGACGAGCTGAACCGACGAGGACGCAGGAGAGCCACCGATGACCTACCCCCAGGTCTCCACCGACCCGCACGAGTCCGGCGTGCCCGCGACGCCGCGTTTCCCGCAGCTCGAGGAGCGGGTGCTGGCCTACTGGGAGGCCGACGACACGTTCCGCGCCAGCGTCGAGCAGCGCGATGCCGGGGTGAACGGCGACAACGAGTTCGTCTTCTACGACGGCCCCCCGTTCGCCAACGGCCTGCCCCACTACGGCCACCTGCTCACCGGCTACGTCAAGGACCTGATCCCGCGCTACCAGACGATGCGCGGGCGGCGCGTGGAGCGCCGCTTCGGGTGGGACACCCACGGCCTGCCCGCCGAGCTCGAGGCGATGCGTCAGCTCGGCATCAAGACCACCGACGAGATCCACGAGATCGGCATCGAGAAGTTCAACGACGCCTGCCGCGCCTCGGTGATGGAGTACACCAGCGAGTGGCGCGAGTACGTCACCCGCCAGGCCCGGTGGGTCGACTTCGAGCACGACTACCGGACCATGAACCCCGACTACATGGAGTCGGTGATGTGGGCCTTCAAGCAGCTCTACGACAAGGGCTGGGTCTACGAGGGGTTCCGGGTCCTGCCCTACTGCTGGAACGACGAGACCCCGCTGTCCACCCACGAGCTGCGGATGGACGAGGACGTCTACCAGATGGTGAAGGACCCGGCCGTCACCGTCGGCTACCCGCTCGTCGACACCGGCACCGACCCGGTCCTGGACGGCGCCCACGTCCTGGTCTGGACGACGACCCCCTGGACCCTGCCCGGCCAACCTCGCGGTCATGGTCGGCTCGGACATCGACTACGTCGTGGTCGAGGGGCCGGTCCCCGGCACCGACCGGACGGCGCGGTACCTGCTCGCCGAGGCCCGGCTCCCGGCGTACGCCCGGGATCTCGCGCCGGAGGGCGAGCCGGTCGTGCTCGGCCGCTACCGCGGCGCCGACCTCGTCGGACGGACCTACCGCCCGCCGTTCCGCTACTACGCCGACCACGAGAACGCCTTCCGCGTCGTGGCCGCCGACGACGCGGTCACCACCACCGACGGCACCGGTGTCGTCCACACCGCCGGCGCGTTCGGCGAGGTCGACAAGGAGGTCACCGACCGGGAGGGCATCCAGGCCGTGATGCCGGTCGGCAAGGACGGACGCTTCACCGCCCCGGTCGACGAGTACGCCGGGATGCTGGTCTTCGACGCGAACCTGCACGTCATCGACCACCTCAGGGCGATGACCCGGGGCGAGGGCGACACCGGCGCGGTCACTCCGGGCACGGTGCTGCTGCGGCGCGAGTCCTACGAGCACTCCTACCCGCACTGCTGGCGCTGCCGCGAGCCCCTCATCTACAAGGGCGTCTCGTCGTGGTTCGTCGAGGTCACCGCGGTCAAGCAGCGCATGCTCGAGCTCAACCAGCAGATCCGGTGGGTGCCCGAGCACATCAAGGACGGCCAGTTCGGCAGGTGGCTGGAGAACGCCCGCGACTGGTCGATCACCCGCAACCGGTTCTGGGGCAGCCCCGTTCCGGTCTGGGTGAGCGACGACCCGGCGTACCCCCGCATCGACGTGTACGGCTCGTTCGCCGAGCTCGAGGCCGACTTCGGGCGGCCCCCGCTCGACCGCGACGGAGGGGCGAACCTCCACCGGCCGTGGGTCGACCAGCTGACCCGGCCCAACCCCGACGACCCGACCGGCGCGTCCACCATGCGGCGGGTCCCCGACGTCCTCGACGTGTGGTTCGACTCGGGGTCGATGAGCTTCGCCCAGGTGCACTACCCGTTCGACAACGCCGACTGGTTCGAGCACCACTTCCCGGGCGACTTCATCGTCGAGTACATCGGCCAGACCCGCGGCTGGTTCTACACGATGCACGTGCTCGCCACGGCGATCTTCGACCGGCCCGCGTTCGAGACCTGCCTGTCGCACGGGATCGTCCTGGGCAGCGACGGTCAGAAGATGTCGAAGTCGCTGCGCAACTACCCCGACGTCCGCGAGGTCTTCGACCGCGACGGCGCGGATGCGATGCGGTGGTTCCTGATGTCGTCGCCGATCCTGCGCGGGGGCAACCTGATCGTCACCGAGCAGGCGATCCGCGAAGGCGTCCGGCAGGTGCTGATCCCGCTGTGGAACTGCTGGTACTTCTTCGCGCTGTACGCCAACGCGGCCGGCTACGACGCCCGCCGGTCGACCGCCTCGGAGCACCCGATGGACCGCTACCTGCTGGCCAAGACCCGCCAGTACGTCGAGGTCTCGACGAGGCAGATGGACGAGTACGAGGTCGCCAACGCGTGCGACACCACCCGCGCCTTCCTCGACGTCCTCTCGAACTGGTACATCCGCCGGTCCCGCGAGCGCTTCTGGGCCGCGGACGGCGTCGCCGACACCGACGCCTTCGACACGCTCTTCACCGTCCTCGAGACCGTCTGCCGGGTGGCCGCGCCGCTGCTCCCGCTGACGGCCGAGGAGGTGTGGCGCGGGCTCACCGGTGAGCGCTCGGTCCACCTGACGGACTGGCCGGCCGCGGACGACCTGCCCGCGGACGACGAGCTGGTCGCCGCGATGGACCAGGTGCGCGACGTCTGCTCGGCCGGCTCGGCCCTCCGCAAGGGTGCGGCGCTGCGCAACCGCCTGCCGCTGTCGTCGCTCACGGTCGTGGTGGCGGGGGCCGAACGGCTGAAGGGCTTCGAGGAGATCGTCGCCGACGAGCTCAACGTCAAGGACGTCCGCCTGCTCGACGCGGACCACCCCGACGCCGCGTCGTACGACGTCTCGCAGCGGCTCACGGTCAACGCGCGCGCCGCCGGCCCGCGGCTGGGCAAGGACGTGCAGACCGCGATCCGGGCGTCGAAGGCCGGCGACTGGTCGGTCTCGGAGTCGGGCGAGGTGACCGCCGGTGGGCTGGTGCTGGCGGAGGGCGAGTTCTCCCTCGAGACCGTCGCCGGGGGAGGGGACGACGCCGCGACCGGGATGCTGCCGGGTGGCGGGTTCGTGGTCCTCGACACGCGGGTGACGCCGGAGCTCGAGGCCGAGGGCGTCGCCCGTGACCTCGTCCGCGCGGTCCAGCAGGCCCGGCGCGACGCCGGTCTCGACGTCTCCGACCGGATCACGCTCGACATCTCCGCGGTCGCGTCCGTGGCGGACGCAGCCCGCACCCACGCCGCCCTGATCCGGCGCGAGACCCTGGCGACGACACTCGCGGTGCACGAGGCCGACGTGGAGGCGCCGGTCATCGAGCTGTCCCGGGCCTGACGCGGCGGCTGGTTTGATGGGACCCGTGGAGATCGACCTGAGCGCCGACGTCGTCACCCTCACCGAGCAGCTCGTGGACATCGAGTCGGTGAGCCGCAACGAGCAGGCGATCACCGACGCCGTCGAGGCCGCCCTGTCGCCGCTGTCCCACCTGACGGTGACCCGGCGCGGCAACACGGTCGTCGCGCGCACGGACCTCGGCCGGGGCGAGCGCGTGGTCATCGCCGGTCACCTCGACACGGTGCCGCTCAACGACAACCTGCCGAGCCGCAACGACGGGACCCACCTGCACGGGCTCGGCAGCTGCGACATGAAGAGCGGCGACGCGGTGATCCTCCGGCTGGCGGCCACCGTGCCCGCGCCGCAGCGCGACGTGACCTACATCCTCTACGAGTCCGAGGAGATCGAGAGCGAGTACAACGGCCTCAGCCTGCTCAGCGAGAGCGACCCCGAGCTGATGCGCGGCGACTTCGCGATCCTGATGGAGCCCTCCGACGCGGTGGTCGAGGCGGGCTGCCAGGGCACGATGCGGGCCGACGTCACGGCGTACGGCGAGCGCGCGCACAGCGCGCGGTCCTGGAAGGGCGTCAACGCGATCCACCGTGCGTCGCCGATCCTGGAGCGCCTGACCACGTACGACGCCCGGATGCCGGTGCTCGACGGGCTCACCTACCACGAGGGGCTCAACGCCGTCGGCATCAGCGGCGGCGTCGCCGGGAACGTGCTGCCCGACGTGTGCACGGTGTCGGTGAACTACCGGTTCGCGCCCGACCGCAGCGAGGCCGAGGCCGAGGCCTTCCTGCGCACGTTCTTCGAGGGGTACGACGTGCGCATCAGCGACAGCGCGCCCGGGGCGCTGCCGGGGCTGGACCGCCCGGCGGCGAAGGAGTTCGTCGAGGCGGTCGGGGGCACCGTGAACCCGAAGTTCGGCTGGACCGACGTCGCCCGCTTCACCACACTCGGCGTACCGGCCGTGAACTTCGGGCCGGGTGACCCGATGCTGGCCCACAAGCAGGAGGAGTTCGTGCCGCTCGAGCAGATCCGCCACTGCGAACGCGTGCTCGCCGCCTGGCTGGGAGGCGAGCGGTGACCGAGAAGTACAAGGGCCCGGTGGTGATGCGCCGCAGCCAGGTCGACGGCACCACCACCGACCAGCGGCTGCTCGACTCGCGGGGGCCCTCGGAGTGGGTCCACACGGACCCGTGGCGGGTGATGCGGATCCAGGCGGAGTTCGTCGAGGGCTTCGGGGCCCTGGCGGAGCTCGGTCCGGCGATCGCCTGCTTCGGCTCCGCCCGCACCAAGCCCGACGACCCGACGTACGCCCTGGGTGAGGCCGTCGGCCGCAAGCTGACGGCGGCCGGCTTCGCGGTGATCACGGGCGGCGGACCGGGGTCCATGGAGGCGGTGAACAAGGGCGCCAGCGAGGCGGGCGGCATCAGCGTCGGCCTCGGCATCGAGCTGCCCTTCGAGTCCGGCCTCAACCAGTGGGTCGACATCGGGATCAACTTCCGCTACTTCTTCGCCCGCAAGACGATGTTCGTGAAGTACTCCCAGGGGTTCGTCGTGCTGCCGGGAGGGCTGGGCACGCTCGACGAGCTGTTCGAGGCGCTCACGCTGCGCCAGACGCAGAAGGTCACCAGCTTCCCCCTCGTGCTGCTCGGCATCGACTACTGGCAGGGCATGATCGACTGGCTCCGCGACCGGGCGCTGACGCACGGGACCATCAGCCAGGGCGACATCGACATGCTCCAGCTGACCGACGACCCCGACGAGGCGGTCGCGCTCATGGTCGAGGCGCGGGAGCGAGGGACCTCCCGATGATGTGGGTGTTCGCGATCCTGATCGTGCTCGCGCTGGGCGGCATCGCGATGGTGGCGGCGGGGCGCGGCGCGCCGATGGCGCCGGCGTACGACGACGCCCCCGACTCGCTCGTGCCGGCGGACGGCCCGGTCACCGCCGAGGACCTGCGCCGGATCCGCTTCCCGCTCGCCTTCCGCGGCTACCGCATGGGCGAGGTCGACGCGCTGCTCGAACGGCTCGCCGAGGAGCGGGAGGCGGCCGACGCGCGGCTGCGGAACGACGCGGCGCACACGCCGGGACACGCGGGTGAAGGTGACGCCGATCACGTCGACTAGGTGTGATGCCCAGGGAGGTTGGTCGAGACTGGTGATGGGTGCGGCCTTGCCGATTGCTGAGTGGGGCCGGTGGTGGTTGTAGTCGTGGAGCCATCCTGGCAGGGCGGCGAGGCGTGCTGATTCGGAGTTGTAGAACTTCTTGAACGCCCAGCCTTCGACCAGGGTGCGGTGAAGCGTCGGCCTCGTTGCGGATCCGTTCGGCGTTGTCGCCGGCGGTGACGAGGAACTGGCCGGCGATCTCGATGCCGACGCCGTGCAGCTCGATCAGCTCGGGCGCGGCGGCCCGGACGAGGGCTTCGATCTGTTTGTTGAGTGTCTTGACCTCGTCGTCGAGCTGCTTCCAGCGGCGTGCCAGGTCGCGTAGGGCGGTCTTGACTCCGGCGATGAGCAGCCGGTCTGGATCGGTGGCTAGGCCGAGGAGGTCCTCGGACTCGGGCCGCAGCCGCAGGCACCGGTTGACCAGGGTCTTCTTGCGTCAGGACGACGAGCTCGTCGCGCAGCGGTGAGGGCGCGCCGATCATGACGCCCCACAGCGTGTTGAAGGCGTTGGTGCGGGCCTTGACCGCGCTGGAACGGGTCACGCGCAGGGTGCGGATCACCTCGACCATGCCGGACTTGGCCTTCGGGATTGCGGTCGATGTCTGCCCGAGGACGGCTCGAGCGATCTGCTCGGCATCGAGCCGGTCGGACTTGCCGTCCATGTGCCGGGCCAGCCGGTTGGGCCGGTTGACCTCGACGACCCGAACGGCGTGCGCGGTGAGGTACCGGGTCAGGGTCGCTCCGAAGGAGCCGGTGCTCTCGACCCCGATCGCAGCGACCTCGCCGTGGCTCTGGATCCAGCTCAGCAGGTCGGCATAGCCGCGGTCGTTGGCGGGGAACTCGCGGTGGCCCAGCAGGCGGCCGTGATCGTCGACCGCGGCGGCGTAGTGGGTGTTCTTGTGGGTGTCGACGCCGCCGATCACGGCGGTGAGTTCTGGCTCGATAGCGGCTTGGGTTGTCATGCTGGGAGTGCTCCTCCGATAGGGCGGATCTGACGGATGGAGCGAACCGGCCGGGCGGGCGACAAGTCTGTGACGGGGCTTCTAGTCCAAGCTCCTATCAGGTCAGTTCCGCCTGGCCGGTGCGCACCACGGCGCTGCACCGGAGCCGGCCGACAAATCGAACGCAGGACACCGTGGTCACACCTTGGCCGGGGTCAGCCGGACCAGTGCAGCGCGAGTCGAGTTCACAGATCTTGCCGTTGGTCTGCGCCGGTAGGGCCGGGTCTTCCCGCCAGCTCGGCGCAGGTCTCGCGCCACAGGAACGATCGGTAACAGCCGCCGTTGTCGGTCAGGACACGCTGGACGCTGACTCCCCGGTCGGCGAACCAGGCGACGGCGTTGCGCAGCACCGCGGCGGCAGTCTCCTTCGTCTCGTCGTCTCGAGCTTCGACGTAGGCGACGCGGGAGTGGTCGTCGATGACGGTGTGCAGGTAGCAGGTGCCGATCAACGGCTTGTGGTGCTTACTCTTGGGCGCGCCGGTGCGGGCTGCGGTCCGGGATCGGTTCCGAAAGCCCTGCTGGCGGCCCACGAAGCGCCATCCGCCCTGGTCGGGCACCCGGCCGAGCGTCTTGACGTCCATGTGGAGCAGGTCGCCGGGGTGGGCGTGTTCGTAGCGGCGGATCGGCTCGCCGGTGGCGCGATCGACATGGGAGAGCCGGTTGAGTCCACAGCGCACCAACACCGCATGCACGGTCGAGGCCGGCATCCCGAGCCGGTCACCGATCTGGATCGGGCCAAGCCGCTGCTTCCAACGCAGGTGCACGATCTTGCGCACCAGTGGCTGCGGCGTCCGATGGGGCTGGCTGTGGGGACGCGAGGATCGGTCACACATCCCGGCTCGGCCCTCAGCTCGATAACGGTCGGCCCACTTCTTCGCGGTCCGCCAGGACACGTCATAGCGCTCCGCAGCGCGCGGGATCGACCAACCATCCTCGACGATCAGGCGAGCCAGACGAAGCCGAGCACGAGGCGTCAGGGCCGCGTTGGCGTGGGTAGCGTGGGACACGAAGACCTCCTGGTTGGAGCGGTTACTTAGACGGCTCCACTCCACACCGGGAGGTCTTCACCCATCCACGACCTCAGATCGTGTCGTCACACCTTCTCGACCAACGTCCCTGGGCATCACAACTAGGGCACACTGAGCGTCTGTGAACCCCGAGTACATCGTCTATGTCCTCACCTTCCTGTCCGCCGTCGTCGTCGTCCTCACGCGCGTGCGGTTGTCCCAGGCCCGCGCCGCGGGCCGGAGCCAGGTCGGCATGGGCACGGTCAACGCCCACACCGCGTGCGGCGCGGTCGCGCTGGTCCTGTGGCTGTTCTTCATGCTCACCGGCCACGACACCTCTGTCGTGGGGATCGTCGCCCTGTTCTTCTACTGGCTGACGGCCATCCTCGGCGTGCTGATCCTGACCCGCTGGGTGCCGAGCCGCGGCAAGCACGCCTCGGCGACGACGGACGACAGCTGGTCGGAGGGACCGGGCTTGTCCGTGCTCGCCCACGTCGGCATGGTGGTGGGCGTGATCGTGTTCACCTGGTACTTCGCCACCCACGGCTGATGCGTCCGCTCTCTCGGGTCCGTCGTCGTGGTCTCGCCGCCGCGGGACTGTCGCTCGCCCTCCTGCCGGCCCTGATGGTCCTCCCGGCGGGGGCCTCGACCACCGCCGTGGCCCGTCCCGCCGTGATCGGCCGTCGTGTGATCGGGCACTCGGTCCAGGGCCGGCCGATCGTCGCCTGGCACCTCGGCCAGCCGGGCCACACCAAGGTCGTGCTGATCTCGCTGATGCACGGAAACGAGCCGGCGCCGCGCCGCATCCTGACCAACCTGCGCGACGGAGCGCCGATCCACCACCTCGACCTGTGGGTGGTGCCCGTCTACAACCCCGACGGCTTCGCCCACCACACTCGCAAGAACGCCCACGGGGTCGACCCCAACCGCAACTACCCCTACAAGTGGGTCCCGCTGAACGGGGGCTACGAGTCCGGCCCCGGGCCGGCGTCCGAGCCCGAGACCCGCGCCATGATGCGCTTCCTCTCGCGCGTCCGTCCGGCCTACGTGCTGTCCTTCCACCAGCCCCTCCACGCCGTCGACGTCACCCAGCGACCACGGTTCTCGCGCCGCGTGGCCCGGGCCCTGGGGCTTCCGATGACCAGGCTGAACTGTGGGAGCACCTGCCACGGGACCATGACGATGTGGTTCAACCACCGCTTCCCCGGGTTCGCCCTGACCGTCGAGTACGGCGCCCACCCGTCGGCCCCGCGGCTCCGGGCCGCGGCCGGCAAGATCCTGCACCTGTTCGGCGCCTGGCGCCGCTGACCGTCGTACGCCGGTCTCAGCGACCCTCGAAGACCGGCTTCTCCTTGGCGACGAACGCCGCGACCGCGGCCGCGTGGTCGGCCGTCGCGCCGGTCCTCGTCATCTGGGTGGACTCGAAGGCCACGGCGTCGGCGAAGTCGTGCCCTGCGGCGTACTCGACCGACTGCCGCATCGCGCCGAGCGCCACCGTCGGTCCGGCGGCCAGGCGGGCGGCCAGGTCGCGGACCACCTCGGCGAGCTCGCCGGCCGGCACCACGCGGGTCGCGAGGCCGAGCGTCAGGGCCTCGTCGGCCTTCACGGTGCGCGGGAAGTAGAGCAGCTCGATCGCCTTCGCCCGGCCCACCAGACGCTGCAGCGTGAAGCTCGACCCGGTGTCGCAGGAGAGCGCGACGTTGGCGAAGGCCAGGTTGAACCCCGCGGTGTCGGCGACGACGCGCAGGTCGCAGGCGAACGCCAGGCTGGCGCCGGCGCCCGCGGCCACGCCGTTCACCGCCGCGATCACCGGCTTCTCCATCGCCACCAGCGTCGTCACGATGGGGTTGTAGTGCTCGTCGACGGTGCGGAACAGCGAGTCGCTCGACTCACTGCGCAGGATCTCGATGTGCTCCTTGAGGTCCTGCCCGACGCAGAACGCGCGACCGGTCCCGGTGAGGACCACGCAGCGCACCGCCGGGTCGTCGGCCACCCGGCGTACCGCGGCGAGCAGCGCCTCCTTGGTGGCCACGTCGAGGCTGTTCATCGCGTCGGGCCGGTTGAAGGTGATGGTCGCGACGCCGTCGGCGACCTCCAGGAGCACGGGGGAGACGTCAGCGGTCATGCCCGCAGGCTTTCACAGCGGCGGTCACACGCCCAGGCACCGGGCCACGAAGCGGTCCGAGGCCGGCTTGAGGCGTGCGGCCTCGCTCGTGAACAGCTCGGCGGCGGCCCCGCCGGGCCAGTCGGTGGGGAGCAGCTCGGCCGGCAGGCCCGGGTCGTCGAAGAGGAACTTGCGCCACTCGTGGACGAGCCGGAAGCGGGCCGCGAACGCCGCCTCGTCCTCGTCCTGGTGCGGCGGCTCGCCCCGCACGAGCCCGTCGGCGAGGTCCGGCCAGGCGGCGTACGACGCGGCGAGGCCGGTCAGGTCCCAGGCGCGGACCGGCTCGGGGTCGAGCTCCAGCGCGACCGCGTGACGGGCGCGCCCCCTGGCCCGGGACACGACCTCGTCCACCTCGGGTCGGTCGAAGGGGCAGAGCCAGACGCCGGGCGCGTGCTCGGCGTACCCGAGGTAGTGCAGCTCCTCGCGCAGCCGGGCGCGGGCGCCGCGGTCGCGGGGGAGGTCCACGAACACCAGTCGCCAGTGCCCGTCCCACGCCTCGGGTCCGCTGCGGTAGATGCGTGAGGCCGCCTCGCTGAGGCGGTCGATCGCCCGGCGCGTCGCGCGGTACCCCGGCGCGGCGTCCACCCGGATCGGCTCGAGCCACCCCTGCGCCGTCATCCGCGAGATGGCGGTACGCACCGCGGGGGCGGCGATCCCGACCGGCTCGAGCATCCTGATCAGGGACGACACCGGAGCCTGGTTGCCCCGGGAGCGGAGATGGTCGCCGTACACGTCGAACAGGGCCGAGCGGGCGCGCATGCCGCCACTGTGCCAGTCCCGGCCCGGGGTTCAGCGGCGCCCCCGGCGGCGATGAGGGATAATGGTCGACGCATCGGCGTGTGGGGGGTCACTCTTCCTCGCGCGCCTCGAGTCCGAACAACAAGAAGAGGTGCGCCGATGGCGGCAATGAAGCCGCGGACAGGTGACGGTCCGCTCGAGGTCACCAAGGAAGGCCGCGGCATCGTGATGCGTGTGCCTCTCGAGGGCGGTGGCCGGCTCGTCGTCGAGCTCAACGCCGAAGAGGCAGGCGCACTGGGAGACGCCCTGAAGGACGTCGTGGGCTGAGGTGCCCGTTTCCGTCGCGACTCTCCCGCCACAGGTCTCACCCCCCGCGTTCGCACTGAGCGGGCTGCCACCGCACGAGCTCGACGGGGTGGAGGCGGTCGCCTACCCGTTCACGACGAACGACGGTCGGCCGGTGCTCGACCCCGACGTGGCGGCCGCCGCCGAGGCGCTCGGGATCGACCTCCTCGCCCTGCTCGCCTCGCGCCGGGTGACCGGCAAGGGCGGTGAGGTGGTCGCGGTCCCGGTCGGCGGCGCTCCTGGGATGCCCGAGCTCCGGCTCGTCCTGCTGGTCGGTCTCGGCGAGGGGTCGACGACGGACTTCCGTCGGGCGGGGGCGGCGGTTGCTCGCGAGACCTTCGACCACGACAGCGTCGCCACGTCGATCCCGGCCTCGGGTGACGCCGACGCGCTCACCGCCTTCGTGGTCGGGGCGACCCTGGGCTCGTTCGTGTTCCACTGGCGGTCCCAGGGTCCGGAGCACCTGCCGGTGCGCCGGGTGGTCCTGGCGGGGCTGTCCGAGGAGGACCACTCCGCCGATCTCGAGCGCGGGCTCGAGCTGGGCGGCGCCGGATGGCGGGCCCGGATGCTCGCGACCGTGCCCTCCAACCTCAAGTCCCCGCAGTGGCTCGCCGAGCAGGCCGAGGCGATCGCCGCCGAGCACGGGCTGACCTGCGAGGTGTGGGACGAGACCAGGCTCGCCAAGGACGGGTTCGGCGGCATCCTGGGCATCGGCCAGGCGTCGGCGACGCCGCCGCGGCTGATCCGGCTCGACTACACGCCCGCGAGATCCGCCCGCAAGGCGCCGCGGGTGGTCCTCGTCGGCAAGGGGATCACCTTCGACACCGGCGGTCTGTCGATCAAGCCGGGCGAGGGCATGTCGACGATGAAGCGCGACATGACCGGCGGTGCCGTCGTGATGGCGGTGATGGCCGCACTCGGCCGGCTCGGCTGCCCGCTCCGGGTCACCGGCCTGGTCGCGGCCGCCGAGAACGCCATCGGCGGGAACGCGCTGCGTCCCGGCGACGTGATCACGCACTACGGCGGGCGCACGACCGAGGTCCTCAACACCGATGCCGAGGGGCGGGTGGTGATGGCGGACGCCATGGCCTACGCCATCGAGAAGCTCGACCCCGCCGTCCTGGTCGACGTCGCGACCCTGACGGGCGCGATGAAGGTGGCCCTCGGGCAGTGGGTCGGCGGCTACTTCGCCAACGACGAGACCCTCGCCTCCCGGCTCTTCGCGGCCGGGGAGACCTCGGGCGAGCCGCTCTGGCGCCTGCCGCTCGAGGCCGACTACGAGGACACGCTGTCGTCGACGATCGCGGACGCCAAGAACTCCCCGGGCGGCCCGGGTGCCATCACCGCCGCGCTGTTCCTCCAGCACTTCGCCGGCGACGTCCCGTGGGCCCACCTCGACGTCGCCTCCGTCGGCGACTCGCCGACGGACTCCTACGAGTGGACCACCGGTCCGTCGGGCTTCGGCGCACGCGCGCTCCTCGCGTGGCTCACCGGCCCCGACCCCCTCGCCGACATCGGGCGATGAGCGATCTGCGCGGACTCACGGTCCGGTGGACGCTCGCCGACGCTCCCGAGGGAGTCGCGGACGCGCTGGCCGCCTACGTCGCGGACACGTCGTACGACCGTTTCAGCTCGATGCCCGGGCTCGGTTTCAAGACCTGGCGGATGAGTCCGGGCGAGTGGTTCGAGGGGTGCTACGTCTTCGCCGACGACGCCGCGCGGGCGGCGTTCCAGGAGGACTTCACGGCGGGCGCCGCGGACGCCCCCGGGTCGCGCATCATCGGTAGCCCGCCGATCCTGATCGAGCCCTGCGCGGTGGTGGCGATCGCCGAGGGCGGCGCCGGCTTCCAGGCCGAGCGGCGCTCACGCCTCGGGTGACCATTCTTCTTCGTCACCCTCGCAGTTCGAGCCGTGGCTTGCGGAGTTCGGTCGGCTCGGAGGCCGCCCGGCTCTCACGCTTCGGGTGACCACTCCCCTTCGTCACCCTCGCAGTTCGAGCCGTGGCTTGCGGAGTTCGGTCGGCTCGCGGGCCGCCCGGCTCTCACGCTTCGGGTGACCATTCCTTCTTGGCGACCAGCAGCCCGTCCCCGACCGGCAGCAGCACGGGCACCAGCGACTCGTGGGCGGCGACCTCACGCCCCAGGTCGCGGATCACCAGGGTCTCCTCGTCGCGCTGGGAGGGGTCGGCGACCCGGTCGTGCCACAGCGCGTTGTCGAAGGCCACCACGCCGCCGGGCCGGAGCAGCCGCAGCGCCTCCTTGAGATAGGCGCCGTACTCCGCCTTGTCGCCGTCGCAGAACACCAGGTCGTAGTGACCGTCGGTGAGGCGAGGGAGCACGTCGAGGGCTGCGCCGGCGATGGTGCGGGCACGCTGCGGCGCGATCCCGCCCTCGGTGTAGGTCTCGCGGGCCAGCCGCTGGTGCTCCGCCTCGATGTCGACGGTCGTGAGGATCCCGTCCGAGCGCATGCCGCGCAGCAGCCACAGACCGGAGACGCCGGTCCCGGTCCCGACCTCGACGACGGCCCGCGCCTCGATCACCGACGCCAGGAAGCGCAGCGCGGCGCCACCGCCCGGGCCGATCGCCACGATGCCGACCTCATCGGCCCGCGACCGCGCCGCCTCGAGCACCTCGTCCTCCGCCACGAAATGCTCGGCGTAGGACCAGCTGGTGGACTTGGGTGGTGCAACGGACATGGCGGTCGCGGCCTTCCGGTTCATGGGGCAGCGCGCGGGGCGGCGCCGCGGTCACGGCGACCCTATCGCGCGCCGACGCCCGTCAGCCGCGTCTCGCGAGCGTGCCTCGGGTGGCCGACCCGGGAACATTGCGCACCCCTCCGCTCGTTGGACCAGTCGACGTTCACACGCCGCGCAGGGCGCTTCTCACAGGTTCCTCTCAGGCGTGGGGACGAGAGTCCGGAGAGAAGGGAACGCCACTGTTCAGGTCGTCGGCGCGCAGGCGCCAGCAGGAGGAGCTCGTGGACGCCGTGTCGGAGCAGCGGTACGACGAGCCCGCCGGCGTGCCCACGTGGGAGGAGATCGTCGACCGGCACTCCGACCGCGTCTACCGACTCGCGCTCCGGCTGACGGGCAACCGGCACGACGCCGAGGACCTCACCCAGGAGGTCTTCGTCCGCGTCTTCCGCAGCCTGTCGACCTACCAGCCCGGCACCTTCGAGGGCTGGCTGCATCGGATCACCACCAACCTCTTCCTCGACCAGGCCCGGCGCAAGCAGCGGATCCGCTTCGACGCCCTCTCCGACGAGCGCGCCGACCGGCTGCACAGCGACCTGCCCACGCCCGACACGGCGTACGCCGACCAGACCTTCGACGACGACATCGAGCGGGCGCTGTCGACGCTGCCCCCCGAGTTCCGCGCCGCGGTCGTGCTGTGCGACGTCGAGGGCCTGTCGTACGACGAGATCGCGCAGATCCTCGACGCCAAGCTCGGGACCGTGCGCTCCCGCATCCACCGCGGCCGGGCGATGCTCCGCGAGGCGCTCGCCCACCGCGCCCCCGCCGCCGGACGCACCCGCTACCAGGGACCGGCACCGCTCGTGCAGAGGTCGACGCCGTGATCGGCCACCTCGGACCCCGCGTCAGCGCCCTCCTGGACGGCCAGATGTCCTCGGCCGAGGAGGAGCGTGCCTGGGACCACGTCCACTCCTGCCACCACTGCCGCGACGCGGTCGAGCGCGAGGGCTGGGTCAAGACCCGGCTGGCCACCATGCAGTTCGCCGGCTCGACCGCCCCGTCCCACCTCAAGGGCTCCCTGCTCGTCCGCGGCCTGGTCGACTGGCCCGACGCCGAGGGCCCCGCGGAGCTGGCCGCCGTCGGGGTGATGCGGGCCCGCCGCCACCTCGGCGTCACCGGCATCAGCGGGGGAGCCGTCGGCGCCGCCGTGATGGGGGTGCTCGCCCTCGGGGCGTCGCCGGCCAATGCGCCCGGCGTCCTCTCGCGGCCCGGCGGGGAGTCGTTCGGGAGCTCGCTGACCAACGCGATCACCCTCCTCGCGGACCGTGAGCGCCCGCCGTCCACCCGCCCCGGATCGGGCATCGGGGGCCTGGACTCGGCTCCGGCGATGCAGGCGCTGCGTCGTACACTCACGCCCTAGGGCCGCGTCGTCGACGCCGGCGGCCGGCGCCCCGGGGAGAGTCAGGACCGCGTGAGCGACGAACAACCGAGCAGCGACGACACCGCGCCGCTGACCGCTGGTCGTGAGGGCTGGCTGCCTCCCCGGGAGCAGCCGCTTCCGCACCAGTGGGCCCCGCCGGGACCCCCCACCCCGAGCGGTCCGTCGTACCCGGCGCCCGGCCCCGCCACCTCGCCGTACGCCGTCCAGCCGGCGCCACCGCCGTCGCGCGGCAGGGTGCCGGGATGGCTCTGGCCCGTGGTGTCGGTGCTGGCCCTCCTGGTGGGCGTGATCGGCGGAGTGCTCGGGGGTGCGGCGTACCAGAACTGGCACGCCTCCAGCAGCGACGGCCAGGTCGGCGGTGGCCTGGCGGACGCCGGAGCCGTGTCCGCGGCCCCGCTGCCCGCGGGGAACCACTCGGTGGCGTCGGTGGCGCAGCAGCTGCTGCCGAGCACCATCCAGGTGCTGGCCCAGTACCAGGGCAAGAAGGACGGCGCGACCGGCTCGGGCTTCGTGCTCGACCGATCCGGCCACTACATCACCAACAACCACGTCGTGGCCGACGCCGTGAGCAACCACGGGCCGATCGAGATCGTCGACGAGAACGGCGACAAGTTCCCCGCCCAGGTCGTCGGCCGCAGCCCGACGTACGACCTCGCGGTGCTCTACGTGAAGGGCGCCCCCCACCTGCCCCCCGCCAGCCTCGGGTCCGCCCACCGCCTGCGCGTCGGCGACGAGGTGGTGGCGTTCGGCTCGCCCCTCGGACTGAGCTCGACGGTGACCGCCGGCATCGTCAGCGCCCTCAACCGTCCCGTGACCACGAGTGACTCGGGCTCCGACTCGTCCTACATCAACGCGGTGCAGACCGACGCCGCGATCAACCCCGGCAACTCCGGCGGCCCGCTGGTCGACCTGGCCGGGCAGGTCGTGGGCGTGAACTCCGCCATCGCGACCACCGGCAGCAGCGGCTCGGGCCAGGCCGGCAACATCGGCGTCGGCTTCGCCATCCCGATCGACCAGGTCAAGATCACCGCCGACCAGATCCTGCGGACCGGCGAGGCTCGCTACCCGGTGATCGGCGCCACCGTGGACACGGGCGTCACGACGGGTGCCGGCGCCAAGATCCTCAAGGTGACCTCGGGGAGCCCGGCGGCGCACGCCGGGATGCACCAGGGCGACGTGGTGACCGCGGTGGCGGGCGAGAAGGTGCCCGACGGCATCGCGCTGATCGTCGCGATCCGCGCGCACCAGCCGGGCGACACGGTGGCGTTCACCGTGCAGCGGGGGAGCAGCCGGATGAACCTCCGGATCACGCTCGGCTCGCAGGTCGGCTGAACCGACGTTGGACCGCCCTTCTAAGGTGTCCGCGTGACCAAGAGCTCCCGTCGCGCGACGGAGGTGGCGCGCCGCGAGCGCGTGGCCGAGATCCAGCGAGCGCAGAAGGCCCGTGAACGTCGCCGCATCATGCTGGGGGCGGTGGCCGTCCTCTTGGTCGTCGTCGGCATCGGCGCAGCCGTCTACCAGAGCCTGCACCACACCAAGCTGTCCGCGACGACGGCGCAGATCCTGCCCGCCCCGGTCACCGGAGCGACGACCGTCCAGACGGCGCCGCAGCAGGTCAAGAACCCGACCAAGGTCCCGGGCGTGCTCGCCTGGAACACGGCGGGCTATCCCGGCCCCGGCACGGCCAACAGCGGCACCATCTCCCACGACCACGTGCCCGGCCCGGTGACGTACGCCGTCACGCCCCCCGTCGGCGGCCCGCACAACGCCATCTGGATGAACGCCGGCGTCTACACCAAGCCGGTGCCGAGCGAGCGAGCCGTGCACAACCTCGAGCACGGCGCCGTCTGGATCACCTACCGGCCGAACCTGCCCGCCTCGGAGGTGTCCCAGCTGGTCGACTTCTTCAAGAAGCAGTCGATGATCTCCGAACCGTCGGACGGCGGTCGCTCCAACCGCTACGTCGACCTCACCCCGTGGGCGGACAACAGCCTGCCGAGCCCGATCGTGATCAGCTCGTGGGGCTACCAGCTGCGCGTGAACAGCCCCACCGACCCGCGGCTGCAGCAGTTCGTCGACACGTTCCGGCACAACCAGGCCTACAGCCCGGAGTACGGCTCGCCGGTGGACGGCGTACCCGTGCAGACCGGCGGCCAGCCGGCCATCAACGGCTCGTCCAGCGCGAACCCCGCCGGAGCCGTCGGCTGATCAGTCGGCCGGCTCGACCTCGACCTCGGGGAACGGGTGGGTGTCGACGAACGCCCGGGCCTCGTCGTACATCCGATCGATGTAGGCCTCCAGCTGGGTCGCCTCGACGCGCCACTGACCGCGCCCGCCGATCTTGATCGCCGGCAGCTCGCCGCGGCGGACCAGCGCGTAGACCTGTGCGCTGGAGGTGTTCAGGACCTCGGCGACGTCCGCGAGCGTGAGAAACCGAGGCGTGGTGGCCATGGGGCCATCGTTGCACGTGTGACCGGACGCTCGACGGCGCGACGAGATCGCCTGTGGAGGACGATGCCGCGGGGCGGTGAGGTGGGGTGATGATGAGGGCGTGAGCGGGAACCTCGGGATGGCGGACGCCCCCGCGGCCCGGCGAGCCTCGGCGCCGGGCTGGCGTGATCCGCGACTCTGGATCGGGATCGCCATCGTCGCCGCGTCGGTCCTGGCCGGCGCCCTGGTGCTCGGCACCTCCGACGACACGGTGCCGGTGTGGGCCGCGACCGACGCGATGGGCGCCGGGCACGTGATCACCGCCGGCGACCTGACGGTCCGCCGGGTGCGCTTCGCGAACGCCTCCGACGCGGCGCTCTACCTCGCGGCCGACGAGCAGCTGCCGGCGCACCCGCGGCTGCTGCGCGACGTGGGCGCAGGCGAGCTGCTGCCCCAGGGCGCGGTGGCGTCCGGTGCCGACGACTCGCAGCGGCACGTGCCGATCTCGGTGTCGCCGGACCAGGTGCCGCGCGACGTCGCCGTCGGCTCGGTCGTCGACGTCTACCTGCGACCGGCGTCCCGGACCGGCTGCCGCGGGACGCCGGTGTGCAGCGGTCTCCCGGTGCTCGACGGCGTGACCGTCCTCGACGCCCCACCCGTCGACCAGGAGCTCGGGTCCGGTGGCACCCGGATGCTGGTCCTGGGCATGGGGAGCGCCCAGGCGCACCGGTTCTTCCGGTTGCTGGCGTCCACGGACAGCCCGTCCCTGACGGTCGTCGGCCGCGGGTGACCATGGTCGTCGTCCTGGTCGTCGCCGCCGGTGCCGCGTGGGAGTCAGCGGTCCTGGAGCTGGTCGCCGACCGGCCGGGCATGGTCGTGCTCAAGCGGTGCGTCGACGTCGACGAGCTGCTCGCGGCGAGCAGCGCCGGCCAGGCGGACGCCGCGGTGGTGGCACTCGATGCGCCGGGCCTCGACCACGCCGCCGTCGACCTCCTGCACCGGCACGACGTCCGGGTGGCGGCGGTCGTGGACGGCCGTCTCCGCGACGAGGGCGGGTCCCGCGCGGCGCGGATCGGCGTCGACGCCGTCGTGGGCGACGACGACCTCGCCGCCATCCCCGGTCTCCTCGAGTCCTCCGGCGACTCGGTCACCGACTCCGGCCCGGTGGCGGCGGACCCGACCCCGTCCGCGGTGGCGGGGGGACGCATCGTGGCCGTCTGGGGGCCGGCCGGCGCCCCGGGCCGGACGACGGTCGCCACCGCCCTGGCCTCGGCCCTCGCTCGCCGTGGGCTGCGCACCACGCTGGTCGATGCCGACCCCTTCGGCGGGTCGGTGGCCCAGCACCTCGGCGTCCTGGACGAGGTCTCCGGACTGCTCAGCGCGGCGCGGCTGTCCGCGGACGGTGACCTCGAGGCGAGGTTCGGCTCCGTGCAGAGGGCCGTGGATGATCGGTTGACCGTCGTCACCGGCCTGCCGCGGCCCGACCGCTGGGTCGAGGTCCGCGCCGGGGTGGTGGAGCATCTCCTGGAGGTCGCGCGGACGCATGGCCACGTGGTCGTCGACACCGGCTTCAGCCTCGAGGACGACCCGGTCGGCGGCCTGGTGTCGCGACCGGGCCGCAACCACCTCACCCTCGGCGCCCTCGACGTCGCAAACGAGGTGGTGGTGGTCGGCGGGGCCGACCCGGTCGGGCTCTCCCGGCTGGCCCGCGGCCTCGTCGAGCTCCGGGAGCGCCGGGCGGGTGCGCCCGTGCGCGTCGTGGTCAACCGGATGCGCCCGAGTCTCGGGTGGTCCGAGCGCGACATCGTGGGCATGGTCGAGGGGTTCACCCGGCTCGCGGGCATCCACTTCCTGCCGGACGACCGGACCGTCGCCGACCGGGCCCTGGTGACCGGCACCAGCATCGTCGAGCACGACGACTCCGAGCTGGCACGGGCCGTCACCGAGGTCGCCGACGCGGTCGTGCCACCTACGCCGGACGGACGCGCCCGGACGGGGCGGGCTCGGCGGCCGACGCGAGCGCGGCATCAACGGGCCGCCTCCCGCTGAGACCTAAGGTGTGGCGTCGTCGCCCCGGGTCGGGACCGCCCGGCGCACCGAGACGACCAAGGTGGCGATCACCAGGATCGGGAGCGCGAGCCAGCCGGCCGCCCAGCCGGCTCCGGTGATCAGTGCGGCGACCACCAGGGCGACCACGACGCCCGCCGCCAGCAGCCAGTCGTCACCCACGACGAAGTCGTACCAGAACAGGGCGAACCTCCGGATCCCGCTCATCGGGCCACCGCCTCCGGCTGACCGTGGAGCTGGCGCACCCAGGAGACCGTCAGCAGGGCCACGGCGGCGTACACCACCAGCAGGCCGAGGATCGCCGCGTCGCCGCCGGGCCAGCTGAGCCCGGCCCCCTCGCCCGCCCAGAAGGTGCCGAAGGCGGACAACAGGATGCCGACCGCGAACTTCAGCCCGTTCTCGGGCACCCGGGCCAGCGGCTGCCGCACCGCGATGCCGACCGCGACCACCACGACGACCGCCGCGACGGCGGCGGCCACGGCCAGCCACAGGCTGCCCTGGTTGGCACCGAAGGTCAGCACGATGAAGGCGACCTCGAGCCCTTCGAGCAGGACGCCCTTGAAGGCCACCGTGAACGAGTACCAGTCGGAGACGGCGCCTCGTCCCGTCGTGGCGGCATCGGCGGCGCGCTCACGCTGCTCGGCGAAGATCCGCGTCTCGTCGTGCAGGGCCTTGACGCCCCCGGCCCGCAGCACGGCCTTGCGGATCCACTGGAGCCCGAACACGAGAAGCAGCGAGCCGACGATGAGGCGGAGGACGTCGATCGGCACGGCCGTCAGGGCCGGGCCCAGGGCCGCCACGATCACCGCCAGGACCACCAGCCCGGCGCCGACGCCCTGCCAGGTGGACCGCCAGCCGCGCGTGGTGCCGACGGCCAGCACGATCGTCAGCGCCTCGACGGCCTCGACGAGGCAGGCGAGGAAGACGCCGGCAAACAGCAGGGTGTCGCGCATCACTCGGTCTCTCGTCGGGTTCGTGTCCAGCATGGACGGTACCCGCGCGCACCCGACGCTCGGCGACGGCCCGTCGTACGGCGTCGGGGTCGCGCCTCCCTAGGACGAGAAGAGCAGGTACAGGCCGCCGACGGTGAAGGCGATCATCGCGGCCAGCAGGGGGAGCTGGCCGGTCAGCTGGTGCTTCCTCGGGAGCACCTTGATCGCCCGCTCGTGGGCGGCGATCACTCCGACGACGTGCCCGGCCACCACCGCGAGCACCTTGGTGTCGGCGAGGAAGGTCGGGTGGTAGGACAGCCAGTAGGGGATCGTCAGGCCGCCGGTGCCGAACAGGTCGCTGCCGTTGCTGAGCGGGTCGCTGACCTGGATCAGGGTCTGGGTGCCGATCTCCACGAGATAGCTCAGGTAGTGGGCCAGGACGTAGCCGATCACGATCGGCACGACCGAGTGCGCGAACTGGTCGGGCAGGCTGCGGCGCCGGAGCCCGGAGCCGACGCCGGTGGCCACGCACGCCACCCAGAAGACGACTCCGACGCCGACGCAGAAGCCGAGCAGACCGAGGTTGTTCTGGAGGTACGTCGAGAGGCCGGTCGACTGGGTGAACGTGAGCCAGCGGGTCGACTCGCGGAACGCGTCGAACGCCGTGCTGCCGAAGAGCACGGCGACGACCGCGGTCAGCCCGGCGGTGGGTTCGGTGGTGTCGAGATTGGCCAGCGGACTGCGGATGACGAGGACGCCGTCGCGTCGTCCCCAGACCGACGCCTGGGCCACCAGGCTGGAGTACACCTCGAACGGGTCCGCGCGCTCGAAGAACCGGTTCCCGAACACGGCCCCGCCGGCGACCATGGCCCCGAGATAGACCGCGCACCACAGCCGCACCGGCCCGAGCTCGATGTTGTGCGGGTAGACCAGCTCCATCCAGACGAAGGCGTACAGACCCACGGCGGCGGGCCACATCCCGAGCCGTTCCGGATAGCGGAGCAGGCCGTCCTCGGGGTCACCTCCCGAGAGGCGCGCCAGGCCGGCGTTGAGCAGGCGGAACGGGCTGATCGCCTTCCACACCCGGCCGAAGAGCACCGAGGCCGGCACCATGCCGACCCAGATCCAGACGTAGAAGATCCCGAAGATCGGGTTGAGGAGCAGGTCCTTGCCGAGCTCGGCGACGAGCACCAGGTACCCCAGGCCGAGCAGCCCGATCAGGCGGAGCAGGCCGCGGAACGCGGGCGAGTCCACCAGCCGCACCAGCGGGTCCGGTGCGACCCGGCCGCTGGTCGCCGCGTCGTACCGCGGGGTGCGCCACGCGAGCGCCAGGACGACGAAGGACACCGCGACGGCGGCGGCGCCCCCGAGGATCGCCAGGGTCGTCGAGATGGGCAGGTCCTGCGCGCCGCCGAGGCCGTGGGCGGGCAGGAGGTAGGCGGTCACTGGGCCTGGAGCTGGAGGATCACCTTGTCGAGCGTGTGCGACTCGACGGTGACGAGGCCGGGCGCCCGGATCGGCTTGACCTCGATGGTGCTGGACCCCGTGTCGTAGTGGAACTCCTGCTCGGGCGACGAGTGCACGTGGATCTCACCCGGCGCGTCGGCGGTGACGTCGAGCTCGATCCGCTGCCCCACCGCGACCTTGAACCGCTGGCCGTTGGGGGTCACCGAGCCGCCGTGGAAGGTGACGTCGATGCGCTTGGTGGGCAGCGGGCCGACCTGCGGGCTCTTGCTCCCACAGCCGACGAGCGTCGCTGCGCACAGCAGCCCGGCGATCGTGGACGCGGCAACCCGTCGGCGCATGGGGGACCTTCCTCGGAGGCGGACCTGGGGTGCGGCCCGTCGCGGGCGCTCTGCCAGAATCCCACGAACGAGAGGTCTCGAGGCACAGGGGGGCGGATGAGCGAGCGACTACGGGCGCGCGACCTGGCCTTCCTCACGGCTGAGACCCCGACCACGCCGATGCACAACGCCACCGTGGAGATCTTCGACCCGGGCTCGTCGGGCTTCGACCACGACACCCTCGTCCAGCTCATCGCCGACCGGATCGCGTTCGTGCCGCGCTACCGGCAGCGGGTCCGCTGGGTGCCCGGGCACCTGGCCAACCCGGTCTGGGTGGACGACCCCCACTTCGACCTCGGCTACCACGTACGACGGTCCGCCCTCCCGCGACCCGGGACCATGGAGCAGCTCCGCGAGCTCGTCGGGCGGATCGTGTCGCGTCCCCTCGACCGGCACCGCCCGCTCTGGGAGGTCTACTTCGTCGAGGGGCTCGAGCGCGGGCGCGTCGCCGTCCTGTGGAAGGCGCACCAGGCGCTGGTGGACGGTGCCCAGATCGTCGACCTGGCGCAGGTGCTGCTGGACCCGACGCCCGAACGACGCGAGCTGGGCTCCGACGACTGGCGTCCGGGGCGCCCGGCGACCACGACCGGGTTGATGCTCGACGCCATGCGGGACTCCGTCGCGTCGCCCGGTACCACCCTCGACACCCTGCGCGGCACCGCGGACTCCTGGCTCCGAGGTGCCGACGCGGCGACCAGGCGGGTGTCCACCGTCGCCAACGCTCTCACCAACCGCAGGTCCGAGCAGGACACCCCGATCGCCGGCACGCTCTCGCAGCAGCGGCGCTTCGTCACCGTCCGCCGTACCCTCGCGGAGCACCGCGCGGTCCGCGACGCCCACGGCGGCACGGTGAACGACGTCATCCTGGCGACCGTGACCGGTGCCCTCCGCAGCTGGCTGATGACTCGCGCGGAGTCGCTCGGCGGACTGCGCCGGGTACGCGCCGTCGTCCCGGTCTCGGTGCACGACCAGGAGCTCGAGGCGACCTCCCTCGGCACGCAGATCGCCCCGCACTTCGTCGACCTGCCGGTGGGAGAGCCCAGCCCGGTCGTCCGCCTGCACCAGGTCTCCTACTCCTTCAAGGCGCACAAGGAGACCGGCCGGGCCGTCGCCGCCAACCGGATCGCCGGGACCCCCGGCTTCGCGCCGTCCACCTTCCACGCGATCGGGTCGCGGGTCGCCGCCGCCGAGCTGCGTCGCGGCTTCCAGCTCTCGGTCACCAACGTCCCCGGTCCGCAGTCACCGCTGTACGCCGCGGGCGCGGTCATGGAGCAGACCTACCCCGTCCCGCCGCTGCAGCCCCGGCACGCGCTCGCGATCGGCGTCACGTCGTACGACGGGCACGTGTACTACGGCGTCACCGCCGATCGCGACCTGGTGCCCGACGCGGACACCTTCGGCGTGTGCCTCGACGAGGCGCTGGACGAGCTGCTGGACACCGCCGGTGACGCCCGGCCGAAGGTGCCGCGCGGGCGGCTGCGCAAGGTGACGCCGAGCAAGCCGGGCGGAGCGTCGTGACGCGGCTCTACCTCCCCGCCACCCTGGCGGTCCTCGCCGACCTCGAGGCGACCGGCCGGATCGCCGTTCCCGACGGTGCCGTGGCCGCGGCGGACGACTCCGAGGACGCGGAGTACGACGCGCTGGTGACCGCCGCGGACGCCTCGGCGGCCCTGGTCGCCGGGCTCCCGGCCGGCGCCCGACGACGCGTCGTCGTCGTCGCCGAGGTGCCGGCCACCCCCGACGTGCCGGGGACGCCCGCCCTGACCGGCACGCCCAGGGACATCCCGCTCGCCGACATCCCGCTCTCCGACATCCCGCTCTCCGACGTGCCGCTCTCCGACGTCGTAGCCGTCCACGCCGACGCCACGGACGATGCCGACCCCGACGACGACCTCGGGTGGTACGCCACCCAGGAGATCCCCGCCCTCATCCGTTGAGCCGCGGGTTATGGCTCGGTGAGCCGCGGGTTATGGCTGGGTGAGCCGCGGGTTATGGCTGGCGAGCCCGAGTCATGGCTGGCCCGAACCCGAGACTCGATGAACCACAACCCGCGACTCGATGAACCACAACCCGCGACTCGGCGGACCACAACCCGCGGCTCGACGGACCACAACCCGCGGCTCAACAGGAATTGAGTGGGACCGGGCTCTCTGGGAGCATCGCGGGCATGGACGCCGTCACCCGCCCGCCCCACCCGGTCAACGAGCCCAACCTGACGTACGCGCCGGGGAGTGCCGAGCGGGAGGCGCTGCTGCTCGAGCTCGAGCGGCAGGAGCGGCGCCAGGTGAGTCTGCGTGCCCACATCGGCGGGCGACGGCGCAACGGCGGCGGCGCCGAGATCAAGGTCGTCCAGCCGCACGACCGCCACCACGTGCTCGGCGTCATGAAGAACTCCACGACGCGGGACGCCGACGCCGCGGTCAAGGCGGCCCTGGACGCGGCTCCGGGCTGGCGGGCGCTGTCGCTCGACGACCGCTGCGCGATCATCCTCAAGGCGGCCGACCTGCTCGCCGGGCCGTGGCGCCAGCGCCTCAACGCCGCGACCATGCTCGGCCAGTCCAAGACCGCGTTCCAGGCCGAGATCGACGCGGCCTGCGAGCTGATCGACTTCTGGCGGTTCAACGTGCACTACGCGCGCCAGATCATGGGCGAGCAGCCGATGGCCAACAGCCCCGGCATCTGGAACCGCACCGACCACCGGCCCCTCGAGGGGTTCGTCTACGCGATCACCCCGTTCAACTTCACCGCCATCGCGGGCAACCTGCCCACCGCGCCGGCCCTGATGGGCAACACCGTGATCTGGAAGCCCAGCCCCACCCAGCAGCTCGCGGCGAACCTGACCATGGAGCTGCTCGAGGAGGCCGGGATGCCGCCGGGCGTGATCAACATGCTCCCCGGTGACGGTCTCGACGTCTCCAAGGTCGCCCTGACGCATCCCGACCTGGCCGGCATCCACTTCACCGGCTCGACGGCCACCTTCCACCACCTGTGGCGCACGATCGGCGAGAACATCGCGACGTACCGCTCCTACCCGCGCATCGTCGGCGAGACCGGCGGCAAGGACTTCGTCGTCGCCCACCCCAGCGCCGACCCGGACGTGCTCCGGGTCGCGCTGATCCGCGGCGCCTTCGAGTTCCAGGGCCAGAAGTGCAGCGCGGCCTCCCGCGCGTACGTCGCCAAGTCGGTGTGGGCGAAGATGCGCGACCAGTTCGTGGCCGAGGTCGAGGGCCTGACCATGGGCGACGTCACCGACCTGTCCAACTTCATGGGCGCGGTCATCGACGACCGCGCGTTCGCCAAGCACAAGACCGCGATCGCCCGGGCCAGGCGCAACTCCCACCTGTCGGTCCTGGCCGGCGGCCAGATGGACGACTCGGTGGGCTGGTTCGTCCGCCCGACTGTCGTCCAGTCGACCGACCCCAAGGACCAGATGTTCTCGACCGAGTACTTCGGCCCGATCCTCGCCGTCCACGTGTACGACGACAGCCGCTACGACCGCGTGCTCCAGCAGATGGAGTCGTTCGCGCCCTACGCGCTGACCGGCTCGATCATCGCCCAGGACCGGCGCGCGATCGCGGAGGCCCAGGAGCTGCTCCGCTTCGCGGCCGGCAACTTCTACGTCAACGACAAGCCCACCGGGGCCGTCGTCGGTCAGCAGCCGTTCGGCGGTGCCCGCGCGAGCGGCACCAACGACAAGGCCGGCGCCCCGCAGAACCTGATGCGGTGGACCAGCCCGCGCTCGATCAAGGAGACGTTCGTCCCGCCGAAGGACTACCGCTACCCCCACATGGGCTGACGGCCCGCAGGGTCGGTCAGACCCGCCACTCGCCCCGCAGCCACTTCACGCCGACCTTGTTCTCGGCGGCGAACGCCTTGCCCACGAAGTCGGCCACGAGACCCTCGACCTTCCCGCCGACGATCGGGATCGACACCTTGACCGCGAGCTCGACGTGCTCGACCACGTCGTCGCCCGACTGGCTGAGGGTCGCACCCCCGGTCATGTCGCCGGGCTTGCCGGGGATCGTCACGTGGATGTCCGCCGCCGACGACGACGACCACGACTCCTCCTGCACGAAGCGGATCTCGTCGCCGACGAGCTTGCGCGCGAAGGACGGGATGCGGTCGGTGCCGTGGGCCTGCTCGAGTCGGACCTCCATGCCGTCGCCGGCCGGCGAGATGTCGCAGGCGAAGTCCTGGACGTGCTGGTAGTCGGCGACCGCCTTGCGGTACGTCGGGTCGCCCAGCATCGCGAACACGGCGTCGACGGTCGTCCCCGGGTAGGTGAGGGTGTGGTTCACGCGCTTCATGGGCACATCATGCAGGGTCGTCCGGTCCTCAGTGCGGACGGGCGTTGCAGGCCGCCAGCTCGGTGCGGAAGGCGGGATCGGCCGGACTCACCTGCAGCACGCGGCCCGGTGCGGGGGCCTTCGGCCCGACACCGTCCAGGGTCTGGAACCGGAGCGTCCACGTCCCGACCCGGCCGTGGCGCGAGGAGTTGCCGGCCGCGGCGACCAGGTCGGCCCAGCGCATGGTGATCAGCACTCCGGCGCTGGTGGTGTCGAACGTCGCCGCCACCCGTACCCCGGACGGGGGCAGCAGGTCGCGCCGCCGCAGCTCGGCGTCGGTCCCGACGACCCGCAGCGCGGACAGCGCGGCCACCGACCCGTGAAGCAACGACCCCGTGCCGGAGGTCGCGTGCGCCGACCGGAGCACCGCGAGGTCCTGCGCCGTGGGGCGGTCGAAGCGGGAGAGCCCCGGCCCCGCCGGCCACCAGCAGGCGTGGTCGAGCCCGATCGGGCGCGCCAGGAGCGGACCGGAGCCGTGGAACACCTCGGTACCGGACCTTCCGCCCAGGGTCTGCAGGGAGGCGTCCAGCACGGTGCCGCGAGCGGTCCAGCTGACCCGGTTGAGCTGTTCGGTCCCGTCGAGCTGCAGGTCCTCGTCGACCGACACCGCGGTGGAGCGGTCCAGCAGTCCGCGGACCCGATCTGCGAGGAGCCGCTGCGGAGCGACGCCGGGCACGGTCGGGGTCGGGAGCGTGGTGGCCCGGGACCTCTCGGCAGCGGTCAGTGACGCCTGCGCACAACCCGCCAGGGTCACCGCCGCAGCGCACGCCGCGACCAGCGCCGCGGCGCTCCGGACGGCCCTCATGCCGATCATCATGCCCGGCTTTGTCCGCGCGTCCCGAGAGTCCTAGTGTCGGGTTGTGTCAATGACGACCGACCTCGAGAAGACCCATCTGCTCACCCAGGCGATTGCTCTCGCGGAGCGCGGCTCCGGCACCGGGGGACCGCCCAAGGACGAGGTCGGGCAGCTCCTCCAGGCCTACTACCGGCACGTCGCGGTCGACGACGTGGTCGACCGCTCCGCCGAGGAGCTGTACGGCGCGCTGGTCTCGCACTACCGCACGGCCGAGGTCCGCCCGCAGGGCACCGCGCGGGTCCACGTGTTCACGCCCGCCCTGGGGGAGCACGGCTGGTCCGCGGGGGGCCATTCCGTCGTCGAGGTCGTCACCGACGACATGCCGTTCCTGGTCGACTCGGTGGTCATGGAGCTGGCCCGCCAGCAGCGCGACGTCCACCTCGTCATCCACCCGCAGTTCGACGCCACCCGCGACGTCACCGGCCGGCTCGAACGGCTCGCCTGCCCCGACAACGAGTTCGCCGAGCCGCTCGACGGCGCCGCCCGCGAGTCCTGGATGCACGTCGAGATCAGCCGGATCGGCCACGACGAGGACGTCGAGGCGATCGCCACCGACATCGAGCGCGTGCTCCGTGACGTCCGCGAGTCCGTCGAGGACTGGGGCCGGATGCGGCAGCAGGTCAACGAGATCGTCGCGGAGCTCACCGCTCAGCCGCCCGTCTCGCTCTCCCACGAGGAGGTGGAGCGCGGGGTCGCGTTCCTGAACTGGCTCGCCGGCGACCACTTCACGTTCCTCGGCTACCGCGAGTACCACCTCGAGCGCGAGGGCGACGGCGAGTACCTCCGCGGCGTCCCCGGCACCGGCGCCGGCATCCTGCGCAACGACCCCGACATGTCGACGGCGTCGTTCGGCAAGCTCCCCGCAGTGGCGGCCGAGACCGCGCGCGAGCACACCCTCCTGGTCCTGGCGAAGGCGAACTCACGATCCACGGTCCACCGCCCGGCGTATCTCGACTACGTCGGGCGTGAAGACGTTCGACGAGGCCGGCGAGGTGACCGGCGAGCGACGCTTCCTCGGCCTGTTCTCGAGCGCCGCCTACACCGAGTCGGTCTGGCGGATCCCGCTGCTGCGTGAGAAGGCGAAGGACGTCCTGCACCTGATCGGGCTCGACCCGCACAGCCACGCCGGCAAGGCGCTGATCGACACCCTCGAGACCTACCCGCGCGACGAGCTCTTCCACACCCCGGTCGACGAGCTGGCCACCATGGCCGGTCGGGTCATGGAGACCCGGGGGCGGCGGCAGCTGCGGATCTTCGTCCGCCGCGACACCTACGGCCGCTACGTCAGTCGTGCTGGTGTTCCTGCCGCGCGACCGTTACAACACCACGGTCCGGGAGCGCTTCGCCGAGATCCTCAAGGAGAGCTTCGCGGGGGAGTCCGTGGAGTTCACGGTCCGGATGAGCGAGTCGACCACGGCACGGGTGCACTTCGTGGTGCACCCGCCGAAGGGCGAGGCCATCCCCGACGTGGACGTCTCCGAGCTCGAACGCCGGCTCACCGACGCCTCGCGGTCGTGGCGCGACGACTTCACCGCCGCCACCATCGCCGAGTTCGGCGAGGACATCGGGTCGCGTCTCGCGCGTGCCTTCCAGGGGGCGTTCCCGGAGGCCTACAAGGAGGACTTCTCCGCGGCCACCGGCGCGCTGGACCTCGGCCGGCTCGAGGCGCTCGGCGACTCCGGCACCGACCTGTCCCTCTTCTCGCCGCTCGACGCCGCGCGCGGCGAGGCCCGGCTCAAGGTGTTCCGCCGCGGTGACGCGATCTCGCTGTCGGAGGTGCTCCCCGCCCTGTCGTCCATGGGCGTCGAGGTCATCGACGAGCGGCCCTACCAGCTCGACCACGACCACCACCCGTCGTACATCTACGAGTTCGGCCTGCGCTACGCGCCGGGCATGCCCGACGGCATGCGCGAGCCGTTCCAGGACACCATCCGGGCGGTGTGGGACGGGTACAACGAGATCGACGGCTTCAACGCCCTCGTGCTCGGCGCCGGCATCACCTGGCGGCAGGCCACCGTGCTCCGGGCCTACGCCAAGTACATGAAGCAGGGCAACAGCCCCTTCGCCGTCGACTACATCGAGGAGGCGCTGCGCGGCAACACCGACATCACCCGGCTGCTCGTGCAGCTCTTCGAGGCGCGGTTCGACCCGGGTCGCAACGGACTGGCCGCCGACGCCGAGGCCCGTACGGCGCGCGTCGAGGAGGTGACCACGCGGATCGAGCGGGCGCTGGACGACGTCGCCAGCCTCGACCACGACCGGATCCTGCGCTCCTACCTGACCCACATCCGGGCGACCCTGCGGACCAACTACTTCCAGCCCGACGGCGACGGGCGTCCGCGTCCCTACATGTCGTTCAAGCTCGAGCCGTCCGCGATCCCCGACCTGCCGGCCCCGCGGCCGAGGTTCGAGATCTTCGTGTACTCGCCCCGCGTCGAGGGGGTCCACCTGCGCTTCGGTGCCGTCGCCCGCGGCGGCCTCCGCTGGTCCGACCGCCGCGACGACTTCCGGACCGAGGTGCTCGGCCTGGTCAAGGCGCAGATGGTCAAGAACACCGTGATCGTGCCGGTCGGCGCCAAGGGCGGCTTCTTCTGCAAGCAGCTGCCCGACCCGGCCGACCGCGACGCGTGGCTCGCCGAGGGCATCGCCTGCTACACGACGTTCATCTCGGGCCTGCTCGACATCACCGACAACCTCGTCGAGGGACGCAGCGTGCCGCCCCGCGACGTCGTACGCCACGACGGCGACGACTCCTACCTCGTCGTCGCGGCGGACAAGGGGACGGCGACGTTCTCCGACATCGCCAACGGGGTCGCCAAGGACTACGGCTTCTGGCTCGGTGACGCGTTCGCCTCCGGCGGCTCGGTCGGCTACGACCACAAGGCCATGGGCATCACCGCGCGGGGCGCATGGGTGTCCGTGCAGCGGCACTTCCGCGAGCGCGGCGTCGACTGCCAGACCCAGGACTTCACCTGCGTCGGCATCGGCGACATGTCGGGCGACGTGTTCGGCAACGGCCTGCTCTGTTCCGAGCACACCCTGCTGGTGGCGGCCTTCGACCACCGCGACATCTTCCTGGACCCGAACCCCGACCCGGCGGCGTCGTTCGCCGAGCGGAAGCGGCTGTTCGGGCTGCCGCGTTCGAGCTGGCAGGACTACGACGCGTCGCTGATCTCCGAGGGGGGCGGCGTGTACTCCCGCTCGCTGAAGTCGATCCCCGTGAGCCCCGAGATCCGCAAGGCGCTCGGTCTGGGCTCGGACGCGACCGCGATGACCCCGGCCGAGCTGATGAAGGCGATCCTGCAGGCGCCGGTCGACCTGCTCTGGAACGGCGGCATCGGCACCTACGTCAAGGCCGCCGGCGAGAGCCACGGCGACGCCGGCGACAAGGCCAACGACGCGATCCGGATCAACGGCCGCGAGCTGCGGGCGCGGTGCGTCGGCGAGGGCGGCAACCTCGGACTCACCCAGCTCGGGCGCATCGAGTACGCCGAGCTGGGCGCCGACGGTGAAGGTGGCGCCATCAACACCGACTTCATCGACAACTCCGCGGGCGTCGACACCTCCGACCACGAGGTGAACATCAAGATCCTGCTCGACCGGGTCGTCGCCGACGGCGACCTCACCGAGAAGCAGCGCAACCACCTGCTCGCCGACATGACCGACGAGGTCGCCGCGCTGGTCCTGCGCGACAACTACGAGCAGAACCTCGCCCTGGCCAACGCCGCGGCCAACGCGCCGTCCCTGCTCCACGTCCACGAGGACTGGATGCGGACCCTCGAGGGTGACCGCGTGCTCAACCGGGAGCTCGAGGGCCTCCCGACGTCGCGGGAGGTACGTCGTCGGGCCGACCGCGACGAGGGGCTGACCGCGCCGGAGCTCTCCGTGCTGCTGGCCTGGACCAAGATCGTCCTCGCCGACAAGCTCATCGAGTCGGACCTGCCGGACGACCCGTACTGCCACGTCGACCTGATGGCCTACTTCCCGACCCAGCTCCGGGACGGCTTCGAGACCGCGATCGCCCAGCACCCCCTGCGGCGGGAGATCATCGTGACGCAGGTGGTCAACGACCTCGTCAACGGCGCCGGCATGACGTTCTGGCCGCGGCTCGCCGGCGAGACCGGCGCGACCCCCGAGGAGCTGACCCGCGCCAACTTCGTCGCGCGCGAGATCTTCGGGTCGCTCCCGCTGCGCGACGAGATCAAGTCCCACGACAACGTCCTCGACGCCGCCTGCCAGACGCGGATGCGGATCGAGATGCGCACGCTGGTCGAGCGCGCGTCGCGCTGGCTGATCAACAACCGGCGCCCGCCGCTCGACAGCCAGGGGACGGTCGACTACTTCCGGGGCCCGGTGCAGGACCTCATGGGCGAGCTGCCGTCGCTGCTCACGGGCCGCGAGCTGCGGGCCTACCAGGGTCGCCTGCAGTCGCTCACCGGCGAGGGCGTGCCGGACGACCTGGCGAGCCGCGTGGCGGTCCTCCACCCGGCGTACATGCTGCTCGGCGTCGTCGAGATCGCGGACCGGATGTCGCTCGACCCCCTCGAGGTCGCCCGGCTCCACTTCGCCCTCGGTGAGCGGCTCGGGCTGCCGGACCTGGTGACCCGGATCCTGGCCCTGCCGCGCGACGACCGCTGGCAGACCATGGCGCGCGCCGCGCTGCGCGACGACGTGTACGCCGTCCACGCGCAGCTGACCGCGCAGGTGCTGCGCGACACCTCGCCCGACGACACGGTCCCGGCCCGGATCGCGGCCTGGGAGGACGACGACGCGGTCATCGTCGCCCGCGCCGCCTCGACGCTGGAGGAGATCTGCGCCGAGGACACCGGCGACCTGGCCCGGATGTCGGTGGGCCTGCGCGTCGTCCGCGGGCTGCTGGCCAACTAGGCAACACGCAGCCTCGCACGCACCACCGGGCCCCTTGCTGGCGATGGGGCCCGGTGGCTCGGGGGTGCGGAACGACCGAGGTCGGCCGCCCCGGGAGGACGCCGCCCACCGGGGGTCTCGGGAAAACCGGCGGGCGGCGCCACATCTGCGGGTGGTCCTGAACCTTGCGGACCACGGGGCGCGCGCGACGATCGACGGGTCGCGTCGGCCGAGCGCTGCTCGACTCCAGGGTGAGGCACGTTTTCTGCAAGCAACCTGACCGGTGGTCAGCGAGCCGGGGCGCGCACCTCGAACCGGCCGCCCGGCCCCGGACGGGCCACCAGGTCGGCCCCCACCGCGCGCGCCATCCGGCGGGCCAGCGGGAGCCCCAGGCCGGAGCCGTCGGTGCGCGTCGTGTGCCCCGGTACGAAGACGGCCTCGAGATCGTCGGCGGTGACCCCCGGCCCGTCGTCCAGCACCGCGATCACGACCGTGCGCCCGTCGCGCGAGACCTCGACGCGCGGCAGGCCGGAGCCGTAGCGCTCGGCGTTCTCCAGGAGCGGGCGCACCGCGGCGGCCAGCGGTGACACCGGGGCGGCCAGGCCCACGTCGTCGTACGACGAGGGCGGCAGCCCGAGCGTCTCCAGCAGCTGCCCGACCGTCGCCCGCTCGTCCCCGCCCGCGTGGGCCCGGGCGACGGCGAGCATCGTGTCGATCGAGTCGCGCATGCGCAGCGCGGCCGCGTGGATGCCCTCGAGCCCCTCGCGCTGCATCCCGCTCGCACCCCGCCGGGCCAGGTCCGCCTCGGCGAGGATCACCGACAGCGGGGTGCGCAGCTCGTGGGCGATCTCGTCGGTCAGCCGGCGCTCCGCCGACAGCGCCTCGACGATGCGGTCGAGCATCAGGTCGAGGGTGCGGCCGAGGTGGGCGATCTCGTCGCCCCCCGGGCCGGGGTCGAAGCGGGCGCCGGTGTCGTGCTCGCGCCAGTCGTCGGCGAGGTCGGCCATCGCCTGCACCTGGCGGAGCGAGCCGGTGGCGGCGACCCACGCGGCGGAGGTGGCGACCACGACCGTCGCGAACCCGAGGAGCAACGAGAGCCACAGCGAGTGCCGCTCGGCGCCCTCGTAGGGCTCGAGGTACTCCGCCGCGACGACGGTGCCGATCCGGCTCCCGCCACGCACCACCGGGCGGCCGTAGAAGGAGATCTCACCGTCGGTGACCTGCCGCGGCTGCGGGACCTTGGCCAGGCCACGGACCGAGCGGGCGAGGGCGGGCTGCGACAGGTTGCCGTCGACGAGCGCACCCCGGTCGTCGAAGATCCAGACGTTCTGGTCGAGCACCGGCGAGCGCTGCTCGAGGACCCGCAGCCCGTGCCGGGTCCGCGTCACCGTGGCGGCGGCCGCGGCGGCCCGGGTGGTGAGCCGTGAGTGGGCGGTCGCGTCGTTGCTGCGCGCGAGCAGCACCTGCACGCCGATGACCAGCAGCGTGGCGGTGACCGTGGAGACCAGCAGGGCGGTCGCGGCCGTCCGGGCCCGCAGCGAGGCCGGTCTCACTGCCACCGGTAGCCGACCCCCCGCACGGTGCTGATGCCCGACATCTCCAGCGGCTCGAGCTTCTTCCGCAGGCGGCGCACGTAGGAGTCGAGGGTGTTGTCGCTCACCATCGCCCCGTGCGGCCAGGCGGCGGCCACGAGTGCGTGCCGGCGTACGACGGTCGCCGGCTCGGCCATGAGCCGTCCGAGCAGCCGGAACTCGGTCGGGGTGAGGGGGACCTCCTGCTCGCCCTGGATGAGGGCGTGACGGGCCGGGTCGAGCACGGGGCCGCCCGGCTCCGGGGCCGTCGGGGACGGGGTGCGCCGCAGCAGCGCCTCGAGCCGCACGCGCAGCTCGTCGATCTCGAACGGCTTGGTGAGGTAGTCGTCCCCGCCCGCCTCGAAGCCGGCGATCTTGTCGTGGAGCCCGTCCCGCGCCGTCAGGAACAGGACCGGTGCGTCCACGCCGGAGGCGCGCAGCGCCAGGCAGAGGTCGCGGCCGTCGGCGTCGGGCAGACCGATGTCGAGGACCAGCACATCGGGCCGTCGCCGACCGAACGCCCGGAGCGACTCGGCGGCGGTGGCGACCACGACGGGGTCGTGGCCCATCGCGCGCAACGCGCGGGTCAACACCGAGCGCAGAGCGGGCTCGTCCTCGCACACACCGACCACGGACACACCCGGAGCCTACGAGAAGGCCCATCGGTAAGACCCACTACGCCGGTACGCTTCGTACAAAACGATTCGAGTTCTGTCGGTCCCGAGCATTAGAGTCGAGCAACGATGCCTGCCGAGCTGCACAGCCACCCACCCGCCAGCGTGAAGTCGCTGTGGCGGCTTCGGTCCTACCTGAAGCCGCACACGGTGGCGCTGGTCATCATGCTGGTCACGTCGATGGCCGGGGTCGCGGTGGCGATCGCGATCCCGCTGGTGATCAAGGCCCTGATCGACGGCCCCATCGACCAGCACCAGGCGAGCGGCGTCCTCCCGCTCGGCCTCGCCGTGCTCGGGCTGGGGGTGCTCGAGGCCGTCCTCATCTGGTGGCGACGCTGGGTGCAGAACAAGGCGGTCCTGGCGGTCGAGACCGAGATGCGCGGCGACCTCTACCGGCGGCTGCAGGAGCTCCCGATGAGCTTCCACAGCCAGTGGCAGTCGGGTCAGCTGCTCTCCCGCGCCACCACCGACCTGTCGGCGATCCGCCGCTTCTTCGGCTTCGGCATGCTCTTCCTGATCGTCAACATCACCCAGGTCGTGGTGACCACCCTGGTGCTGCTCAACATGTACTGGCCGCTCGGCCTCGTCGTCGCCGCCGCGGCGGCCCCGATCGTGTGGCTGTCGATGCGCTTCGAGAAGGGCTACGTGGTGGTCTCCCGCCGCGTGCAGGACCAGCAGGGCGACCTCGCCACCCTGGCGGAGGAGGGCGCCGTCGGCATCCGGGTGATCAAGTCGTTCGGCCGGTCCGCCCACGTCGGCCGGCAGTACGACGAGGCCGCGCGCACGCTCCTGGACACCAGCGTGGACAAGGTCCGGCTGTCCGCGAAGTTCTGGACCTTCCTGGAGATGATCCCCAACCTCGCCGTCGTCGTGGTCCTGCTGCTCGGAGCCATCGGGGTCGGCCGCGGCGAGCTCACGCCCGGCGAGCTCGTCGCCTTCATCACCCTGATGCTGTCGCTGGTCTGGCCGGTCGCCTCGCTGGGCGTGATCCTGGCGATGGCGCAGGAGGCGATGACGGCCGCCGCGCGGGTCCTGGAGATCTACGACACCACCCCCGACATCGTCGACGGCTCGGCCACCGCGCCGGCGGCGCGGGGTCACCTGCGCTTCGAGCACGTCGACTTCACGTTCCCCGGCTCCGACACCCCGGTGCTGCGCGACGTCAACCTCGACCTGGCGCCCGGCGAGACCTTGGCGCTCGTGGGCGCCACCGGCTCGGGGAAGACCGCCCTCACCGCGCTCGTCCCGCGGCTCTACGACGTCAGCGGCGGCGCGGTCACGATCGACGGCGTCGACGTCCGCGACTACACGCTGCACGAGCTCCGCACCCTGGTCGCCACGGCGTTCGAGGAGCCCACCCTGTTCTCCATGAGCGCCCGGGAGAACCTCACGCTGGGCCGGGCCGACGCGACCGAGGAGGAGATCGAGGAGGCGCTCGAGATCGCCCAGGCGGGCTTCGTGCACGACCTCCCGTGGGGTCTCGACACCCGGATCGGTGAGCAGGGCATGTCGCTGTCCGGCGGCCAGCGCCAGCGCCTCGCGCTCGCGCGCGCCGTCCTCGCGCAGCCGAAGGTGCTCGTCCTCGACGACACGCTGTCCGCCCTCGACATCCACACCGAGAAGCTCGTCGAGGACGCGCTCCGCCGGGTGCTCGGCGCGACCACCGGCCTGGTCGTGGCCCACCGCGCCTCCACGGTGCTCCTGGCCGACAAGGTCGCCCTCCTCCAGGACGGCACGATCACCCACGTCGGCGACCACCGGCACCTGCTCGCCACCGTGCCGGCGTACCGCGAGCTGCTCGCCGCGGACGCCGAGGAGCTCGAGGAGCAGTCGGCATGAGTACCGCCACGCAGACCCCTCCGACGGGGCAGGTGGAGGAGGGCCAGGAGTGGCGCGGCGTCGCCGCCGACGGCCGCGACGACCTGACCGCCGAGACCACGGCCAAGCTGGCCGGCCGCTCCCGGAGGCTGCTGCGCGACCTGCTCCGGCCCTACGGCCGGGTGCTCAAGCTGCTGATGATCGCGGTCGTGGTCGAGAACGCCGCGCGCCTGTCGATCCCGCTGCTCGTGGCCAAGGGCATCGACGTCGGCATCCCGCCGATCAAGGAGCACAACGACCTCAAGCCGCTGTTCGTGATCGTGGGCCTGGTCCTGGGCGCCACCCTCACCCAGGCGATCGCCCGCAACATCTTCCTGGTCAAGTCGGGCAAGATCGGCCAGGACATCCTCTTCGAGATCCGGCAGCGGGTCTTCCGCCAGTTCCAGCGTCTCAGCCCGGCGTTCCACGACTCCTACACCTCGGGCCGGGTGATCTCGCGGCAGACCTCCGACGTCGACGCGATCTACGAGATGCTCGAGACCGGGTTCGACGGCCTGATCACGGCGGCGCTCACGCTGGTCGGGACCGCCTGCCTGCTGCTCTACCTCGACTTCAGGCTCGGCCTCGTGGCCCTGCTCTGCGGCCCGTTCCTGGCCTGGGCGACGAACTGGTTCCGCAAGGAGTCGGCGAAGAGCTACCGGGTGACCCGCGAGAAGGTCGCCCTCGTCATCGTCCACTTCGTCGAGTCGATGAACGGCATCCGGGCCGTCCAGGCGTTCCGCCGCGAGCCCCGCAACCAGGAGATCTTCGACGACGTCAACGACCAGTACCGCGCGGCCAACCTGGTGGCGTTCCGGCTGGTCGCGTGGTTCATGCCCGAGATCCGGCTGATCGGCAACCTCACGATCGGCGTGGTCCTGCTCTACGGCGGCTACCTCGCCTACCAGGGCCACGTCACGGTCGGCGTGCTGGCGGCCTTCCTGCTCTACCTGCGGCAGTTCTTCGAGCCCATGATGGACATCTCACAGTTCTACAACACCTTCCAGTCCGCCAACGCGGCGCTGGAGAAGCTGTCCGGCGTGCTCGAGGAGGAGCCCGGCGTCCCCGAGCCGACCGACCCGATCGGCCTGCCCGAGGCGCGCGGTGACCTCCGCTTCGACCACGTCCGGTTCGAGTACGTCGACGGCGTGCCGGTGCTGCCCGACCTCGACCTGACCATCCCGGCCGGCCAGACGGTCGCACTCGTCGGCACCACCGGCGCCGGCAAGACCACCATCGCGAAGCTGGCCACGCGGTTCTACGACCCGGTCGACGGCTCGGTGACGCTCGACGGCGTCGACCTGAGGGCCGTCACCTCCCACGAGCTGCACCACGCCGCGGTGATGGTGACCCAGGAGAACTACCTCTTCTCGGGCAGCATCTCCGACAACATCCGCTTCGGCCGTCCCGACGCCTCGCAGGCAGACGTCGAGGAGGCGACGCGCGCCCTCGGCGCACACGGCTTCATCGCGGCGCTGCCGGAGGGCTACGACACGCAGGTCTCCAACCGGGGCGGTCTGCTCAGTGCCGGTCAGCGCCAGCTCATCGCCTTCTGCCGCGCCTTCCTGGCCGACCCGGCCCTGCTGATCCTCGACGAGGCCACCTCGTCGCTCGACGTTCCCTCGGAGCGGCTGGTGCAGCGGGCCCTGCGCACGATCCTCTCGGGCCGGACCGCGGTGATCATCGCGCACCGGCTCTCCACGGTCGAGATCGCCGACCGGGTGCTGGTGCTCGAGCACGGACGGATCATCGAGGACGGCTCGCCGGCGGACCTGATCGAGGGTGGCGACGGCCGTTTCTCCGACCTCCACGAGGCGTGGCTGGAGTCGCTCGCCTGACCCCGCGGCCGCGGCGCGGGATGATTGAACCGATCGTCGGACGGCTCCGTATACCTGGTGTGGGGAGGTGTGATGGCCGAGAGTCCTGACGTCGTGATACAGCGTCTGCACGACGAGCACGCCGGCGCGCTGTGGGGCCACTGCCTCCGCCTGACCAACCACGACCGCGCGCGTGCCGAGGATGTCTGCCAGGAGACCCTCCTGCGCGCCTGGCGCAACGCGTCGTTGCTCGACGAGAGCCAGGGCTCGGTGCGCGCCTGGCTGTTCACGGTGGCCCGCAACATCGTCATCGACGAGTCGCGCACCAAGCGCTTCCGCTCGGAGATCGCCATGGACGAGCTCCCCGAGCCGAGCCGGACCGACGACGAGAGCGACCAGCTCCTGATGACCTGGGTCGTGGCCGATGCCGTGACCCAGCTGTCGCCGGAGCATCGCGCCGTCCTCCGCGAGACCTACTTCAAGGGGCACCCGGTGGCCGAGGCCGCCCGCCGCCTGGGCATCCCCGAGGGCACCGTGAAGTCCCGCACCCACTACGCTCTCCACGCGCTGCGTCTGGCCCTCGAAGAGATGGGAGTCGTCGCATGACCTGTCGATACGCCATGGATGACGCGGCCTACGTCCTCGGTTCGCTGTCGCCCGCCGAGCGCCGCGACTTCGAGGGCCACCTCGACCGTTGCGAGGAGTGCTCGACTGCCGTTCGAGACCTGGCCGGCCTGCCCGGCCTGCTTGCGCGCGTCGACCCCGAGGTGTTCGAGGGCACGCCGCCCGAGCCCGTGCCCGACACGCTCCTGCCGCGGGTGACGTTCGCCGTCCGCCGTGGCCGCCGCCGCCGCACCTGGCTGACCGCCGGGGTGGCCGCCGCCGCCGCGGCCGCGGTGACCGTCGGGGGCGCGCTCCTCATCGACCGTCCGGGCACCGCTCCGGAGGCCGCTCCGCCGCCGCCGGTGGTGACGTCCTCGGCGCTCCCGATGGAGCAGGTCGGGACCGACCCGATGACCGCGAGCGTCGCGCTGACCTCCGTGGCGTGGGGCACCCGGCTCGACCTCCGGTGCAGCTACCCGACCAGATGGGGTCCCCACGACTACGAGAGCGGCTCCTACGCCCTCGTCGTGCACACCGCCGACGGTCGGAGCCGACGGGTCGCGACCTGGCACGGCCTGCCCGGGCGCTCGATGCAGCTCGCCGCGGCGACGTCCACGCGCAAGGCGGACATCCGCTCGGTCGACGTGACCCGGCTGGACGGGTCGCCCGTCCTCACGCTCGCTCTCTGACCCCGGAAGCCCCCGAGAAAAGGCCGGAGAGCCGACCTCGACGGGTCGGCTCTCCGGCTGGGGGAAGGCCGTCAGCGCGTCGCGACGGTGGCGCGCTCGCGGACGGGTGCCGTACGACGCTCGGTGGCGACCGCGTACAGCCCGACGACGATCGCGACGACCTCGGCGACGGCCGAGGTCCAGACATAGGGCCCCTGCCACAGCTCGTGGTAGCCGAACAGCCCGGCGGTCGCGGAGATGGTGAGGGCCCCGAGGGTCGAGGCCCCGAAGGCCACGGCCAGGAGCGGGGCCAGCCAGTGGCGCCACGCCACCAGCAGGACGGCGATCACGACGCCCGCGATCACGTTGAGCATGAACGACGGCCCGATCACGTGGACGTGGCGCATCCCGTCGCTCCAGAGCTTGAGGTGCACGTAGGCCGACACGAGGACGGCGGCCGCGGCGATGAGTCGAGCGCTCATGAGCTTGTTCTCCGATCCGGGCCCCGGTGGCCCACATCTGGTGACACGAGTGCCTCCGGAGTTCGGTTCGGTCCTGGTCCCCGACGTGGCCAGGGTCACGGGCCCGACGGCCGCGAGCCGAACGCCGCGAGGAAACGGTCGCGGAAGCGGTCCATCCGCACGACCGGGATCGACGACCGAGGCCGCAGGCCCGGCGTCCACTTCCACCCCCCGATGTCGCGCAGGACCCGGGGGTCGTGGGCGATCAGCGAGATCGGCACGTCGTGCGAGGCACCCGTGCCGGAGACGATGGTGTTCGGCTGGTGGTCACCCAGGACGACCATGACGAGGTTCGGGTCGTGCGCGTGCTGGACGAACGACACCAGCGACTGGAGGGAGTACCGGATGGAGCGCGCGTAGTTGCGCTGGACCGTGGTGCCGTTGCCGAACGAGCCGAAGAACGACGAGGGCGCCTCCTGCATCCCGGTGTAGACCGTCCCGTCGCCGAGTCGGTCCCACCGCACCAGGTGGGGCAGCGGAGTCCAGGGGGTGTGGCTGGAGACCAGGTCGATCTCGGCCATCACCGGGCCCCGGTGGGGGCGCTGGAGCTCGCGCTCGTCGAACGCCTTGAACGTGAACTGGTCGGGGATCTGGGCATAGCTGAAGCGCGGCCCGCGGTAGCCCACGTCGGACGTGCCGTAGAGCCGGTCGTAGTGGTAGAACGCCTGCCCCTGCGCCCACCCGGAGGGGTCGGACGGGACGTCGCTGACGGTGCGCCAGCCGGCCCGTCCGAAGGCCTGCGCGAGCGTGAACCGGTTGCTGGCCAACGCCTCGTCGTAGCGCTGCTGGGAGTCGATCCACAGGCCGCTCTGGAGGGTCGAGTGGGCCAGCCAGCTGATCCCGCCGAAGGTGGGGGAGCGCAGCCAGCCGCTCCGCGCGTGGAAGCCCAGGCCGGAGAGCTTCCGGGTGGCCCGGCCCAACGTCGTGTCCACGAGCGGGGAGAACCACGAGTGCTCGACCGCGACCCGTCCGTAGCTCTCGACGAAGACCAGGAGCACGTCCTTGCCGCGCAGTCGCGTGAGCAGTCGGCGCGCCGGCGTCGCGGCGTACGGGTCGTGGGCCAGCTTCCGCTCGAAGAGCGCCCGGTCGCGCAGGTCGGCCTGCACCTGGTCGACCTGCGCGACCAGCAGCGAGGCCGCCGGCGTCGCCGCGACGGGCACGCCGCTGACGCTGGCCCCGCCCACACCGGCCAGCGTCCACGCCAGGGCGAGGGCGGCGGTGACCCCCGTCCACACCCGGGGCGCTGCCCGGACCGCCCGTCGCGCCCGGAGGGTGGCCCACACGCACAGCGCGGTCGTCGCGAGGACGCCGAGCACGACACCGCCGACGACGCCGACCTGTCCGGCACGGCCGAGCGTGGAGTGCAGCAGGTCCAGGCCGGAGCCGAGGTAGCCGGGGTCGGTGAGCGGGTCGAAGGGTCGGTCGAACGCCTCGTAGAAGCCGAGGTCGAGCCCGGCGACCAGGACCGTGACCGCCAGCAGCACGCCGCCTACCGCGGCCAGCACGCGGCCGCCGACGCGCGGCAACACGAGTGCCAGGGCCAGGAACACCAGGAGCTCGACCGGGATGCCCAGGAGCGCGGTCACCGTGAGGTGGTCGGGCCGGCGCGGCAGCATCAGCGCGAGCCAGACGACGCCCACGGCGACCACGTCGAGGACGGGTCGCACCAGGGGCGAGCGCACGGCCGCCCCGTCGTGCCGGAGCCGCCACAGGGTGACGACCTGCCGCCCGAACGACTCGACGAGCAGCAGCAGCGCGATCCCGAGCGCCGAGCGGGACCACGTCGCCGGCAGCACCTCTGCGGCCGTCACCACGAGCACCACGCCCTGCACGGACGCGACGACCTTCGCCCAGGGGCGGGCCGGGACCGTGCGGGTCAGCCAGGGCCACACCCAGCCGGCGACCATCAGCAGATACCGGGCGAGGCCGATCAGCAGCACCCAGGCGCCCGCCGTCGGCGCGACGTACACGCTCAGGACGAGGATCAGGAAGGCGTCGGTCTCCATGTCGAACGACGCGCCGAGCGCCGTGACCGACCCACGGGACCGGGCCAGGCGTCCGTCCACGAAGTCGAGGACCAGGGCGACCACGGCCATCCAGACCAGGAGCTGGCGCGGCACGTCGCCGGTCCACGACTGGACGACCAGAGCGGTGATCCCGGCGACGAGCGTCGCGCGCAGGAGAGTCACCCGGTTGGCGAGCCCGAGCCGCGACAACCCCTCCCGTCGCATCCCGTACTCGACCAGGAGCACGGTCGCCACCGACGTCGCGAGGCCGGCGGCCAGGGCGCGCGGGCCGAGACCGACGACGACGCTCAGGGCCCCGAAGAGGGCCAGGGCGCCGGGAACCGCGGCCAGCGGACCCACCTGAACCCTGCGCACCATGCCTCCGTATCTCCGGTTACCAGTCATACGATGACGGGCCGGCGTCGGTTCATGACCAGCCGGACGTGGAGGGAGCCGACGTGTCACGAGTGGCCCGTGCGTACTGGCTGTGTCAGCCCGGGTCCGGCGAGATCCGCCCGTCGGAGCTTCCGGACCCGGGTGTGGGGCAGGTGCTGGTCCGCACGCTCGTCTCGGCAGTGAGCCGCGGGACCGAGTCGCTGGTGTTCCGCGGCGGCGTGCCGACGAGCCAGTATGACGTGATGCGTGCGCCGTTCCAGGAGGGCGAGTTCCCCGGCCCGGTCAAGTACGGCTACCTCAACGTGGGCGTCGTCGAGGTGGGGCCGTCGGAGCTGCTCGGCCGGACCGTCTTCTGCCTCTACCCGCACCAGACGTCCTACGTCGTGCCGACCGCGGCGGTCAGCGTCGTTCCGGACGGGATCCCGCCCCGGCGAGCCGTGCTGGCCGGACCGGTCGAGACCGCCGTGAACGCGCTCTGGGATGCCCGCCCGCTCGTCGGGGACCGGGTCGCGGTGGTGGGCGCCGGCATGGTCGGCTGCTGCGTGGCGCGGCTCCTGGCCGGCGTCCCCGGCGTGCAGGTGACCCTCGTCGACACCGACCCGGACCGCGCCCCGGTGGCGCGGGCGCTGGGCGCCGGGTTCGCCGTACCCGCGGACGCGCCGGACGACCTCGACCTGGTCGTCCACGCCAGCGGCACGGCCGCGGGCCTCCAGCTCGCGCTCGACCTGCTCGGTCCGGACGGCACCGTCACGGATCTGAGCTGGTACGGCGATGCCCCGGTCGAGCTCTCGCTGGGTGGACGGTTCCACTCGGCCCGTCTCGGCATCCGTGCCAGCCAGGTCGGTGAGGTGGCGCGGTCGCGGCGCGGTCGCCGATCACGGGCCGACCGCCTGACGCTGGCCCTGTCGCTGCTCGCCGACCCGACGTTCGACGCGCTGCTGACCGGGGAGTCGCCGTTCGAGGAGCTGCCCCGGGTGATGGCCGAGCTGGCGTCCGGGACCAGGGCCGCCCTGTGCCACACGATCCGGTACGGCGAGGAGGCCTGATGTTCGAGGTGACGGTCCGCGACCACATGATGGTCGCCCACAGCCTGAGCGGCGACGTGTTCGGACCGGCCCAGGCGCTGCACGGCGCGACGTACGTCGTCGACGCGGCGTTCGCGCGCACCGACCTCGACGCCGACGGCATCGTGCTCGATCTCGGCAGGGCCGCCGAGGCGCTGCACGCCGTCCTCGCCGACCTGACCTACCGCAACCTCGACGACGTCCCGGAGCTCGCGGGCGTGAACACGACCACCGAGGTGCTGGCCCGCGAGATCGCGGACCGGCTGGCCGCACGGGTGTCCGACGGCCTCCTGGGGGTCGCCGCCTCGGACCTGGCCCGGATCAGGGTCACCCTCCACGAGTCGCCCACCGCCTGGGCGAGCTACGAGCGCTCACCGTGAGCACTGTGCACGCCGTGCTGCCGGCCGGCATCGACGACCCGTCGCGACCCAGCGGTGGGAACCTCTACGACCGCCGGGTGCTGGCCCGCCTCACGTCGCTCGGGTGGGCGGTCGAGGAGCACGAGCAGGCGGGTCACTGGCCGACACCCGACCCCGAGGCGCTGGCCCGGCTGGACGAGACGCTCGGCGCCCTTCCCGACGGCAGCGCGGTCCTGGTCGACGGGCTGGTGGCCTCGGCCGCCCCCTCCGTGCTCCCCGCCGCGTGCGGCCGGCTGCGCATCGTCGTGCTCGTCCACATGCCGCTCGGCCCGGAGTCCGGCGAGGGGGACGTGCTCACGGCCGCGTCGGCCGTCGTCGCGACGAGCATCTGGTCGCGGTCGCGGCTACGCACCTGGTACGGGCTCCGGCAGGTCCACGTGATCCCGCCGGGGACCGACCCCGCCCCGGTGGCGTCCGGTACCGGTACCGGGACGTCGTTGCTCTGCGTCGCGGCCGTCCACCCCGGGAAGGGCCACGACCTGTTGCTGGAGGCGCTGGCCGGCCTGGGGGACCGTCGGTGGACGTTGGCGTGCGCGGGGTCGCTCGAGGTCGATCCGGACCACGTCTCGGCGCTCGAGCAGCAGGTCTACGCGCGGCGCTGGGAGGACCGGGTCACGTTCTGCGGTCCGCTCACGGGCGCGGCCCTCGAGGCCGCCTACGCGGGAGCCGACCTCGTCGTGCTGCCCTCGCGCGCCGAGAGCTACGGCATGGTCGTGACCGAGGCTCTCGCGCACGGTCTCCCGGTCGTGGCCACCCGCGTCGGTGGCGTCGCCGAGGCGCTCGGACGGTCTCCGGCCGGGGCCCTCCCCGGGCTCCTCGTTCCCTCCGACGACGTCCCCGCCCTCTCCGACGCGTTGGCCCGGTGGCTCGATGACTCCCGACTGCGCGAGCGCCTGGCGCGAGGAGCCGCAGCGCGCCGGCCCTTGCTGCGGGGTTGGGAGCGCACCGCCGCGGACCTGTCCGTCGTGCTCACCCAGCTCGACGGACGGGTCCCGGCGGGACGCGGCGGCTCCGCCGCCAGGGCCCAGGAGCGACTGTGAGCACGCTGCCGACCCCGCCTCCCGTCGTACGGCGTGCCTGGCCGTGGCTCCGGTTGGTCGGGGCCGGCGTCGTGCTGGCGTTCCTGCTGTGGCACTTCGGCACCGGCCCGTTCGCGCAGGCATGGCGGCTGACCACGTGGCAGGCCGTGCTCGCCGCCCTCGTCCTCACCTCGCTGACCACCCTGACGTCGGCCTGGCGCTGGCGGGTCGTGTCGCGCGCGTTCGGTGTCCCGCTCAGCGTGCGGGCGTCGGTCACCGGCTACTACCGCTCCCAGTTCCTCAACGCGACGCTGCCGGGAGGCGTCCTCGGCGACGCGCACCGGGCGGTGCACCACGGGCGCGACGTCGGCGACGTGCGCGCCGGGCTGCGAGCGACCGTGTGGGAGCGGGGGACCGGCCAGCTGGTGCAGGTCGGGTTGCTGCTGCTCGCGTTGGTCCTGGTCCCGTCGCCGCTACAGGGGCTTGCTCCGCTGGCGACGGGCGCGCTGCTGGTCGTCGTCCTGGTCGGCCGGCACGTGTCCGGTCGCCGGCACCGTCCCGCCGGCTCGCGGGTCGCAGACGACCTGCACGCGCTCCTCGCCGTCGGCACGGCGGCCCGGATCGCGGTGGCGTCCGTCGGGACCTGCGCCGGGCACCTCGCCGTCCTCCTCGTCGCCGCCCGGGTGGTCGGTGTCCACTCCTCGTGGAGCGTGCTGCTGGTCACCGCTCTGGCCGTCCAGGTCCTCTCGGCGGTCCCGCTCAGCATCGCCGGCTGGGGGCCGCGTGAAGGCGTGGCGGCCTGGGCGTTCGCGCTGATCGGTGCCGGCTCCGCGGCGGGGATCACGGTCGCGGTGGTGTACGGCGTGGTGTCCGCGGTGGCGACGCTCCCGGGCGCGGCGGTCCTGGTCGCCGACGCCGTGGCGCGGCGTACCCCGGTGAGCGAGGATGGGACGGAGGCCGCCGAGGCGGAGGAGCTCGAGGAGGCGCGTGTTGGCTGAGCGTCCCTACACGATGCTCAGCTGCAGCATGTCCATCGACGGCTACATCGACGGGGCCTCGGAGAGCCGGCTCCTGCTGTCCAACGAGCTCGACTTCGACCGGGTCGACCGCGAGCGGGCGGGCGCCGACGCGATCCTGGTGGGGGCGACGACCGTACGCAACGACAACCCGCGGCTGCTCGTGCGCGACCCGGGGCTACGCCGGCAGCGGCGCGACCGTGGCCGCCCGGAGAACCCGCTCAAGGTGACCGTCACCCAGCGGGGGCAGCTGGACCCGTCCTGCCGCTTCTTCGCCGACGACGGCACCCCGAAGCTGGTCTACGGCAACTCCCACGTCGTCGAGCGCCTCCGTGCGCGTCTCGACGACGTGGCCCGGGTCGTCGACGGGGGCGACCCGGTGCGCATGAGCGCGCTCGCCGAGGATCTCTCCGCCCGCGGCGTCCGTCGGCTGATGGTCGAGGGCGGGGGGTCGGTGCACACCCAGTTCCTCGCCGAGGACCTCGTCGACGAGCTCCAGCTCGTGGTGGCGCCGTTCTTCGTCGGCGAGGCAGGGGCTCGACGCTTCGTCGGCGACGCGCGGTTCCCCTGGCATCCCGGACGCCGGGCCGTCCTGGCCTCGACGCGGCAGCTGGGGGACGTCGTCCTGCTGCGTTACGCGCTGTCCGACCGCTTCGACGACCGCGAGCCACCGACGCGGGCGTGAGCCCCGCCGGACCGCACCGGCACCGGCGCGGGGGTCGGCTCGGGGTCCTCCAGCACCAGTGCGACGCCGACCACGAGCGCGACCAGCTCCACGGTGGCGGCGCCGAAGACGTAGAAGCCCTGCCACTTCTCGTGGTCGCCGAAGAGGCCGACGGTGCTCGCCAGGGTGAACGCCATCAGCGTGGCCAGCCCGAAGCAGGCCGCGAGCGCCGCCGGCAGCCAGTGCCGCCAGCGGACGAGCAGCACGGAGATGACGATCCCCGCGCCCACGTTGACGAGGAAGGCGGGGCCGATCACGGGGACGTCACGCATGCCCTGGAACCACAGGGTGAGGTGGATCGCCACCGAGGCGAGGACGGCGGCGGCCGCGACGTAGCGCGTGGTCATGTGGATCCCCCTTCGCCGCCCGGCGGCGGCCGACCGGTGACACGTGCCCGGCCCCCTGCCGGTTCGATCACCGACAGATCATCACCCATCCCGTGCCGGGACGCCGGGGAATCCGCGGAATCGGCAGGTCCCTCGCTCGCTCTGCTCAGCACACGGTCTCGGCGGCCGACGGGGCGATGTCGATCGCCGATCCTCGGCTCTCCAATCCCGCGGTTTGGTCCCAAACCGCAACAGATCCGACCGAAATCCTGCGGTTTGGGACCAAACCGCAGGATTTCCGGTCCACCCGCGCGGGTGCCGCTCGGGAGGTTTCGCCGCCGTACCCGACCTCCGTGGACGGGACACCTAGGCTGCTCGACGTGACAGACCTTCCGGCCAGTGCCGCCCAGATCGTCGACCGGATCGCCGCGGGCGCGACCTCGCCCGAGGCCGAGGTGGAGGGCTCCCTGGCCCGGATCGAGGCTCACAACGGCGTCCTCAACGCCTTCTCCGTGGTCCTGGCGAACGAGGCCCGGGAGCGGGCACGGTTCCTCTCGCTGGCTCCGGGCGACCATCGCGGCCCGCTGTACGGCGTACCGGTGGCGATCAAGGAGGAGCTCGACGTCGCCGGGTGCGTCACCACCTTCGGGGGTCTCGCCAACAGCACACCGGCGGCGGCCGACGGCGAGGTCGTACGCCGGCTGCGCGAGGCCGGCGCGATCGTGGTCGGCAAGACCCACATGCCCGAGTTCGGGGCCTGGCCCTACACGGAGTCGGTCGCCTACGGCTACACGCGCAACCCGTGGCGCACCGCCTTCACGCCCGGCGGCTCGAGCGGGGGGACCGCGGCCGCGGTGGCCTCGGGCATGGTCCCGATCGGCCTCGGGGGCGACGGCGGCGGCTCCATCCGCATCCCCTCCGCGTGCTGTGGCCTGTTCGGCCTCAAGCCGCAGCGCGGCCGGGTCACCACGTCCCCCCTGGAGCACCTGTGGTGGGCGCTCGGGACGGTCGGCCCGCTGACCCGCACGGTCCTCGACTCGGCGATCGTCTACGACGTCATCCGGGGGAACCTGCCGACGGACCGCTGGCGTGCGGGCGAGGTCGGGTCCTTCACGGAGGCCGCACGGCGCGAGCCCGGACGGCTCCGGATCGGCTGGACGGTGAAGCCGGTGACCAAGGGCGTCCGGCCGCACCCCGAGCACGTCGCCGCGGTCCGCGACACCGCGCGGCTGCTCGGCGACCTCGGGCACGACGTCCGCGAGATCGACCCGCACTACCCCGATCCGACCGCGGCGTTCGTGCCCCAGTTCTTCGCCGGGATCCGCGCCGAGGCGGCCGCCGTCGAGCACTACGACCGCCTCGAGCGCCGTACCCGTGAGACCTGCCGCCTCGGCAGCTGGGTGACGCCGCGGGTCGTCGAGTTCGCGCTGCGGCAGACCGAGAAGGTGTCGGCGAAGGCCAACCGGGTCTTCGACGAGGTGGACGTCCTGCTCACGCCGTCGATCGCCCACCGGCCACCGCGGGTCGGGGTCCTCGACCGCACGGGGACGCTCCGGGCCTCGCTCAAGGCGATGCCGGCGATCGCGTACCTCGCGCTCTGGAACGTCGCCGGGAACCCGGCGTGCTCGGTGCCGTCCGGGACGGGGACCGACGGGCTCCCGATCGGCTGTCAGCTGGTCGGGCGGACGGACGGTGAGGAGACCCTGCTCAGCCTCGCGGCCCAGCTCGAGGCCGCGCGCCCCTGGCCCCTCGTCGCCCCCTGACCCCGGACCTCATCCGGTCGTCCGCCCCGCGTGCTGTCCACCGGCACCTCAGGCGGACGACCCGGGACCTCAGCTGGCCTCGAGGTTGGGACCCATCACCGCGAAGCCGACACCGGCCGGATCCTGCAGCTGCGCGATGCGACCGTACGGCGTGTCCTCGGCCGCGGTGACGACCTGGCCGCCGGACGCGACCGCCTCCGCGACGGTCTCGTCGGTGTCCTCGACCTGGATGTAGAACTGCCACCGCGACGGCTCGTCACCGAGGAACCCGGCGGCGTCCATGACCCCGGCCCGGGCGTTCTCGTCCGCACCGAGCGTGGTGTAGCGGAACTCCGGGGTGTCGCTCATCGTGTGCGTCTGCCACCCGAACGCGTCCTCGTAGAACGCGACGGAGTCGGCGTAGGACGTCGACAACGTCTCGAACCACGCCGGTGCGCCGACGGCGCCGCGAGTCCGGAAGCCCGGGAACGTGCCCGCCTCCCAGGCACCCACGGCTGCGCCCGCGGGATCCACGAGCTCCGCCATGGTGCCGAGATCGGCCACCCTCATGACGTCGGCGACCATCGTGGCGCCGCGCGCCTTCGCCTTCGCCACGGTGCTCTCGAGGTCGGCGGTCGCCAGGTAGACGGCCCAGCTGCTGGGGTTGTCGGTGTCGTTCTGCATGAGACCCGCGATCGGCTCGTCGCCGCGCAGGAACATCCGGTAGCCCCCGAACTCCTCGCTCGGCTCACCCGCCGACCATCCGAACAGGTCGCCGTAGTAGGACACCGCGGTGTCCGGGTCGGAGGTGTACAGGGAGATCCAGCAGGGTTCACCGGTGGTGGTCATGGCAGTGCTCCTCGAGGGTCGGTCAGCGGGTCTCGGCCAGGTGGGTGGTGACGACAGGTGCGGTGACCTTCGCCTTGATCATGTGGGTCTGGCCCGGCAGCGTCTCGAGTCGCCCCGCGGGCACGGCGGCGGCCACGGCCGCCTGTGCGTGCTGCATCCAGGCCGGGCTCCTGCCACCCGCGATCACGAGGGTCGGCGACGAGACCCCGGCGTACAGACCCTCGGGCAGCGGACGTCCCTGCTGGTGGTCGATCACGATCGAGAGGTCGTAGGGCAGCGTGTGGGCCACCCCGGTCAGCTTCCTCCAGACCGGGAGCAGGGGCATCACCGCGACCATGGGTGCCGGTGCGCCGACCGTGCGCAGGAACAGCTTGACCGCGTCACCGCGCTTCCCCGCGTCGACCAGGGCCTGGAACCGGGCAGGGAGCCCCGGGTCGTGGGGCGCGTGCGTGTCGTCGACGATGAACGGCGCCTCGTACAGCGCGAGCCGGTCGATCGGGAGCCCGGCCCGGCCGGCCGCGAGGGCGAGCACGGCGCCGGACGAGGCTCCGAACACGTGCGCGTGCCCGCCCGCGGCCGCGATCACGGCCGCGAGGTCCTCGACCTCACGCTCCGGGGTGTACGCCGTCTCGCCCGGGCCGCTCTCGCCGCGCCCTCGGCGGTCGTAGGCGTGCACCGCGAACGACGACCTCAGCCGTTCGGAGAGGGGCCGGGCCGGGCCCATGGTGCGCTGGCAGAGTGCGCCGTCCACGAGGACGAGCGCGGGTCCGGAGCCGGTCACCTCGTAGGCGATCCGGGTGCCGTCCGTCGAGGTGGCGAAGCGCGTGGCGGTCCGGTGCTGCTGGGCCGGCTTGGTGCTGGTGGTCATCTGGACTCCTCCGGTGGGTGCCTGTCACCCGTACGTCGGACGGAGGGCCCGGTTTCCGACACGGCTCGTGAGCTTCTTGCCGCGCAGTCCGCGGCCCGGGCCAGCAGGAGCGTGCGCTCGCTCCGGTTGCCGGTCAGGCCGGCCGCGTCCGAGAACGCGGCGGCCGCCTCACCGGGGCGGCCGGCTCGGTCGAGCAGGTCCCCGCGCACGCTGGGCAGCAGGTGCGACCCGGCGAGCCCGGGGTCGCCGGCCACCCCCTCGAGCACGGCCAGGCCGGCCTCCGGGTCGAACGCCCGCCCGTGCGCGACCGCGCGGTTGACCTCGACGACGGGGTTCTCGCCGACCCGGGCCAACACGTCGTACCAGCCGGCGATGGCGGCCCAGTCGGTCTCCTCGGGGGAGGAGGCCCGCGCGTGGCAGGCGGCGATCTGGGCCTGCAGGACGTAGACGCCGACCGGGCGGCCGAGCGCCATCGCGCGGTCGAGACTGGCCAGTCCGCGGCGGATCAGCAGCGCGTCCCAGCGGGATCGGTCCTGGTCGTCGAGCAGCACCGGCGCGCCGTCGGGCGCGGTGCGGGCGTGGGTGCGGGAGGCCTGCAGCTGCATGAGCGCGAGCAGGCCGTGCACGTCGGGCTCCAGCGGCGCCAGACCCGCCAGCATCCGGGTGAGCCGGATCGCCTCCGTACACAGGTCGGGGCGCATCCAGTCGTCGCCCGCCGTGGCGGTGTAGCCCTCGTTGAAGATCAGGTAGAGGACGCCCATCACGTCGTCGAGCCGTTCCTCGCGCTCCCGGCCGACGGGCAGGTCGAACGACTCGCCGGCGAGGGTCTTCTTGGCCCGGGAGATGCGCTGCCCCACGGTCGCGTCCTTGGTGAGGAACGCCCGGGCGATCTCCGGCACCGTGAGACCGCCGACCAGCCGCAGCGTCAGCGCCGCCCGGCTCTCCGGCGAGAGCGCGGGGTGACAGGTGAGGAAGATCAGCCGCAGCACGTCGTCGTCGATGTGGTCGACGAACGCGTCGAGATCGGGCATCTCCACCTCCTCCAGGGCATGTCCGAGCTCCGCCGTACGGCGGCGGAGCGTGTCGGCGCGCCGGAACTGGTCGACGGCGCGGCGCTTGGCGGTCTGCATCAGCCAGGCCGCGGGGTTGTCGGGTACGCCGTCGCGCGGCCACTGCTGGAGGGCCGCGACGAGGGCGTCCTGCGCGAGATCCTCGGCGAGGGCGAGATCGCGGGTCATCCGGGTGAGGGCGCCGACGAGTCGGGCCGACTCGTCACGCCACACCCGCTGGACGACGTCCTCGGCGGCTCCGTCTGCGCTGCCGGTCACCCGGCCAGCGTAGGCGGAACGCACGCCGGCCGGTCACCCCTACGAGGCGACGGGACCTTCGTCGGGCTCCGCGATCCGGCGCAGCTCGATCGCGCCCTCCCAGGTGGGCCAGTGGTCGAGGTGCAGGTCGGCCATCTTCTGGCCCTCGGCGCGGGCCTCGTCCTCGCTGCCGACCTTGATGATCGCCCAGCCCCCGATGACCTCCTTGGCCTCGGCGTAGGGGCCGTCGGTCACGGTCAGGTTGCCGCCCCGCACCCGGAACTCCACGCTGTCGGCGATGCCGTACAGCCCCCCGGCGTCGAGCAGCATGCCGCTGGAGAAGCCCTGGGCGACGTGCTCGCCCATCGCGTCCATCAGCGCCTGGGGCGGGTTGGCCTCCGACTCGTCCATCTTCACGAAACACAGGTAGCGCATCGCTCTTCCTCTCGTCGGGTGGATCGTTCGCCCGTACGTCGCACGGCGGCTGGGCTCTTCGACATCGCCCTCGGACTTTTTCCCACACGTCGCCGCCGAGCGCCACCCGGCGGGAGGACGACCCGGGCCCGGGCGCGTACCGACACACATGGCCGGCCGTCCAGCACCGTGGATGTCCATTCGGCCGACCAACGTGTGTCCGCGCGCCCATACTGGTGCCGTGTGGACGCACCTCGAGCCCTGGCTCGTGCAGACCGGTGAGCTGCCGCAGCTGGAGGTCGGCGACGTCCTCCGGCGGGTGGCCCTCCGTGCTGCGTGCTGGAGCATCCAGGCGGCGCAGGGGCCGGAGGGGATCGACGAGCTCCCGGGCCTCGACCCGTCCGGCGACCCGACCTTCCACTACGCCCTTACCGGCGTCGCGGCGTGGGCACGCGAGCCCGGCACGATCCTGCTCCGCGTCGGCGCGCTCGGCGTGCTCGCGGAGCCGCGCGAGGTCCGCGCGACGGCCGGGTCCGCGCAGCGCTACTCCCCGACGTTCCGGGTGCCCCCGGTGGGAGAGGAGATCACCGTCGTCGCCGGCCTCGTGGTGATGGCGCCGTACGAGACCGAGACCTTCGACTACCCCGACGTGCGCCGCGACTGGCGGGTGCGCGGCCTGAAGGTCGAGCACCGGCAGCTCGTCGCATCGACCGTGTTCCCGGACACGACCGAGGGAGGCCCCGTCGAGCGGGTCGTCGACATCCCCCGGATGCTGCGCTGGGCCGACGCCCCCAAGCGCGACCACGCGACCTATCTGGTCGACCTGGTGCCGGAGGACGACTGACGGCTGCGCGGCCATCGCCCAGAAAGAGGACGCCCGGAACCGCGCGCCGAGCTACCTTGTCCGCCATGGGAGAGCGCCCCCCGCTGTTTCTCGGGCTGCTCGCGGACCAACCTGAGCTGATCGCCGAGGTCGGCGTGCTGCGCTGGCGAGAGTGGGGATCCGACTCCCTGACACCGGGCCACTGGATCGAGACCACGGCGCGGGAATCGGGCCGGGACCGGCTGCCGCTCACCGTGGTCGCGATGGACCTGGACGGCCACGCCGTCGGTGCCGTGGCCCTCGGCGAGGTCGACGACGCACTCACCGAGAGGGAACGTCGCGATCGCGCCCCCTGGCTGCTCGGCATGGTGGTGCGCCGGGAGGAGCGGCACTGTGGTGTCGGCCGCCTCCTCGTCACCGCGCTGGAGGACCTGGCCCGCGACCTGGGTCAGGCCCACGTCTGGGTCGCCACGGGCCGCGACGCGGTCGACTTCTACCGGCAGTGCGGCTGGCGGGAGGAGGAGCAGCTCGTCACCGCCAAGGAGGGCCTGGCCACCACGGTGCTCAAGCGGGGCCTGGCCCAGACCGGTCTGACCTAGCTGGCCTTCTTCTTGGCGGTCTTCTTCGCGGCTGCCTTCTTGGCCGGCTTCTTCTCGGCCTTGTCGTCGTCCGAGGTCGACTCCCCGCGCGCCGTCTTGGCGGCGTCGACCGAGCGCTGGAGCGCGGCGAGGAGGTCGACGACCTCGCCGGAGGACTTGGTCGAGGTCGGGGTCTTCTTGACCTCGCCGCCCTCGATCTTCGCCTTGACCATCTCCTCGACGGCCTCGGCGTAGTCGTCCTCGAACTCGCTCGCGTCGAAGTCCCCGGCGAGCGTCTCGACCAGCATGTTGGCCATCTTGACCTCGGCCGGCTTCACGTCGCCGGTCTCGACGCTGAAGTCGGGGGTGCGGATCTCGTCGGGCCACATCATGGTCTGGAGGACGATCACGTCGTCGCGCACCCGGAGGACCGCCACCGACGTGCGCTGCCGGAGCGCCACCGTCACCACGGCCATCCGGTCGGCGTCGACCAGCGCCTGTCGGAGCAGCGCGTAGGGCTTGGCCCCCGTCTTCTCCGGCTCGAGGTAGTAGCTCTTCTCGAACAGCATCGGGTCGATCTGGTCGGTGGGCACGAACTTCTCGACGGCGATCTCCCGCGACGACTCCGACGGCAGCGAGGCCAGGTCGTCGTCGGTGAGGATCACCATCTCGCCGTCCTCGGTCTCGTAGCCCTTGGCGATGTCGGCGTACTCGACCTCCTCGCCGTCGATCGAGCACACCCGCTGGTACTTGATCCGGCCGCCGTCCTGGGCGTGCACCTGACGGAACGACACGTCGTGCGACTCCGTGGCGGAGTACAGCTTCACCGGCACGCTGACGAGCCCGAACGACACCGCGCCCTTCCAGATCGCACGCATCTCATACCTCCGTGAACTCGTCGAGTGCGACCAGTATCGACCAGGGCGACCGCGAACGCACGCGCCTTCATCCGGGGCTGCGCCCGGCCCTCACCGCAGGCGCTCGGCGAGGCGCAGCATGCTGGAGAGCCCGCGCGAGGTGACCCCGATCCCGAGCAGCCGCTCCAGTGCGGGAGTCGCGTACGACGTGTGCGGCTCGTCGTTCACCGAGACGGCGTGCAGCCGGTCCGCCTGCACGACGGTCAACCGGCCTGCGGCGGGGCGCCAGGGGAGTGGCTCCGGGAAGTCGCGGGTGTCGTCGTAGAGCGAGACCTCGGCGTTGTCACCGACGTCGCCGACATGGTCGACCAGGTCGCGGACCCAGGTCGCCCGGCGGACCGGGGCGATGTCGAGCCACCCGGCCTCCGCCGAGAGCGACGACCGCACCAGCTCCACGACGCGGGTCGGCTCGGAGGCGCGGAAGACCACGGTCCCGTTGGCCTGGAAGGGCGACACCTCGGTGGCGTGCGCGGACGCGAAGGCAGCCAGGAGCTGGTCCCGCGTGGGACTTCCCCCGTGGCCGAGGTTCAGGTTGCGGAAGAACGCGACGTGACGCCGTGCCATGACTCCTCCTCCCGTCGGACCCTACCGAGGGGGTCCCGCGTCGGCGGCCTGCTCGTTCCGCGCGGGCCACTGCTCGGGCAGGATGGCGGGCATGCGCCCGATGCTCGCCACTCGCGGCACGCACGTGCCCACCGGCGACGAGTGGCAGCACGAGGTGAAGTGGGACGGCATGCGGGTGCTGGTCGACGTCCGAGGGGGGGACGCGCGGCTGTGGAGTCGCAACGAGAACGACGCGACGGTGTCGTTCCCGGAGCTGGCGCACCTCCCGGCCGACGACGCGCTGCTCGACGGCGAGGTGGTCGTGTTCGCCGACGGCATGCCGAGCTTCGCGGCGCTCGCGGAGCGGATGCACGTCTCGCGGGCCGATCGCGCGCAGCGCCTGGCCGAGCGGATCCCGGTGACCCTGCTCGTCTTCGACCTGCTCCGCCTCGACGGCCGCGACCTGCTCGAGGCGCCGCTGAGCGCCCGCCGCGACGCGCTCGCGGGTCTCGATCTGCACGACGACCGCTGGCAGACGCCACCGGTCTACGACGACGGGCAGATGCTGTTCGAGGCGACCCTCCAGCAGGGGCTCGAGGGGGTCGTCAGCAAGCGCCGGTCCAGTCGCTACCGGCCCGGCTGGCGCAGCAAGGACTGGCTGAAGTTCGCCCACCGCCGCCGCGACTCCTACGTCGTCGGCGGCTGGCGACGCGAGACGGACTCGCTCGACCGGCTCGGTGCCGTGCTGGTCGGAGAACCGGCCGCCGGAGGGCTGCTCTACCGTGGACGGGTCGGCAGCGGCATCGCCGGCAGGAAGGCCGCGCTGCTCCGTGAGGTGCTCGCCGGCCTGGCCCGCGCCACGACGCCGTTCGTCGACGAGGTGCCGAAGCCCGACGCGACGGGTACGACCTGGGTCGAGCCGGTCCTCGTCGTCGACGTCGAGTCGCTCGGCCCGTCAGCACAGGGACGGCTCCGACAGCCGTCGTACGTCGGCGTCCGCGCCGATCTGACCCCGGAGGACCTCTCATGAGAAAGCTCGCCGTCGCACTCGTCGTACTCGCTGCCCTGGTGCCCACGCCCGCCCACGCAGCGACCCGCCAGATCACCCTGGACGGGGTCCGGGTCGCGCTCCCCGCGCACACGAGCCAGGTGGTGACGGTCAACCACACGCGCGGCTACCACGCACGCATCGGGTTCTGGGTGGAGGGGCACGGCCGCTGGCACCGGGTCTACGACGTCCGTGACGGCCGGATCGGGTACGGCGGGCTGGTCGCGCCGCGCCGGCGGGTGCAGGGCACCGGCACCACCCCGCTGGGCACCGTCAGGCTGATCTCGTCGTTCGGCAGGCACCCCCAGGGCGCCAGCTGGAACCTGCCCTACCGCCGCATCCGGTCCGGTGACTACTGGGTGGAGGACAACGCCTCCCGCTACTACAACCGCTACCGCAACAAGGCCAGCGGCGGCTTCCGCTGGTGGCTGCCCGCGAGCGACACCAACAGCTCCGAGCGGCTGCAGGACTTCCCGGTGGCCTACGAGTTCTCGATCGTCACCAGCTACAACGTCGGCCAGGTGCGTCACCGCGGTGCCGGCATCTTCCTGCACGTCAACGGTCGCGGCGCGACCGCCGGCTGCGTGAGTGCCCCGAGGTCGTTCCTGCGCCGGATGATGTGGCGCCTCGACCCGCGCCGGGTGCCGGTGATGGCCGTGGGCCGGTGACCCCACCCGAGCAGGAGGTGCGGGTCGACGTCGAGGGCCGCACCCTGAAGCTCTCCAACCTCGACAAGGTGCTCTACCCGCGCACCGGCACCACCAAGGGTGAGGTGCTCAACTACTACGCCCAGGTCGCGCCGGTGCTGCTTCCCCTGCTCCGCGACCGGCCGGTCACCCGCGTGCGCTGGCCGAACGGCGTCGAGCGCGACCGCTTCTTCGAGAAGAACTCCCCGGCCGGCACGCCGAGGTGGGTACGCACTGCCGACGTGCCGACCACCGGGTCGCGCGCGCCGAGCCGCAACGGCGACCACCTCGTCTTCCCGATCATCGACGACCTCGCCACCCTCACCTGGGCCGCCAACCTGGCCGCGCTCGAGCTGCACGTGCACCAGTGGACGGTCACCCAGCAGGGCAGGCCGAGGGGCGCCGACCGGCTCGTGATCGACCTCGACCCCGGCGAGCCGGCCGGGCTCCACGAGTGCTGCCGGGTGGCCCTGCTGGTGCGCGACGAGCTCGCCGAGCGCGGGCTCGACGCGCGCCCCGTCACCAGCGGCAGCAAGGGCCTGCACATCTACGCCGCGCTGCCGAAGCGGGTCGACTCCGACGAGTCGACGGCGACGGCCAAGGAGCTGGCGGAGACGCTGCAGGGGGAGCACCCGAAGCTGGTCACCGCGACGATGACCAAGGCGAAGCGCTCCGGGAAGGTGTTCCTCGACTGGTCGCAGAACGCCGGCTCGAAGACCACCGTGTCGCCGTACTCCCTGCGCGGCGTCGAGCGCCCGATGGTCGCGACCCCCGTGACCTGGACCGAGGTCGAGGCGGGCGCCGAGGACCCGCTCGGGCTGGAGCAGTTCCGGTACGACGAGGTCCTGGCCCGGGTGCAGGAGCACGGCGACCTCTTCACCGCCTGACCCGGCCTGGGTCGCACCAATCCGGTGTGACGCAGGCAACGAACACCTTTCCGTGACAGTCACTGGGGCTGCCACGGAAGGGAGCACCTATGAGGTTCATCGGTAAGGGCCGGACGCGCGTGGTCGCGGTCGTCGCCGCGATCCTGCTCACCGCCGGCGTCGGCATCGCCGTCGCTGCGGGTTCGTCCGCTCCGCCCAGCAACTCGATGAGCGCTGGACGCGGGATCAACGAGTACGGCCTGACCAGGGCCTTCTTCAAGGGTCACACGACCCGGTTCACCTACACCAAGGGCTTCTTCTGCGACCGCCACGTCAACTCGCACGCCTCGAGCAAGTGCGAGGCCGGCAAGAAGTGGCAGCACGCCCCGTCGAAGCAGCACGACCCGCTGTACATCACCGTGCCGCTGGGCTTCAGCGTGCCGGCGATGAGCATGGAGTGCCCCAACGGCCTCGTCTGCGTCGACCACCCGGGCACCATCGACCTGACCCGGCTCGAGCCCGCGCTCAAGCCGCTCTACCCGCAGCTCACCGACGCGCAGCTCACCGCCGCGCTGCGGAACTTCGCGACCCCCGGGCACCAGCACTACATCACCGACCGCAACCACGGGAAGCCGGAGTGGTGGGACGTGCGCATCGTGGGCGTGACCAGCAAGACCGAGTTCCACAAGATCAACCAGCACAAGTCGGCGGCGTACCTGCTCAACCAGGTCAAGGCCGGCAAGACGACGGGCGTCATCCCGACCAACCTGTTCCTGTACTTCGGGGTCAAGTGAATCGGTAGCTCGGCATGACCGGTCATGGGGCCGGTCGAGGAGGGGTGGTCCCGGGAGGGGCCGCCCCTTCGTCGTACGTCCTCGTGACCGGCCCGTTCCCTCGGGCTCCGCGCCGTGTCCGCCTCGTTACCATTCCGTGGAAGCGTCGTGGCTCAAACGTTGCCTTGTCTTACGTACCGTGGCCGTGCCCGGTTCCTGGCGAGCTCCAACTCCGCGTGGTGCCGGTGGCTGCCGACTTGCCGGGGGGTGGGGTCGGTTGAGCCTGTGGCCGCCCGTGGTCCTCGCTACGGGCGTCCACGCTCCCCCTCTTCCCTCCGACCTTTCCAGTCGCGCGCATCCTCCTTCTCGACCAGGGGAATCTGGCCGATCGGTCGTCAGGTTCCCCCCGAGAGGCCGCTTATGCTCCGCCACATGCCGCACCGTGTGCTCGTCGTCGAGGACGAGGAGGAGATCGCCTCGCCGCTGGTGCGCACCCTCGAACGTGAGGGGTACGCCGTGGACCGGGCGGCCACCGGGCGCCAGGCGATCGACGACGCGGTCGCGCATCGGCACGACATCGTCATCCTGGATCTCGGCCTCCCCGACATGGACGGTCTCGACGTGTGCCGCGCGCTGCGCGAGTCCGGCTACGAGGGCGCGGTCCTCATCGTGACCGCGCGCTCCCAGGAGCTCGACCGGGTGGTCGGCCTCGACTCCGGCGCGGACGACTACCTCGCGAAGCCGTTCGGACTGGCCGAGCTGCTGGCCCGCCTGCGCGCCCTGCTCCGGCGTACGACGGTCCGCGCGGGGACGGCGTCGGTCGGCTCGGGCCATCGTCTCCAGGTCGACGTCGAGGCCCACCGGGTCTACGTCGGTGACGTCGAGGTGCCGCTGACCAGCAAGGAGTTCGACGTCCTCGCGGTGCTCTTCGCCCACCGCGACAAGGTGGTGTCGCGGTCCCAGCTGATGGCCGAGGTGTGGAGCGAGGGCTGGTACGGCTCCACCAAGACCCTCGACGTCACCATCGGCCGGCTCCGCCACAAGCTCGAGAAGGACGGCAGCGCGGAGCGCGTGGTCACCGTCCGTGGCGTCGGCTTCCGTCTCGAGAGCCACTGACCGAGGGCCCTCGGACGTTCGGTGGTCGAGCCGGGGTTCGGTGGTCGAGCCGGGGTTCGGTGGTCGAGCCGGGGTTCGATGGTCGAGCCGGGGTTCGGTGGTCGAGCCTGTCGAGACCATGCGCAGCTCAGCCGAGGAGCGCGTCCACGGCGGATCGCGCGTACCGCCGCATCGCCGCGTCCACCGCACGGCGCTCGCCGGTGAGCAGCAGGTCGTGCAGCAGCCCGCGCGCGACCGCCAGGTCGAGCCGCGCCTGCATCCGTGCCTCCCGGGTCGGGACCCCGCGCGCCTTCCACATCGACGTCAAGGCCTCGAGCCAGGTGCTGACCAGGCGTGACCTCAGGTCGACGGCGTGGGGGAGGCCGAGCATGGCGTGGCTCGACAGCTCGAAGAACAACGGGCCGTAGACCAGCGCCTCGTCGGTGACCAGCCGCCAGTAGCGCAGCCCGGCGTCGACGGGATCGGGATCCGAGCGCGCCTCCTCGACCATGGTCGCGAGCGTGTCGCGGGCGCCCTGCTCGACGACGTCCACGACGGCTGCGAGCAGCCCCTCGCGGGAGCCGAAGTGGTAGATCAGCATCCGGTGGCTGGTGCCGATCGCCTCGGCCAGCCCGCGGAGGCTGGTGTCGCCGATCCCGTGGACGGCGAAGTGGCCGATCGCCCGTTCGAGGAGCGCGTCGCGCCCGGTCGCGACGGTCTGACTCACGCGGACTCGGCCGCGGCCTTCAACGACGCCGCCTCGAGGTCGACGTACTCGCGGGCCTTGCGCCCGAGCAGCGCGCCGACCGCGCCGGCCAGCCAGCCGGACATCTCCAGCGTCAGCGTCAGCTGGGTCGACCCGTGCGCGTCCGTGGTGACCGGTGTGCCGACCGAGCGACCGGACGCCGGGGTGCCGGTTGGTCCAGGTGAACGACGTGCCGTCGGTCAGCTCGGTGACCTCCCACTCGCCGGCGGCCAGGCCCTTCTGCTTCACGTGGGCCCTGCTGCCGACTCGCAGCGCGCCGCTCTCGTGGAGGCGCACCTCCTCGTAGGTGGCGATCCGCTCCGGCCATCGCTCGACGTCGCTGAGCATCTCCCAGACGCGGGCAGGCTCGGCTCCCACGGGTGTCGTGTTCTCGTATCTCATGGCATCTCCTCCGTTGTACCGAATGGTACACATGGCGCCGATGATGGACAACCTGCCCGCCGGATCGGGCCGGGCAAATCTTTACCTTCGTCCCGGTCCGCGCGGACGTACGATGTGCTCCTCCCCCTGTTGACTCGGACGAGCACCTGCTCGCCAGGAGGAGCGTGAGATGCCCGATCAGCGCGTGAGGGTCGTCCACATGCGGGGCGACGACGCCTACGAACGCATCTGGGAGCTCGTACGCCTCGGGGCCGTGGTCCACGTGGAGTTCGTGCGCGAGGGCCATCAGCGGATGCTCGCCACCACCACGATCGTCGACGACCACGGGGTGACGCTGGACCGCACGGTCGTCGAGGTCTGAGGACGCGTCTTCCTCGGTCACCTTGAGGGTTCCCTGAGTCCCGGCCGTGACCACCCTGAGAGGTGCGGACCGCGGCTGTGACGTCGGTCCTACGCCCCGGCGTTCTCACGCCTGGATCCTCGGATCCGGCCATCCGACGAGTCGTGGATCCGCGGGTGCCCTGGCTACCGTTGAGGGGCGTTCGAAGAGGAGCGCGTGCAACCAGCATCAGCGGTCGCCGGGTACGCCGAGTCCTGCCCTCCCGAGCGGCCGTCCCACGAACGACGTACCCCTGAGGGGTCGTCGACGGGGCAGGAGTGGGGGAACCACTCACCGGGATCCACCGGATCCCTCGGGGTGAAGCCGCCGATGTGCGGCCGGGCACCTTCTACGCCCGAACCCGACAGCTCACCTCACAGGCGTGGGAGGGAAATATCCATGTCTCAGATCCTCACCCTGCGCGGCCCAGCCCTGCGCGCGACCACCCGGCCCGTCGCCGGCCTCCTGGTCCTCGCCGCCCTCGTGCTGGGCTGCCTCGTCGCGGCCCCCGCCGTGTCGGCTCACGCCGCCACCTCCCGCGCCGGTCACCACCACGCGCTCCGTCACCACCATCGCCACGCCGCTCGTCATCACCGGCACGCGCGGCACCATACGCCCACGGCCGCGTGGGCCGGGTGCTGCACGCCATGGGCATCGCCGCGAGCGAGAAGGGCAAGCCCTACGTCTACGGCGCCGCCGGCCCGCGCGCCTTCGACTGCTCGGGTCTGACCTTCTACGCCTTCCACCACGCGGGATTCCGTGGACTCCCGCGCACGGCGGCGGCACAGTCCCACTTCGCGCACCACATCCGGCGTGCCCGGATGCACCGTGGCGACCTGATCTTCTTCACCGGTGGCGGGGGCGTCTACCACGTCGGGCTGTACGCCGGGATGGAGCACGGCCGCCGGATGGTCCTGCACGCGCCGTTCCCCGGCCAGCGTGTCCACGTGCAGCCGCTGTGGACCAACCGCTGGTTCCCGGGCACGCTGCGCTGACCTCGGCGGGGCCCAGCACGGCGCTCCCGAGGTCGCGCCGCGTCTCACGAGACGCCTGACGCCACACCCGTCGCAGGTCATCCACAGATTCGACGGCGGCCCTTCCGGGATCGCCGGGACCCGTCGTACGTTGCCAGGACAGGTCTCGAACTCGGGGGATCGGCATGTCGGTCGTTGCCGTGGACGCACACGCGGGCCTGGTCGAGTCGCTCGACCAGCGGCTCCGTGAGGCCGTACGACGCGAGGGCGTCGACCCGCAGCGGGACGCGGTCGTCGTACGCCGGCTGGCCGAGTCGGTCGTCCGGGCCCACGACGACCGCAGCCTCACCGGGGCCGTCGCGCCCGTCAGCGACGTCGACTCGATGGTCGGCGAGCTGGTCGCGCGGGTGTCCGGCTTCGGGCCGCTGCAACCCTTCCTCGACGACCCGACGATCGAGGAGGTGTGGATCAACGACCCGAGCCGGGTCTTCGTGGCCCGCCGGGGCCGCCACGAGCTGACCAACCTGATCCTGACGAGCGCGCCAGGTCCAGGAGCTGGTCGAGCGGATGCTGAAGTCGAGCGGACGTCGCATCGACATCAGCCGCCCGTTCGTCGACGCGATGCTGCCCGAGGGCCACCGGCTCCACGTCGTCCTCGAGGGGATCAGTCGCGGCTGGTCGGCCGTGAACATCCGGAAGTTCGTGCTCACCGCGGGCCGCCTCCACGAGCTGGTCGAGCTCGGCACCCTGACGCCCCAGGCCGCGGCGTTCCTCGAGGCCTCCGTGCGGGCGGGTCTCAACATCCTCGTGGCCGGGGCGACGCAGGCAGGCAAGACCACGATGTTGAACTGCCTGGCCGCGGAGATCCCGGGCGGTGATCGGGTGGTGAGCGCCGAAGAGGTCTTCGAACTGCGCTTTCCCCATCCCGACTGGGTGGCCATGCAGACCCGCCAGAGCGGGCTCGAGGGAACCGGCGAGATCCGGCTGCGCGACCTGGTGAAGGAGAGCCTGCGGATGCGCCCCAGCCGCATCCTCGTCGGCGAGGTCCGGGCCGAGGAGTGCCTCGACCTGCTGCTCGCCCTCAACGCCGGCGTTCCGGGGATGTGCACCCTCCACGCCAACTCGGCCCGCGAGGCGCTGGTGAAGATGTGCACCCTGCCGCTCCTGGCGGGCGAGAACATCTCCGCGCGCTTCGTGGTGCCGACCGTGGCCGCCAGCGTCGACCTCGTCGTCCATCTCGGCATCGACCCCCAGGGGGTGCGCCGCGTCCACGAGATCGTGGCCGTCCCCGGTCGGGTGGAGAACGACGTGATCGAGATCGAGCCGATCTTCGAGCGCACCTCCGGAGACCTCCGGCGTGCCAACGGCATGCCGCCCCGGATCGGCAACTACCAGCGGCTCGGTATCGACATCCACGCGGTCCTCAACGGGACGCGCTGATGGGTGCGCTCGTCGGGCTCGGTGCTAGGTGTCGGACTGATGCTGGTCTGGTCGGCGTTCTTCGTGCCCCGACGACCCTCTCCCGCCAGGCCGACGAGCCGACGCCTCGCCGGGCTGCTGGCGGCCGCCGGGCTGGGCCACATCTCGACGTCGGCGTTCGCCGCGGTGTGCGTGGTGTGCGGCTGCGCGGCCGCGCTGGTGATGCAGGTGGTGACCCACACGCCGCCCGTCGCCGTGCTGTTCGGCGCGATGGCGGCGTTCCTGCCGGTCACCCTGCTGTCCAGCCGGGCGAGGAGGCGGCAGCGGGAGTTCGCGGAGGTCTGGCCCGAGGCGGTCGACAACCTCGCGTCCGCGGTGCGGGCCGGCCTGTCGCTCCCCGACGCATTGGCCGCACTGGCGGTCCGTGGGCCGCCGCCGCTGCGCGCGTCGTTCGACGCGTTCGCCCTCGACTACCAGGTCACGGGCCGCTTCGGCGAGTGCCTCGACCGGCTCAAGGACCGCTTGGCCGACCCGGTCGGGGACCGCGTGGTCGAGGGCCTGCGGATCGCCCGCGAGGTGGGCGGCGGCGAGCTCGGTCGGCTGCTCCGCAACCTCTCCGGCTACCTGCGCGACGAGGCGCGCACCCGGTCGGAGATGGAGGCTCGCCAGGCGTGGACGGTCAACGGTGCGCGGCTGGCCGTCGCAGCGCCGTGGCTGGTGCTGCTGATGATGAGCTTCCAGTCCACGATCATCCAGCGCTACGCCTCGCCCGCGGGCACGGTCGTCCTCGTGGTGTCCGCGGTGATCTGCCTGGTCGCCTACCGGCTGATGATGCGGATCGGCCGGCTCCCCACCGAGCGCAGGATCCTCTCGTGAGCGGGCTCGAGGCCGGCCTGGTGCTCGGGGCGATCGCGGGGCTCGGGTTGGTGCTGGTCCTGGCCCGGCTGCGCGTCGTTCATCGGCCCACGCTGGAGCTACGGGTGCTGCCCTACGTGCGCGACCTGCCCCCGCTCGGCCGGACGACCCCGCTCGAGACCGTGGCGTCCTCGCCGATCGCCGCGGCGGCGGGCGTCTTCGGACCGCTGCTCCGTTCGGCCGCCGACGCGGTCGAGCGCGTCCTGGGCGGCGCCGCGTCGGTGCAGCGCCGTCTCCAGCGAGCGGCCATCGACAAGACCGTCCACGAGTTCCGGGTCGAGCAGGTGCTCTGGGGCCTGGTCGGCTTCGCGGCGGTCGCGGCGTACTGCCTGCTCGACGCCCTCGGCGGTGGCGGAGGCACGGTCGCCTCCCTGCTCCTGTGCGCCGTCGGCTTCGCGGTGGGTGTCCTCGCCCGCGACTCCTACCTGACCTCCCAGGTCACCCACCGGGAGCGCCGGATCATCGCCGAGTTCCCGGCCATAGCCGAGCTCCTGGCTCTCGCCGTCGCCGCGGGCGAGAGCCCGGTCGCCGCACTCGATCGCGTCGTACGACGCAGCGGGGGCGAGCTGTCGCGCGACCTGGCCGAGGTGCTCGCCGCGGTGCGCACCGGGGAACCGGTCAGCCAGGCGTTCGACCGGCTCGCTCGGACGACGGGCCTCGCGCTGGTGGCGAGGTTCGCCCAGGGCGTGGCTGTCGCGGTCGAGCGCGGTACGCCGCTCGCGGACGTCCTCCATGCCCAGGCGGCCGATGTCCGTGAGGCGGGCCGGCGCGAGCTGATCGAGGTCGCGGCCCGCAAGGAGATCTTCATGATGATGCCGGTCGTGTTCCTGGTGCTCCCGGTGACCGTGCTCATCGCGTTCTGGCCCGGCGTGATCGGGCTCCATCTGACGACGCCCTGACCCGGCAGAGAAGAGAGAACGATGAACGCAATCACCCTCCTCACCACTCGGATGCTGCTCACCCTGATCGTCAGACATCCCCGCAACGAGCGCGGCGACGTGCCCGGCTGGGTACTGGTGACCGTGATGACCGCCGGCCTGGTCGGGGCCCTCTGGAAGCTCGCGGGGCCGCAGCTCAACTCGATGTTGAGCGCGGCTCTCGACAGCGTCCACGGCTAGGACGTGCGCAGCCATCCTGCGGTGGGTGGCGCGCGGGCCGGTCAGCGTGCCGAGCACGGGGCGGCGGTCGTGGACTTCGTGCTGGTCCTGGTCGTGCTGGTGCCCGTCTTCCTCGGCATCCTGCAGGTCGGGCTGGTGCTGTTCGTCCGCAACACCCTGACCGCAGCCGCGTCCGAGGGGGCGCGCTACGCCGCCACGCTCGACCGGGATCCGGCCGACGGCGCCGCGCGCACCCGCGCCCAGATCAGCGGCGCCCTGGCCGGCCGCTACGCCCACGGCGTGACCGCGCGCGAGGTGACCATCGACGGGGCACCGGCGGTCGAGGTGACGGTCCACGTCGTCGTCCCCGCACTCGGCCTCGGCGGGCCGGGCGTCTCCCTGAACGTCTCGGGCCACGCCATCGAGGAGCAGCCGTGAGATCTCCTGACCAGCGGGGGAGCGCGGTGGTGGAGCTCTCGTGGCTCGGCATCTTGCTCGTGCTGCCGACGCTGTGGATCGTGATGTCGGTCTTCGAGGTCCAGCGCGGTGCGTTCGGTGTCTCGTCCGCGGCCCGGGCGGCGGCCCGCGCGTATGCGCTGGCTCCCGACGACTCCACCGGCCTGGCCCGGGCCCGCGAGGCCGCACGGCTCGCACTCGCCGATCAGGGGGTGCGGGGCGTCGCTCCCGACGTCCGCGTCAGCTGTACGCCGTACCCCGGCGACTGTCATCAGGGAACCTCGGTGATCACCGTCGCGGTCCACTCCCGCGTGGTACTGCCGTTGATGCCGAGCGTCCTCGGAGGCAACCGGCCGACCTTCGCGCTCGATGCGACGCAGACGGTGCCGATCGGGCAGTTCCAGGAGGTCGCCGATGCGGGATGAGCGCGGGCAGGGCACGCTGATGATCGTCGGTCTGGCCCTGGTGCTCGTGATGATGGCGGCGGTGGTGACCGACGCGTCCGCGGCGTACCTCCAGCGGCAGGGCCTCGACACCCTCGCGGACGGTGCCGCCCTGACCGCCGCCGACGCGGGCGCCTCCGGCGCGGAAGCGTACGGCGAGGGGCTGAGCACCGACCTCCGGCTCGACGCCGTCACCGCACGCGCCGCTGCCTTCGACTACCTGCAGAGGGTCGGAGCGTTCACGCGATACCCCGGCCTGAGCGTCGACGTCTCCGTGGACCCGACGTCGCAGCGCGTGATCGTGACCGTGCGTGCCCCGATGCGCCTTCCGCTGCACGTGCCGGGCTCGCCCGAGCGTGCGGTCGTGGGCGCTCGCAGCTCGGCGTCGGTCGGCGTCGACCAGCCCGGGTGACCTCGTCGCCTTTTCGTCCCACCGTTATTCCAATCGGTGTCTTTGTCGGACCCATGCGGGTGCGATACCGGGTTTGGGTGGTGGCCTGAATTCGGGTCGTTTGTCATGTGGGTTGAGCCGGATCTGCCAGGGCGTGTGGTGGATGACCCGGTGGTGGTGGCCGCAGAGCAGGGCGAGGTTGTCGAGCGCGGTGTTCGCCGCCGTCGGCCCAGTGGGTGAGGTGGTGGGCGTGGCACATCACCGGGGGTCGGGTGCAGCCGGGGAAGGTGCAGTGCCGGTCCCGGAGGACCAGGGCGGTCCAGAGGACGGCGGTGACCGGGCGTCGGGTGCGGCCGATGTCGAGGACCTCGCCGCGGCCGCCGAGGACGGCGGGGATGATCTCGGCGTCGCAGGCCAACCTGCGCACGCGTGGCGGGTGAGAGTTCGGCGCCGTCCTCGGTGGTGCCGATCCCGCGGGATGCCAGGGCTGCCTTCAGAAGGTGTGGTGGTCGAGGGTGACCAGGAGCCGGGGTGGGGTGGCGTGGGTCTCCGGCGGCAGGCGCGGTGGTGAGGGCGTGTCGGGCGGTGGCGATCAGGGCGTCCCAGAGCCGGGCGCCGTGGTCCCGGGGATCCCGGGACGGTTCACCCGAGCCGTCCTCGTCGTCGACGGCCGGGGTCGGGCAGGTGAGGGGGAGGAGGGCGGCCTTGAGGAGGGCGGCGTCCTCGGTGCTGCCGTAGCCCTTGATCCGGACCCCGCCGGCCCGGTCCTCGGTGATCGCCAGGAACCGGCCGGCGTGGGCGGCCCGGTCCTCCCGGTCCAGCTGGGCTTCGAGCTTGCGGTCGGTGGCGTCGGGGTCGACCACGTGGGCCAGGTGCCGGCCCAGCCGGGCCAGCTCGGTGGCATCCAGACTCTGGGCGTGTTCGAGCATCGCCCTGCTCCCCGCGGGCCCGGACCAGCTCCCCGGACGGGAGGCCGTGGACGGCGTCGAGGATCGGGTCGACCTGGGTCGCCGACACCTCCCCCGCCACCAACGCCGATCTGGGTGCGGGTGAGCGGTCCGGTCAGGGCGTGGGCCCGGACCACCCGCCGCTTCCCCTCGCCCCGGCGGAGGCCGCCGGTGTGGGTGAGCCAGTCCCCGGTCGAGCCGTAGTGCAGCTTGTCCTTCGCGAGACCCCGCAGGTCGGCCTCGGCGACCGCACCGGCTTCGACCGCGGCCAGCACCGACGACAGCCGCTGGGCCTGCTCCACCACCGAGATCAGCTCGTCGTCGGACCGGGCCGACCACAGCGTCTCCGCCACGCCCCGGAGCATCGCGACCGCCTCGGCCAGCACCGCCGGCGGCGCGGCGTCGGGGTGGTGGGGGTGGATCGACATACGGAATATCGAATCAGCGACCACCGACAATCGGGTGGGTTATCCACAGGGTTTATCCCACGGATCCGAGACATTTCCCAGAAGATTCTTGAAAAGACTTTCCAGCTGACCTGGGGGAGCCAAGAAACCGCAACCCAAGCGAGTAGCCCAACCAACGGCGAACCGGAAAGCAAACGGTGATGGGCACCGCAACCAAACGCAAACCGCAACCAGCATCAATCAATAAAGGAAACCGCAACCAAAAGCACGCGGCGAGGCCCGAGCAAGCCTCGGTGGTGGTCTCGACTCCGCTCGACCACCGAGGGCAGCTCGACCACCGAAGGCGCCCTTGGTCTCGACAAGCTCGACCAGCGGGCGCGGCTCAACGAGCCACAAGGCGCGGTTCGACGAACCACAAGGCGCGGGTCGACGAGCCATAAGGCGCGGTTCAACGAGCCACGAGGCGCGGGTCGACGAACCACAAGGCGCGGCTCGACGAACCACGAGGCGCGGCTCAACCGACCGGGTGGTGGTCTCGACTTCGCTCGACCACCGAAGGCAGGTCGACCACCGAAGGCAGGTCGACCACCGAAGGCAGGTCGACCACCGAAGGCGGCTCGACCACCGAGATCAGCGTTGCCGGGGGCCGGTGCTCGGGGGCGCCCTACGCTGGCCCGGTCGGAAGGGGCGTCATGACCAGGTGGGCGCAGGCACTCGGTGTCGTCGTCGCGTGCGGCGTGCTCGCCTCCTGCGCGTCGGGGTCGTCGTCGCCGTCCGCCGGGCCCGGCACCGCCCGCCCCTCACCGACGTCGTCCTCGCGGACCCCCCGGCCGACGCAGCCGACGACCCCGACGAGGCCGACCAAGCGGAGGAGCCATCAGGCGCGGAACGCCCACCGGGCGACGTCCACGCCCGTGCCGGTCCCGGGCGTGCGCAAGGTGCTCGTGTTCATGGTGGAGAACCACTCGCTCGGCGAGATGCAGGCCCAGATGCCCTGGACCGACGCGCTGGCCCACCGCTACGGCTACGCGACGTCGTACCACGCGATGACGCACCCGTCCCTGCCCAACTACCTGGCGATCGCGGGCGGCTCGACCTTCGGGGTCCAGGACGACGCGGACCCGTCCAGTCACCCGATCAGCGGCCCGTCGGTGTTCGGTGAGGCGCTCGCGACCGGGCACACCGCCCGGTTGTACGCCGAGGACATGCCCGGCACCTGCGTCACCGTGCCGGCGGGGCAGTACGCCGTGAAGCACAACCCGTGGACGTACTTCGTGGACGAGCGGGCTGCCTGCGGGCGCTACGACGTGCCGCTCACCGGCCTGGCCTCCGACGCCCGCGCCGGAACGCTGCCCGACGCCGGCATGGTGATCGCGAACATGTGCCACATCGCCCACGACTGTCCCCTGAGCACCGCGGACGCCTGGCTACGCAGCAACGTCGGACCGGTGCTGGCCGGACCGGACTTCACCCGCGGCCGCCTCGTGGTGGTGATCACCGCCGACGAGGACGACCAGTCCGGCGACAACACCGTCCTCACCGTGGTCGCGTCCAAGGAGATGCCCGCCCACGAGGTGGTCGGCAGCCCGCTCAGCCACCTCTCCCTGAGCCGGCTCTACGCCGAGGTGCTGGGGTTCTCGCCGTTGCGCGGCGCGGCCACCGCGCCCTCCCTCGCCCGTGCCTTCCACCTCACCCTCGGCCCCTGATCGCGAGGAGGTCCGCGGTTCCACCCGGGGTGGGTGGGTGCCGTACCGTGGGTTCTCGTGGCCGTTACCGATTTCGACGCGGAGATCAAGCAGCTCCGCGCAACCATGAAGACCGTCGGCCAGGTGCTCGACCTCGACGGCATGCGCGCCGAGATCGCCGACCTCGGCGAGCAGGTCGCGGCGCCCGACCTGTGGGACGACCAGGCCAACGCCACCCGGGTGACCGGGCGTCTGTCCGCGCTGCAGGGCCAGCTCGACCGCTTCACCGAGCTCGACCAGCGCATCGCCGACGTCGAGATCATGGCCCAGCTCTCCCAGGAGGAGAACGACGCGTCGACGCTCGCCGAGGCCGAGACCGAGCTCGGCAAGATCCACCAGGCCGTCGAGGCGCTCGAGGTGCGCACCCTGCTGTCCGGGGAGTACGACGAGCGCGAGGCGATCATCAGCGTCCGCTCCGGCGCCGGTGGGGTCGACGCCGCCGACTTCGCCGAGATGCTGATGCGGATGTACACCCGCTGGGCCGAGCGCAACAACTACCCCGTCGAGGTGTTCGACACCTCCTACGCCGAGGAAGCCGGCCTGAAGTCGGCCACCTTCGCGATCCACGCGCCGTACGCCTACGGGACGCTCAGCGTCGAGGCCGGCACCCACCGACTCGTGCGGATCAGTCCCTTCGACAACCAGGGCCGCCGGCAGACGTCGTTCGCCGCGGTCGAGGTCGTCCCGGTGCTCGAGCAGACCGACGAGATCGAGATCCCCGAGGAGGAGATCCGCGTCGACGTGTACCGCTCGAGCGGCCCCGGCGGGCAGAGCGTCAACACCACCGACTCCGCGGTCCGCCTCACCCACATCCCGACCGGCACCGTCGTGAGCTGCCAGAACGAGAAGTCGCAGCTGCAGAACAAGGCCAGCGCCATGGTGATCCTCAAGGCCAAGCTGCTGGCGCTGAAGAAGGCCGAGGAGCGGGCCGAGATCGACGCGCTCCGCGGTGACGTCCAGGCCAGCTGGGGTGACCAGATGCGCAGCTACGTGCTGAACCCCTACCAGATGGTCAAGGACCTGAGGACCGAGTACGAGGTCGGCAACCCGCAGGCGGTCTTCGACGGCGAGATCGACGGCTTCCTGGAGGCGGGCATCCGCTGGCGCATGGGTGCCGAGAAGGCTGCCGCCAGCTAGGGCGTCTCTCCCTGTCCCGTGGCCCGGCTCACAGGCGCGCCGCGGGGATGGGGCGCCTTGTGGGGTACTCGGCTAACCTCCCTTCAGTGATTCGCTTCGAAAAGGTCACCAAGACCTACCCCGGCGGGAGCCACCCGGCGCTCGACAACGTCTCGATCGACATCGAGAAGGGCGAGTTCGTCTTCCTGGTGGGCGCCTCGGGCTCCGGCAAGTCGACCGCGCTGCGCCTGGTGCTGCGCGAGTCTCGATGCACCACGGGGCGGGTCTACGTCGCGGGCAAGGAGATCAACCGGCTCGCCGCCTGGAAGGTGCCGCGGCTCCGCCGTCAGATCGGCACCGTGTTCCAGGACTTCCGGCTGCTGCCGAACAAGACCGTGTCCGAGAACGTCGCGTTCGCGCTGCAGGTGATCGGCAAGTCCCGCGGCGACATCCGCAAGACCGTGCCCGAGACCCTCGAGCTGGTCGGCCTGGACGGCAAGGGCGACCGGATGCCCGACGAGCTGTCCGGTGGCGAGCAGCAGCGGGTGGCCATCGCCCGCGCCTTCGTCAACCGGCCGATGATCCTGATCGCCGACGAGCCCACCGGAAACCTCGACCCCGCGACCTCGGTCGGCATCATGAAGCTGCTGGACCGCATCAACCGCACCGGCACCACCGTGGTCATGGCCACGCACGACGCCGGCGTCGTCGACCAGATGCGCAAGCGGGTGATCGAGCTGTCCGACGGCAGCGTCGTCCGCGACCAGGCGCAGGGCGTCTACGGCTTCCAGCACTGATCGAACGACTCCGGAGAGAGCCCACTTCATGCAGTTGCGTTACGTCTTCACCGAGCTGGCCAGCGGCCTGCGCCGCAACCTCTCGATGCACATCGCGGTGATCCTCACCCTGTTCGTCTCGCTGACCCTGGTCGGCCTGGGCGTGCTCCTCAACCAGGAGGCGCACCGCGTCGCGGACCGGTGGGGCAGCCAGCTCCAGATCACCGTCTACCTGTGCACGAACCAGGACGCCAACCCCGCGTGCACCAGCGCCGTGACGTCCGCGCAGAAGCAGGCGATCGAGAAGGTCGTCTCGTCCAACGCCCAGGTCTCGACGTACCACACCGAGTCCCAGCAGCAGGCCTTCGACAAGCTCAAGGCGCAGTTCCCCGGCAAGTACGACGGCCCGCACTCGCCGATCACCGCGGCCGACATGCCGCAGTCCGTCTGGATCACGCTCAAGGACCCCAACCAGTTCCGCGACGTCGAGAGCTCGGTGGTGGGTCTGGACGGCGTCTCGCGGGTGCAGGACGTGCACAAGCTCCTCAAGCCGATCTTCGCCACCATCTCGCGGCTGAAGTGGGGCTCGCTCGGAACGGCGTTCTTCCTGGTGCTGGCGGCCCTGCTGCTGGTCGCCAACACGATCCGCCTCGCGGCGTTCGCCCGACGCCGCGAGATCGGCATCATGCGGCTGGTGGGGGCGTCGACGCTCTACATCGCCCTGCCGTTCCTGCTCGAGGCGGTGGTGACCGCCATCCTCGGGGTGGCCTTCGCCGCGTTGGCGCTCGGCGCGTTCATGAAGTTCGGCGTGAAGGACCAGCTGAGCACCGACCTGAGCTTCATCCCGTGGGTCGGTTCGTCGGACTTCGCGCTCTCCCTGACCGTGATCGCCGTGCTCGGGCCGTTGCTGACGCTGATTCCGACACTCGTGTTGACGCGCAAATACCTCAAAGTGTGACCGGCGTCGGTTAGCGTCGCGGTGTTCACTTCCCCGAACACGCGAAGGCTCCCCGGTGCGACTCTTCCCCGTCACCGCCCGCCGGCGCCTGGCCGTCGTCTGTACGGTCGGGACCCTCGGCGTGGGCGCCGTCACCAGCCCGTTGGCCCACGCCGACACCCATCACCTCCGGCACCTGCAGGCGCAGGCGCGGCACTCGGTCCAGCACGCGCAGGCCGATCTGGACGAGTCGAGCAAGGTGACGCAGCGGGCGTACGCCGCCCTCACCCGCTCGCACGCCGCCCTGCACGCGGCCCGGCACCACCTCACGGTGGCGCGCGCCCGCGTGCACGCCGCCCGTGACCGCTACCACCGGACCCAGCGGCAGCTCCAGCAGGCCCGGGCACGGCTCGCGCGGGCCGAGGCCAACCTGGCCCGGGGTCAGCGAGCGGTGACGGACCAGCGCACCACGCTGGTGCGCACGGTGACGTCGTTCTACGAGGAGGGCGACCCGCAGCTGGTGGGCTTCCTCTCCCTCCTCAACTCGCAGTCCCCGGCGGAGCTCACGGCCAAGAACGCCAACAACACGCTCGTGCTCAGCTCCCAGGACCAGGCGCTCGACGGGCTCAAGGCCTCGGAGGTGCTGCTGAAGGTCCAGACCCAGGAGCTCGCCCTGGCCAAGGACCAGGTCGCCCGGAAGACGGCCCAGGCACACGCCAACCTGGTGGTCGAGCGCCGCTACGCGCAGCAGGCCCTGGCGGCGAAGGCGCGCGTCGCCCGGCAGGTCCGTGCGCGCCAGCACGCGTTCGCGCTCGCTCGGCGGGCCAAGGCCCACGACCGGGTCTTCCTCGCGAGGTCGAAGGCCCGGGCGGACCGGGTGCACCGGAGGCTGATGGCCGAGATCGCCCGCGAGCAGCGACGGGGTGGTGGCTACCGGGGCAGCACCGGCGGCCTGCTGATGCCACCGGTGAACGGGCCGGTCACCTCGCCGTACGGCTACCGGATCAACCCCATCGGCCACTACTGGGGCCTGCACGACGGCGAGGACTTCGGGGCCTCCTGCGGCACCCCGATCTGGGCCGCCGGGAACGGCACCGTGGCCTCGGAGTACTTCGACCCGATCTGGGGCAACCGTCTGTTCATCAACCTCGGCCTGGTCAACGGCCGGAACGTGACGGTCATCTACAACCACCTGTCGGCCTACCGCAGCCATGTCGGCCAGCACGTCTCGCGCGGACAGGTGGTCGGGCTGATCGGGACGACGGGCTGGTCGACCGGCTGCCACACCCACTTCACCGTGATGGTCAACGGCGTCGCGGTGAACCCCGCCCCCTGGGTCTCCTGACCGTCGAGCCGCGCCTCGTGGTCCGTCGAGCCGCGCCTCCGGGTCCGTCGAGCCGCGCCTCGTGGTGCGTTGAGCCGCGCCGGGACCGCGGTACGCCGGGGGGCCGGGTCACCCGATTCCGAGTTGACCGCGACTGCGAGAATGACCGGATGCCGAAGGAGCAGGGGCGCAAGCTGATCGCGCAGAACCGCAAGGCGCGACACGACTACCACGTGGAGGACACGTGGGAGGCCGGGCTCGTCCTGATGGGCACCGAGGTCAAGTCACTGCGGCAGGGGCGCGCCACCCTGGTCGACGGGTTCGCCGAGGTCGACGACCACGAGGTGTGGCTGCACGGCGTCCACATCCCGGAGTACACGCAGGGCACCTGGACCAACCACTCCGCGCGCCGGCGCCGCAAGCTGCTGCTCAACAAGGCCGAGATCGCCAAGATCGAGCGCAAGATCGGCGACAAGGGCTACACGCTCGTCCCGCTCGCCCTCTACTTCAAGGACGGCCGGGCCAAGGTCGAGATCGGGTTGGCGAAGGGCAAGAAGTCCTACGACAAGCGGCACGCGCTCGCGGAGCGCCAGGCCGACCGCGAGAAGCAGCAGGCGGTGGGCCGCCGGCTCAAGGGTCACACCGACTGATGCCGGAGCCGCCGCTCGACCCGGTCGGCTTCGCACGCGATCTCGGGCTGCCCGGACTGTTCGATGTCCACACCCACTTCCTGCCGCCGCGGGTGATGGCCAAGGTCCGCGAGCAGTTCGACACCGCCGGACCGCTGATCGGACGCCCCTGGCCGCTGCACTACCGCGCGGACGACGACGAGCTGGTCGCGACGCTGCGCGGCTTCGGCGTACGACGCTTCTCGGCGCTCGCCTACGCGCACCGCCCCGGGATGGCGGAGTACCTCAACGACTGGTCGGCACGCTTCACCGCGCGGGTGCCCGAGTGCCTGCACAGCGCGACGTTCTACCCCGAGCCCGGCGCGGCGGAGTACGTCGCCCAGCGGATCGCCCAGGGCGCCGAGATCTTCAAGCTGCACGTCCAGGTGGGCGGGTTCGACGTCCGCGACCCGCTCCTGACCGATGCCTGGGGCGTGCTCGAGGACGCGAGGACCCCGGTCGTCCTGCACGCCGGCTCCGGACCGGTAGGGACGGCGTACACGGGTCCCGGGCCGGTCGCCGAGCTGCTCGGCCGACACCCACGCCTCGCGCTCGTGATCGCCCACCTCGGGGCTCCGGAGTACGCCGACTTCGTCGCCCTGGCCGAGCGTCACGAGCAGGTCCGCGTCGACACCACGATGGTCTTCACACGCTTCTTCGACGACCTCGGTGCCGCCTTTCCGGTGGCGCTGGTCCCTCGGCTGCGGGACCTCCAGCCGAAGGTCCTGCTCGGGTCCGACTTCCCGAACATCCCCTATGCGTACGCCGAGCAGCTCGACGGCCTCGCCCGCCTCGGCCTCGGGGACGAGTGGCTCCGCGCCGTCTGCTGGGACAACGCGGTCGCCCTCTTCGGCACGCCCTGATCCGGGGGGATCGAAGAAGGGGCAGCAGGTTCGGTGGTCGAGCGGAGTCGAGACCACCCAACCGGTTCGCCCGTGCCGGCCACGCCCCGTAGACTGGGAATGTCCGCAGGTCACACACGTGGGGACCCGTGGACGCTTCACAACTCAAGAGGGGCTGATCGGTTTCGACTTGGGACGTCAGTTCCAGGGGAAGCGGGTCGAGAAGCCGACGTCATCTCGTAAACGTTCGTCGGGAACCTATAACTGCCAACAACACGCGCAGTAACTTCGCTCTCGCCGCCTGAGCGGTGATCGAAGGGTCTGACCGGGCATCTGCCTTCGTCCCGGATCCAGACCTCATCTAGAAGGCTTGCTGGCCGCTCTCTGTCAGGAGGGGCGGCCGGGACTTCATCCTGACTGAGTCCGTCGGCGACGTGTCAGTGCGAGCGCCGGGACTGAGAAGACGACATCACTGACTGCACCCGGAGAAGACCTGGTTCGACGCTCGAGGACGCGGGTTCGATTCCCGCCAGCTCCACCACCACCACCACTACCACCACGGAGTCTTCGCGCAATTCGGCGTGGATACCCCGCGACATTCCCGTCCGGCGCCCGGGCGGCGGTGCGCGCGCCTGGGACGGGTATCGGCTGCCATCGGGCAGCGGCCGCGGAACAGTACGTCGTGAGCCGGACGGCGGCATGCGCGTGCCGTGCGATCCGGCCGGTTTCGCGGTTCCCGGGACGCCGGAGGTATCGGGTGTGATGGTGGATGCACACCGCCGCAGACCCGCCATCGGGGCCTCTAGGGGGGTGGGCCTGCGGCGGCCTCCATGAAGCCGTGTGCCCGATCCCATCAACGCTCGTTCGGCGAGCCCGGAGTCATCCTGAGTCATCCCGCCCCGGATGAGCGGCCCACCGGAGGCTCACCACATCCTGGCGGGACGCGTTCAAAGCCCTGATATCCGCTTTTCGGCCACGTGCGGCGAGCGGCCTCGAAGTGCCGTCGAACGACTCGAATATCGCACCCCACGGATGATGACGACACATCCCATGCCCGTTGTACCGTCTTCGCACGTCCTGAGAGCGTCGGGGGACCTCGAGGCCGCCGAACACCCGAAGCCCGCCAGACCCCATGCTGGCGGGCTTCGCCTCACCAGAGTCAGCGCCGTGTGCGCAACGATTTGCTCAGGTGGTGCCCAAGGGGAATGCCGCGGGCGCCGGTGGCGGCCACGAGATCGCGTACCGGAGGCCCGCGCCACCCAGCGCCGCGCTGAGCGCGGCGGTGACACGAGAGCACACGTCGAGCGCCGACTCGGGGTTGTGCCACAGCAGCAGTCTCAGCACCACTTCGGTCGGCGCGGCTGCTGTCATCGGGCAGGCGGGGGGCGGCTCCGTGAGCACCCCCGGAACGGCGAGTGCGGTGTCCAGGACCAGTCGGACGAGAGAGTTCACGGCCTCGGGTCCGTCAACGGCGATGCGGACGTCCATCTTCGACCGGGCCGAGCCGGACGCCGTGAGGTTCAGCAGGGACGAGTTCATCACCAGGTTGTTGGGCAGGTGGACCTGGACGCCGTCGTAGGTCTGGATGAGGACCTCACGGCTGTTGAGGTCGATCACGTGACCCTGGTGCCCGTCACACTCGATCAGGTCGCCGGGTCGCAGGGGATGCCGCACCTGGATCACCAACCCGGCGCCGAAGTTGTCGGCGACTCCGCGGCCGACCAGGATCAGCGCACCGAGAGTGATCAGCACCGCGATCAGGACCGGTTGGATCGGTGCACCGAGAAGGCTCAGGATGACTCCGGCGCCCAGGGCGTAGATGGCGTAGCGCGCGAATCGGATGATCTGGAGCAGGACGTCGTCCGCCAGGTTCGGCACCCGGGCTCCGAGGCGCCGCGCCGCACGCGCGACGTAGCGCGCCACGAGCACGGTGCCGATCAGCACCAAGACCGACCACACCAGGGTCCAGCCGTTGACCTCGAGGGTCCCGAGCGGCGTGTCCAGGGTCCACGGGCTGGTCACGGCCGACTCCTGCGCACCGCGAGACCGCGCACGGTCGTCTTCATCTCGGACCTTCCTGGAGTGCGGCAGACCTCACTCAAGTCGGGTCAACGAACGTGCGTCAAGGTGGGCTCGAGGCACTGTGATCGGCGCACGCCCCACGCCGACCCGTGGCTCGAACACGGGACACACCGTCCATGTGCGGCCCTACGGTGCTGCCGCGGTCGCGCCGAAGATGGTATCTGCGCCTGCCCCGTACCCCGTGTCAGCTGTCATCGTCTCCAAAGTCGGCTGATGCCACCTCGATCGCGATCTCCAGCGCAAGGGCGATGCGGGCGGTCGCGGCGGCGACTCGGGCGGTCCCGACGATGGGAGCGATCGCGGTGAGGACGCCGCGGACGTCGTCGACGTCAAGACCGGCATCGCTTGCTGCGGCCAGATTCAGGGCGTAAGAGGCCGCTGGTGCTCCGCTCGCCACCAGGGCCGCGAGGCGGACCAGCATGATCGACTGAACGTCGAGGCTGGACGCCTCGAGGGAGTCCGCCGTCATGCTCGCCAAGAGGTCGAGCACGGGGCTGTCCGAGGATGAAAGCTCCGACATGTGATTCTCCTTTGAGGCGTCGTGCCCGGGGTAGTGCGGGGTGTCGAGGCTCGACCCCGATCCCAGGCTCGTCCCACGGAAACGTCGAGGCATCCCCCTGACCGCATGAGGTGGGGTCGAACGGCGCGTCCTTCTCGCGACGACATGACGCACCTTGGCGCCCCGATCCGCGGCAGGAGTGTGCACCTCTCACGCGGTCACCTGAAGAACGTGAACCACGTCCGCGCGCAAGGCTCATTCACGCGGGGTGATGCCATCGGTCCCGTCGTGCCGTTGGCTGGGACCGCCCGAGCGAGGAGGGGTTCATGGGACTACGGGACCGGCGGGAGGAACGTCGCGAGGCGAGGCGGGGCGGAGGCTCGCAGACGTTCCGCATGCGTCAGAAGCTGGTGTCGATCGGGGACGACTACTGGATCGAGGACGAGCACGGCGAACGCGTGTTCAAGGTCAACGGGAAGGCCCTGCGCGTCCGGGACACCATGATCTTCGAGGACCCGAGCGGACATGAGTTGTTCAAGATCCAGCAGAAGATGCTGCGCCTCCGCGACACCATGGAGATCGAGGACGGGTCGGGGCACACGGTCGCGACGGTCAAGAAGGCGCTGATCACGCCGCTGCGTGAACGGTTCGATGTCAAGGTGGAGCACGGGGATGATCTCGAGGTCCAGGGCAACATCGTCGACCACGAGTACAAGATCGAGCGGGACGGCGACAAGGTCGCCGAGGTGTCCAAGAAGTGGTTCCGCGTCGCGGACACCTACGGCGTCGAAGTGGAGCAGGGGCAGGAGCCGGGCCTGATCTTGGCCGTGACCGCGGTCGTCGACGCCATGACCCATCCCGCCCGCTGACTCCACGTCGCCGATCGGCTGAACCGACAACCCAGCTCACCGAACTTCTCCGCCTCCGCGTGCATCGGACCAGGCACCCACTCCGGGAGTCTGAAGGAGACCAGATGCCGCCGTCGTGCGACGTGTCCGTTGCCCTGCTGGACCGCGGCGGGTCCGGCTCGTATCGCAAGCCGAGTCGAGCTCGGGTCCTGCGCGCGGTCCCGATCGCGCTTGCCTTGACCGTCGTCGTGGCCACCGCGATGCTCGCGCCGGCCGCGCCGGCACACGCCGCCGCCGTGACCTGCCGTGGCGTCCGGGCCACGATCGTCGGGACCTCCGGGTCGGACGAGATCCACGGCACCCCCGGCCGAGACGTCATCGCCGGGCTCGACGGCGACGACACGATCTATGCCGGGGGCGGCAACGACCTCGTGTGTGGGGGAGACGGTGCCGACCGTCTCTTCGGGGGTGCCGGCAACGACCGGCTCTACGGTGAGAAGGACCTGTTCCACATCGCCGACGAGGACGGCACCGAGCGCGTCGGCGACACCCTGAACGGCGGACCGGGAGACGACACCCTCGACGCCGGGTTCGACCAACGCCCCGCCGACAACATCGCCGACGACACCTACTCCTGGGACGGGTCCCCGCACGGCGTCCACCTCGACCTGCGCAGCCGCACCGCACGCGGCGACGGCCGCGACACCTTCGCCGCCGGCACCTCCGTCATCGTCGGCTCGGCGTACGGCGACGTCGTCGACGGCACCAACCATCGCGACCGGATCGACACGGGCAACGGCCCCGATGTCGTCCGCGGACGCGGCGGCGGCGACTTCATCTCCGTCGACGGCGACGCACCCGGCGACGGACAGCAGGGCGACCAGGTGTGGGGCGGCGACGGCAACGACTGGATCACCTCGCGTCATGGCCAGGACCACCTCGACGGGGGCGGAGGGAACGACTACATCAGCGCTCGTGGCGCCAGCAACGACGTGATCAGCGGCGGAGCGGGCGACGACGACCTCTGGGTGGAGATCGGGAACAAGAAGGGACCGCAGACCTACGACGGTGGACCCGGATCCGACAGCATCCAGGTCAACACCGACGCGATCAACCGCCGGGGCGCCGCATCAACCGGCACCTACAACCTGGCGACCGGGAGGATGACGTTCACCCTCGCCGGCCGCAGGACCTCACTGACGGTGCACACCGAACAGGCGCTCCTCGCGACCCGCGCCACGTCCTGGATCGTCACCGGCACCCCGGGCAACGACGCGGTCGTCCTGTCGCAGGACGCCGCCGGTTCGACGTTCAACGGCCACGCCGGCGACGACTACTTCGGGGGGACGGACGGCAACGACACCTTCAACGGCGGCCCGGGCAACGACTCGTCGCGCATGGGGCTCGGCGACGACACCTGCATCAGCGTCGAGAACCTCGACGGAGCCGACTGCGAGCACGTCAGCCCCTGACGCCGCGCCTCTGGCGGACCTCAGGGGGCGCCGGGTGTGCCCTACACCCTTCGGGGTGTGCACGGAGGCTCGACGTCGATCTAGCGTCACCAGGGTATGAGGTCATCCGGGGGGCTGACATGAAGAACCCGTTCTCGTCCAAGGATGCTGAAGAGCGTCGCTTCTTCAGTGAGGCGACGGTGACCGCGGTGCTCTACGGCATCGCGATCGGCGCACTGGCGGTGGGCCTGGCCTGGAAGGTGGTGCCGAACTTCCGTGGTTCGGACACACCCCCGAGCCAGGCCCAGGGAACGCTCGCCGGCGCGCGCACGTCCGGGGGCACGAGCGCGCCGTCACCGGGCGACGCATCGTCCGGGTCCCAGCCGGCGCAGGTGAGCCACGACCAACGACTGACCCGGTGCAGCAGCGTGTATGCAGCGCAGCAGAAACCGCTGCACGCCGCGGCCTCTGCGATGGCCCAGTGGGAGGTCCACATCGGCGCCATGAACAAGCTCGTTCTCGGCGTGATCACGCTGCCGCAGGCCACCCAGTTCTGGAACCAGACCAGGGACGGCGCACACGCTCGGCTGCGGGCATACGCCGCTGCCGACAGTCGCTTGAACCAGCTGACGATCCGCTGCCCGACACCCGGACTCCAGGCCGTTCCCGGGCCGTTGCTGCGATGCGAACGAGCCGTGGCCGCCAACGGTCAGGTGCTGCACCTGGCTCACCTCGCGCTGCCGACGTGGCGCCACCACGTCAGGGACATGGAGATGCTGCGCATGGGGACGATGAGTCCCACGATGGCGACCCAGATGTGGCTCCAGAGCTGGCACGCGGGCCAGGGCCAGGTCACCCGCTACCGTGCCGCGGTGCAGGCGACGCAGGGCCTCGGCTGCTGAGCAGCCGGCCTGCCCCGGGTCCGTTGCGCGGGCGATGCCGGGACCGGGCCGGACGAGGTGACCGTGGTCGTCGGTCGACACGTCTAGCGTGAGCGCCGTGGACTGCGTGTTCTGCTCGATCATCGCCGGCGAGATCCAGGCCGAGCGCGTCCTCGACGAGCCGGACTTCGTGGCGTTCCTCGACGCCCGGCCGGTGTTCAAGGGCCACACGCTGCTGGTCCCGCGCGAGCACGTCGTCACGCTCCCGGACCTGCCGGCGCGTCTGCGCGACGGGTTCCTCGGCGCCGCGCAGCGGCTGGCGAGCGCGGTGGTCGACGGGCTCGGGGCGCAGGGCAGCTTCGTCGCGATGAACAACGTGGTCAGCCAGTCGGTGGCCCACCTGCACCTGCACGTCGTACCCCGCACCAAGGGCGACGGCCTGCGCGGCTTCTTCTGGCCGCGTACGACATACGCCGACGGAGAGGCGCGGGAGTACGCCGCGCTGCTCCGTCGGGCCCTGGACGTCAGGAAAACTTGACAGCCAGCCATTCGTCAGGTTTACTTGACACAGTGAACGACGCCGACGGACCCGCTCCGGCCGATCTCTCCGAGACCGCCGCCGGTCGAGATCCCGGCCAGGGACTCGCTGCCGTCCGGGCCCTCCGCGCGCTGGCCGACCGCCTCGAGGCGGTCCAGGTCCACAACGCACGTGAGCAGGGCTGGAGCTGGCAGGCGATCGCCGACGTGCTGCAGGTCAGCCGTCAGGCCGTTCACCAGAAGCACTCCCGCGACTGACGCGGGAGCCACAGACACCAGGAGACACCCATGTACAGCCGATTCGACACCGAAGCAAGAATCGCCGTCGCCCAAGCGACGGACATCGCCCGCGAGCTCGGGCACCAGGAGGTCGGTCCCGACCACCTGCTGCTCGGCCTACTCGCCAACATGAGGGGTACGGCGTACGCCGCCCTCACCGACCACGGCCTGCGACTCGACACCGCACGCGACCTCGTGGCCACCCAGCACGTCGATGCCGACCACGAGACCCACGACGACACCGGCGAGCCGGCCGGTGAGCCGGACGGGCTCGCCGAGGACCGCGAAGCCCTCCGCGCCATCGGGATCGACCTCGACCGCGTCCGCGAGGCCGTGCGGGACAACCTCGGCGCCGAGCTGACCGACGACTGGGGCTCCCGTCCCCAGCGCGGGCGCCGCGGCTCCCGCGGTCGAGGCCGCGACGAGCGCCGCCGAGGTCGCGGACACGGCGGCCATCACCACGGGCGCGGCCGTCGCGGACCGCGGAGCCGGCGTCTCGAGGGTCCGACCTTCTCGGCCGGGCTCCGCGACGTCCTGCGCGAGGTACGCCGTGCGACTCTCCGCGACCGAGACCGCGGCCGCGACCGCGAGATCGGCGTGCGCGACCGCGGCGCCGGGATGACCGGACAGCAGCTCGCGCTCGCCCTGACCGGGTGCGACGACCCGGTGGTGCAGGCCGTGCTCGCCACGGCCACGGACCTCGACGGTCTGCGTGCCCGGTTGCAGAGCGCCGTGGCGCCGTCGCCCAGCGCCTGACCGCCCACCCCGACCACCCCGACCGCTCGGGAGCCCGGAACCTCCGGCAACTCCCGGGCGGTCGCCTGCGTCACAGGGGCATGTCGATCCCACGCATCGCGGCCGGCCTGACCGCCCTCGCCCTCGCCGTCGTCGGTGGGGCCACCAGCGCCCACGCCACCGACCACGGGTCGGCGTCGACCGCCGAGCGGATGCTCGGCCCGAACCAGGTCACCCTGGGCGACCGCGTGCCGTGGAGCCTGGTCGGGCGCGGGTGGTACCTCACCCTCATCGACCTCGGGCCTCGCGGACCGGAGGGCGGCATCCGGGCCACCCACCAGCTGCTCGACCTCGTCGACCCGCTCGGCGGGCGCTACCAGATGGCGAAGACCGGGGTCGCCGGCGACGGCCGCGGCTACCGACGGCTCGCGGACTGGTCGCCGGACGGGCACGAGGCCCTGCTGATGGTCGACGGCGGCACGACCCGGGCGCGGGCGATCCAGCTCGACCTGCGTCTCGGCACCCGGCACGTGACCCGTCTGGGCCGGCACGTCGCCTCGATCGGGCTCGGCCCGGACGGGTCGCTCTTCGCCACGCACTTCGGCGGGTCGCGGGGCGAGTCGCTGTTCCGCATCGACCACGACGGGACGACGAGCCGGATCGCCCGGTACACCGACGGCCAGCCGCTGCCCACGCCCGACGGGAGCCGCGTCGTGGTCGCACCCCAGTCGTTCCAGGCCCACACGTTCCGCGTGGTCACCAGCACCGGCCACCCGGTCCGGACCCTCCGCCTCGCCCACGCCTGCTCGGCGCGACGCTGGTGGAGGCCCGGGATCGTCGAGGCGAGCTGCTGGGTCCACCAGACCACCGAGCTCTTCGGGGTGCCGGTGGACGGCTCCGCGCCGTTCCCCATCACCGCCTACCACGGCCGGACGAGCCGCGACCTGGGGGATCTCGACGCCCGACGTCTCGACGGCGTCACCTACCTGGAGGCCGCCGGTCCCTGCGGCGTGGTGTTCCTGGCCCGGCAGCACGCGGACGGCAGCGCGACCCCCGTCCGGGTGCCGCGCGCGAGGGGCAACGTCTACCTGATCGGCACCCGTGCCGGCCGCCTCGTCCTCGAGCACGGCGTGTCCTGCGACGGGGGAGCGGTCCGGGCCGCGATCAGCCACTTCGACCCGACGACCGGGACGGACAGGATCGTGGCCGAGCTGCCGGTGGACGAGGCGTACGGCCCGGTCCTGGCCTTCGGGGAACGCCGCCAGCTCCCGTCCTGAGCCCGCGGATCGGGGCGGTGCCCCGTCGGACCGTCACCGCCCCTGCCCTATCGTGACCACGTCATCAGTCCCGACAGGAGGTCACCATGGGTCGCTTCGACGGACGGGTCGCCGTCGTCACCGGAGCCGCACGCGGCATCGGGCTCGGCATCGCCACCCGCTTCGCCGAGGAGGGCGCGTCCGTGGCTCTCCTCGACCTCGACGAGGCCACCGCGGCCGAGTCGGCGGCCCGGCTCACCACCGCTTCGACCGGAGGGGACGCGCCGCAGCGGCACCTCGGCGTCGGCTGCGACGTCAGCGACAGCGACTCCGTGCAGTCCGCCGTCGACCGCGTCGTCACCGAGCTCGGCGCCCTGCACATCCTGGTCAACAACGCGGGGGTCACCCGCGACAACCTGCTGTTCAAGATGAGCGACGACGACTGGGACCTGGTGATGGGCGTCCATCTCCGGGGAGCCTTCCTGATGACCCGGGCCGCGCAGAAGCACTTCGTGGAGCAGAAGTACGGCAAGGTCGTCTGCCTCTCCAGCGTCTCCGCGCTGGGCAACCGCGGCCAGGCCAACTACGCCGCCGCGAAGATGGGCCTGCAGGGGTTCGTCCGCACCCTCGGCATCGAGCTCGGTCCCTTCGGCGTCAACGCCAACGCGATCGCCCCGGGCTTCATCGCCACCGACATGACCGACGCCACCGCGGCCCGCGTGGGAGTCCCCGTCGAGGACTTCCGGAAGCTGGCGGCCGACCGCAACCCGGTCCGGCGCGTCGGCTTCCCCGAGGACATCGCCGCCGCGGCGGCCTTCCTGTGCAGCGACGAGTCGTCGTACATCACCGGCCAGACGCTGTACGTCGACGGAGGCGCGACGCTTGTCTGAGCCGTACGTCCGTCCCACCGGCCGGCCCCCCGGCATGAAGCCGGTGCACGGCGTCGTCGCCGTCGTGCTCGCGGTGGTCTGGTTCGGGACCCTCGGGTTCGTTCTCACGCACGGCAACGGCAGCCAGTCCGCGGTCGACGTCTACTCCGAGCTGCCGCCCGGGTTCACCACCCAGCTCCAGGCCCACGGGGTGAGATACCAAGGCCTCTCGCCGGTCGACAGCAGCGTCGTCCAGCAGGTGCTCGCCCACGCGACGGCCGGCGGGTCGGGCGTGACCGGGTCGAGCCCGATCGTGCTGCGCACCTCGTTCAGCGACACGACCAAGGGTCAGACGTTCGCGAACCAGGCGGCCCTGATGGTCGTCGTCCCGAGCTCCCGGTCGGCGTCCGTCACCGGGTCCGGCCCCGTGTACGTCGCCTTCCTCGACCCGACCACCTACAAGACCCTCGCCTCTCTCACCTACGGCTCCTCCGGAGCGTCGGGGTGAGGTTGGTCATAGCCACGGCGTGGCCTGACCGATCTAGTTGATCCGTTCGTTCACACTGGACCGGACCCCCTGGTCCCAGCCCTGATGGAGATTCACGTGCGACGCACCGCCCTGACCCTGTCCGCACTCGTGGCCACGAGCATGTTCCTGGCCGCCTGCGGTGGCTCGTCGAGCTCCAGCCCCGCCGCCAGCCCCCAGAAGGTCGCGGGTGGTCAGACGATCACGCAGTACTGGCCGCTGACCGGTCTCAAGGTCCCCTCGAACAAGTCCGCCCAGCTCACCCGCCCGGTGCTGGTGACCAAGATGGACAACACCGCCTCCAGCGCTCCGCAGATCGGCCTGGGCAAGGCCGACATGGTCGTGGAGGAGCTGGTCGAGGGCGGCCTGACCCGCCTCGCCGCGTTCTACTACTCCACCATCCCCGGCAACGTCGGTCCGGTCCGTTCGATGCGGGCCAGCGACATCGACATCGTCTCGCCGGTGCACGCGTCCCTCGTGACCAGCGGCGCGGCGCCGAGGACGATCGCGCTCATCCACGGTGCGCACATCCCGTTCTTCGGCGAGAGCACGAAGGGCTTCTACCGCTCGCCGCAGCGGGCCGCGCCGTACAACCTGTTCGTCCACCTCAACGAGGTCGCCGCGGCGGCGAAGACCAAGGCCAAGACGCCCCCGGACTACCTCAAGTGGGGCTCGGCCAAGGACCTCCCGAAGGGCAAGAAGGCCACCTCGATCGCGGCGCAGTTCTCGCCCGGCCGCACCACGCTGTGGAGCTACACCAACGGCAGCTACCACAACATCAACAGCAACGCGCCCGCCGGCGACCAGTTCCCGGCCACCAACGTGCTCGTGCTGAGGGTCAAGGAGGGCAACGCCGGCTACCTCGACCCGGCCGGCAACCCGGTCCCGCGGACGCTGCTCACCGGCAAGGGCAAGGCCCTGCTCTTCCACCACGGTCGTGAGGTCACCGCGACCTGGCACAAGGGCAAGCCGGGCTCCTCGATCACGCTGACCACGTCCAAGGGTCAGCTGAAGGTGCCCGCCGGCCACACCTGGATCGAGCTGGTCCCGATCAGCGGGAACGTCACCTTCAAGAAGTAGCCACTCCTGCGGGGAGCTCCACGCCCTGCTCGGAGAGGGCGCGGAGCCCCGACAGGATGAACCCGATGGCCAGCTCCACGCGCTCGGCCTCGGCGTCCGCGTCCTCGGACGTGGACACGCTGGCGCCCGCCGACGACATCGCGCCGAAGAAGATCCGCGCGAACGTGTGCTCCATCTCGTCGTCGACATTCCCGTCCCCGGCGCTCAGCACCGCGCGCACGATGTCCAGCACGTAGGCGAACGTCGAGCGCTCCTCCTGCTCGCGGAAACGCTCGTGGCCGAGCACGGACGGACCGTCCTGGATGACGATCCGGCTGTACGACGGCTGCCGGACCACCGCGAGGAACGCGCGGAGCCCGGCGAGCGCCTTCTCCCACGGGTCCAGCGGATCCTCGAGCGCCGAGCGGATGTCCTGGGCCCCGGCGAGCTCGACCTTCTCGAAGACGGCCTCGAAGAGCGCCTGCTTGCCGGAGTAGTGGTGGTAGAGGGCGCCCTTGGTCACGTCGGCCCCGGCCACGATCGCGTCCAGGGAGGTGCCGGCGTACCCGTGCTCGGTGAACAGCCGCTCCGCCACGTCGACCAGCGCCCGCCGGGTGGAGGCGGAGTACTGCGCGCGCCGGCTGGTGCCGGGCACGTGCGGCACCTTGGGCACCAGGCGGGCGCGTGTGCTCTTGGTCACCGGCGCAGTCTAGGCGTGTCTCCCTCCCCGGCCCCGGCGAGGCCGCGGTGGCGTCCCCGCGGGGGCCCCTGCCGCCCTATGCTGACCGGGTGCCCGACTACCTGCGCATCGGCGAGGTGGCGCAGCGCGTCGGCGTCAGCGTCGACACCCTCCGCCGCTGGGAGACCGAGGGCCGGATCACGTTCGAGCGCCGGGGCAACCAGCGGGTGCTGCCGGCCGCGGAGCTGGCGACGTTCCTCTCCTCCCTGTCCGGGAGCGACAAGACCTCGAGCGCCCGCAACCGGTTCGGTGGGGTCGTCGTGTCCGTCGAGCGTGACGGGGTGATGGCCAAGGTCGAGATGGCCTGCGGGGACTACCGGGTCGTCTCCCTGATGAGCCGCGAGGCCGCCGACGAGATGGGGCTCGCGCCCGGCGTCAGCGCCACCGCCGTGGTCAAGTCCACGAGCGTCATGGTCGAGGTCGACAGCGGCTCGACGAGCCGTCGCGGCTCCTGACGACCCGCTCCTCCACCCGGGGTGGTCGGCGTCACAGGCCCGGAGTTTGCATACCGTTGGTGTCTTCCATACTCTTAGTACGTACCAACGGTATGTGACTCACCGGGCGAGACCCGTTCCGCCGGGAGTCACCGTGAGAGAGGAGATGGCCATGACCTGGACCACCTTCCACCACCGCGGAGAGATCCTCCGCACCGTGACCCGGACCGCCGACCAGCGTCGAGACGGCATCCTGCCGATGGACGTGGACGGTGTCCGCGAGACGTTCGGCGACGAGCTCTCCCTGCTCGGCGCCCTCCAGCTGCGCTGGCACACCCGCCTGTCCGGCCACCTCGAGCGTGCCCTGCTCCATCAGCCGATGGATCTCGAGGAGGCCGCGGTCTCGGCCTGGCATGCCACGGCCGACGAGCTGCCGGGGACCAGGCTCGTCCTGGACCACTACCGGTCCGAGCCGCTCGACGACGCGATGGACGCGGCCCTGGCCACCTCCGCCTCGAAGGAGCGGGTCCTGCTGGCCGCGATGGCCGGCCGGGCCGGTGCCCGCACCGAGGAGACCGTGGCCGCCGGCCTCGTGCTGGAGGAGCGCGCGCGGGCGACCTACCTGCCCGCGCGGACCGCGCCCACGGGCCACCGAGGCCCGAGCCTGCTCGGCCGGATCAAGGCCCACGTCGCGGCCTGACGCCACCCGAACCGACGGCCCCGGTCCCGGCACCCTCCCTCCCGCCGGACCGGGGCCGTCGACCGTCTTCTGGAGGAGGCGCCCGGCGGGCATGATGGGCTCATGAGCGAGATCCGAGCCGGGATGCTGCTGCTGGCCTCGCCGGAGCTCCTCGACCCGAACTTCGCCGACGCGGTCGTCCTCCTCCTGGACGCCGACGACGAGGGCGCGATGGGCGTCGTCATCAACCGGCCCTCGCCCGTCCCGGTCGTGTCCGTGCTCGCCGACTGGGGGGACATCGTGGCCGAGCCCGAGGTCCTCTTCCGCGGCGGGCCGGTGTCGCCCGACGGCGCCCTGGCGGTCGCGCTCGTGCGCGACCAGGACGACGTACCACCGGGCCTCCGCCCGGTCACCGACCGGCTCGCGATCGTCGACCTCGACGGCCCGGTCACCGAGCTCGACCAGGCCGTCGACGGGGTGCGGATCTTCGCCGGGTACGCCGGGTGGGGCGCCGGTCAGCTGGAGGGCGAGATCGCCGGCGGCGACTGGTACGTCGTCCCCGCGCTGCCGCCGGACGCCTTCCGGGCCGATCCCACGGACCTGTGGCGCGAGGTGATGCGCCGCCAGCCGGGCGAGCTCGCCTGGCACATGAACCGACCGATCGACCCGGAGCTCAACTAGCCCCACCCGCACCAGGTGGTCGCGGGTCAGGAAGTCGCGGCGCAGGTCGTCCGGCAACCCTTCGTAGGGCGAGGTCTGCGACGCATGGACGGCGATCGCTCGCTCGCGGGCGTCGAGGAACGCCGAGGCGTCCAGCACGTCAAGATGGTTCATGCCCACGACCCGGTCCACCGCCCAGAAGGACGCCGGCACCACGGCGTACGCCCTCCTCGGCCTGCTCTCGGTGCGCCCCTGGACGACGTACGAGCTCGCCCAGCAGGTGCGCCGCAGCCTCAACTGGTTCTGGCCACGCGCCGAGCGCAAGCTCTACGACGACCCCAAGCGCCTGGCCGCGGACGGACTCGCCACGGCGACCGAGGAGTACACGGGCAAGCGTCGCCGCACGGTGTACGCGATCACGGCGCGCGGCCGGCGCGAGCTGGGGGCCTGGCTCGGCACGCCGTCCGCCGAGCCGTCCTGGGAGAACGAGGCCCTGGTGAAGGTGTTCTTCGCCGACGCCGGCGACCTCCAGACGCTGCGTGCCACGCTGACCGAGATGGGCGAGGCGGCCCGCGGGCGGGTGGCCGCGCTGGCGGAGATGGCGGCCCAGCCGCCGGCGTTCCCCGAGCGCCGCCACCTGAACGCGCTCACCCTGCGCCTGCAGCGCGACCACGAGCTGGCGACGGCCCGGTGGGCCGACTGGGCGCTCGAGCAGACCGCCTCCTGGCCGGCCGCCGACGACCCCGGCCCCTGGGACGCGGAGTCCGTCCTCGCCGGGCTCGCCGAGTCCGTTCCGCTGCCGCCGCTGTCGTAGGCTTGGCCGGTGCCTCAGACCGGATTCGTCACCCAGACCGCCGTCGACGAGCGCATCGAGGAGCGCACCGTCCCGACCGACGAGGGCGACCACGAACGGTTCAGCCACTACGTCGACAAACACAAGCTGACCGAGGCCATGGTGATGGGGACGCCCTGCGTCGCGCTGTGCGGCAAGGTCTGGGTCCCGAGCCGCGCTCCCGAGAAGTTCCCGGTGTGTCCTGAGTGCCAGGAGATCTGGGAGTCCATGAAGCCGGGCGGCGATTCGGGGAACGGCTCCGAGTGACGGGACGGCGCTCCGACGATCACGAGGCCGTCCCACCATCTCCCGCCCTCACCCCGGCCTGGCCGGAGCGGGCGGCCTGGGGCACGGCCCCGTCCCTGCGGGCCTGGCAGACCGCCGCGCTGACGGACTACGTCGAGCGCGCGCCGCGGGACTTCCTCGCCGTGGCGACGCCCGGCGCCGGCAAGACGACGTTCGCCCTGTCCGCCGCCGCCGAGCTCCTCGGACGGAGGATCGTGGACCGCGTCATCGTGGTCGCGCCCACCGAGCACCTGAAGCTGCAGTGGGCCGAGGCGGGGGCCCGCGCCGGCGTCCCGCTCGACCCGACGTACTCGGCCGGCTCCGGGAAGACCTCGGCCGACTACGTCGGCGTCGCCGTGACGTACGCCGGGGTGGCCGTCAACCCCCTTGCGATGCGGATCCGGACCGAGCGCTTCAAGACGCTGGTCATCCTCGACGAGGTGCACCACGCCGGTGACGCGCTGTCGTGGGGGGAGGCCGTGCGCGAGTCGTTCGAGCCGGCGACCCGGCGCCTCGCCCTGACCGGCACGCCGTTCCGTTCGGACGTCAACCCGATCCCCTTCGTCACCTACGCCCCCGGCGCCGACGGGATCCCGCGCTCGGTCGCGGACTTCACCTACGGCTACGGGCACGCCCTGGCCGACCATGTCGTGCGCCCGGTGCTGTTCATGGCGTACTCCGGCGACCTGGCCTGGCGCACCCGGGCCGGCGACGAGGTGTCGGCCCGCCTCGGGGAGCCGCTCACCAAGGACCTGACGGCCCAGGCCCTGCGCACCGCGCTGGACCCGACGGGGGAGTGGATCCCGTCCGTGCTGGCCGCGGCGGACCGACGGCTCACCGAGGTACGGCGTCACGTCCCCGATGCGGGCGGCCTGGTGATCGCGACGGACCAGGACGCCGCCCGCGCCTACGCCGCGCTGCTCAAGAAGATCACCGGCGAGTCGCCGACCGTGGTGCTCTCCGACGAGAAGGCGGCGTCCAAGCGGATCGCGGCCTTCACCGACTCCGACGACCGCTGGATGGTGGCGGTCCGGATGGTGAGCGAGGGCGTCGACGTCCCGCGGCTCGCAGTCGGGGTCTACGCCACCAGCATCGCCACGCCGTTGTTCTTCGCCCAGGCGGTCGGGCGCTTCGTGCGCGCGCGGACCCGCGGCGAGAGCGCCTCGGTGTTCCTGCCGTCGGTGCCCCACCTGCTCGGCTTCGCCGCGGAGATGGAGCTCGAGCGCGACCACGTGCTGGGGCGGCGCATCGTCGACGAGGGCGACCTGTTCGCCGCCGAGCAGGACCTGCTCGACCGGGCCAACGCGGACGTGGGCGCCTCCGACGAGCTCGACGGGACGTTCCAGGCCCTGGGCTCGCAGGCGCGGTTCGACCGGGTGGTGTACGACGGCGGCGAGTTCGGTCACGCGGGCGAGGTGCATGTCGGGTCGGACGAGGAGATGGACTTCCTGGGCATCCCGGGGCTCCTGGACCACGACCAGATGCGGGAGCTGCTCCACCACCGTCAGCGCTCACGTCGTACGGCGCCCCTCGCGCACGCCGAGGAGAGAGAGGTGTCGACCCACGAGCAGCTGGCGATCCTGCGCCGCGAGCTCAACGGCCTGGTCGCCGCCTGGCACCACCGCACCGGGCAGGCGCACGGCATCACCCACGCGGCTCTGCGCAAGGAGCTCGGCGGCCCCGCCGCCGCGATCGCGAACGCCGAGCAGCTGCATGCCCGGATCAACCGCCTCCGCGACTGGGCGTCCCGTCCCACCGGTTAGTCCCCGACGTTCTGGTTGTGGAATGTGCCTTGTCCACAGCCAAAACGTCGGGGACTAACCCGACGGCCGTCTTCCCATCCTACGATTGTCTGACTATGGTCAGAGAATGACGGCGAGCACCACCGACGCCGGGACGGGCGTCGACACCAGCATCCTGCGCAGCTTCAACCGGGCCTGGAGCCAGCGGGTCGGCGTGATGGAGGAGTCCTTCCTCGGCACCGGCCGGAGCTTCGGCGCCTCACGGCTGCTGTTCGAGATGGGGCCGTCCGGGGCGGCCGTCCTCGAGCTCCGGCGCCGCCTCTCGCTGGACTCCGGCTACCTGAGCCGGCTCCTGCGCGGGCTCGAGGACGAGGGGCTGGTGGAGGTACGCCGCGATCCCGCCGACCAGCGCCGACGCCTCGCCGTCCCGACCGCTGCCGGTCGCCGGGCGATCGACCGCCTGGAGCAGCGCTCGGAGGAGCGGGCCGCCGATCTGGTCGGGCCGCTCGGCCCGTCCCAGCGGCGGCGGCTCAGCGAGGCCCTGTCCACGGCCGAGCGGCTGATCCGCGCCGCCACCGTGTCCCTCGATCCGGTGGACGTGTCGTCGACCGAGGCGGTCGCCGCCGTACGCCGCTACTTCGCCGAGCTCGACGAGCGGTTCCCCGGCGGGTTCGACCCGGGCGACGCGGCGACGACGGACGTGGCCGGCATGGCTCCGCCCCACGGGTCGTTCCTCGTCGGCAGGGTGGACGGAGCGGTGGTGGCGTGCGGGGGCGTCCAGCCGCACACCCGGGCGATCGGTGAGATCAAGCGGATGTGGGTCGACGCCGCGTGGCGGGGGTGCGGGCTCGGCTCCCGGATGCTCGCCGCGCTCGAGGGCGAGGCCCGACGCCTCGGCTATCGCGAGGTGTACCTCGACACCAACAGCACGCTGGTGGAGGCGATCGCGATGTACGAGGGCTCCGGCTACCGCGCGATCGAGCGCTACAACGACAACCCCTTCGCCCGGCACTGGTTCGCCAAGCGGCTGGGTCGCCGTGCGGAGGTGGCCAGCCGATAGTCCCCGACGTTCTGGCTGTAGAAACCACCCTTTCCACAACCAAAACGTCGGGGACTACCCGGAGTGCGCCAGCGGGAGGACGCGGTAGGGGATCTGGGTGGCCAGCGCGATCACGGTCGAGCTGCGCACGATGGCCGGGTCCTGGAGCACCAGGTCGATGACGCGCTGGAGGTCGGAGTTGGAGCGGGCCACGACGCGTGCCCACAGGTCGCCGGCACCGGTGATGGTGTGGGCCTCGAGGACCTCCGGGATGGTCGCCAGGTGACGGGCGACGGCGTCGTGGCCGCCCAGCTCGACCCGGTCCTGCCGGATCTCGAGGGTGAGGAACGCCGTGACCGGGAAGCCGAGCGCCTCCGGCGACAGGTCCGGACCCCACCCGGTCACCACGCCGGAGTCCGCGAGCTTGTCGAGCCGCGCCTGCACGGTGCCGCGGGCCACGCCGAGCTCGCGCGACGCCTGCAGCACGCCGATCCGGGGGTCGTGGGCGAACAGGGCGAGCAATCTGCGGTCGAGCTCGTCCATGGCGCCCCCTCGGGTGGACAATGTGCGCGACGAATCGTCGTACTGTTGCGCAGGTTGTCACAGTTGGGCAAGGTGACGCCCATGACGACCACGCACGAGACCCCGTCCACCGGCGGCGCCCTCACCGCCGACGAGCTCCGGGCCGACCTCACCCTGGAGCAGCTCAAGCAGCTGGTCGGCCTGGTGGAGTACGACGCCACCAACGACCCGTTCCCGGTCACCGGGATGGACTACGTCGGCTTCGTGGTCGGCAACGCGACGCAGACCGCGCAGTTCTACCAGCTGGCCCTGGGCATGGACCTCGAGGCGTACGCCGGTCCCGAGACCGGCCACCGGGACGCCAAGTCCTACGTGCTGCGCTCCGGCAGCGCGCGCTTCGTCTTCACCGGCGGCGTCACCTCCGACAGTCCGGCCCTCGACCACCACCGCAAGCACGGCGACGGCGTCGTGGACATCGCGATGGAGGTCCCCGACGTCGACCGGTGCATCGACCACGCCCGGTCGATGGGGGCGACGATCCTCGACGAGCCGCACGACGTCACCGACCAGCACGGCACGGTCCGGACGGCCGCGATCGCGACGTACGGCGAGACGCGGCACACCCTCGTCGACCGGTCCCGCTACGACGGGCCGTTCCTGCCGGGCTTCGTCGCCGACACCACCAAGGTGACCCGTCGCGAGGGCCATCCCAAGCGCCTGTTCCAGGCCGTCGACCACTGCGTGGGCAACGTCGAGCTCGGCCGGATGGACGAGTGGGTGGAGTTCTACAACAAGGTCATGGGCTTCACGAACATGGCCGAGTTCATCGGCGACGACATCGCGACCGACTACTCCGCGCTGATGTCCAAGGTGGTCGCGAGCGGCAACCACCGGGTGAAGTTCCCGCTCAACGAGCCGGCGATCGCCAAGAAGAAGTCGCAGATCGACGAGTACCTCGAGTTCTACGACGGCGCGGGCTGCCAGCACATCGCCCTGGCCACCGGCGACATCCTGCGCACCGTCGACCTGCTCCGCGACAACGGCATCGAGTTCCTCGACACCCCCGACACCTACTACGACGACCCCGAGCTGCGCGCCCGGATCGGCGAGGTGCGCGTGCCGATCGAGGAGCTGAAGAAGCGCAAGATCCTGGTCGACCGCGACGAGGACGGCTACCTCCTGCAGATCTTCACCAAGCCCGTGGGGGACCGGCCGACGGTGTTCTACGAGTTCATCGAGCGGCACGGCTCCCTCGGCTTCGGCAAGGGCAACTTCAAGGCGCTGTTCGAGAGCATCGAGCGCGAGCAGGAGCTCCGCGGCAACCTCTGATGAACCCGGCGCGGCCGTTCCGTCGTCCGCCCGAGCTGCTGCTAGAGCAGCACCTGGCGCGGGCGACCCGGGTCCGGCTCCGCCGGGGTGGTGGCGGGCGAGGCGACCGGGGCGAGCGGGGCGCCGTCGCAGCAGTTGGCCTTCATGTGGCAGTGCGGGCACAGCCAGCGGGTGGCGATCGGGTCGAACTCGACGCCGCAGAAGTCGCAGGGCACCCACGCACGGTACGACGCGCCGGGCTGCCGCGGTGGGATCCGCGCCGCCCGTCCGGAGGAGTGTGCGCATGCCGCTGGGCGGCGGCTGCAAGGCTGGCCGCATGAGCGTTCGCATCCACAACATCACGTTCGACTGCGCCGACGCCCGGGCCCTGGCCTCCTTCTGGTCGACCGTCACCGGGTGGCACGTCTACTACGACGACGATCCCGAGGTCGTGGTGGCGCCGTCGTTCCCCTACGACGGCACCGGGCTGCTCTTCATCCCGGTGCCCGAGGGCAAGACCGCCAAGAACCGGGTGCACCTCGACCTGACCCCCGAGTCGACGACGCGGGACGAGGCGGTGAGCCTCGCGCTGTCCGCGGGTGCCTCCGTCGTGGCCGACCATCGGCGTGAGGACGGTTCGGGCTGGGTGACGCTCGCGGACCCCGAGGGCAACGAGTTCTGTCTCGAGCCGTCGGCGCGCGAGCAGGGGCCGCGCCGCCCCACGGCCTTCCGCATCACGACGTAGTCCTCCGGCATGAAGGCACCGGACGGGCAGGTTCGACGACGCCGCCCGCCCGGTGCGTCAGGGGGACCTCAGTCGAGGTCGCCGACCAGGACCGCCTCGGCCTCCGCCTCGCTGTGGGGCGCGGGCGCGAGGGTGCCGGTCAGCAGGCGGGCCCCGGAGGCCAGGATGACCAGGCCGACGGCGACCATGGCGGCGCCGAACCAGAACGGCGCGTGGACGTGCACGTGCGGGGGAAGGCCGAAGAGCTTCAGGGCGACGTAGGGCCCGATGGCGCCGCCGCAGAAGCGGACGAAGGAGTACGCCGCGGACGCGACCGGGCGCTCGACCGGAGCGGCCCCCATCACCGCCTCGGTGATCAGCGTGTTGTTGTTGCCGATCAGCGCGCCGGACAGCACGATCCCGGTGATCACGACGGCCGCGTGGTCGGCGAACACCGCCATCACCGCCAGGTCGAGCCCGAACAGCGCCAGCGTGGCCAGGATCGCGGGCACGGTGCCGACCCACCGCTGGACGACGGGGGCGACGAACACCGACACCACGGCGAGCAGCAGGCCCCAGCCGAAGTAGATCCAGCCGATCTGGATGATCCCGGCGTTCGGCAGGGCGAACGGACCGGCGGCCAGGATCGTGAAGAAGCCGATGTTGTAGAAGACCGCGGTCAGCCCGATCAGCAGGAGCGGCTTGTGGCGCAGGGCGCGGAACGGGTCCGCCAACGACGTACGACGACCGGTGGGCGGCGTGGCGGGGAGGAAGAAGGCGGTCGCGACCAGGGCGATCACCATGAGCGTCGAGACGCCGTAGAACGGCGCCCGCCAGGAGTGTTCGCCGAGCAGGCCGCCCAGCAGCGGGCCCGAGGCGATGCCGATGCCCAGCGCGGCCTCGAACAGGATGACCGCCTGGCGGGTACCGCCGGTCGCGGCCGTCACGATCGTGGCCAGCGCGGTCGCCACGAAGAGGGCGTTGCCCAGACCCCAGCCTGCGCGGAAGCCGACCACCGCACCGACGCTGTTCGACGACCCGGCGAGCGCCGCGAAGACGATGATCAGGACGAGGCCCGAGAGCAGGGTGCGCTTGGGCCCGATCCGGCTGGACACCACGCCGGTGACCAGCATCGCCACGCCCATGATCGCCATGTAGCTGGTGAACATCAGCGACACCTGGCTCGGCGTCGCGTTCAGCTTGACCGCGATGTCCTTGAGGATCGGGTCGACCAGGCCGATGCCCATGAACGCGATCACGCAGGCGAAGGCGACCGCCCAGACCGCGCGCGGCTGGGCGAAGAAGGAGCCGGACTCGACCGGCGTTTCGGGGGACTGGACCTGCGTGGACACGGGGTTCCTCTCGAGCTCGGGGATGGCTCCCATATTACATAGGAAACCTATGTAGTACGACGTGACGTCGGCCACCTGGTGAGCCGTGGAGGCTCGTGGAGGCTGAACGGTCGTGTGCCGCAGGACGCGCTGGACCGCGTCCTCAGGCACACGACCCAGGCTGAAGCCGGTGAACAGCGGCCTTCAGCGGGCTAGAGCTGCTCGGCCATCACGTCGCGCAGCACGGCGACCGCGGCGGCGACGTCGTCGGGGGAGTGCCCCGTGCGGGCCAACCGCTCGGCGACCGCGGCGCCGAGATCACGCCGCGCCGCGGCCAGGCGGCGCTGACCCTCCGGCGTGAGGCGCACCACCGCGCGGCGGGCGTCGTGCGCGTCCGGCTCCTTCGCGACCAGGCCCAGGTCCTCGAGCTGGCGCACCGACTCGGAGACCGTCGGCTGCGACGACCGGTCCGCCTCGGCCAGCGCCGTCACCCCTTGCGGTCCCAGCTCGTCGAGCAGGGACAGGATGCGGATCCCGGCCGGCTGCCCCACCCGGCGGCGTACGGCGCGGACCAGCCGCGCGGCGTACACCACGAGCTCGCTGCTCTGCTCCTCGAGGTCGGTGGGCACCTCGGCAGACTACCGAGACGGTCGATGGACCGAGGTGCGTCGCACCGGCAGGATGACCGCATGCCGACCTACATCGCGTTCCTCCGCGCCATCAACGTCGGGAAGCGGATGTTCGCCAAGGACGCGATCGTCCGCGCGTGCGAGGAAGCCGGTTGCACGGAGGTGGAGACCTACATCAACACCGGCAACGTGCGGGTCAGCACGCCGCTGCGCAGCCGCGCCAAGGTCGAGGACGCTCTGGAGAAGGCGTTCGCCGCCGAGGCCGGGTTCGACGTGCCGACGATCGTGCTCACCCCGAAGGAGCTCAGCACGATCGCGGCCGATGCCGACGAGCTCGGCGCGAAGCACCCCGGCCTGCACTACGTCTCGCTCCTCAAGCAGGCCCCGTCCGCGGCCGCGGCGGGGAAGCTCGACGGCGCGGGCAAGGACGGCGAGTCGGCCGACGTGCGCGGCCGAGCCGTGCACCTCCTGCTCGGCCCGGACTACCACTCCGCGAAGCTGACCAACGCCGTGGTCGAGAAACACCTGGGCGTCGCCACCAACCGCAACCTGAAGGTGATCCGGACGCTGGCCGAGAAGTGGGGGGCGTGAGCGTGACCGGACTCGAGATCTCGCGCGCCGGTGGGGCTCTGACGCTGACCCTCGACCGGCCCGAGCACCTCAACGCGCTCTCGGAGGAGCTGGCCGACGCCCTGGCCGGCGAGCTCGAGGCCGCCGCGTCGTCCGACGACGTGCGCGTGGTCGTGATCCGGGGAGCAGGGCGGGCCTTCTGCGCGGGCGCCGACATCTCGGCCACGAGCGGGCCGACGAAGCTCGACGTCCGTGCGCTCGACCGCGCCAACCGCATCGTCCGGGCCGTGACGCGTCTCGACAAGCCGGTGGTGGCCGCGGTCCACGGCGTGGCTGCCGGCGTCGGCTGCTCGATCGCACTGGCCTGCGACCTGGCCGTGGCGGCCGAGTCCGCCTCGTTCCTCCTCTCCTTCACCCGCATCGGCCTGATGCCCGACGGAGGGGCGACCGCCTCGGTCGCGGCGTCGATCGGGCGCGCTCGCGCGATGCGGATGGCGCTGCTCGCAGAACCCCTCAGCGGCCGCGAGGCGTACGTCGCGGGACTGGTCAGCCATCTCGCGACCGACGACGCCTTCGCGTCGGTGGTCTCCGACCTCGTCGCCCGTCTTGCGTCAGGTCCACCGCTTGCCTACGCCGCGACCAAGCGCGCGGTCAACGCGGCGACCTTCCTGGCGCTCGACGACGCCTTGGAGCGGGAGCGGACCGGGCAGACCATCCTGCTGCGCAGCGCGGACGCGGCCGAGGGCCTGCGGGCCTTCGCCGAGAAGCGGGAGCCGGGCTTCTCGGGGGAGTAGGTCTACTCGACGCTCACGCCGGCCGCGAGCATCTCCTCGAGCGCTCGCTGCGTGGAGTCCGGCGCAACCCCGGCGCACAGGGCGGTCAGCAGTCGGGTCGCGAACCCCTCCCGGCGGGCGTCGAGCGCCGTCGCGCGCACGCAGTGGTCGGTGGCCAGTCCGCACACGTCGACCTGATCGACGCCGCGCTGCCGGAGCCAGTCGGCGAGGCCGTCGCCCTCCGTCGTACGTGCCTCGAAGCCGGAGTACGCCGCGGCGTGCTCGCCCTTGAGGAAGATCGCGTCGAAGGGCTGGGGGTCGAGGTTGGGATGGAACGCCTCGCCGTCGGTGCCGACCCGGCAGTGCACCGGCCAGGTGTCGACGTAGTCGGGCTCGCTCGACCAGTGCCGGCCCGGGTCGACGTGGTGGTCCTTGGTGGCGACCACGTGGTCGTACGCCGGTGCGTGGTCGTCCTGGCGGGTCCAGTGGTGGAGCAGCTCACCGATGTCGCTGGCCACCTCGGCACCGCCGGTGACCGGGAGCGAGCCACCCTCGCAGAAGTCGTTCTGCACGTCGACGACGATCAGCGCACGCGTCATGGGGCGAGATTATCGGCGCCGGACCGACCCCGCAGCGGCAGCCAGGCGATCACGTCCTGGATGGAGGCGTCCCACAGCGACCACTCGTGGGTCCCCGGCCGCAGGTCGAGCGTGACGTCGACACCCGCCGCGGTGGCGGCGGCCGCGAGGCGCTGGGTGCCGCCGAGCAGCGGGTCCTCCGTGCCGCAGCCCAGGTACAGCGGCGGTACGCCGGACGCCCGGGGCAGCAGCGCGAAGAGGTCGTTCTCCTCGGTGAGCTCGCCACCGAAGACCCGGTCCGCGAGGTCGGACCGCCCGGGGTCGGCCAGGATCAGCTCGAGGTCCAGACCGCCCGACAGCGACGAGGCGGCGGCGTACCGCTCGGGGAAGGTCAGGGCGAGCTTGAGGGCGCCGTACCCGCCCATCGAGAGCCCGGCCACGAAGGTGTCCTCGCGGCGGTCGGAGACCCGGAAGAAGTCCTGGACCACCCCGGGCAGCTCGTCGGCGACGAAGTCCCAGTACCGGTGGCCGTGCGCCTCGTTGGTGTAGAAGCTGCGGTGCACGGCCGGCATCACCACCGCGAGCCCGGCCGCCTCGGCGTACCGCCCGATCGCGGTGTAGCGGTGCCAGGCGGTGTGGTCGTCGGACAGGCCGTGCAGGAGGTAGAGGACGGGCGGTGGCCCCTCGGCGGAGCCGCCGTCGACGCCGATCTGGCTCTCCGTCCGCTGCGGCATCACCACGGTCATGGACGTGCCCACCTGGAGGGCATCGGAGAAGAAGTCGCAGGTCAGGAGCGCCATGTCTGCCTCACACGTGGATCGTCGGGATGACCGGGTCTCCGCGCGACATCTGTTGCGCGGCCAGGGGCAGCTCGCCCCGTGCGGCGAGGTGGCGGGCGCGGGCGTCCGCCAGCGACTCGCGTCCGACGACCTCGCCGTCGCGGACCAGCGGCACGAGCAGCGACCGGTCGTCGCCGTCGTCGACCGGCGCCTCGCCGACCCCGATCACCTCGGCCTCCGCGACCCCGGCCGCGGTACGACGACGCAGGGCGTACTTGCGGCCGCCGAGCGAGGGCTTGTCGGTGCTCCGCTTCGCCACCGAGATCATCGCGCCGTCGTCGGCCGCCCGCGACACCAGCTTGTACACGAAGCCGCAGGTCGGGTGCCCGGACCCGGTCACCAGCTGGGTGCCGACGCCGTAGGCGTCGACCGGCGCGGAGGCGAGGGCGGCGATGGCGTGCTCGTCGAGGTCGCTGGTCACGACGATCCGGGTGTGGGTCGCGCCCAGGGAGTCGAGCTGCGCCCGGACCTCGCGCGCCAGCACCCCGAGGTCCCCGGAGTCGATCCGGACCGCGCCCAGGCCCGGCCCGGCGATGTCGACGCCGAGCCGCACGGCCTCGCGGATGTCGTAGGTGTCGACCAGCAGGGTGGTGCCCGAGCCCAACGACGTCACCTGGGCACGGAACGCCTCCGCCTCGGAGTCGTGCAGCAGCGTGAAGCTGTGCGCGCTGGTGCCCGCGGTGGGGACGCCGTAGCGCTGCCGGGCCGCGAGGTTGGAGCTGGTCGCGAACCCCGCGACGTACGCCGCGCGGGCCGCGGCCACCGCGGCCTCCTCGTGGGTCCGACGCGACCCCATCTCGATGCAGGGGCGATCGCCGGCCACCGTGGTCATCCGCGAGGCGGCTGACGCGATCGCCGAGTCGTGGTTGTAGATCGACAGCAGGAGGGTCTCGAGGAGGACCGCCTCGGCGAAGGTCCCCTCCACCACCAGGAGGGGCGAGTAGGGGAAGTACACCTCGCCCTCGGCGTACCCCCAGATGTCGCCCGCGAACCGGTGCGTGGACAACCAGGTCCGGGTGCGCTCGTCGACCACGTCGTGCAGCGTCTCGAGCGTGGGGTCGTCGAACCGGAACGCCTCCAGGGCGTCCAAGGCCCGGCCGACGCCGGCGACGACCCCGTACCGGCGTCCCTCGGGGAGCCGGCGCGGGAAGAGCTCGAACACGGAACGCCGGTGCGCGGTCCCCGAACCCAGGGCGGCCTGGAGCATGGTGAGCTCGTAGTGGTCCGTGAGCAGAGCGGTCGACGCGCGCACCCGCCCAGCGTAGGGCCGGAGCGGGTGGTGGCCTGTGCCACCATGGGCGGATGGCGACGACGAGCCCGGTCGAGGTCGAGCCGGATCTGACGCCTGACGAGATCACGCTGACCTCGAAGCCCTGGGTCACCATCGTGTGGAACGACCCGGTGAACCTGATGAGCTACGTGACCTACGTCTTCCGCAGCTACTTCGGCTACGACCAGAAGAAGGCGGAGAAGCTGATGCTCGAGGTCCACCATGACGGCAAGTCCGTGGTGAGCCACGGCACGCGCGAGGAGATGGAGCGCGACGTGCAGGCCATGCACGAGTACGGCCTGTGGGCCACCCTGGAGAAGCAATGACCGGCCGAGCAGAGCGGGCTCGCCGCCCGCTCGGTGACCGCGGATGAGCGGTTTCACCCGGCATCGGCGGAGCGGACGGATCATCGCCACGTTCTCCGGCTTCGAGGCCGACCTGCTCAGGTCCCTCGCCTCGCAGCTGGTCGAGCTGCTCCGCAACGAGGCGGCCGTACCCCGCGAGCACGCCGACCCGCTCGAGGCGATGCTGACCTTCGACGGCCCCACGACCGAGCCCGAGGACCCGGTGCTCGCACGCTTGTTCCCCTCGGCGTACGCCGAGGACGCCGAGGCCGCCGCGGAGTTCCGGAGGTTCACCGAGGGCGGGCTCCGCGACGGGAAGGCCGCCGGCGCGGCCGCCATCATCGACACCCTCGAGGAGGCCGGCCTGCCTCCCGAGCTCGGCGGCCAGAAGCTGGTCATCGACGTCGAGCTCGACCAGGCCGGCGCCCTGGTCTGGCTCAAGTCGTTCACCGACCTCCGGCTCGCCCTCGCGACCCGGCTCGAGGTCGAGGAGGGCGACGAGGACTACTGGGCGTCGCTCCCGGACGACGACCCGCGCGCCCAGGCGCACGACATCTACGAGTGGATCGGGGCCCTCCAGGAGACGCTGGTCGACGCGCTTCACTGACAGCGGCGACCTCCCTTGTGGTCATCGCCCCGTCCATGTTTGGGTGAGCGCCGACACACCCGATTCGGAGGGAACCCCGTGAAGAACCTGACCATCAAGCGTCCGGCCCGAACCGCCACCATCGCGCTCGCGTCCGCCGCTGCAGGCATGGCACTGACCGTGCCGGGCCTGGCCCTGGCCACCAACAGCGGCCAGGCCGTGCCTGCCCCACCGGCGGCGCCCACCAGCGCCGACCAGATCCAGAACGTCGACCAGGTCAAGACCGCGATCAAGGCCTACTACGGCGACACCGCGACGTCGACCCCGGCACCCGGCGACCCGTCCAAGACGCTCCACCAGTACTCGCCGACCAGCGCCTACGCCAGCGAGGTCCAGGGGATCGCCGCCGGCGCGGGGAAGTTCCTCGACCACGAGGCCAAGCCGCAGCAGAAGCACACCGGCACCCCGGCGATCCTGTTCGACATCGACGACACGACGCTGAACACCTTCAGCTACGAGATCTACAGCGGTTTCGTGTACAACCCGGCGACGAACGCCAACTTCGTGAACGCCGGCTCCGCGAGCGTCTTCCCGGCCGTGCCGGGCATGGTCTCCCTCGAGAACCGGGCCCTCGCCGACGGCTACAAGGTCTTCTTCCTGACCGGTCGGCCGATCTCCCAGACGTCGGGAACGCTGAACAACCTCACCGACGCCGGCTACTCCGTCGTGCCCAGCCAGGTCTACCTGAAGGACGCGTCCGGGGCGACCGAGCCCTGGCTGTCGAGCTGCGCACCGACGTGTACGACCATCCAGTACAAGTCGCTCACCCGGCAGCACATCGAGTCGCTGGGCTACGACATCGTGGCCAACTTCGGTGACCAGTTCAGCGACCTGAAGGGCGGCTTCGCGGACTCGACGTACAAGATCCCGAACCCGATGTACTTCCTGCCCTGATCCGCCTCGGTGGTCGAGGACGTCGAGACCACCCGGTTCGAACCCCGCTGTGCCCCGGGCGCCCCACGGCTCCCGGGGCACAGCCGTGTCCGGGAACGTCCTGGTCCGCTGCCGCGCGGCACCGTCCCTGGGTAGCGTGTGTCGGCATGCGCCGCCCGCACGAGAACGTGGCGACCGTCCTGGTCGATCCCGCGGTGCTGCGCGACCTCGAGCTCGACCTGGCCGGCCTCGACCTGTGGGTCTGGCCGATCGCGACGACCCCCGGGTGTCCGGACGGCCCCAGGCTGGCCTTCCAGATCCGGCGCCGTCTGGTCGAGGCCAAGCGCGGTGCCTGGGACCTGGCGGCCGACTGGGCGGCCGTGTGGATCTCCTTCGGAGAGAGCTGGTACCAGGGGGCGGAGCCGTTGCCGTGGGCCGCGCACGCGGCCCTGTGGGACAAGCTCGCCGAGTACCAGCACCACACCCGGTACCGCCTCGGACTCGGCGGCGTGCCCAAGGCGGTGGTCCAGCGCCGGACCGAGGCCTGACCCGGCCTGACCCGGCGCCGTCCGAGGACCAAGCCGGCGAACGGCGTCGGTCGTCCGCACCTCTACCCTGGAGCGCGTGCTCACCATCGCCCGGGCGACGTACGACGGCATCGTCGCCCACGCCAAGCGGGACCACCCCGACGAGGCCTGCGGCATCGTCGCCGGGCCCGAGGGCAGCGACCGGCCGGAGCGCCTGGTGGAGATGGTGAACGCCGCCGGGAGCCCGACGTTCTACGAGTTCGACTCCACCGAGCTGCTCGCGCTCTACCGGGACCTGTGGTCGCGGGACGAGGAGCCGGTGGTCGTCTACCACTCGCACACGGCGACCGAGGCCTACCCGAGCCGTACCGACATCGGCCTCGCCAACGAGCCGGGTGCCCACTACGTGCTGGTCAGCACGCGTGAGCACGGGAATAACGACGGCCCGGTGGAGTTCAGGTCGTATCGGATCGTCGACGGCCAGGTGACCGAGGAAGAGGTCGAGGTCGTCGCCGAGCTCGCCCCCCGCCCAGACGCCACCACGACCACGACCACAGGAGAGCCCCATGCCCGTTGAGGTCCGGATCCCGACCATCCTGCGCACCTACACCGACGGCGAGAAGGCCGTCGACGCCTCGGGCAGCAGCCTGAGCGCCCTGATCGACGACCTCGAGTCGAACCACCCGGGGATCAAGGACCGCCTGGTCGAGAACGGCGATCTCCGACGGTTCGTCAACGTGTACGTCAACGACGAGGACGTCCGGTTCATCGGCGGCCTCGAGGCGCCGGTCGCCGAGGGTGACCAGGTCGTCGTGCTGCCCGCGGTCGCGGGCGGCTGAGCCGACCGCGATGGCCGAGCGTCGTACCTTCCTCCTCGTCGACGGTGAGAACATCGACGCGACCCTCGGCACCTCGCTGTTCAACCGACGTCCGCAGCCCGAGGAGCGCCCGCGCTGGGAGCGGCTCACGTCGTTCGCCGAGACCACGTGGGGTCAGCCGGCGGTGGGACTCTTCTTCCTCAACGCCACCAACGGTCAGATGCCGCTCTCGTTCGTCCAGGCGTTGCTGGCGATGGGCTACCGGCCGATCCCGCTGGCCGGGGGAGCCGACGAGAAGGTGGTCGACCTCGGCATCCAGCGCACCCTCGACGCGCTGCGGGGCCACGAGGCCGACGTCATGCTCTGCAGCCACGACGGTGACTTCGCGCCCCAGCTGGAACGGCTCGACGACGGGCGTCGGCTCGGACTGCTGGCCCTGCGTGAGTTCGTCAGCGGACAGCTGACCGCGCTCGACATCCCGGTGTTCGACCTCGAGGACGACGTGGCCGCGTTCAACGCGATCCTGCCGCGCGTCCGGATCATCCCCCTCGACGACTTCGACCCCGAGCGCTTCCTGCGCTGATCGGACGGGAGACCCACCATGCGGCACGACGACCTCCTGAGCTCGGTGGGCGGCACCCCGCTCGTCGGGCTCCCGACGCTCTCGCCGAGCGCCGACGTACGACTCTGGGCCAAGCTCGAGGACCGCAACCCCACCGGCTCGATCAAGGACCGGGCGGCGCTGGCCATGATCGAGCACGCGGAGAAGGACGGCCTGCTGCGGCCCGGCTGCACGATCCTCGAACCCACCAGCGGCAACACCGGCATCTCCCTGGCCATGGTGGCCCGGCTGCGGGGCTACCGGCTGGTCTGCGTGATGCCCGAGAACACCTCCGAGGAGCGCCGCCAGCTGCTGAACATGTGGGGTGCCGAGATCGTCTCGTCGCCGGCCGCCGGCGGCTCCAACGAGGCCGTGCGGGTGGCGAAGGGCATGGCCGAGGCGCATCCGGACTGGGTGATGCTCTACCAGTACGGCAACCCCGCCAACGCGCTCGCCCACTACGAGGGCACCGGCCCCGAGATCCTGGCCGACCTGCCGACCGTCACCCACTTCGTCGGCGGCCTCGGCACGACCGGCACGCTGATGGGTGTCGGGCGCTTCTTCCGCGAGCACAAGCCGGACGTCCGCATCGTCGCCGCCGAGCCGCGGTACGGCGAGCTCGTCTACGGACTGCGCAACCTCGACGAGGGCTTCGTCCCGGAGCTGTACGACGAGACGCTGATCGACGCGCGCTTCTCGGTCGGGCCACGCGACGCCGTACGCCGGGTCCGCGAGCTGCTCGACGGCGAGGGCATCTTCGCCGGCATCTCGACCGGCGCGATCCTCCATGCCGCGCTCGCCCAGGCCGCCAGGTCCGTCCAGGCGGGGGCGCGGGCCGACATCGCCTTCGTCGTGTGCGACGGCGGCTGGAAGTACCTCTCCACCGGGGCCTACGAGGGCACGATCGACGAGGCGGAGGACCGCCTCGAGGGCCAGCTCTGGGCGTGAGCGGAGCCGGGAGGCCGTTCGGGTCCGAGCGGGCGTCCCGATGGGTCTGCTCCCGAGACGCCTCGGCGAATTTCGGGTTACGCTGAGGCGACCGCCCGGCCCAGCCCCCCGTTGGAGTGCCCGTGCCCGACCGCAACGTCGTCGTCTTCAGCGGTTCCGCCCACCGCCCGCTGGCCCGGGCCATCTGTCACGACCTCGACGTCCCGCTGTCGTCGGTCGAGATGACCCGCTTCAGCAACGACTGCCTGCAGGCCCAGCTGCAGGCCAACTGCCGCCAGCGTGACGTCTACATCGTGCAGCCGCTGGTGCCCCCGACGCAGGAGCACCTCATGGAGCTCCTCCTGATGATCGACGCGGCCCGGGGCGCCAGCGCGGCGTCCATCACGGCGGTGATCCCGTTCTACTCCTACGCCCGTTCGGACAAGAAGGACGCCTCACGGATCTCGATCGGCGGCCGCCTGGTCGCCGACATGCTCGCCACCGCGGGCGTGCACCGCGTGATCACCATGACGCTCCACGCGCCACAGGTGCACGGGTTCTTCTCGGTCCCGGTCGACCAGCTCACCGCGCTCGGCATCCTGGCCGACCACTTCCTGGCCCAGGACCTCTCGGACGCCGTCGTCGTCTCACCCGACTTCGGCAACGCCAAGACCGCCACCCAGTTCGCGCGGCTGCTCGGGCTCAACGTGGCGGCCGGCAGCAAGCGACGGCTCACCGACGACCGCGTCGTCATCGACTCGATCGTGGGTGACGTGTCGGGCAAGCGGGCGATCGTGCTGGACGACGAGATCGCCACCGGCGGCTCGATCGTCGAGCTGCTCGACCGGCTCGCCGACACCGGCTGCACCGGGGCGGCCGTCGCCTGCACCCACGGACTCTTCGTCGGCAAGGCCGTCGACCGGCTCCGTCAGCATCCGATGATCACCGAGGTGGTCACCACCGACACCGTGCCTGCCCCGGCCGGCTGGCCGGAGCTCGAGGTGCGCAGCGTCGCCGGCCTCTTCGCGGAGGCCATCGCCCGCGTCCACGCGGGGGAGTCGGTGAGCAGTCTGTTCGACGGGGTCGACCCGTCGCTGGGTCCGCCGCAGGCGAAGCTGTTCGAGTGAGGGTGGTCTCGACGTCGCTCGACCACCGATGATCGGTCGGTCCGTGGCGGCGCCCTTGGTCTCGACAGGCTCGACCAGCGGGCCTCGGCTCGACCAGCGGCCTCGGCGCGACCAGCGAGTGGGTGGTCTCGACGTCGCTCGACCACCGATGATCGGTCGGTCCGTGGCGGCGCCCTTGGTCTCGACAGGCTCGACCAGCGGGCCTCGGCTCGACCAGCGACGATCGGTCGGTCCAGCGAGTGGGTGGTCTCGACGTCGCTCGACCACCGATGATCGGTCGGTCCGTGGCGGCGCCCTTGGTCTCGACAGGCTCGACCAGCGAGCCTCGGCTCGACCAGCGGGCCTCGCTCGACCTCGCTCGACCACCGAGGAAGCTCGAGCAGCGGCGGCCGGTCGAGGGGCGGGACGTGAGGTAGGTCGCGTCGGAGTGCACGTGGGGGTGTGAGCACCTACCCTTTCGCTTTGTGCCCCGTCCGACGTCCGATGCGCCCATCGGCATCTTCGACTCGGGCTTCGGGGGGCTCACCGTGGCGCGCTCGGTCATCGACCAGCTGCCCCACGAGTCCTTGATCTACCTCGGCGACACCGCACGTCAGCCCTACGGCTCCAAGCCCATCGGCGAGGTCCGCGAGTACGCGCTGGAGTGCCTCGACCATCTCGTCGGCCAGGGCGTCAAGGCGCTCGTGATCGCCTGCAACTCCGCGAGCGCCGCGATGCTGCGCGACGCCCGCGAGAGATACGACGTGCCGGTCGTCGAGGTGATCCTGCCGGCCACCCGTCGCGCGGTCGCCGCCACGCGCAACGGCCGGATCGGGGTGATCTGCACCCACGCCACCGCCGAGTCGCTGGCCTACGACGACGCGTTCGCGGCGGCCCCGCAGGTCGAGCTCACCACCCGGGCCTGCCCGCGCTTCGTCGACTTCGTGGAGGCGGGGGTCACCGGAGGCGACGACCTGCTCGCGGCCGCGCACGAGTACCTCGACCCGCTGGTCTCGGCCGGGGTCGACACGCTGATCCTGGGCTGCACCCACTACCCGCTGCTGACCGGCGTCATCTCCTACGTGGTGGGAGACGAGGTCACGCTGGTGAGCAGTGCCGAGGAGTGCGCGAAGGACGTGTACAAGCTGCTGGTCGGCCGTGCGCTGATGCGTGGCGACGGCGACCCGTCGTACCACTTCCTGACCACGGGCGCGCCGGACGAGTTCGAGACCATCGGGCGTCGGTTCCTCGGCCCCGAGCTGGCGATGGCCGCGCAGTTCGCCGGCGGTCTCGCGTGAGGGGGCTGGAGCTCACCGTCATCGGGTGCTCGGGCTCGTTCGCGGGGCCCGACTCCGCGGCCAGCTGTTACCTCGTCGCGGCCGACGACGAGCACGGCCGGACGTGGCGGATCCTGCTCGACATGGGCAGCGGCGCCCTCGGGGCGCTGCAGCGGTACGCGCGGCCGGATCTCGTCGACGGCGTCTTCTTCAGCCACCTGCACCCCGACCACTGCCTGGACCTGTGCGGCTTCTACGTGCTCCGCAAGTACCACCCCGGGGGTGCCCTGCCGCCGATCCCGGTCTGGGGCCCGGCCGGGGTGGCGAAGCGGATGGCGCGCGCCTACGACCTGGCCGAGGGGCGCGGCATGACCGGCGAGTTCGACTTCCACGACTACGACGGGCCGGTCGAGCTCGGCCCGTTCCGGGTCGAGCCGGTCCGGGTGGCGCACCCGGTACCGGCGTACGGCCTCCGGGTGGCCGCGAACGGGCGCGCGCTCGCCTACACGGGGGACACCGGGCCGTGCCAGGCGCTGGACCGCCTGGCGGGCGGGGTCGACCTGCTGCTCGCCGAGGCGTCGTTCCGGGTCGGCGACGACAACCCGGGCGACCTGCACCTGACCGGCCGGGACGCCGGCGAGGTGGCCGCCCGCAACGAGGTCCCGCGCCTCGTGGTCACCCACGTCCCTCCGTGGTACGACCGGGCGGAGCGCCTCGCCGAGGCCGTCAGCGCGTACGACGGCGAGGCGGTCACCGCGAGCCCGGGTGCGTCGTACCTCCTTCCGTGACGACTCAGGGGCATCCCCTATGTGACCGGTGTGGTCCGATGAGGCAGGCTGTGACTCATGATCAAGGTGGAAGGGCTCACACGGGCCTACGGGAGCTTCATCGCCGTCAACGACATCAGCTTCGAGTGCGCGCCGGGGACCGTCACCGGTTTCCTCGGACCCAACGGGGCGGGAAAGACCACGACGATGCGCGTCATGGTCGGTCTCACGCCCGCGACGCACGGTGAGGTGACGATCGGCGGGTTGCACTACCGCGACATCCCGAACCCGGGACGCCACGTCGGCGTCCTGCTCGACGCCTCCGCCCAGCACGCCGGTCGCACCGGTCGCGAGGTGCTCGAGCTCGGTGCCCGCACCATGGGCCTGCCGAGCACCCGTGTCGACGAGATGCTCGAGCTGGTGTCGCTCGACGCGACCGAGGCCAAGCGGCGGGTCCGCAACTACTCGCTCGGCATGCGCCAGCGCCTCGGCATCGCGCACGCGCTGCTCGGCGACCCGACGGTGCTGATCCTCGACGAGCCGGCCAACGGCCTCGACCCCGCGGGCATCCGCTGGATGCGCGGCCTGCTCAAGACCTACGCCGACAAGGGCGGCACCGTCCTGCTGTCCAGTCACCTGCTGCACGAGGTCGAGCAGATCGCCGACGAGATGATCCTCATCGGCAACGGCCGGATCGTGGCACGCGGCACCCGCGACGAGCTGCTCAAGGGCGCGACGGGCGGGGTCGTGACGACGCTCGTGACCGCCCTCCACAACCAGGAGCTCCTGGACGCACTGACCGAGAAGGGTCTCCACGTGACCCCCGCCGGCGAAGGTCTCCGGGTCACCGCGGAGCCGGTGGACGTCGGCCGGATCGCGGCCGAACGATCGATCGTCCTCACCGACCTGAGAGCCGGGAACGAGGGCGGCCTCGAGGACCTCTTCCTCGAGCTGACCGCCGACACCCAACGTGACCATCTTCCGAACGAGGTACACGCATGAGCGCCACCGCAGCACCCGCCGTCCTGGACGTCACCGGCACGCCCGGCATCCCGTTCTCCCGCCTCTACAGGGTCGAGCTCCGCAAGTCGATCGACACCCGCGCCGGCCGGTGGCTGGTCGGGATCACGATCGGGGCCGCTCTGATCGCCGAGGGGATCTTCCTGGCCGTCGCCGCGACACACGTCCACGTCACCGCGGCGTACGGCGACTTCGTGGGCGCCGCCGCGTTCGTCTCGTCGATCCTGCTCCCGGTGCTCGGCATCATGCTGGTCACCAGCGAGTGGAGCCAGCGGACGGCGATGACGACCTTCAGTCTCGAGCCGCGACGCACCCGGATCGTGATGGCGAAGCTCCTCGCCGGCGTCACCCTGACGCTGTTCGTGATCGCGTTCGCACTCATCGTCGGGCTGGTGTGCAACCTGCTGTTCGGCGCGCTGCAGTCGCACCAGTCCATCTCCTGGACGTTCGGCTGGCGGGGCTTCTCCGGGTTCCTGGTGACCCAGACGCTGGCCATGATCGGCGGGTTCGCCCTCGCGTGCCTGCTGCTGAACACCCCGGCCGCGATCGTGGTGTTCTTCGTCTACCGCTGGGTGCTGCCCGGGCTCTTCGCCCTGGGCTCGTCGCTGATGGCGTGGTTCTCCCACGTCGCGCCCTGGATCGACTTCCAGCAGGCCCAGGCCCCTCTGTACGACATGAGGCTGACCGGCAGCGACTGGGGGCACCTCATCGTGAGCGGGTTCGTGTGGCTGGTCCTGCCCCTCGGGATCGGGCTCTGGCGGATCCTGCGGGCCGAGGTCAAGTAGGTCTCGACAGGCTCGACCAGCGGGGAGGGGCTCGACCAGCGGGGAGGGGCTCGACCAGCGGGGAGGCGGCTCGACGGTCGAGCGGAGGGGCTCGACCAGCGGGAGGGCTCGACCAGCGGCGGACGGGCTCGACCAGCGGCAACGCTCGACCGGCGGCGGGGTCGGGGGTCGGCATGGCTAGGGTCGGGGCATGAGCGACGCCCAGACCCCCCGGCCCCGCAGCGACGGGCGCGCCGACGACGCCCTGCGCCACGTGGCGATCACGCGGCACTGGCTCGACCACGCGGCGGGGTCGGTGCTGGTGGAGTTCGGCCGGACCCGGGTGCTGTGTGCGGCCTCCGCCACCGAAGGCGTGCCGCGCTGGCGGAAGGGGTCCGGTCTCGGGTGGGTGACCGCGGAGTACGCCATGCTCCCCGCCGCCACCAACACCCGCTCGGACCGCGAGTCGGTGCGCGGCCGCATCGGGGGTCGCACCCATGAGATCTCGCGCCTGATCGGCCGCTCCCTCCGGGCCGTGATCGACTACAAGGCGTTGGGCGAGAACACGATCGTCCTCGACTGCGACGTGCTCCAGGCCGACGGCGGCACCAGGACCGCCGCGATCACCGGCGCCTACGTCGCACTGGCGGACGCCGTCGCCCACCTCCGCTCGATCGGCGCACTGAAGGGCGAGCCCCTGGTCGGCTCGGTCTCGGCGGTGAGTGTCGGGATCGTCGACGGCACGCCGCGGCTCGACCTGCACTACGACGACGACGTGCGGGCCGAGACGGACATGAACGTCGTGATGACGGGCGAGGGCAAGTTCGTCGAGGTGCAGGGCACCGCCGAGGGCGCGCCGTTCGACCGCACCGAGCTGGACGCCCTCCTGGCCCTCGCGGCCGACGGCTGCGCCGAGCTGACCCGCCTCCAGCGGGCCGCCCTGCAGGACTAGGGGTGCCGGAACACCTGCGCGTCTTCCTGGCCTCGCGCAACCCGAAGAAGCTCGTCGAGATGCGGCGGATCCTGGACGAGCACCTGGCGCGCGTGGACGTGCGAGGCCTCGACGACGTCGCGCCGTACGACGAGCCGGTCGAGGACCGGCCCACCTTCGAGGGCAACGCCCTCCTCAAGGCGCGAGCCGGCCTCGCCGCGACCGGCCTGCCGAGCATCGCCGACGACAGCGGCCTCTGCGTCGACGCCCTCAACGGCATGCCCGGCGTGCTGTCGGCGCGCTGGTCCGGTCCGCCCAAGGACGACGCCCGCAACAACGCCCTGCTGCTCGACCAGCTGCACGACGTGCCCGACGAACGCCGCGGCGCCCACTTCGCCTGCGCCATCGCGTTCTGCCATCCCGGGGGAGCGGAGCTCGTGGTCGAGGGGCGGATGGACGGCCGCGTGATCCGTGAGACCCGCGGCGCCGGGGGCTTCGGGTACGACGTGCTGTTCGAGGCCGACGAGTACCCCGGCCGCACCACGGCCGAGCTCGACCCGGTCGACAAGGACGCGGTCTCCCACCGCGGTCGCGCCCTTCGCGAGATCGCCCCGCAGATCGCTGCCCTCCTCCGCTGAACGGTCCTGAGGAGGCGTCCGCGGGTCCTGCACGGGTGTCATCCCCGTGTTGACACCCGTGCAGGACCGGCAGAACGTCCCTCGGGATCGGGGGTCTGGGGAGAGCCGGCCCCGGGATCCCGCCCAGATGCCTAGCCTCGGCCGCATGCCGGACGTACCGCAGACCTATGACGAGCTCCTCGACCTGCTGCCGGCGTCCGGATTGACCGCGGTGGACCGCCGGCGCACCCGGCGGTTGCTGGCGGCCCGGGACGCCCTCGCCGTGGCGGAGGCCGAGTTGGTCGAGGCGGTGCGGGAGGCCTATGACGGCGGCGACTCGTGGCGCACGATCGGCACTGCTCTCGGGATGACGCGGCAGGCCGCCCAGCGGCGGTTCGGGCGCCGCGGCGTCGGGGAGGACGCTCGCCTGGCTCGCGACGAGGCGAGCGGCCGGGTGCGCTCGGAGAGACTCGAACTCTCACTGGACGGGACCTAAACCCGTTGCCTCTGCCAGTTGGGCTACGAGCGCGCGTGCTACGAGCGCGTGCCGGGCAAGTCTAGGGTCGCGGCCGCCGGCGCCCGGCCGGCCGCACGGTCCAGGGCGGCGAGGACCACCAGCCCCGCCACGACGTATCCGACGCCCTGCATCGCGAGGACCGGCATGATCCCGAGGGAGGCGCCGCACAGCCCCGCCGCGAGCGACCCGATCACCAGGCTGATCGAGGAGGCGAGCGAGCCGAGGGCGAACACGCGTCCGCGTTCGGCGTCGACGGTGTTCCGCTGGAAGAGGGTTCGCAACCCCGCCACCGTCACTGCTCCCGGGAGGCCGACGAGGATCATCCCGATCGCCGCCGGCCAGGGCGAGACCAGCACCAGCGGGTAGAGGAAGATCGCGAGGTCGACCAGCCCGAACACGACGGCGCCCGCACCGAGCATCACGACGGGTGACCAGCGGTCGGCCAGGCTCGCGACCAGGAAGCCGCCGATGATCCCGCCGATGGCCTGGACGCCCGTGATCAGGCCGTAGACCTGGGCGCCGCCGTGCAGCACCTCCCGCACGTACGGCGCGAACAGCGTGCCCATGATCCCCTCGCCGGTGCTGGTGACCAGCGTGAAGAGCACGAGCATGCGGATCACCGGCGAGCTCCAGGTGGCGCGCAGGCCGACCCGCCACTCGGCCACCAGGGCGGCGAACCGGCCGCGCACGACCTCCCCGGGCGGGTCGCTGTCGGGAGCCGCGTCGGCGACCCGGCCGGAGGTGCGGATCCGGGTGATCAGCACCGCCGCGAGGAGGAACGTCGCGGCATCGGCGACCGCGATCGCCGAGACCCCACCGACCGCCGCCACCACGCCGCCGAGTCCGGAGCCGAGCAGCCGGGCGAGGTTCTGGACCTGTCCGTTCAGCCCGTTCGCGGCGACCAGGTCCTCATCGGCCACCACGCGCGGCAGCATCGCCTGCTCGGCCGGCGCGACGAACACCTCGACGACCGACTCGGCGGCCAGCACGACGTAGACGAGCCAGATCCGGTCGGCGCCGGACACCAGCAGCAGGGGCCACAGACCCGCGGCGAGCACGAGGTTGGCGACCACCATCGTCCGCTTGCGGTCCCAGCGGTCCACGAACACCCCGGCCACGCTGCCCACGACGACCTGCGGGATGAACGACGACAGCAGCGCGGCCGCGGACGCCACCGTCGACCCGGTGAGCGCGTAGACGCTGTACGCGAGGCCGACGCCCAGCAGCCAGTCGCCGGTCATCGAGACCAGGCCGGCCGCGAGCAGCAGTCTCAGGTCGGGGGTACGACGCAGCAGGCGGCCGGGGGCTCGCAGGTCCAGGAAGGTTGACGCCACGGCGACACTGTAGGGACATCACAGTGATGTCGCAATGGCGTCGTGGTGACACCGAGCTCAGGCGAGCGCCAGGTCCCGCCGGAGCTTGGCGACGTGCCCGGTCGCCTTGACGTTGTACTGGGCCAGCGCGATCCGGCCGGACTCGTCCACGACGAACGTGGACCGGATGACGCCCTCGACCGTCTTGCCGTACAGCTTCTTCTCTCCGAACGCGCCGTACGCCTTCATCACCGACCGGTCCGCATCGGAGAGCAGGGTGATGGTCAGGGCGTCGCGGTCGCGGAACTTCGCGAGCTTGGCCGGGGCGTCGGGAGAGATGCCCAGCACGTCGTATCCCGCGGCCTGGAGGGACGAGAGCGAGTCGGTGAAGTCGCACGCCTGCTTCGTGCAGCCGGGAGTCATCGCGGCCGGGTAGAAGTAGACGATGACCTTCCGGCCGCGCAGGTCCGTCAGCGAGACCGAAGATCCGTCGTCGGCCGGGAGCGTGAAGTCGGGGGCGGGGTCACCGGGTGAGAGGCGGGTCATGGCCGGAACTCTAGGACCTCGCCGCGGTTGATAGCCTGCCCGCGTGACCAAGGAGACGACCCCGCTCGAGCTCGAGATGGAAGCCACGCGGGAGCGTCTGGCCCAGACCATCGACCAGCTGGTCTACCGGGCGAGCCCGAAGACGATCGTGCGCCGCGAGATCACCTCGATCAAGGGGTACTTCGTCGACCTCCAGACCGGTCAGCCGCGCACCGACAACATCCTCAAGGTCGCCGGCGGCGTCCTCGGTGTCGTCGTGCTGTTCGCGGTCGTCCGCAAGGTCGCCTCCGACTGAGGTGCTGCCGTGTCCGACAAGCTGCCGATCAAGATGCTGCACGACCGGATCCTGGTCGAGGTCGACCGCGAGAGCGGTGAGCGCCGCTCGTCCGGCGGCATCGTGATCCCCGCGACCGCGGCGATGGGAGCCCGCCGGCTGGTGTGGGCGCGGGTCGCGGCCGCCGGGCCGCACGCCCGCACCGTGCAGGTCGACGACCGCGTGCTCTTCGACCCCGAGGACAAGGCCGAGGTCGAGGTCCAGGGCGAGACCTACGTGGTGATGCGTGAGCGCGATGTCCACGCCGTGGCGGCCGACCGACTGGGCGACGAGGCCGCCGGGCTCTACCTCTGACCCGTACGTCGTCGAAGCGCCGGCGCTGCGCCCGGATCGACGAGCCGCGTACGCCGACAGACGGGTGCGCGCACGCCTTCGACGTACGACACTCTGGGGGTGACCAGGGTGAGGAGGGCGGCCGCCGCTGCCGCGTGCCTGCTCGCGTGCGGGGTCGTCACCGCCTGCGGTGACCGGGGTCCGGCCCCGTCGGACCGGGTGGTGGGCCCGACCTCGGGGATGACGCCCACCCCTCCGAGCGCCACCGAGCCGCCGAGCGCACTGAGCGCTCACGCAGAGGTGGCGCGGGTCGGGCTGAGACCGAGCGAGATCCCGACGTCCCAGCAGGTGCTCGAGCCGCGCTCGGGGAGGACCTTGGACCGGCCGACGCTCGACCAGTGCGGCGGGTCCTTCTCCACGGAGGCGCATCGCCTGGCGCGGCGGCAGATCTGGGCCATGGTCCCCGGCTCCCGGGTGCGCTACTCCAACGAGGTGGTCGCCTACGACTCCGCCGACTCGGCCCGGCTGGCGCTGCGGCAGCTCGAGCGCGCCGTGAAGCACTGCCCCTCGGGTCCGGTGGAGGGGGAGCGGGGTGCGTCGCCGGCGACGTTCCACGTCCTCTCGACGAGGGCGGACGACCACGGACTGCCGGTCCCGACGTCGTACGGCTTCACCGTCGCCGTGACCCGGAGCGGTCGCACGACGTACGCCGTGATGGTGTTCCAGCAGCGAGGGGACGTGCTCGACGGCGTCTCCGTCACGGCTCCCCAGCGGCCCGGGGACCGACAGCTCGCCCTGGTGCATCGCCAGGCGGTCGCGACGGGCCGGCGTCTGCTGGCGTTGCCGCTGCGCAGCATCCACGCCTAGGGAGACACCCCCCAGGGGCATCTCCGAGAGGCGGTCGGCTCAGCCGGCGAGGTCGGAGGTCCAGCGCTCCTCGATGCGGCCGATCCGCCACACCGCGAGAGCGATCACCCACGCCAGGACGAACAGTCCGACGATGCCGTAGCCGGCGTAGTCGAGGGGGATGCCGGCCACCGCGGCGATCGGACCGGAGGTGATGTGGGCCTCCACGGCGAGGACGTTGAGCAGCTCGATGGTGCCGATGATCAACGCGACCGCGACCGAGATGCTGGTGATCGTGATGTTGTAGAACACCTTGCGCACCGGGCGCGCGAAGGCCCAGCCGTAGGCGACGTTCATGAAGACCCCGTCGACGGTGTCGGCCAGGCACATGCCGGCGGCGAACAGGATCGGCAGTACGAGGATCGCGTAGAAGGGCAGGTCGAACGCGGCGGCGCCGCCCGCCATGACCAGCAGCCCGACCTCCGTGGCGGTGTCGAAGCCGAGGCCGAAGAGAACGCCGATCGGGTAGATGTGCCAGGGCTTGCGCACGCTGCGGGTCAGCCCGCCGAGGAAGCGGTTCATGAAGCCGCGCTTGTCGAGCTGCTCCTCGAGCTGGCGCTCGTCGTACTCCCCTCGGCGCATCTCCTTGAAGACGCCCAGGATCCCCATCAGCACCGCGAGGTTGAGCAGCCCGATCATCCAGAGGAAGACGCCGGACACCGACGCGCCGACGACGCCGGTGACCGCGTGCAGGTCGGACCCGTCGTGCGTGACCGGACCCGCGAGCGCCTTGACGCCGAGCGACAGCAGCAGCGCGAGGGCGAACACGATCGTGGAGTGCCCCAGGGAGAACCAGAAGCCGACCGACAGCGGCTTGCGGCCGGTGTCGTCGGCCAGCAGCTTGCGCGTGGTGTTGTCGACGGCCGCGATGTGGTCCGCGTCGAAGGCATGGCGCAGGCCGAACGTGTAGGCCAGGACCCCGACCCCCACCGTGAAGACCGGGTGGTCGCCGCCGAGCTGGAAGTGCTGCGGCGTGACCAGGCCGAACAGGATGCCGAGGCCGACCACGTGCAGGAGCACGATGAAGGAGCCCATCGCCCACAGGGCGCGCCGGTCGGCGCCGGTGAGCTCACGGCGGAACCGGGCGAGAGCCGGCTCGGTGCCGGGAACGGCAGTGGTCTGGGCCATCCAGGAATTCAATCGCGAACCATCCCTTGTTGCAAGTGGCTTGCAACAAGGGATGGTTCGCAGCGAGCCTCACGATGCGCAGCAGGCGCCCTGGGTCTCCCCGGAGCCGACCGACCCGCAGCACGAGGTCGCGGGATCCGAGGCTCCGTGGGACGTCGGGGCGTCCGCCAGCACGGTGTAGACCTCCCAGCGCTCGTCGTCCGGTGCTCCCTCGACCCAGAACTTGTCCTGGCGTGCATAGCAACAGGTGGTGCCGCGCTCGTCGACGGACCTGAGGCCACCGGCGTTCATCCGGGCCTCGGCGGCGTCGACGGCGCCGGAGTCCTCCACCTCGACCCCGAGGTGGTTGAGCGACCCACCGGCCCCGGGGTTCTCGATCAGGACGAGCTTCAGGGGTGGCTCGGCGATGGCGAAGTTCGCGTAGCCCGGACGGACCTTGGCGGGTTCGGAGTCGAAGAGCCGGCGATAGAACGCCACGGACTCCTCGAGGTCGTTCACGTTGAGAGCGAGCTGGATGCGCGACATGGCACTCCCTTGGATATAGACGGTTGTCGATACGAAGCAGGCTTGCACCACATATCGACCTCTGTCAATATAGATGTATGTCGAAGTCGTTGATCGAGCTCACCCCGACGGAGGCGGTCGCCTGCTGCTCGCCGCTCGCCCAGGAGCCGATGACCACCGAGCAGGCCGACCGCATCGCGCCGGTGCTGAGGGCGCTGGCCGACCCGGTCCGGCTGCGCCTGCTCTCGCTGGTGGCCTCCCACGTGGACGGTGAGGCGTGCGTCTGCGACCTCAACGACGCCTTCGACCTGTCGCAGCCCACGATCAGCCACCACCTCAAGGTGCTGCACGAGGTGGGGCTGCTCGACCGCAGCAAGCGCGGCGTGTGGGTGTACTACCGGACCCGTCCGGAGGCGCTCGCCGACCTCGGCGCGCTGATCGGAGGAGTGGCTCGGTGAACGCCGACCTCCGGCGCCGGATGGTGTCCGAGGGCGTCGGTACGGCGTTCCTGGTGGCCGCCGTGATCGGCTCGGGCATCGCGGCCGCGCGGCTCTCCCCGGACGACGTGGGCCTGGAGCTGCTCGAGAACAGCCTCGTCACCGGGGCGGTCCTGGTGGCGCTGATCCTCGCGCTGCAGCCGGTGTCCGCGGCCTTCAACCCCGTGGTCACGCTGGTCGAACGGGCGTGGGGGCTGGTGACCACGCGTGAGGCGGCCGCACTCATCGTCGCCCAGGTCGTCGGCGGCTGCGGCGGTGCGGTGCTCGCGAACCTGATGTTCGGGTTGGACGCCGTCTCGATCTCGTCGAGGGACCGCTCCGGGTACGGGCATGCCCTGGGGGAGGTCGTGGCCACTCTCGGTCTCGTGCTGGTGATCTTCGGCAGTCTGCGATCCGCCCGGGTCGATCGCGTGGCCTGGGCCGTGGGCGGCTACATCATGGCCGCCTACTGGTTCACCAGCTCCACCAGCTTCGCCAACCCCGCGGTCACCGTCGCCCGGACGCTCTCCGACACGTTCGCGGGCATCGCCCCCTCGTCGGTCCCGGTCTTCGTGATCTGCCAGCTGGTCGGGGGCGCGCTGGCGCTCGGCCTGGTCGCCTACCTGTTCCCCCGTCCCGCCCTCGCCACGGAGGAGGCGCGTCGGTCATGAGGGACAAGCCCACGGTCCTGTTCGTCTGCGTGCACAACGCCGGCCGCTCGCAGATGGCGGCTGGTTACCTTCAGCACCTGGCCGGCGACCGGATCGAGGTCCTCTCCGCCGGGAGCGTGCCGGCCGACGAGATCAACCCGGCCGCGGTGGAGGCCATGCGGGAGGTCGGCATCGATCTGCGCGGCTCCCGGCCCCAGCAGCTGACCCCGGACGCCGTCCGCGCCTCCGACGTGGTGGTGACGATGGGGTGCGGCGACGCGTGCCCGTACTTCCCTGGTACCCGCTATGAGGACTGGGAGCTCGACGATCCGGCCGGACAGCGCCTCGAGGCGGTACGGGCCATCCGGGACGAGATCCGGGGCCACGTGGAGACCCTGGTCGCGGAGCTGGCACCGAGTCACGATGAGTGACGTCGGCACCGCCCGGGCGATCACCCGGTGCGGGTCAGGGCGCCGCTTCTCCGGCCGTCGGCAACGGTGGCCCGGTGACGATCACCGCGGGAGGCTCGTGGGCGACCTCGACTCCCGAGCGTGCCAGGAACGCGGAGAGTGGTGCCGGCAGCTCTGCGGTCCGGTCACCCCAGTCGGTCACGACGGCAGTCCCCGCGACCAGGTCGTGGAGGGCCTTGTGCTCTCGCTGCAGCAGGATCAGCAGGAGGCCCAGGCCGGCGAAGGCGATGCTCAAGGGGAGCATCAGGGTGCGGCCGAAGGCTCGCCGGACGCTGAGCGGGTCACCGTCGGCTCGCACGACCCGCAGGCCGATCAGCCCCTTGCCGAAGGTGCGCCCGGCCACGGCCAGCGCCACGAAGACGTAGAGGAACGCCCAGACCGCGAGCGCGGCCGTGGCGAGGGGTGAGCGGCCCCCGCCGAGCGGGTGGTTGAAGAACGTGCGGGCGAGCAGGTCGGTGACGAAGTACCCCAGGGCGAACGTGGCCGCGACGATGGCGATGTCGACGACCGCGGCGAGGGCGCGTCCGACGGGCCCGGCGTAGTGCCCGGTCACCGAGGTCCGGCCGGCGGTCGGCACGACGTCCTCCCTCAGCTTCGCGGGGGCCGACCTGGTGGGGTCGGTCGACCGGCGCAGGACCCGGTCCACGACGCGGTCCACCAGGGCGTCGACACCGACGACCTGCCGCCGTCCGAGGTCGAGAGCGGACTCCGCGAACTGCCCGGTGCTCGCCATGATGATGTCCGGGACGCCCGAGCGCTGCACGATCGCCTCGAGGTCGACCCGGGTCAGCAGCAGGTCGACGTCGATGCCCGCCAGCACCTCGTTGAGGTCGATGCGGCCGAGCAGTCGTTGGACGTCGATCCGGTCCATCAGCACGTTCGGATCGATCCGGTCGATGACCTTCTGGATGTCGATCCGTTCGATCAGCAGGTCGAGGTCGACGTACTCGAGGATCAGGTCGGGGTCCACGAACTCGACCACGCGTCCGGTCGCGACTCCTGCGACTCGGCCCAGCACGCCCTTGCCCGGCGGGTTCACGTGCCCGCGCCTTCCGTGAGCATCATGTCGGCCCCCCACGCGTGGGGCCGGTCGGCCCGGACGCGGGCTCCGGCTCGGGTTCGTCCGCGCCCTCCCTCGTCCCGGCTCCGGCCGCCCGACCGGTGCCGACGAGGACCTGGACGGCGGCGAGCAGCACCAGGACGAGCACGAACGACCAGAACAGCCGCGACTCGGAGACGTTGTTGCCCCAGAGCAGGACGACCACGCCGAGCACCCCGACCGCGATCCGCAACCAGACGGCGTTGACCGCAGCCCAGCGACCGGCCCCGGCCGCAGACGTGTCCGAGAGCGCGGCCCCGACCGACTCCAGGTTGCGGGTCGTCGTGGTGCGCACGGCCGTCCCGAACCTCGTCCTGCTGACGAACCACCCGACGAGGACCAGGATCAGGCCGAGCCAGAGCATGACCCGCTGACCGCGCTCGAGGTACGACAGCATGGTGTCGTAGAAGATCTTGCTGGCCGGGCCGAACACGGTGCCGGACAGGTGATCGACGAACAACTGTCGGCCGATGGAGACCAGCAGGGCCACGAGCAGCGCGTTCGCCGCCAGGGCCGCCCCGATGACCACGGTCATCCGCGGCCGGCGTGCGGACAGGACGAGAGCGGCCAGATAGAGGAGCGCCACGAACGGGAGGAGCCATTTCGCCAACGGGTTGCTGAAGGCGTAGATGGTGCGCGCCTGCTTCAGCTGGGGTGCGTCCAACAGGACGATCTGCGTGTTCTGCACCGGGAGCGGAGGCGCGTTCTTGAGGATCGTGAGGCCGCGGGCCTCGAGACGCTGCTTGACCTGGTTGACGACGTCCGTGACGTCGAGGACGACCTGGCCGCCCTGCACGGACACGGCTCCCGACGTCTCTCCCTTCAGCACGCGCATGAGCGCTTCCTGCGCTCTGGTGTTCGCCGCGACCCAGAAGTCCGCGAAGGCGCTCGACGCGATGAACGCGCTGACCTGGGTCTCGATCAGGCTGTTCACCGCGCCGGAGAGCGGTCCGATGAGGGCCTGGAGGCGCGGCCGGCTGGTGATCACGTTCGCGAACACCTGGTTGAGCAGGGCCTCGACGTCGACCTGTGACTCGATCGCGTCGGTGACCTTCGTGGCGATCGCCGCCTGCACCTCGGGGGAGTTGACGAGCGGCCCCACGGTGTCGATGTAGCGCTGGCCGTCGTTGATGGTGCGCTGGCCCCAGTAGGCGAAGGAGGCCGGGATCGTCAGCAGCGCGGCGAGGATCACGCAGACGGCCGCGACGACGGCCTTCCAGCGCGGGGGACCCTCCACGGTGGGCGATGCAGCCGCGGCCTCGGCCATCAGACCTCTCCTCCCGCGCCCCCTGGCGAGTGCGCAGCGACCATGTCGCGTCCAGCCCGACGCGCCGCCGACCGGTTCCACGCCCGCTCTCGGGCGCCTCGTCCTTCGACCGTAGGTCGCGCGGGCTCGTCCGGCCCTCACCCGAACCGGATGATCCGCAGGTGCGAGAGCCGGGGCACGACCGGGAGGGACGCGGCGCCCCCGGGTCGTCAGTGGCTCTCGGGTACCGGCCCGACGGGGCGTTCCGACGGCTCGTAGTCGGCACGGAAGATGTCGGGCTCGAGATAGATCGACGACGCCGCGGGCTCGGTGGACCGGATCGCTGCCTCGGCCGCGTCGATCGCTCCCGCGATCTGCTCGGCCGTGCTGCCCTCGCCGACGGCGATCTTCGCGGCCACGAGCAGGTCGTCCGGCCCGAGGTGGAGGGTCTTCAGGTGGATGACGCCCACCACGCCCGGCGTCGCCGTGAGCGCGGTGGCGATCCGTTGCTGGGCCTCGGGGGTGGCGGACTCGCCGAGGAGCAGGCTCGTGGTCTCGAGGGCGAGGACCACCGCCACCGTCACCAGCAGCAGGCCGATCAGGGCGGTGCCGGCGACGTCGAAGTAGTAGTTGCCGGTCAGCAACGACAAGGAGACGGCGAGGAGCGCGAAGACCAGGCCGACCAGGGCGGCGAGGTCCTCGAGCAGGATGACGGGGAGCTCCGGCTTCTTGGCCCGCCTGATGAACTGCCAGAAGGAGATGCCGCCCCTGACCTTGTTCATCTCCGCCAGAGCGGTGCGGAACGACAGGCTCTCGAGCACGATCGCGATGCCGAGGACCACGAGGGGGACCCACCACCAGCGGCCGGCGTCCTCGTGGTGACCGGAGTGGATCTCGTGGAACTTGTGGTAGGCCTCGTAGAGGGCGAACAGGCCGCCCACCGAGAAGAGCACGATCGACACGACGAAGGCATAGAGGTAGCGCTCGCGTCCGTAGCCGAACGGGTGCTCCTCGGTCGCCGAGCGTTGCGACCTCTTGCCGCCGAGCAGGAGCAGGAGCTGGTTCCCGGAGTCGGCGAGCGAGTGGATCGCCTCGGCCAGCATCGAGCTGATCCCGGTCAGGAAGAACGCGACGAACTTGGTGATCGCGATCCCCGTGTTCGCCAGGAGGGCGGCCACCACCGCCTTGGTGCCTCCGTCTCCCGCCATTGCCGAAGGCTACCGAAATGCTCCGGTGCAGCCTGACGTCACGGAGCCGGGCCTACCGGGGTCGGGACGCCGATGTCGAGCACGAGCGGGCGGCAGTGCGGGGCCGCCGCCTCGACTGCCCGGGCGAAGTCCGGCCCCGGCCGGTCCATCCAGCCACGGGGATAGCGTCGACCGCCGGGCGCGTGCAGCGTCCCCCAGTGGACCGGGACGGCGTACGCCGCTCCCACGCGGCGGCACGCCTCGGCCGCCTCCACGGGGCCCAGGTGACCTCCGGACAGCCGGGGTCCCCACCCGGACACCGGCACGATCGCGAGATCGATCCTCCGGCCGGCCAGGGCGGGGAGCTCCGAGAGCTCGTCGAACAGCTCGGTGTCCCCGGCCACCCAGATCGTCGTGGTCGGGGTGCGCACCACGTGGCCGTTGGCGGCGTTCGGCCGGTGGGGCATCGGCCGCGCGGTGTGGTCCGCCCGGCACAGGGTGACCTGCACGCCGGCGCCGACCCCCACGCTGACCCAGTGGCCGCTGCCCGGTGCGACCGCGGTGAGGTGTCGGGCCCGGAGCCAGCGCGCGTTCGGCGCACCGGTGATCACCGGCGTCCCGGGCGGGACCATCCGCAGCGACCTCAGCTCCGCATGGTCGTGATGGAGGTGCGACAGCAGGACGGCGTCCGTCCCCTCCCAGCGGGCCCCGGACGGCGGCCGTCCTCGGCGCCGGAGCAGGCCGGCGCCGGGACGGAGCAGCGGGTCCGTGAGGAGCCGGACACCGTCGACATCCAGGACCACGGTGGAGTGTCCGAGCCACGTGACCGTGGTCGTCACACCTGTCCACCTCTCCGGATGCCGTGCACGCAGCGAGCGTGCCGGGGAGCCAGATCGCCCGCATCCCCCGGCCGGGATGACACCGGATGTTCACCCGGAGGCCGCGCTGCCGCCGCCGCGCGCGTGGGACGTGGCATGCGGCCCGGGTTTCCACGGAGTAGCGTGTGAGCCGGTGCTGGAAGCCGGGCCTGTTTCACGCACCGTGTCACCGTCCTGTGGGCGGGTCACAGCGGGGAGGCTGTGCGATGGAGGGTAAGCGTCACGTCTCGCGTGCCGCGGGTCTCGGAAGCAAGCCTGACGCGCTCGAAGCGTCGTGCTGGTACGGCGTGCCCGGAGTGCCCGACAACTACGTCCGTCGCGATCGGCTCCTCACGCTGCTGGACCGGGCTGCATCGCGCCCGCTGGTCCTGGTCAGCGCCCCGGCCGGGAGCGGGAAGACCTCGCTGGTGGCCGACTGGGTGAGCGCTCGGGCCGACCACCACACGACGGAGTGGGTGACGTTCGAGCGGGGTGAGGACGCGTTCTGGCCGGGGATGCTCGGCGGTCTGTCGCGGTTGGGAGTCGGCGTACCCTCGCGTTCGCTGCCGTCAGGAACGGGGGCCGTCGCCCGCGGCGCGCTGACCGCCCTGGCCATGGCCGTGGCCAGGCACCCCGACCCCGTGACCCTCGTGCTGGACGGGTACGAGATGGAGTCACGGGAGGTCGCGGCCGACCTGGACTATCTCCTCCGACACAGCGGACATCGGCTGCACCTGGTGTTGGTGACCCGGGTGGACCCGATCCTGCCGTTGTACCGCTACCGGCTGGAGGACACGCTGGTCGAGGTGCGGATGGCGGATCTGGCCTTCACCGACGACGAGGCGGGGCAGCTCCTCACCCGGGCGGGGGTGAGGTTGAGCGCCGAGGCGGTACGCGCGCTGAACGAGCGCACCCACGGCTGGGTGGCGGGGCTGCGGTTCTCCTCGAAGTTCCTCGACCAGAGCGACGACCCGGATCTCGCGGTGGCTCAGGTGGCGGGGGACCGGGGAGACATCGGGGAGTACCTGATGGGCGAGGTGCTGGCCGCCCAGACACCCGAGAACCGCGATCTGTTGTTGAGCACGAGCATCCCGGACACCATCGCGCCGGGGCTGGCCGAGGAGCTGGGCGGGAGGTCCGCGTCGCGGATCTTGTCGTTCCTGGCGCGGGTCAACGCCTTCGTGGAGCCGGTGCCGGAGCATCCGGGGTACTACCGCTACCACCCGTTCTTCCGGGACCTGCTGCGCGCCGAGCTGGCCTACGAGGCGCCGCAGGAGATGGAGCGGTTGCAGCGGGCGACCGCGGAGTGGTTCGCGCGAGAAGGTCTGTTGGCGGCGGCGGTGGGCCACTACGCGGAGATCGAGGCGTGGGCGGAGGCCGCGGAGACCGTGGTCGACGAGCTGGCGGTCGGCGAGCTGTTGATGGGCACCTCCGAGGGCGCCCTGGCCCGGACCTTGATGTCCCTCCCGGACGAGGTCCGCGAGCCGGCGGCCTCGGTGGTCCGGGCCGCGTTGGCGCTGGCCCACGGCGACCCGCAGCGGTACGCCGCCGAGCTGGCCCGGGTGCCCGACCCGACGCCGGGCCCGGTGGACGGTCACGTCGGGGACGGCCACCCCGGGGACGGTCATGCGGGGGACGGTCATGCCGAGGCGTTGTCGTTGGCGGTGGCGGTGCTGCGGACCGTGCGGGCGCGGGCCGCGGCCGACCCGCGGGAGGCGATCGAGGCCGCCGAGGAGGCCGAGCAGGCCCTCAGCGACCGCGACGAGCACTTGAAGGCCCAGGCCCACCAGGAGCTGCTCGCGCTGGTGCACGCGAGCAAGGGGATCGCGGCGCTGCGGCGCGGTCAGCTCCGGGAGGCCCACGCCCTGTTCACCGCCGGGAGCGAGGCGGCGATGGGCCTGGGTTCGGAGGCGCTGCTGGTGGAGTGTCGTGGCTACCTCGCCCTGATCGCGTGTGTCCGCGACCAGCTGTCCGCGGCCCGGGCGCTGGCCGCCGATGCTGTCGCCGCGGCCGAGGCGGTCGGGATCCGGGCAAGCAGCCGGCCGTCGGCCGCGCAGGTCGCCCTGGCCTGGGTCGACATGGAGCGCTACCAGCTGAGCTCGGCCGGCGCCCACCTGAAGCTCGCGGACCTCTCCGACCCGCTCCTGGGAGACCCGGTGCCGACCGCGATGTTGGCGCTGGTCAGGTCCCGCCTGCAGGTGGCCCACGGCGACCTGGCCGGTGCCCTCGCCACCGTGGAGTCGGCGTCGGCCGAGGTCTCCGAGGACAGCGGCTGGCTGGCCGCTCAGCTGCACCTGGAGGCGGCCCACCTGCGGGTCCTCGACCAGGACACCCCGGGCGCGGTCTCGGAGGTCAGCGGTCTCGAGCAGCACTACCCGGCCGAGGCCGCCCTGGTCATGGCCGAGGCACGCCTGGTCGAGGGCGACGACGACGCCTCCCAGGAGGCCCTCACCTTGGCACTCGCCCACGGCAACCCCCGCGGCGTCCAGGTCGCCGCCTGGCTGGTCGAAGCCTCCCGCCAGCTCCAGCGAGGATCCACGACCCAGGCCAAGGCCGCCCTCGACCGCTCCATGAGGCTCGCCGCTCCCGAAGGACTCCGACGCCCCTTCCGCGAGGCACCCCCCTCCCTCGCGAACCTGCTGCCCAGCGACACCGCACTCGGTCGCGAGCTCAAGCCGGTGCGCCGTCCCGGGGAGGGGACGACCGGCGCCCGGTGGGACCCCGGAGCCGACGCTCACCCGTCGACGGTGGTGGAGACGCTCGTCGTCGAGCGACTGACCGAGAAGGAGCTCGAGGTGCTGGGGCACCTCGCCGAGCTCCTGACCACCGAGGAGATCGCCGACGCCATGTTCGTCTCGGTGAACACCACCCGCACCCACGTACGGAACATCCTGCGCAAGCTCGGAGTGCCTCGGCGGAACGCCGCGGTCAGGCGGGCGCGCGAGCTCGACCTGCTGCCTCGCTGACGGGTCGCTGGTGCCATTCATCCGAGAGGGATGAGGAAAATTCGCGCCCGTGGCGCTGGCATGGATCACCGGTCCCACACGCCACCGAGGAGGCCAGCATGGCCATCCGGGCTGCCGCAGCCAGCGATCGAGACGGCGTTCGGCCGCCGGCGACGCAGGACGTCGCGGGACGACGAGGAACTGGTGGCTCGGGGCGAGACCGACCGGACGCGATGGCGATGACCACAGACAGAAGCTACGAGGTGCGGATCACCGGCCTGGTACCGGACGTCGCCCTCGTGGAGCTCGAGGACGTCGAGGTCCTGAGGCAGGAGATGCGCACGGTCCTGAGCGGCCACTTCGCCGACCAGGCCGCCCTCTACGGCTTCCTCCAGCGCCTTCGATCGCTGGGGCTGGAGGTCGTCGAGGTCCGGCAGGTGGCGGCCGGCGAGGCCAGCAGCGATCAGGACCGGGCGGATGTCCCCCGCTCCGGCTCGGGCAACGACGGGTCGGGAGTCGGGGGATGAACGTCCCGGACCACGTCGACGGCTCGGCGGTCTACGAGCTGACGGTCCTCGGGACGATCGGTCCCGTGTTCCGCTCGGCCGTGGCGCCGCTCGGGGTCACCCGGTCCGGGATGTGCACGATCCTGCGTGCCGGGAACGCCGCGGGCAGCGACGTGGCGGACCTCCTCCTGCACATCGGTGAGCTGGGGCTCAGCGTCGAGAGCGTGTTCGCGATCGAGCCCTGACCCCGGCGGATCGTCCTCATCCGGTGCGGGTGAATGCGATCCGGGTCCTGGGCCGGCGTACCGGGCCCCCGCGCGCCTCGAGGGAGGCAGCTCCCACCATTCGCCTGTGGACAAAGGGGCATTCCGGACGGCGGAGTTCTCGCGGGGTACGCGCCGCCCACTCTTCGTTGCCCGGACCACGGTTGATGCGGCGTCCGGGGGTTGACTACCCTCGCGAGGGTCGGAGCTGGAGGCCCTGGATGACCCGTCGTCAGGTACAGGTCGCGCTCGGCCTGTTGTGGCTCCTCGACGGGGCGCTCCAGCTCCAGCCGTTCATGTTCGGGCACGGGTTCGCCCGCGACGTGATCGCTCCCGCGGGCGACGGGCAGCCGCTGTTCGTCTCGTCCGCCGTTCACTGGGCCGCGGACCTGATCGCGGGGCAGCCGGTCGCCTGGGACCTCGCGTTCGCGGTCGTCCAGCTCCTGATCGGCGCCGGGCTGCTCGTGCCGCGGACCGTGCGACCGGCCCTGCTCGCGTCGCTGGCGTGGTCCGGCGGCGTGTGGTTCTTCGGCGAGGGCCTCGGCGGGCTCGCCTCGGGCCATGCCGATCTGCTCACCGGAGCCCCCGGTGCCGTCCTGCTGTACGGCGTGCTGGCCGTCGCGGTGTGGCCGCCGGCCCCCAGGGCCGCCGACGAGGCGGCCCGTCCCGCGCGGTGGCTGCCGTGGGCCTGGGCCGTGCTCTGGACGGGAGGCGCGGTCCTGCAGCTGCTCCCGGGTCAGAACCGCATCGGCGACGTGACCGGGACGATCCGGGGCAACGCCGACGGCGCTCCCTCGTGGCTCGCCGGGCTGGACCATTCCGCCGCGACCGCCCTGGCCGGCCCTGGGGCATCGGCGCTGATCGCCCTGGTGGTGGTGCAGGCGGCGATCGGCCTGGCGGCCATCCCGCCCGGGGTTCCACGGAGAGCCGGCGGCGTGGCCGGCATCGTCGTGTCGGTGCTGTTCTGGGTGTACGGGCAGAGCCTGGGCGAGCTCTGGACCGGCCAGGCCACCGACCCCAACACCGCCCCGCTCGTGGTGCTGCTGGCCCTGGCGATGATGGCGTCCCCGGAGCCCGTCCGTGACGTCGGCTGGCACGAGCCCCAGCCGGACGTAGCCTGACGGCCGCGAGGCTCAGTCCGACGCGGCGGCCATGCCGTCCTGGGCGGGCAGCACCCAGGCCTCGGTGAAGGCCACGAGCACGAACAGCAGGAACGTGATCACGTGGACGGCCGTGCACCAGAGACAGATCGCGTTGACCCCGAAGAACTCGGCCCAGACCAGGTAGAGGACCATCGCCAGGCCGACGCCCAACCAGCCGAGCCGTGCGGCGCGCACCCAGGGGGAGGCGGACCGCCAGGCCTGCGGGGACAGCAGGACGAGGGCGACGAGGAAGTAGACGAGGCCGAGCACGGCGACCGGGATGCCGAGCACGTGGCTGTACTGGCTGGTGGTCACGCGTTGGCAGTTGATGCGACCGGTGTCGGGACAGGCGAGGGTGACCGAGGTGTTGAAGTGCTCGATCGTGAGGTAGGTCGCGATCGCCAGACCGGCCAGGCAGAGGACCAGCCCGGCGACGACGGTCGTGCGCGGGATCTGCCGCCCGGCCGTCATTGGTGCTGCAGCGCCACCGTCGCGGCGGTCACCGCCGACGACGTGCACACGTTGCTCGGCCGGTCATGAGTCAGCTGGCACAGGATGGCGCTGAACGTGTTGGCCGTCCCGAGCACCGCCTGGGAGATCGGCGACTTCGGGTCGGCGATCGCCGCCGCCACCTGCTGGTGGGTCAGGCCGTGGAGGAGCTGCGGGCTGTAGCTGGCGCCCTGGGACGCGTACTTCCCCCCGAAGTCGATGAAGGGGATGCTGCCCGTGGTCCCGAGGTACGGCGGCCTGTCGTAGGTGTCGAAGGTGACGCCGTCGGCCCCGGAGAGCTTGTCGAGGGGCGCGTAGCTGTTGCCCTGGACCTGGTTGCTCTGGGTCTCGTACCCCTTGAACGAGAGGTAGGGGCTGGAGAAGGTCGAGCCGTGGAAGGACAACGTGGGGGTGTCGGGGTAGACGTCCGCGTGCGAGGAGGTCGTCTGACCGAGGTTGCTGAAGGTGCCGAACCGGGACAGCGCGGTCACCATGGCCCATCTCTCGGCGGCGCAGTAGGGGCAGTACTCCGCGCCGACGTACAGGACGCGCGGCTTGCCCCCGGTCGTGAGCGGCTTCGACCCCGACAGGGGCGTGGGCGGGTTGGAGGTGGCACCCGTGCCGACGCTGTCGTACGTCGCCGCCGGGATCGTGGTGACCTTGTCCACGAGGGCCGACGAGGCGCCGGTCGTCTTGGCTCCGGAGCCACCCTGCTGCTGGATCCCCACGAACACCAGGACCGCGATCACCGCCACGAAGGCGGCGATGATGCCGGTGGTCACGAGCAGGCGGCTGCGGCGGCGGCGGTCCTGCTCGCGCCGAAGCTCCGCCAGAGCCGCCTGACGTCGTTCGGACTTCGAGGGCGTCGCGCTCGCGGAGGAGGGGTCGGTTCTCTTGGCCACCCCGCAAGTATGCCCGGGCGCGGGTGAGTGGATGACCACATGGCCGGTGAGCCCGGTCTCACGCGTGCCCCCACCGCCTGGCCGCGTGACCGGCTCCGGATCCCGTGCCCGCGAACGCCACAGGGCCCCTGCGCCGGAACGACGAAGAGGCCCTGACCTGCGGTGATGCAGTGGTACGCCATCAGGGACTCGAACCCCGAACCCGCTGATTAAGAGTCAGCTGCTCTGCCAATTGAGCTAATGGCGCATGCTGGAGAAGCGACGACGAGTTTAGCAGCGGGCGGCGTGCCGACCCAATCGACCTGAGGGTCGTGGACTCGACCGTCCGGGCGCCCGGGCGTCGCCTCGCTCGAACCCCGGGCAGCAGGCGGCGCCCATCGAGCGGAATATTCAAGATTCAACTACCGTTGGGCACGGCGACAGCGCGAGAGAGCAGCGCGAGAGAGCAGGAGGTGGGCTGCGATGCCCGCAGTGACCGTCGACGATCTGACCACCCTCACCCGGCTTCCGGAGCCCGGACTCGGAGACCGGCCGCGTCCCGTGTGGCAGGTGACCACGGCCCCCCAGGGGTTCGAGGGTGAGGGCTTCCCGGTACGCCGCGCCTTCGCCGGGATCGACCTGGGGCTGCTCGACCCGTTCATCATGATGGACCAGATGGGCGAGGTGGAGTACGCGCCCGGTGAGCCCAAGGGCACGCCGTGGCACCCGCACCGCGGCTTCGAGACCGTCACCTACATGATCGACGGCGTCTTCGAGCACCAGGACTCCCACGGCGGCGGCGGCACGATCACCAACGGCGACACCCAGTGGATGACCGCGGGCGCCGGCATCCTCCACATCGAGACGCCGCCGGAGTGGCTGGTGCAGTCGGGCGGCCTGTTCCACGGCATCCAGCTCTGGGTGAACCTCCCGCGCGACGAGAAGATGGTGGCGCCCAAGTACCAGGACATCCGCTCCGGCGAGGTCGCCCTCGTCACGTCGTACGACGCGGGGTCGCTGGTGCGGGTCATCGCCGGCAAGGTGGGCCCGCAGTCGGGACCCGGCTCCACCCACACCCCGATGGCGCTCGTCCACGCCACGATCGAGCCCGGCGGCCGGCTCGACCTGCCGTGGAACCCGGAGTTCAACGCCCTGGTCTACGTCCTGAACGGCCACGGCTCGGTCGGCACCGACGCGCGGCCGATCCACACCGGCCAGTCGGCCGTCTTCGGGGCGGGCGACTTCGTGACGATCGCGGCCGACGGGAGCCAGGAGAGCCGCTCGCCCGCGCTCGACGTCATCGTCGTCGGCGGCAAGCCGATCGGTCAGGCGATCGCCTGGGCGGGGCCGTTCGTGATGAACACGAAGTCCGAGGTGCTCCAGGCCTACGAGGACTTCCAGAAGGGCAACTTCGGCCACATCCCCGGCTGACGAGGACCGCTCGCGTCAGGTCGGGTCCCCACGCCGATCCGGCGTCGGAGCCGGTTCGGTCAGCGGCTCGCCCCGGCGGGTCTCGGCCCGCCGGCGTGCCCGCTCCCGCACCCGCGTGGTCAGGGTCGCGCCTGCGGTCGCGATGGCCACCGCGTTGAAGAGCATCTGCACCACGACCAGGCCGCGTGCCAGCTGCCCGGCCGCGTGGACGTCGCCGTACCCGATGGTCAGGATCGTCGACATCGTGAAGTACAGCGCGTCGAGCCGGGTGTGGAGGCCGTCGAACTGCCCCGGACTGTGCAGCTCGAGGGCATAGAAGCCGAGGGCGAAGCCGAGGACGCCGATGATGAGAGCGAGCACCAGGCCGTCGACGTGGCGCTCCTCCTGGTAGAGCTGGAGCCGCACCTGGAGAGCGATGCCCAGGGTGAGCAGCACGAGCACCAGGACACTCCCGGCGATCCTGGCCACGTCCCCCATGGACGCCACCGCGCTCACCGGGACCACGAAGTACACGGCGACGAGAACGGCGGTCGTCAGGACCAACCGCGTCCAGCGCCACCAAGCCCTCACGACGTGACCCTGGCGTCGTTGCCGGTCGGTCACTTCACCCGCAACGGGTGAGTGGGCCGGGTCCGGCGCCTCCGACGATTGGGCGGTGGTGGACGTCGCCGCGCTCCGCAGTCGCATGACCGGCATCGTCGACCGCATCCCGGTCCTCTCCCGCCTGCTCAGCGAGATCGTGCGGATCGAGTTCATCGACCGGTGCATGCTGATCGCGGCTCAGGCGCTCCTGGCCCTCATCCCGATGCTGGTGGTGGTGGCCGCGTTCGTTCCCCGCCTGAACGACAACGCGCTCCAGGAGTTCTCGATCGCGACCGGCATGGGCGCCACCGGGGCCGGACAGGTGCACGGGGACCTCGACCTGAGCCAGGTGCGCGACCAGACCGGCCTCATCGGCCTGGCCATCACGGTGTTCTCGGCCACCTCGTTCGCACGGGCGGTGCAGCGCATGTACGAGCGCACGTGGGAGCAGCGTCACATCGGCGGCCTCGTGGGCACCCGACGCTGCTTCCTCTGGCTCGTGGGCTGGATGATCGGCCTCCAGCTGCTCTTCGCCGGGCGCCGGATCGCGAACGGCCCCCAGGACGTGGCCGTGTCGTGGCTCCGCCTCGCCGTGCAGATGGCGGTGGTGGCCGCGGTGTGGTGGGTGACGGCGCGCCTGCTCCTCTTCGGCCGGGTGTCGTGGGGCCGGCTGGCGCTCGGCGCCGCTCTGACCGGCGTCGTGGAGGTGCTGTACAACCGTGCGTCGGCGCTGCTGATGCCGGCCTACGTCAGGGCCGACGCCCGGCAGTTCGGCACGCTCGGCGTCATCCTGGCGATCTCGACCTGGCTGATCGGGTTCGCCGGCATCCTGGTCGGCGGGGCCCTCGTCGGCCGCGTCGTCTCGGAGGACCCCACGGTGCTGCGGCTCGTCGGCTACGGGCGCTCCGTCGTCGCGCGTCTGCGCGGTGTGGCGACGCACCGCGATGGGCCCGACCTCACGGCGTCGCGAGGGGAGCCGCCCGACCGCCCTCCGGGTGGTTGATCCCCCCGATTCGGGCGACGCGGCGACACCGGCCGTGCGCCACGCTGGAGTGGTCCGGCACCGCGGGAGGTGCCGCGAGGGGAGGAGCGGCCATGTCCCTGCGCATGCCGATGGTTCGTCTTCACGGCGTTTCGCGGGCGAGCCGGCGCGGCACCCGGCGGCGTCGCGACCGGGCGGCGATGGCCGAGGGTCTCGTGGCGCTCGTCGCGCTGGCCGTGCTGGTGTCGTGGGTGGCGAGCGCGCTGGCCCTCGGCATGTTCCGGTTGCTGGGGCTGACCTCCTGACTCACCGACCGAGCCGGCCGGGGAGCCGCCGCGTCGTCAGGCGCTGGGCATCCCCGACTGCAGCTTCGTGAGCACCTGCTCGAGACTGAAGCTCGACGGCTTCTGCCGCGGCGGGAACTCCACCATCGTCTGCATCATCTGGAGCACGAACGCCTGGCACGGCACGAGCAGGAAGGCATGGTCGAGGAGCCAGTCGTAGTACGTGTTCGAGGTGATGCTGGCCCGTTCGTAGGGGTCGGTCCGCAGGTTGAAGATCAGGGGGACCCGCAGCTCGGTGAACGGCTCGGCCCAGATCCGCAGGGTGCCCTGGCAGCGCTGCTCCTTGAAGACCAGCTTCCAGTTGTCGAAGCGGACGGCCGTCAGGTCGCCGTCGTCGGAGACGTAGAAGAAGAAGTTGCGCGCGCTGGTGTCCGTCTCGCCGAGGAGGTAGGCCAGCTGGTTCTGCCCGTCCAGGTGGACGCGGTACGTCGTTCCGCTGAGGTCGACGCCCGCCCTCAGCTGTTCGGCGATGTCGTCCACCCCGGCGGCAGCGAGCAGGGTCGGGAACCAGTCGTTGTGGCTCATGATCCCGTTGCGCACCTCGCCGGCCGGGATGTGCCCCGGCCAGCGCACCATCGCGGGGACCCGGTAGGCACCTTCCCAGTTGGTGTTCTTCTCCCCGCGGAACGGGGTGGTCCCGGCGTCGGGCCACGAGTTCATGTGGGGACCGTTGTCGGTGGAGTAGACGACGATCGTGTTCTCCGCGACGCCGAGCTCGTCGAGCAGGTCGACGAGCTCGCCGACCTGGCGGTCGTGGTCGATCATCACGTCGTGGTACTCCGACTGCCAGCGCCCTGACTGGCCCCTGCTCTCGGGCCGGACATGTGTCCGGAAGTGCATGTGGGTGGAGTTGAACCACACGAAGAAGGGCTGGTCGGCCTCGGTCCGGGCGCGGATGAAGGCCGACGCGGCCTCGACGAACTCCCCGTCGACGGTCTCCATCCGCTTCTTCGTGAGCGGACCCGTGTCCTCGATCCGCTGCGTCCCGTCCTCGCCGGCCCAGGAGTGGATCACGCCGCGCGGGCCGAACCGCTCCCGGAACCGGGGGAACTCGGCGGGCAGGGGGTAGTCGGGGAGCTCGGGCTCCTCCTCGGCGTTCAGGTGGTAGAGGTTGCCGAAGAACTCGTCGAACCCGTGCCTGGTCGGCAGGAACTCGTCCTTGTCGCCCAGGTGGTTCTTGCCGAACTGGCCCGTCGCGTAGCCGTGGGCCCGGAGCGCCGTCGCGATGGTCGGGTCCTCCGGCCGGAGGCCCAGGTCGGCACCCGGCAGCCCCACCTTGGTCAGGCCGGTGCGGATCGGGTTCTGCCCGCAGATGAACGCGGCGCGTCCCGCGGTGCAGCTCTGCTCGCCGTAGTAGTCGGTGAACCGGACGCCCTCGGCGGCGATCCGGTCGATGTTCGGTGTCCGGTAGCCCATCAGTCCGTCGCTGTAGCAGCTGAGGTTGCTGATCCCGATGTCGTCGCCCCAGATGATCAGGATGTTCGGCTGGTCGGACACGACGTCTCCTCCGCGGAGTCCCGGTATCGCGCCGGACGGCGCGGCGCCAGGCACGCTACGGATCGGCGGGAGCGCTCACCTCACCCGAGACGGACGAAGCGCCGGGCCGGACGTACACCGGCGCCGGCGCTGCTCTTGGGGTGAGTGACGGGACTTGAACCCGCGACATCCGCGACCACAACGCGGCGCTCTACCAGCTGAGCTACACCCACCATGCGGTCCCGAGGATGCCGGGACCAGTCAGGAAGTGTAGGGCAATCAGCCCTCCGGGCTCCCATCGGGGCGCGCGTCTCCCAGGCCGGTGAGGGAGCCGCCGTGCTCCTGGGCGAGCGCCTTGGCCTCGGCGCTCTCGGGACCGGGGGGCGGGACGAAGATCGCGGCCCGGTAGTAGCGGAGCTCCTCGATGCTCTCGAGGATGTCGGCGAGCGCGCGGTGGTTGCCGCGCTTGGCCGGGGCCGCGAAGTAGGCGCGGGGATACCACCGCCTCGACAGCTCCTTGATCGAGGACACGTCGACGATCCGGTAGTGCAGGAAGGCGTCCAGCTCGTCCATGTCGCGGGAGATGAAGGCACGGTCGGTGCCGACGGTGTTGCCGGCGAGCGGGGGTCGGGATCCCTCCGCACAGAACTCGCGCACGTACGCCAGGACCTGCTGCTCGGCCTCCTGCAGGGTGATCCCGCTGTCGAGCTGGTCGAGGAGTCCGGACTTCTCGTGCATGGTCCTGACGAAGGCGTCCATCCGGTCGATCGCCTCCGCGGGAGGCTTGATCACCAGGTCGACGCCGTCGCCGAGCACGTTCAGGTCGAAGTCGGTCACGACGGCCGCGATCTCGATCAGCGCGTCGGAGACATAGTCGAGCCCCGTCATCTCGCAGTCGATCCAGACGAGGCGTTCGTTCACAAAGGAGCACCTTACCGAGAGCCGCGCCCGCCCGCGGCCGTCCCACCGGACTGGTGCGCGTGGGGCAGGCGTCGGCACGGCCCGGCCGGCGGCGGCACGGCGTCCGTAGGCTTCACCTCGTGGAGTCGTGCACCCTGCTCGAGACCCCGGCCGCAGGCGAGGTCTGATGCAGGTCGAACGGGTGCAGCGCTGGGTCATGTCGACCCTGCTGCTGACGGTGTGCGCGCTGTTCGCGACGGGGATGGCGATCCTCTCGGGGACCGTCGACCGGGCCGGCGCGCGACCGGGTCTGCTCATCATCTCGGGCGCGGTGGGCCTGATGGCGATGGCCGGCATGCGTGCGATCAACCTGAAACGGATCGTGACGCCGTGGCTGCTGCTCGGGCTGCTGCCCGCGCTCATCGTCGCTTGCTACTACTGGCTCGCGGGATGACAGACTCGCCCGCGTGAATCTCGCGTCGTTCATCGCTGGTCTGCCGAAGGCCGAGCTCCACGTCCACCACGTGGGCTCGGCGTCCCCGGACATCGTCTCCGAGCTCGCGATGCGCCACCCGGGCGTCGTACCCGTGGATCCGGAGGAGCTGCGACGCTTCTTCGAGTTCCGCGACTTCGCGCACTTCGTGGAGGTCTACCTCGCGGTCGTCGACCTGGTGCGCACCGAGGACGACGTCCGCTACCTGACCTACGAGGTCGCGCGCGAGCTGGCCACCAACCAGAGCGTGCGGTACGCCGAGCTCACCTGCACGCCGTACACGTCCGTGCTTCCCCACGACGACTCCCGTGGCATGCCGATCGAGGCGTACACCGAGGCCATCGAGGACGCGCGCGTCGCCGCCCTGCGCGACTTCGGGATCGTGCTGCGGTGGATCTACGACATCCCGGGGGAGAGCGGCGTGCCGGCGGCCGATGCGACGCTGTCCTTCGCGCTCAACCATCGCACGGAGGCGCTGGTCGGTTTCGGGCTCGGGGGGCCCGAGATCGGCGTCCCGCGTGGCCAGTTCCAGCCGCACTTCGACCAGGCCCGGTCCCTCGGGCTGCACAGCGTGCCGCACGCCGGTGAGACCACCGGCCCCGAGACGGTCTGGGACTCGATCCTGCTGCTCGGTGCCGAGCGGATCGGGCACGGCACCTCCGCCGCGACGGACCCCGAGCTGATGAAGCACCTGGCCGACCACGGGATCCCGCTCGAGGTCTGCCCCTCGTCCAACGTGGCGACGCGCGCGGTGGCCAGCCTCGACGAGCATCCGATCACGGCCTTCCGCGACGCGGGCGTGACCATCACGGTCAACTCCGACGACCCGTCGATGTTCAACACCACGCTGAACCGCGAGTTCGAGGTGGCGGCGGGACTGCTCGACCTCGACGCCGCCGGCGTCGCCGACCTCGCCCGGGCGGCGGTCCGTGCGTCGTTCGCGCCCGACGACCTCAAGGTGTCGCTCCTCGCCGAGATCGACGACTACTCGAGGGTCTGAGCGGCCGGTCCGCGGGCGAGTGACACCAGGTCCTCGCGGCGCCACGTCGGACGCACCCCGCGTGCGTCGAGGAGGTAGCTCACCCGAGCCTCGACGTCGAGCCCGAACCCGTCGCCCAGTCCCTCGAGGATCGTGGTGAGGTACGCCTCCGACGGTGGCACGGGCTCGTGGTCGCCCGAGGAGGTCATCGTCAGCATCGGGTGGCCGTCGTGCTCGCCGAGGTCGAGGATCGCGTCGTAGACCGCCGAGACGGGGGCGTAGCCGCCGCTCGGGAGGCGGGTGAGATCCAGCCCGACCGGACGCCGCGCCTCCTGGGTCACCACGTCGCTGAACTGCCCGAAGGTGACGAGGTAGGCGCGCACCGCGACCTCTCCGTCGGCCGCCGGGTCGTAGACGGCCAGACCCCCGCCCCACACCGTGGAGCGGCCGGTGAAACCCAGGCGTCCGGGGAGCCGCAGCGCCACCGCGTCGCGTGGCGGCGCCGGGTCGCGGCATCCGGTGTAGTCGCGGGTGGCGCCGCGCGGCCGGCCGCCCTCGAGGTACGCGCGGAAGCGCGCGACCGACAGGTTGGAGCCGTACGTGACGTACCAGACGGGATCGTCGGTGCCCGGCGCCGCGGCCGGGCTCATGCCGGTCTGCCCGCCTCCTCTGCCTCGGCCAGCAGCACCTCCTCGGCCTCGCGGTAGAGGCGCCAGGCCTCCTCGGCGGAGTCGCCGATGGCGGTCACGCCCAGCCGCCCGCACTCGGTCACGCAGGTCAGCATGTGGAACACCACGCCGGACTGCCGGCTCTGGTCGAAGTGCAGGCGTCGGCGTGCCACGAGGTCGAACATGTCGGTCACGGTCAGCGTGCGGAGCCGGTCGTCCTCCAGGTGGTCGGTGGCCACGAGGTACTTACGGGCGCCGGTGGGGGTGATGAACTCGCCGGCGTCGCCGTCGTACCGCCCGTCGGTGAGGAACTGCAGGGTCAGGAACGGGTGGGTGGTACCGCCCTTGCGGAGGTTCAGCTCGATCGCGTAGACACGCCACTCGCCATCGACCTGTACCACCACGAAGTCGACCGCGAACCGGCCCATCACGCCCAGGCCGGCGAGGTGCCGGCCGATGCGCAGGGCCGGCTCCGAGATGAGGCGGGAGTACGCCGGGTCCGCTGGGAAGATGCAGCCCAGGTAGGCCTGTCCGCTGGCCCCGCCCAGGAGCTGGTCGTGGGTCGACAGCAGCTCGAGCTCTCCGCCCGGCAGTGCCCGCATCTGCACGCTCGGACTCGCCAGGCCGTCGCCGACGATGCGCTGCTCGACCACCCCGCCGTAGCGGGTGAACGCCGCCAGGAAGGCGTCGACCGAGAGTCCCACGGCCTCGGGCTCGAGCCGAGCGAGCGCGTCGCGCGCGGCCGAGGCGTCGGCGCGGAGGTCGGCGACGTCGAGCAGGGCGTTCCCGGAGCCGGAGACGCCCTCGTTGATCTTGACGATCAGCTGGCGCACGTCGGGGCGGTCGTGCCGCAGCCGGGCGATCGCCTCCGCCAGGTCGTCGCGGCTGCGGAGGTCCTGGGCGCCGGCGGCGCACGGGACGTCGAGATCCTCGAACAGCTGGCGACAGCCGGTCTTGCTGCCGAGGGGGGCGAGCCGCGGATCGGCGGCGTACATCGGGATGCCGAGCACCACGGCGACGTCGCGTTCGAGCGCGGTGGTCGTGTAGGGGATGAGATGGGATCGCGCCGGGTTGGGGATCAGCGAACGGATGTGGCTCAGCAGCCGGGGACGGGCCAGCAGCTTGCTGCTCAGCGACACCGGCGTCGCGTCGCCGACCGACACCATGGTGAGGCGGGCACGGGCGTGGCTCGTGATCACGTTGGGCAGCAGGCCGAGGTAGTACTCGACGACCTCCTCCGGGACGGGTGACGACGTCACGTAGATCATCCGCAGGCGAGGCTGGCTCAGCAGCAGCAGCTGGAACAGGGCGCGTTCCTCCATGGCCTGCATCAAGGTGCCGCTCGAGGCGGTCGTGCGTTCCAGGCTGATGGAGGGCACGACCACGACGGACTCGTCCGGATGGTCGTGCCGGATCTCGCCCCACACCGAGGGCATCGCGTGCTGGAGGACGTCGAACGCGGCGTACCGGGCCTCCTCGGTGTCCGGCAGGGTCGGTACGGCGGTCATCGGCTCACCTCGCGACGTCGGACATGGAGATGTCGTTCACGCGCACCGGCCGGGCGAAGCCCTTGGGACTGAGCTCGCCGAGCGGCTCCGCACCGGTCACCGGCCGGGTCAGCGCGTCGAGCACCCGGTCCGTGGTCAGCACCTGCCAGGGGGCCGCCGCGTCGCACATCCGGGCCGCCAGGTTGGTCACGCTGCCGATCGCGGCGTAGTCGAAGCGGTGCTCGAACCCGATCCGGCCGAGCGTCGCGAAGCCCTGGGCGATGCCGGACGCGAGGGCGAGGTCGAAGCCACGTCGACGCCACCCCTCGGCCAGGCCGCGCACCTCGGCGTTCGCCGCGAGGGCCGTGGCGACGGCGCGGTCGGCGGGATCCGGGAGGGGCACGGGATCGTTGAAGAACACCATCGCGCCGTCGCCCGTGAACCGCTCGAGCGTCCCTTCGTACTCGTGGATGATCCGGCCCAGCGCGGCGTGGAACTCCCCGAGCACCCGCGTCACCTCCTCCGGCTCGCTGGTCTCCGCGAAGGTGGTGAAGTTCCGCAGGTCGAAGAAGACGACCACGATCTCGCGCCGATGGCTCTGTAGCAGTCCCTCGTCGGTCATCACGAGCTCGGCCAGCTGGGGCGAGAGGAAACGCCGCAACCGGCCGACCCGCTCGAGCTCGGCGAGCTGCGACTCGACCCGACGGGTGAGCTCCTCGTTCCACGCCTCCAGCTCGGCTGCCTGGCGGGTGATCGTGTCGTGGTAGCGCTTGAGGCGCCCGAGCGAGGCGATCCGGGCGAGGAGCTCGCTCTGGTCGAACGGCTTGGTCACGAAGTCGTCGGCACCCGCCTCGAGCGCCCGGGCTCGCTGCTGCTCGCCGCTGGCGGTGATCATCACCACCGGCAGGAACTCGGTCGCGGGCTCGCTCCGGATCCGCCGGCACACCTCGTAGCCGTCGATCCCCGGCATCAGGACGTCGAGCAGCACCAGGTCGACGAGCCCGTCCTCGGCCAGGCGCGCGAGGCAGTCGGCGCCCGAGGTGCACAGCAGCACTTCATACCCGCGCGGGGAGAGCACCGCGTCGATCAACCGGAGGTTGGTCTCCTGGTCGTCGACCGCGAGGACCCGGATCGCTCGATCGCTCATGGCTGCTCACCCGAGAGGTACGCCGCCACCTGGCCGGGGAGGGACCGCACGCTGATGGGCTTGTTCAGGAACCCGTCGAAGCCGGCGATCTGCGCCGCCTCGTGGTCCTGGTGCATCGCCATCGCGCTCAGCGCCACCACCGGCACGTCCGAGGGGATCACGCCCTGCCGCAGCCGGCGCATGGTCTCGGTGCCGTCGATCCCGGGCAGCTGCAGGTCCATCAGCACGAGATCGGGCGGCAGGTCGCGGGCCAGCGTCAGACCCTCCTCGCCGGACCCCGCGCCGACGACCTCGTAGCCGGCGTACTCGAGGACGTCGCGGACGAGCTTGAAGTTGAGCGTGTTGTCCTCGACCACCAGGATCCGTTGCGTCACGCCGGCCTCCCCGTTCCGGCGCCGGAGTCGATGAGGACACCCGCGCCCCTCAGCGCATCCAGGAACTCCGTGCGCCCGATGGGCTTGGTGAGGTAGGCGACCGCGCCGAGCGCCAGGCCCCGCGGCCGGTCGTCGACGATCGACGCCACGAGCACGGGGACGTCGGCGGTCGCCGGGTCCTGCTTCAGCTCGGTGAGCACCTCCCACCCGTCCATCCGAGGCAGTCGGAGGTCGAGGACGACGGCGTCGGGTCGCTGGCGCCGGATCATCTCCATGGCCTCCACGCCGTCGTGGGCGGTGAGCACGAGCGCCGGGCTGCCCACGAGGTAGGCGATCATCAGGTCCAGGGACGCACGATCGTCCTCGACCAGGAGGATCGTCGGTCGCGAGGCCTCGTCGTCCGCGGTCGCCCCCTGACCCGGCCCCTTCCTCGGCGCATAGACGGGCAGCGTGAAGGTGAACGTGCTGCCGTGTCCTTCCTCGGACTCCAGCCAGAGCCGCCCGCCGAAGAGCTGGACGATCCGACGGGACAGGGTCAGGCCCAGCCCGGTGCCCTCCTCCTTCGGCGCCCCGCGGCCACCCTGCTGGAACGACTCGAAGATCCGCTCGCGGTCCTCCTCGGGGATCCCGGCCCCGGTGTCGGTGACCGCCACCACCAGGTCGCGGCCCTGCCGGTGCGCCGAGACACGGACGCGGCCGCCGTCGGGGGTGAACTTCACGGCGTTGGACACCAGGTTGAGGACGACCTGCTTGAAGCGCAGCTCGTCGGCCTCCACCACGTCGACGTCGGGCCCGAGCTCGAGGTCGAGGGCGATCCCGTGGACCACGGCCCGTTCCCGGACCATCGACAGCGCCGACTCGAGCGAGGCGGGGATGGAGAAGCTCGACGCCTCCAGCACCATCTGGCCGGCCTCGACCTTCGACAGGTCGAGGATCTCGTTGAGCAGCTCGAGCAGGTGCCGACCGGAGCTCCAGATGTCTCGGACGTACTCGGCCTGGCGCTCGTTGAGCTCCCCGAACATCCGGTCCAGGAGCACCTCGGAGAAGCCGATCACCGCGTTGAGGGGGGTCCGCAGCTCGTGGGACATGCTGGCCAGGAACTCCGACTTGTGGCGGCTCACGATCTCGAGCTCCTGGCGCTGGGACGCGAGCTCGCCGTAGAGCCGGGCGTTGACGATGGCCAGACCGCTCTGGCCCGCGAACGTCTGCAGCAGGTCACGCAGGCCGGGATCGAACAGCCCCGGCGTCCTGCGCCGGATCACGAGCGCTCCGACCAGGTCGTGGTTGCGGTGCACGGGCACGGCGAGCACGGACCGCCACCCGTCGGCGAACAGCGCCTCGAGGTGGGGGTCCCGGGTCGGCAGCACCGCCAGGTCGGCCACCTCGAGCGGGTGCCCGTCGATCGCGGCCTGCCCCACCAGGGTGGAGTCGCGACGGATCTCGATGGAGCGGAGCCGCTCGAGCAGCTGGTCGCTGCTGCCGTACGCCGCCCGCACGATGAACGTCTCGGTCGCCGGGTCGAACTCCATGACGGAGCCGCCGTCCGCGCCGGTGAGCTGGACGGCGTTCCCGACGATCCGGGTGAGCACCTCGCCCAGGTCGAGGCTCGAGCTGACGCCGGCGCCGACGTCACGCAGCGCCTCGAGCTGCGTCACCTTGGTCGCGAGCTCCGCACTCCTGCTCTCGAGGGTGCCCAGCAGCTCGACCTGCCGCAGCACGATCGCGGCCTGCACGGCGAAGTGGCCCAGCGTCTGCGCCGCGTCGTCGTCGAACGGGTCCACCTCCGTGCGCCAGGCGGAGAGCACCCCGACCACCTCGTCGTCGAGGATCATGGGCGCGGTGAGCATCGAGCGATACCCGGCGAGCTGCTGCAGGTCGAGGCGGCGGTAGTCGGGGTCGGCCAGGACGTCGTCGATCTTCTGGATGGAGCGGTCGGCGGCCGCCCGCCCGACCATCGACTCGCGGTTGCGCGCCAACGGGTGGTCACGGGTATAGAGGAGGAAGTCGTCCGGGAAGTCCCCCGAGATGCGGGAGAGCCGGATGACATCCGGCTCGACGAGGTACAGCTGACAGACCTGGGCGCGGCACAGCCGCGCGGCGCGGTCCACGATGACGTCGAGGATCTTCTCGGGATCGGACGCCGCCTTGCTGAGGGCCACGAGGATCTCGTGGGTGGCCACGGACTGCTCGCGTGCGCCGTCGTCGTCACCACCGCCGTGAGCGGTCGCGCCAGTCGGGGCATTGGCTTGTCCCACCGTGACACCTCCCCCCGCAGGAGGGACGCCCTTCAGTCTGGTGCCGTTGGGCGCGTCGCGCAACGGTCGCGGCAGCGCCGTCGTACGGCGTGTCCCGGGCAACACGCCGTCACCACCGAAATCGGTGACCGCAGGGTCTTGTCCACGGCCGCCGCGCCGGATAGAACTTGCGGTGTCGGAAGGGCTTCGGCCCGGAAGACACCGAAGCCCCGGCAACTCATACTTGTCGGGGCTTCACCTATGTTCGGGGCATGGAAGATGTTCGGGACCGGCGAAGAGAAGAGCGCTGACATGGGCGAACTGACGGACGAGGTCCGTTCCTGGCTGACAGGGCGGAGCCGCATCGTCCTCATCACCCTCCGCTCGGACGGGTCGCCGCAGTCGTCCAACGTGCTGGCGTCGTTCGACGGGACGTCGTTCCGCGTGTCGGTGACGGCGGGCCGCGCCAAGACGCACAACCTGGCCCGAGATCCGCGCGCCGTCGTCCACGTGCTCGGCGACGACTTCTGGAGCTACGCGTCCGTGTCCTGTGACGCGCGGCTCGGCCCGGTCACCACCACGAGCGGGGACGACGCGGGCCGGGAGCTGCTGGCCCTCCACGACGCGCTCTCGTCCGCGCCCCATCCCGACCCGGACGAGTTCCTCGCCGCGATGGTGGAGCAGCACCGGCTGGTCCTCACCCTGGTGCCGCGCTCCGTCGCCGGCTCCGGCTGGTAGCGCGAGCGGCCCGGGAAAGCATCAGGCCCGGCGATCTCATACGTCGCCGGGCCGCATCCATTGGACCGTGCAACGCGAGGAGATCGCGGGACCTGAGGCGGCGTGTCGCCGCGGCCTCTCAGACCACCGTGGCCACGAAGAGCAGGTACTCCCACGGGAGGCTGCCGTCCGCCTGGCGGAAACGCTCGGCGAGCTCGAGCAGCGCCCGGTCGAGCTCGGCCACCCGCTCCGGCTGGTCGGCGATGCCGCGATAGGCGGCGATGGTGGGGCCGTAGTGCGCCTTGAAGTACTCCCGGAAGGCCTCGGGGGCCTCGAGACCGTCCACGCGCAGCACCTGCTGGCTCGCCCGGATGTCGGTGACGCGGTCGCCGAACAGCTCCCGGACGTGCTCGACGTCTCCCCACAGGGGAGGCGGCTGTGCGCCGGCGGGCGGCGGCGGCGTGAACGGCCGCATGGCCGCGAAGAGCTGTCCGATGAAACCGGAGGGCGTCCAGCTGATCAGGCCCAGCGTCCCTCCGGAGCGGGTCACCCGGACGAGCTCGTCGGCGGTCTGCTGGTGGTGAGGCGCGAACATCACGCCCACGGACGAGGTGACGACGTCGTAGCTGTCGTCGGCGAAGGGCAGGTGCTCGGCGTCGGCCTCCACCCACTCGAGCTCCACGCCCTGGTCCCGGGCGTCGGCCTCGCCCCGCTCGAGGAGCTCGGGCGTCAGGTCGCTCGCGGTGACCCTCGCCCCCGTGAGAGCGGCCGGGATCGCCACGTTGCCGGTGCCCGCGGCGACGTCGAGGACCCGGTTCGCCGGGCCGATCCGGCACGCCTCGACGAGCACGGGTCCGAGCGCGGGGATGATCTCCCGGGCCACCGCGGGATAGTCGCCCAGGGCCCACATCGCCCGATGCCGCCCCTTCAGGGCACGGTCGACCTCGTCGGTGCCGGTGGTGCCGTGCGTGCTCGCCAGGTCCTGGATCATGATCTGCCTCCCTCGTCGGTGTCGCTCGACGGTAGGAGGAGGCGGATGCCGCCCACATCGGTGCACGCACCCATCTGCGGGCCCGGCCGGACGTCGTACGACTGGGTGGTGTCACCCGGTGGCGAGCAGCCGGCCGACCGCGCCCGTCCGGGCGGACTTGCCGCTCAGGCCGAGCTTGTCGTAGATGTTCTGGAGGTGTCGCTCCACGGTCCGGACGCTGAGCGTGAGCTCCGAGGCGATGGCGGCGTTGTCCCGGCCGCTCGCGGCGAGGGTGAGGACCTCCAGCTCGCGGGCCGACAGGACGGCGCGCGGGTCGTGATCGACCTCGGCAGGAGTGCCGTCGGCGAGGAAGTCCGTCACCTCCTGCAGGAACACCGGCCACGCGGGCTCGTGCTCCAGCACGATGTGGTTGTCGCTCTCCAGCCCGACCAGGCGGGCACCCGGGATGTGGGAGGCGAGGAAACGTGCGTAGGCGAAGTCGTTCATCCGGTCGCCGAGGGAGTGGATCACCAGGGTCGGCGCCGCGATGTCGCCCAGGAGCCGGCTGACGTCGTCCTCCCCACGCTGCTGCCGCGCCGACACCGCGACCTCGGCCGTGACCGCGCGGCGCTGCAGCTCGTCGAGCCACCCCATCTGCTCCTCGGTGGCGCCCGGGATCATCCGGTAGGTGAACACGCGCCTGAACTCCGGGGTCGGCAGCTCCCACCCGACCCGGATCAGCTGGTTGAGGGCACGGTTCATCTCCTCGCTGTCGGGCCGCGCGATGACCCCGTGGCCCGGGTGGCTGCCGTAGAAGACCAACCGGTTCACCTGCTCGGGATGGCGCACGGCGTACGCGGCGGTGACCGGTCCGCCCTGCGACATCGCCAGGACGTCGAACCGCTCCAGTCCGGCATGCTGCACGACCGCCTCGAGGTCCGCGAGCCGCGCCTCCAGCCCGTGGTCGAACACGTCGCGGTCGGACAGCCCGTGGCCGCGCTCGTCGAAGCGGTAGACGGTGGCGACCTTCCCGAGCTCGGTCAGGTAGTGCCGCCAGACCGGGCTCTCCCAGTCGTACTGCAGGTGGCTCAACCAGCACGCGTCGATGAGCAGCGGCGGTCCGGAGCCGTGGACGGCGTACGCGATCGTGACACCGTCGGCCGAACGGCAGAAGCGCACCTCCTGCCTCGGCGTGACACGTTGCTGGCCGGGCATGACGCGATGGTAGACCCGGCGCGACAACGCGGTGGTCGCCCGCGGCCGCCTGCAGCAGCGGCCCGGCGGGACCAGACGCGCCCCGCGGGGTGTCCGACCGCCGCGGGGCGCGCGGCGCCCGTTCATGGGATCCGGAGGCGCCACTGATGAGACGTGCTGGGAGGGACGTCGTGACGCGGTGGGCCGCTCAGTGGTCGGCGCCGACGATCCGCGCACAGAGCGGGCAGCGCACCGACGGCTGCTGCCGGCTGAACCGCAGGTCGGCGTACAGGCGCATGTTGTTGAGGCCGAAGCCGCACGCCGTCGTCGCAGCGCCCTCGAGGTAGGCATGGTGCTTGCCCTCCGGCGCCTGGCCCGGGGGGCTGGTCAGCCGGATCGGCCTCTGGCTGAACGCGGCTACCCGGTACTCGGTCACCGGGTCATGCTCGCACGGCCGGGGCCTGGCGGTCGTGACATGGTGCGCCCCGCCGGTTCTGGCCCGTAGAGCCGGCGGGGCGCGAGCAGTCGCGGACGGGGGAGAACGCGACTGGTCCAGGTGAAGTCACGCTGGACCTACCCAGGGTCGACGCGGTCTAAACCTGGCGTCCTCCGGCACCTTGCGGGCGGGCATGAGATGCGCCCCGCGGCAACGGGGGAGCCGCGGGGCGCATCTCTCGGGAGAGGCTTGTCAGGCTAGGGGCGGCGGGGTCCGCTCCCCAGGGCCGACGATGGCGAGAACGCGTCAAGGCGGAGTCTCGCCACCCGCGAGGGTGACGGGATCGGCCTCGGCACGCGGCCCGCAGGCACCGTGCCCGGGGGTTGGCCGAACAGTAGGTTCGGGCCCGCCCGGTGGGCTACCACCCGCGTCGGCCACGAGGTGCAGCCGGCAGGTCGACGTCCCGGGAAGCGCCATGGGGACGGGGGTGCGCCCCGCGGGCCGTGTCCCCCGGCGGGCCTGCGGGGCGCTTGACGTGTTTCAGGCTGGGCGTACCAGGGACCAATGCACGTCAACCGAGGAAGATGCCAAAGTACGCCCTGGGCCCATTTTACGAAAGTGGCAGATGCGCGAACGTGAGCACGCCCACACCGTGGCGCCCCCGGCAGGACTCGAACCTGCGACCTAGAGATTAGAAGGCTCTTGCTCTATCCAGCTGAGCTACAGGGGCGGGGGATCGAAACTACAGTTGAAACAAACCTAGGAACAACGCAGGTGTGTTTCACGGATGCTGCGCGGCCCCCCGAGCGCTCAGTATGCACAGGCGCGCCGGTGTGGACGCGCCTTCTGGGGTGGTCGTGCCCCTCAACGCGAGTGGTGTCGCCCAGTCCGTGTGTGCGGTGGGTCGACTGATGCGCCCGCGCCGTTCCGGTGCCTGCCTATCGGTGGGTGGCGGTGCCCAGGAGCAGCTGAGTGTCGCGTCGGCCCGACGCAGGCGTCCTGTCGATTGACGACGGGGCTCCGAAATCGGGCCAACCGTGAGGGGACCGCAACCTCAAGACCGCGCTGCACGCCGTGGTGCAGATCAGGACCCAGTAGCAGCAATCCACCCGCGACTACATCGCCCGCCGCACCGCCGAGGCGAAGACCGGCCGGGAGATCAAACGCTGCGTGGCTCGCTACGTCGCCCGAGACCCCTACCGCCTTCTTGGAAAGCGCGAAGGGAACGGCCAGACGAAGCATAGGAGCGTCGCGCGAGCGCACGCGGCGCGAGGGCGGAGCTGACGAACGGCGCCACAGCCGGGGGCGAGGTTGTGGGTGTGCCGTTCGAGGTGGGCCGTTCACCGCCAGACGTCATCGCCTGGGGAGCCTGATGCGGCGGCAGCTCGCTCACCGGCTGTCACGGTCACCGCTTGGTGGGAGGGCGACGGCGTCCAGACGGCATGGATCGGACTGCTGGCGGTCGCGGGCCAGGGCCTGCCCGACCCCTCCGTGTTCCGTTCCCTGGCACGCTCCGGAAGAGAGCCAGCGACTTCACGGCGATAGAGAGTGAACTCGACGCCACGAGCCGGGCACACCTCGCTCACCTCGACGATGGCAGCTGCGACGATGCGCTTCTGCCTTTGCTCGACGCCGACCGCGATACAGCGACGATGTCCACGTCACTTTCGCCTGGGACGTACCCGCCGAGCGCAACGGAGCCGACGAAGTACACGCTGACCAGATCGTCCCCGAGAACCCGCGCCAGCACTCTGGCCACCTGCTCGCCGAACACGGCGATCTCCGGGGTGGGCACATCGACATCCCGCCGTGCGTACCCCGCCTCAGTGGTTGGCGAGGCCGTACACCGGAGGAGCGAGGTAACCGGCCGGCGGCCCGGTGGGGCTGGGAACGAAGGCCTGGGCCGCCGCGCAGCGCCACATCGTGGGCGCCAGGAAGCTTTCCTGGTTCACAAAGCTGGAGCCGAAGACTGTGCCGTCTTGAGCAATGACGTGCGTCAGGGCTCCGTCGGTCCAGTTGCCGGAGAGCGGGAGCAGGCTCATCGTGGGCCCCTCGCCGGGCCAGTACAGGAGGTGCCGCACGGGGATCTGTCCGGACGGGTTGTCGCCCTCGAACCCGACCACCTCACCGCGGTCGTTGGCCGAGAGGGCTCGCGCGAAGGTCGAGTCAGCGAACAGTCCGAGGCTGTCGGGCGCCGGCGAGCCGTGCCAGACGAGTGCGGTGCGGGGGTCGACGAGTGCCCGCCCGACGACGGTGCCCTGGTCGTTCAGGCTCATCGCCTCCGCGTCGCCGGTGGCGGGCAGCACCTCGGGTGTTCCGTTGGGCGACCAGCGCATCGCCAACGTGGGCAGTGCACCGAACGAGAAGCTTCCGCCGACGACCTGACCCCGGTTGTTCACGCCCTGCGCGTAGGAGCCGTCGTACCCGGGGGCCGGGGCGAGCCGGACTGGCCGCGACCACCAGTGCGGCCACATCGCCGCGAAGTCGTTGCCGTCGGCGTCAAGGGCTTCCCCGACCATCAGTCCGTCGGCGTTGATGGCCCGCACGTAGGCGTTGGTGCCGCCGGCGAAGTCATGGAGCTGATGGGTGCCGGAACGGGTGACGAGCCACCCCTCGAAGAGGTCGGAGTTGATCCCGACCGCGATGTCTCCGCGCCGGTCCACGCCGGTGGCCGACAGCGGCTCGTCGGGCGCGGTGACGCCGAAGTCACCGAGGTCGCTGACCCGCCAGCCGTGTCCGGTGCGGGTCCAGAGCGCTGCGTGCTGGAAGGCTTCGGAGTCCGACACGAGGCCGGCGGCCCAGCGGCCGGCAACGGCCAGGACATCCCCGTTGATCATCCCGGTGGGGAGCGGGAGCGCGGTGATACTCGGGGAGCACCGATGGCTCGGGTGGTGGTCACGCGGGTGGGCGCCGGCCTGCTGATCGTCCAGCGCGATCGTGGCGGCACCGGTCATGAGCAGGGCCACGAGCACCCGCGATAGCTTCTGCATCATGACTGCCTCCCTCGTCTGGTGGGCCGAGGCTAGGACGAGCGATCGAGTCGTGATATCACGGATTACCGTGAATCCGGGCAGCGAGCTGAGTCCGGGTGTTGACTCCGAGCTTCCGGAAGATGTGGCGAAGGTGCGTCTCGATGGTGTTGACGCTGAGGAACATCTGCGCCGCCACCTCCCGGTTGCTGAGACCGCGGCTCACCAGGTCGGCGACCCTTCTCTCCTGAGCGGTCAGCTCGTCGCCGGTCGCCTGGCGAGGCAGGAGACGCGCTCCGTTCGCGGCGAGCTCTCGCTCCGCCCGGTCCACCCACAGGGCTGCGCCGAACCGCTCGAACGCGCTGCGGGCGGCTTCGAGCTGTGCGGCGGCGGCGCCCTTGTCCCGCCGCCGACGCAGGTGCTCGCCCCAGCAGAGCTGGGTGCGCGCCCTCTCGAACGGGCTCGGCTCCAGGAGCTCCCAGCGCAACGAGTCCTCGAACAATCCGTCGGCGGCCTCCTCAGACGCCAACAGCGCACGGCCGCGGCTGGCCAGTGCCAGCGCAAGCGGACGCTCGAGGCGACGGGCATCGTCCTCGAACTCGTCGAGGGTCGCCGCAGCCAGGTCGCGCTGCCCAGCACGAAGCGAGGGCCTCGACCAGATCTACGGCGCACGGCCACAGGACCGCGGCCGGCCCGGGACTGCCCGAGTCGGCAGGCTCCTCTGCGGCAATCAGAGTGGTGACCGCCCCCGCAATGTCGCCCTTCCCCAACTGCAGAAGTCCCAGCGCAGCGTGGGCCGACGCCGCCAGGCCCATCCGTTCGGTGAGCACAGCGCGCTCGTCCAGGTGGCGTCGGCAGGCCGCCTCCCGACCCTTCATCGAGTCGCACCAGGCGACATGGCCCAGAGCCTCGCGCCGTTCGATCGTTCGACCCAGCCCACTGGCGAGCTCGAGCTCCTCGGAGGCGGCATCGTTCGCCGCGTCGAAGCAGGCGGCGTCCCGCTCGATGCTGAACCGGCACGCCAGCGCGACGTGCAGGTCGCCCAGCCCACCGCTGGCGCGAGCATCGTGGGCGGCGACGGTCGCCACCTGACGGCCGCGCTGCCACAGCCTGCCGGCATACATCGCCTCGAGCAGCAGCAGCCGGGCTGAGCGGTCCTCGTGCACGGCATGCTCCGGATCGCCTCGCTCGGCCAGAGCCCGGAACGCCCGCTGAGCAGCGACGAACTCACCCGACGCCCCGAGGATCTCCGCTCGGGCGAAGTCGACCCGAAGTCGCAGCACCGGGTCATCGCCGACGAGCTGGGCAGCCTCGTCGACTGCGGCACGCGCCTCATACGTCGTGGGTTGGGGAGCGAGCTCGATGCCGGCCGACACCAGAAGTCTGACTGAGCGCTTCGCGTCGGTGCGTGACGTACGGCGACCCACCCTCGCCAGGCCACGCGCCCCATCGACCCTGGCACCCTCGACGATGGTCAGTCGTGCCCCCAACTCGTCGACGTCGAGCCTCAGGTGCGGATCGGTCCCCGAGACGTGGGCGAGGAACCCACGGCTCGCGGCAATGTCACGGGCGTCGAACGCAGCCTGCGCGGCACGGACGAAGCGGCGGTCTCGATCCGGTCCCGCCGGAGTGAGCTCGGCAGCCTTCCCCAGGTTCCAGAGTTTCGGTGGCACTCCCAGCCCAAGCCCTTCCACCTGGCCGGCGAGCTCGGCGTCGGGCTCGGTCGACGCCAAGGCGCGGTGCCGCGTCTGCTCCGGGCCGGGAGGAAGAGCGGCGGCGAGGGCTCCGCGGACGCTCCGATGCTCGGCGGGTCCGGCCAGGTCGCGGATCAGCGAGCGGACCAACGGGTGCACGAGTTCTATCTGACCGGGGGGACCGCTCTCCCCAAGCCGAGCCGAACCAGCTCCGCCACACCCTCAGGACTCCCGGCGGCAGCAAGCACCTCTGTCTCCACCGGTCCGGCCAGGGCCGCAGCCAGGAGCGTGCGTCGGCCGTCCGGGGTCAGCGCGGCGACCCGCGCCCCGAAGAGCCTGGTCGCCACGTCGTGGGATCCCGACACCGAGCCGCGCCGAGCCAGCTCGACCAGTGCCAACGGGTTCCCGGCGGCGGCCCGGACGACGTCGGCCGAGAACTCGCCGTCCCGCGTTGCCAACAGACGGGCGGCCGACGCGTCGAGCGGGCCGAGGTCCAGGCGTTCCAGTCCCTCGAACACGGACGAGGAGCCCGCTGGCTCGCGCACCGTGAGCAGGGTGCCGACCCGGCCGTCATGGAGCCGACGGGCGACGAAGAGGACCGCCTCGAGGGAGGCACTGTCGCACCAGTGGGCATCGTCGATGACCACCAGCACGGGCCGCGTCTCACCGGCCGCGACGACCAGCGCCGCCCACGCAGCCACAACCGAGAATCGTTCACCGGGCAGCGGTTGCAGCCTCCAGGCCGCCTCGAGTGCGCGGCGCAGCTGCTCGGGCATGGCGGCCCACCCCTCCTGCAGCTCCGAGCGCAGCCGGGTCGGCGGGCCGAGCAGCTCCGACAGCACCGCACCGCCGATCTCGCCCTCGGTCTCGATGCCCCGCGCCGAAAGCACCGTGAAGTCCGCGGCACGCTCCATGGCTGCTGCGACCAGAGCGGTCTTCCCGATTCCTGCCTCACCCGCGATCAACAGGGAGCGGGACTTGCCCGTGCGCACGTCGTCGATGACAGCGCGGAGGTGCTCCCCTTCGAGGCTGCGGCCCACCAGCACACCAGCAGCATAAGTTGGGTTCGAGCTGCGGGTCCGCACATCCTTCGTTGCGGGAACGCCCAGCGGACCCCGCGAGCAGCATCCCCGGCCCCAACGCGTCCGATCCCGCCGGCCCGATGCCGTCCGCTCATCGGCATGAGCGACCCGGACAGCGGCATGTGAGTGCGGTGCGACCAGGCCCAACTGCTGGTCAGAACCGGATCGGCGAGCCGAAGCACTGCGCCGATCTATCTCAAGGCTGCTTCGGCCTCGTCGAACGGTTCGAGGGCCGCCCAGATGGGCCAGAAGCGGTGCTGCCACCCAAGGGCGTCAGGATGCGCGTACGTTGTCCGTACCAGGGCGAACCTCTCGCAAAGGGCCTAGACATGGCTTCGGACGATGCAACTCCCGCCGACACCGCCATGATGGGGATCGTTCACTCGGCCCTGCGTCGTGACCTGACGCGGACATCGACCGCGCTGACCACTCTGCCCGCGCCTGGCGACGTTCAGCGCAAGGCCCTCGCCGCCCATCTGGCCTGGATGATGGACTTCTTGCACCGCCATCACGACGGCGAGGACGCCGGACTTTGGCCCCTCGTACGTTCGCTCAACCCCTCGGCCGGTGAGCTCCTCGACCAGATGGAGCACGACCACGCTCGGATCGCGCCAGCGATGGGGACCGTCAGTTCGGCGACCCGCGATTACGCCGACGGTGACTCCGTCCAAGTCCGGGAGAGGTTGGTCGAATCGTTGACCTCGTTGCGCGCAGTGCTGGACCCCCACTTGGAGCGCGAAGAGCAGGAGATGATGCCGGTCGTCTCCAGAACGCTGACTCATGAGCAGTGGGAGACGTTCAACCAAGAGCACTACATCAAGCCCAAGTCCAAGACCGAATTGGGCCGGGAAGGGCACTGGCTGATCGACAGCATCGACCTAGAGGGGTACAAGGTCGTGGTGGGCAACGTCCCGCCGATCCCTCGGTTCATCTTGCTGCATGCCTTCGCGGGGCACTATGCACGCGATTGCGCCGCCCGCTGGGGCTCGGGGGTCCCCGTCAAGCCGCTGACCGTCTAGGTCAGCCACGGTCCGCGAGACTCGCGGCGACGGACGAACGCCTTAGCCCGCAAGCATGTCCGCATCGCCCGACTCGCGGCATGCGAGGTCGGAATCCATCGGCAGGCGAAGAGCCACAAGCCCCGGTGCCGACAGGCATACGGTGTCTGATGTCCACGTCTGGTCCGGCAAGATTGGAAGGTACTTGGAAGACTCACCTCAGATCGAGCGCAGGATCGTGCGTGTCGGTGGACTCACCCGCCCAGAGCTGAAATCGGCTCTGGCGGCGGCTGGCGTTCGACTCAATACGTCCGCCGAGACGCTGCTGGACGACCCTCTGTTTGCATCGACCGAAGCCGAGACCGTCACGGCCATCGAGACCGTTGAATGCACCGTGGGTCAGTTGGGACTGACGCACGGTGCCACGCTGCCACGGATCTTGGCCTCCGCGCGGGAACAGGGACTGATGCTCTGCCCGCCGTTCACGGGGCCATACCTCCGGCTGGCCACGCCTGACCAGCCGACCGCTCCGGATTCAGTGATGTCGAACGGGCATCCACCGACCGGCGCCGTACACATCGCTTCGGAGCGACTACGTGACGAGTATGACTACCCGAGGGGTTTCTACCTGCGGGTTGTTGACGGGGCACCCTGGCTACGCGGATTTCGATGCAGCGACGATGCGCCGTGGTCGTGTGACGATCGGTTTGCCTTCCGATCGTCAGGTCACCTGCCGACGGTTCGCCCGGCGTAACGCGGCTTGACTCAGTATCGCTCGCTCATAGGCATGAGCGCGCCCTGACAGCGGCATGTGAGTGCGTTCGGATCGGAGGGCCGGAGGGCCCGTGCGCGACGGCGGGAGCGTCGTGCATGGGGGATGCGATGCGCGCGGGGGCCCTGGGTTCCGACTTCGGCGGTGTTGTCAGAACCGCTTCGAGCAGGCCTGCGTTCGGGTTCAATGGCACCGGCCCGGTGAGGCGGGACGAGATGTAGCCGCCAATGTCTGAAGATCGGCCATGCACACCCTTCTCCGGGCAGGCGCGGATGAGAGGACTCGGGAGATGGCTGTAGCAGTGGTCGAGTGCGACCAGGACGATGCGGGCCTCACTCGCGGACCGGCTAGGCGGATGACCACGCCGGGGCGGCTGATGCTCCTGGCCGCCGCCTTGAGCCTGGTTGTCGCCTGCGCGGCCGCCTGCGGGGGTGGGGGCTCCCCGTCACGAGCAGCCACACGGCTGCCGACACCGACGGCCCACCACACCAGCGGCACGACAACCCAGGGTCAGGCCCCGTTCAGCCAGTGTCATCTGGTGAGCGCCAAGGTGTTGGCGGGTAGGGCTGTCGACCATTCGCGCCCGGTGTCGTGCTCGAGCCCGCACAACCTCGAGACGGTGGGGTTCCAACCGGTCTACACCAAGCTCAAGCTGCCCTCTGGGATGAGCTTCTACTTGGGGCAGTGCGCCGTTGATGAGCTGAACTTCCTCCACCTCGAGATCCACGCGGTGACCCGCCTCGAGGCCTACCCCATCGCCGCGCCCAAGGCGGGCGGTCACGCCATGGTGCGTTGTGACCTCGGCGTCCAGGCGGGGATCGGCGGCGGCCTGTGGGCGCCGACCGTGGTCCGCACGTCCATCGCCGCACAGGCCAGTGCTCGACTGAACGCGGCGTGGGACCGATGCACCAACGACTCCCCGTTCAAGACCCCTGTCCGGTTCTCCAGCTGCGGCCGGCCGCACCGGGTCGAGACATACGGGTTGTTCGTGCAGCTCCCGTTGCGTCACGGGTACCCCAGCACCGCCGCCATCACGGTCCGCGGAACCACGAGGTGCCGGCAGGCGATCGCTCAACGCCCGAACGCGGCCGCGCTGGGTGTCCACGGGGTCTTTGACACCGAACAGCAGTGGATCCACAGGGGCCGGCTGACGGCGCTCAGGGGTGTCTGCTGGGTCTTCCGCCGCGACCACAAGAACCTGCCGGCTCAGTACTGAGGACGAGTGGCGACGGCTTGGGCCTGTTCGCCCAGCTGCGGTGCTCAGGTGACAGCGGCGTGGCCAGGGGTTCCGGACGGCTCCCGGTGCGTGCGCGTTCCGTGCAAGACGGTGGATGCGTTCGCGGCCGCCTAGCCGATGATGCGCACCGGTTCGTTTGACGGTCAGCCGACGAGCTGTCGGGCGAGGGCGGCGGCCTCGCCGCGGTTGGTGACGTCGAGCTTGGCAAGCAGGTTGGACACGTGCACGCTGGCGGTCTTCTCGGTGATGAACAGCGTCTCGGCGATGGCCTTGTTGGTGGCGCCGGTGGCGAGCAGGTCTAGGACCTCGCGTTCTCGCGGCGTGAGCCGGCTCAACGGTCCTCTGCGTGCTGCCGACCCGGGCAGCGGGACGCGGGTGCGGGTGGCCAGCCGCACCACTCGGCGTTCGAGGTCGTGGGCACCCAGGTCGTGGGCGGTGGTCCAGCACGCGACGAGGAGTTCGCGGCCCTCGTCGCGGCCGCCGTGGGCGAGGAGCTCGGTGGCCAGGTTCAGCCGGGGTTCGAGGGCGAAGTAGGCGCCGAAGAGCTCGGCCAGCGTTGTGGCCGCCCGGAACTGTTCGGTGGCAGGTTCTCCGGCGTACCGGGCGGCGTAGGCCTCGGCGAGGGCGAGCTGGACCCCCTGGTACGTCGGGAGCCATTCGTCGGTGACGCCGTCTCGCGCCAACTCCAACTGGCGCGCTGATAGGTCTTCCAGCTCGTCTCTCCCGACACTGGGTGTCGAGCGGCCCAGGCAGAGGGCCTGGAAGCCGATCCGTGCGGTCGCGGCCGCACGAAGCGGGGAGTCGGCTTCCTCCATCTGGGCCAGGTACGACCTCGCAGTCTCGAGGGCGCGGGGCAGGTCGTCGAGCATCGCAGCGTGCTGAAGGGCGGCCAGGACATCTACGGCGCTGGGACCCCGATTATCGGCCAGCGCGGAGGCCGTGATCTCGCGTACCAGGGGGGTCGCCGCCTCCGCGTCACCGCGGGCCAGGAGCAGCTCCGCGCGATATGCCGGCCCCGCAAGGTCACCGAGCGCGTCGAGCCGCTGTTCCGCCTCGTCGAAACGGCCGCACCACACGAGTGCCACCAGGGTCACGCGTCGGCACATGGCCGCCTGGAAAGGAAACCCACGGGCCATGCCCTCATCGAAGCCCGCATCCGCCAGGGCCAGGCCACGACCGACCTGGCCGGCCGCCAAGTACCTCAAGGCAAGCCGGCTGGTGTGCACGACCACGTGGCCGGCCATGCCCGCTGTCCGGGCCACGGCTACGGCCCGTTCCTGCCCCGCGAGCGCATCGCCGATGTGGCCGAGGTAGAAACCTGAGAGGGATCCCCACCAGAGGGCAGCCAGTTCGGTCTCGACGCTCCCCGCGCTCCTGGCTGCGTCGACGGCTCGTGCTGCTCCTTCGACGCTGTCGGCGAAGCGGCCGTGCATGAACCAGTACTGTGCCTGGGCGTTCAGGGCACGCGCCAGATCCTCGGTCGGGGAGTCGCCGGCGTACTCGACCGCCCGCCGGATAGCCTCCTGCCTTCCGACAGCCGCCTCGGGCACGTCGGCTACGCCGAGCGCGGAGTAGACCCTAGAGGCCAGCAGCCGGTCGGGATCGGGTCCGAGCATGTCCACCGCCGTGCGGACCAGGGTGTACCCGCGCGCCTGGTCACCGTGCTCGGATGCTGCTTCGCCCACGAGTAGGACGAGCTCGGCCTGCGGGCGCCCGACGAGGGTCTCGGCGTCGGGGACCCGGTCCCACAGCGCCAGCGCGCGGTCGAGATGGGTGAGAGCCTCGGCGGCTCCCAGCCGTTTGGCGGCCAGCCCGGCACGGACTGAGGCCGGCAGGGTGCGGGACAGGTCGTGGGCGGCGTTCCAGTGGAAGGCGAGCCGAGTCAGGGCGGCCAGTCCGGGATCTGGGTCGGCGTCGACCCCGGCCTGGAGGATCTCGGCCAGCCTGCCGTGGATACGGGTGCGTTCGTCGGGCATCAGGTCGTCGTAGGCCGCCTCACGCAACAGGGGGTGCCGGAACTCCAGGGCATCGTGGCTCTGACGCAGCACGTTGGCGTCGAGCGCTTCTCGGAGATAGCCCTCCATCTGGGCCTGGTCCAGTCCTGTCAGCTCGGCCAGGGTGACGGTGTCGAGCCGGGTGCCGTTGACCGAGGCGAACCGTAGGAGCGCCCGCAGGCCCTGGTCGAGGGCGTCGATTCGGGCCAGCAGCAGATCGGACAGGTGCCCCGGGACTCCCTCCCGGGGGTCGGCGGCCAGGAGCTCTTCGGCGTACAGCGGGTTGCCCTCGGACCGCCTCAGCACAGAGTCGACCAGCGACGGGTCGGGTGGCCCGTCGGTGCGGGCCGCGACGAGGCCCGCGATCTCGTCGCGGTCCAACCCGCCCAGGTCGAGGCGTCGCGCCCCGACGGTCCGGCCGATCTCGGCCAGGGTCTTCCGGAACGGGTGCCGGCGGTGCAGCTCGTCGCTGCGGAAGGTCAGCACCAGCAGCAGGCCGCCACGGGCGGTCCGGGACAGCAAGGCGGCTAAGTCCTGGGTCGAGCGGTCCGCCCAGTGCATGTCCTCCAGCACCACCAGCACCGGACCGGTGGCCGCCGCCTCGAGGACAGTCGCGGTCAGGTCGTCGCGGACATGGAGCGCCTCCCGACTCCGCGGTGACTCCGGGTCCAGCAGGGTCAGCATCCGCCTGGCGGACGGCCGCGCATCGAGGTCTTCGAGCCCTGTGAGCAGAGCACGGACCGCCTCGACGACGGGGGCGAACGAGATGCCGGCCTCGAGGTCGAGACAGTGCCCCGTCGCCACGGCGAACCCCTGCTCAGCAGCGCGGCGCTCAAGGTCCGCTACGAGCGTGGTCTTGCCGATCCCGGCGTCGCCCACGACCAGCACGATCTGAGGGGTTCCCTGAGCCGCCAGCTCGAGGGCATCGTCCAGCTCCGCGGTCTCCGGCTCGCGCCCCAGCAGAAGATGAGCTCCCCCGCTCGGTAGGGGCATGTCGTCCACCGCCCTCGGCGTGGAGGCAGCGAAACCCCCAGATCAGCCATCGTAGGCGCCCCCAGGGCGCTGGCGATCGCTCGATCATGGGTGGGCGCCGGGCCCGAGCCCCGACCGATGTGCCCTGTCGGTCTTACTCACCGAGCATCACGTGGCCGCCGGTGTGGCGGTCGTACGGCGAGATGTAGGCGATGGCTGGTGCGACCCCGTGCTTCTGGGGATGTGCTTGGGCCGCCGCGACGGAGCCGAAAGCCAGGGTCGCCAGGACGGCGGCTGTTGCGGCAAAGGTCGCGGGGCGGCGGATGATCGTCAACGTGTTCATGGCGGTTTCCCTTGTTCGGTAGCCGGGATGTCCGGCTTGCATGACCACCACGCTGGCGCTAAGAGCCTGCTTCGACATGGGGAGGACTGCTAGTCCTCGGCACCGTCGCCGCGGACAAACCTAAGGACCTAGGGGCCAAGCGCACGGGCAGGAGACGCGGCGACACGTCGCGGGCGATGTCCGTGATGTGCGCCCTCTCTCGAACGGCGCCACCAGTCATACTGGCTGGCATGTCCGCGTACTCCGCGCCACGGCAGGCGCCTTCTCGGGCGCTTCCGTTCCTGGCGTTTGCCGGGTTGGCGTTCTGGGCCGCGCTGACGGTCCTGGTCGGCGCGGGCCGCATCGCCAACGCGGTACGGGATGTCTCGCTCGTCACGGGTCCGGTCGCGTACTCGCTCCAGCCCGAGCCTCCGACCTGGCACTCATCGGTGGGGGTCGGGGTCGGGGTCTTCGTGTTCTGGCTGCTGTCCCTGAACGTTGTCCTCGTGGCGTGTGTGCTCGGTGTCGTGGACATCGCGGTCAGCTACCGAAGCTGGCGCCGTTGCGTCGCGTTCGCCGCCGTGGCTGTGGCCGGTCCGGTGGGCGCGCTGGTGGTCAGCCAGATCGGCACCGGCGATGGCGGCCTCCCAGGTAGCAGCTATATCGCGGCCATCGTTCCCGGCCTGTCAATGGTCGTGGTCGCACTCGCGGTGCTGCTGGCGGCGTGGCGCCTCCTCGGCGTCGGCCGGCGGAGCCTTCGCGACGCCAGTTGACACAGGACGTCGGGGTCATGTGGGCGAGGGACCGGATGTCCACGGCGAGCTGACCGGCAAGGGATCCCGCCACCGCGCACGTGCGACGGCAGCGCGTCACCCGTCTGGGGTGTCCTGGACCCCGCGACTAGCGACGTGCCGTGGTGGACACGGTGGTCGTCAACGCCGCGAAGTACGACCCTCGACGGAACAGCGGGAAGGTGAGGCGTCCGTCCGGCCCGGTCAGGACGGCCCCGGCGGGCTTCAGCCCCCTGGTGGCCACGGTCCGCGGCGCCGCCCACGGTCCGGTGCCCGAATGCTCGGTCACGCGGTACCGCACGGCGCACGAGTGCCCTCGATGACTGCACATGACAACGTGGAACAGCATCCACGCCCCACCCGACTTCGGGAACGCCACCGAGGAGCAGCCAGAATCCCGCCGCCCCAGGAATGAGGTCACCCCACCGAGGTTCCCGTGACTGTCTCGATACACCGCGTGTACGGCGTGAAAGCTGTGCCAGGCGAAGACGGCGCGACCGTCGCTGGCCAGAGCCGTGCAGGTGCCTACCGGGGACGCGCCGGTCTGACTCGTGACGTACCGGTACTGCGACCGGGGGGCTGACAGGTCACCAGCGTCGGACAGCGTCGAGGTCCACACGTTCACGCCGATGCCGTCCCACGTCCTCCAAGCGAGCTCCACGTCACCGCTCTTGTCCGCCGCGAGAGTCGGAAGCCCGAGGAGGTCGGTACCGCTCGTGGGGAACGACCAGGTCTGGGTCGTCGTGTCCGATGAGACCCGTTCGACCTCGAGAACGTTCTGGCCCCCTTGTTCGACCCACCTCACGACCACGGCTCGGCCGCGGGAGTCCAATGTCGAGGTCCCGTGGAAGAACTCGCCGTAGCCGGTTCCGGTGAACAGTCCGCTCCATTGCCCGTCGGTGAAGAAGTTGACCCCGTCCCACGAGACCAAGGCAGCGTCCCCCGAAATGTTCGAGAGCAGGTCGAATGCGTGGGTGTAAGGGCTCTCGCTGCCCATGTTGTGAGGGTGCGACCATCCTCGCGCGGAGTGAGTGGAATACCTGAGGTAGATCGGGCACGTGTCCTCTCCGTCCCGGCATCGGGGTGTGAGGGTTTCGGACGACCACACCACCAGAGGAGAGCCGCCTGCGACGAACGTGGCCTGCTGTTGGTGGACGCCGTCGCCGGCAGCGAACCTGGCGGCCTTGCTCCATCGCTCGTGGCGGGCGTGCCACCGGATGGAGGTCGTGGTGCCTGTGTTCCAGGCGGCCACGAACCTGCCGTTCCCGTCACCGGCCAGGGCGCCCCCGGAGAGGTGTCGGTTCTTCGGCGGCACCAGGTACGTGACCCGGCCGCCGAGGTCGCGGGCTGCCGCGCCTGGAGGAGCGGCGCTGCGGGCGGATGAGGTGGCGGGCACCGCAGGCAGGGCAAGGGCCGTGGTGACGGCGAGGGCAGCACAGATGCGATTCACGACCGCCTCCTGGGGCGAAGAACGTTGTACCGGGTCAGACACCCCCGCTGCGGAAGAAGTTCGGTGCGCCTCGGTAAAGCATTGCCGGTGACCATGTGTCCTGGCTGCCCCGCGAGGTCTGGCAGGACACATGCCGCTTCGTCGTGGTCCACGGTGGCAGGCAAGCGCGAGCATGGGGCCTGTCCGCCCTTGTGAGAACCCGACTCGGCTCCGAAGTCGAGCCAACAGGACCGCGGCCAGGCAACCGGTGTGAGTCGCCTGCCACATGACCCGCAAGGATCACCGCACCCCAAGCGGCTACGCACGACCCCGCATCGGCGCGAGCGTGCGCCTCAAGGAGACTCTCCACCCCGACACCATGAGTCGTCGATCGACCTCGAATGGAGTGTTGCGCCCGTGGTCGGCGCGTTCCCAGAACTGGAGAGTCGCGTTCCCATTCCGGCCGATGTCCTCGCAGGTCAACAGTCGTTCACGCTGGTCACAACTGTAATTTCGATCCCCCACAGGGGCGGGGGACCGACACAACAGTCGAAACAACCCTTGGAAGCACCAGGCTGTGGGTCACTGCGCCGCACGTCGGGGGCGCCTCGCGTTTCGACGACAACTCGGCCTCGGCGTCGGAGACTTCGGCGAGGCTCGGGCTCGCTTCCGAGCGCCCATGCCTGTTGCGAGGGAGGGCAGCTGGGCGTGCCGGCGTCACCGACCTCTGTTCCGGATCCGTACGAACCCCACGACCACCGCCACCACGGCCGCGACCATGACCAGCAGCAGGAGAAGAACCGTCAGCTCAGCGGCACCGAGATCATTCACGGCGGAACCTTCTCACGCACCACCTCGGACAGTGGCAAAGGGACACACGGTCAGCCCCGCCGTCCCCGCGCACAACGTCGCGGGATCTCGGGTTCCCTGGTTGGCGCGCGCTCCTGCCACCCGTGGGGGAAGGAGCGGGAGCGCGCTGCGCCATGCTAGGTCTCGACGGCCGAGCGCGTGACCGCCTGTATTGGTGAAATCCCTGCACGCCTGCCCGAGAGCTCGGGACATAGCGGTTGTCTCTTCCGATGCGGCGTTGGTGCCGGTCAGCGGCTTGCTCGACGGTAGGCCGAACCAGTTGTCCCGCACGTTCAGCTGAAGATGGCATTCCAGGCCGTGATGTCGTCGGGGTAGAACCAACGCTCGACCTGGCGCCCGTCCCGGAAGTGGAAGATGCTCACGACTCGCGTGCTCACCTCGATCCCTGGCCGCCGCGCCCCCATTTCGCTGAGAGCGCACACGTGTACGTCGTTGCCGAACACATCGTGCTCCCGGAGCCAGAATCCGACCGAGGGGAGCCCGGACAAGAAGCGCGTGAGATCCTCGCGACCCCGATAGTCCCGTGCCCACGGGTGCTCTCCCGGCACGTGCCAGACCACGTCGGGGTCCACCAGCGACCTGATGGCGGCGAGGTCACCGGCGCGGAACGCGTCCGCAGCCCTGCGGTACGCCGTCGCGTTCGGGTGCTCGTGCGTTTCCGCCGGCGGAATCGGCCGCTCGGTGGACATGCGGATCATTGTGGCGCAACCGGGGCACTCGTAGCCGACCTCGATGGTGGCCGATCGGGGCGCTCATCGGCCGGCACCTGACGGTGGCATGAGTAGCCCTCGGTTGGACGCCCCCGAGACCGACGAAAGGTGCGCCGATTGGTCAAGAACCGCACGCTCAACCGTCGGATCCGCGCGGTTTGGGACCAAACCGCGGGTGCTCCGAGGGAGGCCGTGTGCCTGGTCGACGCACACATCACGGTCGACGTGACGGCCCGTCAGCCACGCACGTGGGGCGCAGCCCCGCGACGCCTAGCCGCATTCGACCGGCCGGTCATCGGAATGCACCCGGAGCGGTGCTGGCTCTTCTCGATCAGGAATGGCGTCGCGTCCGACGGTCTGGGTGCACAATGCGCGAGTGACCACCGTCTCGGAGCCCGTCGCCACCACCCCCGGCAGCTCGTCACTCGCCAGGGGGATGCTGCTTGCGATCACGCTGATCGCCGTGGAGCTCCTCTGGGCGAGGTACGCGAGTGATGCCGCGAAGCAAATCGCTGACCACATGTCGTGGTGGACCCACCACCTCCGACTGTTCGCTTGGACCTTCCTGTCGGTGCAGTTCTTGCTGCTGGCAGTCGTGGTCGGTCTCGGCGCACGCTCTGCCGGACGGAGGGTGGTCGCCGTCGGCCTCTGCGTGGCGGGGGCAGCGGTCACGATCGGCTCCTACGAGCTGGTCAACTACCTGTTCACGCACCCGACGTTCCGGCAGACAAGCCCTGACCCGGGCGTCGTGAGGATCCTCGGCTACGCGACGGTGATGCTGGTGACCAGCGTGGCGGCACTCGCCTGGTGTGTCAGCCGTCGGCGCGGGTTCTCGTGGCTTCTGCCAGCTCTGCTCGTCGCATCTGCCAGCGCCGCGCTCGTGCATGGGTGGGACAACCCCAGTCGCTGGCAGGGATTGGATTCACGCTGGACCGTGGTCGTCGACACGGGCATCACCCAGATCGTGCCCGTGGTGCTGGCCTGCCTGGTGGCGTGGGCGATCGACGTGAAGGCGAACCGCCCTGCCCCCTGAGCTCCGCGCTTCGGGCACCGGTCAACAAGCCTTCCCCGAGGCACCGTGATTCCCTTGTTCCCAAGAACCCCTCCGCGGCATGAGCGAGCACAGACAGCGGCATGAGCAGGCGGCCGTGCAGTCGACGACCCGTCGCTCGAGGTGGAGGTCAATCGGCCTTGACGGCGTGCACCCGCTCCATCACGCCGGCCTTGCGCCGCACGTCCTCGACCACCTCGAACCCCGCTGCCTCCACCAGCGGCAGCGAGCGCCGGGTGTAGTGCTCACCGGCCACCCGGATGCTCACCCGTTCGGCCAGCCACTGCACGGCGTACACCGGTGGCCAGCTGCTGGCCACGTGGTCGACCAGGAGCAGCCGTCCGGCCGGCACGAGCGCGCGCTTCATCTCGGCCACGGCGGCGACGGGGTCATGAATGGTGCACAGCGACAGCGAGCAGACCACGGTGTCGTACGCCGCGTCGTCGACGGGCAGCGCCTCCGCGTCGCCCTCCCGCAGGTCGACGGGAAGGCCCCGGGCCGAGGCCCGTCGACGTGCCAGCGCGAGCATCTCCGGGCTGAGGTCCACCCCGGTCAGGCTGGTCGCGGCCGTGTAGAACGGCAGGCTGCGCCCGGTACCGATCGCAACCTCCAGGACTCTCCCGGTCGCCCGCTCGCCGACCCACTCTCGGTCCCCGGACGACAGCAGGCGCTCGACGAAGTCCATTTGGCCGTCGTAGCTCGACGCGGACTTGTCCCAGATCCGGCGCTGCCGCTCGGTCGGGGTCTCGCCGGCGCGCCGCATGGTGTCATCCTGCCCGACGTCGAGGACCGCAGCGGGATCCTCGTCGATCGCCCGGCCAATGGTGACGCAACCCATGGGTTGGGCGCATCGAGACTCTCCTCGCGGTGTTCAGCGACACCCGCGAGGACCTCTGGGTCGGCCGCGCATTCGCACGTGTGCGATCGGACAGCGGGATGAGCGAGCGGTCCAGGCGGTTAGTCGCCCGTGACGCCATCGGCGAGCTCGCGGAGGATGTCGAGGTGACCGTTGTGTCGAGCGGTCTCCTCGATCAGGTGCGTGATGATGTACCGCAACGCGAACGGCTTGCCGGTGTTCTCGTCTCGACCGACTGCTTCGGCGTCCCAGTCGTGGGCAACGATGACGTCGTCGGTGTGGGCTGCCTGCTCGGCGTACTCGTCGAGCAGCTCGGCCAGGGGTTGTTCGAGTCCACGGCGCATCTGGAGCTCGGAGTCGTCGTCCGTGCCTGGCCACTGGTTGGACCCGCCGAGGAAGACGACGTCGATCCAGAAGGCTTCCGACCAGCGCAGATGGCTGATGAGGCCGGCGATGCTCATGGCCGGCGAGCTCTCCAGCGGCGTCCGCACGGCGTCAGACTGGGACAAGCCGACGCACTTGGCGTGCACGGTCAGGCGGACGTAGCTCAGGAGCTGGGTCAGGGTGGCGCGTTCGTCGAACGTGGTCGGGACGTGGGTGCGTGTGCTCAGGTCGATGGAAGTCACGGCAGCTCCTCTGAGTGCGGCGTTGCTGGTGACCATCAGATCAGAACCATGGCGCGAGAGGGACCTCGCCCTGGCCACGGCGGGTTCTCACACTGGGTCGCCTGGCGGTGGATGCACTCACATCGGCTGAGCGAGCCGGACATCGGCATGCGCGTGAGCCGGCCAGCGGCATGTGCGGGGCGATCGACCGTACGGCTTGATACCCCGTTGCCGTGGCCGGGAGCGATGGGGTAGGAACTTTCGTGGTCTCGGCGGAGTTGCTGGGCGATAGCGAAGGAACCTACGTGCAGCGGATTCCGCTCGGCGCCCTCCGGGAGCGAGAGTTTCGACTCTTCTTCACAGGGCAGACCGTGTCCCTCCTGGGCGATGCGGTCACGCCCTTCGCGCTCGCATGGGCAGTGCTCGACCTGACCGGCTCCGCTCGCGACCTGGGCTTCGTGATCGCCGCCAAGATGGCGCCGCTGGTTGTCTTCTTGCTCGTCGGCGGAGTCTTCGCAGATCGTCTACCCCGGCGCGGGGTGATGCTCACTGCCGATCTGGTTCGCATGGGAGCCCAAGCGACGACCGCGGCTCTCTTGCTCGCCAGTCACGCGCAGGTCTGGGAGCTGGTGATACTGCAGGCGATCTCAGGTACCGCGACGGCATTCTTCAACCCAGCCTCGACCGGGCTCACGCCGATGACCGTCAGCCCCTCACGGCTCCAGGAGGCCAATGCACTACGCGGGATCTCGATGTCTTCCATGATGTTCCTCGGTCCGGCGGTGGCCGGGATTCTTGTCGTCACTGTGGGATCCGGCTACGCGCTGGCCATCGACGCGGCCAGCTTCGGCATCAGCGCGTTCTACCTGGCGCGCCTCCACCTGCCTCCGCACATGAGTCTTCCGCCACAGTCGTTCCTCCGCGACCTCCTCGACGGCTGGCGCGAGTTCATTGCCCGCACCTGGGTCTGGCTGGTCGTCGTGTGCGCCTCACTGGCGAACATGATGAGCGGGGCATGGGTCGTGCTGGCAGCGACGTGGGTCAAAGCCGGCCACGGCGGCGCGGGTGCCTGGACGGCCATCCTGGTCGTCGACGCCGCAGGGGCCCTCGCCGCGGGAGCCCTCGCGCTTCGTTTCAGACCGAGGCGACCGCTCTTCGTCGGATCCATCGCCGTCCTGCCGAACGTCGTGCCCATCGTTCTCCTCGCGCTGCAGTTGCCCTGGCAGACACTCGTGGTCGCCGCGCTCGTCACCGGGTTCGGGAACATGCTGTTCAACACCCTGTGGGAGACGAGCCTGCAGCAACACATCCCAGCCGCTTCCCTCTCGCGAGTGAGCGCGTATGACTGGTTCGGCTCCCTGCTGTGCGAGCCGATCGGCGTGGCCCTGGCCGGTGTCGTCGCGGTCGGCATCGGCATGAGCCAGACGCTCTGGATTGCAGCCGTCGTCGACCTTGCGGCAGTCGTGACTCTGATAGCCGCGCCCAGTGTTCGCAACCTGAGGCGAGTTGAGGAACCGGTGGAACAGGTGGCGTAAGTGCTCTACTGAACCCGCTCTCCCCGGTCTCACGCCCTGTCATCGGCATGACAGAGCAGGGGCAGCGGGCATGTGCGGACGCTCGCAGTTGGCCGTTACTGCCATCGCCCCTCCGGTCTGGATCAGGCGGATTCGCAGATGCAGAGCTGGAGGGGCTCAGTCCCGGTGAACGGTCTGCCCGACCAGTCGCCGAGGCGATCGATGAGCCGAAGTCCGCCGAGGGAGAGGATCAGCGGCAGCTCTTGCGGGAAGATGCTCCTGATCTCGAGCGGCAGGACGATGAAGTCGGGCTCCGAGGCGGTCGAGAGGTGCCACGTCCCGCGGGTCACCTGCGCCGCTGCGTCGTAGGTCTCAGCGACATCGACGCTCACGTCGCCACGGTCGGGATGGGTGAACGACAACGACTCCCGGGGGCGCCGTACGCCGACGGCTTCGGCCAGGAGGCGCGGGCTCGGGTTGAAGACGTCGAAGACGAGGCGCGCGCCCGGTGCCAGGTGTCGCCGGACCGATCGAAAGCAGCTCACCAGGTCCTCAGCGTCGTGCAGGTGCAGCAGGGAGTTGGCCGCGATGAAGACGAAGTCGAAGGTGCGGCCCAGGTCGAAGTCCCGCATGTCGCCGTGCACCCACTCCACCGCTACTCCGCGCTCGTCCGCCTTGCGGCGAGCCTCGGCCAGCATGTCGAGTGAGAAGTCCAGGCCGACGCACGGATGCCCGTCGGACGCGATCGGGATCAACTTGTGCCCGGTGCCGCACCCGAGCTCCAGGACGCGGCCGCCCGGCCGATCGGCCTCGGCCCGGTAGAAGTCGGCTGCGGGTCCGCCGCCGGGGAACATGAGGTCGTAGAGCTGCGCGCGCGAGTAGAACCCTTCGCTCATCACATCGCTCCTTGCCGACTGTCGAGCTGGCCGTCCTGGTCCTGCTGATTCAAGCGGCTGTGCCGACAGTGTGCCTGCCGGTGGCCGCGTGGAGGTGGACGGAGGCCTGCGACGCGGCAGAGAGGTCGATGCGCCCGCGGTGGCTCGTGGGGATCACCGCGGGGCGTCTCGCCCCGTCATGGATTCGGGACTGCTGGGACGGTATCCACGGCTTGGGCCGCACTTCCTACCCGAAATCGAGAAGACCCGCCACCTCCTCAGAGGTTCAGGGCCTCGACGCGGTACCGCGCCGGTAGCCCGGGTAGCCACGCCCCGGCGGGCGGACCGCGCCCGTGTGTCGCGATGAACTCCGGCGCTGGCTCGAGGCCGCGCCTACGGCCTGGACCGGTACCTCGCTCGATTTTCTGGCTGCGCATGAACCGCCGGCGGACCCCGTACGTGTCTTAGAGCGAGGCACCTGTTCGGGTGCTTGGGACCAGAGGTGAGGTAGCAGATGTCAGCCTTCGGTATCAGCAAGATGGGCCTGGGCGCGGCAGGCGCCGCCGCCCTCCTGGTGCTGCTGTCCGCGTGCGGGAGCGGCTCGTCCTCCTCCACGCCAGCGGCGGGCCCCACGTCCGGCGCGACGCAGAGCAAGCCGCCGGTGACCGTAGCAGCCAGCCGGCTGAAGACCATGTCGACGTCCATCGGCACGGTGCTCCTCAGCCCGTCGAGCCGCACGGTGTACGAGCTCGTCGGCGACACCGCAGCCAATCCGACGTGCACGGGCGGCTGCCTGGTGATCTGGCCGCCTGTGACGAAGAACGGCAGCCAAGTGATCGTGAACGGGCATCCCGTGTACACCTACGTCAAGGACACCTCAGCCGGACAGGTGAAGGGCCAGAACGTGACGGATCAATGGGGCCGCTGGTTGGCCCTGGACGCCAGCGGCAACCCCATCGGCGCGGCGACGACGCCGAGTTCATCGGCCTCCGCGTCGAAGACCACGGCTCCCAACGGCGGGACCGCAGCGTTCTAACGGGCGACGCCTCGGTGCCGTTGCCGGGGAGTCACCACTGGTGCAGAGAGGAGTTATCCATGGTGCAGAGGACCTATGAGGCGGCTTCGCCGACGATGACGGCGGCGAAGCCCGGCACCTCCATCCGTGCTGCCGGTGGGAGGGTCTGGCAGAGGGTCTCGTCCCTCATCTATCTCCCGGCCCTGCTGATACCGGTGCTCGCACTGCTCCTGGTCGGGGTCGGTTGGGCGACGAACTGGGGCGGGGTGGACTTCGGCGGTTCGTTGACGAGCCTCCGCGCAGTCACGATCGGACCCCTGGCTGTTGCGCTGATCGCTCTGTTCCTCGTCGCAGAGCGGGTGCGCCCTGCCCAGCTGCGACCACTCGTGGCTCGCGGGCATCGCCATGACGTGCTCTACACCGTCCTCAACGTCGTCGTCGTGCTGCCTCTGGTGACGGCACTCACCCTCTCGCTCGACGACGTCGTACGGCGCGTGGTGCCGTGGGTGATCCTCCCCCGGATCGGGATGGTTCCGCGCTGGGGCGCGATCCTCGCGATCTTGGTGGCGATGGACGGCTGCAACTGGTTGGTGCATCTGGCCAATCACCGGGTGCGCATGTTGTGGCGGTTCCACGAGCTCCACCACTCGCAAGAAGACATGAACGTCCTCACGGTGTTCCGGACCCATCCCCTCATCCACGTCTCCTACGTGCTGGCAGTGATCCCAGCGCTGGTGCTGCTCGCGAACGGCGAGCTGCCGACGCTGCTGCTCGTCGTCTACGGCGGCTCGGTCGCTTTCGCGCACTCCAACACCAACCTGGGCTTCGGACCACTTGAGCGAGTGTTCGTCAGTCCGAACTACCACCGCATCCACCACCGTCTGCAGGGTCCCCAGGACCTGAACCTCGGTTTCACGCTGACGATCTGGGACCAGCTCTCCCATCGTGCGTTGTTCCCGACTCCCGAGACGATCAGGGCCGACACGGGGCTGGCGCAACGACCCCTCAGGATCGAACAACAGGGAGCTCGTCCGCATCACCTCAAGGTCTTCGCCGCCCAGCTCGTGGGACCGTTCCGGCCGCTGGACGAACCGGTCGAGCTCGCCTCCATCCGCGAACCCGCTCCAACCCCGCAACCAGACCGCGAAGCGGGTACGGCGATGGATCGTCTGGCATCAACTCCGACGACATCGACGGCGGCGAGCGAGCCGCTCGTCGCGGAATGATGAGCACGACAGCGCCTTGGCGCCGTTCCACGCGGTGGCTGAGCATCCTGTTCGGGACGACCTCGGGTGGGCTGGCGGTGGACGTCGCGCTCCTGGCAGTGCGGATCGCCCTTGCCTGGGTCTTCCTCTACTACGGCGCCGCGAAGCTGTTCGCCGCGTTCCCAGGCGCGGGGCCGAACGGCATCCACCAGACAGCGCTCTACATGTCGCAGACGGCTCATCTCCGACCCGGAGAGCTGTTCGCCGTGCTGGCCGGCTTGACCGAGTTCGGGGGTGGAGTCGCGATGGCTCTCGGCTTCTGTACACGCCTGGCCGGGTTGGCACTGTTCGGCGACATGGTGCTGGCGACGGTCACCGTGACCTGGGCCACTGGACTGAGCTCGGCGACCTCCCCGCCCGGTTACCAGCTGAACCTGGCCCTGGGCGCCTTGGCGCTCGCGGCGGCGCTCGTCGGGGCCGGTCGATACAGCATCGACGCCCTGATCTCCCGTGCCCTCGGTCGGAGAAGGCAGGCTGCCTCGTCGAGAAGCGACCTCGCGCACACAGGCCGGGTGTAGACCACCGTCATCATGACGATCTCTCCGGTGCCACAGCCCCGCGCACTCATCAACGAGGGATCGGCTCATGCGGGAATCCCCGGACCGGTCACGACCTCCATCGTGCGAACGCCGCGATGGCAGCGGATCCTCAGGGTCTGCGCCAACGTCGTCGGAGCGGCCAGCGCAGCGGTGTTCGCCTACTCCTCCCTGCACTTCTACCTGCTGTCACATCGCCCGATCGGCATCGTGTTCTCCGTCCAACAGACGCTCGTGGCCGTCGTCTATCTGACCCGGCGGCCCGCGCGACGGGTGACCCGCCGCCTGGATGACTGGTGCCTCGCGTTCACCGGCACCTTCATCGGCGTCCTCTTGCGGCCGGACGGTGCGCATCCGGCCTGGGGGATCTGGGCTGGCACCGCGCTGCAACTGGTGGGCGCCGCCGTAGTCGTGGCGTGCCTCCTGACCTTGGGGCGCTCGTTCGGCTTCGCCGCCGCCGATCGAGGTGTCGTGACGCGCGGTGCCTACACCGTCGTGCGCCACCCGATGTATGCCTCGTACCTCTTGCTCGGGTCGGGCTACCTGCTGCAGAGCCTGTCCGTGCGGAACGCAGCCATCGTGGTGATCGGCGCGCTCTGCAACTGCGGTCGGGCACTGGCTGAGGAGCGCTTGCTCGCCACCAACCGGGACTATCTGGCGTATCGCAGACGGGTGCGCCGACGAGTCATCCCAGGCGTATGGTGAGCGCTCATCGCAGGATCCGCGGATGAGCACCCACGGACGGCGGCCATGAGCGTGCCCTGCGGCTGGACGCGACCGAGGCCGACGAAACGAGCGCCGATTGGTCAAGAACCGCACGCTCAACCGTCGGATCCGTGCGGTTTGGGACCAAACCGGTGCTCCGAGGGAGCACTGCGCACTGGAGACCGAGGACGAGGCTCGCCGTTGCACGCAGGCGGGTGTCTCGCAGCTGCGTCGGCGCGGGGTCTCGGCGAATGGCGTCGTGCGCGACGCCCGGCGCGAGAGGGCGGGGTTCGCGATCGCTGCCGAAGCGGCTCGGCTCGACGTCGACTGCATCGTGATCGGGACGCACGCCCGAGGGCCGCTCCGCGGCGCCCTGCTCGGCAGCACGTCGCTGACGGTCGCGCGCCGAGCGACGCGTCGCACGATCCTGGTGAAGGGACCCCGCGACCCGCGACCTCAGCGCCTGGGCCGACGCTCGGCACGCCCAGGCTTGGAGCTTTGACGGCCGCCGAAGTGCAGGTTGATGTCCGTCACCCCAGGTGACTGATCGGGATGAGGAACGGGGAACCCGCCACGCAGCGGATGCGTATGTGCTCGACCGGCCCGTCCGTCGACTCCAGGACGAACCGGTCGAGCACCTCGGCGGGGAGGCCGCAATCCGGGCAGTTGACCATGAGGCCAACGGTGCTGCCGAACCGGACCCGGCACATCCGTGGCAGCCACCCACGGCGGGATTCCGTGGTGACCACGGATGGCGCAGACCGGCCGCGACTGCATCGTCGACCGATGGGTACGAGGGGCCATGCGACTCGGGTACACGCTGATGACCGAACAGTCCGGACCCCGCGAGCTGGTCGTGCACGCCGCGTCCGCGGAGCGGGCGGGCTTCGACTTCGAGGTGATCAGCGACCACTACTTCCCGTGGCTGGAGGCGATGGGCCACTCGCCGTACGCGTGGAGCGTGCTCGGGGCCGTCACCCAGGTCACCGAGAAGGTCGAGCTGATGACCTACGTCACCTGCCCCCTGATGCGCTACCACCCCGCCGTGGTCGCGCAGAAGGCTGCGACGGTCGACCTGCTCAGCGGCGGGCGCTTCACGTTGGGTCTCGGCGCGGGGGAGAACCTCAACGAGCACGTCGTGGGCCGCGGCTGGCCGCCTGTGAACGTGCGGCACGACATGCTCGAGGAGGCGCTCACGATCATCAACGCGCTCTTCGACGGCGGGTACGTCGACTACGCCGGGGAGCACTACCGGGTCGACTCGGCCAGGGTCTGGGACCTCCCGCAGCACCCCGTCTCGATCGCGGTCGCGGTGTCGGGTCATCAGTCGATCGACCGGTTCGCGAAGCTCGCCGACCACCTGGTGGCCGTGGAGCCGAAGGTGGAGCTCATCCAGCAGTGGGACCAGGCCAGCCAGACGCCGCACTCCCGCAAGATCGGTCAGCTTCCGGTCTGCTGGGGCCGCGACCGGGATGCCTGCGTCGCGCGCGCCCACGAGCTGTTCCGCTGGTTCGGCGGCGGCTGGAAGGTCAACGCCGAGCTGCCCGGCCCGGCGGCCTTCGCCGGCGCCTCCCAGTTCGTGCGGCCGGACGACGTGGCCGAGTCGATCCCGTGCGGGCCCGACCTCGACGCGATCGTCAAGGCGGTGCGCGCGTTCGACGACGTCGGCTTCACCGACGTGGCCCTGGTCCAGATCGGCGACGAGTCGCAGCACGACTTCCTCGAGATGGCCAGTGAGGAGCTGCTCCCCTTGCTGCGGGGCTGAGTGCTGCGGGCCTGACTCAGCCCCGGGTGGACGCCATCCAGGCCTCGACGTCCGACGACGTGCGCGGCAGGGACTCCGAGAGGTTCCGGGACCCGTCGGCCGTCACCAGGATGTCGTCCTCGATCCGGATGCCGATGCCGCGCATCTCCTCGGGGACGAGGAGATCGTCGGACTGGAAGTAGAGGCCGGGCTCGACCGTGAGCACCATGCCCTCGACCAGGTCGCCCTTCGGGTACACGTCGGGCGACGTCTGGCCGCAGTCGTGGACGTCCATCCCGAGCATGTGGCTGGTGCCGTGCAGGGTCCAGCGTGCATAGACCTTCGACTCGGGGTCGAGCGCCTCCTCGGCCGAGCAGGGGAGCAGCCGGAGCGACTCGAGGCCGTGGGCGAGCACGTCCATGGCCGCGTTGTGCGCGGCCAGGAACGGTACGCCGGGCCGGACCGCGTCGATGCCGGCCTGCTGCGCGGCGTACACCAGGTCGTAGAGGTCGCGCTGCAGCGTGGTGAAGGTGCCGTCGACAGGCAGGGTGCGGGTGACGTCGGCGGTGTAGAGGTTGTGGCCCTCGACGCCCATGTCGAGGAGCACGAGCTCGCCGGGGGTGATCGGTCCGGTGTTGTCGATCCAGTGGAGCGTGGTGGCGTGGGAACCGCCGCCGACGATCGAGTCGTAGCCGATGTCGTTGCCCATGGCCCGGGCCCGGCGGAAGAACGTGCCCTCGACCCAGCGCTCGCCGTGCTCCAGCACCCGGTCCCACTCGGCCACCGAGTCGGTGAAGCCGAGCGCCGTGATGTCGCAGGCGGTCTGGAGCTCGCCGACCTCCCACTCGTCCTTGACCAGCCTCAGCTCCGAGACGACGCGGGCCAAGTCGGTGTCGCGGGTCTCGTCGGGGGACACCATCGCGTCGACCGCCTGCGAGACACCGCGGTGCACGCGCGTCTTGCCCGACCTCGCCAGCTCCGACTCGAGCTCGCTGATGTGCCGGACCTCGAGACCGAGGGACGACGAGATCTCGTGGAGCGAGGGACGACGGCCCACCCAGAGCTCGCCGTACTGACGGTCGCGGAAGAACTCGTCGGTGGTGCGCTCCGAGCGCGGCCGGGCGTAGAGGACGGCCCGTCCGTCGTCGATCACGAGGACCGCGTCGCTGGTCTGGTTGCCGCAGAAGTAGGTGTGCGCCGTGTCGGAGCGGAAGCGGTAGTCGGTGTCGTAGGAACGCACCTTGAAGCCACCCGCGGGAAGCACGAGACGCTCGCCCGGGAACGCCTCGGCCAGGCGCTGCCGGCGTGCCGCGGCGTACGCCGCCACCGGGTGCGGCGGCAGCTCCAGCTCGCGGTCGCCCCAGCCCTGGCGCATGAACGCGGAGTAGGCCTGCGGGACGGCGGGGTCGTGCGACTCGGTGTGCAGCGCGGTCTCCGAGGTCTGCTCGATGGTCGCGTCGGCGGGGTCTGGGGTCTGTTCGCTCACGCGGGAAGCCTACGCCCGCCGCGCGCGCGGAAGCGAAGCGGAAAGCCGTGCTTCGCTAGGCTTCGACCATGGCCGTTGCCCCCCGCGGCAGTGCCCTCTTCACGGTGGTGGTGACGGCACTCGTCCTGCTCTGCGCCGTCCCGATGACGGTCATCGTCGGCCACTCCGAAGCCCCGCGCGTCACCGCGCTGGCCGCGCTGCTGGCCGCCGTCCCCGTCGGTCCCCTCGTCGCCTGCTTCCTGTGGCTCGACCGCTACGAGCCCGAGCCCCGTCGGCTGCTCGCCGGCGGCCTCCTCTGGGGCGTGTTCGTGGCCACGGCGATCGCGCTGCTGCTCGAGGGCGTGGGCGGGTTCGTCGGCGGCCTGTCCGACAAGGGGATGCTCGAGCTCGGCGCGCCGGTCGCCGAGGAGGCCAGCAAGGGCCTCTTCCTGCTGCTCCTGCTGTGGTGGCGCCGGTCCGAGCTCGACGGGGTGCTCGACGGGATCGTGTACGCGGGGATGGTGGGCGTGGGCTTCGCCTTCACCGAGAACATCCTCTACCTCGCCAGCGCGTACGACGGCTCCGGTGGCGTCGGACCCGGCGGCGTGCACGCGCTCACCGGCACGTTCGTGCTGCGCTGCCTGGTCAGTCCGTTCGCGCACCCGCTGTTCACCGCCTGCACCGGAGTGGGCGTCGGCATCGCGGTGAACTCGCGGCGCCGGTCCACCCGCATCCTCGCGCCCCTGGGCCGGGTACTGCTGTGCGGTGGCCGCCCACGCCGTCTGGAACACCGCCACGGTCTTCGGACCGGGCAACTTCGTGTCCGTCTACCTGATCCTGCTCGCCCCCGCGTTCGTCGCCGCCGTCGTGTTCGCCACCTGGGTGCGCCACGCGGAGGGCCGGATGCTGGCGGGGGCTCTCGCCGACGCGGCACGGCGGGGGCTGGTGCCGGCCACCGACATCGGCTGGGTGGTCGACCTCACCGCACGACGCCGGAGCCGGGCGTACGCCCGCGAGACCGGCGGGCCTGCGGCCGAACGGGCCATGCGCGACTATCAGCAGGCCGTGGTCGAGCTCGGCTTCCTGCACAGCCGCTACCTGCGCGGCGTACCCCCGCCGGACTTCCTCGAGCGCGGCCGCGGATACGTTGCACGCATCAGCGAGATCAGACCCTCGATCGCGTTCCCGGGACAGGTGGTACCGATCCGATGACCGACACCAGGAGCGGCGGGCAGATGCTGACCGCGCTCGTGCGCCTGCGCGCGGCGCTGCAGGGCGCGGTGCTGCCGCTGGACCTGCCGGCCGTCGCGGAGCATCGCGCCTCGCAGGCCGAGATGGTCGACCAGCTCGAGGACTACATCATCCCGAGGATCGTGACCCTCGAGGCGCCGCTGCTGGCGGTCGTCGGCGGCTCGACCGGGGCGGGCAAGTCGACGCTGGTGAACTCCCTCGTCGGAGCGGTCGTGACCGAGTCGGGCGTCCTGCGCCCGACCACCCGCTCCCCGGTGCTCGTCCACAACCCCGCCGACGCCGACTGGTTCGGCGCGGACCGCCTCCTCCCCGAGCTCGAACGGGTCGACCGACCCACCCACGACCCCGGCGCACTCCAGCTCGTCCCGCTGTCGGTGGTCCCGCAGGGACTGGCGATCCTCGACGCGCCGGACATCGACTCGGTCGAGGAGAGCAACCGGCACCTGGCCGCGCAGCTCCTCGCCGCCGCCGACCTCTGGTTGTTCGTCACCTCGGCGGCGCGGTACGCCGACCAGGTGCCGTGGGACTACCTGCGACAGGCCGCGGAGCGCTCGGCAGCGGTCGCGATCGTGCTCGACCGCACGCCGTCGGAGGCGGTCGAGACCGTGGCCACCCACCTCGCGCGGATGCTGGCGGCCCGCGGGCTGCGGGACTCCCCGCTGTTCACGGTCAACGAGGTACCGCTCAACGACAAGGGTCTCCTGCCGCCCCGTCAGGTCGCGGAGATCCGGCGCTGGCTCTCCGATCTCGGCGCCGACGCGGAGGCACGCGCGGCCATGGTGAAGCAGACGCTCGACGGCGCGGTCCGGACGCTGACCCGACGCGCCCACACCGTGGCGGACGCCTGTCTCGAGCAGACCAACGCCGCCGAACGGCTCCGCGACGCCGCCGACGCGGCGTACGACGAGGAGATCCGGAAGATCCTCGAGGCGACGGCCGACGGCACCCTGCTGCGCGGCGAGGTGCTGGTGCGGTGGCAGGAGTTCGTCGGCACCGGCGAGCTGCTCAAGTCGCTGGAGGCCAAGGTCGGCTGGCTGCGCGACCGCATGGTCAACGCGATCAAGGGCAAGTCGCAGCAGGCCGAGCGCGTGAGCGTCGCGGTCGAGTCGAGCCTCGAGACGCTGATCCTCGAGCACGCCGAGACCGCCGCGGAGCGGGCCGAGGCGTCCTGGCAGAGCCTCGCCCCCGGCCAGGAGCTGCTGTCCGACCTCGGCGAGGACCTCGGTCGGGCCTCCCGCGGGCTGCGCCGCAAGGCCGAGCGCGCCGTCCGCGACTGGCAGCAGGAGGTCCTCGAGATGGTCCGCACCGAGGGAGCCGACAAGCGCACCACCGCTCGTTTCCTGGCGTACGGCGTGAACGGTCTCGCGGTCGCCCTGATGGTCGTCGTCTTCGCGCAGACCGCCGGCCTGACCGGCGCCGAGCTCGGCATCGCCGGGGGCGGAGCGGTGCTGGGCCAGAAGCTTCTCGAGGCGGTGTTCGGCGACCAGGCGGTCCGCTCGTTGTCCGAGCGGGCGCGACGCAAGCTCGAGGTCCGGGTGCGCGCCCTCCTCGACGAGGAGCGCGCTCGCTACCTCGACCTGCTGGCGAGCCTCGGCATCGACCCGGGCTCGGCCGACCGCGTCCGCAACGCCGCCCGCGCCGTCGACGACCTGCGCTACGCCGGCGCGGAACGTCCCGGGCTCCACTCCCATTAGGCTCAGACCTGACATGTGCGACGGGTACCGAGGGAGCAGATGACGTCCTTGATGGAAGGGGCCAAGAGGCTGGTGTCTCGCGGCTCGGGTCTGGGCGACCGGATCGAAGGGCTCGGGCAGGCCACCGAGGCGGCCCGAGGTCGACTCGACGACCGCGTCGTCGACGCCGCCGACGCGGCGGCCGCACGCGTCGCCACCCGGCTGGGTCTCGCCGCCGACCACACCGTGGTCGCCCTGGCCGGGGCCACGGGTTCCGGCAAGTCGTCGACCTTCAACGCCCTGGCCGGTGTCGAGCTGTCGTCGGTCGGCGTACGCCGTCCCACCACCTCGTGGGCGACCGCGTGCGTCTGGGGCAAGGAGGGCGCACCGGAGCTGCTCGAGTGGCTCGGGATCGCGCCCCGACACCAGATCATGCGTGACTCGCTGCTCGACCTCGGCAAGGAGGACAGCGCCCTGCAGGGCGTCGTGCTCCTCGACCTGCCCGACCACGACTCCACGGAGGTCTCCCACCACCTGGAGGTCGACCGCCTGGTCGAGCTGGCCGACCTGATGGTCTGGGTGCTCGACCCGCAGAAGTACGCCGACGCGGCCGTCCACGACCGCTACCTGGCGCCACTCGCCTCCCACCGTGACGTGATGCTGATCGTCCTCAACCACATCGACGAGGTCCCGCTCGACCGGCGCGACTCGATGCTCGTCGACGTGCGCCGCCTGGTGGACACCGACGGGCTGGTCGGCGTCCCGGTGCTTCCGACCAGCGCCCGGACCGGTGAGGGCATCGACGCGCTGCGCGACGAGATCGCGCGGCGTGTGCGCGAGCCAAGAAGATGACCCGCGCACGCCTCGAGGCCGACCTGCGCGACGCCGCGGTCCGGCTGGGCGAGGCCAGCGGGACGAGTGCCCACCCCAACCTGTCCACGGAGCGCGTGGCCACGCTCGAGGACGCCCTCGCCGACGCGGCCGGTGTCCCGACCGTGGTCGATGCCGTCGAGGCCGCGACGCGCAGGCGCGCCAACCGGGCGACGGGCTGGCCCGTGACCGCGTGGCTCTCGCGGCTCCGCCCCGACCCGCTCAAGCGGCTCCATCTCGACCTCGGCAAGGACGGCAAGGCGTTCACCGGCCGCGGGCGCACCTCGGTGCCGGCGGCGACCCAGGTGCAGCGGGCCCGGGTGGACGGTGAGGTGCGCGCCGTCGCCGACGAGGTCTCGGCTCCGCTGACCCGGCCGTGGGCCGACTCCGTACGCCGGGCCTCCGTCTCGCGGCTGCCCGACCTCAACGACCGGCTCGACGCCGCGCTGTCCTCCACGGAGCTCAACGCCGACGCGATCCCGGTCTGGGCCGGGCTGGTCCGCTTCGTGCAGTGGCTGCTCGCTGCTCGCCGCGCTGGCCGGTGCCGTCTGGCTCGCCGTCCTTGCCGGCGACCGTTACCTCGGCGTCCACGAGCCGTCGACCCCGCAGCTGGGCGGTTTCCCGGTGCCGACCGTGATGCTGATCGGCGGGGTCGTGCTCGGCCTGCTCCTCGCCCTCCTGTGCCGGGTGCTCGTGTCCGCGACCGCACGGTCGCGGGCCCGTTCCGCCGACCGGCGGCTCCGCGCGGCCATCTCCGGCGTCGCGGAGGAGCTCGTCGTGTCGCCCGTGCGGGCAGAGCTGGCGGCGTACGACCGGGTCCGAGACGGCCTGGCTCGGGCGCTCAAGTGACCCGCCTGCCGTCCACAGACGCCTGATCCGCACACCTCGTCCCCAGCCGCAGCGGTTCGCCGCGGCGGTTGTCGGTGCTCCTCCCGAGGCTCGGTCGTACGTCAACGAGACCGAGGAGACTGACATGTTCGAGACCTACGTGACGCTGTGTGGCTGGCTCGGCGGCGACGTGTCGCTGCGCGAGGCGGGCGGGGTGCCCGTCGCGAGCTTCCGTGTGGCCAGCACGCCACGGCGCTACCAGCGCCGGACCGACAGCTGGGAGGACGGCGACACCCAGTGGTACTCCGTGAACGCCTGGCGCGCGCTGGGGGAGAACTGCGATCGGTCGCTGCGGCGCGGCGATCCTGTCGTGGTGCACGGCAAGCTCAGCGCCCACCGGTGGACCAACAAGGCCGGCCTCGAGGTGACCACGTTCGAGGTGGAGGCGGCGTTCGTGGGCCACGACCTCACCCGCGGCACCAGCGAGTTCCGGCGCCGCAAGACCGGCTCGCCGGTCCCCGAGGGATCTCAGCCGCGCACGGACGGTGACGAGGACGCCGATGGCGCCCGGCAGGCGCCGGCCGAGGAGTCCCCGGCACGAGCCGCATGAGGTCCGGGCGGCCCCGGCCGGGGCCGCCCCGATCGGGCGTTCCGGGCCGGCGGGCCGTAGGGTTTCGAGACATGGCTGAGTACGTCTTCACCCTGCGCAACGTGCGTAAGACGCACGGCGACAAGGTGGTCCTCGACAACGTCACGCTGTCGTTCCTGCACGGCGCCAAGATCGGCGTCGTCGGACCCAACGGCACGGGCAAGTCGACCCTCCTCAAGATCATGGCCGGGCTGGAGCACGCCAACAACGGCGACGCGATCCTCGACCCCGACGCCACGGTCGGCATGCTCCAGCAGGAGCCGCCCCTGACCGAGGGCACCACCGTGTTGCAGAACGTCGAGGAGGCGGTCCACGAGACCAAGGCCAAGATGGCGCGGCTCGAGGCCGCCTACATGGAGATGGGCGAGCCCGACGCCGACCAGGACGCCTTGATGAAAGAGACCGGCGACCTCCAGACCGAGCTCGACCACGCCGGCGCCTGGGACCTCGACAGCAGGATCGACCAGGCCATGGACGCGTTGCGCTGCCCGCCGCCCGAGGCGTTGGTCGACAACCTGTCGGGAGGCGAGCGTCGCCGGGTCGCCCTGTGCAAGCTGCTCCTCCAGCAGCCCGACCTGCTGCTGCTGGACGAGCCCACCAACCATCTCGACGCCGAGTCGGTCCAGTGGCTCGAGGGCCACCTCGCCGCCTACCCCGGATGCGTCCTGGCGGTCACCCACGACCGGTACTTCCTCGACAACGTCGCCCAGTGGATCCTCGAGCTCGACCGGGGCAAGGCGCACCCCTACGAGGGCAACTACTCGACCTACCTCGAGACGAAGCAGCAGCGCCTCAAGATCGAGGGGCAGAAGGACGCCAAGCGCGCCAAGATGCTCGAGCGGGAGCTGGAGTGGGTGCGGTCCAACCCCAAGGCTCGTCAGGCCAAGAGCAAGTCGCGTCTGGCCCGCTACGAGGAGATGGCGGCCGAGGCCGACCGTAACCGCAAGATCGACACCGCGGAGATCAACATCCCGGCCGGCCCCCGGCTCGGCGACATCGTGCTCGAGGCGAAGGGCCTGGCCAAGGGCTTCGATGGCCGCACGCTCATGCACGACCTCTCGTTCACCCTGCCCCGCGCGGGCATCGTCGGCGTGATCGGCCCCAACGGCGTCGGCAAGACCACGCTGTTCAAGATGATCATCGGGGAGGAGAAGCCCGACGACGGTGAGCTCATCGTCGGCAAGACCGTCAAGATCTCCTACGTCGACCAGAGCCGAGGCGGTCTCGACCCGCAGAAGAACGTGTGGGACGTCGTCTCCGACGGCCTCGACTTCATCAAGGTGGCCAACTTCGAGATGCCCTCGCGCGCCTACGTGGCGTCGTTCGGGTTCAAGGGTCCCGACCAGCAGAAGCGGGCCGGCGTGCTGTCCGGCGGCGAGCGCAACCGGCTCAACCTCGCCCTGACGCTGAAGATGGGCGGCAACCTGTTGATGCTCGACGAGCCGACCAACGACCTCGACGTCGAGACCCTGCAGTCCCTCGAGGACGCGCTTCTGGAGTTTCCCGGCTGCGCCGTGGTCACCTCGCACGACCGGTGGTTCCTCGACCGGATCGCCACCCACATCCTGGCGTGGGAGGGCGACGACGAGGACGACGCGAAGTGGTTCTGGTTCGAGGGCAACTTCGCGGCCTACGAGGAGAACAAGATCGAGCGGCTGGGCCTCGAGGCGGCGCGTCCGCACCGGGTCACCCACCGTCGCCTGACGCGCGACTGACCACGACCGACCCGACGCCCGGCCTCGGACCGCGCCGGACAGGTCAGGTGCCCGGGCGGATGTCCATCTCGGGGTGGCACTCGATCAACCGGTCGGACACCGCGTCCATGACCCGCCCCAGCGCCTGGAAGTCCTCCGGGCTCACCAGGTCGACGAGGTAGTCGCGGACGCCGGTGACGTGCACGTGCGCGGCCTCGACCAGGAGCGCGTGTCCCTCGTCGGTGAGCCGGCAGACGATGCCGCGACCGTCCTCCGGGGACGACGTGCGGGACACCAGACCGGCCCGCTGCATGCGGGTCACGGTGTGCGTGACCCGGCTCCGGCTGTGGGCCAGAGCATCGGCCAGCTGGGCCATCCGCATCTGGCGGCCGGGCCGCTCGGAGAGGCGGACGAGGATCTCGTACTCGGTCAGCGAGAGGTCGAAGGACCGCTGCAGGTCGGCGTCGAGACGGTCGAGCAGCAGGGTCACGCCCACCACGAACGACCGCCACGACCCCTGTTGGTCGGCGGCCAGCCAACGAGTCCCCCGTGCCTCGGACATGACGGCAGCGTATCGAGGGCGCTACGGAATCCGTAGGTGAGGACGCGCATCGGCGCGTCAAGCGGCTTCGGTCGCCGTGGTGGTGGAAGTAGCGGACCGCCCCGCGTCAGCCCATCCGCTCCGGCTCGACGGTCGCTCCTGGTCTGCCGCGGGAACGTCCCCGTGGTGGTGCAGGTACCGGGCCGCCCCGCGTCAGCCCATCCGCTCGAGGATCAGGGCCATCCCCTGGCCGCCCCCCACGCACATCGTGATCAGCCCGGTCGTCTTGTCGTGCCAGTCGAGCGAGTTGAGCATCGTGTTCTGGAGCCGGGCACCGGTCATCCCGAACGGATGGCCGACGGCGATGGCACCGCCGTTGACGTTGAGGCGGTCGAGGTCGATGCCGAGGTCCTGGTAGGACGGCACCACCTGGGCCGCGAACGCCTCGTTGATCTCGACCAGGTCGATGTCGTCGATGGTCATGCCCGCGATTGCGAGGGCGCGGCGGGTGGCCTCCACCGGGCCGAGGCCCATGATCTCGGGGGACAGGGCGCTCACCCCGGTCGCGACGATCCGGGCCAGCGGCGTCAGCCCGAGCTCGGCCGCCTTGGTGTCCGACATCACCACCACCGCTGCTGCCCCGTCGTTGAGCGGGCAGCAGTTGCCCGCGGTGACCACCCCGTCCGGGCGGAAGACCGGCTTGAGCCCGGACACCGCTTCCAGGGTGACGCCCGCGCGCGGTCCGTCGTCGCCGCTCACCACCGTGCCGTCGGGGGTGGTGACCGGGGTGATCTCGCGCGCCCAGAAGCCGTCGACGATCGCCTTCTCCGCGAGGTTCTGCGACCGCACCCCGAACTCGTCGAGCTCCGTACGGGACAGCCCGCGCAGGGTGGCGACGTTCTCGGCGGTCTGGCCCATCGCGATGTAGGCGTCCGGGATCGCGTCGTCGTCGCGGGGGTCGTGCCAGGTCTCACCGCCGGAACCGTGCTCCGCCCGCTCGGTGGTGCGGGCCACGGCATCGTCGAAGCGCGCGTTGCGGGTGTCGGGCCACGAGTCGGAGTTGCCGTGGGCGAAGCGCGACACGGTCTCGACCCCCGCGGAGACGAACACGTCGCCCTCGCCGGCCCTGATCGCGTGGAAGGCCATCCGCGTGGTCTGCACGGACGACGCGCAGTAGCGGGTGATCGTCGCACCCGGAACGTCGTCCATGCCGTTGATGACGTTGACGATCCGCGCCATGTTGAAGCCGCTCTCTCCGCCCGGGAGGCCACAGCCGAGGTAGACGTCGTCGACCTGATGAGGGTCCAGTGCCGGGATCTTGTCGAGGGCGGTCCGGATCATCTGCGCGGCCAGGTCGTCGGGGCGGACGTCCTTCAGCGAGCCCTTGAAGGCCCGGCCGATCGGGGAGCGGGCGGCGGAGACGATGACGGCTTCGGGCACTGGGAACTCCGATCACGGGGGAGGCTGAGCGGTCTCACCCTAGTCCGCCCATCAGCACCTCCATCGACTGCCGGACGAAGGGGCGGCGCGACGCCGCGGGCAGGGGCAGCGCACCGAGGAGGATGCCGTCGCAGGAGGCGACCAGCGTCTCGGCGCGGGCCGCGCTGTGGTCCTTCCCGCGGGCCGAGAGCATCGCGTCGACCAGGCCGATGAGGCGCGGGCGGATGCTCGCCAGCGCGGCCGCGAGGTCGGGATCGCGGGACGCCTCGAGCGACAGCTCCATGCGGGCCAGGAGGAGCTCGCGCTCGTCCAGCCACCGCATGAAGAACTCCGTCACGACCTCGGTGGCCTGGTCCTCCTCGAGCGGGCACGCGGACAGGTCGCGGGCCAGCCCCTCGACGTCGTCGGCCAGGCTTCCGGCGACGTACTCGGTGAGGGCGAGGACGAGGGCCTTCCGGGTGCGCAGGTAGGCCGAGCAGCTGCCCTCCGGGAGACCGGCCTCGCGGTCGACGGCGCGATGCGTGAGGCCCCGCAGGCCCTGGTCGGCCACCACGTGCAGTCCCGCCCGGAGCAGCAGCTCCATCCGCGGGCTGCGCGGCGTCTGCTCGGTCATCGGGCCTCCCTGGAGCTGTGACGCGCGAGACTACCCGCCGGCTTGCCCGGGAGAGGTCCGCGGCGTATCTTCTACACAAGTAGAAATCTACAGAAGTAGAAAGGATCCGTCATGGCCGCCTTCGACTCCAGCTCTCTGGACCTCTACCTGGTCGTCGTCTTCGCGATCGCCCTGCTCGGGGCCCTGCTCTCCGTGGGCGTGCTGGCGCGCGTCGTGGTCAGCAACCGGCAGGTGCGCCTGGCCCGGCACCAGTCGAGGCGCACGTACTACGGCCGCCTCGCGTTGCACCACTGAGGCACGAGGCGACGCGGGCGGGGACCGGAGGTCGCCGGCCGTCTCGCGCCCGGGGACGTGCGGACCCGTGGGGCTCGTGCTGGCAGGATCGCACCGTGCGCCACGTGTACGAGTGCCCGATCCGCCGCGCCGACCTGCACGAGGGCGGCACCGTGAACAACGTGGTCTTCGCCGACTACCTCCAGGAGGCCCGGCTCGACCTCCTGCGCCGCCACGACACGACGGTCTCCCCGGAGCCGGGTGAGGGCCTGGTCGTCGTGCGGACGGTCCTCGACTACCTGGCCCCGTTGCGGCGAAGTGATGCCCCGCTGCACGTCGCCACCTGGGTGACCGAGGTGCGGGCCGGGTCGTTCACGCTCGCGCTACGAGCTCTCGACGCGGGCGGATCCCGGAGCCGACCCGGTCGTGCACGCTCAGGCGACGACCCTGTTGACGCCGTACGTGTTCTCCGCCGAGCGGCCCCGGCGCCTGAGCCCGGAGGAACGGGCCAGGCTCACGGTCGAGCCGGAGCCCCCGCCCTTCACCGACGATCGGCGGCCGAGGGTGCCGTGGGGCGACGGGGGGTCTCGGAGCCGGGTCCATGTCCGCTTCTCCGACGTCGACATCCTCGGCCACGTCAACAACGTGCGGTACCTGGACTACCTCCAGGACGCGCAGACCGATCTCGCCGTCGGGGTGTTCCAGGAGGCGCGGGTCAACGGCACGGTCCACCTCGTGGTCGCGCGGACCGAGGTCGACTACGTGGGCCAGATGAACCTGCGTGCCGAGCCGTACGACGTCCGGACGCGTGTCGAGGCGGTCGGCACCAGCTCCGTCACGTACGGGCAGGAGATCCGCGACGGAGATCTGGTCATGGCCCGGAGCAGGCTGGTGAGCGTGAACGTGGACGACGAGGGTCGTCCTCGGGAGATCCACCCCGCGCATCGCGAGCTCTTCGAGCTCCGACGAGAGCAGGCGCAGGTCAGCTGACGACGGTGCGCGGCCGGGCGGTCACTCGAAGGTGTTCACCATGAACTGCGCTGCGTGGGTGACATAGTCCCAGAACCGGGCGTCCTGCTCCGGAGGGAGTCCGACCTCGTCGAGCGCGGCCCGGAAGTGTCGCAGCCAGTGGTCCTTGGCGTCCGGGGTGACCGCGAACGGCGCGTGCCGCATCCGCAGTCGGGGGTGCCCCCGCCGATCGGCGTACGTGGTCGGGCCTCCCCAGTACTGCATGAGGAACAGCCGGAACCGCTCCTCGGCCGGCCCGAGGTCCTCCTCCGGGTAGAGCGCGCGCAGCACCTCGTCCGCGGCGACGCCTCGGTAGAACGCGGCGACGATCGCCGTGATCGTCTGCTCGCCGCCGATCTCGTCGTAGAACGTGGTGGTCACCCGGCACATTCTCCCCGGCGGCCCGACGATCCGTGAGGCAGGGTTCGCCCGGTCACCCGTCCGCTGAGTCGGCACCCACGGGGGCCACCTGCTCCACCCCGGGGGTCCGGTTCATCACGACGGAGGTCGGGTACGGCGCCTGGATGCCCTCGTGGTCGAAGCGGGCCTTGATCCGCTCGCGGAGGACCCGCGCCACCCGCCACTGCTCCATGGGCGCGGTCTTGAGCGTGACCCGCAGGGTGATCGCATCCGGCGTGATCGCCTCGATGCCCCAGACCTCGGGCTGCTCGATGATCACACCCTCGAACTCGTCGTCCTTCCAGAGGTCCTCGGAGACCTCGGCGAGCACGCGCCGCACCTTGACCAGGTCCTCGCGACTGCTCACCTGGACGTCGAGCACGGTGCGCGCCCAGTTCTGGCTCATGTTGCCCACGCGGAGGAGCTCGCCGTTGCGGACGTACCAGACGGTGCCGTTGGTGTCCCGGAGTCGGGTCACGCGCAGGCTCACCGCCTCGACCGTGCCGCTGAGGGTGTCACCCATGTCGACGACGTCTCCCACGCCGTACTGGTCCTCGAAGATGAGGAAGATGCCGGACAGGAAGTCCTTGACGAGGGTCTGCGAGCCGAAGCCCAGCGCCACCCCGATGATGCCGGCACTGGCGAGCACCGGCCCGATGTCGAGCCCGATCTCGCTCAGCATCATCGTGATGATGACCGCCGCGATCACGCCCGAGCTGATGCTCTTGAGCAGGCTGCCCATCGTCTTCGCGCGCTGCACGCGTCGGGTCGAGCCCGGCGGTGGCTGCGCGGACGCCTTGCCGAAGGCGGCCTGGGTGAGCCGGTCCGGGAGGACACCTTCCTCGGCGCTGCGGACCAGGCGGTCGATCATGCGGTGGATCACGAACTGGAGGACGAGCCCGATGACCACGAGGATGGCCAGGGCCGCCGCCCTGCGCGCGACCACTGCGCCGAGGACACTCCAGTCGATACCGGACAACGCGTTGAGGGTTGCTGGCATGGCTACCAGTATCCTCGTCGCGTGACCTCGAAGTCCCCGGCCCCGCGCCGTGCCGCGCTCGTTGTGGGCTGCGCCACGGTCCTCCTGCTCGCGTACGCCGGACCGGCCTCCGCGGACATCCCCGTCGGGTGGAGCAACCCCCCGCCGGTGCCGGTCCTCCGCGACCTGCTGATCTTCATCGGGATCCCGGTCCTGATCACCGCGGGCATCTTCGCGGCCATCTATCTCCCCGGCGTCATCCGGGGCGAGTCGGTCGCCCCGGCCGGGGCGCACACCGACGACCAGTGGTTCGGCGGTCGTCGGGGCACGCCCGAGCTCGAGTCGTCGACCGTGAGCCAGGCCCCGGAGACCCCGGAGAGCGGCCGGGACACCGGCGGCGCCAGCGGCACCTGGTGACGACGATGGCTCGCGAGTTCAACACCTCCCAGCGGGTCGCTCTCGACCAGGCGATCCGCGCGGCCGAGCAGGTCTCACGCTTCGAGTTCTCGGTCTTCGTCGGGGCCGCCGAGGGCGAACACCGTCGGTTCGCCGAGCGCCTGCACGCCGCACTGTCCACCCCGGCACGGAGCGTGCTGGTCATGGTCGACCCCGCGGCCCGGGTCCTCGAGGTCGTCACCGGCAGCGAGGTGCGCCGCCTGCTCACCGACCACGAGGTGGCCCTCGCGGTGCTCGAGATGCGGACCGAGTTCGCCGCCGGCGACCTGGTCCGCGGCCTCCGGCGCGGCATCAGCATGCTCGCGATGCAGGCTCGGGCGCCGCGCACCCTGCATGCCGACGCCTGACCCGCGACCGACAGGTCAGCCCTCGGCATCCTTCCGCTGCGCCGCCAGCGCCCGGACGACGTCCGCGCGGCCCTCGCGGACGTAGCGCTTCGCGGCAGGGTTCGCCGGCGACTCGTCCAGCCACCGGTCGACGCGCTCGACGAGGGCGGGGCTGCCCAGCGGGAGCGGGAAGGCCGCCTCGAGCGTGTTCGACGCCATGTGGGTGCCGAGGCGCTCCCAGATCGTGTCCGCGGCCTCGAGGTACTTCTCCACGTAAGGCTCGAGGACGTCGGTCTGCCCGTGGCGCATGAACGCCGCCGCGATCGACCGGTGGGTCTCGTTGGCAACGTCGGGGTTGTCCACGAGGTCGGTCCAGGCCGCCGCCTTCGCCTCGGCGGTCGGCCGCGAGGCCTTCGCCGCCGCGGCGTACTCCTGCCCCGAGATGGTCCGGTCGCGGTCGAGCTCCTCGTCGATGCGGGCCTCCTCGGCGGCGCCGGCGCGAGCCAGGCCGATCAGCAGCAGCCACCGGAGGTCGGTGTCGACGTCGAGGCCGTCGAGGGTCACCGTCCCGTCGAGCAGGCCGGCCACCTCCGCCTTCGCCTCGTCGGAGACCAGCGCCGCCGCGTAGGCGCGGACGAACGTCAGCTGGTGGTCGCTGCCCGGTGCGGCCGCGTGGAGCAGGTCACGGACGCCCGCCTCCCAGGTCGCCCGCAGCTCGGGGCGTCGGGCCGGGTCCGAGTAGAGGTTGACCGCGAGAGCCGCGTAGTTGGGGATGGCCCGTACGCCGAACGAGTCGGTCTCGCTGCCGACGTTGGCCAGGACGAGCGTCATGAAGTCGGAGGCGCTCATCTCGGCGTCGCGGGTCATGTCCCAGGCGGCTCCCCAGCACAGGGCCCTGGCCAGGGAGTCGTCGAGGAGGCGCAGCCCGTGCACCACCGTCGCGAGCGAGCGCTCGTCGAGCCGGATCTTGGCGTAGGTCAGGTCGCCGTCGTTGAGCAGGAGCAGGTCGGGCTGCTTCTCACCGACCAGATCGGCGACGCTGGTGAGGTCGCCCTCGATGTCCGTCTCGATGTTCCGCCGCCGCACCAGGCGACCGCCGACCTCGTCGTAGAGGCCGATGCCGATGCGGTGCCGCCGCAGCGTCGGGTTGTCGCCGGACGCGGTCTGGCGCACACCGAACGACGCGTAGCTGCCGTCGTCGGCGAGCTCGAACTCGGCGGTGAGCGTGTTGACGCCGCTGGTCTGCAGCCACTCCTTGGCCCAGGCGTCGAGCTCACGTCCGGAGGACTTCTCCAGCGCGGTCAACAGGTCGACGAACTCGGAGTTCGCGTAGGCGTGGTCCTTGAAGTACTGCCGCAGGCCGACCAGGAAGGACTCGAGCCCGACCCAGGCCACCAGCTGCTTGAGGACGGAGGCGCCCTTCGCGTAGGTGATGCCGTCGAAGTTGACCTCGACCGCGTGCAGGTCGTAGTTGTCCGCGGCGATCGGGTGGGTCGACGGAAGCTGGTCCTGGCGCAGCGCCCAGTTCTTGCGGGCGTTCGTGAAGCCGGTCCACGACTCGGTGAACTCGGTGTTCTCCACCGCGGCGTGGTAGCACGCCCACTCGGCGAAGGACTCGTTGAGCCACAGGTCGTCCCACCACTTCATGGTCACCAGGTCGCCGAACCACATGTGGGCCATCTCGTGCAGGATCACCGAGCAGCGGAACTCGTAGAAGGCGGCGTCCTGCCGGCTGCGGGGGAGGTACTCGTCGCGCAGGGTGACCGCTCCGGCGTTCTCCATCGCGCCGGCGTTGTACTCCGGCACGTAGAGCTGGTCGTACTTCTCGAACGGGTAGGGGAAGTCGAAGGCCTCCTCGAAGAACTCGAAACCCTGGCGGGTCATCTTCAGCAGCTCGTCCAGGTCGAGGTGCTCGACGAGCGCCTGGCGGCAGTAGTGGCCCAGCGGGATCTGGCCGTAGGGGCCGTCGTACACGTCGAGCTGCTCGTGGTACTCGCCCGCGATCAGCGCGGTGACGTAGGTCGACATCCGCTTCGACTCGGGGAAGGTCCAGCGAGCCTTGTCGCCGCCGAGCTCCTCCGGCTCGGGCGTCGGGGCGTTGGACACGACCTTCCAGTCGGAGGGCGCGGTGACCGTCCAGGTGAAGACGGACTTGAGATCGGGCTGCTCGAACGTGGTGAACACGCGGCGCGCGTCGGGCACCTCGAACTGCGTGTAGAGGTACACCCGGCCGTCGACGGGGTCGACGAAGCGGTGCAGTCCCTCTCCCGAGTGGGAGTAGGCGCAGTCGGCGCGGACCACCAGCTCGTTCTCGCCTTGGAGGCCGGACAGCGTGATCCGGCTGTTCTGGTAGGACGTGGCCTCGTCGATGCGTTCGCCGTTCAGGGTGATCTCGTGCACGATCGCGTCGACGAGATCGGCGAACGTCTCGGCCCCGGGCTCACGGCAGGTGAAGCGCACGGTGGTCGTGGAGGCGAAGGTCTTGTCGCCCGTCGTGAGGTCCAGGTCGATGGAGTACGACGTGACGTCGAGGAGGGCGGCGCGGGTGGCGGCCTCCTCGCGGGTGAGATTGGTTCCGGGCATGCCGAGCATCCTGCCACCCGGAGTGACGTGGGCCACCAGCGGTTTGGATCACGACTCGATGACGAACCATGGCCTCCGGGGAATGGCGCGCACCGGGGAGGGGTTGCGCCGGTATGACTCTCTCGGCATCCCCCACACCCACCCCCACGGCCGACGTCGCGGAGTTCTGGTTCGACCCGCTGTGCCCGTTCGCCTGGATCACCTCGCGCTGGATGCTCGAGGTCGAGCAGGTGCGCGACGTGAAGGCGCACTGGCGGGTGATGAGCCTGTACTTCCTGAACAAGGACCGTGACCTCTCCGAGGACTACCAGGCGCGGATCGCGCGCGGGCTCCCGGTCGGACGGGTCCTGATCGCGACCGAGCAGAAGATCGGCTCCGAAGCGCTGCTGCCCCTCTACACCGCCCTGGGCACCCTGATCCACCACGAGAAGCGCGAGATCGGGCGAGACCTCGTCGTCGCTGCGCTGGCGGACGCCCAGCTCCCGGCCGAGCTGGTCGAGGCGATGGACGACCCGTCGTACGACGAGGCGCTGCTCGCCTCGCACCGGGAGGCCATGGACCGGGTCGGCGACGACGTCGGCACGCCGACGATCGCCTTCAACGGGTCGGCGTTCTTCGGTCCGGTGCTGTCGAGGATCCCGCGCGGCGAGGACGCCGGCCGGTTGTGGGACGGCACGATCGCGGTCGCCGACATCCCCTACTTCTTCGAGATCAAGCGCACCCGCACCGGCGAGCTCGACTTCAGCTGACGCTCGACTAACGTCGCAGCATGACGTCGGACGACTCCTCGCTCCCGCTCCTGAGCATCGGTCTGGAGCAGACGCGCGCCCTGTTGTCCCGGGTGCGGGACGACCAGCTGGACCTCCCCACGTCGTGTGACGAGTGGACGCTGGCCGACCTGGTCGACCACGTCGTCAACGTCCCCCGGGTGTTCGTCACCTTCGTGCAGGGGGAGGAGCCCGACTGGGCCTCCGAGCCCGAGCACGTCGGCTCCGACCGGGCCGACCGCTTCCAGGCGGCCGCCCAGGACCTCGTCGACGCCTGGCGCGCGGCGCCGGCGGGCGGACAGCGGAGCCCGCTGGACTGGCAGCTCGCCGAGCTGGCCGTGCACACCTGGGACCTGGCCACCGCCGTGGGGGAGCCCACCAGCGGGCTCGACCCGGACGTGGCCGAGCGTGGCCTGGCGTTCATGCAGGCGAACCTGGGCGACAACCGGGGGGCCGCCTTCGGGCCCGAGCGGCCGGCCCCGGCCGGGGCGGACCCGTACACGCGGATCGCGGCCTTCGCGGGGCGCGACGTCTGACACCTCGGCCGCCCGAAACCGGGTGGCACGGCCTCACTAGGCTTCCGGGCATGACGCATGTCCTGTCCGCCGTCGCCTGGCCGTACGCCAACGGCCCGCGCCACATCGGCCACGTGGCCGGGTTCGGCGTGCCCTCCGACGTGTTCAGCAGATACATGCGGATGGCGGGCCACGACGTGCTCATGGTGTCGGGTACCGACGAGCACGGGACCCCGATCCTGGTCGCGGCGGACGCCGCCGGGGTCTCCGCTCGAGACCTGGCGGACCGGAACAACGCGATCATCGTCCAGGACCTCGTCGACCTCGGTCTCTCCTACGACCTCTTCACCCGGACGACGACCGGCAACCACTACCGCGTCGTGCAGGAGATGTTCACGACCGTCCACCGCAACGGCTACATGGTGGAGCGGACCACCAAGGGTGCCGTCAGCCCCTCGACCGGCCGCACCCTGCCCGACCGCTACATCGAGGGCACCTGCCCGATCTGCGGGTACGGCGAGGCCCGCGGCGACCAGTGCGACAACTGCGGCAACCAGCTCGACCCCACGGACCTGATCAACCCGCGCAGCAAGATCAACGGTGAGACTCCCGACTTCGTCGAGACCCAGCACTTCTTCCTCGACCTGCCCGCTCTCGCCGATGCGCTCTCCGACTACCTGAAGGGCCGCGAGGCATCGGGCACCTGGCGGCCGAACGTCATCAAGTTCTCCCTGAACCTGATCGAGGAGCTGCGCCCGCGGGCGATGACCCGCGACATCGACTGGGGCATCCCGGTCCCGCTCGACGGGTGGCGTGAGCAGCCGACGAAGCGCCTCTACGTCTGGTTCGACGCCGTGATCGGCTACCTGTCGGCCTCGATCGAGTGGGCCCGCCGCCTCGGGGATCCGGAGCGGTGGCGCGAGTGGTGGAACGACCCCGAGGCGCTGTCCTACTACTTCATGGGCAAGGACAACATCGTCTTCCACTCGCTCATCTGGCCGGCCGAGCTGCTGGCGTACGACGGGCGGGGCGCCCTGGGCGGGGAGCCGGGTCCGTACGGCGACCTGCAGCTGCCGACCGAGGTGGTCTCGAGCGAGTACATGACCATGGAGAGCAAGCAGTTCTCCACCAGCCGCGGGCACGTGATCCTGGTCGGCGACATGCTCGCGCGCTACCAGCCGGACGCGCTGCGCTACTACATCTGTGCGGCCGGTCCGGAGACCTCCGACGCGGACTTCACCTGGGCGGACTTCGTGCTGCGCACCAACTCCGAGCTGGTCGCGGGCTGGGGGAACCTGGTCAACCGGACCGCGACGATGATCAACAAGAGCTTCGGGGAGATCCCGGCCGCCGGGGACCTCGAGCCCGTCGACGAGGCCGTGCTGGCCGTCGTACGCGAGGGCTTCGGCTCCGTCGGTGACCTGGTCGGTCGCCAGCGGCTCCGCGCCGCGATCGCCGAGGCGATGCGGGTGGTGGGCGAGGTGAACAAGTACCTCACCGCGACCGAGCCCTACAAGATGAAGGACGAGTCCCAGCGCGAGCGCCTCGCCACGGTGCTGCACGTCGCTGCCCAGTGCGTCCTCGACTGCAACACGCTGCTGGCGCCGTTCCTGCCGTTCTCGGCGAACGAGGTGTGGGCGGTCTTCGGTGGTGCGGGCGAGTTCATGCCGATGCCGCGCATCGAGCACGTCGAGGACCTCGACCCCGACGACGGGGCCGGCCTCCAGGGCTACCCGATCATCACCGGCGACTACGCCGGCACGCCCGCCTGGGGCTCGCGGCCGGTCACGGTGGGCGCGAAGGTGGCCAAGCCGACGCCGGTGTTCACCAAGCTCGACCCGGGCGTGGTGGAGGAGGAGCTGGCCAGGTTCGAGGCCTGATGTCACCGCCGCGGGTCACGCCCGCTCGGCGACCTCCCGGATCAGGGGGTGGAGCGCGACCGCGTTGACCACCACGGAGAAGACCAGGAGCGCCACCGCCGCATCGTGATGGCCGGCGTCCCAGAGAGCCACGGACGCGAGACCGAACACCACGACCTTGGCGACCTCGCGCCGCCCGTGGTCGCCGTACCTCGCCCGTGGGGAGGCGAACAGCCACCAGACGGTCATCGCCGCGAGGGGCAGGACCACCACCAGGAGTGCGCGCGGGCTGCCGACCTGCCAGCCCCACACCCCGAAGGCCGCCATCGCGGCGAGCTCGTCGAGGAACACCAGCGCCAGCACCGCCCACGCGAACCCGACCACGGCCCCACCGTAGAGGGCGACGCTCCGAGACGCGCGTCTGGTCAGAACCCGCGGGCCGCGTAGGGCGGCACGTCGGTGCGGAAGGCCCGCCACAGGTCCCGGACGGCGCCGGGGCGATGCTCGGCGATCACCCCGCCGCGGAGCATCGACATCAGGTTGGTGCCGCCCAGGTACGCCGCGCCGAGAGCGGACACGGGCAGCGTCGCCTCGGCGTCGGCCTCGGTCCGGGTGGCCTCGGCCGTCCCGTCCGAGACGCGGATGCGCCAGCGGCCGTCGTTCCACGGCGCGGGCCCGTCGGTCACCTCGACGACGACGTCGCAGGTGCCCTCGTAGCCGCGCATGGCGAGTGCCTCCGGGAGGTTCACGAGCCGGACCCAGAGACTGTCGTAGGGGCGGACGTCCCCGGTCCCGCGCGGGCCGTCGAGCCAGGTCAGGAGGGGATCGTCCTGGGACACGTTGTAGGCCTTGATCGTGCCGGCCAGGTCGAGATCGACGAGACGACGCCACAGCGCGAGCCGAGCGGCCGGGGTGCCCGACATCGGCCGGACCTCCACCTCGGCGGCCGGTCGGCTGTTCGGCCACTTGTGGGTACGGCGGAACGGGACGTAGCCGACGTCCTGGCCGTCCCGCACCGCGAAGAGGATCCGGGCCGGCTCGTTGCCGCGCTGCTCCTCGGGGGAGATGTGGCTGGACTCCTGGTAGAAGTCGTCGTCACCGACGATCATGCCCATCGTCGCCGGGCCGAGGGCGAGGTCGCACCGCCGGCGGCGTTCGGCCATGCCGGGATCCGTCACGGTGCCGAGCCGGGTGGAGATCGTCGCGGTCTCCTCCTCGAGGTGCGGAGCGGTGAACGTCGTACCGGTGCCGAGCTCGACGATGTGCTCGAGCGACGCGATCCCGTAGCCGTGCCGGCCGTAGATCGCCGCCTCGCTGGCATGCAGGGCAGAGAGGTGCACCCCCTCGTCCCGGGTCTGCTCGAAGTGGTGGCGGAGCATCGCGGTGAGGAGTCCGCGTCGGCGGTGGTCCGGGTGGACGCCCACCCAGGTGAGCCCCGCGACCGGGACCAGGTGCCCCGCACCCCGGCCGTCCGGCACGGACAGGTCCATCGGGCGCACGCCGTAGATGCCGGGGTACGTCGCCGGGTCGACCTCCGCGCCCACGACGTGGGCCGCGAAGCGCTGGTCCTCCGGGACACCGAGCAGCTGGACCTCCGTCGGCTCGGACCCGGGCTCGCCGAACCAGACCAGCTGGTCGGAGGCGAGGAATCGCTCGGGATCCGTGGCGCGTTCCACCCGGATGTCGATGTCGGCCATGCCGTCAAGGAAACCCGCGTCGCCGACCGCGTGTCCACCCGTTTGTCCGCCACCGCTCCGGTCCGTTGAGCCGCGCCTTGTGGTCCGTTGACCCGCGCCTTGTGGTGCGTTGAGCCGCGCCTTGTGGTTGGTCGAGCCGCGCGTTGTGGTGCGTTGAGCCGCGCCCGGTGGTCGAGCCGAGTCGAGACCACCCGCTCCCCGCTGGTCGAGCTTGTCGAGACCAAAGCAGCTCTTCGGTGGTCGAGCGAAGTCGAGACCACTCGCCCGCTGGTCGAGCTTGTCGAGACCAAGGGCACCTCTTCGGTGGTCGAGCGACGTCGAGACCACCACCGAGGTCTTGCGCGGGCCTCGCTGCGTGCCTTTGGTTGCGGTTTGTTTTATTGATTCACGCTGGTTGCGGTTTGCTTTTGGTTGCGGTGCCTCTCACCCTTGCTTTCCGGTTCGCCGTTGGTTGGGCTACTCGCTTGGGTTGCGGTTTCTTGGCTCCCCCAGGTCAGCGGAAAGTATTTTCAAGAATTTTCTGGGAAATGTCTCGGATCCTGGGATAACCCCTGTGGATAACCCACCTGATTGTCGGTGGTCGCTGATTCGATATTCCCATGTCGATCCACCCCCACCACCCCGACGCCGCGCCGCCGGCGGTGCTGGCCGAGGCGGTCGCGATGCTCCAGCAGACCGCGGAGGTGCTCTGGTCGGCGCAGTCCGACGAGGCCCTGATCTCGGTGGTGGAGCAGGCCCAGCGGCTGTCGTCGGTGCTGGCCGCGGTCGAAGCCGGTGCGGTCGCCGAGGCCGACCTGCGGGGTCTCGCGAAGGACAGGTTGCACTACGGCTCGACCGGGGACTGGCTCACCCACACCGGCGGCCTCCGCCGCGGGGAGGGGAAGCGGCGGGTGGTCCGGGCCCACGCCCTCACCGGACCCCTCACCCGCACCCGGCACGCGCTGGTGGCGGGGGAGGTGTCGGCGACCCAGGTCGACCCGATCATCGACGCCGTCCACGGCCTCCCGTCCGGGGAGCTGGTCCGGGCCCGCGGGGAGCAGGCCATGCTCGAACACGCGGCCAGAGCCTGGATGCCACCGAGCTGGCCCGGCTGGGCCGGCACCTGGCCCACGTGGTCGACCCCGACCAAGAGGACCGCAAGCTCGAGGCCGCGCTGGACCGGGAGGACCGGGCCGCCCACGCTGAACCGGTTCCTGGCGATCACCGAGGACCGGGCCGGCGGGGTCCGGATCAAGGGCTACGGCAGCACCGAGGACGCCGCCCTCCTCAAGGCCGCCCTCCTCCCCCTCACCTGCCCCACCCCGGCGGTCGACGACGAGGACGGCTCGGGTGAGCTCGCCCGGGATCCTCGGGACCACGGCGCGCGGATGTGGGACGCCCTGATCAGCACCGCCCACCACGCCCTCACCACCGCGCCTGCCGCCGGAGACCCACGCCACCCCACCCCGGCTGCTGGTCACCCTCGACCACCAGACCCTCCTCGACCAGCTCGGCGCCCGGGGGATCGGCACCACCGAGGACGGCGCCGAACTCTCACCCGCGACCGTGCGCAGGTTGGCCTGCGACGCCGAGATCATCCCCGCCGTCCTCGGCAGCCGCGGCGAGGTCCTCGACATCGGCCGCACCCGACGCCCGGTCACCGCCGTCCTCTGGGTCGCCCTGGTGCTGCAGGGACCGGCACTGCACCTTCCCCGGCTGCACCCGACCCCCGGTGATGTGCCACGCCCACCACCTCACCCACTGGGCCGACGGCGGCGACACGGCGCTCGACAACCTCGCGCTGCTCTGCGGCCACCACCACCGGGTCATCCACAGCTCGCCCTGGCAGATCCGGCTCAACCCCCACGACAAACGACCCGAATTCAAACCACCACCCAAACCCGGCACCGCACCCGCATGGATCCGACATCGACCACGCCTCGACAGGTGACGACTGCGGGCCGCCAGGTGGTCTCGACTTCGCTCGACCACCGAACGGGGGCGAAGCCCCTTCCGCCACCGGGCGACCGTGCGCTTGGTCTCGACAGGCTCGACCAGCGCGGCCGGCTCGACCACCGAACGGGGCGAGCCCCGTCAGCCGCCGGGCGACCGTGCGCTTGGTCTCGACAGGCTCGACCGGCGGGCCCAGCTCGACCAGCGCGGCCTGCTCGACCAGCGCGGCCTGCTCGACCAGCGGGCCTGCTCGACCAGCGGCAAGCGCTCGGCCAGGGGTGTTCCGTAGACGACCCTTGGGCCACGTCGGAGGTGACTGGAACACTGTCGCCATGCGCGTCCACCTCGGCACCGACCACGCCGGCCTCGACCTCAAGCAGCACCTCATCGGCTGGCTCCGCGACCAGGGGCACGACCCGGTCGACCATGGAGCGTTCACCTTCGACGCCCAGGACGACTATCCCGTCTTCTGTCTGCGCGCCGCCGCGGCCGTGGTGTCCGACCCGGGCAGTCTCGGCGTCGTGATCGGCGGCTCCGGCAACGGCGAGCAGATCGCGGCCAACAAGGTGAAGGGGGTCCGGGCGGCCCTCGTGTGGAGCGACGAGACCGCAGTCCTGGCCCGTCAGCACAACGACGCCAACGTGATCTCCGTCGGCGGACGGATGCACACCGTCGACGAGATGACGCGCTTCGTGGGGCTGTTCCTCGACACCGCCTTCACGGGGGAGGAGCGCCACGTCCGTCGGATCGCCATGCTGGCCGACTACGAGGCGACCGGTGACCTGCCGCCTCTCCCGGCCTCCGCGGAGGCCCCCGAGACCCCGGGGTCCCATGCCTGAGGGTCACACCCTGCACCGGCTCGCCACCGCCCTGACCGACGCCTTCGCCGGGCACCCGCTTCGAGTCAGCAGTCCGCAGGGTCGCTTCGCCTCCGAGGCCGCGGAGCTCGACGGGACGCGTGCTCATGGCCGCCGAGTCCGCAGGGAAGCACCTGTTCCTCGACTTCGACGCCGACCGCGTCGTCCATGTGCATCTCGGCCTGATCGGCGGCTTCGACGTGCAGACCGAGGTCGTCGAGGTGCCGGCGCCGGTCGGCCAGGTGCGGCTTCGCCTGGTCCGCGCCGGTGACCACACGTCGTACGCCGACCTGCGAGGCGCCACGCAGTGCGCGCTCGTCACCGGCACCCGCCGCGACGAGATCGTCGCGAGGCTCGGGCCTGACCCCTTGCGGCCGGACGCCGACCCCGACCAGGCCTGGCGCCGGATCTCGCGGAGCCCACGCGCGATCGGTGACCTCCTGATGGATCAGGCGGTCCTGGCCGGCGTCGGGAACGTCTATCGCGCCGAGGTGCTGTTCCGGCACCGCATCCACCCGCTCCGGCCGGGGCGCACCCTGCGCATCGGCCAGTGGCGTGCCCTGTGGGCCGACCTCGTCGAGCTCATGGCCGAGGGCGTGCGGACGGGTCGGATCGACACGGTGCGGCCAGAGCACACGCCCGAGGCGATGGGCCGCCCGCCGCGGGTGGACGACCATGGCGGCGAGGTCTACGTCTACCGGCGGACCGGCCAGCCGTGCCTCGTGTGCGGGTCGTTGGTGCGCACGGAGGTGCTGGTCGGACGCAACGTGTTCTGGTGTCCACAGTGTCAGCGCAGGTTCCGATCGCGCGCTCTACAGTGATCCCCACACGCAGGACGGGACCTCCACGATGACCTCACCGACCGCCGGACAGCGTCCCGCCCCGGACCGGGCGCGGCGACGCTGGATCTCGCTGTTGGCGGGCTCCCAACCCGATCGGCTGATGGTCATCGGGCTTTTCGCGTTCTCCACGCTGGTCGGCCTGGCGATGCAGCTCTTCCCGAACGTGGTCTCGTTCCCGGCGATCATCGTGCCGCTCGTGATGGGGAGCCTGCTGCTGGGGCCGCGTCCGCTGCCGTGGTTCGTGGTCTACCAGCTGGTGCTGGTCACGCTGGCCCTGCCGAAGTCCCCTCAGTTCACGGCGCGGACCTTCTTCACCGTGGGCGTCGTCTTCCTGGTGGCGCTGATCATCATGCTGACGTCGTTCCGGCGGTCGCGACTGGGCATCGCGGGCAGCATGGGGGAGTCGATGCTGGCCGAGCTGAGCGACCGCATCCAGGGGCAGGGGGTGCTGCCCGACCTGCCCGGTCCTTGGCACGCGGAGTCCGTGATCCGGTCGGCCGGCGGGACGCGCTTCTCGGGTGACTTCTTCGTGGTCGGCGACATCGACACCGGACGACTCGACGTGGCCGTCGTCGACGTGTCCGGGAAGGGCGATCGGGCCGGCACCCGGGCGCTGCTGCTGGCCGGAGCGATGGGCGGCCTGGTCACCGCCGTCGAGCCTCCCGAGTTCCTCCCGGCGGCCAACACCTACCTGATCAACCATCCCTGGCAGGACGGGTTCGCGACCGCCGTCCACCTGAGCGTCGAGCTCGCCACGGGCGACTTCCGGATCTGGACGGCGGGCCATCCGCCGGCCCTGCACTGGCGGGCCGGCGCGGGGCGCTGGACGCCGCTGGAGTCCGAGGGACCCATGCTCGGCCTGATCCCCGAGACGGACTTCCAGGAGGCCGCCGGGACCCTGCGCCCGGGCGACGCGCTGATGCTCTACACCGACGGCATGGTCGAGACCCGCAGGGCCGACATCGGCATCGGGATCGACCGCCTGATCGGCCAGGCGGACCGGCGCCTGCGCAGCAGGTTCGCCGGCGGCGCCGCCACTCTGGTCGACTCCACCGGGAACAGGGCGGACGACCGCGCCCTGATGCTGGTGTGGCGCGACTGAACCGCCGTCACTGGTTGGGGAGCGAGGCTCTGACTGTGGCACCATGACCTCGCGTTCTCACGCGGGAAGGGCCCGTCCCGACCCCGTGGGCCGTGCGCGGACGTAGCTCAATGGTAGAGCCTCAGTCTTCCAAACTGATGACGCGGGTTCGATTCCCGTCGTCCGCTCGCTGGCGGTCCCGGAGCACCTTCCGGGTCGTCGAACGGGGCGTAGCGTAGTGGCTAGCGCGCCTGCTTTGGGAGCAGGAGATCGCAGGTTCGAGTCCTGTCGCCCCGACCGTCACACCGGACGTCGTACGGCGCGCGGTGACCGAACGCCGTACGGGCGATGCCTCGCTCGGGCAGACTGTGACGCGACCAAGATGCTCGGGAGGTGGCCGTGTCGACACCCGTGGCTCGTCCGACCGAGGACGAGACGCTGCGGCCTCCCTCGACCCCCGCGCTCGTCGCCTTCGACGTGGCGATGCTCGTCCTGGCGGTCATCGCGGTGGCGCTCGGTTTCTGGAAGTGGCATCTCTACGGGCCGCCGACGTGGAACCCCGTGTCGGTGCTCGGCCTGCTCAGCATCCCGCTGCTGACCCGGTTCAGCATCACCGTGTCGCGGGACTCCGAGGCCAACGTGCTCGGCCTCACCGCGGCCGTGCTCTTCAGCAGCGACTTCAGCGCGCCCAGCCACATCTTCCCGGCGTGGGCCGTGCTGGTCATGGTCAGCTCGATCGCGTTCAAGGGCGGATGGCGCTACGGCATCCCGCGGGCCACCGACGACATCGTGGCCGGGTGGGCCCTGGTCACCGTGGCGCCCCGCGTCGACTTCGGCCTGCGACCGTTCGACCGCACCCTCTTCGCGCTCGCGACCTTCATGGCGGTCCTCGCGCTCGTCTTCTGGGTACGGCGTCGGCTGTCGGGCCAGCAGGTGCCGCAGCGGGGACTCGACGTGCGCTCGACCGCCCTGGCGCTGGGCGGCCTCTACTTCGCCTCCGTGTTCATCGCCGCGCTCCGGCGCACCTACACCCACCCCAGCGCGGCCGGTGACGCCGAGGTCGCGGTGATGGGTCTCAGCCTCGTCGTGGCCGCGCTGATCGGCTACGGCGTGAGCCAGCAGCTGCTGCGCGGTGTCGCCGTCCTCTCCGAGGCCGCGACCAGCCTGCCCGTGGCCGGCGGAGGAGAACGACTCGCTGGTCCGGAAGTTCGCCCGGATGGCCGTGCGCAGCTCGTCGGCCGAGATCCTCGCCTCGCGTGGTCCCACGGGCACCCTGAGCGCGCCGGTCGATGCGGTCAGCTACCTCGTGCTGAGACGCCGTCCCGGTGATCAGGTGTTCAGCCGGTCCGAGCAGCGGCTCGTCGAGGCGGTGGCCTCGATGGCGAGCATCTCGCGCAGCCTGGACCTCCGTGAGGCCGGCCTCCGGCTCCGAGGTCTCACGGACTCGCTGACCGGCCTGTGGACCTACGCGATGTTCGACGAGCTGATCACGCAGGCCAGTGCGGAGCGGGAGGAGGGCGAGGTCCTGGCGCTGCTCTTCCTCGACCTCGACCGCTTCAAGCAGCTCAACGAGGAGCTGGGCCACTTCGACGCCGACGTCGTCCTGCGCGAGATCGCGACCAGGCTGCAGGACGGTGCTCCCGAGACCGCGATCGCCGCGCGCTTCGCCGGCGACGAGTTCGCGCTCCTGCTGCGAGCCGTGCAACGGTCCACCCTGCAGCAGGACGTGCAGGCGCTCGTCGACACGGTCACCGCGCCCATCGCGGTGGCCGGGCGGCTGCTCACCGTCCACGTGAGCGTGGGGATCGGGGTCAGCGAGCAGCCCAGCGACGACATCCACGAGATCATGCGCACGGCCGAGGAGAACATGCGCCAGGCCAAGCACGTCGGCCGGCTGGCGACCGCCAGCCGCGACGAGATCGCGATGGTGGAGGCGGCCGTCGAGGGCGGCTCGACCAGCGTGGTCTTCCAGCCGATCGTCGACACGCGGACCGGCCGGCTGTGGGGCTGTGAGGCCCTGGTGCGGGCGACCGATCCGGAGCTCGGTGACCTGTCGCCGCTGACGCTGGTCAGCTCCGCGGCCCGCCAGCGGTCCCTGGACGCGCTGACCCACCGGGTCGGCCGCGAGGCCATGGACGCGATGGAGGCCCTCAGCCGGCGGGTCAGCACGCCGCTGGCCCTGACCGTGAATCTCGAGTTCGAGCAGTTCCGGGTCGACAGCCCGGTGCTGGAGAGCCTGTCCGAGATGTTGAAGGAGCGGGGAGCGGGGCTGGTCCTCGAGCTGTCGGAGCGCAGCTACGGCCGGTGGACGAGCCAGCACGACGTGCTCGCGCAGCGGCTGAAGGACCGCGGCATCCGGCTCGCCATCGACGACTTCGGGGCGGGCTACGCGACGTTCAGCCTGCTCAACAAGTGGGGCTGGGACATGGTCAAGATCGACAAGTCGCTGGCGACCGCTGCCGACGAGCCGTCGCGGCTGCTCTTCTCCAACATCGTGCGCACGCTGCGGGACCTGGGGCTCGTCACCGTGGCGGAGGGCATCGAGACGCCCCAGCAGCTGGACGCCGCACGCCGGGCCGGGGTGGCCCTGATCCAGGGGCACCTCGTGTGCGAGGCGGTCGGGATGGACGAGCTGCTGCGCCGGGTCGGCCCGGACGGCGACGGCCTCTCCGGGGTGCTGGCGCGGGCCGGCTGAGCAGGTCCGCTCGGTTAGGCGCGTGATCAGGGGTGCCCTACGCTGGGAGCTGCCGTGCGGGAGGGCCGCGCCCACGTCGTAGCGACGCTGTCGACACGTGGCGCCGAGCCGTGCAGCACGGCGTCACACCCCAGCATGCGAGGAGACCCAGCAGTGAAGAGCGCCGTCGAGACCTTGGGCCCGACCCGGGCCAAGCTGACCGTCGAGGTGCCCTTCGAGGAGCTCAAACCGAGCCTCGACAAGGCCTACAAGACGATCGCCCAGCAGATCAACGTCCCCGGCTTCCGCCGCGGCAAGGTGCCCCCGATGGTGATCGACCGCCAGGTCGGACGCGGCGCGGTCCTCGAGCAGGCGATCAACGAGATCGTCCCCCAGATGTACGTCGAGGCCCTCCAGTCCCACGACCTCCAGCCGCTCGCACAGCCGGACATCGAGGTCACCCGGATGGACGACAACGAGACCCTGGAGTTCACCGCCGAGGTCGACGTGCGCCCCGAGATCACGGTGCCCGACTACGCCGGCCTGACCGCGGAGGTCGAGGACACCGAGGTCACCGACGACGACGTGCAGGAGCAGATCGAGGCGCTCCGTGAGCGGTTCGGCACGCTGGTCGACGTCGAGCGTCCGGCAGCGGACGGCGACTTCGTGGTGATCGACCTCGTGGCCACCAAGGACGGCGAGCCCGTGGAGGGCGCCGAGGTCAGCGGCATGTCCTACCGGGTCGGCCGCGGCGGCATGCTCGAGGGCCTGGACGAGGCTCTCGTCGGCATGGGCGCCGGCGACGAGAAGACGTTCACCTCCGAGCTGGTCGGTGGCGACCTGGTCGGCGAGGCCGTCCAGGTCCAGGTGAAGGTCTCGCAGGTGCAGGAGCAGGAGCTGCCGGCGTTCGACGACGAGTTCGCCCAGCAGGCCTCCGAGTTCGACACCGCCGACGAGCTGACCGACGACGTGCGCTCGCGCCTCGGCAACGGCAAGCGTCTGGAGCAGGCGGCCGCCGCGCGCGACGCGGTGCTCGAGAAGCTGCTGGAGATGGTCGAGGTCCCGCTGCCCGACACGATCGTGGCCGACGAGCTCAACGAGCGCCGCCAGACCGTGGAGCAGCAGCTCGCGTACGCCGGCATCACGCTCGACAAGTACCTCGAGGACGAGGGCCAGACCCAGGAGGAGTTCGAGGCCGACCTCGAGCGCCGCGTCCGCGACGCCGTCGCCGCCCAGTTCGTGCTCGACGCCGTGGCCAACACGCTCGAGCTGGGCGTCGACCAGAACGAGCTGACCCAGCACATGGTCCGCCGGGCCCAGCAGTCCGGACAGGACCCGCAGGAGTTCGCCAACCACATGTTCGAGCACAACCACGTGCCCGAGCTGGTGGCCGAGATCCGTCGCGGCAAGGCGCTGGCCCAGATCGTCGAGGGCGCCACCGTCACCGACGCGTCCGGCAACGTCGTCGACCTCAAGAACCTGCGCCCCGACGGCACGCTGGGCGACCCCGAGGACGCGACGGTCACCGACGACGCGGCCGACTCGTCCGATGCGGCCGCCTCGACCGACGAGACGCCCGAGGCCTGAGGCGGGGAACCCAGCCGCTCGGGCGTCGACGCGCCGACGCGGCAGGGGTCGTTGAACTGCGGACCCGGTGTCGGTGACGATCACGTCATGACAACGGCCACGGGCCCCCGCCTGCTCGACGCCGCCGCACTGCTGTCCGAGGTGGCCGACGAGCTGGTCGTCCGCACGGTGCGTGACACCCACTACGCGTGGGCCGATCGCGCCCACCGGGCGCTGCGCGGCCCCACCCGGGGTGCCTCCCGGGTGCCGGAGGTGGTGCACCGCGGGATCGCGGCGGGGGTGTACGGCGGGCTGGGTGCCGGACTTCGGGCCGCTTCCGCCGGTCTGGCGGCCCTCGCCGAACGCGATCTCGGCCCCGCGCTGGAGGAGACCCCCCAGGGGCGCTTCGCCCACGCGGCGGTCAACGGCCTGATCGGCGACCGCCTGGCGCGGGAGCGGCCGCGGATGGCCGTCCCGCTCGCCGTACGACGCGCCGGGCGGGACGTCCCACTCCGCACGGACGCGCTCGAGGCGGCGTTCCCCCGGGCGACCGGGCAGGTGGCCGTCCTCCTGCACGGTCTGTCCGAGAACGAGTCGGCGTTCGGACGCCACCGCGACCTCGTGGGATCGACGTACGCCGACACCCTCGTCGACCTCGGCTGGACGCCGGTGTTCCTGCGGGCGAACTCCGGCCTCGGCATCAGGGAGAACGGCGTCGCCCTCGCCGGCCTGCTCCAGGAGCTGGTGGAGGCGTGGCCGGTCGAGGTCGAGCGGATGTCACTGGTGGGGCACTCGATGGGTGGCCTCGTCATCCGCGCGGCGGGTGCGGTCGCCACCGACGAGGAGCGGCCGTGGACCCGGCTGGTGACCGACATCGTCACCCTGGGCACACCCCACCTCGGCGCGCCGCTCGCGGGCGGGGTCGGCTCCGGCGCCCGCGCGCTGGCCCGGCTGCCGGAGACCGCGGCCTTCGGCCGCATCCTCGACCAGCGCTCCGTGGGGGTGCTCGACCTGGTGGAGGGACTGGCCGACGACGTACCCCCGCTGCCCCACGCGCGGTACCACCTGGTGTCCGCCACGCTCAGCCGATCCCCTCGCCACCCGGTGGGCCGGTACCTCGGCGACCTGCTCGTGCGGCAGCCCTCGGCGTACGGGCGGTCGCGACGCCACCCCGGGCTGTTCCCCGGCGCCGACGAGCTGCACCTGCCGCGGGCGGGTCACTTCGACCTGCTGAACCATCCCGACGTGCACGTCGCGCTGCGTGAGTGGCTCGCCTGAGCGACCCGCCGGACCATGATCCGTAAGGCGCGTCGCTCGGTCCGTCGGGGCGGTCCGGGCCGACGGTCCTCGATCTCCGGCCGCTGTCGGAGTCCTGGCAGGCTCGGACCTCGCGGCGTGAATCTGCTGTCGGCGAACAGGGCCCCCTGACGCGTGGAAGGATCGGCCGTTGCGGCTAGGGTCGCAGACGTGAACGACTACTCGACGTCCCCTGAGATGAATGGTGGCGGAGCCGGCTACGGCCTCGACGACCACATCTACCAGCGGCTGCTCAAGGAGCGGATCATCTTCCTCGGCTCCGAGGTCCGCGACCAGAACGCCAACGCGATCTGCGCGCAGCTGCTGCTGCTGTCCGCCGAGGACCCCGCGACCGACATCTTCCTCCACATCAACAGCCCGGGCGGCTCCGTGGACGCCGGCATGGCGATCTACGACACCATGAACTACATCCCCAACGACGTGGCGACCGTGGGCATGGGCCTGGCGGCGTCGATGGGTCAGTTCCTGCTGTGCGCCGGCGCCAAGGGCAAGCGCTACGCCCTGCCCCACGCGCGGATCATGATGCACCAGCCCAGCGGCGGCATCGGCGGGTCGGCGTCCGACATCAAGATCCAGGCCGAGCAGAGCCTGCTGCTGAAGAAGCAGCTCACCGAGCTCCAGGCCAAGCACACCGGTCAGTCGATCGAGCAGATCGACCTCGACTCCGACCGCGACCGCTGGTTCACCCCTCAGCAGGCCCTGGAGTACGGCTTCATCGACCACGTGATCACCAGTGCCAGTGAGGCCGCCGACGAGGGCCGGCCGGCCCGATAGTGAGGACGCACCGATGAACTACTACATCCCCCAGTGGGAGGAGCGGACGTCCTACGGCTTCCGCCGGATCGACCCCTACGGCAAGCTGTTCGAGGACCGCATCATCTTCCTCGGTACGCCGATCTCCGACGACGTCGCCAACGCGGTGATGGCGCAGCTGCTGTGCCTGGAGTCGATGAACCCCGACCAGGACGTCCAGATCTACATCAACAGCCCGGGCGGCTCCTTCACCGCGCTCACGGCGATCTACGACACGATGAAGTTCATCAAGCCCGACATCCAGACCGTCTGCCTGGGCCAGGCGGCCTCGGCCGCCGCCGTGCTCCTGGCGGCCGGTACGCCGGGCAAGCGGCTGGCCCTGCCGAACAGCCGGATCCTGATCCACCAGCCCTACACGGAGGGCACGGGAGGCCAGATCTCCGACCTCGAGATCCAGGCCAACGAGATCATCCGGATGCGCGAGCTGCTGGAGAAGATGATCGCGGACGCCAGCGGCAAGGACGCCGCCGTCGTCAGCCGCGACATCGAACGCGACAAGATCCTCACCGCGGACCAGGCGGTCGAGTACGGTCTCATCGACGCCGTCCTCGACTCCCGCAAGGCGACCCCCGCCCTCACCTGACCGACGTACCAGCCCCGGTCGACCCGGCCGGCGTCTGGCAAAGATCCGTGTGGGGGCATCTCAACGAGGCACCGAAGCGGTACCTTCGAGAGGCTCCCCCCGCACATGCGAAGACTGCACCGGCTCGCGCCGGCCGAATCGGAGGATGACCGCCCGTGGCACGTATCGGTGACGGAGGCGATCTGCTGAAGTGCTCGTTCTGCGGGAAGAGCCAGAAGCAGGTGAAGAAGCTGATCGCCGGCCCGGGCGTCTACATCTGCGACGAGTGCATCGACCTGTGCAACGAGATCATCGAGGAGGAGCTCAGCGAGGGCGGCGAGGTCAGCCTCGAGGAGCTGCCCAAGCCCCGCGAGATCTTCGAGTTCCTCAACTCCTACGTGATCGGACAGGAGCAGGCGAAGAAGTCGCTCGCGGTCGCGGTCTACAACCACTACAAGCGGGTCCAGGCGGGCCTGCAGCCGACGACGTCCGCCAAGCACAGCAAGGAAGAGACGGTCGAGGTCGCCAAGTCCAACATCCTGGTGATCGGACCGACCGGCTGCGGCAAGACCTACCTCGCCCAGACGCTGGCCCGGATGCTCAACGTGCCGTTCGCGATCGCGGACGCCACGGCCCTCACCGAGGCGGGCTACGTCGGCGAGGACGTCGAGAACATCCTGCTCAAGCTGATCCAGGCCGCCGACTACGACGTCAAGAAGGCCGAGACCGGGATCATCTACATCGACGAGATCGACAAGGTCGCCCGCAAGGCGGAGAACCCGTCGATCACCCGCGACGTCTCGGGCGAGGGCGTCCAGCAGGCGCTGCTCAAGATCATCGAGGGGACGACGGCCTCGGTGCCGCCGCAGGGCGGACGCAAGCACCCCCACCAGGAGTTCATCCAGATCGACACCACCAACATCCTGTTCGTCGTCGGAGGTGCCTTCGCGGGCCTCGAGCACATCGTCGAGCAGCGGGTGGGCAAGAAGACGCTGGGCTTCACCGCTGACGTGCGCGGCCAGGCCGAGCGCGACGCCGACGACCTCCTGCTGCAGGTCCGGCCCGAGGACCTCACCAAGTTCGGCCTGATCCCGGAGTTCATCGGACGGCTCCCGCTGATCGCCAGCGTCACCAAGCTCGACCGGCACGCGCTCGTGCAGATCCTCACCGAGCCCCGCAACGCGCTGGTCAAGCAGTACCAGAAGCTCTTCGAGCTCGACGACGTCCAGCTCGAGTTCACCGCGGACGCCATCGAGTCCATCGCCGACAAGGCGATGGAGCGCGGCACCGGCGCCCGCGGGCTGCGCGCCATCATCGAGGAGGTCCTCCTCCACGTGATGTACGACGTCCCGTCGCGCGGCGACGTCGGTAAGGTGATCGTGACCGGCGCGGTGGTCAACGACAACGTGGCGCCGACCCTGGTGCCGCGCGAGACCGAGGCCAAGAAGAAGAAGTCCGCCTGAGGCACGCCGCGCAGCGGCGGGCCTACCAGGCGGAGGTCGAGCGAGCGCGCGGCCGGAGGGACGAGGCCGCGACCGCGGGTCGAGACCCGCACGACCCAGACCGCCGCGCGCAGCGGCGGCTCCGGCTCACCCCGGGTCCGGCATAGCCCGTGCGGCGCCCTGCGGGTAGTTCCTTCAGGTCATTTTCGGTAAAACCTCCACACGGACCTCCCAGGACGGGGACACTGAGGCGCATCGTCACCGGTCCTGAGGGGGGACACATCCGTTGGGGACCGATCGTAAGGGACCGCTGTTGGCGTTCGTCGTCGTCGCCGTCATCGCCGTGATCCTGCTGGTGACGTCTGTCCGCAGCCAGGCCGCCCCGGTCTGGGTCGGTCGCCAGGTCCCCTCCTCGGTCGTCGCGGTCGCTCCGCCGACGACGCCGGGGTTCTGGAGCGCCGCGGGCAGCCAGCTGACCGTTCCCGTCCACCACGGCGTCGTGCTCGGACGGAGGGCGACGGCCCAGCAGCCCACGCCGGCCGATGTCGTCGCGGCTCTGGCGTCGGCGACTCCGGACTCGCAGGCCAGCACCTCGTCCTCCGGTGGCTTCGCGCACACCGTCGTCGACCGCCACCTGCGCCACCGGCGCGCCGCCCACCGGCGGCACCGTGCCGGGGCGCCCCGGCGTCCCACGGCGCGACCCCGCCGCGCGAGCAGCCCCAGCGACGTCCAGCCTCTGGGTCTCGGAGTCCCGGAGCCGGGTCCCGTGCACGGACACGGGCACAATTCCGCGCCACGGCCACGGCCACGGCCACGCCCACGGCTCGGGCGAGGGGCACGGGCACGGTCATGGCCACCACTCCGGACGGCGACCACGGCCACCACGGGCATGGCCACCACGCGGCACGGCCACCACGGGCACGGCCACCACGGGCACGGCCACCACGCGGAGCGCACGAAGCACACCGCCTGGGACTGACCCAAGGCATCGTTGAGCCGCGGGTTCTGGTCGTCGAGCCGCGGGTTGTGGTGCGTCGAGCCGCGGGTTCCGGTCAGGCGTCCTGGGCGACGGTGGCCGACACGGACAGCTCCGCCCCGTCGGAGACGACGTACGTCGGTGCCGCCGTCAGCCTCCCGGCGCGCACGAGGTCAGCCTCGGCGAGCCGCACCGCGTCGAGCACCGCCTGCGGGCCGGCGAACTCCACGGCGGACAGCCCGTGCCTCATCGACACCTTGGCCTGGGACTTGGCGCCCCGGATGCCCATGAGCGCGGCCGCCACCGCGTCGAGCACCGACGGGTCGCCGCCGGCGTCCACCGAGCTCGGCCCGCTCGGGCCACCCGAGCTCGGTGGACGGAGCCGTCCTGCCACCACGACCAGACCTCCTCGGTCACGTAGGGGAGGATCGGGCGCGAGCAGCCGCAGCTGCACGTGGAGTGCCAGCGCCAGCGTGGCTCGTGCCGACTCGGTCGGCGTGCCGCCGGCGTCGTCGTAGGCGCGCTCCTTGACCAGCTCGACGTAGTCGTCGCAGAACTCCCAGAAGAACTTCTCCGAGGTCTCGAGTGCGGTCGTGTAGTCGTAGGCGTCGAACGCTGAGGTGGCCTTGTCGACCACGCCCGCGAGCCGGGCGAGCAGGGCCCGGTCGACCGGCTCGGTGACCGCCTCCGGGGTCGGGCGTCGCCGCACCCACGTTGCCGAGCACGAACCGCGAGGCGTTGAGCACCTTCATGGCCAGGCGGCGGCCGACCTTCATCTGCGACTCGTCGAACGGCGAGTCGAGGCCCGGGCGACCGATCGCGGCGCGCCAGCGGACGGCGTCGGCGCCGTACTTCTCCAGGATGTCGGTGGGCACGACGACGTTGCCCTTGGACTTCGACATCTTCTTGCGGTCCGGGTCGACGATGAACCCCGAGATGAGCGCGTGCGACCACGGGCACGGTGTGGTTCTCGTAGTGGGCGCGGACGACCCGCGAGAACAGCCAGGTGCGGATGATGTCGTGCGCGTGGGTGCACAGGTCGTAGGGGAAGACGCGCTGCCACAGGTCGTCGTCGCGCTCCCAGCCGCCGGCGATGTGGGGCGTCAGGGACGACGTCGCCCAGGTGTCCATCACGTCGGGGTCCCCGACGAAGCCGTTCGGCTTGCCGCGCTGGTCCTCGTCGTAGCCCCGCGGGGCCTGGGTCGACGGGATCGATCGGCAGCTCCGCTTCGCTGGGAAGGAGCGGGTGGTCGTAGTCGGCCTCGCCGTCGCCGTCGAGCGGGTACCAGACCGGGAAGGGGATGCCGAAGAAGCGCTGGCGCGAGATCAGCCAGTCGCCGTTCAGGCCGTTGACCCAGTTGTCGTAGCGGTGGTGCATGTGGGCGCGGGATCCAGTCGATCTCGGACCCGCGCGCGACCATCTCGTCGCGCAGCGCGGCGTCGCGGCCGCCGTTGCGGATGTACCACTGCCGGGTCGAGACGATCTCGAGCGGCTTGTCGCCCTTCTCGTAGAAGTTGGCCATGCGCGTCGTCGGGTGTGGGTTCGCCCTCGAGGTCGCCGGACTCGCGCAGCAGGGCGACCATCGTCTCCCGCGCGGAGAACGTCGTCTTGCCGGCGAGCTCGGCGTACGCCGTCGCGGCGTCGCCGGTCAGCCACTCCGGCGCATCGCGGTGGAGCCGTCCGTCGCGACCGATCACGGTACGCATCGGCAGCTGCAGCTCGCGCCACCACTGGACGTCGGTGAGGTCGCCGAAGGTGCAGCACATCGCGATGCCGGCGCCCTTGTCGGGCTCGGCCAGGTGGTGGGCGAGCACCGGGATCTCGACGCCGAAGATCGGGCGACGTGACCGTCGTACCGAACAGCGACTGATAGCGCTCGTCGTCGGGGTGGGCGATCAGCGCGACGCACGCGGCGATCAGCTCGGGTCGGGTGGTCTCGATGGGGACCGCGCTCGCCGTCGGGGCGGTGGAAGGCGACCCGGTGGTAGTGACCGGGGTACTCACGAGCCTCGAGCTCGGCCTGGGCGACGGCGGTCTGGAAGGTGACGTCCCACAGCGCCGGGGCATCGGCGAGGTAGGCCTCACCACGAGCGAAGTTGCGCAGGAACGCCAGCTGACTGACGTGCTGGGAGTCGCGGCCGACCGTGGTGTAGGTCTGCGACCAGTCGACCGACAGCCCGAGGGTGTGCCAGAGCTTCTCGAAGACCTTCTCGTCCTCCTGGACCAGCTGCTCGCAGAGCGCGATGAAGTTCGGCCGGTCGACGGCCACCTGCCGCTTCGGGTCCGGGTTGGCGGGCGGGGTGAAGTCCGGGTCGTGGGGGAGCGAGGGGTCGCACCGCACGCCGAAGTAGTTCTGCACGCGACGCTCGGTCGGCAGGCCGTTGTCGTCCCAGCCCATCGGGTAGAAGACCTCCTTGCCGCGCATCCGCTGGTAGCGGGCGACGAGGTCGGTGTGGCTGTAGGAGTAGACGTGGCCCACGTGCAGGCTGCCGCTCACGGTGGGCGGCGGGGTGTCGATCGCGTAGATCTCGGCGCGGGTCTTGGTGCGGTCGAACCGGTAGGTGCCGTCGGCCTCCCACCGCTGCGACCACTTGTCCTCCAGACCCTCCAGCGCAGGCTTGTCCGGTACGACGACGGCCGGCTGCTGCGGCGTCGTACTGGACAGGTGCGTCTGGGTGTCGGTCATGCGCCGAAGTCTATGGACCCCGCGCGCCGCGCCGGAAACGGGATTGCGGCTCCGTGGCGGTCAAGCCCACCCGCCGTTCGAGCTGCATCAGTGTTCGAGCGAAGCCGCGACCCCGCTGGTCGAGCCTGTCGAGACCAAGGGCCGCATTCGGTGGTCGAGCGACGTCGAGACCACCACCACCCCGCTGGTCGAGCGGAGTCGAGACCACCACCGCCCCGCTGGTCGAGCCTGTCGAGACCAAGCAGCTCTTCGGTGTTCGAGCTGCCTTCGGTGGTCGAGCGGAGTCGAGACCACCACCGAGGCTTGCTCGGGCCTCGCTGCGTGCTTTTGGTTGCGGTTTCTTTTGTTGATTCACGCTGGTTGCGGTTTGCGTTTGGTTGCGGTGCCTCTCACCCGTTTGCTTTCGGGTTCGCCGTTGGTTGGGCTACTCGCTTGGGTTGCGGTTTCTTGGCTCGCCCGGGTCAGCGGAAAGTATTTTCAAGAATCTTCTGGGAAATGTCTCGGATCCTGGGATAAACCCTGTGGATAACCCACCCGATTGTCGGTGGTCGCTGATTCGATATTCCTATGTCGATCCACCCCCACCACCCCGACGCCGCGCCGCCGGCGGTGCTGGCCGACGCGGTCGCGATGCTCCGCGGTATAGCGGAGACGCTGTGGTCGGCCCGCTCCGACGACGAGCTGATCTCGGTGGTGGAGCAGGCCCAGCGGCTGTCCTCGGTGCTGGCCGCGGTCGAAGCCGGTGCGGTCGCCGAGGCCGACCTGAGGGGTCTGGCGAAAGACAAGCTGCACTACGGCTCGACCGGGGACTGGCTCACCCACACCGGCGGCCTCCGCCGCGGGCGAGGGGAAGCGGCGGGTGGTCCGGGCCCACGCCCTCACCGGACCCCTCACCCGCACCCGGCACGCGTTGGTGGCGGGGGAGGTGTCGGCGACCCAGGTCGACCCGATCCTCGACGCCGTCCACGGCCTCCCGTCCGGGGAGCTGGTCCGGGCCCGCGGGGAGCAGGCCATGCTCGAACACGCGGCCAGCCTGGATGCCACCGAGCTGGCCAGGCTGGGCCGGCACCTGGCCCACGTGGTCGACCCCGACGCCACCGACCGCAAGCTCGAGGCCCAGCTGGACCGGGAGGACCGGGCCGCCCACGCCGGCCGGTTCCTGGCGATCACCGAGGACCGGGCCGGCGGGGTCCGGATCAAGGGCTACGGCAGCACCGAGGACGCCGCCCTCCTCAAGGCCGCCCTCCTCCCCCTCACCTGCCCGACCCCCACCACCGACGACGAGGACGGCTCGGGTGAGCCGGGCCCGGGATCCCCGGGACCACGGCGCCCGGCTCTGGGACGCCCTGATCGCCACCGCCCACCACGCCCTCACCACCGCCCTGCCGCCGGAGACCCACGCCACCCCACCCCGGCTGCTGGTCACCCTCGACCACCAGACCCTCCTCGACCAGCTCTCCGCCCGCGGGATCGGCACCACCGAGGACGGCGCCGAGCTCTCACCTGCGACCGTGCGGCGGTTGGCCTGCGACGCCGAGATCATCCCCGCCGTCCTCGGCGGCCGCGGCGAGGTCCTCGACATCGGCCGCACCAGACGCCCGGTCACCGCCGTCCTCTGGACCGCCCTGGTCCTGCGGGACCGGCACTGCACCTTCCCCGGCTGCACCCGACCCCCGGTGATGTGCCACGCCCACCACCTCACCCACTGGGCCGACGGCGGCAGAACCGTCGCTCGACAACCTCGCGCTGCTCTGTGGCCACCACCACCGGGTCATCCACCACACGCCCTGGCAGATCCGGCTCAACCCACATGACAAACGACCCGAATTCAGACCACCACCCAAACCCGGCACCGCACCCACCTGGATCCGACATCGACCACGACTCAATACCTGACGGCTGCGACCGTGCCCTTGGTCTCGACAAGCTCGACCAGCGGGCCCAGCTCGACCAGCGCGGACCTTCGCTCGACCGGCGGCCCAGCTCGACCGGCCGGTGCCCTGGTCTCGACAAGCTCGACCAGCGGGCGCTCGACCAGCGGGCCGGCTCGACCAGCGCGGCCTGCTCGACCAGCGGGCACGGCTCCACCAGCGCGGCCAGCTCGACCAGCGGGCCTGCGCTCCACCAGCGGGCACGACGGCCATCGACTATTCGCTGGTCCCGCGACGTGCCCACCACCTAGCGTCCTCGCATGGAGCTGCACTTCTTCGACGACCCGGTGGCCTTTCTCGACGTCGCCGCCGACCACCTGGCCGAGCAGCCCGTCGTGAGCACCGTGGTGGCGGGCGTCGCGGATCGGTTGGCGGCCGATCGTGCGGACGGGATCGCGTGGCCCGAGGGGGTGCCGTGCTGGTTCGCTGCAGTGGTCGATGGCGAGGAGGTCGTCGGCGCGGCGATGCGGACCGCGCGGTTCGGCTCCTACCCGGCGTTCCTGCTGCCCATGCCCGAAGAGGCGGCCGTGCTCCTGGCCCGCACCCTCGTCGAGCGCGACGAGCCGGTGCCTGCCGCCAACGGCGCTCTTCCCGCCGTGCGCATGTTCTGCGACGAGATCGGATCGCTGACCGGGGGTCGGACGACCGTCGGCCAGCACACGCGGCTGTTCGAGCTCGGCGACCTGGTCGACCCGACGCCGGTCGCCGGCCGGCTGCGCCCGGCCACCCTCGACGAGCAGCCCCTCGTCTCGTCCTGGTACGACGCCTTCATGGCCGATGCCGACGAACAGGCGGGCCGCGAGCCGGGGGAGACAGCTCACGAGACGCCGAACCCCGACGACATGCGGCGCCGCATCGAGGGCGGACGGGTCTTCGTGTGGGAGGACGCCTCGGGGGAGCCCGTGAACGTCACCGCGGCCAGCCGACCGTCGTACGGCGTCTCCCGGATCGGGCCGGTCTACACCCCACGTGCGCACCGCGGCCGGGGCATCGCCAGCAACGCGGTGGCCCGGGTGTCGGCGCTGCTGCGCGACAGCGGGGAGCGCGCCTGCCTCTTCACCGACCAGGCGAACCCGACGTCCAACAAGATCTACGAGGCGCTCGGCTACCGCCGCGTCGTCGACATGGCGAATCTGCGGGTGGAGTGACGGCTCAATAGAGTGGTGGCGTCATGAGCACCCCAGACGCCCCCCTCGACCGACCACGCCTCGCTGAGACCTTCGCGGAGGTCGAGGACGCGCTGCTCTCCCGCTGGCCGGAGACCCGGCTGGAACCCTCGCTGGACCGGATCCGAGCGTTCACCGAGCTGCTGGGCGACCCCCAGCGCTCCTACCCGGTGATCCAGCTGACCGGTACCAACGGCAAGACCTCGACCAGCCGGATGATCGACACGCTGCTGCGCGCGCTGGACCTGCGGACGGGGCGGTTCACCAGCCCCCACCTCGAGCGGATGAACGAGCGGATCTGCGTCGACGGGGAGCCGCTGACCGACGAGGAGTTCGTGCGTGCGTTCAACGACGTGGCGCCGTACACCCATCTCGTGGACGCCGACCAGCCTCATCCGCTGAGCTTCTTCGAGACGGTCGTCGGGATGGCGTACGCCGCGTTCGCCGACGCCCCGGTCGACGTGGCCGTGGTCGAGGTCGGCATGGGTGGGGAGTGGGACGCGACCAACGTCGCCGATGCCGCGGTGGCGGTGGTCACGCCGATCGGCGTCGACCACGCGCAGTACCTCGGCGACTCCCCGGCGGCGATCGCGGTCGAGAAGGCCGGGATCATCAAGCCGGGCTCGACGGCGGTGCTCGCCGAGCAGCTGCCCGAACCGACCGACGTATTGCTGGCCCGGTGCACCGAGGTCGGGGCGACCCTCGTCCGTGAGGGGCTGGACTTCGGGGTCGCCTCGCGGGTCCCCGCCGTGGGCGGACAGATGCTGTCGCTGCAAGGTCTGCGTGCCCGCTACGACGAGGTGTTCCTGCCGTTGTACGGCGCCCACCAGGCGCAGAACGCCGTCACCGCGCTCGCGGCGGTCGAGGCGTTCGCCGGTGACGTGCCGCTGGGCGACGACCTGGTGCGCGAGGCGTTCGCCCGCGCCACGTCGCCGGGGCGGCTGGAGATCATCCGGCGGAGCCCGATGATCCTGCTCGACGCCGCGCACAACCCCCACGGGGCGCAGGCGGCGGCGGCTGCCCTCGACGACTCCTTCGCCTTCTCGCCGCTGATCGGCGTCATCGGCGTCATGGCGGACAAGGACCACGAGGGGGTCCTCGCCGCCCTCGAGCCGCATCTCGCCCACGTGGTCTGTACCCAGAACTCCACCGCGCGGGCGCTGCCGGCGACGCAGCTGGCCGAGACGGCCCGGGAGGTGTTCGGTGCCGACCGGGTCAGCGTCGCACCACGTCTCGCCGATGCCATCGACGAGGCGACCGCGCTTGCCGAGGCCGGTGAGGCGCTCGGCACGTCCATCGGGTCCGGCGCCGTGCTGGTGACCGGGTCGGTGATCACGGTCGGCGAGGCGCGGGCGATGCTCCGGCGGCGGGGGAGCGGCCTGTGAGCGAAGCGAGAGCGCGCGAACTGCGAGCTCACCGGGAAGCACTGTGAGCGAAGCGAGAGCGCGCTGCGCGTCGTACGGTGCCAACGGCCGTGACGGAGCGCGCGAACTGCGAGCTCACCGGGGGGCACTGTGAGCGACCGGATCGTCAGCGAGGAGCAGCGGTCACCGAAGCGTGGCATGTGCGCGGCCATCCTCTCGTTGGAGGCGGTCGTGCTCGGCCTGACGACGCCGGTGATGATCAACCTCGCGCACGTCCCGTGGCGCACCGCCGTGTGGGTCGGGCTCGGCCTGTGCGTGGCCTGCCTGGTGCTCGCGGGCCTGCTCCGCTGGGAGGCCGCGTACGCCGTGGGCTGGGTCATCCAGGTCGCGGCGATCGGGCTGGGCTTCGTGGTGCCGATGATGTTCGTCCTCGGGTCGATCTTCGCCCTGCTCTGGGGGACGGCGTACTTCCTGGGTCGCAAGATCGAGCGGGAGCGTGCGGAGGCGTACGCCGCGTACCGCGCTGACCATCCCGGCTGAGCCGGGCTGCTCAGTCGAGAGCGCGGACGATCGCCGCCAGCGCGCGATCGAGCTCGTCGTCGGTGCAGCCCCCGAAGCCGACGATCAGACCGGTGAGCCGCGCCGACCGGCAGTACTCGCTCAGCAGGGGCACCTCGAACCCGGCCGCTCGGGCCGACGTGTGCGCGCGCAGCGCGTCGGCCTGGGGCATCGGGACCGTGGCGTACATGCCGGCGACCGGCAGGATCGGCCTTGCGTGGGGTCGCAGCGTCTCGGTCACCCGAGCGGCCCGCGCGGCGTAGGTCCGGCGCGCCGAGCGCACGACCTTGTCGACGTACCCGTCACGGAGCAGGGAGAGGAACGCCCGCTGCACGGGCCACGGCGCGACGTCGTGGGTGATCGCGCGCCGGGCCAGGATCGCGCGGTGGAGCGTCGTCGGTGCGACCAGCCAGCCGAGGCGCATGCTCGGCGCCACGGTCTTGCTGGTGGTGCCGAGGTAGGCGACGCGGTCCCGGTCGAGCGCCGCCAGGGCGGGCACGGGGGCGACGTCGTAGCGGAACTCCGAGTCGTAGTCGTCCTCGATGACCACCGCCCCCGCGCTCGCCGCGGCGTCGAGGAGCCCGAGCCGGGCCGCGCCGGACATCACGGGGCCGAGCGGGTGCTGATGCGCCGGAGTGACGTAGGCGGCGACGGTCCCGTCGAGGTCCGTGATCGGCTCGGCGGCGGGGAGGTCGCGCACCGAACGACCGGAGGCCCGGATCGCCTCGGTCGCGGCCCGGTAGCCGGGGTCCTCGTGCCCGACCGGCCCCGGCGGCAGGGCGGTCAGGACCTGGGTGAGGCCGCCGATCGTCCCGGTGGTCACCAGGATCTCGTCCGGGTCGCACGCCAGGCCGCGGGTGCGGCCCAGGTGCGCGGCGAGCTCGACGCGGAGCGAGCGCATCCCCGCGGGGTCGTCGTACGACGTCGGAGCGGTCGCCGCCGAGACGTCCCGCCAGGCGCGACGCCAGGCGGCGCGGTGGCGGGGATCGATCCAGGGCGTCCCGGTGTCGAGGCGGATCAGGTCGGACTCGACCGACCGGGCGCGGACAGCTCGGCGGGCCGGCCGGGCGAGTGCGCCGGCGGCGACGAACGTGCCCGACCCGTGCCGTGCCTCGAGCCATCCCTCGGCGGCCAGCTGGTCGAAGGCGTGCTCGGTGACGGAGCGCGAGACGCCGAGGTCGGCCGCCAGGGAGCGGGTGCTGGGCAGGCGACCGCCGACGGCGAGGGTGCCGCCGACCACGCCGTCGCGGATCTGGCTCGCGACCTGGGTGCTCAGGGGTGTGCGGGAGGACCGGTCGAGGGTGAGGGGGACCGTCAGTCCGGCTGCCATCAGTGTCCTGTCGAAATGGGATGAAAGTGGCCCGGGTGCTCAGGCCACTTGTGGGTCAGACTAGTGCCATGACGCGTCCTCTCTCGCCGACTCCGCGGACCACGATCACCCGGCTGCGGGAGCGGGCGAGCGAGGACCGGTCCGACCTTTTCTCGCTGCTGGAGGAGGCGCTGGTCTGCCACGTCGGCCTCGTCCGCGACGGGGCGCCGGTGGTGCTCCCGACGGTCTTCGCGGTCGACCCCGACGGGCCCGACGAGGGAGGGACCCTCTATCTCCACGGCTCGGTGGCGGCGCCCTGGCTGGCGCAGGCCCCGCACGCCGAGCTGTGTGCGACCTTCACCCTGGTCGACGGCGCGGTGCTGGCGAGGGCCAGCTTCCACCACTCGATGAACTACCGCTCGGCGGTGGTCCTGGGCACGGCCCGGCCGGTCGAGGACGAGGATGAGCGGGACCACGCGCTGCGACTCATCGTCGACCACGTCGTGCCCGGCCGGTCGGCCACGCTGCGTGCCAACACCCGCAAGGAGCTCGCCGCCACCGCCGTGGTCGCCGTGCCGCTGGCCGAGGCGTCGGTGAAGACCCGGGCGGGCGGACCGGCCGACGACGACGAGGACATCGAGGCCGGCGTCTGGGCCGGCGTGGTCCCGCTGTCGCTCACCGCCGGCGGGATCCGGCCCGACCAGGACGGCCCCGTCCCCGAGGAGGTACGGCGTCGCGCCGCCCAGTGGGGAGCGCCCACGACCCCTCGGTAGGGTGCCGCCCATGGAACGCACCCTGGTCCTCGTCAAGCCCGACGGCGTACGCCGCGGCCTCACCGGCGAGGTGATCCGGCGGATCGAGACCAAGGGGTACCGCCTGGTCCGGCTCGAGCTCCGCTCCGCGACGCCGGAGCTGCTGGCCCGGCACTACGCCGAGCACGAGGGCAAGCCGTTCTACGAGCCGCTGGTCGCGTTCATGCTGTCCGGTCCGGTCGTCTCGATGGTCGTCGAGGGTGAGCGGGTCGTCGAGGGCTTCCGGGCGCTCGCCGGCGCCACCGACCCGACGACCGCGGCCCCCGGCACGATCCGCGGCGACCTCGGCCGCGACTGGGGCGAGAAGGTCCAGCAGAACCTCGTGCACGGCTCCGACGCACCCGAGTCCGCCGAGCGCGAGATCGGGATCTGGTACCCGGATCTCTGACCGAGCGCAGCTCGGGCGGAGATGAGCACCCGCGGTCCGGGCTCCCGCTCCCGCGGGGGCTGCCGCTTGCGCCGGCCCTGGACGGCGACGAAACCGCAGGTCACCTCGGCGTGGCACCCGGGCAGGGCCCGGAGCCGCTCGTAACCTCGTAGCGGGTCGGCGAGTGCGACGTCGTCCTCACGGGGGCCGCTCGCGCGTCCCTCTTCCCCACGTACGACGTGACACCTGCGAGGCGAGCGCATGGCGAACAGCATCATCGGCCGCGACATGGCGGTCGACCTCGGCACCGCCAACACGCTGGTCTACGTCCGCGGCCGGGGCATCCTGCTCGACGAGCCGAGCGTGGTCGCGCTCAACGACACCACCGGCGAGATCCTCGCGGTCGGCCACGAGGCCAAGCGGATGATCGGGCGCACCCCGGACAACATCACCGCGCTGCGCCCGATGAAGGACGGCGTGATCGCCGACTTCGAGGCCACCGAGCAGATGCTCCGCTTCTTCATCCAGCAGGTGCACCGCCGCCGCTACTTCGCCAAGCCCCGGATGGTCATCTGCGTGCCCAGCGGCATCACCGCCGTCGAGCAGCGGGCGGTCAAGGAGGCCGGCTACCAAGCGGGGGCGCGCAAGGTCTACATCATCGAGGAGCCGATGGCCGCGGCGATCGGCGCCGGCCTGCCGGTGCACCAGGCGGCCGGCAACATGGTCGTGGACGTCGGGGGCGGCACCACCGAGGTCGCCGTGATCTCCCTCGGCGGCGTCGTGACCAGCCTCTCCATCCGCACGGCGGGAGACGACCTCGACGCCGCGATCATCGCCTGGATGAAGAAGGAGTACAGCCTCATGCTCGGCGAGCGCACCGCCGAGGAGGTCAAGATGACCCTCGGGTCCGCGTTCCCGACCCACGACGAGCCCGAGGCCGAGATCCGCGGACGCGACATGATCAGCGGCCTGCCGCGGTCCGTCGTGGTGTCCAGCGCCGACGTCCGCAAGGCGCTCGAGGAGCCGCTGCACGCCATCATCGACGCCGTCCGCACCACCCTCGACCAGACCCCGCCGGAGCTGGCGGGCGACATCATGGACCGCGGCATCGTGCTGACCGGCGGCGGCGCCCTCCTCCGCGGCCTCGACGAGCGGCTGCGCCACGAGACCGGGATGCCCGTGCACGTGGCCGAGGACCCGTTGTCGAGCGTGGCGATGGGCGCTGGCAAGTGCGTCGAGGAGTTCGAGGGGCTCCAGCAGGTCCTGGTCTCGGAGCGCCGGCGGTACTGATGCGCCCGTCCCCACCGCGTATCCCGCGCCTGCTCCGGGGCTACCGGCCGCTGAGGCCCGGTCCCGACACGTTCGACCAGCGCGCCGAGCGCTCGCGGCTCCGCTCCCGGATCGCGGCCCTGGTCCTGGCCTGTCTCACCCTGATGACCCTCGACCACCATCCCGGCGCGCACTCCCCGCTGGAGCCGGCGCGCCGTGCCATGGGGTCGGTCTTCGGCCCCGTGGAGTCGGCCACCTCTGCGGCGGTCCGCCCGGTCACCGCGGTCGGTGACTGGTTCCGCACCCGCCGCTCCCTGCAGAACGACATCGCCTCGCTCCAGGCCCAGAACTCCCGGCTCAAGGCGCAGGCAGCGACCACGCAGTACACCCGCAACCAGCTCGCCGAGTTCCAGGGCCTCACGTCGGCCGCCGGCACCCTCGGTCAGGCGCTGGTCCCGGCCCACGTGGTGGCCTACGGACCGGCCCAGTCGTTCTCGCGCACGGTCACGATCGATGCCGGCTCCTCGGCGGGTGTCCGTCCCGACGAGACCGTCCTGAACGACGACGGCCTGGTCGGCCGCGTCCTGCGGGTGACCGCGACGACCGCCACGGTGCTGCTCATCGTCGACACCGAGTCCGTGGTCGGGGGCCGGGTCGGCGCGAGCATGAAGGTCGGGTTCCTGCGCGGCGAGGGCGGCCTGGGCAACCAGGGGGCGCTCGACCTCGAGCTGGTCGACCAGAGCGAGGCGCCCGCCCGCGGCGACACCATCGTCACCTGGGGCAGTCACGCCGGCTCGCCGTACGTCTCGGGAGTCCCCATCGGACGTGTCGCGGCCGTCTACGCCAGCCTGCGGGAGTCGACCCAGCGCGCGGTGATCAAGCCCTTCGTCGACTTCGGGGCGCTCGACCTGGTCGGCGTGGTGGTGCCGTCCGGCACGCGGAGCGACCGGGGCGTCATCGAGGCAGACGGGACCCTCCCGTGAGCGCCGCGAGAAGGCCCATCGGTCCCGTGGCCGCCGCCCGCCTCCGGGCAGCCGGGCTGCCGGGCCTCGAGGAGGCACGGTGAAGGCGCTCCGCGTGCTCGTCGCGGCGGCTCTGGTCGTCGTCGCCCTGGTGCTCCAGGTGGCGGTGTTCCCGCACCTCGCCTGGGAGGGCATCGTCCCCAACTTCTGCCTCCTCGTCGTGGTCGCGGCCGCCCTGGTCCGCGGGCCCGCCTTCGCGGCCACGCTGGGCTTCTTCGCCGGGCTGATGCTCGACCTCGCGCCTCCGGCCGACCACGTGGCCGGCCGGTGGGCGCTCGCCCTCGTCGTCGTCGGGTACGTCGCGGGGCTGATGCGCCAGGACACCCGCCCGTCGGCGACCACGGTCGTCGCCACGGTGGCGGCGTCGTCGTTCATCGGCACCTCCGTCTACGCCCTCTCCGGTGTGGTGCTGGGCGACGCGGTGGCCGGCTTCGGCGACCTGGTCCGGGTGATCCTCGTGGCCCTCCTCTGGGACGTGCTCCTCACCCCGCTGGTGCTGCCGGGCGTGATGAGGGTGTTCACCCGGCTGGAGCCCGCGAGCGCCCGATGACCCCGTCTACCCCGCCGCACGCGAGCGCCGAGCGGTCCCGGCTGCGCCTCGTCGTGGTCCGGGTGCTCGTGTTCTCGCTGTTCGCCACGCTCTTCGTCCGCCTCTACTACCTCCAGGTGGTCTCCGGGGCCACCTATCACGCGGCGGCCGCGTCGCAGTCGCTCCGCGAGGTCGTCGTCCAGCCCCAACGTGGGCTGATCGTCGACGACCAGGGGCGGCCCCTGGTGGCCAACCGGATGGCCTGGAGCGTCTCGGTCGACCGCACCCTGCTCGGCCGGCTCTCCGCCCACGACCGCACGGTCGTCCTGCAGCGGGTCGCGGCCGCGGTCCGCGCGCCCCTCCGCCAGGTGCGACAGGAGCTGGTCACCTGCGGTGACCCGGGGAGTGTCCGTGGGCGGTGCTGGAACGGCTCTCCGTACCAACCGGTCCCGGTCGCGCTCGACGTGCGCCAGCCGGTGGCACTGCGGATCCTCGAGCAGCCGGAGGACTACCCCGCGGTGGTCGCGCAGCAGCAGAGCCTGCGCGCCTACCCGCGGCCGTACGGCGTCAACCTCGCCGACATCGTCGGCTACCTGAGCCCGATCACCTCCGGCGAGCTGGCCAACGCGCGCCAGCACCACGACTCCTCCCTCAACGCCGCCAGCACCGTCGGGCGGGCCGGCGTCGAGCAGCAGTACGACCGCTACCTCCGCGGCAGGCCGGGCTACCAACGGGTCGCGGTGGACTCGATGGGCCGGGTGCTCGGCAACGACGGGAGGGTCGCCGGCCGCCCGGGCGACACCCTGGTCACCTCCATCGACGCCCGGGTGCAGGGCGTCACCGAGCGTGCCCTGGCCGACGCGATCCGCACGGCGCGGCACACCTACGACCAGGTGACCCATCGCAACTTCCGCGCCGACTCCGGGGCCGCGATCGTGATGCAGGCCCGCACCGGGCGCATCGTGGCGATGGCCAGCCAGCCGACGTACAACCCGGCGGAGTGGGTCGGCGGGATCACCAGCAAGCAGCTGGCACGCCTCTACTCACCCAGGTCCGGCGACCCCCTCCTGGCACGCGCCACCCAGGGGCAGTTCGCGCCGGGCTCCACCTGGAAGCCCTTCATGACCGTCGGGGCGTTCAACCACGGCTTCGGCCCCAACTCCCGCCTCGACTGCTCGTCCGGGTTCCAGGTCGGCAGCCGGCTGTTCCACAACTACGAGTCGGAGTCCTACGGGATGATCGGCTTCGCCCAGGCGCTGCAGGTCTCGTGCGACACGTTCTTCTACCGGGTGGGCTACCACTTCTGGCAGAAGTACGGCTCGAACCCGACGAACGTCAACGCCCGTGACCCCCTGGTGAACGAGGCCAAGGCGTTCGGCTTCGGCCGGCCGACCGGGATCGACATCCCGGGGGAGGCCTCGGGCCGGATCGCCGACCGGCACTGGAAGCTCGCCTACTGGAAGGCGATGAAGGGCTACTACTGCAGGATCGACCGGAAGAACCCCCCGGGGACGAGTGCCTACCTCCGCCTCTTCGCCCACGAGTTCTGCCTCGAGGGCAACTACTACCGCGCCGGTGACGCGGTGAACTTCGCGATCGGTCAGGGCGACACGCTCGTGACTCCGCTCCAGCTGGCCCGGGCCTACGCCGCTCTCTCCAACGGCGGCACGCTCTACGAGCCGCGCATCGCCAAGGCGATCGTCCGTCCCGACGGGACGGTCGTGAAGCGCATCGCGCCGAAGGTGCAGGGTCACGTGCGCGATCCCGCCCACGCGATCGCCTTCGACAACAACGCGCTGCTGGGCACCGCCAAGGTCGGCACGATGGCGTGGAAGATGATCGGCTTCCCGCTCGACAAGGTCCACATCAGGTCCAAGACCGGCTCGGCCGAGGTCTACGGCAAGCAGTCGACCTCGTGGGTGGCGTCGTACGACCGCAACTACGTGGTCCTGATGATGGTCAGCCAGGGCGGCACCGGGTCGGGCACCTCCGGGCCGTTCGTGCGCAAGGTCTGGGAGGCCCTGTACGGCGTGCACGGCACGAAGGTGAACACCCGCGACGCGTTGATCCCGGGCGTTCTCGCCCCGGCCACGCTGCCGTCGTTCCTCCCCGACGGCTCGATCCTTCCCCCGAGACCCAGGAGCCTGCCGTGACCGGTCGCCCAGGGAGCCTGCGCCCGCACCCCCGGGGCGGCCACGGCATCGACCGCCTGCTGATGGTCGCGGTGCTCGCCCTGGTCGGGCTCGGCACGCTGCTGGTCTGGTCGGCGACCTCCCACCGCAACGACCTCACCGGCGGTGACCCCACGGCGTTCCTGAAGAAGCAGCTGGTCAACGTGTGCCTCGGCCTGGTGCTGATGGTGGTCGTGATGGCCACCGACCACCGCTGGGTCCGGATCGTGGCCCCGCTCGTCTACCTCGCCTCGATCGGGGGCCTGGTGCTCGTGCTCACGTCCGGGACGACGATCAACGGCTCCCGCTCCTGGATCGACATCGGCGGCACGTCGATCCAGCCGTCGGAGTTCGCCAAGCTCGCCGTGGTCATCGGGATGGCGCTGCTCGTCGCCGAGCGTGCCGAGGGCCGACGTGCGCGCGTCGGCGCCGTCGAGGTCGTCGGGATGCTGGTCATCGCTGGACTGCCGGCCGCCCTGATCATGCTGCAGCCGGACCTGGGGACCCTGCTGGTGCTCTCGGCGACCGTGTTCGGGGTGCTGGCCGTCTCCGGCGCACCGCGGCGGTGGCTCGGGCTGCTGTTCGCCGCCGGCGCCACCGCGGCCGTGGCCGCCTTCGCGGGACACCTGCTCAAGCCCTACCAGGTGGACCGTTTCCTGGCGTTCACCAACCCGAACCTGGATCCCCGGGGAGCGGGCTACAACACCGAGCAGGCTCGGATCGCGGTCGGGAACGGTGGCCTCTTCGGGCAGGGGCTGTTCCACGGGTCCCAGACGCGGTCGGGCTTCGTCCCCGAGCAGCACACCGACTTCATCTTCACCGTGGCCGGCGAGGAGCTCGGGCTGGTGGGAGCCGGGATCCTGATCGCCCTGCTCGCGGTCGTCATCTGGCGTGCGTTGGCGATCTCGTCGAGGTCGGACGACGTGTTCGGGCGGGTGGCCGCGGCCGGGATCGCCTGCTGGTTCGGGTTCCAGACGTTCCAGAACATCGGGATGTGCCTGGGCATCATGCCGGTGACGGGCGTCCCGCTGCCGTTCGTGTCCTACGGCGGGAGCTCGATGTTCGCGGGCCTGATCGCGGTCGGCCTCCTCCAGAACATCCACGGCCGGACCACCGCGTCGATCCCGACCCGCTATGCCCGACCGGTGCGTCACCTGGTGGCCCGCTGACGCCGCTCGCCGCGCACCGGCAGGGCCGCTCCGGGTTAGAACGTTGACGTGAGCAACCGATAGACTCCACGATCGATGACCACTCAACCCACCCGCACCAGTGCCTCCCCGTCCGAGACCGGCGAGTACACGCACGCCCAGATCCTCACCATCCTCACCGGGCTGATGATGGGCATGTTCCTCGGTGCCCTCGACCAGACGATCGTCAGCACGGCGATCCGCACCATCTCCGACGACCTCAACGGGCTGTCCCTGCAGGCCTGGGTGACCACGGCGTACCTGATCACCTCGACGATCACGACACCGATCTACGGGAAGCTCGGCGACCTCTACGGCCGCAAGAAGCTCTTCATGTTCGCGATCTCGGTCTTCATCGCCGGATCGGCGCTGTGCTCGTTCGCCACCTCGATGCCCATGCTCGCCGCGTTCCGGGCGGTCCAGGGGATCGGCGCCGGCGGCCTGTTCACCCTCGTGCTGGCGATCATCGGAGACATCGTGTCGCCGCGCGAGCGCGCTCGCTACACCGGCTACTTCATGGCCGTCTTCGGTACGTCGAGCGTCCTCGGCCCGGTCATCGGCGGCTTCTTCGCGGGTCACGCACTGATCCTCGGCGTGGCGGGATGGCGCTGGGTCTTCCTGGTGAACGTGCCGATCGGGATCGCGGCGCTCTTCGTGGTCTACCGCACCCTCCACCTCCGGCACCACCGCCGGGAGGCGCGGATCGACTGGTGGGGCGCCACCGCCCTCGTCGTGGCCCTGGTCCCGCTGCTGACCGTCGCTGAGCAGGGCCGGAGCTGGGGCTGGGGATCGGCCTGGTCGATGACCTGCTACCTGGTCGGGGTCGTCGGCGTGGCGGTCTTCCTGGTGGTGGAGGCCCGGCTCGGCGACGACGCCCTGATCCCGTTGCGCATGTTCCGGATCCGGTCGGTGGCCGTCGGGATCGGCGCCAGCGTGATCATCGGCATGGCCCTCTTCGGCGGGATCATGCTGATGCCGCTCTACATGCAGATCGTGCACGGGGCCAGCCCGATGGAGTCGGGCTTCCTGATGCTGCCCATGGTCGTCGGCATGATGAGCGCCTCGATCATCTCCGGACAGGTGATCTCACGCACCGGCCGCATCCGGATGTTCCCGATCGTCGGGTCCGGGCTCGCGGCCGCGGCCCTGCTGCTGCTCTCACGGATCAGCGCCGACACCAACCTGCTCCTCGTGATGGGCACCCTGCTCCTGCTGGGCTACGGCCTCGGCAACTGCATGCAGCCCCTCCTGATGATCCTGCAGTCCTCCGTCCCGCCTCGCGACATCGGCGTCGCGACGTCGTCCGCGACGTTCTTCCGGCAGATCGGCGGCACCCTGGGCGTCGCGATCTTCCTGTCGATCCTGTTCGGCAGCGTCGGCGGCAACATCAAGAGCTCGATCGAGACCGAGGGCCGCACGCCGGCGTTCCAGCAGGCCGTGCAGACGGCCGCCCAGAGTCCCAGACCCCTCGACCGGCAGGTGGCCCAGTCGTTCCTGCACCCGTCGCCGCACGGGGGCCTGCTCGGCGAGGTGCAGAACGACTCGTCGATCATCAACCGGATGCCGAGCGTCCTCGCGCACCCGTTCAAGGCCGGCTTCGCCACCTCGATGGACACGGTGCTGCTCTTCGCAGGGCTGGTCGCGATCATCGCCTTCCTGATCCTGCTCCTGATGCCCAAGGTGGAGCTGCGAGCGACCTCGGCCGGGGCCGCCGTGCGGGCGGAGGCGGCGCCCACGGCGCCGATGGCCGACCAGGTCTGAGCGGGCCGGAGCAACCCTCCGGACAAGCCCCCGGCCCGCGCCGGCCATTCCGCCGCGGCGTCCCCGGTGCCACGATGAGTCCGTGGCTCCACGGGAGCTGGTGCGGGACGCGGTCCAACGCGTCGTCATCTCGGGCCACGAGGGGAAGTCGGGGGCCGGCCTCGAACGGGTCCGGCTCGCGGACGGTCGCGTCCTCGTCGTGAAGACGATCGACCCGCGCGCCGACCTGACCGTCCAGGTCACGGGCGGGGCGCCGGGTCGCGAGTACCTCCTGTGGCAGGCGGGGGTGCTGGACCACCTTCCTCCCGGGGTCGGCCACGCCCTCGTGGACGCGTGGGTGGACGGGGACACGACGGTCCTGGTCATGCGCGATCTCGGGGACGCCGTCCTCACCTGGAGCCGGAGGCTGACCTCCGGCGAGGTGGCGTGGGTGATGGAGCGGACCGCGCGCCTGCACCGCGCGTTCCTCGGCCGGCCGCCGGCCCAGGTGGCGCCCCTCGACGACGTGCTCAGCCTGTTCGCGCCGGAGCGCATCCGGCCGCTGGCCGAGCAGGGCGTGGAGCTGATGGTCCTCGCGCGACGCGGCTGGGACCTGTTCGCCGAGCAGGTCCCGGCCGACCTGTGCACCGAGGTGTTCGGGCTCCTGGGTGACATCCGACCGCTCGCGGCGGCGCTCGAGGCCGGCCCGGTGACCATGACCCACGGCGACCTCGCGACCGTGAACATGGCGTTCGAGCAGGACGACCTCGTGCTCATCGACTGGGCCATGCCCACGGCCGCCCCGGGGGCTCTGGACGTCGCGCGGTTCCTCGCCGGCTGCGCCTCGGTGGTGGACGGCACGCGCGACGACGTGATCGCGGCCTACCGCGACGCCGCGGGGCCGGCGTACGACGAGCGCTCGATGCGTCTCGCGCTGCTGTCCGCCCTGCTGTGGCTGGGCTGGAACAAGGCCCTCGACGCCGCCGAGCATCCCGACCCGGACGTCCGCGCACGAGAGCGGGCGGACCTCGACTGGTGGGTCGCGCGGGCCCGCACCGCACTGGAGACTGGAGTGAGCTGATGGACCTGAACACGCTGTACCACCGCACGGTCGAGAGCTGGGCCGATCGCGTCAACGCCGTGAAACCCGACCAGTGGGGCGATCCGACGCCGTGCCGCGACTGGACGGTGCGCGACCTGACGAACCACGTCGTCGGCGAGGACCGCTGGACGACGCCGCTCATGCGTGGCCGGACGATCGCCGAGGTGGGCGACAGCCTGGACGGTGACCTGCTCGGCGAGGATCCGGTGCGGAGCGCCCTCGAGGCGGCGATGGAGGCCACCACGGTCGTCGCCGAGGTGCTGCCGACGGACGGGATCGTGCACCTGTCCTACGGCGACGAGCAGATGGCGGAGTACGTGCACCAGATCGCGGCCGACCACCTGGTCCACTCCTGGGACCTGGCCGTCGCGACCGGCGGTGACCGCCGGCTCGACCCGCACCTGGTCGCCGAGGTGGCGGCCTGGTACGCCGAGCGCGAGCACCTCTACCGCGGGGCCGGCATGGTCGCCCCGCGGGGGATCTCCCACGGCGGGGCGCAGGGCGACCTGCTGGCGGCGTTCGGGCGCGACGCGGAGTGGGGCGTCAACCATGCCGGTCTCGCGCGCTTCTCGGCGGCGTTCGGCAGCGGCGACGTCGACGCGATCATGTCGCTGATGACCGACGACTGCGTGTTCGAGGCGACCGGTCCGGCGCCGGACGGTGAGCGGCACGAGGGCGCCGACGCCGTACGTGCGGTGTGGCGGCAGGTGTTCGGGGAGACCGGCGAGCCGTCGTTCACCGAGGAGGAGTCCTTCGTCTGCGGCGACCGCGGGGTCCTGCGCTGGCGCTTCGACTGGAAGGACGAGCAGGGCGCGCCCGGGCACGTGCGCGGGATCGACGTGCTGCGGCTGCGCGACGGGCAGGTCTGCGAGAAGCTCTCCTACGTCAAGGGCTGAGCGGGTTCCGCGGAGGGGGCGCCCTCCTGTGTTTGGATGTTCCTCATGAGTAGCTCGGACTCGATCGACGCCCCCACCGACACCCCCGAACAGCCGGAGCACACGGTCTCCGCCGACATCGACCCCGCCATCGCGGAGGCCGTGGACGGCGTGGCCAACCGTTTCGGCGCGCAGGGGCTCGAGCAGATGATCGGCTACGCGGAGAAGGCGCTCGAGGCGGCCCGGGCCGCCCTCGAGGAGCTGGCCGACGCGGTCGACTGACTCAGCCCGGCGCAGCGGCCCGGCGTCGTCGTACGACGACCCACGGCCAGGTGATCAGCGCCCACCCGGCCATCAGGATGCCCAGGGACGCGATCACGTACACCGGCCAGGGGCCGAGCAGGTCGAGCAACGACGCCGACGACGGCTTGTGCACCAGATAGCCGTAGTTCACGTCCGCGACCGCGTCGAAGGAGTAGGCGAGCACGGCCCAGCCGAGCGTGATCGCGAGCGTCGCGCGGTACTCCCGCCAGCCCGGTCCGAGGCCGAGCCCGAAGGCCAGGTAGACCGCCGCCCACACCACCAGGAAGTGCTTGGACCAGAAGATGAAGTAGCGCGGATCGGGGAAGACCTGGCCGAGTGACGGCGTGATGATCCCCTGGCTGGTGAGCGTGAGACCCCAGTAGTAGGTCAGCGCGGTCGGCACCCGGTGGTGTGTCCACAGGGCCCACGCCGCGGCGACCCACGCCAGGTCGCACAGCGCCAGGGGCAGCGACGAGCCCAGCGAGAAGTTCCCGGGCGCGAGCTTGTAGAGCTCTCCCGGCAGGGTCACCGCCACGATCACCACGGCGAACCAGCGGTCGAACCGGTCTCCGGCGCCGGCCCGGCGACGCCGCCGGCCGACCAGCACCAGCGCCACGCACCCGGCGAGGAAGATCCCGATCAGCAGGAAGTGCTGCGGGGTGAAGGACCGGAACCCTCCGGTGGCCGCGAGCGGCATGTCCCCACTTCACCACGACCGCGCGGGGTCCGGGCTGAACCGGTCGGTGATTCCGAGCGGCCCGGCACCACGGCGTACGCTGGGGTGTTCGTCCACGAAGTGAGGTCCGACCGCGTGTCCACGAGCGTCTTCCCCCTGCTCGAGCCCCGTCTGCCGTCGGTGTCCAAGCCGATCCAGTACGTCGGCGGCGAGCTCAACTCCACCGTCAAGGAGTGGGAGTCCGTCGACGTCCGATGGGCCCTGATGTACCCGGACGCCTACGAGGTCGGGCTGCCCAACCAGGGCGTCCAGATCCTCTACGAGGTGCTCAACGAGCGCGACTGGATCCTCGCGGAGCGGTCGTACGCGGTGTGGCCAGACCTGGAACGCATCATGCGCGAGGACGGCATCCCGCAGTTCACCGTCGACGGTCACCGGCCGGTGCGCGACTTCGACCTCTTCGGCATCAGCTTCTCCACCGAGCTCGGCTACACCAACCTGCTCAACGCTCTCGACCTCGCCGGTATCCCGCTGCACGCGGTCGACCGGGGCGACGACGACCCGATCGTGATCGCGGGGGGCCACGCCGCCTTCAACCCGGAGCCGATCGCCGACTTCGTGGACGCGGCGGTCCTCGGCGACGGCGAGGAGATCGTCCTCGCGATCTCGGACGTGGTCCGTGAGTGGAAGGCAGAGGGTCGCTGTGGCGGCCGCGACGAGCTGCTCCGGCGGCTCGCGGTCTCGCAGAACGTCTACGTCCCGAAGTTCTACGCCGTGACCTACGGCGCGGACGGGACGATCGAGGCGGTCGTCCCGGACAAGCCCGGCATCCCGTTCCGGGTCCGCAAGCACACGCTGATGGACCTGGACGCGTGGCCCTACCCCGCCAAGCCGCTGGTGCCGCTCGCCGAGACGGTGCACGAGCGGTTCAGCGTCGAGATCTTCCGCGGCTGCACCCGCGGCTGCCGGTTCTGCCAGGCGGGCATGATCACCCGTCCCGTGCGCGAGCGCTCGATCGAGACGATCGGCGCCATGGTGGAGAACGGCATCCGGAGCTCCGGCTTCGAGGAGGTGGGGCTGCTGTCGCTGTCGAGCGCCGACCACTCCGAGATCGCGGAGGTCGCGCACGGGCTGGCCGACCGCTACGAGGGCTCGAACGTCTCGCTCAGCCTGCCGAGCACGCGCGTCGACGCGTTCAACGTGACCCTGGCCGACGAGTTCTCCCGCAACGGACGGCGCTCGGGCCTGACCTTCGCGCCCGAGGGCGGGAGCGAGCGGATGCGGAAGGTGATCAACAAGGCCGTCGACGAGGACGACCTGATCCGTACCGTGGCGACGGCGTACTCCCACGGCTGGCGCCAGGTGAAGCTCTACTTCATGTGCGGTCTCCCGACCGAGACCGATGACGACGTCCTCGAGATCGCCGACCTGGCCACCAAGGTGATCGCGAAGGGGCGCGAGGTGACCGGCCGCAACGACATCCGGTGCACCGTGTCGATCGGTGGGTTCGTGCCGAAGCCGCACACCCCGTTCCAGTGGGCGGCCCAGCTCGACCACGCGACCACGGACGAGCGGCTCCGCAAGCTGCGCGAGGTGGTGCACCGCGACAAGCGCTACGGGCGGGCCATCGGCTTCCGCTACCACGACGGCGAGCCGGGCACCATCGAGGGCCTGCTCTCGCGGGGTGACCGGCGCGTGGGCGCGGTGATCGAGGCGGTCTGGCGCGACGGCGGTCGCTTCGACGGCTGGAGCGAGCACTTCTCCTACGAGCGCTGGGTCGCGGCGTGCGAGGGGGCGCTGGCCGGCACGGGTGTCGACCTCGACTGGTACACGCTGCGTGAGCGCGACTACGACGAGGTCCTGCCCTGGGACCATCTCGACTCCGGTCTCGACAAGGACTGGCTGTGGTCGGACTGGGAGGACGCCCTGCAGACGGCGGCCGACCCGGGGTCGGTGCCCGAGGTGGAGGACTGCCGCTGGACCCCGTGCTACGACTGCGGGGTCTGCCCCGAGATGGGCACCGAGATCCAGATCGGCCCGACGGGACGGCAGCTGCTGCCGCTCTCGGTGGTCTGAGGGCGCACCCTCCGGACGCGCCTCGGCGGCGCTGACCGGGTCAGCGCAGCTGGTCCTCGAGGAACGCCGGTCGCCCGGCGTAGGCGCCGACCGCGAGCAGCGGGAGCACGAGGATCATCAGCAGCCACAGGGGGGCGGTCCACCCGCCCGTGGCGTCGTAGACCGTACCGACCACGAACGGCCCCACGGCCGCCACGAGGTAGCCGAGCGACTGGGTGAAGCCCGAGAGGGCGGCGGTGCCGTCGGGCGTGTGCGCCCGGAGCCCGATCAGGGTGAGCACGACCGGGAAGACGCAGCAGCCGACCCCGACGAGGAGGGCGGCGGGGATCGCCCAGGTGTGGGCGTCGACCAGCAGGAGGGCGTACCCGACCAGGTAGCAGCTGAGGACGCCGACGATCAGTCCCCGCTGGTCGTCGCGGCGGGCGCAGACGGCGGGGAGCCACAGCGAGAGCGGGATGCTGACCGCCGCGATGATCGCGACGAGGAGGCCGGCCTGCTCGGCGGAGTAGCCCGAGTCGCGCCACAGCTGGGCGAACCAGCCGAAGATCGAGTAGGCCTGCAGGGACTGGAGACCGAAGAACAGCACCATCGCCCAGCCGATCCGGGTGCGCGCCACGTCGGCGAACGAGATGGTGTGGGTCCCGTTCTCCAGGTGCCGGTCGTGCGCGACCAGGCCGAGCCACGGCACGACCGCGATCAGCGCCACCGCGGCCCACACGCCGAGCCCGCCGCGCCAGCTGCCGAACACGTGGGAGACCGGCACCGTCAGCAGGAACGCCGAGGTGAGCCCGATCGCGAGGGCGGTCGTGTAGATGGCGGTCGCCCAGCCGATCCGGTCGGGGAAGTGCAGCTTCACCAGCGACGGGATGAGCACGTTGGCGGTCGCCATGCCCGCCAGCGCGAGCGCCGACAGCGCCAGGAACGTCGTACCGTCGTGGGCGAGCGAGCGGCCGCCCAGTCCCAGCACGACGGCCACGAGCGAGAGCGCGGCGGCCCGGTGCACCCCGACCCGCCGGGCCAAGGTGGGCGCGAGACCGCCGAACAGCGCGAAGGCGAGCACCGGCAGCGAGGTGAGCAGGCCCGTCTCGGCGCCGGAGAGGTCGAGACCCCGCCGTACCTCCTCGAGCACCGGGCCGACGCTGACCGCCGCGGGGCGCAGGTTGAAGGAGAGGAGCACCAGCCCGACCAGCACGAAGGCGGTACGGCGGGCGACAGGCACCGCTGGATCGTGTCACCCGGGCCGGGGCGCCGTCACATCGTCGGTGGGGCCGTCCGGGGGTGCTCCGGTGCAGGATGACGGCGTGCGCCACATCGACGACGACGAACGACGGGCCCGTCTCGGCACCCGACACGGGTTGGCCGTCCCCGTCCCCGACACCCTGGCTGCGGCTCGCGCCATGACCTGCCTGCACGCGACCGAGCCCGCGTCGGTGCACCTCGCTGCGTGGGCGCGATCCGGCGCCACCCGCCGCGAGGTCGACACCGCGCTCTACGACGACAGGTCCGTGGTCAAGCAGCTGGCGATGCGACGCACCGTCTTCGCCTTCCCGCGCGAGCTGCTCCCCGCGGTCTGGGGGAGCGCAGCCGCGCGGGTCGCCGGGCAGCAGCTGCGCCAGGTCGCCGCCGAGGTCGAGAAGGTCGGCCTCACCGACGACGGGATGGCCTGGACGCAGGACCACCTCGACCGGCTCCGGCGTCTCCTCCACGAGGGGCCGCTCACCGCCGCCCAGATCCGCGAGCGCCTGCCCACCCTCGACGCCCGCGTGACCCGCGGCAAGGGCCTCTACCAGGCCGAGGTGGCGATCTCCGGGCGCGTGATCGTCACCCTGGCGGCGACCGGGGCCATCGTGCGCGGCGACAACGACGGCGGCTGGAAGATCTCCCGGCCGCGCTGGACCCCGACCCGCGACTGGCTGGGCGAGGACTCCGATGCCGCTGCCCGAGGCCGAGGGCTACGCCGCCCTGGTCGCGGCCTGGCTGCGGAGCTTCGGCCCCGGCACCGAGGCCGACCTGGTCTGGTGGCTGGGGGCGACGAAGGCCGCCGTACGCCGCGCGCTCGGAGACGTCGAGGCGGTCGAGGTGTCCCTCGACGGCGGCGCCAGGGGCTGGGTGCTGCCCGACGACCTCGAGCCGGTGGGGGCGACGGAGCCGTGGGCGGCGCTGCTGCCGGCGCTCGACCCCACCACGATGGGCTGGAAGGAGCGCGGCTTCCACCTCGGGGACCACGTCGACAAGGTCTTCGACCGCAACGGCAACGGCGGCCCGACCGCGTGGTGGGACGGGCGCATCGTCGGCGTCTGGTGCCAGCGCGCCGATGGTGCCGTCGACGTCGTGCTCGCCGAACGGGTGCCGGCCGCCGCGCGCCGCGCCCTCGATGCCCGGGCGGCCGAGCTCGCGGCCTGGCTCGACGGTGACGTGGTGCGCTCGATCTACCTCTCGCCGTTGGCCCGGCAGCACCTCGCCGCCCTCGGCTGACCCACGATCCTCGCGTCGTCGGGCGACCCCACTAGCGTGTGGGCGTGCGAGACCAGCCCGAGCAGCAGGCGCCTCCGGTGCAGCGGATGCGCGTCCGCTACGCCAAGCGCGGCCGGCTCCGCTTCACCAGCCACCGCGACTTCAGCCGCGCCTTCGAGCGTGCGCTCGTGCGGGCCCGCATCCCGATGGCCTACTCGTCGGGCTTCAACCCGCACCCGCGCATCTCCTACGCCGGCGCCGCTCCGACCGGGGCCGCCAGCGAGGCGGAGTACCTCGAGATCGGGCTGGCCGAGGTGGTCGAGCCGGAGCGCCTCGCCGAGGACCTCGACCGAGCGCTGCCGGACGGGCTCGACGTGGTGCAGGTCGTGGAGGCCAGGGCCGGCAGCCTGGCCGATCGGCTGGAGGCGAGCCGGTGGTGCATCGAGCTGGCCGGGGCCGCGCCGGACGAGGTCCGCACGGCGGTCGAGTCGTTCCTGGACGCCTCGGAGGTGAGCGTCGAGCGGATGACCAAGAAGGGTCTGCGCACCTTCGACGCGCGGGCGGCGGTGGTCGCCCTCACCTTCGACGGGTACGACCACGGCGTCCGTGTGGCGGTCGTGCTGCGCCACACGGTCCCTGCCGTCCGGCCCGACGACGTGCTGACCGGGCTGCGCCTCGTCGGCGGACTCGAGGTGTCCGGGCCCCCCCTCATGACGCGGCTCGAGCAGGGTCCCTACGACGTGGCGTCCGGCGAGATCGGCGACCCCCTGTCGGGTTGACAGTGCCGGGATCGGGCTCGCCGTGTGCCATACTCCAAGTGGTCGACCGGTGCGGCGTGCCGCTGCGGAAGACCCGACGACACCTTCGCCGGCTCCTCGTGGGTCGGCACAGTGGGACCAGGTCGTCACCCGACCGCGACGCGGCCGGGCTGAGTTGGTGACAGTGACTCGCCCGGACGGCCGCTGACCGCGGACGGTGACAGCTCGGACCCGATGACGCAGCAGCGGCGGGTGTCGCCGCCAACGAAGGCTTTGCGCCGTCGTCCCTGTCCACTCGGGTCGGCGACGTCGGACACAGTCCGGGGCTGCACGCAGCGCCCGGGCCGAGGAGCGACATGCTCGACGATCACGCGGACGGCTCCGCGACCCCCGAGACCCCTGCTGCGGAGCCCGCCCCCGCCAAGAAGGCCGCGCCCCGCAAGCGCACCACCAAGAAGGTCGCGGCCTCCACCGAGGGCGGGACGGCGAGCCCGCCGGAGGGTGGCGACACGCCGCCGGCGAAGAAGGCCGCGCCGCGGAAGCGGACCGCCAAGAAGACCGCGCCCAGCGCGGAGCCCGCGCCGGCGGAGGGCACCACCGGCGACGTCCCGGACGGCGAGAAGCCGACCGCTCGGAAGGCCGGTGACGCTCCGGCCAAGAAGACCACCGCACGCAAGCGCACCGCCAAGAAGACGGCCCCCGCGGACGGGACCGCCCCCGCCGAGGCCACGGACACCGAGCAGTCCCGCTCCCCGGTCGCCGTACCCCTCTTCCAGGCCCCCGACCCGGTCTCTGCCCCGGCTCGCCGGACCAAGAAGTCCGCGGCCGCGCCGGCGGAGTCCGAGGGAGACGACTCCTCGGCGACCTCGCGGTCCGATTCGGCCCCCCGCGACGGTGCCGGTGACGAGGAGACGGAGAGCGCCACCCGCCGCAAGCGGCGCCGTGGCGGTCGCCGTCGCCGCAAGTCCGGTGACGGCGCCGAGGCGCAGTCGAGCGACGCGGGCGACAGCGACGACCAGGAGGACGAGTCCACGGCCGAGGCCTCCGAGACCGCACCTCGGGCCGAGGGTGAGAGCACCTCGTCGCGCCGGCGTCGACGCCGCCGTCGGGCGGGTGACGACGACGGTGACGCGGGGGACGATCCCGCCAACACCGTCACCCGGGTGCGCAGCGGACGCAGCGCCAACGACGAGATCACCGCGGTGTCGGGCTCGACCCGCCTCGAGGCCAAGAAGCAGCGTCGCCGTGAGGGCCGAGAGGCCGGACGCCGCCGTGCCCCGATCGTGAGCGAGTCGGAGTTCCTGGCGCGCCGCGAGTCGGTCAACCGGGTCATGGTGATCCGTCAGCGCGGCGACGTGACGCAGATCGGCGTGCTCGAGGACAACGTGCTCGTGGAGCACTACGTCGCGCGGGAGTCGCAGACCTCGCTCATCGGCAACGTCTACCTCGGCCGGGTCCAGAACGTCCTGCCCTCCATGGAGGCCGCCTTCATCGACATCGGCAAGGGCCGCAACGCGGTCCTCTACGCCGGCGAGGTCAACTGGTCGGCCCTCGGCCACAAGGACGGCCAGACCCGCAAGATCGAGTCGGTGCTGTCGTCGGGCCAGTCGGTGCTCGTCCAGGTCACCAAGGACCCGATCGGCCACAAGGGCGCCCGTCTCACCAGCCAGGTCAGCCTGGCCGGTCGCTTCCTGGTCTACGTCCCCGACGGCACGACCAGCGGCATCTCCCGCAAGCTGCCCGACACCGAGCGCAACCGGCTCAAGACGCTCCTGAAGGACATCGTTCCCGACACCGCCGGCGTGATCGTCCGGACCGCGGCCGAGGGTGCCGCGGAGGACGAGCTGACCCGCGACGTGGAGCGGCTCAAGGCACGCTGGGAGGACATCGAGAAGAAGGCCAAGGGGAGCGCGCCGCAGCTGCTCTACGGCGAGCCCGACCTCACGCTCAAGGTCGTCCGCGACCTCTTCACCGAGGACTTCGCCAAGCTCGTGATCCAGGGTGACGACGCGTGGGACACCGTGCAGTCGTACGTCGCCCACGTCGCGCCCGACCTCCAGGAGCGGCTGGAGCGCTACGAGCCGAAGAAGGACCAGGACGTGTTCGCGGCGTACCGCATCGACGAGCAGATCCGGAAGGGCCTCGAGCGCAAGGTCTGGCTCCCCTCGGGCGGCTCGTTGGTCATCGACCGGACCGAGGCCATGACGGTCGTCGACGTGAACACCGGCAAGTTCACCGGCTCGGGCGGCAACCTCGAGGAGACGGTCACCAAGAACAACCTCGAGGCCGCCGAGGAGATCGTCCGCCAGCTCCGGCTGCGCGACATCGGCGGGATCATCGTCGTCGACTTCATCGACATGGTCCTGGAGTCCAACCGCGACCTCGTGCTCCGCCGTCTCGTCGAGTGCCTCGGTCGTGACCGCACGCGTCACCAGGTCGCGGAGGTCACCTCGCTCGGTCTGGTCCAGATGACCCGCAAGCGGATCGGCACGGGGCTGCTGGAGTCCTTCTCGCACGACTGCACGGTGTGCCACGGCCGCGGCGTGGTGATCGAGGACGACCCGGTCGAGCCGAGGCACACCGAGGACGAGGGTCGCCGCGGTCGCCGGGGCCGCGCGCGTGGCAAGCAGCAGGACGGTGCCGAGTCGGCCGGGCGCTCGTCGGCGCCGTCGCCGAAGGACCTTGCCGCCATGGCTCGGCACGAGCGGGCCGAGGAGGCCGAGCAGGCCGAGCGCGGCGACCGAGGCCGCGGAGACCGAGTCCCCCGACCCGAAGGGCTCCGAGACGGAGACCGAGACCGAGGTTGCCCAGCTCGAGTCCCTTCCGGACGCGACCGCCGACACCGACGATCACGCGGACGGTCTGGACGACACCGCGGCTGCCGCCACGACAGACCAGCCGACCCCGGAGACCGGCGAGGCCGTCCCGGACGACGCCGCACCGGACGGTGCCGCGGAGCCGGCCGACGGCGACCCGAAGGCCTCCGACGAGACGCCCGCCGACGAGGAGTCGGACGCCCCTCCCGCGGAGCCGTCGACGCCGGTGGCCCCCGAACCCCCGCGCGTGGTCACCCGCTCCCGACGCCGTTCGGCAAGTCGACCGGCGGGGCCGCCGACCAGCGCGGCCACGGCGCCGGTGGACGGCGCCTCCTCGGGCGGTTCCGACGGCTCGGCGACCGAGTCCGATGCGTCCGGTCACCCGGGCGACGAGACTCCCGCGCTGCACGTGCCGGTGAAGCGCAAGGGTGCACGTAAGCGCTGAACCCCTGGCCGACCGACACCACGAAGAGTGGCCCGTTCGCCCCTTGTGCTGAGGGTCCCCTACCCGTGAACGTCAGTTGTCCGAGACTGAACGCCGGGGGGACCGATGTCCGGAACAACGGGGATACGTGTATTTCGTGCGGCGGTGGCCATGGCCCTGCCGATCCTGGGGATGGCGCTGGTCGCCGCACCGGCGCACGCGGCCGTGACCGCGACACCGGACTCGGGCGTCGTCCTGGCCGACGGCGCCGCGACGTTCTCGGTGCTCGCCAACGACACCGGGACCGATGACACCGACACGCTGACGATCGACAGCGGGCCCGACACGTCCGGCGTCTGGATCTTCCCCGACGTCGACGGTGCGGGCCTCGCGGCGATCGACGTCGACCCGTCGTCGGCGCCATCGGCCGTCGCTCCGGGCGTCTACGACATCGGCTACACGATCCACGACTCGAGCGACGCGGTGATCGGCTCGTCGACCCTGCACGTGGCGATCGTCCCCGACGACGCCCGGATGGAGGCCGGAGACGGCCACGCCACCGTGGTGTGGCCCGGTCTCCCGTCCGGGATCACCGGGCTTCACGTCAGCCATGCGGTCGGCAACCTCACCGCCCACAACGGCACCGAGGTGACGAGCCCGGGCACCGGCAACGTGGACGTCACGGGGCTCACGAACGACGTGGGCTACAGCTTCTACGTGACGCCCTACCTGAACGGGGTGGACCTCCAGAACGGCGCGCAGCTGTTCGCCTCGCCGCGCGCCACCAACACGCCCCCGGTGGCCAACGACGACTTCGTGTCGCTGACGGCGGCGAACCCCGAGCCGTTCGTGCAGCCGACCCGCAACGACACCGATCAGGACGACGACTTCCTGAGCATCATCTCGCACACGGCCACCGCCCACGGCACGCTGAGCTGTACGTCGTTCGGCTGCACCTACGTCCCGAGCGACGAGACCAACCTCGTGGCCGACTCTGCGACCTACACCGTGTCCGACGGGTACTCCGGGACCGCGACCGCCACCCTGCACTTCGTGCCGCGCAGCGGGGTGACGGCAGCGTCGGACAGCGCCTCGACGTTCGTGGACGAGTCGACCGACGCCCACCCGCTGGCCAACGACACCGGCATCATCAGCAGCGACACCGTCCAGCTGAACAGCGTCCCGTCCTCGGTCGACGCATTCGTCGACCAGGACGGAAGGACGGTCCACATCACCGGCGTCACGGCGGGAGACGTCTCCGTCCCGTACTCGGTGGTCGACGACCAGGGCGAGACCGTCGCCTCGTCGTCGATCGCGGTGCACGTCGGCCCCAAGCGTCCGTTGGTCGCGAACGACGACACCAGCCAGACCGACCTCGACCTGGCCACCGACGTCAGGGTCGGCCAGAACGACTACTTCTCGGCCAACAGCTTCCCGCTCGACAACACCAACACGAAGATCCTCACCGCACCGACCCACGGCACCGCGACGCTGTCCATGAGCCCCGAGGTCTATGAGGGACCCAACGCCGCGCTCGACGGTCAGACGCTCAACCTGCCGGTGATCCACTACACGCCCGCGCACAACTACCTCGGTGACGACACCTTCACCTACCAGGTCAAGGACGCCCAGGGGAACGTCGACCCCGCCACGGTGACCGTGCACACCGGCATCCCGCAGATGAACTTCGTCAACGCCGGCCCCGGCGTCAGCCAGTCGAACGTCTCCTGGACGTTCTCGAGCTCGCCCGCGGTCGACCAGGTCGAGATGTGCTACGCGGTCGGCTCGGATCGCGACACGGTGCCGGACACCCCGACCCGCGCCTGCGGCGCCGCCAACGACCACCTGGTGTCACTGCCGAGCGGACTGCCGACCTCCTTCACGCTGCAGAACCTGACGAACGACCGCTGGCACACCGTCGCCGTGTGGATCCACTCCGACGACGGCACCGCCAACGGCGTGTGGAGCGACCCGGGGTCCAGCATCGTCCGTCCCGGCGTCGGCTCGGTCTCGAACGTCTACGCCGACGCCGGAGGCGGCGGCAAGATCGGGCTGACCTGGACCAACCCCACCGGGAACCGGGCCTCGACCGGGACCACGATCCGCTACTCGACCACCGCCGATCCCACGACACCGACCGACGGCGCGGGCGGCACGACCGCGGCGTCCGGCGCGACCAGCGCCACGTTGACCGGCCTGACCGACGGCACGACGTACCACGTCTCCGTCTTCGCCACGAACACATCGGCGAGCAGCTTCGGCGACCCGGTCACGCAGCTGGTGACGGTGAAGAACACCAATGCCCCGCCGGTCGCGAACACCGATTCCCTCACCCTGAACGAGAACTCGTTCGGGAGCGTCCAGCCGCTCGCGAACGACACCGACGCCAACTCCGACCCGCTCGACCTGAAGAGCTACACCCAGCCGGCGCACGGCTTCGTGAGCTGCCAGCAGGAGCCGTTCGTGACCGGGGACCCGTGGGTGTGCGACTACGACCCGAGCTCCAACTACTCGGGACCCGACTCCTTCACCTACGTCGTCGGTGACCACCACTTCGGGACCGCGACCGGAACCGTCACCATCACGGTGAACCAGGTGAACACGGCGCCGCAGGCGTTCGACGACTCGAGGACGGCGACGACGGGTCACGCGACGTCCATCGACCTCACCCAGGACGCCTTCGACATCGACAACAACACCTTGACGTACGCGGTGGTCACCCAGCCGGCGCACGGGACACTCAGCTGCACCACCGCCGGAGCCTGCACGTACACCGCCACGGGCGGCTACACGGGTTCGGACTCGTTCACGTGGCACGTCACCGACAACGGGACCACCGGTGGGGTCCCGGACCACAAGACGTCGCCGAACGCGACGATGGACCTCCAGGTCGTCACCGACCAGGCGCCCCAGGTCCAGGACCAGACAGCCTCGGTGCACCCGGGCCAGCACGTGACGATCAACGTCGCCACCGGTGCCAGCGACCCGGACAACGACACGCTGACGTACACGGTGTCGTCGCCGCCGGCCAAGGGCACGGTGACCTGCACCGGTGCCGGCTCCTGCACGTACACCGCAGGCGCCTCGTCGACCGGCCAGGACTCCTTCCAGTTCCAGGCCGGCGACGGTCACGGGATGACGGCGACGGGCACGGTCGTGGTGAGCCTCACGAACCACCCGCCGGTGGCCAGCGACACGACGTTCACCACCGACAACGCCACGCCGTACGTCGCGAACCTGGCCAACCTCAGCAGCGACGCCGATGGTGACCAGCTGACCTTCTCGAAGGTGTCGGGACCGACCCCCGCGGCCGCGGGCACCGTCGCGTGCACCGGGTCGAGCTGCACCTACACGCCGGCGCCCGGCTACACCGGCCCGGTCTCGTTCGTGTACCAGGCCAGTGACGGCCTCGGCGGCACGGACAACGGCACCATCAGCGGCACCGTCACCGCGAGCGCGGTGAACCACCCACCGCACGCCACCGACGACGCGGCCACCACCAAGGCGAACCGGGCCGTGGTCGTCAACGTGACGGCCAACGACACCGACGCCGACCACGACACGCTGGTGGCGTCGAAGGTGTCCGACCCGACCCACGGCACGGTCACCTGCACCAGCGCCGGCTCCTGCACCTACACCCCGGGCGCGGGCTACACCGGCCCGGACGCGTTCACCTACAAGGTCAACGACGGGCACGTCGACTCCAACACGGCGACGGTCCGGATCACGGTGTCGGCCAACCACCCACCGGTCGCCGGGTCGGACACGCTGACCACCACCACGAACAAGGCGGGGATCGTCAACGTGGCCGTCAACGACAGTGACCCCGACGGTGACAGCCTGACGTTCGCCAAGGCGACGGACGGGCAGCACGGCACCGTCGCGTGCACCGCGGCCGGCTCGTGCACCTACACGCCCGCCAGCAACTACGTCGGAAGCGACACGTTCACCTACACCGTCGATGACGGCGACGGTGGTACGGCGACGGGCACCGTGACCGTCACGGTGAAGGCGGTGCAGATCGTCTTCACCGCAGGACCCAAGGTCACCGGGACCCCGAAGGTCGGCAAGGTGCTGACGGTGAAGAAGGGCACCTACACCCCGGCCACGGCGAGGGCCACCTACGTCTGGCTGCGCAACGGCAAGGCGATCAAGGGTGCCACGAAGACGAAGTACAAGCTCACCGCCAAGGACCGCGGGAAGCGGATCTCGGTCCGGATCACCTACAAGTACCCGGGAGCCAAGACCGTGACGAAGACGGTCAAGGTGAGGAAGCCGATCGCCTGAGCCTCGCTCCGCTGCGGGGTCACGGGCGCCGCAGGGGCTTTTCGAACATCAGCTTCACGCTGGGGTTGCGGCAGCCCACGCGCGGGTGCACGACGTACTGCGACAGCGTGGAGTTCGGCACGTAGACGCGGAAGCCGTCGACGTGGGCGCGGTGACACCGGTTCTTCGGGAAGTTGAGCGCGTTGACCTCGTCGAGGGGGCTGCGCAGCCGCTGACCGGGCGCGACGACGAAGGCCTTGACGTCGGCCGTGTCGGTCCTGACCGCCGGAGCGCCGATCTGCGTGCCGTTCCCGTCGCCCACGTAGGAGACGCCGGAGAAGCCGCCGGTGCGGCACGCGTGCCCCGAGGTGTTGCGCAGCACGATCCAGCCGTAGCTGTGGCCGGCGCCGTCGTCGGAGTGACGGTAGGACGCGCTCAGGTCCGCGTTGGTGCACGACGGGGTGCTGGTGGCGGCCTGGACGGGCAGTGCGGAGACGAGGCCGCCGGCCGTGACGGCGAGGCCGGCGGCCGCGGCGAGGAGGCGGATGGTGGGTGTGGACATGGTGACCCCCGTGGGCTGGAGGGCCGGCGCGCTTCGCCGACCCGATGATGTGATGCAATCGAGGAGGCGAAAGGTTGCCTGCGCGGACGTCCGGCTGCCGTTTTGCGGGGCGCGCCGCGCACGTCGTACCATGGACCCTCGGTGCGTGGTGGCGCACCCGTCTGCCCGGCCGCTCGTTCATGTCCCTCGCGGGACCGACGCTCTCGGGCCGGCAGACCAGAAGTTTTCCGGACCTACGAAGGAGACCGCGGTGTACGCGATCGTGCGCGCTGGCAGCAAGCAGCAGAAGGTTGCCGTGGGCGACGTCATCGAGATCGACAAGACCGATGCCGCCGTCGGCGACACGCTCACGCTGCCCGTGGTGATGACCGTCGACGGTGACGCCGTCACGGCGACCGGCCTCGACAAGGCCGGCGTGACCGTCGAGGTCCTCGGTGCCACCAAGGGCCCCAAGATCATCATCCAGAAGTACAAGAACAAGACCGGCTACAAGAAGCGCCAGGGTCACCGCCAGAAGTACACCCAGGTCAAGGTCACCGACATCACCCTCTGACTCCCGCTCCGCGGAACCACCGCCCGGTGGTCGAGCGGAGTCGAGACCACCACACGAAGGATCGAAACGATGGCACACAAGAAGGGTGCGGCCTCGACCAAGAACGGTCGGGACTCCAACTCCCAGCGCCTCGGCGTGAAGCGGTACGGCGGCCAGCTGGTCAACGCCGGCGAGATCATCGTCCGCCAGCGCGGCACCCACTTCCACCCGGGCTCGGGCGTCGGCCGCGGCGGCGACGACACGCTGTTCGCGCTGATCGCCGGCAACGTCGAGTTCGGCACCCGGCGGGGGCGCCGGGTCATCAACATCCAACCGGTCGCCGAGTAACCACGACCGACCGTGCGAAAGGGCGTCCCCGGCCTCGGGGCCGCCCTTTTCGCATCTGTCGGGTCCTGGTCGGTTTCCCCGCCTGAGCGGGGAGTTCGACACCAGCCACACCAGCACCGAGGAGCAGTCATGGCAGTGCCGTCGTTCGTCGACCGGGTGACGTTGCACGTCGCCGCGGGGCGGGGCGGCAACGGCGTCGCCTCGGTGCACCGCGAGAAGTTCAAGCCCCTGGGCGGTCCGGACGGCGGCAACGGCGGACCCGGCGGCTCGGTGATCCTCCGGGTGGATCCGGACGTGACCACGCTGATCGACTACTACCACAGCCCCCGACGCCAGGCCGAGCACGGCGGACACGGTGCCGGAGGGCACCGCAGCGGGGGGCACGGCGCCGATCTGGTCCTGCCGGTCCCCGCCGGTACGGTCGTGTCGACCTCGAGCGGCGAGGTGCTCGCCGACCTGGTCGGGGCGTCGACCGAGCTGGTGATCGCCCAGGGTGGTCGCGGAGGGCTCGGCAACGCCGCGCTGGCCAGCTCCAAGCGCAAGGCCCCGGGCTTCGCGCTGCTCGGCGAGCCGGGTGACGAGCTCGAGATCAGGCTCGAGCTCAAGGTCGTCGCCGACATCGGCCTCGTGGGCTACCCGAGCGCGGGCAAGTCGAGCCTGATCGCCGCGATCTCGCGGGCGCGGCCGAAGATCGCGGACTATCCGTTCACGACGCTGGTGCCCAACCTCGGCGTGGTGACCGGCGGCGAGACCACCTTCACCGTCGCGGACGTGCCGGGACTGATCGAGGGCGCCAGCGAGGGACGAGGCCTGGGCCACGAGTTCCTGCGGCACGTCGAGCGGTGCGCCGCGATCGTGCACGTGGTCGACACGGCCACGATCGAGCCCGGACGCAACCCCGAGGACGACCTCGCGGTGATCGAGCGCGAGCTCGCGTCGTACGGCGGTCTCGACGACCGCCCCCGACTGGTCGCGCTGAACAAGATCGACGTCCCCGACGGCCGGGAGATGGCCGAGATCGTGCGGGCCGATCTCGAGCAGCGCGGACTGCAGGTGTTCGCGGTCAGCGCGGCGTCCGGCGAGGGCCTCCGCGAGCTGACCTACGCGATGGCCGAGATCGTGCAGGCCGCCCGGGCCGCCCGCCCGGACGTGCCGCTCGAGCGGATCGTGCTGCGGCCGCCCTCGGCCGACGGCGGCGACGACTTCACGGTCACGCACACCCCCGAGGGGTGGCGCGTGCGCGGCACCAAGCCGGAGCGCTGGGTGCGGCAGACCGACTTCAGCAACGACGAGGCGGTGGGCTTCCTGGCCGACCGGCTCAACCGCCTCGGCGTCGAGAGCCGGCTCGTGGAGCTCGGAGCCGTCGAGGGCGAAGCGGTCCTGATCGGCCACCTGGACAACGCCGTGGTGTTCGACTTCCGGCCCGGGATCGATGCCGGGGTCGAGATGCTCGGTCGCCGCGGCGAGGACCAGCGCTTCGCGGAGTCCCGCCCGGCATCCCGTCGCCGGCGCGCCATCGACGAGGCCATGCCGGAGCGCGGCGAGGGCGAGGCGCGGGCCGATGTGGCCCGCCGCATCGACGGCCCCGTCAGCTACGAGATCGGCTCGGCGGACGACCCCGACGGTCCCCAGAGCGACTCCGAGGCATGAGCGAGCACGACCGGCGTGACCGGGTGGCGTCAGCCGGCCGGGTCGTGGTCAAGGTCGGCTCGTCGTCCCTCACCACCGCTCGAGGGGGCATCGACCCCCAGCGGGTACGCCGCCTGGTCGGCGTCCTCGCCGAGGCCCGCGCCCGCGGCGTCGAGCTGGTCCTCGTCTCCTCCGGAGCCATCGCGGCCGGCCTCGCGCCGTTGGGGATGGCCCGCCGTCCCCGCGCGCTCCCGGCCCAGCAGGCCGCGGCCTCCGTCGGCCAGGGCCTCCTGGTGCACCGCTACACCGAGGAGCTCGCGGCGCACGGCGTCGTCGCCGGGCAGGTGCTGCTCACCGCCGACGACATGACGCGACGAAGTCACTACCGCAACGCGCACCAGACCTTCGCGAAGCTCCTCGAGCTGGGCGTGCTGCCCATCGTCAACGAGAACGACACCGTGGCCACCGGTGAGATCCGCTTCGGTGACAACGACCGGCTCGCGGCGCTGGTGGCGCACCTCGTGCACGCCGACCTGCTGGTGCTCCTCAGCGACGTCGACGGCCTCTACGACGCTCACCCGGCCGCCGACGGGAGCCGTCTGGTCCCCGAGGTCGCGCTCGCGGACGACCTCGACGGCGTCCCGGTCGGCAGGGCTTCCACGGTCGGCCTCGGCACCGGCGGCATGCGGACCAAGCTGGACGCCGCCCGGATCGCGACCGAGGCGGGCATCCCGGTGGTGCTCACCTCCGCCGACCGGGCGGGGGAGGCGCTGGCGGGAGACCCGGTCGGCACCTGGTTCCACGCCGCGAGCCGGCGTCGGCCCACCCGGCAGCTGTGGCTCGCCCATGCCACGGAGCCGAAGGGGGTCCTCCTCCTGGACGACGGGGCGGTGCGAGCCGTCACCGAGCGCCGTGCCTCGCTGCTCGCGGCCGGCGTGACCGGGGCGACCGGCACGTTCGCCGCCGGCGACCCCGTCGACCTGGCGGGCCCCGACGGCGTCCCGGTGGCGCGAGGGCTGGTCAACTTCGACGCCGAGGAGATCCCGCGTCTCGTCGGGCGGTCCTCGGCGACGCTGCGGCGCGAGCTCGGGGCGGCGTACGAACGTGAGGTCGTGCACCGCGACGACCTGGCCCTGCTCGGACCGGTCCGCGGCCGCTCGGCGCGTCCCGCGGGCTAGCGCACCCGGGGCTGGGGCAGGATCGGGCACATGACGTTGCCGCGACGACTGCTCGCCCTGGCCGCCGGCCTCACCGCCGGCGCTCTCCTGGTCGGGTCGGCGCAGACGCCGGCCAACGCCCGCATCGTGGACGACCGCTGTGCGGGCCGTGGCCCGATCCCCGCCTCCGCGCTGGCGCACGGCGTCTCGGGTCTGGGCTGCTCCCTGGTCGGCCGGGTGGTGTACGCCGGTCGGGTCTCGGTCGTCGTGCCGCCCTCGGGGATGAGCGTCGGCGCCGACGGGGTCGGCACCCAGGGGGAGGCCGCCGGCCTGCTGGTGACCAACGCGGGCTCCCGGGTGCGGGCCTACGTCGGCGCGGCCGCACGCGGCGCGACGGCCGGCCACGAGCGGGCCTCCAGCCCTCCGGCGTGCCAGGACCGCACCTTCCACCTCGAGGGCCACCGCTGGGCGACCTCGCTGCGCTACCACGTCAACCTCGCGAAGGCGCCCGCCCGTTTCAACCGGACCACGTTGGTCCGACAGATCAAGGCCGCCGACACCAACATGCGCAAGGGCCGCAACACCTGCGGGAAGCCGTTCCTCCGCACGCCGGTCGCTCGCTACCTGGGCCGTACCAAGCTCCGGCCGAACATCAAGACCAGCCCCAGCGCGATCACCTGCGGTGCCTACAACACCGACAACGTCGTGGCGTTCGGCAACCTGCCGGGCACCCTGCTCGGGTGGACCTGCTACTGGTGGATCGGCTCCGGGCGCATGAACGCCGCCGACATCATGATGGACAACGGCAGGATGCTCACGACCAAGCTGCCCGCGCACTGCGTCAACCAGTGGGACTTCGAAGGGGCCCTCACCCACGAGTTCGGGCACGCCTACGGGATGGCGCACACCGGGTCGGGCCACGCCAACCTCACGATGCAGCACGTGCTGACCCCCTGCTCGGCGTACGCCCGGACGCTGGGGCTCGGCGACTGGCTGGGGATGCGGAAGATGTACGGCGCCCGCTGACCGCGGAGCACCGCACTTCCGGTGACGGGCCGGGACGCGGAAAACCGGGTGCATCCGCCCGGGGTCACCTCTACCGTCTTCGGCATGGGTATCCAGGAGTGACTTCAACCAGGCGCCGACCGGCAGCCTGACGACCGCGGCCCGCGAGCGGGTGACGCGGTCAGGTCGTCACTCCCGTTTCGTCGGAGCCACCCATGTCCTCGTCCCAGCTGTCCCCGTCGCGGTCCACATCGCCACCGAGCGCCCCCGCAGTCCTGGAGCGTCTGCCGCACGTCGGCTCGGCGCAGGCGGCCGTGGGCCGCTACTCGCGGGCGCGGCGCAACCTGCTGCCGCGCTCGGACCGGGTGACCGCCGTCTCCGGCGGCTGGGCCCACGAGGTCGTGCTGCGCAGCGATGCCGTCGTCGAGGTGATGCTGTGGTGCCCGGGCGGCCGTCGGGACCCGGTGCTGGAGTCGACCGCTGCGGCGGTGGCGGATCGCGCCCGTCGCGCGGTCCGTGTCTCCGAGCGCACCGTGGCGCGGATCCACCCCGGTGTGACCGCGCCCGTGCTGCTCTCGATCGTCCGGCTGCCATCGTGGCGGTCGGCCGACGTGCTGGTCGGCCGTGGCGGACTCGTCCTCGTCGCCGACGGGATCGAGTACGCCGGGAACCTCGGCACCCTGGTCCGGACCGCCGATGCCTGCGCCGCGGACGCCCTGGTCCTGACCCGGGCGACGGCTCGGGTGACCCACCCGAAGACGTTCGTCGCCAGCCGCGGCACGGTGCTCACCACCCCCGTGCTCGAGTACGAGGACGTGGCGTCGGCGCGGGCCGACCTGGCCGACGCCGGGTACACGGCGTACGTCGCCGACCCGGCGGGCGCCACGTCGTACCGCGACGCCGGCCTGGGCTGCGGCCCGACCGCGGTCGTGGTCGGTTCCGAGGGGAACGGGGTGGGTCCGGAGTGGCGGGACGGGCTCGCCCGCATCTCGATCCCCATGCGGGGGCGGGCCGACTCCCTCAACGTCGCAGCCTCGGCGGCGGTGCTGCTGTTCGAGGCGCGGGCCGTGATGGACCGGGGGTGAGTCCTCCGGTTCGCGGTGTCACACCCAGCGCCGTACCCTGGGTGTGACATGCACGACGCGCCCGAGACCCCGACGGTCTACCTCGACCACGCCGCGACCACCCCGATGCTCCCGGCCGCGATCGAGGCCATGACCAGACACCTCCGAGACGTCGGCAACCCCTCGTCCCTCCACGCCAGCGGCCGCGCCGCCCGGCGGGTGGTGGAGGAGTCTCGCGAGACCATCGCGCAGGCTCTCAACTGCCGCCCGGGCGAGGTCGTGTTCACCTCCGGCGGCACCGAGGCGGACAACCTCGCGCTCAAGGGGCTCTACTGGTCGCGGCACGACGAAGACCCCGCGCGGGTGCGCATCCTGGCCACCGCGGTCGAGCACCATGCCGTGCTCGACGCCCTGCACTGGCTCGAGGAGGAGGAGGCGGCCGTCGTCGAGCTGCTCCCCGTCGACTGCCGTGGCCGGATCGACCTCGACGCGCTGCGCACCTCGGTCGCGCGTGACCCCGCCTCGGTGGCCCTGATCTCGGTGATGTGGGCCAACAACGAGGTCGGGACGGTGCAGCCGATCGAGGAGGTCGTGGCCGCCGCCGCTCCGCACGGGATCCCCGTGCACACCGATGCCGTCCAGGCGGTCGGCGCGGTGCCGGTCGACTTCGCTCGGAGCGGAGTCGACGCGCTGACCCTGACCGGCCACAAGATCGGCGGCCCCTACGGCGTGGGCGCGCTCGTGCTCCGCCGCGAGCTCTCCCTGACCCCGCTGCTGCACGGCGGTGGCCAGGAGCGCGACATCCGCAGCGGCACGCTCGACATGCCGGCCATCGCCGGCTTCGCCACCGCGGTCGAGAGCGCGGTCAAGGCCCAGCCGGAGTACGCCGAGCGGATGGTCGCCCTGCGCGACGACCTGGTGCGCCGTGTGACAGAGGTCGTGCCCGACGCCCACCTCCACGGTGATCCCGACCGCCGGCTGCCCGGCAACGCCCACCTCGGGTTCCCCGACTGCGAGGGCGACTCGCTGCTGATGCTGCTCGACGCCCGGGGCATCGAGTGCTCGACCGGCTCGGCGTGCTCGGCCGGCGTTCCGCAGCCCTCGCACGTGCTCCTCGCGATGGGGTGCGACGAGGAGGGCGCGCGCCACTCCCTCCGCTTCACGCTGGGCCGCACGTCGACGCCGTCCGACGTCGACGCGCTGGTCGAGGCGATCGGCCCCGCCGTCGAACGCGCCCGGGGAGCTCGCGAACGATGACCCGCTCCCGTTCGAGCGTCTCGCCGAGGCGGCCCGGATGAGGATCGTCGCCGCCATGTCGGGCGGTGTCGACTCCGCCGTGGCCGCCGCCCGGGCCGCGGAGCTGGGCCACGACGTCACCGGCATCCACCTCGCCCTCTCGCGCAACCCCGCGTCGTACCGCTCGGGTGCCCGCGGCTGCTGCACCCTCGAGGACGCGAACGACGCACGCCGTGCCGCGGACGTGATCGGCATCCCCTTCTACGTCTGGGACCTGTCGGAGCGGTTCCACGAGGACGTCGTCGAGGACTTCATGGACGAGTACGCCGCGGGTCGCACCCCCAACCCGTGCCTGCGGTGCAACGAGAAGATCAAGTTCGCGGCGGTGCTCGACCGTGCCCTGGCGCTCGGCTTCGACGCGGTGGCGACGGGCCACTACGCGCAGGTGCGCACGGCCGCCGACGGCACCGTCGAGCTCCACCGGGCCGTCGACGACGGCAAGGACCAGTCCTACGTGCTCGGCGTCCTCACCCAGGGTCAGCTCGAGCACTCGCTGTTCCCGCTCGGTGACACTCCCAAGTCCGAGGTCCGCGCGGAGGCGGCCCGCCGTGGCCTGCTCGTGGCGGACAAGCCCGACTCGCACGACATCTGCTTCGTCGCCGACGGGGACAACGCCGGCTGGCTGCGCGAGAAGCTGGGGGAGCGGGCCCCCAACCACGGCGGCGCGATCGTCGACGCGGTCTCGGGCGAGGAGCTGGGGCGGCACGAGGGCACGTACGGCTTCACGATCGGTCAGCGGCGAGGGCTGCGGCTCGGCGTGCCCGCCCCCGACGGCAGGCCGCGCTTCGTGCTGGACATCGAGCCGGTGTCCGGCACGGTGACGGTGGGTCCGCGCGAGGCGCTCACCGTCGACCGGATCCGGGCCGACCGGCCGCGCTGGTGCGGCGCCACGCCCTCGTCGTACACCGGGACCGTGCAGCTGCGCGCCCACGGTGCCGAGCACGCGGCCCGGATCGAGGTCGACGGTGACGGCGTCTCGATCGAGCTGCTCGACCCGGCCCAGGGGATCGCGCCCGGCCAGGCCGCCGTGATGTACGACGGCACCCGCGTCGTCGGCTCCGCCACGATCGTCGCCACCTCGCGCGTCGAAGCCGCCCGGCGGTGAGACAGGACCGGAACGGACCGCCGCGACCGGTCCTCACGCACCGCTCGCTCGCGCCATCGCCGGCCGGCGGTGAGCCAGGACCGGTTGCGGCTGTCGAAATCGGGCCTGACTCACCGCTGGGTGCGCCGTGACGGTCTCGACCGGCGTCGGGTCGTGGCCGGGCACCGACGCGGAGGAGTACGCCGAGGCGGTGCGCGTCGTGCTGGGCGAGGCGCCGGAGCTCCCCTACCTGCCCGAGCTGCCCGGCCGCGGCCCGGCCGCGGGGATGGTCGGGCGGGCCGTCGCCATGGTCGGCGACCTCGGCTTCGACCTGCAGCCGGCCGGCTGGCGGCTGACCGACACCTCGGGCCTGGACCACCGCCGGGCGCGGTCGCTGCTGGCCCAGGACCTCGACCAGCTCGAGGAGCAGACCCAGGACTTCGCCGGCACGCTCAAGATCCAGGTGGCCGGTCCGTGGACGCTGGCCGCCTCGGTCGAGAAGCCGCGCGGCGACAAGGTGCTCGCCGACCACGGCGCTCGTCGCGACCTGGCCCAGGCGCTCGCCGAGGGGGTGGCGACCCATCTCGCCGACGTCCGACGCCGGGTCGTCGGCGCCCGCGTGATCGTCCAGGTCGACGAGCCCGCGCTGCCGGCCGTGCTGGCGGGGCAGATCCCGACGGCATCCGGCTTCGGCAGGCACCGCACGGTGCACCCGCCCGAGGCATCGGCCGCCCTGGAGTGGGTGCTGGGGCGGGCCGGCGAGGGGCCGTGGGTCCACTCCTGCGCCTCCGGCGTGCCGTGGCAGCTGCTGCGGGGGGCCGGCGCCCGCGGCCTGAGCGCCGACCTGTCGGTCCTCACGGCCGACGACATGGACGTGCTGGCCGAGGCGCTCGAGGCCGGGGAGACCGTCGCCCTCGGCGTCGTACCGGCCCTGGAGCCGACCACCGCGCCGACCGCGACGGGGCTCACCGAGCGGATCCTGCGCTGGCTCGACATGGTGGGGCTCGATCCCGAGGCGGTCGCGGAGCGTCTGGTCGTGACGCCGACCTGCGGACTCGCCGGGGCCTCGCCCGCGTGGGCGCGATCCGCCTCCGCGCTCTGCCGCGAGGTCGCGGCCAACCTCGCCGGCTGACCGCACCCGGACCCGGGGCCATCCGATGCGGGTCGTGTGCCGGACGACGCGCCCGAGCGCGTCACGGGGCACGGGGCTCCTCTGGTACGACGACCAGGGGCCACGTGGGGGAGTTCACCGGGTAGCGGTGGGCCAGACTGGGGGCATGGACATCGTCACCCCTGCCATCAACGACTACCTGCTCGCGCACTCCGAGCCCGCCGACGGCGTGCTCCGCGACCTGGCCGAGGAGACCCACCGGGAGCTCGGGGGTGCTGCGGGCATGCAGATCTCGCACGACGAGGGGGAGCTGCTGACCATGCTGGTGCGCCTCGTCGGTGCCGAGCAGGCGGTCGAGGTCGGCACCTTCACCGGCTACTCGTCGATCTGCATCGCGCGCGGCCTCCCGTCCGACGGCCGCCTGCTCTGCTGCGACGTCAGCGAGGAGTGGACCTCGATCGCGAGGCGGTACTGGGAGCGGGCGGGCGTCAGCGACCGGATCGAGCTGCGGATCGCGCCCGCGCTCGACACGCTGCGGGCCCTGCCCACGGAGACCTTCCTGGACTTCGCGTTCATCGACGCCGACAAGACCGGCTACCCGGCGTACTTCGAGGAGATCGTGACGCGGGTGCGGCCGGGCGGACTCATCGTGCTCGACAACATGCTGCGCGACGGCCGGGTGCTCGACCCCCAGAACGACGACGACCGGGCCATCCACGCCCTCAACGAGGCGCTCCTGACCGACGACCGCGTGGACGTGGTGCTGCTCCCCGTCCGCGACGGCGTCAGCCTCGCCCGCGTCCGCTGAGCCTCGACGACGTGCTCGGTGCACATGACAACGCCCCGGGGAGTCGTTCCCCGGGGCGTCGCGTGAGGGTGGGACCTCAGCCGACGTGGACCCCTTCGGCCGGGGCGTCGGTGGCCAGCTCCTCGTGCTTGACGTCGAGGAAGATCCACACCACGGCCGAGCCCGCCAGCATCATGAAGACACCCACCAGGAAGGCGTGCGTCGCGCCGGTGGGGAAGCCACCGAGGTAGGCGAGGATCGCCGTCAGGTTGCCGGGCGTGGTGACGTCGAACTTCGACATCAGCGCGTCGGTGACGTGCGGGTTGAGCTGGGAGAGCCCCTGCCCGATCGCCGGGGCGATCTTGGCCGCATGGATGTTGTTGAAGTGGCTGCCCACCGTGGACAGCGTGGCCAGGCCGAGCGCGCCACCGATCTGCTGCATCGTGTTCAGCACGCCGGAGCCGACCCCCGAGTCCTCCGCCCGCACGTGGTGGACGGCGGTCAGGGTGAGCGGCACGAACACCGCACCCATGCCGAGGGCCATCAGGCAGACGAAGGGCAGGATCTGGGTCCAGTAGTTGACGCCGGAGCCCAGGCTCTGCCCGGTGCTGATCGCGTGCAGGACGTCGCCCGCACCCGTCGGGACGCTCAGCCGCGAGAAGCCGTAGAGCGCCACCGTGGCCATCAGCGTGCCGATGCCGGCGATGTACTTCGGGTCGAAGCGGTTGGCGAGCTGGGACACGATCGTCGCGCTGATGATGATGCAGATGCTGAACGGCAGGAACGCGAAGCCGGCCTTGAGCGGGCTGTACCCCATCACGTTCTGGATGAACAGGCTCAGGAAGAAGAACATCGCGAACATGGCAGCCGGCAGCAGCATCATCGCCACGAAGCTGGCCGCCCTCGTCCGGTTCAGGAAGATCCGGAACGGGAGCAGCGGATGCTCCACGCGTGACTCCACGACGAAGAACAGCACCAGCAGCACGGCCGAGGCGACCAGGGCGCCGATCGTCCCGAGGTCGTTCCACCCGTACTGCACGTTGCCCGCGCGGGTGAGGCCGTAGACCAGCGCGAGGAGTCCGCCGGTGCCGAAGACCGCACCCGGGATGTCGAGCATCCCCGGGCGGGACGCCGACTCCTTGAGGAACCGCGGAGCCAGGAACGCGGCGATGATGCCGATCGGCACGTTGATCAGGAAGGTGAGGCGCCAGCCGTCCTGCGGGTTGAACAGCGAGACGTTGAGCCCGGTCAGCCAGCCGCCCAGGATCAGGCCGACGGCCGCGCCGGCGCCGGACATGGCGGCGTACACGGCGAACGCGCGGGTGCGCGCCGGACCGGCCGGGAAGGTGGTCGTGATCAGGGCCAGGGCAGCGGGTGAGGCCAACGCGGCGCCGAGGCCCTGCAGGCCCCGGGCCCCCAGCAGCAGGGTCTCGCTCTGGGCGAGACCACCCAGCAGGGAGGCGACGGCGAAGACGGTGAGGCCGGCCATGAAGACCTTGCGGCGGCCGTAGAGGTCGCCGAGCCGGCCGCCCAGGAGGAGCAGGCCGCCGAAGGCGAGCGAGTAGCCGGTCACGATCCAGGTCAGGTTCGTGCCGGACATGTGAAGATCTCTGCCGATGTAGGGCAGGGCGATGTTCGCGATAGTCGCGTCGAGGACCACCATGAGCTGCGCGATGCAGATCAGCACCAGGGCCCAGCCCAGGTGCTGCTTCTTCCCGTCGCGCTCGGCGAGCTCGGGCTCCGGAGCCTCGACGGCGTCGGTGAGTTCGGACATGAGCTTCTTTCTGTAGTGGGGCTTCTCAGGCCTGCGGTCGGACGGCCGGCAGGATGATCTGGTCGATGACGCGCTCGATGAGTGCGGGGCCCGGCTCCTCGCCCATGACGAAGAGCCGGTGCAGGACGATCGCGGCGAGAGACGGCGCCACCAGGTCGAGATCGATGTCGTCGCGCACCTCGCCGCGGTCGCGGGCGCGCTGGAAGACGGTGCGGGACAGCTGTGACTTCGGCAGGAGCACGCGGGTGCGGAACTCCGACGCGAACTCCGGGTCCGTGGACAGCGCGGTCATCACCGCACCGAACGTCGCGGTCGTGTCGTGGTCGGTGAGGCCGCCCATGCCGCAGAACGCGGTCAGCAGGTCGGTACGCAGGTCGCCGGTGTCGGGGACCGCCGGCGTCGACTTCTGGGACGCCAGAGCGTCCACGACCAGCGTCGCCTTCGAGTTCCACCGTCGGTAGAGGGTCGCCTTCGACGCCTTCGCGCGCTGGGCGACCGCGTCCATCGTGAGGCGGTCGTAGCCGCACTCGGCGAGCACCTCGAGGGCCGCGTCGAGGATCTCCTGCTCCCGGTCGCCCTCCACCCGGGGGCGGAGAGCGGCTGCTGCTTCGGCGGGGGTCATCGTCACCTGTCGTTCATCTGCATGAAACGAAACGGTTTCGTTCCATGAACGACGCTAGCGCAGCCGGACCGGATGAAACAAATCAGTTTCATCCGGACTGTGGACGAATTCAGTCCGGCGCCCGCTCCGCGGCCAGGATCCGGCGCACCCGGTCGAGGGCGAACGAGTTCCAGCCGCGGACGCCCCGGAGCAGGTAGTGGCCCCGGTCGCCCATGTCGGTGAAGGAGGCCGCCCGAGCGACGGGGCGGGCCTTCTCGACGTACTCCCGGGTGGCGCGGGCACTCGTGATGTGGTCGCGACGGCCGTGCGCGGCATGGAGCTCGCGCCCGGCGAGCGCGTCGACGGGATCGGTCGGGGGGAGCCACGGCGCGAGGGCCACGACCCCGCGCACCAGGTCGTCGTCCGCGACCCGGCAGGCGGTCCGGCCGCCCATCGAGTGCCCGAGGAGCACGACCGGCACCTCCCCGAGGGCGGCGCGGGCGCGTTCGAGCGCCCAGCGCGCGTCGGCGATCTTGTCGGCGCCGTCGCCGTTCCACCCCACGGTCCGGTACCGCAGCACCCACAGGCCGATGCCGTCGGCGTGCAGCGAGTGACCCAGGACGCGCGCCAGGCTCTGTGCGCGACGCCAGGAGAGGCTCCGCCCGGTGACCTCCTCCCGGGAGCGGTCCTTCCCGCCGTGCAGCACGAGCACGAGCCCTTCGGGGGCGGCGGAGCCGTCGTACCGGGAGAGATGCGGTTCGGGCGAGGTGCGCTCGCTCAACGGGGGCTCCACGGGGTCCATTCGGTACGACGCCCCGCGCGGATGGGTGGTGGCGGCGGCGTGACGTCGGCGGTCGTTGGCAGGATAGGGGGCATGGGCGAACCGCAGTCGGCGACTCCTGAGGCCAAGGAGCGCCATCGGCAGCTGAGTGAGGACATCGAGGATGCGCGCTGGCGCTACTTCGTGCTGGACGAGCCGACGCTCTCCGACGCCGACTACGACCACCGGATGCGGGAGCTGCAGACCCTCGAGGAGCAGTTCCCCGAGCTGCGGACGCCCGACTCCCCGACCCAGAAGGTCGGAGGCGCGGTGTCGACGGAGTTCACCGCGGTCGACCACCTCCAGCGGATGGAGAGCCTGGACAACGCGTTCTCCTACGACGAGCTGGCCGCCTGGCACGCGCGCCTCGGGCGCGACGGGGTGGACGACCCGGCGCTGCTCTGCGAGCTCAAGGTCGACGGGCTCGCCATCAACCTGCTCTACGAGCGCGGTCGGTTGACCCGGGCGCTGACCCGCGGGGACGGCCGCACCGGCGAGGACGTCACCCCCAACGTGCGCACCATCGACTCCGTGCCCGTCCGCCTGACCGGCACCGACGAGTTCCCGGTCCCGACCCTGGTCGAGGTCCGCGGCGAGGTGTTCCTCCCGGTCGAGGCCTTCGAGCGGCTCAACATCGCCATGGGCGAGGCCGGCCGGCCGGTCTTCGCCAACCCGCGCAACGCGGCTGCGGGGTCCCTGCGGCAGAAGGACCCGCGGGTCACGGCGACCCGGGCGCTCGGGATGGTCTGCCACGGCATCGGGGCTCGCGACGGGTTCGACCCGGTGTCGCAGTCGACGGCCTACGACGCGCTCCGCACCTGGGGCCTGCCAGTCTCCGACCGGGTGCGGGTGCTGCCGAGCCTGGCGAAGGTGCAGGAGTTCATCGAGTTCTACGGCGAGCACCGCCACGACGTCGAGCACGAGATCGACGGGGTCGTGGTGAAGGTCGACGAGGTCACCCTGCAGCGTCGCCTCGGGTCGACCTCGCGCGCCCCCCGCTGGGCGATCGCGTTCAAGTACCCGCCCGAGGAGGTCAACGCCAGGCTCGTCTCGATCGAGGTCAACACGGGGCGCACCGGGCGGGTGACGCCGTTCGGGGTGATGGAGCCGACCAAGGTGGCCGGCTCCACGGTCGAGCGCGCCACCCTCCACAACGCCCACGAGGTCGCCCGCAAGGACGTCCGGCCCGGCGACACCGTGGTGCTGCGCAAGGCCGGCGACGTGATCCCCGAGATCGTCGGACCGGTGCTGGCGCTCCGGCCCGAGGGCCTCGAGCCCTGGGTGATGCCGACGACCTGTCCGTCGTGCGGCACCGGCCTGGTCCAGCAGAAGGAGGGCGACAAGGACCTCCGCTGCCCCAACACCCGGCAGTGCCCCGCTCAGCTGCTCGAGCGCGTCTTCCACGTGGCCGGTCGCGGGGCCTTCGACATCGAGGGGCTGGGCGCTGAGGCGGCCCATGCGCTGCTCGACGCACGCGTGATCACCGACGAGGGCGACGTCTTCGGCCTCGACGAGGCCAAGCTGCTCCGGACCGACCTGTTCACCCGCGCCCCGAAGAAGGGGGAGGAGGGCCCTCAGCTCAGCGCCAACGGCGAGCGGCTGTTGAGCCTGCTCGACCGGGCCAAGGAGGTCCCCCTGTGGCGGGTGCTGGTGGCGCTGTCGATCCGGCACGTCGGGCCGACCGCGGCCCGGGCACTCGCCACCGAGTTCGGGTCGATGGACCGGATCCGCTCCGCCTCCGAGGCGGAGCTGGCCGCCGCCGAGGGTGTCGGGCCGACCATCGCCGAGTCGGTCATCGAGTGGTTCGGCGTCGACTGGCACGCGGCCATCGTCGACAAGTGGGAGAGGTCGGGCGTGACCATGGCCGACGCGCGCGACGAGTCGGTGCCGCGCACGCTCGAGGGTCTCACCGTGGTCGTGACCGGCTCGCTGGTCGACTTCTCCCGTGACTCCGCGAAGGAGGCGATCGTCTCCCGCGGAGGCAAGGCGGCCGGCTCGGTGTCCAAGAACACCGACTACGTCGTCGTCGGCGACAACGCCGGGACCAAGGCGGACAAGGCCGAGCAGCTCGGGGTCGCCGTGCTCGACGAGGCCGGGTTCCAGGTCCTGCTCGAGCACGGTCCGACCGGGCTCTGAGCCGCAGGTTGCTGCTCGGCTCGGTGGTGTGCAGGTTTCCCCGGTACACCGGTGAAACTGGAGGTTCCCAGCCGAAATCTCGGCCCGAAAGTGCGGGTTTCGGCTGGGAACCTCCAGCTCCGGCGCAGCGGACCGGGCTGGCCGACAACGTCAGCCGCCGAGCGCGGAGGCGAGGATCGGCGTCCAGTTCCGGAGCAACGTCTCGAGATGTCCGTGTTCGGGGAGCACCCGCAGCGTGGCCGAGGACAGCCGATCGGCGAGCCAGGCGCCGTTGCGCGGGGGCGCGTTGGCGTCGCGGGCGCCGTACCAGAGGGCGACCGGGCAGCGGACGTCCTCGACGCGGAAGTCCCAGGCGTGGAAGACGAGCGCGGCATCCGCGAGGTAGCCGTCGGGCACGAGCAGCGCTTCGCGGGCAGCCGCCGCTCGCTCGGAGGCGGGCCGTGCCGCGACGAGCAGTCGGTCCCCGTCCGGAAGAGCCGTCACCCATCGCTCGGCCAGAGCCGCGTCGTCGGGATCCTCGGGGCCGACGGTGGCGCGGTAGGCGAGGAAGTCCGGACGCACCCGGGCCACGTTCTCCTCCACCGTGCCGGCGGCGAGGGCCGCGTACCAGGCCCGGCCCTCCCGGTCGAGGTCGTCGCGGGTCCAGGGCGGATCCATCCGCGGAGCCTCCCCGGGTGCGGCCACCACCGCGGCGGCGCGGACGCGGTCCGGCCGGAGCGCGGCGCAGGCCAGCGCGAAGGTGCCGCCGACCGACATGCCGAGCACCCCGAAGGTGTCCAGGCCGAGCAGGTCCGCCAGCTCGACCGCGTCGTCCACGACGCGCCGGTACGACGGCGGGGCCGGCGACGAGGCGCCGTACCCGGGTCGGTTGACGGCGACCAGACGGAGGCCGGCCTCGCGTGCGGGGTCGTGACCGCTCCACGCGGCGCGTCGCGTGTCGGGGGACCCGTGGAAGAACAGCACGGGTACGCCGTCGGAGGCGCCACCGTCGGACCACTGGATCGCCCGACCGTCGCGGAGCGTCGTCACCGGCACCGGACCAGGCTAGGGCCGCCGCCCCGGCTACGCGGCGTGGCCCGGCGCGCTCGCCGTGCCCGGCCAGCGTCCGCCCTGGAGCCGCCACAGGTGGGCGCCGAGCGCCCCGGCGAGGAGGACGAAGACCGCGCCCAGCAGGCGGTGACCGCCGAGGACGCCGATCAGCACCAGCAACAGGCTGACCCCGAGCATCACCGCGATGCCGGGCACCGTGTTCGCGACCCGCCCGAAGGTGATGGCGCAGCGTTCCGCCGGCCCCATCCTGCGGAACGTGACGACGCGATCGGGCATCGGGACGTGGAGGTCCGCCGGCACTGCGCGGTCCAGAGCCGCGGTCAGCTGGTGACCGCGGTACCACTGGGTGGGCTCCATCTCCAGGCTGGAACCGTCGCGGGCGACCACCTTGCGGGTGCCGTCCCGCCACGCGAACAGGGCGACCACGTCGTCGACGCGCAGGCTGCGGGCGCTCGTCCCGGTCGCCGACTCGAGGAGCTCATCGTTCGCCGAGAAGGTGGCCAGGTCTGCCGGCCAGTTGACGTGGCGGTGACGCGACGCCGTGCTCGCCGGCTCGGTCTCCGGGAAGTCGACGGTGCGGAGGCCGCCGTCGAGCCGGGCGCCTTCCGGAACGCCGACCAGGAGGGTCTCGTGGAACGCCCGGACGGCGGCGTCCACGAGGTCGGGATCGGTCGCTCTGGCCTCGTGCACGAGCTCCTCGTGCGTCTTCGGCACCTGGTCGCTCAGGACGGCGTAGGCCGCACCCAGGGCGACGTCGAGGGCGGCGCGCGGACCGTCCAGCGCCCGGAGCCGGGCGTCGACGGCCTCGGTCAGCCAGGCGCGCGGTACTCCCTCGTCGGCCAGGCGGCGCGAGATGTCGTGGCCGACCCCGGCGATGCTGCGCAGCATCTCGGGCACCACGTCGGAGCCCGCGGCCACGACCAGATGACGGTCGTCGACGCGCTCCATCCGGGCCCAGGGGGCGTAGACGCCACCGGTGCGCTGGCGCAGGCCGTCGTGCACGGCGCGCTCGAGGAGGTCGGGGAGGAACTCCGCCTCGTGCGAGCGCGGCACGGTCCCGCTCAGCGTGACGCCCGAGTCGTCGACGTAGGCGGCGGGCAGGCGTCGGTCCAGGGTCGGAGCCGGTGTGGACGGCCGGTACTCGCCGGGTGGCAGCGGCAGCGACACGGTGGCAGGGGGTGGGCCGTCCAGGACGAGGACGGCGTTCGACCGGTTGAAGACCCGCTGGGCTCGCTCCGCGAGCAGCTCCGGGGTCGCCCGCACCGAGCCGGCCTCCGCATAGCTCGCGACCCCGGGCCCGGTGGCGCCGTACCGCCAGGTCAGCGATCGGAGCAGGGGGTCGGACCGCCGTTGGGCCTCGGCCTGCAGCACGCCACGCTCACGGGCCAGCAGCCGGAGGTCGGGTTCGCCCAGCCACCTGGAGAGCTCGCGGAGCCGGTCGACGACGGCGGCCTCGCCGCCGTGCGCCCGGAAGCCCGTGGTGAGCATCGTCACCGCTCCCTCGATCGGGCGCGACAACGTCTCGCGGTCGAGCAGCGCGAGATGCTCGAGGAGTCGGAGCCATCCGGACTCGTGCAAGGGCTCGTCGGCGAGGCCCTGCCGGAAGATCAGGTGGGCTGACGACGCTGGACGTCCCGTGTCTACGAAGAAGCAGAGGACGCCGTCGATCTCGGTTTCACGTACGGCATTCATGTCGGGGCCTGGGGGGTGGCGATGGGGGATATCGGGGCATCACCACGCTAGCGGGGGGAAGCGCGGTGTTTCAGGACTTTGGCGGAGTTGGTCGACGACCGTGATCCACGGGCCTCGGGGGACCGGGGTGGAGGCGCCGGCCCCTGGGTCGGACCGCCGGGTCGGTGCGACTCGCCGCTCCCTAGGATGAGGCCATGCCTGAGATCTCTCGTGACGAGGTCGCGCACCTGGCCGACCTCGCCCGGATCGACCTCTCCGACGCCGAGCTCGACCACCTCGCGCCCCAGCTCAGCGTGATCCTGGAGTCGGTGGCGTCGATCCAGGGCGTGGCCGGCGACGACGTCCCGCCGACGTCGCACGCGCTGCCGCTGAGCAACGTGTTCCGAGAGGACGTCGTGACTCGCGGCCTCACCGCCGCAGAGGCGTTGAGCGGTGCGCCCGAGGTGGAGCAGCAGCGGTTCAAGGTGCCCCGGATCCTCGGGGACGAGCAGTGACCGGGGAGGGCGCGAGCCGGCCGACCGTGTCGCTGCGCGCGAGTGCGGCCGACCTGTCCGCCGCACTGGACAGTGGCGAGACCACGAGCGTCGAGATCACCCAGCGTCACCTGGACCGCATCGCCGAGGTGGACGGCGCGGTCCACGCGTTCCTCCACGTGGACGCCGAGGGGGCGCTGCGCGACGCGGCCGAGTCCGACCGGCGTCGCGCGGCCGGGCAGTCCGCCAGCGCCCTGGACGGCGTCCCGATCGCGGTCAAGGACGTGCTCGCGACGCGCGGTCTCCCCACCACCTGCGGGTCGCGGATCCTGGAGGGCTGGGTGCCGCCGTACGACGCGACCGTGGTCGCCCGGCTGCGTGCGGCCGGCCTGCCGATCCTCGGCAAGACCAACATGGACGAGTTCGCGATGGGCTCGTCCACCGAGTACAGCGCCTACGGGCCGACCCGCAACCCGTGGGACCTCGAGCGCATCCCCGGGGGATCCGGCGGCGGCAGCGCCGCCGCGGTCGCGGCCCACGAGGCGCCGTTGGCGATCGGCACGGACACCGGCGGCTCGATCCGCCAGCCCGGTGCGGTCACCGGCACCGTCGGCGTCAAGCCGACGTACGGCGGGGTGTCGCGCTACGGGCTCGTCGCCCTCGCCAACTCGCTCGACCAGGCCGGACCGGTCACCCGGACCGTCCTCGACGCCGCGTTGCTCCACGAGATCGTGGGCGGCCACGACCCGCTCGACTCCACCAGCATCGACCGGCCGCTGCCGCCGCTCGTCGAGGCCGCGCGACGCGGTGCCGACGGCGATCTCACCGGCGTCCGGATCGGTGTCGTCGCCGAGCTCGGCGGCGAGGGCTACCAGGCCGGCGTCCTCGCCCGGTTCGAGGAGTCGGTCGAGCTCATGACCAAGGCGGGCGCGGAGGTCGTCGAGGTCTCGTGCCCCCACTTCGTCCACGCCCTGGCGACCTACTACCTGATCCTGCCGGCCGAGGCGAGCTCCAACCTGGCCCGCTTCGACGCGATGCGCTACGGACTGAGGGTCACGCCCGACGGTGACCCGGGCGATCGGCCGAGCGCCGAGGACGTGATGCGGGTGACGCGCGAGGCCGGCTTCGGCGACGAGGTGAAGCGCCGGATCATCCTCGGCACCTACGCCCTCTCCAGCGGCTACTACGACGCCTACTACGGCCAGGCCCAGAAGGTGCGCACGCTGATCAGCCGCGACTTCGAGTCCGCCTTCGAGCGGGCCGACGTGCTGGTCAGCCCGACCGCGCCGACCACGGCGTTCAAGCTGGGCGAGAAGGTCGACGACCCCCTCGCGATGTACCTCAACGACCTGGCGACCATCCCGGCGAACCTCTCCGGCGTCCCCGGCATCTCCGTCCCGAGCGGCCTCGCCGACGAGGACGGCCTGCCGGCCGGCGTCCAGATCCTCGCCCCGGCCACGGCGGACGACCGGGTGTACCGCGTCGGCGCAGCCCTCGAGGCGCTGCTGGCGCAGCAGTGGGGCGGCCTGCTGCTCGACCAGGCGCCCGCACTCGAAGGAGCCGGCCGATGAGCGACGCGCTGATGCCCTACGACGACGTGCTCGCGCGGTTCGACCCGGCGTTCGGGCTCGAGGTGCATGTGGAGCTCAACACCGCCACCAAGATGTTCTGCGGGTGCCCGACCGAGTTCGGCGCCGAGCCCAACACCCAGACCTGCCCGACCTGCCTGGGGCTCCCGGGGTCGATGCCGGTGGTCAACGCCAAGGGCGTGGAGTCGGCGATCCGGATCGGGCTGGCCCTCAACTGCGACATCGCCGAGTGGTGCCGCTTCGCCCGCAAGAACTACTTCTACCCGGACATGCCGAAGAACTTCCAGACCAGCCAGTACGACGAGCCGATCGCGTTCGAGGGCTACATGGACGTGGAGGTCGACGGAGAGACCTACCGGGTCGAGATCGAGCGCGCCCACATGGAGGAGGACACCGGCAAGTCGCTGCACGTCGGCGGCAGCACCGGCCGGATCCACGGCGCCGACTACTCCCTCGTGGACTACAACCGCGCCGGCATCCCCCTGATCGAGATCGTCACCAAGCCGGTGCTCGGCACCGGCGCGAAGGCGCCCGAGGTGGCCCGTGCGTACGTCGGCCAACTGCGGGACCTCCTGCTCGGCCTGGGCGTGAGCGACGTGCGCATGGAGCAGGGCTCGCTGCGCTGCGACGTGAACCTGTCGCTGTCCCCGACGGTCGCTGCCGGCGAACGGCGCCTCGGCACCCGCACCGAGACCAAGAACGTGAACTCGCTGCGTTCCGTGGAGCGCGCGACCCGCTACGAGATGCAGCGGCACGCGGCGATCCTGGTCGAGGGCGGCTCCATCCTGCAGGAGACCCGGCACTGGCACGAGGACACCGGGGTCACCACCAGCGGGCGTGAGAAGTCCGACGCCGACGACTACCGGTACTTCCCGGAGCCCGACCTGGTGCCCATGGCGCCGAGTCGCGCGTGGGTGGCCGAGCTGAGGGCGACCCTGCCGGAGCCGCCGCACGAGCGGCGGGTGCGGCTGCAACGCGAGTGGGGCTTCTCCGACCTGGACATGCGCGACACCGTCGGCGCCGGCGCGCTCGGCCTGGTCGAGGCGACCATCGCCGCCGGGGCCTCGCCCCAGGCCGCCCGGAAGTGGTGGCTGGGGGAGCTGGCCCGCCGTGCCAACGAGGCGGAGACCGACCTGGCGTCCCTCGGCGTCTCGCCTGCCGACGTGGCCCGCGTCCAGGGCCTGGTCGACGACGGCACCCTCAACGACAAGCTCGCCCGGCAGGTCCTCGACGGCCTGCTCGCCGGCGAGGGCACGCCGGACGAGATCGTGGCCGCTCGGGGCCTCGCGATCGTGTCCGACGACGGCGCACTCTCGGTCGCCGTGGACCACGCCATCGCGGCGAACCCCGACGTGGCGGACAAGATCCGCGACGGCAAGGTCGCGGCGGCCGGCGCCCTCATCGGCGCGGTGATGAAGGAGATGAGGGGCCAGGCCGACGCCGGTCGCGTCCGCGAGCTGATCCTCGAACGCCTGACCTGAGCCCGCCGCCGAGAGGGCACGAAGGGCGCGCGGTCGGGGCGCGGCTCGCGAGGGCTATGCTGCTCGGCACCAACCAGACACGCCCGTGGTGGGGGAAGCCGGTCCGAGTCCGGCGCTGACCCGCAACCGTAGGTCGTGCTCCCCGGCAGCTGCCGGGGCGAGGCACGACGAGCCGGAACACCCGTCACGACGCGTCCCGAACACACGCTGTCGTGGAAAGCAGCGGGTGGGTCAGCCGGTCCCGGCCTCCTTCCCGTTGTCGCAGCGGGAAGGAAAGCATGTCATCGCTCCATCGCGCCGGTACGGCGCTCGTCTCCGCGGCCCTCGCCCTGTCCCTCGTCGCCCTCGCGGGCGGAGCCGAGGCAGCCTCCGGGCCGACCCCGGCCGACCACGCCGGGAGCTGGCTCTCCGGCCAGCTGACGCACGGCCTCATCCACAACGGGCAGTACGACTTCGACGACTACGGCCTCACCGCCGACACCGCCTTCGCCCTTCGGGCGGTGGGCGGTCAGCCGCAGGCCCTCCGCCAGATCCGGCACGCCCTGTCCGCCCATGTGGACGACTACACGACCTTCCAGACCGACGCGTACGCCGGCCCCACCGCCAAGCTGCTGGTCCTCGCCCAACAGACCGGCGGCCACGCCCGCGACTTCGGCGGGGTCAACCTGGTCCGCCGTACCGTCCAGCGCGTCAGCACCACGGCGCCCACGCGCGGCCGCATCGAGGACCGCTCCAGCTTCGGCGACAACGCCAACGCCATCGGACAGATCTTCGCGGTCCGCGGGCTCCTCGAGGCCGGAAGCCCCCGGGCCGCCTCGGCCCTCAGGTTCCTCCTGGAGCAGCAGTGCGGCCGCGGGTTCTTCCGCCTCGACTTCAACTCCGACAAGACGGCCGCCCAGCAGGGTTGCACCCCGAAGAGCCCCCCGGACACCGACGTCACCGCGCTGGCCGTCATCGAGCTCGGGGCCTTCCGCCCCCACCACGCCGCACTCCGCCGGGCGTTGGCCGGCGCGGTCACCTGGCTCCAGCGGCACCAGAGCGCCAACGGCAGCTTCGGCGGTGGTCCGACCACGTCCGCCGCCAACTCCAACAGCACCGGCCTCGCGGGGTGGGCGCTGGGCGAGTCCGGACGCTGCACCGCGGCGTCCGCGGCCGCGACGTGGATCTCCAAGCGCCAGGTCCGAGGTCCTCTCGCGGGAACGCCGCTGGCCGGGCAGCGTGGCGCCATCGCCTACGACGGCGCGGCGATGAGGGCCGCCGAGAAGGACGGCATCACGAAGACCACGCGGGACCAGTGGCGCCGTGCCACGGCGCAGGCCGCCCCGGCGCTGCGCTACCTCGCCGGCTGCGGGACGCGCTGATCCTGGTGCGTGCCCTCTCCGTCCGGCTCGCCGTCGGGGCCCTCGTGGCCGCGGCGGCGAGCCTGGTCGCCTCCGGCACGGCGCACGCCGCGACCTGCGGCGGCGCGCACGGAGTCTCGGTCGTGGTGGACTTCCACCAGCTCGGAGGCGTCGAGACGGCGTGCGACGCGGGCGGGGCCGGCGAGACGGCGGCCCGGCAGCTCACGGACGTCGGCCACACGCTGACCTACGTCCAGCGGCAGCCCGGGTTCGTCTGCCGGGTGGACGGTGCGCCATCGAGCGACCCGTGCGTCGACACGCCGCCCTCGGACGCCTACTGGTCCGTGTGGTGGTCGGACGGGAAGTCCGGGAAGTGGTCCTACTCCTCGGAGGGCGTGGGGGCGCTGCAGGTGCCCGACGGCGGCTACGTCGCGCTGTCCTGGCAGGGCGGCAGCGCCAAGGCGCCTCCCCGGGCGGCCGCGACCGCTCACCCGACGCACACGCCCTCACCGTCCCCGAGCGGCACGCCGAAGCCGCACCCCACCAGCCCGCCCCCCAGCGGGCACCCGAGCAGGCATCCGACCTCCCAGGCGAGCTCCGGTCCGCGAACGACGAGGACGTCGAGCGCAGCTGCACCACGGACGGCATCCGCGTCTCCGTCCCCTTCCACCACCAGGAAGGCCCAGATCACGCACCATGCGTCGCGGCTCCGGGCCAACACCCACCCCTCGCAGAGCCATCCGGCGACCGTGACCGGGGCGGGTGGGCCGCCCAGCAGCACCGGGTCGGAAGGCTCGGGTTCGGGCCTGCCCGGGTGGGTCGCTCCGGGTGCGGTCGCGCTGGTGTTCGCGGCGGCCGCCGCCGTCGCCGTCGTACGCCGGAAGCGCTCCGGCAGCGCGTGATGCGCGCCCGCCTCGCCGTCGCCCGACTGCCCCGCGACCTGCACCCGGTCGCGTGGTGGCTGTGGTCGATCGGGCTGGCCGTGGCGGCCTCGTTCACCACGAACCCGTGGGTGCTGCTCCTCCTCATCGGTGTCGCCTCCCTCGCGGTCGCCGCGCGGCGGAGCGCGCAGCCCTGGGGCGACTCCTTCCGCCTGTACCTCTGGCTCGGCTTCGCCATCGTGGCGATCCGGGTCGCGTTCCGGATCCTGCTCGGGGGCGGCGATGGCGGCACGGTGCTGCTCGACCTGCCGCAGATCCCGCTCCCGCACTGGACCCTCGGGCTGCGGCTGCTCGGACCGGTGACGGTCGAGTCGGTCCTCGCCGGGCTGTACGACGGGCTCCGGCTCGCCACCATCGTGATCTGCGTCGGTGCCGCCAACTCGCTGGCCAACCCCAAGCGACTGCTGCGGTCGGTGCCGCCCGCGCTGTACGAGATCGGGAGCGCGCTCGTGGTCGCGGTGACCATGCTCCCTCAGCTCGCCGAGAGCACGCGTCGGGTCCGGGCCGCGCAGTCCCTGCGCGGTGGGGAGACCGGCCGCGTCCGCGGGCTGCGGCGGCTGCTGGTGCCGGTGCTGGAGGACTCGCTCGAGCGGTCTCTCGCCCTGGCGGCGGGGATGGACACCCGCGGCTACGGCCGCTCGGGCGGGGCGTCGGACAGCGAGCGACGTACGACCGGCGCCCTCATGCTGCTCGGGCTCTGCGCGATCTGCGTCGGGGTGTACGGCGGCCTCGACAGCACGACGCCGGGGTGGCTCGGCCGGCCGATGCTGGTCCTGGGAGTGCTGGTGTCGGTCGTCGCGGTCCGCCAAGCCGGGCGCCGGGTCGGCCGCAGCCGCTACCGTCCCGCGCCCTGGCGCTGGCCCGAGACGGCCGTGGCCGGGTCCGGGCTGATGGTCGGGTGCGCCGGCTGGTGGATGTCGCACCACCAGCTGACGGTCGCCTACCCGTCGGTGACCGTCGCTCCCACCCTCAGCCTCCTCGCGCTCGCCGCGGTCACCGGGGGGTTGGCGGGCGCCCTGTGCGCCCCGCCCAGCGCTCTGCCGCCCGGCGCGGCAAGGTCCGGAGGCGCCGCATGATCGAGCTGCACGGGGTGCGCTTCGCCTACGACGACCGCCTCGTCCTCGACGGCGTGGACCTGGTCGTCGACGAGGGCGAGCTCGTGCTCGTGTCCGGGCGCACCGGGGTCGGCAAGTCGACGCTGCTCGGCGTCCTCACCGGGCTCGTCCCGCGCTTCTCCGGCGGCACCATGGCCGGCGACGTCTGCATCGACGGCCGGTCGGTCGCCCGCCAGCCGCCCCGCGAGCGGGCTCACCTGGTGGGATACGTCGGCCAGGACCCCGTGTCGGGGTTCGTCACCGACACCGTCGAGGAGGAGCTCGCCTACGGCATGGAGCAGCTCGGCCTGTCGCCGGACACCATGCGCCGGCGCGTCGAGGAGACGCTCGACCTCCTCGGGATCGCCGATCTGCGGGCTCGCGACCTGCGCACGCTCTCGGGAGGTCAGCAGCAGCGGGTCGCGATCGGGTCCGTGCTGACCATGCACCCCCGGGTGCTGGTGCTCGACGAGCCCACGTCCGCGCTCGACCCCACGGCGGCCGAGGACGTCCTCGCCACCTTGGCCCGGCTGGTCGACGACCTCGGCCTGTCCGTGGTGCTGGCGGAGCACCGGCTGGAGCGGGTGGTGCCGTTCGCGGACCGGATGGTGCTGCTGACCGGCGACGGCGGGCTCCGCACCGGTGAGCCGGCGGAGGTGCTCGCGTGCTCACCCGTCGTACCGCCGATCATCGAGCTCGCCCGCAGGCTGCGATGGGACCCACCTCCGATCACGGTGCGTGCGGCCCGGCGGCTCGCGCGCGGGCTCGACCTGGGCGAACCACCGGCGGCGGCCGCGTCGCCGGACGTCGAGCCGGTGCTGGTGGGCGACGACCTCACCGTCGTGCGCGGCTCGACGGTGGCGCTGCGCGAGGCCTCGGTGGGGCTGCGGCCGGGGCTGGTCACCGCGCTGATGGGACGCAACGGCTCCGGCAAGTCCACGCTGCTCTGGACCCTGCAGGGCACGCGCCAGCGGCGCGCGGGCCGGGTCGCGGTCGAGGGGACGGACCCCGCCCAGGTACCGGCCGCGCGTCGCCGGGCGCTGGTCGGCCTGGTGCCGCAGACGGCCGCCGACCTGCTCTACCTGGAGACGGTCGCCGAGGAGTGTGCGGCCGCCGACGGCGGCTCGGGGGAGTGCCGCGCCCTGCTCGACCGCCTGGTGCCCGACATCCCGGAGGGCGCCCACCCCCGTGACCTCTCCGAGGGACAGCGACTCGCCGTCGCGCTCGCCGTCGTCCTCGTGGGCAGCCCGCCGGTCCTCCTCCTCGACGAGCCGACCCGCGGCCTCGACTACCCCGCCAAGGCTGAGCTGGCCTCGATGCTGCGCGCCCTTGCGGACGAGGGTCATGCGGTCATGGTGGCGACGCACGACGTCGAGTTCGCGGCGACGGCCGCCGACGAGGTCGTCGTGCTGGCGGACGGCGAGGTCGTGTCCACCGGCCCGACCCGGCGGGTGCTGGCGGCGTCGCCGGCGTTCGCGCCCCAGGTCACCAAGATCCTGGGACCCGGGTGGCTCGCCGTCCACGAGGTGCCGAGATGAGCCGGCCGCACGCCATACCCCTCGGTCGACGGTCGGGGCTCGTGCTCGGCGCCGCGTCCGCGGCCGGGCTGATGATGCTCGTCTGGCCCCTGCTCGTGCGCGGTCCCCAGGGTGGCCAGCTCGGGCCGCCGTTCGTCTTCCTGGCGCTGCTGCCCGTGGTCATCGTCGTGATCCTCGCCGAGGTGACGGAGGGAGGGCTCGACCCGCGTGTTCTCGCGGTCCTCGGCGTCCTGTCCGCGGTCAACGCCGTCCTGCGGGGGCTTTCCCCGGGCACCGGCGGGGTCGAGCTGGTCTTCTTCGTGCTGATCCTGGCGGGCCGGGTGTTCGGACCCGGGTTCGGCTTCGTGCTGGGCTGCACGTCGCTCTTCGCCTCGGCGCTGCTGACCGGCGGGGTCGGCCCGTGGCTGCCCTACCAGATGTTGTGCTCGGCCTGGGTCGGGATGGGTGCGGGCCTGCTGCCGCAACGGGTCCACGGGCGTCGGGAGATCGCCCTGCTCGCGGCGTACGGCGTGGTGACGGCGTACGCCTACGGCCTCCTGCTCAACCTCTCCTCCTGGCCGTTCGTGCTCGGCATCGCGGTGCCCGGCCACACCGGGTTGTCGTTCGTGCCCGGCGACCCCTTCACGGAGAACCTCCACCGCTTCCTCGTCTACACGCTGATCACGTCGACGGGGTCGTTCGACACCGGTCGGGCGATCACCAACGCGGTCGCCATCGTCGTCCTGGGCCCGGCCGTGCTGACCACCTTGCGGCGCGCCTCGCGGCGCGTGGTGTTCACCGGCTCGGTCGAAAACCGGTTGCCCTCGCCCCCGCCGCCTCCTAGCGTCGCGACCGTCGACGAGAGAGAGGAGGCCGCGATGCCCACGCCGCTCACCGGTCTCCGGAGCGAGGCCGGTTCCCAGACCTGAGGAACCCATGTCATCACTGCTGTTCTTCCAGCCCGCCTCCGAGGAGGAGGCCCTCGCCCTGCTCGCCGCGAGTCCGCTGCCCGTGGACTCGCCGACCCAACGCCGGATCCGCACCGAGAGGAACCTCCGCGACTACCTCGGCTCCGGCCGCCGTCGCCCGGAGTGGGTCTGGGCCGTCCGGTACGACGACGATCCCGCGCCGCTCGGGGTGATCGGAGGCTTCGGCTCACCCGAGGGGCGGCTGCACTGCCTCGACCTGTTCGGGCTGCCGGCCGATCCCGCCGCGGCCGGCGACCTCGTCGCCCACGCCACACGCGCCGCCGTGACCGAGGGAGCCGATGAGGCGCTGGTGTTCGCGCCGGCCGGCTCGACCCTCGACGATCCGGCCCTGGCGAACCTCGTCCGGCCGCTCCGCGACGCCGGCTGGCGGCTGCTGGTCGAGCGGCGCCACTACGAGTTCGAGCCGCCGCCCGACCTGGGTGACGACGCGCCGGACGGCCTGGCGTTCGAGCGCCCGACCGACGCCGAGGACCCGCGCCTGGCGGCGTGTCACCGCGAGATCATGCGGGAGACGCTCGACGCCCATGACCGGGAGCTCGTCGAGCGGCTGGGCTTCGAGCGGGCGTGCCGCGACAGCCTGGCCTACCTGCTCGACGAGGCGCCGGCCGACACCATCCACCTGGCCACCGACGAGGCGGGTGAGGTGGTCGGCCTGGTCTCCGGTGTCGTGTTCCCGAACCGGCGGGCGGTCGTCACCTTCGTCGGCGTCGGACGCGAGCACCGCGGCCACGGCTACGGCCGAAGGCTGCTCGCCTGGCAGACCCGGCGGCTGCTCGCTGCCGGCGCCGAGGTGCTGATCGGGGACACCGACAACGCCAACGTCCCGATGGCCTCGGCCTTCGCGGACGTGGGTTGGCCGCAGACCGAGACGCGGATCGACCTGGTGCCGGTGTAGGGAGACACGCCCTGGGGCCCCAGGCGCGGTCACCCGACGCGGACGAGGAACTCCCGCAGCAGCTCGTGGACGGCCTCGGGTTGCTCCATCTGGATGAAGTGGCTGCCCCGGAGCTCGGTGTAGGTCGCATCCGCCAGCCGGTCCGCCGCACTGCGCATGTCGCGGGCTCCGGCCAGCACGTCGTACGTCGCCGCGACGAGCGCCACGGGGACGCCGATGCGGCTGAGCCGGACCCGGGCGTGCTCGGACGTCTTGAGGGCGAGGTGGAAGTACCACTCGACGGGCGTGCGGAGGAACTCCCGGACCGCGCGGGAGGCGAGATCGGGGTCGGGCACCGGGAACATGAAGCCGGAGTGGGTCAGCGCCGCGATGCTGCAGCGGCCGACCGGGAGCCGGGTGGAGATCGGGCTGACCGGGCGTCCCGCCGCCCGCAGCACCCGGGCGGCGGCGACCGAGAACGTCCGGACCGCGAATCGAGGTAGGTGGAAGGGCGCCAGCATGGTCGCGAACGTGTCACCCGGAACGCCCGCGACGGCGAAGATCCCGGTCACGCGCTCGGGCTGCCGGAGCGCCAGCTCGAACGCGGTGTTGACCCCCATCGACCAGCCGACCATCACCGCCCGGTCGACCCCGAAGTGGTCCATGACCGACAGCGCGTCCTCGCAGAAGGCATCGATCCCCGCTCGCTCGGGGTCGGCAGGTCGCTCCGAGCCGCCCGTGCCGCGGTGGTTCCACGACACGACACGGACGTCGCAGTCGGGATCGAGGAACGCCGGCCACGCCCAGGCGTTGGTGCCGAGCCCGTTGCACAGGACGACGGTCGGTCCCTCGATGCGGCCCTCGGCGTCGTTCGTCCAGGCGCGCAGGCGCGTACCGTCGTCGGAGAGCACGTCGCGGAAGGAGACCGCAGGCTCCGCGTGCCGGTCGCGGGCATCCGTGCTCGTCATGCCGCGATTGTGCCGTACCGGCACCCGACGGCCCGGGAGGGTCAGTCCGGGGCGGGGAGCGCCAGGCGGGACTCCCCGCGCGTCGCGCCGACGCTCGCGACCACGACACACGCGAGAGCCAGCCACTGCACGCCGGTCAGGAACTCGTGGACGACCAACATCCCGGCGAGGGCCGCGGCGGCCGGCTCGAGGCTCATCAGGATGCCGAAGACCGACGGCCGGATGGTGCGCAGCGCCGTGAGCTCGCAGGAGTAGGGGATGACCGAGCTGAGCAGCCCGACCGCCGCACCGGCCAGCACGACGCGCGACGAGTCGAGCCCGCGGCCCGACAGGGTGATCAGGAACGGCGTCAGCATCGCGGTCGCCACCACGCTCGCGACGGCCAGACCGTCGAGACCCGGCCAGCGCCGACCGGTGGAGGCGCTGAGGAGGATGTACGCCGCCCAGGAGGCCGCGGCGAGCAGCGCGAAGCCGACACCGGCCCAGGTCAGCTCACCCGGTGCCAGGCCCAGCAGGGCGACACCCACGGCCGCGAGGAGCGCCCACACGAGGTCGCGCAGGCGACGGCTCCCGGCCACCGCGAGCGCCAGCGGTCCGAGGAACTCGATGGTGACCGCGATCCCGAGCGGGATCCGCGCGAAGGACTGGTAGATCGCCCAGTTCATCGTGCCGAGGGTGACCCCGAACGCCACCGCGACCCTCCAGTCGTCCGACGTACGCCCCCGGAGCGACGGTCGTGCGACGGCCGTCAGCACCAGCGCACTGGTGGCCAGGCGCAGCCACACCAAGGTGGTCGGGGCCGCGTCGTCGAACAGGTTCTTCGCGATCCCGGCACCGAGCTGCACCGAGCAGATGCCGACCACGACCAGCCACACCGGTGGGACCCTGGACAGCACCACCGCAACCTACCGAGGAGTCAGGAGGCGACCTCGTCCCGAGGTCGGTGACGGGTCACGGTGCCTCCGAGTCGCTCGCCTCCGACAGTCGGCCGAGCGCCGTGCGGGTGTGACGCGTCTCGGCGGCGAAGTAGTCGAGCCCCCAGTCCGCCACCACCGAGGGGTAGTGGAACGGCTGGCCCGGGGCGTCCGAGCCGCGCAGGGAGTCGCGGACCTCGCGCAGGTCGGTCAGGGCGACCGCGAGCTCGTCGACGTACTGCTCGAGCATCGCCCTGATGCCCTCCGGGTCGCCCGCGTGCCCGATCAGCAGGCGCAGGAGCACGGTGTGCTTGAGGACGGGGAAGCCCGGCGTGGAGGTCGCCAGCCAGTCCCGGAGGGCGCCCTGCCCGGTCGCGGTGATCCGGTAGGTCGTGGTGCGACGCCCGCCCCCGTCGCTCGTCGTCGGCTCGACCAGCCCGTGTCGGGTCAGCCGCCCGAGCTCGGAGTAGATCTGGCTCATGGCCGGGGCCACCCAGTAGAACCGCAGGGTCCGGTCGGCGCGCTGCTTCAGCTCGTACCCGGTCAGCTCGTCGCCGAACGTGAGCAGCCCGAGAAGGGCGTACGACGTCACCGGAAGCTCTTGACTCATGGCCGGACCAGACTACTGTTCCTAATCGGAATAGTCAGCGGAAGGAACGGCCATGGCCGACACGCTCGTGATGGTGGGCACCCGCAAGGGTCTGTGGATCGGACGCTCGGACGAGGCCCGGACGGACTGGTCGTGGAGCGGCCCCCACTTCGCGATGGAGGAGGTCTACTCCTGCCTGGTCGACACCCGGGGCGATCGACCGCGGCTGCTCGCCGGGGCGAGCTCGAGCTGGCTCGGGCCGCAGGTGTGGCGCTCCGACGACCTCGGTGAGACCTGGCAGGAGACGCCGAACGGCGCGATCCGCTTCCCGGAGGACACCGGCGAGGCCGTGGCGCGGGTGTGGCAGCTGACGCCCGGGGTGGAGGACGGGGTGGTGTACGCCGGTACCGAGCCGGGAGCCATCTTCAAGTCGACCGACCGCGGCGAGACGTTCTCGCTCGAGCGCGGCCTGTGGGACCACCCGCAGCGTCCCGAGTGGAACGCCGGCTTCGGCGGCCAGGCCTTCCACACGATCCTGCCTCACCCGGACGACCCGAAGCGGGTGCTCGCGGCCATCTCCACCGGCGGGGTCTACCGCACGGACGACGGCGGCGGTGAGTGGTACCCGTCCAATACCGGCGTCAAGGCGGAGTTCATGCCGGGGGAGCGGACCTACCCCGAGTTCGGCCAGTGCGTGCACAAGGTCGCGCGGAACCCGGAGGCGCCGGACCGGCTCTACCTGCAGAACCACGGTGGCGTCTACCGTTCCGACGACGGCGGCGACACCTGGCAGGACATCGCGCCGGGGCTGCCGGCCGAGTTCGGCTTCCCGATCGTGGTGCACCCCCACGACGCCGACACCGTCTACGCGTTCCCGATCATCGACGCCGGCGCGCGCTGGCCGGTCGACGGGCATGCGCGGGTGTGGCGGTCGCGAGACGCGGGCGCGCACTGGGAGCCGCTCGGCGAGGGCGTCCTTCCGGACCAGTACTTCGTCGCGGTCATGCGCGACGCCATGTGCGTGGACACGCACCCGACCCACGGCATCTACTTCGGCGGGCGCAACGGCGCGGTGTGGGCCTCGCCCGACGAGGGACAGAGCTGGCGGGAGATCCACAAGGACCTGCCCGACGTGTGCGTGGTCCGGGCCGCCGTGGTCTGACGGGGGTCAGTCCTCCCCGTCCTCCTCGCCGGTGGCGTAGGGGCGCTCGCTCTCGTCGTAGTCGTCGCTGTCGGTGAACCGGCCCGCCGCCGCGTCGAAGGTCCGTGGGGTGTTGTCGACCTCGGCATCGTCGGGACGGTTGTCGGCGTCGAGGCGGCGCTCCCGCTCCTCCTCGATCTCCTGGATCTCGTCGTCGGGCGGCTTCTCGTCCACGTCGCGGAGCTCGCGACCGCCGGCGTCCTCGATGTCGACCGTGAGCTTCCCGGAGTCGTCGATGGAGGCGTGCTCCGACTCGTGCTCGGACTCGTGCTCGGACTCGTGCTCGGACATGGGGTGGGTCCCTTCTCCCGCGACCTGGTCGCAGGTGCACACCTCCCGCGGACGCTCCCGAGAGGATCCCGTGCCTCCTCCGTACCCCGAAGCGCTGCGGCCAACAACCCTCGGCTCCCGGGCGCGAAGGGCGCGGTGAGACCGGGAGGAGGCCACGGTGGGCCGGAAGTAGGCTCCGAGCATGACCGAGCCCGACCTCAAGCCCCGCTCGCGTGACGTCACCGACGGGCTGGAGAAGACCGCCGCCCGCGGCATGCTGCGCGCCGTCGGCATGGGCGACGCGGACTTCGCCAAGCCCCAGATCGGGGTCGCCTCGTCGTGGAACGAGATCACCCCCTGCAACCTCTCGCTCGACCGCCTTGCCAAGGCCGTGAAGAACGGCGTGCACGCGGCGGGCGGCTACCCGCTGGAGTTCGGCACCATCTCGGTCTCCGACGGCATCGCCATGGGCCACGAGGGGATGCACTTCTCGCTGGTGAGCCGAGAGGTCATCGCGGACTCGGTCGAGACCGTGATGATGGCCGAGCGGCTCGACGGCTCCGTGCTCCTGGCCGGCTGCGACAAGAGCCTGCCGGGGATGATGATGGCCGCCGCCCGCCTCGACCTCGCCAGCGTCTTCCTCTACGCCGGGTCGATCATGCCGGGCCGGATCGACGGCCACGACGTCACCATCGTCGACGCCTTCGAGGCGGTCGGCGCGTGCCTGGCCGGCAAGATCTCGCGCGAGGAGGTGGACCGGATCGAGCGGGCGATCTGCCCCGGGGAGGGCGCCTGCGGAGGCATGTTCACCGCCAACACGATGGCGGCCGTCGCCGAGGCGATCGGGATGAGCCTGCCCGGCTCGGCCGCACCGCCCGCGGTCGACCGTCGTCGCGACGGCTTCGCCCACCGGTCCGGCGAGGCCGTCGTCAACCTGCTCCGTCAGGGCATCACCGCCCGCCAGGTGATGACCCGCGAGGCGTTCGAGAACGCGATCACCGTGGTCATGGCCCTCGGCGGATCCACGAACGCCGTGCTCCACCTGCTCGCGATGGCCCGGGAGGCCGACGTCGACCTGACCATCGACGACTTCAACCGGATCGGCGACAAGGTCCCGCACCTGGGCGACCTGAAGCCGTTCGGGCGCTACGTCATGTACGACGTCGACCGCGTGGGCGGCATCCCCGTCGTGATGAAGGCGCTGCTCGACGCCGGGCTCATGCACGGTGACGCCCTCACCGTGACCGGGGAGGACCATGGCGGAGAACCTCGAGGAGCTGGCACCCCCGGGACTCGACGACGACGTCCTCCGCTCGCTCGACCGGCCGATCCACCGGACGGGTGGCCTGACCATCCTCAAGGGCTCGCTGGCGCCCGAGGGCGCCGTGGTGAAGTCGGCCGGCTTCGACGACTCGACGTTCACCGGCAGCGCCCGGGTCTTCGACGGTGAGCGGGCCGCGCTCGACGCGCTGGCGGCCGGCACCATCACCGCCGGAGACGTGGTCGTGATCCGCTACGAGGGCCCCAAGGGTGGCCCGGGCATGCGCGAGATGCTCGCCATCACCGGCGGCATCAAGGGCGCGGGCCTCGGCAAGGACGTGCTGCTGATCACCGACGGCCGCTTCTCGGGCGGTACGACGGGTCTCTGCGTCGGCCACATCGCCCCCGAGGCCGTCGACGGGGGACCCATCGCCTTCGTCCGCGACGGCGACCGGATCACCCTCGACGTGGCCAACCGCAGCCTCGACGTGGACGTCGACGACGCGGAGTGGGAGGCGCGCCGTGACGGGTGGGAGCCGCTGCCCCCGAAGTACACCCGCGGCGTCCTGGGCAAGTACGCCAAGGTCGTCCAGTCAGCGGCCCACGGGGCGGTCTGCGGCTAGACCGGCATCCGGCCCCGCTGTCCGATCAGTACGGCGTCGTGCGGACCAGCTGCAGGGCCCGGCTGAGCACGAACGGATCGGCCTGGTTGCGAAGCCACGGGCGGCCGACCCACAGGTAGCCGTCGACGTACCGGGCGGCCTGGGCCGCGACCTCGGGGGACAGTCCCCACGCCGGGTTGGCGACGTCGGTGGTCGGGGGGATGCCGAGCGTCACGCACTGCTGGTCCGTCAGGGACTGGCAGACCCGGGCGTTGTCGAAGTTCGGCCCCTGGTAGCTGTAGCCGTTGAACGGCTTGCCGTTCTCCGCGGTGTTGACCACGAAGTGCTTGCCCTTGATCCCCTGGGCCGTGAGCGCCCTCACGACAGCGGTCCCGAAGGCGTCCTCGTCCTCGGTCGCGGCGTAGTGGGTGGAGTTCAGCTCGAAGCCGCGGGCGTACTGGATGCCGGCGGGGATCAGGAGGTCGAGTGCGCGCTGCGGGTCGGCACGGTCCCAGTCCGACGCGCCCGCGTCGATGTAGACGCTGGTGTTGGGCAGGGCCGCGAACTTCCGGACGCCGTAGCGGATCAGGTGTGACGGCAGCTTCGAACCACCCGGCGCGCAGGCCGCGAACGGGCCGTCGGGCTGCATGATGATGGCGGCGTGGGCGTCGCCGACCTGGGCGGCGAACCGCGTGATCCAGGTCTTGTACGACGCCTGCTGCGCGGGCGTGGGGAGCGCGTGACACGCGTTGGACTCCCACGGGTCCACCCGGAAGATCGACATCTGCACGAGCGTGTTCGGGTCACCACCCGTGGCGTTGTCGATGTAGCTCCGCACCGTCTGCGCGATGCGGTCGTTGGAGATCCACTTCCCGAACCACTTGGCCTTCGGTCGCAGGGCGATCGCGGCCAGCAGCTGCTTGCGTTGCCCGGTGGCCTGCAGGTACGGCGCCCACGCCTGGTCGCCGGCGCCCTTGTAGACGCCCCAGGGGATCCCGGCGAGGGGGTTGGTCGGGTTGGGGTCGGTGATGACGCCGGCTCTCGCCGTCCCCCGTCCCGACGTCGCGGCTGTGGCCTGCGCCGCCTCGGCCCGGTGCCCGGACGTCGGGGTCGGCCCCGCGGCGGGGAAGGTCCCGTCGTCGCCGACGGCATGGCGCGCGTACGTCGCCGACGCCGGCCCCAGCAGAGCGGCCAGCGCGAGGCTCGTCGCCGCCGCGGCTCTCAGCAGGGGACGACGGAACGAGAGGTGTGACGGGGGGCTCACCCGAGCAACTATCGGCGGCGAGCGGGGTCCGTGCAGCGGATTGGCGGAATTGCTGCGGAGCCGTGCGGCCCCTGTCCGCGCGTCGACAACTCTCCGGCGCCGCGCCGCGTCACAGTGTCGTGATGAGCTCCACCGTCGCGTCCCGCCTGCGGTCGCCGCTCTCGGCGTCGCTCGTGGTGCTCGTCGCCCTGCTGCTCGTCGCGGGCGTGATCGGACACGCGGACGGCCCTCCGTCGGTCACCTCCGCCGCAGCGGCGCCCGCCACCGGACAGCAGCCGGCGGGGCCTCCGCCCAGCCGGCACCCGCCGACCCAGGTCGTCGAGGCGACGGCGCCGATCGCGCGCCGGGCACAGCTGCCGGGCGGTGGCTATCGCGTCTTCGGCCGCCACCGGTTCCTGGTGGCCTACTACGGCACCGCCCAGACCGGCGCGATGGGCGTGCTCGGGGCGAGCGACCCCGACACCATGCATCGCCGGCTGATGCGGGCCGCCCGGCCGTTCCTCCTGCCGGGGGAGCAGCTGCAGCCGGTCTACGAGCTGATCGCGACCATCGCGGACGGCTCGCCTGGTCCCGACGGCGACTACAGCCACGACATCCCGGCGTCCTACGTACGCGAGTACCTCCGCGCAGCGCACCGGAACCATGCCCTCCTGCTGCTGGACCTCCAGACCGGGCGCGCCGACTTCCCGAGCGTCGCCCGGCGCTGGACGTGGGCGCTGAAGGACCCGTCCGTGGGCCTGGCGCTGGACCCCGAGTGGCGGATGGGCCCGCACCAGGTGCCGGCCCGGGTGATCGGCTCGGTCGGCGCCCGGGAGGTCAACCGCACCTCGCTGTGGCTCTCCCGTCTCGTCCGGCGAGAGTCGCTCCCGCAGAAGCTCTTCGTGCTGCACCAGTTCCGGCTGACGATGCTGCCGGACATCACCCGGATCGTGCACCGGCCCGGGCTGGCGATGGTGCAGCACGCGGACGGCTTCGGGACCCGCAGCGAGAAGCTCGCGACGTACCACGCGATCACGCGACCGCGTCAGTTCCGCCAGGGGTTCAAGCTCTTCTACCACTGGGACGTCCACCGCTTCACGCCGCGTGAGGTACGCCGGATCCGACCTGCGGTGAGCTTCGTCAGCTACCAATGAGCAGGCCACGGGCGTGCGAACGGGGCGCCGGTACGACGACCGACGCCCCGCCTCAGTGGTGCTGGGTCAGAGACCCATCAACAGCTGGTTGAGGATGCCCTGGAGCTTGGTGAGCAGCTGCCCGAGGGTGCCGCCGCCGTCGAGCAGGTGGGTGACCGCGCAGAGCAGGTTGCCGAGCAGCTGTCCGGCACCCGAGGTGGCCACGATGTCGAGCACGACCTGGTTCAGGTGCACCTTCAGCCCGAGCAGGTTCAGGTCCAGCGGCGCGAGCACCAGGTGCAGGACGTCGCAGGTGGCCTTGTTGCTCGCCGCAGTGCGGGCGGCACCGGGCGTCGTGCCGTTCATGGTCTTCACGCGCACCGTCCGGATCGCGTTGAAGGTCCGGCTCGTGCCGTTGTGGTGGATCACGCCGTTGACGAGACCGCGCACCCGCAGGTGACCGTTGTGCTTGCTGACGCCCGTCGGTGTGAAGTAGCCGGTGACGCGGTCGCCCTTGGCCGTCGTCCCGGAGAGCTTCGAGCGTGCGATCCCCTGCGAGTCGTGGGCGACCCGGTGGAAGGTGCCGCTGGAGGCGCCGGCACCCTGGCCGGTCGCCGAGTTGGCGGGTGAGCCGCCGGTGAACAGCAGCATCATGGTGGTCATGGCGAGCGCCACGAGGAGTGCGAGACCCCCCGTGATGCGTCCCTTGGAACCGAGGTTCTGCATAGATATCCCTCCCGAGCAGGCCGGCTGAGCCGGCCGCGCCGGCCGTAGTGCCGGCACCCGACCACCGTATGAAGGGATCCGGATGTCCACCCCATCTGGATGGGTGGGTTCGGTGGTGGGCGATCGTGATACGCGAGACTTCCGGCATGGGCCACCATCCGATGGACGTCGACGACCCGCTGGCGTCGTACCGGGACCGCTTCGTGGGAAGCGAGTCCTCCCTCGTCTACTTCGACGGCAACTCGCTGGGCCGGCCGCTCCGCGTCACCGGGCAACGGATCCGCGACTTCGTCGACGACGAGTGGGGCGGTCGTCTGATCCGGGGCTGGGACGAGACCTGGATGGACCGGCCCCTCGAGCTCGGCGACGCCGTCGGCCGGGTCTGTCTCGGCGCGGCTCCCGGTCAGACCGTGATCGGGGACTCGACCACGGTGCTGCTCTACAAGCTGATGCGCGCCGCGCTCGCGGCGCGGCCCGGACGGGACGAGATCGTGATCGACCGCGACAACTTCCCGACCGATCGCTATCTCGCCCTGGGGATCGCGGCGGAGTGCGGGCTCACGGTGCGCTGGGTCGACGTGGACACCAGCGCGGGCCTGACGCCCGAGCAGGTCGAGGCCGTGGTGGGGGAGCGGACCGCGCTCGTGGTCGTCAACCACGTCTCCTACCGCTCGGCCTGGCTGGCCGACGTCCCCGCGATCACCCGGATCGCCCACGCGGCCGGGTCCCTGGTGCTCGTGGACATGTGCCACTCGGCCGGGGTCGTGCCCTCCGCCCTCGACCAGTGGGGCGTCGACCTCGCGGTCGGGTGCACCTACAAGTACCTGAACGGCGGTCCAGGCTCCCCGGCGTTCGCCTACGTGGCCACCCGTCACCTGGACACGCTCACCCATCCGATCCAGGGCTGGATGGGCAACCGCGACCCCTTCCTGATGGGCCCCGACTACGTGCCGACCCAGGGGATCCGGCGGTTCCTGTCCGGGACGCCGGCCATCCTCGGGATGCTCGCGATCGAGGACATGGTCGCGTTGATCGACGAGGCGGGGCTCGGGAACGTGCGTCAGAAGTCCGTGGCCCTGACGGAGCACGCGGTGGGGCTGGCCGACGAGCTGCTGTCCTCGTACGGCGTCCGGGTCGCCTCGCCGCGTGACGCGTCGCAGCGTGGCAGCCACGTGACCCTCCACCACCCCCGGATGCGCGAGGTCGTCGCTGCGTTGTGGCGCCGCGACGTCATCCCGGACTACCGCGAGCCCGGCGGGCTCCGGGTCGGGCTGTCGCCGCTCTCCACGTCGTACGACGAGCTGGAGCGCGGCATCGTCGCCGTGCGCGACGTGCTCGTCGGCCTCGCGGACTGACGGCGGCGGGTGCATGGTGGAGCCATGACGACCAAGACGACACTCACGTTCGCCGACGTCGAGGCGGCCGATCTGCCGGACTGGCGCTGGCTCCTCGGCGCGTTGCACGCGCACTTCGCGACCGGTGACTTCGGTACCGGGCTCGAGCTCGTCAACCGGATCGGTGCCCTGGCCGAGGAGGCCGACCACCACCCGGACCTCGAGCTCGGGTACCCACACGTGCGGGTGAAGCTGATGAGCCACGACGCCTCCGGGGTCACCTCGCGGGACGTCGACCTGGCCCGACGCATCAGCGGCACGGCTCGGGAGCTCGGCATCGCCGCCGAGCCGTCCTTGCTCTCCGTGCTGGAGATCGGCCTGGACACCGCGGACGAGCGGGCCATCCGGCCGTTCTGGCAGGCCGTCCTGGGAGTCGACGCGTCCTCCGAGGAGGAGCTGCCGACGCTCTGGTTCCAGCAGACGGACCCACATCCGGAGCCACGCCAGCGCTTCCACCTCGACGTCACAGTGCCCCCCGAGGTGGCGCAGCAACGCATCGATGCCGCGCTGGCGGCCGGCGGGACGCTGGTCTCGGACGACCGGGCGCCGGCGTTCACGGTGCTCGCGGACGCCGAGGGCAACAAGGCGTGCATCTGCACCGCGCTCGGCCGCGACTGAGTGCCTCGCTTTCCGACCGCTGAGACGGGCGTACCAGATGGTGGGACGCCTGGCACACTGGCTTGACGGCGTCGGGGACGCACGGGGACCGTTGCCCCATGCGCACGAACCTCCTTGTACGCACCCGACGCGCGGGGTGAGCCCAGGCTCCTCCCACGCGTCACCCCTCGCCGTTGCCGGCCGAGGGGTTTTTCTTTCCCTCCACCCACAGGACAGGACACGGTGATGAGCCAGCAGCCGGGCGAGCCGATGAACGGCGCGCAGAGCTTGGTCAGGTCTCTGGAGGCGGCCGGGACCCGGCACATCTTCGGCATCCCGGGCGGCGCGATCCTGCCGGCGTACGACCCCTTGATGGACTCCTCGATCCGCCACATCCTCGTGCGTCACGAGCAGGGTGCCGGTCACGCCGCCCAGGGGTACGCCGCGGCGACCGGGCGGGTGGGCGTGTGCATGGCCACGTCGGGTCCCGGCGCGACCAACCTGGTCACCCCGATCGCCGACGCCCACATGGACTCGGTGCCGATGGTCGCCGTGACCGGCCAGGTCGGAGCGGCCGCGATCGGCACGGACGCCTTCCAGGAGGCCGACATCCGGGGCATCACCATGCCGATCACCAAGCACAACTTCCTGGTCACCGACCCGGCCGACATCCCGCGCACGATCGCCGAGGCGTTCCACATCGCCTCGACCGGACGCCCGGGGCCGGTGCTGGTCGACGTGGCCAAGTCCGCCCTCCAGGCGTCCACGTCGTACGCCTGGCCGACCGAGATCCAGCTGCCCGGCTACCGCCCGGTGACCCGGCCGCACGCCAAGCAGATCAAGGAGGCCGTCCGGCTCCTCCTCGAGGCGAAGCGGCCGGTGCTCTACGTCGGCGGCGGCACCATCCGGGCCGGCGCGTCGCGCGAGCTGCTCGAGCTGGCCACCCTGACCGGGATCCCGGTGGTGACCACGCTGATGGCCCGCGGGGCCTTCCCGGACAGCCACGCGCAGCATCTCGGCATGCCCGGGATGCACGGCACCGTGGCGGCTGTCGCCGGCCTGCAGCGCAGCGACCTGATCGTGTCGCTGGGTGCACGCTTCGACGACCGGGTCACCGGGAACCTCGACTCCTTCGCGCCCGGCGCGATGGTGATCCACGCCGACATCGACCCGGCCGAGATCGGCAAGAACCGCGAGGCCGACGTGCCGATCGTGGGGGACTGCCGCGAGGTGATCAGCGACCTCACCACCCTGCTCCGGACCGAGGCCGCGGCCGGCCGGACCGGCGACTACGAGGCCTGGGTCGACTTCGTGGCCTCGATCAAGAAGCGGTACCCGGTGGCCTACGACGCACCGGCGGACGGCAGCCTCGCGCCGCAGTACGTCCTCGAGCGGCTCAGCCACATCGCCGGCTCCGACACGATCTACTGCGCGGGCGTGGGCCAGCACCAGATGTGGGCGGCCCACTACGTCGACTTCGAGAAGCCACGCACCTGGATCAACTCCGGGGGCCTGGGCACGATGGGGTATGCCGTCCCCGCCGCGATGGGTGCCAAGGTCGGCCGGCCCGAGGCGACGGTCTGGGCGATCGACGGCGACGGCTGCTTCCAGATGACCAACCAGGAGCTCGCCACCTGCGCGATCAACGACATCCCGATCAAGGTCGCGATCATCAACAACGAGTCGCTCGGGATGGTGCGTCAGTGGCAGACGCTGTTCTACAACGAGCGGTACTCCAACACCGACCTCGACAGCAAGCGCATCCCCGACTTCGTCAAGCTCGCGGAGGCGTACGGCTGCGTCGGACTGGCCTGCGACTCCCCGCACGACGTCGACTCGACGATCGAGAAGGCGATGACGATCGACGACCGGCCGGTGGTGGTGGACTTCCGGGTGCACCGCGACGCGATGGTGTGGCCGATGGTCGCGGCCGGCACCAGCAACGACGACATCAAGTACGCACGCGACCTGGCACCCCAGTTCGACGAGGACGAGCTGTGAACACCCCACGAGGAGCGGAGGGCGCATGAGCACCCACACCCTGTCGGTGCTGGTCGAGAACAAGCCCGGCGTTCTCGCCCGGATCGCCGGCCTCTTCAGCCGGCGCGGCTTCAACATCGAGTCGCTCGCCGTCGGCCCGACCGAGCACGACGAGATCTCGCGGATGACGATCGTGGTCAACGTCGAGGACTCACCGCTGGAGCAGGTGACCAAGCAGCTCAACAAGCTCGTCGAGGTGATCAAGATCGTCGAGCTCGAGGGGCCCGGCTCGGTGAACCGCGAGCTGATGCTGGTGAAGGTGCGCGCCGACGCCGCGACGCGCGGTCAGGTGCTCGACGCCGTCCAGCTGTTCCGCGCCAAGGTCGTGGACGTCGCCCCCGACGCGGTCACCATCGAGGTGACCGGGAACGCCGACAAGCTCCGGGACTTCCGGCGGGTCCTCGAGCCGTTCGGCATCCGCGAGCTGGTCCAGTCCGGCATGGTCGCCGTCGGCCGCGGCTCGCGGTCGATCAGCGAGCGCAGCGTGCGCCCGATCGCCGTGCCGGTCGCGGCCGCAGGTCTCACCGGTTGACGGGTTCCGACCGGGAACCGCCCACGCACCACCCGTCCCACACGTCCGCCCCACGATCCACTCACCCGAAGGAGAGCCCCCGTGGCCCAGATGTTCTACGACGACGATGCCGACCTGTCCCTGATCCAGGGCAAGAACGTCGCGGTCCTCGGCTACGGCAGCCAGGGCCACGCCCATGCGCTGTCGCTGCGCGACTCCGGGGTGGACGTCCGCGTCGGTCTGCCCGAGGAGTCGAAGTCGCGCGCCAAGGCCGAGGCCGAGGGGCTCCGCGTCCTCACGCCGGCCGAGGCCGTCGAGGAGTCCGACGTGATCGTGATCCTCGCGCCGGACCACGTGCAGCGGAAGCTGTACGCCGAGTCCGTCGAGCCCAACATCACCCCCGGCGACACCCTCGTCTTCGGGCACGGCTTCAACATCCGCTTCGGCTACATCACGCCTCCCGACGGCGTCGACGTCATCATGATCGCGCCGAAGGGGCCCGGTCACCTGGTCCGGCGTGAGTACGTCGACGGGCGCGGCGTGCCGGTGCTCGTGGCCGTCGAGGAGGACGCCTCCGGCAAGGCCTGGGACGTCGCCCTCGCCTATGCCAAGGCCATCGGCGGCCTGCGTGCCGGCGGCATCCGGACGACGTTCACCGAGGAGACGGAGACCGACCTCTTCGGCGAGCAGGCGGTGCTCTGCGGCGGGGCCTCCCAGCTCGTGCAGTACGGCTTCGAGGTGCTCACCGAGGCCGGCTACCAGCCCGAGGTCGCCTACTTCGAGTGCCTCCACGAGCTGAAGCTCATCGTCGACCTGATGTACGAGGGCGGGATCGCCAAGCAGCGCTGGTCGGTCTCCGACACCGCCGAGTACGGCGACTACGTGTCCGGCCCGCTCGTCATCGACGAGCACGTGAAGGAGAACATGAAGTCGGTGCTGGAGAACATCCGGAACGGCTCGTTCGCCCAGCGGTTCATCGACGACCAGGACGCGGGCGCCCCGGAGTTCAAGGCGCTGCGGGCCAAGGGCGAGCAGCACCCGATCGAGGGGACCGGGCGCGAGCTGCGCAAGCTCATGTCATGGGTGAAGTCGCACGACAGCGACTACACCGAGGGCACGGCGACCCGGTAGCCGGCACCGGCCTCACGGCACCCCGAGGTGCCGGAGGACGAGCGACCCCAGGACCCACAGGCCCACCAGGACCAGGATGCCGAGGCTCCAGGTCACGACCTCCTGGGTGCGTCGTCCGGCGCGAAGCCTCCGCCACCTAGCCACGGCGGTCGGCCCCTCTGCCGAGCGGGTTGAGGTGGTCGAGCAGGCCGGCCACCGTGGTGACCCCCCGGGCGGCGACGCCGGTCATGCACCCGGCCAACGCGGAGAGGGCCATCCCGGGCGGGCCCTCGAACACCGACGCGGCTCGGGCAGCCGTGAGGACGCCGCCCTCGAAGAGGATGCGGGCCGAGAGGTTCTTGGTCAGCACGGCACCGCCACCGGCCAGCGAACCGACGGCGCACGGGTCGACGAAGAGCCGGACCAACGCGACCTGTCGACGGTCGATGACCGCGGCGTACCAGTTCCACGGGGCGGCGCAGGCGGTCGTGCCCTGGAGGCAGAGGTCACGATGGACCGTTGCGGGTACGGGCGACGACGCACCCCTCTGCGCCGGCATCGGTCGGCCCGGCTGGTGCGGTGACCAGAGCTTCCCGCGGATGACCGGACCCCAGCAGCGGCGCGCGGTGCAGCGTTGGGCCGAGACGCGGAGACCGTAGAAGGTCTTCCTCCGCCAGTGATGGTGGATCCGGACCTGGCGGTGGTAGCGGTACCACCCGATGATCCAGGTCTCCACGTGGGTGTGGTGGTTGGTCAGGTGCTGGCCGAGGATCCGGTGTCTGGCCTGGAGCATCCGGTCCGCGGGGTGGTTGGCGGCCGCCGGGCCGGCCGTCTGCCACATCAGGCCCAGGGCCACGGCGAGCGCCGCGAGTGCCGTGGACGGTCGGGCCGGCCGAGTCGTCATCTGGTTTCCTCTCGTGCGACGGGTCGAGGTCTCGATGACCTCGAGCCGCACGATGGCATACATAGATGGCCATGCGCAGATGAGGGGCTCGGGCCTGTGGAGGGCCGTGCGCGGCGCCCCTGTCGGGGTGCCTCACAGCGCGTCCAGCGCGACTCCGAGCGCCGCCACGAGGCGATGCGCCGAGTCCGTGCTGACCAGGGCGTGGATCCCGCGACCTTCTTCCGTCGCCACCTCGAGCCAGGCGGTCGGCGAACCCGGACGCTGGATCACCCGGATGACCACGTCCTCGGCGAACAGGTCGTGGTCGGAGGAGAAGCGAGGGTCGCCGGTGACCACGGGCAGGAACACGGGGTCGCTCTGGTGGAGGGAGTCCTCGTCGTGGTCCTGTGGGTGGTGCCCGCGCCGGCACCATGAGGGACAGGCCGGGGGCACCTCATTCCGGTCGCCCGTACTGAGCTCCACCTCGTCCCCTGTCCGCTCCGCTCCCTCGTCGACACCTACGTACGGTCCCCGATCGCGGGCCGCTCCTGCCCGGGTTGTCCACAGGTACGACCGGGACGATCCCGGAATTGCCATACCCGTATGGTCACAGCGGGGTGCCGGGACGACGAGAATCGGCCGGGTGGCGGCGGCGAGGCGTGGAGATCCCACCTGGGAGGAGTTCGGTCGCGAGATCGGGGTGCGCCTGCAACGGGCACGGGAGGCCCGCGGGCTGAGCCAGGAGCGCACCGCGCACCTCGCGGGGATCGCGTCGTACACCTACCAGAAGTTCGAGAAGGGCGAGTCCCGCCCAGGCTCCCCGCTCAACCCGCGACTCGCCACGTTGGTGGCCCTCTGCCAGGTGCTCGACCTCCGCCTCGAGGACCTGGTGCCGGACCCGGCGCCGAGCGTCCTGCCCGACCGGTGAGGTCGGGACGACGATGACCTACACCCACGGCCATGCCGAGAGCGTGCTGCGCTCCCATCGCGCCCGTACGGCGGAGAACAGCGCGGCGTACCTCCTGCCTCACCTGCGTCCGACCGACCGGCTGCTGGACGTCGGGTCCGGACCGGGGACGATCACGGCCGACCTCGCCCGGCGGGTCGCGGAGGTGACCGCGATCGAGATCACCGACGAGGCGGCGCGGCTGACCCGCGAGGAGCTGAGCCGGCAGGGCATCGACAACGCGGACGTGCGCGTGGCCGACGTGCACGCCCTCGACCTCGAGGACGACCGGTTCGACGTGGTCCACGCCCACCAGGTGCTGCAGCACGTCGCCGATCCGGTCCAGGCACTCCGCGAGATGGCACGCGTGACCCGGCCGGGCGGCGTGGTCGGGGTCCGCGACAGCGACTACGCGGCGTTCGCGTGGTACCCGCGACTCCCCGGCCTCGACCGCTGGCTCGAGCTCTACCAGGCCGCCGCGCGTGCCAACGGCGGCGAGCCCGACGCCGGCCGGCACCTGCTGGCCTGGGCCCACGCGGCGGGTCTCCGGGAGGTCGCCACGACCTCCAGCACCTGGTGCTTCGCCACTCCGGAGACGCGGGCGTGGTGGGGCCGGATGTGGGCGGACCGGATCACGGACTCGGCCCTGTCCGGACAGCTGCTCAGCCAGGAGCGCGCCACCGCCGACGAGCTGGCCGAGGTCGCCGACGCCTGGCTCGCGTGGGCCGCGGACGACGACGGCTGGATCTCGATCCCGCACGGGGAGCTGGTCGTCACGGTGCGGTAGGGCGTGTCTCCCGGAGGGCGAACCTGCCGAAAACCTGTCCGTGCCGTCATTCGGGCAAATTCTCGCCGAACTCCTCGTAACGTAGGCCCATCATGACGACCTGAACGCGTGAGTGGCACCGGGGGGTGGCCGCGACTCCGTCGAGAGATAGGTGCACCCCACGATGGTGGTTCTGCTGACCCCCCTGGCCCGGAACGTCGGTCACGCCCTGCTCCTGGATCTCGTCTGCATCGGGATCATCGCCTTCGCCGTCTTCTACCGGCGTCACCGGCGTGCCGACCTCGCACTCGCCTACGTCGCGCTGAACGTGAGCCTCTTCTGCATCGCCGTGCTGATCGTCAACCAGAGCCAGATCGGTGTCGCCTTCGGCTTCGGGCTGTTCGCGATCCTGTCGATCATCCGGCTCCGCTCCGAGCCGATCGCACCCGAGGAGGGCGCCTACTACTTCGTGGCCCTGGTGCTCGGTCTCATCAACGGCATGCAGTTCCACAACGCGCCCCTGGCACGGCTGCTCGACGTCGGCATCGTCGGCGTGATGGTGGTCCTCGACAACCGCTGGGTGACGCCGCGGGCCCGACGCCAGGTCGTCACGCTCGACACCGTGTATCCCAGCGAGTGGGAGCTCCGGGCCGACCTCGAGCGCCGGCTGGGCGGCCAGGTCAAGCGCCTCTTCGTCAAGGAGACCGACTACGTGAGGGACACCACGGTCGTCGACGTGCGCTACGTGCCCGTGCTGCGGCAGCCACGAGCCAAGTGGGCCGTGCGGAGGTCGGCGAACGAGACGTCCGTGCGCGACCAGCACGAGGTGATCGCGTGACCACGTTGTCGGGGCACGCGGAGGCCGGACTCGCCGCCTGGTCGAGCACCGCCGAGCAGGTGGCCGCCATCGTCGGGACGGTGCCCACGATCGACCTGCCCGACCCTCGAGGCCGGCGCCGCGCTCCTCACCCGGATGGACCGGAAGTACGTCGTCCCGTTGGCCACCTTCGAACGTCTGGTGACCGCCCTCGGAGACGAGTGGAACGTCCTCGAGATCGGCGGACAGCGTCTCTTCGGCTACTCCTCGGTCGTACTTCGACACCCCCGACCTGCTCACGTACCGCGCCCACCTGCAGGGGCGTCGCCGGCGCTACAAGATCCGGGTACGCCGCTACGTCGACTCCGACGACTGCATGCTCGAGGTGAAGCGCAAGGGCCTGCGCGGGCTGACGGTCAAGCAGCGTCGTCCGCACCCGGCCACCCTGCAGACCGAGCTCGGCGAGGACGGCCGCGAGTTCGTGGCCGGCTGCCTCCGCGAGCACCGCACTCTCCAGGTCGGCGCGCTGGAGCCGGTCGTCGTCACCACGAACCGGCGGGCCACCATCGCCTCGCTTGCCGGGGGCTCCCGCCTCACCGTCGACACCGACCTGACCTGCGGCTGGGGGACCTCGAGCACCGCTCTGCGACCCGACCACGTCGTCCTGGAGAGCAAGGTCTACGGCCACGCGTCGAGCGTCGACCGGTTGCTGCGCACCTTCGGCGAGCGGCCGGCGGTGATCAGCAAGTACTGCGTCGGCGTCGCCTCGCTCGGTCGCGACGTGCCGAGCAACCCGTGGCGGCGCACCATCCGCTCCTACTTCGACACACCGGCTACCTGAGGAGTCCCATGTCCAAGCGTCTCGTCCTTCTCGCCGGCCTCCTCGCGGTCGTCGCGCCGTTCGTGCAGCCCAGCCCCGCGCTCGCGGCCGGACCCATGAAGATCACGAAGATCCGCTACGCCCAGGTCGGCACCGACCTCGAACACCGAGTACATCATCTTCAAGAACACCTCCGGATCGGCCGTGCAGATGAGGGGCTGGGAGATCATCTCCGCACCCAGCTCGGACAACCAGCACTACTTCTTCCCGAGGACGAAGGTGCTTCCCGGCCACTACCTCATCCTCTTCACCGGCAAGGGCAGGAACGGTCCCGGCAAGCGCTACTGGGGGGCCACCACCCCGCGATGGGACAACTCCGGCGACAAGGCGATCCTGAAGAACCGCGGCGGCACCACGATCGACACCTGCCAGTACGCCGGTGGCGGCACGAAGGCCTACTGCTGAGCGGTGCTCTCGGTACGGCGGCTCGAGCGGCCACCTCGGTGGTCGAGCGGCGACGTCGGGTCGAGCGGTCACGTCGGGTCGAGCAGTCACGTCGGTGGTCGAGCGAGCGGCACGTCGGGTCGAGCGGCCACCTCGGTGGTCGAGCGGTCACGTCGGGTCGAGCGGCCACCTCGGTGGTCGAGCGGAGTCGAGACCACCCGCCGAGTCCGCACCATGTGCAGCGCCGTCCGGAGCCGGACGGGTCCGGTAGAGTCGGCCGGGCACAGCGTCGTGCCGGATCTCTCGGACTCCGATCCCCGTCAACCTTCGTGACCACGAGGACACCGCTGTCGTGACCAAGCCCGTCGTACTCATCGCCGAAGAGCTCAGCCCCGCCACCGTGGAGGCCCTCGGTCCCGACTTCGAGATCCGGCACTGCAACGGTGCCGACCGCGACGAGCTGCTCGCCGCGATCCCGGAGGCCGACGCGATCCTGGTCCGCTCGGCCACCAAGGTCGACGCGGAGGCGCTCGCCGCGGCCAAGAACCTCCAGGTCGTGGCCCGAGCAGGCGTCGGCCTCGACAACGTCGACGTCAAGGCCGCGACCCAGTCCGGCGTCATGGTCGTCAACGCGCCGACCTCCAACATCGTGAGCGCCGCCGAGCTCGCGGTCGCCCTGCTGCTGGCGGCCGCTCGCCACGTGAGCCCGGCCCACGCGGCCCTGCGCAACGGCGAGTGGAAGCGGTCGAAGTACACGGGCATCGAGCTCTACGAGAAGACCGTCGGCATCGTCGGCCTCGGACGCATCGGCGTCCTGGTCGCCCAGCGGCTGGCCGCGTTCGGCATGTCCGTGATCGCCTACGACCCCTACGTGCAGGCGGGACGGGCGGCCCAGATGGGGGTCCGACTCGTCGACCTCGACACCCTGCTCGACGAGGCCGACTTCATCAGCGTCCACCTCCCGAAGACGCCGGAGACGATCGGGCTGATCGGCGCCGAGGAGCTGGCCAAGGCCAAGCCCTCGCTCGTGCTCGTCAACGCCGCGCGCGGAGGGATCGTCGACGAGAACGCCCTGTTCGCCGCCCTCAAGGAGGGTCGCATCGCCGGCGCCGGCATCGACGTGTTCGCCAAGGAGCCGTGCACCGACAGCCCGCTGTTCGAGCTCGACAACGTGGTCGCGACCCCGCACCTCGGCGCCTCCACCGACGAGGCGCAGGAGAAGGCCGGCATCGCGGTCGCGAGGTCCGTGCGCCTGGCCCTGAGCGGTGAGCTGGTCCCCGACGCCGTGAACGTCCAGGGCGGCGTGATCGCCGAGGAGGTCCGTCCCGGCATCCCGCTGACGGAGAAGCTCGGCCGGATCTTCACGGCACTGGCCGGCGAGGTGGCGCAGCAGGTGGACGTCGAGGTGCGCGGCGAGATCACGGAGTTCGACGTCAAGGTGCTCGAGCTGGCGGCACTCAAGGGCGTGTTCACCGACGTGGTCGAGGAGCAGGTCTCCTACGTCAACGCCCCGTTGCTCGCCGCGGAGCGTGGCACCGCCGTACGCCTGGTCACCGAGAGCGAGAGCCCCGACCACCGCAACCTGATCACCATCCGCGGAACGCTGGCCGACGGCTCCCAGGTCTCGGTGAGCGGCACGCTGGTGGGGATCGCGCAGAAGGAGCGTCTCGTCGCGGTCAACGACTTCCTGGTCGACCTCGAGCCGACCGACCACCTGGCGTTCTTCACCTACGCCGACCGGCCGGGCATGGTCGGCACCGTCGGGCGGATCCTCGGCGACAGCCAGGTCAACATCGCCGGGATGCAGGTCTCCCGCGACGCCAAGGGCGGCCACGCACTCGTCGCGCTGTCGGTCGACTCCGCGATCCCGGCCGAGGCGCTCGCCGAGATCGAGCAGGCCATCGACGCGACCTCGCTGCGCGGCGTCGATCTGGTCTGAGCGACGGCGTTGCCGTCAGGCGACCATCACGCGGGTACGACGCGCGCCGCGCCGGGGCGTCGCCGCGGCACGTGCCTGACGGCCCACCGTCGTCCACGCCTCCGCGAGGCGCGACACCGCCAGACGGAGCTCGTCGGCCGGTCGCGTGAACGGGATCCGCACGAAGGAGCCGAGGCCTCCGTCCAGGGCGAACACGGGCCCGGGCGACACGACGACGCCGTTCCGCTCGGCTTCGGCCGCCAACGCCAGTGCGCCGCCGCCGGCCGCGCCCGTCGCGGGTAGCTCGCACCACAGGCACAGCCCGCCGCGCGGCAGCCGGAACCGCCAGTCGGGCAGCCGGTCGCCCAGTGCTGAGGCCAGGGCGTCGCGCTGGTCCCGCAGCTTGCTCCGGTGCTCGGCCCACACCTCCTCGCGCCGTCCCAGCAGTCGCGCCGCGACCAGCTGCTCGAGCACCGGGCTGCCGAGGTCGAGGGCGACGCGCGCGTCCATCAGCTGGTCGAGGACACCTTCCGGACAGCGGATCCAGCCGACGCGGAGGCCGCCCCAGAAGCTCTTGCTGGTGCTGCCCACGGTCACCGTCTCGGGTGCGAACGCGGCGAACGGTCGAGGCGCGGGCCGACCGTCGAGGCAGAGCGCCTGGTGCGACTCGTCGACGATCGGGACGGTCCCGGCGCGTCGCAGGAGCGCGGCGTACTCCTCCCGCTGGGCGTTGGTCATCAGGTTTCCAGTGGGGTTCTGGAAGTCGGGGATCAGGTAGGCCAGCCGGGGGTGTGCGTCGCGGAGCACCCGGCCGAGAGCGTCGAGGTCCCAGCCCCCGACGTCCATCGGCGCGCCGACCCGACGGGCCCCCGCGCGCCGGAGTGCCTCGATCGCGTTGGGGTAGCCCGGTGACTCGACGAGCACCCGGTCGCGTGCCGACACGAGACCCTGCGCGACGATCGTGATCGCGGACAGGGCGCCCGGGACGACCATGATCTGCGCCGGATCCGTGGGCAGCCCGCGGGCGTCGTACGTCGCGGCCACGGCCTCCTGGAGCGCGGGGATCCCCGTGGGGAAGTAGCCGTGGCCGCCGAGGTAGCGCGGCAGGTCCTGCAGAGCCTGGGCGTACGCCGTCCCGATCCCGGCCGGCGCCGACGCCGCGGCGCAGTTGAGGTCGATGACGTCGTCGCTCGCGGTGTGCGGGGTGAGCGTGCGGTCGAGAGCGCGGCGACGCCCGCCCGGCAGGCGGGTGTAGGTGCCGGATCCCTGGTGTGCCTGGGCGAACCCGCTGTCCACGAGTCCGGCGTAGGCGCGGGTGACGGTGGTGCGCGAGAGCCCCAGCGCCACGCTCAGGTCCCGCTCGCTGGGCAGCCTCAGGTCGATGCTGACCCGGCCGTCGCCGATCAGCAGACGGAGTGCGTCGGCGAGCCCGGCGTACGCCGGTGCCCGGTCGAACTCCCCGACGAGAGACGCGAGGCGGCTGGCGGCAATGGACCCGGTCATGCAGTCCATTGTTTCACGATTGGCTATTTATGAGAAGGCCAATCGACGGGACCATGGACTCGTGACCACGCTCGCCCCAGCCCCGCGCATCCTGACCGACCTGGGTCCGATCGCGCAGCTGCGCGCGGGCCGCCTCGGCCGCCGGCTCGTCCAGCTGTACGCCGGCCTGCTGCTCTACGGGTTCTCCATCGCGCTGATGGTCAAGGCACACCTCGGGCTGGCGCCCTGGGACGTGCTCCACTCCGGCCTCACGAAATGGTTCCCGATCGACATCGGCCAGGCGCTGGTCCTGGTGAGCTTCGTGGTGCTGCTGGCCTGGATCCCGCTGCGGGAGATGCCGGGGATCGGCACCGTCTCGAACGCGATCGTGATCGGCCTGTCCACCGATGTGTATCTCTCGGTCCTGCCCGACCCCCACGGGCTCGGCCTGCGGGCGGTGCTGCTGACGTCCGGCGTCCTGCTCAACGGCGTGGCCACCGGCGCGTACATCGGGTCGCAGCTCGGTCGCGGCCCCCGGGACGGGTTGATGACCGGGCTGGCACGTCGTACCGGCCGCTCGCTGCGGCTCGTCCGTACCGCGCTCGAGCTGTCGGTGGTCGCGCTGGGTCTGTTGCTCGGAGGCGTGGCCGGGCCGGGAACGATCCTGTACGCCCTGGCGATCGGCCCGCTCAGCCAGGCCATGCTGCCGTTCTTGATCGTGACAACCCCGCCGGAGGCTGATCACTGAGTCGCGACACGCCCCACACGTCCCACGTTTGGTGCTGTTGCGCAGGTCACAGATAGGTCTACTCTCCCCTCTGGGTTCTGGCGCACGCCAGGGTCAGCTCCATAGGGAGGTCAAGGGTTCATGTCTGTCGACACCAGTAGCTCTGCTGCTCCCCCCACAGGTGGGGGCAAGTCCAACGTCGCACTCGCTCGCGAGATCGGTCTCATCGGCCTGCTCTGGGCCTCCGTGGGATCCATCATCGGCTCGGGGTGGCTGTTCGGCGCCCAGCGCGGCCTGCTCCACGCCGGCCCCGCCGCGATCATCTCGTGGTGCATCGGCGGGTTCTGCATCCTGCTCCTGGCGCTCGTGCACGCCGAGCTGGGCGCGATGTGGCCACTCTCCGGCGGCTCGGCGCGGTTCCCTCACTATGCCTATGGCGGCTACGCGGGAGCGTCGTTCGGCTGGTTCTCCTACATCCAGGCCGTCACGGTGGCGCCGATCGAGGTCTCGGCCACGATCCTCTACCTGACCCACTACCACTTCGCTCACAGCTGGCTGAAGGCGGACGGGACGCTGACCCACACCGGGCTTGTGGTCGCGATCGTCCTGATGGCGGTCCTGGCGTCGGTGAACTTCCTCGGCGTCCGCGCCCTGGCGACGACGAACAGTGCCCTCACCTGGTGGAAGGTCGCGGTCCCGCTGGCCACGATCTTCGTGGTGGCGATCTTCGGCGGCATCCACTCGTCCAACCTCCACGCGGCCGACGGCTTCAACCCCTACGGCCTCAAGGGCATCCTGCTGGCGATCCCGCTGAGCGGCATCATCTTCAGCTACCTCGGCTTCGAGCAGGCCGACCAGCTCGCCGGTGAGTCGAAGAACCCCAACCGCGACATCCCCCTCGCCGTGATCGGCTCGATCGTGATCGGTCTGGTGGTCTACATCGGCCTCCAGATCGTGTTCCTGCTGGCCCTTCCGGCGAACACGATCGGCGCCCACTGGTGCGACGGGGTCAGCCCCACGCCGGCGGGGTGTCTGGACCCGACCCAGGCCGCGAGCGCCCACCTGTACGGCGCCTTCACCGGCCCGTGGGCCCAGCTGGCCGCCCTGGTCAGCCTGGGCTGGCTCGCCAAGGTTCTCTACTTCGACGCCGTGGTCTCACCGCTCGGCACCGGCCTGATCTACACGGCCGCCGGGTCCCGGGTGTCCTACGGGCTTGCCCGCAACAACTACTTCCACAACGTGTTCGGCAAGCTCAACGACCGCAAGGTCCCGTGGCTCGGCGTGATCGTGACGTTCGTCGTCGGCTGCGTCTGCTTCCTGCCGTTCCCGAGCTGGCAGTCACTGGTCGGCCTGATCACCAGCGCCTCGGTGCTGATGTACGCCGGTGCGCCGCTGTCCCTGGGCGCTTTCCGGAAGCGGATCCCGGACGCACCCCGGCCCTACCGACTGCCCGGTGCAGCGATCATCTCGCCCGCGTCGTTCGTGGTCGCGGGATGGATCATCATGTGGTCCGGCTGGGAGACGAACTGGAAGCTCGGCGTGCTGATCGTGCTGGGCTGCCTGATCATCTTCAACCGCGACATGGAGCCCGAGCACATGAACCCGCGCTCGGCGGCCTGGCTGCCGGTCTACCTGGTCGGCAGCGGTCTGATCACCTACTTCTCCACGTTCGGTGGTCCGGGTGCGTCGTCCCACATCCTGGGTGGGACCACCGGCCTGGCCCCGGTGATCTGGGCCCTGGTGGTCAGCGCCGCGTTCTCGGTGGCGATCTACTACTGGGCGATCAACGTCTCGCTGTCCGCCGAGACGATCAACCACATGATCGAGGAGGTCGTGGTCCCGGAGGAGGAGGGACTCGAGGCCCTCGGTCACTGACCGTTTGCTGGACACGAAGGCCCCGGACCACGGTCCGGGGCCTTCGTGCTGCTCCGGGAGCTGCCGCGTCGATCGGCGGGCCCCGCGGTGCCCTGGCTAGCGCTTGGTCGCGATGACCGCGGACGTGTCGGGGGCGACCAGCACCTCGACCGCGGTGAAGCGGTCGTCGCTGAGCCACTCCTCGCGGAGGGTGTCGACCCGGCCGTCGAAGATGGGCGGCCACGACTGGCACGGCGTGAAGTCGTCGAGGACCACGATCCCGCCGTCGTCCATGAGCTGCGCGACCTTGTCCGGGCTCGAGGCCGACGGCTTTCCGGAGTCGAGGAACAGCAGCGAGAACGGCCCCCGGTCGAGCAGCGTCGACCAGTCGGCTGCGAGCACCTCGACCTGGGCGTCGTCGCTGAAGATCTCCGACGCCGCTTCGGCCAGCTTCGGGTCGAGCTCGGCGGTGAGGATCCGGGTGTCGTCGCCCCGTACGCCGGACCGCAGCCACGCCGTACCGACCCCGCACCCCGTGCCGAACTCGGCCATGGTGCCCTCGCGGGTGGCGGCGAGGGCCGCGAGCAGACGTCCGGTCTCGTTGCGGCAGAACGACACGTAGCCCGCCTTCCTCGAGACGTCGAACGCTCGGGTGACGATCTCGGGCAGCTCGGGGGGTGCACTCATGCCCCGAGTCTTTCATCCCGGGACGGCCGTCTCGCATCGTGAACCACCGGGGGAAAGCGGATGCGGCCGTCCCCGTCGCGCCGTACCGTGGACCCATCATGCGGAGCGTGTTCGTACTCATCGTTCGCCGCGGCGGGGCCTGACAGACAAGGCCACCTCGTCGCGGAGTTCGGCGTTCCCGGCCTTGTGTCCCCGACGAGCCGCTCTGAGGCGGATCCGCACCAGCAGGCCCGACGCCGCGCGATCCGCACCCGGTCCCTGGACGCCTCGCCCGTGTGATCCACGCGCAGGTACGCCGGCTCCGCCCCACGGCGGCTCGTCGTCCCAGATCCACGCAGCAGACGAGGAGCAGTTCCGTGTACGACATGTATCCCGACTGGGGTCCCGCCAAGCATCGCGCGTCGTCCGACGCGTCGCACCAGCCCGAGAACCCGCGCAGTCACGAGGCCGTCCAGGCCTCGCTCGACCTGCGGGACAACGGCGGCCAGCGGCCGGACGACAACTAGCCTGCGCACCATGACGCCAGACGCTCCGGACGCCGTGCCGACCGATCCCGCGACCTCGGTCCGGGTGGCCGTGATCGGTGGCGACGGCATCGGGCCCGAGGTGACCGCGGAGGCCGTGAAGGTGCTCGAGGCGGCCGCCCCGGTGAAGATCGAGCAGACCCGCTACGACCTGGGAGCCGAGCGCTACCTCGCCACCGGCGAGGTGCTGCCCGACTCCGTGCTCGACGAGATCCGCGACCACGACGCGATCCTGTTGGGGGCGGTCGGGGGCAGGCCGGGCGATCCCCGGCTCCCCGCGGGCATCCTCGAGCGCGGGCTGCTGCTCCGGCTGCGGTTCGAGCTCGACCACTACGTGAACCTGCGTCCCGCGCGGACGTACCCCGGTGTCCCGACCCCGCTCGCCGATCCCGGCGACGTCGACTTCGTCGTCGTACGCGAGGGCACCGAGGGTCCCTACACCGGCAACGGCGGCCGCCTCCGGGCCGGCACGCCGGCCGAGGTGGCGACCGAGGTCAGCCTGAACACGGCGTACGGCGTCGAGCGCGTCGTGCGCGATGCGTTCGTCCGCGCCGCGCGGCGCCCGCGACGCAGCCTCACCCTGGTGCACAAGACCAACGTGCTCGTCCACGCCGGCGGGCTGTGGTCGCGCGTGGTCGCCGAGGTGGGCACGGAGTTCCCCGACGTCACCGTCGACTACCTCCACGTCGACGCCGCGACCATCTTCCTCACCACGGACCCGGCCCGGTTCGACGTGATCGTCACCGACAACCTGTTCGGCGACATCCTCACCGACCTCGCGGCGGCCGTGACCGGCGGCATCGGCCTCGCCGCCTCGGGCAACATCAACCCCGAGCGGACGACCCCCTCGATGTTCGAGCCGGTGCACGGGTCCGCGCCCGACCTCGCGGGCCAGGGCCTCGCCGACCCGACCGCGGCGATCCTGTCGGCCGGACTCCTGCTCGATCACCTCGGCCATGCCGACGCTGCCCGCGCCGTGGACGAGGCCGTCCACGCCGACGTCACCTCGCGGGTCCCCGGCACCACCCGGCGTACCCCCGAGATCGGCGACGCCATCGCCGCTCGGGTGGGGTGAGGCGCAGGTTTCCCCGGTACACCGGTGAAACCTGAGGTTCCCAGCCGAAATATCGGCCGGGAACCTCAGGGATCGGCCGGGAACCTCCCCGGTCCGCGGCCGACCGCCGTCCCACCGGAGCCTCCCCGCTCCCTCGGCCGACCGCCGGCCTCCCGTGGCTCCCCCGCCTGAGCGGGGTTCTTGACGCTTGTTGGCCGCTGCAACCCCCCACAAGCACCAACTCCCCGCCTGAGCGGGGAAAACGGCAGACACCACCCCGATCGGAGGTGGGCTAACGTGCGTCCTATGGAGATCAGCACCACCGTTGCGAGCACGCCCGTCGACGACGCGCGGCTCGCGGAGATCCTCGCGAACCCCGGTTTCGGCACGTTCTTCACCGACCACATGTTCACGCTGGAGTGGACGCCCGACGCGGGCTGGCACGACGCGCGGGTCACGCCGTACGGACCGCTGACCCTCGACCCGGCGACGGCCGTCCTGCACTACGCCCAGGAGATCTTCGAGGGCATGAAGGCCTATCGGCACGCCGACGGCAGCATCTGGGCCTTCCGGCCGGAGGCCAACGCCGAGCGCATGGTGCGCTCCAGCCGGCGGCTCGCCCTGCCGGAGCTCGACCCGGCCAGCTTCGTGCAGGCGGTCGAGGCCCTGGTCACCGCCGACCAGCGGTGGGTTCCCGAGGGGTCCGGTGAGAAGAGCCTCTACGTCCGGCCGTTCATGATCGCGACCGAGACGTTCCTCGGCGTGCGGCCCGCCAAGCACGTCACGTTCATGGTGATCGCCAGCCCCGCGGGCGCCTACTTCAGCAAGGGACCGCTGCCGATCTCGTTGTGGCTGACCACCGACTACACGCGCGCCGGCCGCGGCGGCATGGGCGCGGCGAAGACCGGCGGGAACTACGCGTCGTCGCTGGTCGCGCAGCAGGAGGCCACGGCGCAGGGCTGCGACCAGGTCGTCTTCCTCGACGGCCAGGAGCTGAGGTACGTCGAGGAGCTCGGCGGCATGAACATGTACTTCGTCTACCGCGACGGCCACATCGTGACCCCCGAGCTCGGCACCATCCTCGAGGGCATCACCCGTTCCAGCATCATGGAGCTCGCCGGCAAGATGGGCCACCAGGTCGAGGAGCGCCGGATCTCGATCGACGAGTGGCGCGACGGCGTCTCCAGCGGTGAGATCACCGAGGTGTTCGCCTGTGGGACCGCCGCGGTCGTGACCCCCGTGGGCGCGCTCAAGTGGGACGGCGGATCCACGCCCGAGGTCGCCGAGGCGGGCGAGGTCACCATGGCCGTCCGTCAGGCCCTGGTCGACATCCAGTACGGCCGCGCCGACGACACGTTCGGCTGGATGCACCGCATCGTCTGACGGCGGGCGCCGCGTCCACCGCGATCCGGCTCGCCCCCGGTACCGTGAGGGGCGTGTCCGTCCAGCCGTCGCCGTCCCGCACCGTGGGCGGCTACACGCTCCTCGCGAAGCTCGGCGAGGGGGGCATGGGCGTGGTGCACCTGGCCCGCAAGCCGGGCGGTCCGCGGGTCGCCCTGAAGGTGCTGCGCCCCCATATCGTCGGCGACGACGAGGCCCGGGCCCGCCTGGCGCGGGAGGTCAGCTCGCTGGAGCGGATCCGCAGCCGGTGGATCGCCGAGATCGTCGACGCCGACCCGTGGGCACAGACGCCGTACGTCGCGACCCGCTACGTGCCGGGGCTGAGCCTGCACGACCACGTGCCCGAGGAGGGCCCGATCCGCGGCGGCGACCTGCGGTGGTTCGCGCGGTGTCTGGCCGAGGGTGTCGCCAGCGTGCACGCCGTCGGCGTGCTGCACCGCGACGTGAAGCCGTCCAACGTGCTGCTCGAGGGGCGCACCCCGATCCTCATCGACTTCGGCCTGGCCCGCGTGGCCGACGACCCGAAGCTCACCCACACCGGCTGGCTGCTCGGCACACCCGGCTACCTCGCCCCCGAGATCCTCTACGGCGACGACGCCACGACGGCCTCCGACGTCCACTCGTGGGCGGCCACGGTGGCGTTCGCGGGCACCGGGTCACCCCCCTTCGGCCGGGGACCGTCGATGGCGATCATGGACCGCGTGCGCCGGGGGGAGCACGACCTCTCCGGCCTGCCCGACGAGCTGCGCGGCATCGTCGCGGCGGCGCTCGACCCCGACCAGTCCCGACGGCCCCGGCTGGCCGAGATCCGCTCGTGGCTGGCCGACGAACCGGCCGCGGCGCGTCCGGTTCCGACGCCGCTGCGCGACGACGACCCGTTCACGATCCCGCTCGCCCTCGCCGCCCAGGAGGGTGCCGCGGCACCGACCTGGGTCTCCGAGGGCCGGATCCCGACCGCGGGGGAGACGAGCTACGACCCGCCCACCCGCACCCTGCGGACCGAGGACCCCGACGACCTGCCCCTCGACCTGGCGCCCGGGACCCCGCCGCGAGAGCCGGCTGGTCCCGCTCCGACGCGGCGTGCTGCTCGGAGCGGTCGGTCTGGCGACGGCGTCCGCGGTGGCGGCCTGGCCCTACTGGAGCGTGGGCGTGCTGCTGATCGCCGCCTGGCTGCTGCGCACCTGCACGCTGATCGTCACCGCGCACGGGGACCGGAAGCGCCTGCGCGGTGCCCGTTGGTACGACGTCCTGCTGGCGCCGCTGTCGGCTCCCTGGTACCTCGTGGCCGCGCTCCCCGGCGCGCTGCTGCTCGGCCTCTGGGCGCTCGGCCTCGGGCTCGCCGGGGCACTGCTCTGCTACGCCCTGGGCGTGGGGACCGCCGCGACGCTCTTCGTCACCGGCGCGTGCCTGGGGGTGAGCCTGTGGGTCGGTCCGGGAGCCGCGCATGTGCGGTGGCCGGTCCGCGTGGTCGCCCAGTCGCTGGCGCGCCGTACCGGCCGCTGGGCCGTCGCCGTGGTCCTGCTGGTGGCGATCGCGGGACTCGTCGGCCACCAGGCCGGCCTCCACGTCGGCTGGTCGCCGTTCGGGGCACCCCCGCACGTGGGTGCCGGATCCTGAGATCGTCCGGGGCGTGCGACCCGGGCGTGGCACCATGGACGACGTGAGCAGCACCAGCAGCAGGTCGCGACGCGACCGAGTCGAGATCATCACCTAGCGCGTCGGGCACTCCCCGACGCGCAGACCTCTCGTCCGACGGGGGGTCTTTTTGTTTCCCAGGACGAGCGCGGTACGAGCACCAGGACGGACACGATGGACCTGCAGGGCGCCTTCCACGTCTACGACACCACCCTGCGCGACGGCGCGCAGCAGGAGGGACTGAACCTCTCCGTCGCCGACAAGCTGACGATCGCGCGGCAGCTCGACGAGCTCGGGGTCGGCTACATCGAGGGCGGCTGGCCCGGCGCGAACCCCAAGGACACCGAGTTCTTCGCCCGCGCCCGCGACGAGCTCGACCTGCGCCACGCCCGCCTCACCGCCTTCGGCGCGACCCGCCGGGCCGGCGTACCCGCCGCCGACGACCCGCTGGTGGCGGCGCTGCGCGACAGCGGTGCCTCGGTCGTCACGTTGGTGGCCAAGTCGCACCCCCGGCACGTGGAGCTGGCCCTGCGGACCACGCTGGCGGAGAACCTCGCCATGGTCCGCGACACGGTCGGCCACCTCCGCGCCGAAGGTCAGCAGGTCTTCCTCGACGCCGAGCACTTCTTCGACGGCTACCGCGCCGACCGCGCCTATGCGCTCGAGGTGCTCCGGACGGCGTACGACGCAGGCGCCGAGGTCGTCGCCCTGTGCGACACCAACGGCGGCATGCTCCCGGGGTGGATCGGCGACGTCGTGCACGACGTGGTGTCGACGACCGAGGGGCGGGTCGGCATCCACTGCCACAACGACACCGGGTGCGCGGTCGCCAACACCCTGGCCGCGGTCGCGGCCGGAGCGACCCACGTGCAGGGCACGATCAACGGGTACGGCGAGCGGACGGGCAACGCCGACCTGGTCTCCGTCGTCGCCAACCTCGAGCTCAAGCTGGACCTGCGGGTGCTGCCGCACGGGCTGCTCGCCGACGCCACCCGGATCGCGCACGCCGTCGCCGAGGTGACCAACGTGCCGCCGGCGTCGCGGCAGCCGTACGTCGGAGCGTCCGCGTTCGCGCACAAGGCCGGCCTCCATGCCAGCGCGATCAAGGTCGACCCCGCCCTCTACCAGCACATGGATCCGGTCGGCGTCGGCAACGACATGCGGCTGCTCGTCAGCGACATGGCCGGACGCGCGTCGATCGAGCTCAAGGGCCGCGAGCTCGGCTACGACCTGTCCGGCGACTCTGCCGAGGCCCGGGCCCTGGTCGACCGGGTGACCGCACGGGTCAAGGAGCTGGAGGCACGCGGCTACACCTTCGAGGCGGCCGACGCGTCGTTCGAGCTGCTGCTCGCGGCCGAGGTCGACGGCGCCCGTCCGTCGTACCTCACCGTCGAGTCGTGGCGGGTCATCACCGAGACGCTGACCCACGCCGGGCCGGGGGAGGAGGCGGTCTCCGAGGCGACGGTCAAGCTGGTCGCGGACGGCGTCCGGTACGTCGAGACCGGTGAGGGCAACGGCCCGGTCAACGCGCTCGACCAGGCGCTGCGACAGGCGCTGGTGCGCGCGTATCCGGAGGTCGCGAAGTTCGAGCTGATCGACTACAAGGTGCGGATCCTCGACCAGGGACACGGCACCGACGCGATCACCCGGGTGCTGATCGAGACCTCCGACGGCGAGTCGTCGTGGGTGACGGTCGGCGTCGGGCCACAACGTGATCGAGGCGTCGTGGGAGGCGTTGCTCGACGGGCTCACCTTCGGCCTGCGTCGGCAGCGCCGTTGACGGGTCGTGTGCCCGCCAACGCGCTCCGGCGCGTCGTGAGGCACACGACCCGCGCCGCTCCCGGGTAGCGTCGCGCGCGTGACCGAGCTGCACGACCTGACCGCCGTCGAGCAGGGTGCCGCCGTACGCCGTGGAGACGTGTCGCCGCGCGAGCTCGCGTCGCACTACCTCGAGCGGGCGGACGAGGTGGGAGCCTTCGTGACCCGCACTCCCGAGCTCGCCCTGGCGCGGGCGGGTGAGCTGCTCCCGGTGCCCGGCGGCGCCGGGCCGCTGTACGGCGTACCGACCGCCGTCAAGGACCTCAACCTCACCGCGGGGGTGCGCACCACCTTCGGCTCCGCGGCGTTCGCCGACTTCGTGCCGGACGTCTCGGACGCGGTGGCGCTGGCGATCGAGGGCGCCGGGATGGTGAGCCTCGGGAAGACGAACACGCCGGAGTTCGGCTCCCCCTGCTACACCGAGCCCGACGTCGCGCCGCCGGCGGTGACGCCGTGGGACAGAGCCCGGATGGCGGGTGGCTCCTCGGGCGGGGCGGCGGCCGCGGTCGCCGCGGGCCTGGTGCCGGTGGCCCAGGGCTCCGACGGGGGCGGCTCGATCCGCATCCCGGCGTCCTGCTGCGGGCTCGTCGGGCTGAAGCCGACGCGTGGCCGGATCAGTGGCTACCCGATGTACGGCGAGATCACCGGCCTCGCGACGGCCGGGACCCTCGCCCGCACGGTGCGGGACGCGGCCGCGCTCCTCGACGTCCTGTCGGGGCGCGGTGTCGGTGACCCGTCCTGGGCCCCCGAGCCGGCCGAACCGTTCCTCGCCTCGTGCGACCGCGAGCCGGGACGGCTGCGGATCGCCCGGTTCGTGGCGCCCGTGATCGCGGACGTCGACGTGGATCCGGCGTGCCTGGCGGCGTGGGAGGGCGCCTCGGCGCTTCTCGCGTCGCTCGGTCACGAGGTCGAGGACATCCCGGTGCCGATGCCGCGCGAGGCGGTGCCGACCTTCGAGACGTGCTGGGCGGTGCTGACGGCGATGTCGGTCGTGCCGCCCGAGAAGGAGCCGCTGCTGCGGCCGCTCACCCGGTGGTTGAGTGCGCGTGGGCGAGCGGTGAGCGGCCCGGAGTTCGCCCTGGCGCTCGGCGCGATGCGACGCTTCGCCGCCGACTGCCTGGCCGCGCTCGCGCCGTACGACGCCGTCCTGACGCCGACGCTCGCCTCACCGCCGCTTCCCGTGGGCGCCCTCCGCAACGACGACGACCCCGCCGCCGACTTCGAGGCGCAGAAGGCGTTCACGCCCTGGACGTCGGCGTGGAACGTGACCGGGATGCCGGCCATCTCGCTGCCCCTGCACTGGACGCCTGACGATCTCCCCGTCGGCGTGATGCTCGCCGCGCGGCCGGCCGAGGAGGGGCTGCTGGTCTCCCTCGCCGCCCAGGTCGAGGCCGCCGCACCCTGGGCCGACCGCCACCCACCCGGCTGGTGATCTGTACCCACGCGCGCTGGGGACCGCCACCCACCCGGCTGGTGACCGACACCCACCCGGGCCGGCGTCCTGTGGACAACTCGCCGCTCCCGGGGTAGTCCGTGACGAAAATCGTGGAAATTCGCGGAAAAGGGTGCTTTTCGTCACGGACTACCCCGACACACGCGACCGTCCCTGTGGAAAGAAGGTGACGGGGTCAGACCTCGAAGGTCCCGCCGGAGCGCCAGTAGCGGCTCTCCTCGCGGGTCATGAAGCCGTTCTCGACCAGATACCGGCGCAGGGCGGCGTAGTCCGGGTGGAACCGGCCCAGGATCTCGTTGACCTCGGCCTCGGGGTAGGTCCGGCCGGGCTCGAAGGACTGGGAGAGGTGATCGAGGACCACGAGCAGCTTGGCGTGCTTGGCCGGGATCGTCCGCAGCCGGCCGTCCTCGGTCAGGAAGTGGTAGAGCACCCGCTCGTCCATGTCGCCGGCCATGGATCCACCCTAGGCTTCGCCGAGGAGCCGTTCGCAGCATTCGGCCAGGCGTGCCCGGAGCGGCGCGGCCCGTTCGGCGAAGCCCCGCTGCAGGGCGGCGTACTCCCGCTTGCCAGCCGGCGTCTCGACCCTGATCGGCGCGCTCTCCAGCTCGGGCAGCGCGAGCGAGGCCAGGTCGTACGGCGCGGCCCGCATGTCGACGGTGCGCACGTCCCAGGCGAGCGTGAAGCAGTCGGCGACCAGGTCCGACCCGACCAGCGGCCAGAGTCGGAAGGCGTGCTTGTAGAGGTCCATGGTGGCGTGCAGGCAGCCCGGCTGCTCGTACGCCGCCCGGTCGCCGCGACCGGGTCGTAGCTCGTTCAGCGGTCGCGCCGACGGTGTGAAGAAGCGGTACGCGTCGAAGTGCGAGCAGGCGATCCGGTGCGACTCCACGACGGCGTCCGTGCCGGCCGCTCCGAGCCGCAGCGGCACCGGGTGCCGGGTCTCGTCGGACCGGTGGACCATCGCCCACTCGTGCATCCCGAAGCAGGAGAACGTCGCGGGTCGGGCGGCCGTCGCACGCAGCAGCTCCAGCGTCGAGGCGAGGAGCCCACGACGCTGCTCCAGCTGGTCTCGGGTGCCGGAGTCCGGCCACCCGGGCTGCCAGTCGAGCAGCTTGGCCGGGCTGAACGAGTAGTAGGTGAACAGGAAGTCGTGCACGGGGTGCTTGGCGCCCGACCGGCGGCGCGCCAGGTGCGGCTCGACGTACGGCGCGAGCCGGGCGCGGTGCGCCGCCGCCCGATCGGCCGCGCCACCCGCGCGCGTCGCGCCGGTCGCGTCCCGTCGCTGCTCAGCGGAACGTCCACGGGGCTCAGTCTGCGAGATCGACGACCGCGCCCGCCAGCTCGGCCAGCATCACCGCGGCCTGCAGGTCGATCCGGGTCTCCCGCAGCACGGCCGAGGACAGGTCGACGCGGTCGAGCGAGGCGCGGCGCAGGTCGACGCGGGTGAGGTCGGTGTCGCGGACCGCGGCCCCGTCGAGCCGCGCGCCCGCGAGCACGCTGCCGGTGAGGTCGCTCATCGACAGGTCGGCCTCGCGCAGGTCGACGCCACGCAGGTCGAGCCCGCTGAGATCGTGGCCGCGCAGCGTCACCGACCGCCAGGCACCACCGGTCACGGTGAGCGGTCGCATCGTGCAGTCGCCGAAGACCGAGCCGGTCAGCTTGCACCCGTCGAGCGTCGCCGAGAAGAAGCTGCAGCGCCGGAAGTCGCAGGCGACGAACGCGCTCGCCCGATGCGTCGAGGCGTTGAAGCGCGACGTGTGGAAGGTGCAGCCCTCGAACGTCGTCCCGACGGTGGTCGCCTCCGTCAGGTCGACGTCGGTGAAGACGCAGTCGACGAACCGCACCGCGCCGATCTCCTCGGCGTACCAGTCCTCGTCCCGGAAGTGCTCACCTTCCGCCCCGAGCTCCGGCACCCCACTCACGGCGTCACCTTAGGCGGTCCGGGTTCGGTCGATGCTCGGGCTGCTCGATAGGGTCGATCCCGTGCGTATCGCGAGGTTCACCACGGGCGACGACCCGTTGTACGGCGTGGTCAGCGGCGGGCTCGACGAGTTCGGGCAGCCCGCGGAGGACAGCGTCGTGGTGGAGCTGACCGGCGACCCGCTCTACGTCGGGATCAAGCCGACCCAGACCGAGCACCGGCTCTCCGACGTCCGCCTGCTCGCCCCGGTCATCCCGCGCAGCAAGGTGGTCGCGATCGGCAGGAACTACGCCGCGCACGCCGCCGAGATGGGCGGCGAGGTGCCCGACGAGCCCCTCATGTTCCTCAAGCCCAACACCAGCGTGGTGGGGCCCGGCGACCCGATCTACTACCCGCAGCAGTCCGAGCGGGTCGACTACGAGGGGGAGCTCGCGATCGTGATCGGCCGCATCTGTCGCGACGTTCCCCGCGAGCAGGCGACGGACGTGATCTTCGGCTACACGATCGCCAACGACGTGACCGCGCGCGACCTGCAGAAGAAGGACGTGCAGTTCACCCGGGCCAAGGGCTTCGACTCGTTCTGCCCGCTCGGGCCGTGGGTCGAGACCGACCTCGACCCACAGACGTTCGCCGACGGCGTCAGCGTCCAGACGCACCTCAACGGCGATCTCGTGCAGGACGGCTCGACGAAGGACCTGATCTTCGACATCCCGACGCTGGTCGCCCATATCACCAGCGTGATGACCCTGCTCCCCGGCGACGTGATCCTGACCGGGACGCCCGAGGGCGTCGGGCCGATGCAGGTCGGCGACGAGGTCGAGGTGTCGATCGCGGGTCTCGGCGCGCTGACGAACCCGGTCGTGAAGCGATGACCGGCTCGACCAGGGGCGATCGCGACCCGAGCGTCCGCGTCCGGTTCTGCCCGTCCCCGACGGGTTCGCCGCACGTCGGGCTGGTCCGTACCGCGCTGTTCAACTGGGCGTTCGCCCGCCACCACGGCGGCACGATCGTGTTCCGGATGGAGGACACCGACCGCGAGCGGAGCACCCAGGAGTCCTACGAGGCGATCCTCGACCTGTGGCACTGGCTCGGCCTCGACTGGGACGAGGGCATCGAGGTCGGCGGGCCGGACGGGCCCTACCGCCAGAGCGAGCGCGGCGACCTCTACCGCGACGTGCTCGGTCGGCTGGCGTCGTCGTCGTACACCTACGACTGCTTCTGCACGACCGAGGAGGTGGACGCGCGGCGCCAGGCGTCCGGCTCCAAGCTCCAGGGGTACGACGGCTTCTGTCGCGACCTGTCCGCCGAGCAGCGTGCGGCGTTCGAGGGGGAGGGCCGCTCCCCGATCGTGCGCTTCCGCATGCCCGACGGCTCGATCACCTGGACCGACCTGGTGCGGGGCGAGATCACCTTCGAGACGGTCAACGTCCCTGACTACGCGCTCTCCCGCGCCAACGGCGACCCGCTCTACACGCTGGTCAACCCGGTCGACGACGCGATGATGGGCGTCACCCACGTGCTGCGGGGCGAAGACCTGCTGTCCAGCACGCCGCGTCAGCTCGCTCTCTTCGACGCCCTGGTGGAGCTGGGCGTCGCGACGACCGTGCCGGCGTACGGACACCTGCCCTACGTGATGGGTCAGGGCAACAAGAAGCTGTCCAAGCGCGACCCCGAGGCGCACGCGCTGGCCTACCGCGACCAGGGCTTCCTCCCCGAGGGCCTGCTCAACTACTTGGCCCTGCTCGGCTGGGCGATCGGTCCCGATCGCGACGTGTTCAGCATGAGCGAGATGGTCGAGGCCTTCGACATCGGCGACGTCAACCCCAACCCGGCTCGCTTCGACCTCAAGAAGGCCGAGGCGATCAACGCCGACCACCTGCGGATGCTGACCATCGAGGACCTCACCCATCGGGTGATCCCGTTCCTCCAGGAGGCCGGTGTCCTGAGCGACCCCGTGAACGACGCCGACGCCCGGCTGCTCGAGCTGGCGATGCCGCTCGTCGCGGAACGGATGAACAAGCTCACCGAGGCGGCACCGATGCTCGGCTTCCTCTTCGTCGACGAGGCCGGCTTCCGGCGTACCGACGAGCTCGACGAGGCCGGCCGCGAGGTGGTCGCCGCCTCGTACGACGCGCTCGCGGCGTTGCCCGTGTGGAGGACCGAGGCGATCGAGACCGCCCTGCGCGAGACCCTCGTCGAAGGGCGGGGGCTCAAACCTCGCCTGGCGTTCGGGCCGGTGCGCGTCGCGGTCACCGGGAGCCGGATCAGCCCGCCGTTGTTCGAGTCGCTCGAGCTGCTGGGGCGCGAGCGCTCACTGGCCCGGCTCGAGGCGGCGCGCGGGTGAGCGGGGCCGGCCGGCAGGTAGCCGCTCCGACGCCCCGGCCGGCCGGTCTGCCGTACCACCGGATCCAGGAGGCCGGGCTTCCGGGCTGGTGGCGTCCCGTGGTCGGCACCCTCTCGATGCTGATCGGGTTGCTCGTGATCGGCGGCCTCGTGGCCACCGTCCCCTTCCTGGTCTGGTACGCCGTGACCGGCGCGGACATCAGCGCGTCCCTCAGCCGGCTCGTCGACGTCCAGCATCCGACGCCGGCCGGCCTTGCCTACATCAACCTCGCCCTGAGCTCGATGATCCCCCTGTCCTGGGCGGTCAACCGGTCCCTGCACGACCTCGCGCCGCGGTGGCTCGCGTCGGTCCAGCCGCGGATCCGCTGGCGCTTCCTGCTCGCCTGCCTGGGCGTCGCGGTCGTCGCGCTGATGGCGACCCTGGTCGTCAGCGCCCTGGTGCCGGGCCAGTCCGACGACGTGGGCGGTCACGCGAACGCCTTCACCTCGACGACGCGTGACTACCTGCTCGTGATCGTGCTCCTCACCCCGTTCCAGGCAGCGGGGGAGGAGTACCTCTTCCGCGGCTACCTCACCCAGGCCTTCGGCGGGCTGTTCCACCGGGTGTGGGTGGCCGTCCTCGTGCCGGCGTTCCTCTTCGGGCTCGCCCACGGGCTCGGCCAGAGCATCCCGGTGTTCTTCGACCGCTTCGCTTTCGGGCTGGTGGCCGGGACCCTGGTCGTCCTCACCGGCGGGCTGGAGGCCGGCATCGCGATGCACGTGCTCAACAACTGGCTCGCGTTCGGTCTGGCGCTCGCCTACGGCGACATGGCCTCGACGCTCAACCCGAGCGGCGGCACCTGGTGGAGCATCCCCGTGACGCTGACCCAGTCGCTGGTGTACCTCGCGCTGGCGGTGCTCGTCTGCCGCCGGATGAGGCTGCCGACCACCACCGAGTCGCGCGTTTTGGAGGCCCCGCCGAGCCGCGTGTAAGGTTTCCCGGCGGCTGTTCCCGCGCTCCCGCTCCACGTGCCAGGGCGCGAAAGGCCGTCAACCATTGGGATATGGTGTAATTGGCAGCACGACTGGTTCTGGTCCAGTTAGTCTAGGTTCGAGTCCTAGTATCCCAGCCAAACTCCGCCGATCCGGCGCACCGTGGTCGCCGCTCGAGCCGACCTTCTCCGGCGTTCAGGCGGACCCTCTTCGCTGTTCGGACGAACGATCTTCGATGGTCAGGCGAACCATCATCGGCCGTCGGACGAACGGCATTCGGCCGTCGTACGAACGGCATTCGGTGGTCGAGCGAACGATCTTCGGTGGTCGAGCGAACGGCATTCGGTGGTCGAGCGAAGTCGAGACCACCCCGTCCGGGCGCCCCAGGCCGGGATTTTGTGCGTCTCAGCCCGTTCGCTAAAGTCTCTCCCTGCTCGTGTTTCACGTGCTTGCCCCCGTTGTGTAGCGGCCTAGCACGCCGCCCTCTCAAGGCGGTAGCGCCGGTTCGAATCCGGTCGGGGGTACCACAGGCGGCGTGCCGGGCACGCCGCGCCGCGTCACCCTGGCAAGGCGGTAGCGCCGGTTCGAATCCGGTCGGGGGTACCACAGGCGGCGTGCCGGGCACGCCGCGCCGTGTCACCCTGGCAAGGCGGGAGCGCCGGTTCGAATCCGGTCGGGGGTACCACAGGCGGCGTGCCGGGCACGCCGCGCCGCGTCGGTGATGCCCCGTGTGCGCATCCCGCCCAAGAGCCACCCTGACACTCGCCCGCACGTCCAGGCGACGCCCGCCAGCCACGGGGGAAGCCGACGGGCATCTGCCTGGGGAGCGCCTGGCACACCGACCCCGCCACGTCTCGGAGATCGTGGCGGGGTCGGTTGCACCAGGATGTCCTGCCGGGCTGGAAAGGACCTGAAAGAAGATTCCTCGTCCCCTGAGAATGGAGCGCCGAAGGGGCATCGGGTGCACCTCGTCGGGGTGAACGGTCACGGTCCTCGCTCGCGGTGCGCCCGGCACACCCCCGGGTCCCGGAAATCATCCTCCTCGGGCGATACGGCGGCCGGGACGGCTGGGCCATCGTGGTGCGCAAGCACACGGGAGGCAGATGATGACAACCACAGCCGACAGCACGGAGCCGCGCCCGGCGGACGTCTTCGTCGTCTTCGGGATCACCGGCGACCTGGCCCGGGTGATGACCTTCCGATCGCTGTACCGGTTGGAGGCCCGCGGCCTCCTGGACTGCCCGATCGTCGGCGTCGCCGTCGACGACTGGACGGTCGACCAGCTCGTGGAGCGTGCTCGCTCCTCGATCGAGGGGACCGGGGAGAAGATCGACGAGGACGTCTTCAAGCGGTTCACCGAGCGGCTGTCGTACGTCGGGGGCGACTTCACCGACCCCGCGACGTACGGGCGCGTCGGCGATGCCATCAAGGGTGCCGAGACCCCGTGCTTCTACCTGGAGATCCCGCCGTTCCTGTTCGGCAAGGTCGTCAAGGGCATCACCGACGCCGGCCTGAGCCACGGTGCGCGTTTCGTCATCGAGAAGCCCTTCGGCCACGACCAGCAGTCGGCGCACGCCCTCGCCGCCGAGCTGCACGAGTACGTCGACGAGTCGCAGCTGTTCCGGATCGACCACTACCTGGGGAAGATGGGCCTCGAGGAGGTCCTGCACCTCCGGTTCGCCAACGCGATCCTCGAGCCCATCTGGAGCCGCAACTACCTCGACTGCGTCCAGATCACCATGGCCGAGGACTTCGGGGTCGACGACCGGGGCAGCTTCTACGACCCCGTCGGCGCCCTGCGGGACGTGGTGGTCAACCACCTGATGCAGCTCGTCGCGGCCGCGGCGATGGAGCCCCCCTCACGCGGCGACCTGCACACGGTCAAGGAGTCGCAGGTGGCCCTGTTCCGCGCCGTCGTCGAGGCCGATCCGGCCCACTACGTCCGCGGCCAGTACGACGGGTACCAGGACATCAAGGGGGTCGCCGCCGGCTCCACCACCGAGACCTACGCCGCGCTGAGGCTCGAGATCGAGAACTGGCGATGGGCCGGCGTCCCCTTCTTCATCCGGACCGGCAAACGGCTCCCGGTCACCCAGACCGAGCTGCGGCTGGTCTTCAAGCGCCCGCCTCGCCTCGGCTTCTGGCCGAAGGGGCACAACCCCGAGCCCAACCAGCTCGTCATCAAGCTCGACCCGTCGACCGGGATCCGCTTCCAGGTCGACGCCCGCCGCACGGACATCGACCGCGTCGGGCCGATCGAGCTCGACATGGAGTTCGCCGCCGAGGGCGGGGAGGGCGCGACGCCGTACGAGGTCCTCCTCCACGCCGCCATGGTGGGTGACAGCACGAGGTTCAGCCGGCAGGACGGGATCGAGGAGACCTGGCGGGTCATGCAACCCCTGCTCGATGCGCCGCCGCCGGTCCACCCCTACGCCCCGGGATCCTGGGGCCCGTCGGCCGCCGACGCGATCACGGCGGGCCTGGGTGGCTGGCGGACGCCCTGGCTCCCCACGTAAGCGGACGGACCCTGGGCGAGCGGACCGGTCGTCTCCGGCGGGCCGGTCCGCGGTCGAGCACCCCGACCACTAGATCGACAGCTCCTCCAGTCGCTCGGCCACGATGATCCGCCCGGCGGCCTGGATGAGAGCCAGGTGGGAGAAGGCCTGGGGGAAGTTGCCGAGGTGCCGGGCGCGCTCGACCTCGAACTCCTCGGCGTACAGGCCGAGCGGTGAGGAGACCCGGAGGAGTCGCTCCATCAGGCCGGTCGCCTGCTCCATCTCGTCGATCGCGGCCAGGGCGGAGACCAGCCAGAACGAGCAGATCAGGAAGGTCCCCTCCTTGCCCGACAGGCCGTCGTCGGTCTCGTCGGTGCGGTAGCGGAGGACGAACCCGTTCTCGGTCAGCTCCTCGGAGATCGCCTTGACCGTGTTCCGGATCCGCTCGTCGGTGCCGGGGAGGAAGCCGAAGAGCGGCGCGAGCAGGGTCGACGCGTCGAGGGCGTCGGTGTCGTAGTGCTGCCGCAGGACCCCTCGGTCGCTCACGCCGCGGGCGAGGATGTCCTCCTTGATCTCCTCGGCGATCGTGGCCCACTCGTTCTCGAGCTTGTCGTCGTCGCGGATCGCGGCCAGCTTCGCCGCCCGGTCGAGCGCCACCCAGCCCATCAGCTTGGACGACACGTAGTGCTGCGGCTTCCCGCGCGCCTCCCAGATGCCCTGGTCGGGGTCGCGCCAGGCGGCGATGGCGCCGGCCGCCTGCGACTGCACGAGCGGCCACAGTCGCCGCGGAAGGTGCTGGCTGCGGCGGGTGTGCAGGAGCAGCGAGTCGAGGACGGCGCCGAACACGTCGTTCTGACGCTGGTCGAAGGCGCCGTTCCCCAGCCGCACCGGTCGCGCCCCCTCGTAACCTGTCAGCTCGTCGCGGGTCGACTCGGTGAGGTCGCGCCGTCCGTCGATGCCGTACATGATCTGCAGGCCGCCGTCGGCGTTCGGCTCGAGGTCGGCCACGAAATGCATGAACTCGTCCGCCTCCCAGTCCAGGTTCAGGTAGTGCAGCGCCTGGAGGGTGAACGTCGTGTCGCGCATCCACGTGTACCGGTAGTCCCAGTTGCGCTCACCCCCGGGTGTCTCCGGCAGCGAGGTGGTCAACGCCGCCACGGTCGCGCCGGTCGGCATGTACGTCAGGCCCTTGATGGTCAGGGCCGATCGCTCGAGCGGGTGCCGCAGGCTGTGGTCGGGGATCCGGGCACGGGCCAGCCAGCTCCGCCAGAAGCGGATGGTGGTCTGGATGTGGGCGATGGCCTCCGCGTCATCGGAGGGGCCGGCCAGGCCCTCCGCCCAGGACATCGCGCAGAACGCGTGCTCACCCTTGGACAACACGTGACGGGCCCGCGCGGCACCACTCTCGATGCCGATCAGCATGTCGGTGCTGAGCCGGAACCGGGCGTCGTCGGGGCCTACCGCATCGGCATGATGACCCTCGGCATCGACCAGGGACCACGTCGCTTCGCCCCGCCCGTAGTCGAACGCCGGCTCGCAGACCAGCTCGACCTCGACGGTCCCTTCGAGGCACTCGACGGTGCGCACGAGGAGATGGCGGGCGTCGTCGTCCGCCGGGGGCCGGGTGTGCGGCGTCACGGTGTCGGCCCCCTGCCGGGGGCCCATGACCAGGGCGTCGTGCACCACGAGCCAGCCGCCCGGCGTGTGCCACGTCGTCATCAGCACGTTGGTGCCCGGCACGTAGGTGCGCGCTGTGGGCACGTTGATGCCGTACGGAGCGAAGCGGAACGATCCCGCGCCGCGGTCGAGGATGTTGCCGAAGACGCTGGCCGAGTCGAAGGCGGGGAGGCACAGCCAGTCGACCGAGCCGTCGGGGGCGACCAGGGCGCCGGTGTGGCAGTCGGACAGGAACCCGTAGTCCGCGATCGGGGGGAAGGGAGAGGTGCTCTGGCTCACGTCGCCGTCCTTCTGTGTCGTCGGCGAGCCGACGCGTCGCCGTGTCTCCACCTTCGACCGAGCGGGCCTGCCGCGGCATCACCCCGAGAAGACGAGGTCCGGCCACGCCGTCAGCGGCGCTCGCGGACCGCGGCGCGGGCGGCCGACCGCTCCGGCCCGATCGGGCGTGACGTGCGGTCCACCCCGAGACCCCGGGTGCCACGGAGTGCCTGGTGTCCCTAGGATCGGGTCGTCCTCCCGCCCTCCCGGAAGGGGAACCCGTGTCCTCCACCGCCCTCGTCCCGTCGCTCGTCCGCCCGCACAGCCGCGTCGCCGCGCTCGCCGCCGACGTCGTCCTCGTCGCCCTGGGCGTGACCCTGATCGCGCTGTCGGCGCAGGTGGTGATCCACCTGCCGTGGACCCCGGTCCCGATCACCGGTCAGACGTTCGGGGTGCTGCTGATCGGAGGCGCGTACGGCGCGACCCGGGGCTTCGCGACCATGGCGGCGTACCTCATCGTCGGCGGCCTCGGCGTCGGCGTGTTCGCCGGCCAGTCCTCCGGCTGGGACGTCCTCCGTCTCTCCTCCGCGACCGGCGGCTACCTCGTGGGCATGCTCGTGGCCGCCGCGCTGGTCGGCTGGCTCGCGGACCGCGGCTGGGACCGCAACGCCGCCCGCTCGTTCCCGGCCATGGTGCTCGGCAACATCGTGATCTACGCCTTCGGCTTCGTCTGGCTCCAGCACGCCCTCGGGACGACGGCGTCGCAGACGTGGCACCTCGGCGTCCAGCCCTTCCTGTGGGGCGACGCGATCAAGATCCTGCTCGCGGCCGGGCTGCTGCCGCTCGCCTGGAAGGTGGTCGACGCCGTACGACGCTGACGGCAGCCACCGGCGCCGGTCCCCGGAGCCGATCTGTGGTGTCCGATTCCCGCGAGAAGATGTCGGTGGGGTCGGCCATGATGGGTGCATGAGCTTCACCCCACAACCCGCCTCACTGCGCTCGCCGTTCCACGAGGACCCCGCATGAGCGCGCCGATGCACCTGGACGCCGAGTCCTGCTACCGCGCCGTGAAGAGCCGCGACCGGCGGTTCGACGGCGTCTTCTACATCGCCGTCCGGACGACCGGGATCTACTGCCGGCCATCGTGCCCGGCCCGGACCCCGGCGTACGACCACGTGACCTTCCACCCGACGGCCGCCTCCGCGCAGGCCGCCGGCTACCGCGCCTGCAAGCGCTGCCTCCCGGACGCCACCCCGGGGAGCCCCGACTGGGACATCGCCGCGGACGCCGCGGGGCGCGCGATGCGGCTGATCGCCGACGGCGTGGTCGACCGCGAGGGGGTCGAGGGAGTCGCGTCGCGCATCGGCTACACCTCCCGTCACCTCACGAGGCTCCTCACCCAGGAGCTCGGCGCAGGTCCGCTCGCGCTGGCGCGCGCCAAGCGGGCACAGACCGCCCGGGTGCTGCTCGAGACCACCGAGCTGGGACACGCGGACGTCGCCTTCGCCGCCGGCTTCAGCAGCGTCCGGCAGTTCAACGACACGATCCGCCAGGTCTACGCCTCGACTCCGACGCAGCTGCGCGGCCGTCGGGGCCGAGGGGCGGGGGGCGCGATCCAGCTCCGGCTCGCGGTGCGGACGCCGTTCGCCGGACGGGCCCTCCTCGCCTTCCTCGCGACTCGTGCGGTGCCCGGAGTCGAGCTCGCGACGGACACGACGTACGCCCGGACCCTGCGGCTGCCGCACGGCTCCGGCACCGTCGAGCTCGAGCTGGCCGACCAGCCGGAGCCCGGCTCGACCGCGTTCGTGCCGGCGACGTTCCGGCTCACCGACGTGCGAGACCTGGCGGCGGCCGTCGAGCGGGCTCGCCGCCTCCTCGACGCCGACTGCGACCCGGTGGCGATCGGCGACGCGTTCGCCGACGACCCGCTGCTGGGACCCATCGCCCGCACCACGCCCGGCCTCCGGGTGCCGGGTCACGTCGACGGCGACGAGCTCGCCGTCCGGGCGGTTCTCGGCCAGCAGGTGACCGTGGCCGCGGCGCGCACCGCGGCCGCCCGGCTCACCCAGCAGTACGGCGCACCGGTGACCGACCCCTCTCCGGTGGATGAGCCTGCTCCGGTGGGTGGGCCCGCTTCGGTGGTCGAGCCCGCTTCGGTGGTCGAGCCTGCTTCGGTGGTCGAGCCCGCTTCGGTGGTCGAGCCTGCTTCGGTGGTCGAGCGACGTCGAGACCACCACCCGACGCCCACGGCCGGGCTCACCCACCTCTTCCCCACCGCGGCGCGGCTCGCCGAGGTCGATCCGGAATCCCTGCCGATGCCGCGCTCACGAGGGCGGGCCCTGGTCGCGCTGTGTCGCGCCCTGGCCGACGGCGACGTCAGGCTCGACCGCGGCGGTGACCGCGACGACGTACGACGCCGGCTGCTGGCGCTCCCGGGCATCGGGCCGTGGACCGCCGACTACATCGCCCTCCGAGCGTTGGGCCATCCCGACGTCTTCCTGCCGACCGACGTCGGCATCCGCGACGCCCTGCGGCGCCTCGGACGAGATCCCGCGGAGGCCGCGGTCCTGGCCGACGGGTGGCGGCCCTGGCGTTCGTACGCCCAGCTCCACCTGTGGCAGACACTCACCCAGCCGATGGTCCGGGCGCGCGGGTAGCGCGTCTCGAGACCACCAGACGAAAGGACACCGACATGTGGACCCTCATGGACTCCCCGATCGGCGAGCTGCGCATCGTCGAGCACGACGGCGCGGTCACCGCGATCGAGTTCACCCCGTTCCGCGACCACGACGGCCGCCCGCGAGGCGACCGCGACGACACCCGCCCGGTGCTCGCCGAGACCGTGCGGCAGCTGCGGGCCTACTTCGACCGCGACCTCAAGGAGTTCGACCTCCCGCTCGCCCCGGCCGGGACCGACTTCCAGAAGGCGGTCTGGACCCAGCTGCTGGGCATCGGCTACGGCGACACCGCGTCGTACGGCGAGATCGCGCGGCGGCTCGGCAAGTCCAACGCCGCCTCCCGTGCCGTCGGCCTGGCCAACGGCAGCAACCCGATCCCGATCGTGATCCCGTGCCACCGGGTGATCGGCGCCGACGGCACCCTCACCGGCTACGCCGGCGGCATCGAGCGCAAGCAGACACTCCTGGAGCTGGAGCAGGACGCGCTCTTCTGACGTCTGCGCCCGACTCGGCAACCGCGCCAGGGGGCCGCCCGCCGGCGTGTGGGCGAGCGCCTACTCGGCTGCGGCTCGGCGCAGCGACTCCGAGAGTCGCTCGGCCGCCGCCGCCACCGCGGGCGCATGCATGCGGCCGGGCTGACGCGAGAGCCGCTCGAGCGGGCCGCTGACGGACACCGCAGCGACGATCTTGCCGCTGGGGGAGCGGACCGGAGCCGACACCGAGGCCACGCCCTGCTCGCGCTCGCCGACCGACTGCGCCCAGCCGCGGCGGCGGATGCCCGACAGGGCCGCGGCCGAGAACGCGGCGTTCTGCAGGCCGCGGTGGATGCGCTCCGGGTCCTCCCAGGCCAGCAGGACCTGGGCGGCCGAGCCGGCCCGCATCGTCAGCTGCGACCCGACCGGGATCGTGTCGCGCAGACCCGAGGGGCGCTCGGCGGCCGCGACGCACACGCGGTAGTCGCCCTGGCGCCGCCACAGCTGCGCCGACTCTCCGGTGATGTCGCGCAGGCGGGCCAGCACGGGCCCCGCCGTCGCGAGCAGGCGGTCCTCGCCGGCGGCCACCGACAGCTCGGAGAGCCGGGGGCCGAGCACGAAGCGTCCCTGCAGGTCGCGCGCGACGAGCCGGTGGTGCTCGAGCGCGACCGCGAGGCGGTGCGCGGTGGGCCGCGCGAGGCCGGTGGCGGTGACGAGCCCGGCCAAGGTCGCCGGCCCGGACTCGAGCGCGGTGAGGACGAGGGCGGCCTTGTCGAGGACGCCGACGCCACTGGTGTTGTCCATATGGCAATACTGCCGTCTCAGATCATGGGACGCAAGTTGTAGGCTCGTCCGACACGGCGAACGAGGAGGAGACATGGGGAGGACCCTGGCCGAGAAGGTCTGGGACGAGCACGTCGTCCGGTCGATCGAGGGTGAGCCGGACCTCCTGTACATCGACCTGCACCTCATCCACGAGGTCACCTCGCCCCAGGCCTTCGACGGGCTGCGGCTCGCCGGGCGCGCCGTACGTCGTCCCGACCTCACCCTCGCCACGGAGGACCACAACGTCCCGACGATCGACTGGGACCAGCCGATCAAGGACCCGGTGAGCCGCACCCAGGTGGAGACCCTGCGGCGCAACGCGGAGGAGTTCGGCATCCGGCTGCACCCGCTCGGCGACCTCGACCAGGGCATCGTCCACGTGGTCGGTCCCCAGCTCGGGCTCAGCCAGCCCGGCATGACGATCGTCTGCGGCGACTCGCACACCTCGACGCACGGGGCGTTCGGCGCCCTGGCGTTCGGCATCGGCACGTCCGAGGTCGAGCACGTGCTGGCCACGCAGACCCTGCCCCAGGCGCGTCCCCGCACCATGGCCGTGACCGTCACCGGCGAGCTGCCCGACGGTGTGACCGCGAAGGACCTCGTGCTCGCGCTGATCGCCCACACCGGGACAGGCGGTGGTCAGGGCTACGTCGTGGAGTACCGCGGGCCGGCCATCGAGGCGCTCTCCATGGAGGCGCGGATGACGGTGTGCAACATGAGCATCGAGTGGGGCGCCAAGGCCGGCCTGATCGCGCCGGACGAGACGACCTTCGCCTACCTCCGTGACCGGCCCGAGGCGCCGAAGGGCGACGACTGGGACGCCGCGGTCGCCCACTGGCGCACCCTGGTGACCGACGACGACGCCGTGTTCGACGAGGAGATCGAGCTCGACGCCGGCACGATGGCGCCGTTCGTGACCTGGGGCACCAACCCGGGCCAGGGAGTGCCGCTCTCGGGCTCCGTCCCCGATCCCGACGGGTTCGTCGAGGAGGGCGATCGGGTCGCGGCTCGGAAGGCCCTGGACTACATGGGTCTCGAGGCAGGTACGCCGATGCGTGACATCGCCGTCGACACGGTGTTCGTGGGCTCGTGCACCAACGGCCGCATCGAGGATCTCCGAGCGGCCGCCGAGGTCGTCCGGGGCCGCCGCGTGTCCGACCGGACGCGGCTGCTCGTCGTACCCGGATCCGTGCGGGTCCGGCTGCAGGCCGAGGACGAGGGCCTCGACGTGATCTTCAAGGAGGCCGGAGGTGAGTGGCGCGGGGCCGGGTGCTCCATGTGTCTCGGGATGAACCCCGACCAGCTCGCCCCCCAGGAGCGCAGCGCCTCGACCTCCAACCGGAACTTCGAAGGACGCCAGGGGAAGGGTGGCCGCACCCACCTGGTGTCGGTGCCGGTCGCGGCCGCCACCGCCATCCGCGGCACCCTGAGCTCGCCCGCCGACCTGCCGCCGCTGAACGACGCGGCTCCGCTGGTCGAGCCGGAGACTCCGCTGGTCGAGCCGGAGACTCCGCTGGTCGAGCCCGTCGAGACCGAGGAGGCCTGACATGGACGCGTTCTCCACCCACACGGGAGTCGGCGTACCCCTGCGTCGTAGCAACGTCGACACCGACCAGATCATCCCGGCCGTCTACCTCAAGCGGGTGACTCGCACCGGGTTCGAGGACGGGCTGTTCGCGGCCTGGCGCAACGATCCCGGCTTCGTCCTCAACGATCCCGCGTACGCCGCGGGCTCGGTGCTCGTCGCCGGACCCGACTTCGGGACCGGCTCCTCGCGCGAGCACGCCGTGTGGGCCCTGCAGAACTACGGCTTCCGCGTGGTCATCTCGCCACGTTTCGGTGACATCTTCCGCGGCAACGCCGGCAAGTCGGGGCTGCTCGCCGCACAGGTCGACGACAAGGTCGTGCTGCGGCTGTGGGACCTGCTCGAGGCCGAACCGGGTACCACGATCACGGTCGACCTCACCGACCGCACGGTCCGCGCGGGCTCGGGTCCCGATGCCGTGGAGGACTCGTTCGACATCGACGACTACACCCGGTGGCGACTGCTCGAGGGGCTCGACGACGTCTCGCTCACGTTGGCGCACGACGACGCGATCGCGGCGTACGAAGCCGATCGGCCATCCTGGAAGCCGGTCACGCTCTGAGGCCTGACGTCCTGGGCAGTTGGTGTTCGGTCGGGATTCGGTGACGTTCGATCGAGGACGGGCGCCCTCCGGTGCCGAGCAGTCGGAGGAGGCGCCCTTCCGAGAAAGTCGCGAAAACCCTGTAGAACAAGGGGATTCTCGCGTTCAGCCCGAGTGGCGGCGCCGGAGCAGCCACCCCTCCGGGTGGGGCTCGAAGAGCCAGAGAGGCTCGGTTGAGCGGGATTCTCCGAAAAAAAACATGCCGCCAACGCGCCCGTGGTGATTGTGACTCGGCTCCGGAGTACCTAGCGTTCGAGAAAGCACGTCGGACGCCCGTCCGACCACATCGTTCATTCGGAAGGGAAGCCGTGAACAAGTCACAGCTCGTCGACGCGCTCGCTGCGCGTTATGAGGGCAATCGCAAGCAGGCCCAGCATGCCCTGGAGTCCGTCCTGGACACCATCACCCGTGAGGTGGCGAAGGGCGAGAAGGTCGCGATCACGGGTTTCGGCTCGTTCGAGAAGCGGGTGCGTGAGGCACGTTGGGTGCGCAACCCCCAGACCGGTGCGCGGATCAAGGCCAAGAAGACGGCGGTTCCGAAGTTCACCGCCGGCGCCGACCTCAAGAACGTCGTCTCGGGTGCCAAGAAGCTCCCGAAGCTGACCCTGGCAGCGGCCGCCCCGGCGGCGCGCAAGGCCAGCGCCGCCGCGAAGAAGGCGACGCCGGCCAAGAAGACGACGGCGAAGAAGGCGGCGCCCGCCAAGAAGACGACGGCAGCCAAGGCTCCGGCCAAGAAGGCGGCTCCGGCGAAGAAGACCGCGGCCAAGAAGACGACGGCGAAGAAGGCCGCGCCGGCGAAGAAGGCCCCGGCCAAGAAGACGACCGCGAAGAAGGCTCCGGCCAAGAAGACCGCGCCGGCGAAGAAGGCCCCGGCCAAGAAGACGACGGCCAAGAAGACGACGGCGAAGAAGACCGCCAAGAAGTCCTGACGTCCGAGCCGATGGGGGTCACCTGCGGGTGGCCCCATCGGCGTCTCCGCGGGTCGACGCTCAGCCCAGCAGGGCGAGTCGGGTGTGTGCTCCGACGCCCAGGACCTCGGCGTCGGCCAGGGCCTCCGCGTCATCGACGTCGAGCCGCAGCGACGGCACCCGGAGGGTGATCTCGTGGGCGCCACCGTCGAGATGGGCCCGTCGAGACCCGAGCCCGAAGCGCGGCTCGAACGCGTCGTACGGCGCGGTGTAGAGCGTCGTCCCCACCGACGCGTGGTCCGCCACGAACGACGGACCCGAGGCCGACCCGAGAGCGGCGTCCAGGTCGGAGGGGAGCAGGGCCGGGAGATCTGCGCAGACGGCAACGGGTGTGAGCTCCGGCCACCGCCGGCGCGCCTCGGCGGCCGCCAGCCGGAGCGACTCGTTGAGGTCTCCGGCCACGCCGTCGGGGATGGTCTCGCACCCGGCCGCACGCAGCTCCCCGGCGAACGTGGCGTCGTCCGTGACGGCCAGGACGGCGTGCACCCGCGCGGCGACGAGGCAGGCACGCGCGGTGTCCAGAGCGAACGCCGCGGCGAGCGTCCGTCGACGCAGGGGATCGACCTCGAGACGCGACTTCCCCCTCGCCGGCGGCTTCACCGGCAGCAGTACGACGTACGCCGAATTGGTCATCGAGGCGATCCTGTCAGGGCGCCGTTCGCGCCTCGCGACCGAGTAGCCTGACCCGCACACCGGTGCTCGTGCCGGCCCGATCGACGTGGAGGACGCAGGTGACGGTGCGACCCGTGCGACCGCTGCACCAGAAGCGCGGTTGGGCGTTCAGCCTCGCGGTACCCATCATCAAGCCGACGCTGCTGGCGACGACCAAGCGCACCTGGATCGACGGCGAGAAGATCCCGGCGACGGGTGGCTGCATCCTGGTGTTCAACCACGTCTCGCACGTCGACCCGCTGACCGCCGCGCACATCGTCTACGACCACGGCCGGATGCCGCGCTACCTGGCGAAGTCCGGCCTGTTCAAGAACCCTGCGCTGTCCTACTTCCTGCGCGCGGCCGGGCAGATCCCCGTCGAGCGGCTGACCAAGAACGCCAAGGGCGCGTTCGACGCAGCGGTCGCCGCCGTGCGGGCGGGGGAGTGCGTGGTGGTGTATCCCGAGGGGACGCTCACCCGCGACCCCGACCTCTGGCCGATGGCGGGCAAGTCGGGCGCCGCGCGGATCGCCCTGGAGACGGGCTGTCCGGTGATCCCGATCGGGCAGTGGGGGGCACACGACCTGCTCTACCCCTATGCCAAGAAGCCGCATCTGTTCCCCCGCACCCAGATCACGATGAAGGTCGGCGATCCGGTGCCCCTCGACGACCTGGCGTCCCAGCCGCGGACCAACGCGGTGATCAACCAGGCGACGGCCAGGATCATGGCCGCGCTCACCGCGCTCGTCGCCGACCTGCGGAACGAGCAGGCGCCGGCCGAGCGCTTCGACCCTCGCAAGTCCGGCGTGCGCCCGACCGGCAACCCCGGCAGGACGAAGCGGAAGACGGACCCGTCATGACGCACTTCTCCGTGCTCGGAGCGGGGTCGTGGGGGACGGCGTTCTCGCTCGTGCTCGCCGACGCCGGCAACGACGTCACCCTGTGGGCCCGCCGTGAAGAGGTCTGCGACACGATCAACCAGCGCCGGGAGAACACCGACTACCTCCCCGGGGTGGAGCTGCCGCCGAGCGTCGTCGCGACCCACGACACCCAGCGGGCGCTCGAGAATGCCGAGGTCGTGGTGTTCGCGGTGCCGTCCCAGACGTTCCGCGCCAACCTCGAGCAGTGGGCGCCGTACGTGCCCGCGAGCGCGGTCATGGTGTCGCTGATGAAGGGGGTCGAGCTCGGCACCCTGCGGCGGATGAGCGAGGTGGTCGCCGAGGTGACGGATGCGGGGCCGTCGCGGATCGCGGTGGTCAGCGGACCCAACCTGTCGCACGAGATCGCGCAGCGGGAGCCGGCCGCCTCGGTGGTCGCCTGCGCCGACGAGACCGTGGCCCAGCGGCTGCAGGATCTGCTGCACTCGCCGGCGTTCCGGCCCTACACGAGTGTCGACGTGGTGGGCTGCGAGCTGGGGGGCGCGTACAAGAACGTCGTCGCGCTCTCGGTGGGGATGGCCGTCGGTCTCGGGTTCGGAGACAACACGACCGCCTCGGTGATCACCCGCGGGCTCGCCGAGACGGCCCGCCTCGCGATGGCCATGGACGCCAACCCGCTGACCCTGATGGGCCTGGCCGGGCTCGGTGACCTCGTCGCCACCTGCTCGTCGCCGCTGTCGCGCAACCGGACCTTCGGCGAGAAGCTCGGGCTCGGGATGACCACCGACGAGATCGTCGCCTCCACCCGGCAGGTCGCCGAGGGTGCGAAGTCCTGCTCCTCGCTGCTGGCGCTCGCCGAGAAGATGGGGGTCGACGCCCCCATCGCCGAGCACGTCGAGGCGGTCGTCGACGGCCGGATGACCGCCCCCGAGATGATGGAGGCCTTCATCGCCCGCGACACCAAGGCCGAGACTGACTGAGCAGCAGGCCGCGAGGAACGAGCGGGCTGCGTGGGCTCAGGCAGGTCGAGCGAGCCCGCGACCGAGCCTGCGAGGTCGCGACCGGCGTGTCGAGACCGACTGAGCAGCAGGCCGCGAGGAACCCTCAGCGGACGAGACCGTCCAGTGCCGAGACGAGGTCGGCCCACAGGTCGTCGACGTCCTCGATGCCCACGCTGAGCCGGACCAGTCCGTCGGGGATGGTCGCGGGCTCGGACTTCCACCGGCGACGCCGCTCGAAGGTCGACTCCACGCCGCCCAGGGAGGTCGCGTGGACCCACAGCGAGGTCGAGCGGGTGAGCGCGTCGGCCGCATCGGCGCCGCCGCCGAGCACGACGGACACGATGCCGCCGAAGCCGGGGTACCGCACCTCGGCGACGGCCGCGTGCCCGCGGAGACGACGGGCGAGCTCCGCCGCGTTGCTCTCGGCCCGGTCGAGGCGCAGGTGGAGCGTGCGCATCCCCCGGAGGGCCAGCCACGCCTCCAGCGTGCCGGGGACGGCGCCGACCAGGTCGCGCCGGCCCTTGAGGACGTCGTACAGCTGGTCGTCGGCGGTGACGACGGCGCCGAGCACGGCGTCGGCGTGCCCGGAGAGATACTTCGTCGCCGAGTGGACGACGAGGTCCGCGCCGGTCGTCAGGGGGCGCTGTCGCAGCGGGGTGGCGAAGGTGTTGTCGACCACGACGTAGGCGCCCGCCTCGTGGGCGGCGTTCGCGATCGTCTCGAGGTCCGCGATCTCCAGCGCGGGGTTGGTGGGCGACTCCATCCAGACCAGGGCCGCGTCGTCGCACGCCTTGACGACCACCTCGGTGTCGGTGATGTCGACCAGCCGCGCTGCGATCCGCCCCCGGGCCTCGAGGTCCGCGAGCTGCATGACGGTGCCGTTGTAGGCGTGCCGCGGCGCGACGACGGTCGCGCCCTGGCCGACCAGGTCCAGCACCGTGGACACCGCGGCGAGACCCGAGGAGAACGCCAGGCACCGGCCCCCCTCGAGTGCGCCGAGTGCTTCCTCGAAGGCCGCCCAGGTCGGGTTGCCGTAGCGGCCGTACTCCAGGTCACCGGTGGCGACGTACGTCGACGCCATCGTGATCGGCGTGTTGAGCGGCGCGTCGGGCCGCTGGGCGGGACGCCCGGCGGTGACGGCGGTCGTGTCGAGGGACCAGGTGCGGTCGGTCATGGGTCCGAGGGTACGGCCGGTGGTCGCGGCTCCATGTCGCGGGCGGCCGCGACGGGACACGCGTGCGGCGTCGCCAGGGCGATCGGTCCCGGTAGGGTCGGCGCGATGACCGAGCACCGCAAGCCCCGCGTCGCGATCGTCTTCGGCGGCCGCTCGAGCGAGCACGCCATCAGCTGCGCCACGGCCGGCAGCGTCCTCGACGCCATCGACCGCTCGTCGTACGACGTGGTCCCGATCGGCATCGCCACCGACGGGCGCTGGGTGCTCGAGTCGGGCGACTCCGAGCGCCTGCAGATCAAGGGACCCGACCAGCTGCCCAGCGTCGACGGGGAGCGGGCGTCGATCGCGCTGCTGCGCGAGTCCGACAGCGCCGACCTCGTCGTCCACGAGCCGGCGCAGCCGCCCCGGACCCTCGGCGAGGTGGACGTGGTCTTCCCGCTGCTGCACGGGCCCTGGGGCGAGGACGGCACCATCCAGGGGATGTTCGAGATGGCGGGCGTCCGCTACGTCGGCGCCGGCGTGCTCGCGAGTGCGGTCGGCATGGACAAGGCCTACGCCAAGGTCGTGCTCGAGGCGGCCGGGCTCCCGGTGATGCCCGCGATCACGGTGACGGCGCGGGAGTGGTACCGCGACCCCGACGGCGTCTGCCACCGCGCCGGGGAGCTCGGCTACCCGCTGTTCGTGAAGCCCGCGCGGGCCGGTTCCAGCATCGGCATCACGAAGGTCCACGACGCCTCCGAGCTCGGGGCCGCGATCGAGGAGGCGCATCGGCACGACCCCAAGGCGCTGGTCGAGCAGGCCGCGGTCGGCTCGCGTGAGGTCGAGTGCGGTGTGCTCGAGGCGCTCGACGGGACGCCGGAGACGAGCGTCCCGGCCGAGATCCGGATCGGCGGCCGGCACGAGTTCTACGACTTCGCGGCGAAGTACCTCCCCGAGGAGCAGACCGAGCTCGACGTACCGGCCGACCTGCCCGACGAGACGGCGACCGAGCTCCGCGAGCTCGCGGCCCGCGCTTTCGAGGCGATCGGCTGCGAGGGACTGGCCCGCGTCGACTTCTTCGTGATGCCCGACCACTCCCTGGTGGTCAACGAGATCAACACGATGCCGGGCTTCACCCCGACGTCGATGTACCCGCGGATGTGGGCCGCGACCGGGGTCGACTACCCCGCCCTGGTCGACCGCCTGATCCGGCTGGCACTCCGGCGCACCACCGGCCTCCGTTGACCCGCGCCTCGCGGTCCGTTGAGCCGCGCCCTGTGGTGCGTTGAGCCGCGCCTCGTGGTGCGTTGAGCCGCGGCGTATGGCGTGTTGCGAACGGTCTGCCGTGGCGTGCCGAGTCGCCCGTTTGCGAAAGACGACGCCCGCCGGGCAGAAGAGACCACAAGGCGCGGTTCGGTGGGCCATGACCCGCGGGTCGACGGACCATTACCCGCGGCTCGACGGACCATGACCCGCGGGTCGACGGACCATTACCCGCGGGTCAACGGACCATAAGGCGCGGGTCGACGGTCAGTGGCAGGAGTGGACCAGCTGGGTGTAGTGCTTGACCATCGGCGCGAGCTGGACCATGGCGGCGGCCAGGCCGTTCGGGCGGTAGGTGGCCGGCACCGTCACCTGCAGCACCGGGCGGTAGCCCGCGGTCGACATCACGACGTCGGCGGACTGGTCGTTGACCTGGCTGTCGGGGACGAACCACCCGACCCCGTCCGCCTCCGTGCAGGAGGCGCTCCGCGAGAATCCGGCCGGGACGCTCACCCCGCACTCGGCGATGATCGCGGGATCCCCCCAGGCGCCGCCCAACGCCTCGGCCGGCTGCGTCTTGCGCCGGGACTGGCCGGCGACGGTCTGGGGCAGCGCGCTCGTGACCCGCTGGCACCGCGCCTGGTCGGACGCCGTGAGCCGGAGGGTCGGGATGGTGACGGGCTCCTTCCCGCACGCGACCAGCACCAGTGCGAGCGCGAGCAGGCAGCCGGACACACGCGCGCCCCGGGCCGCGGACGGCCAGGGGCGCGTGCGCCGGTGCGATCCGGCCAAGTCAGATGTGGACGACGGGGCAGGTCAGGGTGCGGGTGATGCCGTCGAGGTTCTGCACCTTCGACACGACCAGCTTGCCGAGCTCGTCGACGTTGCGCGCCTCCGCCCGGACGATGACGTCGTACGGCCCGGTGACGTCCTCGGCGAGGGTCACGCCCTTCACCTGAGCGATCTCGCGAGCCACATCGGCGGCCTTGCCCACGTCGGTCTGGATGAGGATGTACGCCTGGACGACCATGGTGAGTCTCCTGAGGGGTCGGGTGACGGTGCCGCGGACAACCTACCGCGCACGGCGAGAGCCTCGACAGGTCGCCCACGGGCTCGGGTCCGCGCTGGCCCGACGATCTGGTGGGATGGGGGCATGTCCTTCCCCGCTGACGCGACCGTGTCCGAGGCCGGAGAGTTCCCGCTCATCGCGAGGCTGACCGAGGTGTTCGCGCAGGGGGACCAGGTCCTCGTCGGGCCCGGTGACGACGCCGCGGTGCTCCGGATCCGCAACGGTCACGTGGTCGTGTCGACCGACCTGCTCGTGGAGGGGCGGCACTTCCGCCGCGACTGGGCCTCCGCCGCCGACATCGGCCATCGGGCGGCCGCCGCCAACCTGTCCGACGTCAACGCCATGGGCGGCCGGGCCCACTCGCTGACGATCGGGATGGCCGCACCGCGCGACCTGCCGGCCCGCTGGGCCCTGGAGTTCGCCCAGGGGTTCGCGGAGGAGTGCGGGCTCGTCGGCGCCAGCGTCGTCGGCGGCGACCTGACCTCGTCGGACTCGCTCGTCCTCGCGGTGACGGTGCTGGGGTCGTGCACCCAGTCCCCGGTGCTCCGCTCCGGCGCCAGGGCCGGCGACGTGCTCGCCCTGTGCGGTCGGCAGGGCTGGGCGGCCGGCGGCCTCGCCGTGCTCGGCCGTGGCTTCCGGTCTCCACGGGTGCTGGTCGAGGCCTACCGACGCCCCGCGCCGCCGTACGACGCGGGCCCGGCGGCCGCGGACGCCGGGGCGACGGCGATGATCGACGTCTCCGACGGTCTCCTGGCCGATGCGGCTCACCTGGCCGACGACTCGGGGGTGGCCATCGACGTCCGCCGCGACGCGTTCGAGATCCCCGAGCCGCTCCGGGCCGTCGGAGCCGCCCTGGGTGCGGACCCGCTGCAGTTCATCCTCGGCGGCGGGGACGACCATGCCCTGCTCGCGACGTTCACCGGCGCCGCGCCCGAGGGATGGCTGACCATCGGCTCGGTCGGAGAGGGAGCCGGCGTGACGGTCGACGGGTCGGCGTACGACGGCCCCACCGGCTGGACCCACTTCTGAGCGGGCCGGCGCGACACCAGAGCACCCGGACAGCACGAAGCCCCGGAACCGATCGGTTCCGGGGCTCGGCGAGGATCAGTGGGTCAGCGGGTGACCTTGCCGGCCTTCAGGCAGCCGGTGCACACGTTGAGACGCGTGCGGGTGCCGTTGACCGTCGCGCGGACGCGCTGGATGTTGGGGTCGAAGCGACGCTTGGTGATCTTCTTCGACCACGGCCGGTTGTTGCCGAAGCCCGGCTTCTTGGCGCAGATGTCGCAGACGGCAGCCACGGTAACTCCTGGACTCGAGGGTGGATCGGGCCCGCACACGGCGGGCAACCTGGGAAGAATATCCGACGGACCCGTGCTCGCACGAATCTGCGGAGGCGGCACCACTACCCTGACACCTCGGCGACCGGGAGCTGACCCGCGAGCCCCACCGAGCGCAAGGCAAGGCCATGGAAGCACCCACCGGCGGCGGCATCGAGGTCGCGGTCGTGCAGCGCTTCGTCGACGTCGCCGTCGACGCCCTGGCCGAGGCCCGCGAGGAGATCGACGCGCTCAACGTCTACCCGGTGCCGGACGGCGACACGGGCACCAACATGTACCTCACGATGAGCGCCGCCCGCGACGCCATCCTCGAGGCCGTCACGCAGCGGGCTGACCTGGCCGCGGCCCTGGCCGCCCTCCGGCGCGGGGCGCTCTTGGGGGCCCGCGGCAACAGCGGGGTGATCCTCAGCCAGATGCTCGGCGCGATCGCGGCCCGGATCTCGAGAGCCGCCCCGGGCGAGCGCAACGCCACGGTGATGGCCGAGGCCATGGTCGAGGCGACCGACGCCAGCTATGCGGCGGTGGGGGTGCCGGTCGAGGGCACGATCCTGACGGTCGCGCGCGCGGCCGCCGACGCCGCCGTACGTCGGGCCGGGGAGCCACGCACCCGCGCACGCGACGTCTTCACCGCGGCCGCCGAGGCCGCCCGGGAAGCGCTCGCCCACACCCCGGAGCAGCTCGAGCAGCTCCGGGCCGCTGGCGTGGTCGACGCCGGTGGTCGCGGCCTGTGCGTCGTGCTCGACGCGGCCGAGACGGTCCTGACCGGTCGCCACCGGATCCACCGGCCGCCGCCGCTCGGCCGGCACACGATTCCCGCCGCGGTGGCGGGGGCGACCGCCGATCTCCACGAGGGCGGTCCCGCGTACGAGGTGATGTACCTGCTCGACGCCGACGACGACGCCGTCGAGCAGCTCAAGGGCGACCTCGCCCCGCTCGGCGACTCGCTGGTCGTCGTGGGTGGGGAAGGTCTGTGGAACGTCCACGTCCACGTCGACGACGTCGGCGCCGCGATCGAGGCCGGGATCGCCGCCGGCCGCCCCCACCGGGTCCGGGTCACGCACTTCGCCGAGCAGGTCGAGGCCGCCGCCCGCGGCCTGACCGCACGGTCCGGACGCCGGATCGTGGCCGTGGCCGCCGGACCCGGTCTCGCCCGGCTGTTCGGCGAGGCCGGCGCGGTCGTCATCGAGGGCGGACCCGGCCGCAGGCCGTCCACGGGCATGCTCCTCGAGGCCGTCGACTCCTCCGGTGCCGCCGAGGTCGTGATCCTGCCCAACGACCCCGACTCCGTCGCGCGCCGCACAGATCGCCGCGCGCACCGCCGAGGAGGACCTCGACGTCCGGGTGGTGGTCATCCCGACCGAGGCCCAGGTGCAGGGGCTCGCCGCCCTCGCGGTGCACGAGCCGGCGCGCGGGTTCGACGCCGACGTGCTGGAGATGACCGCGACCGCCCGCCACGCACGGCATGGCGCGGTCACCGTCGCGACCAAGCAGGCGATCACGATGGCCGGCCCGTGCGAGCCCGGCGACGTGCTCGGCGTGGTCGCCGGAGACTTCGCCGTCATCGGCACCGACCTCTCGGACGTCGCGACCGAGGTGCTCGAGCGGCTGCTCGGCGGCGGGGGAGAGCTGGTGACCCTGGTCCGCGGCGTGGGCTCGGACGGCCTCGCCGAGCGCTGCGAGGAGTACGTCGCGGACCGGCACGCGCATGTCGACGTCGTGGTGTACGACGGTGGCCAGGACCGCTACCCCCTTCTGATGTCAGTGGAGTGACGCACGCGTGATCTCGCTCGATTCGCCCGTCGCCTCGGTGCTCGGCGCCCAGACCAAGCAGGGCAAGGCCAAGAAGATCACCGAGGGCCTCGGCCTGCGCACCGTCGGAGACCTGCTCCATCACTTCCCGCGCCGCTACGTGCGCACCGGCGAGCTGACCAAGGTGACCGAGCTGCACGCCGGCGAGATGCTCACCGTCGTCGGCGAGATCACCGAGAGCGACGTCCACACCTACCTCGACCGGCGCACCCGCCGTCCGGCGTACCGGCTCGACACCACCCTGCAGACCGACGGCCCGTCGCTACGCATGTCGTTCTTCGCCAAGTCGCAGAGCGTGAGCGAGTGGCACGCCCGGCGGCTGCCCGTCGGCCGGCGCGGGATCTTCATCGGCCAGGTGAGCACCTTCAAGGGCCAGTGGCAGCTGACCAACCCGACGATGGCGCTCTTCGGGGTGTCCGACGACGAGACGACCGACGCCGCGGTGGCCTCGATCAAGGCGCTGTTCCCGCTCTACCCGCAGACCAAGGGCGTCGACTCGTGGGATCTGCAGCGGGCGATCGCGTTCGCCCGCACCGTGCTCGACGACGTGCCGGACCCGCTGCCCGACCCCGTGCGCGAGACGTACGAGCTGCCCGGGCTGGTCACGGCCCTCGACTGGATCCATGCTCCGGACTCGTGGGACCAGGTCAAGGCCGCCCAGCGGCGCTTCCGCTTCGACGAGGCCCTGGTCACCCAGATCGTCCTGGCCCGGCGCCGCGCGGAGCTCGCCCAGCTCGGGGGCCGGCCGCGCACCGGCGGGGGCGGGCTGCTGGCCGCGTTCGACGCACGCCTGCCGTTCACGCTCACCCGCGGCCAGGAGGCGGTCTCCGCCGAGATCGAGGCCGACCTGGGCCGCCCGCACCCGATGAACCGGCTCCTGCAGGGCGAGGTGGGCTCCGGCAAGACCCTGGTGGCGCTGCGCGCCATGCTGCGCGTGGTCGACTCCGGCGGACAGGCGGCGCTGCTGGCCCCCACCGAGGTGCTGGCCCAGCAGCACCTGCGCTCGATCACCGCGCTGCTCGGCGACCTCGCGGCCGGAGGCATGCTCGGCGGCGACCCCGACGCCACCACCGTCGCCCTGCTCACGGGTTCGATGCCCAAGGCCGCCCGGGCCGAGGCGCTGCTGAGGGCGGCCAGTGGCGAGGCCGGCATCGTCGTGGGCACCCACGCGCTGCTCCAGGAGCACGTGCAGTTCGCCGACCTCGGGCTGGTGGTGGTCGACGAGCAGCACCGGTTCGGCGTCGAGCAGCGGGCCGCCCTCACCGACAAGGCCGGCGTGCCACCACACGTGCTGGTGATGACCGCGACGCCCATCCCGCGCACGGTGGCGATGACGGTCTTCGGTGACCTCGAGGTCTCCACGCTGACCGAGCTCCCGGCCGGCCGCGCGGCGGTGCAGACCAACGTCGTCCCCCTCGCCGAGCAGCCGAGCTGGATCGACCGCGCGTGGACGCGGGTGCGCGAGGAGGTCGGCCGCGGCCACCAGGTCTACGTCGTGTGCCCGCGCATCGCCGGTGACGAGCTCGAGCAGGGGGAGACCGACGCCCCGGCCGACGACGAGGAGGCGCCAGCCGCCGCGCCGGCGGCACTGAGCGCCGCCGAGGAGGTCGTCGAGCAGCTCCGCGACGGGCCGCTGCACGGCCTGCGGCTGGGTCTGTTGCACGGCCGGCTCGCACCCGACGAGAAGGACCGGGCGATGCGGGCGTTCGCCGCGGGCGAGACCGACGTGCTCGTGGCGACGACCGTGGTCGAGGTCGGTGTCGACGTCGGCAACGCCACCATGATGGTCCTGCTCGACGCCGACCGCTTCGGCATCTCCCAGCTCCACCAGCTGCGCGGGCGCGTCGGCCGCGCCGGCCACCCGGGGCTCTGCCTGCTCGTGACGCACGCCGCGCTCGGCACGCCGGCGCGAGAGCGGCTCGAGGCGGTCGCGGCCACGACCGACGGGTTCGAGCTGAGCCGCGTCGACCTCGAGCAGCGCCGCGAGGGCGACGTCCTGGGCCGCTCCCAGTCGGGGTTCCGCAGCTCGCTGCAGACCCTGCGCGTCCTGCGGGACGAGCGGACGATCGTCGAGGCGCGCGAGGCCGCGACGACGCTCCTGGCCGACGATCCGGAGCTCGATCAGGCTTCCGAGCTGCGTCGCCGGGTGACAGAACTGCAGGACTCACGGCAGTCTGAGTTCATGGAGAAGTCATGATCGTCTGCTCCACGGTTCTCGGGGATCCCGCGAGACCGTGACTCGGATCATCGGGGGAACAGCCGGGGGGCGCAGGATCGCGACGCCGCGAGGCGTGAGCACTCGCCCGACGAGTGACCGTGTCCGCGAGGCCCTCTTCTCCGCGATCGAGTCGTGGTGCGGCTCCCTGTCGGGCCTCCGCTTCCTCGATCTGTACGCCGGCTCGGGCGCGGTCGGCCTCGAGGCGTGGTCGCGCGGAGCCGGCGTGGTGACGCTGGTGGAGCAGGAGCGACGTACCGCCGCGATGATCTCGGCCAACGCGCGGGACCTGGGGTTCTCGCGCGCCCACGTCGTGACCGCGTCGGTCTCGACGACCCTCGCCAGGCCGCCGGCGGCGCCGTACGACGTGGCGTTCCTCGACCCGCCCTACGCCCACCCCGACAGCGACGTGGTCTCCGACCTCTCCGCCCTGCGTGACCAGGGCTGGCTGGTCCCCGGGGCGATGGTGGTCGTCGAGCGCGGGTCGCGCGCAGCGGAGCCGTCCTGGCCGGCCGGCTACGAGGAGCGTCGGGAGAAGCGGTACGGGGAGACCGTGCTCTGGTACGTTCACGCCGCCACGTCGTAGCCCGTTCTTCGTGTCCAGCCCCGAGGAGGCCTCGTGCGCCGTGCCGTCTGCCCCGGGTCCTTCGACCCGGTCACCAACGGGCACCTCGACATCGTCGAGCGGGCCGCTTCCCTGTTCGACGAGGTGGTCGTCGCGGTCGGGGTCAACGCATCGAAGCACCGCCTGTTCACCCCCGACGAACGGCTCGCCATGCTGCGCCGGGCCGTGGGCCACCTGCCCAACGTGTCCGTCGACAGCTTCACCGGGCTCCTCACGACGTTCTGCGCCGAACGCGGGATCCACGCCATCGTCAAGGGCTTGCGTGCGGTGAGCGACTTCGACTACGAGCTGCAGATGGCGCAGATGAACGCCTCCCTGACCGAGGTCGAGACGGTGTTCGTCCCGACCAGCCCCGAGTGGTCGTTCCTGGCCTCGTCGCTGGTCAAGGAGGTCGCGTCGTACGGCGGCGACGTCTCGGCCCTCGTGCCCGACTTCGTCAACGACGCGCTGGTCGCCCGGCTCGCCGCAGGGGACGCCCCGGAGCGGTGAGCCAGGACCGGTTGACACGCTCCGTTCGGGTCCTGCGTCACCGCTGCCTGCGCTGCCGGTTTTGCCGCAGCGTGAGTCGGCCCGATACGATGAGAGGCGATCTGTTGAGTCCCATCCGGAAGTAGACCACTGAGCAAACTGGACCCGAGAGCGCCGCTCGTGCTCGATACTCGCGAGCTCGGTCGCCGCCCGGGGTCCCAGCGCGAGGTGTCGCGGACGGTGCCGGCCCCGACAGATCTGGGCATCGAGGTCCTCGGCGTCCCCCAAGGTTCACCGGTCGACCTCGACCTGCGGACCGAGGCGGTCATGGAGGGCGTCCTGGTCACGGGTACGGCGCGAGCCGTGCTCGAGGGCGAGTGCGCACGGTGCCTGGAGCCGATCTCCGACGAGATCGAGGTGAGGTTCCAGGAGCTGTTCGTGTACGACGACCAGGGCGTCGATCCGGATGAGGAGCTCGAGGTCAGCACGCTCCAGAACGACCTGGTCGACCTGGAGCCGCTGCTGCGGGAAGCGGTGGTGCTCGCACTGCCGTTCCAGCCGTTGTGCGAGGACGACTGTCCCGGGTTGTGCGTCGAGTGTGGCGCCCGGCTCGCGGACGACCCCGACCATGCGCACGACGCGCCGGTCGACCCGCGGTGGGCGTCGCTCGCGGCGCTGACCGAGCCCGAACACGACGAGTGAGCGGTCCCCGGACCGACCGACGAGGAGAGAACAGTGGCAGTCCCGAAGCGGAAGATGTCGCGCAGCAACACGCGCCACCGGCGGTCCCAGTGGAAGGCCGTCGCGCCCTCGCTGGTGACCTGCGCCAACCCCGCCTGCGGTGCCAAGCACCTGCCGCACCGCGCGTGCGGCACCTGTGGCCAGTACGGCGCCCGCGGTGCCCGACGCCAGGTCCTCTGAGGCCGGGCCCGGTCCGCTGAACTACGGCCCGCTCCGCAGCGCGCTCGGCGATCCCACGCTCGACGCCGAGCTGCTGGAGCGCGCGCTCACCCACCGCTCGTACGCCTACGAGCACGGCGGTCTGCCGACCAACGAGCGCCTGGAGTTCCTGGGCGACTCGGTGCTCGGCGTCGTCGTCACCGAGACGCTCTACCTCACCCACCCCGACCTCTCCGAGGGTCACCTCGCCAAGCTCCGCGCGGCCGTGGTCAACGCCCGCGCCCTGGCCGGCGTGGGGCGCACCATCGGTCTCGGCGCGCACATCAAGCTGGGCCGCGGCGAGGACACCACCGGCGGCCGCGAGAAGGCCTCGATCCTGTCCGACACGGTCGAGGCGGTCATCGGCGCCGTGCACCTCTCCGGCGGCCTCGAGGCGTCGGCCGGCGTCGTCCACCTGCTCTTCGACCCGCTGATCGAGGCGGCCTCCGCGATGGGTGCCGGGCTCGACTGGAAGACCTCGCTCCAGGAGCTCTCGGCGGAGCACGGCCTCGGCGTGCCCGAGTACCTCATCGCGGACGAGGGCCCCGACCACATGAAGACGTTCACCGCCCAGGTCCGCGTCGGCGACCAGCAGTACGGCAACGGCATCGGTCGCTCCAAGAAGGAGGCCGAGCAGGCCGCCGCCGAGACGGCGTACGGCGAGCTGGCGGCGTCGCTGGGCGTCTCCGACAGGTTCGCCGACCTGTCGGACTGACGTGCCGGAGCTCCCCGAGGTCGAGACCGTACGGGACGGCCTCGCCCGCCACGTCGTCGGCCGCACCATCGAGTCCGTCTCGGTCCTCCACCCGCGGCCGGTCCGCCGCGACCTGCGTGGCCCCGCGGGCTTCGCGGCCGCGCTCACCGGTCGGCGGATCGAGGCCGCGCGGCGCCGCGGCAAGTACCTCTGGCTGCCACTCGACAACGGCGACGCGCTGCTCGCTCACCTGGGCATGAGTGGCCAGCTCCTGGTGCAGCCGACGGGCCACCCCGACGAGCGCCACCTGCGGGTCCGCCTCGCCCTGGGCCACCTTCCCGGCGAGGCGTCCTCCCCGGGCACCGAGCTGCGGTTCGTGGATCAGCGGATGTTCGGCGCGCTCGCGGTCTCGGAGGGCGGCGCGGACCTCCCGCCCGAGATCGCGCACATCGCGCGCGACCCGTTCGATCCCGAGTTCGACGACGACCTGTTCGTACGCCGGGTCCGCGCCCGCAGCGCCGGGATCAAGCGGCTGCTGCTCGACCAGGGGCTCGTCTCCGGGGTCGGGAACATCTACGCGGACGAGGCGCTGTGGCGTGCGCAGCTCCACGGTGAGCGACCGGGGGAGCGGCTGCGGCCGGTGCAGGTACGACGGGTCCTGGACGAGTCCCGCGCCGTGATGGGGGCGGCCCTGGTCGCGGGCGGGACCAGCTTCGACGCGCTCTACGTGAACGTGAACGGGGCTTCCGGCTACTTCGACCGGTCGCTCCACGCCTACGGGCGGGAGGGCCTGCCGTGCGATCGCTGCGGCACGCCGATCCGGCGCGTCGAGTTCATGAACCGGTCCTCGTACTTCTGCCCACGCTGCCAGCCCGCCCCGAGGGCCCGACCGGTGCTCGTCCGACATTGACCGAGACGTACCGAGGTGTCACCCTTGAAGACGGCCCCCTCGATCACGGCGGGTTCCCCCACGTCGGAAGGCTTCTATCCATGGCCAAGGCTCTGATCGGCCATCTCCAGCAGGACCGCGGCCTCCCCCTCAGGCTGGCCGCCGAGAACCGTCAGCTCCGTGTCAGGATCGCCGAGCTCGAGGCGCTTGTGACCCGGTTGATGGAGGAGAACGACCGGTTGGCGGTCGCCGAGGCAGCACGGGTCCTCGAACTGGAACCCGAGCACCTCGAGATGCAGCCGGCCTGACCCGCCAGGGTCCCGGCACCGCCTCACCAACGAGACCGCAGCCGTTCCGCGGTCTCCCTCCCGCACGCCTCCCGGCCTGAGGTCCGAAAGGCGCCTCGGGCATCCCCGACGTCGCCCGCGGGAGAGCGTTCTCGGCCGCGGATGACGCGCCCGGGAGCCCGGGACGAGACGTGGTGCCCCCCGGGTGGCTACCCTCACGTTCTTGTGGGTCTCGGAACTGCGCATGGTGGACAGGATCGCGCCACCGCGTTTCGGGCCGGGCTTCCGCTGGCTGCTCGCGTCGTCGTGGGTGAGCAACGCCGGCGACGGCCTCGCACTCGCCGCGGGACCGCTCCTGGTGGCGTCGCAGACCCACAGCCCGTTCCTGGTCGCCCTCGCCGGGGTGCTGCAGCGCCTGCCGTGGCTGTTCTTCGGGCTCTACGCCGGTGCGCTCGCGGACCGTCTCGACCGGCGGCTCGTGGTCGCGGTCTTCGACGGGCTGCAGGCGGTGGTCCTCTTCCTGCTCAGCCTCACCATCATCTCCGGGCACGTGGACATCGGGGTCGTCCTGGTGGCCATGCTGCTGATCGGCGTCGCCGAGGTGTTCGCGGACACCACGACCCGGACGCTGCTCCCGATGCTCGTCCCCCGCGAGGATCTCGGTGTCGCCAACGCGCGGCTCCAGGCGGGCTTCATCGCCGTCAACCAGCTCGCGGGGCCGCCCATCGGGGCGTTCCTGTTCGCCCTGGGCATGGTGCTGCCGTTCATCACCCAGGCCGTCTGCGTCGCCCTGGGCGTGGTCCTGGTCCTGCGCATCGCGACGCCGAAGGGAGGCGTCCGGGACGCCGGTGACACCCACATCCGCCGAGACATCCGCGACGGGATCCGGTGGCTGATGGAGCACTCCGCGGTCCGGACCCTGGCCCTGGTCATCGTCACCTTCAACGTGATGTTCGGGGCCGCCTGGTCGGTCCTCGTGCTCTACGCCACCCAGCGACTCGGCATGACCGAGGTCGGGTACGGCGTGATGGCCACCATGGCCGCACTCGGCGGCCTCCTGTCGACGTCGTACTTCGGGTGGCTGGAGCGCCACATCCCCCTCGCCACCCTGATGCGGACCTGCCTGACCCTCGAGGTGGTGATGTACCTGGCCCTCGCCGTCAACCGCTCGGTCTGGGTCACGATGGTCATCATGTTCGGGTTCGGTGCCTACGCCTTCGTGTGGGGCACCCTGTCGCAGTCGGTCCGGCAGCGCGCCGTCCCGACCGAGTTCCAGGGCCGCGTCGGGAGCGCCTACATGGTCGGGGTGTACGGCGGCCTGGTGGTCGGCCAGGCGCTGGGCGGGGTCATCGCCGACGTCTGGGGGCTGACCGCGCCCTTCTGGTTCGCCTTCGTCGCCTCGGGGATCGCGCTCGTCCTCATCTGGCGCTCGCTCGGGTACATCGCCCACGCCGACCAGGTCGGCGACCCCGCGGCGGTCGGCTGAGGGTTCCCGCGGGCTCGACGCGGCGGTGCAGGAACCTGCGGTTGCGAGAACCTGAGGGTGTGTGACGGTGGACTCGGGCAACCATCTCGGGCACAGTCCGTCGGGTGCCGGTTGGGGCAGCGCGCCGCAACGGGGACCGGCCGATCCGTCAGGAGTCATCTGTGAGCAAGAGATCCTTCGCCGCCCTTCTCGGGGCGGGCGCTCTCGCGGTCGCCGCGCTGACCGCAGGCGTCCAGGGGGCCCAGGCGGCCTCTCCGCACCTCACCCACCTGTCGGGCCTGCACGCGCAGCGGGTCTGTGCGTCCGCGACCGCGGGCCACGCGACCTGCTTCGCGAAGGTCCTGGTCAACCAGAAGGGCGCGATCCCCCAGGCGGCCGCCCCGCTGTCGACGGCCCTGTCGCCGGCCCAGCTGAAGAACGCCTACAACCTCAACGGGACCAACGGTGCCGGCCGCACCGTCGCGATCGTGGACGCCTACGGGTACCCCAACCTCGAGCGCGACCTGACGATCTACCGCAACTACTACGGCATGCCGTCGTGCACGAGGGCCAACGGCTGCCTGAAGGTCATCGACCAGAACGGCGGCACCAACCTGCCGAGGACGAACGTCGGCTGGGACCAGGAGCAGGCACTCGACGTGGACGCGGTGTCCGCGACGTGCCCCGACTGCCACATCGTGGTGGTCCAGGCCAAGTCGACGAGCTTCGCCGACCTCGGAACCGCGGTCGTGACCGCGTCCAAGCAGGCCGGAGTGGTGGCGATCTCCAACAGCTACGGCGGGGGCGACGCGCCGGACTCGACGTACGGCACCTACTACAACCACCCCGGCATCGCCGTCACGGCGTCGACCGGTGACAACGGGTACCAGGGCGGGTCCTACCCGGCCTCGTCGTCGTACGTGACGGCCGTCGGCGGGACCACCCTCAAGGCCGGGGGCGGCACCCGGGGCTGGACCGAGACCGTGTGGTCCGGCGCCGGCTCCGGCTGCTCGACGTACAACACCGCCATCGCCGGGTCGTCGGCCTTCAACACCGGCTGCGCCAAGCGGGCGATGGCGGACGTCTCCGCCGCGGCCGACCCCAACTACGGCGGTCTCAGCGTCTACTCGCCGACCAGCACGAACAACTCGTCCTGGTCGCAGTACGGCGGCACCAGCGAGTCCTCGCCGATCATCGCGTCGGTCTACGCCCTGGCCGGGTCCGGCTACAGCAACACGACGCCGTACGCCCACCCGGGCAACCTGAACGACATCACCGGCGGAAGCAACGGCAGCTGCCCCACGACGCAGTGGTGCAACGCCCGCTCCGGCTGGGACGGTCCCACGGGTCTCGGGACGCCGAACGGCACCGGCGCGTTCTGAGCCGACGTACGTCGAGCGAAGGGGTCGCCCACCAGGGCGGCCCCTTCGTGGTCCCGGGGCGGCCGGGGAGGCTGCCGCGCGACACGCGGGCGCCCGCTAGCGTGTCCCCGTGAGCAACCGATGGGGGATGGCGCGACCCGGTCGCGGGTCTGACGACGGCTGGTTCCGGCTGGGCAGCCTGGAGTTCACCACCGTCGTCCTGGTCATCGCCGTCGTCATCGTCTCGCTCATCGACTTCGCGCTCGAGCCGATCGGCAAGCCGATCCAGAACGCGCTCGTGCTCGACCCGGACTCCGTGCTCCAGGGCCAGGTGTGGCGCCTGCTGACCTGGCCGATCGCCTACCCCAACGGCTTCGGCATCTTCGACATCCTCGGGATCTTCTTCCTGTGGTACTTCGGTTCCCAGATCGAGCAGCAGCTCGGGAAGCGCCGGATGGCGTGGTTCCTCGGACTGCTCGCCGTGTCCCTCGGCATCCTCTGGGTCCTGGTCGTGGAGCTGCTGCCGTTCGGCTACGGCGTGCTCTACTCGCTGAACCAGATCCAGCTGATGGTCCTGCTCGCGTTCATCGCCGAGTACCCGCACCGCCGGTTCTTCTTCAACATCCCCGGGTGGGTGATCGCGGCGGTCATCATCGGCCTCCAGGTGATCAACGACCTCGGCTACCGCGACTGGCTCCTCCTGATCAACCTGTTCCTCGGGCTGCTGGTGGCCGCGGTCATCGCCAGGTCCCTGGGGCTGCTGTCGGAGATCACCTGGGTCCCGCGCCTGGCCTTCCACCGCCGTGCCCGCAAGCCCAAGCGCGGCCGGCCGCCCCCCGGGGGCGGCACCGTCGTCACCGGGCCCTGGCAGCCGCCGCCCACGCCTCCGGTCTCCCGCGACCAGGCGGCGCTCGACGCCCTGCTCGACAAGATCAGCGCGACCGGCATGGACTCCCTGACCGACGGCGAGCGCGAGCAGCTGCTGGTCCTGCGCGACCGCCTGCGCCGGCGCTGAGTCCGCTCGGCGTACGCCGGCGTCGGATGCCGACACCCGGCCGCCTGCGCCGGATGGGCGAGCGGCCTGGGTAGGGTGAGCGTCGCTGCACTTCCCCGCCCGGCAGCCGCCAGAGACAGGCAGTTCGTTGTCGCGCCGTGAGGAGCCCCGTTGTACCTGAAGAGCCTGACCCTGAAGGGGTTCAAGTCCTTCGCCTCGTCGACGACGCTGCAGCTCGAGCCCGGCATCACCTGCATCGTGGGTCCCAACGGCTCGGGCAAGTCCAACGTCGTCGACGCCCTCGCCTGGGTGATGGGCGAGCAGGGCGCCAAGAGCCTGCGCGGCGGCAAGATGGAGGACGTCATCTTCGCCGGGACGTCGGGCCGTCCGCCGCTCGGGCGCGCCGAGGTGCTGCTGACCATCGACAACACCGACGGCGCCCTGCCGATCGAGTACTCCGAGGTGACGATCAGCCGCACCATGTTCCGCTCCGGCGGCTCCGAGTACGCCATCAACGGGACGCCCTGTCGGCTCCTCGACGTGCAGGAGCTGCTCAGCGACTCGGGCATCGGGCGCGAGATGCACGTGATCGTCGGCCAGGGACAGCTCGACACGATCCTGCACGCGACGCCGGAGGACCGGCGCGGCTTCATCGAGGAGGCGGCCGGGGTCCTCAAGCATCGCAAGCGCAAGGAGAAGGCGCTCCGCAAGCTGGACTCCACCGACGGCAACCTCACCCGACTCGGCGACCTCCTCAGCGAGATCCGCCGCCAGCTCAAGCCCCTGGGCCGTCAGGCGGAGGTGGCCCGCAGGGCCGCCGTCGTGCAGGCGGACGTGCGCGACGCCCGGGCCCGCCTCATCGCCGACGACCTCGTCTCGGCCCGCTCCGCGCTCGAGCAGGAGCTCGCCGACGAGACGATCCTGGTCGAGCGGCGTGAGGAGGTCGAGGCCGCGATCGCCGAGGCGCGCGAGACCGAGACCCGGTTGGAGGCCGCCCTCCGCGAGGACCTCCCGGCCCTGACCCGGGCGCAGGAGACCTGGTTCGGGCTGTCCGGCCAGCGCGAACGGCTCCGCGGCACGGCCTCGCTCGCCGCCGAGCGGGTGCGCAACGCCGCGGGATCCGAGCAGGAGACCCTCGACCTGGGCCGCGACCCCGACGAGCTCGAGGCCGAGGCCGCCCGGATCCGGGAGCAGGAGTCCGCGATCGCCGGCGAGGTGGACACGCACCGGTCGGCGCTCGAGGAGGCGGTGACCGCGCGTCGTACCGCCGAGGACGCGGCGGCCGAGGAGGACCGCCGGGTGGCGGGCCTGCAGCGCGCCGCCGCCGACCGGCGGGAGGGGCTCGCCCGCCTGGTCGGGCAGGTCAACACCATCAAGTCGAGAGCCGCCGCCGCGGACGAGGAGATCGGCCGGCTCGAGACCTCCCGGGCCGCGGCCGTCGCTCGCGCCGAGCGCGCGCAGCACGACTTCACCGCCCTCGAGACCCGGATCGCCGGGCTCGACGCCGGCGAGGAAGGGCTCGATGCGGAGCACGAGGCCGCGCTGGCGGTGCTCGACGACCTCACCGAGCGACTCGCCAAGACCCGCGAGGAGGCCGCCCAGGCCGACCGCGACCGCTCGGCCCTCCAGGCCCGCAAGGACGCCCTCGGCCTCGGGCTCAACCGCAAGGACGGCGTAGGTGCCCTGCTCGCGGCCTCCGACTCCGTGTCGGGACTGCTCGGGTCCGTCGCCGCCGTGCTCACCGTCGAGACCGGCTACGAGAGCGCGATCGCGGCGGCGCTCGGGTCGGCCGCCGACGCGGTGGCCGTGACCGACGGCGACGCCGCCATGGCGGCGATCTCGCACCTCAAGACCGGCGACCTCGGACGGGCGGGGATGCTCCTGGGAGGGGGGAGCCCTCACGGGGACCCCTGGCCCGGGCTGCCGACCCACGCGGCGTACGCCGTCGACGTGGTGTCCTGCCCGGACCCGCTGCGGGCGTCGCTGGAGCGACTGCTGTTCAAGACCGCCGTCGTGGGCGACCTCGACGAGGCACGAGCGCTGGTGGCGGAGCTGCCCGACGTCACCGCGGTGACCCGCGAGGGCGACGTGCTCGGCGCCCACTTCGCCGCCGGTGGGTCGGCCTCGCAGCCCAGCCTCCTGGAGATCCAGGCGGCCTACGACGACGCCTGCTCGGAGCTCGGTCAGGCGGTGGCCGCGTCGGAGCGGCTCGGCTTCGACATCGCCCGGCTCGACACCGAGCGGCTCGACGCCCAGCGGCGCGTCGACGTCGCGATGGCCAAGCTGCACGAGTCGGACGCGACCCTCGCGGCGGTGGCCGAGGAGCTCGGTCACCACGGCTCGCAGGCGCGCGCGGCCCGGTCGGAGGCCGATCGGATCCTGAGTGCGATCACCACCGCGCGGGAGGCGCGCGAGCAGGACCTCGCCGGGCTGGCGGACCTCGAGACCCGGCTGGCGAACGCCCAGGACGCCAGCGAGGAGGAGCCCGACACCTCCGAGCGGGAGCGTCTCGCCGAGGCCGCGCGCAGCTCCCGGCAGGCCGAGATGGACGCGCGTCTCGCGCTCCGGACGAGCGAGGAGCGGGCTCGCGCGCTGCACGGCCGTGCCGACTCGCTGGTGCGTGCCGCCGAGGCCGAGCGCGAGGCCCGCGCCCGGGCGATCGAACGCCGTGAGCGCCTGGTCCGCGAGGGTCGCGCGGCGCAGGCGGTGGGGGTCGCCGTCACCCTGGTCCTCGCGAAGCTCGAGCTGTCGATCCACCTCGCCGCGGAGGGCCGTGCCGCGGTCGAGGCCGCCCGCGCGGAACGCGAGAGGGATCTGCTGAACGTGCGGGCGGCGTTGCGCGACCTGACGCGTGAGCACGACGAGCTGGTCAACTCCGTCCACCGCGACGAGATGGCCCGTACCCAGCAGCGGATGCGCCTGGAGCAGCTCGCCGAGCGCGCCCTGGAGGAGCTCGGGCTCGACGAGGAGAGCCTCGTCGCCGACTACGGGCCGGACCAGCTCATCCACCCCCACCCCGACGACGACCGTGCCGAGGGGGGCGCCGACGACGGCGAGCCGGCGACGCCCTACCCCTACGACCGCGACGAGCAGACCAAGCGGCTGCGCGCGGCGGAGCGTGCCCTGGCGATGCTCGGCAAGGTCAACCCGCTGGCCCTCGAGGAGTTCTCGGCGCTCGAGGAGCGGCACAAGTTCCTCACCGAGCAGCTCGAGGACCTCAAGGCCACGCGCAGGGATCTCCTCGACATCGTCAGAGAGGTCGACGCGCGGGTCCAGCAGGTCTTCACGGAGGCGTTCGCCGACGTGTCGGCAGCCTTCGACCAGACCTTCTCCCGGCTGTTCCCGGGCGGTGAGGGCCGTCTGGTCCTGACCGAGCCGTCCGACATGCTCGCCACCGGCGTCGAGGTCGAGGCGCGGCCGCCCGGCAAGAAGGTGAAGCGGCTGTCCCTGCTGTCGGGAGGCGAGCGCTCGCTGGTCGCCGTGGCCTTCCTGGTCGCGCTCTTCAAGGCGCGTCCGTCGCCGTTCTACATCCTCGACGAGGTCGAGGCCGCGCTCGACGACACCAACCTCGGTCGCCTGCTGGAGATCTACGAGGAGCTGCGGGAGAACAGCCAGCTCCTCGTCATCACCCACCAGAAGCGCACCATGGAGGTCGGCGACGCGCTGTACGGCGTGACCATGCGTGGCGACGGCGTCTCCAAGGTGATCAGTCAGCGGCTCCGCGAGCCGGCGTGACCGAGCCGGTCCGGCCGCCTCGACCCGTGCGGTCCGACTTCGTCCACTGGTCGCGGGCCACCACGCGCTGGGCGGACATGGACGGCTTCGGCCACATGAACAACGCCCGCTACTTCGAGCTGATCGACACCGCCATCGACCTGCACCTGCAGGAGGCGATCGGCGCGGCCGTCGACACGCTCGCGGCCATCGGCGTCGTGGCCGAGGTGTCCTGCCGCTACTTCCGCGAGGTCGGCTACCCGGCGGCGGTCGACCTGGGCCTGGTCGTGGACCATGTCGGTCGGTCGTCCGTGGCCTACCGGATCGGGCTCTTCCAGGGCGACGGCGACGACGCGGCGGCCGAGGGCCGGTGCGTGCAGGTCTACGTCGACAACACCGACCCAACACGTCCCGTGACCCCGATCCCCGACCCGATCCGGGTCGCCGTGGCCGGGCTCCGGCGATGAGCGCACGCGACCCCCGCGTCGACGACTACCTCGACCGCCTGCCCGACTGGCAGCGCGAGACGCTCCAGCAGGTGCGCGAGGTGCTCCACCGGGCGGACCCGGAGATGACCGAGACGATCAAGCGCACCGTGCAGCCGTACTTCGTGCTCGAGGGCAACGTCGCGGCGTTCCTCGCCGCTCGCGACCACGTCAACGTGTTCGTCTACGACGGCGGCCTCGTCCCCGACCCCCACGGCCTGGTCACCGCCGGGCAGGAGAACGCGACGGCCCGCACGATCGGGTTCCGCGAGGGCGACGTCGTACCCGAGACCGCGCTGCTGGAGTTCTTCCGGCGTCTCGTCGCCGACAACCGCGCCGGTGGGTGGCGGCGGCTGAAGGGGTGATTCCGCTCACCCCCGGCGCCTGCCCCGGCGGGGCGGTTCACCTCGGGTGTGCCAAGGTGAAGACATGTGGTTCCTGGTCATCGCCATGCTCGTCATCCTGGTGCTCGCCGGGCTGGTGGTGCTCTACGTCGCGTTCCCCCACCGGGGGGAGGAGATGCCGGCGGCACCGTGGCTCGGTGACGTGATGCGCAAGGGCGTCGAGTCCGCCCCCACGCTCGACAACACCGCCGAGGAGGGCTCGGAGCTCCCCGCGGAGCACCTCGACCTGACCGGCCGGCGGCCCACCTCGGCGGAGCCGCAGGGGCGCGACGCCTGACCCTCGCGTCACCTCTGATTGGATGACGTCATGGGTGACTGGCTGTTCCTGATCATCGGCATCGTCGTCGTGGCGGCCGGCCTCGTGGTCGGGCTGCTGACGACCGGCCGTCGTCGTCGGGGCGCGCCGACCGCCCCCTCCGACGTCATCTCGCCCTCCCGCGAGGAGCGCGAGGTCTCCCGCGCGGAGCCCGCCGGCGAGCCGGCGGCGCCGCCCGCCGAGACGGCCGTCACCACCCTCGAGCGACCCGAAGGTACGGCGTCCCGGCTGGTGCGACTGCGCCAGCGCCTGGCCGGTTCCCAGGGGGGCCTGGGCCGCGGGCTGCTCAGCCTGCTGTCCCGCGAGCGCCTCGACGAGGACACCTGGGAGGCGATCGAGGACACGCTGCTGGCGGCCGACGTCGGCGTGGCTCCGACGCAGCAGCTCGTCGACCACCTGCGGACGCGCCTGCGCGTCGACGGCAAGGAGGCGGGCGACCCGCGGGCCGTGCTGCGCGACGAGCTCCTGCAGCTGGTCGGCCCCGACATGGACCGTCGGCTCCAGGTCTCGGGAGTCGACGGCAAGCCGGGAGTGGTCCTCGTGGTCGGCGTCAACGGCACCGGCAAGACCACCACCGTCGGCAAGCTGGCCCGGATCCTGGTCGCCGAGGACCGCACGGTCGTGCTCGGCGCCGCCGACACGTTCCGCGCCGCGGCGGTCGACCAGCTGGCCACGTGGGGCGAGCGCGTCGGGGTGGAGGTGGTGCGCGGACCCGAGGGCGGCGACCCGGCGAGTGTCGCGTTCCAGGCCGTGCAGGAGGGCATCGACCGCGGGCTCGACACCGTGCTGGTCGACACCGCCGGGCGACTGCAGAACAAGGCCGGCCTGATGGACGAGCTCGGCAAGGTCAAGCGGGTGATCGAGAAGCAGGCGCCGGTGTCCGAGGTGCTGCTGGTGCTCGACGCCACGACGGGGCAGAACGGCCTGGTGCAGGCACGCGTCTTCTCCGAGATCGTCGACGTGACCGGCATCGTCCTGACCAAGCTGGACGGTTCGGCCAAGGGCGGCATCGTGGTCGCCGTCCAGCGCGAGCTCGGCGTACCCGTCAAGCTGGTCGGCCTCGGTGAAGGACCCGACGACCTAGCGCCCTTCGACGCGGGCGCGTTCGTCGACGCGCTCCTCGGCTGAGAGGTACCGATGACCAGACTCACCGACGTCGCGCGCCGTGCGGCGGTCGACCACGTCAAGCCGCGCGTGCCCGAGGGCGCGTGGCAGAGCCTGCGCAGGATCGGGGGACGTCCCGCCGCGCCGCCGCTCACCCCGGAGCAGGAGCGACGTCGCCGGCTGCGCGCCATGAGCCTCACCGAGCTGGCCGAGGAGTTCGGCAGCGACAAGTGGGGCACCCACCGCTACACGCCGCACTACGAGCGGCACTTCGCCCACCTCCGCGAGGCGGAGATCGTCGTGCTCGAGCTGGGGATCGGCGGCTACGCGCGTGAGAAGGAGGGCGGCGCCTCCCTGAAGATGTGGAAGTGGTTCTTCCCGCGCGCCCAGGTGGTGGGCGTCGACATCCAGGACAAGTCGTTCGTCGACCAGCCCCGGATCACGTCGTTCCGCGGGTCGCAGACGGACCGCAGGCTGATGCGGCGGATCGTGAACAGGTTCGGTGCGCCGACGATCGTGATCGACGACGGCAGCCACCAGTCGCCGCACGTGATCGAGAGCTTCGAGATCCTCTTCCCGATGCTCGCCGACGGTGGCCTCTACGTGATCGAGGACACCCAGACCAGCTACTGGCCCCGCTGGAAGGGCAGCGTGGACCTCGACGACCCCAACACGTCCATGGCCCTGGTCAAGCGGCTCGTCGACGGGCTCAACTACGAGGAGTTCCTGCCCGTGGACTACGTCCCGAGCTACTCCGACCGCAACATCGTGGCGGTGCACTGCTACCACAATCTGGTGATCATCGAGAAGGGCAAGAACCGCGAGGGCACGAAGAAGCGCCGGCAGAACCGGCAGTGGTACGCCGACAACGCCTGACGCGGCCCACCTGGCCTCGGCTCAGCGCGGCGCCTGCTCCAGCGGGCGTACGACGGGACGGGGCGCCGGGATGTCCCGGGGGTCCTGCTCGACCGAGACGACCTCGAGACCCACCTCGGGCCACCTCCAGAGCTCCGGAACCGGCAGTCGCCCCCGCCACCGGTCCATGAACGAGACCCGGTTGTCCGCGATGTGCCGGCCCCGCCCGGGCGTCTGGCTCTCGTGGTGCACCACCACCGAGGCCGGCTCGACCACGAAGGACGGCTCGGTGGAGGCGCGGAGGCACAGGTCGACGTCCTCGAGGCCGTTGACGAACATCGTGTCGAAACCGTCGAGCCGCGCCACGTCCGAGGCGCGCATGGCCAGCGCGGCCGCCGTCACCGCGCGGAACCGCTGGTGGCCGACGCTGCCGGCCCGCGTCGACGGCTCCCCGACCAGGAAGTGGCACGGCAGGCTGTCGGCGACCGGGAACACCGTCCCGGCTGACTGGACGGTGCCGTCCGGATAGAGCAGCAGCGGCTGGACACCCACCACGTCCGCCTGCTCGAGGCGCGCGAGGAGGGGGGAGAGCCAGCCCGACTGGACCTCGGTGTCGTTGTTGAGGAACACGACGTGCTCACCGGACGACCGGGCGAAGCCGATGTTGGAGCCCCGGGCGAACCCGACGTTGCGGTCGAGGCGCTGCACGACGACCCGAGGCTCGTGCGCGAAGGCCAGCTCGAGCCGGCCGCCGAGGTCACGTCGTGACCCGTTGTCGACGACCAGGACCTCGAGGTCGTGGTCGCCGGACCGTTCGAGCACGCAGGTCACCGCGCGCTCGGTCATCACCGCGTCGTTCCAGGTGGGGATCACCACCGAGACCCGGCCTGCCACGCGGGACCCGAGAGCGGCTCGCAGCCCGGGCCAGTCCGGCGTCATCGGCGCCCCGGACGGCACCGGACGGTCGAGGGCGGCCAGCAGCTCACGCCGTCGGACCGCCACGCGATCGAGGTCGGACAGGTCGGCCAGGCGTCCCTCGGCACGGAGGTGTTCGACGAGCGGCCTGACCCGCTGCTTGCGCAGCGCCGCCTGCACGGGACGCGGGAGCTCCAACGGGTCCACCAGGGGGTGGGGGAGCAGGACGGCTGCCTGGTCGCCCGACAGGTAATGACGTGCCGCGGCCAGCGGACCGGCGAAGCTCTCCTCGACCTCCGCCTCGTACAGCGGCTGGTCCAGGAGACCGTGTGCCACGAGCAGCCGGGCCGCCTGCTCGTGACGGCTCGGAGGCTGGGGCACGCGTCGAGTGTATGGCCGTCGGCATGTCTCACCGCCGCCCACGCCCCGCGTCCGGAGCGGCGGACCCGTGTTCACACCCCCGTAACACGACGGGACGAGAACGTTGCACGACCGCAACACGGCACGACGTACGACGAAACGTCCGCCACCGAGGGTTGTCCCGACGGGGTGACCGCGCCCGGCCGGCGTCGTCCGCACGAGGTCACCCACCCGGACAACATCCCTGGAGGTTCCATGGACGGCTACTACGCCTGGATGATCGTGGCGACCGCACTGGTCCTCATGATGACCACGCCGGCGCTCGCCCTGTTCTACGGCGGCATGACACGGTCCAAGTCCGTGCTGAACATGATGATGATGTCGTACCTGGCCCTCGCCGTCGTCGGCATCGTGTTCGTCCTCTGGGGCTGGTCCGAGGGCTGGGGCGGCGACGGCGTGGGCAACGGCAACGGCAAGCTCATCGCCAGCCCGTTCCACATGTTCGCGTTGCAGAACGTCAGCCCCTCCAACTTCATCTACGTGCTCTTCCAGCTCACCTTCGCGGTGATCACGGCGGCCCTCATCTCCGGCGCCGTCGCCGACCGCGTGAAGATCTCCTCGTGGGCCGTCTTCGTCGCGGTCTGGGTGACGCTGGTCTACTTCCCGATCGCCCACAACGTCTGGGCGGGCGGCTGGTTCTACACGCACTTCCCCAACCTCGACTACGCCGGCGGCACCGTGGTGCACATCAACGCCGGTGTCGCCGGCGGGGTGCTCGCGCTGATCATCGGTCGCCGCGTGGGGTTCATGAAGGAGCCGATGAAGCCGCACAACCTGACCCTGACCATGATCGGCGCCGGTCTGCTGTGGTTCGGCTGGTACGGCTTCAACGTGGGGTCGATCGTCTTCACCGAGGCTGGTCAGAGCAAGTCCGGCTGGGGCTCGTTCTCCGACCAGTTCATGGGTGAGACCGGGGTGACCTTCATGAACACGACCCTCGCCACGATGGCCGCGATGCTGGGCTGGCTCCTCGTCGAGCGCATCCTGCACGGGAAGGCCACCTCGCTGGGCGCAGCCTCGGGTGTGGTCGCCGGCTTGGTCGCGATCACGCCGTCGTGCGGCGCGGTGAGCACCCTGGGGGCTCTCGTCATCGGCGCCATCGCCGGCATGGTCTGCGCCGTCGCGATCGGCATGAAGTACAAGCTCGGCCTCGACGACTCGCTCGACGTCGTGGGCGTGCACCTGACCGGCGGCATCCTCGGCGCGGTCCTGATCGGCTTCCTGGGCACCAAGACCTCCCCGCAGGGCGTCGACGGCCTGTTCGGCTCGATGAACGGGCTCTTCTACGGCGGCGACGCCACGCTGCTGTGGCACCAGGTCCTCGGCGTGCTGTTCACGGTCGTCTGGTGCGGCGTGCTGACCACCCTGATCGCGCTGGCGATCAAGTACACCATCGGCTGGCGGGTCAGCGAGGACGACGAGGTCGACGGCATCGACTTCGCCGAGCACGGCGAGTCCGCCTACGACCTCGACGGGCGCTCCGGTGGTGTACTCGGGGGCACGGGTGCCCTGGCCGCCACGCACGCCAAGACCGCATCCACGGAAGGAGCCATGGCATGAAGCTCATCACCGCGGTGATCAAGCCGCACAAGTGGGAAGAGGTCCGGGAGGCCCTGGAGACCTTCGGCGTCACCGGGATGACCGTCTCGGAGGTCAGTGGCTACGGCCGGCAGAAGGGTCACACCGAGGTCTACCGCGGGGCGGAGTACGACATCGCGCTGGTGCCCAAGATCCGGATCGAGATCGTGGCCGACGACGGCGACGCCGAGGACATCGTCGGGATCGTCCAGAAGACGGCCCAGACCGGGCGCATCGGCGACGGCAAGGTGTGGGTCAGCCCGGTGGAGACCGTGGTCCGGGTGCGGACCGGCGACCGCGACGCCGCGGCCCTCTGAGGTACGACGTGGGGGCCTGCCGGTCGCACGGCCGGCAGGCCCGTCGTACGCGAGGCCGTCGAGCCCCGCCCGACCCGATCGGACCCCCGTGGACAGGAACCAGCGCACCGAGGAAGCCGACGCCCTCTGCGTGTCGGCGTACGCCGCGGCGGACACGCCGGAGGCGGGCTGCGCCCTGGTCGCGGTGGGGGGCTACGGCCGCCGTGAGCTCGCGCCGTACTCCGACCTGGACGTCGTGCTGGTCCACGACCCGGGCGTCGGGCTGGACGGGGCGGGCGAGAAGGTCTGGTACCCGATCTGGGACTCCGGGGCCAAGCTCGACCACTCGGTGCGGACGGCCCCGGACATGCTCGAGCAGGCCGACGCCGACCTGCGCGTCGCCCTCGGGCTGCTCGACATCCGGCACCTCGCCGGCGACCCGAACCTGACGCTGCGCCTCCGGTCGGCGGTGCTGGCCCACTGGCGGCGTACCGCCCGCGACCGGCTGCCGGGCCTGCGCGAGCTGGTGGCCAAGCGGCACGACCTCATGGGCGAGCTGGCGCACCTCTCCGTGCCCGACCTCAAGGAGTCCGAGGGCGGCCTGCGCGACGCGACCGTCCTCAAGGCGCTCGTCGCGACCTGGCTGGTCGACGTGCCCCACGTCGACCTCGAACGCTCGCGCCGCACCCTGCTCGACGTCCGCGACGCGCTGCACGCGGTCGCCGGCCGCGGCACCGACCGGATCGCCCCCGAGATGTGGGACGACCTGGCCGAGCGCCTCGGCCTGGACGACGACGCCGCCGCGCAACGGTACGTCCGCGAGCTGGGCCGCCGGATCACGCACCTGTCCCGGCTCACGTGGCGGCGGGTCGACGGGGTGCTGACGCGGCCGTCGCACCCCGGCGGGGCCCGCCGCCCGGAGCTGCAGGCCGTGGAACCGGGCGTGGCCCTCGCCGGCGGGGAGGTCGTGCTCAGCCAGGACGCCCGGCCCGCGTCCGACCCGACGCTGCTGCTGCGGGCCGCCGCCGTGGCAGCGGAACGCGATGTCGAGCTGGCCCCCGCCACCGCGGCCCGCCTCGTCGCGGAGTGTCCCGAGCTCGGCGAGCCGTGGCCCGCCGCCGGCCGCCACGCGCTCGTGCGGCTGCTCGCCGCCGGGCCGGGGCTGCTCCCGGTCTGGGAGACCCTCGAGGAGACGGGCGCGCTGGATGCGGTCCTGCCCGAGTGGGAGCGGATCCGGCTGCTGCCGCACGCCTCGCCGATCCACCGGTTCACCGTCGACCGGCACGTGGTCGAGACCTGTATGGAGGCCTCGACCCTGATCCGCCAGGTCTCGCGTCCCGATGTGCTGCTGGTGGCCGCGCTGCTCCACGACATCGGCAAGGGAGGGCTGACCGAGCACAGCATCGCGGGCGAGCCGCTCGCCCGGGAGATCGCCGTCCGCCTGGGATTCGACGACGAGGCCGTCGACCTGATCGGGCTCCTCGTCCGCTGGCACCTCCTGCTGGCCGACACCGCGACGACCCGCGACCCCGAGGACCCCGCGACCGCCCAGTACGTCGCCGACCGGGTCGCCGGCGCGGACGCGCTGTCGCTGCTGCTCACGCTGACCGAGGCCGACGCGCGCGCGACGTCGGCGAAGGCGTGGTCGGCCTGGCGGGCGGGGCTGATCCGCCAGGTCGCGGCCCGCACCGCGGCGCTCCTCGGCGAGCGGCCCCCGGCGGAGGAGCGCCCCGAGCTGGTCGTCGTACCCCGGGAGGTACGACGGGGCGCGGTGTCGATCCGGGTGTCGCCGGTCGAGGGGGGTGCGCGGGTCACGCTGCTGGCACCCGACCGGGTCGGTCTGCTCGCGGACGCCGCGGCCCTGTTCGCCCTCCAGCGCGCCTCGATCCGCTCGGCGCGGGCCTGGGCCCAGGACGACGTGGGCGTCTCGGTCTGGGACGTGGCCGAGGAGCACCTCGACGAGGCCGTCCTGCGTCACCGGTTCGACGCGATCGCGTCGGGTCGGGTCGACCCGGCGGCCCGGCTCAGGCCCGGTCCCGACCGGATGGCCCCGTCGGTCGTCGTACGCCCCGAGGCATCGTCGCGGGCCACGGTGATCGAGGTCCGGACGGCGGACCGGCCCGGCGTGGTCCACCAGGTGTGTGCGGCGCTCGCCGCGCTCGACCTGACGGTCCGGTCGGCCCATGTCGACACGCTCGGACCTCAGGCGGTGGACGTCTTCTACGTGCAGGAGGCGCATGCCGGCGTCCTCAGCGACGAGCGCGCGGCCGAGGCGGCCCACGCCGTCCGCGCCGCGCTCACCGCGCCGTGAGGGTGACCCGCTGCGCGCGGACTCGGGACCGCGGGAGGTCGCCGGTTAGGCTGGAGCCCCGCACCACCCACCCCGAGGACTGACTTGTTCGCCACGCTCTCCGACCGGCTCGCCGAGACCTTCAAGACCCTCCGCGGCAAGGGACGCCTCTCCGAGGCCGACATCGACGCGACCGCCCGCGAGATCCGGATCGCCCTGCTCGAGGCCGACGTCGCGCTGCCCGTCGTCCGCGAGTTCGTGGACGCCGTCAAGGAGCGGGCGCGGGGCGAGGAGGTCAGCCAGGCGCTCAACCCGGCCCAGCAGGTCGTCAAGATCGTCAACGACGAGCTGGTCACGATCCTCGGCGGCGAGACCCGGCGGCTGCGCTACGCCAAGACCGCGCCGACGGTCATCATGCTGGCCGGCCTCCAGGGCTCCGGCAAGACGACGCTCGCCGCGAAGCTCGCGCTCTGGCTCAAGGAGCAGGGCAAGCAGCCGATGCTGGTCGCCGCCGACCTCCAGCGCCCCAACGCCGTCAACCAGCTGCAGGTCAACGGCGAGCGGGCCGGTGTCACGGTCTTCGCGCCGGAGCCGGGCAACGGCGTCGGCGACCCGGTCGAGGTCGCCCGCGGCTCCATCGAGGAGGCCCGCCGTACGCTCCACGACGTCGTCATCGTCGACACCGCCGGCCGCCTGGGCGTCGACGTCGAGATGATGCAGCAGGCCGCGGACATCCGCGACGCCGTGAGCCCCGACGAGATCCTCTTCGTGGTCGACGCCATGATCGGGCAGGACGCCGTGACCACGGCGCAGGCGTTCCTCGACGGGGTCGGCTACGACGGCGTCGTCCTCACCAAGCTCGACGGCGACGCCCGTGGTGGTGCCGCCCTGTCGATCCGGGGGATCACCGGCAAGCCGGTGATGTTCGCCTCGGCGGGGGAGAAGCTCACCGACTTCGACGTCTTCCACCCCGACCGGATGGCCTCACGGATCCTCGACATGGGCGACGTGATGACCCTGATCGAGCAGGCCGAGAAGTCGTTCGACCAGGAGCAGGCGCTCAAGGCCGCCTCGAAGCTGAGCGGCCAGGGCGGGGAGTTCACGCTGGACGACTTCCTCGAGCAGATGCAGCAGGTCCGCAAGCTCGGCTCGATGTCGAAGATCATGGGGATGCTGCCCGGGATGGGGCAGTTCCGCGACCAGCTGGAGAACTTCGACGAGCGCGAGATCGACCGGATCCAGGCGATCATCCAGTCGATGACGCCGGCGGAGCGGGCCAACCCCAAGATCATCGACGGCTCGCGTCGGGCCCGGATCGCCCGCGGCTCCGGTCGGCAGGTCTCCGACGTCAACGGGCTGGTCGACCGCTTCTTCGAGGCGCGCAAGATGATGATGTCGTTCGCCAAGGGCGGTGGCATGCCCGGCCTCCCGGGGATGCCCGGTATGGCATCGGGCGGCAAGCGGGGGCGTGCCAAGCAGGCCGCGAAGTCCAAGGGCAAGGGACGCCGGGTCAGCGGCAACCCCGCCAAGGCCGCCGCGCAGGCGCAGGCGGCCAAGGAGAAGGCGCCCGCGGCGGGGAACCCGTTCGGGAGTCCCGAGGGCGAGGACATCGACTACGAGAAGGCCGCGGCCGCGCTCGACCTGCCGAAGGACTTCTCGAAGTTCCTCAAGTGAGAGGTCCCCACCCGTGAGCGTCGTCGTCGTGGACGGAGCCAACGTCGTCGGCGCCCGCCCCGACGGCTGGTGGAAGGACCGGGCCGGCGCGGCCCGACGCCTCCACGAGCAGCTGATGACCGCCGACCTCGACGGAGACGTCGTACTCGTGCTCGAGGGTGCGGCGAAGGCGGGCGTTCCCGCGGGGCGCGACGGCCACGTGACCGTCGTCCACGCCCCCCACGACGGCGACAGCGAGATCGTCCGGCAGGCCCATCGGGCCGCGGACGCGGGGAAGACGGTGACCGTGGTGACCGCCGACCGCCTGCTCTCCGCGCGGGTCGCCAAGGCCGGCCCGACGGTCGGCCCGACCTGGCTCCTCGACCGCCTCACCTGACCCGTTGAGCCGCGGGTTATGGCTCGTTGAGCCGCGGGTAATGGTGATGTGAGCCGCGCCCTATGGTCCGTTGAGCCGCGGGTTATGGCTCGTTCAGCCGCGGGTAAGGGCGATGTGAGGCCGCCCTTTGGCTAGCCGCCCAACGCTTTCGCGCGGTCAACCGACCACAAGGCGCGGGTCAACGGACCACAAGGCGCGGGTCAACGGACCAAAACCCGCGGGTCAACGGACCACAACCCGCGGCTCAACGGGACAGGGCGGTTGATAGCGGACCGGAACTGTCCGCTTGGGCTTCTACCGTCTCGGGCATGACGACAACACTCCCGCGCACCCGCACGCTCCCGCGCACACGCACGCTCCCGCGCACCCGCCCGGTGGTCGAGTGGCCGGTGCGCGGCCGCTTCGACCTGTCCCAGTCCATCGGCTTCGGGTTCGGCCCCAGCCCGGCGAGCGCCGGGTCCGTGCTACGGCTCGGCTTCGTCGTCGACGGGTACGTCGCTCAGGCCGGCGTCGCGGTCACCCAGCCGGCTCCGGACCTGGTGCGGTTCGAGATCGAGGGCGACGTTGATCCCGAGGCGGTGGCCGGGCAGGCCGCGCGGATCCTGTCGTTGGACGAGGACGCCACCGGCTACGACCGGATGGTCGACGCCGACCCGCTCCTCTCGTCGGCGTACGCCGTGCGGCCGGGCCTGCGCCCGCCGCTCTTCGCCTCCGCCTACGAGGCGCTGGTCTGGGCGGTGCTGTCGGCCCGGCGACCGGTGGCACAGATGCGACTGGTCCGCGACCGGCTCTCCCGCACGCACGGCCGGGTCCTCGACGTGGCGGGCGAGCCGGTGGCGATCCTCCCGACGCCGAGACAGCTCCTCCGGGTGACGGCGTTCGCCGGCCTTCCCGACGTGAAGCTCCGCCGGATGCACGCGATCGCGGCGGCCGCCCTCGACGGCGTGCTCGACACCGAGGCGCTCCGCATCCGCGACGTCGAGGAGGTGGCGGCCGAGCTCCGGCGCTTCGAGGGGATCGGGCCGTTCTACTCCGAGCTGGTCACGGTGCGGAGCCTGGGCCACACCGACGTGCTGCCCACGACCGAGCCGCGGGTCGTGGCCGCCACCGGGGCCCGGCTCGGCCGCGACGCGTTCACCGCGGCCGACCTCGAGGAGACTGCCGAGGCGTGGCGCCCGTGGCGGACCTGGGCGTGCGTGGCGATCCGGGCCGCGGCGTGAGCGTCAGGCGACGTCGGCCGCGCGGCTGATCGCGAGCGCCAGCGAACCCATGAGCTCGGCGCGTCCCCCGAAGCGCCCGGAGACCACGGAGACCGACGCCGCGGCCTCGGGGTGGGCGTACCGGTCCACGCCGCCGCGGATGGCCTCCACCAGCGTCGGTGACGAGCCGAGCGACCCGCCGACCACGATCATGGCCGGGTTCAGCATGGTGCAGACCCCGGCCAGCACGCGCCCGACTGTGTGGCCGGCGTCGGTGAGCACCCGGCGTACGGCGGTCTCCCCCCGCGTGTCGAGTGCGAGCAGACCGTCCAGGTCGAGCGTGTCGTCGTACAGCGGTCGGAGGAGCTCGAGCAGACGGCGGGTCGACACCTCGGTCTCCAGGCAGCCGCGGCTGCCGCAGCGGCACACGCGGCCGTCCTCCCGGGCGAGGACGTGCCCGATCTCACCCGCGAGCCCTGCCACGCCGCGGTGGAGCCGGCCGCCGAGGACCAGCCCCGCGCCCACGCCGCTGGCGAGCTTCACGTAGAGCACGTCGGCCGCACCGCGTGCGGCGCCGTGCTGGTGCTCGGCCATGGCGCCCAGGTTCGCGTCGTTGTCCACCGCGACCGGGAGCGCGAGCCGGCGTCCGAGCTCCTCGGCGGGGGCGAGCTCGTGCCAGCCCGGCAGGACCGCGTGGTCGACGCGGGCGGAGCGACGGTCGATCGGTGCCGGGACGCACAACCCCACCGACAGCAGATCGGCGACCGGTACGCCGGCTCGCTCGGCGGCCTGGCGCACCAGGTCCGCCGCGAGATCGAGCGTCGCGGTCCCGTGGGGGTCGGCATCGGTCACCTGCTCGACCTCGGACAGGATCGTGGCACTGCGGTCGGAGACCGCCACGCGGACGTGCCGGTGCCCGATGTCGACGCCGGCCACGCCACCGGGGCGCAGCGCCAGGGCCACCAGCAGCGGCGGCCTTCCGCTCCCGCCCTTGTACGGCGTCCCGCGGTCCTCGGTCTCGACCACCAGCCCCGCGTCGAGCAGCTCGGAGACCAGGCTGGACACGGTCGTGCGCGAGAGCCCGGAGCCCCGGGCCAGGTCGGCCCTGCTCTGCGGACCCCCCGAGCTCAGGAGCGCCGTGATCGCCCGCAGGTTGGAGCTGCGCAGCTGGGCGAGCGAGTGGCCGGGCACGGAGGCAGCCTAAACCGATTCGTTCCGAGGTCTGACTAATGAGCCGGTCTGTGGGCGGAGTTCCGCATTGACTCGGAGAAATCCTCGTCCCTAGGTTCGTGTGGTCAGGCTCACACTCTTTCTCGGGAGAGCACATGATCGCGTTCACCTCGCGACGGCGGACCGCCGTCGCCCTCGCGGCCTCGGCGGTCCTCGCTGTCGGCCTCTCGTGGCACACCCCGGGCGCCTCCGCCACCGTGCGGACCGCCTCCACGGCCGGGGTCCTGCCCTACCAGGACCCGTCGCTGCCGGTCAGCCAGCGGGTCGCCGACCTCCTCGGCCGGATGACGCTCGCGGAGAAGATCGGCCAGATGACCCAGGCCGAGCGCGCCAGCATCGACGCGGACACCGTCCACGATCGCCAGCGACAACCTCGGCAGCGTGCTGTCCGGCGGCGGCTCGGTGCCGACGCCCAACACGCCCACGGCCTGGGCCGACATGGTCGACCGCTACCAGGCCGCCGCGCTCAAGACCCGGCTCGGCATCCCGATGATCTACGGCATCGACACCGTCCACGGCGACGGCAACATGCAGGGCGCCACGGTCTTCCCGCACAACATCGGCCTCGGCGCCACCCGCGACCCCGCCCTGGTCCGCGAGGTCGAGCACGTCGCGGCGTCCGAGACCCGCTCCAGCGGGCCGCAGTGGGCCTTCGCGCCGTGCATCTGCGTCGCGCGCGACGACCGCTGGGGCCGCACCTACGAGTCCTTCGGCGAGACCCCGCAGCTGGTGGAGCAGATGGAGACCGCGATCGACGGCTTCCAGGGCCCGCCGGGCCACCTCTCCGACAACGACCGCGTGCTGGCCACCGCGAAGCACTTCGCCGGCGACGGCCTGACCACCTACGGCACCGGCTCCAACAACAGCAAGACCCGGGCAACTACCCGATCGACCAGGGCGTCGACCAGGTCGACCACGCCACGTTCGACCGGCTCGCCCTCGCGCCGTACGTCGACGCCGTGCAGCAGCACCACGTCGGCTCCGTGATGCCGTCGTACTCCGACGTCGACTGGACCGAGGACGGTCTGGGCAACCCGATCAACATGCACGGCAACCGCGACCTGATCACCGGGTGGCTCAAGGACAAGCAGGGCTTCGACGGGTTCGTGATCTCCGACTACAACGGCATCGACCACATCACCCGGGCGTCGACACGCTTCGCGCAGCAGGTCGCGACCGGCGTCAACGCCGGCGTCGACATGTTCATGGAGCCCTAGCAACTTCGAGCAGTTCGAGTCCACGCTGACCGCCGAGGTGCAGAACGGCGACGTCCCGATGTCACGCATCGACGACGCGGTGTCGCCGGATCCTGACCAAGAAGTTCGAGCTCGGCCTGTTCGAGCACCCCTACACCGACCGCACCCACCTCTCCGAGATCGGCGACGCCGCCCACCGCGCCGTGGCCCGACGGGCCGCCGCGGAGTCGCAGGTGCTGCTGAAGAACACCCGCTCGACGCTGCCGCTGGGCACCAACAAGCCGGTCTACGTCGCGGGCAGCAACGCCGACAACATCGGCAACCAGGCCGGCGGCTGGACGCTGACCTGGCAGGGCGGTTCGACGACCCAGATCCCCGGCCAGACGATCCTGCACGGCATCGAGGCGGACGTCGCACGACGTCACGTTCAGCCAGGACGCCTCGACGCCGATCCCCCGCAACGCGATCGGAGTGGTCGTGGTCGGTGAGACGCCGTACTCCGAGGGCTTCGGCGACGTCGGTGGCCCGCAGTGGGCCTACGACCCGGGCGACCACGGCGTGCCGCGCCCGCCGAAGACGATGCAGCTGTCCGACGCCGACACGGCCGCGGTCAACACGGTGTGCGCGCAGGCCGCGAAGTGCGTCGTGCTGGTCGTCTCCGGGCGGCCGATGATCATCCCGCCGACCATGCTCAGCCACGTCGACGCGCTGGTCGCCACCTGGCTGCCCGGCAGCGAGGGCGAGGGCGTCGCGGACGTGCTGTTCGGCAAGCAGCCCTTCACCGGGAAGCTCCCGGTGACCTGGCCGCGGACGGTGGCGCAGGAGCCGATCAACGTCGGCGACGCCCACTACGACCCGCTGTTCCCGTTCGGCTGGGGTCTGACCACGAAGTAGCAGACACGGGGTCCGGCCCGGCTCAGGCCGGGTCGGACTCCTCCACCCCGAGCTGCTCGAGCTCGCGCTCGGCCGCCGGGTGCTGGGGAACGGCCTCGAGGTGGTGCGTGCGGACCGCGGCGAAGGTCCACACCTTGTTCAGCACGAACGAGAGGGGAGTGACCACGGCGATCACGATCAGCTGCGCCCAGTAGAGGCGGGTGCGGAACCCGCTGGTGTCGTCGAGGGTGTGCGTCGGCAGCGAGATGGGCGAGCCGTGGTGCATGAGCAGGGTGAGCAGGACCAGCCCGATCGCCTGGCCGAGCATGCCGACGGCCAGGAACGGCCAGTACTCGCGCCACCACGACCGGTGCTTGCTGCTCCGGAACGTCCAGGAGCGGTTGAGCTGGAAGTTCCAGAGGTTGGCCACCAGGAAGGCCGCGGTGGAGTAGACGTGGTACCACCGCACGTGGAAGACCGTCGGCCGCAACGCGAAGATCGCGACCTCGGGCATCGGCCCCAACCGCTTGACGACGACCAGGGCGATCATGTTCACGACGCACACCGGTGCCTCCGACGAGGAGGAAGCGCCCGAACTGCAGCGCGTTGCGCCGATGCCGGCTCATGACGTCGGTCGGGGTCGTGCTCACAGTCGCGAACCCTATCCGTGACCACCTGACGGCACCCTGTCCACAGGGGCGGCCGGGCCGGGCGAGCCGGGTCCGCCGCAGCCGGTAGCGTCGCGCCCATGACCCTGCTGTTCCGTGGCCCGGTGCTGCCCGACGGGGAGCCCCGGGACCTCTACGTCGTCGACGGCCGGGTCACGCTCGAGCCGCAGGCGGGCGCCGAGACGGGCCGCCGAGGGGTGGATCGTGCCGGGCCTCGTCGACGCCCACTGCCACATCGGTCTGGACGAGCACGGGGCGGTCGACGAGGCGACCACGGAGCGGCCAGGCCGTCGCGGACCGCGACGCCGGCGCCCTGCTGCTGCGCGACTGCGGCTCGCCGGCCGACACCCGATGGGTGCAGGAGCGGGACGACCTGCCCCGGCTGATCCGCTGCGGACGGCACCTCGCCCGCACCCGGCGCTACATCCGCAACTACGCCCACGAGGTCGAGCCCGGACGAGCTGCCGGCGTACGTCGCGCGAGAGGCACAGGCGGAGCGACGGCTGGGTGAAGCTCGTCGGCGACTGGATCTCGCGCGAGGAGGGCGACCTCGCGCCCTCGTTCCCCGCCGAGACGTTCGCAGCGGCGATCGCGACGGCCCACGAGCACGGCGCGCGGGTCACCGCCCACTGCTTCGGCGAGACGGTCCTGCCGACCCTGATCGAGGCCGGCATCGACTGCATCGAGCACGGCACGGGCCTGACCACGGACCTGGTCGAGACCATGGCCGCCCGGGGCACCGCCCTGGTCCCGACCGTCGTGCAGCTGGACAACTTCCCGGGCTACGCCGAGGCAGGACGAGCCAAGTTCCCCGCGTACGCCGATCACATGCTCGACCTGCACGCGCGGCGCCGCGAGACGATCATGGCGGCCTACGACGCCGGGGTGCAGATCTTCGCCGGCACCGACGCCGGGGGCGTGCTGCCGCACGGCGGGATCGCCGACGAGGTGGCCGAGCTCGCGGCGTACGGCATGCCGGCCGACTATGCGTTGGGGGCGGCCAGCTGGCGGGCACGCGCCTGGCTCGGCTGGAACGCGACCCTCGACGAGGGCGCCCCGGCCGACTTCGTGGTCTACCCGCGCGACCCGCTCGAGGATCTCTCCGTGCTCCGTGAGCCCACCGCCGTCGTGCTCCGCGGGCAGGTCGTGTGAACGAGCCCCAGCTGGTCGCGGCGCTGCGCGCGGCCGGGTGCGTCTTCGCCGAGGAGGAGGCACGGCTGCTCCTCGACGAGGCGTCCTCGCCGGCCGAGCTGATGACGTGGACGGCCCGGCGGATGGCGGGTGAGCCCCTCGAGCAGGTGGTCGGGCTGGGCGTCGTTCGCGGGACTCCGCGTGGCGGTCGAGCCCGGCGTGTTCGTGCCGCGCCGTCGCAGCGAGCTGCGTCGTCCGGGTCGCGGCCGCGGACACCGGCCGAGGTCGTGGTCGACCTGTGCAGTGGTAGCGGTGCGATCGGCGCCGCGCTCGCCGCGCGCTGGCCGTCGGCGCCGAGGTGTACGCCGCGGACTCCGACCCCGCCGCGGTCGCCTGCGCGCGGCGCAACCTGCCGCCCGAGCGCGTCTTCGCCGGAGACCTCTACGACGCGCTGCCCGACGACCTGCGGGGCCGCGTGGACCTGCTGGTCGTCAACGCTCCCTACGTCCCCAGCGGGGCGATCGCGACGATGCCCCGCGAGGCGCGCGACCACGAGCACCGGGTCGCCCTCGACGGCGGCCCCGACGGCCTCGACGTGCAGCGTCGCGTGGTGAGCGGCGCAGGGGCGTGGCTGCGCGCCCGGCGGACGGCTGCTGGTCGAGACCGGCCGGGCTCAGGCGGACCGCACGCTCGCGCTGTTCGCGGCCGCCGGCCTCGGAGCCACCATCGAGACCGACGACGAGATCGGCGCCACGGTCGTCGCGGGGCGCGGCTGAACCGCCGGGCCACGACGGATCCACCCAGGTGCTGCGGCGTACGGCCGGGGTCTCGCTGGATTCGGTCCGCTCGCGCGGGTCTGGCAGAATGGCGCGCTGAGTCTGCCTGCCCCGGACCCTCTCACCCGGAGCGTGCAGCCCGCCGAGGCGAACGCCCGTGTCCCCACGTGGCGCGTGACCCTCACCCACACACAACTTTCGAGGAGACACCACAACCGTGGCCGTCAAGATTCGCTTGAAGCGCCTGGGCAAGGTCCGGGTGCCGAGTACCGCATCGTCGTCGTCGACTCGCGCAAGAAGCGCGACGGCAGGGTGCTGGAGGAGATCGGCAAGTACCACCCCAAGGAGGACCCGTCGTACATCGCGGTCGTCTCCGACCGGGCCCAGTACTGGCTCGGAGTCGGCGCCCAGCCGTCCGACGCCGTCGCCAAGCTGCTCAAGATCACCGGTGACTGGCAGAAGTTCAAGGGTGTCTCGGGCACCGAGGGCACGCTCAAGGTGGCCGAGCCCAAGCGCGACAAGCTCGAGATCTTCAACGAGGCTCTCAAGGACGCCGCCAGCGAGCCCAAGACCGAGGCGGTGACCCGCCGGGCGGCCAAGAAGAGCGCCGAGAAGCCGGCCGATGAGAAGCCCGCCGACGAGAAGCCGGCCGCGAGCCGGCCGACGAGAAGCCGGCCGAGGCCGCACGAGAAGCCGGCCGAGGCGACCGCCGAGGTCAAGGACGAGACGCCGGCCGAGGCGCCCGCCCCGGTCCCCGCCGACGAGACCCCGGAGGGCGCGGCCGACGCCGCCGAGACCGCGGAGACCGCCGAGGCCGACGCCGACGCGACGAAGTCCGAGGCCTGACCGTGCTGGCCGAGGCGCTGGAGCACCTGGTGCGCGGGGTCGTCGACCACCCGGACGACGTCACCGTGCGCGACAAGCAGACCCGCCGCGGTCCGCTGCTCGAGGTCCGGGTCCATCCCGACGACCTCGGCAAGGTGATCGGCCGCAACGGGCGCACCGCGACGGCGTTCCGCACCGTGATCTCGGCACTCGCCGGTCGCGGTGGCTCGCGGATCGACTTCGTGGACGTCGATCGCGGTCGCTGACGATCCATCCGTTCCGACTCGAAGGGTGCCGCCCGGCTGACGGGCGGCACCCTTCGTCGTCGTACGGGAGGTTGCCGGTGGGCCGGTTCTCACCACGGAGGTTCCCAGCCGAAACCTGAGGTTCTCGGCCGATATTTCGCCTGGGTACCTCAGGTTTCACCGGTGCACCGGTGAAACCTGCAGCCACTAGCCTGACCCGCGTGGAGATCATCGAGGTCGTGGTCGGGCGCGTCGGCAAGCCCCACGGGCTCCGCGGTGAGGTCACCGTCGAGGTCCGCACGGACGAGCCGGAGCGACGGTTCGCCCTCGGGGTCGCGGTGCACGTCCAGACGCCCGAGCGGCTCGGCCGCGCCCTGGCGCGTGCTGACCGTCGCCTCGACCCGTTGGCACCAGTCCACGCTGTTGGTCCGCTTCGAGGAGCTGACCGATCGGACCGTCGCCGAGTCTGCTCGAGGGCTGCTGCTGCACGCGAACGTGCCCGCCGACGAGTCGCCGGACGACCCCGAGGAGTACTACGACCATCAGCTGGTCGGGCTCGCGGCCGAGGACCTCGACGGCCGGGCGCTGGGCGAGGTGACCGGCGTACTCCACGGGGCCCAGGACGTGCTCCAGATCCGCACCCCCGACGGCCGCGACACGATGGTCCCGTTCGTGTCGGCACTGGTGCCGGAGGTCGACGTCGCCGGCGGCCGGGTCGTGGTCGCCGACCGGCCGGGCCTGGTGGCCGCCTTCCCCGAGGACGACGGTTCGTGAGGATCGACGTCGTCACGATCTTCCCCGCGTGGTTCGACTCCCTGGACGTCTCCCTCACCGGCAAGGCCCGCGCGTCCGGACTCGTGGAGGTGGTCGTCCACGACCTCCGCGACTGGACCCACGACCGGCACCGCACCGTCGACGACACGCCCTACGGCGGCGGCGCCGGCATGGTGATGAAGCCCGAGCCGTGGGGCGAGGCGCTCGACGCCTTGGTCTCGACAGGCTCGACCAGCGGTGGCGGCGGCTCGACCGACGGCGGGGATCCTGAGCGGCCGCTGCTCGTCGTCCCGACCCCGAGCGGCCGTCCCTTCACCCAGGCGGTGGCGCGCGAGCTCGCCGGTCGCGAGCGACTGGTGTTCGCGTGCGGTCGCTACGAGGGCATCGACCAGCGGGTGATCGACGAGGCGGCCACGTCGTACGACGTGCGCGAGGTGTCGCTGGGCGACTTCGTCCTCAACGGGGGCGAGGTCGCGGCGCTGGCCGTGATGGAGGCCGTGGTCCGCCTGCTGCCGGGCTTCATGGGCAACCCGGAGTCACTCGCCGAGGAGTCGCACGAGGACGGCCTGCTGGAGTACCCGGTCTACACCAAGCCCGCGACCTGGCGCGGCCGCGACGTGCCCGCCGTGCTCCTGTCGGGCGACCACGCGGCGATCGCCGCGTGGCGCCGTGCCGAGTCCGTACGCCGGACCGTCGCCCGCCGACCCGACCTGGCCCACCCCGCGGCCTCCGTCGGCCTCGGCGATCTCGACCTGGACGTCCGGCTGGCGACCCGGGCCGACGCGGGGGAGCTGTTCACCCTGACCCGCGCCTGCTGGCTCCAGGAGCTGTGGGCCAACCCGGGGGTCGTCATCCCCGCCCTGGAGGAGTCGTTCGACGACGTGGTCCGCGGCCTGGGGGAGTGGACGACGTTCGTGGCGCGCGCCGGGTCGCGCCTGGTGGGATCGGCCCGTGGCCGTGCGGACGGCGAGGTCTGGGACGTCGGCCGGGTGATGGTCGCCCCGGATCTGCAGGGACGGGGCCTCGGTCGCCACCTGCTCGCACTGATCGAGGGCGCGGCGCCCGAGGACGTCACGTCGTACGTGCTGTTCACCGGCGCGGGCAGCGCCGACAACATCCGGATGTACAAGAAGGCCGGCTACCGGCTGCGGGGTCCGGCCCCCGGGCCGCCCGGCGCCGTGGTCATGACCAAGCCCCGGCGGTGATCTCGATTTAGCCTGCTCCCCGCGACTGTGGCAGACTCGTCCCTCGGCCCAGTCGGCCGAAGGACTGCCTTCCACCTCATCGTGCGGGGAGTCTGCGACGCACTCCTGCCACAGGGGGAGTACGACGCCGCCGGCCGCGACGACTGGCCCTGCTGAACACATCGATTCCGCGGCTGACCTGTGGCACTCGTGAGGAGAGACATGACCAACGTCATCACCGACCTGGGTAACGCTGCCAAGCGCGACGACCTCCCGGCCTTCCGCGCCGGAGACACCGTCAAGGTCCACGTCAAGGTCACCGAGGGCACCCGCTCCCGCGTCCAGGTCTTCCAGGGCGTCGTGATCCGCCTGCAGGGCTCCGGCATCGGCCGCACCTTCACCGTCCGCAAGGTCTCCTTCGGCGTCGGGGTCGAGCGCACCTTCCCGCTGCACTCGCCGATCTTCGAGACCGTCGAGATCGTCACCCGGGGTGACGTCCGCCGCGCGAAGCTCTACTACCTGCGCAACCTGCGCGGCAAGGCCGCCAAGATCAAGGAACGTCGCGAGGCCTGAGCCGGCTTCCACGCGAGCAGCCCGTGAGCTCCGACGCGGCGCCCGCACCCGAGTCGCGCAAGCATCTCCTCCCGCTGTGGCTGGAGACCGTCCTGCTGCTGGCGCTCGCCCTCGGGGTGGCCGTCCTGATCAAGGCGTTCTTCGTCCAGGCGTTCTACGTGCCGTCGGCCTCCATGGAGCCGGGCCTGGTCAAGAACGACCGCATCCTGGTGGAGAAGCCGTCGTACTGGTTCGGCGGTACGCCGCAGCGCGGCGACGTGGTCGTCTTCGCCGATCCCGGGGGCTGGCTGAGCGCCTCGGCGGACGCCGGTCCGTCCAACCCGATCGGCAAGCTGATGGTCAAGGTCGGCCTCTACCCGGCGGGCGGCCACCTCGTGAAGCGGGTGATCGGCGTCGCCGGTGACACGATCCACTGCTGTGACAGCAAGGGTCGCATCGAGGTGAACGGGAAGCCGCTCGACGAGGGCTCCTACGTCAAGCCGGTCCCGGGGCTGCACTGCGCGGGCCCCGAGGTGGACCGGTGCACGCAGCCCTGGACGGCCGGCCCGGTGCCGCCCGGGCACGTCTTCGTGATGGGTGACAACCGTGGCGACTCGGCCGACTCGGCGTACCACCTCTGTCACCCGCGAGCGCCCTTCTGCGACCAGGGGAGCCCCTTCGTCCCGGTCTCCGACGTGGTGGGCAAGGTCGCCGTGCTGCTGTGGCCGGCGAGCCGGTTCCACGTGCTGCACCGGCCGTCCGACTTCGCCGGTGTCCCCGCCGCCTCGTCGCCACCCACTCGTTAGGCTCTCGACGTGATCGAAGACAGCTCTGCGACCTCCGTCGGCGAGTCCGAGCAGAGCTCCTCGGGGAAGAAGCACAAGCACCTCCCGCTGTGGCAGGAGACCCTGCTCCTGCTCACCATCGCGATCGTCCTGGCGATCGTGATCAAGGCGTTCTTCGTGCAGGCCTTCTACATCCCGTCGGAGTCCATGGAGCCCGGTCTGGTCAAGAACGACCGGATCCTCGTGGAGAAGATGTCCTACTGGTTCGGCGGTACGCCGCAGCGGGGCGACGTCGTGGTCTTCAAGGACCCGGGCGGGTGGCTGAGCGAGGAGGAGGACGCCGGGCCGTCCAACCCGATCGGCCAGCTGATGGCCAAGATCGGGCTGTACCCCTCGGGCGGTCACCTGGTGAAACGCGTCATCGGCGTCGCCGGCGACACGATCCACTGCTGCGACAAGAAGGGCCGCATCCTGGTCAACGGTCACCCGCTGAACGAGGGCGCCTACGTCAAGACCTCACCCGGGATGTCGTGCAACGGGCCGATGACGACCACCTGCAACTGGACCGCCGGACCGGTGCCGAAGGGCGAGATCTTCGTGATGGGCGACAACCGGGACAACTCCGACGACTCGACGATGCATCTGTGCCAGCCCAAGATCCCGGACTGCGTCCCCGACCCCTACGTCCCCGTGAAGGACGTCGTGGGCAAGGTCTTCGTGCTGCTGTGGCCGCGCAGCAGGTTCCACGTGCTGCATCGGCCTTCCGACTTCGCGGGCATCCCGAACGCCTCCTCATGAGTCGACTGCCGCACGGGGCGACCGTCCGCCGCGACGCGGGGCTCTACGGCTACGAGCGCGCCCTGCGTCGGGCCGGCATGGACCTGGTCGCGGGAGTCGACGAGGCCGGTCGTGGCGCCTGTGCCGGGCCGCTGGTCGCCGGCGCGGCGATCCTGAAGCCGGGGAAGAGCGGGGAGATCCCGGGGCTGGCCGACTCCAAGCTGCTCACCGAGCAAGCGCGTGAGCGGTGCTACGCCCACATCGTCCGGCGGGCTCTGTCGTGGGCCGTGGTCGTCATCGAGTCCGACGAGTGCGACCGGCTCGGCATGCACGTCGCCAACGTCGAGGCGCTCCGTCGCGCCGTCGCCCTCCTCGACGTGCCGCCGCAGTACGTCCTGACCGACGGCTTCCCCGTGGACGGGCTCGGGCGTCCCGGGCTCGCGATGTGGAAGGGCGACCGGGTCGCGGCCTGCATCAGCGCGGCGTCGGTCCTGGCGAAGGTGACCCGCGACCGGATCATGGTCGAGCTCGACCGCGACCACCCGGCGTACGACTTCAAGACCCACAAGGGTTACGTCACCGACGTGCACAACGCCGCGCTGATCGAGCACGGGCCGTGCCCGCAGCACCGGATGCGCTTCGTCAACGTTCGTCGAGCGGCGGGCCTCGAGCCGCTGCCCGAGCCGCCGGGCGCCGGTCGAGCCGGAGGGCGCGCTGGTCGAGCCTGTCGAGAGCGCGCTGGCCGAGCCGGAGGGCGCGCTGGTCGAGCCGGAGGGCGCGCTGGTCGAGCCGGAGGGCGCGCTGGTCGAGCCTGTCGAGACCCGCGCCCCTTCCCTGGCCGAGCTGGTGGAGGCCACTAGTGTCGGACCGAGGACGTCGCGAGGGGAGTCAGCATGAGCGCCGAGGATCTCGAGAAGTACGAGACCGAGATGGAGCTGACCCTCTATCGGGAGTACCGCGACGTCGTCGGCATCTTCAAGTACGTCGTCGAGACCGACCGCCGCTTCTACCTCTGCAACCAGGTCGACGTGAAGGCCCGCACCGAGTCCGGCGACGTGTTCTTCGAGGTCACGATGACCGACGCGTGGGTGTGGGACATGTACCGTCCCGCCCGCTTCGCGAAGAACGTCAAGGTGCTGACGTTCAAGGACGTCAACGTCGAGGAGCTCAGCGAGCAGGAGATCGACCCCCCGAAGGTCTGACCCCGCTCGGCCTACTTGATGAGGCGGATCGGGTCGCCCGTGATCTGCGCCGTCCACGTGGTGGTGTCGTTGACACCACCCGGGAACGACACCTGGAGGCGGAACCAGCAGCCGCCGGGTTGGTCGGCCGTGCACGTGTAGGTGCTGGGGATCGGGATGCGGACGAACTCGGACTTGCCGTTCCACCCCGAGCCGTTGCTCACGTTGTTCAGCTGACAGTTGGTCAGAGCGCCATTGACCACGCCGCTGCCCACACACCCGGAGATGGCACCGGAGAGGTTGGAGTCCGTGGGCGGGAGAACCTGGATCGTGCCGGGGTTCGCCGCGTCGCCGACGTCGAAGAAGCCGATCACGAGCGTCTTCGTCGCCGCCGCTGGGATGACCCTCACCAGGTTGAACGTCGTGTTGGCGCCGGAGTAGTTGGCGTAGATCGACATGTGCTGCCAGCCCGACACCGAGACCGAGGCGGCCGGTGCCCCCTTCACCCGGATCGCGAAGCGGTTGTTGCCGTCGCCGTGGACCGAGTTGTCGTCGCCCGACTGGTTGTAGACGTTGTTGTTGCCCGTGAAGCCGCCCTGGCCGTCGGACGAGCCGCCGAGCGCGACGTTCGTGCGCACCTGGAGGTAGTAGTCGCCGGCCTGGCTGGGGGTGAACGTGCACAGCGGGACCCACTGGTGGTACACCTTCGCCAGCTGGTCGTTGTAGGCCGCGTTGCCACTGCGCAGGGCCGCCGTCGTGACGGCACTCGACAGGTAGCCGGGGTACTGCTTGGCGCAGGACGTGATGGGCGACCCGTTGACCGGGTTGTAGGTGTCCGTGGGCTGGCGGAGGTCGTACGACGTGGTGATCGGATAGTCGGTCCCACTGGTGGTGTTGTCGACATCGCCGGTGCAGAACGTGTTGGCGGACTGGGCGTATCTGGTGCTGCCATCGACGGTCGTGTAGTTGTTCATGTTGTTCTGGAGCGTGTTCGACGAGTTGTTGGGAGCGACCTCGCAGTTGTCACCGTTGGCCACCCAGGAGGGGTCGTAGAGCTGGACCGTGACGGGCGTCCCGACGGCGGCGGGCGTGACGCGCACGATGTAGAAGTACCCGTGCGGGTCGAACTCGTCGTTGGTGGTGCCGGTACAGCCGTCGTTGCCGGACGTGCAGGTCCGGGTCATGTACTCGTCGCCGTTGCCCTTGGGAGTGTCGGGCCCGGCGATCGCACCCCAGAACTGCGGGTTGCTCGTGCACACGGCCCCGCCCGGAGGGACGCTGATCACGCTGCCGGACGGGCCCCGATCCACGTCGCTGCTCGACCCCGTCGGCTCGTTCCCGAAGGTGTTGCAGGGGCTACCCATCGGCGCCGGGCCGTTGTAGTCGGCGGTCGCCGACCGGGTGATGTGAGCAAGGCCTGCATTGAACGCCGCACCGAACGCGTTGCCGATGGTGCTCGTGATCGTGACGACCAGCTGCGTCGGCTTGTCGCCGACGGCGACCGAGACCTGGGCGGTGGCGGAGACCGGGTAGCCGTTGCGGCCGGCCACGGTGATGGCCGTGGCCCTGGCCGAGGCGAAGTCGTCCGGCAGGAAGGTGACACCCGCGGTGGCAGCGGCGTCGGCGGCGTTCTGCACGCGCTGCACCTCGACGTACCACCGGGACACGTCGACGGAGATCGCACCCAGGGGCGCCAGCAGCGCGGCGGCGAACACGGCGACCAGGATGGCGGCGTAGCCCCGCTCGTCGCGACGTCGGCCGGGCCTGCTCTTCGAGACCCGGCTCATTGGTGCGTGCCCGGCTTGCAGGTGTCGTTGGGCAGCGGCTCGAACTGCATCACGCTGCGCTCCTGGATGTTCACCCCGTTGCCGAACAGGCCCGTGATCCAGGGGTGCGAGGCGTTCATGATCACGCCGACCGACATCCGGGCCGGGTCGTTGATGCAGGCGTTGATCGAGCTCGAGGCCCAGGCGCCGCTGGCGTAGCGGAACTTGCCGAGGCCGGCGTCCCACACGTACTTGACGCAGTCGCTGGTGCAGGCCGACGTGGTGTTCCCCGCAGGCTCGGGGTAACCGCCCGAGTTGGCGTTGTAGACGATGATCCAGTTGATCTGGCTCTGCGGCATCGCCGAGCCGCCCCGCTGGATCGCGTCCGCCGCCGCCTGGGCGAGCGCCGGCACGCTGGCCGGGCTGCACGGTGGTGGGTTGGAGCTCGCCTGGCAGGTGCCCTGACCGGCACCGGCCGCGACGGACGCCGTGCGGGCGCCGACGTGCGCCGCGCTGGACACGGACACGACGTCGCGCATCAACAGCGACATCTCGATGATCCCGAAGAGCACCAGCACCAGCAGTGGGGTCAACAGGGCGGCCTCGACGGCCACCACGCCCCGTTCGTCCCCGATCGTCTTCATTTGCCGTCCTTCCCCGGCCTGCAAGGTGACAGAAGGTGCTCGAGGAGCCAAGGAGGACGAAGGCAAAGATTCGGTTGTCTGAGGCAATCGTCGAAGATTTTGCCGTGGCTGAGCGTCACGGGAGGGTGCGTGCCCCGTCCTTCCTGGCCGTTTGGTCTAGACCAGGGAAACCTTTACCCGGCGCCGCCGCGCACCTGACGGAGAATGTGGACCGCTGAGGCTAGGGATTAGCCGGTTTCGCCTCCGGACGCGACCGTCCTCCCCTACTGTCGGGCTCGCACAGTGGGGGGAAGTGTGCTCGCGTCCCGGGTGGCGCAGGCCGAGAGAACGGGCGGAAGGCGTCGATGAGCAGGTTCACGAACCGCGGCGAGCGTGGAGCCGAGGCGGTCGAGTTCGCCCTGATCTGCACGATTCTGTTTCCCCTGCTCTTCGGCATCATCCAGTACGGCTTGTTCTTCAACGACTACCTGCAGGCGCGCCAAGCGGTCCGGCAGGGCGCACGCACGGCGAGCGTTCTGACGCACGCCGGCCTGCGGAGGCAACGCCGCCAACTCGGCGCTGGCGATGAAGTGCTACACGAACGGCTACAGCCTCGCCCGTGTCGGGCGCGACGTCGGTCTACGTGAGCGCACCGAGCGGGTGGGCGGTCGGCAACACCGTCCTCGTCTGCGTCGCGGTCAAGACGGTCAACGTCCTGGGCATCCTGCCGCTGCCGAACAACGGGTACGCGGTGGCGAAGACGCAGTTCTCCATCGAGCAGGACACTCCCGCTCCGACCGGCACGTTCCCCGCCTCAGACACGGACCCGACGGGCAAGAGTTGGAGCTGGTGCACATCATGATGAATCGCCGCCGTGACGAGCGCGGAGCCGTCGCGATCATCGTCTCGCTCTTCACCGTCTTCGTGCTGTTCGGCATCTCCGCACTTGTCGTCGACCTCGGCTTCGCGCGCGACCAGAAGCAGGCCAGCCAGATCAGCTCCGATGCGGCCGCCCTCGCCGGCGCGAACGTCCTGTACCGCACGGGCAGGTCGACCGGCTGCAGCGTGTCCCCGTGCTTCAAGCAGGCCGTGCAGGCGGTCGAGGCCTACACCGCCAAGAACTTCCCGAGCGTCACCAGCGCGATGTGGAGCTCGTGCGCCGACGCCAACAAGGGATACGTCTACACCGGAACCTTCGACGCGACGTACGTGCAGACGAACTGCGTCTCGTTCTTCGACAACTCCAACGGCGCCAACTCCACGCAGCCGACCAAGGTGCGGGTGGTGACCCCAACGGTGAGCAACCCCACGTTCTTCGGCGCAATGACGGGCGTGACCCAGGTTCCGATAGCAACGTCCGCGAGAGCCAAGCTGCAACCGGGACAGAGCCGTTCATGCGGGCTGTGTCTCCTGGGTTCGGTCATCAACGACATCGGCAACGGCGATGTCAGTGTGACCGGGGCGTCCATCCACACGAACGGCTCGTTCAGCGTCGGGCCGCAGGGAGGCGTGGATGCGCTGCCTGCCGGTCAGACCATCACCGCGGTCAACGGTTGCACAGGCCCGTGCAGCCCAGCGGCCACGTACGCGCCGGCCATCACCGATCCGTATGCCGGCGTGTCGTACGATCCCGCCCACCATGACGCGGGCTTTCCTACATCCAGCGGGTCGAACCCATGCACCGCCGGTCCCGGCATGTACACCTACAACTACACGTTCCCCAAGACCACGTGTGACCTCTCGCCCGGGCTCTACGTGATCGACGGGACCTGGCAGGGCACGAACAAGCTCGCTGCTCACGGGCACCGGCGTCACGCTCTACTTCACCTGTGGCACCGCGAACCACATCACTGCGTGCACTTCCCCCGGGCAGGCCGGCGGCGTCTTCGACATGAAGAACGGCGACGCCCAGCTCAGTGCCCCGACGGCGACGCACAGCTCGCGACCACCGGGGGCCTGGCGGGTTACGTCATCGTCTACGACCGGAACAACAACTCGTCCATGACGACTCCAGGGCAACGGCGACACCACGTACACGGGCACGATCTATGCGGCGGTAGCAGCACCGATCGACCTTCCCGGGCAACTCGACGTGCATCACGGTCACCAACGGTCCAGTTATCGCCGCGCAGCTCTCCAGCAATGGCAACAAGGCGTGCATGACCTTGCAGAATGCCGCCAAGGGCGAACATCTACGTCCCGCCGACGGCGCCCTCAACTGGACCAGTAGCGGCGGAGCGCCGCCGCTCGTTCGCAGGCGGGCTCGCGCGCCAGCTCTCGTCCACAAGGGGTACCGACGATCCGGATGACCGAGGTCGGGTGGGCGCCGCGACGCTGGCGGCATGTCCTCAGCCTCCGCTTCTGTGTCCGCCGTCGGCGCGACGGCTCGCCCTCGGCTCCTACGGCGAGCGCGTCGCCGCGCGCCATCTCGTCGAGCAGGGCATGGTCGTCCTCGACCGCAACTGGCGCTGCGACGCCGGTGAGATCGACCTCGTCCTGCGCGACGGACCTGTCCTCGTCGTCTGCGAGGTCAAGACCCGCACCTCCGACGTCTGTGGGACTCCTCAGGAGGCCGTGACCCTCTCCAAGCTGGAGCGGCTCAAGCTCCTGGCGGCCCGATGGGTCGAGGAGCACCGGGTGTCCGCGACCGAGGTCCGCATCGACGTGGTCGCGGTGCATCGGCCACGCCGCGGTGCCTCGACGGTCGAGCACGTCGCGGGGCTGGTCTGATGGCGCTCGCGACCGCCCACACCGTCTCGCTCCAGGGGGCGTCGGGACATCTCATCGACGTCCAGGCCGACGTGTCCCCGGGGTCACCCGGCACCACGCTCGTCGGCCGGCCCGACGTCTCGCTCCACGAGGCGCGCGACCGGTGTCGCATGGCCGTCTCCAACTCCGGGGTCCCGTGGCCGGCCACCCGTCGGGTGACGATCCTGCTCGCCCCGTCCGATCTCGTGAAGCGCGGCACCCACTTCGACCTCGCGATCGCGCTGGCCGTCCTCGCGGCCTGCGGCGACGTGGCCCAGGCCGCGCTGTCCGACACGTTGGTCATCGGTGAGCTCACCCTCACCGGCGGGCTTCGCTCGGTGCCGGGCGTCCTCCCCATGGTGATGGCGGCCTCCCGGCGCGGCTTCGACAGGGTGATCGTGCCCGAGCCGCAGGCCCGCGAGGCGTCGATGGTGCCCGGGATGACCGTGCTCGGCCTGCGCTCGCTCGCCCAGGTGCGGGCCGAGCTGAGAGGCGACCCGGTGCCCGAGGCGCCCCCGGTCGCCCCGATGTCCGGGAGCCGCCTGATCGACTGGCGTGGTTCCGGCCGGCTCAGCGAGCACGATCTGGCGGACCTCGACGGCGTCCCCGACGTGAAGTACGCGCTCGAGGTGGCCGCGGCCGGCGGGCACCACCTGATGCTGTCCGGCCCGAAGGGCTCGGGCAAGACGTCCCTGGCCGAGCGGCTCCCGGGGATCCTCCCCGACCTGTCGACCGAGGAGGCCCTCGAGCTGACCGCCATCCACTCGCTGGCGGGCGCCCTCGAGCCGGGGGACGACCTGATCCTGCGGCCGCCGTTCTTCGCACCCCACCACGACGCCAGCAAGGCCAGCCTGCTCGGTGGCGGCAGCGGTCGGGTCCGGCCCGGCGAGGTCAGTCGCGCGCACTGCGGGGTGCTGTTCTTGGACGAGTTCCCGCTCTTCCGCAGCGATGTGATCGATGCCCTGCGGCAGCCGCTCGAGAGCGGCGAGGTGACGATCGCCCGAGGCGAGGAGTCGGCGACCTATCCCGCCCGGGGGATGGTCGTGATGGCCTGCAACCCGTGCCCGTGCGGGGAGTACACCTCCCATCCCGCCTCCGACCGGTGCACCTGCACCCAGCAGCAGCGGCAGCACTACGCCCGCCGCGTGACCGGCCCCATCCAGGACCGCATCGACATCCTGCGCCACGTGCTCCCTCCGCAGCGCGTCGAGCACCCGTTGCCCGGGGAGCGCAAGGACGACTCACGCACCGTGCAGGCCCGGGTGCGGGCCGCCCGGGAGCGACAGCTCGAGCGGTACGCCGGGCGGGCCTGGCGCCTCAACTCCCAGGTGCCCAGCGCAGTCCTGGCGCGCGAGTGGCCGCTGCCCGACGCTGGGACGCGTCCGCCTCGAGAAGGAGCTCCTCGCCGGCCGACTCAGTCGCAGGGGAGCGGTTCGCGCCCATCGGCTCGCCTGGACGGTGGCCGACCTGCGTGGCGCCGAAGCGCCCAGCGGGGCCGACGTCGACACGGCGCTCCGGCTCCGCACCGGCCTTCCGCTGCTCCAGGAGTCCCTGACGAGGCGGGCGTCGTGACGGCGACCGACGAGGATCGGCTGGCACGTGTCGCGCTCTCCCGTCTCACCGAGCCGGGGGATCCCCGCATCGCCGCCGCGGTGGCCGAGCTGGGAGCGGTCCGTACGCGTGAGTTCCTCAGCGATGAGCGCCAGCTCGACCCGGCTGCGCGCGACGTCGCCACCCGGCTGCGGGGCCTCGACCCCTCGGCAGACCTCGAGCGCGCGGCGATCCTCGGGCTGCGCTTCGTCGTGCCGGGCGACGCCGAGTGGCCGGCGCGGCTCGACGACCTTCTGCTCAGTGAGCTCCTCGACCAGCGCGGTGGTCCACCGCTGGGGTTGTGGGTGAAGGGCCCGACGAGGCTCGACCAGCTCGCCCGTTCGGTCGCCGTGGTCGGCTCCCGCTCCGCCACCACCTACGGCACCGAGATCGCGGCCGAGATCGCCGCCGCGCTGGTCCGGGCCGGTCACCCGGTGGTCTCGGGGGCGGCCTTCGGGATCGACCAGGCCGCACACCGGGGAGCACTGGGCGTGGACGGCGCCAACGTGGCCGTGCTCGCCTGCGGTGTCGACCGCGCGTATCCGACGGCTCACCGCCGGCTCCTCGACCACCTCGGTCGCACGTCGGCGGTGGTGGCCGAGGTGCCGCCCGGGTGTGCGCCGACCCGCGGCAGGTTCCTGAGTCGCAACCGCCTGATCGCGGCCCTGACCCGCGGGACGGTGGTCGTCGAGGCGGCGGCCCGAAGCGGTGCCCTCAACACCGCGAGCTGGGCGTTGCGGCTCAACCGCCCGGTGATGGGTGTTCCGGGCCCGGTGACGCAGGCCCAGTCGGAAGGCGTCCATCAGCTGATCCGCAGCGGGGCCGCGACCCTGGTGAGCCACGGCGAGGACGTGCTCGAGGTCGTCGGTGATATCGGCACCCACCTCGCGACGCCGCCCCGGGCGCAGCCCCGGCGACGCGATGGGCTCGGCCGGCGGGAGCAGCGGGTCCTCGACGCGGTGCCCTTCGCCCGTCCGGCTCCGGTCGACTCCATCGCCACCACGGCCGGGCTCAGCCTGGTGGAGGTCGCCTCCTGCCTGCGCCGGATGCTGAAGCTCGGCTTCGTGGAGTCCTCGCCCCAGGGCTGGCGGCTGACGACGCAGGCCCAGGAGTGACGGGCCCGTTCGGCCGCGGCCGCTGGCGCCCGACGCGGCGAGCCGGGCGGGGCCGGGTCCGACGGCGTCCTACAGTGACCGCATGCCGAGCCCGACGCGGGACCGCCCCGCCGTGCTCGCCGACTACGAGCGGCACCTGGTCTCCGAGCGCGATCTCGCCCCGCACACGGTGCGGGCCTACCTCGCCGACGTCGCCGGCATGCTCGAGCACGCCGAACGGCTCGGCAAGACGGACCTGGCGGAGCTCGACCTGCGCACGCTCCGCAGCTGGCTCGCGCATCAGCAGGTCACGGGGCGATCGCGGACCACCCTGGCGCGCCGGGCCACCGCGATCCGCGTGTTCACCGCGTGGCTCGCCCGCACCGGTCGGATCCCGGCCGACGTGGGGGCCAGCCTGCGCTCACCGAAGGGCCACCAGACGCTGCCACCCGTGCTGCGCCAGGACGAGGCGCGGGACCTGATCACCGCCGCGGCCCGGCTGGCGGACGACGGCAGCGCCGTCGGCGTCCGCGACACCGCCATGCTCGAGCTCCTCTATGCGACCGGAGTCAGGGTCGGCGAGCTCGTCGCACTCGACGTCGACGACCTGGACCGGTCGCGCCAGGTGGTACGCGTGTTCGGGAAGGGACGCAAGGAGCGCACCGTCCCGTACGGTCACCCCGCCGCCCGGGCGCTCGACCGGTGGCTCACGGCGGGACGCCCGCAGCTGCTCGCGCCCGGAGCGGGTGCCGCCCTCTTCCTGGGCGCCCGCGGTGGCCGCATCGACCAGCGGGCCGTCCGCACGCTCGTCCATCGACGGATCGCCGAGGTGCCGGGCGCACCCGACATCGGCCCGCACGGCCTGCGCCACACGGCCGCCACCCACCTGCTCGAAGGCGGAGCAGACCTGCGTTCGGTGCAGGAGCTGCTCGGGCACGCGTCGCTGGCGACCACTCAGCTCTACACGCACGTGAGCACCGACCGGCTGCGCGCGGCCTACCGCCAGGCGCACCCGCGGGCCTGAGCCGGCGCGAGCTCCCGCGGCCGCGGGGGCGTCGCCCACGGTGGGGCGCAGGGCCACCACGAGCCGCGACGCATCATCGGTGTGAGGTCCCCGGGCGAGAGCGCGCGCACGGCGGGAAGCCGTAGGAGCGAGTCGACGAGCGCCGCGTACGGAGGCGCGGGCAGCGCCGGCGGCTGGGGTGGCAACCGCTCGACCGGAGCGGACCGCCACAGGGGCAGGAGCACGATGGGTCCTCCGCCGACCAGGAGGAGCGGGTCGAGGTAGGTGTCGCCGCGCCGCCAGCCCCAGTGGAGGCAGGCTCGGGGGAAGCAGTGCGACCCCGGGAGCTCGAGTGTGCCGAGCTGCTGGCCGCGCAGCACCACCTGGCCGACGCGCACGGTCGCGGCGACCGGCTGGTAGGTCGTCCGGGTGTCGCCGTGGTCGACGACCACCACGCCCCGGCCCGCCAGCGGACCCGCGAACGTGACCCGGCCGGCCAGCGCCGCACCCACGACCTGGCCGAGGGAGCCGGCCAGGTCGACGCCGCGGTGTCCGGCACCCCACCGGACGTCGGGCGGGTCGAAGGCCCGCACGACCTGCGGGCGCGGCTGGAGCGGCCACACCCCGACCGGGACCGGGTCCACGGGCGAGCCGGCGGCGCCCGCCGGTCGTGTGAGGGAGAGCAACACGGCCAGCAGGGCCACGACGACGCACGGCGCGCGACCGCGGGCCCGGACCGGGTCGGGGAGGGGAGCTCGCATGGCGCTCACCCTGCCCGTGCCGACGCGTCCGCGGCCGGGGTCCGCGGGCCGCTGTGGAGGGGGTGGCCCGGAGGGTGCGCTGTGGACGACGGGTGGGCCGCGCGGCGGTCGCCGAGAGACGGCCACTCGAGCGTCGTACCGCTGATTCGCGGCCCCGCCCGCGCTCGACTATCCTGGCTCGAGCAGTCCCTCCGGGGGCTGACTTCGCACGTCCGCAGACCGCGACGCCTGCCTCTCTCCGGCAGACGACCACCCGTGGGCGACGATCCTCGGTGCCAGCGCGAGCTGGGTCGGATCGCGCGCAGACGTCAGGGCAGCCGGCACCCGCCGGTCGCAACGAACTGAAAACGACGGAGTGCTCGCCCTGCGGCGCGCGCTCCCCACACAGGAGAACACCCATGGCAGTCGTCACCATGCGCCAGCTGCTCGAGAGCGGCGTGCACTTCGGACACCAGACCCGTCGCTGGAACCCGAAGATGAAGCGCTTCATCATGACCGAGCGCAACGGCATCTACATCATCGACCTGCAGCAGTCGCTGGCCTACATCGACCGTTCGTACGCCTTCATCAAGGAGACGGTCGCCAAGGGCGGCACGATCATGTTCGTCGGCACCAAGAAGCAGGCCCAGGAGGCGATCGCCGAGCAGGCGACGCGCGTCGGGATGCCCTACGTCAACCAGCGCTGGCTCGGTGGCATGCTCACCAACTTCCAGACCGTGCACCAGCGGATCAACCGCCTCAAGGAGCTCGACGAGATCGACTTCGAGGACGTCGCCGGCAGCAGCCGCACCAAGAAGGAGCTGCTGCAGATGCGGCGCGAGCGCGACAAGCTCAACAAGTCGCTGGGCGGCATCCGCGAGATGAGCCGGACGCCGGCCGCCGTCTGGATCGTCGACACCAACAAGGAGCACCTCGCCGTCGAGGAGGCCCGCAAGCTGCACATCCCGATCATCGGCATCCTCGACTCGAACTGCGACCCCGACCTGGTCGACTTCCCGATCCCGGGCAACGACGACGCCATCCGCGCGGTCGGCCTGCTCACCCGGGTCGTGGCCGACGCCGTCGCCGAGGGCCTGATCGCCCGCTCGGGCGTGAAGACCGAGGCCGGTGCCGAGGCACCGGTCGGCGCCGAGGAGCCGCTGGCCGAGTGGGAGCGTGAGCTGCTCGGCGGCGACGCCGACAAGACCGCGGTCGCCGCCACCGGTGGCGACGCGGCCACCGAGGCACCGGCCGCCGAGTCCACCGGCGCCGCGTCCGAGGCCGCCCAGGCGTCCGAGGTCGCCGCCGAGGCCACCGACACCCCGCTCGAGGAGCCCGTCGCCACCGACGCCGCCATCACGGACGCGCCGTCCGTCGAGACGACCGTGGAGGCGGCGACCACCGCCCCCGCCGAGGTCGAGACCGAGGCCGTGGCCGCGACGACCTCGACCGACGACGCCACCGTCACCGAGGGCGAGTACGGCGCCGACTCGGCCGCTCCGCTCGAGGACGGCTCGGCTCCGGAGGGCTTCGAGATCAAGGGCAACAAGAACTCCATGAAGTTCCACGCCCCCAGCAGCCCCTGGTACGGCCGCACCAACGCCGAGGTCTGGTTCCGCACGACCGACGCCGCGGAGGCTGCCGGATTCGCCAACGCCGAGAGCGCCGACAGCGAGACCGCCGAGGCCTGACCGGCCCCGCCCCACGCCGTACGACGCGCTCCGAGCGCGCGCCCGGCGCACCCCCGACAACACAGAGAGGCAGGAACGCGATGCCCAACTTCTCCGCATCGGACGTCAAGCGGCTCCGGGACATGACCGGCGCCGGGATGATGGACGCCAAGAAGGCACTCGACGAGGCCGACGGCGACTTCGCCGCCGCGACCGACATCCTCCGCACCACGGGTGCGGCCAAGGCCGCCAAGCGGGGCGCCGAGCGCACGGCGTCAGCCGGGCTCGTGGCCCACTCCGCCGGAGTCCTCGTCGAGCTCAAGTGCGAGACGGACTTCGTGGCCAAGGGCGACGACTTCATCGCCGCCGCCCAGAAGATCGCGGACGCCGCGTCCGAGGCCAGGCCGGCCGACGTCGAGGCGCTCAAGGCGGTCCAGGTGGACGACCAGACGGTCGGCGAGATCGTCGAGAGCCTGGCCATCTCCATCGGCGAGAAGATCGAGCTCGGTCAGTACGTCCACTTCGACGGCCCCGTCGTCGCCTACCTGCACAAGCGTGCCGCCGACCTGCCGCCCGCCATCGGCGTGCTCGTCGAGTACGACGGCGACGCTGACGCCGCTCGGGGCGCCGCCAAGCAGGTCGCCGCGATGCGTCCCCAGTACCTCACCCGCGACGAGGTCCCCACCGACGTGGTCGAGCACGAGCGCCAGATCGCCGAGGCGACCTCGCGCGAGGAGGGCAAGCCCGAGCAGGCGATCGCCAAGATCACCGAGGGCCGGCTGAACGGCTTCTTCAAGGACGTCGTCCTGCTGGAGCAGCCGTCGGTGACCGAGAACAAGAAGACGGTCAAGGCCGTTCTCGACGAGTCGGGCACGACCGTCAAGCGGTTCGCCCGTTTCGAGGTCGGTTCCTGACCCAGTAAGGTGCGCCCCAGTGGTCCCGATTTCGCTCGACCACCGAGCGGGGCGCGGCCCAGTGGTCCCGGCTCCGCTCGACCACCGAGCGAGGCCGACCACCGTGAGCTACGGGGAGGCCGGTTGCGATGAGTCACGCAGGTGATCCGCAACCGGCCTTCCTTCATGTCCGAGCCCGTACGTCGGCCTGTCGCGGCCTCGACAGGGTCGACCAGCGCATCCGAGGAGCCGCCCTGTGACCACCTACCACCGAGTCCTGCTGAAGCTGTCCGGTGAGGTGTTCGGCGGCGGCAAGGTAGGCGTGGATCCCGACGTGGTCCACCGGATCGCGGGCGAGATCGCCGAGGTCACGCGGCACGGCGTGGGGGTGTGCGTGGTCGTCGGTGGCGGCAACTTCTTCCGCGGCGTGGAGATGCAGCAGCGCGGCATGGACCGCAGCCGGGCGGACTACATGGGCATGCTCGGCACCGTGATGAACTGCCTCGCTCTCCAGGACTTCCTCGAGAAGGAGGGCATCGAGACCCGGGTGCAGACGGCGATCACGATGGGTCAGGTCGCCGAGCCCTACATCCCCCGGCGCGCGATCCGGCACCTCGAGAAGGGCCGGGTGGTGATCTTCGGGGCCGGCGCCGGGATGCCCTTCTTCTCCACCGACACCGTGGCCGCGCAGCGTGCGCTGGAGACCAAGTGCGAGGTCGTGCTGATGGCCAAGCAGGGCGTCGACGGCGTCTACAGTGCCGATCCCAAGGTCGACCCCCACGCCACGAAGTACGACACGCTCACCTTCCAGGAGGCCCTGCAGGGGGGCATCCGGATCGCCGACGCCACGGCGTTCGCCCTCTGCATGGAGAACAAGCTGCCGCTGATCGTGTTCGGCATGGAGGAGCAGGGCAACATCCTGCGCATCGTGCAGGGTGAGAAGATTGGCACGCTCGTCACCGCTGACTGACCGACCTCGGTCCGTCCGACGGGTCTCGACAGGCTCGACCAGCGGCGAACCTCGGTCCGTAGGACGGGTCTCGACAGGCTCGACCAGCGGCGCGACAGTCGCCACCGGCGCAAGAACACGCTCGCACATCGAAGGGAACCAGCGGTGATCAACGACATCCTGCACGAGGCCGACGGCAAGATGGACAAGTCGGTCGAGGCGACCCGTGAGGACTTCTCGGCGATCCGGGCCGGCCGCGCGAACCCCTCCATGTTCAGCAAGATCATGGTCGACTACTACGGGACCCCGACCCCGATCCAGAGCCTCGCGTCGTTCACCTCGCAGGAGGCGCGGATCATCCTCGTCGCGCCCTACGACATCGGCGCCATCGGCAACATCGAGCGCGCCATCCGCGACTCCGACCTGGGCGTGAACCCGGCGAACGACGGAAAGGTCCTGCGCTGCGTCTTCCCCGAGCTGACCGAGGAGCGCCGCAAGGAGTACATCAAGGTGGCCCGCCACAAGGCCGAAGAGGGCCGGGTGGCCGTGCGCAACCTGCGTCGGCACGCCAAGCAGGAGCTGGAGAAGATGGAGAAGGACGGCGAGGCCGGCAAGGACGACGTGACCGGCGCCGAGAAGCGGCTCGACTCCATGACCAAGAAGCACACCGACGCCATCGACGAGCTGCTCAAGCACAAGGAGTCCGAGCTGCTCGAGGTCTGAGCACTCGACACGGGCCCGTCATGACCACGTCCACGCCCGCGCCGTCCCAGGACCACGGGCGCGCCGGCCGCAACCTGCCGGCCGCGATCACCAGCGCCGTGGTGCTGGTCGTGCTGATCATCGCCTCGCTGGTGATCTGGAAGACCGCGTTCATGCTGATCGTGGCCGCCGCGGTGCTGGTCGCGATGTGGGAGCTCCACCGCGGGTTCGCGGCCAAGGACATCGACCTGCCGGAGCAGCCGCTCATGGTCGGCGGCGTGCTCATGGTGGTCGTCGCCTACTTCTACGGGCCGCCGGCCCTGGTCACCGCGACGGCCGTCACCGCCCTGGGGACGATGCTGTGGCTGCTGCGCCGCGGCGTGCCGGGCTACGTCCAGAACGCCACGGCCTCGGTCTTCTGCCTCGTCTACGTGCCGTTCCTCGGGTCGTTCGTCGCCCTGATGCTGCGCGAGGGCGGTGCCGTCGACTTCTCCCGGTTCGACGCCGGCGTCAAGGGCATCATCACCTTCATCGCGGTCACGGCCGCGTCGGACATCGGCGGCTACATCGCCGGCGTGCTCTTCGGCCGCCACCCCATGGCGCCGGTGATCTCGCCGAAGAAGTCGTGGGAGGGTTTCGCCGGCTCGGTCGTCCTGTGCATCGCCGTCGGCGTCGGCCTGGTCGTCTGGCTCCTCGACGCCGCCTGGTGGATCGGCGTCTGCCTGGGGTTGATCGCGGTCGTGATGGCCACGCTCGGCGACCTGTGCGAGTCGGTGATCAAACGCGACCTCGGGATCAAGGACATGAGCCACGTGATCCCCGGTCACGGCGGCCTCATGGACCGGCTCGACTCGCTGCTGGCCACCATCGCCCCCATCTGGCTGCTCCTGCACTACCTGGTGTTCTGAGCCCCGCCGCCCCCTCCGGGCGTGGCGGGTGCCGGCAATGTGAGGCGCGTTGGGACCAGGGTGAGAGCATGAGCCCATGAGCGACACCGAGGCGCGCGCCGCCGACGACGCGGGCCCGGACGACGAGGGCTCGGGCGAGCCGGGTACTCACGCGGCGCCCGCGCCGGCGGCCGCCTCCCAGCCTTCGCCGGGAGCCGAAGCGCCCCCCGACGAGCAGGCCCCCGAGGACGGCGGCCAGCAGGCCGACGAGCAGGGCGGCGAGCAGGACGGCGAGCAGGGGGACGACGCCCCCGAGCCCAGCTGGTGGCACCGGTCGCATCCGACGTTCGCCGGCCTGGTCGGCTTCTTCACCGGGGTGGCCTACGTCATCGTCGTGCCGGGCGTGTACGCCGGGCTGCTGGGGCTGCTCGTCGGCGCGAACACCGCGCAGAAGCTGTTCCCGCTGGTGCTGGTGGCGCTCGTCGTACCGCTCGTGATGCTGGCCTTCCGGAAGACCCGGCGGTTCGCGGAGTTCATGTTCCTCGGGATCATCAGCACCGTCGTGGTGGTCGCGCTCACCGCCACGCTCGTGATCTGGGTGATGGTCAAGACGGGTCAGTGAGACCGGTTTCCTCGGGTGCTCCACAGGCGGTGCCGTGATCGCCGCGCCGGTGACGGGCTCGGGCTCCCGCTACGGCCGCTCCTGAGATTCGTGGCCCCGCCGGTGCCGATGGGACACTGGAGGGGTCATGAGCGATCCGACCCCCCGCGCCCTGCCGCTGGTGATGGCCGAGCCCCGTGGGCGCGCCAAGCCACCGCGGCACCTCGCCGACCTCTCCCTCGAGGAGCGCGGTGCCCTCGCGGCCGAGCTCGGACTGAAGCCCTTCCGGGCCAAGCAGCTCTCCACGCACTACTTCGAGCGGCTGGTCGACGACCCCGCCCAGATGACCGACCTGCCGGCCGCGCAGCGGGCCGAGCTGGTGGCGTCCCTGCTGCCGACCCTGCTGCACCCGGTCCGCACCCTCGAGGCTGACCGGGGCACGACGCGCAAGACGCTGTGGCGGCTCTTCGACGGTGCGCTGGTCGAGTCGGTGCTGATGCGTTACCCGGACCGCGTGACCATGTGCGTCTCGTCGCAGGCCGGCTGCGGGATGGCCTGCCCCTTCTGCGCCACGGGGCAGGGAGGTCTGCAGCGCAACATGTCGGCCGCCGAGATCGTCGACCAGGTCGTCGCCGGCGCCCGATCCCTGGCCCGAGGTGAGGTTCCCGGTGGTCCCGCCCGGGTCTCCAACGTCGTGTTCATGGGCATGGGCGAGCCCCTGGCCAACTACAAGGCGGTGATCGGCGCCGTACGCCGTCTCACCGAGCCGGCGCCGGCCGGCCTCGGCATGAGCGCCCGCGGCGTGACCGTCTCCACGGTCGGGCTGGTCCCGCGGATCAACCAGCTCACGGACGAAGGCATCCCGGTGACCCTGGCCCTGTCGCTGCACGCCCCCGACGACGAGCTGCGCAACGAGCTCGTGCCGATCAACACCCGGTTCTCGGTCGCCGAGACCGTCGACGCGGCGTGGAACTACGCGCGGGTGACCAAGCGACGCGTCTCGATCGAGTACGCCATGATGCGCGGCATCAACGACCAGGCCTGGCGGGCCGACCTGCTCGCCGACGTCCTCCTCGCGCGCGGCGACTGGGGCTGGGTCCACGTCAACCTGATCCCGCTCAACCCGACGCCCGGCTCGAAGTGGACCGCGTCCGACCCGGCCGACGAGCGTGAGTTCGTACGCCGCCTCGAGGCGCGCGGCGTCCCGACCACCGTGCGCGACACCCGGGGCCGCGAGATCGACGGCGCCTGCGGGCAGCTGGCGGCCGTCGAGGCCTGAGGGCCTTGGCGCTTGTTGGCCGAAATTTCCCCCGACAAGCGCCGAGAAACCCCTACAAGCCCACCGCGGACCCGACCAGCGACACCGCCTCGTCGACGGTGTCGACCAGGTGGATGTGCTCCTCCATCGGGCGGCCACGCGCGAGGGACCGCAGCAACGGCCAGGCCGGATAGTCGGTGGTCCAGTACCGACGGCCCACCAGCACCATCGGCGCGACGGAGCCAGCGTCGGCGTAGTAGTTCTCGCACGCGTCCTGGAAGATCTCCTGGACGGTGCCCGCGGCACCGGGCAGGAAGACGATCCCGGCGTCGCACACCTGGAGCAGGATCGCCTCACGGGTCGCGTTCCTGAAGTACTTGGCGATCGCGGTGGCGAAGACGTTGGACGGTTCGTGGCCGTAGAACCACGTGGGGATCCCGAGCGTGGGCGAGGCACCCAGCCGGGTCACCTCCAGCGCCACCGCCACCCAGGCGTCGACCGACGGGTGGAAGAGCGGCACGGCGGCCAGGCGGTCGAGCGCGTCGGCCAACAGCGAGTCGACGCCCCGCTCGCGCGCGAGGCGGCCGCCGAGGTTCGCCGCCTCCATGGCGCCGGGGCCGCCTCCGGTCGCGACCACGTGGGTGCGGCCGAGCAGCACCCCCAGCCGGGCGGCCTCGGCGTACGCCGGCTCGCCCCGCCGCAGGTCATGACCTCCCATCACCCCGACCAGGTGCTCGCCGTTCAGCCAGCGGGTCAACGCCTCGTCGATGGCGTGGTCGTGGAGGGCGCGGGCCAGGGAGTCGGCCGGGGTGGGCGGCTGCCGCGACCAGGTGTAGGCCCGGGCGTCCCGCGAGTTCGCGTAGGCGGGGGCGTCGTACAGCTCGGCCGCCGTGTAGAGGGACGTGCGGTACGGGTCGATCGGCACCGAGCCCAGGTCGACCCGCGGGGCCCGGGCCATCGTCCCGACCCGGATCGACCGCCCGCGGATCTTGCGCACGGGCAGACTCTAGAACGGCGGGTCCGCCCAGCAGGCCGTCATCGCGATGTTGATCGCGGGCTGAGTCGGGGCCGCGAGCCGTTCTCCCTCGCTCCCGGGGCATGGATCCAGGCGCCGCGGCGATCAGAACGCGTGGGCCAGCAGCTCCCCGAACAGCTCGTGCTCGTCGACCCCGAGACCCCTGCTCCGGAACCACCCGCAGATGTTCGCGCAGTCGCGCAGCAGGAAGTCCATCCCCTGGGGGTTGCCCACCAGGTCGACCACCTGCGGCAGGTCGATGATCACCAGCCGCTCGCCGGCCGCGAGGATGTTGTACGCCGACAGGTCGCCGTGGACGAGCCCCGCCTGGACCATCGTGGCCAGGGCGTCGCGCAGCTGGTCGAAGTACGACGCCAGCAGCTCGGGCCCGGGCCGGGTCTGGGCCAGGCGTGGTGCCGACTCGCCGTCGACCGTGATCCACTCCATCAGGATCTCGGTGCCGTCGATCTGCACCGGGTAGGGGACCGGCAGCCCGAGCCGCCACAGCCGGACGAGCGCGCCCCACTCGGAGATCGCCCACTCGCCCGCCGCGACCTCGCGGCCGAAGGTGCTCTTGCGCTTGAGGGCCCGCTGGTCGCGCGAGCGCTTCATCGAGCGGCCCTCGGTGTACGACGCCGAGCGGTGGAAGCTGCGGTGCTCCGGCGCCCGGTAGCGCTTCGCGGCCATGATCACGCCGCTGCCGGGGACCTGGGGGTCGCTGCGGTCCAGCAGGAAGACGTCGGCCTCCTTGCCGGTCTTCAGGATCCCGAGGTCGGTGTCGATCGCCCCTTGCGAGGTGACCAGCCAGTCGGGGCGCGGCTCGGGTCCGCGCATGAGGGGTTCGACGGACAGCCAGGTGGACCAGCGCTGACCGTCCTCCAGGTCGTCGTCGGCGAACAGAGGAGTGAAGTCGAAGACGAACGCCGGATCGACGCCGCTGAGCGGGTCGACCTGCGTGTAGCTGTCGGTGAAGAGAGTGTCGAGCGCGTCAGCGCTCGGGATGTGCTCCGATGACATCGGTGATGGTGCTCCCAGCGTGAGAGTGGACGGCGGTGGACATGCCGAAGACTTCGGTCGTCATGTCGTCCTCCTCTCGTGCGGGCACCGGCCGGACGCCGGGCAAACGGTGGCGCCCGTCGACTGGTGGGCGCGCCCGCCGAGTGTGACACCCCGTGGTCCGGGGTCGCAACGCATTTCCGGCTCCGGCTAGGTTGCAGCCGTGCTGACCCGTTACGTCGCCGTGCTGGCCGCCGTCACCGTGCTGGCCGCCGGGTCCGCCGCCGCCGGCTCCGCGACGGGCTCGGCGCCCGGACCAGCAGCACCCGTCGCCGGGGCGCCCGGCATCGGTGATCCCTACTTCCCGCAGGACGGCAACGGCGGCATCGACGTGCGCACGTACGACGTGCACGACGCCTACCGGTTCACCGACCGGCGGCTGGAGGGCTGGACCACCGTCACCCTGCGCACGACCGAGCGGCTGAGCTCCTTCGACCTCGACTTCCTGCTCCCGGTGTCGTCGGTCCGGCTGTCGACGGGCCCCGCGACCTTCAGCCGCCCCACCCGGCACGAGCTCCGGATCCGCCCGCGACACCCGATCCCGGCCGGCACGACGGTGCGGGCGCGCGTGAGCTACGCCGGCCACCCGGGGAACGTCACCTGGCAGGGCGAGAGCAACTGGGTCGCCGACGACCGCGAGGTGGTCGCGGTGAACGAGCCGCACATGGCGCCGTGGTGGTTCCCGTCCGACGACCACCCGCTCGACAAGGCGCGGATGGATCTCCACGTGACCGTCCCGGCCGGAAACCAGGTGGTGGCTGGCGGACGGCTCGTCGGCGTCCGCCGCTCGGCCCACGACGCGACGTACCACTGGCGCGGAGCCGGGCCGATGGCCACCTACCTCGCCTTCTTCGCCGCGGGACGGTTCGTCGTCCGCCAGGGCACCCTCCACCACCTCCCCTACTACCTCGCGGTGTCGCGGCAGCTGGGCAAGATCGACCGCCGGTCGGCGATGCGTGAGCTGGTGCGCACGTCCGCGACCGTGGCCTGGCTGGGGCGCCAGCTGGGGCGCTATCCCTTCGCCGAGACCGGCGGCGTGGTCACCTCGCTCAATCCGGGCTTCTCCCTGGAGACCCAGACCCGGCCGACGTACCCGATCGACGTGCCCCGGGTGCTGATGGTGCACGAGCTGGCTCACCAGTGGTTCGGCGACTCGGTCTCGCTCCGCCGCTGGCGTGACATCTGGCTCAACGAGGGCTTCGCCACGTTCATGGAGCACCTCTGGACCCAGGACCACGGCGGCCCGAGCACCGACCGCTGGCTGCACCAGAGCTACGCCGCGCTCGCGGCGGACTCGTCCTTCTGGGACCTCCGGGTGGCCGACCCGGGGCCGCTCCACCTGTTCGACTGGCCGGTCTACGACCGTGGGGCCATGGCCCTGGCGGCGCTGCGCGAGCGGATCGGACACCCGGCGTTCGCGCGGCTGCTGCGGGCCTGGGCGGCCCGGCACTTCCACGGGCACGGCACCACGACCGGTTTCGAGGCGCTGGCGTCGCAGCTCAGCGGCCAGGACCTGAGGTCCTTCTTCGACACCTGGCTGGAGCAACCCGGTCGTCCGGCGGCGACGCCCGCCAACGGCCTCTGACCCGTCGGCGGTCAGCCGAGCAGCGGGGCGACGATCTTGGCGATCCGGCTCTCGCGGCCGGTGCGGGCCTCCTCCCGGTCCGCCCAGGTCATCGCGTGCAGCGCCGTGTTGATGCCCAGCCAGCGCAGCGGCTCCGGCTCCCACGCGCGCGAGCGGTGTCCGACCCACGGCAGGCGGGTCAGGTCGGTGTCGCGGCCGAGCACCAGGTCCGCCAGCGTCCGGCCGGCCAGGTTGGTGGTGCTCACCCCGTCGCCGACGTAGCCGCCGGCCCAGCCCAACCCGGTCGACCGGTCGAGGCCCACCGAGGCGGTCCAGTCGCGGGCGATCCCGAGGGCGCCGCCCCAGGCGTGCGTGATCCGGGCGTCGCCCAGCATCGGGAAGAGGTCGACGATGCTCGCGCGGAGCCCCGCGAAGACGGCGTCGTTCCGGTCGTACGACGGGCGGATCCGCGACCCGAAGTGGTACGGCGCACCCCTGCCGCCGAACACGAGACGGTCGTCCGCGGTGCGCTGGCCGTAGACGATCAGGTGGCGGTGGTCCGAGAACGTCTCGCGCCGCCGCAGACCGATCTCGTCCCACACGTCAGGTGGGAGCGGCTCGGTGGCGATGATCAGCGAGTAGACGGGCACGAGACGCCGCCGCTGGCCGGCCAGGGTCCGGGTGTAGCCCTCGGTCGCCCGGATCACGGTGTCGGCCCGCAGAGTGCCGTGCGGCGTCGTCACCCGGCCCGGCTCGATCGCGAGGGCCCGCGTCTGCTCGTAGACGGCGACGCCGCGTCGTACGACGGCCTCGGCGAGGCCGCGGACGAGCCGTCCGGGATGGATCACGGCGCAGTCGGGCGTGTACGTCGCGCCGCGCACCCGGGTCCCGGCGAGCACGGCGGTGGCCTCCGCGGCGTCGAGCAGGCGGAGCTCGTCCTCGCCGCGGCCCCAGCTGCGGGCGTGGTCGACCTCCGCCTTCGCCCGCGTCCACTGGGGATCCGAGCGGGCCAGGGAGATGGTGCCGCCCTTGGCGATGTGGGCGTCGATCCCCTCGTCGGAGGCGGCCCGCACCACCTCGTCGACGCTCTGGCGCATCGCGGCGTGCAGGGCCAGCGCAGCGTCGGGGGAGGACCGGCGCGCCAGGGTGTCGAGTGACGCCGGGAAGAGCGCCGAGCACCAGCCGCCGTTGCGGCCGCTGGCGCCGAACCCGGCGACCTCGGCCTCGACCACGGCGATCCGGAGCGTGGGGTCGGCCCGAGCCAGGTAGAGCGCCGTCCACAGTCCGGTGAAGCCCGCGCCCACGATCGCGACGTCGGCGTCCCGGTCGCCGGGCAGCGGCGGGCGGGGGGTCCAGTCGTCGTCAGGCGTGGTCTGGTGCCACAGGGACAGCGAGCGGGCGTCGGGGCTCAGCGCACACCCCAGGAGTAGGTCTGCTTGCGGAGCTTGAGGTACATGAACGTCTCGGTGCCGACCACTCCGCTGATCCTGCGGATCTTCAGGGAGATCACCTCCAGGAGGTGCTCGTCGCTCTCGCAGACCACCTCGACCAGCAGGTCGTAGGACCCGGCGGTGATCACGACGTAGTCGACCTCGTCGAGGTCGGCCAGCGCGTCCGCGACCGGCTCCATCGGCCCGTTCACGCGCACCCCGACCATGGCCTGCCGCGCGAACCCGAGCTCGAGGGGGTCGGTGACCGCCACGACCTGCATCACGCCGCCGTCGATGAGGCGCTGGACCCGCTGCCGGACCGCGGCCTCGGACAGTCCGACGACCTTGCCGATCGCGGCGTACGAACGACGGCCGTCCTGCTGGAGCTGCTCGATGATGGCCTTGGAGACCTCGTCGAGCGCGGCCCGAGGCTGCTTCTTCGTCATGGGCACATGCTGACAGGCGCGACACCGCGGGTCCAGCACCCTCAGGCAAACGATTTCGTCGTGCCGGACCACGAAACACGCGGATTCGCTTGTCTCGCACCCCCATGCATGACACTATCCGTGCGAATCGGGCAGCAAGGGAGTGCAGATGGCAGACGGACCCCGGGGTCTGGGCGTTTCGCGACGGACGGTGTTGCGGGGCATGGGCGGGGCGGCCTTCGCGGGCGCGAGCCTGGCGGCCCTCAAGCTCCCCTTCTTCTCGGTCTCCGGCGCCCAGCAGGACCCGCGGACGTGTCGGGCCACGGACGTCTCGGCCACCGACCGGTCCCTGGTCATCTCGAACTGGCCGGCGTACATCGACCCGATCCACAAGGCGGGCTCGACCCTGTCGGTCTTCGAGCAGCGCACCGGCATCTCGGTGACCTACAACGACGACATCAACGACAACTCGGAGTTCTACGCGAAGGTCAAGAACCAGCTCGCCGCCTGCCAGCCGATCAAGCGCGACATGATGGTGCTGACGGACTGGATGGCCGCCCGGATGATCGGGCTCGGCTGGATCCAGCCGCTGGACGCCGGCAAGGTCCCGAACCTGCACAAGAACCTCATCCCCCGGCTTCGCGACAAGCCGTGGGACCGCGACCTGACCTACCACGCGCCGTGGCAGAGCGGCCTCACCGGCATCGCCTACAACGCCGACAAGACCACGGCGGTCGGGAGCTTCACCGAGCTGCTCACGCGCCCGGACCTCAAGGGGAAGATCACCCTGCTCACCGAGATGCGCGACACGATGGGGTTCATGCTCCGCACGGTCGGCGCGGACCCCGAGCAGTTCACCGACACCCAGTGGCAGAACGCGATCGACTCGCTCCACAAGTCGGTCTCCGACGGTCAGGTCCGGTCGTTCAACGGCAACGACTACCTCAACGACCTGGCGTCCGGGAACACCCTCGCCTGCGAGGCGTGGTCGGGAGACGTGGTCATCGCCCAGGCGGACAACCCCAACATCCAGTTCGTGACGCCGGAGGAGGGCCTCTCCCTCTGGGCCGACAACATGCTGGTCCCCAACCTCGCCGCCCACCAGTCGAACGCCGAGGAGTGGATCAACTACTACTACGAGCCCTCGGTCGCCGCGAAGCTCGCGGACTGGAACTACTACATCTGTCCGGTGGAGGGGGCGCAGGAGGAGATGCTCAAGCTCGACAGGCCGGCCGCCAAGAGCCCGCTGATCTTCCCCGACGACAAGATGCTCTCCACCGCGTGGGGCTTCATGGCGCTGAACGACCAGCAGGAGATCCAATACGAAAGGGACTGGTCCGATGTCACATCTGGCTGAGCACACCGAGGCTCCTCCGGAGGCGAAGGCCACCGGGGGCCTGGAGCTGCGCGGGCTGACCAAGCAGTTCGCGAGCTTCACCGCCGTCGACGCGCTCGACCTGGACGTCCCGAGCGGCTCGTTCTTCGCCCTGCTGGGCCCCTCCGGGTGCGGCAAGACCACCACGCTGCGCATGGTCGCCGGGCTCGAGACGCCGACGTCCGGCACCATCCGCCTCGGCGACCGCGACATCACCTACGACAAGCCGTACCGCCGGCCGGTCAACACGGTCTTCCAGAACTACGCCCTGTTCCCGCACCTCGACATCTTCGAGAACGTCGCCTTCGGGCCGCGGCGGCGCAAGGTCGGCGACCTGGACAACGAGGTGCACAAGATGCTGGAGCTCGTCGAGCTGACCAGCCAGACGCGGAAGCGTCCGGCCCAGCTCTCCGGCGGGCAGCAGCAGCGGGTCGCGCTCGCGCGAGCCCTCATCAACAAGCCCGAGGTGCTGCTCCTCGACGAGCCGCTCGGCGCGCTCGACCTCAAGCTCCGCCGGCAGATGCAGATCGAGCTCAAGCGGATCCAGGACGAGGTCGAGACCACGTTCATCCACGTCACCCACGACCAGGAGGAGGCCATGACCATGGCCGACACCATCGCGGTGATGAACGCCGGCCTGATCGAGCAGATGGGTGCGCCCGACGAGCTCTACGAGAACCCCCGCACGACGTTCGTGGCCAACTTCCTGGGCCAGTCCAACCTGATCGGCGGCACCATCTCCGGTCGGGACGGCGAGATGACCACCGTGGACATGCAGGGCATCTCGGTGACCGTGCCGAGAAGCCGCACCCACGCCGCGGGCGACCGGGGCTGGGTGGGCATCCGTCCCGAGAAGGTCCTGATCGGGGACGAGGGCGAGGCCCTCGACGCGCCGGGCAACACGATCCCGGGCGGTGTGGTCACCGATGTCAGCTTCGTCGGTGTCAGCACCCAGTACCTCGTCCGGATGCCCTGGGGCCAGGAGCTCCAGGTGTTCGAGCAGAACACCGGGCGCCGGCGGATCTTCCGGCACGGCGACCGGGTCGAGCTCTCGTGGCGGCCCGAGTACGCCTTCCTGCTCGACCACGACCAGGACGCCTCGGCGGGCGCGCACCGAGAGGGCGAGTGAGACCCGCGCATGAGTGAGACCGTGCGCCGGAAGGGACCCACCGGCTACATCCTGCTCGCCCCGGCGATCCTGTGGCTGATCCTGTTCTTCCTGATCCCGCTGTACTCGCTGGTCGCGACCAGCCTCTTCAACGCTGACGGCTCCGACTTCCGTGGCTACTCGATGGTCTACGAGTGGAGCAACTACGCCAACGCCATCAAGGACTACTACCCGCAGATCCTGCGCTCGCTGACGTACGGCGCCTTGGCGACCTTCCAGTGCCTGATCCTGGGCTACGTCCTCGCGTACGCGATCGCCTTCAAGGCCGGGCGCTGGAAGAACCTCATGCTGGTGCTGGTGATCGCGCCGTTCTTCACCAGCTTCCTGATCCGCACCCTGTCGTGGAAGCTCATCCTCGCCGACGACGGCTGGGTGGTGAACAGCCTGCAGTTCCTGCACATCCTGGGGCCCAACGGCCACCTGCTCTACACGCCGTTCGCCGTGGTGATGGGGCTGACCTACAACTTCCTGCCGTTCATGGTGCTGCCCCTCTTCGCCAGCATCGACAAGATCGACTACCGCCTGATCGAGGCGTCCAACGACCTCTACGCGAACCCGGTCGTCGGGTTCTTCAAGGTGACCTGGCCGCTGTCCTTGCCGGGCGTCGTCTCCGGGACGCTGCTGACGTTCATCCCGGCGGTGGGCGACTACATCAACGACCAGCTCCTCGGGAGCACGCAGACCCGGATGATCGGCAACACCATCCAGAGCCTGTTCACCGAGGCCAACGACTATCCGGCCGCGTCCGCGCTCTCGGTGATCCTGATGGTGATGATCGTGACGCTGGTGCTGTTCTACGTGAAGCGCGCCGGGACGGAGGACCTCCTGTGATGCGGTGGCTGCGCAGCCACGTCGTGCTGATCCTGGGCTTGCTGGTCCTGGTCTACACGTTCGTGCCGATCTCGATCGTCGTGCTGATGAGCTTCAACAAGCTCCCCAGCGAGCAGTCGAAGATCTACAAGTTCAACCAGTTCACGCTCCAGAACTGGCTGCATCCGTGCGCCGATCCCAGCATGTGCCAGGCGGTGGGCCGCAGCGTCGAGATCGGGCTGCTGGCCACGCTGGGCGCCACCGTCCTCGGCACCCTGGCGGCGTTCGCCCTCGTGCGCCACCAGTTCGCCGGCCGGTCGAGCACCAACGTGCTGATCTTCCTGCCGATGGCGGCACCGGAGATCGTGATGGGCTCCTCGCTGCTGGCCCTGTTCGTGGCCGCCGGCTTCGCCGGCCAGCTGGGCTTCGTGACGATCCTGATCGCCCACATCATGTTCTGCCTGTCGTTCGTGGTGGTGACCGTCCGGTCGCGCCTGGCCGGGCTCAGCGACACGCTCGAGCAGGCCGCCATGGACCTCTACGCCACGCCGAACCAGACCTTCTGGCGGGTCACGTTCCCGCTCGTCTTCCCGGGCATCCTCGGGGCGGCCCTGCTGAGCTTCTCGCTGTCGTTCGACGACTTCATCATCACCAACCTCAATGCCGGCACCACGACGACGTTCCCGATGTACGTCTGGGGTGTCTCACGCAAGACGATCCCGATGCAGATCAACGTCATCGGCACGCTGATGCTGCTGATCTCGATCCTGATCGTGGTGGGCGGCGAGCTGCGCAACCGGGCCCGGACGCGGGCGCTCGCCAACCCGGGTGCGGTCCGCAAGGACTCGGTCGTGGCGGCCGCCGGAGCACGGTCGACCGCCGGCGCGCTGGACGCGGTCTGAGCCGTTCGCTCCGTCGCGAAGCCGGTCGGGGGCACCGCTCCCCGGCCGACGCGGTAGGAGCGCCCGAGGACCCGTCTCGCGGGTGGCGGTCGTGACGAAACGCCCGACTCGCGCGTCCACGGGCTTGCCGGGCCGCCGGTCTCCCGGACGACGCGAGACCCCGCCACCGGTGACCGGGGCGGGGTCTCGTCGGGCGGGTCAGATCAGCGTGCCGGCCTTCGTCAGCACCTCGCGCAGGATCTGCTCCATCTCGTCGAAGTGCTGCTGGTCGCAGATCAGCGGGGGAGCGAGCTGGACGACCGGGTCGCCGCGGTCGTCGGCGCGGCAGTAGAGCCCGGCGTCGTAGAGCGCCTTGGACAGGAACCCGCGGAGCAGCTTCTCGGACTCCTCGTCGTTGAAGGTCTCCTTGGTGGCCTTGTCCTTGACCAGCTCGATGCCGAAGAAGTAGCCGTCGCCGCGCACGTCGCCGACGATCGGCAGGTCGAGCAGCTTGTTCAGGGTCGCGCGGAACGCGCCCTCGTTCTCACGGACGTGCTCGTTGATCTTCTCCTTCTCGAAGATGTCGAGGTTGGCCATCGCGACGGCGGTCGAGACCGGGTGACCCCCGAAGGTGTAGCCGTGGAGGAACGTCTCGCCGTGGAGGAAGGGCTCCATCAGGCGGTCGCTGGCGATCATCGCCCCGAGCGGCGAGTAGCCGGAGGTGAGGCCCTTGGCGCAGGTGATCATGTCGGGCTGGTAGCCGTAGCGCTCGGCGCCGAACATGTGGCCCAGCCGCCCGAACGCGCAGATCACCTCGTCGCTGACCAGCAGCACGTCGTACTCGTCGCAGATCTCGCGGACCCGTTCGAAGTAGCCGGGCGGCGGCGGGAAGCAGCCGCCGGAGTTCTGGACGGGCTCGAGGAACACCGCGGCCACGGTGTCGGCGCCCTCGTTCTCGATGGCGACCGCGATCTCGTTGGCAGCCCAGAGGCCGAACTTCTTCTCGTCGTCCTCGAAGTAGGGCGCGCGGTAGTAGTTGGTGTTCGGGACCCGGAAGGTCGACGGCACGAGCGGCTCGAACGGCGCCTTCATCCCCGGCAGGCCGGTGATCGACAGGGCGCCCTGCGGGGTGCCGTGGTAGGCGATCGCGCGGCTGATGACCTTGTGCTTGTAGGGCTTGCCCACGAGCTTGAAGTAGTTCTTGGCCAGCTTCCACGCGGTCTCGACGGCCTCGCCGCCACCGGTGGTGAAGAAGACCCGGTTGAGGTCGCCCGGGGCGTAGCCGGCGACCCGCTCGGCCAGCTCGATCGCGTTCGGGTGCGCGTAGGACCACAGCGGCATGAACGCGAGCTGCTCGGCCTGCTTGGCGGCGGCCTCGGCGAGCTCCCGGCGACCGTGACCCAGCTGGCTGACGAACAGGCCCGCCAGACCGTCGAGGTAGCGCTTGCCGTTGGAGTCCCAGATGTAGGGACCTTCCCCGCGCACGATCACCGGCACCTCGGCGTGGTCATAGGTCGAGTGCCGGGTGAAGTGCATCCAGAGGTGGTCGCGGGCCGCCTGCTGGAGCCGGGCGTTGTCGTAGACGTAGTCGTCCTGACCGAGCATGTATATCGATTCCTCGTCCATGGAGAGCGTGTGCCCCCATGATGGAGCCCGCGGAACCTTTCAGCAAGCGGATCCGTCGTGTTAGGCCAGAATCGTGACGAAATCCGAAGATGGGCCGCGCGGTGGTCCGACTGATAGGAAGTGACCATGGCACGCTACGGCGCCCAGTTCGGGCCCGACCTCACCTTCCTGGGCGTCCCGGCCGTCGACGTCGACGACGCTGCCGCCCTGACCGACGCCGACGTCGTCGTCGTGGGCGCTCCGTTCGACGGCGGTACGTCGCACCGGCCCGGCACCCGGTTCGGTCCCTCGGCCATCCGGCAGACCTGCTACCTGCCGCAGGACGGGTCCCGGCCCCATCTCGCCCTGCGCGTCGACGCGCTGCAGGACCTCCGCGTCGTCGACATGGGCGACGTCGAGATGCCGCCCGGCGAGATCGAGCGCGCGCTGCACGCCCTCGAGGAGGCCGTCTACGCGGTCGCGTCGGCCGGTGCCGTGCCGCTGGTGCTCGGCGGCGACCACTCGATCGCGTTGCCGGACGCGACCGGGGTCGCCCGGCACCTGGGCTTCGGCCGGGTCTCGATGATCCACTTCGACGCCCACGCCGACACCGGGAACATCGAGTTCGGCTCGCTCTACGGGCACGGCCAGCCGATGCGCCGGCTGATCGAGTCCGGCGCGCTGCGGGGCGACCGGTTCCTCCAGATGGGCCTGCGCGGCTACTGGCCGGGACCCGAGACGCTGGACTGGATGGCCGAGCAGCGGATGCGCTCCTACGAGATGACCGAGATCGGCAGGCGCGGGCTCGAGGCGTGCCTCGACGAGGCGTTCGAGATCGCTCTCGACGAGTGCGACGCGGTGTTCCTGTCCGTGGACATCGACGTCTGCGACCCGGGCCACGCCCCGGGGACCGGCACGCCCGAGCCCGGCGGCCTGTCGTCGCGCGAGCTGCTCGACGCCGTACGCCGGATCTGCCGCGAGCTCCCGGTCGCCGGCATCGACGTCGTCGAGGTGTCGCCGCCCTACGACCACGCCGAGATCACGGCGTACCTCGCCAACCGGGTCTGCCTCGAGGCGCTCTCCGGACTGGCGGCGAAGAAGGTCGGGATCACCCACGACCCCGCCGGACCGCTGCTGGAGGGACGATGACGAGCACCCTGTTCCGGGGCGGGTCGGTCTTCGACGGGCACCGCCACCTCGTGGGCCACGACGTGCTCGTCGCTGACGGGGCCGTCGTCGCCGTGGGCCGGGACCTCGGCGAGCTCGACCACCGGCCGGACGACGTCGTCGACCTGGCCGGCGGCCTGGTCTCACCGGGCTTCACCGACGCCCACTGCCACCCGATCCAGGGCGGCCTCGAGATGACCCGGTGCGACCTCTCGCACGGCTCGTCGCGCGACGACTACCTCGCCACCATCACGTCGTACGCCGCCGGGCACTCGGGACCGTGGGTCCAGGGTGGCGGCTGGGCGATGCCGGCGTTCCCGGGCGGGACGCCCACCGCCGCCGACCTCGACACCGTCGTCCCCGACCGTCCCGCGTTCCTGCCCAACCGCGACCACCACGGCGCGTGGGTCAACTCCCGCGCCCTGGAGCTCGCCGGCATCACGGCCCGGACCCCCGACCCGCCCGACGGCCGGATCGAGCGGCACCCGGACGGCACACCCACCGGGACGCTGCACGAGGGCGCCATGGCGCTGGTGGCCCGGCTCCTCCCGCCGACCCCGCCCGAGGACTACGCCACCGGCCTGGTCGAGGGGCAGCGATACCTGTTCGCACTGGGGGTCACCGGGTGGCAGGACGCGATCGTCGGTGACTACGCCGGCATGGACGACAGCGGACCCACCTACCAGCGCGCCGTCGCGAACGGCGAGCTGGTCGCGGACGTCGTCGGCGCGCTCTGGTGGGACCGCGACCGGGGGCTGGCGCAGATCCCCGATCTCGTGGAGCGTCGCGACGCCCTGACCGGGGGCCGGTTCCGCGCCACCAGCGTGAAGATCATGCAGGACGGCGTCGCCGAGAACGGCACGGCCGCCCTCACCGCGCCCTACCTCGACCGGTGCGGCCACGCGACCGACAACGCCGGCCACTCCTTCGTGGAGGCCGAGGAGCTGAAGGAGGTCGTGGCCGCCCTGGCGGCCGCGCACTTCCAGGTCCACGTGCACGCCATCGGTGACCGTGGCGTGCGCGAGGCGCTCGACGCCTTCGCGGGGCTCGACGGGCGCGAGCAACGGGAGGGCCTGCGTCATCACATCGCCCACCTCCAGCTCGTGCATCCCGACGACGTGCCGCGCTTCGCGGCGATCGGGGTGGCGGCCAACGCCCAGGCGCTGTGGGCGTGCAACGAGGAGCAGATGACCGAGCTGACGATCCCGTTCCTCGGCGAGGAGCGGGCGCGCTGGCAGTACCCCTTCGGCGACCTGCACCGCTCCGGGGCGCGGCTCGTGATGGGCAGCGACTGGCCGGTCACCTCGCCCGACCCGCTGGCCGCCATCCACACCGCGGTGACCCGCACGACGTACGGCGAGGAGGGCCCGGCCGGTCACGAGCCGTTCCTGCCCGAGCAGGCGCTCGACCTGACGGCCGCGTTCGCGGCGTACACCTCGGGATCGGCGTGGGTGAACGGCCGCGACCGCTTCGACGGAGCCGGGACGCTCGCCCCGGGCCACGTCGCCGACCTGGTCGTGCTGGACCGCGACCCGTTCGCCGGTCCGAGCGAGGAGATCGGAGCGGCCAGGGTCGTGTCGACGTGGGTCGGCGGAGCGTCCGTCTGACCGGTCCGCGTCGCCCGAAGGAGGCTCCGACCGGGCTCGGCGGGGCGATCGCGGCACTCTCCCGGGAAAAAGAGCACGGAATCCGTCGAAACCTGCCCACCCCACTACCGAATCCGCAGCGGCGCCCGTTATCCTCACCCCCATGGCTGACCAGACGTTCAGGAACATCGTCAACGGGGAGTTCGCCGACGCGGCGTCCGGCGAGACCTACGACGTGATCGACCCGACCACCGGCGGGGTCTACGCCCAGGCGCAGAAGTCCGGCGCCGAGGACGTCGACCGGGCGTTCCGGGCCGCCGCGCAAGGCGTTCGAGACCTGGGGCGAGACCACGCCCAGCGAGCGGCAGCAGGCGCTGCTCAAGATCGCGAGCGCGCTCGAGGAGCGTGCCGAGGAGTTCACCCGGGTCGAGTCCAAGGACACCGGCAAGCCGATCCAGCTCACCCTCGACGAGGAGCTGCCCCCCAGCGTCGACCAGATCCGGTTCTTCGCGGGCGCGGCGCGGGTGCTCGAGGGCCGCTCCGCGGGCGAGTACATGAAGGACCACACCTCGATGATCCGGCGCGAGCCGATCGGCGTGGTCGGCCAGGTGACGCCGTGGAACTACCCGCTGATGATGATGATCTGGAAGATCGCGCCGGCGCTCGCGGCGGGCAACACCGTCGTCCTCAAGCCCAGCGACACCACCCCGGCGTCGTCGGTGCTGCTCGGCGAGCTGTGCCAGGAGTTCCTGCCGCCGGGCGTGCTCAACATCATCACCGGCGACCGCGACACGGGCCGCGCCCTGGTCGAGCACCCGATCCCGCAGCTGGTCGCGATCACGGGCTCCGTCCGCGCCGGCTCGGAGGTCGCGAAGTCCGCCGCGTCGGACCTCAAGCGGGTGCACCTGGAGCTCGGGGGCAAGGCGCCGGTGATCGTGTTCGACGACGCCGACATCGAGGCCGCGGCCGAGGGCATCGCCGGAGCGGGGTTCTTCAACGCGGGGCAGGACTGCACGGCGGCCACCCGGGTCCTGGCGGGTCCGGGTGTCCACGACGAGTTCGTCTCCGCGATCACCGAGCAGGCCAGGAACACCAAGACCGGCCTGCCCGACGACGCGGACGTGGTCTACGGCCCGCTGAACAACCCCGACCAGCTCTCGCGGGTGAGTGGGATGGTCGACCGGCTCCCCGACCACGCGTCGCTGAACACCGGCGGCCGTCGTCAGGGCGAGACCGGGTTCTTCTACGAGGCCACCGTCGTGTCTGGACTCCGGCAGGACGACGAGCAGATCCAGGACGAGATCTTCGGGCCGGTGATCACCGTGCAGCGGTTCGGCGACGAGGCGGAGGCGCTGCGCTGGGCCAACGGCGTCCAGTACGGCCTGGCGTCGAGCGTCTGGACCAAGGACCACGCCCGGGCGATGCGGATGGCGAAGGGGCTCGACTTCGGCGCGGTGTGGATCAACACCCACATCCCGATCGTGGCCGAGATGCCGCACGGTGGCTTCAAGCACTCGGGGTACGGCAAGGACCTGTCGATGTACGGGCTCGAGGACTACACGCGCCTCAAGCACGTGATGAGCTACATCGGCGAGTGAGTCGTGGCAACCGTCGACGTACTCGTCACCGGGCACGTCGAGCAGACGGACACCGGTGAGTCCTCCGTCCACCCCACGATCAGCCTGGTCCGCGACGGCGACCTCGTGATCGTGGTGGATCCCGGCATCCTGTCGGACCCGTCCCTCCTGACCCTCGCCCTCCAGGGCCACGGACTGACCGCGGGCGACGTGACCCATGTCTTCGTGACCCATCACCACATCGATCACACCCGGAACATCGGGATGTTCCCGCGCGCCCGCGTGGTGGACGTCGACTCGGTGTACGACGGGTCGCTCTGGCTGGAGCACGACGGCGACGGCTACCACCTCAGCGACGACGTCCGGGTGATCGAGACCCCGGGCCACGCCGCGGAGTGCGCGGCCCTGCTGGTCACCACCGGGGAGGGCGTCGTGGCGCTGACGCATGCGTGGTGGTTCGCCGACATGACCCCGGTCGAGGACCCCCTCGCCTGGGACCAGGCGGCGCTGGAGCGGAGTCGAGCACGGCTGCTCGAGGTCGCGGACATCGTCGTACCCGGGCACGGACCGGCCTTCCGGCCGGAGGAAGCACGAGGAGACAGCTCATGAGGATCCTGCTGGTCGGAGCCGGAGGGGTCGGCTCGGCGTTCGCGGCCATCGCGGCGCGGCGCACGTTCTACGACGCGATCGTCGTGGCCGACTACGACCCGGCCCGCGCCGAGAAGGCGGCCGCCGTCGACGACCGCTACGTGGCCGCGCGGATCGACGCCTCGGACGCCGCCTCGGTGACGGCGCTGTGCCGGGAGCACTCGATCACCCACGTCATGAACGCGGTGGACCCGGTCTTCAACATGCCGATCTTCGAGGGCGCGTTCGCCGCGGGGGCCGACTATCTCGACATGGCGATGTCGCTGTCCCGTCCGCATCCCGACGCGCCGTACCGGAAGACCGGGGTGAAGCTCGGCGACGAGCAGTTCGCGGCCGCCCAGCAGTGGGAGTCCGCCGGCCGGCTGGCCCTGGTCGGGATCGGCGTCGAGCCCGGGCTCTCCGACGTCTTCGCGCGGTACGCCGCCGACCACGACTTCGCCGAGATCGACGAGCTCGGGACCCGCGACGGTGCCAACCTCGTGGTGACCGACGACGAGGGCAACGAGATCTTCGCGCCGTCCTTCTCCATGTGGACCACGATCGAGGAGTGCCTGAACCCGCCGGTGATCTGGCAGGACGGCGAGTGGCACACCACGCCGCCCTTCAGCGAGCCGGAGGTCTTCGACTTCCCCGAGGGCATCGGGCCGGTCGAGTGCGTCAACGTCGAGCACGAGGAGGTGCTCCTGATGCCGCGCTGGGTCGACTGCAAGCGCGCGACGTTCAAGTACGGCCTCGGCGACGAGTTCATCAACATCCTCAAGGTCCTGCACACGCTGGGTCTGGACCGCACCGAGAAGGTGCGCGTCAAGGGGGTCGAGGTCAGCCCGCGTGACGTGGTCGCCGCCGTGCTGCCGGACCCGGCCACCGTCGGCCCGCGGATGAAGGGCAAGACCTGCGCCGGGCTCTGGGTCACCGGGACGGGCAAGGACGGGCAGCCGCGCTCGACGTACTACTACCACGTGGTCGACAACGAGTGGACGATGCAGGAGTACGGCCACCAGTGCGTCGTCTGGCAGACCGCGATCAACCCGGTGATCGCGCTGGAGCTGATCGCGGACGGCACCTGGAAGGGCACCGGCGTGCTCGGTCCGGAGGCCTTCGACGCGGTTCCGTTCCTCGACCTCCTCACGGAGTACGGCTCCCCGTGGGGCCACCGGGAAGTGAGTGCCTGAGTGACCGGTGCCGTGTCCACTCGTGGGCTGACCAAACACTTCGGCGAGGTCCGCGCGGTCGACGCGCTGGACCTCGAGATCGCCGACGGGGAGTTCTTCTCCATGCTCGGGCCGTCCGGTTCCGGGAAGACGACCGTGCTGCGCCTGCTCGCAGGGTTCGAACGACCGACCGCCGGCCGGATCCTGCTCGGCGACCGGGACGTGACCGACCTCCCGCCGCACCGGCGCGACGTCAACACGGTGTTCCAGGACTACGCGATCTTCCCCCACATGGACGTCATGGCGAACGTCGAGTACGGCCTGCGGGTGAAGAAGGTGGAGCGCCAGGAACGCCGCCGGCGTGCCGAGGAGGCGCTCGCCGCGGTCCGTCTCGAGGGGTACGGCGCGCGTCGGCCGCACCAGCTCTCGGGCGGCCAGCGGCAGCGGGTCGCCCTGGCCCGCGCGCTCGTCAACCGTCCGACGGTGCTGCTGCTCGACGAGCCGCTCGGCGCGCTCGACCTCAAGCTGCGGCGCGAGATGCAGCTGGAGCTCAAGCAGATCCAGCGCGACGTCGGCATCACCTTCGTGTTCGTCACCCACGACCAGGAGGAGGCGCTCTCGATGAGCGACCGGGTCGCGGTGTTCAACGACGGACGCGTCGAGCAGGTGGCCACCCCGGTCGAGCTCTACGAGCGCCCGGCCAGTCCGTTCGTGGCCGGCTTCGTCGGCACCTCGAACCGGATCGGCGGCGACGTGGCGCGACAGGTGCTCGGCGCCGACGGCGACTTCGCGGTGCGTCCCGAGAAGCTCCGGGTCGCCGCGTCCGGGACCCGGCCCGACGCCGACGAGGTGTCGGTCCCCGGCCGGGTCCGTGAGGTCGTCTACCTCGGGCCGAGCACCCACGCCGTCGTCGAGCTGGACGCCGGTCCGCGCCTGACCGTCTCGCGGCCGAACAGCGGGGGAGCGGCAGACCCGCCCCTCGAGGCGTCGGACCGGCCGGTCGCCGTGCTGTTCCAGCGCGACTCCCTGATCTCCCTCTCGGGCCCCATCGATGAAAGCCAGGAGAAGTCATGAACACCCGCAAACGATCACTCGGTGCGCTGCTCGGGGTCGCCGCTCTCGCGTTGGTCGCCGGGTGCGGGACGGCGAGCTCGTCGACCGGCACCGCGTCGGGCGGCACCTTCACGCCGCCGAAGCTCCCGATGCAGAAGTCGATCGGGAAGATGGAGGGCTCGGTGAACATCCTGGCGTGGCCGGGCTATGCCGAGGACGGCTCGAACGACCCCAAGGTCGACTGGGTGACGCCCTTCGAGAAGCAGACCGGCTGCAAGGCCAACGTGAAGTACTTCGGCACCTCCGACGAGGCCGTCAACCTCATGAAGTCCGGGGGGTACGACGTGGTGTCGGCGTCGGGCGACGCCTCCCTGCGGCTGGTCGCCTCGGGGCTCGTGGCACCGGTCAACACCGCGCTGATCAAGGACTACGGCCAGATCGAGCCGTTCCTGAAGAACCGGGCGTGGAACAGCGTCAACGGCCAGATGTACGGCGTGCCGCACGGCTGGGGCGCGAACCTGCTGATGTACCGCACCGACCAGGTGAAGCCGGCGCCGACGAGCTGGGGTTCGGTCTTCGGTGGCTCGTCGAAGTACCACGGCAAGGTGACGGCGTACGACTCGCCGATCTACATCGCCGACGCCGCGCTCTATCTGATGAAGACCCAGCCGTCGCTGGGGATCAAGAACCCCTACGCGCTCGACCAGAAGCAGCTCGACGCCGCGGTGAGCGTGCTCAAGAACCAGCGTCAGAACATCTCGGAGTACTGGTCGGACTACCTCAAGGAGGTGCAGGCGTTCCAGACCGGGAACTCGGTCATCGGCACGACCTGGAAGGTCATCCAGCAGGTGGCGGCGGGCGAGAAGGTGCCGGTCAAGGCGATCCTGCCGAAGGAGGGTGCGACCGGGCTGGTCGGACACCTGGATGATCAGCTCGAAGGCGCAGCACCCGAACTGTGCCTACGCGTGGATGTCCTACATCACCAGCCCCAAGCCGCAGTCGGAGGTCGCGCAGTACTTCGGCGAGGCGCCGGCCAACGGCCAGGCGTGCAAGCTGACCGGCCAGGCGTTCTGCAAGGCCTACCACGTCCAGGACGCGGCCTTCGCCAAGAAGATCTGGTACTGGACGACGCCCATCTCGCAGTGCCTCGACGGCCGGACCAACACCCAGTGCACCGACTACGGCCAGTGGACCCAGGCCTGGACCGAGATCAAGGGCTGACGCGTTGACGTCTGTCCAGGCAGGCCCCGCCCGGACCGGGCGGGGCTCGGTCCTCAGCCGGGTCCCGGGGTTGCGGACCGCGCTCCTCCTCGTACCGCCGATGCTCTGGTTGGGCGTGGCGTACCTCGCGGCGCTGGGAGCGCTGTTCGTCACCTCGCTGTGGGGTCAGAACGACTTCACCGGCACAGATCGAGCGCATCTGGACGTTCGACAACTACCGCCAGATGTGGGAGATCCCGGTCTACCGCACCATCGCGTTGCGCACGATCGGGGTCGCCGCCGTGGTGACGATGTGGATGCGGTGATCGCGTTCCCGATCGCCCTGTTCATGGCCAAGGTCGCGTCCCCGCGGGGCGGCGGCTGCTGGTGATCGCGGTCCTGATGCCGCTGTGGGCGTCGTACCTGGTGAAGGCGTACGCCTGGCGCGGGATGTTCTCCGACGGCGGGGTGATCGACTGGGCGGGCAAGCCGTTCGGCATCTCGTCGCCGGGCTACGGCCTCACCGCGACGACGATCACGCTGGCCTACCTGTGGCTGCCCTACATGATCCTGCCGATCTTCGCGGGCCTCGAGCGGGTGCCGGACTCCTTGTTCGAGGCCTCGGGCGACCTCGGGGCCGGGGCGCTGACGACGCTGCGGCGCGTGGTGCTGCCGATGGCCTTCCCCGCCATCGTGGCCGGCTCGATCTTCACGTTCTCGCTGTCGCTCGGCGACTACATCGCGGTCCAGATCGTCGGCGGTGCCAGCCAGCTGCTGGGCAACGTCATCTACGACAACGTGGGCTCGGCCAACAACCTGCCCTTCGCCGCGGCCCTGGCCACGATCCCGGTCGTGGTCATGTTCGTCTACCTCGCGGCAGTCACGACGTACCGGCGCCCTGGAGAACCTGTGACGATCTCCGGACCGCTCACGGACCGTCCTCCGGGCCTGACCAGCGCGGTGGTGCTGGTCCTCGTCTACGTGCCACTGGTCGTGGTGATCGTCAACTCGTTCAACATCGACCGGACCTTCAGCTGGCCGCCACCAGGGCTCGACGCTGCACTGGTGGAAGGCTCGCGGCCCACAGCTGCGGGCGCACGCCATGCGCTGCTGGTGAGCGTCGAGGTGGCGCTGCTCGCGACCGCGGTCGCGCTCGTGCTCGGGACGCTGGCGGGGCTGGCGCTGCGACGCACTCGCTTCTTCGGGCGCAACGTCGTGTCCCTGCTGATCATCCTGCCGATCGCGCTGCCCGGCATCGTCACCGGCATCGCGCTCAACAACGCGTTCCGGACGATGCTCGGCCTGCAGCTGGGCTTCTTCACGATCGTGGTCGCGCACGCGACGTTCTGCATCGTGACGGTGTTCAACAACGTCCAGGCGCGGATGCAGCGACTCGGGCACTCGCTCGAGCAGGCGTCCGCCGACCTCGGAGCGGGACCGTTCCGGACGTTCGCGCTCGTCACGTTCCCGATGCTCCGGTCCGCGCTGCTCGCCGGTGCCCTGCTCGCGTTCGGCCTCTCGTTCGACGAGATCGTGGTCACCACGTTCACCGCTGGTCCGCAGGTGCAGACGCTGCCGATCTGGATCTTCCAGAACCTGTTCCGGCCGAACCAGGCGCCGGTGGTCAACGTGGTGGCCGCCGTGCTGGTGCTGCTGTCGGCCGTGCCGATCTATCTGGCGCAGCGCCTGTCCGGCGACACGGTGTCCACGGCGTCCGCCTCGCCCTGAGATCCGCCGCTGATCAGCGCAGGGCGTCGGCGAGGAGCCGCAGCGTGGCCTCGCGCGCGGGCGCCCGGTCGGCCGGCGTACCGGCGACGGCGCCCGCGACGGGGTGCAGCATGACCTCGTCGACGTCGTACGTCGCGGCCAGCTTGGCGACCTGCTCGGCGGCCTCGTCGGGCGTGCCGACGACCCAGCGCTCGAGCATCTGCTCGGCGAGCGGTCGGTGCTGCTCGGGCAGGCCGCGCTGCTCGGCCTCCTCGACCAGGGGCTGGGGCGTGAGCGGGCCGCCGGTGCGGAGGTTGACCATCGACAGCAGGTTCGGCAGCACCAGCCGGTCGGCCTCCTCGCGCGTCGGCGCCACGACGGCGTTGACCGTGAGGAAGGTGCGGGGCTCGGGGTGCTCCTCGGAGGGGCGGTAGGACGAGCGGTAGAGGTCGAGCGCCTCGGCGGTGCCGCGGCCGGAGAAGTGGTGGGCGAAGACGTAGGGGAGTCCCTTGTCGGCGGCGAGCCGGGCGGAGTAGTCGGAGGATCCCAGCAGCCACACGGCCGCACGCGAGGTGGCGTGGGGCGTGGCGTTGAGCGGGTGGAGGCGACCGGCGACCTGGAGCCCGGCACCACCGGGCGACATCATCGTGAGGATGTTGTCGACGTACGACGGGAACTGCTCGACCGCGTCGTCGGTCACGCCGCCCGCGCCGTGCCGGAGTGCGTAGCTGGTGACGGGGTCGGTGCCGGGCGCCCGGCCGATGCCGAGGTCGATCCGGCCGGGGTGGGCCGCCTCGAGGAGCGCGAACTGCTCGGCGACGACGAGAGGGGCGTGGTTGGGCAGCATCACGCCGCCGGAGCCGACCCGGATCCGCTCGGTGGCCGCGGCGACCATCGCGATCAGGACGGGTGGGTTGGTGGCGGCGACCGCCGGCATGTTGTGGTGCTCGGCCAGCCAGTAGCGCCGGAAGCCCGACGTGTCGGCGACGCGGGCCAGCCGGACGGGTGGCGGCGAGGGCGTCGCCGGTCGTCTGGTCGCTGCGGACCGGGACGAGGTCGAGCACGGAGAGTGCGGGGGAGCTCACCTGGGCCGGAACCCGCCCGGGTGAGCGCCTATTCCGCGCACCCTCAGGCCGCGGGCCCCTTGGTGCGTACGTCGGCCACGTGGGTCATCGCCTCGCGCAGCTCGCTGAGCCAGTCGTCCTCGTGCTGGGCCACCAGCCGGACGCACCAGGCCAGTGCGTCGGCGCGGGACCGGGCGACGCCGGCCTCGACGAGGGTGTCGAGCACCTGACGCTGCGGCTGCCTCAGGCGGGTCATCGTGGGGGAGGCGAGGTGGGTGAACAGCTCCTCGTGGTCGCCGATCTTGACGCCCCAGCTCACGGTGCGCTCGTAGCGTCGCTGCGCCTCCCGGGCGATCGCCATCCGCTGGTCGCGGGTCTCCTCGCGGAACGCGCTGGCCCGCCCGGCCCGCGCCTCCTCGGTCTCCGCCTCGCTCTCGCCCGCCTCGACGTCGGGGAGCTGGAGGGTCACCACGATCTCGTCGCGGTCGACGCTGATGCCGGCGGGCGCGTCCTGCCAGTCCTGGGGCAGGCGGCCGGAGAACCAGCCCCGTACCCGCTCGAGTGCCTCGTTGGTAATCATGATTACATCATTACACGGGTGGTCAAGGGGGCGGTCGGCGTCCCGGGCCGGGCCGTACCGGCTGCGTCCTGGGCCGCGCCGTACCGGCTGTGTCCTGGGCCGCGCCGTACCGGCTGCTTCCTGGGCCGCGCCGTACCGGCTGTGTCCTGGGCCGGTCGCGCTTCTCCCACGCCGGGGCTCCGCCGCGCCCGCCGCCCCTGTCCGCGGCCCGTTCATGCGGTTTGGTCCCAAACCGCATGAAGTAGGGCCCGATCGGTGCGGTTCGTGACCATTCGGTGGGGTCGCTGGACGTTCCCTGTCGTGGGTGACCAGAGACCGGGCCCTCGTCGAGTACGCCGCCGCACGCCACCTCGCCGAGTCAGGGGACCTCGAAGCTGGTGGGCCCCACCCCTACCCCGTCGATTGGTCAGAAACCGCAGGGAACTGACCGCGAAACGTGCGGTTTGGGACCAAACCGCAACCCTCGAGCCCGCCCCCTGGAAGGCTTCGCGGAGCCAGCGGGTGCCACGGGCGGCTGGGCCAAAACCGACCCCACGGATTGGTCAGAAACCGCAGGGAAATGGCCCTGAATCATGCGGTTTGGGACCAAACCGCAGGCATGGAGCGCCCCGGCGACGGCTCGCGCGCCCTCGTCCGCCCCGGCGACGGCCGGCGCGAGCCTGTTCGGCCCCGGCCCCGGCCACGGCCCCGGCCTCGGCCCCGGCCTCGGCCCCGGCCCGGAGTCCGGCGCTCAGGCCGTGGCGGCGAAGGCCTCTGCCACCACGTCGAAGGCCTCCTCGAGCAGCTCGTCGGAGATCGCCAGCGGGGGGAGGAAGCGGAACACGTTGCCCCAGGTCCCGCAGGTCAGGGTGACGACGCCGTGGGCGTGGCAGTACGCCGACACGGCGGCCGCGCGGGCGGCGTCGGGTTCGATCGTGCCGGGCGCGCACAGCTCGATGGCCATCATCGCGCCGCGGCCCCGGATGTCGCCGATCACCGGGTGGTCGGCCGCGATGGTCTCCAGGCGTCGCCGGATCAGGGACTCGATCGCGCGGGCCCGCGCGGCCAGGTCGTGCGACCGCATCTCTTCGAGTGCTCCGAGCGCGGCGGCGCAGGCGACCGGGTTGCCGCCGTACGTCCCGCCGAGCCCGCCCACGTGCACCGCGTCCATGAGCTCGGCCCGTCCGGTGACGGCGGCGAGCGGGAGGCCCCCGGCGATGCCCTTGGCGGTGGTGATCAGATCCGGAACGACGCCCTCGTGGTCGCACGCGAACCACTCGCCGGTGCGGCAGAAACCGCTCTGGATCTCGTCGGCGACGAACAGCACACCGTTCTCGCGGCACCACGCCGCCAGGGCCGGGAGGAAGCCCTCGGCCGGCACCACGAAGCCGCCCTCGCCCAGGATGGGCTCGATCACGACGCAGGCCAGGTTGGCTGCGCCCACCTGCTTGTCGAGCTGGTCGATCGCCCGGGCCGCGGCGTCCTCGCCCTTGATCCCGGCCGTCTCGCGGAACGGGTAGGACATCGGCACCCGGTAGATCTCGCCGGCGAACGGACCGAAGCCGTCCTTGTACGGCATGTTCTTCGACGTCATCGCCATCGTCAGGTTCGTGCGCCCGTGGTAGGCGTGGTCGAACACCGCGACCGCGTCCCGGCCGGTCGCGACGCGGGCGATCTTGACGGCGTTCTCCACCGCTTCGGCACCGGAGTTGAACAGGGCCGACTTCTTGGCGTGGTCGCCCGGGGTGAGCTCCGCGAGCTGCTCGCAGACGTCGACGTACCCGTCGTACGGCGTGACCATGAAGCAGGTGTGCGTGAACGCCGCCACCTGCTCCTGCACCCGACGCACCACCTCCGGCGCCGCGTTGCCGACCGTGGTGACGGCGATGCCCGACCCCAGGTCGATGAGGGAGTTGCCGTCGGCGTCGACCAGGATCCCGCCCCCGGCCGCCTCGACGAAGACCGGGAGGGTCGTACCCACGCCGTCCGCGACGTACTGCTTCTTGCGGGCGAACTTGCGCTGCGAGACCGGTCCGGGGATCTCGGTGACCAGGTTGCGGTGCTGGGCGACGCCGGTGCCACCGGTGGTGCTGATGCTCATGCGCCCAGCCTAGGACCCGGGCACCTTCGGATTCCACACGAGGGGGGTCTGATTCTTGCGGAATCCGTAGGCAGGAGGCCCGAGAAAACTCGCGCGACCGATGTCGGTGGCCTCGGCCAGACTTGAGCCATGCCGCTCGCGACCTACCAGGACCTCTGCCTCGACGTCTCCGACCCGACCCGCGAGGGGGAGTTCTGGGCCACGATGCTCGGGCTCAGCCTCGTCGTGCACGACGACGGCGATGCCCACCTCGAGGGCGGCTCACCGCGCGAGCGGGTGTGGCTCAACCGCGTGCCCGAGCCCAAGACGGTCAAGAACCGCATCCATCTCGACGTGCGCGTGGATGCGGTCGAGAAAGCCCTCGACGCCGGCGCGAGCGTGAAGGAGGTCTTCGAGCGCTGGACGACGATGACCGACCCCGAGGGGCAGGAGTTCTGCGTCTTCGTGCGACCAGAGCCGATCACCGTGCGGACCTACGAGCTCGGCTGGGACAGTTCGAACAGCCCCGAAGCCTGCCGGGCCCAGGCCGAGTGGTGGGCCGCCGTCCTCGGCGGGACGCCGGTCCACGACGAGGACCACGGCTACTCCTGGCTGGAGGCGATCCCCGAGTGTCCGTGGGAGTCCTTCGACTTCATCCCGGTCCCCGAGCCCAAGGCGGCGAAGAACCGGGTCCACATCGACGTCGCGACCGACGACCTGGCCGGGCTCGTCGCGCACGGCGCCACCGTGTTGCGACCGCGTGGGGACGACGGCCTCGGGTGGACGGTCCTCGCGGACCCGGAAGGCAACGAGTTCTGCGCGTTCACGCCGCAGTGAGCGTCAGGGTGTGTGGCGCAGCCGCACCGACAGGCAGGTGACGCAGCCCTCGAGCTTCTCGTACTCGCCGATGTCGACCGTCATCACGCGGAGGCCCCGCTTCTCGAGGAGGACCCGGGTACCCGGGGCTCGCGAGCTCATGAGCACCACGTCGCTCCCGAGCTGGACGACGTGCGCGCCCTGCTCCTCCGGGACCTCCAGGAACGACGGCCACACGGCGGCGTCGTCGACCAGGGGCGGGTACCCGATCACCGTGCCGTCGGGCAGCGTCGTCACGGCGGACTTGAGGTGGAGCACCTTGCTGACCGGGACCGCGACCACGCGCGCACCCCACGGGTCGAGGTACGACGCCAGCTGGTCGAGACCCGCGCGGTTGGTGCGTCCGCCGAGCCCGACCCAGACGGTGCCGGCGTGCTTGAGCACGTCGCCGCCGTCGAGGGTGCCGGGCGCCTCGATCGAGACCACGTCGTACCCGAGACCGCGGAGGACCTCGGCGGTCGCGGCCGTCTCCGGCTTGCGCTGGTCGGCGCCCGGTCGCGTGATCACCGCGCGGTCGCCGTACATGACGACGGTGTCCTCGACGAAGACGCTGTCGGGGCAGTCCTCGGCGGGAGGCACCTCGATCGTCTCCCACCCGGCGGCGTGCAGGGCGGCGACGTAGCCCTCCCACTGCCGGAACGCCAGCGCGACGTCGATCTCCGTGCGTTCGAGGTGGGTCACCAGCCCCTCGGCCAGCCGCTGCGAGGGACGGCGGACCAGGGCTCGTCGGGCGTCCACGCGGAAGAGTGTAGGAGGGGGTGAACAGTGGACAATGGTGGCATGAGCCCACGCCGCGACGTCGCCGTCCTCGGATCCACGGGGTCGATCGGCACGCAGGCGCTCGACATCGTCCGCTCCCGTCCCGACCGGTTCCGCGTGGTCGCGCTCACCGCCGGGGGGAGCAACCGTGAGCTGTTCGACGCCCAGGTGGCGGAGTTCGCGCCGAGCTTCAGCGGCCTCGGCGCGGAGGCGTCCGCCGAGGCCGCCTCCCGCCCCGCGGACGTCGTCCTCAACGGCATCACCGGCGCTGTCGGGCTCGGCGCCACGCTCGCCGCCCTCGACGCCGGGAACACCCTCGCGCTGGCCAACAAGGAGTCGCTCATCATGGGCGGCCCCTTGGTCATGGAGCGAGCCAAGCCCGGCCAGATCGTGCCCGTCGACTCCGAGCACTCGGCCCTGGCGCAGTGCCTGCGGGCCGGCACCGCCGAGGAGGTACGACGCCTGGTGCTGACCGCGTCCGGCGGGCCCTTCCGCGGTCGCGGCCGCGATGAGCTCGGTCAGGTCACTGTGGAACAGGCCCTCGCGCACCCGACCTGGGACATGGGGCCGGTCGTGACCATCAACTCCGCGACGCTCGTCAACAAGGGGCTCGAGGTGATCGAGGCGCACCTGCTCTTCGACATCCCGTTCGACCGGATCGAGGTGGTCGTCCACCCGACCTCGGTCGTGCACTCGATGGTCGAGTTCGTGGACGGCTCGACGCTGGTGCAGGCCAGCCCGCCGACGATGCTGATCCCCATCGCTCTCGCCCTCGCGTGGCCCGACCGGGTGCCCGACACGGCCCCGGCGGTCGACTGGACGCGGGCGCACACCTGGGAGTTCAGCCCGCTCGACGACGAGGCCTTCCCCGCCGTACGGCTGGCTCGCGCGGCCGGGGAACGGGGCGGGACCGCACCGGCGGTCTACAACGCGGCGAACGAGGTCGCGGTCGACGCCTTCCGACGGGGGCGGCTCGGGTTCGTCGAGATCATCGACACGGTCTCCCACGTGGTGGGGGCGCACCCCGTACCCTCGAACCAGACACTCACCGTCGACGACGTCCTCGCGGCCGACTCCTGGGCCCGCGAGGAGGCGACGCGCCTGATCGAAGGAAATGGATGACCGCGCTGTGGTACCTGCTCGGGGTCGTGGCCTTCGTGCTCGCGATCCTGGCGTCCATCGGCCTGCACGAGCTCGGCCACATGATCCCGGCGAAGTCCTTCGGCGGGAAGGTGACGCAGTACTTCATCGGCTTCGGCCCCACCGTCTGGAGCAAGAAGCGCGGTGAGACCGAGTACGGCGTGAAGGCCATCCCCCTGGGTGGCTACGTCAAGATCGTCGGGATGCTCCCACCCGATGCGGAGCACCTCGGCAAGGTCGAGTACGACGACGACGGCAACCGCGTGGTCACCGTCCGGAAGTCCAACACCGGCCTGTTCGCCCAGCTGATCTCCGACGCCCGGGCCGCCGAGTGGGAGACGATCACCGCCGCTGACGAGGACCGCCTCTTCTACCGCATGCCGTGGTGGAAGAAGGTGATCGTGATGGCCGGTGGCCCGACGGTCAACCTCCTCATCGCGTTCGTGATCTTCGCCGGCCTGTTCGCCTGGTACGGCAACCCGAACGACCAGGTCCTGCACACCACCGTCGGCACCGTGTCGCACTGCATCGTCCCGGCCTCTCAGGACGGGCGCGCCTGCCGCAGCACCGACCCGATCAGCCCCGCCGCGAAGGCGGGTCTGGAGCCCGGCGACCGGTTCGTGTCCTTCAACGGCACCCCCGTCCGCAGCTGGACCCAGATGCAGCACCTGATCCGCAGCAACGCCGACGGCCGGGCCACCCTCGTCGTCCGTCGCGGGGGACAGCTCCTCACCCTGCACACCAACACGCTCGTCGAGCCCCGGCCCACCGACGCCAGCGACCCCACCAAGCTCACCCCGGTCGGCTTCCTCGGCGTCTCGCCGAGCGTGACCTACATCCACGGCGGCGTCCTCTACACCCTGCACCAGATGGGCGGGCTCGCGAAGCAGTCGGCGGTGGCGCTGGGCACGCTCCCGGTCAAGGTCTGGGGTGTCGCCGAGGCGATCGCCGGGGTCCACCCACGGTCGCCGACCAGCCCGGTGAGCATCGTGGGTGGCGGCCGGATCGCGGGCGAGGCCGCGTCGGCGCACGACTTCCCGCTCCAGGACAAGCTGGTCAGCCTGCTCGGCCTGGTGGCCGGGTTCAACTTCTTCATCGGGCTGTTCAACTTCGTCCCGCTGCTGCCGCTCGACGGCGGACACATCGCCGGGGCCCTCTGGGAGGCCGCGCGGCGCGCGATCGCCCGGCTCCGGCGCCGTCCCGATCCCGGATACGTCGACGTCGCCAAGCTGCTCCCGGTCGCGTACGTCGTGGCCAGCTTCCTGCTCGTGATGGGGGTCGTCCTCATCGTCGGCGACCTCGTCGTACCGGTCCACGTCGCCTGACGGAGGCACGGTCGCGTCAGGCGCCCGCCGATGGCGTGGTCTCGACTTCGCTCGACCACCGATCGGTGAGATCGCTCGACCACCGAGCGGTGAGATCGCTCGACCACCGGTCCCTGGCGTCGCACGACCGGCGCCGGGGGTCTCGACTTCGCTCGACCACCGGTCCGGACCTACCCTGGCACCATGAGCACCCGTGGCACTCGCCGAGGCGACACCGCATGAGCACCGTCAGCCTGGGGATGCCCGAGGCGCCCCCGCCGGTGCTCGCCCCCCGTCGCCAGACGCGGCAGATCCAGGTGGGCAAGGTCGGTGTCGGGAGCGACCATCCGATCTCGGTGCAGTCCATGTGCACCACCCTCACCGCCGACGTGAACACGACGCTCCAGCAGATCGCCGAGCTGACCGCGTCGGGCTGCGACATCGTCCGCGTCGCCTGCCCGAGCCAGGACGACGCGGACGCGCTCCCCGAGATCGCCCAGCACAGCCAGATCCCGGTGATCGCCGACATCCACTTCCAGCCGAAGTACGTCTTCGCCGCGATCGAGGCGGGATGCGCCGCGGTCCGCGTCAACCCGGGCAACATCCGCAAGTTCGACGACCAGGTCAAGCAGATCGCCCAGGCGGCGAAGGACCACGGCACCAGCATCCGGATCGGTGTGAACGCCGGCAGCCTCGACAAGCGCATCCTCGACAAGTACGGCAAGGCCACGCCCGAGGCGCTCGTCGAGAGCGCCGTGTGGGAGGCGGGCCTCTTCGAGGAGCACGACTTCCACGACTTCAAGATCTCGGTCAAGCACAACGACCCGGTGGTCATGGTGCGCGCCTACGAGCTGCTCGCCGAGGCGGGTGACTGGCCGCTGCACCTCGGCGTCACGGAGGCCGGGCCCGCCTTCCAGGGCACCATCAAGTCCGCCACCGCGTTCGGTGCGCTGCTGAGCCGCGGCATCGGCGACACGATCCGGGTGTCGCTGTCGGCGCCCCCGGTCGAGGAGGTCAAGGTCGGCATCCAGATCCTGGAGTCGCTCAACCTCAAGCCCCGTCGCCTCGAGATCGTCTCCTGCCCGTCGTGCGGTCGCGCCCAGGTCGACGTCTACAAGCTGGCCGACGAGGTCACCGCGGGCCTCGAAGGGCTCGAGGTGCCGCTCCGGGTCGCCGTGATGGGCTGCGTCGTGAACGGCCCCGGCGAGGCCCGCGAGGCTGATCTCGGCGTCGCCTCGGGCAACGGCAAGGGCCAGATCTTCGTCAAGGGGGAGGTCATCAAGACCGTCCCCGAGTCGCAGATCGTCGAGACCCTCATCGAGGAGGCCATGCGGATCGCGGAGGGCATGGAGCCCGTCGACGGTTCGTCGGCCAGCGTCTCGATCTCGTAGCGCCGCTTCGCGGAATCCCCGAAATTCGACTCGCTCGCCCCTGTTGCCACGCGGCTCGTCTCTATAGGTTGAGGCATCGCCCAGCGTCTACGTCTCGGGGAGACCATGAGTCCGATCACCGTGTTGAAGCGACGCCACCTCGTCGCAGCCTGCCTCTTCGCCCTGTTCGCGCTGGTGGTGGCCATGCTGTCGCCGGCCGTCACCTCGGCCGCGAACGCGGCCCCACGCAGCAACGTCAAGCACGTCTACATCGTGATGACGACCCAACAGCCGTTGGCGTCGTACACCGGTGGGGTGCGCGGTATCCGCGCGACCAAGCCCGCCCGCGGTGCCGTGTTCCACAGCCGCACCGCCAACGCCCGCGCCTACAAGAGCTTCCTGGTGAATCGGCACAACGCCGCGCTCCGCAGGATCGGCGTTCCTCGCTCCGCCAAGCAGCTCGACTACACCGTGGCGTTCAACGGCTTCGCGGCCAAGCTCACGGCTGCGCAGGCGGCCCGCCTGGCGAAGACGCCGGGCGTCGGCTTCGTGTGGAAGAACGAGATCCGGCACGCCGACACGGTGTCGACGCCGAAGTTCCTCGGTCTCGACGGTCCGGGCGGCGCGTGGCAGACCCAGTTCGGAGGACCGGCCGACGCCGGCCGCGGCATCATCGTGGGTGACATCGACACCGGCTTCTGGCCGGAGAACCCCGCCTTCGCGTCGCTGTCGTCGACGCCCGACCAGGCGACGATCAACAGCAAGTGGCACGGCACGTGCGTCACCGGCAACGACCCCACGCCGGCCAACGACGTCACCTGCAACAACAAGGTGATCGGTGCCCGCTACTACACCACCGACAACACGATCAACAGCTTCGAGTTCCTGAGCCCGCGTGACTACAACGGCCACGGCTCGCACACCGCCAGCACCGCCGCGGGTGACCACGGTGTGCCTGCATCCATCAACGGCGTGGCCCTGGGCGACATGTCCGGCATGGCCCCCGCCGCGCGGATCGCGGTCTACAAGGCACTCTGGGCCAAGCCCGACGGCACGGCCTCCGGCAGCACCACCGGCCTGGTCAAGGCGATCGATGACGCCGTGAACGACGGCGTCGACGTCATCAACTACTCGATCTCCGGCTCGACGCAGTACATCGTCAGCCCCGACGAGATCGCGTTCCTGGGCGCCGCCGACGCCGGCGTCTTCGTGTCCACGAGCGCCGGGAACGACGGTCCGGGCGCCAGCACCGTGGCCCACGACTCGCCGTGGGAGATGACGGTGGCCGCGAGCACCCATGACCGCGGCACCCGCAACACCGTGAAGCTCGGCAACGGCACCAGCTACCCGGGCATCGGCGTCAGCGACACCGGTGTCGGTCCTGCTCCGCTGGTGAACTCGCCCGACGCGGCCGCGGCCGGTGCCAGCGCGGACGCCGCAAGGCTCTGCTTCTCCAAGGCCACGAACGGCGGGACCGCCGCGCTCGACCCGGCGAAGGTGGCCGGCAAGATCGTGATCTGCTACCCGGGGCACGAACGCCCGGGTCGACAAGAGCCTGGCCGTCCAGGAGGCCGGCGGCGTCGGGATGGTGCTCGCCAACAACAACGACGGCGAGTCCCTGAACGCCGACTTCCACTCGGTCCCGACCAGCCACGTCAACGGCACGAACGGCGCCGCGATCAAGGCGTACGCCGCCTCGACGACCAACCCCACGGCGACCATCACCCCGCGCGACCCCACGCCCGTCCGGGCCCCCGAGATGGCGGGCTTCTCCTCGGCGGGACCGGCCACGGCCGGGGGCGGCGACCTGCTGAAGCCGGACATCACGGCCCCCGGCGTCGACGTGATCGCGGCCGTGTCCCCGGCCGGAAACGGCGGGAACAACTTCGGTGACGAGTCCGGCACCTCGATGTCGGCACCCCACGTCGCCGGCGTAGCGGCCCTGCTCATGTCCAAGCACCCGAGCTGGTCGCCGATGTGGGTCAAGTCGGCCCTGATGACGACGGCCACGCCGCTCGACAACACGGGTCAGCAGATCCAGAGATCCGGTCACGACGCCACGCCGCTCGACTACGGCAACGGTCACCTGACGCCGAAGCCGGCGTTCGACCCGGGCCTGGTGTACTCCAACAACGCCAACGACTGGTTCGCCTACGGCTGTGCCATCGGGCAGTTCCAGCTCATCACCAACCCGTCGTTCTGCGCCTCGGTGCCCCAGATCGACCCGAGTGACCTCAACTACCCGAGCATCTCCGTAGCGGGGCTCGCGGGCAGCCAGACGGTCACCCGGACGATCACCAACACCTCGACGGACCAGGCGTCGCAGTACAAGCCGACGGTCCAGGCGCCGCCGGGGTTCACCGCCTCCGTGAACGTCGACAAGCTGACGATCCCGCCGCTCCAGTCCAGGTCGTTCAAGGTGACCTTCGCCCGGACCACCGCCCCGCTCGGGCAGTGGGCCTTCGGCGCCCTGACCTGGTCGGACAAGCGCGGTCACAGCGTGCGCAGCTCGATCGCGCTGCAGCCGGTCGCGGCGGCGGCGCCGACGGAGCTGACGGTGCACGGGACCAGTGGCTCGCAGCAGACGTCGGTGAGGGCCGGCTACACGGGGACGCTCAACGCTCCGGTGGCCGGGCTGGTGGCCGCGCACGTCGACACGGTCACCGTGCCGAAGTCGCAGTCCGCCAACGTGACCGTCACCGTCCCGGTGGGTACGAAGGTGGTCCGGTTCGCGACGTACGACGCCGACTATCCGGCCGCCACGGACGTCGACCTGGCGGTGACCAGGACGGCGCGCCCGGTCGGATCCAGTGCCGGGGCCACCGCCGAGGAGTCGGTGACCCTGGACAACCCGCCGGCCGGTGACTACGTCGTCAAAGTGACGTACTTCGCGGGTGCCACATCGACGCTGCCGATCAACCTCAACAGCTTCATCCTGGGGTCGACGGCAGCGGGGAACCTGACTGCGACCCCCGCGACCCAGGCAGTGACGTCGGGCTCCACGGTCTCGGAGACCCTCGCCTGGAGCGGGCTGGCGGCAGGCACCCGCTACCTCGGTGCGGTCAACTGGAACGACGGCACGAACCCGGTGGCGCGCACACTGGTGTCGGTGCTGCCCTAGCAGGAGTGCACGTGAGCGCCCGGTCCTCGTGACCGGGCGCTCACGGCCGTCCCCGGCGTGGCCGTCCGATCCGGGCACCCGGTCCAGGTACAGTCGCCGCGTCCACCTGGGGGAGGGAGTCGCTTCCGTGCGATCACGGTCGGGTTCGTTGCTGGTGATCGGCGCTGCCCTGGTGGTGCTGGGGGTCGGCATGACGGTCTGGTGGCACCCTCGGGCCGGAGCGCCGGACCGCGCCGTCCGGGCGTCGGCCGTGCAGGCTGCCCTGCCTCCGGTCGGCCACGTGTTCGTGATCAACCTCGAGAACAAGAGCTTCGGCAGCGCCTGGGGCGCGCACTCGGCGGCGCCGTACCTCGCCAAGACGCTCCGGGCGAAGGGCGTCCTGCTCACCCGCTACTTCGCGACCGCGCACCACAGCCTGCCCAACTACCTCGCGCAGATCTCCGGCCAGGGCCCGAACCGCGCCACGCAGGGCGACTGCCCGCGCTACACCGCCTTCGCCTCCTCGCGCACATCGGTCGCGCCCCAGCAGGCGGTCGGGAGCGGCTGCGTCTACGGGGCCGGCGTGGACACCCTCCCCGACCAGCTGACCGCGGCGCGGCTCGGCTGGCGCGGCTACATGGAGGACATGGCCACCCCCTGCCAGCACCCGAGGCTGGGCGCCGACGACCCGTGGCAGGGGGCCACCGCGCGCGAGCAGTACGCGACCCGGCACGACCCGTTCGTCTACTTCCGGTCGATCACCTCGCGGCCGAGCTACTGCCGTGCCCACGTCGTACCTCTCACCCGACTCGTCGGCGACCTGCAACATCGGGGGACCACCCGCACCCTGAGCTACATCACGCCCGACCTGTGCCACGACGGCCATGACGCGCGCTGCGCCGACGGCGGTCCCGGCGGCCTTCGCGCCGTCAACGGATGGCTGCGGACCTGGGTCCCGCGCATCCTGAGCTCACCGGCCTTCCGGGCCGACGGCATGCTGGTGATCACCGCGGACGAGTCCGATGCCTCGGCCTCCGCGTGCTGTGGAGAGCACGCCGGGCCCAACGCCGCGCGGCCGGGCATCACCGGGCCGGGCGGCGGTCGCGTCGGGGCGCTGGTGATCTCGCGGTACGCCGCCCCGGGTGCCACCTCGGCCCAGCCCTACAACCACTACGCGCTGCTGGCGACGCTCGAGGACCTGTTCGGCCTGCCGCGCCTCGGCTACGCGCGGACCGTGCCGCGGACCTTCGGTCACGACGTCTTCGGCCGCTCCTGACCCGTCCGGTGCCGGCTGTTCGGTGAACTTCGGGTGTCGACGGATGACTTATCGCCATCCCTGTCCGATAGTTCATCCTGTGACGATTTCGCGAAGGGCGTTGCTGGGGGCGACAGGGGCGGCCGGAGTGCTGACGGCCACCGGCGGATACCGGTTGCTGGGTGCGGGAGCGGACGCCGCGGCGGCGCTCCCGGCGCCGGGACAGTCGGGGATCGACCACATCGTCGTCCTGATGATGGAGAACCGGTCCTTCGACCATTTCCTGGGCTGGCTCCCGCAGGTCAACCCGGAGGCGGACGGCAAGCAGGCCGGCCTCACCTACCTCGACCGCTACCGGGTCCCGCACTCCACCCACCACCTGACGGCCTTCGACAGCTGCGGCTTCCAGGACCCCGACCACAGCTACGAGGGCGGACGGATCCAGCTCAACGGCGGCAAGTGCAACGGCTGGCTGCGCTCCGGGCTCAACGACATGCGAGTCCATCGGCTACTACGAGCGGGATGACCTGCAGTTCCTCGGCCAGGCCGTGCCGGACTGGACCACCTTCGACCGCTACTTCGCGGCGACCATGGCCGAGACCTACCCCAACCGGTTCTACATGCACTGCCGCCCAGACGGACCGCCTGCACAACAACTTCAACGTGTTCACCAAGCCCACGATCTGGACCCGCCTCAAGGCCAAGGGCGTGAGCAACAAGTACTACTACGGCGACATCCCGTTCACGGGCCTGCTGAAGGACGGCCCCAGCGCCACGGTCCCCTTCGCCGACTTCCTGACCGACGCCGCCGCCGGGACGCTGCCGGCCGTGACCTACGTGGACCCGCGGTTCCAGAACGAGGACCAGGGCACCTCCTACGGACGACCACCCGCACGCGGACATCCGCGCCGGCGAGGCGTTCATGAACCAGGTGTACGACGCGCTCCGGAACGGGCCCGGCTGGCCGGGCACCGTCTTCGTGATCACCTACGACGAGTGGGGCGGCTTCTTCGACCACGTGCCGCCGAGCCACGCCCACGACGTCTCCCGGATCACCAGCCTGCGAGGTTTCCGGGTGCCGACCGTGGTGATCTCGCCGTTCGCGCGTCGGGGGTTCGTGTCGCACCAGACCTTCGACCACACCTCGATCCTGAAGATGATCGAGTGGCGGTGGGGACTGAAGGCGCTCACGCCGCGCGACAAGTACGCCCAGAACATCGCCACCGTGCTCGACCTCGCCCACGCGGACACGAGCAGCCCGACGTACGCCGTCGACCCCGCTCCGCCGCCGCCCGTCACCTGCTCCTCGGGGCCGCAGAGCGCCGGGTCCGAGGACGGGGAGTGGTCCGGGCTGAAGAAGATCGCCCGCGCCCGTGGATGGGCGGTGCCCGCGTGAGGGCGCGCCGCGGTCTGCTGCTGAGGCTGTCGGTGGCGCTCCTCGTGCTGGGTCTGGCAGCCGTACTGGCGCCTGCTCAGGCGTCGCACGGTCCTCGGTCCGCCGGCGCGGGTGCGGGTACGGCCCCGCCCCGGCCGCCGCACCGGCCGAGATACGTCCCGCCCATCAAGCACGTCTTCGTCATCAACATCGAGAACAAGGGGTACGACGAGACGTGGGGTCCCACGAGCGCCGCGCCGTACCTCGCCCAGCACCTGCGCCGGAAGGGCGTCCTGCTGAACGGCTACTACGGGACGGCCCACAACTCGCTGCCCAACTACCTCGCCCAGATCTCGGGCCAGGCCCCGAACCCGCAGACCCAGGCCGACTGCCAGGTCTACACGAAGTTCGTGCAGACCGGCCCGACCCAGGCGCCCGGGCAGGTCGTCGGGTCCGGCTGCGTGTACCCGAAGACCGTGCGGACGCTGCCCCGTCAGCTCACGAACAACGGCCTCCACTGGAAGGGCTACATGCAGCACATGGGTGAGGCCTGCCTGCACCCGAAGCTCGGCAAGCCCGACCCGACCCAGCAGGCCACGCCCCGGGCACAACTACGCCGTGCGGCACGACCCGTTCATGTACTTCCGGTCGATCACCGGCCACCCGCAGTACTGCCGCCACCACGTCCTGCCGCTGAAGCGGATGACGCGGGCGCTGCGTCGCGCCAAGACCACTCCGAACCTCGTCTACATCACCCCCGACCTGTGCCGCGACGGGCACGACAACCCGTGCGCGAACGGCCAACCGGGCGGTCTGGTGCAGGTGAACGCGTTCCTGGAGCGCTGGGTCCCGCGGATCCTCGCCTCACCGGCCTTCCGCCGCAACGGCATGCTGGTCATCACCGCGGACGAGTCGGACGGTCCGCTGCAGGACTCCACGGCGTGCTGCGGCGAGACGTCCGGGCCCAACACCACCAAGCCCGGGATCGTGGGGCCGGGTGGCGGCAAGGTCGGCGCGCTGGTGATCTCGCGGTGGACGAAGCCGAACACCTGGAGCACGACGCCGTACAACCACTACTCGCTGCTCGCCTCGCTGGAGGAGATCTTCCGGCTCCCCAAGCTCGGCATGGCGTCCCAGAGCGGCCTGGAGGTCTTCGGCCTCGACATCTACAACACCAACTGGTACTTGGGCTGACCGGCTCCGCACCGGCTCATCACGCGTAGGCTCCGAGACGTGACGTTGTCGAGGTCCCGCGCACGCCAAGGCGTGAACGTGCTCGGCCCTGCCGACCTGCCGGACTTCCTGGAGCTGTCCGGCCGCCATGCGGTGGTGAACGCGTTCGCGGAGTACCGCGCCCGCAGCACCAACCTCGAGCCGCGCCTGCTCTCGGGTGAGATCTGGGGACGGTACGACGGCGGCCGGCTGGTCGCGGCCTGCCATGTCGGCGCCAACCTGGTGCCTGTGGAGTGCACGCCCGACGACGCTCGCGCGTTCGCCGAGCGAGCGCTCACCCGGCCACGGTCGGTGGTGACGGTGGTGGGCCTGCAGGAGCAGGTCTGGCCGCTGTGGGACGCCCTCTCGGACAGCTGGGGACCCGCCCGGGAGATCCGGTGGGACCAGCCGCACCTGGCCCTGTCCCGCGCGCCGAAGGTGGAGCCCGACCCGCTGGTCCGGCGTACGACACCCGATGACTTCGCGGCGCTCTACCCCGCGTGCGTGGCCATGTACACCGAGGAGGTCGGCGTCGACCCCGAGGCGGAGGGGGGCGCGACGATCTACCGGTCCCGGGTGCGGCAGCTCATCGGCCTCGGCTGGTCTTTCGCGCGGATCGAGGACGGGCGGGTCGTGTTCAAGGCCGAGGTGGCCCATGCGACCCCCCACGCCGCCCAGATCCAAGGGGTGTGGGTCGCGCCCGAGCGGCGCGGTGAGGGGCTGGCGGCCGCCGGCGTCGCCGCGGTGGCGGCGGCGTGCCGTCGCGACATCGCCCCGGTCGTCTCGCTGTACGCCAACGTCTGGAACGAGCCCGCGCGCCGGGCCTACGACCGGGTCGGCTTCGAGCAGACCGGCACCTTCGCCACCGATCATGTTCTGACCCCCGTCTGATCGGGTTCTGGAAGCGGCCGCCCGTCTGGTCGGGCCTTGGGGGTTGGTCCGGTCGCAGGCCGCTGGTCGAGCTTGTCGAGACCGAGGTCGCCCGTCTGGTCGGGCCTCGGGGGTGGGTCCAGTCGCAGGCCGCTGGTCGAGCTTGTCGAGACCGAGGTCGCTCGTCTGGTCGGGCCTCGGGGGTGGGTCCAGTCGCAGGCCGCTGGTCGAGCTTGTCGAGACCGAGGGCGCCCGTCTGGTCGGGTCTCGGGGGTGGGTCCGGTCGCAGGCCGCTGGTCGAGCTTGTCGAGGCCGAGGTCGCTCGTCTGGTCGGGTCTCGGGGGTGGGTCCAGTCGCACGCCGCTGGTCGAGCTTGTCGAGACCGAGGCCGCGAGTATCCACAGGCACGGAGTCTCGACGTTGCAGGGCCGTGATTTCTCCCCGACGGTAGGCAGATGCCACACGCCTACATCGTCGAATGCAGTGACGGGTCCTTCTACGTCGGCAGCACGTGGGACCTCGACCGGCGACTGTTCGAGCACAACGAGGGACTGGGTGCCGCCTACACCCGAAGACGGCGCCCCGTCCGACTCGTCTGGTCTGCGGAGTTCAGCAGCATCCGTACCGCCTACGAGTGTGAAAAGCAGATCCAGGGCTGGGGGCGGGCCAAGCGTCTCGCGATGATCGAGGGCCGCCTGGAGGACCTCCCGGCGCTGGCCCGGACGGCGCGACGACCGGAGGGCTGAGCGGGAGCCTTGGTCTCGACAAGCTCGACCAGCGGCGGCGGGGCTCGACCAGCGGCGAGGGCTCGACCGGCGGCGAGCTGGGGGCCTTGGTCTCGACAGCTCGACCAGCGGAGGCGGGGCTCGACCAGCGGCGGCGGGGCTCGACCGGCGGCGACGGGGCTCGACCGGCGGCGCGAGTTGGGGGCCTTGGTCTCGACAGGCTCGACCAGCGGCGGCGGGGCTCGACCGGCGGCGCGAGCTGGGGGCCTTGGTCTCGACAGGCTCGACCAGCGGCGGCGGGGCTCGACCGCGGCGCGGGCTCGACCAGCGGCGGGGCTCGACCGGCGGCGCGAGTTGGGGGCCTTGGTCTCGACAGGCTCGACCAGCGGCGGCGGGGCTCGACCGGCGGCGCGAGTTGGGGCCTTGGTCTCGACAGGCTCGGCCGGCGGCGGGGAAACCGCGTCGCTGGGGCGGCGGGAGCGCCCGTAGTGTTGCGCCATGAGCTCCGTCCTGCGCATGTCCAGCCTCTTCGTCCGCACCCTGCGCGACGACCCGGCTGACGCGGAGGTGGCCAGCCACCGGCTGCTGGTGCGGGCGGGCTACATCCGGCGCAACGCGCCGGGCATCTACACGTGGCTGCCGCTGGGTCTGCGCGTGCTGCGCCGGATCGAGAACATCGTCCGCGACGAGATGGACGCGATCGGCGCCCAGGAGCTGCTGTTCCCCGCGCTGCTGCCCCGCGAGCCCTACGAGGCGACCGGTCGGTGGCTCGAGTACGGCGACAGCATCTTCCGGCTCCAGGACCGCAAGGGTGCCGACTACCTCCTCGGACCGACCCACGAGGAGATGTTCACCCTCGTGGTGAAGGACCTGTACTCGTCGTACAAGGACCTGCCGCTGTCGATCTACCAGATCCAGACCAAGTACCGCGACGAGGCGCGGCCCCGCGCCGGGCTGCTGCGCGGGCGCGAGTTCGTGATGAAGGACTCCTACTCCTTCGACGTCGACGACGCCGGCCTCGACGCGTCGTACCAGCGGCACCGCGACGCCTACATCCGGATCTTCGACCGCCTCGGGTTCGACTACGTCATCGTGAGGGCCACCTCGGGGGCCATGGGCGGCTCGAAGTCGGAGGAGTTCCTGGCCCGGGCCGACGTCGGCGAGGACACCTACGTCCGCTGCACGAAGTGCGACTACGCCGCCAACGTCGAGGCCGTCCAGGTACGGCCCCCCGCGGCCGTCCCGTACGACGACGCACCCGACGCGCACGCCGAGCAGACCCCCGACACCCCGACCATCGACACGCTCGTCGCACACCTCAACGAGAAGTACCCCCGCGACGACCGGCCCTGGGCCGCCTCCGACACGCTCAAGAACGTGCTGGTGGTGCTCAAGCACCCCGACGGCACCCGTGAGCCGCTCGCCATCGGCCTGCCCGGTGACCGCGAGGTCGACCAGAAGCGTCTCGAGGGCCAGCTCGAGCCGATCGAGGTCGAGGCCATGGACGAGACCCAGATGGGTCGTCACCCGGCGCTGGTCAAGGGCTACATCGGGCCCGGGGTCCTCGGAGAGAAGAACGTCTCGGGAATCCGCTACCTCGTCGACCCTCGCGTCGTGGAGGGCACCCGGTGGGTGACGGGGGCCGACGTCGCCGGCAGCCACGTGCTCGACCTCGTGGCCGGGCGTGACTTCACCCCCGACGGCACCATCGAGGCCGCGGAGGTCCGCGACGGCGATCCCTGCCCGAACTGCGCCGAGGGCACCCTGGAGTCCGCGCGGGGCATCGAGATGGGCCACATCTTCCAGCTCGGCCGCAAGTACGCCGACGCGCTCGGCCTCCAGGTGCTCGACGAGAACGGCAAGCTGGTCACGGTCACGATGGGTTCCTACGGCATCGGACCGTCCCGCGCGGTGGCCGCGATCGCCGAGGGCACCCTCGACGAGCTCGGCCTGTGCTGGCCGCGCAACGTGGCGCCGGCGGACGTCCACCTGGTCGCGACCGGCAAGGACCACGCGATCTTCGCCGCCGCCGACCGGATCGCCGTCGAGCTCTCGCAGCAGGGCGTCCGGGTGCTCTACGACGACCGTCCCAAGGTGAGCCCGGGCGTCAAGTTCAAGGACGCGGAGCTGATCGGCGTCCCCACGATCGTCGTGGTCGGCCGGAACCTCGCGGAGGGGACCGTCGAGGTCCGCGACCGTCGTACCGGGGATCGCGAGGAGGTCCCCGCGACCGCGGTGGTCAACCACCTGGTCGCGCTGGTCCGCGCCTGAGGAGCGGGCTCGACGTCCCAGGATCTCCTAGGTTGTGACCGTGGACCTCGACGCGGTGATCTTCGACTGGGGCGGCACGCTGACGCGGTGGCACGACATCGACTTCCACGCGGAGTCGGTCGCACTCACCGCGGCCGTGACCACCTCGGGTCACGACGAGGAGGCGAGCCGCGCCGCACTCCACGAGGCCGGCCGGGTGATCTGGGGCCGCTCCCGCGACCACCAGCAGAGCGCGACGATCGCCGACCTCTTCGACGAGGCGGGGCTCGACCACGACCCCGACCTGCTGACGGCGTACCGCGAGTTCTGGGAGCCGCACACCATCACCGATCCCGAGGCCGGCCCGACGCTGGAGCGACTGCGCGCGGCCGGGCTGCGGGTGGGCGTGCTCTCGAACACGATCTGGCCGCGCGCCTGGCACGTGGCGTTCTTCGAGCGCGACGGCGTCTACGACCTCATCGACGGCGACGTCTACACCAGTGAGATCCCGTGGACGAAGCCGTCACCCCTGGCGTTCGGGGCCGCCGCACGGGCGGTCGGCGTCGACGACACCAGCCGTTGCGTCTACGTCGGGGACCGGCTGTACGACGACGTCTGGGGCGCCCAGCAGGCGGGGATGCGGGCCGTCCACATCCCGTTGAGCACGATCCCGGCCGAGCAGCGGGGAGCCCGCGAGGGGGAGCCCGACGGGGTGATCCACCGCCTCGGTGACCTCCCGGACCTGCTCGCGGGGTGGTGAACTTCAACCTTTTGCATTGCACAAACATGAGGCAGAAAGATTCCAACAGCCGTCGACGCCGCGTTGCATGATTGTGCACAGAGGTCGCGGGCCAACCCCCCTAGCCGGCGACCGGGCCAGTTCCCCCCAATTGGCCGCTCTGCTAGGTGCTCCGGGGGATGTCTCGGGAATTCCTCGGAGCACCCAGCAGCCGCCCCTGGCCCACTCGGGCCGGGGGCGCTTCTCTTTCCCCGGGAGTCTGCTCAGGCCCGGGTGGTGGGGTGCACTCCCGGCAGCGGCCGGGGCGCTCCACCGAAGACGATCTCCGCGCCGGCCCCCGCCACCAGCGCGCCGACCGCCCAGGCGCGGTTCGCCCCGGTGGTCGCCGCCACCAGCGCGGCGTACGTCGTGACGCAGGCGCGCTCGACCCCGAGCGCCTCGGCGCTGAGGCGGGCGGCGGTGGTCAGGTCGCGGGGCAGGTCGTAGGCGGCCTCGGCGGCGACGGGGTCGGCGCCGAGACGCGTGACCATGGCGCGCAGCTGGTCGCGCCGGGCCAGGTGATCGCCGTACGCCGTGGCCAGGTCGGCGCGCAGCACCGGTGCCTTGAGCGCCGCGGCCCGACCGCCGAGCACCCCGTAGACGTAGACCGCGGCGTGCTCGGCCGCCAGCGTCGTCTGCAGCGCGTCGACGGCGGTCATGACACCCCTCGGAGCACCGGTTGCATCCGGATGCCTGCGGACACCGACGCGAGTACCCGGGCCAGGTCGCCGCTCCGGCACGTCGTCGCCCACCGGGCGAACCGGTCGGCCGCGCGGAGTTCCCGGGCGACGGTCTGGGCATGCGTGAGCGGGCGGCTGCGCTGCGTGACCGGGGGCGGGGAGCCTCCGAGGGCGGCGAGCTGGGTGCGATGGCACGCCACCAGCGCCCCGGCGCCGCTGGTGGCCGAGAGCCGGAGGATCAGGCCGGAGAGCTCCGTCCGCGCGTCGACGACGATCCGCTGATCCGGGTCCGGAGCGGCCGGCGCGGCCGGGCCCGTGGCCGAGACGTCGAGGTCGCAGGCGCTCACCGCCGCGGCCGCACCGGCCGCCGTCAGCGCGCCCGCCGCCCGGAGCAGCCGGCGTCGCGAGAGGGGGGAGCCAGGCACGCCCGCGACCCTATCGCCGAGGACGCGAGGCCCCCGGGTCCGTGTGGCGAGAGGTGCGTCGCCCACCCGCTATCGTGAGAAGTGACAACAGCACAGGAGGTCGCAACGTGAGCCACGTCAGTCCGGACAGCTCCCGGATCGCAGCGGCGCTCCGCGACCAGCTTTCCGTGCTGGGACTCGATCTCGAGGCCGTCGAGCTCACGCCGGCGGGCAAGCGCCGGGTCCTCCGCGTCGCCGTCGACAAGGACGGTGGCGTCACCCTCGACGACATCGCCGAGGCGACCCGTGCCGTGTCGACCGAGCTCGACGACGACGACCTGATGGGGGAGTCGACCTACACCCTGGAGGTCACCTCCCGGGGCGTGGACCGCCCGCTCACCGAGCCCCGGCACTGGCGCCGCAACCGCGACCGGCTGGTCAAGGCGTCGCTGCGCGACGGCACCCAGGTGACGGGCCGGGTGGGGGGCAGCGACGACGACGGCGTGACCCTCGACGTCGACGGAACCGCCCAGCGGCTGGCCTACGACGACGTCGCGAAGGCGCTGGTCCAGATCGAGTTCAACCGACCGAGACCCGAGGAGGCCTGATGGACATCGACCTGAGCATCCTGCGGATGCTCGAGCGCGAGAAGGAGATCTCCTTCGACGTCCTCGTGGAGGCCATCGAGCAGGCGCTGCTCACGGCGTACCACAAGACGCCCGGCGCGCAGGAGCAGGCCCGGGTCAACCTCGACCGGCGCAGCGGCCACGTGACCGTGTACGCCGCCGAGCTCGACGAGGAGGGCAACCAGGTCGGGGAGTACGACGACACGCCCGACGGGTTCGGCCGGATCGCCGCCACGACCGCGAAGCAGATCATGCTGCAGCGGCTCCGCGACGCCGAGGACGACATCCGCTACGGCGAGTTCTCCGGCAAGGAGGGAGACCTCATCTCCGGGGTCATCCAGCAGGGCCGCAACCCCGACGACGTGATGGTCGACCTCGGCAAGCTCGAGGCCCTGCTGCCGCTCGGCGAACGGGTGCCGGGCGAGCGCTACCAGCACGGCGAGCGGATCAAGTGCCTGGTGATCTCGGTCCGCAAGGGCATGCGCGGGCCCCAGATCACGCTGTCCCGCTCCCACCCCAATCTGGTCAAGAAGCTGTTCGCCCTCGAGGTGCCCGAGATCGCCAGCGGGGCCGTCGAGATCGCGGCGATCGCCCGCGAGGCGGGTCATCGCACCAAGATCGCGGTGAAGGCCGTGGCGCCCGGCGTCAACCCCAAGGGCTCGTGCATCGGCCCGATGGGGCAGCGGGTGCGCAACGTGATGTCCGAGCTGCACGGCGAGAAGATCGACATCGTCGACTGGTCGGACGACCCGGCCGAGATGGTCGCCCACGCGCTCTCCCCGGCGCGGGTCACCAGCGTCGAGGTGGTGGACGCCGAGGCCAGGTCCGCCCGGGTCGTGGTACCCGACTTCCAGCTGTCGTTGGCGATCGGCAAGGAGGGCCAGAACGCCCGTCTGGCGGCGAGGCTCACCGGGTGGCGGATCGACATCCGCTCCGACGATGAGCTGGACAGTGAGACGTGAGCTTGCGAACGTCTCGCGTGGGTCCAGCCAGGTCGAGCAAGCGACGTGACTGAGGAACGAAGTCACGTGAGCGTGTCGAGACCCAGTGACGGTGCCTGGGGGCGGGGACGGCCACGCGTGAGGCTGCTCGGCGTCCTCGGCGGCATGAGCTGGACCAGCACCGAGACCTACTACCGCCTGCTGAACGCCGGCGTGGCCGATCGGCTGGGCGGGCTCCACTCAGCACGGCTGCTCGTGCACAGCGTCGACTTCGACGCGATCGCGACGCTGCAGCACGCGGGGGACTGGCCCGCGACCGCCGAGATCCTGGCTGACGCCGCCCGCGGCCTGGCCGCCGCGGGCGCCCAGGGCCTGCTGATGGCCACCAACACCATGCACAAGGTGGCCGCACCCGTGGAGGCCGCCGCGGGACTGCCGCTCCTGCACATCGCGGACGCCACCGCTGCCGCGGTCCGGGGCGCCGGGCTCCGACGGGTCGGACTGCTGGCCACGGCGTTCACCATGGAGGACACGTTCTACGTGGACCGCCTGACGGAGCACGGCGTCGAGGCGTTCGTCCCGGACGCGCCTGCGCGGGCCGAGGTGCACCGCATCATCTACGACGAGCTGGTCCGCGACGTCGTACGGCCCGAGTCCCGCGCCGTCTTCCGGCAGGTGATGGCGGATCTCGTCGCCTCCGGCGCCGAGGGGATCATCCTCGGCTGTACGGAGATCGGACTGCTGGTCGGGCCGGGCGACACCACGGTCCCGACGTTCGACACCACCGCGCTCCACGCGGGCGCGGCGGTCGACTGGATGCTGGCCTGATCGGCGGGGCTCGCCAGCAGGGCTGATCACCGGCCCGGCACCGGAGCCGGAGGGGAGCCGGTTCGGGGAATGGCGCGGGTCGCGGTAGGGTTGTCGTCAGTGGTTCGCCGAACGGTCTCCCCTGCCTCCACGGTGCCCTCGGGCCCCGTCCGGACGTGTGTCGGATGCCGGGAGCGGGCCACGAAGAGCGAGTTGTTGCGGGTGACCGCCGGCTCGGACGCCGACGGCCGGCCGGCCGTGGTGCCCGATCCGAGAGCCATCCGGACCGGTCGCGGGGCGCACCTGCATCCCACGTCCGCGTGCTACGACCTCGCCGTACGCCGTCGAGCTTTCGGCCGGGCCCTCCGGGCCCCCGTAGGGTTGGACAGCGAACCGGTGGCGTCGTACCTCGCCTCGCTCACCGATTCGACCGACCGATGAGACCGACTGATCAGGACTGGAGCAGCAGCTCATGAGCACTCGATGAGTACCTCCCGATGAGTTTGCAACACCCACCAGCGGCCTGACGATCCCCCCCTCGGACAACCAAGGGAAGCGGGTCCTGGGCCAGAAGGAGAAACGTGGCCAAGACCCGAGTACACGAGCTCGCCAAAGAGTTCGGTGTCGAGAGCAAGTTCGTTCTCGAGAAGTTCAAGGAGATGGGGGAGTTCGTCAAGTCGGCGAGCTCCACGGTCGAGCTGCCTGCGGAGATGCGTTTCCGCAAGGAGTACGGCGACGGCCTGAAGGCGGAGCTCGCCAAGGCCGCCCCGGCCGAGAAGCCCGCTCCCAAGCCTGCCGACCAGGCGCCCGCCCCGGCGAAGCCGTCCGCGGTCGAGCCGGTCGACGAGGCCCCTGCGGAGCCCGCGGCCGACACGGTCACGACGGCACCCAAGCCCGGTCCGCGGGCAGCTGTGCCCGCTCCGGCCGAGCCCGAGGCACCGGTCGCCGAGCCCGAGACCCCCGAGGCGCCCGCCGCTGAGGCGACGGCACCGACGGCCCCGGCACCCCGTCCGGCCGCCCGGCCCGGCGCGCCGCGCCCGGGCAACAACCCGTTCGCCTCCAGCCAGGGCATGGGCCGTCGTCCGGCCCCGGCCCCGCGTGAGAGCGAGGACGACGACACACGTGCGCCGCGTCCGCCGGCAGCCGGCGGTCGCCCGGGCATGCCCCGGCCGAACCCGGCGATGATGAACCGGAGCCCCGGTGCGTTCGGGACCGGCCCCGGTGGCCGAGGTCCGTCCGGACCGGGCGGTGGTCCCGGCAGAGCCGGTGCACCCGGCCGTGCCGGCGCTCCCGGTCGTGGCGCTCCCGCCCGTGGCGGCGGCGCTCCCGGTCGTGGCGGTGCCCCGGCCGGTGCCGGCGCTCCGGGTCGTGGCGGCCCGGGCTTCGGGGGTGGCCCCGGTGGCGGTCGTGGCCGACCCGGCCAGCGCGGCCAGACCCAGGGTGCCTTCGGGCGGCCCGGTGGTCCGTCGCGTCGCGGTCGCAAGTCGAAGCGCGCCCGTCGCCAGGAGTTCGAGCAGATGGAGGCGCCGACGATCGGTGGCGTGCGCGTCCGCAAGGGCAACGGTGAGACGGTCCGTCTCGCCCGTGGCGCCTCGCTGACCGACTTCGCCGAGAAGATCAACGTCGACGCCGCGTCGCTGGTGCAGATGCTGTTCTCCCTCGGCGAGATGGTCACCGCGACCGAGTCCGTCAACGACGAGACGCTCGAGCTGCTCGGCGAGGAGCTCAACTACGTCGTGGAGGTCGTCTCCCCGGAGGACGAGGACCGCGAGCTGCTGGAGTCCTTCTCCCTGGAGTTCGGCGAGGACGAGGGCGACGAGGCCGACCTCGTCGTTCGTCCGCCGGTCGTCACCGTCATGGGTCACGTCGACCACGGCAAGACCAAGCTCCTCGACGCCCTGCGTTCGGCCAACGTGGTCGACAAGGAGGCCGGGGGCATCACCCAGCACATCGGTGCCTACCAGGTGGAGACCGAGGTCGACGGGCAGACCCGTCCGATCACGTTCCTCGACACCCCGGGTCACGAGGCGTTCACCGCCATGCGTGCCCGCGGCTCCCAGTCGTCCGACATCGCGGTGCTCGTGGTCGCGGCCGACGACGGCGTGATGCCGCAGACGGTGGAGGCGCTCAACCACGCCCGCGCCGCCGAGGTGCCGATCGTGGTCGCGGTGAACAAGATCGACAAGCCCGACGCCGACCCCACCAAGGTCCGTGGCCAGCTCAGCGAGTACGGCCTGGTGCCCGAGGAGTACGGCGGCGACGCGATGTTCGTCGACGTCTCGGCCAAGTCCGAGCTGAACCTCGACAAGCTGCTCGAGGCGATCGTGCTGACCGCCGACGCGGCGCTCGACCTGCGGGCCAACCCGGAGCAGGACGCCCAGGGCCTCATCGTCGAGGCGCACCTGGACCGCGGTCGCGGCCCGGTCGCCACGGTGCTGGTCCAGCGCGGCACGCTGCGGGTCGGCGACTCGATCGTGGCCGGTCCGGCGCACGGCCGGGTCCGGGCTCTGCTCGACGAGCACAGCGACTTCATGGACCAGGCGCTTCCGGGACAGCCGGCGATGGTGCTCGGTCTCTCGGCGGTGCCGGGCGCGGGTCAGAACTTCCTGGTCGTCGAGGACGACCGGATGGCCCGCCAGATCGCGGAGAAGCGCGAGGCGCGCGAGCGTGCGGCCATGCAGGCGCAGCGTCGCGTGCGTCGTACCCTCGAGGACTTCATGGCCTCCATGGAGAAGGGCGAGAGCCAGGAGCTCAACCTCATCCTCAAGGGCGACGTGTCCGGTTCGGTCGAGGCCCTCGAGGACTCGCTGGCCAAGATCGACGTCGGCGACGAGGTCTCGCTGCGGGTCATCGACCGCGGTGTCGGTGCGATCACGGAGACGAACGTCATGCTGGCGGCCGCCTCCGACGCGATCATCATCGGCTTCAACGTCCGGCCGCAGGGCAAGGCGACCGAGCTGGCGGACAAGGAAGGTGTCGAGATCCGCTACTACTCGGTCATCTACCAGGCGATCGAGGAGATCGAGGCCGCGCTCAAGGGCATGCTCAAGCCGGAGTTCGAGGAGTCGACCCTCGGCCAGGCGGAGATCCGCGCGATCTTCCGCTCGTCCAAGCTCGGAAACATCGCCGGCTGCATGGTCACCAGCGGTGTCATCCGACGCAACGCCAAGGTGCGCCTGATCCGCGACGGCGCGGTCGTGGCCGACAACCTCGACCTGGCGTCGCTGAAGCGCGAGAAGGACGACGCCGCCGAGGTCCGCGAGGGCTTCGAGTGCGGTCTCGTGCTGCGCAACTACCAGGACATCAAGGAAGGCGACGTCGTCGAGGCCTTCGAGATGAAGGAGATCCCGCGCGGCTGATCCGGGGCCTTCCGATGGGCGCCAGTTTCCCCGCTTGTAGGGGGAAACTGGCGCTTGTCGGCCGAAGTTTCCCCCTACAAGCGCCAAATTCCCCGCTCAGGCGGGGAAACCGACAAAGGGAAGAACCATGGCGAACCCCCGTATCCGCAAGATCGCCGACCGGATCCAGGTCGTCGTCGCGGAGATGCTCGAACGCCGGATCAAGGACCCGCGGCTGGGGTTCGTGACCGTCACCGACGTCCGGGTCACCGGCGACTCGCAGCAGGCCACGGTGTTCTACACCGTGCTCGGCGAGGAGAACGACATGGTGAGCACGGCGGCCGCGCTCGAGTCGGCCAAGGGCCTGCTGCGCTCCGAGGTCGCCAAGCAGCTGGGGATGCGGCACGCGCCGACGCTGACGTTCGTCCACGACGCGGTCCCCGAGAACGCGCGACACCTCGACGAGGTCCTCGCCCGGGCCCGCGCCCTCGACGAGGAGGCCGCCTCGCAGCGCGGGTCGTCGTACGCCGGGGAGGCCGACCCCTACAAGAAGCCCCGCGAGGACGACTCGACCGAGGACCCCGCCGAGACCGTGGACGCGACCCCGGCCCGGGACGACGCCGACCGGTGACCACCGAGCCCGGACTGGTCGTCGTCGACAAGCCGGGCGGCCTGACCTCCCACGACGTGGTCGGCCGGGTACGCCGTCTGGCCTCGACCCGCAAGGTCGGCCACGCGGGCACCCTCGACCCGATGGCCACCGGGGTCCTGGTCCTGGGACTGAACCGGGCGACCCGCCTGCTCGGGCACCTGACGCTCACCGACAAGCACTACACGGCGACCGTGCGCCTCGGGGTGTCCACGAGCACCGACGACGCCGAGGGCGAGGTGCTCGGGACCTCTCCCACCGACGGCGTGACCGAGGACGACGTGCGGACCGCGCTCGCGTCGTTCGTCGGCGAGGTCGACCAGGTGCCCAACGCGGTGTCGGCGATCAAGGTCGACGGGAAGCGTGCCTATGCGCGGGTGCGCGCGGGCGAGGACGTCGAGCTCGCCGCGCGTCGGGTGACGATCCATGCGCTCGACGTGACCCGGCTCGACCTCGGTACGGCCAGCCTCGACCTCGCGATCCACTGCTCGTCGGGCACCTACGTGCGCGCGGTCGCCCGCGACCTCGGCGCCGCTCTGGGGGTCGGGGGACACCTCACGGCGCTGCGCAGGACCGCGGTCGGCCCCTTCTCGCTGGACGCGGCGCGGACCCTGGACGAGCTCAGCGACGACTTCACCATGACCCCGATCGCCGACGCGGCCCGCGCCTGCTTCCCGGCCGTCGACCTCGACGACGACCAGGCCGCGGCCGTCCGCGTCGGCCGGCCGCTCGAGGTGGGCCTCGACGGTCTCACCGCGGTCTTCGCGCCCGACGGTGCGTTCCTGGCGCTGTACGAGCCCCGGGACGGACGAGCCCGCCCCGTCGCGGTCTTCGTCTGAGGCTCCCCGCATGGCAGGGTCACCCCGGTGAGCACCCGACGCCGCCTCTCGCGCCGCGGGGCTCCGGGGTGAGCTCGGTCCTCTGGCTGCGCCGCGACCTGCGCCGGCGAGACCTTCCGGCGCTGGCGACGGCCGCCGCTGCGGCGGGCGACGGTGCGGTGCACCCGTTCTTCGTGATCGACCCCGTGCTCTGGGATCGCTGCGGACCGGTCCGGCGCGGGTGGTTGGCCGCCAGCCTCCGCGCCGCCGCCGCGTCGTACGACGGGCGCCTCACCGTCCGCGTCGGCGACCCCGCGACCCGCGTGCCGGAGTTCGCCGCGGACGTCGGTGCGGAGTCGGTCCACGTCAGCGCCGAGACGACGCCGTACGGCGCGGGCCGCGACGAGCGCGTGCGTACCTTTTTGGGCGAGCGGCGGATCGCGTGGGTGCCCTCCGGCTCGCCGTACGCCGTCGGGCCGGGCCGCGTCCGGACGAAGGACGGCACGCCGTACCGCGTGTTCACGCCGTTCGCCCGGGCCTGGCGCGAGCACGGCTGGGCCCCTCCGGCTGCCGAGCCGGAGCGCCTGGCTCTGGGCGACGACCTGAGCGACGACGGTGCCGGGCCCCACCTCGAACGTGCCCTGGACGAGTGCCCGGTCGAGCTGCCGACCGCGGGGGAGGACGCAGCCCTGCGCCACTGGCGCACGTTCCGCGACGAGCACCTCGACGCGTATGCCGCCGGCCGCGACCGTCCCGACCTCCCGGGCACCTCGCGGCTCTCGCCGTACCTCAAGGTCGGCGCGATCCACCCGCGCACCATCCTCGCCGACCTCGCGGGCGACCGCTCCGAGGCGGCCCGGGTGTTCACCGCCGAGCTGGCCTGGCGTGAGTTCTACGCCGACGTCCTGCACAGCAACCCCGCGTCGGCCTGGCGCGACCTGCGGCGCGAGCTCGGCTCGATGTCCTACGAGCGCCACGACGACCTGGTGGCTGCGTGGAAGGAGGGCCGGACCGGCTTCCCGATCGTCGACGCCGGCATGCGCCAGCTGGCCGCCAGCGGCTGGATGCACAACCGGGTCCGCATGATCACGGCCAGCTTCCTCTGCAAGGACCTCCACGTCTGGTGGCCCGAGGGTGCGCGCCACTTCCTCGACCACCTCGTCGACGGCGACATCGCGAGCAACAACCACGGCTGGCAGTGGGTCGCGGGGACCGGCACCGACGCCTCGCCGTACTTCCGGGTCTTCAACCCCGTCACCCAGGGCCGGAGGTTCGACCCGGACGGCGACTACGTGCGCCGCTGGGTGCCCGAGCTCGCCCATGTGTCCGGGGCGCAGGTGCACGAGCCCTGGCGCGTCCGTGACGCCTACGACCGGGGCTATCCCCGGGCGATCGTCGACCACGCCGAGGAGCGGGCCGAGGCGCTGCGACGTTACGAGGAGGCGCGCCGCTGATCCCGCCCGGTCACCTCGTTATCCTCGGGGCCGTGCAGACCCCGTCGCGGCTCGACCCACGGATCTGGCGGTCCCTGGCCGACATCCCGGACGACCTCGGCCGCACCGCCGTCGTCATCGGCAACTTCGACGGTGTGCACCTCGGTCACCAGCACGTCATCGGCGAGGCGCGGGCGCGCGCGGATGCAGAGGGCCTCCGTGTGGTCGCCGTGACCTTCGACCCGCACCCGATGGCCGTGCTCCGCCCGGAGCACGCACCCACCATGCTCACCGATCTCGACACCCGCGCTCGGCTCCTCGCCGCAGCGGGCGTCGACGACGTGCTCGCCCTGCCCTTCGACCGCGACATCGCGGCCTGGAGCCCGGACGACTTCGCCCGGCGGGTCCTGGTCGACGCCCTGCACGCGGTGGTCGTGGTCGTGGGCGCGAACTTCCGCTACGGCGCCCGCGCGGCGGGCGATGTCGCGACCCTGTCGGCCAGCGGTGAGGAGCTCGGGTTCCGAGCGATCGGCGTACCGCTCGACGGCGGACCGCAGGTGTGGTCGTCGACGTACGTCCGGACCTGCCTGGCCACCGGTGACGTGGCGGGTGCCGCCGAGGCGCTCGGCCGCCCGTTCGTGGTGCGCGGCGTGGTGGTGCGCGGCGACCAGCGTGGACGCGAGCTGGGCTTCCCCACCGCCAACGTCCCGACGCGGCACCTGACGGCGGCCCCGGCCGACGGCGTGTACGCGGGACGGCTGCGCCGGCTGGACACGGGGGAGACCTACCCCGCCGCGATCAGCGTCGGCACCAACCCGACCTTCGACGGCGAACGCGACCGCCGGGTCGAGTCCTACGTCCTCGACCGGGACGACCTCGAGCTGTACGACGTCGAGGTCGAGGTGTCGTTCGTCGACCGCATCCGCGGCATGGTCCGCTTCGACGGGGTCGACGAGCTGGTCGCGACGATGCGCGCCGACGTGGCCGAGGCGCACGACATCCTGCGCGTGCCGCGCCCCTGACGGGGCGTCCGCCAGAGCGAGTGGCGCCGCGCAGGCGGACTACCCGTGTGGTTGGTGTAGCCGTCTTGCGAGCAGGCTCGCGGCGACGTTCGCTGCGGTGTTCCGGCTCGGCTTCGCCGAGCCGGAACGTCCTCGCTCAGGCGGACGACCGTGTGGTTGGGGTAGCCGTCTTGCGAGCAGGCTCGCGGCGACGTTCGCTGCGGTGTTCCGGCTCGGCTTCGCCGAGCCGGAACGTCCTCGCTCAGGCGTCGAGGTCCTTCTCGACCAGCGCCGCGATCGTGTCGACGTCGGCCTCGTTGTCGCCCGACACCTCGACCGTGTCCCCCTTGCCGGCACCGAGGGTCATGATCAGCAGTGCCGAGCTGGCGTCGACCGGGTCGTCGCCGGGGATGCCGATCGTCACCTCGGAGTCGAGCTCGCCGGCCGCCTCCGAGATGATCGCGGCCGGGCGGGCGTGGAGGCCGACGGCGGAGCCGACGACGACGGACTTGGTGGGCATGGGTTCTCCTTCGGGGTGGGTCGAGCGGGGGTCAGACGGTGGCGACGTCGACGTCGACCGGCCAGACCGTCTTGGCGATGATCACCGCGACTGCCCCGACGACGACACCGACGGCCAGGGAGATCAGGTAACCGGGGATGTTGTGCACGGCGAAGATCACGAAGATACCGCCGTGTGGTGCCCGGATGCCCACGTTGAACGCCTCCGACAGGCCGCCGGTGATCGCACTGCCGAGCATGATCGGCGGGATCACCCGCAGCGGGTCGGCCGCGGCGAACGGGATGGCGCCCTCGGTGATGAACGACGCGCCGAGCAACCACCCGGCCTTGCCGTTCTCACGCTCGGCGACCGTGAACAGGTTGGGCCGGAGCACGGTCGCGAGGGCGAGCGCGATCGGGGGCACCATGCCGGCGAGCATGACCGAGGCCATGATCTTCAGCTGGGGTGCGTCGGCGGCCAGGCTGGCCACGCCGATGCCGGCGGTGGCGAACACGTAGGCGACCTTGTTCAGGGGCCCGCCCATGTCGAACGCCATCATCAGGCCGAGGATCATGCCGAGCAGGATCGCGCTGCTGCCGCTCATGTTGTTGAGCCCGCGGTTCAGCTCCGTCATCACCCAGTAGATCGGCTTGCCGAGGACGACGATCATGATGAAACCGGCGAGGATCGACGTGAGCAGCGGGATGACCATCACTGGCATCAGGCCGCGCGCCCAGGCCGGGACGCGCCAGCTGGCGATCCAGTGCGCGATCAGCCCCGCGAGCACGCCGCCCACGATGGCCCCGAGGAAGCCCGTCGCCGGCAGCGCCGTGCCGTCGGTGGCGGTGACGTTGAACAGGTTGGCGGCCAGGCCACCCATGATGAACCCGGGTGCGATGCCCGGTCGGTCGGCGATCGCGTAGGCGACGTAGCCGGCGAAGGCCGGGATGAACAGCGCGAACGCCGTCTTGCCGATGATGAAGAACAGGGCACCGATGTAGGCGAAGAATCCGGAGGCGAAGAAGCCGGGACCCCCGAGGACGTGCTGGAGCTTGAGCGCACCGGCGTTCGGGAGGTTGAACAGGGAGTTGTGGACCGCGATGGTGCCGTACGGTCCGACGATCTCGTAACCGCCGAACAGGAAGCCGAGAGCGATCATCAGACCACCGGCCGCGACGAACGGGATCATGTAGGAGACACCGGTCATCAGCACCCGACGGGTGCGTGAACCCCAGGACTCGCCGGCGCCGCCGCCGGTCTGCTCACCCGCGATGGCGGAGCCCTCGACCCGTGGCGCGTTCGGGTCGTCGGCGTACCGGAGCGCCTCGGCGATCATGGCGTCCCCGTCTTCGATCGGGCGCTTCACGCTGGACGAGACGACGGGCTTGCCGCCGAAGCGGCCCCGGTCGCGGACACCCACGTCGACGGCGAAGATCACCGCGGACGCCGCCGCGATGGTCGCCGGCGAGAGGGGTTTGGCGCCGGCGGAACCCTGGGTCTCGACCGCGATCGGTACGCCGGCCCGTGCGGCGGCGGCCTCGAGCGCCTCGGCCGCCATGTAGGTGTGGGCGATGCCGGTCGGGCAGGCCGTGACCGCCACCAGCGAGCGTCCCTCGGTGGCAGGGGTGGTGGCGGTGGGGACCGCAGGGACAGCGGCCGTCTTGGCCGGGGAAGGCGCGTCCGCGACGACGCCGAGGACCAGGTCGACGACCTCCTGGGTCGTGCCCGCGCCGCGGAGGCCGTCGGTGAAGTCCTTCTTGACCAGGGCCCGGGCCAGCTTGGTGAGCAGCTGGAGGTGCGTCGCGTCCCCGCCGGCCGGCGCCGTGATCAGGAACGCCAGGTCGGCCGGCCCGTCCTTGGCTCCGAAGTCGACCTTCGGTGACAGCCGGGCGAAGGCCAGCGTCGGCACCTCGACCGCCGTGGTGCGGCAGTGCGGGATGGCGATCCCTCCGGGGAGACCGGTGGCGGCCGTTCCCTCGCGGGTGAGGGCGTCCTCGGCGAGCTGGTCCGGGTCACCGGACCGTCCGGCGTCGGCGACCACGCGGGCGAGGGCCCTGATCACCGCCTGCTTGTCGCTGCCGAGGTCCGCGTCGAGGCGCACCAGATCGGTGGAGATGAGGTCGGTCATGGTCACCCTCCTGGGGTGATGTCGAGGCGGGCGACCCGAACGAGCTCGGGCCGTACCTGCCTGGGGTGGGGGATGGTGGTGCCGGGGAGACCTGCGGCGGCGCTGCCGTAGGCGACCGCGAGTGCGAGTCGTTCGTCGGGTGGCCGACCGGTGACATCACCGAGGAGGTATCCGAAGAGGCTGGAGTCGCCGGCCCCGACGGTGCTGACGACGGTGGTGGGCGGCGGCGTCGCGTGCCAGGCGCCCGAGGTGCTGACGAGCACGGCGCCGTGGGCGCCGAGCGTCACGAGCACGCTCTCCACCCCACGGGCGAGCAGGTCGCGCGCCGCTTCCGCGGCCGCGACCGGGTCGGACTCGAGGTCGTCGCCGCGGTGGCCGGTGAAGGACGCGAGCTCCTCGCCGTTGGGCTTCATCAGGTGGGGCGCGCTCGTCGGCAGGGCCTCGACCAGGGCCTTGAGCGGCGCGTCGCTGGTGTCGACGGCCACCCGGGCGCCCGCGCCGCGCAGCTCGGTGACCAGCTCGGCGTACCACTCCGGCGGGGCGCCGGGCGGCAGCGAGCCGGCCAGCACGATCCAGTCGGCGCTGCCGGAGCGTCGGACCAGGGCGGCCGTGAGCTGGTCCAGGAGCCGCGTGGTCGCCTGCGGGCCGGGACTGTTGAGCTTGGTGGTGGTGCCGTCGGGCTCGGTGATCGTGATGTTGACGCGGAGGTCGCCCTCGTGGGGGACGGGGCGACAGTCGATGCCCGCGGCGAGCAGCTCGAGGACGAACGGGTCGTCCTTCGCGGCGGGAAGGACCGCGATCGACGGGAGGTCCGCGGCGACGCAGGCCCGCGAGATGTTGACGCCCTTCCCGCCGGCCTGCGAGATCACCGAGTCGGCACGTTGGACGGCGCCGCGCTCGAGGGGTGACGACAGGTTCACCGTGCGGTCGTGGCTGGGGTTGGCGGTCAGGGTGACGATCAGGCGGTCGTTCATGCGACGAGCACCTCGACGCCCACCTTCGTGAGAGCGCGCCGGTCCGCGCTCGCGACCCCGTCGTCGGTGATCAGCACGTCCACGTCGTCGGGAGCGGCGAAGCGGACCGCGGTCTCCACCCCGAACTTCGAGGCGTCGGAGAGCACGACGACCTTTCGACCGCTCTCCACGAGCGCCCGCTTGACGGCGGCCTCCTCGTGGTCGGGGGTGGTGAGCCCGTGCTCAGCACTGATGCCGTTGGTCCCGAGGAAGCAGACGTCGGCGCGCAGGTCGGAGAGGGCTTCGACGGTCTCGGCGCCGACCGCGGCCTGGGTCGTACGGCGGACCCGGCCGGGCAGCACGCGCAGGTCGATGTGGCGCAGGCCGGCGAGCCTCGAGGCGATCGGGACGGCATGCGTGATCACGGTCAGCGCGTGGTCGGGCGGGATCAGCAGGGCGAGCTGCGCCGTGGTGGACCCGGCGTCGAGGAGGATCGTGCCCCCGGCCGCGGGCAGCAGGTCGAGCGCGGTGCGGGCGATGCGCTCCTTCAGCTCCGTGTTGACCTGGTCGCGCTCCCGGATCCCGGACTCGAGGAAGGACAGCGTGCTCGGGGGGACGACGCCGCCGTGCACGCGCCGCACCAGGCCCAGGCGCTCGAGCGTCGACAGGTCGCGGCGCACGGTCTCGGTGGTGACGTCGTAGGCACGGGCCAGCTGGTTGACCGACATCCGCCCGCGCTCGGTGACGAGCCGCGCGATCGCCTGCTGGCGTTCTTCGGCGTACATGGTCAACGGGAGCTCCTGGCGTCTGTGTATGTGTTGTTTTACGCCCGAATGTGTTGCGTTGTCAAGGGGGGTCGGGAGTAGCGTGTCGCCATGAGCGCCTCCCCAGCCCCCGGTTCGCTGCACGGAACCCCGGTCGTCCCGGGCGTGGCCTACGGGCCCGCACTCGTGGTACGCGGCGACGTCTCCGCCGAGGCGATCGCGCGGTTCGACGGCTCGGCGCTGGGGGAGGAGGCCGCTCTCGCGGCGTACGACGAGGCGGCCGAGGCGGTGGCCGACGGCTTCACCCGCCGTGCCGACAAGGCATCAGACGCGGCCGCGGAGGTGCTGACGGCGAGTGCCGGGCTGGCCCGCGACAAGGGGCTCCGGTCGGCGGTGCGCAAGCACCTGCGCAGCGGCGAGGACCTGCTTGCGTCGGTCCGCGCCGCGGTCGAGCAGTTCACCGCCGTGTTCGCACAGATGGGTGGCCTGATGGCCGAACGCGTGACCGACCTGCGCGACATCGAGCGCCGCGTGGTCGCCCATCTCGTCGGCGAGCCCGAGCCCGGTGTCCAGATGCCGGAGGACCCGGTGGTCCTGATCGCCGAGGATCTCGCCCCCTCCGACACGGCCACCCTCGATCCGCGGGTGATCCTCGCGCTGGTGACCGAGCGTGGCGGTCCGACGAGCCACACCGCGATCATCGCTCGCCAGCTCGCGATCCCCTGCGTGGTCGGTACGGCGGGCGTGATGGGGGTGGCTGCGGGGACGTCCCTCCTCGTCGACGGCACCGCCGGCACGATCGAGACGTCCCCCGACGCCGACGCGGCGTCGCGACTGGTCGAAGCGGACCGGGCGCAGCGTGCCGCGCTGGCCACCTGGGAGGGCCCCGGTGAGACCGCGGACGGCACCAGGATCAAGATCCTGGCCAACGTCGCCGACGGCGAGTCGGCCCGCTCGGCCGCGACCGGGCCGGTCGAGGGCGTCGGCCTGTTCCGGACCGAGCTGTGCTTCCTCAACCGCGCCGACGAACCGTCCGCGGAGGAGCAGGCGTCGATCTACGGCGCGGTGCTCGAACCCTTCGCCGGCCGCTACGTCGTGGTCCGGACCCTGGACGCCGGGTCGGACAAGCCGGTGGCCTTCGCCACCCACGAGGGGGAGGAGAACCCCGCCCTCGGCGTACGCGGGCTGCGGCTGTCCTTCGACAACCCCGACCTGCTCGCGCGCCAGCTGGACGGCATCGCGGCCGCGGCACGGGCGACCGGGACCGACACCTGGGTGATGGCGCCGATGGTCGCCACCGTGGCCGAGGCCGCGGACTTCGCGGCGGCCGTGCGGGCGCGGGGGCTCAAGCCCGGGGTGATGGTCGAGGTCCCCTCCGCCGCCCTCCTGGCACACCGGATGCTCGAGGTGGTCGACTTCCTGTCGATCGGCACCAACGACCTGACGCAGTACACGATGGCCGCCGACCGCATGGCCAGCGACCTGGCCCATCTCACCGACGCCTGGCAACCGGCGGTGCTGCAGCTGATCGCGATCACGGCCGAGGCCGGCAGGCAGGCCGGCAAACCCGTGGGCGTGTGCGGCGAGGCGGCCGCGGACCCGCTGCTCGCGTGCGTCCTCGTCGGCATGGGGATCACGTCGCTGTCCATGGCCTCGGCGGCCGTGCGACCGGTCGGTGCCCGGCTCGCCGCGGCCAACATGGACGCCCTCGAGGACGCCGCCGAGGTCGCGCTCGCCGCGAGCGACCCGATGGCCGCGCGCGACGCCGTACGACGCGTGCTCGGGGCATGACGAGGCCCGGTCCACCCGGTGGCGGGTGAGACCGGGCCGGGGTCTCAGGCCGCTGCGACCTCGGCCTCGTGCGCGACGAGCGCCGACAGGGCGGCGACGAAACGGTCGAAGACGGCCGGGTCGTCGAAGACGTCACCCTCGAGGGTCGAGTGCGACAGCACGACGTCGGAGAGGACGACGGCGCCCGCGATGCCGGCCGAGCGACGGGCATCCTCGTGCGACCACTTGCCGCCGTACCTCGTGGGGGTGGCGCCGATGACGGCGAAGGGCTTGCCCTTGAGGGCGCCGGCTCCGAAGGGACGGGAGAGCCAGTCGATCGCGTTGTTGAGCACGGCCGGCATGGTGCCGTTGTACTCGGGGGTGATCGCCAGGACCCGGTCGGCGCCGGAGACCAGGTCGCGCAGGGCGACCACGGACGCGGGCACCTCCTCGCCGTCGATCTCCTCGTTGTAGAACGGCAGGTCGGCGAGGCCCTCGGCGATCTCGACGGTGACGCCTGCCGGGGCGGCCGCGCCGAGGCGCTCGGCGATCCTCCGGTTCAGCGAGTCGGCGCGGAGGCTGCCGAGGAGGACGACGACGCGGGTGTCGGTGAGGTCAGTCATGACGGCAAAACGGACCGTGGTCCGGTTCTATTCCGGTGCGCTGCGTCACACGTCGGGAACCCGGCCGGAACATCTACGCTGCGTGCGTGCCGATCTCGCTGCCGCTGCTGGGGGAGCCGCCCCCCGAGCGCAGCGATGCTGCCCGCAACCGCGAGGCCCTGCTCGCGGCGGCCGACGAGCTGGTCCGGCACTGCGGCGTCGAGGGCGTGACCATGGACGCCGTGGCGGCCCGCGCCGGTGTCGGGAAGGGCACCGTCTTCCGGCGTTTCGACAGCCGCGAGGGCCTGATGGCGGCGTTGGTCAACCGGAGCGAGACGGTCTTCCAGGCAGCGGTGATCTCCGGTCCGCCGCCGCTGGGCCCCGGCGCGCCTCCCCTGGAGCGTCTGCTCGCCTTCGGCCACGCCCGGATCGATCTCAACCTGCATCACCAGCACCTGATCGCGGCAGCGGGGCGGGCCGGGGCTCGGAGCTACGCCGCGGTCTCGTTCACCGCGATGCATCTCCGGCACCTGCTGGGCGCGCTCGAGGTGCGGGGGGACATCGCCTACCTGGCGGCGGCGCTCCTGGCCCCCCTCGAGGTGCCGATCCTGGTGCAGCAGGTCGAGATCGAGGGGATGACCCACGAGCGGATCGAGGCCGCCTGGGACGACCTGGCACGCCGGGTGGTCACCGCGGAGCCGCCTCGACGGTGACCGGGACGCCGTTCAGCGCGGCGTTGCCCGAGACGTCGAGCAGCTCGGGGTCGGTGAGGTCGTTGATCGAGGCCCCGGGCACCTTCGTGGCATGACGTAGCCGGGTGCCGTCGACCTGGTGGCCGTAGCCATGAGGGAGTGACACCACCCCGCGCATCATGTCGTCGGTGGCGGCCACCTCGACGCGTACCGAGCCGACCCGCGAGGAGACCGTGACCAGCGCGCCGTCCTCGATCCCGCGCTCGGCGAGGTCGTCGGGGTGCATGAGGAGCTGATGGCGCGGCTTCCCGCGGGTGAGCCGCGTCGTGTTGTGGAACCACGAGTTGTTGTCCTGCCGGTGTCGTCGCCCGATCAGCACGAGGGCGTCGTCGGGCCGGTCGACGGCCCACCGGTGCACGCGTTCGAGGTCGCTCACCACGAGCGTCGGTGCCAGGTCGACCCGGTGCTCCGGCGTCTGCAGACGCTCCGGCATCGTCGGGCGCAGCGGCCCGAGGTCCAGGCCCTCCGGATGCGCGCGGAGCCGCCGGAGCGTCGTACGCCGCCCGGTGAGCAGCAGCAGCGCGAGCTGCCGGGTGGGGCTGGTGGCGAGCCGCAGCCGCTGCACCATCCGGGTCCGGAACGGTGGCGTGCGGTCGAGCCGTCGGGCGACCCGGGCCGCCAGCTCGCGGTAGATCTCCCAGTCGTGCAACGCGTCGGCCGGCTTGGCGAAGACCGCCGGGCTGAACCGGGCGGTGTTGCGGACGGCCAGCGTGTGGAAGACCAGGTCGTAGTGGTCGCGCTCGAGCGCCGTGGTCGGGGGCAGGATCACGTCCGCATGGCGGGTGGTCTCGTTGAGGTAGAGGTCGATCGCCGCCATGAAGTCGAGCGAGTCGAACGCCTCGCCCAGCCGGCTGCCGTCGGGGGTCGAGAGCACGGGGTTGCCCGCGATGCTGAGGAACGCCCGGATCTGGCCCTGGCCGGAGGTCTCGATCTCCTCGCGCATGCACGCGGCGGGCAGCTCGCCGCCGTACTCCGGGAGGCCGCGCACCCGGCTGCGGTAGCGGTCGTAGTGTCCCGTCCCGACGAACCGGCGCCCGACCACGTCGACGGCCGGCTCGGGGAACATCACGCCGCCCGCGCGGTCGAAGTCGCCGCCGAGGAGGTTGAGACAGTTGATCGCCCACACGCTGACGGTGCCGAAGCCCGTCGTGGAGACACCGAGGCGGCCGTACGCCGCGGCGCCCTCGGCCGCGCAGAACTCCCGGGTGAGCCGCACGACGGCGTCGGCCGGGACCCCGCTGACCTGCTCGGCGAGCTCCGGCGTGAAGGGGTCCACCAGCTCCCGCACCCGCTCGACCCCGTCGACGTACGACGGCGGGTCGGCGAGTCCCTCGGCGAAGACGGTGTGCAGCATCGCGAGCAGGACGACCACGTCGCTGCCGGGGCGGACGAAGTGGTGCTCGCTGGCGATCTTCGCCGTCTCCGTGCGTCGCGGGTCGAACACGACGATCCGGCCGCCGCGCTCCTTGATCCCCTTGGCCCGTTGGGGGAAGTCGGGGGTCGTCATCAGCGAGCCGTTGGAGGCCATCGGGTTCGCTCCGAAGACCAGGAAGTACGACGTGCGGTCCAGGTCGGGGATCGGGAGCAGGAGCTGGTGGCCGAACAGCTGCCAGGCCACCAGCTGATGGGGCACCTGGTCGACGGTCGACGCCGAGAAGCGGTTCCGGGTCCGCAGTGACTTCACGAACGGCAGGGCGTGCGTGGCCGACCCGAGGGCATGGGCGTTGGGGTTGCCGAGATACACGCCGACGGCGTCGCGGCCGTGCCGGTTGAGGGCGTCGGCGAGACCGGTGGCCACCAGGTCGAGCGCCTCGTCCCAGTCGATCTCCTCCCAGTCGTCCCCCACCCGGCGGACCGGGCGGCGCAACCGGTCGGGGTCGTCGTACACGTCGGCGAGCGCGACGCCCTTCGGACAGATGTAGCCGCGCGAGAGAGGGTCGTCGGGGTTGCCGCGGATGCCGGTCACCCGGCCGTCGGTCAGGGTCAGCTCGAGTCCGCAGATCGCCTCGCACAGGTTGCACGCGGTCAGGCGGGTCCCGCTGAAGCCGTGCGGCACCGGCGGCTCGGCCAGGCGGAGGGGGGAGCGCACCCCACGAGTCTCCCGCACGCGTCCAGCCGGGCGCGACCGGGCGCCCGACGTTTGAATCGGGCGTGTGGGGGAACGACTCCGTGCGACGACCGCCCCGTTCCAGGGGTGGCCAACCGAAGGGATGTCTCTGCATGGGTTACGGACTCGGTGTCTTCCTCCTGGCCGTCGGGCTGATCCTGGCGCTCGCCGTGCGGGACTCGATCAGCGCCGTCGACCTCACCATGATCGGCTGGATCCTGGCGCTCGCCGGAGTCGTCGTCATCGTGCTCACGGCCGTGCAGCTGAACCGCGGTCGGACGACGCGCACCGTCGCCACCACGACCCACGCCGACGGCACGCAGACCACCACGGAGCAGCAGCAGCGCAACGACGCACCCCCGGCGGTCTGACCCGGGAGCGGGTGACCTCGCCGGGCGTAGCATGGAGCGCGCCGACGAAAGGACGAGTCGGATGGGTTACGCGGTCGGCGCCGTCCTGGTGGCGCTCGGCATGATGGTGCGGTTGGTCGGCCTCTCCTCGGCGCCGATCGACCTGCCGGCTCTCGGCCTCGCCCTGGTCATGGCCGGGGTGTTCATGGTCGCGCTGGCGACCCCGTAGCCCGCGGGTCCGCCGTTTTGGGTGGGGTCGGCCGCCGCTGATAATCTCGTGGGGTTGCCGTGCAACGGCCGCGGATCCAGAGTGCCCGGGTGAACAGGCCCCGGCGCGCCGCGCAACGAGAGCCACAAGGGAGCCTGAATGTCGATCGGAACCGACGCGGATACCAAGAAGAAGATCATCGCCGACTACGCCACGACCGAGGGCGACACCGGCTCTCCCGAGGTGCAGATCGCGCTGCTCAGCCATCGCATCAGCCACCTGACCGAACACCTCAAGGAGCACAAGCACGACCACCACACGCGTCGTGGGCTCCTGCTGCTGGTCGGCCAGCGTCGCCGGCTGCTGAACTACCTCAACAAGACCGACATCGAGCGCTACCGCTCGATCATCGAGCGTCTCGGCCTGCGCCGTTGACGTCGCGGAGCGGCCGACCCACCCGGGCGGCCGCTCCTTTCACGTTCCGGGCCCGGATGCCCGAACGTCCGACCGCTAGGGTCGAACTGCACAACTGAACACCACACCCATCACCAGGAGCGATCCGCGCCACGCTCGGCCCGGTCCTCGGTAGTGGCTCTCGCGATCCGCCTCATGGCGATCCGCGGGCCTCGATCGAAGACCGGCCGGACCCCGACAGGCTCGATCAGGGGCACCAGCTCGGTCACCGAGCAGGTCCGCCCGACGAGCAGAGCATCGGGGTCGAGCCGCGGGCGTTCGCGGGATCGCTCCGCGTACGAGAGAGGACAGTGAATCTGTCCATGTCAGAACCCATCATCTCCGCCGTCGAGACCGTTCTCGACAACGGCAAGTACGGCCAGCGGACCGTGAAGTTCGAGACCGGCCTGCTGGCCCGTCAGGCAGCCGGCTCCGTCACGGCGTACCTGGACGACGAGACCATGCTGCTGTCGGCCACCACGGCCGGCAAGCACCCCAAGGAGCAGTTCGACTTCTTCCCCCTGACGATCGACGTCGAGGAGCGGATGTACGCCGTGGGCCAGATCCCCGGCTCCTTCTTCCGGAGCGAGGGACGGCCGGGCGAGGACGCGATCCTCACCTGCCGCCTGATCGACCGCCCGCTGCGCCCCACCTTCAAGAAGGGGCTGCGCAACGAGGTGCAGGTCGTGATCACCGTCCTGTCGCTCGACCCCGACCAGCCCTACGACGTGCTGGCGATCAACGCCGCGTCGATGTCCACGCAGCTCTCCGGCCTGCCGTTCTCCGGCCCCGTCGGTGGCGTCCGCGTGGCGCTCATCGAGGGCCAGTGGGTGGCCTTCCCGAGCCACAGCCAGCTCGAGGACGCCGTCTTCGACATGGTCGTGGCCGGTCGCGTCACCGAGACCGGTGACGTCGCGATCATGATGGTCGAGGCCGAGGCCACCGAGCAGACCTGGGGTCTGGTCGACTCCGGCTCGCAGGCTCCCACCGAGGAGGTCGTGGCCGGCGGTCTCGACGCCGCGAAGCCGTTCATCAAGCAGCTGTGCGAGGCCCAGAGCGAGCTCGCCAAGCAGGCCGCCAAGCCGCTGCAGGAGTTCCCGGTCTTCCTCGACTACGAGGACGACGTGTACGACGCCGTCGAGTCGGCCAGCAAGGCCGACCTGGTCTCGGCGATGACGATCGGCGACAAGCAGGAGCGCGAGCTGCGCGTCGACGAGCTCAAGGAGAGCCTCCTGGAGAAGCTCGCCCCGCAGTTCGAGGGTCGCGAGAAGGAGATCGGCGCGGCGTTCCGCTCGGTCAACAAGCAGCTCGTGCGCGAGCGCGTGCTCCGCGACAAGGTGCGCATCGACGGCCGCGGCCTGGCGGACATCCGCCCGCTGCACGCCGAGGTCGACGTGATCCCGCGCGTGCACGGCTCGGCGCTGTTCGAGCGCGGCGAGACCCAGATCCTGGGCGTCACCACGCTGGACATGCTGAAGATGGAGCAGCAGCTCGACACGCTGTCGCCGGAGAAGCACCGCCGCTACATGCACAAGTACGTCTTCCCGCCGTTCTCCACCGGTGAGACCGGTCGGGTGGGCTCGCCCAAGCGCCGCGAGGTCGGCCACGGGGCGCTCGCGCGCCGGGCGCTGCTGCCGGTGCTGCCGACGCGGGAGGAGTTCCCCTACGCGATCCGTCAGCTCTCCGAGGCCATGGGCTCCAACGGCTCCACCTCGATGGGCTCGGTCTGTGCCTCGACGATGTCGCTGCTGCAGGCCGGCGTGCCGCTCCGCGCACCCGTGGCCGGCATCGCGATGGGCCTCATCTCCGGCGAGATCGACGGTGAGACGCAGTACGTCGCGCTGACCGACATCCTCGGCGCCGAGGACGCCTTCGGCGACATGGACTTCAAGGTCGCCGGCACCAAGGAGTTCGTGACCGCGCTCCAGCTCGACACCAAGCTCGACGGCATCCCCGCCGAGGTCCTCGCCGCGGCGCTGACCCAGGCCCGCGACGCGCGGCACACCATCCTCGAGGTGATGGCCGAGGCCATCGACGGCCCCGAGGAGATGTCGGTCCACGCTCCGCGGATCATCAGCATCCGGGTGCCGGTCGACAAGATCGGCGAGGTCATCGGTCCCAAGGGCAAGGTGATCAACCAGATCCAGGACGACACCGGCGCGAGCCTGTCGATCGAGGACGACGGCACCGTCTACATCGGGGCGAGCAACGGCGAGGCGGCCGAGGCCGCGCGCAACGCGGTCAACGCGATCGCCAACCCGACGATGCCCGAGGTCGGCGAGCGCTATCTCGGCACGGTCGTCAAGACGACCAACTTCGGTGCGTTCGTCTCCCTGCTCCCCGGCAAGGACGGCCTGCTCCACATCACCAAGCTCCGTGCTCTGGTGGGGGGTAAGCGGGTCGAGAACGTCGACGACGTGGTGGCCGTCGGCCAGAAGATCCAGGTCGAGATCGCCGAGGTCGACGACCGCGGCAAGCTCTCGCTGGTCCCGGTGGTCGAGGACTCCTCGAGCGACGCCGAGCCCGACGACGACACCGTCGACGAGGCTGTGGCCGCGGAGTGACCCTCGTGGCTCCTGCGACGACCGGCCGGCAGCCTGCTGCCGGCCGGTCGCCCGTTTCACAGTCCGGGGGGTCCACCCGGACCCTCTTCAAGGGCGACGGCGGCGTCGTACGCCGGACCGTGCTGCCCAGCGGGCTGCGCATCATCACCGAGCAGGTGCCCGGTCAGCGCTCGGCGACGATCGGCGTGTGGGTGGGGGTCGGCTCGCGGGACGAGTCCCCGGCTCTCCACGGCTGCTCCCACTTCCTCGAGCACCTGCTCTTCAAGGGCACCGACGACCGCTCGGCGCTGGACATCTCGATCGCCCTCGACGCGGTGGGTGGCGAGTTCAACGCCTTCACGTCGAAGGAGTACACCTGCTTCCACGCGCGGGTGCTCGACGAGGACCTCCCGCTGGCCGTCGACGTGCTCGGCGACATGGTGACCTCCTCGCTGATCGCGGCCGAGGACGTCGACGCCGAGCGTGAGGTGATCCTCGACGAGATCGCCATGCACGACGACGACCCCGACGACGTGGCCCACAACCTGTTCTCGGCCCAGGCCTGGGGCGAGTCGCCGCTGGGACGCCCGATCGCCGGCACGACGGCCTCGATCGAGGCCATGACCCGCGACCAGGTGCGCCGCTTCTACCGACGCCACTACCGCCCGGAGCGGATGGTGATCGCGGTGGCCGGCAACGTCGACCACACCAAGGTCGTCCGGCAGGTGCGCAAGGCGTTCTCGCGCCACGACTTCCTGGCCGGCACGGCCGACCCCGTCGTGACGCCCCAGGTCGCGCGCCCCCGGCGGGTGGAGGCGGGCGTCGCCGAGGCGACCCGGCACTTCGAGCAGGTCAACGTCGTGCTCGGCGTCAACGGCATCACCCGGTCCGACGACCGGCGCTTCGCGCTCGGCGTCCTCAACGCCGCGCTCGGCGGTGGCACGTCCAGCCGCCTGTTCCAGGAGGTCCGCGAGAAGCGGGGTCTGGCGTACTCGGTCTTCTCCTTCGCCAGCCAGCACGTCGACGCGGGCCTGGTGGGGGTCTCCGTGGGCTGCCTGCCGGCCAAGCTCGACCAGGTGCTCGCCGTGGTCCGCGCCGAGCTCGCCAAGGTCGCCGAGTCCGGTATCGACGCCGACGAGCTCGCCCGCGGCAAGGGCCAGCTCAAGGGCGGGCTCGTGCTCGGTCTCGAGGACTCTGCGTCTCGGATGACCCGGCTCGGCAAGTCCGAGCTGGTCGACGACGAGCTGCTGAGCATCGACGAGGTGCTGGCCCGGATCGAGGCCGTGACCCTGGAAGACGTACGCACGCTCGCGGCCGAGCTCTTCTCCCAGCCGGAGATCCTGGCCGTCGTCGGCCCCCGCTGACCCGTTCCGGCTGCGTGCCGTTCGGGGAGCGTCCTTCGCCGGGGCGAACCTCCGGGCAGCGCCGCGCGACGTCGGGAGCCAGGCGCGTCGACCGGCGTCAGGTGGTGAGGACGGCGATCCCCGCGCAGGCCACGGCCCACAGCACGCTGGTGAAGGTGCCGATGATGAAGCGTTCGGCGGCACCGGTGTCCTCCTGGTTGCGGAGCTCGGGATAGCGACCGAGCCCCTTCACCGCCAGCACGATCGCCAGGCCGGGCGCCCAGCCCGCCACCAGGGCGACGTAGACCGCGAGGCGTTCCAGCGCCCCGATCCACGCACCGCCGCGCAGCACCTCACCGGCCGAGCGCACGTGGGAGTCCCGGTCGACGATCTCGAAGACCTGGGTGGTGACCAGGCCGCCGCCGGCCACCGCGACCACGCCGGCGACGAGCGACAGCAGGTGGCGGGGGGAGCCGGGCTCGGACTCGGTGCCCAGCCAGGCGATCGCGAGGGCCAGCCCGACGCAGGCCGTCGTGACGATCGCCCACACCCGCGCGGCTCGCCCGGTGACCAGCCCGATCACGGCGGAGAGCGCGGCGAGCAGGGTCAGCACCAGCTCGCTGACGTAGCGGACGTTCATCGGGCTCCTTCCAGGGCGGTGCGGGTGAGGTGCTCGACCAGCTCGCGGGCCCGACGTCCCTCGGCGATGCCGGCGGCGGCGGCTCGCTGGCTGACCGCCGACTGGCTGATGCCGAGACGGGAGGCCGCCTCGTCGTAGGTCATCCCCTGGTCGACGAGGTCGGCGACCTCCCAGCCGCGGGCGGTACGCCGCGCGAGCAGCGCCGCCCAGAGCCAGGCGGCCGACTCCAGGGCCCGCGTGGCGTCGGTCGGCCCCACCGCCCGGACCCGCCAGGGGCTGGACTTCGCGGCGGTCACGGCGTCGCGCGCGGCGAGGTACGCCGGCCCGCGACCGGCGCGGGCATGGTCCGGTAGCGGGGTGTCGACCTCGCCGATGCCGATGCCGATGTTCCAGGCGTCGGCGCGGAGCAGCGGCTCGAGCGCGGCCGGGAGGGCGGCGGGATCGTCGAGGAGTCCCTGGAACTCGTCTCCGACGGTGCGTTCGAACCGACGGAGACAGGGGACGTCGGCCAGCGCCTCGAGCGCGGCGGGGACCTGGTCGGGGCCGGTGCGGCTCTCGTGCTGGTCCACGGTGAGCACCACGACGCTCATCGGCTCCTCCTGACCTGATGTCTCCCTGAGTTTAGGAAATAGCCTTATGGTCAGTCAACATCAGGCAGAAAACTTATCTCCTGGCGATGAGTGCCACCACCGGGGGGGCCTTCTGGTCCACGACCGAGACCCGGAAGCCGCCCTCGGTCAGCGCCGCCGACGCCTTCTTGACGATGTTGGGCACCAGCTCGGGCTGCGTCGTCTCGTAGAACAGGTACACGGCACCGCCCGGCAGCACGCGCTCGTGGAGCAGGGCCACCTCGTCGGCGCAGGCGCGCACCCAGAACAGGTTGACGTTGAAGGCGAAGACCTTGTGCAGGCGCTTGACCGGGACCCGCAGGGTGGCCAGGTCGATCTGACGCACCGTGAGCCGTCCCGCGTCGACGTACTTCTGGTTGCGCCGCCGGGTGCGGTCGACGCCGGACTCGGACCGGTCGATGGCGAAGAGCTTGCCGGTGGTCAGGCGGGCGCAGATCAGCTCGGCGCCGGCGCCCGGCCCGCAGCCGATCTCGAGGATGTTGTCGCCGGGCTGCGGATCCATCAGATCGACGGCCCAGACCAACCGCGGCGGGATCGTCTGCACTGGCATGGCCTCAGCCTGCCAGATTCCCGTTCGCCGGGGATCGCGCGGCGTCCGGGTGTCCCGCCGCGTCGGCTCGGCGGACACCCCGTGGCGGCCTGGACGTCCGACCGGACTCCCGGCGGCTAGGTTGGCCCCGTGAGCGTGAAGGTGGGTGTCCTGGGCGCGCGGGGCAGGGTCGGGTCCGAGGTCTGCCGGGCCGTCGAGCAGGCCGACGACACCGAGCTCGTCGCGAGTGTCGACGCCGGCGACGCGCGGGAGGCGCTGACCGCGGCCGACGTGGTCGTCGACTTCACGCACCCGGACGTGGTGATGGACAACCTGCGCTGGTGCATCTCGCAGGGGCTGCACTGCGTGGTCGGGACGACCGGTTTCGACGAGGGCCGACTCGACGAGCTGCGCCGGGCGCTCTCGGACGCGCCCGGCGTGGGCGTGCTCGTCGCCCCGAACTTCTCGGTCGGCGCGGTGCTGATGATGCGGTTCGCGACGGCCGCCGCGCCGTTCTACGAGTCGGTGGAGATCGTCGAGCTGCACCACCCGGACAAGGCCGACGCACCCAGCGGCACCGCACGTCGTACCGCGGAGCTGGTGGCCGCGGCACGCCGCGACGCCGGCCTGGGGCCGGTCCCGGACGCGACGTCCACCGGGCTCGAGGGTGCCCGTGGCGCGGAGGTGGACGGCGTCCACGTGCACGCCGTCCGGGCGCGTGGCCTGGTCGCCCACCAGGAGGTGATCCTCGGGGGACTGGGTGAGACGCTCACCATCCGGCACGACTCCCTGGACCGTTCGTCGTTCACGCCCGGGGTGCTCCTGGCCGTCCGCGCCGTCGCCCGGCACCCCGGCCTCACCGTGGGGCTCGAGCACCTCCTCGACCTCGACTGAGCACGTGCGACGCGGCGCCGGCACGAGCGCAAGGCGCGCCGCTGCCCGCTTGCGGGCAAGGCCGGTCGTCACGCCCCGAGGGTCACCAGCCGGGGAACACCAGCCGGAGCAGCGCCGCCGTCAACGCCGCCGCGAACACCACCACGAGGAACGGCGCCCGCAGCAGCAGGGCGACCACGGCGACGGCCAGCCCGGCGGCGCGGGCGTCGATGGTGAGGTGGCCGCCGCGGGCGAAGACCTGGACGGCGACCAGAGCCGCCAGGAGCGCCACCGGGATGAGGTCCGCGACCCGCTCGACCACGGGCCGTTCGAGGACGCGCGCCGGAAGCGACAGACCGGCCAGCTTGAGCAGGTAGCACCCCACGCCGGCCCCGAGGATCGCCACCCAGACGGTCACCCCGGCAGCTCCGTCGGGTCGGTCGACGACCGGGTGAGCACGCCGGCCAGGAGGGCCACCCCGCCGGCCACCAGGACCGGTACGCCGGCCGCCGTCACCGGGACGACACCGAGCGCGACCGCGGCCGCCACCAGCGCGATCACCCGGTTGCGGCCGTCCGCCAGCCGCGGCCACAGCAGGGCGAGGAACGCCGCCCCGACCGCGGCGTCGAGCCCGTAGGTCCGGGGGTCCCCGATGAGGTTGCCCGCGATCGCGCCCAGGAACGTGAAGAGGTTCCACAGCACGAAGACCGCGAGCCCGGTGGTCAGGAACCCGACCCTGGCGGCCTCGGTCGAGTCGCGGGTCACCGACATGGCCGTCGACTCGTCGATCACCAGCTGCGCGGCGACGGGTCGGCGCCAGCCGCGGAAGCCCAGCAACGGTGCCAGCTTGAGGCCGTAGAGGGTGTTGCGGGTGCCGAGCATGAGCGCGGTCAGGGCCCCGGACAGCGGTGCTCCTCCGGCCACGACGACGCCGACGAACGCGAACTGGGAGGCGCCGGTGAACATCACCAGCGACAGGGCGCAGGTCTGCAGGACCGAGAGCCCGGCGGCGACGGCCACGGCGCCGAACGAGACGCCGTAGAGGCCGGTCGCCACGCCCACCCCGAGCCCGTCGCGGATGATCTGCGACCGCAGACGCGGTTCGAGCGGCTCGGCCGTCACAGCCCGCGAATCTACCCGCCGGGCTGCACGAACCCCGACTCGTAGGCCAGGACGACGAGCTGGACCCGGTCCCGCAGGCCGAGCTTGGCGAGCAGCCGGGCCACATGGCTCTTGACGGTCGCCGCGCTCAGGAACATCTCGCTCGCGATCTCGGCGTTGGAGAGCCCTGCGGCGACGAGTCGCAGCACGTCGAGCTCACGGGGGCTCAGGGTCTTGGTGGGGGCGGTCTGGCTCGGGTCCTGCGGCGGTCGCCGGCAGTAGTCGGCGATCAGCTTGCGCGTGATGGTCGGCGCCAGCAGGGTCTCGCCGGCCGCGACCGTGCGCACCGCCGAGGCCAGGGCCACGCGCGACGCGTCCTTGAGCAGGAACCCGGCCGCGCCGGCGCGGAGCGCCCGGTAGACGTACTCGTCCAGGTCGAACGTGGTCAGGATCAGCACCCGCACCGGGGAGCCCGAGGCGACGATGCGGCGCGTGGCCTCGATCCCGTCGAGGTCGGGCATCTGGATGTCCATCAGGACCACGTCGGGCCGGTGCTGGGCGGTCCGCGCCACAGCCCCGGCGCCGGTGGCGGCCTCGCCCACGACCTCGAGGTCCGGCTCCGCCTCGAGCATCATCCGCAAACCCTCGCGGACCAGGTCCTGGTCGTCGGCGAGCACCAGCCGGATCATCCGGCGTGCTCACGGGGGAGTACGGCGTGCACCGCGAAGCCGCCGGTCGCGGCCGGGCCGGCGTCGAGCGTGCCGGCGAACACCGCGACCCGCTCGCGCATCCCGATGATGCCGTTGCCGCCCTCGGTCGGCGACGACGCGCCGGCTCCGTCGTCCACCACGTCGACGACCACCGCGTCGGCGTCGATCGCCAGGGTCACCCGTGCGCGTGCGCCGCCACCGTGCTTCAGCACGTTGGTCAAGGACTCCTGCACGATGCGGTAGACGGACAGCTGGAGGGCGGGCGAGAGGCCCTCCAGGTCGAGCTCGGCGAGGCGGGGAGCCTGGCCGCGCGGGTCCCGGACCGCGACGTCGACGTCGAGGCCGGCCGCCCGCACGCGTCGTACCAGGTCGTCGAGATCGACGATGCCCGGCTGGGGGAGCAGCCCCGCGCTCTCGGTCTCGTCCCGCAGGATCCCGAGCAGCCGGCGCATCTCGACCAGCGACTCGCGTCCGCTCCGCTCGATCTTCTCCAGGGCCTCGTCGGCCGCGTCCCCGCCCTGGGCCCGCGCACCGGCCGCCTGCAGGACCACGACGCTCAGGTTGTGGGCGACCACGTCGTGGAGCTCGCGTGCGAGCCGGCTGCGCTCCTCCGTCACGGCACGACGGGTCTCTGCCTCGAGGGCCTGCCGCCGCTCGGCGTCCGCGCGCTCACGGCGCCGGTTGGCGACGTACACCCCCGCGAGCCAGGCCGCGACCAGCGCGACCGCGAAGAACGCCCCGGACCAGAGCTGACCGGACTGGCCGCTCCGGATGTCGTGGTTGGTCCCGGCGTAGACGACGAAAGCGGCGAGGCCGACGCCCAGGCCGGCCCACGCCCGACGGCGATCGGGGTGGGCTCCGACGGAGAACGTCGTGACGCCGACGCAGTAGATGATCTGGAGCCCTTCGGGACTGTCGACCGTGACCAGACCCTGGACGACCAACGTGGAGACGGTCACCGCGTACGCCGCCAGGGGAGCGCGGCGGCGCCAGAGCAGGGGACCCGCGAGCAGGAGCGGGAAGGCGACCCGCAGCCACAACGGGCCCGTGACCGGGGTGCCGACCGTGTTCGACCGGAACCAGCTCGCGGACACCGCCAGGGCGAGGCCCACGACGAAGACGAGGGCGTCCAGCACCTTGGCTCTGGTCGCACGGGACCACCGCATGGCGGGACCCTAACCTCCCCCGGCCGCGACGGACATCGGCCGCGCGGACGTCGACATTCATCCTCGCGGCGGAACGCGTTCGCTCCGGTGGCCGCAGCGGATGCCCTGCCAGCGTGCCTAGCGTCCGGAGCGTCATCGACTCCATGAAGGGGAACCCATGAACCTGCACCCGATCCCACGTCTCGCCGGCGCCGCGTCGCTGGTCCTGGCGCCGATCCTCGGCCTGGTGGCGGCGATCGCCACGCCCGGCCTCCAGACCTCGAACGCGGCCGAGATCGCAGCCATCGGCCGGCACCCGTCCGCGTTCCACGTGTACGCCGTCACCATCCTCCTGAGCTCCTACCTGCTGGTGCCGGCGTTCTTCGCGCTGATGGCCCTGATCCGCACCCGCAGCGTCCGCTGGGCCTACCTGGCAGGGGGCATCGCCCAGGCGGGGATGCTCGTGGCCATCGGTGACGCCGCCACCGAGCTGATGTACTCCCAGATGGGTGCGCCGCCCGCGGACGCCGCGCAGATGACGGCTCTCGCGAACCGTTACGAGAGCGTCTCCGCCGTCATCTACACCCCGGGCGGCCTACTGGTGATGGTCGGGACCGTCCTCGTGGCCGCGGCGCTGTGGATCACCCGGGTGACGCCGCGCTGGGCCGCCGCGGCCATCGTGGTGAGCACGGTGCTGAACATCGCCGGGTTCTCCGCGGGCAGCAAGCCCGTCCTGGTCGCCAGCTACGTCGTCATGCTCGCCTGCCTGGGGCGGGTCGCCCTGATCCTGCTGGGCGAGCGGTCCGAGGCCGAGGTTCCCGACGCCCTGCAGACGACACCCGCGTGACCGCGGGCCAGGGCAGGGTCAGCGACGACGGGTGACCCGCACCGCGCGAGGCTGCCGGTGGGGCTGGTGGACCAGCGCATAGGCCGCGACCACGCCGAGCAGGCCACCGGTCAGAGCTCCCATCGAGACCGCCATCGGCAGCGCCGTCATGTGGGCGACCCACGCGCCGGCGGCGACACCGAAGCAGAGCGTGATGGCGACGAGAACGATCCGGTGGAGCAACGGCAGTGGTCCGAACATCGCGGCCCCCGGTTGATGTCGTGATCGGCGGCAGCCGCCGCCGGGGTCCATGGTGGCCCGGCCGCGGGAGAAAACCAAGGAGTCAGGCCAGAGCCGTGTGCAGGCGCACCTGCCGGACCTGGGTCGCGCCGGAGCCGTCCAGATCCAGCGTCCGGTGGGCGGTGTCGGGAGCCCACCCCGCGGCGACGAGGAAGGCCCGCCCCTCGTCGTCGTCGGCGACCAGCCAGGTGACCGCCCTGGTGAACCGGTCGGCGACCATCGTGTCCGCGGCGGCCTGCAGCAGGCGCGAGCCGTGCCCCTTCCCGCGCTCGGACTCGTCGACGGTGAACTCCATGAGCTCCGCATCGCTCGCGGGGTCGCAGTCCGGGTCGGTGGCAGGCGTCGTGATCGCGAAGCCGACGACGCGGTTGCGCTCCAGCGCGACCAGCGCCCGGTGACGGGCATCAGCAGGATGGGAGAGCGCGTCGCGCCACAGCTGCGCGAAGTCGGCCGTGCGCAGCTCGCCCGCGGCCGGCACCAGCCCGGCGTACGACGCGGCCCAGGCGCGCGACTGGATCTCCGCGATCGCCGGCGCGTCGTCCGCCCAGGCGACACGCACCGACACGTCGGCCGAAGGGCTGCCCATGCCGTCATCCTCGCAGCCCCGGTGGTGTTACACCGAGCGGGCAGCGATGCGGAAAGGTGTCACAACCGCTGGTAGCGTGGGGGCCGTGTACGGCAACGACTTCGGTACCGACCAGCAGCAGGCCGACCAGACGCACGACCCCGAGGCGTTCACCGCGCTGCTCGCCGACGAGGGTCGGGTCGAGCCGCGCGACGACATGCCCGAGGGCTACCGCAAGACCCTCGTCCGTCAGATCGCCCAGCACGCGCACTCCGAGATCATCGGGATGCAGCCGGAGGGCAACTGGATCAGCCGCGCACCCAGCCTGCGCCGCAAGGCGATCCTGATGGCCAAGGTCCAGGACGAGGCGGGCCACGGGCTCTACCTCTACGCCGCGGCCGAGACGCTCGGCGTCGACCGCGCCGACCTGATCGACCAGCTGCACTCGGGTCGGCAGAAGTACTCCTCGATCTTCAACTACCCGACGCTCACCTGGGCCGACGTCGGCGCGATCGGCTGGCTGGTCGACGGCGCTGCCATCACCAACCAGGTGCCGCTGTGCCGGTGCTCCTACGGCCCCTACGCCCGCGCGATGGTGCGCGTGTGCAAGGAGGAGTCGTTCCACCAGCGGCAGGGCTTCGAGATCCTGCACACGCTGTCGCACGGCAGCCCCGCGCAGAAGCGGATGGCCCAGGACGCGGTCAACCGCTACTGGTGGCCGGCGCTGATGATGTTCGGTCCGCCCGACGACGACTCGCCCAACTCGGCCCGCTCGATGGCGTGGGGGATCAAGCGCTTCTCCAACGACGAGCTCCGACAGCGCTTCGTCGACATGACGGTGCCCCAGGCCCAGGCGCTCGGGCTCTCCCTGCCCGACCCGGAGCTCCGGTGGGACGAGGAGACCGGCCACTTCGCCTATGGCGAGATCGACTTCACCGAGCTCTTCGAGGTGATCAAGGGCAACGGTCCCTGCAACGCCGAGCGGATGGCGCACAAGCGGCGCGCCCACGAGGAGGGCGCGTGGGTGCGAGAGGCGGCCGACGCGTACGCCGACAAGCACGCCGTCCGCACGGAGTCGGTGGCCTGATGAGCGCGACCGAGACCGGGCGGCGACGCGACTGGCCGCTCTGGGAGGTGTTCGTCCGGGCCCGCCGCGGGCTGTCCCACGTCCACGCCGGCTCCCTGCACGCCCCGGACGCCGAGATGGCGCTGCGCAACGCACGCGACCTCTACACCCGACGCGGCGAGGGCGTCTCGATCTGGGTGGTCCGCGCCTCGGAGATCGAGGCCTCGACCCCCGACGAGCGCGACTCGTTCTTCGACCCTGCGGCCGACAAGATCTACCGCCATCCGACGTTCTACGACGTCCCCGAAGGCGTGGAGCACCTCTGATGAGCATCCCGTCGGGTTCGTCGTCCTCCCCGCTCGCCTCCTCCGCCGGACAACGCGGCGGCGAGCGCCTCGGCCGCGAGGACGGGCTGTTCGAGTACGTGCTCGGCCTCGCCGACGACGCGCTCATCTCCGCGCAGCGGCTGGGCTGGTGGATCAGCCGCGCCCCCGAGCTCGAGGAGGACGTCGCGCTCGCCAACATCGGGCTCGACCAGCTCGGTCAGGCACGTTCCCTGCTCACGTACGCCGGCGTGGTCGAGGGCGCGGGACGTACGGAGGACGACCTCGCCTACCTGCGCGACGACCGCGAGTTCCGCAACGTCCTGCTGGTCGAGCGCCCGATGACCGACTTCGGGGTCGCCATGGCGCGGCTCCTCGTGTTCGCCACCTGGCAGTGGCACCTCTACCGCGACCTGGGTGACAGCTCGGACGCGACCCTGGCCGGGGTCGCCGGCAAGGCGGTCAAGGAGGTCGCCTACCACGTCGACCACGCGAGCCAGTGGGTCCTGCGCCTCGGCGACGGCACCGACGAGTCCCACGCCCGGATGCAGCGCGCCCTGGAGGCCGAGTGGCCCTACGTCGACGAGCTGTTCGCGCCGCTCGCGACCTCGGTGACGGGCGGGGTCGTGGATCCGACGTCCCTGCGCGACCGCGTGCTGGCCGACGTCGTCGAGGTGGTGGAGCGCGCGACCCTGACCGTTCCCGACGTGCCCCCGGCCCTGGGTGGCGGTCGGGAGGGTCGGCACACGGAGCACCTCGGCTACCTGCTGGCCGAGATGCAGCACCTCCACCGGTCGCACCCGGGGGCGACGTGGTGACGCAGGTGACGCGGCCGGCCCGCGACCTCGCGGCCTCGGTCCTCGATCCCGAGCTGCCGATGGTCACCATCGAGGACCTCGGCATCCTGCGCGACGTCACGGAGGACGACCAGGGCCGGGTGCACGTGACGATCACGCCCACCTACTCCGGCTGCCCGGCCATGGAGGCGATCCGCCAGGACCTGGTCGAGACCCTGACCTGCGCCGGCTACCAGCGCGTCGACGTCGAGTTCGTACTGAGCCCGGCCTGGACCACCGACGACCTCACCGCCGAGGGCCGTGACAAGCTCGCCCGAGCCGGGATCGCTCCGCCGGGGCCGGTGACCGGCCGTCCGGACGGCCCCGTCGGCCTCGCGCTGTCCGTGCGGTGCCCGCAGTGCGGGAGCCTCGACACGCGCGAGTCCAGCCGTTTCGGCTCGACGGCGTGCAAGAGCCTCTGGGTCTGCCGGTCGTGTCGCGAGCCCTTCGACCACTTCAAGGCCCTGTAGGGAGCCGATGTCCAAGCCCCAGTTCCACCCGCTGCGGGTGGCGTCCGTCGAGCCGTTGAGCGAGGACTCCGTGGCGCTGACGTTCGCCGTCCCGCCCGATCTCGCCGACGACTACCGCTTCGTGCACGGCCAGCACCTGACGATCCGCGGCGACGACGGCGAGCGGCGTAGCTTCTCCATCTGTACGACGCCCCGCTCCGGCGTCCTCAAGATCGGCGTGAAGAAGCTGCCCGGGGGCGCGTTCAGCGAGGGGGTCGTCGACACCCTCCGCGTCGGCGACCAGCTCGACGTGATGACGCCCGCCGGCCGGTTCACGACCACGATCGACCCGGCGTCGAGCCGGACCTATGTGGCGGTCGCCGCCGGCTCGGGCATCACTCCCGTCCTCTCGATCGTCTCGACGATCCTCGAGGAGGAGCCGCAGGCGCAGGTGATGCTGGTCTATGCCAACCGCAGCCACCGCACGGTGATGTTCCTGGAGGACCTCCACGACCTCAAGGACCGCTTCCCCGAGCGCTTCTGGCTGGTCCACGTCCTCTCGCGCGAGCAGCAGGACGTCGAGCTGTTCTCCGGCCGCCTCGACGGCGAGCGGCTGACCCGGATCCTCGACTCGCTGCTTCCGGCGGACGAGGTCGACGCGTGGTTCCTGTGCGGGCCGCAGCAGATGGTCGTCGACCTCCGTCAGGTCATCCTCGACCACGGCGTCCCGCTCACCGCCGTCCATACCGAGCTGTTCCACGCGGACCCGGTGCCGCGCGCGGTCGAGGCCAGGGCCTCCTCGGTCGAAGGCGCCGCCCACGTGACGTTCAAGCTCGACGGCCGCAGCTCCGACATCGAGCTGCGTCCCGACGACGTCGGGGTGCTCGAGGCGGCGCTACGCGTGCGGTCGGACCTCCCGTTCGCCTGTCGCGGCGGCGTCTGCGGCACCTGCCGCGCGAAGCTCCTCGAGGGCACGGTCGAGATGGACGTCAACTACGCGCTGGAGCCCGAGGAGATCGACCAGGGCTACGTGCTCACCTGTCAGTCGCACCCGACCTCGGAGCGGGTCGTCCTCGACTACGACGCCTGAGGTCAGCGGTAGCGCTCGGGGAGCTGTTGGCCGATCTTCACCTGGGCCTTGGGCAGCCGCATGAAGCGCATCTGCAGCGAACGGGCGGCGGCGTAGTACGTCGTCCCCTGGGTGGACGCGTCGGGGAACCGCGACGCCAGCTCGCGCCGCAGCCGGAAGCGCAGACGCACCAGGTCGACGATGATCAGGACGAACACCGCGAGCATGGCCAGGTTGGCGTACGTCGTCACGGCGGAGTTGCCGGTCCACCCCAGGATCAGCACCACGAGCATCAGCGGGATCAGCAGCTCGATCAGGGAGAAGTGGCTGTCGACGTAGTCGCGGATGAAGCGTCGTACCGGACCCTGGTCGCGCCCCGGCAGGTAGCGGTCGTCGCCGCTCCGCATGGCCTGGCGCATCTTGGCGCTCGACTCCGACCGGTTCACCTTGCGCGCCGCGGCCATCTCCTTGCGCGTCCGCGGGACCTTCGCCCGCGCCTTGGCGGCGGCCTCCGCCTCCTTGCGCGTCGGGGTGGGGCGACCCTTCTTCCGAGCCGCGGCTTCCGCGGTCGACTCGGCGGGAACGGGCGCGGTGTCGGGCTTGGTACGACGGAACAAGGGGATGCTTCCTGGTGTGAGCGGCGGTCTGCCCGGCCAGCCTACCGTCGCCCGCACGACCTTGACGTCTACCCATAGTCTTGCCCCATGAGCATGTGGCAACGCATCAGCCTGATCTTCAGGTCCAAGGCGAACAAGGCGCTCGACAGGGCCGAGGACCCGAGGGAGACGCTCGACTACAGCTACCAGCGTCAGCTCGACCTCCTGGCGAAGGTACGCCGTGGGGTCGCCGACGTGGCCACGTCCCGCAAGCGGGTCGAGCTGCAGGTGAACCAGCTCCAGGCGCAGTCGGACAAGCTGCAGGGCCAGGCCGAGCAGGCCATCGGCGTGGGCCGCGAGGACCTCGCCCGGGAGGCGCTCACCCGCAAGTCGGGTCTCACCCAGCAGATCACCGACCTCAAGACCCAGCAGGCCCAGCTCCAGGGCGAGGAGGAGAAGCTCACCCTCGCCCAGCAGCGCCTGAGTGCCAAGGTCGAGGCCTTCCGCACCCGCAAGGAGACCATCAAGGCGACCTACACGGCCGCCGAGGCGCAGACCAAGATCAGCGAGGCGATGTCCGGCATCGGCGAGGAGATGGGCGACGTCGGCCTGGCGATCCAGCGCGCGGAGGACAAGACGCAGCAGATGCAGGCGCGGGCCGGCGCGATCGACGAGCTGATCGCCTCGGGTGCGCTCGACGACGCCAGCTCGCTGAACGCCGGCGACGACATCACCCGCGAGCTGGAGGCCATGAGCTCGCAGTCCGACGTGGAGGCCGAGCTCGCCAAGCTCAAGGCCGGCACGACGCCCGAGGCGATCGAGTCCGGGCAGGACGGCGGCGAGGTCCTGAAGACCGAGCACGAGGCGTCGACGGAGTCCTCCGGGGACGCCAAATGAGCACCACGCCCCGTCGCTCCGCGGGCGACCCTCCACAGTGTCGGCGGCCCGCATGATCGTGCGCATCCTCGGAGAGGGTCAGTACGTCCTCTCCGACGACGCCGTCTCCGCGCTCAACGACCTCGACGCGAAGGTCGAGGCGGCCGTCGAGGCCGGCGACCAGGACTCGTTCGGTGCGGCCCTCGCCGCGCTGCTCGACGGCGTACGCACCGCCGGCGTGGCCCACGACGCCGATTCCCTCGACGCCTCCGACCTGATCCTGCCGATGCCGGACGCCACGCTGGCCGAAGTACGCGACATGCTCAGTGGCGACGGCTTGATCCCTGGTTGACACTGGTCACATGGCACGCACTCGTTTCGCCCCCGACACCGGTCTCACGGTGCGCATGACCACCGTGATGTTCCTGCTCGGCGGAATCTTCGTCGCGTTCATCGTCGCGATGATGTTCGTGTTCCCGAACTGGGCCCTGCTGATCGGCGTCGCCGGCATCGGCATCGCCTGGTACCAGTGGTACAGCTCCGACAAGGTCGCCATGCGCGCCATGCGCGCCCGTGAGGTGACCCCCGAGGAGGCGCCGGAGCTGCACGGGATGATCGACCGGCTGTGCGCCATGGCGGACATGCCCAAGCCGCGGGTCGGCGTCGCGGACGTCGCGATCCCCAACGCGTTCGCGACGGGGCGTTCACCCGAGCGCTCGGTGGTCTGCGTGACCACCGGCATCCTCGGCATGCTCACGGCCGACGAGATGGAGGCGGTGCTCGCCCACGAGCTCAGCCACGTCGCCCACCGCGACGTCCTGGTCATGACGGTCGCCTCGTCGGCCGGGATCGTGGCCGGGATGATGACCCGCGGTGCGCAGTACGGCGCGTGGATGGGCGGCGGCCGCCGCGACAACAACGACAACGGGGTGCCGACCTGGCTGATCGCCCTGGTCGTGAGCCTCGTCGTGTACGCGATCAGCTTCCTGCTGCTGCGCCTGCTCTCGCGCTACCGGGAGCTGTGCGCCGACCGCTCCGGGGCCTACCTCACGCTCAAGCCGCAGGCGCTGGCGACCGCGCTGCAGAAGATCTCCGGGGGCATGAACGCCATCCCGCAGCAGGACCTGCGGGCCACGAGCTCGATGAACGCGTTCTTCATCGCCCCGGCGATCAAGGGCGTGAGCCTCAGCCAGATCACCTCGACCCACCCCTCGCTCGAGCAGCGCCTCGAGCAGCTGGCCAAGATCCAGGCCGAGCTCGGTCGCCGGGCCGACGGTCCCACCCCGTCGTGAGCCGGTTCTGGGACGCACTCACCGGTCGCACGACGCCCACGAAGGCCGATCTCGACTCGCTGTTCCTGGTCCCCAGTGCTGCGGTGACGCTGGAGACCTCGGCGGGCCTCACGCCGTCCGGCACCGGCTCCGTGTGCTTCCGGGCCGCGGACGGCGCGGCGTACCAGCAGACCCAGGACGACGTCATCGCGCTGATCAAGGACGACCCGGACAAGCCGGACGTCCGTGTGCAGCGCGACGACTTCGGCTTCACGTGGCTGGTCGTCACCCGAGCCGCGACGGACGTCGAAGGTCTGTGCACCGACCTGCACGCGGTGAACACCGCACTCGAGGAACAGGGCTTCGCCGGCGGTCTGCTCTGCTCGGTGGTGCCGTTCGCGGACCAGGCCGGTCGCAAGGTCGGGCTGGTCTACCTCTACAAGCAGGGCACCTTCTACGGGTTCGCCCCCACCGGCCCGAAGTCGCGCGACAACCTGCTCGAGATGCAGGTCCGCGACGAGCTGAAGGCCGAGCTCCCGATGGAGCCGGACCTGCAACGGTGGCTGGCCCTCTGGGGCGCCCCCGGCCTCTGACCCGGCCTCTGACCCCCGGTTCGTTGAGCCGCGCCTTGTGGTGCGGTGAGCCGCGCCTTGTGGTTGGGTGAGCCGCGCCTTGTGGTGCGGTGAGCCGCGCCTTGTGGTGCGTCGAGCCGCGCCGTGGTCTTGATCGCGCCTTCGGTGTGAGCCGCGCCCGCTCGTCGAGCGGAGTCGAGATCACCTGACCCCGCTGGTCGAGCTTGTCGAGACCAAGGGCCATGTCGGGACCGAACTGCCTTCGCTGACCGAGCTCCCTTCGGTGGTCGAGCGAAGTCGAGACCACCACCGAGGCTTGCTCGGGCCTCGCCGCGTGCTTTTGGTAGCGGTTTCTTTTATTGATTCACGCTGGTTGCGGTTTGCGTTTGGTTGCCGTGCCCATCACCCTTTGCGTTCCGGTACACCGTGGTTTGGGCTACTCGCTTGGGTTGCGGTTTGAACCCTCGCCGGGGTCAACGGAAAGTATTTTCAAGAAATTTCTGCGGAATGTCTCGGATCCGGGGATAAACCCTGTGGATAACCCACCCGATTGTCGGTGGTCGCTGATTCGATATTCCTATGTCGATCCACCCCCACCACCCCGAGCGCCGCACCGCCGACGGTGCTGGCCGAGGCGGTCGCGATGCTCCGGGGTGTGGCGGAGACGTTGTGGTCGGCCCGCTCCGACGACGAGCTGATCGGGGTGGTGGAGCAGGCCCAGCGGCTGGCGTCGGTGCTGGCCGCGGTCGAAGCCAGTGCGGTCGCCGAGGCCGACCTGCGGGGTCTGGCGAAGGAGCGGTTGCACTACGGCTCGACCGGGGACTGGCTCACCCACACCGGCGGCCTCCGCCGCGGCGAGGGGAAGCGGCGGGTGGTCCGGGCCCACGCCCTCACCGGCCCCCTCACCCGCACCCGGTCGGCGTTGGTGGCGGGGGAGGTGTCGGCGACCCAGGTCGACCCGATCCTCGACGCCGTCCACGCCCTCCCGTCCGGGGAGCTGGTCCGGGCCCGCGGGGAGCAGGCCATGCTCGAACACGCGGCCAGAGCCTGGATGCCACCGAGCTGGCCAGGCTGGGCCGGCACCTGGCCCACGTGGTCGACCCCGACGCCAGCCGACCGCAGGCTCGAGGCGGCGCTGGATCGGGAGGACCGGGCCGCCCACGCGGGCCGGTTCCTGGCGATCACCGAGGACCGGGCCGGCGGGGTGAGGATCAAGGGCTACGGCAGCACCGAGGACGCCGCCCTCCTCAAGGCCGCCCTCCTCCCCCTCACCTGCCCCAGCCCCGGCCGTCGACGACGAGGACGAGTCGGGTGGGGAGATGCGGGATCCCCGGGACCACGGCGCCCGGCTCTGGGACGCCCTGATCGCCACCGCCCACCACGCCCTCACCACCGCGCCTGCCGCCGGAGACCCACGCCACCCCACCCCGGCTGCTGGTCACCCTCGACCACCAGACCCTCCTCGACGCAGCTCTGGCGCCCGCGGGATCGGCACCACCGAGGACGGCGCCGAACTCTCACCCGCGACCGTGCGCAGGTTGGCCTGCGACGCCGAGATCATCCCCGCCGTCCTCGGCAGCCGCGGCGAGGTCCTCGACATCGGCCGCACCCGACGCCCGGTCACCGCCGTCCTCTGGACCGCCCTCGTCCTCAGGGACCGGCACTGCACCTTCCCCGGCTGCACCCGACCCCCGGTGATGTGCCACGCCCACCACCTCACCCATTGGGCCGACGGCGGTAGAACCGCGCTCGACAACCTCGCCCTGCTGTGTGGCCACCACCACCGGGTCATCCACCAGCACGCCCTGGCAGATCCGAATCAACCCCCACGACAGGACAACCCGAATTCAGACCACCACCCAAACCCGGTGTCGAGCCCGCATGGATCCGACATCGACCACGCCTCAACACCTGAGCGGCCGCGACCAGCCGGCCCTGGTCTCGACTAGCGGGCCGGCTCGACCAGCGGGCCCGGCTCGACCAGCGGGCTCGGCTCGACCAGCGGGCCGCTCGACCGCGGGCCGCTCGACCAGCGGGCCAGCTCGACCAGCGGGCCAGCTCGACCGGCGCGGCCTGCTCGACCAGTGGGCTTGACTCGAGCGTCGGGGTCGTGGTCAGTCGCGGTGGGAGCGGCCGGGCAGGTCGAGCATCCGCTGCAGCGCCACCTTGGCCCATTGCTCGGTGGCGGGGTCAACCTGGATGCGGTTGACGACGACGCCGTCGACCAGCGACTCGAGGGCCCAGACCAGGTGCGGCAGGTCGATCCGGTTCATCGTCGAGCAGTAGCAGACGTTGCGGTCGAGGAAGACGATCTCCTGCTCGGGGTGCCGTCGCGCCAGGCGCTGCACGAGGTTGAGCTCGGTACCGATCGCCCAGCGCGAGCCGGGGGGTGCAGCGTCGACCGTCTTGATGATGAACTCCGTCGACCCGACCAGGTCGGCGCGGGTGACCACCTCGTAGGTGCACTCCGGGTGCACCAGCACCTGGATCCCCGGCCTTCGGGCCCGCACCTCGTCGACGACGTCCGGCGAGAAGCGGCCGTGCACCGAGCAGTGTCCCTTCCACAGGATCACCCGGGCCCGCGCGAGGGCCTCGGCGGAGAGGCCGCCCTGCGGCTGGCGCGGGTCCCACACGACGCAGTCGTCGAGGCTCATCCCGAGCTTGAGAACCGCGGTGTTGCGCCCCAGATGCTGGTCGGGCAGGAACAGCACCTTCGCGTCGCTCTGCTGGGCGAACGCCCACTCGAGGGCCACGTCCGCGTTGCTCGACGTACACACGGCGCCACCGTGCCTGCCGCAGAACCCCTTGATGTCGGCGGAGGAGTTCATGTAGGTGACGGGTACGACGCTCCCGGCGACGCCGGCGTCGGTGAGCGCGTCCCAGCAGTCCTCGACCTGAGCGAGCCGCGCCATGTCCGCCATCGAGCAGCCCGCGGCCAGGTCTGGCAGCACCACCTGCTGCTGCGGCGAGGTGAGGATGTCCGCGGACTCCGCCATGAAGTGCACGCCGCAGAAGACGATGAACTCGGCCTCGGGCCGGCCTGCCGCATCGCGCGCGAGCTTGAACGAGTCGCCGGTGACGTCGGCGAACTCGATCACCTCGTCGCGCTGGTAGTGGTGACCGAGCACGAACAGCCGCTCGCCGAGGGTCGCCTTGGCGGCACGGGCGCGCTCGACGAGGTGGGGGTCCGACGCGGCGGGCAGGTCACCCGGGCACTCCACCCCACGCTCGGCGCTCAGGTCCGTGCCGCGTCCGAGGGGCAGCAGCGGCAGGTCGACGGTGCTCATCGCCCCATCGTAGGGAGCGCCCGGGGCCGACCGGCCCGCGCCTCCCTGGGCTACATCAGAGCGCCGTGAGGCAGGTACGGCTTCGGCGGCCGCATGTGCCGCAGCGCCTGGTAGCCGGCCTGGTCCAGCTCCAGCCGGGCGGCGAGCCCGACGTCGACGGCCCAGTCGTTCTCCGGCGTGATGTGACCGATCAGCACGTCGTCGCTCGAGGCGATCGCCTCCCAGAGCAACCTGGCCGCCGTACGCCGGTCCGTTGCGGCGAGCAGGGCGGTGCCGCCGTCCAGGTAGGCATAGCCCTGGCCCCCCGAGGTGTCGCTCACGACCAGCCGGTGGTGACCGATCAGCACCTCGTGGTCGGGGCCGTGGGCTGCGCCCCGGGTCCGTCGGTCGATCGAGTCCATCAGGTCGATGTCGCCGGCGCTGCCTTCGCGGACCTTCTCGACCACGGGGATCTGCGACCGGTCGGGCGATCCGCGCAGGAACATCTGGGGATACATCCGGAACCCGGCCTCGTGGTAGCGCCGCACGGCGCGGGGGTCGTTGGACGCGTTCAGCATCCCGCGCAGCGCTCCCCGGCCGTAGTCGAGCGCCGGGGCGAGCAGGGCGCGGCCGAGGCCGAGCCCCTGGGAGCCGGGCACCACGGCGTACGACGCCAGGAGCCACATCTTCTCGCGGAGGAACGACACCACCACGCCGTGCAGCCCGGAATCGTCCTCGGCCACCCAGCAGCCGCCGGGGTCGGTGGTGACGAGGTGCTGGGTGCGGGCGATCCACGTCGCGCCCCGGTCCGGCGGCCGCGGCTGCGGGTCGGGCCAGGACCGACGGAACATCCGGGTGTCGAGCTCGTGGAAGCCGATCGCGGTGACCCGTTCGGCCGACTCCAGGTCGGCAGGCGTCATCGGCCTGATCCGCAGGTCGCTCACCGGGCCAACCTAGACCGAGGACTGCTCGGGCAGGATGAGCGGCATGCGTGTGCTCATCGCCCCGGACAAGTTCGCGGGCACCCTGACGGCGGTCGAGGCGGCGCGCGCGATCGCGGAAGGCTGGGCGGAGCGGGCGCCCGGCGACGACCTGGACCTGGTCCCGATGGCGGACGGTGGTCCGGGCTTCGTCGACGTGCTGCACGAGGCGATCGGAGGTGAGCTCGCGGCGGTCACCGTCAGCGGGCCGCACCGGGACCCGGTGCCCGCCGTGGTGCTCGTGAAGGGTGAGCAGGCCTGGGTCGAGAGCGCGCAGGCCTGCGGGCTCGCCCTGACCGGCGGCGAGCGCGCCGAGACCGCCACCACCTGGGGGGTCGGCGAGCTGGTCATGCGCGCGATCGAAGCAGGTGCGACCGACATCGTCGTCGGCCTCGGTGGTTCGGGGACCAACGACGGCGGCGCGGGCCTGCTCGGCGCCCTCGGCGCCACCGCCGACCGGCCGCTCGACCAGGGCGTGACGGGGCTCGAGGGCCTCACGTCGGTGGACGTCGGCCCCGCCCGGGAGCGGCTCGCCTCCGTCTCCCTCGTGTGCGCGACCGACGTCGACAGCCCGCTCACCGGCCTCTTCGGCGCGACCAAGACCTTCGGGCCGCAGAAGGGCATCCCGGAGGCGCGACTCCCGGCCGTCGACGCCGTGCTGGAGCGGTTCGCCGCGGCGACCGACCGTCGTACCGCCCTCGAGAAGGGGGCCGGCGCCGCGGGTGGGCTCGGCTTCGCCCTGCTCCTGCTGGGGGCGACGCGGCGACCCGGGTTCGACGTGGTGAGCGAGGCCGTCGGCCTCCTCGCCCGGGCCCGGGGCGCCGACCTGGTGCTCACCGGCGAGGGCGCGTTCGACTTCTCCAGCCGCTCGGGCAAGGTGCCGTACGGCGTCGCGTCGGTCGCCGCGGAGGCCCTGCGCCCGTGCGTGGCGCTGGCCGGACGGGTCCTGGTCGGATCCCGCGAGATGCGGGCGCTGGGGATCGAGTCGGCGTACGCGCTGGTGGATCTCGTGGGGGAGGAGCGGGCGCTCGGCGACCCGGCCGGCAGCCTCGCCGAGCTCGCGGCGCGGGTGGCCCGCACGTGGTCTCGTTGAGCGGGTGGGGATCGCCGGGAATAACCGGTCCTGTGCGAGAATTGGGCCTGTCAGACACCGACGAAGGAGCAGCAGCATGACCGACCAGGTCACCGAAGAGCGTCGTACCGACCAGATCAACCTGAGCCCGGTCGCCGCCGCCAAGGTCAAGAGCCTGCTGGAGCAGGAGGGTCGCGACGACCTCCAGCTGCGGATCTCCGTGCAGCCGGGAGGCTGCAGCGGTCTGCGCTACCAGCTGTTCTTCGACGAGCGCACCCTCGACGGCGACGTCGTGACCGACTTCGACAGCGTGGCTGTCGTGGTCGACCGGATGAGCGTCCCTTATCTGAACGGCGCCATGATCGACTTCGTGGACTCGATCGAGAAGCAGGGCTTCACGATCGACAACCCCAACGCGACCGGCTCCTGCGCCTGCGGAGACTCGTTCCACTGAGTCAGCCGTAGGTCCCATGGACACCACGAAGCCCCCGGTCTCTTAGACGACTCACCGGGGGCTTTGTGCTGCGTCGGAGCGTTCCCCGCGGTTCGGCGGCCCAAACGGGGCGTACGCGCACCCTGGAGCACTTCCGGCCGACGGGTCGGGTCCGTGCGTGCCAGTTTCCCCGCTCGAGCGGGGACTTGGGCGCTTGTTGGGGGAAATTTACGCCTACAAGCGCCAATGTCCCCGCCTGAGCGGGGAAATCGACAGGCGCCTCAGTCGAGGTGGAGGTGGAGCGCGTTGGCCAGGCGTGCGGCCGCGTCGCTGACCCGGATCTCGCGCTTGCGCACCTCGCGCGGGTAGTCGTCGTACTCGAGGCTGGGCGGCCCGGCGACGGCGGCGCGGAGGACCCGGTCGAGCCGGAGGTTGCGACCGACCGCGGCGCAGTCCTCGCGCAGCTGGCTCGGCGTGCCGAGCTCGTCGTGGGTCAGGTGCGAGTGCGACGGCGTGGCCATGACTCGACGGTAGGGGCTACCGCCCGGTATCCCCAGCAGTACCGGTGAGTAGTGTTCCGTGGCGTGTCCCTGCTGATCTGCGGCTCGATCGCCACCGACCACCTCATGTCCTTCGCCGGAAGGTTCAAGGACTCCCTGGTCGTGGACCAGCTCGACAAGATCTCGGTGTCGTTCCTGGTCGACGAGCTCGAGATCAGGCGCGGGGGAGTGGCCCCGAACATGTGCTTCGGGCTGGCCCGGCTCGGCCTGCACCCGGTGCTGGTGGGAGCTGCCGGTGAGGACTTCGTCGACTACCGCAGCTGGCTCGAGCGCAACGGCGTCGACTGCTCCTTCGTGCACCTGTCCGACACCCGCCACACCGCGCGCTTCGTGTGCACGACGGACAGCACGATGGCCCAGTTCGCGTCGTTCTATCCCGGCGCCATGAGCGAGTCGCGGCTGATCGAGCTGTTGCCGATCGTCTCGAAGGTGGGCGACCCCGACTTCGTGCTGATCGCCGCCGACGACCCCGAGGGCATGCTGAGGCACACCCGGGAGTGCCGTCAGCGCGGCTACCCGTTCATCGCCGACCCCAGCCAGCAGCTGGCGTTCAGCGACGGGGAGCTGATCCGCGACCTGATCGACGGCGCGACGTACCTGTTCTCCAACGAGTACGAGTCGGCCATGATCGAGTCGAAGACCGAGTGGTCCTCCGACGAGATCCTCGACCGGGTCGGCACGCAGGTGACCACCCTGGGTGCGGATGGCGTGCGCATCCTCGCCCGCGACGCGGAGCCGCTCGAGGTGAAGGCCGCAGCGGGCGTGACCGCGGTGGAGCCGACGGGCGTCGGCGACGCGTTCCGGGCCGGCTTCCTGGCGGGGCTCGAGTGGGGGCTGGGTCACGAGCGCGCCGCCCAGATCGGGTGCGTGCTGGCGGCGTACGTCGTCGAGACCGTCGGCACCCAGGAGTACGCGTTCACCGCACGGCAGTTCGTGGAGCGCATCCGCTCCTCGTACGGCGACGCGGCGGCCGAGGACGTCGCGGCCCACCTCGCCGCCTAGCGGCCCCTCAGCTCGGGCGACTGGCGCTCCGGCGTACGACGTAGCGCGCGGCGCCGTCGTCGGCGACCTCCTCGGCCACGAACTCGTGGCCGGTCATCCGGCACCACGCGGGCACGTCTGCCCGCGCCGCCGCGTCGGTGGCCACGACCCCGAGCAGGCCGCCCGGGGCCACGAGGGCGATGTGGCGGGCCAGCTCGATGATCGGCGCCGGGCAGACCAGGCCGCGGCAGTCGACCTCGAGCATCAGATCCTCGCCCGGAGGTCGGCGAGGACGCCCGGCAGCACGCCGAGGAAGCGCTCCACGTCGTCCTCGGTGGTGTCGCGCCCGATCGAGACCCGCACGTTGCCGTGCGTGAGAGCGCCCATCGCGGCGAGGACGTGGCTCGGCTCGAGCGCCGAGGAGGTGCAGGCCGAGCCGCTGGCGACCTCGAACCCCAGACGGTCCAGCTCGGTCACCAGCGCCTCGCCGTCGACGTACAGGCAGGAGAAGGTGACCAGGTGGGGCAGGCGGTCCGAGGGGTCGCCGACGACGTCGACGTCGGGCAGCGCGCCCACCACGCGGCGGATCCAGCCGACGAGCGCGTGCTGGCGCACCTTCTCGGCGTCGCGCTCCGCCACCACCGCCTGCAGGGCCGCCGCCGCGGCGAGCACCGCCGGCACGTTCTCGAAACCGCTCTCGTGCTCCGTCGCGCGGTCGTCCTCCGGGAACGGGTCGCGCCACCGGGCATCCCGACGCACCACCAGGAGGCCGACCCCCGCCGGACCGCCCCACTTGTGCGCCGAGGCGGCGAGGGCTGCCCAGCCGTCCGGGAGCGCCAGCCGGCCGGCGGAGGCGCAGGCGTCGACGAACAGCGGCACGTCGCCGAGCCGCTCGGCGACCTCGGCGACCGGCTGGAGGGTGCCGACCTCGTGGTTCGCCGACTGGCAGGCGACCACCGACGCGTCCTCGAGGTCGAGGTCGTCGAGGCGGATCCGGCCCAGCTCGTCGACCCCGACGACCCGCGTCGGCCCCTGCGTCCAGGAGGCCGCCTGCAGGACCGCGGAGTGCTCCACGGCCGAGTGCACGAGGGTGGCGCCGTCGCGTTCGCGTCCGCGGTGCAGCCCGAGCAGACCGCGGTGCACGGCCTCGGTGCCCGACGACGTGAACGTCACCTCGTCGCTGCGGACGCCCAGCACCTCCGCGGTCGCAGCACGGGCGTTGTCGAGCACCAGACGGGCGGCGCGCCCGGCGTGGTGGAGCCGGCGTGGATCGGCGTACGCCGCGTCCAGGGCGGCCACGAAGGCCTCGCGTGCCGCGGGGTGCAGCGGCTCACCCGACGCGGAGTCCAGATAGACCCGACGACCGGGCAGCGACGACCCTCCGAACGACGACACGGGCACAACTTAACCGCCGACTTACCGGGCGACCCACCCCCGCGCCCGGTGGTCGGTTCGGATAGGGTTCTGGCTGTTGGTGAACGCCGAGCAGAAAGGCTCGTTCGTGGGTCGGCAAGTCCCTGCTTCCACGTCCGCGGCACCCCGCCGTACGGCGCGACGAGCCGGAGCCGTCCTCGGCACCGCGCTCCTGGTGATGGTGCTCAGCGGCTGCAGCGAGCACACCCGTCACGAGTGGACCAACTTCGCGATGCCGGACCCCGCGACCGCCCAGGGAGAGCACATCTTCGTGCTCTGGCACTGGGCCTGGGTGGCGGCCCTCCTCACCGGAGGACTGGTGTGGGGCCTGATCTTCTACTCCTGCTTCCGCTTCTACCGGCGCAGCGACGACGAGATCCCGATCCAGACCCGTTACAACCTGCCGCTCGAGATCTTCTACACGATCGCGCCGATCATCATGGTCGTGGTGTTCTTCGTGCACACCGAGCGCACCCAGAACGACGTCCGCGAGAACGTGCCGCCCCCCGACCTCGTCGTCTACGTGGTCGGACAGCAGTGGACGTGGACCTTCAACTACATGGACGAGCCCACCCACGGCAAGGTCCTCTACACCGTCGGTGAGGCGGGCGCCCCGCCGACCCTGGTCCTGCCGGTCGACAAGACCGTCGAGTTCAAGCTGCACTCTCCCGACGTCATCCACGACTTCGGCGTCCCGGGCTTCCTCGAGAAGATGGACGTGATCCCCGGACCGGTGTCGCAGGACAACCACTTCTCGGTCACGCCGACCGTGATCGGCACCTACCGGGGGGCCTGCTACGAGCTCTGCGGCGTCTACCACTCCCGCATGCTCTTCAACGTCAAGATCGTCAGCCAGAGCGCCTACCAGACCTACCTGCAGAGCCTGAGCGCCCAGGGGAACGTCTCCAACCAGCCCCTGCTCGGCGGCATCACCTCGCAGACCGAGGCCGGCCAGGCGAGCGGATCCCACGGAGGCTCGGAATGACCGCCACCACCCCGTCCACCACCACGACCGTCGGACCGCCGCGGCGAGAGATCGGGCGGCGGATCGTCAAGGTGATCACGTCCACCGACCACAAGGTGATCGGCAACCTCTACCTCGGTACGTCGTTCGCGTGGTTCCTGGTGGGCGGCATCATGGCGCTGATCATGCGCTCGGAGCTGGCCAACCCGGGCATGCAGTTCGTGAACGACGAGGTCTACAACCAGCTCTTCACGATGCACGGCACGATCATGCTGCTGCTGTTCGCGACGCCGCTGTTCTTCGGGTTCGGCAACGCGCTGATGCCGCTGCAGATCGGCTCGCCCGACGTCGCGTTCCCGCGGCTGAACATGCTCAGCTACTGGCTCTTCCTGTTCGGCGGCCTGATCGCGGGCTCCGGCTTCCTGACCCCGTCCGGTGCCGCCGACTTCGGCTGGTTCGCCTACACCCCGCTCAGCGACGCGATCCGTTCCCCCAACGTGGGCGGCGACCTCTGGATCATGGGCCTGTGGATGGCGGGTCTCGGCACGATCCTGGGCGCGGTCAACTTCATCACCACGATCATCTGCATGCGCGCACCCGGCATGACGATGTTCCGGATGCCGATCTTCGTGTGGAACACGATGGTCACCAGCCTGCTGGTGCTGATCGCGTTCCCCGTGCTGGCGGGGGCGCTGCTGTCCCTGGAGGCGGATCGGCGACTGGGAGCACATGTCTTCGACACCAGTCACGGCGGCCCCATCCTGTGGCAGCACCTGTTCTGGTTCTTCGGCCACCCCGAGGTCTACATCATCGCCCTGCCGTTCTTCGGCATCATCTCCGAGATCCTTCCGGTGTTCAGCCGAAAACCGATCTTCGGCTACGTCGGTCTGGTCGGTGCGACGCTCGGCATCGCGATCCTCTCGGTCGCGGTGTGGGCCCACCACATGTTCGTCACCGGCAAGGTCGACCTGCCGTTCTTCTCCGGCATGACCTTCCTGATCGCGGTTCCGACGGGGGTCAAGTTCTTCAACTGGATCGGCACGATGTGGGGCGGATCCATCTCGTTCGACACCCCTATGCTGTGGTCCATAGGTTTCCTAACTACCTTCCTGTTCGGTGGCCTGACCGGGGTGATCCTGGCGAGCCCGCCGCTGGACTTCCACGTGTCCGACTCCTACTTCGTGGTGGCCCACTTCCACTACGTGGTCTTCGGCACGGTCGTGTTCGCGATGTTCGCCGGGTTCTATTTCTGGTGGCCCAAGCTGACCGGGCGGATGCTCGACGAACGACTGGGCAAAGTGCACTTCTGGATGCTGTTCATCGGCTTCCACACGACGTTCCTGGTGCAGCACTGGCTCGGGGTCGAGGGCATGCCCCGCCGGATCGCCGACTACCTGCCTTCCGACGGGTTCACCACCCTCAACCAGGTGTCGACGGTCGGGGCCTTCCTGCTCGGCGCGTCGACGTTCCCGTTCCTCTACAACGTCTGGATATCCCGCAAGGCGCCGCTCGTCGGCGTCGACGACCCCTGGGGCTGGGGCCGCTCCCTGGAGTGGGCGACCAGCTGTCCGCCGCCGCGGCACAACTTCGACCGGATCCCACGCATCCGCTCCGAGTCGCCGGCGTTCGACCTCCATCACCCGGAGATCGCGGCGATGGAGATGGAGGACAACTACGCGATGGCCAACGCCAACGCCGCCGATGCCCCCAACGTCGACGGGCGGCACGAGCACCTGCGTGAGCAGCTGGACGACGGAGACGAGTCATGAAGGTCGAGGCCTGGATCTTCGCGATCACGACGGCGTTCTTCGTCATCGTCAGCCCGGCCTACTGGCTGATCTCCGGCGACTGGACCGGCACCTCCGCGCTCACCATGACGACGCTCCTGGCGGCGATGGTGACCCTCTACCTCGGCTTCCACGCCACCAAGATGGAGCCGCGGCCCGAGGACCGGAAGGACGCCGAGATCGCCGACGGGGCCGGCGAGCTGGGCTTCTTCCCGCCCTACTCGTGGTGGCCGTTGTGGTGCGGCGCGACCCTCGGCGTGTGCGTCTACGGCGTCGCGATGGGCGCCTGGTGGTTGTTCATCATCGGGGTAGGGCTGGGCGCCCTGGCGCTCTCCGGGTTCGTCTTCGAGTACTACCGCGGAGAGCACGCGCACTGACCCGGCAACCTTTGCCGCACCCCCCGCGTCCCAGGGGTGCGTGGGCTCGACCACGTCTCGCCGATTCCCGGTAGGAGTGGGGTGGCGGGTTACATTGAAGCGACCTTTCTTCACCCCCGGGGAGCCTGATGTCCGTCACCCGCGCCTGTCGGCCGATGCTGGTCGCCGCCGTCGCCGGCCTTTCTCTCGTGGTCGCCGGCTGCGGCAGCAACTCGTCCACCGGAGCGGGCGGGAGCACCCTGCACGACGTCCTGCAGAGCAAGCCGGCCCACGTGGGCCCGGTGCCCGTGGTGCACAGCAACGTGCCCCGCGGAGCCACCGGCGTGCCCGTTGACCGTCGCGTGCACCTGACCGCGGCCCACGCCACCCTGGTGTCGGTGGCGGTCCGCTCCAAGGTCGGCGAGATCCCCGGCGCGATGTCCACCGACCAGCGGTCGTGGACGGCCGCCGCACTGCTCGAGCCCGGTACGTCGTACACGGTCGCCACCGCGTTGAAGGGTGCCAGTGGGAACACGGTGACCCGGACGACCCGCTTCCGGACGGCCCCGCTCACGCTCGCCCAGCAGACCTTCCCGTCCATCTTCCCGCTGGACGGCCAGACGGTCGGCATCGGGATGCCGGTGATCGTGAAGTTCGACGTCCCGGTGACCGACCACGCGGCGATCGAGCGTCACCTACAGGTGACCTCCGTGCCGGCGCAGCGGGGCAGCTGGCACTGGATCAGCGACAACGAGGTCCACTGGCGGCCCCGGACGTACTGGAAGCCCGGGAGCTCCGTCACGGTGAGCACCAACATCAACAGCATCCCGGCCGGGAACGGGATCTTCGGGCAGCTCGACCGGACCATCCACTTCCGTGTCGGCGCCTCGCACATCTACCGGGTGAACACCGTCACCGACCAGCTGCACGTCTTCGACAACGGTCACCTCGTCCGGTCCATCCCGATCACGACCGGTCAGCAGCCGCAGTTCACGACCAGGTCGGGCGTCAAGATCATCGTGGAGAAGCTGCGCCACACGCGGATGAACTCCGAGACCATCGGCATCAACCCGAACGGGCCGAACGGCTACAACCTGGACGACGTGCAGTTCGCGATGCGCCTGACGTTCTCCGGCGAGTTCCTCCACGCCGCACCCTGGTCGGTGGCCTCGCAGGGTCATGCCAACGTCTCCCACGGCTGCACCGGCATGAGCACCGCGAACGCCGCGTGGCTCTACGCGCACAGCCGCGTGGGTGACGTCGTCGACTACACCGGGACGAACAAGCCGATGACCCTCACCAACGGCTACGGCGACTGGAACGAGCCGTTCAAGACCTACGCCACCGGCTCCGCCCTTCACTGACGCGCCTCGTCACCGGACGGTCCGGCGCCGGACCCGGTGTGAGCGTCGCCTCAGTGGGAGCGCAGCGGTACGTCGCCGGTGTCGCGGAGCTGGTGGTCGTCGAACTCGTGGCCCGCCGCGGGGTGGTCGAGACCCGCCTCGAGCTCGTGCTCGTGCTCGGCGTGGTGGCGAGCCTCCTCGAGCTCCTCGATCGTCGGCTTCTGGATGTTGTTCGCGAACATCCCGTGGGACAGCCGGGCGCGGACGCGCTGGATGCGTGAGCCGGGGGCGACCACGCCGTTGGCGTCCGTCTCGGACTCCGGGGTGTAGATCTGGTCGCGTTGGCGGGCGGTGAGCGTGTAGGCCGACGCCTCGCTGATCGGCAGGTGCCGCTCGGTGTAGGCGCCGTCGGGGGACCGCATGATGATCCCGGTCTCGTAGCCGTGCAGCAGCCGGTCGCGGTCGGACCGCTGCAGCCCGATGCACCAGGCCCTCGTCACGAAGAACACGATCGGCGGCAGGATGAACACCGCGCCCCGCATGAAGTACGTGATCGAGTTCAGGCTCAGATGGAAGTGGGTGGCCAGGATGTCGTTGCCTCCCGCCGCCCACAGCAGGCCGTAGACCGTGATCATCGCGGCCAGGAACGCCGTGCGCACCGGCGCGTTCCGGGGACGCTGCAGGAGGTGATGCTCGCGTTTGTCCCCGGTCACCCAGGCCTCGAAGAACGGCCAGCCGATCACCATCGAGAACAGCACGATGGGCAGGATCTGGCCCGGGATCATCACGTTCCAGGAGATCGTGTGACCCCAGATATGGGTCTCCCAGTTGGGCATGATGCGCAGGAGTCCCTCCGCGATGCCCATGTACCAGTCCGGTTGCGAGCCCGCGGTCACCTTCGAGGGGTCGTAGGGGCCGTACTTCCACACCGGGTTGATCGAGAGCAGACCGCCCATCAGCGCGGTCACGCCGAAGACCATGAAGAAGAAGCCGCCCGCCTTGGCCATGTAGACCGGGAGCATCGGGAAGCCGACGACGTTCTGCTCGGTCCGTCCGGGGCCCGGCCACTGCGTGTGCTTGTGGAACACCAGCAGCAACATGTGGGCACCGATCAGGGCCAGCAGGAGCCCCGGGATCAGCAGGATGTGGACCATGTAGAGACGGGGGATGATCACGTCGCCCGGGAACTCGCCGCCGAACAGGAAGAACGACATGTAGGTCCCGACGACGGGAGTGGCCTTGATCAGGCCGTCCGCGATCCGCAGGCCGGTACCGGACAGGAGGTCGTCCGGCAACGAGTAGCCGGCGAAGCCCTCGACGATGCCGAGCAGGATCAGCAGCGAGCCGATCACCCAGTTCAGCTCGCGGGGCTTGCGGAACGCGCCGGTCAGGAAGACGCGCATCATGTGCACGAGCATCGCGGCGATGAACAGCATCGCGGACCAGTGGTGCATCTGCCGGACGAGCAGACCGCCGCGGATGTCGAACGAGATGCGGAGCGTCGAGGCGTACGCGTCGGACATGGGCACGCCACGCAGCTGGGCGTAGGAGCCCTGGTACGTCGACTCCGACATGCTCGGGTTGAACCAGAAGGTCAGGAAGACCCCGGTCAGGAGCAGGACGACGAAGCTCCACAGCGCGATCTCACCGAGCATGAAGGACCAGTGGTCCGGGAAGACCTTGCGGAGGTTCTTCCGCATCAAGGTGGCGAGTCCGAGCCGGTCGTCCGCCCACTCGGCCACGGCACCGGCCTTGGCGGGCTTCTTGGGCGTCGCGGCGGTGCCGCGGTTCGTCCTGGCGATCTTGCTGGTATCCAGGGACATGGTCAGCCTCGCTCCCAGAAACTAGGTCCGACTGGTTCGGTGAAGTCGCGTACCGCGGCCAGGTAACCGTCCTGGTCGACCGTGATCTGCAGCTGCGGCAGCGGCCGGGCCGCGGGGCCGAACAGGACCCGTCCGGAGTCGGTCAGATCGAAGGTCGACTGGTGGCACGGGCAGAGCAGGTGGTGCGTGGTCCGCTCGTTCAGCGAGATCGGGCAGCCGACGTGCGTGCAGATCTTGGAGTAGCAGACGATGCCGTCGACCGACCAGTTCAGGGTCTGCTGCGACACGATGTCGCTGGGCAGCATCCGGCTCAGGATCACCGCCGCCTTGGACTTGGCCACGAGCAGGTCGGTGCCCTCGACGACCGGCAGACCGTTCGGGTAGGTGGCCAGGACGATCTCGGGCTCGGCGTTGACGAGGTCGCCGATCTCGAGGTCGGACACCTTGATCGGCGTCCCGACGACGTCGCGCACCACCCGCTGGTAGGTGCGCCCCTGCGCCTTCCACCAGGCGTGCTCGGAGGGGGTCCACGTGTTCATGTCCCAGATGGTGTGGTCGAGCTTGTCGCCCGGCAGCGGGCCCAGGTCGCGGAGCATCACGATCGGCAGGATGCCGAGCACGCCGCCGGCGGCCAGCAGGGTGTTGCGGATCAGCGGGCGGCGTCCCAGGCCGGACTCCTCGAGGCCGGTCTGGAGGATGCCCACGGTCGCCTCGCGGTCCTCCTGCGGCGACGACGCGGTGTGCCGGTACTCGACGATCTCGTGGTCGCCCATCAGCTTGCGTGCCCACTGGATGATGCCGGCACCCATCGCCAGCAGGGTCACCGCGAGGCACACGCCGAGGGCGACGTTGGAGGCGCCGAGGCCGCCGATGGTGTCCGGGTTGGCGCCGATCTTGAACGCGAAGTAGGAGACCAGGAACAGGATGGCGCTCAGGGTCGCCAGCAGGAACAGGCCGGCGACCTGGCGCTCGGCCCGCTTCTCGGCCTTGGGGTCGACGTCGGTCGGGCGCCACTGGTGCGGCGGGAGACCGGGGTTGGGGATGGGCTCGTCGGTCAGCGCCGGCGTGTGGTCGCTCTGGGTGGTCGCGGGGAGGTGGTCGCTCATGCGGCGTCCCCGTGGGAGGGCGAGAGAAGTGAACCGCGTCCTGGGGTGATCCTCATGCCTCCGCCTTCGTCTTGGACGACCGGGTCGTGTGCGCCGCGATCCAGATCGCGACCCCGACCAGCGAGCCGATGCCGACCAGCCATGCGAACAGGCCCTCGCTCACCGGGCCGATGCCGCCGAGGCCGAACCCCCCGTAGTTCGGGTTGTTCTCGAGCGACTGCAGGTAGGCGATGATGTCGCGCTTCTCGGCCGGCGGCAGGTTGCCGTTGGAGAAGTTGTCCATGGCCTGCGGGCCGGTGAGCATCGCCTCGTAGATGTACTTGGGGTCCACACCGCGGATCTTCGGCGCGAAGCCGCCGTGGGGCATCGCCCCACCGGAGCCCTCGAAGTTGTGGCACGCGGTGCAGTTGGTCAGGAAGATCTGGCCGCCGCGCGTGATCGCCGCCTGCCGCTCGGCGTCGGTCATGCCGGCGATGCTGTAGTCCTTGGCCGACGGGATGGCGGGGCCGGGGCCGAGGGAGCCGACGTACGCCGCCAGGGCCGCGATCTCCTCGGGGGTGTAGTTGACCTCCTTCTGCACGATCTGCGCCCCGGGCTGGACCGCCGGCATCCGGCCGGTACCGACCTGGAAGTCCACCGCCGCCGGGCCCACCCCGACCAGCGTCGGGCCGAGCTCGTTGCCGTCGAGCGTCTTCACGCCCTGGCCGTTCTGCCCGTGGCAGAAGGCGCAGCCCACGAGGAACAGCTCACGTCCCGTCTTGATCTGCTGGGCGCTGTTGTTGCCCTGGGCCTGGGCCGGCGCGAAGGCGGCGTAGAGACCACCGGTCAGCACCAGACCCAGGAGCAGGACGAGGAGCCCGGCGACCGGACCGCGACGGTGCCGGGACAGTCGTCCGGCGGAGCGATGCAAGAGGCGCACAGTCAGTCCTTGCTGTCCTTGGTCGTCGTCACTTGATGAGGTAGATGGTCGCGAAGAGGCCGATCCAGACCACGTCGACGAAGTGCCAGTAGTACGACACCACGATGGCGCTGACGGCCTGCTCGTGGGTGAAGCGCTTGGCCAGGAACGTGCGGCCGAGCACGAAGAGGAAGGCGATCAGGCCGCCGGTGACGTGCAGACCGTGGAAGCCGGTGGTGAGGTAGAACATCGAGCCGTAGGCCGAGCTCGGGATCGTGATGCCCTCCTTCACCAGGGAGGCGTACTCGGTGGCCTGGCCGCCGATGAACACCGCACCCATGATGTAGGTGAGGACGAACCACTCGCGCAGGCCCCAGCCGCGCACCTGGAAGACCGAGCCGGACCGGCCGACCTGTCCGCGCTCCGCGGCGAACACACCCAGCTGGCAGGTCGCCGACGACAGCACCAGGATCGTGGTGTTGACGGCTGCGAACGGCACGTTGAGGTGTGCGGTGTTCTGGGCCCACAGGATCGGGCTGACGGCCCGGATCGTGAAGTACGACGCGAACAGGGCCGCGAAGAACATCAGCTCGCTGGACAGCCAGATGATGGTCCCGACGCTCACCATGCTCGGTCGGTCGTGGTGTCCGTGGAGCCGTGAGGCCGGGATCGTCGTCGAAGCTGTCGCCACGGGCCTCATTATGTCTCGGCCGCTCGGAGTGGGGCACCCCGACCCCCTGTCGATGGACGACATATTCCCGCCGGGGTCGTGCGCGACGTCCGGCGCGGCCCGGCCGGCCCGGGAGACACGCCCGGCCGGTAGCCTTCTGCCCGTGAGCCACTCCGAGCAGGCCGGTGCGAGCACGCTGCGCGTGCTCGTCTACAGCGACGACGCCGACGTCCGGCAGCAGGTCATCCTGGCGCTGGGGCGCCGTCCCCACCCGGACCTCCCGGAGCTGGAGTACGTCGAGGTCGCCACCGAGCCCGTGGTCATCCAGAACATGGACGTCGGCGGGATCGACCTGGCGATCCTCGACGGCGAGGCCGTGCCCGCCGGAGGAATGGGCATCGCCAAGCAGCTCAAGGACGAGATCTACCGCTGCCCGCCGATCCTGGTGCTGATCGGGCGCCCGCAGGACGCCTGGCTGGCGACCTGGTCGCGAGCCGAGGCGGTCGTGCCGCACCCCCTCGACCCCGTGCGCCTCGCCGAGGCGGTCACCACGCTGCTCCGTCCGCGCGTGCCCGCCACCACCTGAGCCGGTGGACCACACCTGGGCCGAGGTGCTCGGTGCCCTCGTGGCGGGTCGGGACCTCGCCGCCGACCAGACCGCGTGGGCGATGGGGGAGGTGCTCGCCGGCGCCGCGACCCCGGCCCAGATCGCGGGACTGGCCGTGGCCCTGCGGAGCAAGGGCGAGACCATCGACGAGGTCACCGGGCTCCTCGACGCGATGTACGCCGTCGCCACCCCGCTGGCCATCCCGGGCCGCGCCCTCGACGTCGTCGGGACCGGCGGCGACCGCTCGATGAGCGTCAACATCTCGACGATGGCCGCCATCGTGGCCGCTGGTGCCGGCGCCCGCGTGGTCAAGCACGGCAACCGCTCGGCGTCGAGCCAGGCCGGGTCCGCCGACGTGCTGGAGGCCCTGGGGCTCCGGCTCGACCTGCCGGCCGACCGCGTCGCACGGCTCGCCGAGCAGGTCGGCATCACCTTCTGCTTCGCCGCGGCGTTCCACCCGGCGCTGCGTCACGCGGCGGTGCCGCGGCGCGAGCTCGGCATCGCCACGACGTTCAACTTCCTCGGCCCGCTGGCCAACCCGGTCAAACCGGCGGCCCAGGCGATCGGCTGCGCCGACGCCCGGATGGCGCCGATCATGGCGGGCGTGCTCGCCCGCCGCGGGGTCGACGCCTGGGTGTTCCGGGGCGACGACGGTCTCGACGAGCTCACCACGACCACCACGTCGCAGGCCTGGCTCGTGCACGACGGCATCGTCACGTCCTCCGTGGTGGACCCGACGACCCTGGGCATCGGTCCCGCGACCGCGGCGGACCTGCGCGGCGGCGACGTGGCGCACAACGCCGACGTCGTACGACGGGTGCTCGGCGGCGAGGCGGGTGCCGTCCGGGACGCGGTGCTGCTCAACGCGGCCGCCGCCCTCGCGGTGTACGACGAGCCCGCCGGTTCGGTGGACGAGGCACTGCCGTCCGCGCTGGCCCGCGCCACGCAGGCGATCGACTCCGGTGCCGCCGCGGGCGTGCTGGAGCGCTGGATCGAGGCGTCAGCCGGTTGACCCGCCTCTGATCGTGGCGACCGGTGGTCCCCATGCGACCCACGAGGCCGGAGCGCGGAGCAGCACGACCGACGGGGAGGCGTGCACCACGTGCCATCCCTCCGCGGAGATCAGGGCCTCCGACAGGCGCGAGGACGGGCGCAGCACCGCGACCCGGGCGCCGGTGCCGCGGAGCGACGCGTCCCAGCCGGGGCCGAGCGTCAGGAGCCCGTTGTTGCGGGTCAGCTCGGCGGTGGTGAAGGTGTCGCCGTACCCGTGCATCACCAGATCGAGCTGCGGGTAGCGCCACATCAGGTAGCCGCCCAGGTCCCAGTCGTTCAGCACCTTCGTGCCCGGGGGCAGGTGCGAGAGAGCCGGGTCGACCCAGGCCGGCTCGTGGGGTGGCTGCCCGGAGGTGTGCGGCACAGCGACCGCGAGCACGACCAGGGCCGCGACCGCTCCTCCGACCACGGTCGCCCACTCACGTCGGGCCGGCGGCGTACGTCGCCCCCAGAGGCCCTGCAGCGGCCCGGCGGCCAGCGGTGCCATCATCGCCGCCGCGACCGGCACGGTCCGCAGCGAGTAGACGGCGAAGCCCGCGGCCAGGGCCACCAGGAGGACCTCGGTCCAGGAGGCGCGACGGCACCTCCACATCGCGAAGGCGGTGGCGACGAACATGAGCGCGAGCGCGAGGAAGTACCAGGACGTCCAGTCGGGCGAGCCCCACTCGGCGAAGAAGCGCGACCGTGAGCCGACCGCGGCGACGGCGGTGTAGAGCGCCGGACCGACCGGCGTGAGAGCGGCGGCGGCGGCCGAGGCGATCGGCACGACGACGGCGCGGCGCACCAGCCGTCGGGGGGAGCGGTCCAACGCCAGGGCGACCACGGCCACGACGCCGATCACCAGGGCGACCGGCCACATCCCGTGCAGCATGGCCCACACCCAGACGAGGGGGATCAGCCACCATCGGACCCGGCCGTCGCGCCGTGTGCGGAGCCACGCCGCCACGACCACCGCGACCAGCAGGTAGCTGATCACCTGCGGCCGCATCGAGAGCCCGGTCTCCATCGCGAAGAGGGCGACGGCGGTCAGCGGCATCGCCACGACGGGGTCCGAGGCGTCGCGGGCCGCGGCGTACACGACCAGCAGGAGCGCGACCTCGAGGAGCCCCGACAGCCAGGCGACGCCGGCCAGCCCGAACCACTGCTCGGTCCTGGCCATCGCCATCTCCGAGAGCCACTGGGTCGGCACCCACGGCCGGGTGGCGAAGGTGCTCACGCTGCCGGGGTGGCGCAGGGACCAGCCGTGCAGGAACTCCTCGCCGAAGCGGAGGTGGAAGTAGGTGTCGGTGTTGCTCAGCGGGCGCGCGCAGTTCACCACGAGCGACACCAGGATGCCGAGCAGGACGAGGGGCGGGAGCAGGGTCCGCGCTCGCGCCCCGAGGTGACGGCGGGGGCCGGGCGTCGACGCGCCCTCGGCCGACCTCAGCCGCGCGAGCGGGGTCGAACCGGCGCTGGGTCGAGGGCCGGCGGACATGAGGTCAGGGTAGGTCCCGGCCGCGGCGCGCGGGCAGGGGTCGACACGTCGTCACCGGTCAGACGGCGGTGACGAAGTCGATGAGCTCCTCGACGCGGCCGAGCAGCGCCGGCTCGCAGTCGGCGTACGACGACACCCGCGACAGGATCCGCTTCCAGGCGCGGGCCAGGTCCGCCTGGTCCGCGTGCGGCCAGCCCAGCGCCTCGCAGATGCCGTGCTTCCACTCGACGTCACGCGGCACCTCGGGCCAGGACGCCAGCCCGAGCCGCTCCGGCTTCACCCCGGCCCAGACGTCGACGAACGGGTGGCCCACCACCAGGACGTGGTCGCCCACGGGAGAGCGGCGCACCTCGGCGGCGATGCGGCTCTCCTTCGAGCCGGGCACGAGGTGGTCCACGAGAACCCCGACGCGACGGTCGTGCCCGGGCCCGAAGTCCCTCAGGTGTCCGACGAGGTCGTCCACGCCGCCGAGGTACTCGACGACGACGCCTTCCACGCGCAGGTCGTCGCCCCAGACCTTCTCGACCAGCTCCGCGTCATGTCGGCCCTCCACGAAGATGCGGCTCTCGCGCGCGACCCGCGCCCGTCGGTCAGCCACGGCGACCGACCCGGACGCCGTCCGCTGGCGCGCGGTGGGAGCCGGGCGCGTCACCGGCGCCGACAGCACGACGGGCCGGCCCTCGAGCAGGAACCCCGGTCCCAGCGGGAAGGTGCGACGCCGTCCCCGCCGGTCCTCCAGGGTGAGCACGTCGAGGTCGCGGTCGACGCTCACGATCTCGCCGCACCAGTCGGTCATGACCTCCTCGACGACGAGTCCGGGAGTCGCCTCGGCCGGCGTGGCGCGCCCGCGGGCCGGGATCTTCCAGTCGGAGGCGAGCACGTCGGAGGTGTAGCGGTCGCGGGTCACCGCGCCACGCTAGGCGGACCCTCCGGCGGTCGCACCGAGGCGCGCCGGGTCAGCTGCGGGGCTCGTCCTCGGTGGTCGGCGTGTTCGCTCCGGGCTCTCCGGAGCCGCCTTCGGGGACAGCCTCGGAGGACGCCGCCGACGACGACGCGTCAGACGCGTCACCGTCCCCCGATGGCGAAGCGTCCTCCGAGTCCCCGCCCGAGTCCGCGTGTCCGGCACCCTCGAGCAGGATGTCGTCGGGCACGTCGTCGCCGGCCGGCTGGGCGAGCGGGTTGTCCTCGGCCGGCCGGAGATCCTCGGGGAGCTGGTCGTCACCGACGCCGAGCGCGCCGTCCTCCGGGGACGGCTCCTCGCGCTGCTCGGGTGACTCCTGGCTCATGCCCTCCGTTGTATGCGGGGTCCGAAGGCGCGCGTCACACCCCGAAGGGTGTGAATCACCGGCCTCGGGCCAGGGGCAGGGAGCGACCTCCGGGCGGTAGGTGCGCGTAGCCCAGGCGGACCGCGTTCACCAGGGCCTCGCGCGGGAACGGCCACTCGCCCTCGGCCAGCGCCCGTTCGGCCGGGACGCCGGCCGCGGCCAGGTCACGGATCGTCTGGGCGACGATCGCGACCCGATCGCGCTGGTCCTCGACGAAGGCCCGGTCGACGACGGCCCCGTGACCCGGCACCACCACGGACCCGGCTGCGACCAGGCTGAGCACGACATCGAGACTGCCCGGCCACTCGAGCGGGTGGCTGTCCTCGCCGTACGCCGGGGGCGCGCTCTCCTCCACGAGGTCGCCCGCCAGCAGCACGTCGGCGTCGGGCACCCGCACGACGGCGTCACCCGCCGTGTGGCCGCGGCCGGGGTGCGCGAGCTCGACGATCCGGTCACCGAGGTCCAGCACCCGCACCGACGAGAAGGTGTGCTCGGCCGGCACGGCCTCCGTGGCGATGACCTCGTCGCCGTGCGGGTCGTCGGGATCCTCGGCGTAGCGCTGCCGGACACGTGCGGCAGCCTCGACCGTCCGCTCCGCGGCGGTCTCGTGTGCGTACACCGGGAGCGGGCCGAAGACCTCGCGGAAGGTGCCGTTGCCGAGGGTGTGGTCGAAGTGCTCGTGCGTGTTGACCACGGCCGTGACCCGGCCGATCCCGAGGGCCCGGACGTCGTCGACGACGGCCCGGGCGGCCTTCGAGGACGCGTGGGTGTCGACCACGACGAGGCCGTCCGAGCCGCGGACCAGGCAGATGTTGAGGTCGAACCACTCCTGCCGGGCCACCCACACCCGGTCGGCCACCTCGCGGAATCCCGTCACCTACCCGAGCCTAGTAAGGTTGGCACTCCCGGGTGGTGAGTGCCAGCGGGTGACGCGCGAGGGAGGTGGCGATGCAGGACGAGCGGCGCCTCGCCGTGCTCCGCGCGATCATCGAGGACTACGTCTCGACCCAGGAGCCCGTGGGCTCCAAGGCGCTGGTGGAGCGGCACGGGCTGGGGGTCTCGCCGGCCACCGTCCGCAACGACATGGCCGCGCTCGAGGAGGAGGGGCTGATCACCCAGCCCCACACCAGCGCCGGCCGCGTGCCGACCGACAAGGGCTACCGGCTCTTCGTCGACCGGCTCACCACGATCAAGCCGATGAGCGCCGCCGAGAAGCGGGCCATCGCCACCATCCTCGACGGCGCGGTCGACGTCGACGACGTCGTACGACGCTCGGTGCGGCTGCTCGCCCAGCTCACCCACCAGGTGGCCATCGTCCAGTACCCCACGCTCTCCCGGTCCACCGTCCGCCACGTCGAGCTGGTCGCGCTGACGGACACCCGGCTGCTGGTCGTGCTCATCCTGAGCACCGGGCGGGTCGAGCAGCGGCTGGTGGAGCTCTCCGCGCCGCTGGACGAGGAGGCGCTCGCCCACCTCCGGGCCCGGGTGCTCGCGGCCGTCACGGGCCGGGTCATCGCCGAGGCGTCCCACGAGCTGGGCGAGCTCACCCCGGTGCCCGGCGAGGACCGCAGCACCCTGGCGATCGTCGTCGAGACGCTCGTCGACTCGATGTCGGACCACCGCTCCTCCGAGCGGGTGGCCGTGGGCGGCGCGGCCAACCTGGCCCGCTTCGGCGACAGCTTCGAGCTGTCGGTCCGGCCGCTGCTCGAGGCGCTCGAGGAGCACGTCGTCCTCCTGAAGCTGCTGGGCGAGGCACACGCCGGCGGTGCCGTCACCGTCCGGATCGGCCACGAGAGCCCCTACCAGGAGTTCGCGAGCACCAGCGTCGTCGCCACCGGCTACGGCCCCGCCGACGAGGCGATCGGCAACCTCGGCGTCGTCGGACCCACCCGCATGGACTACCCCGGGACGATGGCCGCGGTCCGCGCCGTCGCCCGCTACGTCTCCCGCATCCTGGACGAGGCCTGACCCCATGGCTCCTGACCCCGATCTCTACGCACTGCTCGGCGTCCCGCGCGACGCCGACGCCGAGGCGATCAAGAAGGCCTACCGCCGGCTGGCGCGGCAGCTCCACCCCGACGTCAACCCAGACCCCGCGACGCAGGACAAGTTCAAGGAGGTCTCGCGCGCCTACGAGATCCTGAGCGACCCCCAGAAGCGGGCGGTCTACGACCGCGGCGGCGACGCCTTCTCCGGCGCCGGCGGCTTCGGCGCGGGGTTCTCGTTCACCGACATCATGGATGCCTTCTTCGGCGGACAGACGGCCGGGGCCCAGGGCCGCGGGCCACGGCCACGCGTCCACCGGGGCCAGGACGCCCTGATCCGCATGGAGGTCTCCCTCGCCGAGGCCGCGTTCGGCGTCTCGCGCGAGCTCAAGGTCGACACCGCGGTGACCTGCACGACGTGCCACGGCGAGGGCACCGCCCCCGGCACCCACCCCGTGCCCTGCGAGACGTGCCGCGGCACGGGCGAGGTCGCCCACGTCCAGCGCTCCTTCCTCGGCGAGATCCGCACCCTGCGGCCGTGCTCGGCGTGCCGGGGCTACGGCAGCCTGATCCCCGACCCGTGCCGCGAGTGCTCCGGCGACGGCCGCGTCCGCGCGCGTCGTTCGATCACGGTGAAGATCCCGGCCGGAGTGGACAACGGCACCCGGGTCCAGCTCGCCGGCCAGGGCGAGGTGGGCGCCGGCGGAGGGCCGCCCGGAGACCTCTACGTCGAGGTCCGGGTGACCGCGCACCCCGTCTTCACCCGCGACGGCACGACGCTCCACTGCGCGGTCACGGTGCCCATGACCGCGGCCGCGCTCGGCACGACCCTGACCCTCCCGACGCTCGAGGCCGACGTGGAGGCCGGTGCCGGCAGCGGCCTCGAGACCGACTTCCAGCTCGAGGTCAAGGCCGGCACCCAGTCCGGCACCGAGCACACCCTGCGCGGCCGCGGAGTCCCGGGCCTGCGCGGCGGCCGCGGTGACCTCGTCGTGACTGTCGTCGTCGACACGCCCACCCGTCTCGACCCGCGGCAGGAGGAGCTCCTGCGCGAGCTGGCCGCCATCCGCGGCGAGGAGGATCCCGACGGACGGCTCTCGCCCCCGAGCGGCAAGTCGGTGTTCGGGCGTCTCCGCGACGCGTTCAACGGTCTCTGATGTCCCTCCCCGTCCACTGGGTCGCCTCGCTGGACGGGGCGCGTGCGGGTGACCGGGTCGAGGTGGACGGCGACGAGGCGCACCACGCCGTCGCCGTACGCCGGCTCCGCGCCGGCGAGCGGGTGGTGCTCACCGACGGCGCCGGCACGACCGCGACCGGCACCGTCCTCTCGACCGGCAAGCGGCAGCTGACCGTCGAGGCGGACGAGGTCCTCTTCGCGTCCGAGCCGGCTCCGCGGGTCACCGTGGTCCAGGCGCTCCCGAAGGGCGACCGCGGCGAGCTGGCCGTCGAGATGCTGACGGAGGTCGGAGTGTCCACGATCGTGCCGTGGGCGGCCGCGCGCTCGGTCGCCGTCTGGCGCGGCGAGCGCGCTGAGAGGTCCCTGGCGCGGTGGCGCAGCACGGCGCGCGAGGCGGCCAAGCAGGCCCGGCGGTCCTGGTTCCCCGAGGTGGTCGGCCTCGCGTCGACGGCCGACGTGGCCGCGCTCCTCCCGGGTGCCCAGCTCGCTGTCGTCCTCCACGAGGAGGCGGCGACCTCCCTGGCGTCGCTGGAGGTGCCCCCCGAGACGGTGATCGTGGTGGTCGGCCCCGAGGGGGGTCTCACCGACGACGAGGTCGGGGTGTTCACCGCGGCCGGCGCGGTGCCGGTCCGTCTGGGTGCCGAGGTGCTGCGCACCTCGACCGCGGGCGTGGCGGCCGTCTCGGCTCTGCTGTCGAGGTCGGGACGCTGGGGGAGCGGCGCTACTTCAGGATGACCGTCCTGGTGTCGGTGGACGGATGTCCCTGTCCCGAGGGGTCGTCGTTGCTCGCGATCAGCGTGTACTGACCCGGGGCCAGCTTCGACGTGTTGAGCACGACCTTCCACGGGAAGAGCTTGTCCGGTGCCCCCGTGCCGCTGGCGAGGCCCGCCTTCTGGAGATAGACCTTGCCGCCCCGCTCGAGCTTCACCAGGACGCTCGCCTCGAAGCCGTTGTTCACGCCGGTGACCACGAGCGGGCCGCGGTTCGTCGGGACTGCCTCGGTCGGTTCGGTGATGTTCATCAGGGACAGGACCTTCGTGGCGAGTCCCTGCTTCAGGGGACGGGCGGTCGGGACGCCGAGCACCGTGGACGCCGGCGTGCCGCTGCGGGTGAACTGCACGTGCGCGCGGGACCCGACGGCCGCCTGCACGGTGTAGATCACCTGCTGGATGGCCTCGGTCGCGGTGCGGGGGGTCATCGTCGACGGACGGGCCGCCGGCGCGGCGACCTCGACATCGACCACGCCGTGGTCCATCCGTGCTCCCACCAACCACCCTGCCTGCCAGGCGGTGCGGTAGTCCGGGTCGCGGGGGATCGACTCCAGGGCCGAGACCGCGAAGTCCAGCGGACGAGTGGTGGGGGGAGCGGACGAGAACTCCCGGAAGAGCACCGGCCCGTGGGGACCGTTCCCGAGGTAGTAGGTCGCCGCGGCACGCCACTGCGGCGGCGGGACCGTCGGGGTCGTGTGGGTCGGGGAGGGCGATGACGTCGGGGTGGGGGTCGGCGACGACGAGACAGGCCCGGGGTGGTGGTGGCCGCGGCCGCTCGTCGGCGAGTTCGTGTCGGCGTTGCTCATGCCCGGAACGGCGCCCGTCGCGTAGGCGACGACCCCGATCACCGCCGCGGTGGCGACGATCCCGGCGGCGGCGTAGGTCCAGGAACGCGAGCGGGCCATCGGGACCACCTTCGGGTCGGGGCGCACGGAGGCACGGATCTGGTCGAGCCGGTCCTCCGGCTCGACGTCGGACACGGCGTCTGAGAGCAGTCGCCGCAGCTGGTCGTCGTTCATCTCGTCTCCTCGAGTGTGGGGCCCAGGGCCGCGCGGAGTGCGGCGGCGCCCCGGGAGGCGTGGCTCTTCACCGCACCGCGGCTGATCCCCAGCGCGTCCGCGATCTCGGCCTCGGACAGGTCCAGGTAGTAGCGCAGGGCGAGCACCTCGCGTTGCCGCTGCGGCAGGCCCCGCAGCGCGTCCAGCACGCTCGCGCGCCGCGCCGCGTCGTACGCCGCGTGGTCGGCACCGGCGGCCACGGCCGGGGCGGGCTCGCGTTCGGCCTGGCGGCGGACGACCGTCAGGTGGCGCAGGTGCGACCGGGAGCGGTTGACGACGCTCTGGCGCAGGTAGGCGAGCCCCTTGTCCGGGTCGCGCAGACGCCCCCAGCGCCCGTGCACGGCCACGAACGAGTCCTGGACGATCTCCTCGGCGACACCTTCGTCGCGCACCAGCAGGACCGCGAGCCGGACCAGGCGCCGCCAGTGCGCGGCGTAGAGCAGCTCCAGCGCCTCGTCGGCGCTCCAGCCGCCCGTCGACGCGGGCATCAGCCGGATCTCCGCATGTCCGATCACGCTAGTGGCACGCACGGCCGACCCCCGGGGTTTACCCGCGTGGCAGGGGACTTTTCGTGACAGCATGTGCCCGTGGCCGCCGACTGCCTGTTCTGCCGGATCGTCGCCGGGGAGATCCCCGCCGAGATCGTGGCTCGCACCGACGCCGCCGTGGCGTTCCGCGACGTCAACCCGCAGGCGCCGCTGCACGTGCTCGTCGTCCCGCGCGAGCACGTCGCGAACGCGGCCGAGCTCGCCGCGTCGGACCCCGAGACCACCGCCGAGCTCGTCTCCGTGGCTCGGCAGGTCGTCGCGGAGGCGGGACATGACAGCTACCGCCTGGTCTTCAACACCGGGGCCGGCGCCGGCCAGACGGTGTTCCACGCCCACCTGCACGTGCTCGCCGGACGGGTGCTGACGTGGCCGCCCGGCTGAGCCTCCGCGCCGCGGTCGCCGGCGGCGCTCTCCTGCTCGTGACCGCGTGCGGCGGCACGTCCGCGTCGCCGCAGACCGCTCCGCCCTCCTCCGCGCCGTCGCATCCCCACAGCCAGCAGCCGGCGATGGCCATGCCCATGGTCAAGCTCGCCAGGCCGAAGCCGCTCCGGGCCGGCGAGACCCGCCTGGCGCTGCGCATCCCCCGGCCCTACACGCCCCGGGCGCCGCACGGCGGGACCGACGACTACCGCTGCTTCCTGCTGGACCCCCACCTGGTCCACGACACCTTCATCACCGGCATGTTCGTCCGCCCGGACAACCGGCGGATCGTGCACCACGTGATCCTGTACCGCGCCGATCCGACCCAGGTGGCGGCGGCCCGACAACTCGACGCCCGGGCCCCCGGCGAGGGCTGGACCTGCTTCGGCGACAGCGGCCTGCCCGGTGGCTCCGCCCTCGACAACGCGCCGTGGCTCGGTGCCTGGGCGCCCGGGGCGCAGGAGTCGGTCTACCCACCAGGCTTCGGCGTACCCCTCGCGGCGGGCAGCCGGATCGTGATGCAGGTGCACTACAACCTGCTCGGCGGCCCGGGCCCCGACCAGTCCTCGACCTTGCTCCGCCTCGCGCCGGCCGGCGCCCACCTCACGCCCCTGGAGACGATGCTGCTGCCCGCGCCGGTGGAGCTGGGGTGCCGCCCTCGTTACGCCGACGGGCCGCTGTGCGACCGCACCGCCTCGATCGCCGACGTCGTCAAGCGGTTCGGGCCGGTGGGCCAGACCGACAACTGGCTGCACGTGCTCTGCGGCGGCAAGCTGCGACCGTCGGAGGTCACCTCCTGTACCCGGACGATCACCGAGCCCACCACGATCCGCGCGGTCGCCGGCCACATGCACCTGCTGGGGCGGTCGATCAAGATCGAGGTCGACCCGGGCACACCCCGGGCTCGGACGGTCCTCGACATCCCGGTGTGGAACTTCGACAACCAGGGCGCGAAGCCGATCAAGCCGGTGTCGCTGCAGCCCGGCGAGACCGTCAAGGTCACCTGCAAGCACGTGCAGTGGCTGCGCGACAAGCTGCCCGCCTTCGCCGGGCAGCCCGACCGGTACGTCGTGTGGGGCGAGGGCTCGACCGACGAGATGTGCCTGGGCATCCTCACGGTGACGCACCCGTGACCCACCGGTGACAGGGGAGTACGGCCAATGCGTTGGTCCGTCGTACCTCACCGCCCGTAGCATGGACGCCTGATGACAGAGACCCAACCGTCCCAGGGCGCCCGCCACGTGGTCGTGGTGCCCGGCAGCATCGACATGGTCAGCCTCCTGGGCCCGGGCGACGACCACCTCGCCCTCATCGAGCGCTCGTTCGACCTCCGGGTGCACGTGCGCGGCAACCGGATCACCCTCGAGGGCGACCCGGGCGAGGTGGCCCTCGCCGAGCGCCTCCTCGACGAGCTCGTGACGCTGATCCGGACGGGTCAGGGCGTGAGCACCGAGACCGTGGAGCGCGTGCTCGCGATGCTGCGCGCCGAGACCACCGAGCGGCCCGCCGACGTGCTCTCGCTCAACATCCTGTCCAACCGTGGTCGCTCGATCCGCCCCAAGACGCTCAACCAGAAGCGCTACGTCGACTCCATCGACAAGCACACGATCACCTTCGGGATCGGCCCGGCCGGCACCGGCAAGACCTATCTCGCGATGGCCAAGGCCGTGCAGTCCCTCCAGGCCAAGCAGGTCAACCGGATCATCCTCACCCGGCCGGCCGTCGAGGCAGGGGAGCGGCTCGGGTTCCTGCCCGGCACCCTCAGCGAGAAGATCGACCCCTACCTGCGGCCGCTGTACGACGCGCTGCACGACATGGTCGACCCCGACTCGATCCCCAAGCTGCTCGCGGCCGGCACCATCGAGGTCGCGCCCCTCGCGTTCATGCGTGGGCGCTCGCTCAACGACTCGTTCATCATCCTCGACGAGGCACAGAACACCTCGCCGGAGCAGATGAAGATGTTCCTGACCCGGCTGGGCTTCGGCTCCAAGATCGTGGTGACCGGCGACGTCACCCAGGTGGACCTGCCCGGCGGCGTGAAGTCCGGGCTCAAGGTCGTCGAGGGGATCCTCGACGGGCTCCAGGACGTCTCGTTCCAGCGCCTCACCGCCCACGACGTCGTCCGGCACAAGCTGGTCGGGGAGATCGTCGCGGCCTACGACGACTACGACGCCCGGGTCTCGACGGGCTCGACCCGCGAGGCCGGCTCGACCCGCGGGGCCGGCTCGACCCGCGGGGCCGGCTCGACCCGCGGGGCCGGCTCGACCCGCGGGGCCGGCTCGACCCGCGAGGCCGGCTCGGCCGACGAGAGCGAGGTCCCGGCCGCTCGGGACGCTCGCCGGTGACGGACGCCGTTCCTCCCATGAGCATCGAGGTCCTCAACGAGTCCGGCTATGACCTGGACGTCATCCGGCTGGCCGCGCTGAGCCGCTTCGTCCTGGACCGGATGCGGGTCCACCCGCTGGCGGAGCTGTGCATCAAGGCCGTCGACGAGCCGACCATCGCCTCCCTCAACGCGCAGTGGATGGAGAAGGAGGGCCCGACGGACGTGCTCGCGTTCCCGATGGACGAGCTGCGGCCCGGGCTGGTCAACGACGAGCCCGAGGAGGGTGTGCTGGGTGACCTCGTCCTGTGCCCGGCCGTCGCCGAGCGGCAGGGCGCGACCGCCGGACACGGCACCGAGGCCGAGATCGAGCTGTTGACCGTGCACGGCATCCTCCACCTCTGGGCTACGACCACGCGGAGCCGGAGGAGCATCGCGAGATGTTCGGGCTCCAGGACGAGCTGCTCGTCGCCTGGCGCGCGACCAGGTGAGCGACCCGATCGGGGGCCCGGCCGGGCTGCTCATCGCAGCGGCTCTCGTCGTCGCCGCCGGCGTCTTCTCCGCGGCCGACGCCGCCCTGGCGTCGTACTCCCGGGCGCGGGCGGAGGAGCTCGTCGCGGAGGGCCGCCCCGGCGCCCGGCGCCTGGTGACGCTCCTCGACGACCGCGCCCGCTACCTCAACACCGCCCTGCTGCTGCGGCTGCTCTGCGAGACCAGTGCGGTCGTCGTGGTCACGCTCGAGGTCTCCGGGTGGTACGACGGCGCCCGGTGGCCGACGATCCTCACCGTCGTCGGCGTGATGCTGCTGGTCTCGTTCGTGGTGATCGGCGTGGCGCCTCGCACGGTGGGCCTCCAGCACGCGGACCGGGTAGCGCCCGCGGCCGCGACGCTGCTCACCTTCGCGACCCGGATCCTCGGCCCGATCCCGCAGCTGCTGATCCTGGTCGGCAACGCGATCACCCCCGGGCGCGGCTTCCGCAGCGGCCCGTTCTCCACGGAGACCGAGCTGCGCGAGCTGGTGGACCTCGCCGAGGCGTCCGCGGTGATCGAGTCGGGCGAACGGGCGATGATCCACTCCGTCTTCGAGTTCGGCGACACGATCGCGCGCGAGGTGATGGTGCCGCGCGGCGACGTGGTCTACATCGAACGGTTCAAGAACCTCCGGCAGACCCTGTCCCTCTTCCTGCGCAGCGGCTTCTCGCGGGTGCCCGTGATCGGCGAGAACCTCGACGACATCGTCGGGTTCGCCTACCTCAAGGACGTCGTACGACGCGACTTCGAGGCGCCCGAGGTGGAGTTCACCCAGCGCGTCGAGGAGGTGATGCGTCCGGCGCTCTACGTGCCGGAGTCCAAGCAGGTCGACGCGCTGCTGTCGGAGATGCAGGCGTCGCGGCAGCACATCGCGGTGGTCGTGGACGAGTACGGCGGCACCGCCGGGCTGGTCACCATCGAGGACCTGCTCGAGGAGATCGTCGGCGAGATCACCGACGAGTACGACCCCGACCAGCTCCAGGCGGCGAGGCTGGACGACGGCTCGGTGCGGGTCTCCTCGCGCTTCCCCATCGACGACCTGGACGAGCTGTTCGGCTACGACGTGGAGGAGGAGGACGTGGACAGTGTGGGCGGACTGATGGCCAAGCACCTCGGCCGGGTCCCGATCCCGGGATCCCACGTCGAGGCGCACGGGCTGCGCTTCGTCGCCGAGGCGGCCACCGGGCGCCGTAACAAGATCGAGAGCGTCCTGGTCAGCCGGATCCCGGCCGACGTGGCCGACGAGGAGTCCTGATCGGCCCCTCACGGCACGCGACCCCGCCCCCACTAGCCTCGGGGCCATGACGGACCTGTCTGCCGAGGACCGCAAGCTGGTCACCCTCGCCCGGGCCACCATGGCCCGCACCGGATCCCCCGAGGGGGCCGCGGTGCGCGACCTCGACGGACGGACGTACGCGGGCGCCGCGGTCGACCTCCCGTCGCTGCGGCTCTCCGCGCTCGAGGTGTGCGTGGCGATGGCCGTCTCGTCGGGGTCCCGGGGCCTGGAAGCGGTCGTCCGGCTGGGCCCCGAGGCGGAGCCCGACCTCCGGGCGGTCCGGGAGCTGGGCGGCTCCGGTGGTGAGGCGGGCGCGCCGATCGTGGTCCACCTCGGCGGCCCCCGCGGTGACATCTCGGGCAGCGCGTCGGCGTGACCGGTCCGGACGGACCTGCCGGGGGAGCCGGCACCTTCGTGCTCGGCGACCGGACGGTCAACCGCCTCGGTTTCGGCGCGATGCGCCTCACGGGGACCGCCGCGATGGGCCGGGGCGAACAGCGGCCGGTGGAGCAGGCAGTGGCGGTCGTCCGCCGCGCGGTGGAGCTCGGGATCAACCACATCGACACCGCGGCGTTCTACTTCTCCGAGCACAGCGCGGCCAACGAGATCCTCCGCGAGGCGCTCACGCCGTACCCGGACGACGTCGTCGTGGTGACGAAGGTCGGGCCCAACCGCGACCGGGCGACCGGCGCGTGGGGCCCCTGGGCGCGTCCGGACCAGCTCCGTGACCAGGTCGAGCAGAACCTCGCGGAGCTCGGCCTCGACCGGCTGGAGGTCGTCAACTACCGGAGCAACGGCCGGGACGACGTCCGGGCCGCGGTCGCGGCTCTCGCCGCGCTCCGGGACGACGGCCTGCTGCGCCACGTGGGCGTGTCCAACGTCGACGTCGAGCGTCTCGCCCGGGCCCGCGAGGTCGCGGAGATCGCCTGCGTCCAGAACCGTCACGCAGCGGGCTATCAGCGTGCCGACGGCGGCGACGTCCTGGGCCTCTGCGCCGAGCACGGCATCGCGTTCGTGCCGTTCTTCACGATCGCGGGCCAGGCTCGCGAGGGCAGCTCCGAGGAGCAGTACGACGCGGTCCGGGCGGTCGCGGACGCGCACGGCGTCTCGCCCGCCCAGGTCAGGATCGCCTGGAGCCTGTCCCTCGGACGTCATGTGCTGGCGATCCCGGGGACCGGCGACCCCCACCACCTCGAGCAGAACGTCGCCGCGGCGGCGCTGCGGCTCACCCCGGAGGAGCTCGCGACGATCACGGCGCTCACCTGACGTCCGCGGGGCCGCACAACCGGACCCCGGCTCCGTTCCGGTGCCGGGCGGAGTAAGTTCTCGTCCGTGCTCACTGGGGAGACGGCTCACGCGGCCGCCGTCGCGCGCCTCCGGGCGTCGTACGACACCGTGCCGGCGGGTCAGCCCGTCCGGCTGGCCAAGAAGACCTCCAACCTGTTCCGTCCGCGCACGGCGACCCGGACCCCGGGTCTGGACGTGTCCGGCCTGGCGGGGGTCATCTCGATCGACGAGGCGGCCGCGACGGCCGATGTGCAGGGCATGTGTACCTACGAGGACCTCGTGGACGCCACCCTCCCGCGAGGCTTCATCCCCTACGTCGTCCCGCAGCTGCGCACGATCACGCTCGGCGGTGCGGTCAGCGGTCTGGGCATCGAGTCGACCAGCTTCCGCAACGGGCTTCCCCATGAGTCCGTCGTCGAGATGGACGTCTTCACCGGCGCCGGCGAGGTCGTCACCACCCGGCCCGGCGACGACCTCTTCGACACCTTCCCGAACTCCTACGGATCGCTCGGCTACGCGACCCGGCTCCGGATCCGGCTCGAGCGCGTCCCGTCGTACGTCGCGCTGCGGCACGTGCGCTTCGACGACGCCGGCCTGCTCGCCAAGACGATCGCCGACATCGTCGAGACCCGGGAGTACGACGGGATCCGCGTGGACGGCCTCGACGGCACCGCCTTCCGGCCGGGGGAGTACTACCTGACCCTCGCCGAGTGGACCGACTCGCCGGTGGTCTCGACAAGCTCGACCAGCGGCGGAGGGGGCTCGACCAGCGGCGGAGGGGGCTCGACCGGCGGAGGGGGCTCGACCGGCGGCGGAGGCTCGACCGGCGGAGGGGGCTCGACCGGCGGCGGGGGCTCGACCGGCGGCGGAGGCTCGACCGGCGGCGGGGGCTCGACCAGCGGCGGGGGCTCGACCAGCGGCGGGGGCTCGACCAGCGGCGGGGGCTCGACCAGCGGCGAGCCGAGCGACTACGTCGGTCGGCAGATCTACTACCGCTCGATCCAGCAGCGGGAGACGGACCTGCTGACGATGTACGACTACCTCTGGCGCTGGGACACCGACTGGTTCTGGTGCTCGCGTGCCTTCGGCGCCCAGCATCCCGTCGTGCGCCGGATCTGGCCGCGACGCTTCAAGCGATCAGACGTCTACTACCGGATGGTCGCGCTCGACCATCGCCTCCACGTCGGGGCCTGGCTCGACCGCCGGGCCGGGCGTCCCCAGGGCGAGCGGGTGGTGCAGGACGTCGAGATCCCGGTGGAGCGGCTGCCGGAGTTCCTCGACTGGTTCGACGCCGAGGTCGGCATGCGTCCGGTGTGGCTCTGCCCGTTGCAGGCCGGCCGTGACTGGCCGTCCTACCCGCTGGCCCCGCACGCGCTCTACGTCAACGTCGGGTTCTGGGGCAACGTCGCGGTCGGCCCCGAGGCGCCCGACGCCCCCCGCAACCGCGCGATCGAGGCGCGGGTGCACGAGCTCGGCGGCCACAAGTCGCTCTACTCGGAGGCGTTCTACGACCGCGAGACGTTCGACGAGCTCTACGACGGCGCCAACCTGGCGCGCGTGAAGGACCGGTACGACCCCGACCACCGGCTGACCACCCTCTACGACAAGGCGGTGAAGAGACGATGACCATGAGGATCGCCGACGCTTTCGAGCAGCTTCTCGAGGGCCCGCTACCCCTCCGGTTCACGGCGTACGACGGCAGCGCGACGGGGCCGGAGGACGCACCCTTCGGCTTCGACCTGCGCACCGAGCGCGGCCTGGCCTACCTGATGACCGCGCCCGGCGACCTCGGCCTGGGACGTGCCTACGTCACGGGTGACCTGGTCGTCACCGGGGTGCACCCGGGCGACCCCTACGAGGGCCTGAAGGCGCTCCAGAAGGGGCTGAAGCTGCGCCGGCCGTCGCCGGCCGAGGCGCTGAAGCTGGTCACGGGGCTCGGCATCTCCAAGCTCAAGCCCCCGCCGCCCCCGCCGCAGGAGACGCTCCCGCGGTGGCGCCGGGTGGTCGAGGGGGTCCGCCACTCGCGCACCCGCGACTCCGAGGCGATCCACCACCACTACGACGTCTCCAACGCCTTCTACGAGCACGTCCTCGGGCCGTCCATGACCTACACCTGCGCGGTCTTCCCGACCGACGACGCGACGCTGGAGCAGGCGCAGTACTACAAGTACGACCTGATCGCCCGCAAGCTCGACCTGAAGCCCGGGATGCGGCTGCTCGACGTCGGCTGCGGGTGGGGCGGCATGGTGCGCCACGCGGCCGAGCACTACGGCGTGAAGGCGCTCGGCGTCACGCTGTCGCGCGAGCAGGCGACCTGGGCGCAGGAGCGGATCAAGGACCTGGGGCTCGACGACCTCGCCGAGGTGCGCCACGGCGACTACCGCGAGATCACCGAGACGGGGTTCGACGCGGTCAGCTCGATCGGGCTGACCGAGCACATCGGGGTCCGTCACTACCGCGCCTACTTCGGCTTCCTGCGCGACCGCCTCCGTTCCGAGGGCCGGCTGCTCAACCACTGCATCACCCGCCCGCACAACCGCCACACCGAGACCGGCGCCTTCATCGACCGTTACGTGTTCCCGGACGGTGAGCTGACCGGGTCGGGCCGGATCATCACCGAGGCGCAGGACGCGGGTCTGGAGGTGATGCACGAGGAGAACTTCCGCCTGCACTACGCCCGGACGCTGGCGGGGTGGTGCCACAACCTGGCCGAGAACTGGGACGCGTGCGTCGCCGAGGTCGGTGAGGGGACGGCACGGGTCTGGGGGCTCTACATGGCCGGCTCACGATTGGGCTTCGAGCGCAACGAGATCCAGCTCCACCACGTGCTCGCGACGAGGACCGACGACCAGGGCCGCGACGGCATGCCGCTGCGGCCGAGCTGGGAGAACGACGCCCGCTATCCCTCGGCGGGCTGAGGCACGCGGACGTCGGCCTGCTCGGGCGGGCCGGCCTCGCGGGCCAGGCGGCGGCGGCGCAACAGCCTCCAGCAGGCGATCACGACGAGCGCGTAGCCGGCGCCGGCGATCTCGTCGACGATGTAGTGCTCGCCGCCGTAGAGCAGCGTGAAGGCCATCGCGAGCGGGTAGCAGGCCAGCAGCACCCTCTGCCACCAGCGCTTGCCCCACCAGAAGAAGCCCGCGGCGAGGGTCGCGTACGCCGTGTGCAGCGACGGCATCGCCGCGACCGGGTTGACGAGGTACTGGCCCTGGCTGACCAGACCGCCGACCATGTGCAGCCCGATCAGGTCGAAGCCCTCGGCGCTGTAGCGACCGACGTGCGGGCCCGGGAACACGCCGCCGTCGTCGGCCAGCCACGGGGGCGCCATCGGGAACAGGAAGTAGGTCGCGAGGCCGCTCGCCGCGAGGGCGATGACCATGCGCATCCAGACCAGGAACCGCGGCCGGTTGCGGATCCAGAGGATCACCGCGACGGTCGGCATCACCAGGAAGTGGCTGCAGTAGACCAGGCTGACCAGTACGCCGTACCAGGGGATCGCCGTGCCGGGATGGAAGTGCTCCTGGACCCAGGTCGTCGGCATGGTGCCGCCGCCCAGCCACCGGTCGACGTCGATCGGGAAGGTCACGTGGAGCGGCAGCCCGAGCCGGTTGTAGACACCCGAGATCGGGAAGAGGTGCTGCGACACCTGGTAGGTCGTGTACGGCGACGCGAAGCCGCGGCTGTAGTCGTAGACCAGGAGCACCGCCTGGAACGGCAGCCAGTCGACGATCATCTGCCACCACGCCGCCCAGCCGCGACCGAGGGTCACGATGCTCAGGAAGACGAGGATGCCGGCGTAGATGCCGAGGCGGTCGGTGGGGACCCCCTGGAGCTTGACGAACAGCATCAGGCCGATCGTGTACGTCGCGAACGCCGCCCAGCGGACGTGCGTCCAACGCCACCCGGTCGACGCCATCCGCTCGGGTCCGAGCACGCGGTCTCGCGGGTCAGCAGTCGAGACGTCAGTGCTGGCCACCCGACGATGCTAACGGGCGGACCCCCACACACTAGATTTGACGCGATGAGCACCAGAGCACAGCGGTACGACGCGGCCGTGGTCGGTCGTGCCCCGCTGTCCGCCCACCTGGTGCGGCTGACCCTCTCGGTCCCGGGCTTCGTCTCGTCCGGGATCCCCGACGAGTGGGTCGGCCTGGTCGTCCCCGGCCAGTTCCAGGTGCGCTACTACACCGTGCGTGCCCTCGAGGGCGACCGGGTCGTGCTCGACGTCGTGCTCCATGACGAGGGTCTGGTCACCGAGTGGGCCACCGGCGACTGCGTCGGCGACCGGGTGGTCGTGACCGGCCCCCAGGGCTCGTTCGCGCCGCCCAAGGAGGCGGCCTGGCTGCTGCTCGTGGGTGACCTCACCGGCCTGCCGGCGATGGCTCGCGTGTCGGAGACCACCGACCTGCCGCTCCGGATCTGGGCCGAGGTGCCCGACGACCTGACCGGCTACCTCCGCGACGGGGTCGACGTCACCTGGCTCGAGCCCCCCGCGCCCGGACAGTCCCGTCTCGCCCAGGTCGTCGAGGACATCGACTGGCCCGCGGGCGACGGCTACTTCTGGATGGCCGGGGAGTCGGCGCAGATGCGGTCGATCCGCAAGCACCTCATGCGTGAGCGGCGCCTGCCGAGCACGGCGTACGACGTGATGGGCTACTGGAGGGCGGTCACGGCCCGCCAGCCGCGCTCGGTCGACCCCGGGCCCATCTGGCGCGCCGGCAAGGCCGCGGGCCGGACCGACGAGGAGATCTGGGCGACGTACGACGAGGCGCGCGGTGGCTGACGAGAGCACGTACCGGAGCGGCTTCGCGTCGTTCGTCGGCCGTCCCAACGCCGGCAAGTCCACCCTGACCAACACGCTGGTCGGGCAGAAGATCGTGATCACCTCCGACAAGCCGCAGACCACGCGCACCGTCGTCCGGGGCATCGTGAACCGCGACGACGCCCAGCTGATCCTGGTCGACACCCCGGGCCTGCACCGGCCCCGCACCCTGCTGGGGGAGCGGCTCAACGACCTGGTCCGCACCACGTGGGCGGAGGTGGACGTGGTCGCGGTGTGCTTCCCGGCGAACGAGAAGATCGGCCCGGGCGACCGTTTCATCGTCAACGAGCTGGCCAAGGTGCGACGGACGCCCAAGGTCGCGGTGGCGACCAAGACCGATCTCGTCGACGGCCGGCGCATCGGCCAGCACCTGCTCGACATCGCCGAGCTGGGCCGGCGGACCGAGACCGAGTGGGCCGAGATCGTGCCCGTCTCGGCCGTGTCCGGCGACCAGGTGGGCCTCCTCGCCGACCTGCTGATCGGGCTGATGCCGGAGGGTCCGCAGCTCTACCCGGACGGCGACCTCACCGACGCGCCGGAGGAGATCCTGGTCGCCGAGCTCATCCGGGAGGCCTCGCTGGACGGCGTCCGCGACGAGCTGCCGCACTCGATCGCCGTCGTGGTCGAGGAGATGGGGATGCGGGAGGGACGGTCCGAGGACCGGCCGCTGCTCGACATCCACGCCAACCTCTACGTCGAGCGCTCGTCCCAGAAGGGCATCGTGATCGGCCACCAGGGCGCGCGCCTGCGTCAGGTCGGGACCGTCGCCCGCAAGCAGATCGAGGCGCTGCTCGGCACGCCGGTCTACCTCGACCTCCACGTCAAGATCGCCAAGGACTGGCAGCGCGACCCCCGGCAGCTGCGCAAGCTCGGCTTCTGAGGCCTCACGCTCAAGCGGGCGCCCAGCAGACCCCGTACGGCTGCCCCCCGCGCCACTGCCGCAGCGTCGGCCACTGGTAGGACCACTGGTAGCTCAACGGGTCGCTCGCCACCGCCCGGGCAGCGTCCTTGCAGGCCTGCTGCCCGGCGGCCCTGACCTTCGCCGGGCCCGGGTAGCGGCCCGGCGGGAAGTCGATGGTGCGGAGCGCCTGCCAGCTGTGCGGGGCCGCACAGATCCGCTGCTGGAAACCGCTGGTCCCCGGCTCGGCGGTGCCGCAGAGCCCGTAGTGGGCCCGGCCGGCCGGCTGGTTCAGCACCCCGAAGACCGGCCCGGGGAGCACCGCGAGGTGCTGGTCGTCGCGCAGCGCGATCGCCACGCACCGGAACCAGTGGGCGCCCCGGGAGGCCTCGTCCGGGGTCGGGGTGAACCAGACCGTGCGCAGGAGGCTGAGCCGCCGGGCGTCGAGGGTGCCGCCGACGAACGTCGAGAAGCGCCTCGGGCAGCGCGTCGAGACGAGGCGGCGCACCTGAGGCCCGTCGACGGCCCAGCGGGGGCGGTAGCTGCCGACGTAGAAGGTGACCGCGGTGTGGGTCTTCGAGCACGACACCGGCCGCCTGCTGCTGGTGGGGGCGAGGGCGTCGGCGTATCCCAGGCGGTAGCACGCATGGGCCGGGGGCGGCGGGGGCGGCTTCGGCTTCGGCTTCGGCGTGTGCGTGGCCGTCGGCGAGGTGAGGACCGGCGTGGGAGCGACGTGAGGGGCCGAGCTCGACGAGCCCGTGCATCCCGTGAGCAGGAGCCCCGTCGCGGCCACGACGGCCAGGACGTGTCTCCCCAGGAGGCTCACGAACCGGTCCTGGCCCAACAGACCGACCGGCGGTTCCCCGCGTCCCACTCGGCCCGGTGGAACCACGAGTACCCGAAGTTGTAGTCGACCGGGTAGTCGAGCCACGCGCCCACCGACTTCGAGCAGTAGTCGCGGGTGCGCAGCTGGACGACGTGGTCCCCCGGGTAGGGGGTCTGCGGCTCGCCGAGCACGATGGTCGTCACCGCACGCCAGTCGTGCTTCTGGTTGCACGGCACCTTCACCGAGCCGCTCACGGTGGAGCCCTGCGCGCACACCATCCACGCGTCGGAGGGGCGTCCGAGCAGCAGGCCCTTGGCCGTCGCGGGGAGGTCGACGTACTGCCGGGTCTGGTCACCGCCGCCGATCACGTCGCAGCGGTACCACCGCGCGCCGGCGTCCCACGCCGAGGTGCTCGGCCGGAACCAGGCCCAGCTGAGGATGGTGCGCATGGCGAGGCTCTGGTCGGCGCCGGTGAAGCGGATGAACTTCTCCGAGCACACGCGGTAGGCGTACGCCGCGACCTTGCGGTCGTCGTACGACGCGTGGGCGAACTGGGCGGGCATCGAGCCCACGGCGAAGGTCTGCGCCGTGTGCGGCTTCGAGCAGGCGACCGGCGCGCTGGAGTTGCTCGGCTGCGCGACGTCGTCGGGGCTCAACATCCGGCAGACGTCCAGGTGGGGGGCCGCGGTGGAGTCGGAGGTCGGGTCGTGCGAGCTCGAGAGTCCGAGGCACCCGGTGAGGAGGGGTGTCAGGGCCGCCAGCACCAGGGGTGCGACGACCCGCCGGACGTGCGGCATCGGACCCCCCAGGCCTCGGCGACAGGAATGTCGGCGATGCTACCGACTCGACGCCGCGCGGCGTCCTTCGCCGTGGCCTAGCATCGCCCCGTGCTGCAGGTGCGGGCCGCGACGGCTGCCGATCGCCGGGACGTGGTCCGGGTGATGGCGGTGGCCTTCGACGACGACCCCGTGGCGCGCTGGCTCGTGCCTCCCGGCCGCTCCCTCGAGCCGCTGTTCGCCGCCCACGCGCGGTGGGCCCACCGCGCGCCCGGCTGCACCGACCTGGCGCTCCTGGACGGCGTGCCGGTGGGCGCGGCCTTCTGGGACCCTCCGGGCTTCAAGGTGTCGCCGGTGCGGCAGCTCGCCGCCATCCCTTTCTACTGGCGGGCTCTCGGGAGCCATCTGGGTCGTGGCGCGACGGTCGAGAGCCAGATGCACGGGGCGCGACCGCACGAGGAGTTCTGGTACCTCGCCGGGGTGGGCGCGGTCCGGCGCGGCGAGGGGATCGGGTCGGCCCTGCTGCGTCACCGGCTCGACGCGGTGACCGCGCCGGCATACCTCGAGAGCAGCAAGCGGGAGAACATCGCGCTCTACGAGAGGTTCGGCTTCGAGCTGCGCGAGCCGATCAGCCTTCCCGACGGTCCGGACCTGTGGCCGATGTGGCGCAAGCCGTGAGCCGAGACGTGCGCCGCCCGCTCAGGCGGTCGGCGGTGCGGACGAGGACGTGGAGCGGTCCTTGCGGAACGCCAGCGTCTCCGCCACCACGGTGCAGCCGAGGGCGTCGTTGATCGCGATCATCGGCGCATTGCCGGGCACGTTCCAGGTGTCGCTGGTCTCGACGTCCGGGCGCTCCTCGCGCAGCCAGTCGAGCATGGCCAGCTTCAGCCGGAGCCCGAGCCGGTGGCCACGGTGCGCGGCGACCACCGAGGTGTCCTCCTGGGCGGCGATCGTCGGGCGGAGGTCGTGGACGCACACGATGGTCAGCCCCGCCGCCTCGCCGGTCGCCCGGTGCCGGGCCACGATCGTGTACGGCGTCTGTCCCTGCCGGGCCAGCGACTCCTCGTAGCGTCGGATCCGCTCGGGCGGGTAGGCCTCGAACTCGCCCGGTTCCGGGGCGTCGTTGATCGTCTCGCGCAGCACCTGCATGTCCCGCACCAGGGCCTCGGGGCAGGGGCCGGTGAAGCGCTCCAGGTCGTAGGCCGCGGCGGCACGCTCCACCTCGGCCACCAGCTCGGCCGGCTGCGGCTCGCGCACGGAGAGGCGGCGTACCTCGTGGGAGCCGTCGAGCGTGTAGCCCAACGCCGGAACCGCGGCCTCGCCCGCGGTGCCCCGCCAGACGGGTGCCCGGAGGCGGGGTCGGTCGGTGGCGGCCTCGGCCTCCTCCATCAGCGCCCGCCCGAGGCCGTGTCGCTGGTGGGTGGGGTGCACGGCGCCGCGGATCTTGGCGCCGTCGAGGTTCTCGTAGAGGTTGTGGTGCAGGCTCGCGTAGCCGGCCAGGCGGCCACCGACCCGCGCCAGCCAGATCGCCTGGGGCGGTCCCTCCGCTCCGTGGTCGCGACAGTCGAGCAGGAAGGTCTCGGCCGTGTGCCGGCGCAGCGGCACGTCGTCCAACGCCGCGTTGTCGATCGCGGCCAGCTCTCCTGCGGTCGCCAGGTCGAGATCGTCGGCGCCGATCCGCTCGATGCGGACCGTCACAGCGCGACCAGATGCAGGTAGGCGAGGCCGAGGATCCCCCGATAGCCCCCGAGGTACGCCGCGTGCTGGCGGGCGGCACGGGCTCGGACGTCGGCGGCCTCGGGGTCGTCGGGCTCGTGGTCGGCCAGCCAGCGCACCCAGCCGGCGGCGAAGCCGGACTCGAAGGCGTCCCACTCGTCGAGCGACGCCTCGTGGACGGCCATCACCCCGAAGCCGTGCGACTCGGCCAGGGCGACCAGCCGGGACAGCGGGACGTACTCGTCGTCGCGTCCGGACAGCGGAGCCGTCGCAGCCGGGGTGGGTGGCGAGGTCCAGATGCCTTCGCCGTAGACCAGACGGCCGCCACGGGGGAGGAGGGCGCGCAGCGACGCCAGGGCGGCCGCGTAGTCCAGCGGCAGGTGTTCCTCGGTGTCCGGTCCCCAGATCTGGGAGGCGCCGATGCAGGTGACGGCGTCGAACGAGCCGCCGACCTCCCGGGCGTCGCTCGCCTCGAACCGCGCCCGGTCACCGAGGCCGCGGCCCTCGGCGGTGCGGCGGGCCTGGGCCAGGGAGTCCTCGTCGAGGTCGACGCCGAGGCCGGTGGCCGCCGGTGCGGCCTCGAGGACCCGCAGCAGGAGCTCGGCCCAGCCGCAGCCGACGTCGAGCACGGTCGTCGGCGGGTCCTGGGCCAGGAAGGCGACCAACCGGCCCGCACGCGCCTCGGAGAGCGGTGCGAGGAAGGTCAGGTCCTGGTGGAGCGGCGGGAAGGTCGGCATCGCGCCCGAGTATCGGCGTACCGGGGGTCCTCCGGCCACCGCGTTTCCGTGGTCGGCTGTCCAGGGGGCGGATCCGGCCGAGACCGGGCCGGCGTTCCCGGCTACCCTGGAGGCGTCATGAACCGCAGCCTGGTCCTCCCGAGCCCCCTCGACGGGCTCCTTCTTCGCTGCCGCAGCGGGGCCTGAACAACCGGTCCTCCTCGCTGCGGAGTGTGTGCTGCGCGCCGGTGCCCGTCCCGCCCACCAGCATCGAGGAACCATGACGCTGCAACCCGAGGCCCCCTTCGAAGGGCCCAGCCGCACCACCCAGCAGGCCAGCCCCATGCCGTTCGGGCGCTACCGCGCCTTCGAGCCGATCGACCTGCCCGACCGGACCTGGCCGGCTGCCCGGATCACGCGGGCGCCCCGGTGGCTGTCCACGGACCTCCGCGACGGCAACCAGGCCCTCATCGACCCGATGAGCCCGGCCCGCAAGCTGCGGATGTTCGAGCTGCTGGTCTCGATGGGCTACAAGGAGATCGAGGTCGGCTTCCCGAGCGCCAGCGAGACCGACTTCGCGTTCGTGCGGCAGCTGGTGGAGCAGGACCGGGTGCCGGAGGACGTCACGATCTCGGTGCTCACCCAGGCGCGTGAGGACCTGATCGAGCGGACCGTGCACTCGCTGGTCGGCGTCCACCACGCCAACATCCACCTGTACAACGCGCTGGCCCCGCTGTTCCGACGGGTCGTCTTCCGCGCCAGCAAGGACGAGATCAAGGACATCGCGGTCCGGGGCACCGAGCTGGTGATGAAGCACTCCGAGAACGTCCTCGGCACGACCGTGATCGGCTACGAGTACAGCCCGGAGATCTTCACCGGCACCGAGCTCCCGTTCAGCGTCGAGGTGTGCGAGGCGGTGAGCGACGTCTGGCAGCCGGACGACGGCCGCGAGATCATCCTCAACCTGCCGGCGACGGTCGAGATGGCGACCCCCAACGTGTACGCCGACCAGATCGAGTGGTTCTCGCGCCAGCTCACGCGGCGGGAGCACACCACCGTCTCGCTGCACCCCCACAACGACCGGGGCACGGCGGTCGCGGCGACCGAGCTGGCCGTGATGGCCGGGGCGGACCGGGTCGAGGGTTGCCTGTTCGGCCATGGCGAGCGCACCGGCAACGTCTGCCTCGTGACCCTCGGCATGAACCTCTTCAGCCAGGGCATCGACCCGCAGATCGACTTCTCCGACATCGACGAGATCCGCCGCACCGTCGAGTGGTGCACCCAGCTGCCGGTGCACCCGCGCCACCCCTACGCCGGCGACCTGGTCTACACCGCCTTCTCCGGCTCGCACCAGGACGCCATCAAGAAGGGGCTGGAGGACCTGGAGCGACGGGCCACCGAGGCCGGCGTGCCGGTCGAGCAGGTCGCCTGGGAGGCGCCGTACCTCCCGATCGACCCGAAGGACGTCGGCCGCTCCTACGAGGCCGTGATCCGGGTCAACAGCCAGTCCGGGAAGGGCGGCGTCGCCTTCGTGCTCAAGGCGGAGCACAAGCTCGACCTGCCGCGCCGTGCGCAGATCGAGTTCAGCCGGGTCATCCAGGAGCGCACCGACGCCGAGGGCGGCGAGATCAGCCCGGCGGACATCTGGGAGATCTTCACCGCGGAGTACCTCTCCCGCGAGGCCCCCCTCAAGCTGAACTCCGTGCACACGTCCTCGGCGGCCGGCGAGAAGGACAAGCTGGACGTCAACGTCTACGTCGACGGCGCGTTGCACGAGCTGTCGGGCGAGGGCAACGGCCCGATCGCGGCGTTCGTCGACGCGATCAACGGCGTCGAGCGCCCCGGAGGCGGGTTCGACGTCCGCGTCCTCGACTACCACGAGCACGCGCTGAGCGCGGGTGGTGACGCCATCGCCGCGGCGTACGTCGAGTGCGCGGTCACCGACGCGGACGGCGAGACCGAGGTCCTCTGGGGCGTCGGCCTCGACGCCAACATCGTCACGGCGTCGCTCAAGGCCGTGATCAGCGCCGTCAACCGCGCGTGAGCACCATCGACCGCATCTGCTGGTCCGAACCGGGGCGCAGGGGCTGGACGAGGCACGTGCGGACGAAGCCGTAGCGCTCGTACGCCGTCACGGCGGCGGCGTTGGCCACGTTGACGTCGAGCTCGGCGGACTCGCCGACCGGGATGAGGGCATCCAGGACGGCGCGGGCGTGGCCACGACGCCGGTGTGCCGGATCGGTCCACATCCCCCAGACGTGGAGCACGCCGTCGTCGACGAACGTCCCTCCGACGGCGACCGGCGTCGGGTCGTCGACGACGACCACGGGTCCGGACAGCCGTTGACGCCAGTCCGCCTCGGTGAAGGCCTGCTCTCGCGCCAGGGTCGAGCCGAAGGCGTCGGGGGAGTCGCCGAGGGCGCGCAGCCGGATCTCCCGGAACGCCTCCCAGTCGTCGGGGGTGAGCCGCCGCGGCTCACTCATCGTCCAGCTCCAGGATGCAGGCCGTGCCGATGTCCTCGAACCCGATCCGTCGGTAGATGCTCGCGGCCGCGTCGTTGTAGGCGCTCAGGAAGACCGTCCGCACCCCCGCGTCGCGGCAGGCGTGCACCAGGGCGCGCGTGATCGCGGTGCCGACACCTGTCGTCCGATGGGCCGGCGGCACCCCGATGCCCATCAGCTCCGCCGTCTCCCCTCGGGGCGCGGCGGAGCCGCCGCCGAGCACCCTCCCGTCCGGGTCGTAGGCCGCCACCTCGATCAGGCGTCCGGCCGCGATCAGGTCGGGGCGCCTCCCGGCCGGCTTCTCCGCGACCTCGTCCGACCCGTCGAAGGCGGCGGAGACCGCGCCGAGGGTGAGGCCGAGGTCCGGGTCGTCGCCGGTGAGCACCCGGGTCCGCGTGGCCGGCGCGACCTCCGTGTGCGGCGGGAGCGCCAGCAACGGGTACCGCCCCGCCTCGTGCCCCGCCGCCGACACCGCCGGCAGGAGGGACGGCGACACCTGGTCGACCCACTCGATCGCCCGGGGACGCCCGAGCTCGACCTGGCGCGCGAGCACGCGACGTACGTCGTCGGCCGTGAACGTTGCCTCGCCGCCGAGCCGCGGCCGGGCGTAGAACTGCCAGCCCGTGCCCTCCTCGGCGAGGAAGAGCGTGAACGGGCCGACCTCCTCGGTCGTGGCAGCCGCCCGCGGCACGGTGTCGTAGTAGGCCTCGATCCGATCCAGTCTCACCCACCCAGCGTCCCAAGGTCCGGGGCGGACAGCGACTAGATTTCCGCTCATGTTGGTCTCCGAGCGGGTCGGACAGTTCTTCTTCGACAGCGGGGCGGGCAGCGAGCGGCTCGAGTACACCGAGTACGGCGCCGGCGGCCACTGGGTCGTGCTGCTCCACGGGCAGCTGATGCCCCGACGCATGCAGCAGCCGCTGGCCCGCGCCCTGGCCGCCGAGGGTCTCCACGTGGTGACCCTGGACCTGCTGGGCCACGGCCGGTCGGACCGGCCGGCCGACCCGCTGGTCTACTCGATGACCGCGTTCGCCGACCAGGTGGTCGCGCTCCTCGACCACCTGGGGGCCGAGCAGGCCGTGATCGGGGGTACGTCCCTGGGCGCCAACGTCTCGCTCGAGGTGGCCGCGGAGGCCCCCGACCGGGTCAAGGGCCTGATCACCGAGATGCCGGTCCTGGACAACGCCCTCGAGGCCGGGATCCTCGCCTTCGTGCCGCTGATGTTCGCGGCCCGGTTCGCGCCGTTCACGGTCAACGGTCTGCGCCTCCTCACCCGCCCCATCCCGCGGGGGATCGTGCCCTTCTGGGCCGGCATCGCCCTCGACACCATGGACCAGCGCGCCGACTCGGTCGCCGCGATCCTGCACGGCATCATCTTCGGCCGGGTCGCGCCGTCCTCTCGCCGACGTCGGCAGATCACCGCACCAGCCCTGATCGTGGGCCACACGGCGGACCCGATCCACCCCTTCGCCGACTCCCGGATGCTGGCCAAGGAGCTGGCGAACGCCGAGTTCGTCCGTGCGTCGAGCGTCCTGGAGTGGCGGGTCCGGCCCGACCGGCTGAACGCCAAGGCGGCCGAGTTCGCGTTGCGCTGCTGGCAGACGCCGGGCCGCAATCGCCGTACCGGCTCGTAGGCCGGACGCCCTCGTCACGGCAGAATGGTCGAGTGCCTCTCTACCGCGACGAGGCGATCGTGCTGCGCACCCACAAGCTGGGGGAGGCCGATCGCATCATCACCCTGCTGACCCGTCAGCACGGGCGCGTCCGCGCGGTGGCGAAGGGAGTGCGCAAGACGACGTCGCGCTGGGGGTCGCGGTTGGAGCCGTTCACCCACGTCGACCTCCAGCTCGCCGAGGGGCGCAACCTCGACGTGATCACCCAGGCGGACACGCTCGAGGCGTTCCCGGCGCAGCTGGGCGACCACTACGACCGGTACACCGCTGGCACGGTGATGCTGGAGACCGCCGACCGGCTGGTCTCCGAGGAGCGGCAGCCCGCGCTCCAGCAGTTCCTGCTCCTGGTGGGCGGGCTCCGGGCGATGACCGCCGGAGACCGGGTCCCCGCCCAGGTGCTCGACTCCTACCTGCTGCGTTCGCTCGCGGTGGCCGGCTACGCGCCGTCGTTCACGCACTGCGCCCGCTGCGGCGAGGAGGGGCCGCACCGCTGGTTCTCCCCGGCCGCGGGAGGTGCGCTCTGCTCCGACTGCCGGGTGCCCGGGTCGGCCTCCCCGTCGGCGGGCACGCTCGAGGTCATGGGCGCCCTGCTCGCGGGCGACTGGCCGGTCGTGGCGACCGCCGACGCGCGTCACCTGCGCGAGTCGTCCGGACTGGTCGCGGCGTTCCTGCAGTGGCATCTGGAGCGGGGTCTGCGGTCGCTGGAGTACGTCGAACGATGAGGCGCGCCGTACGCCCTCCCACCCCGCACCCCTCGGGCGCCCGGCCCCCGGAGATCCCGAAGGCCCTCGTGCCGCGCCACGTGGCGATCACCATGGACGGCAACGGGCGTTGGGCCAAGGCGCGCGGTCTCCCGCGCACCAAGGGCCACGAGATGGGCGAGGCGGCCCTCTTCGACGTCGTGGAGGGGGCGATCGAGATCGGTGTGCAGGCGATCAGCGCCTACGCCTTCTCCACCGAGAACTGGACCCGCTCGCCCGAGGAGGTCCGCTTCCTGATGGGCTTCAACCGCGACGTGATCCGTCGCCGGCGGGACGAGATGCACGAGCTGGGCGTGCGAGTCCGCTGGTCCGGGCGGGCGCCGCGCCTGTGGAAGTCGGTCATCCGCGAGCTCCAGGTGGCGGAGGAGCTGACCCGCGGCAACGACGTGCTCACCCTCAACATGTGTGTGAACTACGGCGGCCGCGCGGAGCTGGCCGACACGGCTCGCTCCATCGCGCGCGCCGTCGCCGCCGGGCGCCTCGACCCCGACAAGGTCGACGAGAAGACCTTCGCGCGCCACCTCTACGTCCCCGAGCTCGCCGACGCCGACATGCTCTGGCGTACGTCGGGCGAGAACCGGCTGTCCAACTACATGCTCTGGCAGGCGGCGTACGCCGAGCTGGTCTTCACCGACATCCTGTGGCCCGATGTCGACCGGCTGGCCCTGTGGAGAGCGATCGAGATCTTCGCGAAGCGGGACCGGCGTTTCGGACGGGCCTGACCCTGGTCCGTGACCGACAGGCCCGTGCTTGTTGGCCCGAATTGGCGAGCCGCTCCAAGCAGGAGACAGGTGCCGGCTAGCCCCCCGCGCACGCCGCGCAGGTACCCACGATCTCCAGGGTGTGGGAGAGGTCGGAGAACCCGTGCTCCGAGGCGATCGCGGAGGTCCAGCGCTCGACCGCGGGCCCCTCGACCTCGACGGTCGCCCCGCACGAGCGACACACCAGGTGGTGGTGGTGCGTGTCCGAGCAGCGTCGGTAGATCGCCTCGCCGTCCTCGCGCCGGAGCACGTCGACCAGGCCGTGCTCGGCGTACAGCGCCAGGGTCCGGTAGACCGTGGCCAGCCCGACACCCGAGCCGCCCTCGGCGAGCAGCTCGTGGACCTCCTGGGCGGACCGGAAGTCGCCGACGCCGGCGAGCGCGTCGAGGACGGCCTGCCGCTGCGGGGTCGGGCGCGGGGCCACGCCCCCCTCAGTGCTCGTCATAGTGCCGGTCCTCCCCGGTGACGTGGACGGCGTGGCGATGGCCGTCGTGGACGTAGTCGACGTGGTCGCCGTGCTCGACCGCGAGGTGGCCGCAGCCGGGACCGTGCTGGTGCCCGTGCGCCTCGCCGGCCTCCGTGTGCACCGGGAGCGCCGAGCCGGCGTCGAACGGCACCTGGGCACGACGGCGCCGCTGCAGGAGCAACCCGACCGGTGAGGTGGCGACGAAACCCGCCAGCGAGACCAGGACGATCGTCGCGCCCGGGGGCAGGTTCAGGAACGCCGACACCACGACGCCGGCGAGCGAGGCGACGAGGCCGCCGAGCATCGCCCCCAGCATCGTCGTCCGGAAGCTCCGGGCGAACTGCTGCGACGTCGCCACCGGGATGATCATCAGCGCACTCACGAGCAGCAGCCCGACCGTCCGCATCGCCACGCTGACGGTGACCGCGGACAGGACCGAGACCAGCGTGTTGTAGAACCACACCGGCATCCCGGCCGCGCGGGCGAACTCCTCGTCGTGCGACACCGTGAAGAGCTGCGGCATCAGGGCCAGCCCGACCACGATGACGATCCCCGCCAGGACGACCGAGACGACCACGTCGGAGTAGGAGATGGTGGTGATGGAGCCGAACAGGTAGGCCTGGAGCGCGAACGCGCCGTTGCCGGCCAGCTGCACGAGCACGAGCCCTCCGGCGATGCCGCCGTAGAAGAGCAGGGCGAGGGCGAGGTCGCCGGTGGCCTTCCCCGACGTGCGGATGAGCTCGATCAGCAGGGCGCCGACCACGGCGACGGCGACGGCGGTGTACGTCGGCGACGTGCCGGTGAGCAGCCCGAGGGCGACGCCGGTGACACAGATGTGTCCGATGCCGTCTCCCATGAGGGAGAGGCGGCGCTGGACGAGGTAGGTGCCCATGCCGGGGGCGGCCAGCCCGGTGACGGCCGCCGCGATCACGGCCCGGATCATGAACGGCGCGAGCAGGAGGTCCCACATCAGCGATCACCCTCCAACGGTGCCTGGAGGCCCGGCAGCCAGCCGGTCTCGACGGACGTGTGGTGGTGGACGTGTCCGGCGGCGTCGACCAGCTGGTCGGGTGGGCCGTCGTACATCACGCGGCCGTCGCGGAGCGCGATCACGCGGTCGATCAGGGGCGCGAAGGGCCCCAGCTCGTGGAGGACGACGACGACGCTCGCCCCGGCTCGGGCCCGGTCGCCGAGCGTCGCGGCGATCGCCTCCTGGCTGGCCTGGTCCACCCCGGCGTTCGGCTCGTCGAGGAGCAGCAGCTCCGGCTCCCCGGCCAGCGTCCGCGCGACGAGTACGCGCTGTTGCTGCCCACCGGAGAGGGTCGCGACCGGATGCCCGGCCCGGTCGGCCATGCCGACCGCCGCCATCGCGTCCGCCACGGTCCGCCGATCGGTGCGCGACTGGGGCCAGAATGGTCGGCGCCGGGCGATCCGCCCGCTGGTCACCACCTCGCGGACGGTCGCCGGGACGCCGGAGGTCAGGTCCGACCGCTGCGGCACGTAGCCGACCCGCTCGTGACGCCGGAACTGGGCGAGCGGCGTGCCGAACAGCTCCACCGTGCCGCTTCCGACCGGGTTCAGCCCGACCAGCGCCTTGACCAGCGTCGACTTGCCCGACCCGTTGGGTCCGAGGATCGCCAGCACCTGTCCCCGTCCGAGGTCGAAGGACACGTCGCGCACGATCGGCCGGCCGCCGAGCACCACGCCGACGCCGTCGAGGGAGAGCACCGGCGCGGTCATGTCGTACATCCGTTCGCGCGTGCGATGGCGGCCAGGTTCTGCCGCATCAGCGTCAGGTACGTGGCACCCGAGTCCGACGAGGTCAGGCCCTCGATCGGGTCCAGCACGGCGGTGGAGATGCCGAGGTCTCCGGCGAGCGACCGGGCCAGGTCGGGCGAGGCGAGCGTCTCGAAGAACACGGTGGTCACATGGCGCTCCCGGATCAGGTTGGACAGGTCCTGCAGGTGCTGCAGGGAGGGCTCCGAGTCGGGCTCCAGCCCGGCGATCGGGACGATGTCGAGGTGGTAGCGCCGCCCGAGGTACTCGAAGGCGTCGTGGCTCACCACCAGCGTCCGCACCCGGCAGCTCTGCAGGGTGCGGGCGTAGTCGCGGTCCAGCGCGTGCAGCTGGCGCTCGAGCCGCGCGCCCTGCGCCCGGTAGTACGCCGCATGGCGGGGATCGGCGGCGGCCATCGTGGCCGCGAAGGCGTGAGCGGCCTCCGCCATCCGCACGGGGTCCTGCCAGAAGTGCGGGTCGAGGTTGTCGGCCGTCTCCTCGGCGTAGCCGGCCGCGGGGCCGCGCAGGTGGACGACCGACGTGACGTCGAGCTGGTGGTCGGGGGAGTCGTTGGCCATCGCCTGGTCGACCGACGGCGCCATCCCCTTCTCGTAGAACCCGACCCGGGCCCAGTCGACCTGCGCGGTCTGGCGGACAGTGAGCTCGTACTCGTGGGGCTCGACACCCGGGGGAGTCAGGTCGATCACGTCGTTGTACCGACCCGCGATCCGGTCGGCGACGAAGTAGAGCGGATAGAACGACGTCACGACCGTCGGTCGTCCCGAACCCGGCGGACGGCATCCGGCCAGCAGGGTGGCCGCGAGCGCGAGGGCGATCACCGTCGCTCCCACCCGCACCCGCTTCATGAGAATGATTCTCATCGGGTTGAGAATCATTGTCAACTCTGGTGAGCGGCGCTCCTCGGACGTGGCGGGCTAGCCTCGGCACGTGATCGTCGTGAGCCGCTTCCGGGTGCCCGAGACCGACGCCGCATCGTTCCGCGTCGACCTCGAGCGGGCCCACGAGATCCTGGCCGCCCAGCCCGGCTACCGGGCCGGGCGGATCGGCCGCAACGTCGACGACCCGGAGCTCTGGGTGCTGACCACCGAGTGGGCGGGGCCGGGGGCCTACCGCCGCGCCCTGTCGTCGTACGACGTGAAGCTGACGGCCGTGCAGACATTAGGCCGGGCGATCGACGAGCCCAGCGCCTACGAGCCGGTGCTGCCGGGGGAGGGCCTCAATGTCCAGGAGACGCGCTCGTTAGGCTGACCGTCACGCACGATCAGACCGGCAGCCAGCCGGCCCGACCACCCAGGAGCCTCTTCGTGGCCAAGCCACCCCCCAGCAAGCTCGACACCGTCGTCTCCCTCTGCAAGCGCCGCGGGTTCGTCTACCCCTCCGGCGAGATCTACGGCGGCACCCGATCGGCCTGGGACTACGGCCCGCTCGGCGTGGAGCTCAAGGAGAACGTCAAGAAGCAGTGGTGGCGCTCGATGGTCACCACCCGCGACGACATGGTCGGCCTCGACTCGAGCGTGATCCTGCCGACGAAGACCTGGGAGGCCAGCGGCCACCTGGCCACGTTCACCGACCCGCTGGTCGAGTGCCAGGCGTGCCACAAGCGCTTCCGGGAGGACCACCTCCAGGAGGAGTACGCCGGCCGCAAGGACATCGACGACCCTGACACGGTCGACATCAACGAGTCGGTGCCGTGCCCCAACTGCGGCACCCGGAGCGCGTGGACCGAGCCACGCCAGTTCAACATGATGCTCAAGACGTACCTCGGCGTGATCGAGGACGACTCCGGGCTGCACTACCTCCGGCCGGAGACCGCACAGGGCATCTTCCTCAACTTCGCGAACGTCGTGACGTCGAGCCGGATGAAGCCGCCGTTCGGGATCGCCCAGATGGGCAAGAGCTTCCGCAACGAGATCACGCCTGGCAACTTCATCTTCCGCACCCGGGAGTTCGAGCAGATGGAGATGGAGTTCTTCGTCAAGCCGGGCGACGACGAGACCTGGCACCAGTACTGGATCGACGAGCGCACCCGCTGGTTCACCGACCTCGGCATCAGCCCCGACAACCTGCGGCACTTCGAGCACCCCAAGGAGAAGCTCAGCCACTACGCCAAGCGGACCGTCGACATCGAGTACCGCTTCGGCTTCTCCGGCCGCGAGTTCGAGGAGCTCGAGGGCATCGCCAACCGCACCGACTACGACCTCACCCAGCACTCGACGTTCTCCGGCCAGGACCTGTCCTACTTCGACCAGGCGAGCGGCGAGCGCTACGTGCCCTACGTGATCGAGCCCGCACTCGGTCCCAACCGCGCCATGATGGCGTTCCTGCTCGACGGCTACACCGAGGACGAGGCCCCCAACACCAAGGGCGGGGTCGACAAGCGCGTGGTCCTCCGGCTGGACCCGCGGCTCGCCCCGGTCAAGGTCGCGGTGCTGCCGCTGAGCCGCAACACCGATCTCTCGCCCAAGGCCCGCGATCTCGCCGCCGAGCTGCGTGGACACGGCTGGAACGTCGAGTTCGACGACTCCGGAGCGATCGGCCGCCGCTACCGCCGCCAGGACGAGATCGGTACGCCGTACTGCGTCACCGTCGACTTCGACACCCTGGAGGACCACGCCGTGACGGTCCGCGAGCGGGACACGATGGCCCAGGAGCGGATCTCGCTCGACCAGGTGAGCGCCTACTTCGGCCAGCGCCTGCTCGGCTGTTGAGCACGTGTCGCGTCGCCCCGGATCGTGACCGCCCGTCATGCACAATGACCGCGTGAACGGCCGACTGCCCCTGGTGCCCTGCGCGGGCCTCCTCGCCGCCTTGGTGCTGCTCCTGTCCGGATGCGGAGGCGGCTCGTCGAGCGCGGGTGCCACCGGCCCCTCGTCCAGCACCGCCACCGGCAGCTCGGCTCCCACCCAGGCGACGTCCTCGACCACCACGCCCGGCGTGGTGCAGGGGGTCAAGCTGACCGCCCAGGGCTCCCGCCTGAGGGTCGGCCAGGCCGCGAACGTCTCCTGGCAGCCGAACCAGAACACGGTCGGCGTGGTCAAGATGACCGTCACCGGGGCCCAGAAGGAGCCGATCGGCACGTTCCGCGACTGGCGACTCGACCCGGCCACGCTCAGGTCGACGCCGTACTTCGTCCACGCGACGGTGCGCAACGTGGGCACGAGCAACCTGTCGCGGGTGGCCGTCCCGCTCTACCTGCTCGACCACCGCAACACCCTGCTCCAGGCGTCGACCTTCCGGGCCAGGTTCCCTTCCTGCCCGAGCCGCCCGCTGCCCTCGCGGTTCGTCCACGGCAAGAAGGCCTCGGTCTGCCTGGTCTACTTCGCCCCCCAGCACGGGACGATGGCGGCCGTGAGCTTCCGCCCGACCCAGGACTTCAACGCCATCACCTGGCGCGGTCACGCCGTCCCGCCGAAGCCCCACCACACCAAGCACTAGGACCTCGCTCCGTGCCCGGCTCGGGGGTTTGGTGGCCGGCGGCAGCAGGTCGGACAATCGAGGCATGCCTCTGACCCTCGGCTCGCTGACCGTGCCCACGCCGGTCGTGCTGGCGCCGATGGCCGGCATCACCAACGCGGCCTACCGCCGGCTCTGCGCCGAACAGGGGGCCGGCCTCTACGTGTGCGAGATGATCACGTCGCGCGGCCTCGTGGAGCGCGACTCGACGACCCTGAAGATGTTGGTCTTCGACGACCTCGAGACCACCCGTTCGGTGCAGCTCTACGGCACCGACCCGTCGTACGTCGGCAAGGCCACCGAGATCCTGTGTGCGGAGTACGGCGTCCACCACGTCGACCTCAACTTCGGCTGCCCGGTGCCCAAGGTGACCCGCAAGGGCGGTGGCGGGGCGTTGCCGTGGAAGCGGGGGCTGCTGGCCGAGATCCTGTCCGCGGCGGTGGCCGCGGCCACGCCGTACGACGTGCCGGTCACGATCAAGACGCGCAAGGGCCTCGACGACGACCACCTCACCTACCTCGACGCCGGTCGCATCGCCCAGGAGTCGGGCTGCGCCGCGGTGTCGCTGCACGGCCGGACCGTCGCTCAGTCCTACAGCGGCCGCGCCGACTGGGAGGCCATCGCCCGCCTCGTCGACCACGTCGACATCCCGGTGCTCGGCAACGGCGACATCTGGGAGGCGGCCGACGCACTCAGGATGGTCGAGCAGACCGGGGCCGCCGGCGTCGTCGTCGGCCGTGGCTGCCTCGGCCGGCCCTGGCTCTTCCGCGACCTGGCCGCGGCGTTCTCGGGGGAGGACGTCCGTACCCTCCCCGCGCTCGGCGAGGTCGCGGCGATGATGCGCCGGCACGCGGAGCTGCTGGTCGAGCACATGGGGGAGGAGCGGGGCTGCAAGGAGTTCCGCAAGCACGTCTCGTGGTACCTCAAGGGCTTCCGCGCGGGAGGGGTCCTGCGGCACTCGCTGGCTCTCGTCGACTCGCTCGCCGCTCTCGACCGGCTCCTGGCCGAGCTGGACCCCGACGAGCCGTTCCCGGTGGCCGAGCTCGGCTCGCCACGGGGCCGCCAGGGGTCGCCGCGCGAACGCGTCGTGCTCCCCGAGGGCTGGCTGGACGACACCGACGGGGCCCGGCTGCGCCTCACCGAGGACGCCACCGAGACCACCGGCGGGTGATCCGGCCCACCCGGCACGCCGGGGTGGGGATTGGGGTGACCCCCTCACCTGTGCTTGACTGCTGAGTCGTGTCCGAGGCGTGACCGCGGGGTGTCACCCAGGACCGGACCCCCGTCCGCAACAGCTAAGGAATCAGCGCTGTGGCTCACCATCGCCACAAGCGGGAACCCCGAGCCCGCCTCTTCGTCCCCCTCACCGGGTCGCGCGCCGTCCGCGTCGCCGTCGGTGTGGCCGTGGTCGCGACCGTCCCCGCCGTCGCCCTCGGCGTCCTTGCTGCCGACCCTGCCGCCCGGTCGATGGTCCAGGCGCGTCAGGCTCCCGCCCTCGACCTGGCTGCCGGGATCGCGCCGTCGGTCAGGCGCGTAGCGCCGGTCTCACGCTCGGCCGACCGGATGGGTGAGCGTCGCTTCCAGCAGGGTGTCTCCGCGCAGGAGGCGACCGCACGCGCGGTCGACGCGGCCCACCTGCACCGGTGGACGACCACCGCCCTCAACCTGTGGTCCAGCTCCAGCGGCTCCGCGCGCCAGGTCGGCGTGATCGACCCCGCCAAGCACGTGCTGGTCACCGGTCGCTCGGCCGGCGGGCGGGTGGAGCTGGTCGTCAAGGGCCATCCCGTCTGGGTCACGGCCGGCTACCTGGCCCCCGGCAAGCCCGCGACCGCATCCCCCGTCGGCGCCGCCGCGGGGCTCTCGATGGCGCCGTGTCCCGACTCCTCGGTGGAGTACCGCCTCACGCCGGGCGCGATCCACGTCTACCGCTCGGTCTGCCATGCGTTCCCGCAGATCACGACGTACGGCGGCTGGGCCCCTCGCGGCGAGCACGCCTCCGGCAAGGCCCTCGACATCATGACCACGGACCTGGCCCTCGGGAACGCGATCGCCGCGTTCCTCCAGCAGCACGCGGCCGAGCTCGACCTCTACGACGTCATCTGGCAGCAGCACATCTGGACCCCCGTGCGCGCCTCGGAGGGCTGGCGCTTCATGCCCGACCGCGGCTCACCGACGGCCAACCACCTGAACCACGTGCACGTCTCGGTCAACTGACGACCCCACACGAGGAGCGAGGACGGGAGACACGCCCTAGTCTCGCCCTGATGCCTGAGTACGACGACGCCGCGCGCGAGCGCTGGGTCCCGGAGCCGCCCAAACGCGTTCCCGCCCCCGAGCGCACGCCGTTCGAGCGTGACCGCGCCCGCGTGGTGCACGCCGCCGCGAGCCGACGACTGGCCGCGAAGACCCAGGTGGTCGGCCCGCTGACCGACGATTTCGTCCGCAACCGGCTGACGCACAGCCTGGAGGTCGCCCAGATCGCGCGCGACCTCGCGCGGGCTCTCGGCTGCGAACCCGACCTCGTGGAGACCGCGGCGCTGGCCCACGACCTCGGGCACCCGCCCTTCGGTCACAACGGCGAGCGGGTCCTCGCCGAGGCCGCCGGCGACTGCGGCGGGTTCGAGGGCAACGCCCAGACCCTGCGCCTGCTCACGCGACTGGAGGCCAAGACCTTCGCCCCCGACGGCCGGTCCGTCGGGCTCAACCTGACCAGGGCGACCCTCGACGCCTGCACCAAGTACCCCTGGACCCTGGTCCAGGCCGAGGTACCGACCGGCGTGCACGCCGACGGTTCCCCCCGGGTCGTGCGCAAGTTCGGCGTCTACCTCGACGAACTCCCCGTGTTCGACTGGATGCGCCGCGACGCCGAGGGCCGCCGCCAGTGCGTGGAGGCTCAGGTGATGGACCTCGCGGACGACATCGCCTACTCCGTCCACGACGTCGAGGACGGCGTCGTCGCCGGTCGGATCGACCTCACGAGCCTCGACGTGGGCGCGGTGCAGGACGCGGTCCGCGGGTGGTACCTCCCCGACGTCGACGCCGCCACCCTCGACGAGGGCCTGGCCCGGCTCCGCACCGTCCCCTCCTGGCCGACCGCGGCCTACGACGGCAGCAGGCGCAGCCTCGCGGCGCTCAAGAACCTCACCAGCGACCTGATCGGGCGGTTCTGTGCCGACGCGCGGGAGGCGACCTTCGCGGCGTACGACGGCCCCCTGCTGCGCTATCGCGCCGACCTGGTCGTTCCGCACGAGTCACTGGTGGAGATGGCACTCCTCAAGGGGGTCGCCGCGCACTACGTGATGCAAGCCGACGACCGGGTGAGGGCCATGGCCCACCAGCGCGAGCTGCTGGCCGAGCTCGTGGAGGCCGTCTCGAAGGCGGCGCCGGAGGTCCTCGAGGGGCCGTTCGCGGACGACTGGGCGGAGGCGACCGACGACGCCGCGCGCCGCCGGGTCGTCATCGACCAGGTGGCCTCGCTGACGGACGCGAGCGCGGCCGCCTGGCACCGGCGGCTGGTCTGACGCCGTCGGTGGCCGACCCCGTTCGGTGGTCGAGCCGCGTTCGGTGGTCGAGCCCCGTTCGGTGGTCGAGCCCCGTTCGGTGGTCGAGCCCCGTTCGGTGGTCGAGCGGAGTCGAGACCACCCTCCCGTTCGGTGGTCGAGCGGAGTCGAGACCACCCTCCCGTTCGGTGGTCGAGCGGAGTCGAGACCACCCTCCCGTTCGGTGGTCGAGCGGAGTCGAGACCACCTCCCGTTCGGTGGTCGAGCGGAGTCGAGACCACCCTCCCTCAGGGCAGGTCGCCCTGGGGGCCCGCCATGTGGGCCGGCTGCGGTGAGTCGTCCGAGCCCTTGACCTTGGACGCGGCCGAGCTGGCGGCGCTGGTGACCTTGTCGGCCACCACCGGCGCCTGCTGCCGTGCGGTGTCGGCCACCTGGTGCGCCTTCTCCTGCACGCGTGGGTCGCTCTTGACCTTGTCGAAGGCGCCGACGATCTGGTCGTAGCGCTCGCGCCCGGCCCGGGCGCCGAGCACGTAGCCCGCGCCTGCGGCTGCCAGCAGCATCAATTTCTTCACGATGTCTTCTCCTCGTTGGTGTCGGTGGTTCCCGTGCGATGCCGCCCGGACGTCTCGTTCGGGGCGGCGGGCGCGACCTCTGCCTGCTCCCTGATCCTGCGGCCGCGCTCGATGTCCTTCAGCTCCTTCTTGCGGGCCTTGCGGATGCCCCGCGTGTCACGGGGCGGCAGCTGCAGCTCCGACTCCGCGGCCATCCCGGCCTGGAGCTGACGCCCACGCTCCAGCTCCGAGTCGAGCTCGGCACCGAAGAGCAGGGCCAGGTTGGTGATCCAGAGCCACAGCAGCCCGACCACGACGCCGGCCAGGGCGCCGTACGTCCTGTTGTAGCTGCCGAAGCCGGCGACGTACAAGGCGAACCCGGCGGAGGCGAGCACCCAGACGACGATCGCGACCGCAGCGCCCACGGACACCCAGCGGAACTTCGGCTGCTTCACGTTGGGGGTCGCGTAGTAGAGCATCGCGACCACGAGCCCGACGATCAGGAGGATCACCGGCCACTTGGCGATGTTCCACGCGGTCACCGCCTGCGAACCGAGCCCGATCACGTTGCCGATCGAGCTGGCCAGGGGTCCCGAGACGATGAGCATGACCAGCACCAGGGCGACCAGGAGGATCGCGACCAGGGTCACGATCAGCATCACCGGCCGCAGCTTCCAGAAGGGTCGTCCCTCGTCGATCTCGTAGATCCGGTTCATGGCCCGGCCGAAGGCACTGACGTAGCCGGAGGCCGACCAGAGCGCACCGAGGATGCCGATGACGAGCCCGACGCCGGCTCCCGGCGAGTGGGCGATCTGCTCCAGGGACGGCTGGATGCTGTTCAGGGTGCTCGCCGAGACGAGGGGGTGCAGCACCTTCATGACGGTGTCGACACTGTTCTGCGCCTGCCCGACGACGCCGAGGAGGGAGATCAGGGCGATCGCGGCCGGGAAGAGGGCGAGCACCGAGTAGTAGGTCAGCGCAGCGGCCAGGTCGGTGCACTGGTCGTCGCCGAACTCACGCCACGTCTTCCGCGCGACGTAGAACCACGATCGGCGCGTCAGGTCCTTCGGCGAGTCGGGCTTGCGGGCGTCATCGGGCTCGGGTGCGTCCTCGCGCCGCGGCGCGACCTCCGGATGGCGGGTGTCGGTCATCGGCGCCGCCACCACACGATCAGGGCCACGACCGCGACCAGCGAGACGGCCGCGCCGACCAGCTCGGGTCGCGGCTTGCCGCTGTCGGTGGTGGCTCGGTCCTTCACGTCGGCGGCCTTGGCCTTGGCCTGCGCCTTCACGTCGAGCTTCTGGCTCAGCTGGTCGACGGTCTGGGCGAGGTCCTCACGCTGACGCTCGATGTCGGCCTCGATCCGGGCGGTTCGGTCACTCATCCGCGCTGTCCCTTCACGACGGCGATGTCTTCCTTGACGCCTTCGATGGCCTGCTCCGGTGCCGGCGGGACGGCCTGCTCGACCTCGCGCTTGCCGAGCAGGGCGACGATGCCGGCGCCGGCGAACAGCACCAGCGCGACGATCAACGCCGACAGCCAGTCGGGCAGCGCGTGGGCCAGGGCCAGGATCAGCGTGGTGATCACGCACCCGACGCCGAAGAAGGCCAGCAGCCCGGCGGCGCTGAACATGCCGATGCCGAGCCCGGCCCGTTTGCCCTTCTCGGTCATCTCCGCCTGGGCGAGCCGGAGCTCGGAGCGGATCAGGTCGGGGACCTGTTGGCTGAGGTCGTGCACGAGCGCACCCAGGGTCGGGTCGGCGGCCGTGGCGGTCCGTGGGTCGGTCTGACCGGGGGTCGACGTACTCATGTTCGGCCCGTACCCAGGATCCTCGGTGGTATCCGCCCGAAGGGCGTCCGTGTCCCGCCGTAGACTCCCGGCGTGGCCGGTCGGATTCGCGAGGAAGACATCGCGGAGGTGCGTGAGAAGGCCAAGATCGACGAGGTCGTCGCCGACTACGTCACGCTCCGCCCGGCCGGCGGCGGCTCACTCAAGGGCCTGTGCCCGTTCCACGACGAGAAGTCCCCGTCGTTCAACGTCAACCCGCAGCGCCAGTTCTGGCACTGCTTCGGCTGCCAGGAAGGCGGCGACGTGATCGCCTTCCTCATGAAGATCGACGGGCTCGGCTTCAGCGAGGTCGTCGAGCGCCTCGCGGACAAGTACGGCGTGACGCTGAGGCGTGAGGAGGGCGACACCCGGCAGGACCGGCCGCGGGGGCCGCAGCGGGCGCGCCTGATCGAGGCCCACCGCGTCGCGCAGGCCTTCTACGCCGACGCGCTGGCGTCCCCGGACGCGGTCGTGGCCCGCCAGTTCCTCGGCGATCGCGGCTTCGACCAGGGGTCGGCGGAGCAGTTCGGCATCGGCTTCGCGCCGCGCGACGGCGAGTCGCTCCTGAAGCATCTGCGCCAGAAGGGGTTCACCGACGAGGAGACCGTCGCGGCGGGGCTGGTCGCCGTCGGCCGGTCGGCGTACGACCGTTTCCGGGGTCGCCTGCTCTGGCCGATCCGGGAGTCCAGCGGGGAGACCATCGGCTTCGGGGCGCGGCGGATCTTCGACGACGACCGCATCGAGGCGAAGTACCTCAACACTCCCGAGACCGCGATCTACAAGAAGAGCCAGGTGCTCTACGGCCTCGACCTGGCCCGGCGTGACATCGCCCGGTCGATGCAGGCCGTGGTGGTCGAGGGCTACACCGACGTGATGGCCTGCCACCTGTCGGGCGTGCCCACCGCGGTCGCCACGTGCGGGACGGCGTTCGGAGACGACCACGCGCGGGTGCTGCGCCGCTTCCTCAACGACCACGAAGAGTTCCGCGGGGAGGTGATCTTCACCTTCGACGGCGACGCCGCCGGCCAGAAGGCCGCCCTGCGAGCCTTCGGGGGCGACCAGAACTTCGTCTCGCAGACCTATGTCGCGGTGGAGCCGTCGGGCCTCGACCCGTGCGACCTCCGCATCCAGCAGGGGGATGCCGCCGTCCGCGAGCTGGTCGCCCGCCGGCGCCCGCTCTACCAGTTCGTGCTCGAGAACGTCGTCGGCAAGTACGACCTCGAGCGAGCCGATGGCCGCGTCGACGCCGTCCGCGAGGCCGCCCGCCTCGTCTCGTCCATCCGCGACCGGTCCAAGGTCGAGGCGTTCGCCCGCGAGATCGCGGGCATGGTCGGGGTGGACGTCGAGCAGGCCCGCTCCGAGGTCCGGCGCGCGGCCCAGCGCAAGCCGGCCGAGCCGCGCGGCCGCCCCGCCCCGGCCGACGCGCCCGGCACTCCGCCGGCTCCGCAGCAGGACCTCCCCGACCTCCGCGACCCGCGGTTCGCGCTCGAGCGTGAGACGCTCAAGCTGGTGGTCCAGGAGCCCGAGGCCGTCGGTCGTACGGCGCGCGACATCGGTGCCAACGACTTCACCCACCCGACGTACCGGGCGGTCTGGGAGCTGGTGGAGCTGGCCGGCGGCCTCGGTGCCGCGGATGCCGGCTGGGCCGCTCGGTTGCGCGACCGCGCCACCGATCCCGGGGTCGCGGCCGCGCTGTCGGCGCTGGCGGTCGAGCCGCTGCTCAGCCGCAAGGGAGCCGACGACGCGTTCGTCGCGGCCAACGTCTACCGGTTGCAGGAGCTGACCGCCCAGCGACGGATCACCGCGCTGAAGTCCCGCCTGCAGCGCACCAACCCGGTCGACCAGGCGGTCGAGTACAACAAGATGTTCGGGGAGCTGGTCGCCCTGGAGCAGCACCGGCGCCAGCTGCGCGACCTGGCCGTGGGAGCCACGTGAGGGCGATCCGCCGGGAGCGGCCGCCGGTCGAGGTGGCCGCCGGGGAGCGGATCCTCGCGTGGGCGCCCCTCGTCGGCGGCGCGTGGGTCGTCGGCACCCGCGACGCGCTCTACCTCCCCGCCGGACGGCTGCCCTGGGAACAGGTCGAGGCCGCCGACTGGGAGCGCGACCTCTCGCGTCTGCGGGTCAGCGAGGTCGGGCGCTGGGGACAGCCACGCGTCGAGCACACGCTGACCCTCGACGAGTCCGGAGCCGGCGCCGACCGCCTGCTCCAGCTGCTGCGCGAACGGGTCACGGCCAGCGTGCTGCTGGTCCGGCACGTCGCGATCACCGGCCGCCGCGGCGTACGGGTGGTGGCCCGCCGGGCCCCTTCCGGTCGGAGGCCCGTGGAGTGGATCTACGAGTACGACGCCGGCATCGACCCCACCGATCCGGTCGTCCAGGCGGCCGCTGCGACCGCTCTCGAGTCCGCCAAGTCCGACGTCGGGCTCGACTGAAGAACGGCCGTCCCCCGGGGCGGGTGCCGATTCGCGGCGCCGTGGGCCGCTTGCTAATCTGTGCGGGCTCCGAACGATCCCCTGTAGCTCAACTGGCAGAGCATTCGGCTGTTAACCGAAGGGTTGTTGGTTCGAGTCCAACCGGGGGAGCAAGTGCAAGGCTCTGAACTGGGCAGACGTCGCTGGGCTCCGTCCAAATTCCGAATATTGAGCCGGAAGTGTCCACAAACTGTCCAGAAACGGTGGATGTCGTGCGGGCACGGGTGGTTCGCTGGCGGGGTCGACCGAAGCGACTTCCGTCGAGACGCGCGGCCGGAACGAGCGGCCGTCAGGGTGTGCGTCGGAACTTCTCGAGTTGCCGGCTCAGGTCTGGCGCCACCGAAGCCTTGTGAACGTAGAAGTCCCGGGTGATGGCGCTGTCATCGTGACCGAGCTGCGCCTGCGCGGCTTCGATGCCCACCTCTCGGTCGATGAGGGTGGCGACGGACCTGCGAAATGTGTGGAAGGTGACCCAGGAGTAGGCGGTGCCGTCGACCACCTGGTTCCACATCCGCTCCCAGTTGGAGACCTGTCGCCAGCTCCCTCGACGGGTCGGAAACACCGCGCCATGAGGGTTGGCGTGGTTCCCGACCTGACGTCGAAGCAGGATCTCGACCGCGAACGGCGGCAGGTACAAGGTGCGATAGCCGGCGGTGGACTTCGTCCACTGCTGTCGGAAAGTGCCGACCCCCGTCTCGGTGATGATCGTCCCGGAAACGGTCAGCGTCGGGCTCGCCGCACCCAGGTCGATCTCCGAATAGGCGAGCGCGCCGGTCTCACCGATGCGACAGCCGGTCCCGAGGATGAGGTCGACGGCGTCCCTGAGGTCGGTCGTGGGTCTCGGGCCCGGACGCGCCTTCCGGATAGAGGCGTCGATGAGGCCGCGGACTTCCTGGATCTGGGCTAGGTCGAGGTACTCGATCTCCCTACGAGGCCGCGAGATGCGGGCGACTTCTCTGACCGGATTGGAGGCCATGACATCGTGCCGGACGGCGACGGCGAACATTCCATGGAGGACCTTACGGAGCATGGTGGGGTCATACCCGAGTGCCGCCCGATCCTTGATGATGCGATCCAGGCTGCTCGTGCGGCAGTCACGCAGGCGCCGCTCGCCGATCACCGGCATGATCTGGTTTCTGACCGTGCTGCTGTATGCCTTGATGGAGTTCGAACTGATCTGCTGCACCCGCTTCTCCTGCAGCCAGAAGGCAGCGAGTTCAGCCACCGTGGTCAACGGTGTGAGATCGCCTTCGTTGGCCGCGGTTCCGTTGAGCTCCTGGAGCTTTCGGACGAGCGCGACGCGGGCAGCCTGCGTGCTCTGCCCACGGGCGCGGATTCGTGTGACTCGTCCGCTGAAGTGAACGAATCGCGCGGAGGCCTCGTGGGTGCCCGAACCGGTCTTGCTCACCTTGATCTTGCCCCACGCACCCGGCGGCATCGGCGGACGAGGCATCAGAACGTGGGCCTTGATGTCGGGCGGAGTGACCCACCGGACGCAAGGCGACTGCCGATCATGGCGGTACTCCAAGGGATGCAGGCAGGGGATCGTGCGGGCGCGCCACTCCAGTCTAAGCGCGCTTTCGCGGCAGCGATCGGCGCAACGTCTGTCTGATTCGCTGCACCTGCCGATCTCGTCGACGACCGTAGACGATCGCCAACGCATGTCGTGCTGCCCGCAGACGCGGGGTTGTGCACTCCGTCGCTGACACATGGAACGGGGCGATTCCCTTGAGTCGCACTCGGCGGCGGAAGAGGACCTCGCTCCGCGCGGTCTGACTGGAACCAACATCACCAGCAGTCCGGACCGAGGGCTGCTCGAGGAGCTCGGCAGCCTGACCGCAAAGGGCGAACTTCTCGTCCCCCTGGAACGTGCCTGTCCTCTCGCACACGCACTCGAGGCACTGGACTCCCTGCGGGGGAGCCATTTGCGCGGCAGGTCGGTCCTCGCCATCCGCCCGGCCGGACCCGATCACCCCGAGAACAGCATCCGTCCACCTGAGGGGAACCTCGCGGGTAGTTCTGACTCGCCCACTGTTTGACCTGCATCAACACTCAAATGCCCAGGCTCTGGGCCGCGCTTGGGCCGCAAGGGCCGAAAGGAGACACAAGGTGCCCGACGCCCGTGGGAGGATTTCGACCCACTTCGCAGGTGCGCATGAGGGCGGTCGGCTCGCCCGGGCTCGGAGCGGATGCCACAGGGCGGCGGAGTGCCCGATCGCGGCTGTTAGACGATATGACGCAGCTCATCGCGGCATGAGAGCGCTCTGCTCGCGGGGCGGGATACTGCCAATGTGGTCGACGACGCGGCGCTCGGTGAGTGGTGTCACGAGCACTTGAAGGACGGACTGGGGTCAGTGCTGTTCCGCTCGGGGCACCTCTCCGAAGTCGTCGGGGTGCTACTCACCAGTGGGCGGCAGGTTGTGATCAAGGTGCGCCCGTACCACCCGCGCCTCACCGGTTGTCTGGCGGTCCAGGATCACCTTGCTCGCAGGGGCTTCCCGTGCCCTGCGCCCGTGACTGGCGTGACAAGGCTCGGAGTATTGGCGGTGACGGCCGAAACGGCGATTCCAGGCGGCGGCCAGTTGTCACCCAAGGCCGGTGCAGCACCCTTTGCGGCTCTCCTCGCCCGCCTGATCGACTCCGCGCCCGACCCATCAAGCACACCGACACTCGCGCCATCGCCGCCCTGGACGGGGTGGGACCACCCCGGGTCCCTGCTGTGGCCGGACGCAGACGATGAGGGCCGCGACCTCAACGCACTGAGTGGACCCGCCTGGATCGATGAGACGGCTCGGCAGGTACGGGAACGGCTCACCGTTGGCAGTGCCTCTGTGCGCGTCGGTCACGGCGATTGGGAATCTCAGAACATTGCATGGGTGTCTGGGGTCCCGCTTGCCGTTCACGACTGGGACAGCGTGATCGCTCAGCCGGAAGCATGCATCGTCGGGCTTGCTGCCGCCGTGTGGCCCGCAACGGGGGCGGCTTCCGTCGCGCAAACAGAGGACTTCATCGCGTCCTACCAAGTAGCTACGGGGCGAGTCTGGACTCAGTCCGAGGTCCAAGACGCTTGGGCCGCTGGGCTGTGGGTACGGCTTTTCAACGCGAGGAAGCACGCCGCGCGTGGGGCTGGGCCGCAACTGGACAGCCTTGAAGGCGAAGCAGACGAACGCCGGGCGTGCGCGGCTCTCGATTGAGGTCTGTCGAAGCCGCCATCGCAGAAGGGCCTTCTTACCGGCATGGGAGTTACGGACGCGCCGACAGCCAGCGGCATGACGCGGGCACTGACGCGGCGGTGTGACGCAGGTCAGATGTCTCGCGAAGCCAACACGCGCGGGTGACGAGTTGATAGGCGGCGTCACAAGCGAGGGTTGTGGGCCCTGGATCCAGGTGACTCGTGGCCGATCACCGGAGTCCGAACCACACCAACATCTCGGTCCAGCTCCGAAGCCTGGCTGGTTCAGTCCGGGATGAGTCCGAGTTGTCGCAACAGGCCTACCTCGTCGAGACGGCCCCAGCGCTCGACGATCTTGTCGTCTTCGATACGGAAGATCTGGATGCCGCGCAGGACGATCACTTTGCCGGTGGGCTCTACGCCCATGAGCTCGCCGCGATGCGTCCCGCTCGCGGTGAACCGCTCGACCACGAGATCCCCTTCGCCGATGAGCTCCTCCACGTCGCTGTGCCAGTCGGGCATCGCCTGACGGAACATCCCCGCCGCTTGCCTGATGCCTTCAGGCCCATCGGGAGCACCGGGAAACGGGGCGTCGTGATTGATCAGGTTCGGGTGCAGGTAGAGGTCGACGGCGTCCAGGTTTCCCTGGGTGAACAGTTGGTCGATGAACGATTCAACGAGCCTCTTGTTGTTGGTGATTCGCTCCGTTGTCATGCCCTGACCCTCCATCCACGCCGCGTTCTTCCACCATCCCTGGATGTGGGGGTTGCTCAACACGACCCGGCCGCGGACCGTGGTGACATCATCGGTGTGTGTCGGACCTGCGGAGCGCGACCACGAGTATCGAACGCTGGTGTTCGACTGCCAACGACGTCGCAGAGTTCAGCGACGGCTTGTTCGCCCGCCTAGCGACCGCCATCCCGTTCGACGGCGCCTTCCTCGCTACGGTCGATCCGGCCACGTTGCTGTACACCCGGGCGTTCCGCTGCCAGATGCCCGACGAGGCCGGCGCTGCGTTCCTTCATACCGAGTTCGGCGTCGACGACATCAACCAGCTCCGCTACCTTGCCCACGCACCGGACCCGGTCGGCTGGCTCGACCGAGCCACTCGTGGTGACCGGATGGCATCACGGCGCTACCGCCTGGCCATGGCTCCCCACGGGATGGGCGACGAACTGCGGGTTGCGCTCATGCTCGACGGCACCTGCTGGGGGCTGTTGTGCCTGCACCGGGCAGCAGCCATCGCTGGCTTCGACCCGCGAGACGCCAGGCTGCTTGCTGTCCTCGGGCCGCTCGTCGCCAGCGCACTGCGCCGGGCTCTGGTCACGGAACGGGCCCTCGTATCCGAGGCTTGGGACGGTCCTGGGGTGGCTGTCCTCAATGCCGACCGGTCGGTACGCACCTCCACAGCCGCCGCCACGCGGTGGCTGAGCGAGCTTGCCGACCTCGATCGCCCGCACAGTACGAACCTGCCGACAGCCATCCTGGGGGTGGTCGAGCAGTTGAACGCTTCAGTCGATTCTGATCCAGCGTCTGTACGAGCAAGGGTCTGTGCGCCTTCCGGACTCTGGCTGACTGTTCACGCCGCCACGCTCGATGACGCCAGCGGCTCGGTCGCCGTCATCCTGGAGCCCACTGCTCCGGCGGCACTCGCCCCGATCATCATCGCGGCCTACGGACTTACCAATCGCGAACGCGACGTCACCCAAAGGCTGCTGGCCGGACTGGCCCGCAAGACGATCGCCTCCGAACTGCACATCTCCGCGCACACGGTCAACGACCACGTCAAAGCGGTCTTCGACAAGACCGGAGTCTCCAGCGCCGGGCAACTACGCGCCCAAATATTCCGACAGGGACCCCAAGGCACAGCTAGGTAGGTTGCTCCGTTCAAGCAGTACGACAGCTTCCCCCGCAGCTGGACGTCCTCACTCCGCGACGCGCTACGGCACCCTTCACGGTGCAGGTTCCGTCCCGCATCACGTTCTTGATGTGCGGGTCGGCGGCTGGCCTCGGGGTGGCGCCTGACGCCCAACCCCTTCCATTTCCCGGCGTGAAGGGATTGACTGCCAGTATTGGTGGTAGGGCGCCCGGCCGTTGTGGGACTGGACACGGTGCTGAGGTACAGGTCAGTTGAGCCAAGGGGTGGCTCCATGCGCGTCATCGCTGGTCCTCGTGCCTCGAGGTCCTGGACTCGGAGCTGACTGCGGCGCCAGCCCACGCGCCCAAGGCCACCAGCAGCAGGAGGACGCCGAGCCCTCTCACCACGACAGCGAGACGAAGAAGGCGCGTCGCCGTCTTCCGATTCAGGTCCTTTGCAAGGCTCGTGGGGTCACGATCGTGGACTCCAGGTACTCGGTGACGGGCTCCTTACCAGCGTCCCCTGCCGACACCCACACGCGACGGCGTGTCTCCGGCGACCACGCTGCCGGCGCAACGAGGAGCGGATCGGCTCAAGAGATCGTCCCGAACGCGACACCTCCTGTAAGACCCACGAGTTTGAAATAGACCCTACTTGGGGTCTTTCACATCCGTCTCACAAGTGCTTAGGTGTCGGCAATCCCTCTCCGCCGGCATCCTCCCACCTCGAAGGGAATCTCGTTGAAACCGATCAAGAACAAGGCGCTGACCGCTGCCGCCGTCGGTAGCACGGCGCTCGCGATCACCATGTTGGGCCTGCCCAGCCAGGCGGCCAGTGGCGGCCACCCCGCCGCAGCAGCCAGCACAAGCATCCGCGAAGGCAATAGTGTGGGTCAGCGTTCTTCTGGCTTCTATGACGCGCGCCGGCTCAGCGGCTCGCCGTTGGTGCGCGCCGAGCGGGCGACCGTGTCGAACCGCGCGGCGGCCCAGTCGTCGTACTTCCACAAGCTCGGCACCAACGCCGACGTGCAGATCGACCCGCTCACCCGGACCCCGCGGCAGTTCTCGCGGACCACGGGCTATCTCAGCGGCCGCTCCTCCGCCCCGGCGCGGAGTGTCGCGATGGGCTTCGTGCGTGCCCACCTCTCCTCGCTCGGGCTGACGAAGGCCGATCTGAAGACATTCCGGTTCCGTCAGGACTACGTGGACACGATCGGCGTGCACCACCTGTTCTGGAACCAGCAGGTGGATGGCCGGCAGGTCTTCGGCAACGGCCTGAAGGTCAACGTCTCCAAGCGCGGACAGGTCGTGTCGGTGCAGGGAAGCCCGATCTCCGGTCTGGCCCGTCTCGCGTCCGCCGCCAGCGCGGCGACCAGGGTGACCCCGTCGGCCGCGCGGTCCGACGCCGCCAGGGACGTCGGCAGCACGGTCGACCACAGTGCCCGGGTCGCCACCTCCCGCAGCGGCCCGTCCGCCCAGACCGTGTGGTCGAACAACGACTACGCGAAGAAGGTCTGGTTCCTCACCTCCAGCGGCGCTACGCGCCGGCTGGTCGACATACGTCCAGACCGGATCCGGTGCGGGCTACCAGCACGTCATCGACGCCGCCACCGGACACGTCCTGTACCGCGCGTCGCTGACCCGCAACGACGCGGGTGACGCCCTCGTCTACGACAACTACCCGGGCGCACCACGCGGAGGCCGTGCCAAGGTCGTCAACTTCTTCAAGCGCGGGTGGCTGCGCAGGGGTGCCACGTCCTCGAACGGCAACTCGGTGGTCGCGTTCAGCGACGTCAACGACGACGACGCCATGCAGAACTCCGAGAAGACCCCGGTCCCGGGCAAGCAGCACCACGCCCAGTTCCCGTTGAAGAAGTACGGCACCGCCGCTTCCTCGTTCTGCTCGAGGTTCGTCTGCACCTGGAACCGCACATGCTGGTCGGCCTGGAAGGTCAACCGCAAGGAGGTCACCACCAACGGGGTCTACTTCGCCAGCAACTTCCATGACTACCTCGCCAGGAAGCCGATCGGCTTCACGCCGGCCGCGGGCAACTTCACCGCCGCAGGTGGCGACCCGGTCCTGCTGAACACCCTGGACGGCGCGAACACCGACAACGGGATGCCCGACGGCAACCACATCGACAACGCGAACATGACCACCCCTCCGGACGGGTCTGCCGCCAAGATGCGACGTACCTGTTCACGCGGCCGGTGCCACCGACGCCGAGGACCCTTCGTGCCGACGACCGGTTCGCTGACGCCTCGGTGCAGTACCACGAGTACACCCACGGCCTGTCCAGCCGCCTGGTCACAGACCCAAGCGGCTTCGAGGCGCTGAACACGATCCAGGCCGGGTCCATGGGGGAAGCGTGGAGCGACTACTACGCGATGGACTACCTGGTGCACAACGAGTTCTTCAAGGACACGTCCAAGCCCGGCGAGCTGCTCGAGGGCAAGTACGTCGCCGCGGGTCTCCACTCGATCCGGACGATGGCCATCGACTGCCCGGTCGCCGCAACCACGAAGGGGTGCACCTCGGGATCGACGGCCGCAAGGGTGGCTACACCTACGCCGACTTCGCCTCCGTGATCGACGGGCCCGAGGTCCACGCCAGCGGCGAGATCTGGGGTCAGACGCCGCGGACATCCGCACCGCACTCGGGCACACGTGGCCGAGCACGCTGATCACGCGGGCGACGTCCCTGTCTGGCGAAGCAGCCGTCGTTCCTCGACATGCGGAACGCGATCCTGCAAGCGGACGAGCTTCCTCGCCTAGGCAGCAGGCACACGACCAAGCTGTGGAAGATCTTCGCCGCCGACCGTGGCATGGGCTACTTCGCCGCAGCCGTGGACGGTGGAGAGATCGCGCCGGCGGCGGACTTCCACCTGCCTCGCAACTGGCTGCACCCCGGAATGTCGATCTCCGGCATGTGAATCTACCCGACCACCGGTAACGGCATCAACGGCGCGGTCGTGCGCATCGTGGGTCTGAGCGACTCGTCGGTACCGCGGTGACCCGCGATGCGGCGTTACACGATCTCCGGGATCTTCCGGGGACCTACCCAAAGGTCGTCGCATCGGCTCTGGGCTACTGTTACAACACCGACGTCAACGGTCTACACGAGCACTCCTGGTCCGACCTACTTCTCGCCGACCCGCGACTGGGCCGCCGGGCAACGGTGGCGCGGAAAAGATCGTCTACTTCAACGGTCCCGACTCCTCCTCAGCGGCTGGTCCGGACGGGCCGATCGACACCACCCAGGCCAAGGGCTGGGCAGCACCACCGGTGACGACAATGGTGACCCGACGGACGTGTTCGTGCCCAAGCACATCACGATCGACATGCACAGCCTGGTCGATATCACCAAGTTCGAGGTCGACCCGACCTCGACATGTGGCGACCCAGGCAGTGCTCGACCGGTGACTTCAGCATCGAGACGTCGCCGAACGAAACGACATCTGGGACTGACGGCCGTGATCTTGTACCTTCACCTCGGCAAACCGGTTCAAGTACAACGCAGGCTCGACCCGACTGCTGGAGGCCACGGTGTCTCGGTTCCGTACGGTTCAACATCCTGGCAACCAGGGTGCCGGACTTCGCGACGAAAATGCCGACGGCCTGTTCGCCGGCCGCCAGTCCACCGACCTCACGGAGTCTCGCGGTCCTCGGGGACCCGACCCCGAGAGAAACCCTGCACCAGGACTGCGGGACCTCACGGTCCGGTCGTCGCAGTTCACGCAATCAGCGGCGGCTCCACGATCACACGAAGCCACCTCCGTTAGCCCGGTGTGTCTTCTCACCGACCGGGCAGGCTTGTGTTGTCATCAAGCAGAGCGATCTACGTGCTGACACGCGCCCGAAAGACGAAGGCCCGCATCCGTATCTCACAGGCTTTCTCAGGGGTGGGCGATACTGGAGGGGCTGTGGTCGACCATCAGGGACCGTGACCCGTCGAACAGATCTCCTCGCTCACGGCAGGCGCCGGGTCGAGACCAGCGCATCGCTGCCAAACGATCAGCCACGTCGACGTCGTCCTAATCATATGTTTGGTCAGGGGGGCAAAGCCACTCTCGACAGCGAGCGGACGCGCCCCGGAGCTCCCCCAGCCGACGGCGTGATCCGGCCCGAGTCCAAGCCCCGCAGCCTGCTGCCTGTCTGTGCAGCCCGAGGCGGAGCGCTCACCAGACGGTACCCGCTGCAGTGTCGACACAAACCCCTGGCGATGCGCCACGAGAGCCTGGAACACGGCCGCGCCCGCGACACTCGCCCAGCGCCGGTGACTATGCGGGGCTCCGAGATGGGCGCGGAGCGAGGAGGATTCCCGAGATCACTCCTCACACCGACGCTCTACCCGCGGTCGCGCCGGGCCCTGAAAACCTGCGCTGGCGGTCCCGGGTTTCGGCGGGTCACTCAGCGGCCAGTGGGCAGCCGAATGGACGCGCCCGGACAGTCCCCGACTCTCACCTGGACGCGTTCGCGCAGGCGGGCTCGGGGTTCGGGGAGGACTAGCGCCCCCAGGCACGCCCCGCCTGGGAACGTGTCGCGCCCCGCCGCACGGCCCGTCGAGCGGCGGGGCGCTCCAGTCGCGTGCGGGGGAGCGTGACGCGACCGGGCTTAGGTTGCGTCGAGCCCATGGACACTAGACCCGAACAGGGCCTGCAATGGCGATGCCCACTGGGCCAGCGCACGCAAGGCAGGGTGGCCCTGCTGCCACCCCCCAGCGCGACAGGGCCCGTCCATTCCAGAACACTCGACGCCGCGCCCTGCAACTGCCTAAGCCCCGAGAGCGCGGCGCCGATGGACCGCAAGAGGACCCCGACATAGGGGCCTTGGAAGCTGCGACTGGCCGGGGCGCCCGACGACAGGCATGGGGCTCGGTCGTCGGGCGCGGGCCGTGACGGGAAACGGCGGCTAGTTACAACGCACGCTTTGCCTACTGACCGGGCTCTTCCAGATACTGAGGAAGATGGTAGAGTCCTCGGACCGGGAGACTCTCGACCCGGGCGTCCTGGTTGCCTTGGCAAGAGAATGGCGCCGGCGGGAGCGCGGCGGGCAGAATGGGTGTGCACGCCTCGCAGCCGCAAA